>CP065001.1:0-2400000 GCA_016700155.1 Ignavibacteriales bacterium
CCGGATGGAATGGGTACTTCAATTATTTACGGTATGCATGTTTTTGATGCTCAAAACCTTATCATTGCCGGCGGTTCAAGTCTTGTTTCAAGATCAACTGACGGGGGGGCAACATTCACTCCATTAACAGCTCCTTCGCCCTCAACAACATTATACACTGTGTACTTCCTGGATCACAGTGTAGGTTTTGTCGGCGGTACATCAGGAAGAGCCTGGAAAACAACAGACGGCGGATTTACATGGACACTTCTTACCACCGGAACTACACAGGCAATTATTGATTTTAAATTTTTGAATAATGATAAAGGATGGATGGGCGGCTGGACTGGAACAATGTTATATACTACCGATGGAGGAAATTCCTGGACAGATGCCTCAAGATTCAATTCAATTGGTGATGTGCAGTATATGACAATTGCTAATGGACTGTTATGGACTTGTGGTGAAGCTGGTAACATATTACGCGGTTATGCTGATGCAAGTGTTCCTGTTGAACTCCTGTCATTTAATGCAGCAGTTAGCGGAAATACAGTTCAATTGAATTGGCAGACTGCAAGTGAATTGAACAATTCAGGTTTCGATGTTGAAAGAAAATTATCAGGAGAGCAATTTGAAAAAATCGGATTTGTGCTGGGAAGAGGCACAACATCAGATCTGACAAACTATTCTTTTATTGATGAAAATATTCTGGGAGGAACGGTTACATACAGACTTAAGCAAATTGACTTCGACGGTACTTCAAAATATTCTAATGAAGTGATGGTTGATGTCATTTCTGTTTTCGAATATGCACTGGAACAGAATTATCCAAATCCGTTTAACCCTGTAACCAATATCTCTTATACAATTGCTTCACAATCAAAAGTACTGTTAAAAATATATAACAGCATTGGCGAAGAAGTTGTAACATTGGTTAATGGAGTGAAAGAACCCGGCAGGTATGCGGTATCATTCGATGCAGCATCAGTTTCAAGCGGAGTGTACTTCTACAAATTACAGGCGGGTGATTTTGTTTCAACAAGAAAAATGGTTCTCCTCAAATAATTAAAGTTGCTTAACAGGGGCGTACAATCCGTGCGCCTCTGTTTTTTATAATCGTTGCTGATAAGCAATTGATAAAAGTTGAAGTCGGGTTCTTTGTTCTTTATATTCAAACACACCACTTATAGAATTGTTCTCAGGTCACAATAAAATTATTAATTAAGATAATTAAGTGAACCGGCAGGATGTGTTAATGAAAATTCCGGTTAATAGGATGATAAACCTTGAGCGTAATTCTTGTTGATGCAAATGTTAAATGCCGGTTCACTGTTATAAAAACCAAAACGAGGCAAGCATGAATACCAGGGCGCTTACACTGATAGTCACAATTATTTCATTAATGGTTCTAAATTTCTCTGCACATACAAAAGCGCAGGTTCCTGATCCGGCTTTCAACCCTATGACAGCGCCAGGTGCAAAGGGAATAAGTTTAAATGGTCATATACTCTACTGGAATAACTCAAGTGGTACGACTTATAATGAGGTTTATTTCAGCCCTGATTCATTACTTGTTGCTAATCTGGATACCTCGGTAAAAGTAAAGAATGGTTATCCATCCACAATTTTTAATTCTTTCAATGTGAGTGAATTTGGGGTATTACAGTGGTATACAAAATATTTCTGGCGGGTTGTAGAACACAATTCATCAGGTAGTTCTTCTTCTGTTCTTTGGAATTTTACTTCAGTTCAATCTTATATTCTAGGTTATGATTTTAACTTTAATACTGGTTTAGATGGATGGCAGATTATTGGACCACAAGGTATAAGTAATTGGTACTGGTCAAATTCAACTCATACAAACTCGCAGCCGGGAGAAATTGTTTTTCGGTGGGATCCTGTTTTTATCGGGGATTCATATATAATGTCGGGGGAACTTCTTGCCCCAGCAGGATTGAATTTAGGTCTCAGTTTTAATTTTTATGAAGATTGGTGGTCAGATACGGTTATTGTTGGTTGCGGAATAACATCGGATAATGGTTCAACATGGTCGACAGTTTGGGATCTTCATGCAACAGGGAATGTCGGACCTGAAATGGTGATAATGGAAATTGAAGTGCCAGGAAATTTCAGGATTGGATTTTTTTACACAGGAAATTCGGACTTTATAGACTTCTTATATGTTGACAATATTATTATGGGAACGGCACTCACTCCGGCAACACCCCCCTATTTCTTACAGGCAAATGCAAGTGATTCAATACCGAAAGTAATTGTTAGTTGGGAACCCGGAGGCGCTCCCTCGGGGCTATATGGTTATGAACTTCAAAGAAAAATTGGATTACCTTCAAGCAACAATCCGTTTATAACTGTTGCCACAACTGATTTAGGTCCTCGCATATTTGAAGATTACAATGTAGTGCAAAATCAAACATATACTTATCGGGTAAAATCATTGATTATTGGTGCTGACAGTCATTATGGTAATGAGGCCACTGCCTACGTTCCGGCAATTGTTCCGGTAGAGTTAGTCAGTTTCAATGCAAACATTATTGAAGCCGGTGTGAATTTGAATTGGACTACAGCAACAGAAACAAACAACAGAGGATTTGATGTAGAGAGGAAGCGAGTCGTCAGTCTGCAGTCTTCAGTCAGCAATACTGAATGGGAAAGAATTGGTTTTGTTGAAGGAAGAGGAACAAGCACAGAAGCACAAACCTATTCGTTTGTTGATGAAGAGGTGTCATCGGGAAAGTATCAGTTCAGATTAAAACAGATAGACTTTGATGGAAGTTATGAGTATTCAAATGTAGTTGAAGTTGATGTAAATCTTATAACGGAATTCTTACTTGAGCAGAATTATCCAAATCCATTTAACCCGACAACAAAGATAAGCTGGCAATTGCCAGTCGGTAGCTATCAAACAATAAAGGTGTATGATGTATTGGGAAATGAAGTTGCCACAGTTGCTGATGAATACAGAGAAGCGGGAAAATATGAGATAGAGTTTGAAGCAGGTAACTTATCAAGCGGAGTTTATTACTATCAACTTTTATCAGGTGATTTGTTACTAACAAAAAAAATGCTTTTACTTAAATAATCTAAGTTTTCAAGACTTGTAATTATTAGTTATATCACTCTAATTCATAAATGCGGGGAAAAAATGAGAAAGATAATTTCAATTATTCTATTCATCTCTGTTCTGACAGACGCACAAATAGTTTTTGAGCCCACCTATAATTTATCAAACACTCCGAGTGCAACTTCGGATTACCACTCGGTTTATTCATTTGATATGTTCTACTATGTTGTTTGGGGTGATAACGGCGAAATAAAGTTTAAAGGTTCAAACAACTGGGGTTTAAGTTGGACCAGTAATGTTACAATTTCAAACACATCAAATATTTGCGGGTACCCTGTTATTGCTGGTGTTAGTATGAATAATATTTATGTTCTCTATCACACTTTAGCTGCGGGCGGGAATTATGAAATAGTATTTCAGCATTCTACCAATAGCGGCTCGTCCTGGTCCGCGATGCAAAAAATTTCCGGAACGGCATCCGCAATTACACCGCAGCTGATTTTAATTGGATATACCTTGTACGCAGTCTGGGAGGAAAGACCAAATAATAATTATGAAATTTATTTTTCAAAATATTCCATTCTTAATAATACCTGGTCAGTTCCGCAGAATATTTCAAATACATCTACAACCTCAAGATGGGTACAACTTCAGGGTGATGGGCAAAATCTGTATTGCGCGTGGATAGAAACTTCGACTTATCCTCTCAGCGATATTTACTTCTGCAAATCCACAAACGGGGGTGATAACTGGACAACACCAGCTAATATCACAAATGATGACCGTCCACAAAACAGAATTTTTATGAAGTATGATTACACAAATAGACTATACATTGCGTCAGATGATATTATAACATTTAATTTTGATGAAATATATTTATTAAAAACATCAGATGGTGGAGAGACCTGGTCAACTCCCATTAACATCACAAACAATTCCGGTAATTCAAATACTCCCTGTATTGAAACACTTGGAGACCACATTTTTTTCACCTGGTCTGATAATACACATTCAGCACCGGCTTACGATAACTCTGATATCTTTTACAAATTATCTTTTGATGGTGGTATTACATGGATTGATTCAATGAATCTTTCGAACAATTCCGAAACATCATCACGACCACGCATTTGTTATGGATGGGATGGTCCAATCCCGGCTCCGTATATAAGACAAACTGTTGTTTGGTATGACTATTCTACTGGTGATGCAGAACTGCTTGCAAGAAACGGAATATACCAGTTTGTCCCGGTTGAACTTGTTTCATTCACAGCATCAGTAGATAAAAATAATGTTGGACTCAAGTGGGTCACCGCCACAGAAATAAACAACAGGGGATTTGATGTAGAGAAGAGAATAGCAGGCAGTAGTCAATATTCATCAGGCAATAATGATTGGCGTTCGATAGGATTCGTTGAAGGAAAAGGAACAACCACAGAAGCGCAATCATATTCGTTTGTAGATGAAGAAGTAATGACAGGAAAATATCAGTATAGATTAAAACAGATAGACTTTGATGGAAGTTATGAGTATTCAAATGTAGTTGAAGTGGAAGTGAATCTTATAACGGAATTCTTACTTGAGCAGAATTATCCAAATCCATTTAACCCGACAACAAAGATAAGCTGGCAATTGCCAGTCGGTAGCTTTCAAACAATAAAGGTGTATGATGTATTGGGAAATGAAGTAGCCACACTTGTTGATGAATATAGAGAAGCAGGAAAATATGAGATAGAGTTTGAAGCAGGTAACTTATCAAGCGGAGTTTACTTTTATAAACTGCAAACAGAAAGTTTTATTCAGGTAAGGAAGTTGACCGTATTAAAATAATGGGGTGATTTATGAGAATGAAGGTAATATTGGGCATTATTCTATTTTCAACAATTACTAATGCCCAATGGATACAACAAAACAGTGGAACAACACTCAATCTAAATGATGTTTCATTTTTAACTGATCAGATTGGTTTCGTTACAGGGGACTTTAGTTCTTTTCTTAGAACTACTAATTATGGCGAGGATTGGCTTAACCTTTCATTCTCGGCTTATAGTTTATCAAGAGTTTTCAGGGTGAATCAAAATCAATTGTTTATAGTTGGATATAATTATAATCAAGGTGTCACCAACATTTATAAATCAACAAATAATGGAATTGACTGGGTTAATCAATTAGGAATACCCTTTGAATGGGCTTATGATATGGCTTACAATGGTCCCGAATATGGAATCGTTACCGGTGGTTTAACAGTTGTGACAACAAATGGAGGAACTAATTGGCAGCAAATTCTGGGGATGCCTCTGGGGACTTTTTATGGTGTCTCCTATCCTTTACCTGATCGGATAATTATAGTTGGACAAAATGGTAGTATATATAGAAGCACCGATTATGGATTTACCTGGCAACAAAGGACAAGTAATACAACTGCACAATTAAATGATGTAAGCATTATTTCAACCGGAACCGGATTTGCTGTCGGTAACCAGGGAACAATATTAAAAACAATAAATACTGGTTCAACCTGGTCAGTATTATCGAGTGGTGTGAATACAAAATTAAATGGAGTACATACAATTGATTCATTCAACGCATTTATTGTTGGCGATAATGGATTAATTTTAAGAACAACAAATTCCGGCAGCAATTGGGTGATTCAACAAAGCGGAATAAATTCTACTCTTAATGCAGTGCTGTTTATTGATACTCTTCGGGGATGGATAGTTGGTAATAGTGGTATTATACTTTCTACTAATAATTCAGGACTGCCAGTAGAGATCTTAAGTTTTAATGCAGAAGCAACTGGCAAAGGAAATATTCTGTTTTGGATAACAGCAACCGAAACAAACAACCGGGGATTTGATGTAGAGAAGAGAATAGTAGGCAGTAGGCAATATTTATTAGGCAATGATGATTGGCGTTCGATAGGATTTGTTGAAGGGAAAGGAACAACAACAGAAGCACAATCATATTCTTATATAGACGAAAAAGTGATAGCAGGCAAGTATCAATACAGATTAAAACAGATAGATTTTGATGGAAGTTATGAGTATTCAAATGTAGTTGAAGTTGAAGTAAATCTTATAACAGAATTTGTACTAGAGCAGAATTATCCAAATCCATTTAACCCGACAACAAAGATTGGATTTTCAATTCCAACAGTCACTCTTCGACAGGCTCAGAGTGACACGAGGGTGACATTAAAAGTGTTTGATGTATTGGGAAATGAAGTTGCCACATTAGTAGATGAATATAGAGAAGCAGGAAAATATGAGATAGAGTTTGATGCAGGTAACCTTTCAAGCGGAGTTTACTACTATCAATTGAAGGCAGGAAGTTTTACACAAATCCGGAAAATGATTCTGATAAAATAATTTTTCAAAAATCAAAATGATTGAATTTTTGGTTTGGAGTAATAACTATGAATTTCGATAAATTCAGAATCAATATTTACCATATAATCATAATATTTGTACTAATTACTTCTATTTTATTCTCACAGAATAAATGGGAAAGATTAAGTAGTATTTCCGGCGGTAATGTTCGAGCAATCTTAATTCAGGATGACGGTAATATATTTATCGGAACTGACTATGGGGGGTTATATAGGTTTAGTAAAAACATAGACGCGTGGGTTCTAGTAAATGACTCATTGAAAAATAATAATATAAGATTCATTGGTGAAGATTTTATCGGGAGCCTATATCTAGCTTCATGGGGTACAGGGGGTTTAATCAGATCATCAAATGAGGGGTCATCTTGGCATTCCACTAGCATTACGAGTAGCATATATTGTTTTAAAAAAGATAACTTAAACCAACAACTTATCTCTGGATCAAACGGAATTGTCTATATATCCACGGATAACGGAGTAAACTGGGCTATAGATACTGTCACAAAATCAACCGATTATATTTTGTCAATTGATGTTGATGAAAATGGAATAGTTTACGCTTCATCATCGGATGGAATTTTTAAACGGATATCAAAAAATAATTGGAATAGGATAGATCAATCCTTTGAAAATTCATATGTGCCGAGATTACGTATTCATAATAATATTTTATACTGCGTTGTCCGGGTTGGTTCTAATAATAACATAATTTACAAAAGCACTGATTATGGTCAATCATGGAATCTACTTTATCGATTCGCTATGTTGAATCAGACTAATTATATCGAAGAGATAGAATTTGATTCATCTGGGAATATGTATGCTGGACTTTCTTACAATGGAATTTATAAATCTCCTAATGGTGGTCAGGGGTTTAGTAAACTGACAAATTTTATTTTTATGTCTGTCAACTTTATCAAATTTGAAGCATTGAATAATACACTTTATGTAGGAACAGATGGTGGAGGATTCTTTTATTCAAATGATCAAGGAAACTCCTGGCATTCTAACAACACGAACATTCATAATGTGAGGATTTCTGATATTGCAGTTGGAAAGGAAGATCAGATTTTTATTGGCAGTATCTGGTATCAGGGATTAATCCATAGTTCAAATAATTATGGAGTATCCTGGAGCGGTACGAATATTGGAGCAGCAGATTGGGGTGATCTTAATGGATTGCAGACTGATAAATTAGGAAATGTTTACGTTGCCGTGAATAATAGAGTGTACAAATACAACTTCGGGCAAAAACAGTTTGACCCTATTCAGTATTTTGAAGGATTAAATAACATCTCAACCGACGGCAAAGAATCAATCTACATAATTACGGACTACAAAATGTATCAATTAACAAACTCTGGGACAGTCCTGAGAGAATTAGTGTCTAAACCATTTAGCAACTCAATCTATGGTAAAACTTACTCTGATTCTGAGGGAAGACTTTTTTTAGCTTATCATCAGAATGTAAATGGCAATTTAAAAACCATGTGTTTTATGAGCCCTGATACAGGAAGAACCTGGGGTCAATTATTGGAGCTTGAACATACATCGATTGAAGGAATTGTTATAGATTCTAGCGATAATATTTACATGGCATGTTCAAATTTTACGGGTTTATTAAAGTCAACCGATCATGGTCAAACCTGGTCAGAAATAATTCAATATTCCGTATATGATATTCTAATCGACTCATTAAATAATATTTATATTACGACAGGTTATGATATTCGTAAAAGTTCAAATGGTGGCACATCCTGGCAAACACTCACGCATTTTTCGGATCAAAAATTTTATACGAAACTGGCGATTACGCAACGAGGGAATTTAATCGCTAGTGTTGATCATGATGGTTTGTACAAGTATCTTGATGTGAGTTATCCGGTTGTCATTAAAGATTTACAATGTATTTTGTCAGATAATCTCGTGACCCTTTCCTGGTCTACTGAGGATGACTGTAAAAATCTTGGATTCGAGGTTGAGAGATTAAAAGATAGTTCAAACTGGTCAACTATAGCATTTGTATCTGGGAATCAAAATGATTCTGCAATTTTTAAACATTATTCGATTTCAGATACATTAAATTTTGAAGGCAATTATTCATATCGTTTAAAACAAATTTCAACTGATAGTCGAATTAGTTATAGTGAAAAGATCGAAACCCAGTATATTATCCAGGTTTTCAGTTTTGAGTTAAAACAAAACTTTCCAAATCCTTTTAATTCGTCAACCATAATAAAATATGTTGTTGAGACCGAATCAAAAATTGAATTAACTGTCTATGATCTACTGGGTCGATTAGTGAAAATTCTTGTTCGGGAAAGCCAAAAGCCAGGGAATTATGAAGTAAATTTTGATGGCAAAGATCTGGCGACAGGAGTATACTTTTATAATTTGAGATATGGAAATTATCAAGCAACTAAAAAAATGTTGATGATTAAATGATGTAATCATTTAATCAGAAATCCCTTTGGGAATTCTGATCAAATAGTCCAAAATAAAAATGAGGATGCCGGGCTTCGACAGGCTCAGCCTGACATCTTCTAACTTTTTTCAATTCAAATTATCACTCCATACTTTTTATTAAATTTATCACATCAAAAAAAATATTCTTAAATGACCAAAAAAAATAAACTAATACTGCTTATCTCAGCCTTCGCATTTATAAAACTTCTCATTCATCTTTACACAAATGCATTTGCAGGTTACGGAATTTTCAGGGACGAACTTTATTATCTTTCCTGTGCATCAAGACCCGACATCGGATATGTTGACCAACCACCCTTTTCAATCTGGGTACTAACAGTAACAAAATCTATTATCGGTGATTCTGTTTTTGCAATAAGATTAATTCCCGCATTGATCTCCGCGATTCTTGTATTCATCACCGGATTAATTACAAAGCGATTTGGTGGACAAGCCGTTGCGATTTCTATTGCATGTACAGCAGTAATCTTATCCCCGATCGTGCTTGGTATGAATAGCATTTATTCAATGAATACTTTCGATCACCTGTTCTGGGGATTAGGTTTTTATTTTATGTTGAAATTAGTCGATGAGAATAAACAGATAGATTGGATCATTCTCGGGGTAATAATGGGGATAGCCCTTCTCAACAAGATCGGGTTCCTCTGGTTTGCTGCCGGGTTATTTATATCAATATTACTGACTAAAGATAGGGTCAAATTAAAAACATTCTCGCCCTGGCTTGCAGCTATTACAGCATTGATAATTTTTTCACCTTTTGTAATCTGGAATTTCCTGAACGATTTTGCTCACATTGAATTTATCCGTAACGCATCACTGAACAAATATTCTGGTTTAACCCCTGTTGATTTTATACTTGGACAAATACTTCTTCAAAATCCATATTCAATTTTAATCTGGCTGCCCGGATTATATTACCTGTTCTTTCATCCCGCCGGTAAAAAATATAAAGCCGCAGGAATTATTTATCTTACTGCATTCATCATACTTGTGATTAACTGGCATAGTAAAGCTGAATACCTTGCTGCCGCGTACCCGGTTCTGTTTGCAGCGGGAGGAGTGTTTTGGGAAAAGTTAGAAATCAAAAAAAATATTATGTGGATACGATACGCATTACTTATCCCGCTTATTCTATCAGGACTATTAACATTGCCGCTTGCACTTCCAATCCTGTCGGTTGAAACATATATTAAATATGCTGATGCTATAGGAATGTCACCCTCATCACCGGAAAGTAAAGAGCTTGCAGAGCTTCCACAATTTTATGCTGATATGTTTGGCTGGGAAGATCTTGCTAAAAGTATTTCAGAGGTTTATGAATCCTTACCTGTAGAAGATAAAAATGATGTGGTAGTATTCGCTCCTAATTATGGTGTTGCGGGAGCGGTAGAATATTTCAGTAAAAAATATTTATTGCCTGAAGTTATCTCTCCACACAATAACTTTTGGATCTGGGGCTACGGAGATAGAATAGCAAATACAATCATTGTGGTAGGTGGAAACGAAATCGATCACTACAGTTCATGTGCGGAAGTTTATCTGGCAAAAATCCATCAGACCAAATATGCTATGCCGTATGAGAACAACAGAAAAATTTTTGTTTGTAAAGGATTGTTCGTTCCGCCTCAAAAGATTTGGGAACGGGAAAAGAATTTTGAATGAAATAATTTATGATTAAAAGAAAATTGTTATGAAAAAAATATTAATAGTTTTTACTGGCGGAACTTTTTCTATGATGATAGATGAATCGACTGGTGGGGCAGTGCCCAGATATTCAGGCGAGGAACTTCTTGAAAAAATTCCTGATGCAAAAAACCTTGCAGAGCTTGTGTGTTATGACTTTGGTAAATATCCCGGTCCGCATATGACTCCGGAGTTGATGTTTGAGCTTTCAACCAAAATAAAAGAATTAATTGCAACTGATAAATATGATGGTGTAATTGTAACACATGGCACAGACACTCTTGAGGAAACCGCATATCTACTTGACCTTACTATCAGAACAGAAATACCAATCGTAGTCATCGGTTCAATGAAAAACAGTTCGGAGCCTGACTGGGACGGTCCCAGAAATCTTCTTGATGCAATTCATATTTGTCTTGAAAAAAATTGCAGGAACATTGGTGTACTTGTTTGTCTTAACGGGGAAATAAACGCCGCGAGTGAAGTGACCAAAACTTATACCGATGAAGTCGATACTTTTCATTCACTTGATTTTGGAGCGCTTGGTTTTGTTCAAAACGGAAAAGTATGGTTAAACCGTTTACCGCGTTTGCTCGAAACTATCAGCACAAATAAAATAGAAACTAATGTTGATTTACTTACAGTCTATGCGGGAATGAATGAAAAATTTTTTAAATACTCAGCGGACAGCGGTGTAAAAGGAATAGTTGTTGAAGCTCTTGGTGTCGGTAATGTTCCCCCTGCTTCCTTTGATGGAATTAAGTACGCGGTGAATATGGGAATTCCTGTTGTATTAGTTTCGCGCTGCCCTGCCGGTGAAACAGAAGATGTGTACAGTTATCCCGGTGCAGGCAAACATCTTCATAACATCGGTGTCATCTTTTCAGATTTTCTTAACGGACAAAAGGCAAGAATAAAACTTATGCTTGCTCTCGGACTAACACATAATAATGATGAATTGAAAAAAATGTTTGAGAGATAAAAAATTACACGGAGAAACACAGAGTAGTCACAGAGAACCACGGAGTTTTAAACAGGTTTCTCACCCAGCATTTCGTTTATCATATCGCGTAATACAATTAATTCTTTTCTGGTCGGTTCCTGTAAACCTGCCGGCGGTGTTTTTGAGAGTGATGTGTTAAGTGTGTTTAATATTCTTTGGGATGAAAGTATGAACGCATACCTGTAATGGTCACGTTTCCATTCCTCTTCTTTTTTCTTTGCTGAAATCAGATCAATATCCTGCTTTAATCTTCCAAGGAAGTATTCGAGATCCTGTGCTAAATAATCTTTCAATCTATCAATGCCTCCAGTTCTACTTTGTGAACGTCATTCACGGGTTTGCCAAGAAATAATTCAGCAACTTCGCGGAATTTTGTGGGGATATCGCTTACGTAAAAATCGTAATTACCCATAGCAAATTTGTTAGTATGCAGATCGGTTCTGTCAAGTTCCTCCTTGATCACTTCTGCTGCTGCTACTCCCGAATCAATCAAAGTTACTTTTTCACCAATGACTTTTTGAATAACACCAGCAAGTATGGGGTAATGTGTACAGCCAAGTACCAATGTATCAATCCCAAACTCACGCAGCTCTTTCAAATATTCCTCAGCAATTTCATACGTTGCCTGATGATCTATCCACCCTTCCTCTGCTAGTGGAACAAACAATGGGCAGGCTTTTTCAATGACTGTTAGACCGGGATTTATTTTTTTTATCTGATTCGAATAAGCCTCATTGGAAATTGTTGCTCGTGTACCAATCACTCCGATTCTGCCATTTTTACTTTCCCTCACTGCGAGTTGAGCACCGGGTTCAATCATACCGATTACCGGCACATCAAAATGATTTCTTAATTCATTAAGAGCTATTGAGGAGGCTGTATTGCATGCAACAACAATTGCTTTAACATTTTTATTAATTAAAAATTGAGCATCCTGAAGTGAGTATTCTATTACAGTTGAATTTGATTTTGAACCGTAAGGCACTCGGGCAGTATCACCAAAGTAAACTACGTTTTCTTCCGGCAACGATGATGCTATACGTTTAACAACGGTCAAACCTCCTATACCTGAATCAAATACACCTATGGGTTTTTCTTTTTCCATGAAGTTCAATCGGAAAACCTTTCATAATAAAGTTTTTAAGCTTTGGCAAAATAGCTAAATGACACTGAAAACTGAATTATTAACAGGTTTAAAAATATTCCCGAATAAAAGTGTCATACCTGCCTTTCATAATGTTAATTATTAAAACTTTTGTTCGATAATATGCTGAAGAATACAGGCATTTATATGTCTATTAATACTCTGCACTTTTTAAAGCGGTTTTAACTGCAATTTCTTACCGCTGTAAAATTTATATAATATGTATGAAAAAATAATCGGACAAAACTATGAGATCCTGGATTAAGAACTTACCCGTTAGACAAAAGCTTTTATACGCTTTTATTGTCGTTATGTTATTTGTTGTATTTGTTGCTGGTGCCGGGCTGCGTAATGCTTCATCGGGGAATGAACATCTTAGTGAATTTGATCAAAAATTTCTGCCCAAGCTTGATTTGTTATTGCAAATAGACAGAGACCTGCAGCAGGCTCTTGTGGCGCAGCGTACATTAATGTTTACACAATCCGGAACTGCAAAGTTTGATGAGCTGATTGCCGATAATGAAGAAAATACCATGCAGGCAAAAGACAGATGGCAGAAGTTTAAGGATATTGAACTTGAGGGTATAGATGAAGCTTTACTTAAAGAGCATGAAACCGACAGGGAAGAATGGATAAAGCATTCTCAAAAAATTATATCACTGTTGAGCAGCGGCGTACCCGAGAACCGGGAAAAAGCAATCAGTATTTCATTTAATGAATCAGCAGAGTCGTTTGAAAAAGCACGTGATGTTATTGATAAGCTTACAGAAATTATAGAAGGCATTCTTGCTGCTGAGTATGATGAGAGTCAGGAGAACTATTCTTCAGCAAAAATGTTAATGATAATCATTACAATTATTGCTTTACTGCTTTCAGTGACTTCCGCAATAAGCATTTCAAATTCCATAAGCAAACCTTTGACACAGGCTGTGAATATGATGAAAGACCTGAAGAAAGGATATATCAGGAGCCGGATAGACTACAGTAATAAAAATGAAATTGGTGTACTTGCGGAATCGATGAATTCATTCGGCGAAATCCTTCATTCATTTACCGAAACAATGTATAAAGTTTCAGCCGGAGATTTTTCAACCGAAATTAAAAAACTTGATGATGCCGACGAAATAACACCGGCATTAAATAAAATTCTTGAAACTCTTCGTGATGTAAAGAAAGAAACTGAAAGTCTTACAAAAGCAGCAATTGACGGGCGACTTGATACGCGCGGGAATGAAGTTAAGTTTTCGGGAGGCTATTCAGAAATCATAAAAGGTATTAATAACACTCTTGATGAGATGATTAAACCTGTGAAAGAGGGTTCTGCTGTACTTGAAAAAATGGCTGCAGGTGATCTTAAAGCAAGAGTGAAAGGTGAATACAATGGCGATCACCAGATTATTAAAAACAGTATTAATCAATTAGGTAATTCTCTGGGCGCACTAATAAGTGATGTTGTAGAATCTGTCCAGGCAACAGCCAGCGCGAGTGTGCAGATTTCTTCCAGCACAGAAGAAATGGCTGCCGGTTCACAGGAACAATCAACGCAGGCAGCGGAAATTGCCGGGGCTGTTGAAGAAATGACTGCGACAATTTTGGAAACATCTCGCAACGCATCTAAAGCTGCGGTCAATGCAAAATCAAGCAGAGATATTGCTGAATCCGGAAGACTGGTTATCAATGAAACAGTCGACGGAATAAACAGGATTTCAGAAGTTGTGAGTAAAGCTGCAGGCACTGTAAAAGAATTGGGCAAAAGCAGTAATCAAATCGGTGAAATTATTCAGGTAATAGATGATATAGCAGATCAAACTAATTTGCTTGCACTTAATGCAGCGATTGAAGCAGCGCGTGCAGGTGAGCAGGGGAGAGGTTTTGCCGTGGTTGCTGATGAAGTAAGGAAACTTGCTGAGCGTACAACTAAAGCAACAAAAGAAATAGCCCTGATGATCAAGCAGATTCAAAAAGATACAAATGATGCCGTAGCTTCAATGGATGCGGGTACATCTGAAGTTGATAAAGGAAAAACACTTGCCGGTAAAGCGGGTGATTCAATGCAGGGTATAATTAAAGGTATTAATGAACTGGTTGAAATTGTTGAACAGGTTGCAGCAGCAAGTAACCAGCAATCAGTAACAGCAGAACAGATCAGCAAAAATACCGAAGCAATAAGTACCGTTACACATGAATCAGCTAATGGTGTTCAGCAAATAGCTGCTACTGCAGGTGATCTTAGCAAGCTTACTGAAAGATTACAGAACGTTGTAAATAAATTTAGTGTGGATTTAAATTCCAAAGATTCCGGTTACTATGTCCGATCAAACGGGAAACTGATGAGGTAATAAACCTGTAAAGATTTTAGATCAGTGTCTTACTATATAATCTAATCTATTTTGCAGGTTTCTTCACAAGTACGACCTGGGATTTATCAGCTTTAACTACATCTGTAAAAAAGCTTTGATATTCCTTATAGTTCTCAGCGGGAATAGTATTTTCTTTTATCTCAAGTGAACGGATAAATAATATCCTGTCGCTATCCAGTTGTTCAGTCTTCGAAGAAAATTCACCGAACGCGGATTTCAATATCATCTCTTTAGGAAAAGCCTCAACCTGATATCCTTCCGGCAAAGTATAGATTATTGAATCAATGTCCAGATATGGAAACCTGATACGTACAGGGGACAATCTTTCCTGCACTGCTTTTGGCGCAGAAATTTTTCTTTCCATCAGGTTAGGATGAAAAAAGATTCTATTCCCGGATCCGGAAGCATATTTGGGAAAAGATAAATCAAGACTCAGTTCAATTGAACTTTCATTTTCTTTTAACGGATTAAACTCAAAATTATTCAGATTGACATCAGGAACGTTGGAAAGATTTTTTATCCATGATTCCTTATCCTTTGGTGAATACTCCCGGTAAACAGGATTCACATAGTGGAACTGATTTCCTTCCCAGATGATATTACCTTTTACTTCAGCCAATCCTTTGGGGCTTATATTGACGAGAAGATTTTTAGACATTAAATTTTTTTTCGAACTGCTTGCCGGAGTTTTTATTACCTTACCACCTTCAGGCGATATCATCAAAGCATGCCTGTTTTCACTACTCCACCCAATATCTCCAGGCGGCAATGTCTGGCTTGTACATTCAAGCCACATAGTATCTGTTTCCATTGGTACTACAACAATAACATGATTAAACTGGTTACTGGGAAACTCAGTTATCATAGGGTGCCGGTAATGACCAGATTTAATTAAAACAGGATATGATTTAATTCCCGCTTGTTTTAATAATGTCACCATATAATTAGTTAGAGCTTTACAATCACCATACCCTTTTGTATCAACATAAGCTGCGTCAAAAGGCTGCCATCCGCCAATACCAAGCTGAACACTAACGTACCTGGTTTTACCCTGCATATATTTATAAACAGCGTCCACCTTACTCTTTGTGCTGGTTAAACCTTCGGTCAGCTTTTTTATTTCATTGGCAGATGATTCAGGAAGATTGTCTTTGCCTAATGTTAATTGAAAAAACCATATTCCGAATTCTTCCCAGCTAACCATACTTCCTTTTGAATCTTCTATCTCAAATGAATAAGGAGCAATTTTAACAATAGATGCTATATCTTCAATCTCTTCATCAACAGCATCGTGAGGAAGCTTTGGTAAGTTTACAGCTTTCCATAAATAAGATTTATAAATACCGTTAAGTTTAATTTCAGGTTTGTCCTCAATCCTGTTTTGCCAAAACCTTAAGTCGTAATCATGTGGAGTTATAACTTCAAAAGAAGAATATTCAATCGGATCCGTAGTGGATCTTGAATACCATCCCGGCCAACTTATATAATTGTCATACCGAAGTTCATATTTATATTCTATTGTATAAGGGAATTTGTCATAATAGATTTCAGCAGATTTTGTTCTTGCATCTTCGTACAAAGAATATCCTGATATTGAACTATAGTCCATTATATCATCATCATTCAGTTCTTTAACCTCTTCACCTTCAGCATCATAAATTATCCCTTCCAGATCGGATATTGTAACAAACTTATCATAGGGAATACTCAAATCACCATAATCCTGTTTTTCTTTTTTGAAAATAGTAACTGCAAATACCATTTTATAAACTGTTCTGCGTTCGTCAAATATTTCGAAGGTTGATGATTGTTTTCTGATTACAGCATCCGCATTGTCTCTCAGTGATGCAGGGATTTTTCTTACATCATATTCATTTTCAGATGAGGCAATTAATATCCCGAAAGTGATCACCTGTATCATAAGGCAGAGTATCAGTGTTGTAAGTTTTAAGTTTTTCATACTAAAGACCTTCGTTGGAATATTGCATTAACATTAATTCGTTTTCAAACCTATTGCCAGTAATTCCGCCTGTGTTGAAACCATATTTGTAAACAAAGATTTTACCTGCTCATAGTATTGTGGTTTCACCTGCATCTCTTTTATTTCAAACTTTGTAATTATCTGAATAAGGCTGCCTTCGGCATTTACCTGCCTTGTATAAACCAGGGCATTGCCAACTTTAACAGATTTATTTTCGGGTTTATCCTTTAATTCATATCCCTCAGGTAATGTAACGTTGGTGACAATAGTCCTGCTGCTTAAATAGTTAAAATCAACCGGAAATTTTCGTTTTGAAAATTTGAATGGATTATCAGTCATTCTGTACGCAACAACGGGATTTAAATATATCATGTCTCCCGCAGTCTGGGAATAACTCTGACCATTGAGATAAGCTTTTAACATCAAAGGAGAATTAATACTATCCTTGTTCGAAATGTTAACGGAATCAATCTGCAGACCGGTTTTTTCCAGTTCAAATTGTTCTTTAATTATATCAGTTTCTGATTTGTCCGATAAGTTATTACGGATTGATAAGCCGGAATATTCACCAAATGAATTTTCAATATCAGTTGTAATTGATCCATCCGTATTAAGCTGTATGTTGACGACTATTTTATCACTGCTGATTTTATTCGCCGGCAGGTTGACCCATTCTACAGCATCCTTTTTTACGATTAATGCTTTTACACCAAGTACTTTTGACGGCAGCACATGCATAGGTCTGTTAGGGTCTGTTGCGTCTAAATAGTATGTTTTCCCATCAGCGATGGCTTTGATCATTGTATAATTGAATTGTGATATTATAGGATATAAATCCTGAAGTTTTCCATTGGCTCTCGTGCTTAATACTATTGGATCAGCAGTTATTCCTAAACTCCTTAACATCGATATCATCAGGAAACTGATTTCAGCATTTGTTCCTTTTTTAGTTTCAAGAATCTCATCCGGGCTGTTATCAGCACTAAATCTGTTTCCACCGGTCCGGACGATTGACTTAATAATCCAGTTATAAATTGCTTCCATCTTTTCTAACTGAGTTGAAGAAGAAGCAGTAACTGATTTTGCAATTTCCTCTATGGCAGATGTAGAATTGATCATCTGACCAAAGTATTTTGATTCAACAAGATCATTCACCAATGTTTTCCAGTTTTGGAGCACCTGCTTGTATCCATACCCGGGGAAAGAATATCCGGAGAGTTGAATGCTTACCTTATTTGCATAATCAACCGGTGCAGAAACATATTCCTCTTCACGTATAGCAGGCGCATTTTTAATAACCCAGCGTAAGGCGTAACAGTTTGTGAAATTGGATCCAAGATAAGTTTTTGCACTGCCGCTAAAGATCTGTGTTGTTTCAGTCCTATCATTAATTTCCCAAAGTTCGTATCCGCTTGTTACCGCCGTGTATGCAATATTGACAGGATAACGAATTTTATACTCGCTCCATAAAACCGGTTCCTCATATTGAAAAATCCAGTCACGTATCAAAGCAAAATTTCTGGTGATGATTGTATATTTAATATCGACAACACAGCCGGGAGTCAAGCCAGGCATTGTAAAACGGTACCTGGTTCTGCTGTCATCAATTTCTTCTTCAAAAATATCATCATCCTCAAGTTCGTTTTCTACAATGTCATTATCAGCATTTAACGAATAAGTAATTGCCTCCAGGTCATCTAAATACTCCTGTTTGTCATAGGTTTGCAGAATGAAAGAATGCGTGGCAAGATCATAACCTGAAGGATTAAAAATTTTTATGCGAAGGTGTCTTGTAAAATTTATATTAAGATCATTGTCAAAAACACTTTCGCCAAAATCACACAAAATTAATCCTGAAGCATTTGAATCAGCAGCATACGAAGTCATTTTAAGATCTGCTTCAGGTATTTCACCCCATTCGATCGGTGATTCCTGTGAATAAAGATTGGTGTAAAAACAAAGTACTGTCAAAATTGAAATTAATGTAAGCTTGAACATAACTGCCCCAACTTTATTAGTGGAATGAATGATTTAATTTATTGGGAAAAATATTTTTAAGTACCCTACACGGTCTCTGGTTCAAATCATAAACACAATTTTTCATAACAGTAATAACTGAAAACCCACGCAAGCCCGAATCCATTTATCTTCCCTGTATTTTATTAAAGTTCTAAACCCAATTTAATTGATACCAGCAATGAAGGCAAGATTTTTTTAAAACAATCCGATGAGACTGAAAAGAAGTCGCGATTTCCGGACTTGAAACTGTTAAAGCATTTGCGAAATAGTCTCGGTTAGTTCAGCTATAATAAACTGGTAATCGTTAGGCGAGATTTTTTTCCCTTTACGGTCAAGCACATAAAATGAATCGACAATATCATCACCTTTGGTAGAAATCTTAGCAAAGTAGATAATCAGTCCCAGTTCGTTCATTTTGTTTGTAACCTGGTAAAGGAAACCAAGGCGGTCGGGAGAAAACACATCAATGATAGTGTACTTTTCATGTTTCTCAAAAACAATTTTCACTTTGCCTGTTCTTTTGAAGAACTTACTTTCAATACGCCACCAGCGTGATTTCATCTTGGTAAATTCCTGGTTAAGCTGAAGCATACCTGTTACAACGGATTCAAAGTCCTGTTCAATTCTTGCATACCTGTCTTTGTCAATCATTTTGTGTGTGCGGAATTCCGTTACATTAAATGTATCGATTACTATCCCGTCTTTACGAGTAAAGATCTTTGCGTCATGAATGTTCGCATCATTTATAGATAATACTCCGCACAAACGTGAAAGCAGTGATGGAAAATCTTTTGTTATAACAGTGATGTTTGTAAAATCATTCAGTTCGTTAAACAACACTGAGATAATATTCCCTTTGCGAATCTCTTCTATATGCCGCGCAATTTCTTTTTCACTGAACTGGCTGGCATAGGCAATATCATTGATCGAATCAAAATGTTCCTGCACGTGCGATTCGGAAATATTTTTTGAATGCTTGCTTATTTCTTTGTGCGCAATGTAAGTGGATGAAATGAGGAGTTCCTCACCGCTCATCTGTTCTTCAAGCATTGCTTTGGCTTTTCGGTAAAGCTCTGCGAGCAAATCACTTTTCCATGAAGTCCATACTGCCGGATTTACAGCCGAGAGGTCGGCGAAGGTTACAAGATACAGCAGATCAAGTTCACGTACCGAAGTAAATTTTGATGTAAAATTATTAAGAGTTTCCGGATCATTAAGATTTCTTCTGAATGCTATTTGCTCCATCAGCAGATGGTTACGGACAAGGAAAGTTACCATGTCAATTTCTTCTTCACTGTAGCCCAGCCGGTACATTACTGTTGCAGCCATTTCAGCGCCTATAATTTCATGACCTGATATATCAACAGGTTTTGCAATATCATGAAAAATTAATGCAAGATAAAGTATTTCCTTCTCTTTAAGTGCAGTAAAAATTTTACCGAGAGATGAATTTTCTTTTTCAAGTTTTTCAACATTCTTAATTGTGATAAGCGTATGTTCATCAGCCGTATAACAATGGTAAACACCGTGTTGAAGAAAACCGACAAGGTCCTTAAACTCAGGAAGGAAAGCAGCTAGTATCCCAAGTTCATTCATTATGGAAAGTGTTTGTCCCACATTCTTTGGGAGTTTAAGTATCTCCCTGAAAAAAACTGATGAACCCGGATCGTCAGCATCAGCCTCTTCATCATTTTCAATTTTTTCCACTATGAGTGAACGAAGCTTTTCATCGAAGTGCGCGCCGTGCAAACCGCGGTAGTAGCAGGCTCTCAGAATATCTGAAAAAGTCAGTCCTTCATTCTTAACAGATGATATTGTTTTACCTTTTATTGAATAACTGTCATCAAGGTCGATTGAGAATGAATCCGGTAAAGTATAGGAAATTGACTCGTTGAATTTTTTAATGAGTGCTTTCGCAAACCGGTTGATCACATTCGTTGCTCTGAAATATTCACGCATAAACTGCTGAAGTGCGTAATCGCCCTGGTAGAACATACTCGCAATTTTTTGCTGATGTAAAAATTCAAATCTGTCGTTTTTCTGTTCAGAAATTATGTGCAATAAATTTCTAACTGAAATAAGAAGGTTGTAACTATCAATCAGTCTGCGGCATTCATTAGGTGTAGTATAATCGAAATGTTTTATTTCATCTATAAAAATTTCCGCCTGCGTTTTTTCAATCTGTTTATTTAAAAGAATATTATGCTTAAGCATAAACATCCACTCAATGGACTGCAGGTCCCTTAATCCGCCTGCTGACAGCTTAAGATTTGGTTCAAGAACTTTTGGTGAATCGCCGTACTTGTCCCATCTGTCTGACATATCATCAATTAAATCACGAAGCAGTTTAGGTGTGGTTTCATCATTGAGTACGGAAAAGATATGTTTATTCCATTTTTCATAAATGACAGATGAACCAAGCAAATACCGCGTTTCAAAAAACTGTGTGAATGTGTGAAGGTCGGAATTAATATATCGTTCAATGTCATTAAACTCGCGGACGGTATGTGATGCTTCAAGACCGTTATCCCAGAACAAAGTTACAAGTTTCGAAATCTGTTCAGAGTTTTCCTCCACCGATTCTGTTATGAACATCAGATCAATATCCGAATAAGGAGAAAGTTCTCTTCTGCTGAAACTACCTGCAGAAGCAAGTGTAAAATTAAATTTCTCTTTGCCGCAAAGTTTTCTTATAAATTCTTCAACCAGTAAACTATACTTTATGCTGAAAGCCAGGGCATTCTTTTGAACATAATTCTCTGAAAAGAGTTTTTCTTTCTTCTCAACAAATTCTGATTTTATTTTTGCCGATGCTTCAAACATGTTTTTATGATTGACTTACTTATTAAAAGTTATTTGAGTCTGCTGGTTATATTTTTCTTGTATTCCACTTCCACTATCGATGAAATTCCGCCACGAACATTAAACTCAGCAGTAAGCAGCATATACCTTGGCTTTGTCGCTTTTACAAGATCATCAAGGATCATATTAGTAACGCTCTCATAAAAAATCCCATCGTTCCTGTAAGCGTTTAGATAAATCTTTAGTGATTTAAGTTCAACACAAAGTTTATCTGGAATGTATGTAAGAGTTAAAGTAGCAAAATCCGGCTGCCCAGTCTTCGGACATAAGGACGTAAACTCAGGCGCAATGTGTGTTATGTGATAATCCCTGTTTGGGTATTTGTTATCAAATACTTCGAGTAGTTTATGTTTGTTGGTCATAATGAAATAATTAATTGTTGAATGAATAAACCGGTCTTTCTAAATACTTTATCGGGTCTTCAAACCCAACCTGCTGAAACCCGCGTAAACGTAATGCACAGCTGTCGCATACCCCGCATGCTTCGTCTTCATTCTGATAACAGCTCCAGGTTAAATGAAGCGGTGCATCAAGTTCAATTCCTTTGTTTACTATTTGTGCTTTTGAAAAATTTATTATCGGGGTGATGATATTTATTTTTGTTTCAGGTTTTGTTCCAAGGTCGATTATTTTTTCATAAGCTGAGAAAAACTCCGGTCGGCAGTCAGGGTAACCGGATGAATCTTCAAACACAGCGCCGATAAATACAGCTCTTGCATTAAGCACTTCAGCCCAACTGACACATGCTGATAAAATATTTGCATTTCTAAATGGCACATAAGAAGAAGGGATTTCTTTGTTGTTCAGATCAGCCTTTGTTACATCAATGCTTTTATCTGTTAACGATGATCCGCCGATTTTTGATAAATGTGTATAATCGATCACTAATCTGTGTTTTACTTTATAATGATCCGAAATATCGTTGAAAGATTTCAATTCCCGTTTTTCAGTTCTTTGACCGTAATTAATATGAGCAAATGCAAGTTCATACTCCATTGCAGCGATTGCTGCTGTTACACAGCTATCCATCCCCCCGCTTAAGGCTATTACAGCGATATTTGATTTTTCAGTTTTCATTAATTGAATTCAAAAATACTAAAAAGGGTTTTCATTTAACAGGTATCCTGATTATCGTCATATTAATTAACAGCAGAGTGACTTAATCCTCCAAAACTAACAACGAGTTGCAAAGACTAACACCTTTTGCTTGCACTTTTAATCTTTATTAAGTTTGCAAAGAATTATTTTTAAAGGAAAGAGGATTCAATGCGAAATAAAATTATTGCCGGTAACTGGAAAATGTTCAATGATATTACCGAATCACAAAACCTGATTACAAAGCTCATAAGTGGTTTAAGCGGGTTAACGTTAAAATGTGAAGTAGTCATTTGTCCGCCTTACACATCATTAAGTGAAGCCGGAAATCTTGTTAAAAATTCATCCGTTAAACTTGGTGCACAGAATATGTATTTTGAAGACAACGGCGCTTTTACCGGAGAAGTTTCCGCATCAATGTTAAAAAGTACGGGATGTGAATATGTTATTCTTGGTCACTCAGAAAGAAGAACAATATTTGGCGAGAATGATCAGTTAATAAATAAGAAAGTCATTAAAGCATTAAACAGTGGGTTGAATCCTATTTTCTGTATTGGTGAAACTCTTTCTGAAAGGGAAAGCGGGATTACATTTGATGTTATTAAACGTCAGGTGACAGAAGGTTTAAAAAATGTTTCGTCCATTGAACTATCAAAATTAGTCATTGCTTATGAACCTGTTTGGGCAATTGGTACAGGTAAAACAGCAACACCCGAGCAGGCGCAGGAAGTTCATGCTTTTATACGGAGCTTAATATCTGAACTGTATTCGTCTGATGAGGCTTCTAAAATTGTAATTCAATACGGCGGATCGGTAAAACCAGAGAATGCTGCAGAATTGCTCAGACAACCGGATATTGATGGTGCATTGGTGGGCGGTGCTTGCTTAAAAGCAGATTCATTCATTTCAATAATAAGATCAATTTAAAATATTATTTTTTAGTCCTCCCGGGATTCATCCGGGAGGATAGTTTAAAATCCTTCTAAATTTAAGCAATAAAAGAGCTTAACTGATAATTATATCCGGTCTTCTCAATTGATTTCCCCTCGTTTCTGTCGTATATTTGACAGTTTATTTTACAGAAATTAGGACAAAAGCGCCGGATGGGATGCCCCAGAATCAAGTTTTTTTTAATCATACTTACATTATTTCTTTGTAATACATCTTCTTTTGCTCAGGTCATCTTTAACGAACCCCCTAAGTACCAGATAAATTTAAGTGATTCAGTATTTTTTGATATAAATGAAAAGAGAAACCTGATCTCATTAAATGGTAAATGGAAGGTTTCACCAAATGAAGAAGATGCTCAGTCAGTTTCTGTTAACATCCCTTCAATATTTAAAGGTGATGCTGAACTTATTTTTACCAGGAATTTTTCTCTTTCACAAAATTTGATAAACAGGAATAAACTTAAACTCTTTTTTATGGGGATTAATTATTCCGCAGACATTTCCGTTAACAACATTATTATTTACAGGCACACCGGGGGTGAATATCCGTTTCATCTGGATCTTCCAAAAGATGTTTTAACCTCTGAGAAAGATAATATCCTTTCAGTAAAAGTTTTTTATAAACTTGATTCAAAAAATACAATTCCATTAAAGCAAAGATTTTTATTCCCTCAGAACTTCGGCGGAATTATTAAAGATATATATATCCATCTTACACCAAATGTTTCTGTCGCCGATTTTTCCTGTAGATATAACCTGGATGATTCTAAAAATACAGCCAGGTTAAACTTTTATACAAGGATTGAGAATAAGGATTTCAAAAATATTTTTGATTCAACTCAAACCACAACCGATTTTGCTTACAGGATAAAACTTATCTCTCCTGATGGAAATACCACAAACATTTTACAGGATGAAAAATTTTCACTTCTTCCTAATAAAGAAAAAAATTTTAACGGGAGTTATGAATTAAAGTCCCCCGTTTTATGGAGCCCGGCTTCACCCCAGTATTATATGCTTCAAATAGAAATTGTACGTGATGATATTCTCGTTGATAAAACATTACGTCGGATTTCATTCTATTCTCTTGTTTCGGGAAAAGATTCACTTACATTTAATGGTCAGAAATTTAGTCTGGACGGAATAACGTACATCCCTGCTTTTTATGATTACGGCAATCTTACTTCTTTTGAAAAAATGGAGAAAGACATCAGGATAATTAAGCAGACAGGATTTAATGTAATCAGGTTTGCTAAATCTGTTCCTCATCCATACTACCTTACACTTTGTGAACGTTACGGCTTGCTTGCGTTTATAGAACTTCCCATGAACGGAATGCCCGGAGCGCTTGCAGAGGATAACAATTTTGTTGAACGGACAAAAAACTATCTTACCAACTTTCTTAAAGTTTACAAAGATTACTCATCCGTAGCAGCAATAGGTGCCGGCGGAGGGTATCTGTCAGAATTGGGAACACATCAAACCGTTCTTAACCAATTGATATCGCATATAAAAAAGACTACCGGCAAGCTGACGTATGCTTCGTTTGCAAATTATGTTATTAAACCGGTCGATAATTGTGATCTGTACGGTTTGGAATTTTATAACCATCAGCCTTCTGAGTTTACAAATAAGATTCAGACATTGATCGATGAATTTGGTTCAGGTAAAATATTTATCAGCGAGGCAACATATCCTGTTTATGCAGGCAACAGTGACGGTTATCTTAATGAACATTCCTACGAAGCGCAGGCAAAATATTTTGATGAACTGCTTCAGTACTGTGAATCAATGCAGCTGCCCGGTTATTTCCTGAATACAATGTTTGATTACAGGGGTGATTATTCAAGTCTCACTTCAGGTTATAATAAAGAATCAATTTATAATATTGGAATACTAGGTGAAGACAGAAGAACCGACAGGATTTCTTATAAAGTGATTTCAAACCGGCTGCATAATTCTGAAAAAGTGACTATTCCGATAGGTACAAAAAAAGACGATGCACCAATGGTGTTGAATATTTTCGGGTTGGTACTTGCACTCGCGATTGGAATAATGGTAAACTCTGGAAGAAAGTTCCGTGAAGATGCATCACGTGCATTATTAAGACCATATAATTTTTATGCTGATGTAAGGGATCAAAGGATTATCAGCGGATACCATTCAGTTTTTCTCGCGCTGATAGTTTCTTCTGTTTCCGGGTTACTGCTGACTAACCTGCTGTTTTATTTTAAAGACAGCATAATGATAGAAAAGATACTTCTTGCATTTGGCTCACCGGGATTAATTAAAACTTTCGGATACCTGGCATGGAATCCTGTTTCTGCTTTATTGTGGCTGACCCTGGTTTCCGGAGCCGCATTAATTTTATTAACTGTTGTTATCAAGCTGGCTTCATTTTTTGTAAGGAACCGTGTTTACCTTTCAAGTGTATTCTTCACAGTTGCGTGGTCATACCTTCCTTTAGTGCTGCTCATTCCTGTAGGCATAGTTTTGTATCGATTACTTAGCGCTGAAGTTGCAAACATTTACATCTATGTCGCACTTATTCTTTTTACCATTTGGATTTTCTACAGGCTTATTAAAGGTATCTACGTTATATTCGATGTCAACCCCGGCAGTGTTTATTTCTATAGTGCCATAGCTGTACTGCTGATAGCAGGTTTTGTAGTTGTGTACTATGAAATTAATAACTCCGTAATTCAATACCTCGGCTTTGTGTTCGATCAATATAATATTATTCATTAGTCAGACGATTGTATTTATCTAAATTAGAAATATTAGGTTTCAAGTCGTTCGCACAAAAAACGACCGTCAATTTTAACGAAGGAGTAACATCCATCGTAGGTCCTAACGGATGCGGAAAGACTAATATCGTTGATGCTATAAGATGGTGCCTTGGTGAACAACGAAGCGGTGCTTTGCGAAGCGATAAAATGGAAAACGTAATTTTCAACGGAACCTCCAGCCGCAAACCAATGGGCATGGCTGAAGTATCGCTAACAATTGAAAATACAAAAGGTATACTTCCCACCGAATACACAGACGTAACAATAACAAGAAGAATATTCCGTTCAGGCGAAAGCGAATACCTGCTTAATAAAAATATCTGCAGGCTTAAAGATATAACCAACCTTTTCCTTGATACAGGAATAGGCGCTAACGCGTACTCAGTCATTGAATTGAAAATGGTTGAGACGATTCTTAGCAGTAAAGCGGAAGAACGCAGAATAATGTTTGAAGAAGCTGCGGGAATCAATAAATACAAACTTCGCAGACGACTCGCGTTAAGAAAACTCGATGAAGTGAAAGCCGATCTTACAAGAGTTAATGATATTGTGTCCGAAGTTGAAAAGAAAGTTAACTCACTTGAACGTCAGGCAAAAAAAGCGGACAGGTACAATAAGATTTCATCAACATTAAGAGAGCTTGAACTTGATCTTGCCGAACGTGAACTGGCTTTGTTCAATTTTCAGAAGTCAGAAGCAAAGACACGCAAGGAAGAGAATTTTAAAACAAAGCTTTCGCTGGAATCAGAACTTTCAAGGCTGGATGATGAAATAAAAGAAGTAAAATCAAACCTGTTAGCGCTTGAATCAAAGCTTAAGGAAAAGCAAACCGAGCTGAACCTGCAGACAGAAAAAATTTACAACTCCCAGAACCAGATATCCTTATCAGAAGAACGGAACAGATCTTTAGAAAAAAATATTGAACGATTCAGAAAAGAAATTGAAGAACTTAAGATAAATCTTGAAAGCTCCAGACTTTTAATAAATAATTCTGATTCGGAAATGAATTCGGTCAGGAATAAGATCGGGCAAGCTGAAAAAGAAAAAGAGGAACTGAATCTGAATGTCGAATCATTAAAAGTTGAACTCGACGAAAAAAGATCCTCACTCAAGAACATCACAGAAGATCAGCTTGAAAAGTTTAAAGAGATTGCAAACAAATCAAATGACCTTTCCAATATTGAATCTACTCTTCAAAGCAGGAATAACTCAATTCAAAAACTGAATGAGAAAATATCTTCTTTGACAGGTAACATCGCAAAGACAGTCGGGTTTATTGAAGACCTCTCTAATGAAAAATCAGAAACAGAAAAACGTCTTGCTGAAACGGAACTTCTTTACACAAGAAAGCAGCAGGAAAAAGAAGAACTGGAAAAAGCTCTAACACCACTTAAAGAAAAAGAGCTTGAAGAAAAAAGTCTGATAAATGCGCTCAAAGAGAAAATAAGTTTTGTGCAAAATCTTATTGATAATCTTGAAGGCATATCAAAGGGTGCAAAATACCTGCTTGAAAATAACGGCTGGTCAAAAAGTGATAAAACCCTGGTTGCACATGCCGGTAATGCTTCTGATGAACTACGTTTCGCTGTTGAGGCTGCACTTAAAAATAATCTTAATAATCTTCTGGTTGAGTCTGTTGAAGAGTTGAGAAAAGGCATTCAGCAGTTAAAGAGAAATAAAGTCGGCAAAGCGTCGTTTCTGATACTTGATCCGGACATTCAAAACAAGAAAAATATTTTACAGCGTCTCAGTGATTACTTTGAATCAAGAAAAGCAAAAAAACTTTCAGGTGAAACCGGGTTCAAAGCATGGGCAAAAGATTGTATTCAGACTGATGTAAAGTGGAAACCATTTTTCGATAGTATGCTAAGCGGCATTGCTATTGTCGATACACTGGAGACGGCGTTAAATCTTCACAGGTCATATCCTTCATTTACTATCACCACATTGAATGGTGATTACCTTGATAAATCCGGAATTGTTGAAGCCGGCTCGGAACCAAAGCCTGATGATTCATTGTTCGGAAGAAAGCAATTACTTGAAAATCTTAAAAATGAATTTCCCGCTAAAGAAAAAATACTTGGGAAGTTGAGAGATGAAATTAAAGAGACAGAAGAAAAGATTGATAGTATTGATCTGAAAGTGCTTTCAGAAAAAGGCAGACTGCTTGTTAACGATATTGCTAATCTTGAAAAGCAAATATCACAGTTCGGTTTTGAAAAGGACCGTGCATCGGATGAAATTGAAAAAGCACGACGTGAAATAAATGAGCTTGCGGCGGAATCAAATTCTCTTGATAACCAAAAGAATAAACTTAAGTCCGAACTTGATAATCTTGAGCAGATAAAATTATCAATTGATACAAAACTGAACGATCTAGAAAAAGATTTCGGGTTAAGTGAAGCCTCGTTCAATTCCGCAATCGAAGAAAGAAACAAAATTAGTTTATTGCTGGAAAGATTATCCGGTGAATTAAAGAACATTAACAATTCTGTTAAGCACGCTGAGGAATCAATTGAAGCGACAAGCCGTTCAATTCAAAAAAGGACTGATGATATCTCGGCTTCAAATGAAGAATTAACTTTGCTTGCCTCGGTTCTTTCCGAAGAACAAAAAAAATTATCAGAGCTTGAATCTCTTAAGTCTGTTCTGAATGATGAAGAAAAAAATATTTCACAGGAATATACTGCCGTAAGAAATACCATTTCTGAAACTGAATCTCACTCAACATCATTGAGGAAGCAGAGAGAACAAACACTCGATGAAATACATTCATCAGATATGAGGCTGAATGAACTTGAGATTAAGACAGAAAATCTTCTTCAGAATGTTCAGGAAAATTATTCGCTTAAAGTTGAACTGAAACAGTTTGATGATCTGCAGACATTTGATTTTAAACAAAGGACAGAAGAGGTTCATCAGTTAAAACAACAAGTCAGGTCTCTTGGTGCTGTTAACCTGTTAGCATATTCTGAGTTTGAAGAAGAGAAGGAACGCTTTAATTTTTTAATGGGGCAGCGCAATGATCTTGTTGAGTCCGAAAAAGATATTGTAAGGACAATAGAGGAAATTAATACTACTGCCCAGAGCCAGTTTATGGAAACATTTGAAAAAATACGCGGGCACTTTATAAATATTTTCCGCGGACTTTTTAATCCCGGCGATGAAGCTGACCTGCGGATGGAAGAAAATGCTGATCCTCTTGAGGCAAAGATTGAGATAATAGCAAAACCAAAAGGAAAAAGACCAACATCAATCGAACTCTTATCCGGCGGTGAAAAAACTTTGACTGCTATTGCACTGTTATTTGCAATCTATCTTGTTAAGCCAAGTCCGTTCTGTATCCTTGATGAAATTGATGCGCCTCTTGATGACGCAAACATCGACAGGTTTACAAGAATTATCAGAGACTTCAGTAAGGATACTCAGTTCATTGTTGTGACGCATAATAAAAGAACGATGGAAGCCGCAAGTACTTTATACGGTGTTACGATGCAGGAGGAAGGTATTTCCAAGTTAGTTAGTGTAAGATTTAATGAGGACCTGAACTTTGTTTCCTGATAATACATACGCAACTTTGACATTCATCGAGAATGAAAGAAATATTAATTTTATAGTTCAATATGCGGGTGTAATAATTTTCTTTTTTGTTTTTTGTACCGCAGCATTAGGACAGTGGGCTAATAATACTTCGGCTAACACACAGTTGGTGGTAAACTCTAACGACCCTATAAATATTTCAACATTGAGTGACGGCGGTTCAGGTTTTTTTATTTTATGGGAAGATTCCAAGATTGCAGGTACTCCTGAAATAAGATTCCTTCATATAGATAACGGCGGTAACCCTGGGTTCAGGGCTGATGGAAAGTCAGTTACAATTTCTTCAATTAAAAAATCAGAACCTGTTGGAAGCACCGGGTCAGGCAATACAATGGTGGTTGCCTGGAAAGACTATTCAGCAAATTCAATCGGACAAATTTTTGTTCAGCGCGTGGACATAAAAGGATACTTGCTCTGGGGAGAGAATGGACTGCAGGTTTCCGGTGTTAATTCCATCGCATCCGATTATGCAGTACAATGTAACAATGAAGGCACGTCATTCATCTCATATGTTTCTAAAGCAAGCGAAACCGGGTCAGAGTCTTCAATTATGATCCAGAAAATTTCAGCTGATGGAAGATTACTTTTGCCCGGCGATGGAATTAAAGTTCATAACTCCCGCAACAGGAAAAGTTTTACGTCCATAGTGGCTGATGATTCAGGTGGTGCTTTTATTTTCTGGACAGAAAATATCAATAACAAAACTCTTATTCATTCACAGCACATTGATGCGTCTAATAAACTGACTTTCATCAAAAAGCCGCTTTTAGTAACCGGACAAAATTCAAATGTACTCAAGTATTCAGTTTATAAAGCTGACGGCAACAACGTTTATCTTTTATGGCAGCTACATAAAGGTGATGCTAATATTAAACATCAGCTTTTGAATATATCGGGAAAACTTTTGTGGAAAGAAAACAGTCTGCAGGTATCAGTCAGCGGGACAAATCCACAGGCATTCATTTCCGGTGAAGAGATATTTCTTTCATGGACAGATGAATCAAATAATTCCAAAGATATTTTTGTTCAAAAGTATAATTTTAAAGGCGAAGGGCTCTGGAAGAAACCGGGTATTAATGTAAATAATTTGCAGGGCGATCAGTTTGGTCAGAGAATTACTGGTGATGAGAATGGTGATATCATAACAACCTGGATAGACAGACGGATCGACTCTCTCTATGGCAATGTGTACGTTCAGAAAATTAATAACGATGGCGGATTTGTCTGGGATGAAAATGGAATTGCTGCAGGGACTTATACAAATTCCTTGAAAAGTTATTTGTCAATTCTTCCCGACAGAATCGGTGGAGCGATAATTGTATTTAAAGACAAAAGAGAAAAACTAAATAATATTTATGCTCAGAAAATTTTCAGCAGCGGTACGTTTGTTTCACAAATAACAAATTTCAGTACAGAAATATCTGGGGATTCAGTAAGGATAAAATGGCAATCAGCCAACGAAGGACAGGGCACAACTTACAATATTGAGCGAACGAATCAGCTCGATGAATCAGGTACATACTGGAGTATTGTTGGCAGTATACCATCCGCCGGAAGTAAGGATTTAAACAAGTATACTTTTTACGACCGTCCGCTGGAAAATGGAACCATCTATTACAGGATTACTCAAAGCGGTTCTAAAAATTTTACACAAACCTCGGAAATTATCCGGCTGAATTATTTTGAAAACTCTTCTGAGATAACAGTTGCGCAGAATATCCCCAATCCTTTTAGCGATTCAACAATGATATCGTTTTATCTTCCTGCCGAAATGCTTGTGACGGTTGAATTTTTTGATCTTAACATTCAGAAAGTCGGCGAGATTGTTAAGGAAAAATTCCCTGCAGGAACTAACAAAATTACTTTTGTCGCAAAAGATATTCCCTCTGGAATTTATTTCTACAGGTTTAAAGCCGGTGATGTTGTTGAAGTTAAAAAAATGGTTGTCTCTAAATGATGAATAAAGCTAAAGTTAAATGATCCGATAATTAATGAATAAAGTATTTAAAATATTTGTTGACTTCGATGGTACGATTACAAAGCAGGATGTTGGTGAAATGATCTTCAGGAAATTCGGAAACGCTGAACAGACAGATAAAATTATTTCAGATTATCTAACAAAAAAAATATCCGCCAAAGAATGCTGGGTTCAGCTTTGCGAAACCACAGGTCAGATAAATATTGATGAGTTCAACAACTTTATTGATTCAATGGAAATCGATGACACATTTCATAAGCTGGTGAAATTTTCTTCAGATACGAATTCTGAGATGATAATACTCAGTGACGGTTTTGATTATTACATAAACAGAGTTCTTGCAAAAGCAGGATTGAATGACATAAGATATTTCTCGAATAAACTTTCGATATCACATGACTTTAAACTTCACCCTGAATTTCCTTATTCAGATGAAATGAGTATTTCATCTGCAAACTGTAAATGGAATCATATCCTTAAACACAGCAGCGAAGATGACTTTACGGTTTTTATCGGTGATGGTTTATCGGATAATGAAACAGTACAGTACTGTGATTACGTTTTTGCAAAGGACAGTTTACTAAGATTTTGTGAAATGGAACGTATAACTTTTTTCCCGTTTAAAAATTTTAGTGATGTTGTCAAAAAGTTAGAAGAGTTGAATTCAAAAAAGAGATTGAAGAAAAGACACCAGGCGGTAATCAAACGAAAACATGCTTATATGATGGAATGATGATGCTGGTATATATTTATTCAGAAGTAAAATGGATGCGGAAATAATTTATGGCTAACGTTGCAGCAAAATTTTTTAAGTACAGAAGTTACACACCATTACCTTTCCTGGCTGTTATGTTGTTGTATAATAACAGCAACATCTGGAGCCTGATTGCAGGGTTCATAATCGCTCTTGCAGGTGAAGGACTTAGACTATGGGGGGTAAGCTGGGCTGGTAGCGAAACAAGAACAACCGGTAATGTCGGCGGAACTTTTTTGATTATAAGCGGACCGTTTGCTTATGTAAGAAACCCGCTGTATGTCGGAAACATTCTTATCTACACCGGACTTGGAATAATGTCATTTGCAATTTTTCCTTACCTGCAGATTGCAGGATTAGTTTTCTTTTATCTTCAATATCATTTCATTGTCAAAGAAGAAGAACAATACCTGAAGAAAGCATTCAGCAATGGCTATGAAGAATACACTAAGAATGTGCCGAGATTTATTCCACGCTTAACAAAATATAAATCGGGATCAGTACAACAGCCGCCGTTTAATTTTAAAGCGGGATTAAAATCCGAACGAAGAAGTTTCCAGGCATTCATGTTTGTTGCAGTTACAATTTTAATTATCTGGTTCTTAAGAAGATTATAACAAAAAGATTTACTGATTTAAGTGAATAAATGTCAGAGAAAAAGTTGATGATAATAGCAGGTGAAATTTCGGGTGATCTTCACGGCGCTTCACTTGTTGAAGAATTGAAGAAAATTAATTCTTCAATTCAGATATCCGGAATCGGCGGGGACAGGATGAAGAACGCTGGAATGAAACTTCTCTATCATATTCACGATATGGCTTTCCTTGGCTTTGTTGAGGTGATTAAACATCTGCCGTTCATAAAAAAAGTTCAGAGGGGACTTATAAATTTTGTAAAAGAAAATAATATCAGGAATGTAGTTCTTATTGATTACCCCGGATTCAATTTAAGCATTGCAAAAAAACTAAAGGCGTTAAATGTGAATGTAATTTATTACATCTCGCCGCAGGTTTGGGCTTGGGGAGCCGGAAGAATTAAAAAGATCAAAAAGCTTGTTGATAAAATGCTTGTGGTTTTTCCTTTTGAAGAAGATATGTATAAACGTGAAAAGATGAATGTTGAGTTTGTTGGTCATCCGCTTATCGAAAGGATTAATGCTTATAACTTTTTGAGTAAAGAGGATCTTTATGAAAAACTAAATCTCGAAAAGGGAAAAGAAATTTTATTGCTGCTTCCCGGAAGCAGGCAAAATGAAGTGAAAGAAATTTTTTCTGAGACCATCTCGGCGGCAATAAAGTTAGCTGAAGATTTTAATCTGCAGGTTGTAGTTGCCTGTTCAGAAAATATTAGTGAAGAACTACTTTATTCGTTAACTGATAAACGCGCATTCAAAATCGCTAAAGGTTTTACATACGATTTAATGAAGCATGCAAAGTTCGGGATAATAAAATCAGGTACATCAACACTTGAAGCTGGAATAATGTCACTCCCGATGATTATTGTTTACAAGACAAGTATGATCACTTACCTGATTGGAAAAAGTCTTGTAAAGCTTAAACACATTGGAATGGCAAACATAATTCTGAGTGATTCAGTTGTCCCTGAACTAATTCAGGATAAAGTAAAATCTGAGATCATATATGCTGAGACATCGAAAATATTATTAGATGAATCACGCTACTCAAATATAAAAAACAGACTTGGTAGAATAAAAGAAAAATTAGGCGGCGAAGGTGCATCAGGTAAAGCTGCGCTTTCAATCATGAAATTTGTTAATGAGTTTTAAGAAGCTAAAACAGGATACATTAAGATTTATCGGGAACATAATTTTAGTTTCAGCATTAAAACTTCTTTGTGGTTCTTTGAGAATAACTGAAAAAAATAAAAATGTAATTGATGAACTTGAGCAAGCAGGTAAAACTTATGTGCTAGCCTTCTGGCATGGAACAATGCTTTTGCCCTGGTTCCTGTTCAAAAATAAAAATGTTGCAGGCTTAACAAGCAAAAGTAAAGACGGCGACTTGCTTGCAAAGGTTTTAAAGGAATGGAATTATAAAGTTGTACGCGGCTCAAGCAATGAAGGCGGAGAAGTTGCGCTTGGAATTATGATCGATCATGTAAAAAATAAAATTCCTTTACTCATAACTCCTGATGGTCCGCGTGGTCCTGAATTTAAATTTAAAGCAGGCGCGGTTATAACAGCCAAAAAAGGGAACGTCCCTTTGGTGCTGATGGGTGTAGGGGTTGAAAAGAAAAGAATATTAAAAAGCTGGGATAAATTCCAGGTGCCTAAGTTTTTTTCAAAAGCAAAGGTGATTTATTCTGATCCGGTTTATGTTGGTTCATCACTTAGTTATGATGAGACTTCGGATAAAATAAATGAATGTGAAAGTATGTTAAATAAACTTCAGGATGAAGCAGGAATATTTAGTTAAGAAATGGATCTGTTAAAATTTATACTGCTTCCGTTTGTGCCTGTTTACAGCTTTGTGATGTATGTGCGCAACCTGTTCTTTGACAAAGGAATTTTCAAATCAACAAAAGTAAATGCGAAAGTTATCTCGGTTGGAAATATTACTGTCGGCGGTTCCGGTAAAACTCCGACTGTTATCTACCTGTCGAATCTTTTAAAGAATGAATCATTGAATGTTGGAGTATTAAGCAGAGGGTATGGAAGAAAATCGAGCGGCTATCTTCTGGTAAGTGACGGCAAAAGTACTCTTACTGAAGTAAGTAAATGCGGAGATGAAATTTACCAGACAGCGATTGAATGTAAAGTCCCTGCTGCCGTTAGCGAGAACAGGGTTAAAGGATCAGAAAAATTTATTCGAGATACAAATGTTAAAGTTATAATTCTTGATGACGCGTATCAGCATAGATGGATTTACAGAGACATAAATGTTTTGATTTGTGAACAAAGATTTTTAACCGAGCCGGAATATTTCAGAAGAAAACTACTGCCTGCCGGTTCTATGAGAGAATCGTTTAAGGCAATAAGCAGAGCCGATTTAGTAATCATCAACAGAAAATTTTCGGAACAGAAAGAAATCCCTTCTGAGCTAAAAAAATATTTTGAAGGAAAGAAAATTTTTACAGCAAAATATAAAGCTGTTTCCTTTGTTGATGTAAAAAAGAAAACAAGTTATGATCTCCAGGATTTTGAAGGTCAAAAAAGTCTGGTCGTATCAGGTGTTGCAAACCCGTTTTCATTTCTCAATGCACTTAAGCAGACAAGAGTTGAAACGGTCAACAAAATAATTTTCAGGGATCACAAAAATTATACGCTCAAAGAAGTGCAGAGAATAAGAAAAGAATTTTACGCAACGAATTCACATTCGGTTGTAACTACTGAAAAAGATGCAGTTAAACTTTCAATGTTTTCAAAAGAGCTTGATGATATAGATATCTTTTATCTTAAAATAGAAATTGTACCTGATGATGAAAAATCATTCAGAGACTTTATAATTAACAAACTGACGTAACTTAAAATGCTACGACAAATGATAAACACAAAGACAATCCAATAGGGAGGAATAATTAAAATGGCAAAGAGTCCTAAGTACGTGTATTTCTTTGGCGGGAAAAAAGCTGAAGGAAAAGCTGAGATGAAATCCTTGCTCGGCGGTAAGGGAGCAAACCTTGCAGAGATGGTGAACATCGGTTTACCGGTTCCTGCAGGTTTTACAATCACTACAGAAGTGTGTACCGCATACTATAAGAATCATAAAAAATATCCGAGAGAACTCGACAAACAATTAAAAGAAGCTCTTGTAAAAGTTGAAAAACAAATGGGCGCAAAGTTTGGTGATCTTCAAAACCCATTATTGCTTTCAGTACGTTCAGGTGCGCGCGCGTCAATGCCCGGAATGATGGAAACGATTCTTAATGTTGGTTTGAATAATGAAACACGCGAAGCTTTGATCGCAAAGACAAATAATCCAAGATTCGTTTATGACTCACACCGCCGCCTGATACAGATGTACAGTGATGTTGTTATGGAAAAAGCCGCAGGCATCGAACCTGCCGAAGGAAAAGGCGTAAGACAACAGCTTGAAAAAGAACTTCACAAAATGAAAGAAGCCCGCGGCGTTCATGCTGATACAGACTTAACAGCAGATGATCTTAAAGAATTAATTGAAATCTATAAATCAAAAGTTCAGGAAGTTCTTGGTAAACCATTCCCCGAAGATCCAATGGAACAACTTTGGGGCGCAGTTTCAGCAGTGTTCCAGAGCTGGATGGGTAAACGTGCAATCTCCTACAGAAGAATTGAAGGAATTCCTGATGACTGGGGAACAGCAGTAAATGTTCAGTCAATGGTATTTGGAAATATGGGTGATACATCAGCAACAGGTGTTGCATTTACACGTAATCCAGCAACCGGTCAAAATTATTTCTACGGTGAATGGCTGACAAATGCACAAGGTGAAGATGTTGTTGCAGGTATCAGAACTCCGAACCCAATTAATGAAGTTGGAAAAAGCGAACACACAGAACACCTGCAATCACTCGAAACCGGAATGCCGGAAACTTACAAGCAGCTTCATGGTATTCAGAAATCATTAGAGAAACATTATCGTGATATGCTTGATATTGAGTTTACAATTCAGGATGGTATCCTTTATATGCTGCAGTGCCGCGTTGGAAAACGTAACGGACCTGCCGCAGTTAAGATGGCTCTTGATATGTACAAAGAAAAACTCATCACAAAAGAAGAAGCTGTAATGAGAGTTCAGCCTTCACAGCTTGATGAACTTCTTCATCCGATTATCGATCCTGCTGTTGAGCTTACAACAAAAGCGATTACAAAAGGATTACCCGCAGGACCCGGCGGCGCAGCAGGACAGGTAGTGTTCTCAGCTAATGATGCAGTTGCATGGGCAAAAGAAGGAAAGAAAGTTATTCTTGTCCGTGACGAAACAAATCCTGAAGACATTGAAGGAATGAGAGCAGCTCAGGCAATATTAACAGCACGCGGCGGTATGACTTCACACGCAGCACTTGTTGCACGCGGTTGGGGCAAATGCTGTATAGTTGGTGCAGGCGGTATAAAGATTAATTATGAAGACAGAACATTCTCAGTTGGCGGAGCGACAATTAAAGAAGGTGAATGGCTGACATTGAACGGAACCAAAGGTGCTGTTTATGCCGGTGAATTACCGATGAAAAAATCTGCTGATGAAAATCCTGATTTCCAGGCTTTCATGAAACTTTGTGATGATGTTAGAAAATTAAAAGTAAGAACAAATGCTGATACTCCGGAAGATGCTGCAAGAGCAAGAGCATTCGGTGCTGAAGGTATCGGACTATTCAGAACAGAACATATGTTCTATGGAAAAAATTCTGAGGAACCATTATTTAAACTTCGTAAGATGATCCACTCAAAATCCGAACAGGAAAGAGTTGATGCGTTGAATGAATTATTCCCGCACGTTAAACATGACGTTAAAGGAACATTGGAAGCAATGGACGGATATCCTGTTACATTCAGAACACTTGATCCGCCGCTTCATGAATTTGTTCCTACAAGAGTTGATGAAAGAGAAAAACTTGCTTCAAGTCTTGGAATATCTCTTGAAGAATTAAACGAACGCGCAGATTCATTACATGAAAACAACCCGATGATGGGACACCGCGGAGTAAGATTAGGAATCACATATCCTGAAATTACAGAGATGCAGGTTCGCGCTATATTTGAAGCAACAGCAGAATTATTACAAGAAGGTAAAAAACCTTTCCCTGAAATAATGATTCCTGTTACCTGTCACGTTAATGAAATCAAACATCAGTATGATATAGTTAATAAAGTCCATGCTGAAGTTTGTGAGAAATTCGGATTGAAGAAAATACCTCATCTAACAGGAACAATGATCGAAATTCCACGTGCTTGTTTAACAGCGGATAAGATTGCTGAAACAGCACAGTTTTTCTCATTCGGTACAAACGATCTTACACAAATGGGATTTGGTTTTTCCCGTGATGATATCGGCGGATTCTTACCGGAATATCTTGATAAAAAAATCCTTCCTGAAGATCCATTCCAATCAATTGACCAGGAAGCAATCGGTAAATTGATGGAGATTGCAGTTGAAGGCGGACGCGGAACAAGACCTGATCTTAAAATCGGTATTTGCGGCGAACATGGCGGCGAACCAAAATCAGTTGAGTTCTGTCACAAGATCGGTTTGAACTATGTTAGCTGTTCACCATTCAGAGTTCCGATAGCAAGATTAGCAGCAGCCCAGGCTGTTGTAAAAGATGCAAAGAAAGCTAAACCGGCAAAAGCTGCATCTAAAAAAACAGTTGCTAAAAAAGCTGCACCTAAAAAGAAAGTAGTTGCAAAGAAAAAAGTATCAAAGAAAAAATAAGTAAGTAAATAAAGTTGAAGTATAATGTTTGTCAGTCCCAGCTATGCGAAGACTGACAAACATCTTCTCTAAATTAAAATAATAAGCAGAAGGCATAAGAATGAAATTATCAGATTTCAAGTACAACTTACCCAAAACATCAATTGCTAAATACCCGGTTTCACCGCGTGATAAAGCAAAGTTGATGGTTATAGACAGGGAGACAGGGGAAATAGAAAATAAAGTGTTCACCGATGTTGCAAACTATATGGAAAAGGGTGATGTGCTTGTTGTTAACGAGACACGTGTGTTCCAGGCAAGACTTTATGGTAAGAAAGAAAAAACAAACGCAAAGATAGAAGTGTTCCTGCTTCGTGAGCTTAACGCTGATGAATGTATCTGGGATGTGATCGTTGATCCCGCACGCAAAGTAAGAATAGGAAATAAAATTTATTTTAACGATAAACTGTGGTGTGAAGTTATTGACAACACAACATCCCGCGGAAGAACAGTAAGATTTAATCAGCCGGGAAATGTTTTTAAAGCTGTTGAAAAAATCGGATTGACTCCGCTTCCTCCGTACATCAAACGCGAACCTGAAGCTTCTGACAAAGAAGATTACCAGACTGTATACGCACGTGTTGACGGTGCTGTTGCGGCTCCTACCGCAGGTCTTCACTTCACGACTAAACTTCTTCAGAAGCTTGAAAAGAAGGGTGTTCATATAGTACCTGTAATTCTTCATATTGGTTTGGGAACATTCAGACCAGTAGAAGTTGAAGATCTTACAAAACATAAAATGGATTCGGAATATTTTGAAATATCTGCAAAGTCAGCAGAGGTAATTAACAAATCAAAAGCGGGTAAACACAAAGTGTTTGTTGTAGGTACCAGTACCACGCGTGCGCTTGAATCAAGTGTTACGGCGGATGGATTTGTTAAACCGAACCGGGGATGGACAGATAAATTTATTTTCCCTTCGTATGATTTTAAAATTGTAAACAAGCTCATCACAAACTTCCACCAGGAAGAATCAACATTGATGATGCTTGTAAGCGCATTTGCTGATACTGACCTGATTATGAAGGCTTATAAAAAAGCTTTGAAAGATAATTACAGGTTCCTCAGTTACGGCGACGCTATGCTTATTCTCTAAGCAAAAGGAATGCGGGATTGGTTGAATGATAAAAAAGTTTATGTAGAAATTCATTCAACCTTTCACTCATTCGATCAATAATTTATTCAGGAATTTCAATGAGTGTGTATGCAATAATTCCCGCAGGCGGTAAAGGAAAACGCAGCGGACTAAAAACTCCAAAGCAGTACATGAAGTTCAACGGGAAAGAACTTATTGTTTACACTTTACAGGTATTTCAAAAAAATAAACTTGTTGATGAAATAATTATTTCAGTAGAACCTGAATATTTTGATTTACTTATCTCACTTAAAAAGAAATACAAACTCACCAAAATATCCACATTAGTTGAAGGCGGTAATGAAAGGCAGGACTCGGTTTTCAACGCACTCCATTCCCTCAATGCAAAACAAAATGATCTTGTGATTGTTCACGATGCCGCGCGTGCGCTTCTTCCGCAAAACGTTTTGACTAACGCGATAAGTGTTGCAAGGAAAAAAGGTAACGCACTTGTCTGTATAAAAGCCAAAGACACTTTGATAAAAGGGAAAGGAACAGTTACATCTTATCTTAACCGTGATGAAGTTTATTATGTACAGACACCCCAGATTTTTAAATACATAGATCTTTTGAAAGCAATGAACCAAGCTTACAAAGAAAATTTTCACGGTACAGATGAATCAATGCTTGTAAGCCGAACTGGAAAGAAAATTAATATTGTTGAAGGATCAGCTCTGAACTTTAAGATCACTACAGGTGAAGATATTGAGATGTTTAGGAAACTACTGAAATAAAAATGCTAACTCCAATTGGTATTTGGCACGGGTTGTATTTTTAGTCTCACTTAAGATATAATTCTTTCATTGGGCTATGATTGTAATTCATTTTGTTCTCATAAAATAACCGAAAAGCTATCCGTCTTATTTTTTTACATTTAAAAATTTACACTCACTACCGAAGAAGAAGCATTACAAAAGCCTTATTACCATTGCCACCTGCAGCCACCAGTTTATTATCTTTCATTGATAAACCAGCCCACCTGATTACACTCGAAGGACTATATGGCAAGCCTAACTGCTGCCAGCTTATTCCATTAAAGTGCTTTAATGTATTTCGACCTCCGGCTATTACTATATCATTAGAAGCGTTTCCTCTTATTGTCGAAATATATCCTCTATAATACGAGCCGGGATTTCCGCCGAGAAAATTCTCGGGCAGGGACCGAACGTAATCCCAATGATTGTTGTTGAACTGGTACATTAAGTTGCCTCCTGTATAGATTGTACCATTTTCATCTACCCAGATTGTGCCAAATGAACCATACAGTTTTGATATAAATAGTTCGCTTTCATCAATTATCTCTCCTGTTATCTTAACAGAGAATTGATTAGAATTTCCCTCTAAAACTACACCCTTAACTTCTGCTATATTTACGCCTGCTGCATAAACATTACCGCCTGCATCGCTATAAATATCAGTTAAGTCTAATGTTATCCCGCTTTCTATCTTTGTCCACTGACTGCCGTTGTAGTGAGCGATTGTGCCGAGTGTTCCAACAAAATAGATATTTGACGAGGAAGAGCCCCATATTTTAGTTAAATATCCATCTTGTTGAGTAAGAATTCCCGTATCAAATAAATGATATTGCGTCCAGTTTATTCCGTCGCCTTTTATTGGTACACCAGATGACAACCAAATTTCATTATCAGTAAGTGCAAATATTCCATACAATGGTGGAGTTATTAAATTTCCTCTAAATAGTACTGAAATCTTTTTGACTTCCCATTGGTTCCCATTCCAATGCACAGCATTATATGCGTGCGGATCAGGATTCCCAAGCGAGTCATTCATAAATATCTCACCAACTGCCCAGATGTTATTTTCATCTATTATAGCGACATCATAAAGTATACTGCTGCTGTGCTGCCCAAACTCAAATGTTTGCCATGTAAAGTTGTGGCTGGTGGTGTCCATCGTGATGGTGGTTGCAACATTACTGGAGATTCCTGACAAGCCGGAATGACTAACTACGAAGTTGTAGGTTTGGTTTGGCAGGAGTGAATCAACATAAAGGGAAGTATCATTGCTGTTAATTGCAAGAAATGTTTTTACAACTGTGCTATCTTTCTTTAATTCCAAATCGACTGGCAGTGTAATATTTTCTAACTTCAAGTTCAGCCACGCTTCAGTACAGCTTACGTCATCAACTGTAAGTGTTATTTTTGGTTGCGGCGGCGGAGGAATAACGGGTGTATCTTCTTTGCAGGAAGGGATGCTGAATAAGAGTAAGATAAAACTTGCCCGCCGCAACATTCGTGGAGGCGGGATTAAGAAAAAATAATTTTTCATTCTACCCATCTATTAAATTTTTTCTGCCTCAACATAAGGTAAAGCAAATTCAAAATCACTAGAGATAATTCTTCGTGTTCTTTGTGCACAGAGATCAGCTTAAGTCTAGCTTAGCGGACTTTGTGGTAAAAAAACAATAACTACAAAGAACACAAGGAAAAATTCACAAAGCCCACAAAGGTTTTTATCAGTTCAAATCTGTTTTATCTGTGTCATCTGTGTGCCATTACCCAAAACAAAAACCGCCACCATTTTACTGATGACGGCTCATAAAAGGATTTTATCCAACAATTATTTCATCAATCCCATAAGGATTTCTATTGCTGCGCAGACACTATTTCATCAATAACATTTTCTTTGTTTCAGAATATTTTGCTGTTTCAAGCTTATAGAAATACGTTCCGCTTGGCAGTGATGAAGCATCAAAAGAAAGATCATGCTGACCTCCTTCAATAAACTCATTGACGAGAATCTTTACTTCCTGTCCAAGAGCATCATAAACAGCAAGTTTAACAAATCCGGCTTCAGCAATGCTGTAGATGATATTTGTGCTAGGGTTAAACGGGTTTGGATAATTTTGATCTAATGAGTAAACCGCTGGAGTCAGAACTTCAACCTCAACAACACTGCTGTATTCAAAACTTCCGTCAAAATCAATTTGTCTTAAACGATACTGGTATGTGCCTGCTGTAATATTCCTGTCAGCATAAAAATAATTTTGCTGTTCGGTTGTTGTACCTGCGCCCTCAACAAATCCTAAAACATTCCATGATTCGTTTCCGGTTTGTTTTCTTTCAATTTCAAAACCACTGTTGTTGGTTTCAGTTGCAGTTGACCAGCTGAGATTAACACTGTTATTAAATACATCGCCTGTAAAAGAAACAAGTTCAACAGGAACCGGATCGTCAGCAGCTAATCTATTAATACTAAAGTTACCCTGAAGTCCTGTTGTTGCTGTGTAACCGCTTTGCCAGCAAGCACTGAACAAGGTTCCGTATCCTGTTGTTGTGGTTCCAATTGCATCAAGTGAACGCGATGTACCGGTATATCCGCTGTGACGGATTTCAATCAGGAGATGTCCGCCAGTGTATAAATAAAAACTATCAAGCATAATTTCACGTCCCCAGCCGTTAACAGGCGAACCACCGAATGGGTAGGAATCAGTAGGTATAGTCAAACTTCCGCTGCGACAAAGTTTTTGCGGACCAACAATATTATCTATAAAGGTCAAACTTCTTGCGCTTGGTGTAACACTTCCGCTTAAATACACATCAAAGCTGGAATAAATTGTTTCTGCTGCGGGCCAGTTCGCGGTTGCTGAAACAGGAATTCTAAAACTGATTGTCTGAATTTCCTTTCCGATAATTGTGGTAAGCAGGCTTTCTTCAATTAATAATTGATATGTGCGCGCTGTTGTTGCAAGCGGACCGGTAAATGCAGCTGTTCCCGGAGTATTAGCATAATCAGATGGAACAACTAAGAAATCAACCAGCGCCGGTGAAGGCGGATTGATAATTACATCCTGTTGTGCTGAAATATTAAAGGAGATAAGAAGAAAAAGAACGGGAAAGAGTCGAAATATTTTCATGAGTACTCCTAGTTTGGTGAGTGTATGTTCAAAGATAATTTTTCCCGGTACTTAATGCAAAGTATTTAAAATTTTTTGAAGGTGTTTAGAACTTAGGTCAAATCTGCGGTAACGGCGTTTGTTAATGAAATAAGATCGGAAGGATTTAATTTTAATTGTGTGCCGCGTATTCCGGCACTGCAGTAGATATAATCAAACAGCAATATGGTTTCGTCTATGTAGGTTGGAAAATTTTTCTTCATGCCTATGGGGGAACAGCCGCCGCGTACATATCCTGTAAGCGAAAACAGTTCTTTCGTTTTTATCATCTCAACTTTTTTATTACCGCTTGAGGCAGCAGCTTTTTTCAGATTCAGTTCTTCAGTGACAGGAACACAGAATATTACAATACCGGTTTTATCGCTGCTGCAGACAAGTGTTTTAAATACGCATTCAGGTTCAGCATCAATTTTTTTCGCAACTGTTATTCCGCTAAGATCTTCTTCGTCAACATCATACGAGTGAGAAGAATATATTATGTTGTTTGATTCTAATATTCTCATCGCATTGGTTTTGGACATCAGAAACTCTTCTTTAACTCTTCCTTCGTCAGGTTCAAACTGTTTGCGTCAAGTAAAAATTTTGTATAGGGGTGAGCAGGGAAAGAAAAAATATTATTTGCTGAATTACTTTCAACGATACTGCCGTTGTACATTACAATAACTTCATCAACAAGGGCTTTAAGCAGAAGAATATCATGTGAAATACAGATGATAGTTGTTCCAAACTTTTCATTTATTCCTTTAAAAAGTTTTAGAAAAGAAATCTGTGATTCGAAGTCCTGAGCGGAAAATGGTTCATCTAAGATCAGCAGTTCCGGTTTTACTGCCAGCAATCTCATTAATGCTGCTCGCTGCTGTTCTCCTCCGCTTAACTGGAAACCTTTTCTGTCCAACAGGTTTTCGGAGAAATCAACTGCATCGATAAGTTCCTGCCTAAAAATCTCACGTTCATTTTTATCAGCGATTTCAATTTTCATTGCCTCGTCAAGCATATGTGCTATGGTTCTGAATGGATTAAGAATGTCACCGTTGTTTTGAAATAAAACCTGAATTCTGTTACGTGAGTTTTTATCACTCAGTTTATTACTATAGTGAATTTTTCCACCCGTTGGTTTAATAAGTCCCGCAATTATCTTAGCCAATGTTGTTTTGCCGCTACCGGACTCACCGGTTACACCCAGTATATTTTTTTCTTTAAGACTAAATGAAATTTCCTTTAGAATTTGTTTCTTTACTTTATTTCCGTTCACATAAGCTTCAACTTCATAATGAACGTTATCAAGCTGCATGATATTCCCGGGAATCATTTATCTCCTTTTATGTCGTTGTAAAGTCGGACTAGTTCGTGCTCAGTTTGTTCAAAAAATTCATGAGGAGATAAAAATTTTGTTAATGATCCGTTGTTTAACAGTGCGGTTTTCGTGCTTAACTTTTCTGCAAACGGAAGGTCTTGTGTAATAAGCAATACGGATTTATTGTGCCCGGAAATATATTCTTTCAATTTTATAAGAAGCAGGTTTGAAACCGCCGCATCAATGTTTGAAGTCGGTTCATCAAGAATTAAAATCTGTGCGTCACTCAGCAAAGTAAGAATGAATGCGATACGTTGAGCCATTCCGCCGCTTACTTCATAAGGGTACTTGTCAAAAATCTTTCCGGGTTTATCCAGCCTGAAATAATCAAACAGTTCTTCAACATTACTATTTGAAGGAGCGAAGTGATCAAAATAATATTTGAACTTTTTAAGCGGATCGAAACTGTTAACCGGGTCCTGGAAAAGACACCGAACTTTGTGCTTCCTGTATTCTAATAGTTCGTGCTCATTGAACAGGAGAACATTTTTATTTTCAAATTGAACTCTGGCATTAATGGTATAAAATCTTTTATCGAGGAGAGAAATAAGCAGTCTGGCAATTGTTGATTTGCCGCTCCCGTTTTTGCCTATTATTGTATAGACAGAATTTTGTTCAATGAAGAATTCAATATCTTTAAGAAGTAACTTTTCACTTTTGTTCAGTTTTAAAAAGATATTTTTGATATTGACTTCAAGCATAAAGTGTTGATCAATTCTTTTGTAATTACACAACAAAATAATAAATTGAGTGCAAATTTATTCACAATAATCCGAGCTCTAACTTATGTCTCAGAAGATTGTTGGGTTGATTATCATCATTGCCTGCCTTATTGTTTTTCAATCATGTGAAAAAGAATCTCCAGTTATTAATAACCGTTTAGTTGTAGGAATTCCGGCAGACGTTCAGACTTTCAACCCGCTGTTTGCGTTTAATCTTGATGAAGGAAACATCAATGAGTTGTTGTTTCTAAGTCTTGTTTCGTTTGACTGGGATGAGGAAGCCGGAGATATTATACCTCAGCCGATGCTGGCAAAAAGCTGGGAGTGGAATGTTGATTCGACTTCACTAACATTTAACCTGCGTGATGATGTGCTGTGGAGTGACAGTGTAAAATGTACCGCGGAAGACGTTGTTTACTCATTTGCGTTGTATTCCGATCCTGTTATTCAGAGTAAACTTCTTGGTTCATTCAGAAGTTTGTACCTTAATAACGACGGAAGTATTGATCTCGAAAAAAGTTTTGAAATTGAAAATCCCTACCGTATTAAAATAAATTTTGTTCCGGGATCTGTACCGACTTTTTATGAAATTATTTTCCCGCTTATTCCCGGGCATATATTTGAAAAACTTGACAGAGAAGATATTGGCACCGCTGAAATCAACTTTAATCCTGTAACCAACGGACCTTACAGACTTGAACGATGGCAGAAAGATCAGTCAATAGTATTAACCGCTGATGAAAATTCTTTTCTACAGGAAGAGGAAGGCATTAAAGAAATTGTATTTAAAGTTATTCCTGACTACAACTCAAGATTAACACAACTAAAAAATAAAGAAATAGATATCGCTGAATTAATTAAACCGGATGACATATCAGAAATAAAAAAATATGAACATCTGAAGATACAATCCGTGCGCGGAAGAGATTACGACTATATAGGCTGGAATAATATCGATCCGGAAGAATATCAAAAAACAAAGCAGTTCAAACCCAATAAATTTTTTAGTGATGCTGAAACAAGAAGAGCGCTTTCATATTCAATTAACAGGGAAGAAATACTGAATGAATTTTTAGCGGATTATGGAGAACTGTCGTCCGGTCCCGTATCGCCGGTGTTTAAATACGCAATGGATAATTCAGTTGCAGCATTTCCATTTAATATTGATTCAGCAAAAACTCTGTTAAGAAAAGCCGGTTGGCAGGACAAAGATAATAATGGAATAGTTGAACGGAACGGAAATGAATTCAGGTTTACTTTGTACGTTCCTTCCGGCAATCCGAGAAGAAGTTATGCATCAACAATTGTAAAAAATAATTTGCGAGACATCGGGATAGAAGTAACACTTCAAACAGTTGAGATTGGAGTTATGATAGAAGATATGTATTCAAGAAAGCTTGACGCCTGGATGGTTGGATTATTCGTTCCGATACCGCTTGACCTGCGTTCATTCTGGTTCTCTGATCTTGAAAATACTTCAGCAAACTTTGCAGGTTATAGAAACTTTGTTGTTGATTCATTAATCATCAGGCTTGAAAAAAGAATTCCTTATGACGAGCGAATAAAAGTTGTTAAAGAACTGCAAAAAATAATTCATAATGATGAGCCGGTATGTTTTCTTTACTGGATAGATAATATTGTTGTATACAATTCTAAACTAAAAAACACGGATATAAATCCGCTTGGGGTTATTCATCACTGCTGGAATTGGTCAATTAATTAAATAAGATTTATGAAACCCGGGATGTCTCATTTAATACTGCGCAGACTCATCACTTCAGCAGTAACATTATTCCTGCTTGTTACATTTGTGTTCTTCCTTGTCAGGATTGCACCCGGTGATCCTTCGCGTAAATATATTTCACCGGGACTGGATAAGAGGATGCAGGAATCAATTAAAGAATCCTTTCAGTTAAATTCACCATTACATGTTCAATATTTAAATTTCTTAAAGAATGTTGTAAGGGGAGATCTTGGCATTTCATACGAATACCGGCAGCCGGTAATCAAAGTTATCGGAGAATATCTTCCATTCACTTTTATTTTTTCATCAATGAGTTTTCTTATCCAGATAATACTAAGCTTGTATCTTGCAGTGATAGCTGTTAAGAATTTAAATGGATTCCTCGATAAATTTTTATCCGGTTTTATGATTACTTCATTTGCAACTCCGGTTTTTGTATCCGGTGTTATTCTTGTGTATCTGTTTTCTATAATACTCAATATACTTCCTTCATCAGGACTAACTTCAATTGATTATGATTCAATGAACTTCTTTGGAAAGATTGCTGATGTTGTAACACACCTGCTTCTTCCTTTTATAACTCTGTCGCTTATAGAAGTTTCAATCTTTTATAAGTACCTGCGAGATAATGTTAACGAGATTTACAACAAAACATTTATAATGAATCTTCGATCCAGCGGAATGCAGGAGAATAAAATTCTATTTAAGCATGTCATACCTAATGCTATCAATCCCCTGATTTCCGCCGCCGGGATCGAGCTGGGAATTCTACTTGGAGGAACTCTTATAATAGAGGTTATCTTCGGATTGCCTGGTATGGGAAGATTAACAGTAAATGCAATTCAGGCAAGAGATTATCCCCTTGTTATTGGTTGTACAATAACCGCAGGCTTTTTTATGATCGCTGCAAATCTACTGGCAGATATTGTTAGAGTGAAAATGGATAAACGTTTTCTTGCAGGAGTTCTCAATTGATCAGCAGAATTAAAATATGGCATCTTATCAGTTTGTTTGTGCTTGTCCTTTATATTTTTCGCTTTAGTGAAATTTTGGAAATATGGTATTATTTTATTCTTGTTACCGGCTCATTACCCAGCGGGGAATTTAGTGCTTCAACTTTACTCGGGTTTGAACACATTGATCTCATTTTTCAATCCTTGATGCTGATAGTTATTCCAATCTGTCTGATGGTTTTCAAAAAGAAATTTTTGTTCCTTAATAAAAAAATAAATGTGACGGTGTCGTTCATTACGCTGATAACTTTTGCTTTCATTTTTTCATCGCTGATAACATTTGAGAATCCGGAACAGACCAATAATATTGGAATGACCCGGTTATTACCGCCGGGAAGTTCGGTTGAGTACATCACTCTTAAAGTTAGCGATAACGAAAAAACCGATGTATTGGGACTGAATAAAAAATTATCATTCCTAAATGAATTTAATTCTTATGTGTTTTTTGATAGTATGATAGTATCGGATAAGATTGTTGTTTTTCAGAATTCAAAAACAAAAGAGTTTTCAAAAAATGAAATAGAGACAGTTGGCGGTAAGCCGGTTTCGGGATCAAAACTGTTCTTGCTCGGCACCGATGAATATGGAAGAGATATATTAGTAAGATTAATCTATGGCACCAGGATTTCTTTTTTGATAGGAATATTTGCAGTGCTCATTTCATTGATACTCGGGCTTGTATTTGGTTTTATTGCTGCCAACGCCGGCGGAATTACCGACACGATTATCAGCAGAACGGCTGATCTGTTTCTTGCATTCCCTATTATCTATTTTGTTGTACTGATTCTTGCATTATTCGGAAACTCGGTTATTTCCGTAATACTTGTACTCGGATTAAGCGGCTGGATGAGTCTATACAAAATAGTGCGGGCTGAAATACTTGGAATAAAAACAAAAGATTATTTTATTACGGCAAATATGCTTGGCTTATCAAAAAGTAAATTATTGCTGAAAGAGATTCTTCCTGTTATTATGGTTCCGGTTACGGTCAATATTGTTTTTCTGTTTGGCAATGTCATTCTTTCAGAATCAGCTTTAAGTTATCTTGGTTTGAGTATCTCGGCTGAATACCCAAGCTGGGGAAAAATGATTGAAAGCGGACAGGAATACATGCATAATGCATGGTGGTTAATATTCTTTCCGGGAATAGCGTTGGTGCTGACTCTTCTGGCAGCTAACAGCTTTGGAAGAAAAATTAATTCATATTTTAATCCAAGAATAAATTGATGATTAATAATCGCTACGAAATAATATCAAAGTTAGGGAGAGGCAGAAGCACCGTCTACCTTTGCAGTGATGTTGAAAATGAAAACAGGAATGTAGCTGTTAAAATTCTTTCAGGGCAGGATAATGACTCAAAAGAAGTTTTCGGATTCAGAGAAGAGTTTTTTACACTGCAGAGATTGAATCATCCCAACATTGTTAAAGTATTTGATCTCGGTAATGTGATCACCTCCGATGATGAAGATATTCCGTTTGGCAGTTATTTTTTTACGCTTGAAGTCTTTGAAGCGACATCACTGGATAAGTTTGATCTGCATCCGGATGATGTGAATGAAATTATAAAACAAATCTGTTCAGTACTGCATTATCTGCACCAGTCAAATTTTATTTACTATGATTTAAAACCTGAAAATATTTTAGTAAGGCAAACCGGAGATAAACCTGAAATCAGATTTATAGATTTTGGTCTTGCTGAACATCTTCCAGATACAAGAAACTATCAGCCTAAAGGAACAGCACAATACATTGCCCCCGAGATATTAAAAAAACAGGATCATGATTACAGGGTTGATATTTATTCACTGGGAATTCTTTTATATCAATTGGCATACAAAAAATTCCCGTTCGATGTAATTGATGAATTGCAGATTTACAAAGCACACCTTGAATCTGAATTTGATTTTCCTGATTACGCGCCTGATAATAAATTACCCGGAGTAATTCAAAAATCTCTTGCTAAAGATCCTGCAGAAAGGTACGACAGTGTTCTAAATATTCTGATTGATCTTGATATCCCCATTGATAAATCGCTCACAAAAGATTTTTTAAAAGCGAAAGTATTTACAAATCGCCGGGATGTGCTTGCAATCTTAAGGAAATATATTCACGACGCCACGAGTTATGAGGTATTTACAATCCGCGGTTATGAAAGTATGGGGAAAACTTTTCTGGCAGAAGAAGCTGCCAGGATTTATGAGAATGTTATTCTTATAAATGAACTTTATAACAATACCGGAATAGAATTTATACGTTTTGTAATCAGGAAAATTTACTATCAACTTTCTTCTTTTAAGAAACTTTCCGAAAGCACAAAAAGTCAGTTAGGTAACTGGTTGAGTCCGGGTCTCAACTTCAACACATACGAAGTAAAAAAAATATTTTCTCTAATCGCAGCGGAAACAGATTTTATTCTTGTATTTGATGGCTTTAATAAATATGATACAGCCAGTCAGGAACTTCTGCTTGAGATAATTCCGATACTTCAGGTGAATAAGAGGAAAGTAATTCTAACAGAAGAATCAGATTACACTTACACATCTGAACAGTTGAATAATCTTCAGGAAATAAATATTTCGCCTTTCACTGATGCTAACCTTTCGGAGTATCTCGCAAAAAGTTTCTACAAAATTTTCCCAACCGATGAAGTCAGGCAGCTTATTTTACTTTATGCTGACTTGCTGCCCGGAAGTATTGAAACATTTTTGAAAGACATTCTGCTTTTCGGAGTAGTTGATTATCAGTCCGGACTACCGCAACTGCTTAAGACCGAAGAAATAATCCGACTCTTAAAAAGTTCTCATGACGAAATTTATAAAGCCAGGCTTAGTATCCTCAGTAATGATGAGATTGAATTTGTCCGTCTGTTGTCATTATTTGAAACTTCGGTTAATTCCGAAGCACTCAGATTTCTAATACCAAGTGATTTTAGTGATGAAAAAATTCTGCTGGATGAACTTGCAAAGAAAAATATTCTTCAAAATAATCAGGCATCATCTGAGCCGGTTTTTACTTCGTCGGGACTTAAAAAGTATATTTATTCTACGATCAAAAATGTATCGGAACTGCACGGCAATGTTGCGTTTAGGCTTCGGGAAAATAAAGCTAAGATCGGCAGGATTGAATTAGCACGTCAGTTTGAATTAGCCGGCTTGTACGATGAAAGTTACAGCCTCCTTATGCAGGAAGTGGAAGATGCGGAAGAACATTCGGCACATTCCTATCAAAAAAAGTTACTTACACACATAAATACATTCCCGTTAAGTTTTCCAAAGACAGAAAAAATTATTTTAGCTTTATTGAAAGTATCAACTAAACTAAATGATCATACAGGTGTACTCAAATTAGTTGAAGGTCTTGATGTAAATACTTTCTCATTGGAATCACAGGACCAGATAGAATTATTTAAAGCCAAAGCACTTGTAGGAGCCGGTCAGTTAGCCGAAGCCCATGAAATAATGTCAGGTATGCTTATCGACCGGGAAGAAAATCCTGACAAAATAAAATTGATGCTTGATTTAGCTTATGTCGAATTTGATCTTACTAATATCAGCCGTGCAAAACAAAATTGTGAACTTGTGATCCAAAGTAAGTTTGCGGATTATGAATCACTGGGACGAGCGAATAACCTGCTTGGTCTTATTGCTTATTCACACTATGATAACTTTGAAACTGCACTCAGTTATTTTATCAAATCTTCTGAAATGTATGAAAAAGCAGGGCAATCCCTTAATCAATTAAAAATTGAAATCAACATTGGAAATATGTTTTACCTGAGAGGTAATACAGAAGAGGGATTAAGGTATTGGTCCAAAGCACAGAAGACAAATGAAGACGTTGGCAATCTTGAATATGAAGCGCTGATCATAATGAACCTTGGGGCTTATAACTTTGGAATCGGAAAGTATGAGGAAGCCGAAGAAAATTATAACAGGGCAAGCGGCGTATTCATCAGCATTGGTAACAAAATGAACTATTGTAATGTGCTTAACAATCTTAGTGAAATTTATATTGAAACCTGCAGGTATGATGAGGCTTACAACAGTCTGCAGGATGCAAAGCGTTCTCTTTTTCTTATGGAAAATTATGAACTTGAAGCAGATGTGCTCTTTACGCTTGGCAAATTTTATTTTTATTCTGACTCGGAAGAGTCGTTAAAAAAAACTATAAGTGATTATGAAAAGGTTTTAAACAAAGTGGTGTTGTCGGATCGTTACTATAATAATTTCAATTTACTAAAATTATTGACGCGGATTAATAATAAGGATGAAGATATAAAAGATGAGTTAAAAAAACTGATCAATAATTTTTTTGAGTTTGATGATAAATATAATTTTGTAAAGTTTACATTTATATTAGTCAATTATCTGTTAGAGAGAAAAATGTACGCGCATGCTTCTGAAGAACTGAATAACAAGACGATCATTAATTTATGTTTAGCACATAATATTCATGAAGTTGAAAGACTTTATCTGTTGGCAGAATTAGCTCTATCCGGATTTGAAGATTTACCACAGCCGGCATTCAGTTATCTAAACCAGGCTTATGAAAAACTTGAATCTGTGAGTATAACTGATATTACCTGGAAAGTGCTTTATGCGCTTGCTGAATTTTACTATGTGCGCGGCAACAAAACCAAGTTTAATGAATTGTTCGGATATTCAAAATCAGTTATGAATTATATGATTCAGCAAATAAAGGATGCAAATCTGCGTTCAAAATTTCTTAATAAAGCCGATAGAAAAAAAACACTGTTAAAATTTGATTCATGGGAGATCAATATAAATGGCTGAACGCCCGGTGAAGATAAAAGTATTTTCTAATTACAAAGATGTAACTGTTATAGACAATGCTATAAGACAGCTCGCCTTCAGAAATATTCAGGCTAATGCTCTGTATCCAAAATCATTTGATATTAAAAGCAATGATATAGTCATTCTCCAGATAAAAGAAATTGAATCACAACTCTTAAAAAAAATTATTGAAAAGAAAAGTGAACTAAAAAACAAATTCATATTTCTTATTCGCGAAAATGATGCTACACTTGTAAGCTATATAGCCAAATTGGGGTTTAATGATATCTTTACCATACCATTTGAGATATACCGATTTAACAATCACCTCTTCGAACTAATTTCAAACAAAACTTATATAACTGATGAAAAAGAACCTACGATCGAAGAGAAGGAAAATGTTTTTAAGAATATAATTGGTAACTCAGAGCAATTCAGCAGAATAGTTGAATTAGCTAAAAGGGTTTCTGAAAACAGATCAATCAGTGTGGTAATTCTTGGAGAAACAGGAACCGGAAAAGGTATGCTGGCAAGTGCAATACATAATTACACCAATCCGGGTAATCTTCCATTTGTCGATATTGTTTGCTCATCAATTCCTGAGAATCTGCTTGAATCTGAATTGTTTGGATATGAAAAAGGTGCATTCACAAACGCACTCTCTCGTAAGTTGGGCTTGTTTGAACTCGCTGAAAAAGGAACTCTTTTCCTTGATGAAATCGGGGATCTAACTCTTAATCTTCAAGTGAAATTATTAAGGGTAATTGAAAAAAAAGTTATCAGAAGATTAGGCGGGGTAACAGACTTACCAATTGATATAAGGATAATCTCTGCTACAAATAAAAATTTGCTTGAACTGGTTGAGCAAAATATTTTCAGAAGAGATCTGTATCACAGGCTGAATGTTGTTTCGTTGGAGTTACCTCCGTTAAGGGAAAGAAATGATGATGCATTGCTGATTGCAGATTTTTATGTAAAGGCCTATAGCAAACAATTTAACAAACAAGTAGTATCTATAGATAGCGATGTTTTACAATTTATAAAAAATTATACCTGGCCGGGAAATATCAGAGAGTTAAAAAATGCTATCGAACGGGCTGTGCTGCTGAGTGATAAAAAGAGTCTGAATATTAAAGACTTTTCAAATATTGTTAAGAATATTCCTGTTGAGTCACCGGAGTTTAAAGATACTTTAATCAGGCTGCCACAGTTTATACGACTTGATTTATTATTTGAGCAGACAAATTTGAAAAATCTTGAAAAAATTTATGCCCGTGAGGTTTTAAAGAAACTTGGAAACAATAAATCAAAAACAGCAAAGCTGCTGGGGATTTCACGCCCTAAGCTTGATTTATTATTAAAATGAAATAAAAAGCTACCTTTAATCCGAGCATCAGTTTATTTTGTAATTCACAACTCATCCAATTCTGTAAATATTAATTACATGTACCCATTTATTTCTGATGGGTATAGGTAATAATTACATGTAGCAATTCAAAAATCTGCTTTTTTTCGCAAATTTCCCATTTTTTTACTTAATGGTATGATGATTGCGCCTATTATCTCCGCTAATGCTTAAATAACGTGTCATTTTTTCTAAATATTCACACTTGTGTGAGGGGTACTATGCAAAAACTCATACTGACCACTATTTTTCTAGTGGCATGTGTCATCAGCGGATACGCCCAAACAACAGGTACTGTTGAAGAAGCAATCCGGTTTAGAGCTAATAATGGCATAACCGCATTAGAGCAAACAAATTCTCAACTGACTTCAGTTACAATTGAGAATTCTGTTGCGATTGACAATCGTTCTAACTCACAGTTGGAAGAAATGGGAACCCGGTTAGGATTCACCAGATCTAACTCACAGTTGGAAGAAATGGGAACCCGGTTAGGATTCACCAGATCTAACTCACAGTTGGAAGAAATGGGAACCCGGTTAGGATTCACCAGATCTAACTCACAGTTGGAAGAAATGGGAACTCGGTTAGGATTCACCAGATCTAACTCACAGTTGGAAGAAATGGGAACCCGATTAGGTTTTACCAGATCTAACTCACAGTTGGAAGAAATGGGAACCCGGTTAGGATTCACCAGATCTAACTCACAGTTGGAAGAAATGGGAACCCGGTTAGGATTCACCAGATCTAACTCACAGTTGGAAGAAATGGGAACCCGGTTAGGATTCACCAGATCTAACTCACAGTTGGAAGAAATGGGAACCCGGTTAGGATTCACCAGATCTAACTCACAGTTGGAAGAAATGGGAACTCGGTTAGGATTCACCAGGTCTAACTCACAGTTGGAAGAAATGGGAACCCGATTAGGTTTTACCCGTTGATTTGACATCTTGCTCTATTACCCTTATGGGATCTATCTTTCGAACTTGATACACTCGGAAGGTATTTGGTTAGCTGAGATTATTCTCTACTGATCTTTTCCTAGGAAAGTATCAGCTGTATTTTTTACAGAGAGCCCTCAATAATTTTGAGGGCTTTTTTTATATTCATTAGTAAAAATTAATATTGTTGTACGAATTTATTCCGAAAATCTTAATCAGCATTAATGTACTATAAACTCATTTTCTTATTGATTCTCTTCTCACAATTTCTGATCGGGCAGGATAAGTTAAACTTAGTTACAGAAAATGAAACAGTCATTAAAAGTATACCCATTCTTTATAAATCAGACATAGTTTATCTTTCGGTAACTGACCTTTCAGAAGCACTAAATATAGAATACAATTTTATACCGGCACTTAACAAAATCCGGCTTTCATTCCGTGACAGAGCTATAAACCTTACTACAAAAAATCCCTTTGTAACAATTGAAAATAATATTGATTCCACTAAACAAATCATACAAATGCCGGTTTCGGTTTTTGTTGAACGTGGACTCATATACATTTCCTTAAAATCAATTGTTCATGTTTTAAATACTGCTTTTGACATTTCGATTACTATTAATGATAAAAGGAATACTCTATTAGTTTCGTTTAAGGACAATAAAATTGGCGGGCAAAGAATTTTATCCCGTGACAACCTTTATGATGTTTATGGAATAAGTCTAATCGAGACTGAAGACAATTTTATTATTAAGCTAAAATCAAACAAGAAACTTTCTGCGGCTATTTCACATTTTGATGGCAATTCTTTAGTCGTGAAACTGCCGGGCACGAGTATAGATACAAACTATATTGAAGGCAAACGACACTCAAAAGCTTTATCCGAATTGTCAGTTTCAAAAAATGAAAGTCATTCCGAATTAAAAATAAAACTAAATATCAAATACCAGGGATGTGAAATTTTTAAAGCGCCGGGAAACAATGACCTTTTTATAAAACTGGAATTGTACAAGGACGATAACTGGTTTACTAAAGAAAGTGAAAATTTCAAAATCATTTATAGATCATCAAATGATTATTTATCGGATCATATTCTTGAGTCCGCGGAAAGATCATTCAATCTGCTTAGTAAGCTTTTTAATTATTCGCCAAAAGAAAAAATTGTTATTGCCACATTTGATATTCATGATTATGGCTTTGGCGCAGCCACAACCGTTCCTTTGAATTTTATTAGACTTGAAATTGAACCATTTGAACCGGGTTATGAAAATGTACCTCTCAATGAGAGGTACCAGTGGATTTTAAATCACGAACTTGTGCATATACTCGTCAATGATCATTCTTCATCAGTGGAAAGATTTTTCAGAACGCTTTTCTCTAAAGTAGCACCGGAACAACCTCAACCACTGACTATACTGGCAAGTCTGTTTACGAATTCAAACAGATATACACCGCGCTGGCATCAGGAATCCATCGCAGTATTTCTTGAAACCTGGTTAAGCGGAGGTTATGGTCGTACTCTCGGAAACTTTGATGAAATGTATTTCCGCAGCATTGCAGCAGATGACAAAAATTTTGGCGGATATGTAGAAGTTGAATCTGATCTTGTACAAAATAATTTTTTACTGGAAACTCTTTATTATTTATACGGAGGCAGGTTCGCGACATATCTATACATTAAGTTTGGCTATGACAAACTTTTTAAATGGTTCATAACAGAATCTTCCGAATTTTATCCCGGATATAAATCCAAATTCGAAGATGTTTTTGGTGAATCATTTGATGAAGAGTGGCACAAATTTTCAGAATACGAAATAGCTTTTCAGAAGGAGAATATTAAACGCATAAAATCTTCCGGACTGACCGATTCAAGAAGAGTAGGGAACGAAAATTTTGGCTGGGTTACTCAGCCATATCTCGATTCAAAAAATTCAAGAATATTGTTCGGATATCATCGCCCTAATTCACTTGCGACTCTTGGATCAATAAACTTACACAATGGTTCTCAATCTGAATTACTTTCATTACCGACACCGAGTTTGATAAGTGTTGCTTCAACCGCGTATGATGCGCAAAATGATTTATTCTTTTATACGACAAATAATAACGAACTTTACAGGGATCTTTGGGTGCTTGATCTGAAATCCGGTGATAAGAAAATGATTTTTGAGAACGAACGGATTGGGCACTTGTGTCTGACACCTTCAACGAAAGCGCTGTGGGGGATTCAGCACAACGGCGGAAAAGCTATTCTTGTTTATTCTGATTATCCATACAATTCCATAAGACAATTAATCGGATTTGATATAGGTGACGATGTACAACAACTTACCTCGAATTTTTCAGGGACTATGATTGTTGCAACTCTGCATAAATCTAACGGACAGCAGATGTTAATTGTTTTTGATGGAGAAAAACTTAAACAGGGTGATATCTTCACCTATGATGTGCTTACTAACTCAGGGTCACCTGAGAATCCATCCTGGAGCGAGGACAATAAGTATATTTACTGGAATGCTTATACAAACGGAGTTTCCAATATCTATCGCTACAGTATATCAGAAAATAAAACCGAACCACTATCGAATACATTGAAAGGATATTTTAGACCGATTGAAATTTCAAAGGATTCCATTTTTGTATTTGAATTTTCAACTGATGGATTTATTCCTGTTGTTATTGCTAATAAACCAGCGGATCATTTGCCGGCTATTCAGTACCTTGGACAACAAGTAATCGACAAAGATCCAAAGGTACTTGATCTCGTAATTAATTCTTCTGGAAAGATACCTGTTGATATATCTGAAGCAGAAGAATATAATGGCTTTGAGCATCTTGATATTAACACCTTTCTTCCAGTTATAAGCGGATTTATTTCTCAGAAAGTATTGGGGTTTTATACTCACATTGCTGACCCGATCATAAATCATGATTTTACTATGGAGTTGGGAGTCTCACCATTTAAAGAAAATTCAAACGATGTAATGTTTCATCTTAAAGCTAAATATGATTACAAGAAAAGATTTGAACTCGGGATAAATCACAACGCGCCTGACTTTTATGACCTTGTAAATAAAAGAAAGAAAGGAATGCTCGGAACAAGAGTTCTTTTTGCTCACAATCACTACTGGATATATGATAATCCATTAAAGATTAAGCAAAGAACAGAGGTATCTGTTTTTACAGGAGTAGAATATTTTATCGATAACGCAATTCGTGTTTCTGAGCCGGACTTTCTTGTCGCACAGACGAATCTGAATTCAAAAAACCTTAGGAGAAGTGTCGGCAGTGTGGATTATGAAGAAGGCAGTGAATTTAATCTTTCATTTTTATTTTTTGTGTCAGACCCAAAAACATATTATGCAACCGGACAAATTTTTGCAGAATGGGATCACTACTCAGTATGGTTAGCATCACACAATGTATTTCACTTCAAACTTGCGTCAGGTTATCATCAGCCAAATGAAAGATTGTTTCAGGCAAAATTTTTCTTTGGCGGTTTCGGAAACAGGGAGCTGGAAAACATTCCGGTAAGACAGTATAGAAACCTGTTAAGATTTCCCGGTGTTCCGATTTATACAATCTTTGCGGATAATTTTGGTCAGTTATTGTTAGAAAATAATTTTCCACCTATTCACCCGGGTGATATTTCGTTCGCCTCTCAGTTTATCGATAACATAAATCTTTCGGTTTTTTCAAAAACACTTTTAATCGACCTGGAAAAACCATCAAAGTACATTGATGCCGGCGCTCAGATAAATTTTGTTTTCAAACATTGGTTTAACCTTGAATCAACATTTTCAGCAGGGGTAGCAAAAGCCTGGTATAAAGGCGGTGAATCGGATGAATGGTTCCTTTCCTTTAAACTATTGAAGAATTAATTGAACATTTATTAAGTAAGATGTCTGTTTATATATGTACTAATTGGTTTTTAATTTCTGTTCAAAAAGTTATATTGTTTGCAATTGAAATTTCTAAGTTTGAAGGGAGCAAATGAAATTTTCAGAATTTAAAAACAAACTGGATGCTGAACTTAAAAATCAGCTCCCTCCCGAAGAGTCGTCTGAAAGAGTAAAGAACCTTGAATCGATTCTTGATATAGTTAATTCGGTTAACAGGTCTTTAATTCTTGATGATGTTCTTGAGTTGGTATTGAAGAATTCAATACGCATAACGAATTCCGAAAGAGGTTTCATTGTACTAAAAGATGAAAACGGAAAACTGGAATTCAAAATCGGGCTTGACGCAAATGGAAACAATCTTCCCGAAAATCTGTTTCAGGTAAGTAATACTGTTGTTGAAGATGTGTTTATTTCCGGTCAGTCCATCTTTATCGAGGGTGCGCAAAGCGACACTAATTTTGATCCGAGTAAAAGTATTATCAAACTTGAATTACAAACAATTTTATGCTCACCGCTTATAACCGGTGATAAAAAAATCGGTGTTGTTTATGTTGACAGCAAGCATCTCCACAAAATAAAAGCAAAAGAAATTACAGATACATTCGAAATACTTGCTGGACAAGCAGCCACTGCCATTCGTAACGCACAGTTATACGACGGGCAGATAAGTGCTAACAATGCACTGCAGGAAGCTAATACGCAATTGATCCAGGCAGAAAGAAAGGCTCTTAAATCCAGTATTGATTCTGAAATCGGTCAGTCGTTACAGGGACTTGTTCACCTTGCACTGCTTGAAACTGAATCATTGATGCGTACTATTGAAAAATCCCAGAAAGAATCCTCTGAGAATAAAAGTGCTGACCCGATTTTGTTCGACAGACTTAAGTTAAAATCCAAAGTTGCGATTGACAGCATCAGAAGTATACAAAAGTATGCACAGGTATTACTTGAAACTTCTGTCATGAATCTTAATAAAGACAGTGGTGATTTGAACAGAACTATTCAATCAGTGATAAAATATATTTCGCCGATAAAAAGATTTTATTCAATGACATTTACAACTGAATTCAGTCCGCTTCCGATGTGTAAGTATGACTCTGAACAAATACAGCATTTACTTGTTCACCTGTTCACAAATTCTGCAGACGCACGGAGCGATGCAACCATACTTGTTAAAACTTTTGTTGAAAATCATTTTATAGTTGTAAGAGTTGCTGATAACGGACCTGGTTTTCCCCCGGATAAAGTTAAAAAAATATTTGAACTTGCTAATTCACAAAAAAGTAATTACGGACTTTTTCTTTGCAAAAGTATAATTGATCAACATAAAGGAGATATAAAAGTTTTGCCTGTTGAGAACGGAGCTGCTATTCAATTTACTTTGCCGGTTGTTTGATTATGAATGATACAGGCACAAAATATTTTCAGGAACTTTATGGGCAGCTTCACTTTCCTGTAGTAGTACTGAGTACTGCAGGTGAAATTGTATATGTGAATGATGAATACATCGCCTTTTGGGGGTACACAGTTGACGATCTTAAAAACTATTCCGTGTTTGACGATAGTGAACTGAGAAAAAATGGTGTGCTGGGAATCATTCAAAAAGTGATTGAAGAAAAAACGAAATTCCGTGTAGATAATTACTCTGATTCACTTTTAAGAAGTAAAGAAATTACGATTCCGGTCTTCCGCACAGAGATATTCCCGATCTTTATTGAAAACCAGTTTTATATTGTGATCACTCACGATGACCAGACGGAAATGTATCTGACAGAGCAGGAAGTAATGAAAGCACGGGATGGGAACCGTGAATCCGAACGACTCAAAAATACTTTTCTGAATGTACTATCGCATGAACTACGCACACCTCTCAATATAATTCTTGGTTATTCTTCAATCATTAAAGAAAATCTGAAAGATAAAATCAGCTCTGAGGATAAAGTTTATCTTGATAATCTTTACAGCGGAAGTGAAAGATTATTTAAAAGTATAACACAAATGCTCGAGTTTGCCCAGATTGAAGCCGGCAACTACAATTTGAAAATTGAGACAAGGGATTTAATCAATATCCTTGAGAATAGTTTAAAGCAGATCGAAAAAATTGCAGCCACCAAAAAAATTGAATTGAAAAAGAATTATAAAAATCTTCAGGCTATTGTTGACGTTGATGTGCATTGCGTTGAAAATGCTATCGACAACTTATTAAGCAATGCTGTCAAGTTTACACAGCAGGGATATATTGAAGTTGAAACAGAAGTATTTGAAGATCGTGGAATAGCTGTATGCAAAATCAAAGATACAGGAATCGGGATCTCATCAAAATATCTTGATCATCTTTTCCAGCCATTCAGCCAGGAAGACCTGGACATCGGAAGAAATTTTGAAGGCAACGGACTTGGTCTTGCATTATCAAAGCGGTACTTCGAAAAAATGGGCGGCTCTTTGCTTGTTGACAGTATAAAAGGTGTTGGCTCCACATTTACTTTTACACTGCCGCTTACTTCTACTGCGGTAAGGGAAGAAAGCACAATCAGGATTCAGCAGAATACTGAGATGAAAAAAATTCTGATGCTAGATGACTCAAGCGAATCTTATGAACTTTTAAATGCCTATTTAAAACGTACCCACATTATTGAAGCTCACAACTTCCGTGAATTCAAACTTGAGTACATCAGTAAAGAGGATTATCACGTAATAATTTTTGATGTAAACCAGAATCATTGGGAACAGAGCCTGATTATCTGCAGGGATCTTAAAAAGCATGATCCTTTAAAACGCCCGGTAGTTATTCTTTCAAGTGAGTTTATGGATGACAAGATAAAACAGTTTTATGAAGCCGGTGCCGATAAATTTATTGTCAAACCTTTCGCAAAAAACGTACTGCTCACCACACTTGAGTCAGTTACACGCTGACATTCAATTCTTTTTTAACCGGTACATTTTCCACCACGGAGTTGAAGGTGATTCGTGATGCTCAAGATGATAACCAAAAAAATAACAGCTTAGCATTGCCCATATATGATTTCGCTTTAGTGTTCTTGCATTATGCGGTTTCATTTTTTCATCATGCGGTTCCATGTGCGGTTTATAAGTCCCAAAATAAAATAACTGAATTGTTGAAAGTATAGCTGGGGCAACCCAGAAACTTATTATTGAAATTTCATCAGCAAAAAGTTTTAAAATGTTGAACACTATTGCCATTATGATTATCTGTATTAAAGACACATAATGACTTAGAAATATTACCCACCAGTAAAATAAATTTTGTGTGCGTGTTGAGTAATCCGGATCCTTTTCAGTTCCCGGATACCTGTGATGCAATTTATGATTGTCAAGAAGTCTTTTGTAAGATAACCCTGCAAATAAGAATGAGGATATAACCCCGATTAAAGTATTTAATTTCTTGTTTGTGGAAATACTCCCATGCATAGAATCATGCGCGGTTATGAATAAACCGGTGAACAAGTAAGTTTGAAGAATGATATGAGCATAGAAAAGGGGAGACATAAAATCGGTGCGCACTTCAAGAAAAATATAAACGAGGTGAACAAACCAAAGCACAATTATAGTTATTGCATAAATCACACCCATAAAACTATCCCAATATCCAGGAAAGAATCACAAAGAATAACAGTTGAACTAAAAAGTAAAATCTGAAAAGCACGTTGTCGTTTTTGATATTCATTTTGCCATAAATTATTGAACTAATAAACGCGATCAGGAACCATGCATAATAATTCCTCAGAGGAATTGATCCTGAATCCCATCGCCAGTAATCAAGAGCAATGGCGGCAGGCTCAAGCATTAAGTCAAACAAAACACAAAATACTCCTGAAAGTACTGAAGTTGTATAAAGATTTTTTTCTATCGATTGTGCTATTGTAATCGAACCCAGGATTATAAGCAACCAGTTGAATCCTATTAATAAAGGCACGGAAAAAAGTTTTAAACCAAGGGAATCACCATAGCTGTAATTTCCAAAGATCAATCCTGTTTTTACTCCTATTGCTTCAGTTGTAAATGTTATCATGTAAGTAAGCAGCATCCAAACAATCAATTTACTATTACTCTTACTGACAGAAAGAATCGTAACTGCTAAACCAGTAAAGAGCAGAATAGGCGGAGTTAAGGTGAGCATTAGCGGAAGTAAAGAGGGTATGCTGTGACCTATGATCCCAACCGAATAAAGAATAACGATCAGAATACGTACTGCTTTTACGATAAAACTTTTCTTCCTTTCCAAACAATATTTTTATTATGGAAAATTACCATTGAATAAATTCCTGTGATAAACATAAACAGCATTTGCAAAGGATGCAGAATAATATTAACTGTTGCATTCTGTTTACTCAGTATGGAAATAAATGCTCTGGAACAGATAATCATCAAAATAGGAATGAAATACATCTCGTTGACAAAAACAAAAATGAACGGTAAAACGTTCAACAAAAATATTACAAGAATAAAAACAGCAAATAAAAATGCAGGCATTCTAAAACCGGGGTAAAAATTTTTAGAAAAACCGTTTATTGATTCAAGCAGACCTTTATACATTCTGCAATTTACTAAATCGCCTCCGAGTAAAGTCATCACTCTAAAATTCAACTGTTTTGCTTTTGAAGCAAGAAACATATCTTCAACAAGTTCTGTTGAAGCAGACTGGTGTCCGCCTGTTTTATCATATACAAATCTCCGCCACATAAAGAACTGACCGTTAGCTGCGATAAAAGATTTGTTCCTTGATTTAAAAACCAGGTTAAGCGGAAGAAGTAAAAGTAATATCCAGTTCATCAATGGAACTACCAACCATTCTCCTGTTGATTTGATTTTTTGTGTCGGAAAAATTGTGAGTACATCGGTCTTATCTGAATTAAAATATTTTAATGAAGATTCAATGCAGTCTTTGTGCAGTGCTACATCAGCATCAATGAATAAGAGAAATTGACCATTAGCGTTTTCCGCAAGCTGATGACACGCCCAGTTTTTTCCAAGAAAATTTTCAGGTAATGGTTTACCGGTCAGCAGTTTATAGTTTTTAACACCAGGCAAAAGTTTTGATGCGATCTCATATGTCTTATCTGTTGAATTATCATCAAGAACAATTATCTCAATATTAGTATAGGTCTGATCCAAAATGCTTTTGACACATTTGGATATGTTGTCTTCTTCATTCCTTGCGGGAATTAAAACTGAAACAAGAGGAGGATTTATTGAATCAAACTTACTGCTTTTGAAAAGAGGGTTTGTTAACAGATTATAACCTGCAACAATTATTAAAAGAAAAAGAGGAATTGAAATAAGTAAGAATAAAATCATAGTGTAAATAAATCTATGCTCTTTTCTCCAGGAGAAAATTCATCAAGCAGGGAAAGATTATTAGTAAATTCAGTCCTGATCAGTTCGAAAGAATTCTCCCGCGGTGCAACAGAGATCATCTTTCCTGATCTGACGAACACATCAGGTAGTTTGTTTTCAGAATAACTGATTTTAAAACCCACTGGTAGAACATTTGTTTTCAATTTAGAATTCTCCAGAACCTTTAATACTCCTGGCTTGAACAATGGAGGTCGTTTTTCATATTGTTCAATTTTACCCTGGGGATAGTAGACAACAAAATTATCTAGATCATTTAGCACTTCAGCAGTGTACTGAAGCGATTCGAAGGTGGATTTGGCATTATCAGGATTTATCGAATAAGCTCCCACTTTCTTAAAGAACCAGTAACGTTTCAATTGTTCTTCAAGCATCAGGAGATGAATTTTCCTTTTAATAAAATGTTTGGTGTAGTAGTCGATAAAGAAACCATCCCACCAAGAAAAATGATTGGGAAGTATTAACAGAGATGACCCTGGTTCAATTTCAGGAAACTCATTCACAAGAATAAAACGATTGAATTTATTTTTCAGTTCACGTGTAATGTAAATATCAAAAATAAATCGCGCCCATTTTTTATGATCGGCTTTAATCATGGTTTGATGAATGTTTTAATTCTCTAATCACCTTGTCCGAAGCAAGTTTACCCGATAGAATAACTAACGGAATCCCGCCGCCGGGATGAACACTTCCTCCGCAGAAGAATAATCCGTTTATCTTTTTTGATTTATTAGGATGCCTTAGAAATGCGGCGTTCCTGTTATTTGATGAGATGCCATAAATACTTCCTTTATCACTGCCTGTTCCTTTTTCAATTTCAGCTGGAGTTAAAACATGTTCAAATAAAATCCTGCTGCGGATATCAAGCCCGGTTCGTTTTTTTATAATCCTTAATATTATTTCACGGGCGTGAGTTGTTTCTTTTTCCCAGTCCTGACCTGAATTGAAAGGTGCGTTAATCATTACAAACCAGTTTTCACAGCCGGGCGGGGCATCGTCTACATTATATTTAGATGATATATAAATATAAACAGTTGGCTCTTCCGGAATCTGCCGCTTATTAAAAATATCATCAAACTCTTTTTCATAGTTTGTTGAAAAAAGAATGTTATGGATTTCAAGTTCAGGATTTAATCCCTCTATACCCCAATAAAAAACAATTCCTGAAAGAGAGGGTTCAGTTTTCTTTTGCGAGGGATTTATTGTTCCGTTGCCGAGAAGATTTTTATATGTAGTATTTACGTCAACGTTTGAGATAACTCTGTCATACGGAATTTCAATTCCATCAACTCTTAACCCAAGAACGTTTTTTTCGTGCAGCAATATTTTTTCAACAGGTGAGTTGAAAAAAAACTTTGCGCCTTTTTTTTCAGCGATACTTTTTAACGTGGAAGGAAGTTTTCTTATCCCTTCTTTAATTACATAACTGCCAAGATTGAATTCAACGTGTGGAATTATATTTAATGTTGCCGGTGCTTCATAGGGATTTGAACCATTATAAGTTGCATACCTGTCAAATAACTGGACTACTTTTGGATCCCTGAAAAAAGAAGAGTTGGTGGTGTGCATTGTTCTGAACAAATCAATACTCTTCAAGTTAAGCAGTGCTTTAAAAGCATTTCGGCTTATGAATGTACCGGGTGAATGAATGTCCCTTGAGAGGAACAACTCGCCTGTGAGTGAATAGATCTTCTCGCAATAATCAAAGTAACGTTCAAGTGTTGAAGGTTTGTCCAATGTTTTTTTTAAAATTTCATCGCTGAACTTTTGCCTGTCCGAGAATGCATCCAGTATGGTGTTGTCGGGATAAAAATACCGGCAGATAATCTTCATATGATGAAGACGAATGAAATCTTTTGACTTAAGTCCGATTGAGGCGAACAATTCATCTATAACATGATTCATCGTAAATAATGAAGGTCCTGAATCAAAAGTAAACCCGTTACCTGAAACTACCCCGGCTTTGCCGCCTGCGGTACTGTTTTGTTCATATACATCAACAGGAAATCCGGCAGATGCAATTCTGATAGCTGCCGAAAGTCCGCCCAATCCTGAACCGATAATTGCAGTACGAACACCTGAAGTCATTTATCTGCTGCCCTTAATGTTTTGTAAATCCGACACCGAAATTGATTCTACCTTCCTTAATTGAGTAAACTAAAATCCAGAAAGAAATCATTGAATAAGAATAAAAAAAATCTTCAACAGGTATTGTTATAAACTTTAATCCCCATATTGCATGATCTGAATAAACTACAACCGGAATATATGTTAATACAAAATTAAAAATAAGGAATGGAATAAATGTGATGAGAACTGTTAACCAGTAGTTCCGTGATTTTAAAATTGATCTGAAAAACAAAAGACTTATCAAAATAAAAGAAGCTGAAAACAGCAGCACTGTTGAAGTATAAAACTGATCATAAAAAATGACTGCAGTAATTATCAGAATCAGTGAACCGACTAAGAACAAGAATGGTTTAGTGCTTATTGTTCTTTCCTTTATGTAAAATGAAATTGTTTCAAAAATAAAGAGGCAGCTATACGGCACAGTAATGAAAAATAATATTTCTTCATAGGGAAGGCTGAAGTATTTTATTCCGCTGATATGAAATGAATTAAATCCCCAATCCCCCCTGGATGAGGCAATTGAGTCCCACGTAATAAACACAGTACTTACAATGATAATTGAAAAAAGATAAGATGGAATTTTTTTGTAGAAGCGAATGTTTTTTTCAAATGAAAAAATTAATGGTACTATAACAATCAGAAGATTAATTACAAGGTAAGTACTCATTTATCAGCAAGTGTGATGGCTATCCTTTTCATATCTTCCAGTTGTGTATCATCGAGCCGCTCGCTGTCAATCATAAACTGGACAATGCCCTGCTGAAGTTTTGGATTAACTTCCGAATAGTTCCTTTCTTTCAGGAGTTGACAAATAACCAAAAGGTCTTCATCACGTTCACTTCCATACCCAAGTATTCCCGGGAGATGATGCAGTATTGAAAAACGTACAAAACGGATCTCAAGACTGCGTGGTTCTTTTTTGACGGCAACTTCAATAATGTCTAACGCTCTGATAACGTGGTTAAGTTTGGAGAAAGGATTAAATGCGTGTTTACCTTTTAGCGCTTCAACCGCGCCGAAGTATGCTAGGATTACAGGATCATATTTAGACTGATCTTCTCCAAACTTTGCAGTGATAAATTTTTCAAGCGAATATGTTTTGTCCTCGTCTTCAACAGATTCATAAAAAGTATTACGGATAAAGTTGATGAGTGCAGTATCCCTTCCGGCTGAATAACCTGAAGGGAAAAGCATGCCGCTGAAAATGACTACAAACAAAAACACAAAACGATAATTCATCTAATTGGTTCTCAAAATTTTTACTTCAACGAGAGATTTAATGAACAATGCAATCTTTGTAATATTTGAGATACGAACTCTTCTTCCAAGCAGATCTTTGGCTTTCAATTTTTTTATTTTTCTGAAAAGCATCCAATAGTAAAGATATGCTGAGTATACACCGAGTCTCACTCCATTCGGTAACTGCTTTATTCCTTTTAATGCCTCTTTAAATTCTTTATCAATGTCCTCTTCAAGCTTCATTTTATTTGCATCATCAATGTGATGAAGGTTTTCAACACCGGGCAAATATATTCTTCCTCTTTCTTCAATATCACTTTTAATGTCGCAGGAAATTTACTTTCTGAAATGCTGAACCAAGGCATCTTGCCGGGTAAATTAATTCTTCAAATAATTTGTTATCCTTATCACAAAAAACTTTTAAACACATTAAACCAACTACTTCTGCTGAACCATAAACATAAGTATCGTAATGGTCCTGTTCATAATAACTGTTGCTCAGATCCATTTCCATGCTGTCGAGAAATTTTGTGATATACTCCAAATCAATCTTATAATCATTAACGGTTTTTTGAAATGCATTTACTACGGGATTTGTAGATAGCCCCGTTTCAATTGCATACAAAGTTTCATTTCTAAAATCAGTCAGCAATTTCTTTTTATCAAAACCATGAAAACTATCCACTATTTCATCAGCGAGACGAACATAACCATAAACAGCATAAATCGCGTCGCGGTATGCGGGCGCAAATGCCTGTATTCCAAGGCTGAATGAAGTGCTGTAATTTCTTGTAATTACTTTACTGATCTTAAAAGTTGTATTATGATAAAATTCCATGGTCAGCTTTGATTCTTTCTGTTACTAATTTAGAACTAATAATTACCATCGGCAAACCTGTGCCGGGTGTTGTTGAAGCTCCCACATAATATAAATTCGGAAAGTGTTCATCTTTATTCTTTGGTCTGAATGCACCAACCTGCATCATTCCATGAGCTAATCCTAATCCTGATCCTTTATACAAATTAAATTTATCTGCCCAATCAACAGGAGTAAAAATATTTTTTACAATTATGTTAGAGTTTATATCAAACCCAGTTCTCTTAGAAAGATCATCGATAATATTTTCTGCAAGTTCATCTTTATCATCCCAGTTGTTTTTGTATCTAAGATCAGGTACAGGACAAAGTATAAAAATATTTTCACATCCTTCAGGTGCTGAAGCGGGTTCTGATTTTGAGAGTGCGTTTACATAGTAATATGGCTTTTGTGGGCTGATCGAAGATGTGAAAATCTTATCAGCATAAGCTCTGAAATTATTTCCCAGGAAATAATTGTGATGATGAAGCTTATCGATTTTACCCCTTACTCCGAGGTATATTGTAAAAGGCGCGAGTGTCCATTCCATTTTGTCCAGTTTATCTTCATGGAATTTTTTCCTGTTAAGAACTTTACCCCTGAATGATGCCGCATCTGAATTCGAAACAAAAATATCAGCTGACCATTTGTTTCCGTGATTATCAACAAGAGTATTTAACCTTCCGTTTGAAGAATCAACGCCGACAATCTCTGTATCAAATACGAAATCGACTCCTTTTCCTTTCAGGATATTCACTAACTCCTCAACTAACCTGTACATACCGCCTTCAACAGCCCAGTAGCCGTTGTGTTTCATCTCGGTGTAATTAAGTAATGAATAAATTGCAGGTGTCTGGAAAGGTGTGGCACCAAGAAAAAAAGCTACTAATGAAAAAATTATTCTTACTTCATTTGAAGAAAAAGTTTTTTCTACCTCGCTCCACATATTTCTGAAAAGGTATGGCAGATGTTTCATCGGAACTTTTGTTAACGCATAAAGATATTCAGGCAGACTATCATAATTTGATTTTACAACTTTATCTTCTGTATCGTGGAAAAACTCACCTGCCTTTTTCAAATATCGTTCAACTTTAGTAGCAAGTTCAGGTTCGATTTCGTGAAATTCTTTCTCAAGTTTTTTTAAGTCTTTCCAGATGAGATAAGGTTTGTCATGCCCTTCAAAGAAGACCTGGTAAAGAGGGTCAAGTTCCTTAAGTTTAACCGGGTTCTTAACTCCACAACTTCTGAAAAGTTCATCAAGCTCATAACTCATGCTCATAAATGAAGGACCAACATCAAAAGTAAATCCTTCCATCTTAAGCTGATTAAGTCTTCCGCCGGCTTGAAAATGTTTTTCAATTATGGTGACTTTGTAACCATTGACTGCAAGGCGCAAAGCTGTTGAAAGACCGCCAAGTCCGGCTCCTATGATAATTGCTTTTTTCATTTATTATAAAATTGATGCGTACAGAAATACAAACGCAAATATCCTTAAATAAGTTCCTTTTAAGAAAAAAAATCTGACAGTGTAAAAAATAAGAATCAGTAAACTAAATTCTGATTTTATTTTACCAAGAAAAGCGGATCATTCAAGCCAATTTAATGCAGGTTCTTCATCAGTAAACCGTTTAACGTTATAGCCGGCATTGGTCATAACAGTTATCAGGAAATCATGAGATTCGTCATCAGGTGAAGTTAAAATTGCAACTTTGGATTCGCGTTGACCCTGGAATTTAGGCATTCCTTTATAAGCAAACTGGTAATTGGAAGTTGGGGATTCGGTATTCGGCGCATCACGAACATCGTATAAAAAACTCTTTATCCCTTTTTGTGATGCTAAAGACTGGGATTCTATAGCCGTTTGTTGTCCCTTTTCAACAGTCATTTCTTTAAAAACTTTTACGACAACAAATTTGCCGGACTCAGACACTTTTATTTCATAATCCATCTATCCTCCGGTTTAAAGATTAAAAATCATTTTGTTCCATAAAGGAGAAGGCACCTGAAATATCGTGCATCTAATACTAAATAATAGTATACAAAACACAAAAAGAAAAATTGATGAACTCAACATTCAACAAAAAAATGAAAAGTCAAAACCGGTTGTCACTAATACTGGTTATCAGAGGCGCCGAATATATGCAGATCAAAATCTTTCAAAAGTTCCCGGGCTGTTTCAAAGTCATTCCTGTTAACATAAATACTTACAGGCACAAGCAACGGACTTACCATTAAGAAGTTTTCACCTGTTAAATAGTAATCAATATCGCCGTCATCAAGTATAGATTTTATTATACTAATATCCCCCTGGTTTAATGAAGTAAGAAGTAGATCATAGTTTTGACGCTCGTATATTTTTGGCGGATCGACTGAATAGTCCAGAAGCGATTCACATTCCCCGCAATGAATCCTGCCGCTGGTTCTCTCTTCTTCAGAGAGTGACAACTCACTTTGACAAACCGGGCATGTGATAACCCCTGCAATTATGCCCATAGGTTTTTCATAATTCAAGACTGCCTGACATCCAGATTTTCTGCAGTAATAATATTCATTGCCTTCAACAAGACAAGCTTCACAAAAATATTCCCCGCAGTTATGGCAGGTTGAAAGTGCTTCTTTATCCGGGTGATTAATACAATAGTTTATAAATACCTCGCTAGTATAATTTACTATCTGTATTAAGATACAAAATCTATAAACGATAAGGCAGAGGCAGGAGATCACTCAACAATAAGTTCTGTATTTCGCCCAAGGAAAATTCCATAGTTCAATACCAGTGAATTTATTTTACTCCGGATTTTATTATCACAGTCCGTTAAATACTTAATGAAGATTAAACTTCTGTTATTACTGGTTGTTCTTCGCCAGATCCCTACAACCTTTCCATCAACAACCATGATTGGTCTGAATATTCCGTTGGAGGAAATTGTTTTTGGAGAGTTAACTTTATCAAGTGAGGCGCTTCGGTCTTTATAACTAATTAAAAATTCATCATACGCAGGCAGTAGAAAAATTGAGGATTTATTTTTAACACCTGCTTTATCTCTATCATAATCTTTCTCTTTAACATAGTATTCTTTCTCACCGATTTTCACTGAAAGAAATTCATCCTTTATCAGGTCAAGAGAAAGTTTTGCGTCTTTCACTTTTAGTCCAGACCACCAGATAAAGTCCTGCAGAGTTGCAGGACCGTGACTTTGAAAATACTTTATTGCCAGCGACTTCAGTGATTCTTCTTTAGAAATATTTTTTTGTGCCGGGATACGCTCATCAAGAAATGCAAATGTCTGTTTATTGCCCGTTAACTTTCCGCTGCAAATCAATCCATTTAGTTCTGCGAACATGAGAATGTGAGCAGCGCGATTGTCGTTAGTTCGAATTCCTGCATGTTCAAGCAAATCCACCAAAACTTCACGTTTAAGATGTTCGCCTTTGCTCAATGCTTTCTCAATTATTCGGATTGACTTTTTAATTGTCGCGTCGTCAAGTTCAAGTTGTTTATGCCTTCCTTTCATTGACGAAATAATGTTTGGCGCAGTGAGTTTTAACATCCATCTGATATCTTCCGGCGAAACAAAATGCCAGGTAGGTCTTAGAACATGTGTTCGTAAAATTTCTCCATTGCTTACGGCTTTGTCTATTGATTTATCCGTTGAGCCGGGAAGTCTTACGCCAATCGCCCATTTTGCCATTGAATAATCCTGAGCCTGCATCGCGCCCATCCAGTTTACCAGTTCATTTGGTGTTTTAAAATTTGTTGCAGCTATTTGCTGGTTTTGAAGACGATGGATTGGTATAGATTTATTATTCACGTCCGTTCTTCTGGTTGGGTCTTGTGCCTGATAAAATCCCTTTAACTAATAAAGAGAAATAAGTTAAAATTATTACTAATGATATGATCATTATACCATAGTTAATTCTTATCTCGGTTAACAGATCATTCTCGCGCTCATTTATCTCTTGCTCACTTATTTTATTATTTTTTTCAACTAAAATCCTTGCTTGATCAACTTCGTACTTCATGCTTACTTGTAAATTAAAATGTGCGTATATCGAGTGTAAGAGCATTAGTACTGCCACAATAAGCAGCACTTTTTTAAATAATAATTTCAATTAAAAATAACCTCTTTCTAGTTAGACCAAAACACATTAGCACAGTTATTGCATTTATTTTCAATTTCATGATATGAAGATGGTGAACACATTATAGCAATAGGATCATTCTTTTATCTTTTTTAATCTGAAGTGAAATATCACTGATGCGGCAGCAATTGCAATTTAATTTCCATTTGAGTAAAAAGTAAACAGTTATAGATGTTAGAATAATTGCTACTCCTATATAAATAGTTACAAAACGTAAGTTCTATCGCTTGATCAGCTTTCTAGTTGTAAATGATTGTTGAGCATCTTCAATGATGATTACTGTATCTCCGTTTACAACCGGCTTAGGATTGTAATACAAATATGATGGGTACAAGTTTGTTGGGTCCATCGTTACGACTAAATCAAACTTAGAAGTATCTGTTACTGCTATCTGGTTAAATAATCCTTTAATCGATTTGTGAAACTTAAACTCATCGTACGAAAGAATTGTGTTATCTGATAATCTTATTGCTTTGGAAATAGTATCATTTACAACATAGAGTTTAAGCCAAACTCCACCCTGTGGACAGAAACAGCCCATTTGCTGCTCAATTGTGTAATCAAATTGTTCCTCAACATCGATGGATGTATCGCAGCTTGAGATCAGAAAAACCAACGCAAGAAAATAAATAGTTTTCATTTTACTTTTCCTTTAATATCGATTGGATATTTCCTATTAGTTTTGGATTAAACAACATAAGGCTGTGAATCGGAGAAAAATATTTTCTATTCTCAGCGATTTCCCATTCTGAACTTTTCGATGGAATTATCATTAAGTCAAATGGTGTTCTGAAAGAGTACATTCTAATATTGTTAAAAGAACGTTCCTTCTTTTTAAGATTTTCTAATAATTGACTTTTAGGGCGTAGTTGTTTTGTGCCGATTCCAGGATAAAAATATGCAGTATAAGTTCCGTGATGAGGGGTCGAAATGCTTATAAATTTCTCAACACGGTTTATACCTCCAAGTTCCTGAAGATAATATCTGCAAATAATTCCACCCATACTGAATCCGATCAGAATAAATTTGGAAGTTTCACCAAGTTCGATATTTATCTTATCCCGAAGTTTAACAGCCTGATCCTCAATACCATATCTGGCATCGATTGGTTTTAATTTGGGTGTAACGCAGTTGAAACCCTGTCGTGATAATTTCTTTTTCATATAAAAAAAGATTTTATCCGTACTTAAAAATCCGTGTACTAGTACAATGTCCAATTTATTGCTGGTCAGTTTCTGAATTCTCAATCCGATGCTTTATATAATAGTAATGTCCAATTACACAATCTTCTGCGATGTAATAATTATTATGGAACATAATCGACATTAGACTAATCTCTGATTCAATTGATAATCCATCAATTGATCTGAAAGATAATTCCCAATGTTTATTGTTTGCTTCAAGAAGATACTTATTCGAAAAAGAATCAAAGTCTAAACGTTTATAGTCGTCGTGGATACTATCTGAATTATCAACTTCCCACGTGAGAGATATCTCATCCAAATAATCTGATTCAACCCTGATCTTGTTATCCCTGTTTTGCTTTAAGAACTCCGGGTAATTTTCAAACATTTTTTTGTAGTGACGTTCATAAATTAATTTACCTGTCATGTTATCAGTAACTATCTCTGAGTCCGTACCATTGTTGTCAATTTTGAGTGAGATGAATAGAATTGAATACGGAGTAGGGGGAGGGTTAATGTTATTTATGACTTTAAAATCCAGGCTGTTAAGAAATTCAGTTTCTTCCGAATCCGCACATCCTGAAAAAACTAAGAGTAATATGAAATAAATATATGTATGAGAATGATTAATCTTTTTATCAAACATAATCTGATGCTTCAACATTTTATTATTGTTTTAAATTTCATAACCCTATATTAAAAATAAATCCCAGTTTTATCATTGGTCCTATTTCATTTGTTGTAACTTTTCTTGTCGCCGGTATGTATTCCAACGAGTATTCAAGCTCACGATCACCGACCGGGATATAGTAATTCAGATCCATACCAAACACGCTTGTGAATTTTACTTCTGCTCCTATTCCCGCAAAACTAAAGTCAGTGCTATGAACCCCGCCGGTATTGCCTGAACTCCCCGCATTGTTATGTTTAAGGTAGGTTATCTGCGGATAAATATTGAAAAGTAGTTTGTACCTAAATGTGAAAGCATATTCAAATCCGGAAAATGTTTCGCCTAATTGTACTCCTGCCCTGGCTTCAATTTCATAGTCATCAAGAAGATTAACGCATCCTCTGATATACCCACTCAGTGGCAGACCAATTGTTGAAAACTCAGTGTTATTACTTGAAATATTTTTATTCAGGTATCCGAGTGATTCAACCTTAAGCCCTAAACTCACGGATTGTGCAAAGCTTACTGTTGAAAATAAAATTGCGAGAGAGAGAATTTTTACCACCGACATCATAAAGCCCTTTCGAATATTATAATGTATCAATATTGACGTATCTTCAGGATAAACCCTAAAACGAAATGAGTTAGCAATCCTGTAATTGAAAAAACAGGGAAATATTTTTTCAGCTTTTTTTGTCCTCAGAATATCCGAACAATCCAAACAGACCGAACATTGCATACATGGCATATAATTCAGGTTTGTTTAAAGCAGAACCGAGTGAGCCGAGAAAACCAAGGAAACCCAAAAAGCCGAGCAGATTAAGTTTCATTTTATTCACCCTAAGTTTATTTATTTAGTCAGCTACTTAGAATTCTTCGATCCTAAAATTTTAATTACGAATAACAACTGCTAAAAAATATAGTAACAAGCACCAAAACTGAAATAAAATTTTGAATAATTGTACTCTTGTACACTCGAATTCTTTTTTAAAACTGAATTTGAATAATTCCAGAAAGAATATCCAAGTTCAAAGTGAGTACCGACATAAGAAAAAAACGGATGATCGGATTCAATAAGTCTCGTTCCGATAAACACTGAGTAGCCTGTGTTATAACCAGGACCGGAATATTCCAGCACTTTATCTTTTTCATCTATGTATGTATAACCTGTACCAACATAAATAGGCAAGAAGTAGCTAGTATTAGCCATAAAAGCAAATGTGAGAGATGCACGAATATTTAAGGTTTTATCATAGATTCTAATCGTGTTGTTTGAAGTGGATGAGTTGTGAAGGCCGTATGTAAAACTGAAAATTAATCCATTTGTATAATAAACTATTTGCGGTCCTGACGTTATTCCAGAACCATCGATGCCAATGCCTAGTTTTTTTGTTTCCAATTTTAATTGCAAAGAATCCTGTGCGTAAAGAAAAGAAGGAAAAAAGATAATAGCAGCAAGAAAGAATAAAAATTTCATTTGGTCTCTTTGATTTTTGAAATCAGAAAAATAAAATTCCTTATGTCACTCAGTTACAATTTTCTTTCCGAATTTTGTTCTTAACAAACCCAAAATAAATCCTAAACCAAAACCCTGTAAGCACCAGTTAAATTGTATCCTGAAATTATAAATATCAATTATCCTGGCTAACTTAATCCATCCAGCCAGAATGGTAATGAGTATAATCAGTAACAGAATAAAAACACTTAGGGGTTTTATAATTTTCTTTGAAAAGTTGAAACCGAGAAAAGCAAACATTAAATAGTTTGTTAGTAAGGAAATGATAGTAAGTGTTTCCATAAATCTCCTTTGAAAAATTATTTAAGCACAGACTAAATGAGTGCCTTGTTGCTTTTCTATAATGCGTACATTTAAATAAAAACATGGTTGAAACGAAACTCATTTTCACTTCTCATTCCAACTAATTTTGAAGATTTCTTTTCTAATTTATAAACCATAATCCAATCAGAAACTTATAGTGTATTTTCCTTTTCGTAAGACTTCACCACTATTAATATCAATTAAGAAGTAGTCAGTATTAGTTTCATCAATGTCGCTGGTTACAATCCAAACAAATCTTACGAGACCATCTATTCTTTCAGTTATCAACATAGCCTTAATACATTCTGGGTCTGAACTAGGTATTCCAATTAATTTCGCAATTGAAATTGCCTTAAGAGAATCAATCTCGAAAGTACAGTTTAACGAATCAGAAATACAATCTGGTAGCCAATCTGGATGGTGGTCTTTAATCAAGTTCCCTAAACTGTCATAATTCCATATGAGTTCAATTCTTTCCCATGGTTTATTTGAAATTGAAAAAAAGTATTGAACTTTGTAATATGGGAATGCTAAGTAGTACTGGTAATCGTTTTTATCGAATTGTAAATAAGTCGGATTTCCCGGGTATAATCCTGATCTCAAAGAATCAAATGAAAAATAGTTTTGGTAAATATCAATTCCACACCTTGACTTGATTAGTGAATCTACTTCTAATCTAATTGTTTCTGGCACTTCAGCTATTTTAATATAATCAGCATCTCTAACAACTATAGTTATAGTTTGTGCTTGAGTAGTGATTACACAGCATAATATTAACAAATATTTGAGAAGCTGTTCTAACTCATCTAATATCAAAATGCCACCTCCAATATGGAGCATTTATTTGCGAGTTTCATTCTCCCATTTTAATAGAAGTGATGTAACTCGGAACTTCACAAGAAAATATTCAGTAACTTTTTAATCATTATTTGTAAAACGATGTTCAAATTCTACATCAACTTTTCCTGGCGTGATTTTTATATAAACTACAACCAACCCTGCTGCGATAAGTGTTGATAGTATTACCCAGATGATCGGAATATTACCTTCCTCGAGACTGCTGCCGAGCACTGACTGCGATGATAAATACAAAAGCATTATCGCAATAAAGTTATTTGTAAAATGCGCCGCACTTGATGGAAAAATACTTTTACTCCTGTAGTAAAAGAAAGAAAACAAAACGCCAAGTATCGACAATGAAATTAAACTAAGCGGTTGAAAGTGAAACAAACCAAAAACAATTCCGGTAATTATAAAACTTTTCATCCCGTTTGTACGTTCCATAGTTCGCTGCACATATCCCCTGAAAAAAACTTCCTCACAGACTGCGGGTGTTACGGCTATCACAAGTATCAGCATTACTAATTCAAAAACTGAATTGGCGGTGAACAGCTGCGCTCCCATATTACGAACCACTTCAGGAATTTCAAGCCAGTCAAGCAGAAGGTATGATACATAGTAGCAGAAGGGCAGCATCGCAATTGTAATCAGCACGGCAAGTATAATTTCTTTGAATGAACACCATCTTATCCGTAAATACTTTTTTATTTCGTGTGTATGCCAGCGTTTAACAATCCAGATAGTTGGATAAAACATAAAGACGAATTGAGAAATCACTAATGCAACGAGTATCGGCACTTTAAGTGTTTCTGTTATTGAATTCATCCTTTCCATAAAATCACCGGATATCTCTCCAGGTGAGATTGCCTGGTATATAAAAAAGATCATCATCATAACAATGGACTGAACATTGAAGTACAGTACACCAATCCCCAGCAAAGCCGCATACGCAGCGGCTGTTATACTTCTTCCTTTTTTTTCCCAGGAACCGTTAAGTTCTATTGAATCATTATCATCAATTAGAACAGCATCCGGATGATTTTCTGTTTCGGGATTATTCAATTACTATTCCTTCATTCGTTAGGTTTGTTTCAGGATTCTCTGCAGGAAAATCATTCTTCCTTATCTTCAGATCAAAATACATTACAACATTTATTAGCGGAGTAACCAATGAATCAAATATGGTACTTATGATTATAATTATCCCAAATGAAAAGCCGAATGATTCGAACATCTTTACCATACTTGATGGATCATTGTTGATCATCCCGCCTTCCGCAATCATTTTAAAATACTGAGAAAAGAAATCCCACATCAGTATAAAGCTAAGAGGGGTTGTGATGATCGAGATTCCAAAATCAACAATGAGCGAGGTGAGCAATAAAATTCCGAATACACGCCACCAGTTACCTTTCACTAAGTATGAACTTTTAGAGAAGGAATCGAATACATAGTTGTCTTCGCCTACAATTGAAACAAAAGCAAAATACCATTTGTAAATCAGGTAGATCATCAGGAATATTCCGGTAATGATAACTAACACACCAAGTATAGTTATTCCCGTCATACTTGCGGCGGCTCCAAGTCCTATTATAAATATTCCGACAAAAATGCATGCTGAAACCACGAAACCCAGCAGGATTGATTGACCAATGCATCTGAACAAAGTAACAGAGAAAACTTTTGCGAATGCTTCACCGACAGAGATTCTTTTTCCCTGCATTTCACTGAAACTGATTTTTGTTATTCCTATCATCACCCCGAGATATCCGAATGCGAATGCAAAAATTGCAAGCATATATATTCCAAGATTAGCAAAAAAGTTTGCCGGCAGCTGCGTTTGGGTATTGCCGTACTCGTACGAGGATTGAATGGATTCTTTCGCTGTTTCCATAATTGAGGAAAAGAATACATTAAAACCATACGCCATTAATAATCCGACAGGTACTAGAAAGGCGACGGCAATAATAATGTTACGTGAAAAAGTTTTCTTGAAAAGATTGAAAGTGATGCTGAAGATATCACCGAGTTCGAAAGGTCTGGATTTATCAAACATATTTTTCTCCCTTAGCCCATTAATTATTTGAGTTGGGTTTAAAATAGTTTAAATATTTGTTAGTTGGAACGGGAAAAATTTTAAAGTTCAGACTAGCTTAGAAGATGCCTAAAAATTAATTCGCAGAATATTTATGCTCACATCAGGCTTATTTAACTGGCGGAAGTCACTGATTGATGAAGTGTGATTTACCCGCAGTAGGTCAGTTTGATTAAAATCATTCTGCGGTTTCTCAGTCGCAAAAACATAATAGCCTAAAATCTCGAATGGAATTGCACTTAATAATGCGCCGAATAAATACTCATAACCATCGAGGGTTTTGTTTTCTATCAGCAGTACAAATAATGAAATTCCTACTCCGCCGCCTAATGCCGTGCCCCAGTAGCTGCTTTCATAATCACCTATTCTGCCAATAAGATATACGCCGAGAGTTGATCCGAAAATCCATCCGGCAACACCGTATACTGGGTTTGTTTCTCTGAACGGAAGTAAAAAAATTAATCCTGAAACAGCGCCCCCAAGTAACTGTCCGCTAATTACAAAAGGACTTATCGAGCTTTCAGATTTTATTGAATCGATTGGTTGCTGAATGTTTAATGAATCCGTAACCTGCCCATAGTTAATTGAGTGAAAGAGCAAAAATGTTATTATCAGAAAAGTTTTATTGAAATAGATTTTCGGAAATGGATTCGCAGAACTATATGAAACTTCTTTACCCAAAACATCAAGCCCATAAAATTATTTGATATCAACTTAATGCTGCAGAAAACTTATGTCAATTCATTTTTTTAAGGAAGGTTGATTTAGAATGGTTTTAAAGATAAACTCAGATGTCACACTTCGATGAACTCAGTGTGACATCTGTAAAATTATATCATACTTTTGATGATTGTTGTCTTACATTTACTTAATCACATTACCATCTGCATCAAGATATTTCACTTCACCTAAGCCAAGTTCCTTAATGCCAGCTTCAATTTTTGATTTATCACCGACAACAACCCAGATCAGATTATCAGTATGAATAAGTTTATCTGCGCATCTGCTCACTTCGTCCTTCGTAAGTGAACGAACCATACCTTCATACTTTGTAAAGTAATCATCGGGCAGATTATAGGTTATAATTTCTGTTAATGAACCTGAGACAGAGCCGGCAGTTTCCCATGTGCCAGGCAAACTGAGTGTACGTGAGTTTTTATCTTTCATAAACTCTTCATCGGTAATCGGCTTTGTGGATTTAATATCGTTCAGTTCATTAAGAACTTCCGTCATAGCTTCTTTTGTTTTATCTGTCTGAACTGGTGCATAAACAAAATACGGGCGCTGACCTTTAGCACCCCATAAAATTGAAAATGAGCCGTAAGACCAGTGTTTATCTTCACGAAGATTCATATTAATTCTTGAAGTGAAAACACCGCCTAAAATATTATTGAAACTTTCAATTGCGATTTCATCATCGGCGCTTCTGCGCGGAGCTACGTGACCTGCGAAAATTATTGACTGCTGAGAACCCGGTCTGTCCATAATATATATCACAGGTTTGTCGCTTCGTTTAACGTCCGTAACATTCTTTTGAGGAACGGTTCCGCTTTTCCAATCCTTAAATAACTTTTCAAGTTTGGATTGAACTTCACTCATTGTAATATCACCGACAACAACAAGCGTTGCGTTATTAGGTTTGAACCAGTCATTCCTGAATTTTACAAGATCATCTTTTGTAATGCTGTTCACAGATGCCTCTGTTCCGGAACCAGTAAATGAATTTCCATAAGCGTGATTGCTGCCGTATAATAGTTGCGGTAACACACGCAGTCCCATTTGTACAGGTGTTGCCTTCTCTCGCTGAATGGCAACCAGCAAATTCTTTTTAAGCCTGTCAAATTCCTTTTCAGAGAATGATGAATTAAGAATTACATCAGCATAAAGATCAAGCGACTGATCAAGATTAACTTTTAAAGCATTTAAATAAACTGTGGAGTAGTCAAGATTAGAACCGGTGGATAAATTTGCTCCGAGCAGATTCAGTTGTTCACTTATTTCAAGTGCTGAAAGTTTTTTTGTTCCCTCATCCATAACATCCATAGTAAGTTTTGCCGTCCCGGGTTTTATATTCTGATCAGCAGAATAACCGGCATCAACCATAAGATTAAAACTAACAACCGGAATTGAATGTCTTTCGGCGAGAACTATTTTTAATCCGTTAGATAATGTTGCACGTTGTACATCCGGAAATTTTATTTCGGGATTCATCCCAAGTTCAGGAAGTTTTGTTCTGTCAGCACTGTCTGTTGAAGCAGTATGTTCCGGGAAAGGATGAACTTCAAGAATAAAGACTCCGTCGGACAACCATTTGTTCGCAGTCTCTTTTAAATCTTTAATTGTTGCAGATTCAATTTCTTTAAGTGTTGTTTTGTAGTGATCGGCTACTCCGCCATAAATAATATTGCTTGCAAGAATATCTGACTTTCCGCCAAAGCCGCCAATACGCTCAATGCCTCTTATGAAACCCGCAAAGTATTGTGTCTTTACTCTCTGTAATTCTTTTTCAGTAGGACCGTTTTTTAAAAGTGCTGCAAGTTCTTCATCAATTGCGTTTTCAATTTTAGAAAGATCCTGTCCCGGTTTTGCTGTCACATCAATATAAAACTGTCCGGCGATTTCCATATCATCAACAAAGGAAGATACATTTGTTGCAACTTGTTCATCATAAACTAATCGCTTATATAATCGTGATGTTTTACCGGAAGCAAGAATGCTTGAAACAAGATTCAGATGATTATTTTCTTTTGTTCCCCATTGAGGCACATTCCACACTTTATAAATTCTTGCCTGCGGAACTCTGTCCTGCATAATTTGTCTGTGTGAACCCGACATCTTTGGAATCCACGTCTGGTGTTTAGCAATTGGTGGTCCCGGGGGAATATCGCCAAAATATTTTTCCACTTTCTCCAAAGCGGTTTGCGGTGTTATATCTCCGGCAAGAACGATCACTGCATTGTTTGGACCATAATAAGTTTTGAACCATTCGTGAACATCTTCAAGTGATGCAGCGTTCAGATCATCCATTGAGCCGATAACTGTCCAGGAATATGGATGACCTTTGGGGAATGTACTTTCTGTTATAAGGTTCCATACTTTTCCATAAGGCTGATCTTCACCCTGTCTTTTTTCGTTCTGAACTACTCCGCGTTGTTCGTCAAGAACTTCCTGGTTAATTGCACCAAGCAGATGACCCATTCTGTCTGATTCCATCCATAGTGCTACATCCAGTGCTGATGTCGGAACATTCTGAAAATAATTTGTGCGGTCGTTATTTGTGGTTCCATTTAAATCAGTCGCACCGATTTTTTCCATTACCTCAAAATATTCACCGTCAAAATTTTCACTTCCGTTGAACATAAGATGTTCAAACAAATGCGCGAATCCGGTTTTACCTTCTTTCTCATTTTTTGAGCCGACATGGTACCAGATGTTAACTGCCACGATCGGGGCTTTATGATCTTCGTGTACAATGAGGGTTAGTCCATTGTCCAGCACAAATTTTTGAAAAGGGATATCTATGGATTTACTCAAATCAGTTTTAGTTTTTTGCGCTGAGATCTGAAAGGATAACAGCAAAACAAGAACTGACACAAATAATTTATTGGGGCTCATTGCTAACCTTTTAGGTTTGTTGATAAAAAAAATCTTGAAATTGTTAGTTAAAACTTAATTTATACCCGGATTTATTGAAAACCGTTTATCAAAAAACAATTAAAATTTAATTTCACGGATTAACAGGAATTACTTAATTTTCTAAGGTAATTACCTCCAATCCTTAACTAATAACAGGAGTTTGAATGCATAAAGAAATCCATAAATGGTGGAGTCCCAATCTTAATAAAGATATGGAAATTGTCGTGTATGGTCATTATGGGTATGCATTGCTTATGTTCCCGACAGCAGCGGCGGATTTTCTTGAGTATGAACGCTTCCACCTGATTGACAGCATTTCTCACTATATCAACGACGGCACACTTAAAGCGTTTTCAATAAACAGCATCAACAATGAAAGCTGGCTTAACAGGAATATGCATCCCGCTCATAAAGCGATCAGGCACCAGCAATACAACAGGTACATAACTGAAGAGGTTGTACCTTTCATCAATAACCATTGCAAACAGCATGTGCCGATAGTTACTACCGGGGCTTCACTGGGAGCTTTCCATTCCGCAAATACTTTTTTCAGAAGACCGGATCTGTTTTCAGGTGTTATTGCAATGAGCGGAACTTATGATCTAAAAAGTTATACCGATGGATATTATGACGACAACTGTTACTTTAATTCTCCCGTTGATTATCTGCCAAGCCTTGGTGATGAGTGGCACTTATCACGTATGCGCCAAAGCAGTATAGTTATAGCAAGCGGACAGGGCGCTTATGAAGATCCCGGTTCCTCAAGAAAACTTTCTGATATATTACAGGCAAAAGGGATTCAGCACTGGCTTGACCTTTGGGGCTTTGATATTACACACGACTGGCCAACGTGGAGACAAATGCTTCCTTACTTCCTGAACCATTTGAGAATGTAAATGCGAGATGACAGATAGCTGGGGAAAAATTCTTAAAGAAAAAAAAGTTATAACGGAACTTGTTATTTCATCACTGATCCTTGCATCGGTATTATGGGCATTGACAATTTTTTTAGAGAATAATGAGAGAAGACAGGGAACAATTCTGTTCGATCCTTTTCTCTCATTGTTCACTCCCGCAGATGTTACCTGGTTTACATTTATAATTCTTTATGGTGCGCTTATAATTGGTGTGATTCATCTTACAAATAAACCAATCAAATTAATTTTGTCTCTACAGTTTTATTCATTGCTTGTATTAACACGAATGCTTGCAATGTACTTCGTAGCTCTTGAACCGCCGCCATTGATGATTCCGCTTGTTGATCCTTTTGTTGAATTTTTTACAACCGGCACGGTAATGAAAAAAGACCTTTTCTTCTCCGGTCATACGGCAACGCTTTTTTTCCTCTTTCTTTTGATTGATAAGAAAGGATTAAAATATTTTTTGTTTGTGTGTACGGTCATTGTGGGAGGATTAATCCTTGCTCAGCATGTACACTATTCAATCGATGTACTGGCTGCGCCGTTCTTTACATACGGGGTATACCGGCTTGTGTTATTAATCCGGGCAAAAATTAATTTGAATTAGTGCAAAATATTTTTTATTTCTGTATAAGAATATGATAGTGTCATCAAAATCTTCTTAAAACTCCTGTTCAGACAAGAACATACCGCTTGAAAAATTAATTTATGCGAGGTATAAGATGATAGAAGAACAAACTGAAACGCGTGAAGTATCGAAACTGGTTTTTAACCAGTTCAGCAGGAACGGATTTGAATCGGTGATTTCAAAAGAAGAGTTTGATAACCTGAACGAATTTAAAAATTACCTTTCCGGTAAACTTTCAGAATTGCTTGATAAAAATTATGACTTGCTGATCAAAACTTTGTACCGGATCGATGTAAATGAGAAAAAACTTTCAGCATTATTTTCAGCTGATAATAAACAAAGCATTCCTGATTCACTCGCGGATTTAATAATTGAAAGACAGTTACAAAAAGTTCATTTCAGGAATCTTTATAAGGCTGGCGCACTTTAGAGTTTGAGTTATTAGTTAACCTGAAAAACGCAATATTTAACAATAACAAATTGATTACATTTTGACCGGAAATTGAAAAATCCATCAGGATAATTATTACCGGGTTACAGAAAAAATTTGTTAAAACCTCGAAATAATTAGTCATTCATAATCTTGATTTATAGTATAATTTTTGAAAGATTGACGGCAAAACTAATCGAATAATTATCTGCATACAGGCAATAGTTGCCAAAGTCCAGGTGAAATATGTTAACAGGAGTCATTTATGGGCATTCTAAGTTCTAAAGCGGTTGATCAACTTCGTAAAGAGAATGAGGAACTTAAAAATAAGTTCCATCAGATGTACGAGAAGGAAAAAGATGTAAAGAATCTTGAAGACACAATCAATAAACTTAAAGTTGAAGTAACCCGCCTGCTCAAAAAAAGAAAAGTACTTGTCGAAGATCTTTCCGCAAAACAATCTGAAGATGAATTAAAGAAACAAACAATTGCCGAACTTGATAAAAGAGTTGCTGATCTGACAGAAATGAAGGATGATCTTCAGAACACAATTTTAAATTTTACAGACAGGCTGCAGGTGCTTGAAACCGGAATGAAAGACGGTAACATAAGCCAGGTGCAGTCGTTGCATTCAGAAGTTTCTTCAGAATTAAAATCAAAAGTTGAAGAACTTGAAAAAAGGGAAAAAGAACTTTCCGACAAATTATCAGCTAAAGAAGAAGAACTTTTCAGTATCGAAAAACTTATTAATGAAAAACTTGAATCAGCTGGAAGTTCTGATAAAAATTTATCCCTTATAGAAGAAGAATTCCGCGTTAACACTGAACTTGATTCCAAAAGAAAAGAGATTGATGAGCTCACCAATAAGCAGAGAAAATTACAGTTGGAATTAAGCTCCGGGGCTAAAAAGATTTCAATCTTAAAGGATGAAGAAACCCGGCTGAACAATAAGGTAAAAGAGTATGATAAAATTTTTGATGAAAAAAATATTCAGCTTCTGGAACTTGATGCCGGAATAGAATCAAATAAAAATATAATTGAGACTTTCAAAAATGAAATTCTGAATATAGAATCGCAAAATGAATCGCGTATAAACAGGCTGCAGGAAGAAGAAAAAATAAAGAACATACTGATTGAAGATTTAAACAAAACTATTTCAGCGAAAGAAGAAACTAAAAGATCACTTGAAACTGAGATCGATAAACTCAGGAAAAATGTCAATGTGCAAAAGCAGGAAGAAAGTGAAACAGTATGGCGGATTGACAAACTTGTAGAAGTGGAAAAATCCAAAAATGAACTGATAGCTGAGATTGATAACAAAATCAAATCACTTGAAATTGAAAAGAATAATTTTGAGTTGAATAATTCCGAGTTTATCAAAAAAGTAAATCACCTTCGTGATGAGGAAAAATCGATTGAGGCAAAGTTAGCCAGGCTTAATGAAGAGGAGAAAGACAGATCCAAACTATTGGAGGAAATAAGTAAATCGATCACTGTAAAAGAAGCGGAGCTTTCAGTAATAGAAGGTAAACTGAGTGAAGTTGACGATGAGTTCAATAAAAAATTTACTGCTCTTGCTGAAGAGGAAAAGGCAAAAATCAATTTTGCAAAAGAACTTGATGACCTGATCAACAGAAAAGAAAAAAATAAAAAAGTTCTTGAAGAAAAAATACTTACCATCAACGAAGAGTTGAGGGTTAAAACAAGCGGGTTGACCGATGAGATTAATTCGAAAAGTGAAACGCTTAAAAACCTTGAAAATGATATAGCCATTAAAGAAAATGAAAAAATTGCTCTTCAGAAAAATTTTGATTCGCAAAAAGAAAAACTGCTTTCACTTATATCTGAAGCTGAAGATCTGAAATTGAGAAATGAAGAAATGGCTGAGGAAGAACGAACCAAAATTGATTTTGTAAGACATCTTAATGAAAATATTGCCTCGCTTGAAGAAGCAAAATCATCGTTAGTACCAAAGATACCTATACTTGAAAAAGAAATTAATGAACGTCAGAAAAGGATAAATGTTTTAATACAGGAAACCGAATCGATTCAAAAAAATCTTACAATCAAATCAACAGAACTGGAAAACATATCAACTGAAATTTCCGGTAAAGCTGATGAGATCGAAAAATGGGAAAAGAATATCCAGGAACTTGAAAAGAAGAGTTTGTCGATCAAAGATGAAATAGAATTTTACGAAACGTTGAAAACCGAACTTCCGCAAAAAATAAGTGCTGAACAGGAAACGTATGATAAACTTAAAGAACAAAACAATAAGCTTTCCGAGCTTGTTGGGTTACTGGAAGACCGGAGAGGTGAAATTGAAAAAGGTAATACTGCATTAGAGAACCGGTTTACAAAAATGTTTCAGAAGTTTAACACTGAACTGAATGAGATAAATAAAAAACGCAACATGCTTGAGCAGATAGTTCTGAAAAAAGAGAAAGATATTGAAGAACGCGATCAGCAGTTATTTGAAAAAATTGCGGCGCTCGAAGAAAGTGAACGCGTTTTAAGCATGCGCCAGGCAGAGATAGAATCCTTTGAACAGGTTATACGTGATTCAAAAGAACAGAAAGAAATGGTTAAACTTGAAATGCAGAAGCTTCAGGATAAAACCACAGAGATGCTTACAGTGAATGATGACATTAAACTTGAAACCGACATGCTTCTGAAAAAGAAAGCGGGACTTGAACGCGAACTTCAGGACCTGCTAAATATGATGAGCGATAAATACAGCCGCTCAAAAGATGATAAACTCAGGCTCGACAATGAACTGAAAGAATATGACGATCAGCTGCAGAGATACCGTGAGAGAATAACAGATTCAATGAAAGAGCTTGGCGATCTTCAAAAAGAGGTGAGTGCTGCGAGAGTTGACAGTGAAGAACTACGCGGCAACATTTCAAAATTGTCTGCATCAAAAACCAAGCTTCAGGAAGAAATTTCCAAGCACCAGGCAGTGCTTCAAAAATACCAGCAGATACGTGAAAAACTTAAGATGCAGCAATCATCATCCGAAACAAAAAATGAGGAGCAGCCAGCTAAAGAAAATTAGGCGGCATATCAACCAAACGGCTTTGTTTAGTATTTGTGATATTCTAATTTTACAGGCGTCAGATTAAAACCCTGGCGCTTTTTTATTTATGTATTATGAAAATAATCTGAGGATTCAATGAATAGAATTAAATCTACCAACGTGTTTATAGTACTGTTGTTATTTGTTTTTCAGAACACTCTTTTCAGCCAGGTTCATAAGTCTATAATCAAGCATCCTGAATGGAGTTATAATCTTTCAATCTATGAAGTAAATCTGCGTCAGTACACAGAAGAAGGTACATTCAAAGCTTTTGAAGAACACATTCCAAGACTTAAAGAACTGGGAGCTGGAATTTTATGGTTTATGCCAATTCATCCGATTGGAGAACTTAACAGGAAAGGAACACTCGGCAGTTATTATTCAGTTAAAGATTACCTCGCGGTGAACCCGGAACACGGTACGATTGAAGATTTTAAATCTCTTGTTAATAAAATTCATGAAGCAGGTATGTATGTAATAATAGATTGGGTTGCCAACCATACTGCATGGGATAATCCTCTCGTTACTGAGCATCCGGAATGGTACACAAAAAATGCTGATGGAAATTTTGTTCCACCTGTTGCGGACTGGGCTGATGTTATCGATTTGAATTTTGATAATGCTGAGTTAAGAGAATACATGCTCAACGCGCTCAAGTTCTGGGTTGAAGAATGCAACATTGATGGTTACAGATGTGATGTTGCAGGTATGGTACCGATGGAATTCTGGAATCGTGTACGGGAAGAACTTGATAAAATTAAACCGGTATTTATGCTCGCTGAGGATGAAAAACCTGATTATCATGAAAAATCATTTGATATGACTTATTCGTGGGAACTCCATCATTATTTTAATGAAGTTGCTCAGGAGAAAAAACCCGCATCAATAATTGCTGACTATTTTGAATCCGAGAAAATTATTTATCCTAACAGTGCATTCAGAATGAGGTTTACTTCAAATCATGATGAAAATTCCTGGAACGGAACTGAATACGAAAGACTTGGCGAAGGCGCTGAAACATTTGCTGCTCTTAGTTATATAATTCCGGGTATGCCCCTTATTTACAGCGGTCAGGAAGCAGCATATAATAAGCGGCTTGACTTCTTTAAAAAAGATGTGATCAAATGGGAAGAACATGAAATTGGTAAACTCTATTCAAAACTGAATCAGTTGAAAGAAGGTAATCCATGTTTGTACAATGGTGAAATGGGAGGTGGATTCGTAAATCTTCCAAACAGCAAAGGAGAAGATGTTTTTACGTTTGCAAGGATAAAAGGTGAAAGTATTGTCATTGGCATTTTTAATCTTTCCAAAGATGAAGTTCATTTTGACTTTGGCGGAGAGGGAGTTGAAGGTAATTACAAATCACTAAACAACGATGATCTGGAGATTGAAATGAATAATCATTTTAAACTTGAAGCATGGGAGTATAAAATTCTAATAAAGCAATGATGCTGACTTTTATAATTGTAATTGACCGTTTATAAGTTTTTTATTTATAGCCCTGAAGCATTTCGTAAGTTTCACATACAAATTTTAATTGACAAACTAATGGAATAAAAATGATAAAAAAAATTCTGATCTTGCTCGCGCTCACTTTAACTTCTGCAAATATTAATGCGCAATCTGCCGGAATAAATTTTACACTTGGGTTCCCGATGGGTGAATTCAAAGACAACCTTGACAGGCTTGGTTACGGCATCTCAGGACACTTTGCTTTATGGAATCCTAAACCTCAAATGCCTTTTACATTTGGATTGAATATCGGCTACCTTAATTACGGAAGTGAATCGAGGAGAGAGCCTTTCAGTCTTACCATTCCTGATGTTACAGTTGATGTAGACAGAACAAATAATCTTGTGAACTTTCATTTGCTTTTCCAGGTGATGCTTCCTGAAGGTCCTTTCAGACCATATGCTGAATTTCTTTTTGGAGGAGCTTACTTATTTACTGAAACATCCATTCATAGCAGAGGCGATGGTGATGACGTAGCAAGCTCAACAAACTTTGATGACTTTGCATGGAACTATGGAGCCGGCGGCGGATTTTTAATCCAGGTAAGTGAAGGCAATGATGAGGAAGTCGGCGGAGTTTTTATCGACCTTAAAGCACGATATCTTTTTGGGTCAGAAGCTGAGTACTTAAAAGAGGGTTCTGTAAGGGTTCAAAATGGTAGGGTGATTTATGATGTTACAAAATCAAAAACAGATTTATTAACTGCACATCTTGGTGTGATAGTTTTCTTCAATCATTTGTAGAAAAAATATGCATCAATTCCGGCACAAAATAAGTGAGACTGCCGGAAATCTTTCAAAAATTAAAGCCTCGTTCAACACGGGGCTTTCTCTTCTCATAGTTTGGAATCCACTATATCCAAATTCTCCCAAATGACAAATGCTCTGCTAAATGTGAAATAAAGGCGGTATATATCAGCAGAAATCAAACCATTTCAATGGAATATTATTTGAAATGATGCCCGCTCAAGAACAGTACTGTTCACAAATTTTTATTCACTTTAGTGGTTTGAAATGTACAACTCCATAGTGATGGTAAAACAGGTACCCGATACAGCTAATATTTCGGGTAAAGTAATGAAGGATGACGGTACGGTAAACCGTTCAAAACTACCCGCAATTTTTAATCACGAAGACAAGGTAGCATTAGAACTTGCGCTCCAGGTTAAAGAAAAATACGGCGGTAAGGTTACTGCAATAACAATGGGTCCGCCAAGAGCATCAGATGTACTTCGCGAATGTTTATTCATGGGCGCAGATGAAACTTATCTGATAAGTGACAGAAAATTTGCAGGCGCTGATACGCTTGCTACATCTTATGTTTTAAGTGAAGCGATAAAAAAAATCGGTGGCTATGATTTTATTTTTGCAGGCAGACAGGCGATTGACGGGGATACCGCTCAGGTTGGACCGCAGACAGCGGAGAAACTGAAAATACCACAAGTTACTTACACAGAAGAGATCCAAAATATTGAAAACAAAACCGCTACTATAAAAAGAAAAATTGATGGCGGGTTTGAAGTTCTGAAAACAAAACTCCCGGTGTTAGTTACTGTTCTTAAAGATTCAATTGAACCAAGACCATATTCAGCAAAAAGGGTGATGGCGTTTAAAGGCGCTAAGTCTCTTATGGATATAGAAAAACTTGCTGAAGGTAACCCGCTTCTTTATGTCGATTCACTTCTTCACGAATATAAATCACGTTCACTTTTTATTCCGACACTAACGATGGATGACCTTCAGCTTGATGTTGAAAAATGCGGAATAAAAGGTTCGCCGACAAAAGTTTTTAAAGTCGAATCTGTTGTGCTTGCCGGCGGTAATCACATAAATATTGAAGCTAACAAAGCAGGAATGAATCTGCTCGTTGAAAAATTAATGGAAGATCACATTTTCGGATAAGAATTATGCAGATGAAAACAACCAATGAAGTCTGGGTATTTATTGAACAAAGAAGCGGCAAACCCGCTGATGTAAGTTTTGAACTTTTATGCAAAGGAAGAAAACTTGCTGATGCAATGAACGGTATTCTTAAGTCCATTGTGATAGGTTCAGGTGTTAAAGAGATTGCAAAGGAAACTTTTAAATACGGTGCTGATGAATCCATCTTAATAGATCACGAACAGCTTAAAGACTATAAAACAATTCCCTACAGCAGAATATTAAATGACCTTGTAAATAAAATTCAACCGAGAATTGTGTTGTTCGGTGCAACAGTTATTGGCAGAGACCTTGCACCTCGTGTTGCTTCAAATACAAGAAGCGGACTTACCGCTGACTGTACTGATCTTCAGATTTCTGATCTGACTTACCTCGGACAAAAGTATGAAAAGCTTTTGCTTCAGATAAGACCTGCATTTGGCGGAAATATTATTGCAACGATTATCACCCCTGATAATCCCGTTCAGATGGCAACAGTAAGAGAAGGTGTGATGGAAAAATCATTTTATCCTTCACCTAAAGAAATTAAGATTACAGAGATTCCTTATGCTCACGAAGAATATGATGATCTTGTTTCAATAATCATGCAGCATAGAGAAGAAAGCAAAGTGAATCTTAAAGCAGCACCGATAATTGTCGCAGGCGGCTACGGACTTGGAACAAAAGAAAATTTTAAACTCGTTACTGAACTTGCAAATGTAATTGGCGGCGAAGTTGCTGGAAGCCGTGCAGCGGTTGATGCAGGTTTTATTCCTGCTGAAAGACAGGTTGGACAAACAGGCGTAACAGTGCGGCCAAAATTATATATCGCCATCGGAATATCGGGAGCGATACAACACCGGGCTGGTATGCAGGAAGCAAATAAAATCATTGCGATAAACAGTGACCCAGATGCACCGATATTCGGTGTAAGTCATTATGCAATAGTAGGTGATGCGATGGAAGTTATACCCGCTTTCATTGAAGCATATAAACACAAATTGAAATAGGAAATGTATGTCAAACTATTTTCTTGAAAACGCCGATCTTCAGTTTCATTTCAATAATCTTAAAATAAATGAAATTGTTGAAATGGCAGAAAATAATTACAAGCAGTCAGAACAGTTTAATTATGCTCCTGTCAATTATGAAGATGCAATGGAGAATTACAGGAAAGTTCTTGAAGTTGTTGGTGACATTGCCGCAAACTTTATTGCCCCAAGAGCTGCTGATGTTGATCACGAAGGCGCTGCTCATCAAGATGGTAAAGTTACTTATGCAAAAGGTACAAGAGAAAACCTACAGCAACTATCCCAGGCTGATTTAATGGGAATGATTCTGCCGCGTAAGTACGGCGGACTTAATTTCCCGTTCGTTATTTATATGATGGCAGTTGAAATGGTTTCAAGAGCTGATGCTTCACTCATGAATATTTTTGGTCTTCAGGATATCGGTGACACAATCCGGAAATTTGGCAGTGAAGAACAACGCCAGGAATTTCTTCCCGGGTTTTCTTCAGGTAAATATACCGGTGCAATGGCACTAACAGAACCCGACGCAGGCTCTGACCTGCAGGCTGTAAAATTAACTGCGTACCAGGATGAAAATGGAAACTGGTTTCTTAAAGGAGTAAAGAGATTTATAACAAACGGAAATGGTGAGGTACTTTTGGTACTTGCTCGTTCAGAGCAGGGAACAAAAGACGGCCGCGGTTTAAGTATGTTTGCTTGTTATGGCGATGAAACAGTTAGAGTAAGAAGAATTGAAAATAAACTTGGAATTCATGGATCACCTACTTGCGAACTTCAGTTTAATGATACGCCTGCACAGCTTGTCGGCAGCAGAAAATTCGGATTGATAAAATACGTTCTTGATTTGATGTACCGTGCAAGAATGGGAGTTTCTGCACAGGCTCTCGGCATTTCACAGGAAGCTTATGAAGAAGCAGTTAAGTATGCGAAAGACAGGGAACAATTTGGTAAATCAATTTATACTTTCCCTGTTATTTCGAATATGCTGATTGATATGCGTGTTCAGCTTGAAAGTAATCGTTCATTATTTTACAGCGCCGCACAATGGGTTGACAGAAAAGAAAATTATGAAAGACTGATTGACGAACTCAAAGCTGAGCATAAACCTTTTTCGGAACAGAATAATGAATTAAAATGGATAACGAAAGTAGCGAACTTTATTACGCCGCTTACAAAATATATTCTGACTGAATCTGCCAACAAGATAACTTATGACGCACTGCAGATACACGGCGGAACAGGTTATATGAAAGAGTTTAAGATTGAACGCCTTGCACGTGACGCACGCATCACTAACATTTATGAAGGCACTTCGCAGCTTCAGATTGTTGCTGCCTCCGGCAGCGTTATCAATGATATTCTAAAAGATTACTTTGACTCAAAAGAAAAGAAAGATTACAAAGGCGGATTATCCAGACTTGCAGCATATCTAAAAGAGATCAGGGCAATTTTTTATGACTGCCTTAAATACGTTGTTGAGAAAAAAGACCAGGGCTTCCAGGATGTTGCCGCAAAAGATCTTGTTGAATTGTATGGTTACCTGTATATCGGTTATCTTCTTCTTGATGAAGCTGAAATTGAACCGAGAAAAATATTTATAGCAAACAGATACATAATAAATTCACTGGCTCTTGCCAGAAAAAATGCTGAATCAATTAAAGATGAATTATTTTCTGATATACTTCACGCAGATAAAATATTAATTTAGAAATAAAAACCGGATCGTTATGAACACACAATTATATTATTACAGAATTTTTGATGATAAGGAAGAGTTCAGTTATATAAAAAGTTCGCTTGACCACGATAAGGTTGAAAAACTTGTTAAGGATTTTGAAAAGTCTCATGAAAAATATCTTAATCCCGATCTAGTTGACTATCTTCAAAGATTTGACCCTGAAGCTGAACTTATTTCAGTAAGTGATATATCTTACTAGGATCAAAAAACATTTTATGTGTATGATCATCTCCGGGAATAATTCACGGAGATGATGCGTTAGACAAGCCGATCCCCAATTAATAACTGTTATTTCACTCCGTATATCTTTCACTTTTTCATATATTTGATATAAAAATTTTGTTTTAATTCGTTTTCCGGAGTAGAAAAATGCCCGTTACCTCAAAAAAGATAGATGAACTTGCCATAAATACAATCCGTTTCCTTGCAGTCGATGGTGTACAAAAAGCCAATTCCGGTCATCCAGGAATGCCGATGGGATGCGCACCAATTGGTTACATGCTTTATGCGAAACTAATGAATCATAATCCATCAAATCCAAAGTGGTTGAACAGGGACAGATTTATTCTATCTGCCGGGCACGGAAGTATGCTTCTTTATTCACTGCTTCATCTATGCGGATATGGTGTCAGTCTTGATGAATTGAAAAAATTCAGAACGTATGGAAGTATAACTCCGGGGCATCCTGAATTTGGATTAACACCTGGAGTTGAAACTACAACCGGACCGCTTGGACAAGGTTTTGCGAATGCTGTGGGAATGGCAATTGCGCAGGAATATTTAGCTTCAATGTTCAATAAAGGCAAACACAAAATTTTAGATCACTACATATACGGAATATGCAGCGACGGTGATCTGATGGAAGGTGTTTCGCATGAAGCTGCATCACTCGCCGGACATTTGAAATTGAGCAAACTTATTTTCTTTTATGATGATAATAAAATCACAATTGACGGTTCAACTTCACTTGCATTTTCAGAAGATGTCGGTCAAAGGTTTGATGCTTATGGATGGCAGGTTTTAAGAATTACGAATGTAAATGAGTTATCACAGATTGAAGATGCAGTTAATAAAGCCAAAGCCGAAACAAAAAAACCAACTTTAATAATTACCAAAACCAATATCGGTTACGGAAGTCCTAATAAACAGGATACATCAGAAGCGCACGGTTCGCCGCTTGGCGATGAAGAAATAAGACTGACAAAGAAAAAATTAGGCTGGCCCGAAGATCTATCATTCCATATACCTGAAGAAATATTTGAAATGTTTACAAAGGTAAAAGATGAAGGTGAACAAAAAGAAAAAGCCTGGAAAGAATTATTTAATGAATATAAAAAAGAATTTCCGGATGATGCCTCAAAGTTTATTTCATATATGAATAATGATTTTGGCAATGAGTGGGAATCCGCTTTACCTGTATTTGAAGACGATGGAAAAAAACTTGCAACACGCGCGGCATCAGGAAAAGTTCTAAATTCAATTGCTTCCAAACTTCCTACATTGATTGGCGGCTCAGCGGATCTTGCACCATCAAATAATACTTTTATTAAAGGTTTCGGAGAATTTTCCGCAGAGAATCGTTCAGGAAGAAATTTTCACTTTGGAATACGCGAACACGGGATGGCGAGTATTATGAATGGAATGGCTATCTACGGAGGTGTAATTCCTTATGGTGGAACATTCCTTATTTTTTCTGATTATCTTCGTCCGGCCATAAGACTCGCATCATTATCACATGTAAAACCAATTTATGTTTTAACTCACGATAGTATTGGACTCGGTGAAGATGGTCCAACGCATCAGCCGGTTGAACATCTTGCATCATTAAGAGCAATTCCGGGAAATCTTGTAATCAGACCTGCAGATGCTAACGAAACCGCAGAAGCATGGAAAGCAGCACTGAATCATAAGAACGGACCGGTTGGTTTAATACTTACCCGCCAGGGTTTGCCTGTACTTGATCAGAAAAAATATAAATCAGCGGCGAACCTGCACAAAGGTGCTTATGTTCTTTATGAAACTTCATCTGAACCTGATATTATTCTTATCGCTTCTGGAAGTGAAATAGGTGTAACACTTAAAGCTGTCCCTTTACTTGAAGAGAAAGATATAAATGTTCGTGTTGTTAGTTTTCCATCATGGGGGTTGTTTGAAAAACAAAATGCGGATTATAAAGAATCAGTACTTCCGCATAAAATAAAAGCACGTGTTGTTATTGAAGCAGGTGTTAAACAAGGCTGGGAAAAATATGCGGGTGAATCAGGCGAGATAATAAGCATCGAAAAGTTCGGCGCATCCGCTCCAGTTGAGGTAATATTTGATAAATATAATTTCAATCCCGGCTATATATCTGAGACTGCTTTCAAGGTAGTTGAAAAGCTGAAAAAGTTAGGTAAGAATATTTGAGTTTATGTTATTTGGTAATGTCACCGGATGTCTAAAATTTATAAACAATTCTCCGATAAAGAATGGAATGACTGCTGCGGTAAATTTTGCAGCGGATGTGAAATAGCAGCAGCTTTCAAAAAGAAGTATGGAAAGAAAAAGGGTGAACAAAAGCTTAAAAAAACAATAAAAAAGATTTGTTAAGTAGTTAGTGAATTAAATATATTCTCACGGTTCATTTTTTTTATTATTATTCGATAATTCAAATGATAGTTTCACTTTTGTTATAACCAATAAAATATTTTTTACTGGGCGCCGTTATTAAAAAATTTTTTAAAATAATTATTCTTCTGGTTTTAGCGGTTCTGGTATTTATCCAGTTCATACCGACTAAAAGAACAAACCCGCCAAAAGCTGGCGAGATACTTACCCGCCAGGAAGTAAAGCAATTGTTGAAACGTTCCTGTTATGATTGCCACTCAAATGATACTAAATGGCCTTCATACAGTTATGTTGCACCGCTTTCCTGGTACTTTATTGAAGAAGTCGATAAAGGCAGAAGAAAATTAAATTTTTCAAACTGGAACCGGCTTTCAAAAGAAGAGCAGGATAAACTGCTCGTTGATATCTGGGATGAAGTTGAAGACAGCGATATGCCTCCTTCCCAGTATTTATGGTTGCATGGAGAAGCAGAACTTTCTGCCGGTGATAAAGATTTAATTTACAGATGGACTCACGGTCTTCTTCCTGAATTTTAATACTCTTTCTAAAGTTCTTTTATTCATTTCCGATTAACATTTTCCACTAATAATTCCACTTCCCGATATGAAAAAGAAAATTACAGTGCTTGGTTCAGGTATGGTTGGCAGTGTAATGGCTGTTGATCTTTCAAATAACTATGATGTTACTTGTGTAGATCTTGATGAGCAAAAACTTGATCTGCTAAAAAACAAACCGGGTATAAAAACACTTAAAGCAGATTTATCAGATCAGAAAATTATTCAGGATACAATAAAGGATTGTGATCTTGTGGTGTGTGCCGTTCCCGGCTTTATGGGTTTTGAAACAATCAAAACAATCATCGCTTTAGGGAAAGATGTGGTTGATATTTCTTTCTTTGACCAGGATCCGTTTGAGCTCGACAATCTTGCAAAAGAAAAAGATGTTACAGCTATTGTTGATTGCGGTGTAGCGCCTGGTATGAGCAATATTATTCTCGGATACCATAAACAGAATATGGAGATTGATGAATACGAATGTCTTGTCGGCGGACTGCCATTTCAGAGAAGCTGGCCGTTTCAGTATAAAGCTCCGTTTTCGCCATCTGATGTAATTGAGGAATATACAAGAGAGGCAAGGTATGTAGAGAACAGCCGCATTGTTTACAAGCCGGCGTTATCTGAACCCGAATATGTTGAATTTGACAAAGTCGGTACACTTGAAGCTTTTAATACTGACGGACTAAGATCATTAATTAAAACAATGAACATCCCTAATATGAAGGAAAAAACTCTCCGCTACCCGGGACATATAGAGCACATGAGGGTTTTAAGTGAAGCCGGATTTTTCAGTAAAGAATTAATTGATATAAAAGGAAAAAAAATTCGTCCGCTAGATGTTACATCTGCTTTATTATTTCCTTTATGGAAACTTGAGAATAGTGAACCTGAATTCACCGTTATGAGGATAACCATAAAAGGAATTGAAAATAATGTTCGTAAAGAGTATACATATCATCTGTTTGATACCTTTGATGAAATAACAGGGAACACTTCCATGGCGCGTACAACAGGTTACACCTGCACTGCCGCTGTAAAACTGGTAATGGACGGCAAATTTGTCCGCAAGGGTATATGTCCGCCGGAATTTATCGGCGCAGAGAATGATTGCTTCAACCTGGTGAACTCCTATCTTAAAGAAAGAAATGTTATTTATACAAGCGTCGAAAAGGTTCTCAATTGATCATTGAATAATCTTTTAAAATTAAAATCATCTTATCTGATAAAGATGCAGGACAAAAAATATTTTGTTATTGCACTCGCATTATTGGTCACTTTTCTCTGGTCTACATCATTTGTAATAATCAAAATCGGTTTAAATAATATTCCGCCCTTGACTTTCGCAGGACTCAGATACTTTCTTGCATCTCTGACACTGCTTCCTTTATTGTTTTCAAAAAAGAATAAATCGTCACTTGCCAAAATAACGCGGAGACAATTCCTGCAATTATTTTTACTTGGGATACTTTTCTATTCACTTACACAAGGGGCTCAGTTCATCGGGTTATCGTTACTGCCGGCTGTTACCGTAAGTCTTTGGCTGAATTTTACTCCGTTTGTTGTAGCGTTCTCGGGAATGATCTTTATCAATGAGTACCCAACAAAAATGCAATGGATAGGAGTTATTTTTTTTATATGCGGAGTGATGATTTATTTTTTGCCTGTTTCTATTTCTGAAAACCAGGTTTGGGGATTATCGGTTATGACTCTTGGTGTATTAGCAAATGCCGCGTCATCGGTATTAGGCAGGAAGATTAATAAAACAGGGAATCTCCCTGTCATTGTAATTACGGTAGTGAGTATGGGTTTTGGATCAATATTATTACTGGCTACAGGTATCACCACTGAATCATTTCCGCAAATTACCGGGGAGAGTATTTTGTACTTACTCTGGCTCGCTGTCATTAATACCGCGTTAGCATTTACAATCTGGAATTACACTTTAAAATATTTAACTGCGATGGAATCATGCATAATAAACGGTACGATGTTAATACAAATTGCACTGCTTGCCTGGATATTCTTAAATGAACAGATATCATCTAAAGAAGTAACCGGAATGATTATCGCAGCACTGGGAGCGGTTTTGGTGCAGATAAAATTCAGCAGAAAAAGTCATCCGGAAACAAAAAAGTAATTTTACAATACGTTTCAAGTAGGTTTTTGAAGTATTATCTTACAGCAGGTTCAATTCTTTTCTCTTTTAGCAAGTGGTGTTGGTAGTTAATTTAACTTAAAGCAAAAAAGGAGAATTTATGAAGTATATCAAAATAATTTTGATATTATTTATTCTGGTGATAGTATCATCCTGTTCGGGACTTAAACTTTCACCAGCAGAATTCAGCTGGCCGATTGAGTCAGTATTAAAAGTTGGTTCCGACGGTTCAGTTAAAGAAGAAAGATATTCAATTTCATTTAATACAAAACCTATGTTCATAAAAGAAACTGAAGACTCAACCTCTTTTATGGGCAAATCAATCCATCTCATCCGGAATTTTGAAGGGCACTATTTTATTACAAGCGCCGGGTTCAAGCATGTTTATGTTTTCAATATGACCGAAGGTGCTTTGGTCAACAGGAGCCGTATTAAAATTTCAGAAGAGAATATGAAAAATCCTGTTTTCAATCAGCGGAATCCTTTCATAGAACTTGTTGATGACGGAAAAACTTTTAATCTCACTTCAGAAGGAATTGACGGAGGTGAGGAATGAAAAATCTAATATTCCTGTCATTAATATTTCTTGTTTTTATTCTGCAATACAGTATGATCGCTCAGTCAGATTATGAAATGGTTCAGAGTTATAAAGACCGCCATCTTTCAATTACACGCGGGATAGAAGCGGCTGACAGCCTCGGTGATTTGAATAATCTTCTTGCAGAAGTTGATAAACTTCGCAGGGATTTTGCGGATAAAAAGGAAATTCTTGACCAGAGTCTTTATCCGGATAATTTTGAATCTTCACTTGAAAAACTTACCTCAGCAATAGAATTGAGGAAAAAGGATTTTGCGGAAATTGTTGAGCTTGAAACTGAAGTCGGAACATTAAAGTCTGAGATCGATGCCATCAATAAAAAGAATAATTCACTTATCAACCAGATAAATGTTCTGGAATCCCAACGCAAAAAAGATGCTGCTACAATTGCCAAACTTGAAAAGCTTGTTTCGAATTTGCGTGCTACAATTCTTCAACGTGATGAATTGATTTACGGTATTGTTGACAGTCTTATCCCAAGACTTCCGGGAAATGTTTCTGAACTTTCCCAGCAGGAAAAAGAAAAAGTATTTTCCGAGGTTGAAAAAACAAACGTACTTTCTGTAATAAAAAAATCGTTGAAGGATAATTCAAGACTGTTACAGGTAACAACCCTTAACTCCCACGATCTTGATGAAGTTAAAGAACAACAACAGGAGTTTACTGCTATGTGGCAGAAGATAGGACCAAAACTTGTCGATGTCTACCAGGATCAGAAAAACCGGCAGGCGGAATTAAATGAAGTTGATTTTCTTTTCAACGAGTGGGAAAAATATATACGTCATGAAGCCTGGGAATCTATTAAAGAAGAATTTGCTTTATATAGTATCAACCTTAAACGATTCGCAAACGGTAAAGAGTTCTCGGAAGTCGTTTCAGAATTTATCGAAGATGAAATAAAAAACAACGGCATAAAAAATAAAGATGAATCAGAGATGATTTATCTTCAGTTCACTGATAGTGTGTGGTTTAAATCAGTCAGCCCTGACTGGATTCCGTACCTGATAGACAACAATATGATGGATACTGAACAGAAAAATCTCATTGAAGGTAAAATAGCCAAGTGGAAAGCTATTGTTGCTCCGTCAAATCTTGCATGGTTGTACATTGTGATTGTTGTTGTTCTCATCAACGCCGCGGTGTACCTTATTGTAAAAAGAAGGAAGAAGAACAAAATTAAAACCACTGATGTTTCCGGCGAAGTTTAGAAAATAAAATTTGCAATTAAATGTCACTCCGTGTTAAACCGGGGTGACATTTTTTTATGTCATCAGTTCAATTAAGCATTCTTTTTATTTTAGCATTAAGTAGTTTTGTACTTGAAATAACAATGATGGGTGAAAAAATGAAAAGACCTTTCTTATATAACCTGGTAATTATTCTGTTTGCTGCTTCCTTCATTACGACATATTCGCAGGATAGTGTTCATACAGATATAATCTCACTTAAAAAATATACTGAATCACTTGAACACAGGTTTGATGTACTCGAAAAATCAATTGATGATATACTCTGGCATCAAAGGTTAGGCGATGCGGCATTTATTGATAAAGTTTTTCTCACAGGACCGCCATTGTGGAAAGAAAAAAATCCGACAGGGCAGGGCGCCGGCAATCCTGTAAAATTCTGGTCATACGTATTTATACCAAAGAACATTGATGTAAATAAAAAGTATCCGCTTATAGTTTTCCCGCACGGTGGAGTTCATGCAAACTTTTCAACCTACTATACCCACATAATAAAAGAATTACTTGCCCAGCAGTACATCGTTGTCGCCGCTGAATACAGGGGAAGTACCGGTTATGGTAAAGCTCACTATGAAAAAATTGATTACGGCGGACTTGAAGTTGAAGATGTTGATGCCAGCAGAAATTTTATGATTGAAAATTATAGTTTTGTTGATGCGGATCGAGTTGGGATTTTTGGCTGGAGTCATGGAGGGCTTATAGCGTTAATGAACATTTTCAGATACCCGGATAATTATAAAGTCGCGTTCGCCGGTGTGCCCGTGAGTGATCTGATTGCACGTATGGGATATAAAGATCAAAGTTACCGTGATTTGTATGAAGCGGACTATCACATTGGTCAAAGTGCCGAGGAAAATGTTGAAGAATACAGGCGTAGATCACCGGTTTGGCATGCGGATAAACTTAACACACCGCTTCTTATCCATACAAACACAAATGACGAGGATGTTAATGTACTTGAAGTTGAAAGCCTGATAAACGCACTCAAAGCTGCTGACAAAAAATTTGAATATGAGATTTTCAAAGATCTGCCGGGCGGACATTCTTTCGACAGGCTTGATACTAAAACTGCTAAAGAAATCAGAGTTAAGATTTATAAGTTTCTTGCAAAATATTTATCGCCGCCCAACCCAATAAACAGTGTGGATGACATAAATAAAGCGGCGTATTTAATAAAATAATTTTTTTGCGCCGGGAATAGTTTTTCTCAAATAAAGCAGAAGTGTAATTATTTCGATTTATAGTAATCTTCGGCACGCTTCTGCATTTCTTCAGGAGTTACATCTTCAACATGTGTTGAAAGATTCCAGGAGATATCATTTGCATCAACTACTAAAGCACTTCTGTCGCCGTAGAACTGGTTCTCGGGCTGCCTTATCACTTTTGCGCCAGCTTTAACAGCGCGTTTAAATGCTTCATCAATATCATTTAAATAAATATGAAGCATACAAGGCTGAGGAGGGTACTGCTCACTTGACTGTCCCATCATTAGTACCGAATCACCTATTCTTAACTCAGCATGAACAATCTCACCTTCCGGTGTATCCATTTTTTCAAGCACTGTCGCGTTTAGCGCAGACTTTGCAAATTCAATTGTCGCTGCGGGATTTTTTATTACCAGGTAAGGTATTACTGATTGGTAGCCATCCGGAATTGGTTTTACGGGCATAGTTGTCTCCATGAAAATAATTTTTAGAAATTTTTATTAAAGCAAAGTCGTGGTGTCTTAATTCAATGACTTATACTGATTTCAAGATAGTAAATAATCGTCATCATTTCTATATTTAGGTGGTGCACAATTTTATAGTCAAATAACAACAAACACAATCGAATATGGAACAATTCAAAATTCGGGGTGAAAACCCGACAAGGTTAGAAAACTTCAGCGATGCTGTGTTCGCGTTTTCTATAACACTCCTTATGATTTCACTTGAAGTACCCCAATCGTTCACACGCATACTTGAACTTACAGATGAATTAATTGCCTTCGCTATTACAATTATTCCGTTGTTTGTTATATGGCAGCAGCACCGTTTGTTTTTCAGAAGGTACGGTATTGATGATAAGGTTATTCTCAAATGGAACACCATGCTGTTGTTCATTGTCCTTGTATTTATTTTCCCGCTGAAATTTCTTTCTCTGTTTCTTGTAAGATTTTACAGCGCATTAATCTTTGGTACTGAAAGTGTATTCGGAACAATGATTGAAGGTGAGCAAGTCCCGATGCTAATGGTCTATTACGGAATTGGAGCGCTTGGATTGGTGTTTGTGTTTTCAAGATTTTATAAATATGCGCTGAACAAAAAAGAAGAACTTAAACTAACTCCTTACGAGTCTAAACAAACAGAATATTACAAACGTATTTTCACTCATTTGTGTTACATACCAATCTTATCAATTGCATTTGTGCTTGTGTTTATGAATGTGAATGTAACGATTGCCAGTATTATCTCCGGAGTGTTGTATGCACTAACTGGCGTTGTGTTTGTTGTTAACCAGAGATGGTTGAAGAGGAATTAAGAAAATATATTAATCAGTTTTTTACCACTCCGCCTTTTCTTAAATCAATTCCATGTTCAACATATGCTTTTAAGCAGCAGAGGAAATGAGTCCAGCCTTCTGTTTGTCCCATTAGATGATTGACGCTTTCATAATCAACAGCCCAGTCTTTCTCAGTTATTTTTACTAGTGTGAGGACATCATTTCGTTTTTCAAAAAGTATTTCTGTTAATGTTTCAACATTGCCAACAGCCCAGTTAAAGGAAATGTATTTATCGGTTTCAACTTTAAGAACTTTTATATCGTGAGTTGCATCATAATCATCCCATCGCCAGGTAATTGTTTTATTTGATTCAAGTCTTCCGCTTCCTTTGGAAATAAAATATTTATTCATCTTATTGTTATCTGCAACTGCTTCAAATACCTCTCCAACCGGTTTTAAAATTCCCATCTGGGTTTTCATATAAATTCTTTTTTCAGACATAGCTTCTCTTGGTTATCATTAATAAGTTAGAGTATGATTGACTGGCGGTAAGAAGATAAAGATATTATTCAATGAATGAAAGTTAGTTGTGATGAACAGAATATATCTCACTCATCATTTTTTCGCTTCACCTTCATAAAACATTCATTATTTTTGAACAGCAAATAAATAATAACGGATAAATCCATGAAATACATTTTAATTATTCTGATCTCCGCATCATCATTGCTGGCACAGGTTAAAGCTGATGATGTGAAATCATTCACACTCAAAAACGGAATGAAGATTTTTGTTCTTGAAGACAACTCGATCCCGAACGCAAACATGTATTTGTTTTACAAAGTCGGATCAAGGAATGAATACCCGGGTATAACCGGAATCTCGCACTTCTTTGAACACATGATGTTCAATGGTGCTAAGAAATACGGACCAAAACAATTTGACCGCGTAATGGAAGCTAACGGCGGCTCGAACAACGCATACACAACCGAGAACGTTACGGTTTATACAGACTGGTTCCCGAGCAGTTCGATGGAAGTTATGTTTGATCTTGAGGCGGACAGAATTCAGCACCTTAACTTTGATCCTAAAATGATTGAAAGCGAAAGAGGTGTTGTGTTATCTGAAAGAAGTACCGGTCTTGAGAACAATCCAATGGAACAATTATGGAATGAAGTGCAGGGGGCTGCATTCTTCGCGCATCCATATATGTGGCCTGTTATTGGTTATGAAAGCGATATGAAAAACTGGACAAAAGAGGATCTTGAAAATTATTTTCATACATACTACGCACCTAACAATTGTGTTGTTGTTATCGCGGGTGATGTTAAACTCGCTGAAGTAAAAAGATTATCAGAAAAATATTTTGAACCGATTCCTTCAGGACCAAAACCAAGAGTTGTTCACACAGTTGAGCCTGAACAGATGGGGGAGAAAAGGGTTTTTGTCAAAAGGGAAGTTCCTAATCCTTATTTGTTGATTGGATATCACGTGCCCGACAGCAAACACGAAGATTATTATGCTCTGGATCTTTTAAGTTCAGTTTTATCAGAAGGTCGTTCATCAAGATTATATTCTTCTATAGTTGAAGATAGACAACTCGCTATTGAATCAGGGACTTCATTCGGCAGTTCGTTTGATCCAACGCTTTTTATGTTTTACGGGATATGTAATGATGGAGTAACAATCAAGCAGTTAGAGGAAGCAACCTTAAGTGAGATAGATAAAATTATAAAAGAAGGAATCACTGAAAGTGAACTTCAAAAAGTAAAGAATCAAAAACTAATGAGATTTTTCAGAACATCTGAAACTATAAACGGAATGGCAAATACAATCGGAACTTATGAATTGTTTTTCGGTGACTACGTTAAAATGTTTTCTGCACCGGATGATTATAAAAAAGTTACAACTGCTGATGTTCAGAGAGTTGCAGAAAAATATTTTACCAAACAGAACAGAACAGTCGGCATTTTACAGACGGAGGAATTACAATGAAAAATAAATTATTATTCGTACTCGTTGTTTTGGTTTTTACATCCACCGTCTATTCGCAGTTTAAACTTCCGGCTTATGAGAAATTTACTTTACCAAACGGACTGACAGTTTATTTAATGGAAAAGAAAGATGTACCATTAATCTCAATCTCAACAGTGTTTGATGCGGGTACTACAAAGGATGGATTACTGTCAGGCATCGCTTCATTCACGGCGGAGGCGTTGAAGTTTGGGACAACCAATTACTCCAAATCACAGATCGATTCTATTTTCAATTATTATGGAAGTAATCTTGTAACGTATTCAACTCTTGATTACGCGGGAATGAACGCAACTATAATGAAAGATGACTTTGATGTTTTATTTCCTGTTTTAAAAGAAGTAATGACAACCCCGACATTTCCTGAATCTGAATTTGAAAAAAGAAAACAAAGATGGATCGTAGAACTCGATCAGGCAAAGGAAAGTCCGCGAGCAGTGATTGGAAGTTATTTCAATAAGTTTTTGTTTGGTTCAAATGAATATGGTAATCCTGTCGATGGTACAAAAAAAAGTATTGAGGGATTGAGCAACACACAGATCAAGAATTTTTATAATAGTTATTATCGTCCCGAAAAATCAGCGATAGCTTTAGTCGGTGATTTTGATATAAGCTCTATGAAGATAAATATAGAAAAGGAATTTGTTGCCTGGTCAAAATCAGGATTGATGCCAGTGACTGATATAATCTCGAATGAATCTAAGTTTACCGAACCAAAAGTTTATCTTATCAACAAACCAAATGCTACTGAAACAACATTTCTAATCGGCGGATACGGGACTTTGATGAATAACTCTGAACAAACCCAGATAGATGTTATCAATACAATACTCGGCGGCAGGTTTACATCGTGGTTAAATGATGAACTTCGCGTTAACGCCGGTTATACTTATGGCGCGAGAAGCAGATTCGCTTCATATAAAAGTGCGGGGACATTCTATATTAGTACTTTCACAGCAACAAAAAATACTGAGCCGGCAATTGATCTTGCATTAAAAACCTACAACAAGTTGTTTGAACAGGGAATTGATGAAGCAACTTTAACATCCGCTAAAAATTATGTTAAGGGACAATTCCCGCCTGACTTTGAAACAGCAGGCTCGCTCGCAGGTTTGTTGACTCAGATGTATGTTTACGACCTTAGTGATTCATACATAAATGATTTTGAAAAGAATGTTGACGAACTTACTGTCGCAAAAGCAAACGAGATCATTAAAAAATATTTCCCGAAAGATAATCTTCAGTTTGTGATGATTGGCAAAGCTTCTGAAATAAAAGACATAGTAAAAAAATATGGAAAGGTAGTTGAGAAAGAATTATCTGAAGATTCTTTTTGAAGGCTAAGAGATAACATCTTTTTAAAAGATGTCATTTCACAAAAATTTAAATAAAAAAAGTCCCGTGCCACTCATCTCACGGGACTCTCATTTAAGGAGGTCTCTTTGCGACTATTGGACCCTTATCAGTTCCCCTGTAATTGCGTTTACTCTTACTTTATATTCTCTGTCTGATTGAATTCTGAATCTATATTCCCATCTTGCATCACTGACATCAAATTCAAAATCCCATTCGCTTATATTACCCGGCTTTACGGTTAACGCTGTTTTTCTTGCGCTGCTATATGTAACAAACTGTCCCCCTGGTGTAACTTCATAATCAAACGGTCCGCTTAATCCTTTAATTTGGTGAAGGCTTCCGTCAGCAGAAAGATATTCGAATTTAACTACTCCGCCTCCGGGCATTGTAACACGGACTTCAAAATAACCTTTGCTGTCCCTTGAAATGTGGGTGACAGAATTCACTGTGCCGTTGACCATCAGATTTGTTTTTTGAGTTATACTCTGTTCATTAACTGCTGATGGCTCATTTGTATTTTGACTGCAAGCCTGTAAAAACAATCCCAGGCTGAAGATTAACGCGACTAACATTTTTTGTTTTAACATGACGAACCCCTAAAGAATAATTTTTGTTTTTTTATTATTTAACTTTGAATTAGTACTTCATTCAAAAGTTATAGTGGATTGAGCTGATGAAAGAGGGACATCAGTTGAAGAGAAAAATATTTTTACATCCTGTTGAAGTATTTCTTTCCATCAGTTCGCCGCCAGATGAAGAGATGTATGATGCCGGATATCGGTGTTAGAGTTGTCAACCATTCAAAGTGAAAATTATAGTTGTGCGTAATGTTGATTATCCAGAACAGGAGAAATCCATAACAGATAATTAATCCGCCTACACCATCAAACTTGTAACCGATAATGAAACCGATCAATGTTATAATTGATGAAAAGAGGATCAACAATTTATCGCTGCTGAACTCTGTAATTGATGGAAGGTTTGCAAAAAAGAAATGAAATAAAATCAGCAGGAACAACAATATATCCAGAATTGTTGCCGCAATTTTTGCTAAACGAGTATATCGGACCCCTAAATTGTCTTCTTGTTCCATAAAATCACTTACCTTTTTAATTGGTCGTGACTCCGGTTGGAATTGTACAAAAAGATTTTTTAAGAAGCTATATAATTTTGTTACACTTTCTGTGATAAGTAAAATTATTTCTTTTAAATTGGTGACCGTTAAACTATAACTACAGAATATTTATGCTGCCATTAAGAGAATTAGGTAAGACAGGAATTAATGTAACCATACTTGGATTCGGTGCCGGTCAAATCGGCGACAATTCAATTTCCGAAAAAGAAACAGAGTTTTTATTGAATTCTGTTTTGGATCTAGGAATTAATTTTATTGATACAGCCAGGGGATATGGACTATCCGAAGAAAGAATCGGAAAATATATTTCAAACAGAAGAAGTGAATATATTCTCTCAACAAAAGTCGGTTATGGAATAGATGGTATTCAGGACTGGACTTACGATTGTATAGTCGCTGGTGTTGAGTATGCTTTAAAATTACTTAAGACCGATTACATTGATGTTGTTCATTTACACACCTGCCCATTGCAAACACTTTTACAAGGTGATGTTATAAATGCGCTACACAGATGTATAGAAAAAGGAAAAATCAGAGCGGCTGCTTATTCTGGCGAAAACTCCGAGCTTGAGTGTGCATTAACGTCCGGACAATTTGAGTCTGTACAAACATCAGTTAATATTTTTGATCAGTCAAAACTTAGTGATCTTGTTCCCATGGCTGTTGATAAAAAAATAGGAATAGTAGGTAAACGCCCTCTTGGCAATACTCCCTGGAAGTATAAAGAACGACCGGTAAATCACTACTCCGAAATTTATTGGGAGCGAATGAAAAAAATGAAACTTGACTTTGGAGAACAGTGGGCAGAAACAGCTCTAAGGTTCAGTGTCTTTTCAGAAGGTATTACAACATGTATTACCGGAACAAAAAATTTTGATCATCTGAAAGAAAATTCAGACCATGTTTTGAATGGTGCATTGCCTGCGGAAACATATAATCTAATTCGTGGTAAATTTCAGGAGTGCAATGAAGGATGGGTTGGTCAGGTTTGAATCCTCATAATAAAATCATTATTGATTTTGGAAATAATTGTTACTACCTTTTTATCGCAAAAGCTTATTAGTAGACTTTAATTTCAATTCAGCGTTAAACCAAAACAGCAATATTGACTGCTGTTGTTTATCCAATAAAATAAATTTTATACAATGCAGATAATAAATACCTGCGTGAATTGTATAGTCTCAATTATTCTACATAACTCTTGAAAGGGTACAACATTGGAAATAGTAAGACAAATACTTGAATCAAAAGGAACAGATGTTTGGACGATAAAACCCGAATCAACTATTTATGATGCGCTTAAGCTTATGGCAGAAAAAGGTGTTGGTGCACTGCTTGTAATGGAAGGTGAGAGTGTTAAAGGTATTTTTTCAGAAAGAGATTATGCAAGAAAAGTTGTACTAAAGGGAAAAACTTCCCGCGAAACACTAGTACATGAAGCAATGTCCTCAAATGTAATATACGTAGGACCCGCAATGGGGATTGAAGAATGTATGGCACTTATGATTGATAAAAGAATCAGGCATCTTCCGGTGTTAAATGAAGGAAAACTTGTCGGGCTTATTTCAATAGGTGATGTAGTAAAAGCTGTTATCGGTGAAAAGAAGTTTATGATCGAACAACTAATTCACTATATAACAGGTAACCGCTGATTATCTATTGATAAAAAATTTTAGTGATGACCTCAATCAGCTTTCTTTTGTGTAAAGTCTAATCAACTTTTTTATCAAAAATTTTCCTGTATATAAGCAATGCGATTGCTGCCGTAACTCCAATCCCCGAAAAATAGTACCAGATATAATGTGCATTGTCATAAGCATGGGTTAGTTGCTCAGGAGTAAGAGTAGCCGGATCGGGGCAGTACGCCGTCAATAAATATCCTGAAATGCCGAACCCAAGTATCGATGATAGAAAAGAATGCAAATGACTGAAGCCAAGGTACAGACCCTCTTCTCCTTTGGGCGCCTGCAGAGAAAAGTATTCAAGATAGCGTGGTGAAATAAAACATTCAGCAAGTCCTTGTACGACAATTCCCGCGATCATCATTATTGTTATCGGGTGCGCACTTAAAATTCCAAGTATCGAAACAGAAGTTCCTGAGATTGATTCCAGAATCGCACTTGAAGCCATAAGCAATGCCGATAGAGGCATAAGGAACATTCCAACTGCCATTGAGGAAACAGCTTTTACATTTTTCATTAATGCAGTTATTAACACTACCATTGACATTACTACAAATGGGTTTACATTTGCAATCCATTCAGGTGAAGCATTTTCACCTACTGTACGCAGTACATATTTCGGCATTGTTGCATAAAGCTGGTGCTGAATGATCCAGAATCCGGTGACAATAACTATCAGCAACACGAGTCTGATATTTGTGATAACCCGTATAAAGCCATCCCAGGCTGCTCTGAAGGTTTTACCTTCTCCATGAGCATCTACACTTTTATAAAAATAGTAAACCACTATCAATGCAAGTAATGTCATAAATGCCGCGTAGTAGTTTATTGATTGCAATCCCCAATTCAACCTGAGCGGATACGCAAATGTTTTCCCAAGGAATGCCCCTACATTTACCATCCCATAAAAAATAGAATACCCGCGAGCACGTGTCATTTCATTAGTCGTTTTTGCTACAGTTCCGGTTATGATTGATTTTATAAAAGAACCGCCGAACATTAAAATCGCCAATGCAGGTAGCACAGTCACTTTATACGGCAGCGCTCCTAAAGTAAAATATCCTATGGTCAGTAGAAGAAAGGCGAGGTTGATAGCTTTTCTGAAACCGATTTTATCAGCAAACGCGCCTGTAAACGGAGGAAGAAAATATAATCCTGCCGAAAAAACACCGCTGATCCATGCTGCGTCAATATCATTGAAACCAACCACATTGGATAAGTAAAGTGTAATGGCAATGAACATAGCGTAGTATGCAGCACGTTCAAATAGTTCAACGACGTTTGCAGTCCAGAATGTTGATGGAAAATTCCATCCTGAATTTGATGTATTCTCCTGGGTATTATTCACTATTGCCTCTCAATTTTTAAAAAGTTTTACAAAGATAAATAATCTGTGTTTTATACTCTAATAAAATGAGGCTGAGTAGCTTGATTATGATTTGAAGCAAATCTGGATTTAGATGGGAACTAACGGAAAATTCTTTTTAATTTTTCTTAAAGACAATCGGGATGGTTACTTTAACTTTTACCGGTTTACCTCTCTGTAAACCAGGTTTAAATTTTGTCTGTCTTACAGCATCAAGCGCGACTTCATCACACCCGGCGCCTATACCTTTTATCAATTCCACTTTGGTAACAGTACCATTTTCATTTACATAAGCCTGCACAATAACTTTACCTTCAATACCTGCAAGCTTGGCAAGATTTGGATAAACAACACGCTGCTGAATGCCGGCAAGACCGCCTATCGGTGAAGGCATTTCTTCTACAGCGACAAAGTAAGAAGGCTCCTCATCTATTTTCTTTTCTTCTTTAGGCGGCGTTACAATTTTTTCCTCTTTTTTCGGTACTTCTACAGGTTCTTTTTTTTCAGTTGAAGTCGTGTTTGATTTTATTTCAGTATTAAGTTCAGGCACAATAGGAGTCGGCTGTTTTGGCGGAGATGGTAATTTATTTTCCGGCTGAAGTTCTATTTTATTTTTTTGTTTTACAGGCACAATGTTTTCGACAATAACAGTGCCTTCGGGTTTCTTTTCTTCAACAACCTCTGTATATGTTTCGGTTGGCTGCTCAGAATTTACCTGGTTAACCTGATTTTCATTTTGTGAAAGATTGACAGGTTCACCTTTAACTTCATTTGATGACTGCATAAAGAATAGTACCGAAGCACAAAGAACAATAATAGATGCAGCAATAACAGCAGCTTTTTTAAAACTGCCTGAGGAAGTTTGTTTTTTAAGTTTTACCGGTGATTTAACTTTTTCTTTCTCAGGTGGTGCTTCGATTCGTTCTGTGGCTTCCTGTTTTATCTCCTGTTCATGCAAAACAGCAGCTTCGTTTGTTTTTGATTCCTGGTTTGGTTTTGCTTCGTTATCAGTTTTTGCCTGTAATGATTTTTCCTCTTCAACTTGTTTTATAACGACTTCCAAATGTTCTTTATTCTTATTTCGAAAATCCTGACGGGCATTTTTTTCATTCCCGTTAGTTTCCTGATTTTCCTTAAATAAACTATGAAGCTGGGAAAGATTAGGTTCTCTGAAAGAAATTATTTCGCCGGGCTGTTTTGATTTTGCTGAAGTACTGCCTTGGTCCTGTTTTTCAGGATGGGAGGAAAGTTTGTCGTTTATTTCTTCTTTTACCGGCAGCTGATTACTGACGGACTGGACAAAATTTTCACTTATCTCTGCAGCTATATTATCCACAGATTCTGAATCATTGTAAATAATAATGTCATCGTCTTTTTCGATTGGTGATTCTGCTGCATCAAAGGTTTGAGTCTGAATCTCAACTTCCGACGTGTTTTCAATGGCGGATAATTCAGGTTTTGTTTCGTCATCTTCATGAGTCTGAGAATTTTCCGGTTCCGCATCCTGAACTTCTTGAGTTAGTTCAACCGTGGATTCGGTAACCGGATTTTCTTCAAGATTTATTTCTATTTCTTCAATCTCGTAATGTGATTCTGCAACAGGTTGAATTACGTCATCCTGATTCAGTGATTCTTCGCTTGTCTCTTCAATCGCAGGTGAAGTATCGGGTTGTGAGACTTCAAGGTCATATTCCTCAATCTCATAAATATTTTCAACCGGACTTTTTTCCTGATTCTGAACTTCTTCCTTTTGTTCTTCGGTAGACTCAATTTCCGCTGGAGTATCGATATCGAATTCTTCTATCTCCACTATTGGTCCCTGAGCAGGGGCAGGCGGAATTGAATCAATTTTAAATTTGTTGGTTGTCTCTTCTATGCCGGAATTAATTTGCGTTTCATTTACAGTTGAAGTCTCAAAAACCTCTTCCTGTTCTGATCTTGGTTTGAATGAATATAATCGCTCAAATATTTTTGATTTTAATTCAGTATCCGGCTGTTCAATCTTGGATGTGACAGCAAGCTGCGCGATAAGGTTTTGATAATCGCCGAGTTCTTTCCATGGGAAATCGTCATCATTTCGTTTTAAGTACTGTAGTGCTTCAGCATCCTGTGCATCAATGTTGCTAAGCACATCAAGTTTAATCAGTCCTATGGCGATTTTCTTTTCCATAACAGCAGTTTAATTACCAAGTTTTTCCATTAATAATTCCATAATATGCTGGAGCTTCAGCTTAACTGTAGCAACGGGTATATTGACTCTTGATGCAATTGCTTTATCGTTGTAGCCTTCATAATAAACCAATGACAACATAAACATCTGCTCATCAGATAAACTGCCGATTGCGGAGGTTACTCTTTCCCTCATTTTAAGAGCCTGTTTTAATTCTATCGTTTCAATTTCCGGGGAGAGAATAGGCAGAATATTTCTGATTTCATATTCATCATCATAAGTTTCCAGATCTGAATCACCGCGGCTTCTTCTAAGCCAGTCAATCGCTTTCAGTCTTGCGAGAAGCACCATCCAGGTATAAGCATTGTAAATTACAAAGTCGAAGTGCTCGGTCCATTTCCAAATGATAAGAAAGACATCTGATAATACTTCATCAGCAGCGTCTTTATTGCCGACAATTTTTTTTATGAGTGTGTAAAGTAAAGGCGAGTATCTGTCGTATAACATCTCAAGTGAGGCTGAATCATTTTTCCTGACCTGCAGAAGCAGTTCTTCATCAGTTATAAAATCGTTGTTCACCAATTCCAGATCCCTTTTAAGCTACAGTTAGACGACAATTTTTGTCAGATTAATCAAATTTATAGAAATATTATGCCACCACTTATTCACACTAATATGTAAGTGCATTGATTGCTGGCTGTAATTATTACAAGAAAGATTTTTCTTTGCTGTAAATTTTACGGAAAAGTTTTCGCGCAGTTCATTTTTGAATTTAATTCTCAGATGGCGGGCGGTAAAAAATTCTTGAAATGTTTTTGTTTAATAATCTTACATTTTATTTATTTTCACCGAAAGTATTTTAAAATATATCATCCATATTTTGAGCAATTTAGTTTTAAATCTCCGTGTTAAGTTATCTGCTTTACATTTAGTATTTCTTCTTTTATTTGCTTTAGCGATTCCTTCCTGTAATGCTGACAAAAAAGAAACAGCAGTTCATTCCTCAGAATCAGAAGCGTGGTATAAACAAGTTAACATTGATCTTGGATACAGAATTAAAATGTACAGTGCAGATTCTGGATATGCGGTATCACGCGGAAGGGGTTCAATACCGGGCGGGTTGTATAAATTTGAAAATGGTAAATGGCAAAAAATATTTGAATACCCATATTCAGATTATCCCCTTATTGCTTCTTATGATTCATCCACCGTTTGGTTCATAAACCATCTTGTACACAATGGGAAATACAAACCTGTATTAAACTCTGTTACAGGAAATAGAATTTCTGAAATAGAATTGCCTCAAATAATGTGGGATGAAACTGATTATTCAATGTGGAAATCACTCTGGATAAATAGGGATAAGTCTGCCTGGCTTGCCGGTCAGCAGGGAAATATAATTTTTTATAGTGATGGGAAGTGGCAAAGAGTTTTAAGTCCTGTAGAGCGCGATTCACTTAAATCACTCCTATCTGGAGATATAAATGATTTATTCATGCTTTCTGCTTCGGAAGGATGGGGAGTTGGCAAGGACGGATTAATTATTAAATATGAACTCGGATACTGGAAAAAATTCAAATCGCCGGTCAGTACACATTTAAATAAAATTTGTATGGTCGATTCGGCTTCGGGATGGATAGTCGGGCAAAAAGGCACAATATTAAAATTCAATGGAACCGAGTGGGAAATTATTAATTCAGGAACTCCCGCAAATTTAAATTCAGTAAAAACGGGTACTCAGGGAAGTGTATATATCGCTGGTGATAACTCAACACTATTAACATTAGATCAAAATCAATTTATACCTGTTGATGAAGTAAAATATCTCGAGGACAATTTTATTGATATTGAAATTATTGATGATGAAAACTCAGGAGAACTTATCTGGCTGCTGGGAGATAACGGTATTTATACAAACTCAAAATCAATTGGATTTTCATTTACCGATTTTACAAACCAGGCATCACTTCATAAACATGGTAAGGGTGGAATATTCTTTAATCTTCAGGAGAATAAAGACCCGTCACTCTTTGTAATGAACGAAGACGGACCTTCACTATTATTTGCGAATAATGGCAACGGAATATTTTCTGAAACAAAAATTGATGAAAGTGATAAGGGAATTCTTCCCGGTAACTCTGCAACAGCCATAGGTGATATCAATAATGATGGATATAACGATCTCATTCAGTTATACTATGGAAATTATTTTAGACTATTAACAGGCAGCAATTCCGGGTATGATGACCGAACAGTAAAATCACAAATCGATCTGACTCAAGTTGAACCTCAATCACTTATATCAACTCACTTCTGGGATTTGAATAATGATGGGAATCTGGATCTGTTCATCTCCAATGATGAAAAGCAGCCATTGTTTTTTCTTAATGACGGAACAGGAAAATTCAAAAGTTACACAAATGAATTAGTTAAGCTTAAGAGCGGTGCAAGAAGTTTTGGGGCTACGTTAAGTGATTTCAATAATGATGGCTTGATCGATATTTTTTTCCCTTATCAGACACAGGTGAATAATCAGAAATACCAAATATACCTGAATATGGGTAACATGAAATTCAGTGAATACCAGGATAGTTTGTTTTTCACCAATTCATCTTTCTCAGCATCAGCGACGGTGAGTATTAGCGAGGACTTTAACAATGACGGGCTGATGGATTTGTTTATACATCAGCAAAAAGCTCCTCCGGTTTTGCTTTTAAACTCCGGCAGCAATCATTTTAAAGACGCTTCATATGAAAGCGGATTCAGAGAAATTGTATTTCATCCAGAGCCTTTAAATGGTATTGTAAATGCCGCAGATGTAAACAATGATGGGTGGATTGATATTTATGTAAGTTCAAAACTGTACCTTAACAGTGAAGGATGCAGGTTCACTGAAGTAAGTGAACAAACGGGAATAACTTTTACAGGGAACCCTTCATTCAGTGATGTTGATGATGATGGTGATATGGACCTGTTCATCGGCAGTTCCGAAGGTGCGCTTGGTAAAGGAGATCGCGCCGTGCTTTACAGAAATAATCTGAACAACAATAATTATCTAAAAGTAATTCCTGTCAGTGATGAAAGTAACCGCTCTGCTGTAGGTACGGTAGTTACTCTCTCTGCATTCGACAGGAACGGAAATGAAAAATATAAAAGCAAAAAAGTATTCGGCTTCGGTTCTTCACCAATGCTTCCACAGAGTATTTCTGAAATTCATTTCGGGATCAATCCTGATTTTAGTTATAAATTATTAGTTGAATATCCTTCCGGTAAAAAGCATACTGTTTTAAAAATCAGTCCGGGAGATAAAATTTATGTAAACGAATCAAACTTACTTGTGCGAAATTATTTTCATGTATTTAAAGACTTAGAAAGAACAATTAACTCACTTGACTACAGGTTTGAACTTATAAAACTTTTTTTGTTCATAGTCATAGTATTTGTTTTAAAAAGAATAGCGGTGAAGAATAAGATTGAAAAACTTCAAACATCAGCCGGGTACTATATAAGCTTGTTTATCATCTTCCTGATTTCATTACACTATTCAATCGATTCAAAAATTTTAAATCAAATTATTTCGACTTCAACAATTACATTTATTTTCGGTGCAGTGATATTGTTTATATTCAATGAAAAACAAAAACGGGATAAAAGAAATTTAATATCGCACTACAGGATAGCTGAACTGCTTGGTACCGGTGGAATGGGGAAAGTTTACCGAGCAATAGATATCAATACAAACAATCAGGTTGCGTTAAAGGTTATAAACCCTGAGCTGTTAAAAGATCAGGAGAATAAAAATCGTTTTGCATTTGAAGGAAATCATCTCTCTGCTTTCAAACATAAAAACATTGTGAGGGTTTTTGAATCTGTTTCACTTGAGGATAATAGTTTTATTGCCATGGAATTATTGGAAGGAGGTTCATTAAAACAATTCCTGAATAAACATCATCCTCTTACTAAAGAAAAATTTAAAAATATATCAATCCAGGTCTGTGAAGGTCTGAAGGAAATCCATTCAAAAAAAATTATTCACAGGGATATTAAGACAACTAACCTGATGTTTGATTCATCCGGTGTTCTTAAAATCATGGATTTCGGTATTTCAAAGTCAACTTTAGTTACGACTATGACATCGCTCGGAACAGTTGTTGGAACACTTGGGTACGTAGCCCCGGAACAAGTAACAAACACTAATGCTGATGAGCGATCGGATATTTATTCGCTTGGTGTTGTTATGTATGAAATGGCGACGAACAGACTTCCGTTCAATGGTGAAAATGAAATTGCGTTGATACATTCGATCTTCAATACCACCCCTGAATTACCATCAACATTGAATGATCTGCTGACAAAAGATATTGATGAAATAATTTTTAAATGTCTTTCCAAAGAGCCATCATTAAGGTACAAATCAGTTGAAGAATTACTCGATGTAATTTTAAAACTTTAAAACAGATTCTAATTATAAATAGTTTACAACAATCAACTATTATTATTTTCTTCATTCTTAAAAAAGAGAACCTTTATTTTTATTATTGGCATTCATTTAGAATTCTCCCGGCAATCAACTAACAATATCAATTGTATTTTAATTTTCATCATAAAAGAAATCCGCTGAAACTGTTCATTTGATGGAACAATATTTGTCTTAAAGCTTCAGATGAATTGAATAACTTGGTACACGTATGGAAAAACTTCAGGGGATTGCGGTAAAACGACTTGTATTTGTCGGAAGAAAGAAAGCCGGCAAAGCTGCCTTGATAAAACAATTCAGCGGGCAAGCAGATTCTGATTTAATAAATGGAGAAGCAAAACTACCCGGCGTAATAAGACTTGACCCTTATGATATTGATGTAATACTTGACAGTATTGATATCGAAGATCTGTATGAATTTAAAGATGAAGAAAATATCAGGCAGATAAAATCTCTTGCCGCTTCAGATTTCCTTATAATTGTACTTGACGGCACGGAGCGTATCACAGAAGAAGAAAAACAACTTATTAATCTTCTGAGAAAATTATCTATTCCACATTTAGCCGCAGTTAATAAAATTGAGTATGGAGTTAATTCAGAACTCCTTACGGAAATAAAATCATTGAGACTTGTTCACTTCGAAATATCCTGTAAAGAAAATGTGGGCATTGAAGCGCTGAAAGCAAAACTCATACGAATGCTTCCCTGATAAATTGCTGATCCTTGCCGGTCGGCAACATTTTATAATTGAATAATTAAGAAAAAATTATTGCTTGATTTTTTTTAAGGATAAATCTACACTCATCATAGAATAAAAATAATTAATTATGGTTCAACTAATATTTGGGCAATTTATGAAACCATTATTTGCACTTGGCTTTTTACTATTAGTATTGATTTTCAGTTGTTCAAATGAAAAAGATTCCCTAATCGTAAATCCTCCGCCGCACACACCTGATTCATCTTTACACATAAATAGTCTGAGTCATAATTCAATTCATCCCGGAGAAAAAATACTGGTCAGTGTGAATAATTTATCCGGGGCTGATCTTCATTTTGTGCAGCTTAACGGTATTTATGTTTATCATCGTGAGGAATCTGATTCTGTCGTTTCGGTTTTCATCCCCTTCAATGGCGCAAGCGGTAAACTTAAATTCGTCTATTCGGGAACCGCTGACACAGCCATTTACAGTGACTCTATAAATGTTATTCCGGATTGCGCGGATTCATTATGTATTGGCTGGAATAATGGTGAACGGATCACGGAATTTGATTCAAAATTCACTTCGTGGGATTCGACTCATACCTGGGACTATTATAAAAACGGAGACACTTCGTTCTTCAATATTTCCGGACTTTGCGGTGATGAATGTTCAATCACTAAAACTATAGCATTCCTGTCTAATGAGGATGAACAGCTTCCGCAGTTTTTATTCTCTGCTCAAACCATTAGGGATTATATGGGTGGAAACGAAGTTACGGATACTCTGCACCGGGGTATCTTAAGGGTGGATAATTGGAACACGAACAATATAATGAGCGGCACTTACTCTTTTACTGATTATTCGTGGGTTTTCTGGTTTAAAAATAATTAAAGCGGACAGTAAATAAATAGTAAATACATTCGATAATAACATGGATAATTATTTTTATTAATCCTTTTATCGAATGAAAAAAATGAATCTTAACAGTTTTCGATTACTTGCCGCTGTTTGGGTAGTGTCCCTGTTTTTTAATCCCTCTCTATCACAAAATGATAATCTCCAACAGATAAAACTTAATGCTGTATTGGTGAATGATCAGGTTGTTCCGGAAAGTGAATGGCAGGATCTTAATCTTACAACCAGCGATAAACTAACTATAGATTATTCTTATGAAGGTATTACAGGGAAAGAAATTTTCTATAAGATTTTTCTGAACGGGATTAAAGTTGAACCTGAAAAAAGAATAACAGCAGGTGATATTTCCTTAAGTAATTTTTCAGAAGGAAATCAAATAGTACGTATACAGGCTTATGATCTGGAAGGATGGGAATCGAACGCTTATATCCTGAAATTTAATGTAAGACATACTTCAAACGTCGGGCAGACAACTCAAATGCCAGCAGTTGCTGATAATACATTTCTTATTTATTTACTTGGCGGTATCTGTCTTATACTTGCCGTTATAGTTTCATACTTATTGATTAACCGTCCCGTTAAAGTAGTCAAAGAAGTGACTGACAAAAAAACTGAATACATATCAGATAAAAAACTTGAGGACAGTTTAAGATCACTCAAAGAAATAAACACACAGTTGAATGAAGAAAATACTTTTCTTAAGGAAAAGGTTAAGGAACTTGAATCAAATGTTAAAGACCTTGAATCCGCAAATCTTACTCTTCTTGAACAGAAAGAAAAATTCGCAGAAAGTAAACGTCAGCTTGAATTGCTTCAGTCACAAAAAGAAGAATTATTCGCAATCGCCGTTCATGATATTAAGAATCCCGCATCGGCTATAAAAAGTTATATCGATCTTTTAAATTCCTACGACTTGAACGCGACTGAACAACAGGAAATAATGACATCGCTTGTCGCTTCCTCCGAAGATATAGTTAAACTGACTCAACAAATCTGTCTCGTTATTGCAAAAGACAAACCGGATATCACACTTAAGTTCACTAAGACTTCAATTAAAAAATTAATTGAAAAAACATATAATCAAAACTTGTCTTACGCCCGCACAAAAAAAGTGATGCTGATAAATAAAGCGACACAAAATCTACCTGAAATAAAACTGAATGAGTCAAAGATCGAAGAAGTGATTGACAACCTGCTTAATAATGCGATTAAGTTTGCACCGCCGGAAACACAGGTAGAGATAAAATCTTTTATAAAAGATAATTCAGTTGTTGTTGAAGTAGTTGATAACGGTGTTGGATTATCACAGGCAGATCTTACAAAAATATTTCAAAAAGGCGCGACGTTAAGTTCGCAGCCAACAGGTCTGGAACACAGTTCCGGTTTAGGTTTGTGGATTGCAAAAAAAATGGTTGAAGAACATAACGGAAAAATTTGGGTCACCAGTCATTTAGGAAAAGGATCCGCATTTTTCTTTTCTCTTCCGTTGAATGAAAAAGAAACTGAATAAAGTGTTTCCTTATCAATTCCCGCAATTGATAAATGTGTTGTGAAATTCCACGCAATGCACGGCAGTTGTTAATATTTAGCAAATAGCAATTAACACAAAGATTGGGAATACTCCTTCTTACTATTAAGAAAAAAACATCATTCCTAAAAAAAAAATCACTTTAATTCATTTAGAGTAAACATTTTTTACTGCCTCAATGGCACTTAAAATGTGTAATCCGCAATGTATTTATGAACGAGGAAAAAATGCATTCGGAAATATTCAAAAACTACGAACCTAAAGAGAAAAGCGGATTGATTCCTTTACTGCAGGATGTTCAGAATATCTACGGTTACTTACCTGAACTTGCTTTACAAGAAATATCAGACTTTTTAGATATACCGCTAAGCCGTGTTTACGGAGTAGCGACTTTTTATAACCAATTCAGATTAACTCCGCTTGGCGAAAACGTAATTAAAGTTTGCCGCGGAACAGCTTGTCACGTTAAAAGTTCTGCTAATATTTTATTTGCACTTGAAACAGCACTTAAAATAAAAGCGGGCGAAACCACAAGAGATAAAAAATTTACAATTGAAGTTGTGAACTGCATAGGAGCCTGTAGTATTGCACCTGTTATAACTGTTAATGAAGAATACTTCGGAAGGATTTCTGCGAAAGATGTTCCTGCTATTCTTAAAAAGTTTAACAAACCGGCTAAACAAACAGAAGTAGTTCCGGAGGTGAAATTAGCATGAACACCTTTATAGAAAAATGCTGTAGTGAATGCTGGCACAGTCCGGAAACACCTTGTGATCTTTTTGTAAGATGTTCAACGGAAGGTGCGTTGTGCCATCATCATAAAGAATGTGAAGATAAAATAAAATCCCTGAACAGAAGATTAACATACCAGGAACATGAAGTCCCGGTGATCTTTATCGGAATGGGAACTTGCGGACTTGCATCCGGCGCACAAAAAGTTGAAGAAGCAATTAAAGCTGAATTAGAAAAGCTGAACATTACAGCACAAATTGAAGCAACGGGCTGCATAGGCTTTTGCGCTAAGGAAGTTATAGTCGATATAAAGCTGCCGGGACTCGACAGGATTTCATATTGTGAAATCACACCTAAGTTAGTTCCAAAGCTTATTCAAAAAACTCTTATTGATAAAGAAATATTCAGAGAGAAACTTCTTGGTTCACATGGAAAAGGAACTTCAGAGATTCCATCATTAAATGATATTCCTTTTTTCAGAAGCCAGCATAAAATTGTACTTGAACATTGCGGGGTAATAAATCCCGCTTCAATCGATACATACATCGTTTATGGCGGATTTAAAGCTCTTGATAAAGTTCTTCGCTTAATGAAACCTGAAGAAGTTATCAAAGAAGTTCTTGCAAGCGGATTAAGAGGTCGCGGCGGCGGCGGATTCCCAACAGGAAAAAAATGGGAGCTTGCATTCAAACAAAAATCAGATAAAAAATATTTGATATGTAATGCGGATGAAGGTGACCCTGGCGCATTTATGGATCGTTCGGTTCTTGAAAGTGATCCATTCAGAATTGTTGAAGGAATGATCGTTGCGGCTTATGCAATGGGCGCAACATTCGGTTACATTTATTGCCGCGCGGAATATCCACTTGCAATTTCAAGATTACAAAACACAATTGAACAATGCAGAAGATACGGGCTGCTTGGTGATAACATACTCAACAGCAGTTTCAGCTTTGATATTAAAATTAAAAAAGGTGCAGGCGCATTTGTCTGCGGTGAAGAGACTGCTCTTATCGGTTCAATTGAAGGCAGAAGAGGAATGCCGAAACCGCGTCCGCCATACCCGACAGATGCAGGACTTTATGGTAAACCAACAGTGATCAATAATGTTGAAACATTTGCTAACGTAACTGCCATCATCAACATGGGCTCGGAAAAATTTTCATCAATCGGAACAGCAACAAGTAAAGGCACAAAAGTATTTGCACTCAGCGGCAATATTAAAAACACAGGTCTTGTTGAAGTACCGATGGGAATTACGCTCGAAGATGTTGTGTTTGATATCGGCGGAGGAATTCCAAACAACAAACAATTTAAAGCTGTTCAGATAGGCGGACCGTCAGGCGGATGTTTACCTGAAAGCGTTATAACAACACCTGTTGATTATGAATCCTTAAAACAAGTCGGCGCAATGATGGGTTCCGGCGGATTTGTTGTTATGGATGAAGATACCTGTATGGTTGATGTTGCAAAATATTTTCTGACATTCATTCAGCAGGAATCGTGCGGTAAATGCGTTCCATGCCGTGAAGGTACAAAGCGAATGCTTGAAATAATTGAACGGATACCAACAAGCTATAAGAACACAAAAATAAAAACAGATCAGCTTCAAAGATTTAAAGGAATAGTTCATCTGCAAAGATTAGCTGATGTCATAAGAGATACATCGCTTTGCGGACTTGGTCAGTCGGCACCAAATCCGGTTTTATCAGGATTAAGATATTTCAAAGATGAATATGAAGAACATTTATTCGAACGTAAATGTCATTCAGGTGTTTGTAAAGAACTGTTAACGTTCACAATCGATAACAGCGTCTGCACAGGCTGCGGAGTTTGCATCCGTAAATGTTCAAGTGATGCAATCGTTGGTGAAAAAGGTCAGGCACACTACATAGTTGATGATAAATGTATCCGTTGCGGTATGTGTGTTGATTCGTGCAGGTTCGAAGCTATAAATGTTAATTGAAGTCTGACTTCTATTGGAGAAAATAATGGTACAGCTAACAATAAATAATATAAAAGTAAATGCAGAAGAAGGAATGACAATCCTTGACGCTGCCAAATCAGTAGGAATAACCATCCCCACTTTATGTCATCTTAAAGACCTTGCACCAACGGGTGCATGCAGAATTTGTTCTGTTGAAGTTGAAGGACAAAGAGGATTAATTCCATCGTGTGCATATCCTGTTTACAACGGAATGGTTGTGGAAACAAATTCAACAAGGGTTCGTAAAGCAAGAAAAACTATTGTAGAACTTCTTGTTGAAAATCATCCGCAGGATTGCCTGATATGTGTAAGAAACAAAAACTGTGAACTTCAGGACCTTACAGAACAGTATGGATTAAGAGAACACAGATTTGTCGGCGAAACAAAATGTCATGAAATAGATGCATCAAGCGCGTCGATGGAAAGAGATCCGGCAAAATGTATTCTTTGCGGAAGATGCGTACGCGTTTGTCACGAAGTTCAGAAAATAGGTGCGATAGATTTTACAAACCGTGGATTTGCAAGTCACGTTACAACCCCATACAACAAAGGTTTGAATATCAGTGATTGTATTCTTTGCGGTCAATGTATTCTTGTCTGTCCTACTGCAGCTTTGAGAGAAAAGAGTACATTGAAAGAAGTTTCAAATGCACTCAATAATAAAAACAGATATACAATCGTTCAGGTTGCGCCCGCAGTAAGAGCAACACTTGGCGAAGAGTTCAATATTCCGCTTGGTACAGATGTAACAGGGCAGCTCGTAACTGGTTTAAGAAGACTCGGTTTCAAAAAAGTTTTCGATACAAACTTCGGTGCTGATCTTACAATAATGGAAGAAGCATCCGAATTAATAAGCAGGATAAAAAGCGGTGGAACTCTGCCGATGTTCACAAGCTGCTGCCCTGGCTGGATTAAATATGTTGAACAGAACAGACCTGAAGTATTAGATCATATATCATCGTGTAAATCACCGCACGAAATGGAGGGCGCAGTTCTAAAAACTTATTATGCTAAGAAGATGGGAATAAAACCTGAAGACATTTATGTTGTTTCAATTATGCCTTGCACGGTTAAGAAGTATGAATCAAACAGGGGCGAGCTTAGTGAAGAAACAATGAAAGATGTTGATGCAGTTATCACAACAAGAGAACTTGTAAGATTCTTTAAGATAGCAGGTTTAGATTTTAATGATCTTCCTCATGATAATTTTGATAACCCGCTTGGTGAATCAACCGGCGCTGCTGCAATATTTGGTACAAGCGGCGGTGTTATGGAAGCTGCACTGAGAACAGCGTACTTCAAAATATCAGGTAAAGAATTAGAGAAACTTGAGTTTGAAGAAATACGCGGACTTGACGGAATTAAAGAAGCATCCATAAACATTGAAGGAACTGTGGTAAACATTGCAGTCGTAAACGGAATTGGAAATGTTAAACAGGTTCTTGATGATGTACAGAACGGTACAAGCAAATATCATTTCATTGAAGTTATGGCTTGCCCCGGCGGATGTATCAACGGCGGCGGTCAGCCGATACATCAAAAACCTGAAAAGGTTATGAAGAGAATCAAAGCTCTCTACCAGATCGATACAAATATGAAAACACGTAAGTCTCATGAAAACGAATCAGTAAAAGCTCTGTATAAAGAATTTTTTATTGAACCGAATTCACATATAGCTCATGAGATTTTACACACAGAATATTTTGACAGAAAAAATGTTTTGAAGAATTAATTTGAATACTGTGAAGTCATTTCGAAGGAGTCCTTGACTGAGAAATCTTTTAGTCTTTAAAGAAGATTTCTCAGGCTCCGCCGTCGAAATGACACAATAAGGCATAGATATAATCAGATAACTATATGAACAGCGGAATAGTCAGCACAATACTCGACAGATGCAAGAGATGTTACTCATGCATAAGGGAGTGCCCTGCAAAAGCAATCCAGGTTGTGAATGGCCAGGCTGCCGTTGTGGTAGAAAGATGTATTGCATGCGGACATTGTGTTAAGGTCTGTTCACAGGAAGCAAAAAGAATTCATAGTGATATGAGTAAAGTATTCACTGAAATTCTTCCTTCGGGTAACAGCATTGCAATTGTAGCACCGTCATTTGCCGCTTCTTTTCCTGATTCATATTTCAAGATTCCGACCGCATTAAAAAAACTCGGCTTTGATATGGTTGTGGAAACAGCATTCGGAGCTGACCTGATAAGCAACAGTTATCTTGACGAAATTCAGAAGAGTAATGGTAAAACTGTTATTAGTTCATCATGCCCTGCTGTTGTCGGTTATATAGAAAAATATTTCGGGGAGCTTGTTCCAAGTCTTGCAAAAGTTGTTTCACCAATGGTTGCGATAGGTAAGTACCTTAAAGAAAATCTTGGTGAGGATAGAAGAATAGTTTTTGTTGGTCCGTGCATCGCAAAAAAAAGTGAAGCAGTTCAGGATGAAATTCTCGGAACAATCGATGCAGTAATAACATTTTCGGAATTGAAAGAATTGTTCGCGATAAACGGAATAATTCCCGAACAACTTGAAGACAGTGATTTTGATCCGCCGCATGCTTATATGGGAAAATCATACCCGCTTGCCGGAGGATTATTAAAGACTGCAGGAATTTCCGACGACATATTAGAAAAAGAAATTATTGTTGTTGAAGGAAAGAACAAAGTTCTTGAAATCATTGACGAGATATCAAACAATCACATCAACGCAAAGTTTGTTGATATACTTTTCTGTGAAGGTTGTATTAGTGGTCCCGCAATTGACAGCAATCTCAATTACTATTCACGCCGTGAAAAAGTTATTAAGTACATTGAGCAAAAAATTCATTCGACAGATAAACAAGTCTGGAAGAGCAATATTTATAACAGCAGGAACCTTGATCTTAAAAGAGACTTCTCCATAAAAAATCAGAGGAAACCTTTTCCAACTGAAGACAGGATCAAGGAAATACTGGGACAGACAAATAAAACAAAACCCACAGATGAATTAAACTGCGGAGCGTGTGGTTACGCTACGTGTCGCGAGTATGCTGTTGCTATTGCAAAAGGTTTGGCAGAGACTGAAATGTGTCTTCCGTTTTTAATTGATGAATTGAATAAAGCGTATAACAATCTAAGTACTACACAGGAACAACTGCGAACTGCGGAAAAACTTGCATCGATAGGACAGCTTGCCGCAGGTGTTGCGCATGAAATAAATAATCCTCTTGGAACAATTCTTCTTTATTCTTCAATGCTGAGAAGAGATCTTGATAAAGATCCAGAACATCAGCAGAAAGTTGAAGACCTTGAATTAATAGTTGATGAAGCCAACAGGTGCAAGAACATTGTTTCGAACCTTCTGAACTTTGCCCGGCAGGGTAAATTGAAAATATCAAAAGTAAATATGGTGCAACTGTTTGCCGATATTCTCAAAACTGTAAGAGCAAATCCGGTTCATAAAGGAATTCATCTTAACCTTGAAAGATCATCACGTGATTTTATAATTGAAGGTGATGAAGATCAATTGAAACAGGTATTTCTTAACATCATCAACAATGCCTGTGAATCAATGGAAGAAACAGAAAAGAAAAATCTGGATATAAAAATGTTATACGAAGATGAATACTTCGTAGTTCAGATAAGCGATACAGGCTGCGGTGTTGCCAAAGAAAATTACAGCAAACTTTTTACACCTTTCTTCACGACAAAAAAAATTGGAAAAGGAACAGGATTAGGTCTTCCCATTTCTTACGGAATTGTAAAAATGCACAGGGGACATATTACTTTCCAGAGTGAAGTCGGGAATGGAACTACTTTTAAAATTAAGCTGCCGGTAAAACTCGACGCACAGACTATAAATGTGAATTAGAAAAGAGAACCAAAATGGATAACACAAAATCAAAAAGAATATTATTAGTGGACGATGATATCGATCTGCTTGAACAACATAAATTCTTACTCGAATCAAAAGGATATAAAGTAATAACCGCTGATAACAGTAAAGACGGCTGGGAAGTATTCAAAAAAGAAAAACCGGATGCATGCGTACTTGATCTAATAATGGAAGAACATGATTCGGGTTTTATTCTGAGTTATAAAATTAAAAAGGACGAATCCGGAAAAACAATTCCCGTGTTCGTGCTTACCTCAGCAACACTTGTTACGGGATTCAAATTCAGTTCAGCAACCGCTGAAGAAAAAGAATGGATAAGATGCGACGAGATCATTAACAAACCTGTTGTGATCGACGATCTTGTTCAGAAGTTAGAAAAATATTTTACTCTAACAGAAGTTCATTAAAATAAGGGGTGAACCCGGATTTAAATTTGGTAGCCGCAGGCTTTAGCCTGCGCGGATGCAGCGGCTCTACATGCAAATGGAATATTACTGCGGCACTTGCGCAACCTGAAGGTTGCGGCTACCAGGGATTGGCTTGATCCGGTTTCATTATTAAAATGGAAACGAACAACAAACCAAAAGTTCTTATTGTCGATGACGAAAAAGGTCTGAGGCTCGGAACAAAAAGACTTTTGGAAAGTGAGGGCTATTTTGTTGTTGCTGCTGAAAACGGTACTGAAGGAATTGAAGCAGGAACAACAACAGAATTTGACCTTGCAATAATAGATTTAAAGATGCCTGACATTGAAGGTACACAGGTACTGAAAAAGATCAGGGAAGTGCATCCAAATACCGTATGCTACATAGCGACTGCATATGCCTCTTACGAAACTGCGATTGAGTCAACCAAACTCGGGGCTTACAGTTACATACCAAAACCATTTACACCCGAAGAACTTTTACAACAATTGAAGGATGGATACAACCGCAGACTTGTTCTTGTTGAATCAGAAAAATGGAAACGTGAACGTGAAGAACGGCTGCTTGAAGTCGCGTTTGAAAAAACCCGGCTTAACACCATCATCAATTCAATTACAGATGGACTTCTTGTTGTAAATAAAAATGGTGAAGCAGTCTTATATAATCCGAGCGCACTTAATTATCTTAATCTTCCTTCAATAGCGATTGAAGAAAAAATTATTGACAAACTTCCTTCAGAAATTTCTTCGCTGATAAATAAATTTTTAGACGCAGGCATTTACGAAAATAAATCCTACTCCAGCCAGATCGAAATAAAACCAAACCGTGAACTTTTTGTTGAAGCTACAAGCTCGCCTGTTCCTCATCCTGACGGATCTCTCGCCGGTGTTGTTGTTGTAATGAAGAACATCACCGAAATGAAGAAGCTTGAGTTTTTAAAATCACAATTCGTTTCGATGGTTAGTCATGAACTAAAAGCTCCGGTCGCCGCTGTATATGGCTACTTAAAGCTGCTTGTTGATGATTCAATAAAACTTTCACAGGAACAGGAAAAGAATTTTATAAAGCGTTCGCAAATACGTCTTGATAACCTGCTTAAAATGGTAAACGACCTGCTTGATATTTCACGAATGGAAATGAAAACCGCAAAACGTGAGATCATATCTGTTAACCTTGCTGAGACAATTAAGTCCGTCATCGAACTTTTCCAGTTTGAAGCAGAAAAACGTGAAGTGAATGTGTTATTCAATTATGATGAGAACCTTCCGCTGCTAAATGCTGATCTTGATGAAATCACAAGGCTGTTTACAAATCTTATCAGCAATGCAATTAAGTACAATAAGGTTAAAGGGTTGATCGAGATTAATATTCATTACAACAAGCCATATATCATTACAGAAATAAAAGATAACGGAATAGGATTAAAGCCTGATGAAAAGAACAGATTGTTCCAGGAATTTTTCAGAGCAAAGAATGAAAACACAAGAGAGATAAGCGGGACAGGATTAGGTTTATCAATAGTTAAAAGAATAGTTGATTCGTATGCAGGTAAGATTGAAGTGGAAAGTGAGTTCAATGTTGGAACCATGTTCAGAGTATTTCTTCCATTGAAGAATGAAAATAACACTGATATAAAATCAGTTTGATATTTAAGGTTAAACAAAACATAATTCATGAATCATCAACATATATTCGAAAGGGAGAAATGATAAGAAATTTCTTACTTGCAATTGCTCTATTGATGAGCTTCTTTCCGTTTGCGGAAATGTCACTTGCTAACAATTCACCCGAAGGTGTAACGGTTACAAAGTCCGGCAGCAGCTATGTTATAAACTTCAGACTGCCGCAATTTGATTATCAAAACCTTTCTGTAGAGGGAGAAGATTTCTTCAGATTGAGGGTCGGCGATTACGGTACAACTTCAGAATTCGGACTCCCTGAACTTCCGATAGTGTCATTCAATATTCCCGTACCTTATAGTCAGTCAGGTGTGGGATACAAGGGGTTAACAACGCATCAGTTTGAACAGCCTGTAAACGGAAAAGTTTATCCGTTCCAGCAGCCGTGGGAAAAAGTTAATCCGGTTAGTGAAAGACCATTTACAATTAATCGTGATTATTACAACAGCAGGGGAAGCGCACTTCCTTTTATAAAAATTTCAGAACCATTTGTTATCGGAGGCGTTAAAGGTGTTACTGTAACATTGCAGCCTTTCAGCTATAACCCGGTTGAAAATAAACTGACAGTTATAGATGAAGGTAATTTTGTAATCAGTTTTGACGGAAATGTAAGTGTGAACGGACAGATTTCAGAATCAATGAACTCATTCCTGTCATCGATATTTGTTGCGTATGAAAATACCAATGTAAGATTGGTCAATAAGTATCTGATTATCACCGCGCCTGAATTTGAAGCCGGGCTGGCATCATTCGTTAATCATAAAAATTCATCGGGATATAATGTTGACCTGTTTACAACTACTGTAACAGGAACTACTACTACCGCAATTAAAACTTTTATACAAAACCGTTATGATGTTCCATCAACAAAACCTGATTACATTCTGCTTGTTGGCGATGTTGATAAGATCCCGGCATGGACAGGCGGCGGTGAAGGAAATCCAAAAACAGATTTGAACTACGCTCAGCTTGAAGGAGGAGATTATTTTGCAGATGCTTTCCTTGGAAGATTTTCAGTAACAAGTGCATCCGAACTTCAGAATGCTATAAATAAAACGATATATATGGAAAACTATATCGGAACGCTTGCTAAGAAAAATGTTTATATGTCTTCGGAGGATAACTGGAGTATAACAGAAGGCACTCACAATTTTGTAATTGATACATATTTTACTCCCGCAGGATATACTAATCTTAAATTATACTCACACACTTATAGTGCAACAACAGCACAACTGATTGCTGCGTTAAATGATAACCAGGTATTCGCAATTTATTCCGGACACGGTGCAGAAACTTATTGGGCTGATGGTCCGGTTCTTAACCAGACCCAGGTTCGTGCATTAACCAATACAGTTTTCCCGTATGTGTATTCATTTGCATGTGTAACAGGATCGTATACACTTGGTGAATGCTTTGGTGAAACATGGCTGCGTACCACAAACGGTGGTTCTGCTTTCTATGGTTCATCTGTAAATTCTTACTGGGATGAAGATGATATTCTGGAAAGACGGCTTTATAAGGCTATGTTTGAAGATGAACTGACAAAGATCACTCCTATGTTCGATAAAGGAAAAGTTTATCTCTATAACCATTATGGAAGTTTCACTCCTACAATCAAAAGATATTTTGAAATGTACAACCTGATGGGTGATCCTTCATTAGCAACTGTAAAACAAATTCCGCCTGACTCAACCGCGCCGCTTCCGGTAACAGATCTTGCAGTTGTAAATCCAACTTCAAATGATCTAACACTTAACTGGACAGCGCCGTATGATTCTACATTTAACGGTGTTACACGTTATGATATCCGTTACTCAACATCAAATATTACAAACGAAATTGAATTCAATAACGCACCGCAGATACTTTTCGGCGGACAGGCAGATACAGCCGGTACACCAAAAGTATTTACAGTTCCTGAACTTGTATTCAATACTCAGTATTACTTTGCAATAAAAGCAGAAGATATGTGGGGAAATAAATCCACAATGTCTAATGTTCCTTTTATGGCTACATACCAGGCACCGGATATTGCTTGTGATAAAGATTCAGTTTATTGCATGCTGTTACCGAATGTGAATAGCCAGGATAGCCTTGTAATTTCAAACGTAACTTCATTCAACTCTACACTGGATTATTCAGTTGAACTTACAAATAATACTTTCCCCGGAAATATGAGAGCGTACATCGTACCGATAAACGAAGATAAAGTGAGTTCCTTTGCGGATGATAAAAACTTTGTAATCAATAAAGCAGGAAGCAGTATTAAAGGAAGCGGCGGTCCTGATCTATTCGGATATGAATGGATTGACAGTGATGATCCGAATGGTCCGGACTATGTATGGAATGATATAGTTGCAACAGGCACACAGATTACAAACTGGGTATCAACTGGTTCCAGCGATCCTCGTGATGACGGTGTTGCAGGTCCATTCCCGCTTGGATTCAATTTTAAATTTTACGGTAATGTTAAAACACAGATTTATGTATATACAAACGGTATCTTCGCGTTTGAACCAATAACTGCTAACTGGTATTCTAACACTTCAATACCAACTGCAACAAGTCCCAACTCATTCATCGCTCCTTTCTGGGATGATCTTGATGGAAGAACACAGGGAACAGTCCATTACAAACAGGATGGAAATAAATTTATCATTCAGTTCACTAACTGGCAGAAGTACAGCGGTACAGGTTCACTTACATTCCAGGCAGTATTTAATTTAAACGGAAAAGTTCAATTCTATTACCAGACTCTTACAGGAACTTTAAATAGTTGTACAGTCGGTATTGAAAACGACTTAGGTACTGATGGTCTGCAGGTTGTTAGAGATGCTGCTTACTTAAAGAATAATCACGCAATTGAATTTGCTGCTGAACCGGACTGGCTTGCTGCAAACAATATCAGCGGCAGGATCTATAACGGAAATAACGCCGCCATCATTCTGAACTTTATGAATGATCAGCTAGAACTTGGTTTATATTCAATGGATATGGTAATAACAACAAACGACCCGGATGAACCAACCGTTACCGTACCCGTTGTGATGAATGTTACAAATGATGTCCCTGTTGAACTCTCAACTTTTTCTGTAAAAACTGTTTATGATGAAGTAATACTTAGCTGGCAGACAGCCACAGAAAAAAATAACAGCGGTTTTGAAGTTCAGAGAAGCATTAACAACGGAAATGAATCAAGATCATGGCAAACACTTTCATTCGTTGACGGAAAAGGAACTACAACGCAATCAACTAATTATTCTTACCGTGATCAGATAAAAGGTACTGGAAAATATGTTTACCGTCTGAAACAAATTGACTTTGACGGAACATTCAGCCTTAGTCCTGAAGTTGAAGTTGATATGACAGGTCCTGATAGATTTGAACTTGTACAGAACTATCCGAATCCTTTCAACCCGACAACAACAATAAAATATGCGCTTCCGGTTGAAAGCAATGTTACAATTTCAGTTTACAATCTTCTTGGTGAACTTGTTGAAACATTAGTCAACAAAGTTGAACAGCCGGGTTACTTTGAAGTTGAATGGAACGCATCGAACCTTTCATCAGGTATGTATATCTATTCAATGCAGACGAAAGAAGTTGCCACCGGAAATGAAACACGTTCAATCAAAAAAATGGTACTGATGAAATAATTTCTTTGCCTACGGAGATTACAGGCAGCTGCATGTTTGTAATCTCCGGGTAGGAATAAGAGAAAAGTTTAAGAGACAGAATAAATCCATATAACAAAACAATAATAAATATGGGGTTCGCAATGGCTAAAGTAGCAATAATAGACGATGATCCGGATATCCTTGATGCCAGCAGTTTGGTTCTGCTTTCAAAGGGATATGAAGTAGTTACCACTAGTAACCCGGATGACGGATATAAAATCATAAAAGAACAATCTCCGGATATCATCATACTTGATGTGATGATGAATGAACCGGATGACGGATTTTTCCTCGCACAGAAATTACGCAGAGAAAAAATCAGCATACCAATACTTATGTATACATCTGTTTCAAAAGCGCTGGGACTTGAGTTCGGTGCCGGTGAAATGGTTCCCGTTGATGACTTTGTTGAAAAACCTATTTCGCCTGAAACACTAATCGAAAAAGTTGAAAAACTTTTACACATACACGTAAAGGAGTAGAGCGAATGCTTGTTGTAGAAAAAAATGCTCTCTCCGAAGAGATAGAGAGCTACGTAAATAAATACGGCACTGACAGATCATCACTGCTGATGATTCTTCATGAAATTCAGAATAAACACAGACACATTTCTGAATTTGCACAGCAGGAAGTTGCAAGACTTCTTAACATACATCCTGTTGAAGTGTTCAGCGTTATATCATTCTTTGCTTTTCTGAATTCAAATCCGAAAGGAAGAAATCTCATTCGAGTATGCCAGACTATTTCCTGCGATATGCAAGGTAAAGGCGCTGTTATAAAAGCAATCGAAAGAGAACTGGGAATTAAAATCGGCGAAACAACAAAGGATAATAAATTCACAGTTGAATACGCAAACTGTCTCGGCTTGTGTGATATGGGTCCGGCTATGGCGATCAATGATCAGGTTTACACTAATCTGACGCCCGAAAAAGCAGTTGAACTTTTAAACAGGGTTAAGTGAGGTGAATATGGAATTAACAAAAACTAAAAGAACCGGTCCTGTAATCTTCTCTGAGTACAAAAGGGGGGATGCAATTAAAAAAGCTTTAAAGATGTCGCGTGAAGACGTCTTATTTGAACTTAAAGATTCTAAACTTAAAGGAAGAGGCGGCGCAGGATTTCCGACATCAACAAAATGGATGCTTACTGCTGCTGCAAAATCGGATAAAAAATTTCTTGTATGCAACGCTGATGAAGGTGAACCCGGTACATTTAAAGACAGAGTTCTTCTTATTGAATATCCTGAACTTATCTGTGACGGAATGGTTATCGGCGGATATACTATCGGTGCGCAGCAGGGAATAATTTATCTGCGCGGTGAATACGAATATTTATTAAAGCCGTTCGAAGATTATCTTGAATCAATGAGACAGGATAACCTGCTCGGCAAAAATATTTGCGGAGTTGATGGATTTGATTTCGACATCACTGTATTCCTTGGTTCCGGCGCTTATGTGTGCGGTGAAGAAACCGCATTGATCGAATCGCTTGAAGGACATCGCGGCGAACCTCGCAACAGACCACCTTATCCAATCAACACAGGTTATCTCGGTAAACCTACTTCAGTTAATAACGTTGAAACACTTGCTGCAATTACTCACATCATAATGAAAGGCGGAAAGTGGTTCAGTGAACACGGAACAGATAAATCGTCAGGCTCAAAATTATTTTCTGTCTCCGGTGACTGTGAAAAACCAGGTGTATATGAATTACCATGGGGAACTAAGATAAGTGAACTGCTTCAACTCGTCGGAGCTAAAAATACTAAGGCAGTACAAATTGGAGGCGCATCAGGAGTCTGCGTACCAAAATCACAATTCAACAGAACGCTTGCTTATGAAGATGTTGCAACAGGCGGTTCAATAATGATCTTTAACGAAAGCAGAAATATGCTTCACGTACTAAAGAACTTTATGGAATTTTTTGTTGATGAATCCTGCGGTCAATGTACTCCATGCCGTATCGGAAATACAAAACTTCTCGAAGGCATTGAGATGATCGAAAAGGGTCAGTTTACTTTTGCTTACATAAATAAGCTGAAGGACCTTGGAAGAACAATGCAGTTATCTTCAAAATGCGGATTGGGACAATCAAGTCCGAACCCATTCATATCAATTCTTGAAAACTTCAAAGATGAAATCTTTAACAGCGGTATCGGAGGAAAAAATGGAAGGTAAAAAATCAATGAGAGCACCAGTAAGCCAGAAGCCGCATGTTATTGAAAAGCCTGAACACCCGGAACATATCGGTGGTTCAATTTCAATTGAGATAAATGAAAAGAAAGTTACAGTTCCGTTCGGCACAACCATACTTGAAGCTTGCAGGCAAAACCAGGTACATATACCAACACTTTGTCATCATGAAGATCTTTGTGTTGCCGGGGTATGCCGTGTTTGCGTTGTTGAAGTTGAAGGAATGAGAACACTACAGGCATCGTGCGCGTTTCCTATAACAGCGCCGATAAAAGTCAGAACTACAACAAATGAAGTAAGAAGAGCAAGAAAAAATATTATTGATCTTCTTTTAAGTGAACATTACGGTGAATGTTATTCGTGTTTCAGAAATAACAATTGCGAACTTCAGACTCTTGCAAAAGAATACGGCGTTGATCATTACAATTTTGGTCATGTAACAAGTCCAAGATATGAAGTTGATAACTCATCATACTCAGTTGTTCGTGATATGGATAAATGTATTCTTTGTAAACGCTGCGTAAGGACCTGTATTGATCTGCAGGAAGTTGGCGTGCTTGAAGCAATCGACAGGGGACACAACACACACATCGGAACATTCTGGGATAAACCGCTTGCAGAAGTTATATGCATCAACTGCGGACAATGTATTAACAGATGTCCAACCGGTGCTTTACGCGCTAACGATCCGCGTGATGAAATATGGGCTGCCATCGACGATCCGAAAAAACATGTCGTCATTCAAACAGCTCCGTCACCAAGAGCGGCAATCTGCGAAGAGTTCGGAATGGAAGCAGGAACATCACTTACAGGTGAAATGAACACGGCATTAAAACGTATCGGCTTTGATGTTGTATTCGATACAAACTTTACTGCCGACTTAACAATCTTTGAGGAAGGAACAGAACTTATAATAAGATTATACAATGCGCTTGTAAAGAAAGAACCTGTATTCTTACCACAGTTTACATCTTGTTCACCGGGATGGGTAAAGTACCTCGAACATTTTTATCCTGAATATATTCCGAATCTAAGTACTGCAAAATCACCGCAGCAAATGTTTGGTGCATTGATCAAAACTTTTTATGCACAGAAAAAAGGCATTGATCCGAAAGACATAGTATCAGTTGCATTGATGCCTTGTTCAGCTAAAAAGTTTGAGTGCAACAGACCGGAAATGATTGACTCAGGATACAAAGATGTTGATTATGGTTTAACCACACGTGAACTTGCACAGATGATTAAGGAAGCCGGCATCTATTTACCTGAAATGCCGAAAGCCAATTTCGATGATCCGTTTGGAGAAGCATCCGGTGCGGGATTAATCTTCGGCGCAACCGGCGGAGTTATGGAAGCTGCTTTAAGAACTGTTGTAGAATTCGTAACAGGAAAGAAAGTTGAAAACATATTTGCCAATGCCGACATAATTCCTTTACGCGGATTTGAAGGTATTAAATATGCCGAACTTCCAATCACAGAAGTTGGTCCGGTTCCTGAATTGATTAAACATCTTGTAAAAGATTGGAACTGGCTCAAAGGCGCTACTCTTAAAGTTGCAGTTGCTCACGGAACAGCTAATGCTAAAAAAGTTATGGATGATATTAAAGCAGGCGGTAAGTTCAGTGAATGTCACTTCATTGAATTTATGGCTTGCCCTGGCGGATGTATTGGCGGCGGCGGACAGCCTATTCCGACAACACCGGAGATCCGTAAGCAGAGAGCAAAAGCTATCTATGATGAGGACAATTCACTTCCCGTTAGAAAATCTCATGAAAACAGGCATGTTGTTGAGATATATAACGAGTTCCTGAAAGAAGGTCCTTGCGGACATCTTTCACACAAACTTTTACATACTCATTATGTAAAAAGAGGAAAGTATATAGCATAACAAAATTGAAGCGAGTCTGTCTCAATATCCTAGGTTGTTGTTTAATACTCTAATCCCTGACAAACAACAAATTGGGACAGGCGCTTCGCTATAAGCATAAATTATTGTGAGAGTTTTATGCTGAATCTTGTTCCAACATGGGCGCATCATTACGAAGAATTCTGGACATCAATCCGGGGAAGAAATCTTTGGTTCATAAAACTGCGTTACGGTGCAGTTGTGATGCTGACTTTTTTTATTGTCAGTACAGAGTTCCTGCTGAAAATAAAACTTGGTGAATCCCAGCAGAAAATCATTATTCTGATAACGGCAACAATTCTTGTTTACAATTCTCTTCTCCATTTTTTCAGAAGATATTTGAAACTTGATGCACTTCAGTTCAATCCCTTACATCTCTCCTTTGTTCAGATCATACTTGACCTTACAGCATTAATGTTATTGGTGTATTATAGCGGAGGAATAGAATCTCCGCTGTATATGCTTGCTGTATTTCATATGATAATCGGAAGCCTGATACTTCCGAGTATTATAATCTATTCAATTGCTGTGCTGGTTGTTTTAAGTTTTGCATTTATAAGTTTTGGTGAGTACTCAGGAATTATACCTCATCAACCGCTGACGGGACTATTGAATTTTAATTTGTCAAATGATCTCAATTACATTATAGCATTCAATGTTGTATTTGTCTTTACAATTTTTGTAAGCGTTATGCTGGCAAACAGGATTGCCAAACAACTACTAAAACAGGAACAGGACCTGGTAGAATCATTTGAAAAGCTTAATACTGCCGAAATTGAAAAACAGAAATATATTATGGGCGTAGTTCACGAAATAAAAACACCGCTAACAGCAGTGCATTCATACATAGAACTTGTACTTAAAAAATATCTTGGTCCTATTAATCCGAGAATGGAAGAAAAACTTGAAAGGGCAAAGTTAAGATCAAGTGAAGCAATTGAAATGATCAATGATGTATTGAAAATATCAAGATTAAAACTTCTTGATGAGACTTCACATGAAGAAATCAATCTTAACGAGGTAATTGAAAATATTTTTGAAAAGCAAAAAGCTGTAGTACGGTTAAAAAAGATTTCACTTAAATTTTCAGATGAAAGAAACGAAAAAAATAATTTGTGCGGGGATAATGTCCTTCTTGAAATGGCATTTTCTAATCTTATAAATAACGCTGTTAAATATGTAACCTCTAACGGCGAAGTTCTTGTTACAGTCAGCAACGGAGCTAAAAAAAATATAATTACAATCTGTGATAACGGAATTGGCATCCCGGAATCTGAACAGAAAAAAATATTTAATGATTTTTACCGCGCATCAAACGTAAAACAAAAAGGATACGAAGGTACAGGACTGGGTCTTTCAGTTGTAAAACAAATTATAGAAAGACATGGCGGCACCATTTCAGTTGAAAGTCCATCGAAGTTGGGCACTAAAGAAAAGCCGGGTGCTTGTTTTTGCATAACATTACCTGCCGGGTAAAATATTACTAATTTTTCTTTACAATTTTTTTTTCCCCCAAAGTTCCGGTATCAGTAACCCTTTATCAGTGCAATTTTCTAAAACACCATCATGAATTCAGAAACTTATTTTAATCATACAAGCTAATTTCAAAATTCAAATTCTAAAATAGAAAAGAATCCGGAACAGATGAATAAAAGGTAGTTCGCATTATGTTGTTTAAGAAAATCCTAAAAAGAAAAGTAAGTTAATTATTAAAATTGAAAAGGCAGGTTGTAAAGAATTAATTATTATTTACTGTACTATTAAACTAAAAACGACCCTTTATTCTACTTTATTAAATAACCACGTAAGAATAATTATTCGACCAAATTGTTGAACTCCTCGACGAAATGAGTTGCTTAATTTCCTTACCATAATAAAATATCATTCTATCCTCTTAAATCGAATATTCTTTCCAGCCAAATTCTGGCTTGAATTTTTCTAATGGCTGAATATTGAAACCATTTTTTAGGAATATTGATTGAAAAAGATAGCGGTGATTTTTGGAACACGACCTGACACTATTAAAATAGCTCCTATTGTTAAAGAGCTTGAACAGCAAACCGGACATTTCCAACTAATTACTATCGCTACTGCACAACACCGTCAAATGCTTGATCAGGTTTTAGATGTATTTAAAATAAAGCCTGACTACGATTTAAACATAATGAAGCCTTCACAAACGTTAGCCGCAATCACAAAAAATACGATTGAAGAACTAGATATTATCTTTGAAAAAGAAAAACCTGACCTGGTTTTAGTGCAGGGTGATACTACAACAACTTTCGTTGGTAGTTTAGCAGCATTTTACCGACAAATACCAGTCGGACATATTGAAGCAGGATTGCGTACAAATGATAAAAGTAATCCTTTCCCTGAAGAAATTAATCGCCGATTAACAAGTGTAATTACGGATCTGCACTTTGCACCAACGCAAACCGCAAAAGAGGCATTGTTTGTTGAAAATGTAAATCCCAAAAATGTTTTTGTTACAGGAAACACTGTTATTGATGCTTTAAGTTATACCGTTAAAAAAGATTATATCTTTTCCTCAGATAATGTAAATCAGATTGTCGCCCAGGGTAAAAATATCATACTCATTACTATGCATCGCCGTGAAAATTTAGGGGAGCCTATGAAGAGTGCGTGTAATGCAATCAAAAATCTTGCTTTAAATTATAAAGAATATAATATCATCTTTCCCGTTCATCTTAATCCTAAAGTCCGGGAAGTTGCACATTCGATTTTAGGTAACATCTCAAATGTAAATCTTATCAACCCTCTCGACTACCCCGATTTCGTAAACCTGATGTCTAAATCATATTTAATTTTAACAGACTCCGGAGGCGTTCAGGAAGAGGGTCCGCATTTTGGTATTCCAATACTTGTTTTACGCCAGGTTACAGAAAGACCAGAAGCAGTTGAATATGGTACAGTCAAACTTGTCGGATTAGATGAACGTACAATTTTTACAACAGCCGATAATTTGCTGAGTAATGAAGAAGAATATCTGAAGATGGCGACGGCTATTAATCCTTATGGAGATGGCTTTTCAGCCAAAAGAACCATTCAGATAATTAAGAACTATTTTCAGATAACTAATACACCAGTAAATGAGTTTGATCCGCTTGCAATGAAGACAATATCAAATCATATGGTCTTAACTAAGAAATTGGAATATGAAAATAATATCTAAAATTTATTTCCCGCTGATACTTACAGTAATCTTATCACTGCAGATTTATGCTGAGAACAGCTATAAGCAAAAAAAAATATTAGTTGTTGTACAAGGTAGCTCTCAATTAACTAACTTAGCTATGGGTGATGGAAGACAATTGGCCCAACTGCTCGGACATTTTAACACAATAACTGATGTTATTGGAGTTGATGAATATAAAGCATCATCACTGGAAGACTATGATTATATTTTTTATTTAGGGTTCTATCAAAAAAATTTAGTGCCTGCGTCTTTTGTTAATGATGTAGTAAAAACAAATAAACCTTTAATCTGGATTAACACCGGATTCATAGAGTTTTCCGCAAAATATAACACATCAGATTTATTCGGATTTAAGGTAACGAAACTCGACACTACAAGTATTTTTGATTTTGTAAAATCGAACAATAAATCCTTCACTAAAGGTGAAGGAAATATAAATTTGATTGAAATATCTGATCACAGTAAAGTTGAAATAATTGCATCTGCTGTATCATCAAAAAAGAAAACAAAAGCTCCGTACATTATCAAATCTAAAAATTTAGTTTACATTGCAGACTCACCCTTTGCGTATGCAAATTCCACTGACCGCTATTTATTATTTGCAGATTATCTTCATGAAATATTAAATGAACATCACGAAGAATCTCACTCAGCAATTGTAAGAATAGAAGATGTAACACCGTTAGATGATCCGGATAAAATCCGAGATATCGCTGATTACTTATCTGAAAGAGGCATTCCATTTTTGATTGGTGTCGTTCCATTTTATGTTGATCCAATTGGCGGAATTAGAATTAGTCTTTCAGATAAACCGGATATGGTTGATGCATTGCACTATGTTGAATATAACGGCGGAACAATTGTGATGCACGGTGTAACTCATCAATACAAAGATGTAACCGCAGCGGATTTCGAATTCTGGGATGCAAATCTTAATCTTCCAATTCAAGATGAAGATGCAAATCTTATCAATAGAAAAATTGAAATGGGACTTGGTGAATTTTCTAAAAATGGGCTTCATCCATTATTATGGGAAACACCTCACTATACAGCTTCTAACATTTTATACAAAACAATCTCTGAATATTTTAGTACGGCTATCGAACAGAGATTATCAATTGAAAATCCTGATTACAGTCAATTTTTCCCATATGTTATTTATAAAGATTTGTACTGCCAAAAAATTTACCCGGAGAATTTAGGCTACATTCCCCTTGATCCAAATCCCAAAGCAATAAAAAAAGCTGTTGATGATATAATGAAAGGAGCTGAGGCAAATCTCTATGTTCGTGATGGTTTTGCCTCATTTTTCTTTCATTCTTTTCTTGATATAAAAATCCTTGAGGAGCTGGTTGATAAAATTGAAAGGCTGGGTTATACCTTTTTAAATTTAAAAGATGAAATCAACTCGGTTAAATCCAAAAAACAAATTCTTCTTTCAGGTTCACAGCATTATTCATTAACTGTGGATGATCAATATTTAACTGAAACATATTTTGATCAGGACGGAAAAATCAAACAGAAAAAAAATGCAGATAAAAGAACTCTTGGCAGTATCACTAAAAAGATAAATCTGAAACCAGGTGAATATTACCAGGCAGAATTAACCGAGTTTTATAAAAGTGAACCAGGTTTTTTAGAAAATCTATTTCAAAACGTTAGTAGTAAATATGATGAGATATTTGATTTAGATGAGAACTGGAATGAACTACGGGCGGTTATATTATGGAATCACTACGCTAAAGGAGCTGCATATAATGATCAGGCATCGTTGGCATCTGTGTTTCAAAGTGTTAACGTAACAGTCGATACAATATTTGCAGAACAGCATATCGATTTAAGTAAATACAATTTATTGATTGTTCCATATACTTCTGTGGAATCGTTAAAGCCGACCGACTATAACATTATAATCAACTTTGTAAGAGGCGGCGGAAATATAATTACAGATACCAAAAATTATTTATCTGAAGAACTGGGTATCAGGTATACCTCTACCCAAATTAATGTTGAAGGTATTCGTGATAATATTTTTCACGAAGAGAAAATTATTTGGAACGATCCGGAACTGGTAAACAAGTTTGAAACAAATGATGTTGATGAGATCTTCTGCTTTGATCAGGCTACTGAATTCCCGATGGTTATTGGTAAAAAATATGGCGCTGGAAAAGTAATTTACATCAGTTCTAAATTCGATCCTCATTCACAACTTGGTTACAGTCACTATCCTTACCTGCTGGAATATGTAAGACAATATTTCCGGTTAAAACCAACAATCAAAAAAAATAATTTGGAAGTTTATTTTGATCCTGGTTACAGATCAAAGATCAGCATTGAAAAATTAGTTACGCAATGGGTAAAACAAGGAATCAGAATAATACATGCTGCAGGCTGGCATCAATATCCCAAATATACCTACGATTATAAAACCTTAATTAATCTTGCCCATGCAAATGGAATTCTGGTGTATGCATGGTTAGAGCCGCCTCAGGTGAGTTTAAAATTCTGGACAGAACATCCGGAATGGAGAGAAAAAAACTTTTTAGGTGAGGATGTTAGACCTTCATGGCGATATCCGGTTTCTCTAACAGATGCACAATGTGTTAATACAATGAAGAACGAGTTTGTAAAATTTCTTGAAAGTTATGATTGGGACGGAGTTAATTTAGCTGAGTTATATTTTGAAGCAGGTTTAGGTTTCAAGAATCCAAATCTGTTTACTCCAATGCATCGTTCAGCGCAAAAGGAGGTAAAAGAAAAATATAACATTGAGCTTACTAAAGTATTTGAACCGACATCAAAATATTATTGGGAAAAGAATCCGCAGGTAAGAAAAACCGTAGTTGATTACAGAGTTAATAAACTAAATGAAGTTTACGAAACACTCTTAACTTCATTTCAAAACATAGCAAATAGAAAAAAAGGATTTCAAATTGTTGTTACAGCAATGGATAGTTACGGCTCGCCGGAGCTTCGTGAATATATTGCTGATGATATAGACAATGTTTTAAAGCTGCAAAAGAAATACAATTTTATCCTGCAGGTTGAAGATCCTCAGAATCTTTGGTCAACAAATCCAATAAGATATTATGATATTGGAATCCAATACCAGGAAAAGATCAGTGATAAAAGTAAGCTGATGCTGGATTTAAACATTTTAAAATTCCGAACTGAAAATGATGTAATACCATTTCCAACTTTAACACAAACCGGAACCGAAAGTTTCCACATGGTTCGCTCCGCTTCTCTGGGAGCCCCAAGACTAACGATTTATTCTGAATCAAGTATTAATCCTCAGGATCTTTATTACATGCCTTATGCTTTAGCAAGTGAAGTTAAATATAAAGTCACCGCAGATGGATTTGAATATTATTCACCAACCTCTTTTACTTTAGAATTACCAAAAAGTGTTATGAGTATTAACCTAAACAATAATACGATATCGCCCGGAAGAAATAATTCATTCATAATACCCGCCGGAACTCATCATATTAATTTCAACAAAAGTAAAGACCAGTTTAATCCAGTGGAATTACAAACTAAGGTGCTTGCATTTACCGGGAATCTTCTCTCACTCAACTATGGTTATCAGGATTTATCATTTAGTTATGAGTCAGATACAAGAGCAATTATTTCGCTGAATCGAAAGCCAACATTCGTGAAAGTCGATGGGAAAGATTTTAGTTTTAAAATTATGAGGGGAGATGATTGTTTCAGCACTTTTTTACCTGTTGGAAGTCATAATGTCGAGGTAACTGTGGGTGATGCTTTTGCAAAAGGAGTAAACCTGACGAGCTTCTGGTCATCAACGAGTATAGCGCTATTTGGAACGCTTTCTATTGTTCTGCTTTTAATAATGTTTTTATCAGTAAAATATTTAAACCGAAAGTTCAGACTGCAAGAGATTAGACAATGACAAATTTAGAATTAGATCTTAGTGTATTATTCCTTATAACAGTTATACTTATCTGGTTTATGATAGCATATCAATTTGTGCTGACTGTATTCGGATATATTAATTATTTAAAGTCGTTTAAGGAAAAAAGGGTTGTTGACGAAAATCATTTTGATTTGCCTACGTGTTCAATTTTAATTCCCGCTCACAACGAAGAGAAAGTCATCGGACGAACAATAGAATCAATGCTGCAACTGGATTATCCAAAAGACAAACTAAAAATAATTGTTATTAATGATGGTTCTGTAGATTCAACTAAACAAATAATTGATCATTTTGCTTTGAATGATGATCGGGTTGTTTTGTTCGATGTTCCAAAAGGTTTGGGTGGAAAAGGTAAATCCCGGGCACTTAATCTTGCTTTAGAAACTGTTGAATCAGAAACGATTGCTATTTATGACGCTGATAATACTCCGGATAAAAAGGCGCTTAAATATTTAGCGGCACAGCTTATTGCAAATAAAGAACTTGGTGCAGTACTTGGAAAATTCAGGACAATTAATAAAAATCAGAATTTACTGACAAAATTTATAAACATTGAAACGCTAAGTTTCCAATCAATGCTGCAGGCAGGCAGATGGCAAAGTCATAATATCGCAACTTTGCCCGGAACTAATTTTATTATGTGGACTGACCTAATCAGAAAACTTAAAGGCTGGGATGAAGAAGCACTTACTGAAGATTCCGAATTAAGTATAAGAATTTATCAGGAAGGATATAAAATTAAATATTTACCTTACTCTGTAACATATGAACAGGAACCGCAGGAATGGAAGGTGTGGATAAAACAGCGATTAAGATGGGTCAGAGGAAATCATTATGTAATTTCAAAGTTCTTTAAACAGATACCGCATTTTAAAAATAAACGTCTTGCCTTCGATTTACTTTACAATCTTGCGCTGTACTATATCTTTTTCTTTGCAATACTAATCTCAGATTTTCTTTTCATAATCAGTGCAATGGATTTGGTTAGCATGTCGCTTCCGGGTCCTTATACAGTTGTATGGTTAATCGCATTTGTACTTTTCATATTCGAAATAATAGTTTCGATTTCTTACGATGAAGAAGATAGTTTTGGAAAAATCGGGCTTATAGTTTTAATGTATTTCAGTTATTGCCAGCTATGGATTTACCTGGTTATCAAATCTTTTTATATCGAATACATAAAAAAAGAAAAACACGTGTGGGATAAAACAGTAAGGTTTGATTTGGCTTCAGAGAAAAAAAGCGAATGAAAATAAAATCAACAATATTGTTACTTGTTATCTTATGTCACGTAAGCAGTTTTGCACAATTATCTCTCTATGGTTCCGCCAGTTACGGATACTATCAAAATCCTCTTTACAATTATCAAGAGCTTGATGACCAGCTAAAACAAACTTACACTGAATTAAACTACTCAACAGCTTTTGACCACTCAAAATTAAATTTTAGTTACATCAGCGGCCTGGTATTGTTTAATCGATTTGAGGATAGAAATTATTATGAACATAATTTAACATCAAAATACTTGTTCGAATTTAAAGATGATGAACTTTCTGAAGAAAATACTCAAACTGTTTCAACTGATTCTATTAGCCCGCTTCTAACACTGGCAGTCAGAGTCGGGGGAAGACACGATAAAGACATTTTCAAAGACTTTAATAATTTTGGAACAAGCGCATTGGCTGGTTATAGATTTATGATTTCTGATGATTATTATTTTGAACTTACCAATACCTTTGGTTTTAGAGATTATTCAAACATCACAGTTTTGTCTAATATAACTGATATTCTAAATCTGCAGATCGGAAATAAAACTAATAGTTCATTTAATTATGGTCTCAATCTTTCCGGCGGGTTTAAGTATTATACAGAATCAATTTATGATACAAGTAAATTTGAAGTAGAAAGAAGTTTTACAATAAAGTATTCCGGGAAAGGCAAAACCGGCGCAAAAATAACTGTCCCATCAGATAAAGAAATTTTGATTTCTCCATTTGCAAAGGGTACTTCACAATTTGTAGCAGATATTTTTATGAAGACGAATTGGGGAGCTAATTCATTTCAAACAAATTTTCTCTATCGGTATAATCCAAACACTTTAGTCAGATACCTGGCACAGTATGCTAACACTACTTTTTTAACGGAAGATATTTATAATGATATTTTCAGTTATGAGGGATTGGAAATAAGATCTGCTTTAATTCAGAAAATATTTTATGATATCGAAGTTAAACTGGACCTCTCTATCCAACAAAAATTATTTGGTGCACCGGCGCTTGATCTGGTTGGAACTGAATTAGCCGATCAACGAATTGACCTGCGGTCATGTACCGAACTTTATATTTCCAGGTACTTTAATTTATCTGATAATCTTGGAATGGGCATTGCAATAAGTTCCGGGTTTGTCCGAAATCAATCTAATGATGCTTACAACGATTTTTCTTCTTACTACATTTCTTTATCAATGGGCTTTGGCTTTTACACGGAGTTTTAAATGTTTTATAAACTTATACTTTTTATGTTTTCATTTTTCACATTTACAATTGCAGGCGATTGGAATTGGCAATATCCAAAACCACAGGGAAATAATCTGTGGGCAATAGAATTTTATAATCAATATTATGGGTATGCTGTTGGTGAATGGGGAACTATATTATTTTCCTCAGATCACGGGATAACCTGGGAAGTACAATATGAGGCGATTACAGATAATTTACTGGATATTGCTGTAGCGGATTCAGTTACTGCATGGATTGTCGGTGATAACGGAACAATATTTAAAACAACTAACAATGGTTTTAATTGGATTGAACAAAATAGCGGCATCCAGAATGGATTAAACGCCGTTTATTTTATAGATAAAAATAACGGGTGGGCAGTTGGTGACAATAAAAGAATTATCAGAACGAACGATGGTGGAACTAATTGGGTGACTCAATCAGTGTCTTCTATTCCCAATAGTATAAGTTTTAACGGAGTGCATTTTGTTAGTTCATCAGAAGGATGGGTTGTAGGGTCTTCCGGTTACATACTCCACACTACCAATGGCGGATCAGATTGGATTGTTCAAAAGAATAGCGGGGCACCTTGCTTACAAGTAAAGTTTAACAGTTCAACTTCAGGATTTGTAGTTGGTTCAAACGGATCAATTTTTAAAACAACTAATTCCGGAACAAACTGGAACTCTATAACTTCAAATACTTCGCTTGGATTAAATGATATTCATTTTTCTACGGAAACAGATTATTGGATTGTAGGTGACAATGGAATTATTCTGAGGTCATCAAATTCAGGATCATCATGGTATTCTGAAAATCTGGATACTTATGCTTCAATACATCACATGACTGAGTTTTCCGGTATTAAATTTATTGCCGGTGAATATGGATTTTTAGCTAAAAAGACTAACTCAGATCCCTGGGATTATCTGAATAAAGGAATGAACATCAGTATTAATTGGATTACTTTCTCAGAAGGAGTATACGGATTTGGTGTTGGACAATACGGAAGAATTATAAAAACTTCTGATGGTGGAAAATTATGGACTGATGTTTACAACGGCATTACTGGTGATTCATTCTACGGTGCTGATATGCCTGAGAAAAATAATCTATGGCTTGTAGGCGATCTGGGAGTTCTTCTCCATACATCCGATGGTGGAAGTAGTTGGTTACAACAAACAACAAATACTACTAACACTCTCATGAGCATAAGCTTTGTTGATGAAAATAATGGATGGGCTGTTGGAGATTTAGGCACACTGATACACACCACAAACGGAGGAGTAACATGGGTCATTCAAAATTCCGGTACAAGTAAATTACTCTTTGGTGTCACCTTCAAAGATTTATTTAATGGCTGGATAACCGGGGAAGATGGTTTGGTATTGCGGACGACCGATGGTGGCAACACCTGGAATCCACAATCCAGCACCACAACCAACGCACTTTTTTATCCAACCTTTATTGATTTGAATATTGGATATTGTGCAGGTTCTTATGGAACAATAATTAAAACCATAAATGGTGGAAACACCTGGCTTACACAAGCAACCAATACAACTAATAATATTTATATGGTAAAGGGTATTTCAGATAATTCTATCTGGGCGATTGGTGATACTGGATTTGTCCTCCATAGCTCAGATGGAGGATCAAACTGGCAGACCGAGTTTGGAAAAACAGGCTATGATTTTTTTGGATTAGAAGTGCTTAATGATACTACTGCATGGATATGCGGTGACAATGGAACTGTACTTGTTACAGGTAATCCTGAATCTATAACAAATGTTTTTGAACAAGAAAACACTAATGTTGAGTTGCCCGCGGAATTTGAATTATCTCAGAATTATCCCAGTCCATTTAATCCTTCCACAAGAATTAGATTTTCTATCACAGAATATGCTCATGTCACGATAACTATATTCGATATTTTAGGTAATGAAATAGAAACTCTGGTGAACAAAGAAACTTCTCCAGGCATTCATGAAGTAAACTGGATCGCATCAACTTTACCAAGCGGGGTTTACTTTTACAGGATGCAGGCAGGAAACTTTGTTCAGACAAAAAAAACAGTTTTATTAAAATAAGAGCATCAATAAAATGCTTTTATATGATTAATGTTTTCGACCGTTTAGTCATACCGAACTTTGTTTGTCGATTACATTTAGTCTAAAGTTTGATATTCGTTGAACTTTAACAGTATTTCAAGTGGCATGTATATTGATAAATTCAAGCAGAGGTTTATATGAAAAAAATAATAACGATAGTATTACTTTCAGCCGGAATGATCTACAGCCAGGCAATTTCTGATTCGACTCAAATAAAAAACAGGAATAAGGAAAAAGAGAAAATCCAGAATCAACAGTCTGAAATGAAACAACCTCAGGATGAAACAGGGACAAAAAAAAATAAGCAAACAGAGACTAACGGACATCGCAAAAAGAAAGATGTGTTTATAGATAAAGACGGTGATGGTATTTCTGATACTCGCGCCGGTGGAATGGGAATCAACAAATTGAGAAAACGGAACAGAGGCGGGAATCATGGTTCAGGGTCAGGAGGTAATGGAAATGGTAACGGCGGCAATGGCGGTCACAGGTAACTCTTTCAGGTATGCATTATGAATATGCGTTTTATCCTTTCCGTCATGATTTTAGTTTTTATTTTTTCTGAAAAAATCTTTCCACAATTTTATCTTGGCACATCTTTCGAAAATTATTACGACGACAATATCTTTAATAACTACACCCGTGTTTCTGATTTTGTAAATAACTTATCAGGTGAAGCCGGATATGATTTTGAAACCGCAAGAAATAATTTTGAACTGTACTATTCAGGAAATTATAATTACTACAACACCAATATTACAAAAACATCTTCGTCACATAAGTTTGGTATTGTTGAAACATATTTATTTGCAGATGATGATAATCCTTTGAACATAGGCGCCAACTATGGTTTCAGATCAAACAGGGAAGAGTTTTCCGTTTATGATTACGGACAATTTTCAGCCTACGCAAATTATATGCATTCAATCTCAGAAGCCGATAAACTGCAGGGCGGGCTGATATTTAATAAAATTGATTTTAAAAATTATTCTTTGTTTTCATACAATGAGTATAAATTTTTTGTTAAATCAATTTTTAGTTTTGAAACAGGTACATCACTAATAATCGGAGCGGAGTTAGATCATAAACAGTATTCCGAAAAACTAAATGATCCTGAAATGGCAGAAACGGTTACCCAGTCAAAATTTTTGTTGCAATCCGGACAATCATTAACCGATGAGCTTGGAGTTAGTGCATATCTGCTCTATCGAAAAAATCTTAAAAGCGGAAACAGGTTTTTTAATGTAGATGATTTTGTTTACTACGAGGAAGAAATATTTAATGATGTTTATTCAAATGAGGGCTACGAAACAGGGCTTTCAATAACATATCTTATTTCACAAACGGTGACAGGAAAAGTTGAAGGTAGATACCAGGTCGGAAATTATCTTAATCTTCCGGCAGCGACTGCAGACGGAACTGAACTAAACTACAATAGAAAAGATAAGCTATATGCCATTGGTTCTGCGCTGCAAATAAATCTTAATTCATTTATAAGCGGAATGAATTTATACCTGAATTATAATATCCTGCTGAATGAATCGAATGATTATTTTTACGATTATTCAAACCAGCTTTTCTCATTTGGTCTTGGATGGGATTTATAGTTTTACTTGATGTCATACTTTTTCAGTTTATACCTGAGATTGCGTTCGGTTAATCCTAATATTTTACCCGCTTTAGTCTGATTTCCATTGCTTACATGAAGAGCATCGAATATTAATTTTTTTTCCAGCGCTTCAACCTGTTGTGTCAGAGTTTCATTTTCCCGTTGTGATAAATTCACTTCTTCCTTGAATCCGGTTACATTCATCGGCAAGTCTTTTGCTGTAATTGTATTACCTCTTGCAAGCACAACAGCGCGCTCTATAATGTTTTCAAGCTCACGCACATTACCGGGATAGTTATATTTCATCAATGTATCAACTGCTTCTTTTGAAATGAGAAGATCTTCTTTTGCATTTTCTTTACAGTACTTCTTAATAAAATATTCTATCAGCGGAATGATATCTTCTTTTCTTTCTTTTAAAGATGGAATTTTTATTGCGACTATGTTCAGCCGGTAGTAAAGATCTTCACGGAACAATCCATCCCTGATTTTCTTTTCAAGATCCTGGTTGGTCGCGGCAATAATTCTGACATCAATATTAATACTTTCGGTACCGCCAACTCTTTCAATTTGATGTTCCTGCAAAACTCTCAGTAGTTTTACCTGTGTTGAAAGCGGTATATCTCCAATCTCATCAAGAAAAATTGTTCCTGTATTAGCAAGTTCAAATCTGCCTTTCTTTAATTTATCTGCGCCGGTAAATGATCCTTTTTCATGACCGAACAATTCACTTTCCAAAATTGTTTCTGTAAGTGCGGGAATGTTAACAGCTATAAAAGGATTGCTGCTTCTCGGACTTATAAAGTGAATAGCTTTTGCGAGCACTTCTTTACCGGTTCCATTTTCACCTGTTATCAATACGGTTGCTTTGCTATCCGCAACCCTGGAAGCAATGCTTATCACTTCTTCCATCATTGATGAATTAGTAATTATTGAAGAGATGCTATGTTTCTCCTTCAACTGTTCTTTCAAAAACTTGTTTTCGGATTTAAGATTTTTATTCTCAATTATCCTTTCAAGTAACAGGTCGAGTTCATCAAGATCAACAGGCTTTGAAATGTAATCGAACGCACCCAGTCTCATTGCTTTTACAGCATTCTCAATTGTCCCGTAAGCTGTTATCATCACAAAACTTATTTCAGGATTCAGGTGTTTTAATTCTTCAAGGACTTCAAGCCCGGTTTTATCCGGCATTTTATAGTCTGATAAAACAATGTCAACGAGATTGTTTTTAGCGATGTTGATTGCGTCACTACCTGATGATGCGGAGAATATTTTATATCCTTTTTTCTTTAAGTAGCCGGATAAAATATCACGCTGTGTTGATTCATCATCTGCGATTAGTATTGTATAATCTTTCATTGTGGTATGCTGATTATAAATTTTGTTCCTGAGTTTAATTTACTTTTTACACTAATTGAACCATTGTGTTGAGCTACAATTTTCTGAGCGATACTAAGCCCCAGTCCATTTCCATCTTTCTTTGATGTGTAATAAAGATCAAAAATCCTTTTTAGATTTTCTTCAGCAATGCCTCTGCCATCATCACTTATTTCTATCAGAAAGTTATTCTCAGAAAAGGAATATTTGATTTCGACATTTCCGTTTTTATCTGTTGCATCGAATGCATTTTGAACGATATTGATTAAAGTTTGTTTTAATAATTCCGGATCAATATTTATAACTCCTATGTCTTTCAGTTCAAAATTAAGAGTAATGTTCTTGTGCTTTGACTGGGCATCAAAAAGTAAAAACAGTTCGTTGAAATATTCTTTTGTGTTCACCGGTTTTATCTGAATATCAAGAGGTTTTGCGTAACTAAGGAACTGAGTTATTATCCTGTTGATCCTGTTTACTTCATGTCTCAAGAGCGATGTGATATTGTGGTATTCGTCTGAGTTATTATCAACAATAAATTCTTTATCAAGTCTTTGCGCAATCATCCCGATAGCATTTATAGGGTTACGGATTTCATGCGCAACGCCGGAGGCAAGCTCACCCATCGCGGAAAGTTTTTCATTTCGTTTTGTTTCTTCTTCAAGTTTATGGACTTCAGTGAAATCCCTTATAACAATTGTATAACTCTCTGCTGTACCTTCTGTATTCAGGTTAGTGGAAAAATTCAGTAAGAGGAATTTGTCTTCCTTATCAATTCTAATTGGAGTGATGAGAGTTTCTGTTCCGGAATATTTTCCCGCTAAATATTTTTTAAGTTCAATTAATAATGGCGGAGAAAATGATTCAAGCGGTTTACCTGAAAATAATTCTTTAGTATTGAAAAGAAGTTGTTGAGCAGACTTGTTCGCTAACGTTATGTTAAACATTGTATCTGTTACAATAACCGCATCTCCCATATTTTCCAGCACTGAGGCTGTGAATGATTTAAATTTACCATACTCAGTTGAAACACTCTTTAGCGTTTGGTTTGTAAAAATAATACTGAGAGTTATTATTGAAATAGCAGCAAGTATTAGTGAAATTAAAACAAGCCTTCTTGTCATTCGTTCTTCAACAAGCTTAACCTCTTCCATAGTTAAACCTAACCTGAACAAGCCGGCTGTTTCTCCTTCATAGTATAATCTCATTACGGCTTCAAAAACTTCCTCGCCTTTATAATATATTATACGTGTTAAAATTGAATCTGAGGTAAGAGCCTTTTCAAGAAATGCATCGGATTCAATTGATGAAATAGAATCCAACGTGCTGTTAGCAGCAAGTATCCCGATAGAGTCCTGCAATGCCAGATATTTTATTCTATGGTTATCGGATAAATCATTAATGATTTTTCCAATCCCAATTTTTTTTCTGAATTCGAGAAAGTCAGCCGCATCAAGATTAACAACTATAGCGCCTCTGTTATTAACGCGCGAAACAGCAATTGCATAACGTTGTGCATTTGTAAACTCGGCATCCTTTAACCCGATTATTATTTCGTCTTCTTCGCCTGTTAAAATTTTATAAAGTTCAAAATATCTGTTGATATTTTCTTCACCGTGTATGTGCCCTGGCTCAGGGATACGGTTTGATAAAATTCTGTTCCCTTTATTATCAAAAATATTGATCCTGTATATCGAATTCTTTTTTCCAATCTCAATAAGTTTGTTTGTTGTAAGCAGATTTAAACTATCCAGCTGTTTAATTAAAAATGCATTGTTAAGAAGACGCTCGGTGATAATGTTTTCAATTTCTTCACTGGAGTTTAAAGTGTTGAGCGAGCTTTGTCTTATCGTTTCAATTAACGAGTAGGAACTTTCAGTAAGCAGGTGAATTGTTTCTTTTTTACTTTCACTCAATTCTACAATTGAAGAAATAATCATTACTGCGGCGATAACAATTGTTATCGCAATAACTCCCCCTGGTCGTACTCTCTGAAGAAATTTCATATTCAAAACTAATAATTCTTAGAAACACGGTAAAGAAATATTATACCGTAAAATTGGATTCACATATAACTGAACGGATTCACTTTTTTCGTCTGCATAGTCGCTGAATCCGTCCTTATCGTCGAAGTTAAATATCTTTTTATAAAAAAGTTCAGAAAAAAAGCTGAATTAAGTTTTACCTCTCTGGCACATTGGTTGAATAAAAAGTAATGAAATAAATGAAACGAAACACATAACAAAAGGAGTAGTAAGATGAAAAAGTTCAGATTGATTTCAACACTAATAGTATTTTTTTCAATACTGTCATTTGCTTCATTTTCGTTTGGGCAAAATGATCAGACCGGAAATCAGAACCAGATCAAAACAAAAACACAATTACATGGTAATGGATTCGTTGATACTAATGGTGATGGATACAATGATAATGCGCCGGATGCAGACGGCGACGGAATACCGAATGGAAGAGACGAGGATTATTCCGGATCCAAATTCAGGAAAGGAAATGGCTCAAGAGGATTTGTTGATTTGAATGGTGATGGCATAAATGATAATGCAATAGATTCTGATGGTGATGGTATTCCAAACGGACAGGATCCGGACTACATCCGACCGAAGGATGGTACAGGTCAGCAGAACAGATTCGGAAATCAAAACCACAGGGGCGGTTATAAGTGGGGAGCTAATAACGGAACAGGAAATAATGGAATCTGTCCGGCATATGGAAACGGTTTAGGTCAGGGTAATGGTTCAGGAAATTGCGATGGCACAGGTCCAAAAGGCAACAGAAGAGGCGGCAGGAGATAGTCGCATATCAAACCCCGGGCGGTGCTTAGGCATCGCCCTTTTTTATTATAAAAACTTATGAGGAAAAAAATGAGCACAAAAAAAATTCTTTCGGCGCTTGGTATGCTTATGATTTTAATTCTTTTATTAGGATGTAACCAGGAAAACCAGGTGACAACACCAGGTGATAAGTCGTTTCAAAAATCAGGATTCGGTCAGGGCGGTGAAACGCTGTACGAAATTTCTCCCGAAGAAATTGCCGGGCTCATCCATATGAGATTAGAAGAAAAATTAGCCCGTGATGTCTATACAACATTTGGAGTTCAATACAACTACAAGGCGTTTTTAAACATCAAACTCAGTGAACAGAATCATATGAATGCCGTAAAAAGAATGCTTGATAAATATTCAATTCCTGATCCTATAGTTTCAGATGAAATTGGTGTATTCCCGGATGCAGCATTTCAGGATCTGTACAACAATTTTATTGCACAAGGAAGCTCTTCATTATATGAAGCTTTAGTTGTAGGAAAAACAATTGAGGAAATCGATATCGCAGACCTGGAGGCACAACTTCTTATTGTAGATAATCCGGATATAATCAGGGTTTATACGAATCTTAAAGCCGGATCTGAAAATCATCTTGCCGCGTTTATAAAATGTATCAGTGGATTACCATCATCAACTCAGGTTGTTGATTAAAATTTAAGTTATGCAAGCTAAACAGAAAAGCAATCCATTGGATTGCTTTTCTTTATTATTAAGTGTCTCTTTGTTACATTAAAACAGTATCAATAATATTTTTCGGGGAATGACACATGTTCAGAAATTTGTGTTTGTTTATCCGGTTTGACGGGCAATTTTTATCCGAAGCTGTTATCAACTTCATTTTTCATTTCAGAATTAATCCATCAATAAGTTTTAATAATCACAAAGGATAAAACATGATAAAATATTTACTGCTATTCATGATCGTGTTTCAAGTGATGAACTATTCACAATCAGCAGGGGAAGAAGCATTAGGAACACGGAAGTATGAGGAATATAAAACACCACAGTTTTGCGGAACGGCATGTCACACTGATTTTTTTCAGCAGTGGAAACAGGCTATGATGTCCCAGGCATACACGCATCACTGGGATGAAATTGAGTACTTCAAACTTGCAATTCCACACGCAGAAAAAGATCCTGTAGTTGCAGGTGTAAAAGCTGGATGTAACGGATGTCACGCTCCCGTTTCATTTTTAGTTGGTGATGTTCCTCCTCCAAAGCCGGAAATGAAATCACGTGCTAATGAATCTGTGTCCTGTGATGTTTGTCATACAGCATCTGGATTTGCGGGTGACATACCTTATAACTTTAACTTCATATCTGATCCGGGAGATGGTAAAACCAAATTCGGTCCAAGAGGAACCGGAAATTCTCCTGAACATAAAATCATTAAATCTGAATTTCTTAAGTCAGGAGATTTTTGCGGTACATGTCATAACGAAAAAGATCCTTATGGAATTTGGGTCAAGTCAACACATCTTGAATGGAAAGACGGACCATATTCAAAAGAAGGAGTGCAATGTCAGAACTGCCATATGACGCAAGCAGAAGGATTCACAGCAACTATGGGTAAAAAGTATCCTGATGCCTGGCAGCACTTATTCCACGGCGCACACGATCCCGGAAAAGTAAAAGGCACGATTGAATTGAGAATACATCCCGATATACGTGAAGCTGAACCGGGAGAAAAAGTGAAATTCACTATTGCGTTGTTTAATCAGAAGACCGGTCACAAATTTCCCACCGGCTCCGTTGAAGACCGAATTGTATGGATGCATGTAGAGGCAGTTGATTCGAAGGGAAAAGTATTTCACCTTCCTGTAGATAGAAAGGGATTTGATGGAGAGGAATACACAATTGGTACTGACATTCTTGCTTACCAGGATATGGGAATTGCTTTAAATGATCCGGACTTTAAAGGCGTTCAGAGAGATGGAATTCCGGTTGGTGACAGGATATTTAGAATGCCATATCTTGATCCTCAGGGCAGAATGACAATTCAGCAGTGGAATACAAAATCACTTGGTGTGGATTATAGAATTGGTCCAAGAGAAACTAAACTGGAAACCTGTTCATTTGTTATTCCTGATAATACCGCTGCAGGTGAATTAAAAATCACTGCGGTGCTGAATTATCAAAAGCTTGTTAAGCCAGTTGCAGAATTTCTTGGTGTTCCCGCGGAAGAATCTGAGGTTATTATTGTAAATGAACACTCAACTTATATAACTGTTTTACCTTAACTGAAATATAGTTTAGGGATATCTGTAAATAATAGAAACAGGGAGAAGAATTATGAATAGAAAATTTTTTCATTCAATCATTTGTTTAGTTATTGTTCTTACTTCTTTAAGTGACTTAAATGCTATACCTGCCTTTGCCAGAAAATATAATATGACCTGCAAAACCTGCCATGCACCATTCCCTAAATTAAAAGAATACGGAGAAGAGTTTGCTGGTAATGGATTTGTACTTAAAGATCAGGATGCCCCGAGATACTATGTGGAAACAGGTGATGCTGAACTTTCACTTATCAGGGATATTCCGATTGCAATGAGGTTGGAAGGTTATTTAACATATAACAACTCATATACAGAACAGACTGATTTCTCTGCACCATATATCCTTAAGCTGCTTTCAGGGGGAACAATAACAAAAGATGTAGCTTACTATTTTTATTTCTTCTTCAGTGAAAGAGGAGAAGTAGCAGGATTGGAAGATGCCTTCCTCATGTTTAATGATCTGTTCGGCAGCGATCTTGATTTATATGTTGGTCAGTTCCAGGTATCTGATCCGTTATTTAAAAGAGAACTAAGACTCACTTTTGAAGATTACCAGATTTACAAAACAAAAGTCGGTTTATCTTCCATTGATCTTACTTATGACAGGGGAGTTATGTTGACTTATGGTTTTGATTCAGGCACTGACATAACGTTAGAGGTTGTAAACGGCGCAGGAATCGGCGCAGCAAATTCTTTCAGAAACTTTGACAATGATAAATACAAAAATATACTTGGACGAATTTCACAAAGTATCACAAAGGCGGTCAGGGTAGGAGGAGTTGGTTATCTTGGAAAGGAAAACCAATCAGGCTTTAATAATGAAGCAATTATTTTTGGCGGAGATGCTACGCTTTCATTTGAGCCTATTGAACTCAATGTTCAGTACATTGAAAGAAAAGATGACAATCCTTTATTCAACCAGGTGAAACAGGAAATAAAAACAAGAGGTGCGTTTGGTGAATTATTATTTATGCCGAATGGTGATGAAAGTAAATGGTATGCTGCCGGATTGTTCAACTGGACAGAATCAGATATTGAAAGTCTGAACTATAAATCGGCTGCATTAAATATTGGATATATGATTAAAAGAAATATCCGTCTTGCCGGTGAATTCAGCTATAACATTAAAGATAAGTTTGGAAAAGCAGGTATCGGGATAATAGCGGCATTTTAAAAATCGAACTAAATGAATAATAAAGACATGCCGGTAACATAATATTTAGTAATTTTGTTCAGATAAAATTATAAGAAAAGGGAAAATCAAATCGCCGGTAAAATTATTTTTGTACTTGTGGTACTATCATCACATCTGTTTGCGCAAGCATGGTTTCCGCTTGATGTGGGGAATAAATATCAGTTCCTGAAAAAATCATTTTTGCAGGATGACTCATCCAACGCGCATTGGGAATACCAGCTTTTTTATATCGATGTGTTCGCCGATACGACCATTGGAGACTATCAGTATTATAAAACCACAATTTTCCCCGACACATGGATACGGCATGACTGCCGTGATTCCAAAACGTATATCTATTGGGATAGCAAAGATCATCTGATGATGAACTATGCACTACCTGTTGATACATTGTTTGAACATCTTGATCCGGCAACAAAAACTGTTAAACTTGTTCAGTCACTTGTTGACACAATGTTTTTTGCAGGCGATGAAAGGATAATGCGAGGCTACCGTACATTTGAAACATCGCCTGCGGGATATACTGATTTGTTCATAAGCCCTGACATAGGATTTTTTAGCTTTTACCATCAGCAGTTAAATCCCGGGCAGGATACAACAAAAATTTTTTATGAACTCATAAACGCAAAACTTGTTTTAAATTATTTTACTGAAAATTATACTCCTCAAATAAATCATATTCCGCTTTCGGAATTTTCCGATAGTGTGTTTCATTTTTCCGCTGACGTAAACCATTTTTATAATAAGTTCTTTACGGTAGCCGGTCCGGATTCAGGAATTAACTACATCGATTCTGTGCTGCTTTATACGCAGTACAAACGTGATGATTCCATCCTGATTGCAGGTTCATTTAGCTGCTTTAATGTTGAAAATTCTCCTGAATGGATTTATGATCTTCCGCTTGAAACTGATTTGCTAAATGACGGTTTTGTTCTGCAATACTATATAAGGGCAGTAGATAAAGCAATTGTTCCGGTTACTTCGGCTTTTCCCGATACAGGATATATCACTCTGAATTATGTGCCGACTGCTATCTCATATCAAACCTCAAACGTTTCCGGTTTTGAACTGATGCAGAACTACCCTAATCCATTTAACCCTTCAACAGAAATTGAATTTCATTTACCGGAAGAAGTTCAGGTTCAAATTAATGTTTATGATATTCTCGGCAGTAAGTTGGATGTTCTACTTGATGAAATTAAATCTGCCGGTATTTATCAATTGACGTTTGATGGCAGCGATTACTCTAGTGGAATATATATCCTTCAGCTTAGGGCAGGTGATTATGTCAGCAGGCTGAAAATGGTACTCGCTAAATAGCTGACAATCAATATCTAAAAATCAAACCAGTATTTTGTTTTTCCTTTCTTATTTCCCACTCTCCGGGAAAACTACAGATTCACGTAGTGTGATTAACAGACTCCATTATTAAACTTTCCCAGGAAATTCAAAAAAAATTTTTATTGGATGAGCCGTTTTGAAAATCTTTTACGCATGTCTCTATGAAGCCAGAAAATGATCTAAATCACTTAATTACCAACTAACTAATTAACTTTCAATAACTATGAGGGCCTAGTATGAAAAAACTAACAATCTTTCTTTTGTTTTGCGGTGCTTTAATATTAAGCAGCTGCAGTGATGATGCTGCACCAACCGGTAGCGGTGGATTTGGCGGACCCGGCGGCGGCGGCGGAACAGGTAGCGTTACATATACCGTTGCAGTGGTTCAGGACCAGCAGCAACAGTATTTCTTTGAATTCAAACCAAGTACAGGTGCAACTGTAGAGTCTATTACGGGTAACTGTGCTGCAGCAGGAGTTAATAATGAAACAGTCCAGGGCGATGGAACATCAGTTTTTAATTCAACTACTCCAGCTTATATAGGTCCGATTAATAATCTTGCACAGGGACAGACATGGACATTTGTAATTAAAGGTAAAGTAGGCAGCAGTACCGGTGCGGCTTATACAGCAAATGCCACCCTGAACATCTAATTAAATTTCACAGAATTAAACCGAAGGAAAAAAATGAAAACTTTAAGAAACATTATCATACTATTAGCAGTAGTTTTTATTTCACAGTCAGTTTTTGCACAAAGAATCCTTATTGGACCAAGACTATCCGGTAACTTTAATATTTATAATTCAAAAGGATTAACCGGAACATGGAACGGGCTTGGTATAGGCGTGGGTGGAACGGTGGATATTCTTTTCAGTAAAAGTATAGGACTTATGGTTAATCTAACTGCATTTGATATGCGCAATTTTTCAAGTTCACAGACTCAGCAAAACGTTACCACTGAAACTTCACTTTCTCTTTCATACCTGTCAATAGATCCAATGTTTAAAGCAGAATTCAGCGGCTTTTACATGGTAGGCGGGCCATCATTGGGAATCAAATTAAACTCAAGTGGTGAACAGACACAAAGCGCTACCGGTCAGCAGCCTCAGGTGAATCCAATAAATCCTGAAACTAAATCAGTAAGGTTTGATCTTGCTGTTGGAACCGGATATACATTTACATTATCGCAGGATATGTATATGGGAACTGATTTTATTGCTCATATTCCTATCACCGACACTTATAATTTCCCCGGTGTAAGCAATAGTGTATTTACCTTAAAACTTGGCGTATCACTCAAATTTAAAATATAAAAATTATCAGTTCGTTCCCATGCCCTCGGCTCCTGACTGTAATGGTTGGGGGCCGATTTTATTTTAAACCCGAATATTTAAAATCTTATTTCTTTGGCGACCATTCCTTAAAGAACGCCATCAGCTTTTCTTTGCTGTAATCCTTGCCTTCTTCAAGTTTGCCGGTATCCTGTGAATGTAAAAATTTTCCGTCCGACTCAAGAACAAAGAAATGAGGATAACCCGGCACTTCAGGATATTTTGAAAGCACTTCTTTATTCTCATTTTCTTTACTGAAATTTATTTTCAGCCAGATAAAATTTTTGTCAATCAGTCTTTTAATTCTTTGTGTGATTCTATGAACGCATCAAGCCGGTGACACCAGATACACCACTCTCCTCCTACATCCAATAAAATTCTTTTCCCGTATTGCTTAGCCAAATTAATTGTTTGCTGAATATCCTCTGCGGCATTCCTGGCAGGATCAAATTTTTCCGGTAATGTAAATCCTTGTTTATTTTGTGAGAATGAATCTCCGGCAAGCATTAGAAAAATTACAGCAGTGAAAATAAAATATTTCATAAATCGTACTCGTTAAAATTTTAGATCAGATATTTGATAACTACAAATCCGCCGATTAATAATACAGTGAAAGCAATGGCAAGAATGTTAAAATATTTGTCGATAAAATTTTTAATCTGCGGACCGAATTTCCAGATAAGGAAAGCAACAAGAAAAAATCTTGCGCCCCTGCTTATTACAGAAGCAACGAGAAACATCACCAGGTTTATATTAAACGCTCCTGATGAAACTGTAATAACTTTATAAGGAAGCGGGGTAAAGCCCGCGGTAAATATTATCCAGAAATCATACTGCTCATACATATTCTGAATTTTGTAGAATACATCCTCTGTAAAACTTGGAATGTTGCTGAAGAAAAAATTTGCAATACCTGTAAACTCACCTGAAGGTGTCCACCATAGGAAATGACCAATCGCGTAGCCTAACAAAGCACCGGTTACGGAGGCAATAGTACAATTTGCAGCAAACTTAAAAGCCTTTGTTCGCGCACCCAGTACAAGAGCAATCAGTAAAGCATCCGGTGGTATTGGGAAAAAAGAAGACTCAGCAAATGCGAGTATGAAAAGTGCAATTGCGCCGTTTGGAGTTTCAGCCCAGTGAAGGACCCAGTCATAAAGTTTTCGTATAAGTTTCATGTTCAATAATCTGTTAAAGATGAAGCCAAACATAATCAAATTAACATCACATTAAAAAACCTAATAACGCGTAAGCTTGTGCTGAATTTTAGAATCATAATTGCCAACAGTTCAGTGAATCACTATTTTAACATCCGTTATTTCAACGTTATCAGCATTTGAAAGATCTGTATGTCAAATTCAACTGAAGCCCATCAGCAGTTCCAAAAGAAAATGGGCGAAAGTATTAGCAGGTTATCCGCTTCTTTTCTGGAACTTTCCAGTGAACTTAAATCCAATAGTATTTCCACAGAACTACAAAAAAAAGTAGACCGTATCTTTAAATTATTTATGGAACATACTCAGAGTATTAATTCTGATGTGAGCGGCTTCATAGAAAAAAATGGGGGGCTTGAAAGAACTATTTCAAATCTTCTTGAAGAGAAACGCAAACTTGAGGTTTTATACTCGTCAGGAATTGTATTCTCATCAGGTATAGAAAAACAAATGCTGATGGAAACAGCTATAGATACTGTTGTAAAAGAACTTAAGGCTGATGCGGGCTTCATAATAATTAAAAACGCACAAGGTGAAGATGATTCAGTATTCGCAAAGAATATGAATCCTGAGGGCTCTGAAGCGATGCAGTTAAGCACGACGGTTATTTCAAATACAATAAAAAGTATTTCCCCTGTCAGGGTAGATAATGCCGCCGCTGATGAAGAACTTTCTTCAAAGAATTCTATAATTCAGTTAGGTATATCGGCAGTGCTGTGCGTACCTCTCGTTAACGGCTCCAATGTTATAGGCGCGGTATATATAGACAGAAGAAATAAGGAAAATCCATTCACTCACTCCGATCTTCTTTTTCTTTTATCGTTCGCAAAACAGATTGTGAAGGGTTTAGAAATCTCAATTGAGATATCTTCACTTGAAAAGAAAATACTGACGGACGCAATCACAAAATTTGAAGACCTTCGTAAAGAGTTTAACTGTGAAAACATCATAGGCAGAAGCAGCCGACTGTTTGAAGTTTTAAAAATCTCAGCAAAAATATCATCAACAGATGCATCGGTAGTATTGCTTGGTGAGAACGGAACCGGAAAAGACGTACTTGCAAGAACTATTCATCAGAACAGCAAGCGCAGTGGCAAACCATTTGTCACAATTGATTGCGGCTCCATACCTTCAGACTTGCTTGAATCAGAGTTATTCGGATATGAAAGCGGCGCATTTACAGGAGCGACAAAATCAAAACCCGGTAAACTTGAACTTGCAGACGGCGGCACTTTATTCTTTGATGAAATTGGTGAAATGAACATTAATCTTCAGGCAAAACTTTTAAGGGTTATACAGACCAGGGAGATTGAAAGGCTTGGTTCCGTAATAACAAAAAAAATTGATGTTAGAATTATCTGCGCAACAAATAAAAACATAGCAGAACTGATTGCAAAAGGACAATTCAGAGAAGACCTTTATTACAGGTTAAAAGTGATTGAACTGACAATGCCGCCTCTCCGTGAAAGGAGAGAGGATATTGAAGAACTTGCAAATCATTTCCTGAAAAAACATTCACAGGATGGAAAAACGTTTAAACTTTCTGAAGATGTTCTTGAGATACTTGAAGAATACAACTGGCCCGGAAACATAAGGGAACTTGAAAACATAATTCTAAGATGTGTTGTACTTGCCAAAGATGAAATGATTGGAACAGAAGATCTGCCGCCGGAAATCATCGGCAGTAATCCACCCGAAAATAAAATTCCGTTAAGCAAAACATTACTTGATGCCGAAACGGAATTCAGAAAAATGTATATCATCAAAACATTAAGAAAGTGTAAATCAAAAGCCGAAGCTGCCGAGATGCTTGGAATAAACCGGACACACTTCTATAAACTGCTTGCTCAACTTGATATTCAGGATTGAACAATCTCACCCGCTATTTACTTTTAATGAAAGAATTTGATATTTTAAGCCAACAAAAAATAGGATAATAGTTTTGGGTGTTGTCGCTCCCGAACGACATTATGTTAAAAGTTTTTGTCACCGATACGCATTACAGTATTTATTCAGCGTCGATTATGCATTTCTCAGGATTAAAGCTGTTTTATTTGAATAATTAAGTTCTGGTACAGGGTTTGTTTATGTTAGCATCAAAAACTATTGATGGAAATGAAAAACCAGATCTTGGTGCTGGATGATGATACAAGAGAATTAAGAAAACTCAGAGAGATTCTGACTAAAGAAGGTTTCAATATTATAACAGCTACAGATAAAGAAACCGCTATAGAATTAAGCCGGCATATTAAATTTGAATTTGTTTTGGGAAAAGCCTCTGCTCTGGGTTTTGAACAGACGAAAAAAATAAACGATCAATAAATGAGAATAGATCTCATTGTATATATCACTAAACAATAATCATTTAGGAGACCTAAACATGAAAAAGATGTTACTCGTTCTTATTACTGTACTTTGCGTTGCTGGATTTACCTCTGCACAAAACAAAATGTACGCTGGTGTTGGATTGAATGTTGCTTTACCAATGGGATCATTTGGTGATGTTGCTGGAACAGGTTTTGGCGGTACAGGTACATTTGAAATGCAATTCACTCCTCAATTATTGGGAACCGGTACTGTTGGTTACATTTCATGGGGTGGAAAAGATTTTGGATTCTTTTCATATAGTTATTCAGCTATTCCGATTTTAGTTGGAGCAAAATATTATTTCATGCCTAACTCAGGTTTTTACGGTCATGGTCAGCTAGGTTTTTACATGTTCTCAATTGATGTCGAAAATAAACAACCTATTGCAGGGTTCAATTTTGACACAGGTGGAAGCAGCACCGAATTCGCTATCTGCTTTGGTGCAGGTTATGAACTTCCTCTCAGCAAAACCGTTATGGGTGATTTGGGTGTTTCATACAATATCATAAGCGAGGCAGGACATATTGGAATAAGAGCTGGAGTTAAATTCGGTTTATAATTTTATATAAGTTATAATGAAGCGGTATCAATTACTGATACCGCTTTTTTATTTTAAATACTTCATACTGTTTTTTATTTACCGAATGCTTTCACTATTTTTTGCGGGAAAATTTTAGAGGGATATATGTACTTTGAACGTTCTGCCGGAATATTACTCCATCCAACTTCTCTTCCCGGTAAATATGGAATCGGAGATCTTGGTAAAGAAGCTTTCCGGTTTATTGATTTTCTGGAATCTGCCGGACAAAAATTATGGCAGGTCTTTCCTCTCGGACCTACCGGATATGGGGATTCACCCTACCAATGTTTTTCAGCATTTGCCGGTAATCCGCTATTAATAAGTCCGGATAAACTAAAAGAGGAAGGACTCCTATCCGATACTGATTTTACAGATTTACCGCATTTTAATTCCACAAATGTTGATTACGGAAGTGTCATTGATTTCAAACACTCACTGTTAAAAAAAGCATTTCAAAATTTTAATAGTTCAGCAAATGATGAGTGGAAAAATTTCTGTGAAGAACAAAAAGACTGGCTTGAAGATTACTCATTCTTTATGGCGGCAAAAGAATATCATAACGGCGAACTGTGGACAAAGTGGGATAAATCACTTGTAGTAAGAGATGTTAATTCACTTAATGAATGGAAAGAAAAATTAACCGAAAAGATTAATTACCAGAAGTTTATTCAGTTCAAATTTTATGAACATTGGAAAAGCATAAAAACTTATGCAAATGAAAAAGGAATAAAGATAGTCGGTGATATGCCCATCTTTATTGCTTACGACAGTGCCGACCTTTGGGCTAACAAAGAACTTTTTTCTGTTGATGATGAAGGAAATCTTTTAACAGTCGCTGGCGTTCCACCGGATTATTTCAGTGCTACAGGTCAGTTATGGGGAAACCCGCTGTATCGCTGGGATAAAATGGAAGAAGATGATTTCCTGTGGTGGAGAAAAAGAATTAAAAGTCTGCTTGAGTTTGTTGACATAATCCGTATTGATCACTTCAGAGGGTTTGAAGCATACTGGGAAATTCCCGGCGATGCACCAACCGCAGAAACAGGTAAATGGATTAAAGCTCCCGGCGAAAAATTATTTTCATCATTAAAAAAACATCTGGGGGAATTGCCTATTCTTGCCGAAGATCTTGGCGTAATTACAAAAGAGGTTGAAGCTCTGCGTGATAAATTTGAATTCCCCGGAATGAAGATTCTCCAATTCGCGTTCGGAACAGGAATGGAAAGAAAATTTTTACCTCATAACATTTTAAAAAACTGTGTTGTATATACAGGTTCACACGATAACGATACTACCCGCGCCTACTTTGAAAAGGAAAGAAATGCGGGCAATGATATTTTTTCACATGCGCAGAAATATCTTGATTACAATGGTCCGGACATCGCACAAAAATTAATTAAAACTGCTTATGCGTCAGTTGCTGATATTGTTATCATACCAATGCAAGATGTTTTAAACCTTGGCGCTGAAGCCAGGATGAATTTTCCCGGTAAGCTTGGCGGCAACTGGACATGGAGATTTGAATGGAAACAAGTTCCCGGATTTTTAGCCGAAGCATACAAGGAACTTGCAGTATTATATGAACGGTTGATTCCACAGAAAACTGATAAACCCGAATGATAAATATTTAGAGTTATGTTCGATTATCTGAAAAACATTTTACTTGGTGAAAACAAATCACCGGATAAAACATCCGGTGAAAATAGCAGTGAGAATCTTAAGCTGCAGATCGCTACATGTGCGCTGTTTATAGAAATGGCTAATGCTGATAGTGATTTTACTGAAGAAGAAAGAAATAAAATTATATCTGTTATGCAGAATATTTTTTCAACGGATAAAGAAGCCGTTGAAGAATTAATCGAGCTTTCTGAGAACAGGATCAAGAAAAGTATCAGCCTGTATGAGTTCACCAGTATTGTGAATGAACATTTTTCGAATGATGAAAAATTTGAACTTTTGAAAAACCTGTGGCGCTTAATTTATATTGATGAAAAACTTGATATGTATGAAGATCAATTAATAAAGCGAATCGGTGGGATGTTAAAGATCGATCATCAGGTTATTATTGGTGCAAAGCTTTTGGTGAAAGAGGAATTAAAATCCGGGAGGGATTAATCCTCTTTCACTTCAATATTAATTTTTAGATAGCTGCTCTTCAATAGAGGAAGTTATCTCATAGCTGGTCGGCTCGGTCTTCTTAAAAAATCTATCAACAATTTTTCCTTCTTTAGAAATTAAAAATTTCTCAAAGTTCCATTTTATATCGGATTTTTCGGTGACGGCATTGTTGGTAAGTCTTTCATACAACGGTGATTTTTCTTCACCTAGTATTCTGATCTTATCAAAGAGTTTAAATGTTATACTATAATTAGTTGAACAGAAATTTTTTATCTCTTCATTTGAACCGGGTTCCTGCTGACCAAAATCGTTGCATGGAAACGCGAGTATTTCAAATCCTTTATCTTTATACTTTCTGTAAATTTCTTCAAGTCCGGCATACTGCGGCGTATACCCGCACTCACTGGCAACATTAACGATCAATAAAACCTTTCCGTTATATGAAGAAAGTTTTATTTCATTGTTGTCCATATCCTTTACGGCTATATCATTTATGTTATCCTTCAATTCATCTCCTGATTTGATTTTGGGTATTGTAAAACTTTTATGCTTCAAAGAATCCGCTATGAAAATAGAAAGTGCTACAAAAACAAGTAATAAAAAGAGCCGTAAAATTGCAGATTTCAATTCATCTCCTGATAATTGTTTCAAATGTTTTATATCTGAACGGAACTATTCTGAAAAAGAGAAAACAATATTAAGACGATCACATCGCCAAAAATTTTCCCTGCATTCATCTGATAATTTTTTGTGGCGGAGAAATATCGCTAAAACGGATAACTTATCAAAGAAGTGTACTTTATCATTTTGTTAAGATTTTCTGTACAGATCATAAATCATACAGGCAGTCAATGGAAATGGCGCCCGGATTTTTCTGAACTCATAAAATTTTTTGCCGAGATACTGTCCCAGAAAAAATGCTGCAACTATAACCGGATATGTGATTAACTCAAAACCAATCCCCGAATAAATTCTGAGAAGAACAACAAATGGAACAGGCAGATGCACTGATAACAGCCATTGCAAGGAAAATTTTTTTACGTGTGCTCTCCAGTATCCAAACGGAAGATTAAGTATAACAACGGACAGACTAATTATTACTAATGCGATATCAACCTCAATTAAGAATTTCTAATTCTTTTAAAATATTTTTTGTTATTTCTATACGAGCTTTTGCAAAATTATCACCTGCCGGTTCACTTTTTTCTATGTTGGTTGCAAAGAAGTAAACGTCGTTGCCGGTTTCAATAAAACCAACGTACCAGCCATAATTAATTTTATCAACATCTGCCCAGCCCGTTTTAGCATATAGTTTATAAGATGAAGTTTCTTCTGCAAGCATTATACTTTTTACAATATCGATTGATCGCTTGGAAAAACTTAATTCATAGTTATAAAATCTCTTTAAGAAATTTATCTGTTCAACCTGCGAGATTCTTAGTTCACCATCCAACCAGAACCTGTCAATTCCGCCTGAAATGTTTTCATTTCCATAATGTTCCTGTTCAATAAATTCTTTCATTCTTTCGTAGCCAATCCTGCGTGCGAGTTCCTGGTAATACCACACTGTTGAATTTTTGAATGCGGTTTTCATTTCCTGATCTTTATTCCAGGATTCAACCCAACGTTTTTCGCCATCCCATTTGAATACCTCATACTCATCTTTGATAACACCAGTTTCAAGTGCTGCAAGAGAATTAAATATTTTAAATGTTGACGCGGGAATAAACTGTTTTTCGCATCTTTTTTTATTGTGATAAAAATATTCTTCCTTATTCATATCATACATGACGAATGAACCGGTTACATTATAATCCGCGAAGAATTTTTCAAATCGTTCAAATTCATTTTTTACTTCTTGAGCAAAAGATGAGATAACGCAAACCAGAATTATTAATAAGACTTTTTTCATTTTTAGAATAGATGGGGATATGAAGTAATTTAGAGATGACATCTTTTTAAAATGATGTCATCTCTTTTTTGAAATTAAAATACTAACTCATCAACGCAGCTATTGCAGCTGTGTTAACTATATCATCAACACTGCAGCCTCGGCTTAAATCGAAGTAAGGCTTCTTCAATCCCTGAACCATTGGACCGACTGCTTCAGCTTTACCAAGCCGTTGTGCAATTTTATAACCAATATTTCCTGCATTAAGATCAGGGAATACGAGTACATTAGCTCTGCCAGCGACACTGCTTCCCGGGGATTTTTTCTTACCGATTGAGTCAACAATTGCCGCATCAAACTGAAGTTCACCATCAATGTTAAGATCAGGACGTTTTGTTTTTGCAATGCTCGTTGCATTAACAACTTTATCAACAAGTTCGTGTGATGCGCTTCCTTTTGTTGAGAAGGATAACATTGCAACATAAGGTTCTTCACCTGTAAGCTTTTTGTGGTTGTCAGCAGTTGTAACCGCAATATCCGCAAGCTGGTTTGCATCCGGATTAGGAACAACGGCACAATCTGCAAAGCTATAATTCCTGTCTGGGAACAACATTAAAAAGAAACTTGAAACGATTGAAATCCCCTCAGGCATTCCGACAACCTGAATCCCTGCTTTCATTACATCAGCAGTTGAAGCAGTTGAACCGCCGACACTTCCGTCAACCATTCCTTCTCTTACCATCATTGCGGCAAAGAAAAGATCACGTTTCATTGTTGTTCGTGCTTCTTCAATAGTAATTCCTTTTTTCTTTCTAAGGTTAAAATACATGTTAGCAAAGTCACTGAACTTTTCTGATTTCTCCTGGTCAATAATCCTGACACCCTTTAAATCAACACCGAGATTTGCTGCATCCTGCCGGATTTTTTCTTCATTGCCTAAAGTTATAACCGAAACAATTTTTTCTTTTGTTAAGATCTGAGCTGCTTTTAAAACTCTTTCATCGTGAGATTCCGGAAGTACAATTGTTTTCTTTCTTCCGGCTGCTTTAGCTTTTATCTCTTTGAGTAGTTCTAATTCCATTTTTTCTCCCTGTAAAAAATTTTGCTTTCAAATTTACTAAAAAATGTCATCAACATCTTTGGAATTAAATACTGCACATCATAAAGATTAACCTGACCTATCAACACAGTGAAGAGCGGGATTAGTTATGTGGAAATAATTAAATTTCAGATACTTGTATTTGGCTTAAATAACATTGATTTTTGCGACTAAAAGCAATAGATTCACGTTCCAAATTTTATATGATAGCTGAAAATTTTAAGCGTATAAAAGCTCGTATTAACGAAAAATGTTCGGAAATCAGCAGAAATCCCGCTGAAATTAAGCTCATCGCAGTTTCAAAAAATTTTGGAGTTAGCGAGATACTGGAGGCAAACCAGGCGGGAAGCCTTGATTTTGGAGAAAACAGGGCTCAGGAGCTTAAAAGCAAATTTGAAGAATTGGGGAATAAGGTTACCTGGCACTTCATAGGAAACCTTCAGCGTAATAAAGTTAAATATGTAGTTGGTTGTGCTGAGTATATTCATTCAATGGATTCATATCTTCTTGCCTCCGAAATTGAAAAACGCGCAGCTAAAAATAATATTGTTCAGAAAGTTTTATTGCAGTTTAAAACTTCTGAGGAGGAATCAAAATCAGGTTTAACTGATTTGAATGAAGCAAAGGAAATACTGGAGTTGTGCGGAAAGTCACCGTATCTGGAACTAAAAGGATTAATGACTATCGCTGCTTTGACAGAAGATAAGAGTCTTATAAAAGAAAGTTTTAGTTATCTTAGAAGATTAAAAGATGAATATAATTCACAAGGTTATAAGCTAAGTGAATTATCGATGGGAATGACAAGCGATTTTGAAATAGCGATTGAAGAAGGCGCGACGATGTTAAGAGTGGGCTCCGCAATTTTCGGTGTGCGTGATTATAATAAACAGTGGAAAGACTCATGAAAATTTCACCGCAAAGTTTAAAGAAACAGGAATTCAATAAATCAATGCGCGGTTATGATAAGGAAGAAGTACATGCATTCCTTAACAAGCTGGCTGATGAAATTGAAGAATTGCAGAATGAACTTGAATCTATCAGAAGTGAATTTGATACTGCCACAATTGAATTAAACAGACTTAAGCAGCTTGAAAATCATCTTAACGACACCATTGAAAATGCACAAGAAGCTGCTTCAAAAAATATTGAGACTTCCAGAAGACAGGCTGCACTGATGGTTAAAGAGGCGGAAATTAAAGCCGCTCAAATACTTGATAATGCAAGACAGACTTCCGATGAAATGCGTACTGCTGTAATAAATCTGCGTGAAGAAAAAGATATGATTGTAGCTAAACTTAAAGCTATGATAAATACCCAGGCAAAGCTTCTTGAGATGAAAGTTGATGAACCTGAAAAAGAATCCGCCGATTCATCAGCATCAACTCAGGCAAATAAAGTAGATATAGATATCGAGAATATTGTAAATAAACTTTTATAAAAATTTAATGAGCAGTTTAAAAGAAAAAATCGATGAGACTCTTTCAGTAATCAGATCTAAGACTAAAGATCAGTTCCCGGTTGGTATAATACTCGGCACAGGTCTGGGAGGATTGGTCAAGGAAATAAAAATAGATCATGAAATTGATTATTCTGAACTTCCTCATTTTCCTCTTTCAACTGTGGAGTCACATCACGGGAAATTAATTCTCGGCTCAATCGGAAATAAAAAAGTAGTCGCAATGCAGGGACGCTTTCATTACTACGAAGGTTACACAATGCAGCAGATTACCTACCCCGTAAGAGTGATGAAATTTCTCGGGGTAACTGATTTGCTTGTTTCAAATGCCTGCGGTGGAATGAATCCGCTTTTCAAACGCGGCGATCTTATGCTTATGGTTGATCACATTAATCTTCTTGGGGATAATCCTCTGATAGGAAAAAATGAAGATGAATTCGGTCCCCGTTTCCCTGATATGAGCGAGCCATACAGTCATCAGCTTATAAATATTGCAGAAGAAGTTGCACTTGATAATAAAATTAAAATTCAAAAAGGTGTTTATGTTGCTGTGCCGGGACCCAATCTGGAAACAAAAGCTGAGTACAGGTTTTTAAGAGCAATCGGCGCAGATGTAGTTGGTATGTCAACCATTCCTGAAAATATTGTAGCAAACCACATGGGGATGAAAGTTCTTGGAATGAGTATCATAACAGATGAATGTTTTCCTGATTCATTAAAACCTGTTAACGTTCAGGAAATAATAGCTGCAGCCATGGCTGCCGAACCTAAAATGACTTTAGTATTGAAGGAAGTAATCAGGAGAATCTAACATGAAAAAGGGAAGATTGTTCAATTACTTTGTTGCACTGTTGCTTGGATTGCTTATGTTTGCATCCAACTTTTTGAACACAAGCCTTTTCAGCTTTGGTGATAACAATTTTGCAGTTTGGTTTGTTATATCAATACTGTGTTTTGCCTGTGGATGGTACATCAATAAAACACTAGGCTGGCAGTTTGGCGGTAAGGTTGTATTTGCAATGATTATTGCAGCAACCTTTATAAGCATTGTTATAATAACTTTTTTCCAGGAGTATTTTCATACAAGTGAATTGATAGCAGAAAACCTGATACTATACAGCTTAAGGAACATCACTCTTGGTTCAATGGCAATTTTCGGAATGGCTATTGTTGAAATTTTATCATTACAAAAAGAGATGATGCTTCTTAAAGAAAAGAATAAAGTGTTTGAGGATCTGACAATCGATGCAAAAAAGGAATCGGAACTGGAAATAAAAGAAGCTAAAGTGAGAGCAGAAAAAATAATGAATGAGGCTGAACTCGACTCAAAGAAAATCTTAATGATGAAAGAAAAAGTTGAACGGGAGCTTAAAGAGTTCATCCAGGCTGAAAAAGAATTAATAAAAAAATACGAAAACCTATAAGCAATATTTTTTGAAAGTAGTTCACATAAATGTTCAAGCAGAATTTAGATAAAGCGGGTTATCCTGAAATTGAAGAAAGAATATTAGAGTTCTGGAAACAAAATAAAATTTTTGAAAAAAGTGTAACGTCAAGAGACGCATCAAAGTCATTTACATTTTATGAAGGTCCGCCAACAGCAAATGGTAAACCCGGTATTCATCACGTTATGGCGCGCGCACTTAAAGATCTTGTTTGCCGTTACAAAACTCTGCAAGGTTACAAAGTTGAAAGAAAAGCCGGCTGGGATACTCACGGACTTCCGGTTGAAATTGAAGTTGAAAAAAAGCTCGGTATAAAACACAAAAGCGAAGTTATCGAATACGGAATTGAAAAATATAACCAGGCTTGCCGCGAATCAGTTTTTACATATTTAGACCTTTGGGAAAAAATGACAACCCGTATGGGTTACTGGGTTGATCTCGATTCCGCTTATATCACACTTACAAATAATTATATTGAATCTGTCTGGTGGGCACTTAAAACTCTTTTTGATAAAGGACTTATTTATAAAGATTATAAAATTGTTCCGCAGGATCCTAAATCAGAAACAGTTCTTTCATCACACGAACTTGCACTTGGTTACCGGGAAACTAAAGACCCGTCAGTTTATGTTCTCTTCAAAATAAAAAATAAAGATGAACACTTTCTTGTATGGACAACAACTCCATGGACATTGATCTCAAATGTTGCACTTGCTGTCGGCGCTGATGTTGACTACGTGAAGATAAAAAACAAAGGAAAAGTTTTAATTCTCGCCAAAGCCCGGTTAAGTGTTATTGATGACGAATATGAAATCATTGAAGAGATGAAGGGTTCATCACTTGAAGGAACAGATTACGAACAACTTCTACCATATTGCAGTGTTGATAAAAAAGCCTTCTATGTAGTAAGCGGAGATTTTGTTTCCACAGAAGATGGTTCCGGTATTGTACACATCGCACCTGCGTTTGGTGCCGATGATTATGAGTTGTCGAAGAAGTTTGGTTTGCCAATGCTTCAGCCTGTTACACGCGGCGGTTTGTTCACGAAAGAAGTAACCGACTTTGAAGGACAATTTGTTAAAGATGCTGATAAGGACATTATCATAAAACTTAAAGAGCAAGGTAAACTTTATAAGAAGGAAACGATTGTTCACTCTTATCCTTTTAGCTGGCGGCATGAAAATGTTCCCGTGATTTACTATGCGAGAGAATCATGGTTTATCCGCACAACTGAAATTGCAAACCGGATGGTTCAGTTAAATAAAACAATTAATTGGCAGCCTCCGGAAGTTGGTTCTGGAAGATTCGGCAACTGGCTGGAAGAAAACAAAGACTGGGCTTTGTCACGTGACAGATTCTGGGCGACACCGTTACCAATATGGTTAAGTGAAGACGGCGATGCATTTGCAGTTGGCAGTATTGAGGAACTTAAAAAAGGTTTCATTGAAGAAAATGGTAAACGAGTACCGGTTAAAGATGTAGCGGACATCGATCTTCATAAACCTTTTGTCGACAAAATATTTTTTGAGCGTGATGGCAAAATTTATAAACGAACACCTGAACTGATTGACGTGTGGTTTGATTCAGGGGCAATGCCATTTGCACAATATCATTATCCTTTTGAAAATAAAGAATGGTTCGAAAAGAATTTCTTCCCGTCAGATTTTATATGTGAAGGAATTGACCAGACAAGAGGATGGTTCTACACACTTCATGCTATCTCAACAATGTTGTTTGACAGTGTTGCTTACAAAAATGTAATTGTTAACGAACTCATTCTTGATAAGAATGGCTTGAAGATGTCCAAATCAAAAGGCAATACAGTTGATCCGTTTATGCTTTTTGATAAGTACGGTGCCGACGCGACACGCTGGTATCTTGTAACAAACAGTCCGCCCTGGCGACCAACTTTATTTGATGAAGAAGGTCTGGTTGAAGTTCAAAGAAAGTTTTTTGGAACATTGTTAAATACTTATTCATTCTTTGTGTTGTACGCAAACATTGATAAGTTCAATGCTTCAGAAGCACATGTTCCTTATGAAGAACGCCCGGAAATTGACAGGTGGGTAATATCAAAACTGAATTCACTTGTTAAAGAATACGAACAGTTGATGGATGATTACGATGTAACAAAAGCGGCAAGAGCAGTTTCAAATTTTACTATTGATCATCTTTCAAACTGGTATGTAAGAAGGTGCCGCAGAAGATTCTGGAAATCTGAAATGAATAAAAATAAATTGTCAGCTTACCAGACTCTTTATGAATGTTTGATAAAAGTTGCAAAACTTACTTCGCCATTCGCACCGTTTATTGCTGAAGAATTATATCAGAATCTTAATTCAGTAACAAAACAAGAACAGTTTGAATCTGTTCACCTTGCAGATTTTCCGGATGCAGAATACCAGGATAAAAACCTTGAACTGAAAATGGAAATCGCACAGCAGGTTGTGTATCTGACACGATCAATGCGTGCAAAAGCAAATCTTAAAATCCGTCAGCCGCTTCTTAAGATTATGGTTGTTGTTGACAGGAATAAAAAAGAAGCTCTTGAAAAAATGAAGGATGTAATTCTTGATGAAGTTAATATCAAAGAATTAATCGTGCTTGATGATGATTCAGGAATTGTAAACAAGAGCGCAAAAGGAAACTTCAAAGCAATCGGACCTAAGTTCGGTAAAAAAGTTAATCCTGTTGCCAACCGTATCAAAGCAATGACAAAGGATGAAATTTCTGCTTTAGAAAAAGAAGGCAGTATAAAGATCAGTCTGGACGGTGAAGAAATAGAAATCCTAAAAACAGATGTTGAAATTATAAGTACTGAAATTGAAGGCTGGGTTGTTGAAAGTGAAGAAGGTGTGACAATTGCTCTTGATACCGAATTAAATGATGAACTGATTGCAGAAGGGTTTGCAAGAGAATTTGTCAACCGCGTACAGAACATGCGGAAAGATTCAGGCTTTGAAGTTACAGACAGGATAAAAATAAATTTTACATCAGATTCAAAATTAAATGATGCAATAAAATTATTTCATGATTATATTTCCAATGAGACACTTGCAGATAATATTTATTCACAATTAAATGAGAACGGGGGAGTTAATCAAAATTGGAAAATCGGGGAGTATGACTGCTCCATTCAAATTGAAAGGGTGTAAATACCTAAAAAAGGAGACCGACTGATGGCTAAAAAAACTTCCACCAAAAAACCGGCAGCTAAAAAAGCATCACCTAAAACTGCTAAAAAGAAAACAGTGCTAAAAAAAGCTGCACCAAAATCTGGCGGTAAAACAATCGTCAAGAAGAGCGCCAAAAAAGCAGCTCCTGCAAAGAAAACAGAAAAGAAAAAGGTTGTAGCAAAAGTGAAAGAGACTAAGAAAAAAATTGTTCCAAAGAAAATTACAGAGAAAAAACCACTGAAAAAGATGACAGAAAAACCGAAGAAGAAAGATGTAGTTCCTGTTGTTGAAGTTATTTCAACAGCGGAATCACGTGCAAAAGCAATTGAAAAGATCAAAGGTTACGGAAAAAAGGATCTTGAGCATTTCAAAGAAATTATTCTTGAAAAGCGGGATGAGATTATCGAACAGCTCCAGAATCTTAAAGATCAGATGCTGGACCCGACGACCGGAGAATATATTAATGAAAATTCTCCATACTCACTTCATATGGCAGAACAGGGAACAGATGCTATGGAAAGGGAAAAAACTTTTCTATATGCACAAAGGGAAAATAAATTCCTTGGTTACCTTGAAGACGCATTAAAAAGAATTGAAGCAGGAACATATGGTATTTGCATTGAATGTATTGAAGAACCTCAGCATCTTTGTGATACCTGTCCGCTGATTCCAAAAGCAAGGCTTGAAGCTGTTCCTCACAGCCAGTTATGTCTGCCAATAAAACAGCGACAGGAAAAAAAATAAATTAAACGATCTGATGAATCCGGAACTACCGGCTTTGAATGTTAAGGTAAAAGATTGAAAGTTTTAATAGTTTCATTATGTATTGTATTAGTTGACCAGGTATCCAAACTTATCGCCCGCGGAATTTCAATACCCTTTCTCGGCATTGACTGGCAGGGATTAAATCACGGGCAGCGAAACACTGTTTGGGGAGATGTATTTAATATTACGCTTGTTGAAAATCCTGGAATTGCTTTCGGGATCAACCCGGGCACTGAATTAAAACTTGTAATATCAATTCTTACACTTGCTGCCTGCATAGGTCTCTTTATTTATCTGTATAAAATCAAAACCGAAAAATTATCATCTCGTTTTGCCATCGCTATGATTCTTGGCGGCGCAGTAGGAAATCTTATTGACAGAACTTTTTACGGATTGATATACGGCTATGCCCCTTTATTCCACGGCAGTGTAGTGGATTTTTTTGATATAAGGATATTTGAACTTTTCCTTTTCAACAGCACCATTGGTACATACATATTTAATATTGCGGATGTTGCCGTCACTATCGGTGTGGTTATACTTTTGTTTTCATTAAGGAAACAGCCTGACAGAAATTCCGTTGTTGACGAATCAGCTATAGTTACAGAAAACCAGGATTGATTTGAAAGTTTTATATTTATCATTCTTTGTCGTATTGATTGACCAGGTTTCAAAACTTCTTGTAAAAGGATTTTCGATTCCTTTTCTTAATATCAATTACCCGGGGATGTACCATGGTCAGCGAGTTCCGGTGCTGGATGATTTTTTCAGGCTGACATTTATTGAAAATCCGGGAATGGCATTCGGATTTGATCCCGGACTCGACCTGAAATTTTATGTTTCTCTCTTCTCGCTTATCGCAAGTATTGGATTGATCATTTACATCTACGTTGTTCGTAAACAAAAACTTAGTTTAAGAATTGCACTTGCGTTTATACTCGGCGGCGCTGTCGGTAATTTAATCGACAGAGTTTTTTACGGAGTGTTTTATAATTATGCCGGATTGTTTTATGGAAGAGTTGTCGATTTCCTTGACTTCGATTTTTTTGATGTGAACTTTCTCGGTCGTAGTTATGAACGATGGCCCATTTTTAATATTGCCGATGCTGCGGTTACTATCGGTGTGCTTATACTTATCATATTCTACAAACATCATAATAAAACGGTTGAAGAATCTGAACCAGCCGTTGAAAGTGCGACTGGTGAAATAATAAATGAATCAACTACATCATCTCAGTTAGTCGAAGAAATAGTTGATTCAAAAAATGATCTGACAGAAAAAAACGATTCAGCAAATGACCAACCTGATAAAGGAAAAGAAATTCCGCTTTGAACTGCCGGATGGTAAACGTCCGCAACGGATAGATCTTTTTCTTACCAACACAATTGAAAATGCAACACGCTCAAAAGTACAGAAACTGATCGAAGCAGGTTATGTTCAAGTTAACGGCAAAATTGTAAAAGCCAGTCATCTTGTACAGGCGAATGATATAATCGAAGCAGTACAACCAATCTCACCGCGACCCGAATTCAACGAGCCTGAAGCAATACCGCTCGACATAGTTTATGAAGATGAATACCTTATCATCGTAAACAAACCGCCGGGAATGGTAGCGCATCCCGGTTATGCAAACTATACCGGCACACTTGTAAACGCGCTTCTTCATCATACAAAAAAATTAAGTTCGGCTAATGAATCAGACAGACCGGGTATTGTTCACCGGATTGATAAAGATACAAGCGGACTTCTTGTTGTTGCTAAAGATGATTGGACGCACGCAAAACTCGGAGAACAATTTTCTCGGCACGAAATTGAAAGAGAATACTGGGCAATTGTATGGGGTATATTTAATAAAAAAGCCGGAATGATCGATACACTCATCACAAGAAGTAAAAAGGACAGAAAAAAATTTACAGTAAGTGAAGACGAAGGCAAGCAGGCTATCACATACTATGAAGTAAAACAGGAATATGATTTTACATCACTAATTAAACTTAACCTGAAAACTGGAAGAACACACCAGATACGTGTTCATCTTTCATCAATGCATCACCCTGTATTTGGTGATCCTGCGTACGGCGGAAGAGAATTGGTTTATGGTTCATCACTTCCTAAAATAAAAAGCCGTGTGCAGAATCTTTTAGAGTTAATGAAACGTCAGGCACTTCACGCAAAGACACTGGGATTTATTCACCCACACACAAATAAATTTGTTCTCTTCAACTCTGAACTACCGGAGGATATGAAGGAGTTGATGAAACTGCTTTAATAATGTATAATGTACAATGTATAATTTACAGTCCGTCTGAGCATGGTGTCACCACATTTATCTCACTGAATGGCTCTGATTCATTTGTCACATTAAGCACTGTCGAAGGGTGTACATTCTACGACACAATAAAATTAAACTTTCCATTTGAGATTCGCTGTACATTGATTTAAGTTGCTATTGTGTTTGTGCGCCCCAATTACCAAATCATAAATCCCGGGGCAGTGCTTTGTGGCAAGATGTGCAGGTGTTGCTTGTATGTGGAAAGCGGATCGGGAAAATAATGTTAAGGAGAAGTGAAAAGTTGGTAAGTTTTGTTATATAACCTACTTACTATCGATGTGTGAAATTGATTAGTGGAAGTTGAATTATAATTAGGCAATCATCATATGAAATATTTTTTAGGATTAATTATGGCTTTTAATCTATTTAACTTCTCAAACGGTCAATCGAAAGAAATTAATTTCTGGAATTGGTTCATCAAAAACGAATCAAGAATTTTCAGCTTTGAGTCAAATCAAGAAAAAATATTCAACGAACTTAGCAGAGAACTGAAAAAAATTAACAAAAGTTTGACTTTTGAATTTGGACCTGTAGAAAAAAAAATGCGCGAATTTGTAATAAGTGCTGATGGAGATAAGCAAGCATTCCCATCTGTACTTGCATTAAAAGAAAAACAACCAGAAAATCTTAATAATTTTTATGTTACATATTTTAGACCCAGACAAACTGAGCCAATGGCCAGAATAACTTATGACAACTTAACATTATCAATTGAGGATGTATCTTATAAGCTAGAGCAAAGTGATGATAAAATTGATGTAACATTTTTCATCAAAGGTTTTACTGAAAACAGAAAAAGAGATTTTTTCGGACCAATTTTTATAATGCTCGATCATACACTAGGCGAGTTTGATATTGAAATGAAAATTGGCGCGATAGAATTAAAACAAGATGAAGGAAATAATAGTTATAAGAATTTCAAATTCTTACAAAAAGATTTTGATGAATTAATAAAGAGAACCAGTATTCCTAATTAATTACCTAACCGCTTTAATAATTAAAGAATCACAAGCTAAAAGAAAATATATAAATAGGATCATTACAGTCGTTATAGCTTTTGAAATACTATGAATACTTCAATTAAAATAAAAACTTCTCTTGTAGATGGCAGTGGAATAGATGATGAAATATCTGTTCAAGAATTAATATATAGACTACTTGGAGATGATGTTAAACCACCATTGACTAATTGCAGAATAGAATTTAATGATGGATCACAAGAAGTTTCAATTGGACTATCCAAAAACAGTGACAATTTTTCAATATCAGTTGGTGAAAATGTTTTAGAAGAGTTTACTATTCAATCCACATCTAAGTATACAGCGGAATGCAATGAAATCCCGATAAGAAAAACAAAAAATACTCGTTTAGTTTTTAAACCGCTTCTTATTGATAATCTTAAGAATAAAAATGCTGTTATAAAAGGAAGTTTCTTTTTTCAAAAAAAAGGAATCAAAGATGATTGGATAGATTTAAAGGATCTTAGTCTATCTAATTTGAAGTCTGGGGAATATGTAAAACTAGAACTTAAGTCAGATGAATTACTAAATTTTGTTAAAGAAATTGTATCGTTATATAAGTTCCATATAAAAGAAGGCATTCAATTTGGCGAAACCAAATACATTAAAGCTCACGGTAGTTTAAATGAATTAAGTCAGATAAATGAAGGCGAGTTAAAAACTTTTTTTGAGTTAAATAAAAAGGCTGGTGTAAACGTATTTTCAAAATTGATTAATTATGCGATTACTATTGATGACAGTAACCAGCTTGTAGAACGGCTTGAGAAATTAGAAGTCGATAGTTTACAGAAACTTAATAGTATAGTTGGATTAAGCAACCTAAAAAAAATTTATGAATCTTGGCTAAATCAATCGGATAATGCTGATGAAGATTATTGGCAAAAACATTTTGCGGAAAATTCATTTTTATTATCGCAGATTTTCGCATTTCCAATAATAATTTTAAAAGGTAAAGCTTATGTTGGGGGGAAATCTTTTGATAACAAAGGCGCAAATCTGTTAGATTTTTTGTGTCAAAATTCTCTTACAAAAAATACAGTTTTAATAGAAATTAAAACTCCTATGACAAAACTACTAGGTTCAAAATATCGTGATAATATTTACAATGTTTCTTCTGATGTTTCAGGAGCAATAATTCAAGTATCAAATTATAAATATAGTCTAAGCAAAGATTTCTATAGCCTAAGAAGTGAAAAGCTACAAGATATGGAAACATTTAATCCACAAAGTCTTGTGATAGTCGGTAATATAGAACGTGAGTTAATAGAAAATGACCAGAAAAAATCTTTTGAATTATTTAGAAATGAATTAAAGAATGTACAAATAATCAGCTATGATGAATTATTTTCTAAAGTAAAGATATTAATTGATTTATTAGAAGGAAATGATATAGAGCATTTATAATTTCATTAGTCCCTCAAAGCTAAACTATTAGACAAAAACACCACTCCTATCCCATAACATCTCTCCCGCATACTTCATATATTTGAACAACAAAACTCAGCAATTATAAGGTTATAAAATGATTTCAGTTTACAATACACTGACAAAGAAAAAAGAAGAATTCATTCCAATAGATCCATCATTGGTAAGAATGTATGTGTGCGGACCAACTGTTTATGATTACTTTCACGTGGGTAACGCGCGTTCATTCATTATGAGCGATATCATCAGAAGATTTTTGGAATACAGCGGCTATAATGTAAAGTTCGTTATGAATCTTACGGATGTTGATGATAAAATTATTAAGAAGTCCATTGAAGAGAAAAAGGAATCAAGGTTAGTCGCTGAAAAATACGCGGATGCTTTTATGGAGGACATTCACAGACTAAAAATAAAACCTGCAGATGTTTATCCAAAAGCAACACTGCACATGGACGAGATTATCAATCTCATCAAGAACCTTGTTGATAAAGGTTTTGCTTACAACATAAACGGAAATGTTTTTTATGATGTGAACAAGTTTAAAGGTTACGGTAAACTAAGCGGAAAAAATATTGATGATCTTGAATCCGGTGCCCGTATTGAAATAAACGAAGAGAAAAAAAATCCATTAGACTTTTCATTGTGGAAAAAAGCAAAAGAAGGCGAGCCTTTCTGGGAAAGTCCCTGGGGCAACGGAAGACCCGGCTGGCATATTGAATGTTCAGCAATGAGCTGCAAACATCTCGGTGAAACTTTTGATATACACGCAGGCGGGAATGACCTGATATTTCCGCATCACGAAAATGAAATTGCGCAGAGCGAAGCATCAACCGGTAAGAAGTTTGTTAATTACTGGATTCATTTCGGATTTCTTAACATCAATGATGAAAAGATGTCGAAGTCACTCGGCAATTTTTTTACTGCGAGAGATATACTTAAAAAATATTCCGCAGAATCATTGAGAATGTTCTTTGCACAGGCTCATTACGGCGGTCCGCTTAACTTCAGTGAGGAGCTTCTTGCATCTGCTCAAAAGGGATTGGAGAAACTGAACACACTTGCTGAACGTATTGAAGAAAAAATAAAAAACGGAAGTGATTCAAAAGATAAAACCCAGTTTGATTTTAATAAGTATGAATCAGCTTTTAAATCAGCGATGGAAGATGATTTTAATTCGCCGCAGGCTGTTGCGGCAATTTTTGATTTTGTAAAAGAAGTGAATAAAGTTTTAGCAGAAACTGAAAATCACTCATCTGGGTTTTACAATTCAGTAAAAGATTTTCTTGCAAGAACAGCTTCGGGAGTTTTGGGCATATTAAGTTTTGATAAACAAACAGAATCGGGTGATGCTGCATTAGAGAATAGTCTTATTGAATTGCTGATAAATCTGAGGAACGATGCAAAGCTTTCGAAGAATTATGCGCTGTCTGATAAGATAAGAGATGAGTTGAAAAATCTTGGAGTCATCTTACAGGATTCTAAGGAAAAGACGAGTTATAAAAAGGGGAAATGATGATATTTGTGCTACAATCATTTTGCTTATAACTAAACAAATGAGCTGGTGCAAGTCATCCTATTTGTCAACCTGCCCGCCTCAGGCGGGTCGGTTCAGGTTCTTCTTCTTAACTAAAATGAATAATTGATACCGAAAAAGTCAAATGCTGAAACAAGCCCGCCTGCCGGTCGGGCAGGTTCAGCATGACGATGTTTAGAGTGCTATTATTAAGTATTCTGCATAGAGGTATCAAAATGGAATACTAAACTAACCTCAAGGTTAATGAACAAAAACACAACTAAAACAATTGAATTATCGAAGCAGTCAGTACCTTATAAAGTTATTCGTAATAACCGTAGTAAAAACATTCGATTGTATGTCAATGTGTTGGGCGAGCTTGAGGTACGGATTCCTAAACGGGTAAAGGAAGATTCCATCAGTGAAATACTAATGCAGCATAGTAAATGGATACTCAAACATTTATCAAACCGTCAACAAAAGAAAGAGTTTTATTACCTGGGAAGAAAACTAAACGTTGTTCAATCATTTGATATGTTCGGTACAATCAATCATTTCAAACTAAAAGATAATGTGTTGAATATTATTTCTCCCTGTGAAAATTCTTTAACGACAAATGATCTTTTCGAAATGTGGTTGAAACAGGAAGCAATGGAATACATTCCGGCACGAACTGCAAAGTTAGCAGAGCAATACGGGTTCGTACATATACGTATCACAATCAGAAGTCAGAAAAGCCGCTGGGGAAGCTGCTCGGCTAATGGTTCGTTATCATTTAACTCAAGACTGATGAAGTTTGATAAAGATGTTATAGATTATGTGATAGTCCATGAGCTTTGTCATTTGAAAGAAATGAATCATTCAAAAAAATTCTGGAAGCTGGTTGGAGAAATAATACCGGAGTACAAATATTTTGTTAAGAGATTAAGGAGTATGATATTCAGCGAGGATATGCCTAAACAAAAGTTTAATAGTAACTGAGCCGACTATAAGTTTTTTGTCATTCCGAACTTGTTTCGGAATCTAATGTTATATCAACACACAAAAGACCCTGAAACAAGTTCAGGGTGACAAAGTAATTTAACCAGTACTATTCAAACAAGTTTCCTCTACATAAAATCATATTGGGATCAAGAATTTTTTTTATAGTAATCATCTTTTGGACAGCTTCATCACCGTACATAAGTTTTAAATAATCACGTTTTATTTTTCCAACTCCGTGTTCTGCGCTGACGGTTCCTTTCAATTCAATGGCTCTCAGACAAATTTTATGATACAAATCTTTGCTTAATGCAAACTGTTCTTCAGTCTCCGGTAAAAAATTAAAATGCATGTGTGAATTACCAAAGTGTCCATAAACAACATAATTAATGTTTTTTTCTTCGGTGATCTTTTTTGAATAATGATAAAGATCGTTGAATGATTCATCCGGCACAGCAACGTCTGTCCCCAATTTGCGGAAATTATTTCTTGTTAAAAACTCATTTACATTCGCTGAGATTGAATGTCGGAATCTTTGAATTTTTTCTGCTTCAGATTCAGAGAAAGCAAACCATACATTTTCAGTATTCCCGTTATGTTTTTTGATAAGGTCTGTCCATTCATCAAGTACAGTTTCTTCAGAAATAATATTTGTTTCCTGTTCGAACCAGACTGCAGCGCCGGCTAAATCGGGAATATTCGGATAATCATTAAACAAAAATTTCAGAGAGTTGTTGTCAAAAAATTCCAATGCAAGAGCATCCATTGATGAAGCGGAAATTCCCGAAATATTCATGCGCGATAAAATTCTTGCTTCATTAATAAATGAAAGAGCATCATTTTCATTCATAAAAAAACTTACACATGAAATTATTTTTTCAGGATAAGGAAGAAGTTTTAGTTTTGCTTTTGTCACAATACCAAGCGTTCCTTCAGAACCAATGAACAGATCAATCGTATCCATATTTTTCCGGCAGTAATACCCTGCAGCATTTTTTGTCAGTGATAATCCTGTTTCCGGAATTTCAAATGAATAAGCTGACCCTTGTTCTGAATTTAAAACAATGTTATAAGCGTTGGCGAAACTTTCTCCCCGTTTTAGATGAATCACTTCACCATTTGTTAGAACAATTTCTAACTCCAAAATGTAATCGCGTGTTGAAGCGTATCTAAAAGTTTTCTCACCTGAAGCATTTGTACATATAGTTCCGCCGATAAAACAATTTTTCTCTGTCGGGTCAGGTGGATAAAGAAGTTTTTTCTGTTTCAATTGTGACAACAAATGTGAAAGTAGTACACCCGGTTCAACGACTGCATATTTTTCGTCAACATTTATCTCGTGAATTTTATTTAATCTTTCAGTCGAAATAACAATTCCGCCCTGTGGGACACGCGCGCCTGTGAGCCCTGTACCATTACCGGAAATAGTAACAGAAGTATTTAGCTCGTTTGCTTTTATAAGGATATCTCTTACTTCGTCTACATTTTCAGGAATAAAAACCGATTCACAGAATCCTTTAAAGTTGGAAGCATCACTAAGGTAGTTTTGAATTTCATCCTGTGTTGTTTTAATTATCATCTTAATTGATCGACATTTCCAGTTCACGAAGTTTAAAAAGATATTCTTTCTGTAGCGCTAGATCAGGAATAGCAACAGAATTATTTCTATCCGGTTTACTTACATTAAAGTAATCAAATATTTGATCGAGTGCATCGAACATATTAACCAAGGGAAATTCAGTATCTCTTAAATGATGAATAAGTTTTAAAGTTCGGAAGCCGTCAAACCAGTTTCGTTTTTGTTTTTCTATCTGCCCAATGTTCTTTGAGTTAGATATGATCTTGCTCAGAGAGTTTTTAAAATCATTATTTAGCAAAAAATTATATAACTCTTCCGAAATTATTTTTGATGCTTGCAGAAACTCCGACGGAGATGATTCAGTATTACTAAATGATTCTAACCATTGTTTTAAAACGATGAAACATCTTATATCATACAAAAGGTATTCATCTTTTATTCTGTCGAGAAAACGTCCAACACGTTGTCCGGTGCCAAATGGTACTCTCCAGCTTCTTCTGCCTGAAGGATAGACTAATGGTTTTTTTATTGTATGAATACTTGTGACCTTTGAGAGCTTTTCAAGAAAATAAAAATCTTCAGCGGCTTTCTTTTTATTCATTCCGCCGATCTTGATGTAACTTTCAACATCACAAGCCATCGATGAACCAATTGTTTCAAATGCATAAGGTGAATTGGCGAGTTTTAATCCGACAACATAATAACGAAGGAATAATTCGTAGCAGATTATCGCATCACTAGTGTTGATATTTGTTTCAACAGGATGTTCAAAGTTTAATGATGCTGCAGATAAGTTTTTTGAGTTAAATTCATCGACAATTGTTTTAAGATAATTCTCTGATACTTTACAATCTGCATCAAGACAGATTAAAATATTTTTATCTGGTGAAGAATAGTTAAAGTGAAGTAAAGCTGCATCCATTCCAATCTTTCTTGCAAGCCCGACTCCTGCGTGTTTATGATCCATTTCATTACCGGGAGTTGTGGCATCAATAAAACCTAAATGCCGTATAACGTTTACGTTGTGAAGTTCATCTTTCAGATAGTTTATTGATTGCAGATTATTATTTTTTACTTCATCAGAATCGGACTTTGAGTTGTTAATCACAAATAATATCAAGGTATCGTTTAGATAACCGGAATCATTTTGTGATAAAGATGATAATACAATTTTTATATTTTCAGATTCAGCGACGCAGGGAATTACGATGATATTGTGGAAGGTTTGTTTGCTGTTAGTCTCAACATTATAAACCTTTTCAGAAAATTTGTTGAGATAGTTCCGGACAAACAGAGGAATATTATTTGAATCAGTTGACAAATAAATTCCTCTCAATTATTTCTTTGGCTTTATTGAATGACGGTTCTTTGATCCAGTTTATATTCACACCTTCGCGCTCCATTTTTCTGAACCACGTCATCTGGCGTTTTGCAAAAGCATTAATTGCACTGTTAAGTTTCTGGAACATATCATTGTAGTTCAATTCATTCAGAAGATATTGTGATATGAATTTATATTCGAGTCCGAATCTTTGCAGACGTTCATGCGTAACACCGTTTTCATGAAGTTGTTTGACTTCTTCAATCATTCCTTCATCTAATCTTTTTTTCAAACGTGATTTTATCCTTTGTATAATTACCTCTCGCTGAGGTGAAACCCCGATGATAAGATGTTTGGCTTCTATCTTTATTGACGAAGTTGACTGTGAATGTTGATGAACAACGATTGCAGAAATAATTCTATCCCGTTCAATGAGGTCAGTTGTGTTATGTAATTCAGGATTAACTTTTAATAGCATTTTCTTCAATTCGTCGGTAGGCAAGGATTCATATTCTTTTATATGTTCTGTATCAAATTCAGCTTTATTCATCTTGTAGTTTTGAAGAATTGAACTCAGATACAATCCGGTACCACCGACAAGAAATGGAAGTTTATTGTGGGAAATTATTTTAGTTATAGAATTTTGAACATCCCGCTGAAATTGAAAAACGTTGTATTCATCGACAGGCTCAATGACATCTAAAAGGTGATAAGGAATCTTCTTTCCGTTTACCAGGTAATCATCATAATCTTTTCCGGTTCCGATATTCATTCCTTTATAAACCTGGCGTGAATCTGCAGAAATTATTTCACCATTAAAATGAAAACATAATTGTGCTGCGAGTTTTGTTTTACCGCAGGCAGTAGGGCCTAGAATGGTTATTAATTTGCGAGGCATGATTTGTCACAACACAATCAAATGTGTGTTTAGTTTTTAACTATAGGCACAAGGATGATGAATGTTGTCCCCTCACCGGGAGTACTTTGAACATTTATCGTCCCGTTCATATCAGTAATTATTTTTTTAGTGATAGATAACCCGATTCCTGTTCCACTGTTTCCGTTTCCGGATACAAACGGTTCAAAGATGCTGTCCTTTATATTTATTTGTATTCCCGGTCCTTCATCCCTGATATCAATACGCGCAAAATCATCATCCGAAGTACACGTGACATAAATGTTCCCGCCGTTGGGCATAGCATCACAAGCGTTTTTAGCTATCTGAAAACATGCCTGATAAAACGCACGCTGATCAATTTCAATTTTAGCAGTGCTTTCAATCTTCTTAAACAATTTTACATTCCTGGATTCAACATATTCTGATAACAATGTCAGTATTTCATCAACAATACCGCTGAGACTTTTTACTTCAGTGGACAACGATTTTTTATTCTGTGCAAAATCAAATGTGGTTTGAACCAGATCAATGACAGAGTTTGCCTGACTGGTAAGCATATCCAGAATATTTTTCACCTCCGGAGTAACATTTTGTTTCTTTAGCAGGTTTGAATAGTGTTTAATTGTAAGCACAGGTATTTTGATATCCGATATAAGAAAGTTAGAAATTTCTTTAAGCGATAATAACTTCCCCTCGCGTATAACATCATTGAACCTTGTTGAGCGGTCGATTGCAGCGATAAAATGTTTGGAGAGCAAATTAAGTTTGTGTTCATCGTGACTGTCAAAAACTCCTTTTGAACTATTTAACAGTTGAAGCACAGCGAGAACTTTTTCTTCCGATGAGATTAATGGATAACACATCATATTGATGACTTTATATTCAGGGGAAATTTCAGCCCCATGGACGAACATTGTGTCATTGCTTATATCATTTTTGAAAATAATTTCTTTTTTATTTAAACATTCTTCCGCAATAGTACCGGCTTCAAAAATTGCTAACTCGCTCAGAGGATTGTTTTCTTTCAGATCCGCACCAGAATTTTTAATAACCTCATCGGATATAAAAACCACTCCTTTATCCGCATCAGTAATCTGTTTTGCCGTTTGAATTATACTTCTGAATGTTTCTTCAATGTTTATTCCTGAATGAATATTTATATACTGATCATCGTCGATAGTTATTTCTTCATCTTTTCCGGCGGCATTAAATTCCTGATCTGGTCGAGAAGAATAGTAAGAAGGTTCCGGTATTGTTTCAGGCAGTTCCTCTACCTGTTCGTCCTTGAGTAATTCTTCATTCGCCGAATTGGATTCAGTATTGAACTCTTCTTTTTCATGCTCAACAGTATCAGAAAACCTGATACTGGTTTCGTCATCAGGTTCTTCAAGGAGTTCCTGTTTAAAAAATTCTTCTTTATTAATTCCCGGGTGAATGTTCAACTCAACATATTCCGCATGCTGATCATCAAGTTTTAAACTTGAAGAAATTTCAGGAATTTCAACCGGTGAGATATCTATGTTTTCAATCTTAGTACGCTCTCCGGAACTTTCTGGCAAACCAATTTTTTCAGTGGTTGTTTTTAATTCAAGCCTGGCTTCTTCTGAAAGATTATAAAGGTCAGTTGAAGTTTCGGGCAGACCCAGATTGGTCAATAATGGTTTGTTAAGAGAAGACAAATATTCCAGTTCTTTTCGGCTTATAGTATAAAGCAGGCAGTCGGTCATTGCAACAGCAGAAGATCTTCTTGAACACTTTGCAAGAAGCTCATCATCACCGAAAAACTCATCGCGGTATTTTCTGATAACACCTCGTTGTTCCTGTGTCCAGATAAATTTTATTTTTACTTCTCCCTCAAGTATCAGATAAATTAAATTACTTTCCTCACCCTTCTGGTAAATAATTTCGCCCTCTTTCAGTTCCAAAAAATTCTGAGGATTGAATTTGAGTTTTAACTCTTCTTCAGATACACCTTTGAAAAGTTTATTCTTTTTAACAGCCGCAGAATTTTTATTTTGAAACATGATTTTGGTTTATATTTGTTAGGTAATATTTCACTGTTATAAGTATAATGAATTCCACAGAAATAGAAAACGGTACGAGGCATATTTATAAGAATGATCCTGCTCTTGCGGCAATAATTGATGCTGCGGGAGTGTGCACAATCAGAAAGAAAAAGGATTTTTATCACGCTATGCTGCGGTCAATCATAGGGCAGCAATTATCAGTTAAAGCAGGCGACGCAATCGAAAAGAAATTTTTTACATTCTTCAAAAATGATCCGTCACCTGAACACATTTTAGAGGCGACTGATCTGCAGTTAAGAAACCTGGGGATGTCATGGGCTAAAGCGAAGTACGTGAAAGATCTTTCACAAAAGATTGTGGACGGTGAAATACATTTTCGTGGTCTGGATAAAAAGACTGATCAACAGATCATTGAAGAACTGACAAAAGTAAAAGGTGTCGGTGTATGGACGGTTCATATGTTCCTGATATTTACTCTATGCCGTTTGGACATACTGCCGGTTTCTGATCTGGGTATAAGGAAGGGAATTCAAAAATTATATCGGCTCAAAAAATTACCCGATGAAAAAAAGATGATAAAAATTTCCCGGACAAATAACTGGAGTCCTTACAATAGTATCGCATCGTGGTATCTCTGGAAAAGTCTCGACCTGAAATTATAATAACGAATCTTAAAAATAATATCTGCATCTCACGCTATGGATGAAAATTTAATTATTCAGCAGGCAAAAGAAGGAAACAAAAAGGCATTAGCCGAACTGGTTAAAAATTATGAACAGACCGTTTATAATTTTTCATTCAAGATTTGCCGCGACAGGGAAAAAGCTGAAAATATAATGCAGGAAACTTTTTACAGTATGGTAAAATCACTGCATCAGTTTGACGGAAATTCGAAACTTTCAACGTGGCTTTACAGGATTGTTTCAAATCATTGCCTTATGGCAGCTCGCAAACTTAAAAATCAGCAGTTTGTTTCATTAGAAAATGAAGACGGACTTTATGAGGAAAAATATATTGCTGACTGGGAAACTCTTCCTCATAAGAGTACCGAAAATGAAGAACTTAGAAAAATTCTGGATGATGCCATCGTAAAACTTTCGCCGGAGTACAGGATGGTTTTTCTTTTAAGAGACGTTGAAGGACTATCGACCGAAGAAACAGCGAAGGCGACTGATCTTTCGGTGCCTGCGGTTAAATCCAGGCTGCATCGTGCCAGAGCCTATTTAAGAAAAGAAATTGATGAGGCGTTCAAAAAATGAAACAAGAAACTGTAACCTGCAAAGATGTTATGCATCATATATGCGAAAGTCTTGGAGAAGATCTTAATTCTGAAAGATGCATAGCAATTAAATCACATCTTGATGAATGTGACGGATGCAAAAGCTACTTCAAAACAGTTGAACTGACTATTGATTATTATAAAAAGTACAACGTGGATATGCCGAAAGATGCACACAGCAGACTAATGTCTTTTCTTGATCTTAAGGATGAATAATATTTTTATAACAGAGGAGTAAAACATGCCAATTTTCGAATACCAGTGCAGTGAGTGTAGTTCCAAATATGAAGTGCTTGTCAGAAACACTTCTGATGAACAGGAAATAACCTGTCCGAAATGCAAATCAACAAAGAATAAAAAATTGTTTTCAACCTTTGCGGCATCTGTAACAACATCAGGTTCATCATCAGTATCAGGATGTTCTGATGGTTCTTGCGGGGTTCCGTCTTATGGCGGATGCAGTACAGGAATGTGCGGGTTGAACTAGGATAATCATGAAAAGAACAATAATAATTTTTACAGCGTTAATAATTTACAGCTTAATAGGTTGTGCACAGGTTGATCCTGCTGCTAACATTTCTATAGTCCAGTTAAAAGAGAAAATGAGTAATGATACATCTCTTGTAATTCTGGATGTAAGAACACACCAGGAACTTTCAGGACCCTTAGGAAAACTAGATGGCGTTATTAATATTCCTGTCCAGGAACTAAGTCAAAGAATAAATGAACTTGATACTTATAAAGGCAGGGAGATAGCAGTGATTTGCAGGACAGGTAACAGATCGGGATCCGCTACAACAATTTTGCGTAAAGAAGGATTCAACGCAAAGAACGTTTTAGGAGGAATGGTTGAGTATAGAAATTCCGGGACGAAAAATTAAATCTGACCGAGCTCAGTTAATCTTCTTTGAGATTTTTCTTTTGCAAACTTATCCCTGAAATCCTGTTTGGGAAGTGCTAAAACTTTTTTAAGCATTTTTATTTCATCCTGTTCGCGTTCCAGTTTTCTGTAGGTCCTTGCAAGCTGAAATGTAGCGACAATCATATCCGGCTGAAGTTTCAAAGCTTTCAAAAATAATTTTTCCGATTCCTCATAACTGCCTTCAGGTACTTCGCCAAAAAATGTATTAGCAAACAGTCTTTCAATCCAGCTTAACGAGGCTATTTCACGATTATATATTCCGAGTATCACATACGGCAGGTAATCATTAGGATTTTTCTTTAAAGATATATCCAGGTTCTGCCTGATCATCTGTGCATATTTAACTTTTTCTTTTCCACCCTTGAACATCGCAATATTTCCGTATGACATCGCCAGGTATGTATAAACTGCGGCACTGTCGGGATATTTCTTTTTGAATATCTCGGCGTATTCAACAGCTTTGTTAATATACTTTTCTGCCTCTTCCCGATTTCTTAATTCTTTAAATTCCTCGCCTGCGTCATTGTATGTGCGCGTAAGCTTTAACAGCACTTCATAGTTATCCGGTGCAAGTTCAAAAGCTTTTTTATAAGAGTTAACTGCATTAATAATTTCATACTTTTTATAATGTTCATCGCCTTTTTTCAGAAAGGTCTGCACATCATTCCCATAAGCCGGGAATAGTAAATTTAAGAGGAGAATAAAAATCATATAAACAACTTTCAGATTTTCTCTCCAAAAATAAATCTTTATTTCATTTAACAATGTTAAATTAGGGTTAAAATTTTTCACCAATACTTTTTCTGAGAATTGTTATGAAAAAAATATTTATAAGAATCCTGATAACATTTGTGTTTTATAATTTCAATTTATTTTCTCAAACAGATGAAGGAAACCCGATGAGTAAAAATGATTTTGTGCCGGAATGGGCAAAGAAAGTTGTGTGGTACCAGATTTTTCCTGAACGATTCCGGAATGGTGATACATCTAATGATCCGACAATTGAAACTCTGAAAGGCTCCTGGCCACATGATCATACATCTGATTGGGAGGTTCATCCGTGGGCATCAGACTGGTATGAACTTCAGCCGTATGAAAAGAAAAATGGTAAAGATGTTTGGTTCAATATTCAAAGGAGAAGATACGGTGGTGACCTGCAGGGAATTATTGATAAACTTGATTACTTGAAAGAACTCGGAATCGGAGCTATATATCTTAATCCTGTTTTTGAAGCCCCTTCAATGCATAAATATGATGGCGCAACTTATCATCATATTGATCCTAATTTTGGTCCTGACCCTGAAGGCGACAGGAAAATGATACAAAGCGAAATCCCTCATGATCCTAAGACATGGGTCTGGACTTCTGCTGATAAATTATTTCTTCAACTTGTAAAAGAAGTGCATAAAAGAGGGATAAGAATAATTATTGATGGTGTGTTCAATCATATGGGAATTAATAGCTGGGCATTTAAAGATGTTGTTGAAAAACAGGAAAAATCTTTATACAAAAATTGGTTTTCAATTACTTCGTGGGATGATTCTGTCAAGGGAACTAAATTCAAGTACAACGGCTGGTTTGGCGTTAAAGAACTTCCAGAAATAAAACAGGATGAGAACGGTGCTGTAAAAGAACCACGCGAATATATTTTTAATATAACAAGAAGATGGATGGACCCGGATGGCAACGGAAATATTGCTGATGGAATTGATGGATGGAGGCTTGATGTAGCATTCTGTATAAAACATGGTTTCTGGAAAGACTGGCGTAAACATGTTAAGTCAATTAATCCTGAAGCATACATTGTTGCTGAGATCGTAGATAAAATAGAAGTTAATCAGCCTTATCTAGAAGGTGATGAATTTGACGCGGTAATGAATTACAACTATATGTTCGCAAGTATGGAATATTTCTTTGATAATAAAACGAGAATAAAAACATCAGAGTTTGAAAAGCTTCTTGAAGATCTTAGAAAAGGATTCCCTGGTTGTGTTTCTTACGTTATGCAGAATTTATTAGGAAGCCATGACTCTCAGCGAATGGCATCCTATCTTGTTAACAAAGACAAATACAAAGTGCGTGAATGGGGAAAGAACTTTGATAACTTCAAAGGTTCCAATCCAAAATATGATACACGAAAACCAACAGATACTGAGTATGAGATTATCAAACTCGCATTAATATTTCAGATGACATACATCGGTGCTCCATATATTTATTACGGTGATGAAGCCGGTATGTGGGGAGCTAACGATCCTGACTGCCGTAAACCAATGGTGTGGGATGATCTTGTTTATTTAAATGAAACAAATCTTCCTGATCAAAAACAAAAAAGTAAAGCTGATAAAGTTCTCTTCAATAAAGATTTATTTGAGCATTATAAAAAGTTGATAGCAATTCACAATGAATATGAAGTGCTGCAGACAGGAATTTATAGAACGTTATTTACAAACGATGAAAAAGAACTTTTTGCATTTGAAAGATATAATGATAAAGATCAGGTCATAAGTATTGTGAATAATAGTTCAGCACCTCAAAGCATTGAACTTAGCGTTAAACACAACGAGTATTACAAGGACTTGTTGAACGGAAATATTATTGAAGTGAAGAATGGTAAAATAAATTTTGAATTAAAATCAAAGTGGGGAGCCATATTGCTCAAAGATTATTATAAATAATCTGACTCAACTTTGAAATTGAATTCGACTTTGGAAAATTTTTGACTGACATTGTCATAAGTATTTTCAGCAAAAGTCACGTTGTTATCTTTATCAATTAAGATAACTGTAGAACATCGTGTTCCATAGGGTTCACTTTTAATAAACATTGGTGAAAGTAATCTCTCCAATTGAATTCCAACACCTGAATCGGGTAGAGTATTATCCGGTGCTGGTGTTTCATCATACATTAGTTCAAAAACTTTGTTAGCATCAACGTGATTGGAATCAAGCAAATCTCTTAATTTCTTTTTACCGGATTCGACTTTGGGCCAGTTTGTATTTAACAGGTGATTGCTGAGTCCATGAATTCCTTCATTAATAATTTCAACTTTGCCGGTGATGTTTGAAAAGAAAAATAGCTTTTTAAGATTACCATAAATCAGGTTAAAGCCATTATAGTTTTTCCCTTCGGTCATAAGTATTTCGGAATAATCTTCTGCTGAAATATTATTCACCAAAAAATTCTTTACTAAGTTACCGCGGCTGGGTGCGGATAGTTTTATCGAACTGAGGTCACGGTAGTTTGTAATTGCAGCAAACTTTCCATTGCGTGTAATACCAAGCCAGGTACCGCCGTCTTTGAGATCTTTTCCTGCAAGAAAAAAATTATGCTCGTCCCAGAATTTTGCTTTTACCGCGGGTCTGCTATAAAACTCATCGCGGTTTGCAGCGATAATGAAAGGGTATTTTTTCAAATATTTTCTGGCTAAAAGAATCAGGCACATAATAGGTATTAAAAGGATAAAAATATTATTTTTGCAGAAAGTTATGATGTTATTCTTTATTAACAAAACGGGACAAACAATTTGCGGATTATAAGTTAATGATGTTTGAAAAAATCGTGGTCAAAGCCACATCTGCTGAGGTTGTAAAACTGAAAGAACTTCTTAAAAGACTTGAAGAATCAATCTCTGATTTGATTATCGGTCCCTTGCTTTTAGGCGAACTGGGACATGACTTTATAGTTAGTTTTAATGTTGATGATAAACACTATCGTATGATAATCGAAAAACTAACAATGAATAAAATCAAGGTTCTGACTCTCGATGATAAGATCATTGAGATCATCAACGCAACACCGATGAATGTTAATGTTGAAACACGTCTGGAAGAAGTAAAGGAAAAAGAGCAGACGAAACTTTCACCCTTTGAGGTGCAGGATAAGGTTCTGGATGAAGCAATTCAAAATGGTGACTATGAAAAAGTAATACAGATAGCAATGGATATTCGCAACAACGGTGATATCGTTGAGCGGGCAAAAAACAATATTTCCTACACTTTGTTTATAGCTATCGAGAAAGCTTATCACAAAGCGCTTGAAAAGAAATACGAAATTCCGAAAAGTTTTACACGACTGATTGAAATTTCTGCGGATAACAAATTGAAGACATTACAATTCACTGAACTTCTGAAGTATGCCGGGGCAAGGGCTGTGAATCTATCTGCATTACAGAAAGAACACTTTAGAAAACTTATTCAAATTTGTAACGACAGCAAACTGATTAATTATGTTAACATAAAAGCAGCAGTCAAATTTTCGGAGATTGCTTTAAAAGATCAGGAGCAATACCGTTTTGAAATTGATCTAGCTGTCAGAGAGTTGAACATCAAATGGCTGCAGATAGTTTTCGATATCGCCTCTGTTGAGTTTAGTGCAGAAGAACAAAATCAGTTCAACGAACTTGTCGACTTTATCAGAGCAAAGAGATCCGCACCCGGAAGTACGGGCTCATAATTATTCAATAACTATCTCATCTATCATTATCCAGGGTTTACCGCCTGCCTCAGGATGCCATTCCGGTAACACATCAACATTCTTTGCGAACACTTTGATGAACCTTCCTTCAATATTATCAAACAACTTTTCATAATTTTTAATTGTTGGATCAGGATTTCTCATAGATGATGGAAATTGTACCCTGTGATTATTACTATAATTTACTCCGTCAGTTGAAAAAGAATATTCAACATACTCAGGAAAAACAACCCATGAAGACGTTGCCTGAATAAAACAAGCTGATATTTTATTAACGCTTTGGTTTGAACCAAGATCGATCACAGCCTCGAAATCAGTTCCGTTAAATCCCTGCCACATACCATCACGGAAATTATCTGTACCGTGTAATCCGTCAACAAGTGCGTTGTTACCGGACGAAGGGTAATTCTTGTGATATGGAAAAGTATATTTTACGTTTCTTGAAATGCCTTTATGTATAGAAAAACTTCTTTCTGAATTGGCAACATTGGTTTGATTTACAAATGCAGCCACTTTTACTGTTGATGTCTTATCAATTAGGAAAGGATTTATCTGTATGCGGGAATCAGGTTCTGGTTCACTTCCATCGGTGGTAAAATAAATATCGATATCATCCTGAAGTTTTTCAATCTCAACTTTAAATGAATTTGATTGATTATCGTAAACTGAATTAATTTTAAATGGAACTTCTTCGGGTCCGTAGCTCACACCGAGTCTCTCAAGATGTTGATAATGAAATTTAACTCTGCTTAGAAATTCGTCATAATTTCTTTCAGCGGGATATGACCAGACAACTTCGGAAAGAGCAAGAATTCTTGGAAAAAGTTTGTTGTCAACTTTTTCCTGTGGGGCATATTCACTCCACATATTACACTCACCGCCAAGTATATGTTTTCTTTCATCAGCATTCAACTCAACAGGAACCGGATCGAAAGAATAAACTTTTTTAAGGTCAGTTGTTTCTATTCCGTAGTCAAAATAACAATGTGAAGTTGGTGATACGATAACATCGTGACCTTGTTTCGCGGCATCTATAGCGCCTTGCAAACCTCTCCAGGATTGGACAGTTGCTTCAGGCGGCAGACCTCCCTCAAGTATTTCATCCCACCCGACAATTCTTTTTCCTTTTGAGTTTACAAATTTTTCTATCCGTTTTACAAAATAACTTTGCAGTTCATGTTCATCTTTTAAATTCTCTGATTTAATTCTTGCCTGGCAGTCAAGGCATAATTTCCATCTGTCTTTGGGAACTTCATCACCACCGATGTGTATGTTTGTACCGGGAAAAAGATCAATGACTTCTGCAAGGACATCTTCCAAAAAGTTAAAAGTATTTTCTTTGCCGGCACAGTAAACATCTTTATAAACACCCCATATTGTTCCAACCTCAAACGGTCCGCCGGTACATGAAAGTTCAGGATAACAAGAAAGTGCGGCAACTGAATGTCCCGGTAATTCAATTTCAGGAACCACTGTAATAAATCTTTCCGCGGCATACTCAATCACTTCCTTTATATCATCCTGAGTATAATAACCGCCATATACTGAACCATCGTCATAAGTTCTGAATGCACCTTTATCAGTAAGCAACGGATATTTTTTTATTTGAATTCTCCATGCCTGGTCTTCGGTTAAATGCCAGTGGAGGACATTCATTTTATGAAATGCGAGTAAGTCGATGTATAGTTTTACAAATTCTTTCGACATAAAATGACGGCAGCAGTCAAGGTTAAGCCCGCGCCACTGGAATTTAGGGTAATCATATATTTTAACCGATGGGATTTTAAATTTCTTTTCTGTTAACGAAAATTCATCGCAGGGCAGCAACTGTTTTAGTGTTTGAACCGCGTAAAATAATCCTTCTGCTTGTAAAGCTTGAAGAAAGATATTCCCTGCATTTACGGAAATTCTATAACCCTCCTTTTGCGGGATCATACTTTCATCAACTAATTCAAAAACTAATTTATTCACTTTTATGTCCGGAGGTGAAGTTGAAACTTCTTTTTTTATTCCGAGTTCATCCAGAAAATCACAAAAGTATTCAGCAATTTTTTCTGCTGATTTATCGCAATAAATTTTAGTCTCTTCGGAAAGAAGAAAATAGTCTTCACCTATCGCAACTAATTGTGGTTTAGGAACTATGCTGATGTCTTGCTGGCTCATAAGGTTTGTTATTAAAAAGATTGGAAGAAGACAGAATAAAATTTTCATAGCAGTAATATTTTTGTTTAACAGAAAATTGTCGCTGCAAATTAATCAATAAAGTTTGTTTTATCGACATTAACTTTTCTCGAATAAAGCTTTGACTTTAGTCGACTCAAAAGTTAGTTTCACATCACAGTAACTATGCTTCAATCACTTCACTGGCAATCAAAGAGTTTTACACATTTTAATCGGAGGAATTTATGTTTGGTCGGACTCCAGGAACAACAAAACTGAGTAGTGCAATTGGCAGGAAAGATTTTTTGGTGAGAACAGGACTTTTGCTCGGTGCCGCAGCATTTACATCAGCCGGCTTCAGACACAATTCAATCGATGACTTTTCTCCTTCTTTCAATCCGGATAGCTGGAAAGAAATAAAAGATTTATTCCCGCTTGACAAAAACATGATTCAGATGGCGCATTTCTTTTTAACATCACACCCTGAACCGGTAAGAAAAGCAATTGAAAAAATAAGAGATGGTCTGGATAAAAATCCTATAGGGTATATTTTTGAGCATGAGATAGAACATGAAGCAAATGTTCTTGGCGCTGCGGCGGAATATCTTGGGGTAAACCCGCATAACATTGCTTTAACTGACAGTACAACTATGGGGCTTGGAACTTTTTATACTTCAATGGATTTAAAGGCCGACCAGGAAATACTTACAACTACGCACGACCATTATTCGACGGAGACTTCACTAAATCTAAAAACTGAACGAAGCGGCGCAATGATTAAAAGGATTTCTCTTTATGAATATGGCGTACCCACAACAGCAAATGAAATAGTTGACCGGCTTAAAAAAAATATTTCTTCAAAAACAAAATATGTAGTTGTAACCTGGGTTCATTCATCTTCAGGAATGAAACTGCCAATTGCAAAAATGTCAGAAGCTATAAAAGAGATTAATAGAAATCGTGATGAAAAAGATAAAATAATTTTTTGCGTCGATGGCGTTCACGGTTTTGGTATAGAGAACACAACCATTCCCGAACTTGGCTGCGATGTGTTTATTGCCGGTACGCACAAATGGATATTCGGACCAAGAGGGACAGGATTAGTTTGGGCATCTGACGAAGCATGGAAACTTGCCCATGCAACTATTCCAACTTTTGATCTTGATAATTATGAAATATGGATGAATGCAAAGCCGCCAAAAGAAATTGCAAAGTCCGTACTTATGACTCCGGGTGGATTCAAATCGTTTGAACACCGCTGGGCTGTTGATGCTGCGTTTGAATTTCATAAATCTATAGGTAAGCAGAAGATCCAGGATAGAATTCACTTACTAAATACAATGCTTAAGCAGAGACTATGCGAAAACAAAAAAATAAAAATGATAACACCAATGAGTGAAGAATTATCATCAGGCATAACCTGCTTTGAAGTAGAAGGAAAGATTCAGTTTGATTTTGTAGGACAACTCTGGGATAATAAGATTGCTGCGAGTGTAACACCTTATAAAACATGGTTTGTAAGATTAGCACCGAGTCTGGTAACTCTTGAAGAAGATGTTGAGAAGGCGGTAAAGGTTGTAGAGAGTTTGGTCTGAAACAATGGCACGCTGATTATTATGATTGATTAAGATTAGTTATGATCATAAAAAACCAGAAGAATCTTAATGATCAGCGTACTATTTTTTTATTCTAAGAGTATCCTCACCCTTGTTTCAGGGTATTAATTATCTCAATTAATAATTTCATAATCCATTCTTTTATCTATAATTTTCACCTACAGATATTTTAATAGTTGCTAAGTATTGTAAGGGACAATTATGAAATCAGTTATATCACTTCTCGTTCTTCTTCTTTTTATTTCCACATCTTTCCTAAAATCCCAGGATAAAAACAAAGGTGTGTTTGTTGAACCAAAGCCGGGATACTTCCAGGAAATTGAAAAAGGAATAAGTGAATTTAAAAATCCGACAAAAGAAAAAAAGAAAACATTCAGATTGGATTTTACCGGGATGAATTATCCTCAGTCGAAAGAGGAGTTTAAATACTTCTGGCACAATGATCCGATTTCACAGGGGAACACAGGTACCTGCTGGTCTTTCTCAACAACATCATTTTTTGAATCTGAAATATTTCGTATTACAGGAAAGAAAGTTAGCCTTTCACCAATATATACTGCCTATTATGAATATATCGAGAAGGCAAAAGAGTTTGTACGAACAAGAGGCAATTCAATTGTTGAAGAAGGATCAAGTTTAAATGCGGTAATCAGAATCTATAAAACTCATGGGATTGTTCCCGCAACAGCTTGCACGGGATTGTTAACAGGACAGCAATATCACGACCATAGCGAGTTGGTAAAAGAAATTCAGACTTATCTTCAGAATGTAAAAACAACCAATGCATGGAATGAAGAAGAGATAATCGCAGTTACAAAATCAATCCTTAATCATTACCTTGGTGAACCTGTGACCGAGGTTGAAGTTGATGGAAAAAAACTTACACCTAAAGAATATCTCAACAACTATTTAAAACTGAATATGGATGATTACATAGATGTGCTTTCATATATGCAGCAGCCGTACTGGAAGAAAGTTGAATATGAAGTTCCTGATAATTGGTGGCACAACAAAGATTACTATAACCTGCCGCTTGAAGATTTCATGAAGATCATAAAAAATTCTATTAAGAATGGTTATACAATTGTAATTGGCGGCGACGTTAGCGAGCCCGGCTATGATAGCTGGACCAAATGTGCAGTTGTTCCCACCTTCGATATCCCTTCAGAATATATTGATGAATACAGCAGGCAATTCCGTTTCAGTAATTTAACAACGACTGATGATCACGGAATTCATCTTGTTGGATATGAAGTACTTGATGGCAAAACATGGTTTTTAATTAAAGACTCGGGTTCAGGTTCCCGCAACACAGGCGAAAAGGGATATTATTTTTATCATGAAGATTATGTCAAACTTAAAATGATGGACTTCATGGTTCATAAAGATATGCTGAAAGAATACCTGCCTAAATTTTCTGAATAATTAAATGAGTGGAGTTATACAAAAATATAACTCCAATTTTTATTTTCAGGTACATGAAACATTCTGTATTTTTGACCCGAACATTTTAAAAATTTTCTGGCTTACTTATGTACGACTTCATCTTCAAACCATTCGAAGAGATGACCGAAGCAGATTACAAAACTGTCGGTTTCAAATCAGGACTCGAAATTCATCAACAACTTTTAACTGAGAAAAAACTTTTTTGCCGTTGCCCCGCAGGTAAATACAGCAGGGATTATGATGCTGAAATATTGAGGCATATGCGTCCCACACTTTCTGAAATGGGAGTTTATGATGGTACTGCGTTAATGGAATTCAAAACAAAAAAGAATATCAACTACCGCATTAAACGTGAGACAGTTTGTACTTATGAAATGGATGATACTCCGCCATTTCTGATAAATGAAGATGCACTTGATATTGCAATCGGAATCGGTATGCTTTACAACTGCAATACTGTTGATGAACTTCACATTGCACGCAAACAATATCTTGATGGAAGTATTCCCACAGGATTTCAACGTACCGCCATTTTTGCGCTTGATGGATGGATTCCATATAAAGATGGAAAAGTTAAAATAGTTCAAATGTCGATTGAAGAAGATTCGTGCAGGGAAGTTTCTGACATCGGTCATGAAAGAGTTTATCTTACTGACCGGCTTGGAATGCCGTTGATTGAAACTGTAACCGAACCCGCCATGAAAACTCCGCAGGAAGTTGCTGAAGTTGCCTGGCAGTGCAGTAAACTTGTAAGAAGCACTCAACGAGTAAGAAGAGGAATTGGCGCAGCAAGAGAAGATGTTAATGTTAGTGTTGAAGGCGGAACAAGAGTTGAAATTAAAGGGGTGCCACAGATAGGGATGATTCCTTTGCTTACTTACAATGAAGCGATGCGTCAATGGAACTTGTTAAGATTAAGAGAGGAACTTAGACGAAGAAAAATTACTCCCGATACTTTTAAATCCGAACATTTTGATGTGACAAATCTTCTGAAAAAAGTTCACTATGCACCACTTAAAAATGCTGTTGAATCCGGAATGAAAGTAAACGCAGTTGTTCTTAAAGGATTTAAAGATTTACTTCACTGGCATACGCAAACTGACACATATTTCTCAAAGGAAATATCAGATAGAGTACGTGTAATTGCTTGTCTCACAAGCATACCTAACCTGATTCACTCTGATAGTAAGAGTGATACAATCACTTCATCTGACTGGCAGAAAGTTAGAAAGTTAACAAACGCATCCGACAATGATACGCTTGTAATTGTTTGGGGCAGTGAAGATGATGTTCATACTGCCGTTAAGGAAATAATCATCCGAGCGAAAGAAGCAACAATCGGAGTTCCTTCAGAAACAAGACAGGCATTAAGTGACGGCACAAACGGATTTGAAAGAATACTTCCGGGCGCAGATAGAATGTATCCTGATACTGACCTTCCCCCTAAAAAAATTACGAAGGAAAAATTATCAGAGATAAAATCATGGCTTCCTGAACAGTTCTGGAAAAGAATAGAATGGTATATCAAACTCGGTATTCCAAAAGACACAGTTGAAGAATTATCAGTTTCAAAATATGCTGAAGTTTTTAAGAAAGCTGTAAACGACTGGAAGGTGAATCCAACAACCGTTGCTGTTATGCTAATCCAATTCCCAAAGAGATTAAAAAAGACAGGACATAATATTGATTCACTTAATGAAGAAATGTTTTTATCAGTCCTAAAAAATTATTCAGAAGGTAAGATCACCAAAGATTCACTTTATTTTACACTTCAAAATGTTCTTGAGCTTGGTATGTTTACTGATGAGGTTCTTTCAACTTCAATAAATAAAAAAGATTTTGAAAAATTATTTAAGGATGAAACGGAAAATTTCAATAAGATTGTTCTAAATAATCCTGAAAAGAAAAATTCATTGTTCATGGGAATACTGATGAAGAAGTTGAGAGGGAAAATTCCTGCTAAAGTTGTTGCGGAGAAAATTAGTTTTGGAGATGAGGTGGTGAAATGACAACAATTACAAATGAAGATTATAAAGGTTATCGCGGTGTTGCCCTTCAGACTTTACAAAGATTCAGTTCACCTGTGTGGAGTGATGTCGAAATAATAACCGGTGATGGAACTTATAAAGGATTGATTCTTCCCCGATCTGAAACTGCCGATCAATTTCATATTGTCATTAAAATGCCAATTGGCTATAACATCGGAATTGCTGCTGAAAAAATTAAAGATATAAAAATAAATGGAAGACGCGAGGCTAAGTATAAAATACCTGAAAAAGATTTTCCATACGATCCTAAGAAACCTCGCGTTAAACTATTTGGAACCGGAGGAACTATTGCATCCAGGTTGGATTATCGAACCGGGGCCGTTATACCAGCTTTCTCTCCCGGCGAACTTTACGGGTCTGTTCCTGAGCTGGCTGATATTTGTAATCTTGAAACTGAAAAACTTTACGGGGAGTTTAGTGAAAACATCGGACCGAAACATTGGAAAGGTGTTGCTGAAGCAATTGGAAAAGAAATTGAAAAGGGTGTACGGGGAATTGTAATCGGGCACGGAACGGACATTATGCATCATACAGCAGCTGCTTTATCTTTTATGGTGCAGGATTCTCCGGTTCCTATTGTTATGGTTGGCTCTCAGCGTTCAAGTGATCGTCCTTCATCTGATGCAGCGCTAAACTTAATTCATTCTGTAAAGACAGCCACCGAGAGTGATATAGCTGAGGTAATGGTTTGTATGTTTGGTCCAACTTCTGACATTTACGGATTGCTTCATCGAGGAACACGTGTAAGAAAAATGCATTCAAGTTATCGGTCTACATTTAGAACAATTGGTGATATTCCTATTGCAACTGTCAGTCGTGAAAATATTACTCCTTTAAGAGAAGATTATAAACGAAGAAGAAATGATAAAGATGTAAAAATAAACGCTGTGTTTGAAGAGAAAGTTTCGATCGTTTACTATTATCCTAATATGCAGCCGGATATTATTGATTCCCTGGTTGATAATGGTTATAAAGGAATTGTTATTGCGGGTACCGGGCTTGGACACGTTAATAAACCTATGTATCCGGCACTTAAACGTGCGAAGGAGAAAGGGGTTGCTGTTTACATGACTGTTCAAACACTTTGGGGTTATGTGCAGATGTATGTTTACGATACCGGAAGAGATATGATGGAACTTGGTGTTGTTCCCGCAGCCAATATGCTTCCTGAAGTTGCGTATGTAAAACTCGGGTGGGCGCTTGGGCAAACAAGTGATCTTCAAAAAGTTAAGGAGATAATGTTAACGCCTATTGCCGGTGAAATAACTGAACGTGAACCAAGCAACGGTTATTTAATTTACCAGGGGGGTTTACCTGAAGTGGAAGAGTTTATTAAGCAGTATAGGAAGTAAAATTTATGAGGACCAAAATTATTTTGATCCTCATTTTTGATTAATGATTATTCCTGCTCATAAGCTATTTCACCGTGAAGTGAATTATCCAGACCTGTTTCTTCTTCCTGTTTTGTTACTTTAACAGGAGTTATAAAATTAATCAACCAGAGTGCTACATAAGTAAAGATAAAACAATAGGCTCCTACAACGATTACACTTATTAACTGTTTCCATAGAAATTCTAAATTACCTCCGGCAAATAGTCCGTTGGAGGTTACAATCGGATTTACTGATGAAGATGCGAACAGACCAAGTAAAATTACGCCTATTGTACCGCCAACGCCGTGAACTCCCCAAACATCAAGTGCATCATCCCAATGAAGTTTATTTTTCAAACTTACAGCAAAGTAACAAACGATACCAGCAATTATTCCGATAATAGCGGCGTGTTGAACAGTAACAAATCCTGCTGCAGGTGTAATCGTTGCAAGCCCTGCTACGGCACCCGTAAGTAGCCCGACAAATTTTGGTTTCTTTTCAAGGAACCATGCAAGGAATAACCAGACTATTGCTGCAAATGATGCAGCGACGTCTGTGTTTAGAAATGCTGTTGCGGTGATTGCATCGACTTGTAATTCACTTCCTGCATTAAAACCGTACCATCCGAACCAGAGTAATCCAGTACCTAATGCAACAAGCGGAATGCTGTGCGGACCTCTTTCAATAATATTTCGTTTACCCACATAAAATACCGATGCAAGTGCTGCCATACCTGCGCTTGCGTGAACAACAATTCCACCTGCAAAATCAAGAACTCCCCATGTTGCTAACAGACCACCTCCCCAAACCATGTGAACAAGAGGGAAGTAAACAAAAATTAGCCAGAGTGTGAGGAAGATCATGTAAGCAGGGAACTTCACCCTGTTAGTGAAAGCTCCGGTAATTAATGCAGGAGTTATAATTGCGAACATCATTTGGTATGCTGCAAAAACATAAAGTGGAATTTGATTATTCCCTGTAAATGCAGTATTAAGATCAGTGCCGTTAAAGAATGCCATATCAAAGTTTCCGATCAAGCCGCCTTCACCGCCGCTGAAGCATAGTGAATAACCGAATGCAAACCAGATAACAGTTGTCCATCCCAATGAAACAAAACTCTGGATCATTATTGCGAGTACATTTTTTCTTCCAACCAATCCGCCATAAAAGAATGCGAGACCAGGTGTCATTAACATAACAAGGCTTGTTGCAATAAGCATAAAGCCGGTACTGCCAGTGTCGAACATAATTACTCCTTTAAAAATTTATTTTTAAAACATTAATCCAAATACCAAATATGTTGTTTCAGTATTTGGGTTGCCGATAAATGAAACCGAAACGGGTAAAGAATATTCTTCGGTGATCTTTACAGACTTTGATGCTTTAACACCAACATTAATGAGATTCAATTTTTCAGAACCATAGTAGAAAGGATTTTCTGCACTGCCGGTTGTGCCGCCGACAAAAAAGTTTAATGATACATCCTGAACTTCAACAGGATAATCTGCCTGGAAGTAAATGTTATTACCAGCATCATTATAAAAATTCAAATATCCACTTAAAGTTATTGGAAAACATTCCGGACCTTTTACACTTAATCCGGCTTCAATAACATGTGCGCCCGGTCCATCCGGATCGTCATAATCATTAAAGTTTCCCCATTTTATTCCGGCAATGGCAAAATAGTAATCAGTAATAAGTGCAGTAACGCTCATACCATTGTTGAAACAATGTGTATATCCAAGCCATGTATCTAACTCTTGTCCTAATGCTGATTTTGTATTTGAAGGATCACTTGAAAGGCTGTATGAACCCCAGAATCCGAGGCTGAAACCATAAGCGGAAAATGTTAGCGCAGGTTGAATGTTAACCGCGTCATTAACATTTAAACCACGCCAGATATACCTGCTGACTAATTCGGCATTTAGGTTTGTTTCAAATTCCTGTGCAAACATAGATGTTGAACACAATAACAGAACAATGAAAAAAAGAATTTTGCGAATCATTTAATCTCCTCCTTTTTGTATATGGGAATTGTTTGAGATGGTGTAAGAGGTTTGAATAATATGTGTTATTGATTTCCATAAAAAACAACCGTTACAATAATAACCGGACGATTTTACGATTGCATTTTTGTAATCAACAAGTGCAACATATACACAATGAGCGAGAAGCTGTCAAATAGAATTAATTTTTAATCTTTGTTTGAGAATCATTATACCAGTAAGTTTGAACAGCTAATTTTTTTATTTCCGGGGAAGATCGGATCTTGTGCGAAAAATATTGATTGTTCACGGTTTACCCGATCAGGAAACCTCATATAAAGAAACTCTGAAAGCTGAAGGATTCAACACTTATCTTACAGCAGGCGAAAAAAACGGTATTAGCATTGCCGTAACCTACCTGCCTGATATTATAATCTGTGACATCTGTAATCCGGAATCAGAATTGAAAGTTGTTAAAGAACTTTCTCATAACAACGCAACCTTATCAATACCCTTAATAGTTTTAACAGATATAAAACAATTGATCCATTCAAGAACACTTATGGAACTTGGTGCTGATGATGTAATAGTAAAACCGGTTGCAGGTGAACCTGTTTTAAAATCAATTCAAAGCAGGTTAAAAAAGTTAGAAGCGTTAAAGGAAAAATTAATTTACAAACTGACATATATTGAAAGTGAAAATAAAACTGCTCAAAAGAAAAATGATCATCTGCTGATAAAAATCGGCAACGATCTGAAGTTCATTGAATACAGCAGTATTGTCTATATAATTGCGCTTAAAGAATACACCAAACTTGTGCTGGAAGATGGCTGCAAATTAATAGTAAGGAAATCCATCCGTAACTGGATAGATACACTGCCCCCGAAAGATTTTTTAAGGATTCACAGGGCAACTATAGTAAACATCTGGCATCTTCAAAAAATTGAAAAGTGTGGTTTGAGAAGTTACTGCGTTTATATGAAAAACATTTCCAAACCTTTCCAGTTAAGCCAGCGCTACGGAAATATTATGCGAAAAACCTTTAAAGGGTAATGCAGTTTCAACTTCTTGTCAAATGCCTGTACTTAATCCTGTGTGGTTGATCGGCATCGACACCTAATCGCTCTTTACGTTTTTCTTCATACTCAGTATAGTTTCCGTCAAACCAAACTGCTTTGCTGTCACCTTCAAATGCGAGTATATGTGTTGCGATTCTGTCTAAGAACCACCTGTCGTGACTTATAACCAAAACACAACCTGCAAATTTTTCAATTCCTTCTTCAAGTGCGCGTAGAGTGTTCACGTCTAGATCATTTGTCGGTTCATCAAGAAGAATAACATTTGCACCTTGCTTTAACATCATAGCAAGATGAACGCGGTTACGTTCGCCGCCAGATAATGCTGCGACTTTTTTCTGCTGGTCACCACCGGAAAAATTAAACTGCGCAACATAAGCGCGTGAGTTAACCTGCCTTGTACCAAGCATTATAGTATCTTCGCCACCGGAGATTAATTCCCAAATACTTTTTTCGGGATTAAGTGCGTCTCTTGATTGATCGACATAAGACAGTTTTACTGTTGAACCGATTTTGAGATTTCCTTTATCAGGATTTTCCAACCCTGTTATCATTTTAAATAGGGTTGTTTTACCCGCGCCGTTTGGTCCTATAATTCCAACTACTGCGCCAGGAGGAATTGAGAATGTTAAATCATCAATTAAAATATTATCTCCGTATGCTTTGGAAATATTTTCACATTCAATTACTACATCACCTAATCTTTCCGCAACAGGAATGTATAGTTGAAGTTCTTTCTGTGATTTTTCTTTTTCATCTTTTAAAAGATTTTCATAAGAAGTAATTCTTGACTTTGATTTTGCGTGACGGGCTTTAGGACTCATTCTTATCCACTCAAGTTCACGCCGTAAAGTTTTTTGTCTTTGACTTTCCTGTTTCTCTTCAACTCTAAGCCGTTCCTGTTTTTGTTCCAGCCACGAAGAATAATTTCCTTTCCATGGGATTCCTTCACCTCTGTCAAGTTCAAGAATCCAGCCTGCAACATTGTCAAGAAAATATCTGTCGTGTGTAACTGCTATAACTGTACCTTCATATTTTTGAAGATGATGTTCAAGCCATGCAACTGTTTCAGCGTCAAGATGGTTTGTCGGTTCATCAAGCAAAAGTATATCAGGCTTTTGAAGAAGTAATCTGCACAACGCAACTCGTCTTCTTTCCCCGCCTGAAAGAACTTTAACATTCATCTCACCTGGTGGACACCTCAACGCATCCATTGCCATTTCAAGGCGCGAATCAAGATCCCATCCTCCCATTGCTTCAAGTTTTTCCTGAACTTCACCTTGATGCTCTAGCAGTTTTGTCATTTCATCATCATCCATTGGTTCAGAAAATTTTTCTGTTATTGCATTGTATTCTTTTAACAGGTCAACAACTTCCTGAACTCCTTCCTCAACAATTTCTTTTACAGTTTTATTATCATCAAGTAAAGGTTCCTGCTCAAGGTAACCAATGGTATGACCGGGAGAAAGAACTGTTTCGCCATTAAAATTTTTGTCAACCCCGGAAAGAATTTTTAGCAGTGATGATTTACCGGAGCCATTTAATCCTATCACGCCGATCTTTGCACCGTAAAAGTATGATAGGTAAATATCTTTAAGAACAGGTTTATTGTTATAAAACTTACTTACTCCGATCATGGAGTAAATTATTTTGTTTACTTCGTTGCTCATTAAGGCTTTCTTATATATTTATTTTAATAGCATCATTTTTTTTGTCTGCTTAAATGAATCGGTTGTTAATTGATAAAAATAAATTCCGCTTGTCAAAGTTGAAGAGATATCATTCAGATTAAATGATGCACGATGTGAACCTGCTTCAAGTTCACCATCGATCAATGTAGTGATTTCTGTTCCAAGAACATTAAAAATTTTTAATGTCACATGCTCACGTTTCAAAATTGAAAATGAGATTTCGGTGGAAGGGTTAAATGGGTTTGGATAGTTTTGATTTAGTTCATATTTGAAAATGGGCTTATCCTCATTAATAGTAACAGCTGATGTAGTTGTAAAACTGAATACCTGTGAATATATACCTTCATATGAAGGGGTTATTCCACGCACACGCCAATAATATTTTTTGTTGTTCTGCAGGTTATTGATAGAATAGGTTGTGTCTGTAATTCCATTTGTATTTAATACTAAACCAGTGCCAAAAAATGCGGCAGTTGTCGCGACTTGTAACCTATAGGATTGTGCACCCAGAACGTTGTTCCAAATAAATTGGGCATTTATCGGAACATTAGTCGCGCTGTCAACCGGCGAACTAAGCAGTGGAGAAGCTATCCCAGTTATAAATGATCTTGTTTCTGAAAACTCGCTGTAGTTACCCCCATTATTCGCTCTGACCCGCCAATAATATTTTACAAAACCTTGATCAAATTCTCCGCGGGTAATGTTAGTCCTTCCAACCTCAACCTCTACATCAAGTACTGCAAAGGTTGAGTCTTTTGAAATTTGTAATGTGTATAAAACAGTCTCTTCATCTCCGGCCCATTGAAAATTTATACCACCCACCACATCTGCTAAACCATCTGCTGGACTTATTAGAGTGGGTGCTGAAGGAATATTATTATTTACGCCAATAGAAGTGATAAACATTTCTATTTTTTGAACAGGTCTTTCTGTTCCGGGTACAGTTGGTGAATTAACAATGTTATCAGCTACATCCATTCCTTCATAGACTCTGCCGTATGCGGTATAGTTGCCGTTCAAACCTGAGTTTTCAACTACATTAATAAAAAATTGTGAGTTCGCACTGTTGATATCATTATCTCTGGCGGCTCCTAATATACCCCTTGTGTGATTTACGTTACTGAATTCTGCCGGCACATTTGTTTGGGTTGAATCTCCATTACCCCATGTAGATGGATCACCATGTCTCGAGTTCGGATCCCCGCCCTGAATAACAAAATTTGGAACCACCCGGTGAAATGCAGTAGTATCAAAAAATTGAATGTTTACCAGGCTATCAAAATTATGTGTATGCAGAGGAGCTATATTAGAAAATAGTTCAACTTTAATATTTCCAATAAAAGTTCCTTCACGTTCGCATCGGATATTGTATTGCGGTTTACCTGATTGTGCTAAGGTAGTTGTTAAAATTCCGATACCAATGCAAAATAAAAATGTCAATCCAGTTATTTTCATTCTTAACCTCTTTGGTCAAATTAAACTCTGAAAATTATTTATGTTAAAAATCCAAAATCAGTTTTCACTGAATTCTTTATTCAATAAATGTTTGAACCAAAACTTAAGCTCTTCCTTCACGAGGTGGAAGTATTTCGGCGGACCCCATCCATGTCTTTCATTTGGATACAACATCATCTCAAAGTCTTTATTCAAATCCTGTAACTTATCAACAAGTTGAATTGTATTTTGTAAATGAACGTTGTCATCCATGGTGCCATGAATTATGAGCATTTTCCCTTTATACTTATCTGCATGAGTAATTGCTGAGCCATTCTTGTATCCGTCGGGATTTTCATCCGGGGTATCCATATATCTTTCAGTATAAACATTGTCGTACAACTGCCAATCAGTGACAGAAAATTCAGCGATACCATGAGTAAAATAATCTGCACCAGCTGTCAGAGCCATACAGGTAACATAGCCTCCATAACTTCCGCCGGTGATTCCTATTTTTGTTTCGTCCACAAATTCTTTAGTACGCAGCCATTTGACAATTGAAATCAGGTCCTCAGTTTCCCATTTACCAAGATATCGATGCATCATTGACTGTCCTTTTTTACCAAAATGTTCTGAACCCCGATTATCAGCAACTATATAAATGATTCCGTTTTGTGCTAAGTATTGCGGACCAAGAAAAGTTGAAAATGAGTTTTTCACACCTGCGGTACCGGGTCCTCCGTAAATTGAGAAGACAACCGGATATTTTTTTGATTCATCAAAATCAGGCGGAAGAATCCACTTAACGGGCAGTTCAAATCCATCCTCGGTGGTTACTGTAAATAATTCTGTCCTGCCGAGTTTATAATCTTCAATAGCTTCATTGAATTGATTGCCTAATTCAAGAATTGAAGAGCCGTCAATACTTTTAACTTCAAGAATGCTTGGAGTTTCAATGCTATTAAATCTGTCGATAAAAAAACTACCTTCCGGTGAAATAGAACATTTATGAGTTCCTTCGTCATCAGTTAACTGTTCTATTGACTGAGTTTTCAAATCGACTTTAAATAAGTGAGACTCAGTTGTGTTTTCTCCTGAACCATGAAAATATACTATACCTTTTTTCTCATCGACGTACTGGATATCACTTACATTCCATTCAACATTTGTTAGTTTTGAAATTAGTATACCCTTCATATCATAGTAGAATAAGTTCTGCCAACCGTTTATATCACTTCGGACTAAAAATCCTTTTCCATTTTTGAATAAGTAAAGATCCTCAAAGAAGACTACCCACGATAATTGCTTCTCGTCATATATCTCCTTTATTTTTCCGCTATTAGGATCGGTTGAATAGATTTTAATGTTATCCTGTCCACGGTTCATCCATTGAACAAAAATCTGTTTGCTGTCATTTGTCCAGAATGGCCAGGCGATATACTGATCGTTTTTTTCAGGGATATTCACCCACGTTGTTTTTGAATTTTTTAAATGAACGATCCCCATTTTAGCATCAGGATTCGGATCACCGGGTTTAGGATATCTCTGTGTCTCAAGTTCACCGTGAATCCCATTTGCATTTACTAAATGAAATTCAGGTACAGGAGAATCATCAGTTCTCAGAAAAGCAATCATTTCACTGTTTGGCGCCCACCAGTAAGCTTTATAGTTTGTAGATCTACCAAGGATTTCTTCCATATAAACCCAGGAAGCATAACCATTATAAACCAATCCTCCGCCATCTGTAGTAAGCTGTGTTTCTTTGCCCGAGTTTATATCAATTACATAGAGGTTATAGTTCCGGGTAAATGCTATTTTTTTATAGTCAGGTGAAAATGATGGATTGTATTCTTCAACATCAGGGGAGTTGGTTAGCTGTTTAAGTGAATTATTCTTAATTGAGTAATAGTAAATATCATTCTTCTGATTAAACATAAAATGTCTGTAATCATTTGAATATTCATCAGCGCGCTCAATGGCAAATCCTTCCGGAAGTTTTTTATTTATTTCATTGTAATCAAGCAGAACAGATTCATCTCCATTCTGCGCATTTACTTTAAGCAGTGCGTAAGCATCGGAGGTTCTCTTTATCTGCAGAAAATTTTTATCATCATACCATCCTTTTATCTGGGGAAGGGGACTGAATAATCTGGGTTGACCACCTTTATATGTCTGTTGAAATGTAAGCTGCTTATCCTGCGCGGGACTTGAGGTCAATCCGGCTAATAGAATTACTATTGCAAAAATAGCGTATAAAGATTTGGTTGGTTGCATCTTGATTCTCCGAAAAAGTTTGCATTGTTAAAAATGAAATTAAGAATTTCCGGTATAAAAACGGAATTTGGCTCATCATAAAATGTGTCCGTTTAGTGTTCTATATCGTCTCATTTTTTTAATTGGAATTGAATTCAGCGCATAAAAGAATTTCGACTAAAATTCCTTAACCGGTTAAGTAATCCGTACTTCCAAAATCTTTATTATTGTTTTTCTATCGATTAAATTAGCGTCGTGCATGGATGTTTGTTTTATTAACAGGTAGAAAAATTGACACAAATAAATGAGGGATTAGCTTAGCGGAAAGTTTTTACAACACTCCATAAAACAGCCGCTTTGCATAAATTGCTGACGTCTTTATCGCCGGTAGTTCAATAAATCGAAGTATGTACGAGAGAAAAAAAATATATCTGTTTGTAGTATTGTTTTGCGCCTGTCAAACAATCACTAATGCAAATGTTCATATTGGTGATGAACAAGTAATTGCTACAGTGGGCGGACATTCTATAACACTTTCCGAATTCAAGTTACGTTATAATAACTTTCTTAACTCTTCCGGAACCAGGGACAGCAAAGCAGTCCGTGATGCAGTCCTTAATAATATGATCAACGAAATTCTGCTTTATTCATATGATTCTAATGAAGAAGTTTTATCCGATGTAAATTTTATACGCGAAGTAGAGTGGTCAAAAAGAAAAGTTGTACTTGCTCATTTTAAAGAGCAGGAAATCTATTCAAAAATATCAGTGACTGAACCTGAGATGCGCGAGGCATTTCTTAGAGCGAATGAATCTTTAACTGCACGACATTTGTACGCTTCAACTGAAGTAGAGGCTAATGAACTTTATCGGCTTGTAAATAACGGCAACAGTTTTGAAGAATTAGCAAAACAGGTTTTCACGGATTCGACTTTAAAAAATAACGGCGGACTCATAGGCTCATTTACCTGGGGCGATATGGACCCGGCGTTTGAAGAAGCAGCATATTCATTAAGGGTAGGTGAAATTTCAACTCCCATAAAAACAGCACAGGGATATAGTATAATAAAGCTTGAGAGCAGAAATCAAAAGCCGTTATTAACTGAGTATGAGTTTCAAAACAAAAAAGCTCACCTCGAAAAAGTTTTAAGGATTAAGAAAAACCTTCTGGCGGAAAAAGAATATATCAATCAGATTTTTGACAGGAACCAGTTGTCATTTAATGATGATGTTGTTAAAGAAATGCTTGCTGGAATGTACTCTGCTAATAATGTTGAATCCGAACCCGATCAGATGACCAAAGAATTAGTGTCTTATAAAGGCAAGAGTTATACTGTCAGAGAAATTGAGCAAAGAATTTTCACCATTCCGGACTCTCACATTAACAGAATCAACTCAATTGAATCACTGAAAGCAGTGATTGAAGGACTTCTGATTAATGAAATAATTTTCGGTATGGCTGAAGAGCGTGGATATGTATCAGCCCAGTCTGTTATTGATATGATGGAAGCTTATAAACAAAATATTTTCTTTAAATATAAAATCGAACGCATATCACAGAATGCATTTCTTCCTGATTCCACTTTAGAAAAATATTACAGAGAAAATATTCACACATTTTCTTCTGAAAGAGAATTGAATGTTCAGGAAATACTGGTTGATAATGAGTCTCTTGCTGACAGTCTTTTCAGGCAAATATCGAACGGCGAAGATTTTGGATTGCTTGCAAATAAATTTTCTATCAGAAGATGGTCGGCAGAAAATAATGGTGAGATGGGATTCGCACCCATTTCCCGTTACGGCAATTATAAAGATACATTTTGGCAATCGGAAGTAGGTACACTTATCGGGCCTTTACACATTGAAAATCTTTACGGAATATTCCGGGTGCTTGGAAAGAAAGATAGTGAACCATTAGATTTTGAAATTGTTAAATCTGATGTGCTTAAAGCAGCCCGGTTTGAAAATCAAACTGTTACTTTAAGAGATTATATTAAAGAGTTAAAAAAGAAAATCAATGTAAGCATTAATTCTGCCTTGCTTGATTCATACAATATTTTAGGTTGAAAAAAATCAAAAAAATTTTTCAGTTAAGGAGCAATACATGAGAAAAGCGATACAATTATTTGTGGCTGTAATCTTCTTTTCGACGAACATTGTATTTGCGGGAACCACAGGCAAGATAACCGGAAAAGTTCTGGATCAGAAAACCGGTGAGCCGTTACCTTTCGTAAATATAATTCTTGAAGGAACCAATTACGGCGCAGCTACGGATCTGGAAGGTGAATATGTTATTCTTAATTTACCTCCGGGCCGGTACAGCGTTAAAGCACAGGCAATAGGGTACCAGGCACAGATTGTTCAGAATGTACTGGTATCTATCGATCAGACAACCGAGGTGAACTTTACACTTTCCGAAGTTGCTGTTGAACTTGAAGCAATTGTAGTTGAAGGCAAAAGTGATCTTGTAAAAAAGGATGTTACATCCAGTCAGTCATCAGTTTCTTCAGAACAGATTGAAAGACTTCCTGTTGCCGAATTTGATGACGTACTTCAGCTTCAGGCAGGCGTAACACGCGGTGCCGATGGTAGTTTTCATATAAGAGGCGGACGTACATCGGAAATTGCTTACTGGGTAAACGGTATTTCTATCACTGATGCTTATGATAACAGCAGAGGTATACAGATTGATAATAACAGTGTTCAGGAATTGCAGGTTATCAGTGGTACATTCAATGCTGAATACGGAAATGCGATGTCAGGAATTGTTAATACTGTAACGAAAGAAGGCGGTCGTGAATATCACGGAAGTCTTATGATTTACAGCAGTGACCATATCAGTAACTTTACGGAATATTTTCCTCACATAGATAATATTGATCCCGTTTCAACTTATAATTTCCAGGGAAGTATCGGTGGTCCTGTCCCGTTTACAAATAATATCGTTTCATTCTTTATAAATGGAAGATATAATTATGATGACGGTTATCTATACGGTGAAAGAAGATATAATCCTGACGGCACACAGGGAGACAGTAAAGTCGTTCCAATGAACTGGAGGAAAAATTATTACGGTCAGGGAAATATCAGTTTTTCACCCTTACAGGAAATAAAGATTAATCTTGAAGGATTATACTCAAAAGAAGATTACAGGGACTATAACCATGAATATCGCTGGAACCCGGAAGGTGATGTTAAGAAGTTTTCGGAAAGTTATAATGGAACAGCGACATTTACACACATGCTTTCTTCCGCAACCTTTTATACAGCGAAAGGTTCATTCTTCCAAAAAGATTTTAATGAATATCTGTACGAAAATCCTTATGATACACGCTACTTCTCACCGGATTCATTTCAGAATCGTGCAAGCTATTCCTTCCTCACAAAAGGAACAAATCTTCACAGGTTTTTCAGGGCGACAAATACTTACCAGGGAAGAGTTGATTTTACCAGCCAGGTAACAAAAGATAATCTTATAAAATTTGGTGCTGAAGTTAAATCTCACAACCTGAAATTTGATGACTATAATCTGCAGCCGGAAGTAATAAATGGAGTTACAACGCAACCATTCAAACCAGCTATTCCCGGTGTAACTGAACCAAACCGTGTTAAATACAATAATGATCCATTTGAGATGGCGGCTTATATTCAGGATAAAATTGAGTTTGAAAATGTAATCATAAACATAGGTGTCAGGTTTGATTATTTTGATGCTAACGGAAAAGTTTTGTATGAGGGGACCTATAATGGGAAAAGCATTAACTCATTCAAAGATCCAAATATTTATGCACCATTAAGGGCTCCATCTTTCTTTGGAATTAATACTCCTAATGACACCTGGAAAGATGTAGCTGACATTACTCAATATACCAGCATGCTTGAGCCGTACTTTTATAAAGATTCGGAAACAAAAATGCAAGTCAGCCCACGCTTTGGTATTGCATATCCGATCAGTGCAGCCGGTGTAGTTCATTTTTCATACGGACACTTTCTTCAAATTCCCCCATTTCAATATTTATTTGCTGATGGACCATATTATGTACCTAACGATGGAAGTTTTGTCGGTTTATACGGGAACCCAAATCTCGAGGCACAAAAAACTGTTATGTATGAACTTGGTTTCCGCCAGGAATTTTGGAGTGACTACCTGATAGATATAACTGGTTTTTACAGGGACGTCAGAGACTGGATTACAGCCGGACCGCCTATTTCAACTCAAATCGGTGTAACATATTCAATCTACACAAATAAAGATTATGCTAATGTTAAAGGAATAACATTAACGTTCAACAAAGTATTTAAAGATAATTTTGCGTTCGATATTAATTATACCTACCAGGTTGCAGAAGGTACAAACTCCAGACCTGAAGAAGAATTTTTTGCATTTCAGGGTAATTCAGAACCAAGTTTATATTTAATTCCGATGGATTGGGATCAAAACCATCTTTTGAACGCATCTGTTTATACAGGTTTTGACGGATGGGGTGCAAGCTTAATTGCGAGATATGGAACAGGGCTTCCATACACACCAACTGTTACTCAATACACCGCTGAACGTTTAACAGGTGGTGGCTTTCTGAGAAACAGCAGAAGAATTCCAGCCCAATTTACACTGGATTTAAAAGTAGATAAAACTTTCCAGGTGATGGACTTTAATATTACTGCGTTTGTAAGAGTATTTAATTTGCTCGATAACAGAATTCCTGTTACCGTTTTCGGGGATACTGGACAACCCGATTTTACAACAGAGCTGCAGTCAGTTGGATTTGATCCGAGAAGACCAAACACACCGGAAGAATTTATTAAGTATCCGGGTCATTTCGGAGAACCAAGGAATGTTCAGTTCGGATTTGATTTAGCTTTTTAAAAAGAACATCGGAGGAATTTAATGTTTACACTCAATAAAAAATTATTTCTGCTTCTTATCCTGATATCAAGTTTAATCGATGTTGGATACGCACAGTATGTTCCAAGCAACGAGAGGGGCGATATAAGGTTCAGGCGTTTTGGACATATGGAAGGAAATCAGATCAGGACAACCATCTTCAATTATGGAATGACCGGACGTGAATCCGGCTCTTTCCCGATTTCAGTTCAAACTCCTTATGAATGGCCTAAAAACACCGGACAGATCTACCTTGCAGTTGCTGGTATTATCGTAGGTGCTGAAGTAGTGGATGATAATGGTGATACACTGCATATAGTTTCAAGGTGTCACTACTTGCAATCACCTCAGGGTCTTACCTGGAATTTTGAACCTGTTGGCGGTTATTTCAATGAACAAAAGCCGGAAGGATTTGCAACCAGCGATGATCCGACTTCATGGCCTGATACCTGGCCCGACAAATTAACTGATCCGAGAGATCCGGGCTGGCCGGGTTCGTGGAATGGTTATTTTGGTAAAAGTGTTTTTAATGCCGACCAGGAAATGTATTTCAAGGCTTCCGACAATAACTATGACAGGTACCCTTTTTATTTTCCGGATACTACAGATCTGACAAGAAAAGGCTTGGGTCTTATACTTGACACCAGAGTTATGACGTGGTCTCAGATACTTGTTCAGGATGCAATGTTCCTATTATTTAAAATTAAAAATGATGGAACAAAACCTTTAAACAAGGTGGGTGTTACTATTACCTGGGCTGATTACGTGGGAGAGACGGGAAACGATGATATAACTGAATACGATATTTTAAATGATATGATCTGGTCAAGAGATGATAACAACCAGGGACAAGGTTCATCAGGAAGTTACATTGCCGGTATAGTTGGCGGTGCCTTTCTTGAAACTCCCGGTAACGCAATTGACAGAATTGATAACGATGGTGATGGTGAACCGGGCGGACCAAAGGTTACAGCCCTGATGGTTGCAACTGAAAGCGATACTTCTAGTTTAGCTGATCCCCGAAGATCAGATGGAATTGATAACAATGGAAACGGATTAATTGATGAGAATAATACTCACATACTTCAGGATGGACTTTCCTACGCTGACAGAATAGATCAGAATTTAAATGCAGAAAGCGGCAGCCCTGTTGTAACACAGGAGATGGTAGATCAGTCATCAGGAGATATCTGGAAAAGATGGCCTGCTAATCCTGAAACAGATCCAATTCAGAATGGCGCCGTTCATCTGATTATGGTAGAAGCTGATGATTTAGGCAGGGCATATACTGATTTTATTGATAATGATGATGACGGTGAAGAAGGCAGTCCTGTTATAACCCAGGAAATGATTACTGCTGCTGCAAACGATGCACCTTATTACAGGTATAAAGTTCCCGGAACAAACATAATTTTATATGATGTTAAGGCGGAAGATCTCGGGAAAAAATTCGCAGATGGAATTGATAATGATAACAACGATGCCGTTGATGAGTTTATGGATGAAGGCATCGATGATATGATTGATGAATCAAGAGACAATGGAATTGATGACGATGGTGATTGGAACATTGCAACTGATGATGTTGGTCTTGATGGTTTAGCAGAAACAGGTGATGAAGGTGAAAATGATGGTAAGCCGACACCCGGTCGTGATAATCTCCCCGGAGAACCAAATATTGATGTTACAGATGTTTCCGAGACAGATCAGATTGGAATTACGGGTTCATTTTACAGACCATCATCAGAAGGGTTGAGTGACCAGTACACAGATGAATTCGTATGGGATAATTTTATGGTTCCCGGTAACTTTTTTGATCCCGCCAATGCTGTAGCAGGTGAATATAATATCTTTGCTTCTTCAGGATTATTCCCGCTGTTACCCGGACAAACAGAGCCAGTTTCACTTGCTATCATTCTGGCAAACGGACCAGCAACTGATCCAAACGGAACAATAAGGAAACAGGCAGTACTTGATAAAAAATTCCGTGCACAGGAAACCTATAATAATGACTACCAGTTTGCCAATGCACCGCTGAGCCCAAAACTCACAGCCGTTGCAGGAGATAACAAAGTAACACTCTACTGGGACGATGTTGCTGAATCCAGTTTTGATAAATACATTTCAAATATCGGTGGAGTTGGAAATGATTTTGAAGGTTACAGAATTTACAGGGCTTCTGATCCGGCATTTCTTGATGCAAGAGTAATTACTAATGCCCAGGGTTCACCGACATTTTTATTGCCAATAAAACAATTCGATCTTGAAGATGGTATTGTCGGTTACGACTCAGTTGGATTTGAAGGAGTTCATTTTAATCTTGGAACCGATACCGGGTTACAGCATTCATGGGTTGACTCATCAGCCCGGAACGGATTCACATATTACTATGCAATTACTGCTTATGATTTCGGTTATACATTTGGCGGTATCGCACCTTCTGAAAGCGATATAAGCATTTCATTAAATCCTGATGGTACAGTTAATAAATTAGGATCTAATGTTGTTGTTGTAACACCCGAAGCGCCTGTTGCCGGTTATCAGCCTTCAACATTAGGTGAGATACAATTAGTCCAGGGCTTTACCACAAGTAAAGTCAATTACGAGATTATAGATCTTAATAATATTAGAGATGGTCACGTTTACTATATAACTTTTGAAGATACGACTATAACAGGAGCGGCAGATACTCTCACAACTAAAAATTATTCACTACTTGATTCTACATCAAATGTTTTACTGATTGACAAGGCGACCAACTTTAAATCCAATGATGAAGGATTGATAACAGATGGATTTAAATTATCATTTATTAACTCAAGTAAAGTTGAACTGGATACTGTTAAATCAAGGTGGAGTACCCAGGGTGTCACAAGATTTAATGTTGAGAAGTTTAAGCCGCCAAGACCAACAGAACCTAAAGGGGTTGAAAAACCTAATGACTACAAAATTATTTTTGGAGATGTTGGGCTTGATACTTCAAGAAGTTTTGTTTACTCAGGTATAACCTTCCCAGCTAAGCCGGTAAACTTTAAGATTTATAATGTAAGTCAGGCTAAGTTTATTGACTTTGCTTTTATTGAAATTGATACTGCAGGTACCGGTTCAGGAGTATTTTCTTCAGATGGCTCTCTAAGGAATGATATTATTGTGTTTATGGAATCCGGGATAACTGATACAGCAATTGCACCAAGCTGGCAATTCTCTCTTGCAAGAGTTGGCGCTGCTAATATTGTAATTCCATCATCAGGAGATTCGGCAATAATAAATATTATTAAACCATTCCTGTCAAACGATGTTTTCAGGTTCGTTGCCAAAACAGCTTATGTTGACAATGAACAGGCAAAACTTGATATGGAGAATATAAAAGTTGTTCCGAATCCATATATAGCTACAGCTAAATGGGAACCTAAGAATCCTTATTCAAGCGGACGCGGTCCTCGTTCAATCCACTTTATTCATCTGCCGAATAAATGTACAATAAGAATATTTACCGTCAACGGAGAACTTGTTGCAGAGATTGAACATGAAAGTACGCTTAACGACGGAACAGCTGAATGGAATCTATTAACCAGGGATAATCTGTCTGCTTCATATGGAATTTACATCTATCACATTGAAGCACCCGGCATTGGAACTAAAACCGGAAAGTTTGCTATCATTAAATAGTGAAGCAAAATTTTAACAGGAATGAAATTATATATGGAGATATATAGTATATGAAAAAGTTTATAATATTAACCTTGGTTCTGTTTGCTGCACTTCAATCGGATGGTTTCAGCCAGATAACTAAAACCGGAACCACCGCCGCAAAATTTCTTAGTATCGGTGTCGGTCCTCGTGCTAATGCAATGGGGGGCGCGTTTACTTCCATTGTAGATGATGCAACGGCACTTTACTGGAATCCGGCAGGTGCTGCCACACAGAACAAATACACAGTAATTTTCACACACTCTGAATTATTCAAAGGGCTTGATATAGGACTTAATTACGCCGCTATAATACTGCCTATTGAAGGATTAGGAAGTTTAGGTGCAAGTGTTACAAGTCTTGACTTTGGTCAGATGGATGTAACCACCGAACTATATCCTGAAGGAACGGGTGAAAAATTTACTGCAGCCAGTTATGCTTTCGGTCTTACATACGCAAGAAATATAACTGATGATTTTGTTGCGGGTATTTCCGTAAAGTATATAAGAGAGATAATCTTCAACTCATCTGCAGACGGAGTCGCATTTGATATAGGAACAATTTTTAATACGCCTTTTTACGGTATCAAGTTCTCAAGTGCAATATCAAACTACGGATCAAAGATGCAGATTTCGGGAGAGGATCTTCTTGTAAGACATGATTCTGACCCTGACCGCGAAGGTAATAATGAAACAACAGATGCATACTACAAAACTGATAAATTTGATCTTCCGCTTAAACTTCAGATAGGTGTATCGAAAGAGTTCCAGTTTATGGAAGAACAAAGTTTTACATTAGCTATAGATGCAACTCATTCAAATGATAATTCAGAATACCTGAACCTTGGCGGTGAATTGTCTTTATTTAATGATATACTTTGTCTTAGAGGCGGATACAAGGCATTATTCCTTGAAGACAGCCAGGAAGGATTGACCTTTGGTGTTGGAGTTAACTATGGTTTAGAGGTCATTGATTTTGGTTTTGATTATGCGTTTCAGAAATTTGAATATTTAGGCGACACACATAGTTTCGCGGTTAAATTAAAATTTTAATAATTAACAAATGCTCCAATCAGGAGAACTTACGAACTAAACGAAAGGAAAATGTATGAAACAAATCTTCGCACTACTTTCTGTGATGTTACTTCTGAGCTTTGCAAGTATGCAGGCGCAGAACGTGGATGTAACATTCCAGGTAGATATGGGTGTTAAGATAGCTACCGGCTATTTTAATCCTGCTACTGAGGTTGTTACATGTCCGGGCGGTTTTAATAACTGGTTAAATGAACCTCCGGCAAATACAGAAAAAATCATGTCTGACGCAGATAATGATAGTATTTACACTATCACTATCTCAATGGCAGGAAGCCAAACATACGGGTACAAATTTAATATTGGTACTGGTTGGGATGGTAAAGATGAAACACATGGCGACAGATCAGTTGCAGTTGGAACAACAAACATGACTCTACCAGTCAGTTTCTTTAATGACTATACTCCTTACACCGGAATCACATCTTCAATCGATTTCCAGGTTGATATGCGTGGCCCAGCCCAGGGAAGTTTTGATCCTGCAAATGATAATGTATATGTTGCGGGTAACTTTACCGATTGGGGTAACGGAGCTGTTGAGTTGTTTGATGCAGATAACGATACGATCTTTGCCGGAACAGTATCAACATTGACCTCAGGTAACCATGCTATTTATAAATTTATCTGGAGCACAGGCGGCGCAAGCACAGGAACATGGGAATCTCCGCAGGAAGGTGATGATATTTTCGGAAACGATCATAATAGAATCTATGGAATCCATGATGGCATGGATACTGTTTATAGATTCTGGGATAACGTTAACCCGAACCAAGTTCGTGCTGACGGAAATATTTTCTTCGAAGTTGATATGAGCGTTCTGTCAACTCTTGGTGTTTTCAATCCTAGTGTCGACTCAGTTCAGGTTCGCGGTGGTTTCAATGGATGGAGTGCATCTGATCCTGCAAGGGCACTTATGAATCAGAACATTGTTAATCCTGATAACTGGTTCCTTGATGTTCCTTTCATCCAGGAAATACTCAACAGCAAATGGTATTATAAATTCTTTATTCAGAATGGAACTGGCAGCACCCCTTATGCAAATACCGGCTGGGAAGTTTCACTTGATCCTACAGACAGTGGAAACCGTGACCGTCCGTTTGTATTTATGGGTCAGGCAAACCAGGAACTTGGTCTTCAGTATTTTGATGGTGTAAGACCTGAATGGGTAATTCAAACAGGTACTACAGTTATGTGTGAATTCAGTGTTGACATGACTTATGCAACATTACCAGATACCCAGGGAACAAGCCCTGTATTTAATCCTGCAACAGACAGCGTATTCTGGATGCCTCAGCTTCCGCTTTACTATTCTGTTAACGGCTTAGAATGGGGTTCAAACCCAAGAGTACTTCAGTTAACCGATCCGAATTCTGACATGATCTACACAGGTACATTAACATTGGTCGGACCTAATTTCAATGGTTTCATGTACAACTATGGGTATTCAAATTCATCTGCTGGTATAGTTCTGGAAGCTGGTGGTCAGGTTGATCACAGAGTAAGATTTATTAATCAGCCGGCTCCAAACCAGTTTACAAGTCCTTATTCCATGCCTCTTGATGTATGGAGTAACTCAGCAAAGCCGGAAGAAGTCGGACCATTTACAGATGTTAATGAAATTCCAGGTGTTTTACCTGAATCATATTCACTCGAGCAGAATTATCCGAACCCGTTCAACCCGACTACAATGATCAGGTTCAGTGTTCCAAAACAGAGTCTTGTGAACATCCAGGTTTACAACCTGCTTGGTGAAGTTGTAGCTACAGTAGTTAACAGCGAATTCACTACCGGTAATTACGAAGTTAATTTTGACGCTTCTAATCTCAGCAGCGGAATTTATTTCTACAGGATTACCACGGATAACTTTATGGCTACAAAGAAAATGATGTTGGTTAAATAAATTTTACCACGTGTAAATTTTATTTGATACAAAATTATCATCAGCCGGGATGTTCTTAACCCGGCTGATGTTTTTTTATAGCACTTGTTTTTAGTTAATAGTTTTTATGAATATTGGTATAATTATGAAAAACCTCAGAAACGTTGTAATAACATTATTTTTATTACTCTTCTTACAGACAAATTTATTTTCACAAACACATCACGACTGGACTTACAATCTTCCCATCTATGAAGTAAATGTAAGACAATACACTGCCTCCGGAACATTCACAGAATTTGCTACACATCTTGACAGACTAAAAGATCTTGGCGCGGGTATTTTATGGTTTATGCCGATACATCCAATCGGTATACAAAACAGGCTTGGTACGCTTGGCAGTTATTATTCAGTAAGAGATTACTACGGAATAAATCCCGAATTCGGAACTCTTGAAGATTTTAAAACATTAGTAGATTCAATCCATGCAAAAGGAATGTATGTAATGATGGATTGGGTCGGTAACCACACCTCTTGGGATAATGTGCTTACAATATCACACCCTGAATGGTATGTGCAGGATGGACTAGGAAATTTTGTTCCTCCGCCGGGAACTAACTGGACAGATGTAATTCAACTAGATTTCAGTGAACAGGGTCTAAGAGATTATATGATCGATGTAATGAAATACTGGGTTGACTCAGTTGGTGTTGATGGGTTCAGATGTGACGCAGTTGGTTTTATGCCGCTTGATTTCTGGGCTGAAGCGATCACCGAATTGAAAACCGGCAAACCCGACATTTTTATGCTTGCCGAAGATAACGGCTCGCAATACAATACAGCAGGTTTTGATATCACTTATGCATGGAACCTGCTTGCTTTTGGTACCGGCATCCTTCCTAACATTGTTGCCGGGACGAACAATGCAAATGTAATAAATTCTTTTGCTACTCAGGAGAACAACAACTACCCGGCTCCATATTACAGGTTATATTTTACATCAAATCATGATGAAAACTCATGGCATGGAACTGTTTATGAAATGTTCGGTAACGCCGCTGAAGTATTTGCAGTATTAACATCAACATTCAGAAGTATGCCGTTGATATACGGCGGACAGGAAGCAGGATTAAATCACCGTCTCGCATTTTTTAATAAAGACCAGATAATCTGGCAGCCAAGTCCTTTTGCGGAAATTTATACTAGATTGTTCCAATTAAAAAAGTTTAACAAAGCATTATGGAATGGTGCTGCGGGAGGACAGTTGCAGAGAGTTACAACAACAAATAATACCGCAATATTTTCGTACGTCAGACAAAAAGATGAGGACAAAGTTTTTGCGATTTTGAACCTTACAAACCAGCCTCAGACATTTACATTGCAAGGCACATTATATCCCGGTACTTACAGAGATGTATTTACAGATGATTCAGTTTCATTTAGTGAGAATGCTGAAGTAACATTGCCTGCCTGGGGTTACAAAGTTTATGAAACAGGAAGCGGAATTACTGATATAAAAGAAATTGAGAATGGAATACCAACAGAATTCAATCTTGAACAAAACTATCCAAACCCGTTTAACCCAATTACAAAGATACAATTCACTGTAGGGGACGCATATTATGCGTCCCCTGTGCGTGTGATACTGCGAGTATATGACGCACTCGGCAGGGAAGTAACAGAACTTGTAAACACCGAAAAATCCGCAGGCACTTACGAAGTTGAATTTGATGGTTCAAACCTCAGCAGTGGGATATATTTTTATAAGTTAAAAGCAGGAGATTATAATTCAACAAAGAAGATGCTTTTACTTAAATAAATATTAAAATGATTCAGACTAAAGCCGGTTCCTATAACCGGCTTTTTAATTTCTACCGACCGCAGTGGACAACTGTTGTTTTAAATTCTGTGCTGCAGGGTAACTTGGTGAAAGAGCTAAACACTTATTCACCGCATCAAGTGCTTTTTGAAGTTCATTTAGCTTTGCGTAAGCGCCAGCAAGATTATAATAAACCTGCGGGTCCTTGTTATTCAGTTCCTGACTTTTGTTAAGAAAAAATGCCGCAACTTCTGCATCGCCTTTAAACAACGCAATATTTCCTAACCACTTTGCGGAGTAATCACTCGGCTCAATCTTAAACCTCGCACTTAGATACTTTAAAGCCAGATCATAAAACTGATGTTTGAGAAGACTCAATGCCGTTTCATCATAATATTCGACAACGATGGGGTACTGATAAATTAAAATGTCCATATGTTTCAGGAATCCTGCAACATCCTTGTTTGAAAAATATTTTGCAGCAGTTTTGAGATGTGCGTCAGCCCACGATACTTTATTGTTCATCACTTCAAGTGCGATTGAATCAACAAAACTTACAGGATTAAATAATTCGGCGCGGCGCTTTGCTTTTGACTTATCAATAAACGGCCAGTCATTCTTCAACAATGCTATTCTATTGTTCCCGATAATTGAATCCAGATCAGTGAACTGAAAATTTGCACGTGTAACATTATCAATCGAATGAGGTGCTATGACCGGTTTCGTATTTTGGGGCAGATAATTCTTTCTCTCCATCTCATCGTAAAAGCCTTTGCCCATAATCCAGAAGCCCTCAATATTGGGATGAAGATGATCAGTCATCAGGTTATCGCCGACTATTCCAAGCGGACTTGCTGCATTAAAAATGGAGTCAGACTTTACACAACCGAGTTTGTATTCTAAACTTAATTTGTTAATGATGGAATTAATTTCTTCAGATGCACGGAATCTTAATCCGTCAAGATCCCTGGCAAGTCTGAATAATGAATCTGCTTCAAGTATTTTGCCTTCGTTAAGTTTTTGATTCGCCTCCTCAAATACACTCAGCGCCGTTGGATATTTCTCAGACTGTATTGAGACAAATGGTTTCTGATCTTTTAAATTGCTTACAAGTTTTCCAATAACAACAGGAACATTATTCTCTTTAAGCATATCAAGTATGTCGCGCATATTGCCTTCAAACTGTTCAAGTCCAAGTGCATACTTATCGGAATTAAATTCTATGTACTGATCTTTCGCCATCCGCGACATTAGAGTACCCGGTTCATCATTTTCATTTTCTGAACTGAAAGTTGTAATGATCGATGCTAAAATATCACGCACAAGCTGAACCGTTTTAAATTTATTTAATTGAAGCAGCAATTTTACAACTGTTCTTGAAGTACCAAGGGATTCCATTGATCCTGCACCAAGTGCGCCATAGTATTCATTGTGCCCAGCATAGATCAATACAAGATCAGGCTTTTGCTCAATCACGCCTGGAACAAGGTCAAGCAATGTGTAAGTGTTGACAGCAGATAGCCCGATGTTAACAACTTCAATGGGTGTGTTTGGATAGTTTAGTTCAAGTCTTTTTCTTATGTAACGTGAAAATGAACCCATCGGCATATATGGGAATCCGGCAGCGGTGCTTCCACCAAGAACAAAAACTCTGAATGCGTTTGGTTTTTTCTCTTTATCAAAAACATCTTCAATTGTTGTGGGGATATTTTTAACCTGGCTAAAATACCTTCTGGCTACTTCAGGATTTATAATCAGCTTACCTCTTCCAGCATCAACCCATTGAGGTATTTCCTTACCGTAATCAAAAATTCTAAGTCCAACCTCGAGCAAAACAAAAAAGATTACAGGAATTAACAGCATTATTAAATAAAAAACTCTGCGGGTCTTTTGATTGTTTTTCAAAAATTTTTCCGCTTCGTCAACACTTATTTTAAATTCTTTTGCGACTTCATTTGCTGTAGCTTTTTTATTTTTGTCGAGCCAATCTTTTTGCTTTTTAGATAAATTCAATTTGTCCTCTTCTTCTGTCAATGTTCAAAGCTATCACCGCAGTATAGCCGTTAAATTGTTTTGAGAATAAGCATCTAATACTCTATCTTTAAAATAATGAATTTTCAATCTGTTTTGATTATCAACTAAAGAATCTGTTTAATGTACATCTTAGGTATATCCGCATTTTATCACGATAGCGCAGCCTGCCTTGTTAAGGATGGTGAAATAATTGCTGCGGCGCAGGAAGAAAGATTTACCAGAAAAAAGCATGATCACAACTTTCCTGTAAATGCTGTTAATTTTTGTTTGAACTATGCTAAGATTCAGAGTAGCGATCTTGATATTGTCGCGTTTTATGATAAGCCGTTTTTAAAATTTGAACGCCTGCTTGAAACTTATCTTGCTTATGCCCCGGTTGGAATTAAATCTTTTATCAAAGCTATGCCTTTGTGGATAAAAGAAAAATTATGGATGAAGGAAATGATAAAGACCCAGCTTGGTTATGAAGGGAAAGTCATTTTTCCTGAACATCATGAATCACATGCTGCTTCGGCATTTTATCCGTCACCATTTAATGAATCCGCTATTATCACGATGGATGGAGTGGGCGAGTGGACAACAACAAGTTACGGAATAGGCAGAGGCAACAAAATTGAAATTCACGCAGATATAAAATTTCCCCATTCACTCGGATTACTATATTCAGCGTTTACGTATTACACCGGATTTAAAGTTAACTCCGGCGAGTACAAAGTTATGGGTCTGGCTCCTTACGGCGAACCTAAGTACAAAGATATTATCTTGAAAGAACTGATGGATGTTAAAGACGACGGTTCATTCAAAATGAACATGGAGTACTTTAATTATTGCGCCGGACTTACAATGACAAATTCAAAGTTTGATAAGTTGTTTGGAGGTCCGCCGCGGGAACCTGAATCAAAACTTACTCAAAAGGAAATGGACCTTGCAAGATCAGTTCAGGATGTTACCGAAGAAATTGTACTTAAGATGGGTAAGCACGTTCATAAAGAAACAGGCATGAAAAATCTTGCTCTTGCAGGCGGTGTTGCTTTAAACTGTGTTGCTAATGGAAAACTTTTAAAGCGGGGATGGTTTGATAATATATGGATTCAGCCGGCAGCAGGAGATGCAGGCGGAGCCTTAGGCTGTGCCTTAACTGCCTGGTATCAGTATGAAGGTAATGAAAGAAAGGTTGAAGAATTAAGTGATTCACAAAAAGGTTCATACCTTGGTCCTGTTTATAGTGATAACGAAATACTTTCATTCTTAAAATCAAAAGAAGCTGACTATCAATATTTAAATGATGAAGAAATTCCTGATGTAATTGCTAAGCATATTAATGAAGAAAAAGTTATCGGTTGGTTTAACGGAAGAATGGAATTTGGTCCGCGTGCACTCGGCGCAAGATCTATTATCGGCGACGCGCGTTCGCCTAAGATGCAGGCTGTGATGAATCTGAAAATAAAATTCAGGGAAAGTTTCCGTCCTTTCGCTCCTTCTGTCCTTGGCGAAAAAGTTAATGAATATTTTGATATGGATGTTGCAAGTCCGTATATGCTTCTTGTCGCAGATGTGAAAGAAAACCGTCAGAAAAAAATGACAAGTAAGGAAGAAAAACTTTTCGGCATTGACAAACTCAATATTGTTCGTTCGGATATTCCGGCAATAACGCATATAGATTATTCTGCAAGGATACAGACGGTTCATAAGGAAACAAATCCGCTATATCACAAAATGATATCGAAGTTTGAGGAACAGACCGGGTATGGTGTAATCATCAACACTTCGTTTAATGTAAGAGGCGAACCGATTGTCTGCACTCCTGCAGATGCTTATAAATGTTTTATGAGGACAGATATCGATTACCTCTTACTTGGAAATTATCTGTTGAATAAAATACATCAAAAACCGTTGATAGATGATACAGACTGGAAAAAAGAATTTGTGCTGGATTAAAAATGATTCTTGAAGAAATAAAAAATATAAAAGAGACAAAAAAAGATTTAAGAAAATTCGGATTAACTGTCGGGATTGTTATTGCTATTATTAGCGCAGTTCTGTTTTATTATGAGCGCGCGTCATATTTCTATTTTGGATTAGCCGCCTTATTGTTGATTATTCCCGCAATCGTTTCTCCGCAGGTACTTCGTCCGCTAAACAAGATATGGATGACGCTTGCAATTATAATCGGCTGGTTTATGACGCGGGTGATTTTGAGTATCTTGTTTTATCTGATACTTACTCCAATCGGATGGATTGCAAAAATAGCCGGCAAAGAATTTCTTGATCTTAACTGGAAGCAGAAAAAGGAATCATACTGGATTAAACGGGACAAAAAGATTCCCGGACGAATTGATTACGAAAGACAGTTTTAATTATTATAGAGAAGACTATGAGCAAACTTTCAATATTATCAGAACTTTGGGACTTCCTAAAAGTTCGTAAAAAATGGTGGCTGGCGCCGATACTTATTTTTTTAATTCTGCTCGGCGGACTTATTATGATTACACAAGGCTCCGCGTTAGCGCCTTTTATATACGCAATTTTCTGAGATGAAAAGTTGAAGAAAGCAGGAATGAAAAAGTCTAAGGATAAGGCGAAGGATAAAGATGTTATAGTTGTGAAAAAAAAGAAAAAAAGAATTCCTGTTGCCAAGAAACCTCCAAAGATTGAGCCCAAAAGAAAAGCCTACAACAGATCCGCTGAGAAAAAGAAAATTGCTAATCTTGATTCAGACGATAATTGATGAAACCGGAAATATCAGTTATCATTTCTTTCTATAACAAGATAAAATATCTTGAACTTCTTTTAGCGGGATTCCAAAATCAAACCTTTAATAATTTTGAAATCATAATCGCTGATGATGGATCAACTCAGGATGTAGTCAAAAAGATAGAATCAATTGCATCAACTTATCCATTCACGGTAAAACACATCTGGCAGGATGATAAGGGATTCCGAAAGAACAGAATCTTAAACAAAGCAATCCTTGCCTCATCATCTGATTATCTTCTGTTCGTTGACGGCGATTGCATACCTCATTATGCTTTTGTTGAAGAACATTTCAACCACAAAGAAGAAAAGATTTGTTTGACGGGAAGAAGAGTTAATCTCTCTCAAAAAATAACAAATCAACTTACTTCGCAGCGTGTTGAAGAAAAGTACCTGGAGAATAACTTATTAAAACTTATTGATGACGGATTATTCGGAAAATCTATTGATGTTGAAAAGGGATTTTATTTCCGGAATAGTTATTTGCGGAAGATATTCAATAAGAAAAAACGCGGATTGCTCGGTTGTAATTTTTCAATCCACAAAAAAGATCTCATTGATATCAATGGTTTTGACGAAAGATATGAAGCCCCTTCAATTGGCGAAGATACGGATATTCAATACCGTCTTGAGCTAAATGGTGTTGAAATAAAATCGTTGAATAACATCGCGGTTCAATACCATTTATTTCACAAACTGCAGGAAAGAAATCCTGTAAATTTCGAGTTATTCAATTCAGTAAAACAGTCCGGGACATATTTCACTTCATTTGGTATAAAAAGCTGAAATCAAGCTGATTTCGAATATTTTCACCTAAAAATTATTTTTTTTGACTCTTGCTTGAGGCAGCATCACGCCTTATATTTCTAACCATCTTTTCCGAACAACTTAATATATTAAGGGAAATTATGTTAGATGACTTAGATATTAAAATTCTCAATATGCTTCAGGTAAACGGCAGAACCAAGCGGAATGTCCTTGCTGAAGCTGTCGGATTATCCATCCCATCGGTCAGTGAGCGTTTAAATAAATTAGAAGAGAAAGGTGTTATTGAAGGTTATCATGCGAAGTTAAATAAGAAAATGTTCAGCTTTGATATTATGGCTTACATATCTGTGATTATGGAATCTTCAAAACACTATAAAACTCTTATCACAAAAATTGAAAAGATGCCTCAGATACTTGAATGCCATTCAGTGCTGGGTGAAGGTTCACATCTTTTAAAAGCTGTTGTTAAAAATACCGAAGCACTTGAGAAACTTCTCGGCGAGATTCAATCCTGGCAGGGAGTAATAGCAACAAAAACAACTTTTGTGCTTTCAACGATAAAAGATTCTACTTCAATAGATATTTAAAAAAATATTTCAATTAATTAATTAATCAAAAGGAAAATTTATGGCTAAAACCAACTCGCCCGTTTCTGATGTTCTTAAGCAAATTCAATCTAAAGGAATAAAATTTGTCGATTTAAAGTTTATGGACTTTCCCGGACAGTGGCAGCACTTCACTGTACCTGTTTCGCAGTTCAGTGAAAGCAGTTTTGAAGATGGATACGGATTTGACGGTTCATCGATAAGAGGATGGAAAGCGATTAACGAAAGTGATATGCTCATCATTCCTGATCCGAATACCGCATTCATTGATACATTCATCGAAGCGCCGACAATGAGCCTTATCTGCGATGTATATGAACCGGCTACAAAAGAAAAATATACAAGATGCCCGAGAAACATTGCTCAAAAAGCTGAAGCATATTTAATCTCAACTGGATTAGCAGATACAGTTTATTACGGACCTGAAGCAGAATTTTTTGTGTTCGATGATGTCCGCTTTGACTCACAACCTAACGGAAGTTTTTATGTTGTTGATTCAGTTGAAGGAAAATGGAACAGCGGAAGGGAAGAAGGACCGAACCTCGGATATAAACCCCGATACAAAGAAGGATATTTCCCTGTACCGCCAACAGATTCATTAATGGATTTGAGAAATGAAATGGTAACCAACCTAATCAACAGCGGTATTGATGTCGAAGCACAACACCACGAAGTTGCAAGCGGCGGACAGTGCGAAATAGATTTAAGATTTCAGCCATTGCTTAAGGCTGCAGACCAGCTATTAATGTTTAAATACATTGTAAAAAATACAGCAAGAAAAAATAACCGTACTGTAACCTATATGCCTAAACCAATTTTTGGTGATAACGGAAGCGGTATGCATGTTCATACAAGTTTATGGAAAAAAGGAAAACCATTATTTGCCGGCTCAGGTTATGCAGGATTAAGTGAAATGGCATTGTACTTCATAGGCGGATTAATAAAACATGCTCCATCATTACTTGCGTTTACAAACCCGACCACAAACTCATATAAAAGATTAGTACCCGGATATGAAGCCCCTGTTAATTTAGCTTACTCACAAAGGAACAGAAGTGCATCTATCAGAATACCTATGTATTCATCAAGTCCCAAAGCAAAAAGAGTTGAATTCAGATGTCCTGATCCTTCCTGTAATCCGTATCTGGCATTTTCAGCAATGCTTATGGCAGGGCTTGATGGCGTAATGAACAGGATCGATCCAGGTCAGCCGCTCGATAAAGATATTTATGATATGGAACCTGAAGAGTTGAAAGATGTTCCGTCAACACCGGGAAGTTTAAATGAAGCCCTTAATGCACTTGCAGAAGATCATGAATATTTGCTTAAGGGGGATGTGTTTACTGAAGATGTGATCTCAACATGGATTAAATACAAAACTGAAAAGGAAATCAAACCGATGGCTCTGCAGCCGCATCCTTATGAGTTCTCAATGTACTACGATGTTTAATCGGTTGTATTGATTTATTTTTAAAGACCGCTTCACGATTATTTGTGTTTAGAAAAGATTTTTTATGATAATACGAAGCGGTCTTTTTTATTAATTGAATTGAAATAATGAGGTAAAAAATTCTATTCGTCTCTGTGAACAGTATCGGGGGAAAAAGCAGGAAGACATACCGCAATATATTCTGCACCCTCAGGACCGGGAGTGCTGTATTGTATCCATTCATTTTTATTTACGATAATTGCTTCACCGGCTTGAACTTCAAACTCTTCGTTAAGAGTTTTTATTTTCAACATTCCTTTTAACACGATTGTATATTCATCAAACTCCGGTTTTTGTCCTGGTTCAACCCAACCGGAAGGGCTTGTCATCTTTGCTACACTTAAAGAAGAAGTATTGCTGTTCACTCTTCCGATAAATTCCTCAATGATTTTTGGTTTATTTCCGGCAGCTTTTATTTGAGTTGGTGAATTAATTTTCTTTGCCACAATTAACCTTTGGAAATCCACTTTGTCCAGGTATCAGGTTGATACCCGATTGTAGATTCATCACCATTTCTAACAATCGGAGTTTTGAAGAGTTTGGCGTTGGTTAATAATTCCTGTCTCAGGTCATAAACCATAAACTGCATATTTTTTCTTCTGAATTCTTTCCCGGTTTTATCAATCAGTTCGTAAATGGGTATCGACTTACAAATGTTATCCAGTTCGCCTTCAGATATTCCATCTTCAGGCAATTCTCTGTAATGAAAAGGAATTCCTCTCTCTCTGAAAAACCGTTCAGCTTTTTTTGATTCCTGAGATTTCCTATCGCCTAATATCTGAATATTCATACTTAACCTTTCAAAATTCTTTATGGATATCCTGCGTACGTTTAGCACGCGGAAACCTGCTTTTAACACCGGATTCTGTTACCACAGCTGAACCAAGTACATTGTTATTAAAACTCACCACACACTGACCTTTTATCGTACTCTTGTTTTTAAAGATCCCGCCTTCAAGGTATCTGTTTAATTCTATTCCCTCTGTAATATAATAAACATTTTCTCTAAAGTATTCAGCTAATACCTGTGCTGCCTGGGTATTTAATATTATTTCACCGTTACGGTCAATTAACCCAAACCTGGTGCCGATCCGTTCATATATACCTGGGTTATCATCACTCCAGTTCGCATTATGAAAATAGATATCATTATTTTTAAGTTGAAATCTAAACCGTTCAAGCAGGGCTTCATCAATGCCGTAGTAGTTAAAAAGCCTTAGCAGGTGTGAATTTATTTTTTTGTTTTTGTAATCGGTTATTAAAACATCTTTTGCGCGCAGTGATGATAACTTTTCCATCGGAGGAGTTTCTTCTTTTTTAATAAGCCTTGCAAGAAAAAATCCGTCTGAATTAACTTCCCATGGAATCATTCTTTTTGTTAATGAAAGATCATTGCTCAGTAATTCATCATCGTATTTTGTAAGCCCCTGTTGATTTGTTACAGGCAGATCAAAGCTATCAAGTATAACAGGATATTTTTTTAATACTGAATTTATTACAAGTTCATTTTCTTCCGGAGTTAAAGTGCATGTCGAGTAAACTATGTTACCACCGGGCTTTGTCATTTTGATAGCCGCTATTAAAAGTTTCAACTGCAATTCACTTAGTGCTTTTACACGTTTAGTTGACCACCAGTTACTTACTTCCTCTTTCTTTTGAATAATTCCTAACCCGCTGCAAGGTACATCCACCAGAACTTTATCAAAATAGTTATCATAAATCTTGCTCAGTATCTCACCTTTAAAATTTAAAACACCGGCATTGATGATATTCATCCTGTCGAGATTGTAAACCAGAGTTTTAACACGGCTTAACTGAATTTCATTTACTATCAATGTGCCGGTATTTCTCATTAACTCTGCAAGCTGTGTTGACTTTGAACCAGGCGCAGCACAAAGATCAAGTACGCGTTCTCCGGGAGATGGTTTGAGTACATAAGGCGGCAGCAGTGAAGATAGGCTCTGGATGTAATACAAACCGGTGATGTGTTCAACAGTCTTTCCGATAAGCTCGTTTCCGGATTGAACCAACAATGAGTTTGGCAGGTTGTCTATTGTTTTAGTTTCAATCCTGTAATTGTTGAATAATAATTCTGAAAGATCATTCGGGTTCGTCTTCAGTGAATTGACACGTATGTACTGAGCCGGTTCCTGTTTAATATAATCAAGATAGTGAGCTGATTTTTCCTCACCATATAAATTAACAAGGTAAGTATATATGTTTTTACTTACTTCGATCATACTGGATTAATAACGGATAAGATTTATTGCACGAAGGATATTATTCACGACAGTCTTTTGATTCTTTTCCCCGGGAAATTTCTTTTTATAATCAGTTCCTATCAGCCTTATGATAGAATCGATATAGTCCTCATAAGAATTAACGGCTTCAGAAATTTTAATTTCATCATCGGGGATGTAAGTCTGGGATGGTAAATTTCTATTGGCATAGATTATATACTTTGCAAAATGAATACTCTTTACCTGCCTGAATACAAGTCCATCAATCGTAAGTATTTCAATATCTCCAAAAAATTCTTTGCCAAGCAATAAAGTTTTTCCAGGCAGATTTATGGTTTGTGAATCATTCGCCGGAATAAAATCCTGTGGAAAATCCCTTATGCCTTCATGCTGAAAATTATTCAGCCAATACGAAATAAATTCTCTCTCTTTCAAGCGGGGGTATTATATAAAATGAAATTATTAATGACAGATTTTAATTCATCACTGTCTGTATAACTCCGGACAGCAATTAAATCGGATGTACAGCCGGTAATCATAGCGGATACTTTAGCCGAATCGATCCGGTGTAAAGCCAGTACGGGAATATTCAGTACATATAAAGCAAAACTTATTTCAAATCCCACGCCGAGACTTGGACCTGAAATTTCAGCTACCATTAAATCACTTTCTTTAAGCCACTGAATATCACGTGTAAATATTTCCCGGTCAGTTAATTTTTGCGTGGTAAATAATTCTTTGTTTAGTTCGGAAAGGGCGAGGTGACCTTCATTGTTAATAATCTCTATAATTTCCCTGTAGTATTGCTGAAATGTAATATCACCTTTGATAGCACCGGCACAATATATTTTCATTTGTTCAACACTTTGTGATAATGTTCTTCATAAAGCGGGATTACAATTGACTTATCAAATTTATTTACAGCTCTTGCCCGTGCGGCAGATGAAAATAATTCATACTTACGCTGGTTCGTCAACAGGTCTATTGCATACTTAGCCATCCTGTCAACGTCCCCGATTTCTGCGATGAATCCTGTTTCATTATGCCGGACTAATTCGGGTAATCCGCCTACACTTGAACTGATTACCGGTACACCGACAGCCATAGCTTCAAGCGCTGCCAGCCCGAAGCTTTCGGATTGAGATGGAATTAAAAAAAGATCAGACGCAGACAATATTTCTACAAGACCATCCTGTTTGCCAAGAAACTTTATGTGTTCAACAAGATTAAGTTCGCGAGCTAACCTTTCACATTCAGATCTGTCAGGTCCGTCGCCAACCAGCAGCAGCTTTGAAGGGATTTCCTTGTGTACAATATCAAAAACTCTTATTGCATCGGTTACCCTCTTTACCTGCCTGAAGTTAGAAGTATGAACCAAAATTTTTTCGCCTTTTGGTGCAATGTGTTTTTTGAATGAACAGTGTTCGATCGGTTTGAAAATATTTGTATCGACAAAGTTTGGTATTACTTCAATTTCTTTTTCAATCTCATAGTTGGTCAAAGTTTTCTCTTTTAGGAATCGCGACACAGTTGTAACACCATCACTTTGTTCGATGCTGAACTTTACAAGCGGAAGGAATGAAGGTTCCAGACCGACAAGTGTAATGTCTGTACCGTGTAAAGTTGTTGTGACTTTTAAATCTTTAAGCGGTTTTAACATTTGCTTTGCTAAATATGCGCTGCTTGCATGGGGTATTGCATAATGTACATGCAGCAAATCAAGTTTTTCATAATTGGCTACTTCAACCATTTTGCTTGCAAGAGCTAAACTGTAAAGCGGGAATTCAAATAACGGGTAGTTGCTCATCTCGACTTCGTGAAAAACTATATTCTCAATGTATTGATTCAAACGAAAGGGCAGTGCGTAACTTATAAAGTGAATTTCATGTCCGCGGAAAGCAAGTTCTTTTCCGAGTTCAGTTGCGATAACTCCGCTTCCGCCATAAGTAGGATAACAGGTAATTCCGATTTTCATTTTTGTTCTTTAGTAGAGTGTGAAAATTATTCAGTTATTTATTTGTTCTTAAATTGACATCGTAATTTGCTGCCTTCAGGACTACACTCAGCACAAGTTCAGCCGTCTTTTTGATTTTCTGAAAGTCTATTTCATTCACTTCATCAGAGGGTCGGTGATAGTCTTCTTTCATATTATCATAAAAGAATACAACGGGTATACCAAGCTTCGCATAGTTATAGTGGTCACTTCTGTAGTAAATTTTTTCAGGATCATCCGGTTCATCAAACTTAAAGTTAAAAACAAAATTTGAAGTTTCTGTGTTTGCTCTTTCAACAATTTGTTTAAGTAATGGATTTATCTTATCAGAACCTACTGAATAAATTGTATCAACACTTTCTCTTCCTACCATATCAAGGTTTACCTGCGCGACTATTTTATCCATAATTTCCAGATTGTCTGAAAGATATTCTGATCCGAACAAGCCTTTCTCTTCTGCGGCATGAAATACTACAAGCACTGACCTTTTATTAGTCTGCATTTTTGAAATAGCATTGGCAACTTCAAGAACTGCGACGATACCCGAACCATCGTCATCAGCACCGTTATAAATACTATCGCCTGAAACACCCAGATGATCAAAGTGTGCACCGATTGCAACATATTCATCCTTTAGTTTCTCATCAGTTCCGGGAATCACTCCGATTATATTAAATGATTTCTTCAACTCGTTTTTTAATCTGATTGTCAGCGAAAGACTGCCCTGAAAATCAAACTTAGGAATAATCTTTCCGGTCTTTTCTGTTGCAAGAAGACTTTCAAGTGAGTGCTTTTCATTTTGTAATAGTAATGCAGAACTCTCCTGATTAAAATAAAGTACAGGGATTGAAAATATTTCTTCAGCGGGTTTAAGGCTAAGATCAGGTTTTGTAAACCAGTCATATCCTCTTTGCCAGTTATAACCGCTGCTGTCTGTATCAAGGAATAATATCCCCTTCACCCCGAGTGCAGTTGCATTCAGTATTTTTGATCTTAGTGATGCATAACGAGTATCGGATGAGCCGTTAAAATAATTTACGTCATCACTGACCGGTTCACCCGGAAGTACGGCAATGATTTTATCCTTAACATCTATATCAGAAAAGTCATCGTAATTAAATTCTTCAGCAGTTATTCCATAACCCGCAAATACAACGGGTGAATTAATCTCCGATGCCGATGAGCGGATAACATAAAAATCACGGTTTAAACTAAAACTAAGTTGAACTGAGGACTTCGTATAAGTCACCCCGGAAGTTTCATCAAATGATTTTGAAATAAGATCAAATCTCTGGTAATAATCATTGTAGAAAGGTTGAACCCCATACTTTTTCAGTTCCGAGGAGATAAAAAGTCCTGCTATCCTTTCGCCTCTTGTAGTAGCTTCACGTCCTTCAAGCAGATCATCTGCAAGAAATTCAAGATTTGCTTTAAGATTTTCTATCCTGATTATTCCTGAAGCGGAAGAGTCGGGAATACTATTTTGTACACTTACACATCCTGTAAAACTCAGGACTGTCAGTATCCAAAACGCTGTCGCAAGATTCTTTGTGTTCATATAGTCCAAATTATAATAATTAAACTCATGGAATGCTGTAAACAAAATAAAGATTCTTTTTATTTTAAACCATTCCATAAATTTTATTAATAATGGCATTATCAGATTATTTAACCGCTTTCAATTACAATTATCTTCGCCAGAAGTTATTCAGGCGTGAAGTAGAAGCTTCGGCGTTCAGCGGCAAGCGTATATCAATGCCTTCTATCAGCACAAAAACATTACCAATAATTTTTAAAGAAAAATATCCGTTAAGATTTTTTGATACCCCGCAGGAAAAAGAAAAAATTGTAAATGCGATTCTTTCAAGTGAGGAAGCCGGTGAGATACTCAAAGAAGCCGAAAAAGTTGTAAGCAATATTTATGATGTTTGCTGTTCCGGCGAAACCGACTTAGGTGAAGAAATAAACTGGCATTGTGATTTTAAAAGCGGTTTCGTCTGGAACGTGAATTTGACCTGGAGATACGACTATTATTCATTTCCGGACGGTACAGATCTGAAAGTTCCATGGGAACTGGCAAGATTTCACCAGCTAAATACTCTTGGTAAAGCATATCTTATTTCTTCAGATGAAAGATATACTGAAAAATATATCTCGCTTATAAAAAGTTTTGTCCTTTCAAACAGGTTTTGTCATGGTATAAACTGGCTTAACACCTCTGAAGTTGCGATTCGATTAATTAATCTGGCATTCTCTTTCAGCTTTTTTATCGGCTCTGAACTGATTGATGATTCATTCATTCAGTCATTTAATGATCTTCTGCTTCATCATTCTTTATTTATAGACAATAACCTGAATTACTCTTCTACACGTGACAGCAGTTACATTATAAATCTTCTTGCCCTTGGTACATGCGGATTGATTTACCATAATGACTATTACGGAAAAAAACTGCTGCGTTTTTCTCAGACAGGATTGGAGTATGAGATCAGATCACAGTTTTATGATGATGGAGTAAACAGGGAACAATCCGTCCCATTACATTCAGTTGTTCTTGAAGCGTTATATCTGTTCAGGATCATATTGAATAAATCAGGTCAATCGGTTTCTAAAAAGTACGATGAAACTCTGATAAAAATTTTTGAGGTTTTAAGAAATTATTTGAGAGAAGATAACTCTGTTCCGCAAATCGGTGATTCAGTAACAAGCGGAATACTTCCATTAAGTTTAAGAAAAAATGAACATTCACATTTTTCAATTGCTGCTAAATTATATCCCGATCACCAGAATTTTCACCTGGCAAATGTATCGGTTGAGTCGGTATTATTACTTGGAACGGAAACCAATTCAGAAACAATACCTGATAACGTTGAACAAAAGGAGTTAGCCTCAAAGGGATTTATAAATGGCGGTCATTATATTTTAAGAAATAAATCGCTTCACTTTTTTATTGAAGCCGGAGAAATCGGCAACAGCGGAAAGGGCGCACCGGGTCATAATGATACTTTTACTTTTGAATTATTTTATAAAAAGAAAAAATTTATTGTAGATTCTGGAACATATTCGTTTTATGCCAACCCAGAGTTAAGGAACAGGCTGAGATCTGTAAGGAGTCACAACACCGCATACATTGATGATCAACTGCTATCTGAATTTGATGGGCTGTTCAGAATTAAAGAAGATCTTACCAAACCAAAAATAATTCAGTGGATATCAAGTGAATCAGAGGATGTACTTTCAGCACAGCATTACGCATATACGCGTCTTGCTGATCCGGTAATCTGTAAACGGACTTTTCATTCAATTAAAAAAGAGAACAGAATATTAATCAGAGATGAATTTATAGGCGGTACCGAACATAAAGTTGTTTTGAATTTTCATCTTCACCCGGAAGTAATGATTTATGAGATTGATGAAAACAGTTGTCGCCTTGAAAGTTCCGGGGAAAAGATTATTTTGAAAATATTGAGTGATGCTGTAAACAAAACCCTGAAAGTTAATGAGTCCGTTTATTCTGAAAAGTATGGTTGCCTGCAGAACTCAAAGAAAATAACATTTATCATGAAAGAACAACTGGCGGCTTCAGTTGAAACGGAAATTAATTTACTCTGATCGAAATGAAACTTTTGGTAATAGGACAAACAGTAGAAGACCATTACATAAAAGATGGGGAAGAGGTCGTAGCCCCGGGTGGAATTTATTACGCAGCCGCGGCTCTTGCACAACTAAAAGATGCGAATGATGAAATAATGCTTTGCACTTCAATTGAAGAAAATAATTATCAGCTCTTTGCAGATGTTTATGAACGATATGATAAAAAATATATTTCCAGAGTTGATGCTATTCCAAAAGTATGGCTGACTGTTGATCCGCACAAAGAAAGATCAGAACGATATGTTAATATCACAGCAGAATTGAAAACCGGATTTTCTTGCAGTGATTATGATGGTGTGCTTGTTAATATGATCACCGGGTTTGACATCTCCATAGATCAGTTTCAAAAAATCAGGGAGGAATTAACAGGAGTACTTTACCTTGATGTGCATACACTTTCAAGAGGCATGGATTTTGAAAACAACAGGAAGTTCAGGATAATCCCGGAGTTTGAAAAATGGGCAAGATGTGCTGATATTATTCAGGTGAACGAACACGAATTATTTTGTCTGAGTGAGTTTAAAACCGAAATGGAGATTGTGAGCTGGCTGTTAGATTGCAATGTTAGAGTAGTGATAATTACATTAGCTGAAAGAGGCGCAAAATATTTTTATAGAGACCGGGGTGAAATTGCTTCGGTCTATCATTCGGCATTAAAGGTGGAAGTGAATAATAAAATAGGCTGCGGTGATGTATTTGGCTCGGCGTTTTTTTTCAATCATTTGAAGCACAAAGATTTGCTGAAGGCATTGGTGTTTGCAAACACTGCCGCAGCTTTCATAACTTCATACAATGACACAAAACAGATCAATCAATTAAAAGATGATATCCTCAGACAATCTTATTAAAAAAAGAATACTGATTACAGGTTCCAATACAGTTATAGGACAAGGTCTTGTAAGTTTTTTTGCCAGGCATTTACGGGTGCAGGTTCTGGCAACTTCTTTAAATCCCGTGAATAATATCTATGAAGCTGAATATCTATCCTGTGACATTACCAATCGTGAGCTATTCAAACGTGCAGCTCTGGACTTCTATCCTGATGTCATAATAAACACTGCAGATTATAATCATCCTGTTAAATCTGATATTGAGAGAGAAAAAACCTGGAAGATTAATGTTAAGAGTCTTGAATTCATTACAGAAGTAGCAAGGGTGCTGGATTCACACATAATTCAGATATCAACAAACAGAGTATTCGACGGACTTAAAGGACCTTATAGTGAAAAAGGAATTCCAAATCCATCATCATATTATGAGCGGACTAAACTGGCGGCGGAAAACGTTCTAAAGCTCAGTGGTACTATTTATACTCTTGTAAGAATAAGTGAAGTTTTTGGAATCAACAGGATTTGTAAAAATGATCTGCTGAACGAAAAGATTGGGCAGATAAAAAATGATTCCATCATACACAACGAATTTGACAGGATTACAAACCCCGTTTTCTCTGATGATGTTGTTCAGGCAATCAGCAAGATCATCGAATATAAAAAAACCGGGATATATCATATCGGTGGAAAAGAGTTGATCAGTGATTTCGATTTCAATAAAAGAATCGCAGTAATATTTAATATTGATACGAAGTATATTAGCAATGGAAATAATTCAGAACATTTTACAAAAAGCAGATTAGATCAAAGTCTCTTAACAATAAAAGCAGAGACTGAACTTGGTTACAGTCCTCATACATTAAATGATGCTTTAACTTTGATAAAGAAAACCTTACAACCATGAAAACAAAAACAATTCTTTGCCTCTTGATCAGCTTCTGTGCTGCCTCAGTTTTAAAATCACAATCAGCGCCTCCCGAATGGGCTAAAGGTATAGTGTGGTATCAGGTATTTCCCGAAAGGTTTGCCAATGGTGATTTGACTAATGATCCGGAGGCAGGAAAAGTTTTTATTAATTCAGACAAACCTCTCGAAGGTTGGGAAATTAGTAAATGGACGTCAGATTGGTTTTCAAAGTCAGGTTGGGAAAAGAAAGCGGGGCAAAATGTCCGCGATCATATGTATGAACGAAGGTACGGCGGTGATATCCAGGGATTGATAAACAGACTCGATTATATAAAATCACTTGGAGCCGGAGCTATATATCTGAACCCGGTGTTTGAAGCAGTGTCACTTCATAAGTATGATGGTTCAACTTTTCATCATATCGATGTTAACTTTGGTCCCGATCCTGACGGGGACAGAATCATTATCGAAAGCGAAATTCCTGATGATCCATCAACATGGAAATTTACATCGGCTGATTCATTATTTTTTAAACTGGTTGACGAAGTTCACAAGCGCGGAATGAAAATTATTATTGATGGTGTATTTAATCATGTCGGAGTTCAATTCTGGGCATTTAAGGATCTGGTTAGGAATCAGGCAGAATCAAATTATCGTGACTGGTTCATTGTCCGCACATTTGATGATCCTTCAACTACACAAAGAGAATTTAATTACAAAGGCTGGTGGAATATCGCTTCACTTCCGGAGTTTAACCGAACTGAAAACGATTTAAATCCCGGACCAAAGCAATATGTTTTTCATGCAACTAAAAAATGGATGGACCCAAATAACGATGGCGACCCTTCTGACGGTATTGACGGCTGGCGGCTAGATGTTGCGAGAGAAGTGCCTTTAGGATTCTGGAGGGACTGGAATCATCTTGTTAAATCAATAAATCGTGATGCGATAATTATTGGTGAACTGTGGGAGCTATCACCGGATTTTATTTCAGCAAATGGTGTGTTTGATGCATTGATGAATTATAATTTTGCTTTCGCTGTAAATGACTTTTTCATTGCGAAGAAAAATAAAATTAATGTATCGGAATTTATTCAGAAGTTAAAGGAGATTGATAAAAACTATCCGGCGGAAAATCTGGATGTGCTTCAAAATTTAATCGGAAGTCATGATACTGAACGGCTATCTTCATTAATCTTTAATCCCGATAGGGGATTTGACAGGTATGCAAATGAAGGAAATCAGGACTATAATCCGTCAAAGCCTACATCGGAAGTTTATGAAAAACAAAAACAGGTGCTTGCATTCCAGATGACTTATAAAGGCGCACCGATGATCTATTACGGTGATGAAGTTGGTATGTGGGGTGCCGATGATCCGCATTGCCGCAAACCAATGGTCTGGAGTGATCTGAAATACGATGATGAGATAATTAATTCTTCATCGGGTTTTAAAAAGGGTTTTGGAAAGTACAGTGTTGAACAGGACACATCATTATTCTTTTTCTATAAGAAGATGATATCAATCCGGAATTCCAGTAAGGCATTACAGAAAGGCGCTTTGAATTTCCTTTATTCAAATGATGATAATGCTGTGTTTGCATTTGAAAGAATACTAGGTGATGAAAAAGTAATAGTGGTTTTTAATACCGGGTCAAGGATTGATAATTTTACTCTGCCAATAGATATAAAAAAGGTATCTTACATGGAGTTAATTTCAGGTGTTTCCGGAATGGCTGCGGGAACATCAGGCAATGACGCAGTATTAAATATAAGCATTGCTCCAAATTCTGTTCAGGTTTATAAACTTTATCCTGTAAAATAAAATGATTGAAAAATACGACTATTTCATCTTTGATCTTGACGGCACAATTTATCGCGGTAACAGTATTATCTCCAGAGCCGCAGAAACAGTAAATCATCTTAAGAAAATCGGGAAGAAAATAATTTACATCTCCAACAAAACCACAGGCAGCATTGAGGAATATTATAATTTCCTTTCCGGTTTCGGACTTCAAATTGAAAAGGACGAAATAATAAATTCTACATTAGTATTAAAAAAATATCTTTCTGAAAATCATTCTGGAGAAACATTTTTTGCGATTGGCGAAAAAATATTCATTAGTGAGATAGAAGATGCAGGTCTTAAGTATGAGGAAGACCCATTAAAAATTAAAATTGTTCTTATTACGCTGGACCGTACTTTGAATTATGAAAAACTTGAAATAGCAGGGCGCGCTCTTGAAAACGGTGCAAGATTCTATGCTGCCAATATAGATGATACCTGTCCTGTGGATGTGGGTGAAGTACTCGATGCCGGTGCTACAATATCTGCACTTGAAAAACGAACTCACAGAAAACTTGAAAAGCATTTTGGAAAACCATCAGGTTATATGATAAATGAAATTAAACAGCGTCTTGGTTCCGACCTGTCAAAAGTTCTTTTAACAGGTGACAGGCTTGAGACTGATATAGCGATGGGGAATGCATGCGGAATAGATACTGCGCTTGTTTCAACAGGCGTTAAGTATTTTCCAAACGGAAATGCAGATGTAAAGCCTACGTACAATATTGATTCGGTATTTGACCTGATAAAGACAAAAATCAGCGATTAATTTTTATTAAGTAACCCAACCTTTTAAACGTGCCCGTAGTCTAACAGCTTAGAAATAAAAAATTATGCTGCAGACAGACTCAGAATTAATCATAAAAGCCCAAAAAGGTGATGCCCTGGCATTCGAGGAATTGATATACCGTTACGATAAGAACGTGCTTTCGCTGGTTTTCAAATATGTGCGGGACCCGGACGAAGCAAAAGACTTATACCAGGATGTTTTTTTAAGAGTCTACCGCGGACTGAAAAATTTTGAACATCGAAGTGAATTTTCAACATGGCTGTTCCGGATCGCAACAAATGTATGCCTTACTTATAAAAGCAGGCACAAAAAAAGGATGATGGTTTCGTTTTATGATAAACCGGAAGATGAACACGAAGAAAATATTTTTGAATCAACTATTGCTGATACCGGGTTGACGCCGGATAAAAAACTTGAAGACATTGAGACTGATTCGAAAATACAATCGGCTCTGGATAATTTGTCACCTAAACAAAAAATGTCATTTGTGCTTAAACATTATGAGGGATATAAGATAAGAGAGATAGCTGAAATTATGGATTGTAAAGAAGGAACGATTAAAAAGTATTTGTTTGATGCTGTTCAAAAGCTGCGCCTGGAACTTGCAGCAATATATAATTGATGAGGAGAAAAATGGAACACAGGAATTTCGAAGAACTAGTACATCTATCGGTTTTTGGTGAGTTAAAAAAAACCGAACGTGTTTTGCTTGAAGCACACCTTTCAGAATGTGTTGATTGCAGGGAGGAATTAGAATCATTATTAAAATTGAAAAGTATCCTCAATAAAAACAGAAGCGTTGAAGTTGACGATAAATTGTTGAATGAAGCAAGAATGGAACTTCGTTCTGCTATCAGAAGGGAAAAATCCAAACCGGATTTTTTGGGTGGTATTTTATTCAGTGTAAAATCTTTACTGGTTCAAAATTATAAACCCGTTTTATCGGGACTGACGCTTTTAATTTTCGGGCTGTTACTCGGATATCTTTTCTTTTATCAGCCTGCTGACCCTGTACTGCTCACCGATAACGGTAGTCCCAATAATGGTGTAAGTTCAGTTTTGAACAGTAATGATGTAAGAATTTCTAATGTCAGGTTTTTAGACCAGGATGTTTCCGACGGGGAAGTGGAGTTTGTATTTGAGGCTATCAGACCAATGCGTATTAAAGGAAGAATTGATGATGAAAATATTAAGAATATCCTAACTTACTCAATACTAAATGATGATAACCCGGGCACGCGGTTAAACACACTGAGTCTTATAAATTCCAAAGAATCACCTTCAATGGATATGGAAATTAAATCTGCAGTACTCGATGTAGTAATGTATGATGAGAATACGGGAGTGAGACGCGAAGCATTTAAACTGCTAACTAAATTCCCGTATGATGAAGAAATTAAACAAACTTACCTGTACGTGCTTATGAACGATTCAAGTTCAAGCATGAGGATAGATGCTATGAAAGCTCTGGTTGATGCAGGTAAAGGCGGGTATAAATTCAGCCCGGATGATCTTTCAGTTTTCAAGGAGAAGATGCGAACTGATGAAAACAACTATATACGTTACTACGCAAAAACTGTTTTACAGGAGAACAAATAACATGAAAAAATCTGCTTTGCATCTTTTGCTCATTCTAGGATTACTCTTCATTTCAACCGGTGAAGTGTCAGCACAGTCATCAAAGACTTTTAAAGTCGGTAAAGGAGGAACACTTGATATCGTTACAACTTTCGGTGATATCAAAATTAAGTCCTGGGATAAAAATGAAATTCTCGTTAAGTATGATATTGATGAGGATGAAGAAATCTACAGCGGCATAAAATTTAATCAGAATGGAAATGACCTGACAATCAGAGCTACACAAGGGTATGGAACTTCATTTGACATAACTGTACCCGTGAATTTTAATCTGAAAATTGTCACCTCTGCAGGCGATATTCATCTGGTTAACGCTATTACAGGTGAAGTAAATGCGAGCACATCAGGAGGAGATGTAACCTTGAGTGATGTGACCGGTAAAGTGAAACTTACTACCGGAGGTGGTGATGTTCGAACAGGAAATATAAAAGGAACCGCGACTGTAAGTTCAAGCGGTGGAGATCTGAATGCCGGTGTGGTAGACGGTGACGCAGTATTTACAACCGGCGGCGGAAATGTTCAGATTGCCACCGGCAGTAAAACACTGACCGTGTCGACAGCAGGTGGAAATGTTTCTGTTGGAAACACAGGTGGTAACGCGACCGTTACAACCGGCGGCGGAAATATTTCTCTTGGTAAAGTTGGCGGCACTGCAGTCGTTAAAACCGGCGGCGGCGATATTAAAGTTGACAATGTATCCGGCGATGTTAAAGGTGTTACAGGTTCAGGAAATATTACTCTTCACTCAAGTGAAGATAAGGTAAATGTCGTATCGGGATCAGGTGATCTTGTTGTCAGTTTTTATCCCGGTGCTTCAGGTGATAGTAAAGTTGTAACGGGGTTTGGTGATATAAAATTATATATCCCGGAAAATTCAAGAACAACAATCGTCGCAAAGGTCAGAGAAGGAGGTTGGGGTGATTCTAAAAATAATGATGCTATCAAATCTGATTTCCCGATAACAACAGAAAATAAGGACGGAATTTCAATCATCACACATTATCAGTTAAACGGCGGCGGAAGTACAATTTATGTTGAGACAGGCTCTGGAACAATTGAGTTAAGAAAACTTAAGAAATAAACCTCAGCGGGAAACATTAATTAATCTAAACCGTCTTAACAAATGTAAACGAAGGTGATGAATGAAAATATTAATTTTACTGCTGTTGGTTGCATTAGCAAAAACAAATGCCGCACAGGGTGAAACACCAAAAGAACTGAAAAAAACAATCCCGGCTCATAAGATATCCGAGACTATTGAACTGGATGGGGCATTAAGCGAAAAAATCTGGTTGAACGCACAAGGCTTTAGCACCTTTACCCAAAAAGATCCTGTTGAAGGTGCGCCTGCGACAGAACAAACTGTTGTAACAATCGCTTATGATGCGGAAGCAATTTACTTCGGGGTGAAACTGACAGACAGTTCACCCGATTCGATAACTGCAAGACTTGCCCGCAAAGATGTTTATGTTGATGCTGATATGATCTATGTTTATATCGATCCGTACAACGATAAACGAAGCGGATATTATTTTGCGCTCAACGCTGCTGGAACTATGTATGATGGTGTTCTTTACAATGACGACTGGAGTGACGATTCATGGGACGGAGTATGGGACGGCAAATCAATTATCAATGAAGATGGCTGGTCTGCTGAGTTTAAAATTCCATTCTCACAGTTACGGTTTAATGCGATGGATGAGAATACATGGGGCGTTAATGTTAAACGTGTAATCTCACGTAAGAATGAATATGACTATCTTGTAATGGTACCCAAAAATGAAAGCGGCTTTGTTTCAAGGTTTGCAGAACTAAACGGGCTTGAAAATCTTCATCAACCCGGTAACATGGAAATTCTCCCTTATATAACCGGCAGAGCTGAATACACTCATCCGGAATCGAATAATCCATTTAATGATGGCTCCACATATCAGCCTAAAATTGGTGCGGACTTTAAAACAAATCTCGGTACAAATCTTACATTAAACGCAACAGTGTTTCCGGATTATGGACAGGTAGAAATAGATCCGGCAGTTATTAATCTTAGTGACGTTGAAACTTATTTCTCCGAGAAGAGACCTTTCTTTATTGAGGGATCAACAATATTTGAATTCGGTCAAGGCGGTGCACGGAATTATTGGGGATTCAACTGGTCGAACCCTAACTTCTTTTACAGCAGAAGAATCGGAAGAGTGCCGCAGGGAAGCTTGCCTTCATCTGATTATGCTGATATACCTTCAGGTACTGATATACTTGGTGCTGCTAAACTCACCGGTAAAATAAGTAACAGTTGGAACATTGGAACAATCCAATCTCTCACATCCAGGGAACATGCTGAGATTGATTTGAACGGGAACAGGTCTGATGTAGAAATCGAACCCCTCACATATTATGGAATTTTTCGAGCGCAAAAAGAAATTGATGAAGGCAGGCAGGCTATCGGATTTATTTCTACTGTAACATCAAGAATGTTTAAAGACGGAAGACTACGTGATGAGATAAATTCAAATGCATTCACCGGCGGCATTGACGGCTGGACCTTTCTTGATTCATCCAAAACATGGGTCACAACCGGTTGGGTTGGTATGAGTCATATTACCGGAAGTAATGAACGGATAATAAATGTTCAGAGAAACTCGCAGCATTATTTTCAGCGACCGGACTTAAAGACAAACAGGTTTGATAGTACGGCGACTTCATTGACCGGCTACGCGGGAAGAATTTACTTGAACAAACAAAAAGGTAATTCATTCTTCAATAGTGCATTTGGTTTTGTAACACCCAGCTTTGATGTAAATGATGTTGGTTTTATCGGGCGCGCGGATGTATTAAATATGCATCTCGGCGGAGGTTATTCATGGAAAGACCCAACTGACTTTTACAGGTACTTTGAATTAGGCGGCGCAGTATTCAGAAATTATGATTTTGACGGTAACATAACCTGGCATGGTATTTATCACTTCGGGTATTATGAGTTTACAAATTATTACAGTATAAACTGGAACCTCGCATACAACCCCGAGTCAATTAACAATCGTGGTACACGCGGCGGTCCATTGATGAGAAACCATTCGGGTTACCAGGTAAGTTTCTATGCCAATTCAGACAGCCGCAAAGACTGGGTGGTTGGTCTTGGTCATTTCAGATATGAAAGACCGGATAATTCATACGAATGGTCTGTTGATCCGGAACTTGTGTTAAGACCTGCAACAAATGTATCTGTAACCATTAGTCCCTCCTACGGAAAAAATATTGAGAGTATGCAATACGTAGGCGCAGTCGATGATCCTCTTGCGTCGGCTACGTTCGGCAGACGTTATCTTTTCGGTGAACTGGATCAGACCACATTTTCCGCCGGAATAAGATTGAACTGGACTTTTACACCAAAACTAAGTCTACAGCTTTATGTTCAGCCATTAATTTCATCCGGCAAATACACAAACATAAAAGAACTATCCCGTCCAGCCAGTTATGACTTTTTGATTTACGGGCAATATGGTTCAACCATAAATAATGAAACAAAAGAGATTGATCCTGATGGAAGCGGACCAGCGCAGCCATTCACTATAAGTAACCCTGATTTTAATTTTAAATCACTAAGAGGCAATGCAGTGCTTCGATGGGAATATCTGCCAGGTTCAGTACTTTATTTTGTCTGGACACAAAGCCGATCGGATTTTGAGGAACTCGGGGAATTTCAATTCAAAAAATCCGTTAACCGCCTGTGGGACGCAAAGGCTGATAACATTTTTATGGTTAAGTTCACATACTGGCTTAATATGTAAAACTATTTTTACAATTCTCGGCGGGATTTATCCCGCCGGATATTTATAAAAACAAACCGGCAACCGTTTTAACGGTTTACCTTAAATACCGACACCCCAAGCTTTTTAATAAATCGAAACTTAACTATTTTCATACACGTAATTTGAAAAAATATGCCCCTGTAGCTCAGTGGATACCTGCCCGACTTGGCTGTAAAAATAAAGAGTCGGTCAAGGCGGGGAGCAGAAGTTTCCTGAAAGAATATGAAATATTGGATATATATATTAAAGAGTATAGATACTGATAAAACGTACGTTGGATTTACAAACGATTTAGAAAGAAGATAAAGTCAATATTAGAAAAAAATATGCCCCTGTAGCTCAGTGGATAGAGCAGAAGTTTCCTAAACTTTTGGTCGGAGGTTCGATTCCTCTCGGGGGTACAATTCAACACTAAGTTAGTTCCTGTTTAAACTCTACACCAATGGATTAATATGGTTATATACTAAAGAGTATGGATTCTGATAAAACTTACGTTGGATTTAAAATCGATTTAGAAAAAAGATAAAGTCAATATTAGAAGACAATATGCCCCTGTAGCGCGATGGATACCAGCCCGGCTTGATAGTGAAATAAAGGGGCGGTCAAGGCGGTGAGCATAAGTTTCCTACCCGCCTCAGGCGGGCGATTCCTCTCGGGGGTACAAATAATGAGTTCATTTTTATTTTGCGATTCTTCTCAGTATTCAAGAAACGCCATTCCCAAAAATAGTTCATCCTTTCTATTGAATTCTAAAATTATCATTGTCATCTTGCGATAAAAACTATAATGAAAAAATCATTTAAGATAATGTTAATTGCTATAGTAGTGCTAATTTCAACACTTGCAGGAATTTACTTAATAGCCTGGAAATCTCCGCCATACTACATAGTTGAAGACACCTCAGAAGTATTTTCCGACTCAATGATTTCGTTTAAAGATTATGATTTGATTATTGATCACCCGCGTCCATTAATAATATCCAATTCTAACCTTGTAATCTTCGGTGCTGAACATTCAAGAGACCCGCATCATCCGCAAATAAAATTGATTGAAGATGAATGGAATAAACTCAAACCCACTGTGACTCTTGTTGAAGGTAGATTGGATTTTTTATTACCTGGTTTAATGGATCCTGTAGAAAATCTTGGCGAAGGCGGATATGTTAAATATCTTTCTCAGCGCGATGACCTGGATATCTTTAACTGGGATTTATCCAAAGAACAACTTGCCAAAGAATTATTGAGAAAGTTTGAACCCGAGCAGATCGCACTCGCACAAATATTAAATCCGTACTTTGGACAGTTACGACACGGTAAACCTTCCAGCCCAGAAGAATATATAAGCGAATACTACAAACGTGCTGAGTATGTTAATCAGCAGGATAATTTTAAAACTGTAATTGATATAGATAAGTACTGGAAAAAATATTTTCCTGAAGGACCTGACTGGAGGGATGTTGATGATAGTTATGGGCTGCCCGGTTACCTTGATGAGATGATGATATTCACCAATGATTTAAGAAATATACAGCTTACGAGGGTAGTAAAAGAATTGTTGAAAAAAGGTGAGAAAGTATTTTTGATTTGTGGTTCCAGTCACGCAGCGTGTGTTGAACCTTCATTCCGGAATTAAAATTATTTTTGTACGATAAATCTGCCAGCCGCTTCCAGAGTTTCGTTTGCGTATAGTTTCCAGTAATATAATCCCTCTTTAAATCGCTTTTCTATTGTAAGTCCGGAACCGGAAACCATCGTGCTGTATTGTGTGTTGTTTTTATTGTCGACAATTACAAAACGTAAATTGCCGGCATGTGAATTCATTCTCCATTTGAAAGAAATATTAGTTGAAACAACTTCATCAAGTATTGGAGAAAGAATCCTGATGTTACGGTTTTCTGTTCTGCTTTGACTGATAAAATTTTCAAGTAAAATATTTTGATGAAATTGTTCAGTAACATCCTGCCGGGCAATCAGACTTTTTTCGTCAGGCAAATTTTTATCCTGCGCAGGGTCACGGGGGGATTGTATGACAAAATCTACTGTATCCGGAATCTCAGGTAAATTAGTTTGCAAATTATTCTTACCGGCATCCGGGTCATAAAACATCAGTATAAAAATGAAGATGATAAAAACTATCGCTGCCGCATATTTTAGCAGCTTGAAATTACGGGCAATCCACGATTCAGATTTTTGAATCGGATAAGGTGTTTTATTACTGTATGGCTCAACCTGGTTATCTTCAATTGAAAGAGATACCAACGCTTCTCTGCATATACTACAAGAGTTAAGATGTGACTCAAAAAAAATTATTTCATCATCGCTGAACAATTCTTTAGCATTTAAAAAATTTGAGAGACATTCAGAATTTAAATGTTCGTTTGTCTCGTTCAGGTATTTTGAATACTCTTCAGGAAAATTTTCAATTGCCATTATTTTATTTTAATGAAGTGACTTGATTCTACAAAAAAGGCGATTTAATACAAATCGCCTTTTGATAAATTTTATTTTTTGAAAATTATTTTATCAGCATCATTTTTTTAGTGTTGATGAACTCGTTTGCCTTCAGCCTGTAAAGATAAACTCCGCTTGAAACATTCTCACCGCTTTCATTAAGTCCGTTCCAGTAAACAATATGATTCCCTGAACTTTGTGATTCAGAATTTAATATTGTTTTTATTTTTCTTCCTAAGAGATCGAATATCTCAATTGTTACAACACTTCTTTCCCTTAGTGAATACGAAATTGATGTTGAAGGGTTGAACGGATTAGGGTAATTCTGATTCAGTATAAAATCAACCGGAGTTAATGGAATATTACCTGAATTTTCTTTTGCGAATTCCGCTGTTCCGATTATCAACTTCAGGTTTTTGGCATTTGCTTTCGTCAGTTTCAGTGTTGCTGTGTTATTATAAGTCGGGATTGAAATCTCTCTGTCCATATCAAATAAATAAATTTCAAATCCATCAGGTAAAGAACTCAACTCTTCGAAATTTAATACAACATCTTTGTTCAGATGCGATGTGTTTAAAGTTAACATCCAGACCGCTCCATCCGGATTAACCCCGACAGTATTTTGTGCATAGCGTTTATTATTCTCAATTATACTTAATCTTATGTCATTTGTAATCGGAGGGGGTTCAAGAAGTTTTTGTGAATGAGGATTATTCTGATCGTTTATCATCCCGACATAGTTCTGGTTGTCTTTATATTTTATCCCATCGATACCAGAATTAATTTTTATGAGAAACTCTCCATTTGCGAAAGTAGTATTCCCCGGATTTTTTTTATCTATGATAGCTCTTATGGGGGGAATTGCAATCGTAACAGACTGTGAATAATTATTTCTTACAAAATATCCTTCCCAGGGATCGAGATAATTCAAATTCATTTCATAGTCGAGAGAATCCGGATTCCAGCTGTACAATGGGAGGCTTAATGTATCAAGCAGACTTGCCCAGTCTATAATAAATGCAAACGGGTTACCGATTTGAGTCCAGCTATTTGGAGCTAATGTAATCATAAAATCATTAAGCGATTCCATAGAGACAGCATTGTCTACATCAAAAGTTCTTCCTTCACTGTGAATCAGCCAGAATGCCTTTCCGGGTGTTATCTGATCAGGCATATCTGGAAACTCCGCGTACTCATTTAACAAAGACTGCCACCTGAATATTCTCCAGACGGTTGAATCATACTGTCCAAAATCATCACTGAATACAGAAAGTATTCCCGGATCAGCAACCTGAAGCGGAACAGAAACCATTCTGTAAACCGAATTTGGAATTGTCAGCGCAAACGGGAATAAAGGAACTGAAACTTCAAGAACCGCAGGCTGAACTTGTGGATTCGTTGTAGGGTATGTTACCGTGGTGCTTCCGTCAGTGAATATAATATAAAACTGAAGTCCTTTTATCGTTACAAACTGAGGCGGGATATCTGCAAGATAATTTGTTCCCTGTAAAGTAAGAGGTGAATTATTGTAAGCAAGTTCGCCGGCAACCCTGTAGAAAATTTCTCCGGATGTAGGTTGAAAACCTGCGGGTGGAACAACATTCATTAATACATTTTGTCCAAGCATCGGCGCGGCAGGTACCTCAACAGTAATACCAGTTACAGCAATGCCTTGAAGATCAACGACATCAGGGCTGCTTGGTGCGTTGCTCAATATCTGCATCTGCGCAGATTTAGTTCCTGAACTTGTGGGTGAAAATCTTAACTGAACATTTTTAACTTCTGATTGAACTAATGTATCAGGAAATTCACTGACATTTAAAATTGAAAACTCTGATTGATTTAAGCCGATGATTAATGGCAACAAAACTGCGACTGGTTCGGTGCCTGTGTTAGTGATAGTTAACTGCCTGTCTGTAAAATTATCAGTATCTACGGTGCCAAAATCCAGCAGACTTGTTGAGATCATTAATGAAGTTGAACCTGCTGTACCGGTCAGAAAAAGTGTATCCGGACTTCCAGGTGAATCGCTTTCAAAAATAATATAGGCTGATTTTGTTCCTGTTGAAAGAGGAGAAAAATTAACAGATAACTGGTATGTCTGCAATGGTCCTATTGTGCCGGGAATCTGACCAAATGAAAAAGATAACGAATCAGTTCCTCTTAGTATTCCGCTGAAGACATGCAATGTGGCATTTGTCTGATTCATCAAAGGTACGTTTAGATTATTACTTGAACCTACAGCCACCGTATCGAAATCGACGGTCGTATTTTCTATTACTAATTCAGGAGAAGGAAGTTTTCCAAGTACGCCATCATATTGTCCGTTGCTTAGCAAAGGTGTTCCGCTGAAAGTAGCATTGTCATAAAAGTATCCTGTAAAAACAATATCTCCGTTATTATCAACAGCTAACTTTTCCGGCGAATCACTGTTCGGCCCTCCGCAGACAAAACCCCATAGTTTTGCGCCGTTCTTATCATAGCGTGTTAAATAAATATCATCCACTTCACCTTCAAGTAAAACCTGGGAGATTGAAGATGCGACTGTAATATTTCCGGCATTATCTAAAACAATTGATTCACCGACATTATCTAACAGTCCTTGACCATCTCTGATAGCCCAGACAGGATCGCCATCAGATCTAAGCTTTACAATAAAAGCATCGGTCTGTCCTGAGCTTGTAAGAGAAAACGTTCCAAAGTTTACAGTCTGACCAAATGAACCGGTCACATAGACATCATCATTTTTATCCACTAAAATATCCCTGCCCTGATCATTAAAGCTTAAGCCTGTAGCAGGAATTGCCCAGAGCAGATCACCATTAGTGCTGTACTTATTGATGAAAATGTCGGCACCATCCTGACCGGTTAAAATTGTTCCAGAAAAATTTATCGACAGTTGAAATGAACCTGTTATATAGACATCATTAGTACTGCTTGTGGCAATCCCGTATGAATAGGGGTAATACAAGTTTGAAATGCCTGTTCTTACCCATTGAGCATCACCCGTCGAATTATATTTAGCCAGGAAAATACTAGCTACCTGTCCGCCGGGTACTGAAATGGTATCAAAGAAAGCGGATTGTTCATACTCACCGGTAAACAAAATATTATTAAGATTATCGGTTGTTAACTGACCTACATACTCATAACCGGCACCCCCTGCGCGGTCAACCCATTGTACGGTTCCTGATTCGGAATATTTACAGATGAAGATATCATAGCCGCCGCGTGAAGTAAGTATGTTTGATCCGAAAGATGCGCTGCCTGAAAATAAACCTGCCACAACAATGTCACCGTTACCATCTATATCAAGTGACAAGCCTTCATCATATTCCGCTCCTCCAGCCTGCACAGCCCACAAAGGGTTTCCGCCAGTATCAAACTTTGCAAGAAAGATATCCGCGCCACCTGTTGAAACCAGGTTTGTTGAGCCGATAGCAAGTGTGCTCTCAAATGATCCGATGATAATTATGTTACCATTATTATCACTTGCCACATCGGCAATACGGTCATAACCTAAACCGCCGATATTCTTAACCCATGAGAATGCCGGTTCAGTCTGTGAATATGATACCGGAGACTGCGCGGCAGCAGCGATACATATCAGTGTTAAAAAATATTTATTTAAAAATGTTCTTACCTTTTTCATTTCGTCACCATTTTTATGTGGTTATCTGAACGATGATCTGAATCAGAAATTAAATTTTAAACCTCCGCCAACCTGGTAGTTGGTAAGTCCCAGATTTTCGCTGTGACTGCCAAGTGCAAATCTGAAGAACAGGGGAAGGCTGATATTTTTTGCAATTGAAAATTCAGGAGCCAAACGGATTCCATATACTGTATAACCGGAGAAGTAGAGTGAAGTTTTTTCATATAGCAATAGGAAAATTCCGTAGTTCATATTAACAGTTTGGGATATCCTGTGATGAAAAGAAATTCCCGAATAAAACTGACTTGGATTAATTTTTTCTTCATCCAGCACCGGGCCGGAACCTTCTATTTCATCTACCGAGATATGCCTGTAAATCACATTGACAGAAAGTACATTGTGCTCAAAGTATTGTTTGTACATAAGATTCGTGATCAACCTGTTACCGGATTTAAATACTTTTTTCCCGTCAAGTTCATCACTACCATAAAATATTCCGGTAACGTCACCTGTTATGCCTGCATTTTTACTCACGCTTACATCAAAACCGGCAGTAGCAGAAAATTCATCTGCCGGATTGTATTTATCAGGTAAATCTTTTAAAGGCTGGTATTCATTTTTTAACTGATACGAAACTCCCGCGCCTATTACAAACACATCTGATAAAGGCTGTGTCCATGTCAGTCCTAAAAATGCATTTAGACCCTGTCCGAAATTCGGTGTGTTAAGTGCAAACAGGTTCTGGCTTATAACACGGGCAGTTAAAAATTCTTCATAACTCAATTTGGTTTTTCCACTGGGGATATTTACTCCAGCCTGAATCCCAACAACTTTATTTTTGAAGAAATGACTTATCATCAGTTGAACATCTGATAATCCGCTAAGTTTATTAAGATCGCCGCCAACGGTTGCGTATTGCGAGCTGAATGATGCGCTTGTACTTGGTGTAAAGTAAAACGTACCATTTAAATTACTCGTGAATTCGGAAAAGCTCGTGCTGTCTTTCATTGACCAGCTTTCATAAACCGGCAGAATATTAAGTGAAAAACTTTTTATTTCGTTCTGCAGATTTTGTGCAGCCGAAACACCGGCAAAAATAAATACAGTGATAATTAACTTTAACAAAATATTTTTCATAGTAAAACCCTCTTCTGAAAACAGTTCAGAAATTTATTAACGTCCTCTCAGTCCGGCACCGCCGGGCGGGGGTGGCGGGGGAGGAGGCAATGCACCACGCTCAACGAAAGGTTCTTCAGGCGCGGCATTCCTGTTATCAACACCCTGTATAAAATTGGATGTAATATTATTCCCGAGATTTGATGCGCGGTTGGTTACAAGCTGGTTCGATTCAGATTGCACTGTTGGCTCAGATCCCTGTAAAGTTGTAACTACCTGCTCTTTAGTGCCGCCGCTGCTGCTGAGTTTTTGATTCATCTGCATTTTACTCTGAGCCGCATTGAACTGAGGATCAATTGATATTGCATCATTAAAAAATGTTTCAGCCTGACGGAAATTGCCTGCGTCTTCCTGCAGTAACCCGCGTGAATATAAAAGGAAAGCTTGCAGATTCTGGGTAGGTATAAATGATATAGCTTCCATTTCAGTTTTGGTAAGTTCAATACCATTCGCTTTTAAAAAGGCGAACACAACTTCTTTCTGCAGACGGAAGAAATCGTCCAGCGTACCGGATTTATTAACCCATGATTTCCTCATACTTGTCTGGGAATCCCACGAGCCGAGATTTATTCTGAAGTAGCCATTCTTGGTTACATCATAATCGCCTGAAACTATAGTTCCGGCTTTAAGGATTTTTCCTGCGCGCGGAGCAGTTGATTGATCAACCAATGTTGATTGGGAGAATTTGATTTCATCAAGCACAGCCTGAATTCTGATTCGTTCAAGCACACGGAATTGTTTTACCTTCGCCAGATCGATACTAACCATCTCACTGAAACCTCTGCTTAAAGGAACAAATGTTGTATCAATTCCCTGGTAGATCAATGGAAAGACTGCAATTGTACTGTCGGAAACATCCAGCACCGATAAGTTAGCTTCCTGTTCAAACAGAGATTTAGTTTCTGTGTATGCCTGGTTTTTATTCAGCCATAACAGTCGTCCTTCCATCATGTCTCGGAACGGGTTGTCTTCAGGGTAGCTGTTATATTTCCTGTAGTACTCTAAAGATTCTTCAGGTTTGTTCAGCAGTTCAAGGTTCAATCCGTAATAAAAATTTATTGCGGGATCCCCGGGCTGCTGCTGAATAGCTTTGGTAAGATGTCTTCCTGCTTGTTCAGTATCTTTTGTCTGCACATAGTAGATGCAAAGATTTTTCCGCGTTTCAAAATCATTTGGATCTTCTTTAAGTTTTTGTTCCCATTCAACAGCCTGCTGCCTGTAATATTCAGGATCATCCATTAACGATCCTGAAGAGCAGGCTGCTAAATTTAATAGGAGAAAAACAAGTGCAGCATTAACCGAATATTTTATTAATAATTTCAATTCAATCACCTTTATAAAAAATAAAAAGGTAAGCACTGCTTCATTTTACTGAAGCGGCGCAATGCTTTGTGCTTTTAATTTTGCTTTTTCGTAACCGGGGTCATATCTGAGCGCTTCCTGGAATTTTTCGAATGCCATTTTGTAATCTTCTTTTTCAAGATAACTTAGTCCGATTGAATAAGACATTATAGCATCGAGTGAAGGCGCATTTGCTTCCTGTTCTGGAGTCAGATCATTTAGTGTTACATTAATTTTCTCTGAAATTTTATTACTCAGTTGATCAACAAGGTCAAAGAACTCTTCGAGGTCACCCCGTATTTCATCAGTTAATAGAATTTCACTTGTTTCTACTTTAACTAATCTCGCACCAAGCCAGATCTCATCACCTGTAACGATAAAACTTCCCATTAAAACGGATTGAACCCCAAGCTGCTTGCCAAGCCTTACAGCACCTTCCATCTCATATTCATTCTGAAGTTTTATTTCATCAAGTATCCATTGAATTCTTTCTCGTTCAACTACTCTCAGGTTGGTTGAATTATTCAATCTGTTAATAAGAAGATCAGCAAATCCTTTTTCCATCGGATCATATTGCTCACGCTCGGTTATTGAACGATTCTTGAAATCAATTACTGCCAGATTTTTCATTCCCGGATCTTCACGTTCAAGTGTATATGAGCCTGTAATATTTTTTCTGGATTCATAATAAAGTTTCATAAATACAGGCGGTTCATAATCCGGATTGAAAACAACCATAGGTGGTTCTAATTTTAGCAGTTTTGTAATTGCATCTTTTGCGTTCTCATAAAGACCCTTAGCGGTGTATGCTCTGCCTAAGAACCTTAATGCATCTTTCTGGATTTCTTTATCGATTGTGTTGTCATTTGAAAGTTCAACGAGTATGTTTATAGCATCATCGAACTGCGCGGCATTATAGTATTTTTCAGCATCAGCAAGTTTTGATTTTGGATCATCAAGTAATGCGCTGCCTGAAAACAATACCAGCGAAAAAATAATCAATGCAACAGAAACGAACATTTTAAAAATGTTTTTCTGTTTAAATGTGATAGGAATCATTTCTCAATCCTCCTGTTATTGTTAAAAACTGAAAGTATTAATTACGATGGAATAGAAAAAGTAAAAGTAATAGACTGCTGCGTTGAGTAATTCAATTTAGCTTTTTATTACTCAAGATGAAAAACCATTGAACGGGGCCTGAATTCAAATGACGGAGAAATCTTTACGACCTGATCTGTTTCGGTTGTTTTGTAGCCGGCTTTTTTTACCGTAATATTATACGTGCCGGGTCCAAGCAATGTATCACCCGGAGTTGTTTTACCGGTATTTACATTGTTAATATAAATAGTACCCCAGAAGGCATCTCCGTTCTTATTAAGTGATTGGATATTAATACGCTGTCTGAAGTAACAGGTAAGTTCTTTAGACTGATCGCTGTCAATTTTTATTGTTGATTTTTTTGATCCATAGACCGGGTGACTGAATTCAATATTATGTGTACCGGTTGGAACCTGAACCCTTACGCTTCCATTATTATCAACAGTTTGTTTTTTATTATTGACGGTGATGGTTCCGCCGTTTTCTGTTTTAAGCAGAAGTACTCCGCTGCCTCTTTCTATAATTGGTTTCAGGCGGATGTCGATTGTATTCGCACCAGGTTTTAATGTGTAATTAGCATCCGACCATTTTTCATATCCAGCTAAAGACAGGCTGACTTTATAAGTTTCAGTTTTTAATGAATCTCTGAAGAAAGGAGTAACACCCACATTCTCATCATTCAAAATAACATTTGCGCCAACGGGGTTTGAAGTTATAAAAAGATTAGGAGGAACTGTTTCAAATGAACCCTGCAGTTGTTTCTTTTCTTTAGGCGGTTCCGGTTTAACTTCTTCACTATTTAATAACAGAAAAAGTGAAACGACAACAATACAAACTGCCGCTGCTGAGCTTATCCAGATATAAATATTTTTCTTTTTTGATTTTTCTTCCGTGTACTGCTTTATAGAAGTATTATCAAGTACTAATCGGGTTTTCTCTTCATCCGAACTTTCTTCAGGAACAATTGATGAAAGATCCTTTATCATTTCAGAAACAGTTTGATATCTTTTATCAGCATCTTTATCAATTGCTTTCATTACAAATCGGTTAAGCTGCTTGGGGATGAGCGGGTTGAATCGTATCGGGGGAGGTATCTTGCCCTCAATGATCTGCTTTTGTATTTCGTATTCGGATTCGGATTTATCAAAAGGAACTCTACCGGCAAGCATTTCGTAAACACTCATGCCAATTGAATAAATATCACTCCTTGTATCAACATTTTTTAAACCTTTGATCTGCTCAGGTGACATATAATAAAGTGTACCTGCTGCTGCATGAGTTGCTGTTGCCTGCGAACTATGTTCCTGTGCAACTTTTGCAAGTCCGAAGTCCATCACTTTTACGGTACCATCTTCACAGAGCAAAATATTATTTGGCTTTATATCACGATGGATAACACCTACAGCGTGTGCGTGATTGATTGCATTTAAAAGCTGGTTTGTAATTGCTATAGTTTCTTTAGCAGAATACTTCCCGCTCTCACGCATCTGTTCTGATACTGTCAGACCGTGCACATATTCCATCACCATAAATAAACCGACAGGAGTTTCGCGCAAAGCATATACTGCAACTATATTCCTGTTCTCAAGTTTAGCGAGAGCTTTTGCTTCAGTCTTAAACCTGTTCAGGAAGTTTGAATCCCTGGCAAGAAAAGGATCGATCATTTTTAGAGCGACAATTTTTTCAAGGTTCATATCCATTGCTTTAAAAACAACACCCATGCCGCCGCGTCCAATGACTTCGATTATCTTGTAGTTGTCAATTATTTGTCCGATTAACGGGTCCATATTAAACTATAATTTGATTGTGTTACTTCGTATTATTTTTTTGAATTACTGTTTTTTCTTACCGGATATAATAATGTTTGAAATTCTGGCTGACACATATTTACCCGAGAAAAAACCTACTTCTCCTGAAAGTTTATCAGGTGATTTCCACTGTCCTATCTGCTTATCATTGGAATAAAGGTTTATCTGCTGACCGGAACACTGGATTTTTATTTTATATGCATCATTCTCTATTTGCGAAACAGAAAATGATTCAACTTCTTCTTCATTTTCACCTGAGACTTTTAGCAATACAAGTTTGTTTTTATTGTTAACGCAGAATAGCAGGTATGAATCCTCGTCCCTGTCGCAAACAATCCCGATTCGTGATTCATCGGGCGCTGAAAAAATTCTTATGTCAGATGAGACAACTATATCATTCAGTTTTTGATTGAGAGAAATAATTTTATCAATTGCACTGCTGGCAAATGCAATTCCGGAATTTGTCATTTCAAAATGGTTAAGATTTAATCCGTTAAAGTTCCATTCATTCGATACGAACTTTGTTGTTGTAAAAATGGGAACGACTTCTTTTGGCGGAATAGTAGTTTGAACATTATTCTCAGCTTGATTTTCAACCTCAGGTACGGATCCGTACATGATCTGGTGTTCACATATTCTTATCAGGTTAAATATTTTTTCATTCTCGGGCTGAAGTTCCGCCACTTTATAATATAAACGTAATGCCTCAACAAAATTTTTCTTTTCCCTGAATTTTTCGGCGTCGTGAAGATAAGATTCGGCGATTTTATTTAATCCCTTTAGAGCAGCAAGATGCATAGGTTCATCACTCAGAATTTTCTGATAGATGATCAACGCGTTATCAATTTTTCCTGATTTAAATGTTTTATCGGCAAGCGCGAGAAGTTCATCTTCCCCTTTATTGAGATTAGCAAGTTCCGGATCGACCGGGTTTATAATCACGCTGGTAGTATCAGAACTAGGATTGGACTCAGAACTGAAAAGTTTAGTGACACTGTCCTTCAAAAAGAATCCTGCGGCAAGCAGCAGCACTGCCAAAAAGAAAAGAAGGGGAGTTTTACTGCTTTTCTTTTCAAGCTTTTCTTTAGAGTATTCAGTTGTAACAGGCTGCGAAGTTTCACCAACGGATACTATCTGCACAGTTACATTGTCCTTGCCGCCTCTTTCATTTGCAAGATTGATAAGCGTTGAACAGGCATCATCGGGAGAACTACTTTTTATAATTTCAAGAATCTCTTCTTTGCTCACCTTAGCAAGCCCATCAGTACAAAGAACAAAGGTTTGTCCGGCTTTTAAGTGGATATCCTTTATGATATCGACTTTAACTTTTTCAATTACTCCAAGTGCACGTGCGAGTACTGATTTTGAAGGATAATTTTCTGCTTCCTGTGGAGTGAGAATACCTTCTCTCAGCATTTCATTTACTTTGGTGTGATCTTCAGTTAACTGTGTTATCTGCCCATTCTCAATTTTATAAATTCTTGAATCACCCACGTGTCCTATAATACCGGAATCTTCTTTCAATAAAAGACTGACGAAAGTAGTTCCCATCCTGTTATATTCTGTTGAGCCCTGGGCTTTTTTGAAAATTGTATCATTTGCAGTTTCAATCGCCTGCTTCAGTGCATCTGCAGGTAAGGAGGAATAATTTTGTGAGTAATCATTAATTACTGTCTCGACAGCAAGACTGCTCGCGAGTTTTCCGCCGGTGTGTCCGCCCATTCCATCTGCTACGATGAACAACTGACCTTTAGCAGTGTAAAGGTCAAGATCAGTATCAGGGTACTTTCCTAAACTATCCTGATTTTCGGTTCTAACCAAACCGATGTCAGTATTGCCGGCAAATTTTAAAAATAGTTGTGAACTGCTTGATGAAGACATGTCGATTATAATTGTTTATTATTTGTCTAAAATCTGTAGAGCTTCTTTTAAAGGATTTTCAAAATCGAAACCAAAAATTTTCGGGTTTTCACAAATCACAGCAGCAGAAAATATATAGAAGACGTAGTTGTAAGTTTCATCAGGAATTTTTTCTCTGTACTTGATCAATAAGTTCCAGAAATTTCTGTCGCGTGGATTTTCAGGCATAGTACGGATGAGGTTAATAATATTCCTTTCACCCCAATTGTATGATGCCATTACAAGCAATCCGGAAGCCTGAGCATCTGTGTTATAAATATACTTTATGTACTGAGCTGCGGCACTTGTAGCTTTTGGAAAATTAAATCTTTCATCGCCGGGGTCATAAACCTGCTGATGTGATAAAGGTCCTATCTTCAATCCATATCTCTGTGCAGTCTGCGGAATAAACTGCCATATTCCTTTAGCGTATCCGTATCTTGTTGATGGTCCTACTATCTGTTCTCTGAAATCACTTTCCTGCAAAGCAAGAAAAAAGAATTGAGGTGGAAGTTGTTCACGTGCAAAGTAACTGACAACCACGGGAACATAACCGTTTTCTTTAGCCCGGGTAAGTGCGTTAATAAGCCGTTTACTTTGTTTCCATTTATTGATATAAATTTTTACTTCATCGATGAATGCTTTCGGGATTGTTAATTCACATTCACCGAATAACCTTGCTATGTGAACAATTATTTTTTCGTCTTCTGAAAGATTATAGATTCCAAGGTCAGCCACTAACTGTTCATAATTTTTTCTTAACTGCTGACGGCGTTCATCAAACTTTTCAAGTGCTTTAATTATTTCCGGGTCGCCGGTGCTTGCAAGTTTTTCTTTCAGAACAGAAATCTCCAGGTCGAGAGTTTTCATATCATAAAAAATATTCTCTGCAAGATCTTTCTGTTTATTCTCTTTTAGCTGCTGATAAATTGCATAAGCCCCGAACAGTACAGCAATAACACCTACTATTATTAAATATTTTTTGTAACGGGTAGTTTGTTTTTTCTTAACAACCTTAAATGCTTCACGCATTAGTTTGGTATGTTCGCCTGCATTGCTGTCATCACCAGATTCATCAAAGTAATGTTTGATATATCTTGTTAATGATGGATCATCTTTTTGCTGAACAGGAACAGGTTCTTCTTTTACCGGTTGGGTGGACTGTTCAAATGTAAAATGAAGGATTGGTCCGTCTGTGCCAAGCGCAACGGTTGAAGCATCTTTTAATTCCTCTTTCTCAATCTTTTTTCCATTAATAAAAGTCCCGTTACTGCTGTGCTTATCAACAAGCCACCACGACTGATTATCAAATACAACTTCAAGATGAACCCTGCTTACAACACCGTGCTCAATTTTTATTGAACAATCATCCGAGCGGCCAATGGAGAAAGTTGAACTGAAGAAATACTCTTTTTGTGCGGAATCTCCTCTTTCAATTTTTACTTTGACAATTTTATTATCCGAGTTTTGAGAGGAGGAAAGTTGAGTGTTTTTCATTTCTGGATTAAAATCATTTTGCCGGAGCCGGTTTGAATGATAACATCATTCGCTCTACCTGCGGTCCGATTGTTTGTCTCGTTTTTTTAGTAAATGAAGCGGTTAATTTAAAACCTGTTTTTTCATGCAGCACATATATCTGATGCTGGTATATTTTAAAATCATTAAGCGGATACCATTTGAAAATTGCTTCGTAGGCTTCAGTACCGTCAAATAATTTTGTATCACCTTGTTTAAGCAGGGAACAACCTTTTAATTCCTGCTCAAGAGTTTTTATCTGGTAATCCGCATATTCTTTTAGGGTATCAAACGGAACATCCTGTTCAACCGTTAGAATAACATTATGTTTGATGCCGTCTGTAACAGGTCCTGTAAGAGTATAGATTGTTTTGTCTTCCCAGTCCTGGAGCTGATTAATTGTAAAACCGTTACCCTGGAATACAACAGTTTTATCTTCCGGTTTAGGCTGCGGTTTAGGTTGTTCCTTTTTAGCCTCTACAGCAGGAGGAGTTTGTTTCGATTCAGGTTTTTTCTCCTCTTCCTTTTTTTGTTCAGGCTGATTTTGGAACTGGCGATAATAATCGGGGATTTTCATTTGTCACTATCTTTATAATGATGACTCTGTGAATTTTATTTATCGTTTCTATCTGGGGGTCAGTGTAGCGATTCTTCCATTGCTGAAACACTGATCATCAATGTTATCATCAAGCCTGTAAAAAATAATCGGACAAAGCATGTGCGCTCCCATCAATTCAAAATCATCGGGAGTTGGTGTTCTTCCGACTCCGTTACTTGCCAGTATACTTACTCCGGATTCAGAATGAATGCTGTCGCTTCTCGCATCACTCCATCTGGGGTTATCAGGTCGATTATCGGTTTCTGCTTTACAATGTGCAATCTCATGAAATGCTGCAGTTGCAAGATTCCTTGCCAGCAAATCACGCCAGTTAGTAGCTTCAAAATTTTGTCTTGCATTGCTGAATGCACAAGCGATAACAGGAAAAGATGTACCACTGATCCCCGGTAAAGATAAACCGCTGTGCTCACCTGCGCTTCTTAAAACCTCCCTCTGATCACGAACCCAGCTTTCAGGAAATTCCTGAACACGGGCATTACGGATTGCTTCGAGCATTGCGTACTCCGGTCTCCTGTCAAGCGGGTCTGCAGGTCTTTCACTCATTTCGCGTGCTGTGAAGTAAACAACAGGGTCGCCTATATTTATGCTTAAACCGGAAAAATCAGGTCTTGTAGGATTGTCCGCAGCAGCCGGGATTTCAGTCACATTAATTGTTGTACTTGTTCTTGATGGTGCGTGCGGAATATGTGCTTTAGCCTGATTCATAAGGTCAATCAGGTTGGATCTGAAATCTGTAAAAATACTTTGAACGACAGGTGAACTCATTCCCGGTGCTTCTATAATAGTTCCCGACCCGCCTGTTGCAACATTTATCTGAAGAGGTTTAATTACAAAATAGTAAATATTAAGAGCAGGCATTTTCTAAAAAAAATTATTAAAGTGAATCAAGGTGCTCGTGAATTTCAGTAGTACTCATCTGCGAAAATTTCCACAACAATGTACTGCCTTCATCAAAAGGATTGTTCAACACACGTCTCCATTTACCCCACAGCCTGTGATCTGTTGGTACAATCATCTGACCGGGTGTTCCGGCGGGAGCTTCGAATCTGTTAACAAAAGGATTTTTTGTTGAATGACCTAAAGTTTTATGAGCATCGACCCGGCAGTTAGGACGACGCGTAGCTAATTCATCCCGGAGTGTTGCAGCAAATCCATCATCGGTTGCACCGGTTGAACATGCATATAAAACAACTTTAACGTCCGGGGTAGCTATGCGTGCTATTGCTTCAGCAAGTGCCGCACAATCTCCGTATGTAGAACTCTGGTATTCCACTGAAGTATTGGTTTTAAATCCGAATTGAAATCCTGTTTGCCAGCCATGACAAAAAAACGCTACAACTCTCATAGGTTGACTTGCCGGCAGACTATCGAGCGCGTCCAGAACTTTTCTTTTTCTCTGATCATAGGATACAGGATTGGTTATTTCCCCGCGAACCAGTGCACATTCACCATTATCAACAACGTAGGTTGATCCAACAGGTACAAAGTTATAGTGTGAAAAATAAAATGACTCGGGTAGAAAAGCTCCGCCAACATCATTAGGTCTGTCGGGATGATTACAGCGCAAACGGAAACTTACAATATCATTCCTGATAACGAGTGTTGTTGTGTCGTTTTCTCTATCCAGCCTTCTCACATTTCTGTTATAGGAATTGAATAGTCTGCTTTCAGGATCGGTCCATCCTTCAGAACCGTATGCACATCTTCTGTGAGCTGGAGTAGCGCAGGGCATAATTTATTTTTTGGTATTAAGTGTTTTAAACTTTTTATTTACTTTGTCAGCAAGATCGGATGAAAGATCTCCATTAACAGGGAGATTATTTTGTTTTTGAAAATTCTTGATGGCATCTCTCAACATCGGATTTAATGCACCGTCGATTTCACCGTTGTAAAATCCAAGACTTTGAAGTCTTGTTTGAATTCCTTTTGTGTCTGTCTCCGGCTCAATTGATTCAAACCGTAATGTGGTTTTGTAAGTTGCTTTCTCCTCGCCGTCTTTCAGCCACACAAGCAAATCTGCTTCAGTAATGTCAGCCGGTATTTCGGCTTCAATCAAACCGTCACCGGATGTATTTCCGCCGACTGTATCAAGTCCGTATCTTATTTCAAATTTTTTGTTTGAATAAGAATTATTCTCCGCATCCTTCAGATTAATTTTTATCGTTTGCTTTTCCTCTTCGTTATCAGAATCCTCATTCTCATCTTCCTCTTCAAGTGACACACGTACAGGACCGGGTGATGAATATTCGAGCCTGTATTTACCGTCATCGTCAAATGTTCCGCTGACTTCAGAACCATCAGCCAGGTACATTTTAAAATTTTTATTCGCGGCTGGTTCACCGTTAGGGTAACGCCATTCTATCTCAACCCAGTCTTTGAACTTTATCACTTTTGAATCTTCTGATTTACCACCAACAACGATTCGAAAAAAATATTCGGGCCAGCTATAGCCATTTTCATTTTCTTCATCTGTGGCAATGTCGTCGGTATCATCTACATACTGGAATTCCCACTCAGTCTCGATTTTTTTGTTCTTAACATTGACTGGAATTGAAGTAACAAGATCATGTGCCTGATCAGAATCAAATTCCCAAATCTGAACCTCAGCCTCAGCGCCATCATAAGCACCGGAAATATCCGCTGTGATTTTTAAAATATCACCCCTGTGTACTTCATCTTTATCCCATTTAAGATTTTTTATTTCAATCTGCGGTAGAAGATTTAATGCTGCTGATTTTTTTGTCAGACTAAGTTTTGAAATTTTAACTTCAGCATAGAGTTCATCTTTTGCTTTTTCCGGGATAGTTAATTCAACACGATACTTATTGCCGAATAATTTTTTCTTTATCGTTTCAAAAGATTTACCGGATTTATCCGATAATTGAATAGACGCTTCTGTATTGTTGCCGACCAGCTGGGTGAATATATCAAGAGCGACTTTGCCGCCGGGCGCACCTTTTGCTTTTGACCACAAAACCTGTTCAATAGCCGAAGTTAGTTTTTCTTCTTTTACTTTATCGCTGTCGCCGGAGACTTTACTCATTTTAATTCTTCACTTACAAGACAGTATAAAAATTTGTTTGTACTGACAAAGATTTCACCTTTCTCATTTATGATTGGAGGTGTTGAGGCAATTTCATTTTCAAACTGATAAACAAATTTTCGTTCACCTGTGCTGTCAAAAGCAAAAATGTATTTATCCTCGCTGACTAACAATAGGTTATCCTCCAGACAAACTGCTCCATGAGTGAAGCCTGTATTCTGTTCCCACAGTTTAACTTTATCTTTATTCACTGCGGTGATCATTCTTGTATTAAAAAGATAGACACTACCATCAAAGCCAATGTGAGGAGGGAAATAATTCTCTTCTGCTTGCACTGGAAATTCAGAAACCTTTTTACAGGAAGAATCCAGAATCCAAAGCGCATATTTATCTTCTTCAGTGAGTACAATAACATAGATGTTTGAATTGTCATCCACACTTAAAGCAAGCGGTGTGAAGTTATCCTCTAAAGCATTTGTAGTGGAAAAATCTTCATTCAGGATTTCAATTTTATCTTTATACGCAATGAAAAATGATCCGCCATTTGTTGCCGCATAAGTTAAACCCGAGTTTCGCTTCTCAAGTTTTTCTCTTACTGCTGTTGTCACTATTGAAAGATCATCAGTTTGAATGTTCCCGCCGATGTTCTGTTTTTCAAGGTAAGCAGTCTCAGGCTTTTCGGATGAATGCGCATCCATAATTTGTTCGTTGCTTAAACAAATAAGTGCATTTCCTGTTCGCGTTAAAAATGTCCGGTGATACTTTGTCCCGTAAAATCCGTCAACAATAAATTTAAGCGTGCCGTCACCAATATCATAAGCTTCAATCATGCTGTTATTATCAACGGCATATATCAGGTTATTTGATGTGTCCAGCACAACATTTCCATTAGCGAAACTATTTGATGTTATTGCCTTACCGTTGAGATCAAACATCTGCCATACTTCACTGCCCTGGATCACAATCCTGTCTTTTGAAACCAGAAGATGTTCAGGGTTTATGCCGCCAAGTATTGGTGTCTGCCATTTAACTTTCCACATCCCGGAAGTGAGTTTTTGATTAAGCCTGGAATTCAGATTGTCGTTTATAAATGGTCTTATCATTCCACTACCATTGTTTAAGTTAAGTGAAACAGTATGGTCTGAGTTTTCAATTTCATTTTGTGAGAAAAGACTTTCAAAAAAAAAATCCCGCCGTCGCGATTATTGCAAGCAAAACTATGAAGAATAATTTTTTATAAACTGTCAACTTTACCATCCGTCATTACTTTGTTAACAATAGGAACAAGGCTGGGTTTAAGAATAAATAAACCGCCTGATACTGATCCAAGATTCAATCCTAAAGCCTGCGCTACAAGTTTTTCAAATTTGTTAAACTCATCAGAGCGCAGAGTTATTTTATCGTTATCAATTTTTGATGTCTTGGTTGTTGGCGGATCTATTACTTCAACTTTAAGATGAATATCATGCCTGTCTTCAAGGCTCTCGGCAAGGTCATTATATTTTCCTTTTGTTCCGCCGTTTCTCTTTAAATACTTTTTGTTCTCGTCATTGTCCTCGTTGGTTATTGTTTCAACAAGGTACCGGAAACTAAACATAAATATGCATGGATCGAATTCAGTGCCATCAACTTTTCCGGAAGCTTTAAATTTTTTATTAAACAATTTTTCAAGTCGAGTATTTAGCTTGTTGATGTCCTCGTTGATTCTCCCGAATGTACCGTCAGGAGTATGAGAGGGAGTTTCCGGAAATTTAAATTTCAGGTGTATCATCACTAATACATTTCCCTTAAAAGTAGTTCCGGGTTTCACAATATTTGTACTGAAAGTATCCTCGCCAAGCAAATAGAAAAACACACTGAATTTATTCTTGCCGATGTCTGTATTGACGTTAGCTGTTCGCGGCCAGTTAGTGAATGTCCTTAAAGATTTTCTATTGGACTTATTATTATTTGGATGCGGCTGAACTTCATACTTAAAAGTGTCATGCTTAACAATATATTTTCCATCAATAAATGAACGCATCCATTCTGCAACGTGCCAGTAATACCGCGCTCTTATCTGTTTGTTGGAAATCATCATAGCTCTGCCGTCGAGATCAAAAAAATCTCCCGGAAGGTTATTACTTCGTAACGGTGTCTGGTTATAAGAACACAGTGTTGATGATTCAATATATTCATCAGGTAGTGAACCGCCGTGTCCGCATTCGTGCGCAGCTACAAGCTTGCCGCCGCCTTCATCTTTATTCGCACTGATTCGTAATTCTGCCGTTCCGTCAAAGCTTGCCATAAAAGATCTGCCGTCATCGGATACCACATCAAGTTTAAAATGAGCAAGACTGTTGTCGAGTGACTGCGCAAGCCACATCACTTTTGTATTTAGTTTTAATGAATCTTCTTTCGATTCAATTTCTGCAGGACCGGGATTTAGTGTACCATCCTTCTGGCTCCATCGTTTACCAATATTAATGCAAGTATCTTTTTTGTATTGAGATTTTTTAGCGGCACTATTCTTAAGTGAATCTGGTGCATTGCTGAAATCAAAACTGAACCTGTAGTATTCAAGTATTACAGAAAACTCTTTGCCATCTTTTACATCACAGCATCTTAAAAAAGCCCGGTCGAACCTTCCGATGTTACTTGTTTTGCCACGGTTACCTGACGGAATATCAGGTGTAGTCATAAAATTATATGAGCCTGCATCAAGAGAGAACAATTTGTGAATATATTCCTGCTGCAGGAACGGCTGTTCAACGAAAAAGCTTTTTATAACAGGTGAAGGTCTGGTTGAAAATGAATTTCCCGGAGTTTTACCTACACCATCTGTAGTTTGATTTGTTGCGTCGACCCATCTTACTGCAGCACGTGCACCGACAATGTCTCCCTTACCTTCAACAGTTCTCTGGTCAAATGACTCAAAAAGATTTCCTTTGTAAACGACAAGTCTTGTCCAGTCAGGATAGTCAGCAATGTAGTTAATATTGTTTTTGACCCTTTCAACTTTTTGAGAGAAGTAAGGTTCAGAAGTGTCGGGCTTGAAGATTCCCAGTTCAGAAACGTCACTGTTCGCAGGATCTTTACCAAAGAGATTTGAGAATATCGCAATTCGTTCATTCTGGTCAACAGTAATTGGCTTAAGATCTTTATCGGTCAGGACAATATCATCTAATGAGATGAGTAAAGGTTTTTGATTTGTAGTTGTATCAAAAACTATGTTCTCAAAAACATCTTCTTTAGTCGGGGCTGCACCGGTACCTCCCGATAACTTCGCAAAATACTTCGTTGATTTCCAAATAGCCGGCATATCATAAAACGCTAAACGTTTTTCATTTGGCTGATTCAAATCTACACCGGTTCCTTCACCTTCATTCAAACCTGCATCAGCAGAGGCGGGCGGGCTTTTTGTTACATATTTCCTTGTAAAGTTAGATTCGTCACCTGTTGTTTCAATAAATGTATTTGGTGCTGATCTTAACTTCAGCAGACTGTTCGCATCCGGTTTTTTAACTGTCTGAATGATCCACGGCAGACATTGACACCCTTCATCTTTTGTAAACCAATTGCTTCGTGTAGTAAAAGTCGCATCTGATTTAAGTGAAAAACCTTCGACTAATGCAGGGGGAATACTGAGTTTCTTTTTTACAAATCTATCGAAGTATAAAAATTTTATGAACTGCCATTTGGGATCAAGAATCATTTTTATAGGCGAAGCTTCAGACCCTATATTTTCAACACTTAAATTGTCGAGGTCTTTGAACTGCTTTTCAGTGTTGTCGAAATTTGAAACGGCAGGAGATAACTCCCATTTTGTATTTTTAAGATTCCATTCCTGCGGAAGGTTAAATACTTTGAACTTTTCTTTCACCTTACCTTTTACTTCAGGTTCTTTAATTAAAATATCTTTTTTTGTTTCATCATCAGGAGTAGCGACATAAGAAATCTCACTTATCTTGAATTCGATTGTGAAAGATTTTTTTTCTCTGAGTATCTGAAGGAATACCTGTCCCGAATCATCTTCAAGTTTTTTTCCTTCAGTACTGCCGTCCTGGAACTTTAGTATGTATGGAAAATCTTTCGGAAAAGTTCTTTCTTTCTCATCAGGGGTTTTGTAAATGAATTTTAAATGTACTCTTACAGCAACACCGCTTGGTAACGGAAGGGGATCAACAGGAACAGGTGTGTGTTTAAAGAATTTATCTTTCGGGTATAGATCACATTTTGATTTAATGCATTGAAATTTTTTCGGGTGACATTTTAGCTCCGGTTCTTCACCTTCATCAAAAAATAAAATTTCAACACGCCTGTCAATTTCATTCGGATCTTCAGAAGTAGCACCGCTTGCAGGAAAGTTTTCTCCGCAGCCTATAACAGGAGCCGGCTGCGTTTGTCCTTTCTTAACAAAAGTTAACTTAGTCCTTTGTTCATTGAGGGCGTCTTCGGTGATGCCCATAACTATCAACAGCTCAAGAGTGTACATATCGAAAAACGCACCCCATGTTTTGGTCCCCATTTTACCGTCTTCATCAAGCTTAATAAACTTACGTGTGAATTTTTCTTTATGCTTTTCCTGTATTACAAAATCTTCATTATATCTTTTCTGAAATGCAAGTATAGCGCCGGTCGTTTCGGCATTCATCTTATTTGTTTTTTCCCCGGGGTCGCAATCATACCTGAAATTAAATGAAATCCATTTCAGTATCTGCTGTATATCCTCAACCTGGTGTTTTGCATTTGAAGATTCAGCCCACTTCGTTCTCTCACCCATCATCATGAAAAAAACATTTTCAGCACGCTGCTGTGAAAGAGTAAGGTTATAAAACTCACCGCCGCTTTTATCCGTATGTCCGGCTACAAGAATTTTCTGTTTGAATTCTTTTTCTTCGGCAAGCTTGAAGCAGGCAAAGATTACTCCTAATCCAGTAATCCTGTTTTGTTCTTCGTTACCGGGCTGCGGTTCTTCGGTGCCGTAATCCGGAAGAAGCACAGCGCTGTCAAAATGGAAGTTGATATCTTCCATTTCAATAACACTTACTTCACGTTTTGACTGAACAGAAAATTTATTTACTCCACCCGATTTCAGGTTGTCAATTTTCTGATCAGCATCTTTAAGTTTTATATCAACTGTTTCAGGCACAGGAAATTTATTATTGATTATTCAGGTTTTTGAGATTCGGAAATTTTACAGAATAATTTCCGGAAGGAACTTTTTCAATCTTTTTATAACCGTTACCGTCTAACTTACCCTGCTCAACTTTACCGTTCGGAAGGAATAAAATAAACTCTTCATTTGCTTTTGGGTTACCTTCATCATCTTTCAATTCAATTTCTATTGTATCTTCATTGAACAACATACCTGATTTCGTTCTGCATTGTCCGCTGAAAACCTCAAAATAATATCCGTTGGAAATACTGTTAGAGCCGGGCTCAGATTCTTCGAACTTGTTTTCAATCTCAACTTCTATTTTGTCGTTACTGATTTCTTTTTCAATTGTTTTAACAAGCACATCAGCGGCATTAAGATTTTTTTTGAATATCTGTATCGTGGCTTTCTGCCCGGTCTCCAATCCTTTAGACTCAGCAGTTAATTTTACTTTGTCGCCGACCTTTGCAATCTCTTTTGACCATTTGGCATTTTGAAGGGTTAGCAGAACAACTTCTGCTTTACCTTTGCCTGATGAATCCCGAAGAATTTTTCCATCCGGTTTTAATATTCCCTCAGATTCTTTTCCATCAGGGTCTTTTAATTTGTATGGTACACCGCTTACAGGATTTCCGGCTTTATCTTTAAATTCAAATTCGAACCAGTGTTCCTGTTTTGTGGAAACCTCAATGTTGTCAGTCATTGCTGTGGCTGCACCGGCTTTTGCGCCTGCAGCACCGCCTCCACCAGCACCACCTCCGCTGCCGCTTCCCGAACCGGCAGTTCCAATCATTACTGTCGGGCATCCCATCACTATTGAATCAGGCGGACCTGTGCACGGAGCCATATCGCCCATACGTGCAGCGGGCATTCCACCAATCAATACAGTCGGACTTCCGGGAGGAATGATCGGCATTCCAACATGCGGAATTGGCGGAGTTCCGGGTGTAACCATTGGACAAACATGCGGGTCACCAACTCTTGCTGCTGGCATTCCTCCGATCAAAACAGTTGGGCAACCGGCGACGATTGTTCCGCCGTGTGCACATGAATCACCCAACCTTGCTGCCATACTCATCTTAAATTCCTTCTTAAAATTTTATCAATTAATTTTTACAAGGGATCCTTTGATCGTATTGACACCCGAAGCTTCGACTGTTACTAATGCTCCTTTTACCTGAGTATTAACTGAGGATTCAACTGTTGAGTTCAGTGCTTTTAACTTTAAATCTGTTGAGGCTTCTGTTGTAACACTCATACCTTTTTGTTTAAGATCACTTTTAGCTTCTATTTTTGCATTGGTTGATTTGAGTTCGAAATCAGTTTTTATATCATTCTTAAATGTTCCGGATTTAAGTTCAGTGTCTGTTTCAGTTTCAATCTTGAGTGCTTTTGATTTTATAGTCAGATTACCTTTCGGGGCAAGAATATCAATGTCGCCTTCTTTAGTTTCAATGACCAGTTTGTTATTCTGAATATCGAGTGTGAAAGAATTCTTACCGGGCTTATCCGATATCTGAATTTTTTCGTCTCCTCCTGTATCATTGAAAAGTATGAAGTGTCCGTTCTTCGTTTTCACTTCAATCTTTGTGTTCTTATCATCCATTAAAATCGTGTGACCATCTTTACTGTTAACGGTTATATTCTGATTCTTATCATCCATCACAACTTTGTGTTTATCTTTAGAAACAACTTCAATCTTATCATCTTTATCATCGAGTAAAAGTTTGTGTGATTCGGAAGAAGTTATGGAAATCTGTGTTTCATTTGATCTGTCATCAAAAACAATTTCATTACCTGAAGCTGTCCTGATAATATTCTGTGATTTGTTCTTTGCCGCAACAGGAGATGCCTGTGACGGATTAGGTACTGTACCTATTCCTATTGGTCTGTCAACATTACCGTCAACACAAGCCCATAATAATTCAGTGTCTGCGTGGTTTGGAAAGTGAATTCCATATCCCGCACCCGAATAACTTTGAACGAGCCGGATAGGTAAAGAAGCTTCTGCATCAGATGAGTCACTTAAATCAAAAAGCATTCTTGCTCTGTACCTGCCGTGATCATCAAGGAATGAATATTCATCACCCGATCCTGTCTCAAGTTTTGCGCTCATTATTCCGGAGATCTTTGGTATAGGCGTGCATCGTTCTGGTCTGAAATCAACTTCAAAAGGTATTGCTTCAAACTTGCATTCGAAAACAAGATCATTTGTCTGAAGCTTTTGCGGAACCGCGAACTGACCTTTCTGTGAACCGTATGAAAATGTTTTTGTGATTATGTATTCAGTATTCCAGTCTTCGCGGTAATGGTTTTCCATTTTAAATCTGTGACCCGCACTGAACAACCTGCAGTTAGTTCGTCCTTTAAAGATTTTACTTCCCGCTAGTATTTCCTGGTTTCTTACCTTAGCAAGAAACTCAGCGTCCTTTTCATTTTCAAAGTTATCTCCGTAATCATAATATTTGCCGGGCAGGTTTGAATTGATCTGGCTTTCAGCCATTAATTGCTTTTCAGGATACAGATAATTGTAATCCTTTAACTGAACTGTACCGGTAACAACTTTTTCAATTGAAGCGAGGTCAAGAATTGATTCAACATCACCAAAAGGATCCTGGTTTTCGTTGTACCCTATTTTATCCTGAAGTTTTACATCCGGTAATTTGCTGTTGTCATCCGTAACACAGAACGTATCTTTTCCGCCGTCGTGATCGAAGTAATAATATATTCCGTAGTGTTCCATTCTCCTGTTAATAAAATCAAAATCAGTTTCCCTGTACTGAACTATAAACTCATTAGTAGGGTACCGGTTTTTCAATTCTATTTTAACATCGATACCTAATTCACCGACAACCGTATTTACAAGGTCTTCAATAGTAAAATGCTGGTATACCTCATTCCGGAACGTAAGATCGGAAAGCCATATTCGCGGCACTAACGTTACTTTGTAAAAAACATGATCTTTTGACTGCCCGAATTGTTCGAAGCTGGAAATGATACCGTGAATTTCACGGGTGCTCTGATCACTTCGGATCATTGTAAACATTGCGTTTCGGTTAAGCACTTTTGATGAATCAATTTTAGGATCGAATGAAGCGAGGGTTATCCTGTACTCAAATATTCCAGAGATTTCTTCTTCACCTTCAAATGAAACCACTCCAATGCTGTCGTCTTCGAGATCAGCAAAATGAATTTTGTAAAACGGTTCATTAAATTTTTGTTCAGCCATTTCAGCCTCTCAATCGAAATATTTTTTTTAAAATCATTAATGAGTATTCAAACTATTCGTCTGTTCCGTCATGTAAACTTGTATTTATAGGAACCATCTTTTGCTTTAGTGACAGTTACTTTTTCCGGACTCTTTCCTTCAGCCATAAAACCCAAAAGCTGTGATGAAATTTCTGGTGCAAGTTTTCTGTCAACAATTGCATCTATATTTCTTGCGCCTGTTTCCGCTCTTGTGCAGGAATCAACTATGTCCTCGATTACTGCTTTGTTAAACTCAACTTCAAGATTCTGATTTTGTTTAAGTCTGCGCTGAATCTTTCCAAGTTTAATTTCAACAATTGGTTTCATGGTCTCTTTATTTAAGGGTAAGAATACAATCGGTTTTAGTCTTCCTAAGAATTCCGGTCTGAAATATTGATTCATATAAGGACGAAGTTCTTCGAGAAGATCATCCGGGTTCGTCATACCGTCATTGTATTTTTCAAATAACACTTCGGAGGCAAGATTAGATGTCATAAAAATTGTAGTGTTAGTAAAATCAATATTTCTTCTGTCAGCATCCTGCAGCATACCTCTGTCAAATATCTGCATAAACAGATCAACCACTGATGCGTTTGCTTTTTCAATCTCATCAAGAAGAACAACACAATAAGGTCGTCGTCTTACAGGCTCACTCAACGCACCGCCTTCACCGTAACCAACAAGACCTGGATCTGCGCCAATTAATCTTGAAGTATTATGTTCGCTCTGGTATTCAGTCATGTTAAGTGTAACCATAAATCTTTCATCGCCGAATAAAACCTCTGCGACTGCTCTTGCCAGTTCGGTTTTACCAACACCGCTTGTTCCGACGAGAAGAAATACCCCGTTTGGTCCTTCTTCTTTTTTTATTCCGACTTTAGCTCCGCGGATAACATCCGCAATTTGTTTTATTGCGTGATCCTGACCAACAACACGTTTCTTTAAATCCTCTTCAAGGTTTAATAAAGTTGTCATTTCGTCTTTAGTCATGTTGCCGACTTTAATACCTGTCCAAGCTTCAATAACTTCTGCAACTGTGTTTGATGTTACCTCTGCAAATACCTGTGGATTGGATGTCTGAAGCTCTTCAAGTTCTTTGCGAACATTAGAGATTTCTTTTGCAAACTCTTCATCTTCCTTACTTTGACCGTTGGATTTTGCGGCAGACTTTTTCATTCTCAGATCCATTAGCTTGCGGGTAAGTTCACTTTCTTTCGTCCATCTCTCTTCATTAGTCTTAATTTCTTTTTCAAGATTTTCTTTCTGTGTTTTTAATTCCGTCAATGCCTTTTGATCTATTTTCAGATCCATATCAGAATCTTTTTGCTGAGTGTTGATAGCCATATTCAAAGAGTTCATCCGGCTTATCATCAATTCAAGCTTTGGTGGTTTGCTTGTTAATGACATCTTAACTCTTGTCGCGGCAGTATCAAGCAGGTCAACAGCTTTATCAGGAAGTTGTCTGCCGGCAATATATCTTCTCGATAATTTTACAGCAGCTTCAATCGCACCGTCTGTTATGTGAATTCCGTGATAACCTTCGTACTTAGTTTTTATACCGCGTAACATTACTTTTGCTTTTTCATCATCCGGTTCACCAACGTGAATCGGCTGGAATCTTCTTTCGAGTGCGGCATCCTTTGCAAAGTATTTATTATACTCAAGATAGGTTGTAGCGGCAATCGCTCTGAATGATCCACGCGCAAGAGCAGGCTTTAAAAGATTTGCTGCATCACCACCGCCAGCCGAAGCACCCGCGCCAATTAATGTATGTGCTTCATCAATAAAAAGAATTGCCGGAAGGGGAGAGTTTGTTACTTCATTTATTACTGCCTTTAAACGTTTTTCAAATTCACCGCGCATTTTTGTTCCAGCCTGCAACGAACCCATATCGAGAGAATATATCTGGTTGTTCTTTAAGATGTCGGGAACTTCACCGGCAGCGATTTTTATCGCCAACCCTTCAACGAGCGCTGTTTTTCCAACGCCGGGTTCGCCAAGTAAAATAGGATTTGATTTTTTTCTCCTGCAAAGAACTTCAATAACCTGGATTATTTCTTCATCTCTTCCAAGTATCGGATCTATCTTTCCGTCTTTTGCCTGAGTGACAAGATTAGTTGTATATAGATCAAGTACAGTTCCATCAGCAGGTATTTCTTTTGCTTCTTCCTGTGATAACATTTCAGATGAAACTGATGCATCTTCAACTGAACCTTTTACTATGTTATAAAATTCTGTTCTGAGTTCTTCCTGTTTGATAGGGGAAAGTACATCCATCAGTCTCGTGCTGATAACCTGTTCCGATGCGATGAACACTTCGAACAAAGCGCCTGATCTTATTTTAGTTTCATGATGATGAACGGAACTTGTTATCCAGGCCTGTTCTAACAATTCAGTAAGAAGGGGAGAGAGTTTGGGCTTTCCTGAATTTCCTTTTTCCATTGTGTCAATGCTTCGAAGGCATTTTGCCTGCACATCACCCGAATCAATTGCATAATGTTTGAGTATTAAAGGCACATCACCCTGACCATCTTCTATCAGTGCATTTAGCAGATGTTCGATTGTGATTTCATAATTGCCCCGGTTTATACCTAATCCTGTTGCTGTGTCAAGATTGCGTACAAGGTAGTTGTTTAATTTTAAAAGTAATGATTTCAAATCTTTACTTTGCATTTAAATCTCCTGCAATTGTTAAGCGATTAGTGATGGATTTATTTTTATTGAAAAGCGTGTTGAAGTTCCAGAAATCAGTTCACTGATGAAAAATCTTCATTCCTTATATAAACTTTAAATTCTTCTACCGAAGGCTGACCTAACCAGAATGTTGAACCTAAATGCAGCCGTTCATCATTCCATGAAATTGATACAATGGTGTCTGCTTTTATTCTGAACTTCACATCAAACTCAAGTCCGTCGTTCAGATAAAGTTTTAAAAGTTCGTTTAATCTTTTTGCGTTGGATGTTCCCGGAAGAAAATTCAGATACTGATCAAATGTAACGGGACCTATTTCTATACAAATCCTGCTCATATAATCTACTGTTGAACTTCCGATGAAACTGTTTTTCCCGAGTTTAAAATCATCACTGCCAAGCGATGGTGTATCAACAAGATCAACCCAATGCGGGACAAACTCTTTTATCTTTGCGGGATAGTCAGGGAACATGTGACCGATTAAAATTCTTAATCCTTCTTTACTCCTTACTCTGGGACTGAATACACCCGCATACTTCAGTAATGTAAAATCAGAAATGTTAGAAGATGAAGGTTTGGCAAATAGACCTCTTCCAATAAATGAGTTGATGCGTTCCGCAATTTTATTTTCCGGATCACCATTAAGATTTAAATAGAATCGGTATTTCTTCCACGACTGATAATAAAGCCAGTAGAACCTGTTGTTAAAAACATCAAGAAAATTCTGAAGCGGGATATTTCCTTCACCAAGAATTTTTTCCTGGAAAGAAATCTGTTCATGATAACAGCGGGGCAGCGGCGAATTAATTCCATACAGTCCGAGGAAGTTCAATACAAACTTCATCTCGCCTTCATTATACTCAATTGAACGAATATCACGCGGCGGATAAATATAGTATTGGTATGGTCTGAATTTTAATCCAAGCTGATCGAAGAGAAAATCTTTGCGTTTAGGATTTTCTTTCCTTGTGATATTTTCACTTAGCCATACTGCCTGCCATACGTGATATTCAGGACCGCTGGCTACTATATCTTCGATTATATTGGAAGTATTTGTCCTGCTACCGGGTTCCATGTGTAACTGTTGCTTGTTCCTGATTCAGTGAGTTTAAGAAAGACGTAAGAGTTAAGAGTAACATAATGTGAAAGAAACGCGTTCAACACCATACCGAAAAGATTTATTTCACCTTCACCGTTTTCAAATTCTTTTGAATCAACTTCGATGTGAAATTCAATTCCTCGTATCAGACTCTGATTAATAATTTTATTAACCAATTTCGGTTTGTGGATTTTCCTTATGCTCTCAATTCTTTTTTTATTCGGATGATTATGGGATTTTGCCCAGTTGTATAAATTTAAAATACTCTTAAGTGTGTTCACATCAGCAAGTGTAGAAAAGCTTACAGACAAATGCGCGATGAGCGACCACAAATAATTCTGACGTTCCGGGCAGTCTAGTATTTCACCGGGCACTGTTATGTTGTAACCTTCAATGCCGGGAGGAAAATCAAGCGGTTCTTTTATTGAGCCAACTTCAAGATAAGCTGAAGGAAGAAAACCGTTTGATAATGTCGCTTCAATACTCAGAGTTTCTTTGGGAAATAAATCCTGTTCCATGCTCGGTCCGAATAACCTGATAAAAGTTTCAGCCATATCACTGTGTATGGTTCGTCTGAATGTTGAGAAAAATCTTTTAAAGTCATATTCAGGATTTGTTGTATCAAGTATATCGTGTGCGGTTATCGGTATGTACTTGTATTGTTCAACGCGGTTCTCACTTATTCCGCTTACTTTATCTATTGAATAAATCTCCCTGCTTTTTCTTCTGTAAAGATCGGGAACTATATAATATTCTGGCAGGCGTTGTGTTACCGAGACTTCTTCTGTTGAACGTGAAAATAAATTTACGATAGGCGTACAATTAATAATTATGTTGTGTTTTTCAGGCCACTTTTCTCTTGGCATCTTTCTGTTGAAATCAAATTTTATTTCAACAGATAATGATTCGCCTGAAGCTTTGTATTTGTTCAACCCGAAAATATCTATGAAGAAAAATTTTTCCGGGTAAGCAAAATATTCCTGGAGTATTCTGAACCCACTGAACGATTGTTTCGCATAGGGAAGGATTGAGTAGTCATCACCGTCATATTCTATTGCAGGCGAAAGTTCAGGTACACCGATTTTAAATCCGTCAATTTTTCTGAATGTACTTTTTTCGTTTACAAACTCTCTTACTGAAATTGATGAAACATACTTCGTAAGGAACAGGTGAAGATTGTATTTTACTGATGCAGATCCATGCAGATAAATCCTGAATGATTCCATTTGTAAGGAGTTGTAATCAACATTCCTGTCGAGCTGCAGTTTTAATGTTAATGAAGATTTTCCCTGGTTATTTTCTTCGATTAAAATATCATTGAGTTTAACCGGTCTTACTGCAATGTCCTGCGTAGTTCTGAAAATAAATTCTGTCGGTTCCTCTTTTTCAGTTAACCTGCTGCCGGTTCCTGAGCCAGACTGGACTTTATATTTAACTTTATATTTTCCCGCCTGAGTCTGAATCTCACTTCCTTTTTTAATAACAATAGGTTCAGTTAACGCACCGGATTTAATGTTCGCCTGAAGTATTGCACACGAAGGAAAAGTTTTAAGCATATGAGGAAAGAGTATCTCAAGAATTCCTCCGGCTATTTCGGGAAATTCATCATCGAGTCTTTCGTGAATCCTTCCGGCAAGAAACGCGAAACCTTCAAATAATCTTTCAACAAAAGGATCTTTTCTTTCTCGTTCACTCATGTGAAGCCGTGAACCCAGCGTAGGATGTTTTTTGCTGAATTCTTCTCCGGCTGTCTGAAGAAAATTATACTCCCGTTCAAAATATTTATCAGTACTCATTGGGAATCCTTATCAAGTACTACCTTGGTCCATCCGGTAGTGGAAAATTCTGTAAGTAAAATTTCTTTGTTGGGACTGTCTTTAACCTTTATTATGATCTTGAGCGATGCGCGCAAAGTCTTCTGATCAAATTCTGATGTTTGAATTTGAACCGATCCGATCCTCGGTTCATATTTTAAAATTACATCTTTTATTTCCTGCTTCAGGGATTCTACAGGATTATCCGATGCAAGATAAATCTGGAGAATATCTGAAACGCCAAAATCAGGAAGATGCAAAATTGAACCTCGCCTTGTTGTAAGTATCATACGAAGGTTTTCAACAATACTTAGACTTAGTTTCTGATCTTCAGTAAGAGTTTCAAATTGCTGCGGACCGATTTCATCTGGGTTAACAACTTCCGAGATAAACTGACCGAGCAGCAAATTGTAAAGGCTGAGATTTTTAGACAAGATTTTTCAAGAAGATTTTCATATTAAAAAACAGGGTGGATGATAAGATCTATCTTGTTTAAAGAATTGAATCAAACAATCCACCCTCAATGTTAAAGAATAATCGATCAGGATTAAATAACTTTGAACGAGAAGAATCCCTGATCGGCGAACATTGTACTTCCTTTCACATGTTCCCATTCTGCAGATTCTGCAACAAGGGCAATCCTTTCCAGGTGAGCAACATTCAGCTTAGGATTATCGTATGAAGGAGGCATAAAGTTTTCTACTGCTACAAGTCTTGCATTGGTAAGTGTATATTTGAAATACACAGTTTCCTTACCGGTTGCTTCTGCAATTTCATAAAGTGAAATAACAATTGACTTGAAAACTTTTCCTTCAGCACAATACTGGTACATGAATGGAGTGAGTTTATCAATCTCCTTCAATATGGAAAATGGTTCGTACATTCTGCTGCCAGTAACCTGACCGGTTGATCTTTCAAAAGGCAGTTTAATACTCTGTGAATATTCCAGAACAACACATGAACCATTTGGACGTGGACCTTCTAGATCATTTCCCTCTGCATCTTTAAACAGGATTTCGCCTTTTACAGCCATTTCTTACCTCCTTGGTAATTGTTATTAGTTTGATTAATTAATTGAATTATGGAACATCATTATTCTTCACCTGAATGGTAGGCAATAAGTTTCAGGTTCACATCCATTCCTGTAATTGCAACATGCGGTCTGAATTCTGCGCTGATCTGGAAGAAACCAGGTCGTTCTTTTAATTCTGTTACTTCAAGTTTGTATGAACGTAATGGTTTTTCAGCAACAATTTTTTCTGCCGGGTTGGGCATATCAACCACAAGTGTATCAAGCCAGCTTGACATATCTTTTTTGATATCACCTGCGCCTGCGTTCTTACCAACAAACACAAGCTGACGGTATTTTAGATAATGAGCTATCCTTGTAACAAGCATTGTATATTGAAGTCTTGATCCAACTGAAAAGTTTGCAGATGCCTGCGGATCATTCTTTATTACTTTTGGTCTGTTAGCAGAAGGTGTTTCAAAGAAACATGCGTAATCGGTTCTGTCCCAGTGAGCAAGAGGAATAAATCCGAGATCACAAAGTTCAGCATCTTTAGCCTGACCAACAGAAGCTTCAACAGGGACTTTAAGTTTTTTCTGTCCGTGTTCTTCATAAGTAGGAACAGGAAGATTTTCTACTTTACCGCCTGATTCAACACCAACCACCTTTACGCTCCATCCCCAGCTTTCGAAACTCTTAACCATGTTTGAAGCGAGTGCGAATGAAGTGCTGCACCAAAGACTGTTGTCCTGTCCGCCTCGCATTACGTTCTCAGTGTAGTTGAAATTTTTTGTCGGTTCAGCTTCGGCATTGTAAGGCAAACGTCCCAGGAATCTCGGCAAAGTTAAACCAATATATTTTGAACGATCGTCATCCCGGAAAGCTCTCCACGATGCATAAGCCGCGCCTTCTTTTAATTGTTCAGGAAGGAAACGATTGTTCATTACATCGTTCATATTTTTTTCACCGAAGAACTCGTGACTTGCATTTCCGATAAAAGGTATCTGCGCTGATTCAGATAGAACAGATAAATGCTGAAGAAGTGAGATATCCTGTGGTTTGTTGCTTACAGCAAAGTCAGCTACTATTGCGGTATATGAATGTCCGCCAACTTTATCATAAGCTCCCCAGTATATGTGATGCCATAAACCGGAATCTTTTTCATAGCCTTCACCAAGTGCCGCATCATTCAGGTCATCGTAAAGTTCTTCTTTGGAAACATCAAGTAATTCAAACTTTACAGGTTTACTGAACTCGGTATTCTGCACAAGGAACAACAATCCGCGCCATGTTGATTCAAGTTCCTGGAAATCCTGGTTGTGCAATATCTCATCCATTTGTGCGCTAAGGACAGTATCGAGATCGGCGATGTACGAATCAACAAGAGCTCCTGTGATTTTAAATACTTCCGATTCTTTACCAACTTTTCCTATAAACTCTGCTACTGCTGATTTTTTAGAATCATCCAGCATGGAGATTAACTTATCGACAGAAGTCTGTTCAGTTTCCTGACCTTGTTCTGTTGATTCTGATTTTTCTTTTGCCATTTAATTAAACCTCCGTTTAACTTTTAATTTTTTTAAAATCGATGTTATTTAGTCGTTCCTAATTTGTTCATCAGGTCATCAATACTTGCACCGCCATCTTTAAGCACTCCTTCAAGTGCTTTTTTCAAATTGGCGTCTTTCAGAACAGCGAGTTTAAGTTCTTTTAATCTTTCTCTCGCATCCAAAAGTTTTTGCAGAGGTTCAACTTTTTTTACTATTTCATCGGGATGAAAATCTTTAATGTCCTGGAAGTCTAAATTCACTTCCATTTTTGCTTCAGGATCATCGGAGATTTTATTTGCGACCGTAAGTTTTAGCTTTGGATTAATATCCTTAAGCATTCTCTTAAAGTCACCTTTGTTCCCGATAGTTCTCAATCTGCGGTCGCGTACAGGCGGCTGGCTGCCGGGTTCGCTTTTACTAAAGTTACCGGGGATCAACATCCTGTAATCGAGTTCTACACTTTCCTTTGCATCGCTGCTTGGGAGAATTGCGACCTTAACACGCTGTGCTATTTTGGGTGTAACTGGTCTTGCCATAATTACTTCCTCCTTTTATGTTTTTGTTGTTCTAAATTGATTGCTAAAATTCCGTTGTACTTCGCAATATTATTGTATAATTCTTCCTGTTGTTTTTCTATTGTAAATTTTGTTGAATCATTATCAGTTGTAAATAACAATTGAACATTCGTAAGATATAATGACTGCCATACCGCAGTACTTAATGCCGGTTCCCATTCACCAAGATTTAGTTTATCTATTGTAGTATTCAGTTCTTCAAGATTTACTTTTGCTACATTGTAGTGTTTAGCTTCATAACAATAGTTCGCAAGGTTCAGTCTTCTTAAAAACTTTCCTTTTATTCTGTCGTCAGCGCGGATTTTCTGCTGCATCATTTCAAAATTCTCCTGGAACTTTGCAGGCAGATTGCTCACTGCTTGCTTGTATTCTGATTGTATATCATCAAAGCTGGCATCAACAATCGGAGTAAGCATTGTTGATGAAACACTTTCAGATGATTTTGAGGATTCTGCTGATGCAGTCCCTAATTCACCTAACCAGTTGATAGTCTCTTTATCAGCAAAAGGAATTTCACCTCCGCTGAAGAAAAAAGTTTTTAGTTCAGGTAATCGTTTGTTAAGACGCGATAAATAATACTTAATATCATTTGCTGCATTTGTGTAACTGCCGCCTTTTCTTTCAAGCGCGGTAACTAAATATCTTTGTGCATCCAGCCAGTAGCGGAATTCGCTGTTATCTTTTATGAACTCGAGTTCAATGCGGGGAATTAAAACTTCAAACTTATTATCAGTGAACCATTCTTTAACAAGTCTTCTTATTACATCATTAGGAGGCTCGATGTTGGTTATTTTTTCTTCGGCTGAAGGAAGTGACAGTCCGCCCCATTGTACCTGTCTTGCAATACCATAAACAAAATATGAATCAGGGATTTTCTCTTTCGTTTCTCCATTTGAAATATATTCGTGAAAATATGTAAGAGTTCTTCTTAGTTGTACAACTGCTTCATCCTCAGAAGCGGGGGCTGCTGCTTTAACAGGCGCTGATTGTTCCGTCCCCTCAGACTGAGTTTGTTTAAACTCTGTTCTTGGCGCAGGCGGTGGTGCTATCTTTTTTTCCGGCGGAGGTGGCGGTGGGGTAGATGCTTTTTTTGCCGACTCAACATGGTTTGTTATTATATCCTGCAATGTCTGAAGTACAGGAGGATTGTCGGGAATAAGTTTTTCCCCTTCAGCGGCTATTTGCTTTAACAGCTCATCAATTGCATTAATATCATCAGCATTTGATTTAGTGATCTGCTCGCGTTCAATTAGTTTGGTCACTCTTGATGTATTCAGAAACTGGATCGCTTTACTTTTGTGCTGAGGATTTTCAGGGTATAAACCTGTTCCGTATCGTTTTAGCAATTCGAGAACCAGTATAAGTCCGTCTTTAAATCCTTTTAGATTCTCCGTCCTGTAAAAAGCGAAACACAACCACGAAGCAACTTTTATGTCTTTGCTTTTTTCTTTTAGAATTATTTCTGAAAGTTCAATCCAGTTTTTGTAATCAGGAACAGTTTTAGGAAACTCCATATTCAGTTTGAAAAACTCTTCCTCATTGGCGGCATCTTTACCCACAGGAGAATCACCGGGAATAGGCTCAAGGTATTCCTGTATTAAGTCAGGGATTGTTATTTCAGCAGTTTCGCTCATCAATTATTACTCCGAATCACGTTCATCTTTTTGATGATGAAGTTCATAAATAAAATCTTTTAAAGTGGTATCAGGATTGAACGCGTTAACCAAATGGTTAAGATTATTTCCTTCGACAACAGGATTTAACATTTCAACAAAATCACTTGGAACAGGCTGGGCATTTCTGATCATTAATTTTGTTTTAAAATTTTCAGTCCGTGATTTGAAAATAAACGAATTGTTGTCTTTTTCATGATTCAGCAATGAAGACATTAGAACTAAAAACCCGCTGTCAAGATTATAGTTCTCATCATCAGTACTAAAAACATAACTGAATAATTTTGAATCACTTGATGCTGATGAATTCATATTTGTACAATCAAATCTTTTGCATAAATCATTGAGTGTTGTGGAAGCTAAGTATTCATCAAAAATATTCTGCGCTGATAAAACGGAAGCAGGTTTCGTTTCAGCTTTATCAAAACTGTTTATGATTGAAGTTGTATCTGTTGCCTCGTATGCCATTTTATAAAGTTGCTTTGCCTGGTAGTAAAATCTGTTTAACTGTAATGGAACAAGAAAAGTATTTTCTGAACTGAAAATTTTTTCAGGTAATACTGAAAAAATTATAAACGGAAATTCTCTATTGCTTTTATCAACTGACGGAACCAGGATTCCGGCAATAACTGAATTATTTTTTTTTACAGGAAAATAAAACTCAACGACACCTGAGAGCGAGTAAATTTCTTTCCAGTTATTTTTTAATGATGATTTTGCGTATGCAATTCCGCTTTGAAGCCACTCATCAAGAATTGCAAATTCAGTACTGACTGATTTATGTTTAATAAAATCCGGGAACTGCGGAAGTTTTCCAAAAAAACTAAAACTGTAACTGTCAGGATTTTTAACATTCAATTTATTTTCAGTTGATACTTGCTGGAATTGTTAAAGCTCTGAAGAATCCGGATGTAAAAGGATTTTTTGAACTGCCTGCAGTTAACTGGTAAGTGACAGTTACATCATAAACATTTTCTTTTTTAAATGACCAGTTAACATTGTACTGAGCAGATTGTCCCTGCATTGAAGAAGCATCCTGCAGCAGTTTGAACAATGCCCATTCACCATCAAAACCTTTTGTTTCGGATGTACCGTAATCTCTTATTGAAATATTCATACGTGCGACAGGGGCGCCTCTGCCGCCAGGCCAGTTGTAATCAGTCCAGAACGGTGAACCCATTTTATAATAATCTTCATTTCCGTTTATGTTAAGGTAAACCTGTTCAACGATAGGTTTTTGTCCGCGTATCGGTTTTGAATCAGGCAACTGAGGCTTTAACCTGAATGATACACTAAGATCACCGCTTTTAAAAAGTGTACTGGTTATATCATCGGCTCTTTTCAAAGTATTTATAAATTCACCTGAGAACCCAACGCCTTCATTTTCCCATGCATTTGCTTTCCATCTCTCTTTATTAATTAATGAACTTAATTCTTCATTAAAGAATGACCATAGTATTCCATCTGGTTTAAAGAAATCTTTAAAGTCCTGTATCGGAGCGTCAGGACCGTTTTGTTTAAATGGAAATGAATTTGCCAGAGTCCTTGAATAAAATTCATGCACTTTTGATTTCCATTGAGCATTAAGATATTGTGAAGCATCTGAAAGTATTGCACGCCAGCTTAATCTTATTGGATCAATAAACAATGGCTGAAGTGCGGGAATATTATAGAGTGCACCTTTTATCATTTGTAATGCTGTTGGAAATTCTACAGCTCTTTGTGATAGTACATTCACAGCATAATCTTTTGAAAGATCCTGTCCGCCTCTTATTGATTCGAGCACACCGCTTATAACACCATACTGTACTATGATAGCATTTATCTCTCCAGGCTTTGAACCATCCGGTGCACCAAGAACAAATTTTTTGTACTTCATTACCTCAGCGGCGTTTGTTGCATTAAGCTGAAGTCCCGCAAACGGATTTGCACGAAGTGTATCCGTCGGCGAATAAATTTCAGAAATAACCTGAAGCTGATCAGCAAATATTTTTGTGATCAATACAAGCGGTGAACTTATCGGGTCACTTAATAATTTCAGGTTTGTTGCCGCAACAGGTCCCGAGCCAAAATCTCCGTAGCGTAAACTTTGTAAAAACTGAACCCACGTTTGCTGATAGTCATTCAAATAAAGATTAAGCAGATTTCGTTTCATTTCGTCAGGAGTCATTTCTGATCCGGTCGCAGGTTTGATCTGCTGTTTACCAAGCGCCCAATCTTCTTTACCGGGATTGGTGCTTTCCTCAAGTATCGCATCCTTAATATAGTTTATCCATCCGTCAGCGGTGAAGATATACGGAACTCTCATATCAGTTGTAAGTATGTTGGAATAGATTCCTCCGATCGCCTGTTCGAGAGTAAATTCATTCGGGAACTCGCTCATTCCATTTTGTTTTAATCTTGCATAAATACCTTCAGCATTTGGCTGGTACTGCATACGGCTGCGCACAAGATTAACCAAGAGATTATCATTTTTAATGTTATAAAAATTCTTATCGCTTAAATTATTTGCGAAGAATGCCAGGTAATTTCTGAACATTGATTTGAGTGAATCTTTTATCTCTGTTGTTGCGGCAGGATTTGATTTTATAAAACGCGAATCAAGAATTCCTGTAAATACATTTACTAAAAATTTCTGGTTTGAAGTATCGAGTCTTGCGCGTTCACTTCCTAAAAGTAAATATGCTTTTAAATAATTATATGTTTCTTCACCAGAATAATCCTGACCATTTGCATAGTGGTTCAGATTGCGGACCATATCATCATAAATATTTTGTGTGAAGAACGGTTCCGTCTTTTTCAGGTACAGTTGTTTTAATGACTGCAAAGTTTCTTCACTTCTATCCAGACCCATCGTGATGAATGCTTCATTAGCACTTCCATCTTCAATCTTTTCAATAAGTATGCGAAGTTCTTCTGCTTCTTTAAAATTACTTAAAAGATTTCCGCTCCAATTAATTTTATTAAATGAAGAAACCCTGGATGAGATATTATCTAAAACTATACTGCTTCCGTTGTAGCCCATAAATGCAAAAAGTGAAAGTAAGACAAGCAATACAGCAGATGCTGCAATGGTTACCGTCCTCATAGTACTATGCTGCTTTACAACACCCGATGTTTTTCCAACAGCATAATTCTGATCGCCGATTACTAGGTCACTCAGCAGATCTTTAATAAAATAATTTTTTGTTTCTGTTCTTTCTTCAAATTCATCTGATGATGCGGGTGCAAGATTAAATTGTTTTGCAATTTCTCTGATTGCAAGATCAAGCGGCAAGCCTTCCTGCGTTCCAGATGAAAAATAGAATCCCCGGAAAATCGGGTTATCCTGGTAAGGATTATTCTGAAATACTTCTCCGATCAGGGATGTCAGTTTTGATTGAAGAGTTTTGAATTGATACGGGAATAAAAATACTTTTCTTCTTTGTTCTCTTTTTAACGGCGAACTGAGTCTAATTGTTCTTATATCAAAAAGTTTGTTAGCTAAAACATTAAACTCATTTTCAAAAGCTGTTTTCGCATCAAAGTCGTGCATCGGGCTGAAAGTGCTTCCCCAAATTTGTCCGCGTTCAATCTCACTAAAGTCACCGAAGTATTCAACAAATCCCTGGATCAGATCGCATTTGGTGAACATAAAATAAACAGGGAAGTTTACACCAAGTTTTTCAATCAGTTCATCAATACGCTGACGTATGTTGCGTGCATGCTCATACATCTGATCTTTATCATTATTAATTATTTCATCGATATTCAGCGCAACTATAACACCATTAATAGGCTTTCGGCTTCTGTTCTTTCTTAATGTTTCAAGGAATGCCATCCACTCGGCTTTGTCTTCTGACTGGGTTACATATCTTCCGGCAGTATCAAGAAATATTGCTTTAGTTGAAAAGAACCAGTCACAATTTCTTGTTCCGCCGACACCTCTGAATCCTTCTTTGCCGAAGGGGAAATCGAGACCTGAATTTTGGATCGCTGTAGTTTTACCTGCTGCGGATGGACCTATTATCATGTACCAGGGAAGTGCATATAATGCTGCTCTGCCTGACTTACCTTTTGCGAGTTTAGAATTTTTTAATGAAGCAATCGCTGCCTGAAGTTGTTTCTTGAACTGTTCAATCTCTGCTTTTTTCTCAGGACTCAGATTTGCCATCTGGTCATCAGCGGATGAATTGATTGAGTCTTCAATCTTACCGGCTTTCTGTGCGTCCTTCATTTTCTTGAACATAAAGAAGAGTGCGCCGATCAATAAAAAGAATAGAATGATTACAACCTGTACAACCCAGGATGCACCGAAATATCTTCCCACAAAAATTATCAGGAAGATAAGAACAACTGCAATGATAAGTCCAATTAAATTTTTGCCTTTTAAGAATTTAGCCATGATGATTAAAAATTTTATTCGTTAGAAGTTTGTCAGGAGATGATTTTATTTATCAGGTCGCTAACATCACTTGCAGCGCCTGAAATTGACAATGAAAATATTAAATAGACAATAACAAAGATCACAATTGCACCGGCAGGATAAACCCAAACCGGCATTCCTGATCCTGCTGCCTGAACCATTCCTTCTTTTGGTTTTGCGTGCGGAGAAATAGCATCTATTGTGTTATACATTTCGGGATGAAGTTCCATGTTCAGGTCATCGATCACTCTTCTGAGGTTTTCTGGGGACTGAAGCTGATACTTACCTTTAAAACCAAGAGCAAGACACAAATAATAAATTTCAAGAGTGTCTTTATTCCCTGATGATCTTTGTCTTAACTGGTTAAGATTTGTAAAAAATTCTTCTCCCGCATTAAATGTATCGAACATCATTATCTGAAGAGGTTCTGCAAGCCACTGTTCTTTTTGATTCCACGATGAACTTATAATAGTCTCGTCAAGGAAAGCAACAAGAGCAAATTTTGAAAGAGTTATCTTCTCATTATCAATCGCATTTGAACGCGCTTCCGTTTCAAACCTGTCAAAAAGTTCAGTACAGTTTTTTTTCAGTGATGAAGCATTGCCGTAATCATTTGATGAACGCAGTTGAAGTATAAGTATCAAACTTTCCGATGCGATATCTGCGAGAGATTTTTTCTTTTTACTTTTCGGTGTATTGTCCATATAATTTTTATTTGTTAGGGTAACAGTACTAATTCCATTTGAAGTGATTTAAATTCTGAAGCGATAAAAAATGCCACATTATTTTTACCGACTATTTTTTCCCAGAATCTTCCTTCCTTATTTATCTTGAAGTAGTGAGCCTTGTCATCGATAGAAACTCCTGCAGGCGGGCGTGCAATATATTCAATTGTCAAACCCTGTATGCCTGCTTGATGCACTGCAAAAATTTCTTCGTAAGCGGAGATCTTTATATTCTTCGGTAGTTCTGTAATGATTTTCTTCTCGGGAATATCTCCTTTTACAGCTATGAAGAACTGCGCCTGTACATGATTCGGTGAGAGTTGCCCGACAAACAATGTATCAGCCTGTCTTCTTAATGTAATGATGATGTCTTTTCTTTCAACTGTCTTTTGAACATTAAGCATTCCGTTTATTTCAAGGATCATCTGGTTAAATATTTCCGTCAGATGCCTGTGATCATAAACAGGAAAATCTTCCGCTTTAAGTCCGAGGTTAGTAAATGTTGAAAGCTGTCCTGCAAGATTAAGAAAAATTGTATAAAGACTTTCCGGGTGTTCGTGTTTGGATGAGTAATAATAATTTAATAGCGGAATAAAAGTATTAATTGAATGAAGCATCATTAGTATTTCAACCTGTGTGATTGACAATTCAGGTTTGTTGATACTTGCCTGTGTTCTGAGTTCCTTGCTTTTGGAAACAAGTGCACTAAGTATTCCGCGAATATGATCAAGCAGAACTTCTGAAGCGGAAATGGAAACTGATGAAACAATATATTCACGGTTCATTGTGAATTTTCCGTCACTGCTTCTTGCAAGTTCACCGATTTTTATTGAACTGAATCCTTCAAGATTTTCATCACCGAACCTGAACTGAAAATTAGATTTTACCACACCAACATTACGCAGGTTTGTTCCTGTATTGAAATCAAGCATTTCAAAATTCTGAAGAGTAAACCTTGAATTATTATTTGAAGCGGATTCGTCTAACAGGCAGTTGTTGCCGCCGGCTACTTCGGAAGGTATTACAAGAAACACATCAAGTTTTTCTGAAGTAGCGGAAAAAAGTGAATCGAAGTTCCTGTTCTTTGGTAGCGGATCATTACCCGGCATATCAAACAGTAATCCATCCGGCATTACTCCGCTGCATCTTACTAATCCGAAAGAACCGCCGGAAATTGCGGCATCATCAAATTGTAATTCTTTAAGTCCCCACGAATTTGGGTTCTGAGTATTTATTCTTGAGTTGGTATAGTATTGACTGTATTTATCCGCCTGTTGAAAGTGGTGCGGATCCAGTTTCATTCCTTCGTACCAAACGACTTTCTGAAATTTCATCGTATTAAATTTTCTCCCTGGTTTTTGTGTGTTAGTAACAGCAGGATTTTATTCAGCAACAACTGAAAGTGAATTTTCGTGAATTAATATTTTCAATTCATCAGGACCATCTTCAAGTGAAACTACTTGCAGCCATCCGTCTTTTGCAGGGGAATGAAAGTCGCCTACAATTCCAAGGAACATAGCATCTGATTTTATTTCAAGTTCATTCAGATTAAAATTTTCATTTGGTACCATAAGTTTTTCATACTTTGCGTTTGCGATCATATCATCGCCAAGCACTGATTCAGGGCTTCTCAATAATGATTCAAAACTTGCTGTGCGGAATTTATCGGCAGATTTTAACTGAAATATTTTTATCACAACAGCATTATTGTTATTGCAGTTTTCATCGCAGGACATGTTAACCATCATTGTACTGCTGCCGCCGCAGCCCGCAGCGTTGATAATCAATAATAGTAATGGTATGTATTTAATTAATTTCATTTAGTTCTCCGGAGTTGTGTTTGAATTCTAGTATTCGTTGATCTGTTTTTTTGCAAGTATCCTGCTTTGATAACCTTTCATAAAAGCAGGTCTGAAATATTTTTTTTCTATATGATACGGATCAGACATATATTTTTGATAGTTGTCTTTTATTGTATCAAGTATCTTAGACTTTTGCGTGATGGGAAGAATTTTTCCAATATCTAACCCGGACTGTTTACTTTGCAATTCTTTCTCTATCAATTCCGGATCAAGACTTTGTAAAAGAGATTTGCTTCCTTCAGTGATAGAAATTTTATAGCCTTCAAGCAATCCAAGCTGATGAGTTAAAAGTTTTTGTATCTCTTCATTTAAAAGATCCATCCTTTTCTTTTCTTCATCTGATGAAATATCAGGATTAAACAAAAATTCTTTCAATTCTTTTAGTGAACCTGATGGCATTGTATGATAAATAGTGACGCCGAAAAATTCCTGGCGGAAATGAAGAAAACCCTGTATCAACTTGCTGAATGTATCAAGCAGAACATCAACAGTATTTGTAAAGTGTGAGTTGAAAGAGTAATCCGTACTCACCGTCTGAGCAGGTTTAAATTTTGTTTGCTGCGCAATCGGTTCAACTTCTTTTGGAATTGCGGATTCAGGAAAATCGAAAACAGGTTTACTTTGTTCCTGCTGTCTGGGGGCAGCAGGTATTTGTCTGCCTAAAAAACTTTCAGCAAAAAATTCGGCGATTATGTTACTTGCATCATTTTTTTCAATACTGCTTAAACTTTGCAGTACAGAAATCCTGAACATTTCAGCTTTAGCCGGTGAATCATCAAGAGCGTATTTAGCCGTAAGTAATTTTAAGTTTTCAGCAAAAGCTTCAACATCTTCGGCAAACGGACTTGAGAATACCATTGTTTTCTGATCATCATCGGCTACTTTTTCAACTTCACGCACTAATTCTACAATTAGTTCATAATCACTTACGCGGATAACATCACCGGTTTTAATCGCGTTTTCTTCATTCGGAAGCAGTCGTTCACCATTCAAATAAGTAAAGTTAGGAGCTTCAAGATCAACAAGCTGGAGTATACCTTCAGTGTCGATAATCTTTGCATGTTTTCTGGATACGACTTTAAATGGGTCCGGCAGAATTACATCATTTTTTTCTTCTCTGCCTATAAAAACAGGGAACCTGTTAAAATCCAGTTGCTGAGAAAGAGAGGAATCGGACTGACGGCTGATAGATAATTTGAGTTTCATTATTAAAGATTTAATTGATAGTTAAAAAAGAAGAAATAAGGTTGGTTTAAATACAGCTTCGCCACGTTAGTCACAGATTGAATTGGTTTTTTACGTATTGTTTCCACAGAATTTTAGATAATTGTACAAGTGACAGTAATTGGAAATAGAACTTTATTCCAATACGGGTCAAAAAACTCAACATAATCAGTCGGCAAAAACTGATTTCGATATCAAAGGAAAGGAATGAATAATTAAAAAAACTCTGAGACAATAAATACAGGACTCAGATCATTCAAAGAAAAATGCCCCTGAAATTTTAAATTTTTCTAATATTTAACAGACTAAGTACCAAGTAGTTTAAGCCCGCAATTTCAATTGAACTTGAATGTACTCGATTGCAGGCAACGGAAGATTTCTGATTTATTTATTCAGAAACGCAATCAAAATAAAGGAATCCATAGCGATAGTCAATAGAGTGTGAATAACAAAACTTACCGTCAAATTATTCATAAGCATAAAATAATAAATACCGGCAGAGATGTTTAAAGTTTATGAATAGTTGACAGCATTCCTTGTAAACATTATTTTGATGCTGAATCCTGTCATCCAATTAATTCTATCACAAACTTATTTGCCGAAAAACTGAAAATATTGATTAAACAATTTGGAACACTTGTAATATTTACGGCGTTAATCTTTTGCGGGTATAACCAAAATACCTATTCCCAGGATACAAACTTCAGGTTTGAGGAGCTTTCTGGTTCAGAAGGCTTGTCTTCAAATTTTATTAATTCTATAGTTCAAGATAAACAGGGTTTTTTGTGGATTGGGACAGAAGATGGATTAAATAAATATGACGGCTACTCATTTAAAGTCTATAGGAATGAAAAAGGAAATATAAACTCACTCTCCAACAATTTTATTTGGTGTTTAGCAATTGATTCTACAGGCGATTTATGGATCGGTACGGATGGAGGTGGGTTAAACAAATTTAATCCGGAAACTGAAACATTCACACGCTATACAAATGACTTGGATAACAGTAGTTCGTTAAGCTCAAACATTGTACAAAATATTTTTGTTGATAAGAAAAATAATATTTGGGTTTCAACCTGGGGCGGCGGGCTTAACCTTATGGAAAAAAACAATAGCGGCTTTATTCACTTTCGCTTTGATGAAAAAAATAAAAACACTATCGGCAGTGATAAAATCTTCAGTGTATTTGAAGACAGCAAAAACAGAATCTGGATCTGTACTGAAGGCGGCGGGCTGAATCTATTTAACCCGGTAAGCAAAACATTTAAAAGATATTTGGCTGATAAGGATAAAAACTCAATCAGTTTTAACAACGTATCTTCTATAGTTGAATTGAATAACGGTAGTCTGCTGGCAGCGACAACCGGCGGAGGATTAAATCAGTTCTTCCCGGAAAAGAATGAGTTTAAAATTGTTGATACTGAAGGATTTATAAATATCTGGAAAATATTTAAAGACAGTAACGGGTTGATCTGGATGTCATCATCAGTAGGCGAGGGTCTGGCAATCTTAAATATGACTGATAATAATATTCGAAAATTTTCGGCGGATAAATCATCATCCGGTAAAATAACTTCGAATGACATACGTGATATTTATGAAGACAAAAGCGGGATGCTGTGGCTGGCAGCCAGTGGCGGTGGATTAAACAAAGTCGACATCAAGCCCAAAAAGTTTTTTAATTTTAATCTCAACAATTCTTCACTAAATGATTATTTCATCTTTTCATTGGAAGAAGATCAGGCAGGGAAAATATGGATGGGCACTTATAAATCCGGTGCTATCACTTACGATCCGGCAAATAAGAATTTTAAACATTACCCAACTTCAAAACAAAAGAATGGATCTTTGAACGGCGAGATTGTTCGTTACATTTATAATGATAAAAAAAATAACTTGTGGCTTGGAACTTATTACGGCGAACTGAACCAGTATGATGCTAAAACAAATCGATTTACTTACTACAATCTTGATTCGGGTAAAAAAAATCCAAGCGCTAATCTTGTCAGAATAATATTTGAAGATTCAAAAGGACTGATCTGGTTTGGAGCTTCAGGCGGCGGCGGCTTAACTTCATACAACCCGTTGTTGAAAGAATATAAACATTACTCATCACAAACTGAACCCGAACTTTCCGGCGATGATATTACATCAATCGTGGAAGATAATTCCGGCAACCTATGGATAGGGACCTACAGCTTCGGTTTGAATAAATTTGACAGAACAGCAAACACGATAACCAGTTATTTTCGGAAGGAGGATGATCAGTTTTCACTGCCGGATAATATAATTACCGATATGCTTGATGATTCCAAAGGAAATTTATGGATCGGCACTTACACAGGGGGATTGTGTAAATACATACCTCAAAAAAATAATTTTGAAGTTATCTCGGAAGAAAATGGTCTCTCTTCCAATTCAGTTTTCGGAATTCTTGAGGACGACAAAAATAATTTGTGGTTATCAACGGCAAAAGGTATTTCGAAAATTAATGCTGCAACGGGAGAGATTAAAAATTATGATGCGTTGTTCGGGATACAAACTTCAGGCTTTAATCCTTCATCAAGACTTAAAACAAAATCCGGGCACATGTATTTTGGCGGAATAGATGGAGTGACATTTTTTCATCCCGACAGTTTAGAGAGCAACAACTTCATCCCTCCTGTTTTTATAACTTCGTTCAAATTGTTTAACGAAGAATATCCTTTACAGAAAAATATTTCATTCACTGATACTATCACTCTTAGTTATAATGAAAATATTTTTTCATTTGAATTTTCATCCATGGATTTTACTTCCCCGGATAAAAATATGTACTCATATATGCTGGAGGGTTTTGATGAAGATTGGGTAAATCCCGGTTCAAGAAGATTTGTGAACTACACACATCTTGATGCCGGTGAATATACATTTAAAGTCAAAGCTACAAACAGTTACGGCAACTGGAATAAAAACTTTGCACAGGTATTGGTTATTATCAATCCTCCGTTCTGGTTAACCTGGTGGTTTAAAGGAATTATGGTAATAACAATTGCCGGACTTCTTCTTTCCATTTATAAGAGAAGAACCAGACAGCTTAAAGATGAAAAAGAAGCGCAGATAGATTTTTCAAAAAGATTAATTAGTTCGCAGGAAGAGGAAAGAAAAAGAATCGCTTCCGAACTTCATGATAGTTTAGGACAGAATCTCCTGGTTATTAAAAATCTTGCGCTGCTTGGATTAAAAGAAGGATTTGAGAAATCAAGGCTTGAAGAAATTTCCGGTACAGCCGATACAACAATCGATGAAGCAAGAAGGATTTCCTATAACCTTCATCCGCACCAGCTTGACAGACTCGGGTTAACAAAAGCACTCGAAGCGATGATCACAAATATTGAAAGCAGTTCATCGATTTTATTTGAAAGGGAAATAGATAATATTGATTCACTCTTTAGTAAGGAGAAAGAGATTAATATTTTCAGAATTATACAGGAATGCCTGAATAATATAATCAAGCACTCGGATGCATCAGCAGCAAAAGTAGGGATATTAAAAAAAATACAATTCATTGAGATAGAAGTAAGCGATAACGGCAAAGGAATAAATACAATCAGTCTGGAGACAAGTCATGGATTCGGATTGAAGAATATAAATAACCGCGTCGCATTACTTAATGGTAAATTAGAAATTACATCCAATGAAATTTTTAATACACAAATAAATATCAGGATCCCTTATCAAAATGCAGGATAGAAAAAAAATACTTATTGCAGATGATCATCCATTGATGCGGCAGGGAATAAAATCCGTTTTAGCTTCAACGGGTGAATATGAAATAACTGAAAAAGGTGACGGTGAATCTGCACTTGAATCACTTACTCAAAAAACATTTGATGTTTGCATACTTGATATAGAAATGCCCAAACAAAGCGGACTTGAAGTTGCCAGGAGAATTGGTGAACTGAGCATCAAAACAAAAATAATTTTTCTTACTATGTATAAGGATGAAGATATTTTCAATCAATCACTTGATATAGGCGCCATGGGTTATGTTCTTAAAGAGAACGCGGTGAATGATATTGTTGATTGTATCATTAAGGTTTTAAATAATGAATATTATATAAGCCCTGTTATATCAGGATTTCTAGTATCACGACTAAAGAATAAAGAATCAATGATTAGTCAAAGTCCCGGTATAAATGCGCTTACTATATCAGAAAGAAAAATTCTGAAACTGATCGCCTCAGAAAAAACCACGCAGCAAATTGCTGATGAACTTCATATAAGTTACAAGACGGTGGAAAACCACCGCAACAACATTTCAAAAAAACTTAATCTTAGCGGCACACACAGCCTGGTTAAATTCGCAATCAGTAATAAAGCTCTTCTTTAGTCTCCTACATTATAAAACTTGTCCGCCTCAGGCGGATTATAAATTGTACATTATACATTCTACATTATCATAGGTGCTTCCACCTATAAAGAATGAGAGTGTCCACCGATTTATTTCCCTTCTGCCAGAACCCATCTTTGAATTAAAAATAAACAAAGACATGAAACTGCTTTTAGTTGATGACAATGAAAGAATACGCAAGATGATGTTAAGTATTTATTCAACACACTTTGAAGAGATAATAGAATGCAGCGACGGCATTGAAGCGGTTTCGCTTTATGAAAAATCAAAACCGGACTGGGTTGTGATGGATATAAAAATGAAAGTGATGGATGGACTCGAAGCTACAGCAAGCATCATCAGCTTAAATCCACATGCAAAAGTGATCATCGTCTCCCAGTACGAAGACAATACAACAATACAGGCTGCAATGAATGCCGGTGCTGTGGAGTTTGTAAGCAAGTCAGACCTGTACAAAGTGATTGATGTGATAAAAAGATAACTCTCTTAATTCATTTTAATTCAGTTCTAAACAAAAACAAAAAAGGAGCATATATGAGACAAAAGTGGATTTATCAAAAAATCTTTCTCGTTGTAATCAGTCTTGTGATTACAAATGCTGCATATCCGCAATCCGGCGTATCGCAAAGTGTTTTCAGTTCCGGCGGAGTGACTCAACAGGGCGGCGGATATATTCTTACCGGGACAGTCGGTGAAGCAGTAACCGGAATAATTTCTGGTTCATCATACCGGAACACCTCAGGGTTCTGGTCAGTGTATTCGCAAATTACTGTAACCGGTATTGACGATAAGGAAACCATTCCTTCTTCTTTCAGGATGGAACAGAATTATCCGAACCCCTTTAATCCTTCGACGAAAATAAGATTCTCCGTTCCCGAAAAAAGTAGTGTGTCATTAAAGGTTTATGACGTTCTGGGAAATGAAGTAGCGGAATTGGTGAATGAAGATAAAGAAGCGGGCTGGTATGATATAAGCTTCGATGCGTCAGGCTTTGCATCGGGTGTATATATCTATCGGGTAATTGCGGGCAATTTTATTTCAACTAAAAAAATGCTGATGATAAAATGACAGATTCATTTTATCAGAAGTCCATTTAGGACTGATGCTCAAATGATAAAATCATTTGAACAGAAATCCCGTTTTGCGGGGACTTTTATTAAATAAGAAAGGAATAAAAATGAAAACAAAAATATTATTCACAGTTCTGTTCCTGTTCAGCGTCATAAATATTTTTTCTCAGGGAATTCCCGGAACAATTAATTACCAGGGAGTTTTAAAAGATAATTCCGGAGTTGTAGTTCCTGACGGTGACTATAACATCACGTTCAGAATTTATCTTGTGTCTGCCGGTGGTGTAGAAGTATGGTCGGAGACAAAATCAGTTCCCGTGTACGGCGGGGTTTTCAGCACAGTACTGGGAAGTGTTAATCCTATAAATATTGATTTCAATGTTCAACTATATGTCGGTATTTCAATCGCCTCTGATCCTGAGCTTACACCAAGAATTCAACTCACCTCCGTGCCGTATAGTTTAATTTCCAAAACAGTTCCTGATAATTCATTAACCGCAAATAAAATTAATTCAGGCGAAGTGGTTAAAAGTGTTAACGGATTAAAAGACAATGTTAACATCGTTGCGGGAACAAATGTTACTATAACACCTGTTGGAAATAACATTACCATATCATCAACCGGAACAGGAGGCGGAGGAACAATTACAGGAGTATCTGCGGGAACCGGGCTTTTCGGCGGAGGTACCAGCGGTAATGTAACACTTTCTGTACAGGCATCAGGTATAACAAATACTCTGCTCGCGAACAATTCTGTTACATCAAATAAAATTGTTGATGGAACATTAGTCGCCGCTGACATCAGCACAAACCAATTAGTAAAATCATTTAACGGATTGAAAGACAGCGTTACGCTTGTTGCCGGCAGTAATATTTCAATCACTCCCTCCGGAAATAATTTAACAATCTCCTCTACCGGCAGCGGCAGCAGTGTGTGGAGTACAAACGGAACAAATGCTTTTTACAATACAGGTAATGTCGGCATTGGTTTAAACACTCCGCAGAACCTGCTTCAACTTCACCGCACAGACCCGCTGTTTGGTTCACCAAGTGTTCTGCGGCTCACTAATTTTACATCAGGTGCAACTTCAAATGACGGTATGATCCTATCACTTAACAACACAGTGGCTGACTTTGGATTGATCGGTGTGCTTATGATGCAGGAAAACAACTCGCTTGCTTTCGGCACTAACAATACTTATCAGATGTTTTTAAAAGAAACCGGTTTACTCGGGCTTGGCACATTTAACCCGCAGGCTAAGTTTGATATTTTTCACAACAGCCAGGGCACAAGTCCGCAGTTAATGATAAGTGAAAATGAAAACGGCGGATTCGGCAGAATAAGTTTCCGCAGTGAAGGTGTTGACGGAAAATACTGGACTATCGCATCAAGGAGCCAGGCAACAGATGCTTCATCACAATTTAATATTTATTATTTCAACGGGACATCGGGTCAGGATGTGGTCAGTGTGAATGGAAATGGAAACGTGGGAATCGGTACAACAGCACCTGCGCAAAAACTTGATGTTGCCGGTAACATACGAACCACCGGGGAAATTAACAGATCCACAACAGGTAATGCGAACCTGCTTCCGATCTGTTACGGAAACGTTTCAACAGTCGGTGCAATAAATACAGGTACAGGAAATTTTAGTGTTACAAGAACTTCTGCAGGGAATTATGACATCACAATAACAGGGGAGGATTTCGTCCTCAGCAATTACATTGTCAACGTAAATGCAGTAGGTTCGGGAACCGCTGTATTCAGCAGTGTTGATGGTAAATTATTAATCCGTACTTATGATATACTTGTTTCGGGATTAGTAAGTGCAGATAAAACTTTCGCATTCACAGTTTATAAACCATAACAGGTTGTGTTATTAATAAATGCTCAGGAGCTATTATCCTGAGCATTTTTTTTCTGATCATTCATCTATTCAATCTATCATTTCTGCACCCATCCTTACAGTGCTTAATTACAATTCTCTAATCACACACTCCTGTCTTGACTTTGACAGGTATCAAAATTATTTTGGCTTCCGATTACAGTCAGAAATCCCGAAGAAAAAATTATCTCACTAACTATCACTTTATAGAAGGAGTTAGTATGGAAGATTCATTGGAGAATAAACTCTCAATGTACGGAGCAGTTATATACCTGCTTGATGATAATACCACAAAGACCGCCCCAATAACCGCGATAGCATCAACCCTCCTAAATTTTAAAACTCTTGTTCAACAGATTGAAGCGAAAGATACAGAGCAAGAAGAAGCAACGACGGGAAAAACCGCGAACAAGCGACAGGCAAAGACGGCACTTATAAATGCGTGTGTGAGGTTTGCCGGGAATATCAAAGCGCTTGGTGTGAACACGGGGAACAATGTGCTTATAGAAACGGGGGATAAGAAGCGAACGTTCTTTGTTACTCAGCGTGATACTGATTTAAAGTCGCAGGCAAATATTTTGCTTACGGCTGCGAATGCTAATGCTGCGGCACTTGCGGGTTATGGAATAGCGGCGGCTGATATAACTGATTTCGGTGACCTGATAACCGCTTATGAACCGACATTAGGCGCGAGGGAATCGAGCAGAGGTGTACAGGTAGCCGCAGGTAAGGAAGTGGTAAACCTGTTCAAGCAGGCTGATGTTGTTCTTAAAGATGTGCTTGACGGATTGATGGAGAATTTTGCTACTTCTGATACTCAGTTTTATAATGAGTACAAGAGCGCGAGAGTGATAGTTGATCTTGGCGGCGGTGGTGGTGGTGGTTCAACTCCGCCTGAAGGACCGAATCCCTGATAAATAATTAATAAAATAATTTAATAACGATACGTTAGTGAGATAACGTTTTTTGGGCTGGCAGTTGAGATAGTTATAATTAATTAAGGAGTTTTGGGTTGAAAAGGAGTACATTTCCGTTCACGTTTAGTACATTCCCGTTCAAGTTAAGTACACTTCCGTTCACATTGAGTACATTTCAGTTCACATTAAGTACACTTCCGTTCAAGTTAAGTACATTTCCATTCACATTAAGTACATTCCCGTTCTCGTTCAGTACATTTCCGTTCAAGTTTAGTACACTTCGGTTCACATTCAGTACATTTCAGTTCACATTAAGTATACTTCCGTTCAAGTTAAGTACATTTCCATTCACATTAAGTACATTTCTGTTCACGTTTAGTACATTCCTAAGAGAATTTTATTTGTTTTTGTTGAATAAATGAGGAAAAGGGTGTGAGTTATGTTAAAGATTAATTTTAAGGCGGTGTTTGCCGCACGAGGGATTCAGAGTCCTACAGGGTTTTTGAGGAGGGCGGGGTTTTCTCCGCATACTGCTTCTTATATAGCAACGGGTAAGGTTGAGAAGTTGAATTTAAAGGTGCTTGAGAGGTTGTGCATTTTACTTAATTGCACTCCGCACGATTTGCTTGAGTGGGTTCCGGATGAAAAGCTGGCTGACCCAAACAGGTTTGAGTTGAGCAGGTTGGCGGGGGAGAAAAAAATACTGCCGCTGCAGGATGAGTTGAGCGGGCTGACGCTGGGGAAGGTGGAGGAGGTGAAGAGGTTTATTGAGGAGAAGAGAAGGGAAGGAAGTTGAGAGTTATGAGTTATGAATTATGAGTTATGAATTATGAGTTATGAATTATGAGTTATGAATTATTGATGGATGTAATTAAGATTTTTATTATTTAAATTTATGGCGGTAATTGTTGTTTACTGGGACGCCTTGAACAACACTCATAATTACCACCCCCAGCCCGGTGACGTTCCTGCCCGGCGTCCCGGGCGTTTTTATTTTAAATATTGAAAGTACTTATGAATTAATTTAAGTTGGAATTGATTTTATACGCCCCTTTAGAACCCTTTAAATCCCGGGGCAGTGCTTGATGGCAGGTGTACATATTATGATTGTATGAAAAGCAGAGCGGGAGAAAAATAATTTTAGCAGAAGCCAGAAGAAAGAAGTAAGTAGTAAGAATTTATGCGGGATAATATTTTGCCATACCGACGCGTTACACTACATTAAATTTTGAAGTAGATATGTCATACATACTTCCTTCGAAATGATAGACCGTATGCTGGCGGAATAATTATTAGTTACACAAAATCAAATATTAAAGGAGTTTTTATGAATCAACCTGAACCACAAGGAATACAATTTTCTACATTAATGAGTGACATCGATAAGGGTTTAATAAAGATCCCTCAATTCCAGAGAGATTTTATATGGACAAAAGAAAAATCAGCAAAACTAATTGATAGCATACTAAAAGGTTATCCAATTGGAACATTTATTCTTTGGAAAACAAAGGAAGCATTACGAACGATCAAGAATCTCGGTAAAATTAATTTGCCTGCGACACCCCACGGTGAATTTATACAGTATGTTCTTGATGGACAACAACGATTGACTACACTTTACTGCTGTATTAAGGGTTTAGTAATTCAAAGAAATGGAGTATCAGATGACTTCTCAGAATTATATGTTGACTTATTAGCTGAAGAAGATGAAGATATACTAATTATTGACATTTCTGAAAAAGAGCCGTCAAACATTATCAAATTATGTGATTTAATGAATAAAGGTATAAAGTATTTCGCTAATAACTATGAAAAACATTATGAAAAAATTGATAGATATAAAACCCGGTTACAGTCTTATTCATTCTCAATCGTTTTGATACGCGATGCACCGATTGATGTAGCAACTGAAATATTCACAAGGATTAATGTAACCGGTCAACCACTATCCGTCTTTGAAATAATGGTCGCCAAAACATTTGATCCTAAGAAAAAATTTGATTTGGCAGAAAAGTTTGATGAATTAATTGAGAGATTAGAAATAGTTGATTATGAGACAATTTCGAATGCTACCATTCTTCAAACTGTTTCTGTTTTGTTGGTCAAGGAGTGTTCTAAAAAACATATTTTAAAATTGGACAAAGACAAATTCATTAATATTTGGGAAAAAGCTATTGATGCGATAGAACAATCAGTAGAATATTTTAGAAATTACTATCGAATACCTGTATCAAAACTCTTACCTTACAATGCAATGTTAATTCCGTTCAGCTATTTTTTCTTCAAGCATAAAAACAGACCAATTGGGAGAAAACAAAAATATTTAGAAGATTTTTTTTGGCGCACTAGCCTTACTTCTAGATACTCAAGCAGTTTGGAAAGTCGAGTTGCACAAGACATTAAAAGGATAGATAAAATTCTTTCTGACAAGTTGCCCAAGTATGATTATTCTGTCGACATATCTCCTGAATTTATCGAGACAAATGGCTGGTTTAGTGCCTCTGCTGCATATATCAAAGCTATTTTATGTCTCTTGGCTCATCACGAGCCAAAATCATTTGTGGATAATTCTATTGTTAGGTTAAGTAACGATTGGTTAAAACAAGCCAACAGTAAAAACTATCATCATTTTTTTCCAAAATCATATTTAAAAACTAATGGTGAAGACTATCGTTACATAAACCATATTGCTAATATTACTTTAGTTGATGATTTCTTAAATAAAAATGTAATTCGAGCAAAAAGCCCAGCACAGTATATGAAATCGTTTAAAGATAAAAATCCAGATTTGGCAGAATCAATGCAATCTCATTTAATTGATATTGATTCTTTTGGCATCTGGGAAAATGATTATGATACATTCTTCAGAAAGAGAATTAATGCTTTTTCAAAAGAATTAAAAAAGAGAATAATCATTCAATCAATTGATAGAAAATCATCAATAAGAGAATAGTGCAAAATCACAAGAGCAAAAAATAATTTCTTTCATTCTGATAAAGAAGTTTCTACTGTACAAAATCATTACTTTTCTTTATTAAAATTGAGGTATTAATGCTGTGGACTAATGAAATTGAAAGGCAATTTTTTATTGAAGCTTTGCGCAACTTTGCAGCTCCAGAACAATTATTTTATAACTTACAAGGTGTAAATTATGCTTATGTTCCCAGAGGAATTAATGGAGAAGGCCAGACACTTCAATCAAGGAATTCATTAATTGGCCAATTTACTGAAAGGTGGACAAGAAATTTATTAGACCCAATTGCAAGAGCATCTGACTTATATGCTGTGAATGGAGTAATTTGTGAGGAAATTGGGTTGCCAAATCGCTCCTCAGCGGATTTAGCTTTTTGTACCACAAATAGTGTTAACCAGACAGCAAATAATGTTAAAATCATTTTTGAAATAAAAATGAGTGTCGTTTCAAATTATAGATACTTAGGTCAGGAAAATGTGGAATTTGTTGGAGATTATAAATCACATAAAGGAAATCCAGCTTTATTACGTTCTGATTCAATGTTAAAAGCAATAGGTAAAGCAATTAACATTCGTGTTTCTGGTGCTGCTTCGACAAAGATTCCTATTGTAATTTTAGGCAACAGTCCAATTACAGATAGTTACATTCACAAGGTTGATTACCTAAAAACTGCTGGCGTGATACAAGGTTTTTTATCGCTCAATCCGACTCCTACCAATACGACATATGTAAGCAATACTCCTAATTCTGGTTTTAGAACAATCGAAACTGTTGAAATATTGAGAGAATACATAGTCAATTTATTGAATCAAGACATTAATTACTTTTCATCCATGGTATCTAAGAGAAGACTTGGTGAAATAATAACTATAGCTAGTCGTGAAGGCACTGATGTTGGAAAAGCTGAAAGATTTTTAGAATTAATAAGAGAACAATGAAAAAGCGAGAAGGCACAAAAACAAGTTCATTTGGCACAAACGGTAGAATCAATCATGATTCTTCTAAATTTTATGATTCGAAATTATATAAAGAATTGAAGAGTGAAGAGAGATTAGTTGATTCTCAAAATTTGCTTCCTGTTGAATTAGTTAATACAATTATTCTAGGTTCCTGTGAAAATATGTCAATGATTCCTGCTAATTCAATTCATCTTATGATAACTTCTCCACCATATAATGTATCTAAAGATTATGATGAGGATTTATCTTTAGAAGAATATTTAGGTTTATTAAAAAATGCATTTACTGAAACCTATCGCGTCTTAGTGAATGGTGGTCGTGCGTGTATTAATGTAGCTAATCTAGGTAGAAAACCATATATCCCCTTATCAGATTATGTCTCAAAGATTATGATCGATATTGGGTACAAAATGAGAGGAGAAATTATTTGGAATAAAGCTGCAAGCGCTAGTCCATCCACAGCTTGGGGGAGTTGGCAATCCGCTTCAAACCCAACCCTTCGTGATATTCACGAATATATTCTGATTTTTTCAAAAGGAGATTATAAAAGGACTAGAAAAAAAGAAGAAATGCACAATAAAATAAATACCATTACTAAAGAACAATTTATGGAATGGACAAAGTCTATTTGGACAATGAATGCAGAAAGCGCCAGAAGAATTGGACACCCAGCTCCATTTCCCGAAGAGTTACCTTTTAGGTTAATTCAATTATTCTCTTTTAAAAATGATATTATATTAGACCCTTTTATGGGGAGCGGAACAACTGCTATCGCATCTTTGAAATCGGAAAGAAAATATATCGGCTTCGATACAGATGACGCATACATAAAATTAGCCGAAAAAAGAATTGATTCCTTAAAATCCCAATTGAAATTATTTTAATAATTTTTAAAAGAGTCCCACATAACCGCTTTAATCCATCAAAGACGGACAATTAAGCAAACGGACAATACCATGAATAAAGTTCGGGTAGATCTATTAAAAAGTAACATTGGTGAAATAAACACTCAGGAAATATTTTAAATCATCATAAACACTGTGTGGTGTTTTAACAACTTGTCCCGACTATTCGGTATAACATCATTAATCCGTTAAAACCGGACAAGTAAATAAACAAAAAAATAATTATCGGTTTCGAATCAGTTAAGTAGCGTTCTTAAGGATAAATAATATGAATAAAAAAATAGAACCAATACATCCAGGTGAAATACTGCTTGAAGAATTTTTAATTCCAATGGAAATCAGTCAGTACAGATTAGCACAAGATATAAATGTTCCTGCCAGGAGAATAAACGAAATCGTTCTTGGTAAAAGAGCAATAACAGCAGATACAGCCTTAAGACTATCGGAATACTTTGGCTTGTCAGAAAAATTTTGGCTGAACCTGCAGATGAGGTATAATTTAGAAATAGAAAAAGACAAACTAAAAGACAGACTAAAAAGTGAAGTAAAGAGATTATCAAAAGTCAGTTAAATCGGTTTAACATCTTTAGTTCCCCTAATACGGACAGGTAAGTAAACATTCCCGCCAAAGACGGGTAAACAATATCGTATAAAGAAATAAAATAACTCTGACCAACCCACTCCCCCCGAAAATGTTTGCAGATTTAGCATCGATAGCTGTACAATTCTTAGTAGTGTCCTAATTTCACAATTAGTCATCCCGATGGCATTGCCATTCGGGATCTACTTAATTGAAAAGATTCTGAAATGAATTCAGAATGACAGATTGGTTATTTGAAGCTATAAGTGAAATTAGGGCACGACTCTATTCTTAATGATGTTAGAGAATAAGACTTAATTGGTTATATTAAATTGTATTTATGAAAACCAAAACAAAATTATCGCTCGTTGTTATTCCTCTTTTTTCTATTTTATTTTTAGGGTGGGGGAGTGTTGGTCACCGGATAATAAATCAAAGAACTATCCTGTCTGTAACACCGCAAATGACTTTCTGGGAAAGCTGGTCTGATTCATTAGCCGCACACGGTTCTGATGCTGATTACAGAAAATCAACCGATCCGACTGAGGCACCAAAGCACTATATAGATATTGATAATTACCCGGAATTTGTATCGACCGGCAGAATCTCTCAAAACTTTGATTCTTTAGTTGCATTGCACGGCTATTCATTCGTTATGGATCAGGGAACTTTGCCATGGGCTGTTTTGCAAACGACGGCTACACTTCAGAATTATTTCCAGAATAATGATTTCAGTAATGCTATGCTTACCGCAGCCGACCTTGGTCATTACATCGGTGATATGCATATGCCGCTTCACCTTACAAGGAATTACAACGGTCAATATACGGGGCAGAGCGGAGTGCACAGCAGGTATGAGTCCGATATGATAAACCGGTACAGCAACCAGATTTCGTACGCAGGCGATAGTGTTTTTTACATTACTGACATTTCTGAATTTGTTTTTGAAACTGTTTATGAAAATTATCTTTATGTCGATTCGGTTTTAAGATGTGACAGTATTGCAAAAGCTTTTGCGGGTAATACAAACAGCACAACTTACTATCTGAAACTCTGGGAACTGAGCAAAGAGTTTACAACAAAACTTTTTAAAAATGCCTCTTTCAAATTAACGTGCCTGATTTATACAGCATGGATAAACGCCGGCAGCCCTGTTTTTGTTGAAGATGAATCAATTGTTGTAACTGATTTTAGATTATCACAGAATTATCCTAATCCGTTTAATCCATCAACAACAATTCAATACGCAATACCAAACGTAGAGACGAGGCACGCTTCGTCTCTGCACGTGATGTTACAAGTCTATGATATATTGGGTAACGAAATAACAACATTGGTAAACGAAGAAAAACCCGCAGGCACTTATGTGATTAATTTTAATGCTGCTAATCTTAACAGCGGTGTTTATTTCTACAGGTTACAGGCAGGTTCTCCTTCGTCAGGCTCAGGACAGGGATTTATTGAAACAAGAAAAATGATTCTATTAAAATAAACTCCGATATTTTATATTAGAAATAATTCACAATCAAAATAATGTGAATATAACTCACTGCTCCTGATATCTTGCATTTTCAATGCAAAGTAGTAATATTTATTCCAGCCTCTTATAATAGTCTTAAACGGAAAACCAAATGCGAATTTTAACAGGATATCTTTTTGTACTGCTGTGCGTAACCGGTTTAAAAACTTCACTGCCGCAGCAGGATTACGTCCTTGCAGATACTTCGGAAGCGCAAAAGTATTTTAATCACGGTAAAACTTTTTTGGAAACCGCAAAGTACGACAGCGCTCTTCTTTCATTTGAAAGATCAAATATTATTTACAGTTCATTAGCTGAAAAGTTTGATAATCAATCCCTCTGGAAGAGTTCTGTGAACAGTCTTAACAGGATAGGGCGGACATTAATTGCTCTTGGTAAAATTGATTCATCTTACAAACTATTAAACAATACACTGAATCTTTCTATTAATAAAACAGGTAATAAAAGTGCGGAGACAGCAGATTCATATTTTTATCTCGGCAATGCCTGCTGGTACAATGGTAATTATGATGAATCACTTTCCAATTATAACACAGCACTTGCGATCAGAATTTCGTTATCCGGTGAAGAAAATATTGAAGTCGCAGATATTTATAACGGCATCGGGATAGTTTATGCTGAGAAAGCAGATCATGATAAAGCGGTTGAATACTTTCAAAGATCACTCGATCTGAAAATAAAAATATTCGGGGAGGATAATCCTTTAGTTGCAATAGCGTACAACAATCTTGGCAATATTTATAAAGACCGTGAGGATCTGGATAAGGCGATTCAGCTGCATGAAAAAGCTCTCGACATCCGGTTACGTCTCCTGAAAGAAAATCATCCGCACATTGCTTCAAGTTACAGTAATCTTGGACTCGTTTACTATAAACAAGGCGATTATAACAAAGCTGTTGACGTGCATCAAAAAGCACTTAGTATAAGATTAAAACAGCTTGGGGAAAAACATCTTCAGGTTGCATCAAGCTGCAATAATCTTGGACTAGCTTACTGGAAACTGAATTTACTTGACAGCGCGCTGGTTCATCATCAGAAATCATTAATGATAAGGCAGCAGATATTAGGTGAAGAACATAATGATGTAGCAAAAAGTTATATGAATATTGGTCTGGTGTATTTTGAAAAAGGAGAAGATGAAAAAGCACTTGAGCAATACAATAAAGGACTTCAGATAAATCTTAATCTTCTGGGCGATAAACATTTCGAAGTGTCTCATCTCTATCAGAATATGACAGAAGTTTACATGCGAAGAAAAGATTTTAACACTGCTCTTAGTTATTGTCAAAAAACTATTTCTTCACTTATCCCAGAATATGAAGATTCAACTATTTCAGGGACACTTCCGCTGGATAATATTATTTCTGAAACTGATTTATTGAACGCGCTCAAAACAAAGGCTATGATAGTTTCCTCCCTGATCGCGGGGGACAGCAAAGCAAATTATGCGGATGTTTTATCAATTTATAATTCCGCGGATAAACTGATTGAAAAAATACGGACGGGCTACAGGAATGAAGGTTCAAAATTATTTCTCGGTGAAAAAGCATCAGTCATTTATGACCGCGCAATTCAAACATGTATTAATTTATTTGAAAGCACCAGAGATGATAGTTATAAAAACAAAGCATTTTATTTTGCTGAGCGGAGTAAGGCTGTTGTACTTTATGAACAGTTAGCCGAATCAAAAGCAAAACAATTTGGTAAACTTCCTTCAAATATAGTTGAAGAAGAAAAACGATTAAAAGTAAGTCTGGCGTTTTATGACTCACAGTTGCAGAACGAAATATTAAAGAAGAATAAATCTGATGCACAAAAAATAAATGGATACAGGGATTCACTGTTCAGCTTATCGAATGATTATGAGAAGTTTGTTGCAAAACTTGAAAAAGACTTCCCTGAATACTACAGGCTTAAATATGATTCCAGAACTCCCGGTGTGAATGAACTTCAGAATAAATTAAATGACGCTACAACCGTTGTTCAGTATTTCACCGGAGAAAAATCGATTTACATTTTTGTAATATCACAAAATAGTTATGATGTTCTGTCAGTAAACAAACCCGAAAATTTTTCTGAACTCATAAAGAATTTTTATTCATCGATTGTAAAAGCCGAGACTCAAAAATATTTATCATCGGCAGAAGCGCTTAGCGGGTTGTTGATTTATCCCATTAAAGAAAAAATAATTAACGCTGAACGAATAGTTTTTGTGCCGCACGATATTCTGTACAAAATTCCTTTTGAGGCTTTATTCGGAAACAGTTATTCCGCTAAGTCAAACAACCAGGTTGATTATTCTGAGTTACCTTACCTTGTTAAAATTTTTGATATTCAGTATCAGAATTCAGCAGCACTATATCTGAACAGTTTGGAAGCTGACAGAAAGTCAAATGATAAAAACTTTATTGGATTCGCCCCGGTTTTTTCAAAAACAGGGAAGAACGGATATACAATCAACAATGTGAACATCGCTTCGGTATCATCATTGCCTGCAGAAGTTTTACGTTCGGTTTCCGCTGATGGAAAAAATTATGATGAACTTAAATACAGTGAGTGGGAAGTAAAATCGGCTTTGGAAATTTTAGCATCAAAGACTCTTGCAAAGCAATCGGCAGGATTGTTTTATGAGGATGCGAGCGAGACCTCTTTTAAAACTAATGTAAGCCGGTATGATATAATTCATATCGCATCTCATAGTTTTATTAATGATGAACATCCTGAATTGTCGGGAATAGTGTTTGCTAAGCAGGATGAAATCTTCAGCACTGATGACGGAATATTATATTCGAATGAAGCCTATAATCTTGAACTGAATGCTGACCTTGTTGTGTTAAGCAGTTGTGAAAGCGGAATAGGTAAACTTGTTAAAGGGGAAGGACTGATGGCGTTAACACGCGGTTTTATTTATTCAGGTGCAGACAATATTATTTTTTCACTTTGGAAAATTCCGGATAAACACACAAGCGAATTGATGGTAGAATTTTATAAACAAGTTGCAGAGAATAAGAATTATTCTGAATCACTTAGGCATGCAAAGCTGAACCTGATAAAAGATAACTTAACAGCAAGACCAAGATCCTGGGCAGGGTTTGTTCTGATTGGCGGAAATAACTGAGAGGAAATAGAACACAGATGACACAGACAATTTTGATGCGCACTGATTAAGATCAGTTTAAATCTGTTCTATCTGTTAAATCAGTGTGCTATTTACTGTTTTTGCTCAAAAGAAAATAAAACTTACCCAAGTATAAAACCTCGTTTTCATCCTCTAATTTCCAGTAGTACAAACCGGGAGATAAAAAATATTTTGAGTTAACAGTTACTTCATACGAAGGAAAATGGTCATGTTTAATCGGTGCTGAAAAAATTGTTCTTTCAAGGTTATTCATCACGGTTATATCAATATCATTCTTTTCATTCATTTCCCACCTGAATGTTACTGCGCTGTCAATTATCTTTTCATTATTGGCTGGAGAAGTAACTACCTTGATTATATTTTCATCCGAACGGACATTATCTTTCATCCATTCTTCAAGGTAAGGATTGAGACGAAATTCCGGTGCTGAAAGGTCAGCAAGGAGTTCGTCCTCATTTTCAGGTATTGAATGCGATGTATCACTCTTTATTAAAAGAGAATCCTTTGAGATCACTAATTCATTTTCACGTTTTAAATTATCTGAACTGTTCAGAGCAAAGTAGAGGAAAAAAGCCATGATTATAACTGCGGCTGCAAATCCTATTCTTACTGGTGAAGAAAATATTTCCGTAAAGATTGCCATAACCGGATTCTGATTTTTCATTTTTATCTTTGAATCCGGAATACCTTCCGTTCGAATAATTGTAACGGCTTGTTCAGCGGCTTTCAATTCATTAAAACATTCCGCGCATTGAAAATAATGTTCTTCAAATTTTAATAAATCCGCTTCATCAAGATCACCGCTAAGGTAACCGCTTATAAATTTTTCTCTTTCTATTAAATTACATTTCATAAAAGCGTTACTACTTTCATTTAGTTATTTGCTCTTTTGCGACGGATATTGAAAATAATTTTCTTTTTTCAGTTCAGTCAGTAAAAGTTTAAAGGCATAGTTTATTCTTTCGCTTACCCGTCTCTTTTCGATTCCGAGATGATCTGAAATTTCTTCGATTGATTTATCATCATAAATGCGGAGTATCAATACTTCCTTGTATTTGTCCTTAATCCGGGAAAGACATAATTGTATCTTTTCTTTTTTTTCTTCTTCAAGAATATCAGATAATTGATTCTCACCATTACTTATATGCTGATGTAAATCTATATCATCGGTTTGTTTTTCTTTTTTGAGATTCCTGAAATGAAGTGCAACAACATTACTTACAATTCCGGCAATGTATGCTTCAACCGGTTTTCCTTTGGAAGGATCAAATCCGCCTTTTCTTAAACTTACAAGCACCGCATTGTAAGCTTCACTAACAATATCTCGGTGTATTTCAGAGTTTATTCTTCCGCGCAGACGCACTCTTACTAAAAAGTGTATTCTCTCTTCATATCTTTTAAAGAGAGTATTTTCAGCATCAGAATCGCCTTTAGCAATTTTATCCGCAAGAAGGATATCATCATTGTTAATCTGCATATCAAATAATAACAACAATTGGTTTAAAACTAAAATTCAAAGTGGTTTAGATAGTTTTCAATATTTCACGCCGAACTGCAAATAGACTATATAAAGTAATTCCCTCGTAAAATTAATCATCAGGAGTAAACTATGAAAAGCTGGTTTTTCAGATTACTTATATTGTTAGTACTCATCTTGATACGAATATCATATGGACAATGGCAAACAGGTCCTTTAGTTGATAATGTAATTTGTATTGATTCCTCGACACAGATCAATTCAAGGATTGCCACAGACGGCGACGGAGGGGCTTTTATTGTGTGGCAGGATTCGAGAAATTATGCAGCAACAGGACATGATATTTATATACAAAGAATCAATAAAGATGGCTACACTGTATTTGCAAACAATGGAATACCTGTATGCAGGGCAGGCGGCGACCAGCTTTATCCTCAGGTTGTTGAAAGTGATAACGGGAGTGCGATTATTTTCTGGTTTGATAACCGGACAAATTATACAAACTCGACTGATCTGTATGCCCAGAAAATTGATGCACAGGGAAATATTTTGTGGACAATTGATGGAGTGCCGGTGAGTGACTATTCCACAAATATTCCGGGTGCTGTAGTAACTTATAACATTTTAAAAGATGATGACGGCGGCGCGTTTATCGCGTGGCAGCTTAACTATTATGGCTATGGTCATATAAGAGCACAAAGAATTAATACCGATGGAAATATCCTTTGGGATTCCACCGGAACAAAAGTTACAGATGGTGCAAGAGATGACAGGTTACCACAGATAATAAATGACAAACTGAGCGGCGGGATAGTGATTGTACACAGAAGTCATTTGTATGGAGTATCCGCCCAACGGCTTGATGCAGACGGAAATTTACTTTGGGCTTATCCCGGTGTCCTTGTATTTCCTGATGGTCCGCAGAATGAATGTTCAATAACTCCCGGGGATATTTATTCAAATGGAGGTTTAGTTGCAATCACGTTTGCATTTTACGGTCCTGTTTATGCACAATTGCTTGACACGCTTGGTAATAAACTGTGGGGACCGGATGGTATTGTAGTGAATAATTTATCCGGCGGAAATGTGTTCGCCAAGATCGAAAATAATTTTGATGAAAATGAAATTTCTCCATTTTCACCAGGGGTTATTGACTCAACATTTGGAGTTGGTGGTATTACATCTACAACTATACAAAGTTTTAGTACTCTTTGGGATGCAGCATTGCAAAGCGATGATAAAATAGTTACCGTAGGTTTTTCAAGTCCGGGTCTGAATAGTGACAACGAGTTTTCACTCGCCCGATATAATTCTGACGGTACACTTGACAATACATTTGGAACGGGCGGTGTTGTGCACCATTCTGTGACTAACGGATCAGATTGGATTAAATCGGTAGCCATTCAGCCAGATGGGAAAATTATCGCAGCCGGTGAAGGGCAACAAGATGGAATATATTGTTTTGCTCTGGCCCGTTACAACCCAGATGGTAGTCTTGATAATACATTTGGATCTCAGGGAACTACAATCACTATTGTTGATAGTGCTCATTATAATACTATTCATTCGATAGCTCTTCAAAGTGATGGTAAAATTATTGTCGCTAGCGGGTATTTCGGAATTTTAGCGAGATACAATAATGATGGTACTCTGGATAACACATTTGGTATGAATGGATTCATACAAACTGAAGCTGATTTTCTGGAGTCTGTAGTCATACAAGATAATGGAAAAATTGTAGCTGTAGGAAGCAATAAATTAACCAGTTCTGAATATGATTTCATTATCGTAAGATATAATCCTGATGGGAGTATTGATTCCACTTTTGGATCTAACGGGTTGGTTACAACACACACCGGTGCAGAATGGGAAAGCTTTTTCACAGTAAAGATCCAGGATGATGGTAAAATTATTACCGGTGGTTTAAAAGGTTTACCCTATGCTGAAAAAGATGCCGTATTGATGAGATTCCATGAGGATGGTAGTCCGGACAATTCATTCGGTGTAAACGGCATAGTAATAAGTCCAACTCTTGAAATAGTAAATTCAATACAGTTACAAGCAGATGGTAAAATTGTAGCTGGAGGTAACGTTGATAGTGTATCACAAAACAGTAAAGACTTTGCACTGACACGCTATAATACCGATGGAAGTCTTGACATTTCATTTGGTGATAATGGAACCGCGATAACAGTTTTTGAACCAGTCGATTTACTTGATAATGATATTCAAAAGGTTTTAATCCTCAGCGATAGTAAAATTGTAGCAGCAGGATCATCCTCTTATAGCGCAAATGTTAGAAAAAATGTTTTGATAAGCTACTATGGCGGTTCAAAAATAATCGGGAACTACTATTTAAGCTGGCTTCACTCTGTAAGTTTTCAGGGTTATGAAATTTATGCTCAGAAATTAGATGTGAATGGAAATTTATTATGGACACAAAACGGCATACAGGTTTCAAATAGTTTAACCGCTTATGCTGATGATGAAACCACACACCAGATATTTTTTAATGGTGAAAATATACTTTCAACCTGGCAGGATACACGGGCAAATACAAATGGTATCTATGCACAATTAATTTCTCAGGATGGTCAACTACTTTGGGGAAACCAGGGAATGCGGGTTTCATCACTGACCGCAAGAATGAATTTTGTAAAATCACAATCGCAGTTAGACGATGCTGCAGTCATTATTGCATTTCACGGAAATGGAAATCCTGTCGGAACATTTTCAAATGTTTATGCAAAATATATTTCATCGGAAGGAGTGCTGCCAGTTGAACTGACTTCCTTCAGTGCAGAATTAATTGATGACGCTGTAAAACTAAGCTGGGTTACAATGACGGAGGTGAATAATTTTGGCTTTGAGATTGAGAGATTGACTGAGATCAATCCAACCTGGCAAAAGATAGGATTCGTTGCGGGCAATGGAAATTCAAACACGGTAAAAACATATTCATTTGTTGATACTGATATTACAGCAGGCAGATATGTTTACAGGTTCAAACAGATAGACAATGACGGGAGGTATGAATACTCTCAAGAAATCGAAATAAATCTTGGAATGCCGGATGCATTTTCATTGGAACAGAACTATCCCAATCCATTTAATCCTGCAACGACAATTCAATACACAATACCAAACGTAGAGACGAGGGACGCCTCGTCTCTGCACGTGATGTTACAAGTCTATGATATATTGGGCAGCGAAATAACAACATTGGTAAACGAAGAAAAACCCGCCGGCACTTATGAAGTTGTTTTTAACGCGAGTGACTTACCAAGTGGAGTTTATTTTTACAGCCTTTCTGCTGGCAACTTCAAACGGACAAAGAAATTTGTATTAATGAAATAGATAAAGTGAAACGTCAAGGGTCAAACGACAGACGTGAGATGAATAAGAAGGCGATCATAAATGGTCGCCTTTTTTGTTGGGGGAGAATTTTTTTTAACCACTCAGGCACTAAGAACACTGAGAAGCACTAAGGAAGAATTGAACGAAGATAGTTACAGGTTACTAAATGCTTGTTACTTGATACTGGTGACGAGATCCCGGATACCTGATCTCAAATACATTTTTGTAAAGCGTGATTGCTTAATCTTTTTATTCATTCAGTCATTCAATCAATCAGCCATTCATCTTTCCGGACTCAGCCCTCCAAATTAAACACTTAACATTTAGTATTTAACATTTGAAATTAATTTCCCGTTGCTTTAAGTTGCTATTGTATTTATGCGCCCCTTTAACCAGTTCATAAATCCCGGGGCAGTGCTTTGAGGCAGTTCTACAGGTTAGGCTTGTATGTGGAAAGCGGATCGGGAGAAAATAATTTTAGCAGAAGCCAGGAGAAAGAAGTAAGAAATTTTTGAGGTTAATATATTTTAGAATAAAGCATGATATATAGTCTAGACATTCAGGTATAAATTATTGGCTGCATAAGCACTAGAGACGTAATAATTGTGAAATCTACAATCATAAAGTTTGAATATTTTGTTTCATTAATAATTTTGGTTTCAATTCTTACAAAAATTCAATTATTTAATTTTTTAGGGTTCATTTCATTCGCGGATAGTGTTTTAGTTTTTGTTTTCTTTTTATCAGCATTACTTGCCATTTTAGGAATGTTTTTACAAAAGCATTGGGGTTATTTTTCTACCTACATTTTTATTATGGTATCTTCAATTGTATTCGGAATTGCTCCTATACCATTTGTAAAAATACTATTTCCAAACAGTATTATTAATCTTTCTGTTGTACTTACAAGTGCATCATTATTTGCTTTTACCCTATTTCTTCATATAAAATTATTTATTAATAAACCGTCTGGCATTATTAATAAATAAACAGTTAAAGGTTAAATAGAAAAAATAATTTTAGATTTCTATCTAGTAAAACAGAGTTCTTTAGAAAAATAGACACACAAAAAATCTTTTAAATAATTATAAACCCGGAATCGTGGACTCAAGTCTATTCCGGATAACACGATTCTAACTGGAAAATAACAGGGTGCGATAATGAAGATACTTATTTTCATCATTTCCTTTTTTCTCTTTAACAATTTGATCTATTCACAATCAGATAGTTTACAATCTGGTTCTCAGAATATGAATAATGATCAGAGCTCAGACTTCGCTGAAAATAATAAACCGGTTTCTGTGGCAGGGGCTATCTCATTGTCACTTATGGTTCCCGGAGCCGGATTGTTTTTATCTGAGAACTATGGAGAAGGCGCTGCTTATTTTGGAGTTTCATTTGCTTTTTACACTACGGCTTTAGTTTTTTTGCTTTCAGGAGAATCACCAAGTGAAAATGTTGCTTTACCATTTTTCTTAGTTGGGGGTTCTATTCATTTAGGGAGTATTGTACATACTATAGTTGCGACAAAAGAATACAATGAGAGTATTTTACCTTATGTGTCATATAACGGAAAGAATTATCAAGTTGGTTTATCCTTTAGATTTTAGGTCAAGATCTTTTTTATTCATTAAGCGAAGCACAGTAAGTAATCAGTTGAACGATAGTGCAAAAAAATAGTTCAGGTTGATCTTTTTGAAATGAGTTCTTTAAAAAAAATAAACACATAGAAAATTTTTTAAATAATTATAAACCGGCGTTGTGTTTTAACATTACACGCCGTTAGGCATATGAGAAGTAGACTCCAAATACTATTCAAAGTTTTAAGCGCGTTTATTATAATATTCTTCATTGTATTAAACTTTGGAAATGTAAACTTCATGGATTACTATTATCAACTTTACATTTTTTACACCACAGTATTTATAAATATTTTAGTCTTGTTTTATCTCAAGTATAGTAATCCTAATTCTAGATCTTTACAGAGTGAAGATAAATATTATTTAATTACCTCAATAATTTTATTAATAAACACCAATTGGATATTCTTTGATATCTTTGATTCTATTTCAAGTGGCTATGATATTGATATAGAATTTATTAAATCAATTTTTAGATATTGGTTAATGATACCTCAGTCAATTTTCACTTCATTTTTTATTCTCTGGATAGTCTTATTTAGTAAACATTACACTAAACCGAAAATATTTGTTGTTTTAACTTTTCTAGTATTATCAGATACAATTCTTATGTTATTCTATTATTATAAAAATGTTTTTCCTTATTAAAATGCGATGACTTTTTTAATAAGTAAAGAGCCCCGCCAAAGGCGGATAAACAATACTGTAAAAAGAAAAAAATAATTCAATTCGACCTTTACTGAATCGAGTTATTTAAATACACTAATATTAAATGGTTAATATTCCTTTCAAATATTTTTTGATCTGGCTTCCGGTTCTAATTCTTATTGGTCTTCTCGCATTCATCGATTTGATAAACTATCAAGATGATTTTAGTTCAATAGCTATCTCAATTACTTCAATTATTGCACTACTAATTGCACGATTTGAAATTTTAGATATAGCGAGTGAAATTACAATCTATCTAAAGAGAAATTATGCAGAACAGCTTAGAGCAAACAAAGTAAATATGAGCAAGGAAAACTTTTCACCTTTGTTTTATTCATTATTCAAATTGAATAATGTTGACACTGGATTAAAATTATTAAATGTTAAAGCGATAAAAGTATTTTTGTTCTTCTTTTCAGTTCAAATATATTTAATCACACTTGTTATTTTAATTCAAATAAAAACTTGATCCTTTAAATATATCAAAGGCTAGCAAGTAAGTAATGGTTTATTAAATAGTTCGAGTCGATCACTATTTAAAGAGCAATTTGAAGACGCACACAAAATATTTTAAATAATTATAAAAATGGCGTTATAATCTTAGAAGATGAGTATCGAGGATTTAAAAAATTTTATTAAACGTCTCAATTGCAAAATGGATTTCAACTATAATTTTGGTGATCCAATATCGATTAAAGATATAGAACTATATGAAGCAAGACTGAATGTTAAATTTCCTGAACAGGTTAAAGAGTTTTATTCTCAGATTAATGGTCTGTCTGTAGATTCGCCGGCATTAGAAGTTTATAACCTGGACAAAGTATTTGTACGTAATGGATTACTTTATTTTGGAAGATTTGATAATCAATACGAAGTGGCATTCAAATTTGATAAAATTAATATGGCAAATCAGTGGGATATAGTTAATCCTCAGAATAGTTATTGTATTACGCACACAATGGCGAGTTTTTGGAGTAATAAAATTCAAGTTTGGCTTAAGAATCGTAGAGAAGTATGGAATGAAGAAAAATATTAAGATTATAGTCCCAATTAAGTAAAGAGTCCGGTTAGTGCAGGCAATAGGTAGAAAGAAAAATTGTTCTTGGTTTCAAATCAATTAAGCAGAGTTCTTGAGAAAATTAAATACACACAATCTTTTCAATAATTATAAAAACGGCGTTGTGGTTTAACATAACAGCGTTATACGTTTATGGAATTAATTCAATTACCAGAATTTATTTATAAATATATTTCCTGGGATAAAGATTATCATAGAAGAATATTAAAAGAAAATGAAATATTTTTTTCTTCAGTTAAAAATTTTAATGACCCTTTTGATTCAACTATTCCATTAAGATATGATATTGGTTCAAATGAACAAATATTCAATCTATTTGTTAAACTTATTCGAAAAGACAATCCAAATTTGACTGAAGATGAAGTAAGGCGAATTGCCAGAAATGAAATAAATTACGATGATGTGCGCGGAAAGAACCGGATACAAAACACAAATGATAATCAAAGAGAAATAATAGCAACAAAATATGGGATTTTTTCAGCCAGTTATAGATTCGATAGCATTTTAATGTGGTCACATTATGCTAATTTACACAAAGGACTTTGCGTCAGATTTAACTGTAAAAAATTTAAAGAGTATATAGAAAAAGAGTGTCCTAAAGACGATTGTGTAATTGTTTGGGATAAAACTGAATATAAGAATGACTATCCAATATTAAATCCATTTGAATTATCTGATTATGATTTAATAATGAAATCTCTTTTAATAAAATCTGCAGTATGGACATATGAAGAAGAGATTCGGTTTATTTTATTTACTGATGCGAATAAGGTTTTGTCCTTACCTAATGGAATTATAGATGAAATAATACTCGGCTGTAGAATTCAAAAAGATTGTAGAAAAGAAATAATTGAATTAGCTAAAGAAAAAAATATTCAAATAACTCAAGCTTATCGGAAAGAAAATTCATTTGGTATAGGCTTTATTAAAGTAAACGTATAACATCTTTAATCCGTCAAAGACTGACAAGCGAGTAGAGAGTTCACGTAGTGGCGGCAATAGGTAGAAAGAAAAGTAATTCTGTGGTTCTATTCAGTAAAACAGAGTTCTTTAGAAACATAAGCACAGGAAATATTTTTAATAAATATAAAGACGATGGCGTTGTTTGATTTAATTTTAGGCTTTCAATAAGTGATTAATATTCCTTTTAAATATTTTTTGATCTGGCTTCCAGTTCTAATTCTTATTGGACTTCTCGCATTCATCGATTTGATAAACTATCAAGATGATTTTAGTTCAATAGCTATCTCAATTACTTCAATTATTGCACTACTAATTGCACGATTTGAAATTTTAGATATAGCGAGTGAAATTGCAATCTATCTAAAGAGAAATTATGCAGAACAGCTTAGAACAAACAAAGTAAATATGAGCAAGGAAAACTTTTCACCTTTGTTTTATTCATTATTCAAATTGAATAATGTTGACACTGGATTAAAATTATTAAATGTTAAAGTGATAAAAGTATTTTTGTTCTTCTTTTCAGTTCAAATATATTTAATCACACTTGTTATTTTAATTCAAATAAAAACTTGATCCTTTAAATATATCAAAGGCTAGCAAGTAAGTAATGGTTTAATAAATAGTTCGAGTCGATCACTATTTAAAGAGCAATTTGAAGACACACACAAAATATTTTAAATAATTATAAATCCGGCGTTGTGGTTTAACATCACGAGTCATAGCATATTTTAATTTTATGGAAATGAATAAACATTTATCGAATAAATGGAAAATATTTTCATTTATTCTAATTCTTCTTTTAATCCTTACCAATGTTTTTTGGATTTATAATTTATTGGATCAAGGTGTCACATTAAAATATTCTGATCAAGTTAATTACGAGAAAACTGAAACTGTAAATCAGCTCCTTGAAATTTATCCATTAATAAACTATGGAATGGATAAGAGTGAAGTCATTTCAAAAATCAAAATGATTGATTCAACATCTGAGTGTTTTGAAAAAGATGGGGAATTAATTTTTGGTTTTCTTGCTTTCACTTTTGATAGTAATAATAAACTAAATAAAATTGAAGAAAACAGTTCTTATTAAAATTATCATCTTTAAAAATCATTAACCCATTCAATCAATCAAACCCGCTATTTTCCCGCACTCCCTCCTCATTTTCCCATTTGACTTATTTAATTGATGCGCTAATTTTGTCATCAATAAATATCGAGGTATGGTTTGAAAAAATTTGTTTTTGTTCTGATCGCTTTCATTTCTGTTTTCTTCACATCGTGTGATAAAGAAAACCTTGAACAAAAGGGAAGTCCCGAATACGTTTCTGAAATTCAGCATTGGCATAACCAGAGAATAACAAGACTAAAATCAGAAACAGGATGGCTTAACCTTGCCGGGTTATTCTGGCTGAAGGAAGGTGAAAACAAATTCGGTTCAGCGAAAGATAATGATATAATTTTTCCGTCAGGTCCTGAACATATCGGTTCATTATTCCTTGCGGATTCCGTCGTAACGATTAAAGTTTTACCGGGAGTCAATGTCCTCCTCAACGATTCAGCCATCACCGAAATGAAACTGAATGATGACTTCACTAATCCGACAACTTTTCTGCAAGCCGGTTCACTCAAATGGAACATTATAAAACGTGTGAAAGGTTTCGGTATTCGTTTGCGTGATCTGGATTCAGAACTCGCGAAGAACTTTACAACGATAGAAACTTTTCCGATAAACAGTGACTGGAAAATTGAAGCGAAGTTTGAACCATATAATCCGCCAAAGAAAATATTAATTCCCGATGTTATCGGAACAACTGAAGAAGAAGATTCTCCCGGTGCGGTTGTGTTCATACGCGATAATCAGACATACAGGATGGACGCACTTGACGCAGGCGGTTCAAGGATATGGTTTATTTTTGCCGATCAAACGAGCGGAGAGGAAACTTACGGTGCGGGAAGATTTCTTTATGCAGATAAACCTGATTCAAACGGAATAGTTATACTTGAGTTTAACAAAGCATATAATCCGCCATGTGTATTCACAAAATTTGCGACGTGCCCGCTTCCTCCCAAAGATAATTTTTTAAAGTTGCGGATTACCGCAGGCGAAAAAATGTGGGGTGAACAGCACTAAATATTTTCAGGGATAAACAGATTCAAACTTTGAAATTATTTTATCCATAAGATGATTTAATCCTTCATCAATTATTTGTCTAGATGGATCGGCATTATACCAGTTCATAATATCTTCGGCTCCCTGTGCAAACAGAATTGTAGCTTCAAATTCCGGGACGAACTTTTTTATTTTGGAATTATCGAACACAACACTTGTTGATTTATCTCCGAGCAATTCCTCGCCCCACTGTTTGTCATAAGCCGCAATCACATCTGAAGGTATGTGAATGATATCAGCTTGTGTTCCCGCTGCTTCAGCCATGATATTACATATCTGGTTCCAATTTAACAGTTCATCAGATGTAATCTGAAAAACTTCTCCGACAGCTTTTTGATTTCCCAGTAATCCAGTAAAACCTTTTGCAAAATCTTTATGATGAGTTAATACCCAAAGTGAAGAACCATCTCCGTGAATAATAATTCTCTTTCCTTTTCTCATCCTGTCGATAGCTGTGTATGCGCCTTTGAGCGGTATCATCGTTTTGTCATAAGTGTGAGACGGACGCACAATTGTCACAGGGAAATTCTCTTCCCTGAAAGCGCGCATCAATCTTTCTTCACACGCAATTTTATTTCTTGAGTACTCCCAGTAAGGATTAACCAATGGAGTGTTTTCAGTGATAGGAAGTTTCTGCAATGGCTTCTGATATGCTGACGCTGAACTGATAAAAATAAATTGTGAAGTTCTTCCGCTGAATAGATTCAAATCATTCTCAATATCTTTTGGGGTGTAAGCAATCCAGTCAACGACACAATCAAATGCTAAACTGCCTATCACGCTTTTTGCAGAATCAGCATCATAAATATTTCCGTTTAATATTATTGCTTCTTTTGGTGCGGGTCTTTCTGTTGTCTGACTCCGGTTCAGAAGGTAAAGTTCAATTCCTTTTTCAACGGCAAGCTGCGAGCATGCTGAACTTATTTTTCCTGTTCCACCGATAAATAATACTTTCATCTTTTTGTCTCTTTTGAAATCGATTTAGTCAAAGTTAAGAATTATTCGTGAAGTAATTCAAAAATTCAGAAGTTCTAAACTCTTACAAAAACTTTATCTCGCTGTTACAATTCCGTGATAACTGAACAGCATCTTTGCCTTCGAACTTCAGATTAAAAACCAAAGGAGGCACTAATGAAAAAACTTAAATCTGTTTTGATAGTAGTAATTCTGTTTGTGTTATCATCACAATCAAAAGCACAGGTTGATCCTGATACTGCAATGAAAGCAAGCATTGACAGGTTCAGTGTTGGCACAGGTATGTTGTTCGTAAGGGATACAACAAATAATCTTCCCGGACCAAATGCGCCGATAGATTTTGATCAAGGTCCGTTTATAACAAAAGGTCTTGGTAAAAACGGTGAGTTAGTCTCTTACTATAATTTTGATGTACAGCCGACCCAGCCTGCACCGATCTATGTTTTGTTCAGAGAGGGTGAGACGAGTCCGGTTGAGGGACAATTGAATATTGTAGGCGTAATTCCAGGCGATGCGGGCTACAATGATTTCTGGAGAGTGAACTTTGTTACTGTTCCGTCAAACTATGTTGCGAACACGGTTACAAAAGTTTCAGAAATTACTGCAGGCAGTTATCCGATAGATACCAAAGATATTATAGTTAATTGCCCGATTGTTCCGTTTGGTTCAACTGCTCTATTAAGGTATAATGAAATGGAAGACCCCGGATTAACACGCGGCTGGTATGAAACGCAGGTTGTTTACTATTTTAATTTTTCTGAGAAAGCTTTGATGGTTACCGGGACAGGAATGGTTCCGGTATCACCTATATATGTTACATTCAATATTAATCCAGGTGAACCGGGAGGCGGACCACCTTCAGGATTTAAAAGTGATGGAACAGGAAGGACACATAATGTTCCCGCTACACTCCCTGAGGATGATTCATATTCACCGCTGTGGGTAGTTAATATTTATGACAACGCGGATTTTGATATGGTGCATGATCTTGCTTCTGCACAAATGGCAAATATACTTGCTGCTGGTGCGGCGATAGTAAACTGTCCGATTGTTTTAAATGAATCCGCAACTTCAGTTGAAGAAACAGGTGAAGGTATTCCTGAAAATTTTGAACTTGGACAGAACTTTCCGAATCCGTTCAACCCTTCAACTACAATAAAATTTTCTTTGCCATCAAATGAATTTGTATCATTGAAAATATTTAACAGCATTGGTCAGGAGGTAAGTGAATTGGTTAACCAAACACTTCCTGCAGGTAGTTATTCAATTAATTTTGATGCAGAAAATCTTTCCAGCGGAATTTATTTTTATACACTGTCATCTAACAATTTTAAGAGTACGAAAAAAATGCTTCTGCTTAAATGATGTGTTTGATTAATGTTTTGACACTGATTGGTTATCTAATGCGATACGATGAGTGATAAAGCAAAGCTCACATAATCGTGGGCTTTGCTATGGATATTCTTATTCTAACAAACTATCTTTAATTAAGTGTTAAGAGTATCGTGATAATTCCGTTACAATTAAATTTTATTTTTCAAGCAAAAATTATTTAAAGTGAAAAAAGTACTTGTAGTTGAAGATGACAGATCAATTGTTGATCTGTTAGAAATACATCTTAAAGACCTTAACTGTGAAGTTGAATCTGTCTTTGACGGTGAAGAGGGATTGAAACAGGCTGTGTCGGGTAATTTCGATCTTATCGTTCTTGATCTTATGCTTCCTAAAATGAACGGTCTGGATATCTGCAAAGAGATAAGACGAAAAGATAATTACACCCCGGTGTTAATGCTGACCGCTAAATCGGAAGAGTTTGATAAAGTGCTTGGACTTGAAGTCGGCGCAGATGATTATCTTACAAAACCATTCGGTATTCGGGAATTTATCGCGCGTGTAAAAGCAATCTTAAGAAGAGTTGAAGCAGTTCAGAAAGAAAACGGGGACGCATTAAGTATTCTCTGCGGTGACCTTACAATCGATGTGAGTAAAAGAAAAGTATCTTTGTACGGCGATAGGATTGAGTTGACACCGAAAGAATTTGATCTCCTTCACCTTATGGCAGCGCACCCGGGAAAAACATATACACGTGAACAGCTTTTAAATTTGTTGTGGGGTTATCAGTATAATGGTTATGAACATACGGTTAACTCGCACATCAACAGGCTGCGGAGTAAAATAGAACCTGATATCGCTGAACCGAAATATATTCTGACAACTTGGGGTGTTGGCTACAGATTCAACGAAGAGCTTATCAACAACTGATGGAAAAAAGCAAAACAAAACATATCGGATTTTTCTCAAGCCTTTATATTCGTATTGCCGCGATCATACTATTAGTGCTGATACTTGTTTCCGTCGCTTACCTTTATATTGCTGTGTTCACCGCTGAAATGTACTTCCAGGAAGCAAACCAGCGATTGAATGTTGAAGTCGCCCAGCATATTGCTGATGAGCATGAATTTTTTATCGATGGTGAAGTGCAGAAAAAATCTCTTGAAAAAGTATTTCACGATATAATGGTCATCAATCCGAGTATTGAAGTTTATCTTCTCAATACTGAAGGAAATATACTTGCATATTACGCACCAAATAAAAAAGTACTAGCTGAAAAAGTTCACCTCGAACCGATTAAAAAATTTGTTGAAACAAAAGGCTCATCATTCCTTATGGGTGTTGATCCCAAGGATGGTTCTAGTGAAAAAACTTTCTCAGCCGCAGAAGTGTATGAAGACGGTATTCACAGGGGATATATTTACGTAATACTCGGCAGTGAAGAATACATCACAGCGACTCAATTCGTGCTTGGGAGTTATATACTGCGTCTCGGTGTTCGTTCAATGACGATTACATTAATTGCTGCGGCGCTGCTTAGTCTTTTTGCTCTTGCACTAATAACAAAAAATTTCAGAAATATTATTTCAGTGATAAGACGATTTAAAGACGGCGATCTTTCAGCAAGAATAAATGTTAAAGGAAAAAGTGAATTGAGAGAATTCGCAAATTCATTTAATGAAATGGCTGATACAATTGTAAAGAATCTTGAGGAAATAAAAACGATGGATAACCTGCGGAGAGAACTTGTCGCCAATGTTTCTCATGATCTAAGAACGCCGCTTGCTTCAATACAGGGATACATCGAAACTATAATGATCAAAAAAGATTCTTTGTCAGAAGAAGAACAACAGAAATATCTGCGGGTAATTTTCAACAGTACTGAGCGTCTTAAAATCCTTGTCGCTGAATTATTTGAGTTATCAAAACTTGAAGCGAGAGAAACAAAACCACAGCCGGAAGCTTTTTCACTCGCTGAGCTTGTCCAGGATATTTATCAGAAGAATAAAATGCTTGCGGGGAAAAGAAACATCAAAATAAAAGTTGAATCACCATCAACGCTGCCGCTTGTTTACGCTGACATAAGAATGATGGAAAAAGTTATTCAAAACCTGCTCGATAATTCACTTAAGTTCACACCTGAAAACGGGAACATCACAATCAGATTGTTAAATAAAAATAATTTTATCCGCTTTGAACTCGGTGATGATGGACAGGGAATAAATGAAAAGGAACTTCCTTTTATATTTGAAAGATACCAGAGGAAAAAAAGATACGGGCAAAAAGAAAATGAAGGATCGGGTCTGGGACTCGCAATCGTAAAAAGAATACTTGAAGTTCATCAAATAGAAATCAATGTGAAAAGCATTGAAGGAAAAGAAACAATTTTTTCATTTGAAATTCCGGTCTATATACTCCCTTCAATATTTAAACCAATGCCTGCAGAAACTGCTTAACGGGCTATTCTTGCGCAAACATTAATGAACGAATGATCCTGTATCAACCTATTCCTTAACCCAGTCGATAGCGTTTCTTATCAACATCCTATAATCAGTGTTTTCATAAGCCTGGTGATCGTGACCTAATTGCAGGTAGACTATTTTAGAATTTTTGTAAGAGTTTGTCCATCCAAGGTATTTGCCGTTTTCACAATTATCACTGGTAAGCAGAGGTGAAACATAATCATGGACATTGTAATTCAGGTACGCTTCATCAGTTATATGAAATCCGGTCATATCTTTTGTAACAGGATTCTCTTTGTCGACAATATTTATAAAAAATTCCTGATCGTGTTTATAAGTAGATTGCCCGTATTTCTTTCCTTCATCTGAATATGCTTTATGATGATATCTGCCGCCGAGAATTTTTTCATACTCATCCCAGTCCTGGTGTGATACAAGTGCATGATGTAGAAATACCAATCCGATTCCTTTTTCGGTCAGACTTAAGAACGATTTTTTTTCGTCTTCATTTATCGGCTGGTAAGCATCATAAAATACAACAGCATCATAATAATTTATCTTATCTGAGTTGAAATCGTTAAAGACTGCAGGCTTTGTGGCTGTATCATAAACGATATCACTAAAGCTTTCAAAGATTTTATAAAATGAATCCCGTTCAAATTCTTTTCCGCCGGTAACCACTAATATTTTAGTTTGCGAAAATAGTGTTGAACTGACAGCAACGAAAAACAATGATGCTACAAAGAGAGTTCTGGCATTTATCATATCTGTTCTATCCTTATTAATGAAAGAAACTTAAATTCTTTCCGCACAACTATTATTTTTAAACTTCCCAAAGTTGCGGATCATCAATTATTTACTGCTGCCCCCGATTGCACTTTTTGAAAAATATAAATACTTTTAATCAAATATCAATTTATTGATTACTGTATTCATTCAAAGGAGGTTCTATGCGAAAAATTTTTTCTACAATTCTGTTTTTAACTGCACTCTTTTCCGTTTCTTTGACATATGCACAGCAAAATTCTTTTAGTGATCTTATAATTGAAAAAGAACTTAATCCTTCGGTATATATCGAAGCAAGGCGTGCTGCCATGGATCTTGGATTACCGGTAAGTATAAAAATGAACGATGGTGTACTCATCGATGTAATTAAAATTGTTGATGGAACTGTTCTGTACTCGGTAATAAAAAATGCCGTGCATCCTTTTTCAGATGGTGAAATACTAAGCTATGCACAGGTAAGCGAACGATATAATCTTGCCAATGCAGAAATTAATTGGGGGATAGTATCATCGGAAAATCAAAATGAAAGAATTCTTGCAACAGAGCTTTTGTTAATCCCGGACTGGACAAACGATAACGTGCTTGCGTTTGATCCTGTAACAGGTGATCTGGTGAATGCTAATTTTATTCCTCCAAATCCGGGAAACCTTGGTTCACCAAAACATGCTCTTTTTAACCCGGCAGGATTTATAAGTGTGTCTGATCAGATAACAGACCTTGTTCAGAAGTTTGATACATCAGGTGTATATACAAGTATTTTAGCGCCTGCAGGCGGGGTTAACACAGCTTTGCTTGATAATCTCCGGGGACACGAGTATAGACCAACAAATGGAAATTTAATTGTTACTGTAGGAAGCAGTGCAAACCAGAATTCTGTTGCTGAGTTTGATCTTTCAGGAAATTATGTCGGTCAGTTTATTGCAACAGGTGCGGGTGGATTGAACAGTCCTTTTTGTATTTTGTTCAGAGATAACAACGTGTTGATTACAGGTTCAAGCAGTGACGCAGCACATATGTATGATTTGAACGGAAACTATATAAGCAATGTAATTTCAGGTGTGCAGTTCCCTCAGCAGATCATTGAACTGCCAAATGGTAACCTTGTACTATGTGTTTTCTCACCGCCATCCGGTCTTGGAATATATGATTCCACAGGATTGCAATTGAATTTTTTCACTGCAGTTACCGGTGTAAGAGGTGTTTATCAAATTCCTAATGGAAATTATCTTGTTACAAATGGTGCAGGACTTCATGAGATAAACGGAACAAACGGAAGCCTTGTCAGGACGATCCACACCTCCGCTAATATGCAGTATATTTCTCTTGTAAACTTCACAGTTGTTCCTGTTGAATTAACTTCATTCACATCAACAGTTTCAGGAAATAAAGTTGTACTCAACTGGGTAACATCAACTGAAAAAAATAATTCAGGTTTTGATATCGAAAGAAGCGCTGACAACATAAGCTTTACAAAAGTAGGATTTATCCCTGGTTATGGAACAACAACCGAAACAAAATCTTATAGTTTTACTGATCAACAAATTTCAGCAGGAAAATATTATTACCGTCTGAAACAAATTGATTATGATGGAACATTTGAATATTCAAATACAATTAAAGCGGAAATTGGTCTGCCGCTAGAGTTTGCACTTGAACAGAATTATCCAAACCCATTTAATCCCACAACAACAATCCGTTACACTGTAGCGGACGCATATTATGCGTCCGGAGTGCCGGTACGTTTAGTAGTATTTGATGTACTTGGTAATGAGGTAGTTACACTTGTGAATGAAAACCAGCCCGCAGGACATTATGAAATCCAGTTCAATGCTGAAGGATTATCCAGCGGAATTTATTACTACAAACTTATTTCCGGTAGTTTTAGCGAAACCAAGAAACTGATATTACTCAAATAATTTTCTTTCTGACCTTCAAGGTTAGTGCAGTTACAATGCATTAACTTTGAAGGTCTCTATTTTTGCAGTCTGCCTCTTAAAGAAAATGATTTTCCACTCCAAATAACTATGCATTCAGTGATTTACTATTTAATAACTTATAATTAAGTTATTAAAAAACTTCCCCTGTTTTTAATTAGCAAACATTATCTCATGCAAAAAAGAATATGCCGGTGAATAAAAACTATATTGCAATAATTTTGGTTTTTACCGCAATGCAGATATTCCCGCAGACGAAAAATCTGTTATTCAAGCATATCAGTGCCGCGAATGGACTATCAGATAACTTTGTTGTTCACATTTTCCAGGATAAAAAAGGATTTATCTGGATAAGTACACAGGATGGAATAAACCGGTACGATGGTTATGATTTCAAGCACTACAAACATATTCCGGGCGATCTGAACTCACTGAGTGATTACGCTGTCAACCATATCTTCGAAGACTCAAAAGGAATTTTCTGGATTTCAACAAGAGAAGGATTAAACCGGTTTGATCCAAAGACAGAAAAATTTATCCACTACAAAATGAATAAAGACGATCCGAATTCTTTAAGTGCGCAGAGAGTTAACCGATGTGCCGAAGACAAAAACGGAAATATCTGGGTCGCTACCAGGAATGGGTTGAACATGTTTAATCAGAGTAAAGGTATCTTTGAAAGGTTTAATCATACAAAAGCCAATAAAAGAAGCATCAGCGGTGATGTCATTACAACTTTGCTGTCTGACACTAAAGGGAATTTGTGGATTGGAACAACGAGCGGATTGAACCAGTATGATTTCAAATCTATTTCATTCAGGAACTTTTTTAGTGAATCGGGAAATATGGCTTCACTTCCATCAAATACTATCACTGCCTTGTTTGAGGACAGTAAAGGTAATATATGGATAGGAACAACATCAGGGTTATCAAAACTTGTTTCAGTCAATACGAATTCGATTGAAGTAAGAAATTATCTGCACAATCCGGAAGATAAATTTTCACTAAACAATAACAGTATTACAGCAATCGATGAGGACAGCAAAGGTAAACTATGGATAGGAACTTTTGGCGGCGGACTCAATATCTTCAATCCATCTTCAGAGAAATTTGAATCGATAAAACATTCTCCGGAAGACAAAACAAGTTTGAGCAGTGATTTATTTTTCACATTGCTGGTTGATAACTTTGATAATGTTTGGATTGGCAATACTACAACAGGTATTGATAAATACAGTCCTACAAGTGAAAGGTTTGTGCGTTTTCAATCAGAACCAAATGCTGAATCAAATATCTCAACAAACATAACGAGTATGCTTATCGATAAAAACGAAAGGTTATGGATTGGAACTGAGAACACCGGCATAAAAGTGTTTAAAAATAAAATTCCTGTTGAGCAGAATCTGCTCTTTACGCTGGATGCATCAATAAAAAATAAACACTCTTTAAGCGGAAATAGTATCACATCTATTTTTGAAGATGATGAAGAAATGATCTGGATTGGAACTGCAGGTTATGGCCTGAATATTTTTAATCCCTCTACAAAACAGGTTGAAATATTTAAGAATGAAAAAGATAATCCAAACTCACTCAGCGGTGATTATATACATTCTGTTTACCAGGACAGCGAAGGAATCATCTGGATAGGAACAGGAAGAAACGGACTGAACAGGTTTGACAAAAAAACTAAATCCTTTAAACGATTCAGAGAAAATCTTGACGATCCGACAAACAATAAATTTCTAAGTTCAAGAGAAGTGGTATCAATAGTTGAAGATCATAATGACTATTTGTGGCTTGGAACCACAACAGGCGGTATTAACAGGTTTGATAAGAATGCTGAAACATTTCTACACTTTATTCATATTCATGAAGATGGAAAAAGCATAAGCAGCAACAGAGTTGTGTGTACTTATATCGACAGGAAAAAAAGATTATGGGTAGGCACCTACAGCGGCGGGCTAAATCTATTCAATGAAAAATCAAATTCCTTTATTCATTTCATGGAAAAAGATGGATTACCATCCAACACTGTGCAATCAATAACAGAAGATGAAAATGGAATTCTCTGGATAGGGACAACAAACGGACTCTCAAGGTTTGATACGGAAAGTAAATCATTTAAAAATTTTGATGTTAGCGATGGACTGCAGGGAAAAGAATTTAATCCTAAGAGTTGCTTAAGAGATTTGCAAACGAACAACCTGTATTTCGGTGGTACTGATGGTTTGAATATTTATTCCCCGGGTTCTGTTTCAGAAAATGAAATAAAACCTGAGATAGTTCTAACGGATCTCAGACTGTATGATAAAACTGTTGTTCCATCTGATGATTCACCGGTTAAACACAGCTCGGCTTATGCACATGAAATTGTTTTAAGCTATGATCAGAATATAATTTCTTTTTCGTTTGCCTCACTGGATTTTACTAGTCCGTCAAAGAATCAATATGCGTACAAGCTGGAGGGATTTAACGATGAATGGATTTACTCCGGGAACATTCGGGAAGTGACATATACTAATCTTAGTCCGGGTGATTATGTTTTTGTTGTTAAAGGAAGCAACAGTGATGGAGTTTGGAATGAGAGTGGAACTTCAGTAAAAGTAATAGTTAATCCTCCGTTCTGGAAAACCTGGTGGGCTTATACAATTTATTTACTTGCCGCATTATCCGGTCTGGTGTTTATAAGAAGATATGAACTGAACAGGATAAAACTGAAGAACGAATTAAAGCAGCAGCAGTTCGAAGCAAACAAACTCCAGGAAGTTGATCAGATTAAATCTCGTTTCTTCGCTAACATCTCTCACGAGTTCCGAACACCATTGACAATAATTCTGGGGTCACTTGAAAAGCTTAGAAACAAATCAGCAGTAAGTTCGAATGAAAAAGAATATCATTTAGTTAAAAAACATTCTTCCAGACTTCTGCAGTTGATCAATCAATTACTTGAACTCTCAAAAATTGAATCAGGTAATGCAAAACTTGAAGCAGCGGAAAATGATATTGTCAAATTCACAAAAAGAATTTCAGCATCATTTTCTTCACTGGCTCACCAAAAAAATATTCAGATCAGGTTTAATAACAAATCAGTTGAAGAATCTAATCAGGAGGAATCAATTCCGGTTTTCTTCGATAAGAAAAAACTAGAAACAGTTTTTTACAATCTTCTGTCGAATGCAATCAAGTTTACTCCCGCGGATGGCGTGATTTCGATTTTAGTAGTTGAGAAAAACGGTTTTGCAATTATAGAAGTTGAAAACACCGGGATTGAAATTCCCGCTGATAAACTTTCAAAAATATTTGACAGGTTTTACCAGGTTGATGACAGCGGCACAAGAAATTATGAAGGCACAGGTATAGGGCTTTCTCTTGTAAAGGAATTTGTTGAACTGCACACAGGCAGAATCGAGGTGGAAAGCAAAAACAACAGGACATCATTCACTATTTATCTAATGAAAGGTAAAGACCATTTTCATAAAGATGAAATTATTGAAGAAGCTGCTGAGAAGGATTTGACTACATCTTTTGAAATAAATAATGAAAACAAAATCCCGGCTTCGGATATTATTTCCGAGACAGATAAAAAAGAAGCAGCAAAAACAATTGTGCTTGTAGTTGAAGACAACGACGATCTGAGAGAAATGATTAAAGAAACTATCCGGGGAGATTATCATATCATCGAGGCTGAAAACGGAGTTAAAGGATTGCAGTCTGCTGAAGAAAAAATTCCCGACCTTGTTATAAGTGATATTATGATGCCCGAAATGAACGGCTATCAGCTATGCAGTAAATTAAAGACGAATGAGAAAACCAATCACATTCCTGTTATACTATTAACAGCAAAAGCATCGACAGAAGATAAACTTGAAGGACTTGAAACCGGTGCAGACGATTATCTCATCAAGCCGTTTAATGAGGATGAGCTGAAGATCCGTGTAAGAAATCTTATCACTATTCGCAGACAGATGAGAGAAAAATATCAGACGCAGATGCTTGTAAAACCCGCAGATGTTGTTGTTCCTTCATCGCAAAAAGTATTTGTTGATAAGCTTGTGTCGATAATTGAAAAAAATATTGACAGCGAAGAATTTTCCGTCGAGATGCTTTGCGACGAGATCGGAATGAGCAGAACACAGCTTCATAGAAAAGTAAAAGCAATTACAAACCAGTCTGCTTCTGAATTTATAAGGAATTTCAGGCTGCAAAAAGCTGCAGAATTGCTGAAACGGGATGCCGGAAATATTGCCGAAATTTCATATCGGGTTGGCTTTGGTAGCCAGGCATATTTCACTAAGGTTTTCCAGGAAGTTTACAATACCACGCCTTTAGACTACAAGAAACAGCACACCAGATAACCGTATTTTTCGCTTCTTTTCCTAATAAACCACTCTTTGGAACATACGTTATAAAAATCGGAACGACAGCGGAATATTTCGCCTCGTTTTAATAATACTCTTACTCCTCAAAAAATCACTTTTAATAAATGGTGTCTGGAGACAAAATGAAATTCGCAATTCTGATAAGCATTTTTTCTATTGCAACTACTATTGCACAAGTAACTCAAGAGTGGGTAAGCCGGTACAATGGACCTGGTAATGCCACCGATATATCTCGTTCTATTGTAGTTGATAAGTCGGGAAATGTCTATGTAACAGGTTCCAGTATTGGAAATGTATCAATTGATTTTGCAACTATTAAATACAATCCTGAGGGTGTTCAAACGTGGTTGCAAAGATACAATGAAGGTGTAGCCTATGCGATGGCAATTGACAGCATGGGTAATGTTTATGTGACCGGTTACAGTTTGGAAGATACAACTCATGCTTATACAACAATAAAATATAATTCTGATGGTGTGGAACTATGGCTGAAGAAATATGATGGACCTGGTAATAATGCTGATTACGCAAGAGCAATTGCGGTTGACAATCAAGGGAATGTTTATATAACAGGAGAAAGTTACGGGGGCGCAACAGTTAATTATGACTATGCAACAGTAAAATATAATTCTGCTGGAGTTGAGCAATGGGTGAAAAGATACACCGGGCCCGGACTTAGCGGCGATTTAGTAAAAGCAATTGCAGTTGACAATGATGGAAATGTTTATGTAACAGGGGTGGCTCGAGATAGCGGGTTAAATTATGCCTACACCACAATAAAATATAATACAGATGGAGTCGAGCAATGGGTGCGGAAATACAACGGACCGGACGAAAATGGCTATGATGTGGCCAGGTCAATTGCAGTTGACGATAATGGAAATGTTTATGTAACCGGAGAGAGTCCCGGAAGTGCAGCAAATCTTGACTATGCAACAGTAAAATATAATTCTAATGGAGTTGAGCAATGGGCGAAAAGATATCAGGGACCGGTCAATCTCAATGATGTAGCATACGCAATTTCAATTGACAACAATGAAAATATCTATGTAACAGGTGAGAGTTCTGGAAGTGGAACACATTTTGATTTTGCAACAATTAAATATAATTCTTCAGGTGATGAACTGTGGGTACAGAGATACAATGGACCGGGTAATAATGAGGATCAGGCAAATGCAATTACCATTGATGATGATGGGAATGTTTATGTAACAGGAGAAAGCTATGGAAGTGGTTCAAATTATGATTATGCAACAATAAAATATAATTCATCAGGTACTGTACAATGGGTGCAGAGATATAGTGGGCCATCCGGAATTGGTCACGATCGGTCAAATGCAATTGTGGTTGACAGTGCGGCAAATGTGTACATCACCGGCGGCAGCGACGGAGATTATGCGACAATCAAATACTCACAAGGATTAAATATTACCAGCCCGGTTGCCGGTCAAAAATGGATTGCCGGTGAAACCGATACAATTAAATGGACAGGCGGTGAAAATGGACAACTGCTCGATATCGAATACAGCACCGATGATGGTAACACATATTCTATAATTAAACTTGGAGTTCTCGCCAAAGACCGCAGGTATCCCTGGAAAATTCCAAAAAACACTCTCAGCAAAAAAGTAAAGATAAAGCTAACAGATGTTATTAATCCTCTTGTCTCTGCTACAAGCGGTACTTTTAAAATAAAACCGTATTTGCTAACAAGACTTACCAGCAACGGAGACTATGATGCGTATTCTATTACCAGGGATCCTTATCAGTTTGGAAATGATTCTGCATCTGTGTGGCCAGTAGAGTTCTGGCAGAATTTTAATTATTACGGGACTGACCCCTTCACCGGCTCGAATTATTTACTTGGTGTTCCGGCTTTGTTACTTCTCCAGACATCAAGCAGCGATCATCCTGATTGGGTCTCATGGGTAAGAACATTCGGAGTAAGTTCGTGTTACTTTAACACTTCTTTTCCTCCGGTCTATTCAAGAACGGCATTACTCAAATGGATAGATTATTCTGACGAATGGGGAGGTTCGTGTTTTGGTTTGTCAACATCAAATGTTTTGCTATTTAAAAACAACGCTGCATTTCAAAGTAACTATCCTTCGTTTCCTGCTTCGAACCCTATTCAGATTCAGCCGGATGATTCAGTGAGAACAGTAATAAACGAACTATATACGCACCAGTTTGGTGTTGAGCACAGAGCATACAGAAATGCTATTGGTTTATTGAAAACACCTAACGAAACACTTAACGACCTCAAAGCAATGCTGCTTGATGACGATCCGATTGTAAGAACATTAAGTATAGTCAGCAATGATCCGAATGATGCTGGCGGACACTCTATTATGGCATATAGATTAGAACAGGATACAACGCTGCCAAATATCTGGTATGTTTTTACGTATGATAACGCTTATCCTGACAACCTGGATAGCGCCATAATTATTGTTGATACAATAGCGAATACATGGACACCGATATATGCATGGACAAACTGGGGCGGAACAGAGACGTTTTACGTGCGGGATCCGGCAATCAATTACTTAGTTAACCCTTCTATGCCAAAATACTACTCTGGAAATTCTCCATTTATACTTGGAGAAAATGAACTGCAGATTTTTAATACACGTAACGCGTCAATTAAAATAACAGACCAGCTTGGGAATTCAAGTGGGTATGAAAACGGGATATTGATTGATGATATTCCAACCTGCATCCCGAATATTCTTGAAAATGGAAGTTCCAGTCCACCGATCGGGTATGATATGACAACAGCAGATTATTCGATACACATGAATGACTATGAAGAAGCAAATGCTTCAGTCAGTTTCTATTCGGGTAATAAATCATTCAAAGTTTTCAGAGATGATGTCCTCAGTTTAGACAATGACAGATTCTTTTTTGATGGGGGTGTTTCAGCAGTAAATCCTGATCAGCGTGATAAAAGTTTAAACCTTTTAAATATTATAAATGAAACTGTTCTTGAAAAATCATTCTTTCTCACAGAGCTTGACTTATCACAAAATGACTCCGTCAAAATTGAAAACCCTGACAGCAGCAAGTTAAGTCTGATTTCTTATGGTTCTGCAAAAGATTATAATATCGAACTGAACTATGTTACCGAAAATGGTGTCGGAATATTTAGTGCTTCGGATATTGAGCTAACCGCAAATACCTCACATATATTTATTCCAGACTGGATTGATTTAACCGGTTCACAGCTTGTTGTACTTATAGATGTGGGCAACAATGGAACTATCGACGATACACTTCATCTCAACAACACAGTTGACGTTAAAGATGAAGGAAGTTTGCTGTCACCAAAAGAATTTCAACTTGCACAAAACTATCCCAACCCCTTTAACCCGATAACCACAATACAATACTCAATCCCCCAAAGAAGCAATGTTGTATTAAAAGTATATGATGTACTTGGGAATGAAGTAGCTGTTCTCGTAAACGAGGAAAAATATAGAGGTGTTTACTCCGTTAACTTTGACGCTTCACAATACGCAAGCGGAATTTATCTGTACAGGATACAGGCAGGTTCATTCGTTGAAACAAAGAAGATGATATTAATAAAATAAAAACATCACTCAGAATTTATAAACAAAAAATACTTTAACGGAGGCTTTATGATTCTAAATAAAAAAATTTTCTTGTTCGTTCTTTTATTTGGATTAATTGCAACTGGCAATGCACAAGAATTAATAAAATCACCTGAACAAAAAATTGATATAAACACAAAATCACAGGAGCCTGGAATCAGTTCAGAACAATTGCAGTCTATTTTAAACTCAGCATCAAATAAAGGCGGTGGCGAACCTTTGCCTGAAGCAATCCAGGAAAGAATTTTTACAGGACAGGTTGCTGGAGATCAGTTTGCTTTTTCAGTTTCTTCTGCCGGAGATGTAAATGGAGATGGTTATGATGATATTATAGTTGGCGCACCTTTCGCGCAGACAAATGGCAGAGCATATGTTTTCTTTGGGGGACAGATAATAAATTCTATTCCGGACAGAATATTGGATGGTGGAAATCTTGCCGATTCCAGATTTGGCTGGTCAGTTTCTTCCGCTGGTGATGTGAATGGGGATGGGTTTGATGATGTGATAGTTGGTGCCTGCTCTTCTGATGCAGCAGGATCGGCTGCCGGTAGTGCTTTCATTTATTTGGGCGGAAACCCGATGAGTCAGGATTTCTATTTACAAATTAATGGTTCGACAGCCGGAGATCGTCTTGGTATAAGTGTTTCAACAGCAGGTGATGTAAATGGAGATGGTTACTCCGATGTAATTGTCGGAGCTGATAGAAATGATACTGGTGGTGCAAATTCGGGAAGCGCATATATATTTTATGGCGGACAAGTAATGAACAATATTGCTGATGTTATTCTAACAGGAGAAGCCGTTAGTGACGTTTTTGGATACTCAGTTTCTGAGGCGGGAGATGTAAACGGAGATGGATATTCTGATGTAATTGTTGGTGCAATTGGTAATGATGCCGGTGGAACTAGCGCAGGCAGAGCATACATTTATTTAGGAGGATCGCCTATGGATATATTTGCCGACGTGATTCTTACTGGTGAAACTGCCGGTGATTCATTTGGGAGTTCGGTCTCAAGTGCGGGTGATGCAAATGGGGATGGATATTCGGACGCAGTAGTCGGTGCTGATTTAAATGACGTCGCTGGAAATACGGCAGGCAGAGCATATATTTATTTTGGCGGTTCATCAATGGATAACATAACAGATGTCGTTCTTACCGGCGCAGCTTCCAGTGACGTGTTTGGAAGTTCAGTCTCATCAGCAGGCGATATAAACGGAGATGGATATTCTGATGTAATAGTCGGTGCTCAGCAAAATGATACCGGAGGCGATAACGCCGGCAGAGCATATGTTTATTTTGGCGGAGAATCTATGGATAATATCGCAGATGTGATTCTGACAGGCGAGGAAGGAGAAAGGTTTGGTGGTTCGGTTTCCATAGCAGGAGATATGAATGGTGATGGTTATACTGATGTTATCGTTGGGGCTCATTTTAACGATGCTGGTGGAGTGAATGCAGGCAGAGCTTACCTCTACACAAATTCTCTTACCGGTTCAGATATTCCTGATGAATTTTTTACGGGTAGCAACGATCAAGATTTTTTGGGATGTTCGGTTTCTACCGCTGGAGATGTAAATGGCGATGGATATGATGATGTAATCGTCGGTGCATGGGGCACTGGTACCTCAGAACAAGGGAGCGCATATATTTTTTTAGGTGGATCAGGTATGGATAATATTGCAGATATAGTATTAACAGGAGAATCTGCGGGGGATAATTTTGGTTATTCAGTATCAGCTTTAGAAGACGTTAATGGAGATGGATATTCTGATGTAATTGTTGGTGCCAGACAAAATGATGCTGGTGGAAACGAAGCAGGCAGAGCTTACATATATTTTGGCGGAGTGTCAATGGATAATATTGCAGATGTAATTCTGACTGGAGTAGCTTCCGGAGATTTTTTTGGTGAGTCAGTATCCAACGCCGGAGATGTAAATGGAGATGGTTACTTTGATGTAATAGTCGGTGCCCAAAAAAATGATGCTGCAGGAAGTGATGCAGGTAGAGCTTACATTTATTTTGGTGGGGTAAGTATGGATAACATAGCAGATGTAACTTTGACGGGGGAAGCAGCAGGTGATCAGTTTGGTTCTTCGGTCTCAACTTCAGGAGATGTAAACGGAGATGGATATTTTGATGTAATCATTGGTGCCGTCGGTTATCCATTTGGAGGTTCTGACGGCAGAGCTTACATTTATTATGGCGGTCAGCTTATGAATAATGTTGCAGATGTAATAATGACAGGAGGAACTGCAGCAGACTTTCTTGGGAGTTCAGTTTCTACAGCTAAAGATCTAAACAGGGATGGATATGATGATATAATAATTGGTGCCCGGGGAAATGATATGGGTGGAACTAATTCGGGTCAAGTATACATTTATTTTGGTGCGCAAACGATGGATAATATTCCTGATGTAACCTTAAATTCTGAGGCTGCTGGAGACTTCTTCGGGGTATCAGTTCATAGTGCAGGAGATTTTAACCAGGATAGTTACTCTGATGTCATTGTTGGGGCCGATCGCAATGATGCAGCAGGAATCAGCACTGGTCGCGTCTATGTCTATTTTGGCGCTCCTAATATGGATGATGTTGCCGATCTAATATTAACAGGAGAAACCGCAAATAATTTCTTTGGCGGTTCAGTCTCTAATGCAGGAGATGTAAATGGAGATGGATTAATTGATATTATTATAGGTGCAATCGGGTATGACGGTCAAGGGTTTGATTGGGGCAGAGCATATTTACATCTTTCATCTACTCCTCCAATTAAACCTCCACTAAAATCTGTTAAAGATATTCCTAACGATCAGGGTGGTTATGTTAGAGTTAGTTGGAAGAGAAGCGGGTATGATATTCTAGGTCAAAACAGAATTGCAGAATATATTTTGCAAAGAAGTGATCCTCCCGGTACTCCTGGATTTATTTGGGATTATGTTGCTACCATACCGGCAATAAGAGAATTGGAATACTCATATGTTTCTCCAACACCATACGATTCAATGTCAAACACAAGCGGTACTTTTTATTTCCGTGTTATTGCCCGCGGTACACATCCTGATGAACTGTGGTATTCAAATATTAAATATGGACACAGTGTTGATAATCTTTCGCCTTCCGTTCCTCTTAATTTTTATGCAAACATTCTTGGTGATGATGTTAAGCTCGGATGGAAAGCTAACACAGAATCTGACCTTTATAATTATGTTATTTACAGATCGGATGTTGCCGGTGCAAATCCTGATACGCTTGATATTTATACCCAGACTTTTGATACCACTTTTGTTGACACAAATCCTCTTTCAGGAACTGCATACTATTTTCTCAGAGCACAGGATGTTCATAATAATTTAAGTCTGCATACCACTTCAAGTATATCAGCTCAGGCAACGTTTTCATTATCAGTTAGTGTTTACAACGGATGGAACATGGTATCTGTGCCGGGTTTACATCCTGTCGATCAGAATGTTAATACATGGTGGCAATTCAGAAATCCACTCGCAGATGTTTACAGATGGACAACCACTTATGTTCCGGTAACAACAACCGCACCAACTCAGGGTTACTGGATGCTGCACAATGGTTCAGTAACATATAACACCGGCGAAGAGTGGCCTGCAATTCAAAGTGTTCCTAACAATCCTATAACTGTGAATACCGGATGGAATATGATAGGAGGTTATGAAAACTTTGTTCCGGTTAATGCCTTAACTACAACACCACCGGGACTGATAGTGCCGAATACAATTTACGGCTGGGACGGAACATATTTTAATGCTGTCAATCTTGAACCGGGATTTGGTTACTGGATTTTACTAAGTGGAAATGGAGTTATAAATATTTCATCAGACGTACAGCAGCAAAAAATAGTTGCATCTGATTACACAGAGAAATTTGGCAGCATTATTTTTTCTGATGCAAGTGGAAAAAAATTTATTCTTTATACTATCGAAGGGCAAGCAAACCCCGATCATTATTTAATGCCTCCGCTGCCGCCGAAAGGTTCATTTGATATCAGGTATAGTACAGGCAGAAAGGCAGAAGATATAAAAGCCGGATACCAGGTGATCGAGTTTAGGTCGCTGGAATATCCATTTACAATTACTGCTGAAGGAGTTGATTTAAATCTGCAGGATGAAACAGGAAAAATTGTAAACTCTAATCTTAGGTCCGGAGAAAAACTTACAATCCATAATGATCAGATAACTAAACTTTTGGTCAAAGAGAATTTTATCCCGGTTGAATTTTCGCTTAAGCAAAATTACCCAAACCCATTCAACCCAACAACAACAATTTCATATTCAATCCCTTATGTAGAGACGAGGCACGCCTCGTCTCAGCACGTTACGTTAACTGTTTATGATGTACTTGGTAATGAAGTAATAACACTTGTTAATGAAAATAAACCCGGAGGACAATACGAAGTGGAATTCAATGCCGAAGGTTTATCAAGCGGAGTTTATTTTTATCGGTTGAATGCTGGCAGCTTTAGCGAAACAAAAAAACTTGTATTGATGAAATAGGAAAAAAGTTAGAGGTAAGACGTAAAGACGCGAGAGGAAATTGCAAAACTAAAATTAAGGCGATCAATAATGGTCGCCTTTTTTGTTTCCTTTATCCAATTAACAAATCACTTGACTTAGACCGGGTTTTTTCACAATCTTCCTGCGTCCGAATTAATCTCAATTCTCTTAGTAAGTAAAACTCAATCGAATTTACAATCAGCAACTGTTTCAACAACAGTTAAATTTTTTTTATGCAGCCAGCAACAATAGAAGAATTAAAAACAGTAATTGCTCTCAGCGATCTGCCTGACGAACATTTAAACTGGATAATGGATCATTCCTCAACAGTTGAATATGAAGATGGAGAGTTATTAGGCAAAACCGGTGAAGCTGTTGACTGGATGCTTATAATTATTCAGGGTCGTGTGGATTTTTATATGGATGTAAACGGGAGATTGGTTTTTTATCGTTCCTTTGCAAATGATAATGAATCAGGCGGTGTTACCGGTTTACTTCCTTATTCAAGATTGAAAATATCCCCGGGTAATTCTGTTGCGAACGGTAAACTGCGCGGACTTCGCCTTCACAAAGATTTTTTCCCTGAACTTGAGCGGCTGAACCCTGATTTTATTCAACGGTTAATTGGTTATATGACCGAACGTGCAAGAGCCTTTGCAACAACTCAGATGCAGCATGAAAAAGTAAGTGCGTTGGGAAACCTTGCTGCTGGTATTGCACATGAACTTAACAATCCTGCATCCGCAATAAACAGGATATCCTATGAGTTGACAAACCGGTTGTTTCTTAACATAGAACTGACAGAAAAACTGTTGAGTTCAGGCATAGATCCTGACCATATAAAATATTTCAGAAAGAAAATCGAATCGAAAGATAATTCACCCCAGCAAAAACTAAGTGCATTACAGCGGATGAATAAAGAAGATCAGTTAATAAACTGGCTTGAAGAAAAAGGACTTCCTGTTGATCAGTTAGTAGTTCAGACTTTTACTGATGCAGGGTTCTCCGGCAAAGATCTTGAATCAATGGATCAAAATATCCCGAAGGAAAATCTTTCTCAGATACTGATGTGGATTGAAAACCTGTTAAGCTCCCAGAGAATAATAAAAGACCTCGGTGAAGCATCAACAAGAATATCAAATCTTGTCGGCGCTATTAAAAGTCATGTTCATATGGACAGGACAAATGAATTGCAAAGCACGGACATTCATAAAGATATTGACAACACTCTTACTCTGCTTGGTCACAAACTGCGCGATAAAAATATCAAAGTAACAAAAACTTTTTGTAATGATCTAAAAGAAGTCCCGGCGTATATCGGTGAGCTGAACCAGGTTTGGACAAACATTATTGACAATGCTATTTATGCGCTTGGGGCAGGCGGTGAGCTTACAATCGAAACAACTTGTGATAGTAAATATGTTAACGTTAAAATAATTGATAACGGATCAGGAATTCCCCAGGAAATTTTATCAAGAATATTTGATCCTTTCTTCACTACAAAAAAAGTTGGTGAAGGAACAGGCATTGGACTCGACCTTGTAAAGAGAATTATCAAACGTCATAATGCCGAAATAAAAGTTAACTCAAAACCGGGAAGAACAGAATTTCATATCTGTCTGCCTTTATCACACGAAAAACATTCAACAACATGAAACTTCCATTAATAATAATCGTTGATGATGATGAGCAGGTGCTAAGAGCAATTCAAAGAGATGTCCGCTCAAAGTATCACACTGATTACAGGATAACAGCTACTGATTCGGCGAACGAAGCTCTTGAACTTATTAAAGAACTGAAATTGAAAAATGAAACTGTCGCTTTGTTTATCTCCGATCAGCGTATGCCGGAAATGGAAGGCGTAGTGTTTTTGGAAAAAACAAAAGAGATTTATCCCGATGCAAAATTAGTTCTGCTTACTGCTTACTCAGATATCGAAGTTGCGATTAAAGCGATCAACGAGATTAAACTTAATTACTATTTACTGAAACCATGGAATCCACCCGAAGAAAAACTTTATCCTGTTGTTGATGATCTGCTTGAAGAATGGCAGGCACAGTACAAACCGGACCACGAAGGCATACGCATAGTTGGTTTTCAGTGGTCACCCAAATCTCATCAGCTTAAAGAATTTCTTTCAGGAAATCTTATCCCGTATATGTGGATTGATGTTGAAACCAATCCTGATTCCGAAAAATATCTCAGGAGTACCAATGTTAATCGTGATAACCTGCCGTTAGTAGTATTGAAAGACGGTACGTGGGTCAGTGATCCATCCCTTCCTGAAATTGCTGACAGGATCGGACTTCAACAAAAAGCATCTCAAAAAATGTACGATGTTCTTATCATTGGCGGAGGACCTGCAGGTCTTGCAGCCTCTGTTTATGGATCCTGCGAAGGTTTAAAAACTATATTGATTGAAAAAAGTAATCCCGGCGGACAGGCAAGCAGCAGTGCACGTATAGAAAATTATCTCGGCTTTCCTACAGGACTTTCAGGATCAGAGCTAAGCAGAAGAGCGATCACACAGACACTTCGATTCGGAACAGAAATTCTTACTCCCAAAACTGTAAGCAATATTCGCGTACAGGATGGTTATAAAATAACTGAAATGACGGACGGCTCAGAAATTCACAGCAAGTCGGTGGTCATTGCAACAGGTGTGGAGTACACTAAACTTAATATCAACGGATTAGAAAAATTTACAGGCGCCGGAGTTTATTACGGTGCCGCTGCTGTTGAAGCGCATGCGTGCAGGGATGAGATCATCTATATAATCGGCGGAGGAAATTCTGCATGCCAGGCTGCGATGTATATGTGTAAGTTTGCCAAAGAAGTGAACATACTTATCAGGCGCGACTCAATTAAAAGTACAGCAGCAAATTATCTTGCACAGAGTATAATTAAAACCCCGAACATCAAAGTGCATCCGTTTACAGGTATTGATTCAGTTGAAGGTGAAAAAGAATTAGAAAAAATTTCTTTAAAGAATTTACAGACCGGCGAACAATGTATCGTTCCTGCAAAAGCATTGTTTGTATACATAGGTGCTAAACCCGGAACCACCTGGCTGAACAACATTGTTTTTAAAGATGAAAAAGGATTCATCATAACCGGGAACGACCTGGCAAATGTTAAATCATTTCAGTCAATATGGAAACTGGACCGAAAACCTTATCTGCCCGAAACAAGCATTCCCGGAATATTTGCCTGCGGTGACGTCAGGTCGACAGCGTTAACAGGTATTTCATCCGCAGTAGGTGAGGGCGCTATGGCAATTCGTTTTGTACGTAAATATCTTGAAGAGATGTAAGCAGATTACTATTTATGACTTCTAAAAAATTGGATTTAAAAACGTTGTCATTCCGAATTTATTTCGGAATCTTCTCGTTTGATCCTGAAATGAATTCAGGATGACTACTTAATTATAATTTTTTAGAAGCCTCTATTTATAATGATCACCCGGGATAAATATTTTTTATTCATAAAATTTAAAGGAATCAGTTATGCAAAAGTTTTTAGTTATCTCTCCTCACGCGCATGAAGAATGTACACACGTAATCAAACAAACACTCGCCATTGGTTATCTCACTCACTTTTACTGGGGATGTAAATCAGGTGACCATACCGGTTACGCGATAATTGACGCCGACAATGAAAAAGAGGCTCTTCTTTCCATACCGACAGTGATCCGCAGCAAAGGCAGAGCGATAGGCATTGTTCAGTTTGATCCAAAGGTTGTTGAGAAGTGGTGATGGTTAAGCGGCTTAGGATTCGGAGGTGTAAGTTTAGAAGCCAGGAGTAGGAAGCAAGGAATAAGAATTCAGAAGTCAGGAGTAAGAAGTAAGAAAGCAAAAATAACAATTAAGGCGACCTTGACTGGTCGCCTTTTTTAATATTGTTAACCGGAAAACACTATCTATCCGGCAGGTTTATTCCATATTAGTTTTTAACGGAACAAAGTTAGTAATTGCTGCGGTGCAATGTTTACCTGAGCCAGCATTGAAGTACCTATCTGTACGCCTAGACTTCCTTTGGTTGCTTTCAATTGTTCCAATGCCATATCAGCATCAAATAATTTTGATATTGCTGAGTTGTTATTTGCTATAGAAGATGTAAGGAACTCTGTTCGTGATTCTACTATCTGTGACAGATTACCTATCCTGCCAAGCGCAGATTTAACATTGTTTGTAACTGCAGTAAGATTACTTGCTGCCGATAAAACCGCGTCCGGATCAGTTGCGCGTAAACCTGTAGTGCTGGTGGAACCGGTAGAGACTCTAGTTATTCCTAATAGTGTAGTTATGTCTACGCCTGAAGTTGAAATCAGGCTTGTTACATTTGAATTCTGTGCGGTTACTGTGAATTGACCCATCGGATCAAAAAAGCCACTGATTGAAATACCTGCATCCTGCCAAAGAACGTCTTCATAAAAATCATTCACTAGATCCCATAATGTACCCCCGCTCTCAATTGTTACATTGAATGATTCCGAACTTCCATCTGCATAGCGATTTCTACAGTGGAAACTGAATCACCTAATGTATACGGATCAGTAGAATTTATAACTGAGCCCAAATATGAATGTACTCCCGGGTCAGTTACGGTACCACCGTTTAATATTGCATCAAGATCGCTGACATTAAGATAGTCATCACTTGCAAAGTCAATAGTAAGGTCGCCGCCTACTTTAAAAACAGGATTGGTTGCAAGCACCGTTCCATCACTGTTAGCCAGTATATTTCTTCCACCTATGTTTGTGTTTTTGATTATTGCGTCAATTTCGTCTGCGATTGCATTTATGTCTTTTGCGATTGCAGATTTTAATTTTAGCGGATCCTGAGACTCAGTATACTTTTCTGTTACTTTATTCAGTTTATCAACAATCTGCTGCAATGAAGATTCTGCAGTGGAAAGATAATTCATTGCTGAAGAACCGTTATTGATCTCGGCTTGTTGTGTTAATGTCTGCCTTTTAAGTGTATTTCCAACATTGAAGCCGGAAATGTCGTCTGCGACTGAATTGATACGTTTCAAGGTCGCCAAACGTAACTGAGCATTTTGAGTTTGCGAATTAATTTTGGCTAGAGAATTATAAACCTGAAGAGCACTCAGATTTGTGTTGATTGAAAATGCCATGGGCTACCTCCTTGTAACCAGAACAAGAGCTTATTAAGCATCCTTGCTTAATATCAGAAACCAGAACTTAATGTTCCCCAAATGATTATCGTAAAGATTTTTGAAAATTATAGAGCCAAAAAAAAACCGGGTACCTTACAACTTCGTAAATCAAAACTTGTCCGTTACAAGTGGAATCGTTGATCTTAAATCGTTAATCATAAATCGTTATTCATTTCAACTCCAAAACATTCATTCATTCCAAACTCCTTCTTCCCCGTTTCCTGCCCATCAACCATCACACATCAACCATAATACATCCTCCATTTTTCATTTGAAATTAGTTTTCAGTTGCTTTAAGTTGCTAATGTTTTTATGCGCCCCTTTTACAAATCGATAATCCCGGGGCAGTGCTTTGAGGCAGTTGTACATGTTATGATTGTATGAAAAGCGGAACGGGAGAAAAATAGTTTTAGCAGAAGCCAGGAGAAAGAAGTAAGCAGTAAGAATTTTTGCGGGATAACATTCTTTGATATGCAGCATGTTATGCAGCGGAAAGTTTTGAAATTTTTATGAAACAAAAGTTTTTTAATGAATGTAACATGCTTACAGCCGGTGTGTTATATAGCTTGCCCGTCGTGGCGGGGATTATTGGCTGTATAAGTAATAGTTCTGCAACTAATTTTAATTTTTATATATGACCAAAGCGATTAAATTAATTCTATTGGCTTATAGTATCCTTGCATATTCTTCGGATATATTAATTTGTCAAGTTAGAGATAGTAAATTGGATATTAATATTTCTATTATTGAAGGTTATGGTGAATTAGATTATGATCATAGAAATATTGAGCCTTCATATTTCTTAGTGATGCACACAAAAGAAGAATACAGTCAATTTAATTGTGAAATTAAATACCTGGCAAACATTCATCGTGATACAATTGATATAGTTATAAACGGAGTTTCTTGTCCGTCTGTACAGTTCCACGCTTTTGGTCCGGCAAATGCACATTATAAATTACCAATTTCCGAAGGTTTTTATCTCATTAATATTAATAACAATGGTGTAACAAATAAGTATAAGTTAACAATGGATGATGAGAAATTGGAATTTCAACAATGTGATAGTCTGGAAAATAAAGGGAATAATTTACTTTTGTGGAGATTTCCCAAAATGTCATTTGCATTTATTGCAGAAATGAGTCAAGATAAATTTGACGCTTTGGATAAAATGATAAATGATAGTTTAGATTTATCGCAAATAGAAATTAAAGATAAAGGGAATTGGCCATTAAGAGAAAATCCACCTAGAATAATTGATTCAGAATCATTAGTTAAATTTTATAGATATAAGTCTGAAGATGATTATAATAAAATTGATGAAATATTAGATTCATTTATGAAAAAACAAGACAAATATCTAAAAATCAGTTTTATGAATTGGAAAAACAAAATATTTATTTCTAAACCATTAAGTTATTATTAAAAGTTGCATAACATCTTTAATAAGTAAAGAGTCCCGCCAAAGGCGGATGAACAATACCGTAAAAAGAAAAAAAATAGTTCTGGTCGATCTTTTGAAAAGAGTGCTTTAGAAAAAATAAACACAGGAAATCTTTTAATTAATTATAAATACGGCGCTGTGGTTTAACATAACACGCCGTTATATCAATATAAAAGATATGAGTAATTTTTCAAATATAGGTTTTCATATAACATCAGAACAAGAATTATACAAACTTGCAGAAAATATATATGGTATTGGAAAAATAGAAGAAGCACATCATGGTAAATATATTGTTTATTCAGATTCATCTGGTGCTGAATTGTGGATGCAAGTTGATAAAAATAATTCTTTAATTGGGATGAATCCTCATTATAATGGGTATTCAAAAAGATTAGTATGCTTGACTAAAATAATTCAAAGACCAGACAGTATTTTAGATGGCGCTTTTCATTGTTGGTCTAATCCGATCGAAATAAATAATCCAGATTCTGGTGAATATCCATTCGTTTTTGATTTACCAAATGCAAAAACAATTGGTGAAATAAAATTCCCATATAACTTTGAAATCCAACTTTCAGCTTTTGCACAAAAAATAACTTTATATAGTTCTGAAGACGAATTCAATTCAAAACAAACTTCTGATGTAAAATTTGCTACACAATCCTTTATACCTATGGGTTTATTCAAACCTGAAGGTGAATCTACTGAACCACCGGAAGCATTGGGTATGTTTACAGGTATCATAAAAGAGTTTGATATTAAAGTAAATTCATTTACTCGAAATCATTTTTATTGGTTTCTAGTTAATACTTTAGGCGGAGAAATAGATATTGTTGCTGATCCAATACTAATTATAGATAAACCCAAATTAAATGGAGTTATACAAGGTCAATTTTGGTTATCGGGTAAACTGTATTATCAACCATATATTACAAAAGAAAATAATAAAGGATTTTTTAAAAAACTGTTTAGCTAAAAATCGGTATAACCGCTTTAATCCGTCAAAGACGGACAAGTAAGTGAAGGGTTCCAGCAAATGTTTTTAATAATACTGCAGAAAAAATTATTCAGTTAGATCTTGTTCTGAAATAAAATACTACGCATAATATAGATTATAAGGGGTCTATGATGAATCAACTAAAAGTATTCTTTTCGTGGGCGTTTATAGCAATCTTTCTCAATAGTTGTTTTGACAAAAACAGCTCTTCCTCAAATGATATCGAAGGCATCTGGATATCAACCAAAGAAACATCAACTGATTTTGGTGATGCAGAAAATGCTGTTTTATTAATTAAAAAAGATAGTGATAATAAACTGACAGCCCGTTGTTGTTTTATCGGTGACAATGAGTTCAAAATGGGATGGAAGTTTAATGAAGTTCAATATGATAGTATCGTAAAGAGAATAGAAATAATTGATTCGGATTCGGATACATTGATTCTCACCCTGGATGCTGAAAGTAAAATGCTTAAAGGAGGTGTTCATTCAGAAGATGAAATTAAACCTGTAAATTTTGTTCGTACAGGAAAAGATTTTACGAACTTATTCTACCCGCGCACACCGGACAGCCAGGGGCAAATTACATATAGATATACAAAACCTAAGCAACTTGATAATTATTTACTGACAGATTCCATATTCGATTTTGTAAAAGACTCAGCAGCATTTTACAATTTTATAGATAGGATACTTCAACAAAAATCGGGACATCTTGAATCAATATTAATTATAAAAGATGGTAAACTGATACTTGAGGAATATTTCTTCGATTATAATCCAACCAAACTTCATCGCATAAATTCATGCACAAAAAGTATTACCTCTCTACTGCTGGGAATTTCTTTAAACCGTAATAAAATTAGTGATGTTGAAAAACCGATTTTTGATTTTTTCCCTCTGTACAAATCGTATAAAACACTGGTAAAGGAAAAGATAACTCTTAAACATACTTTAACTATGACTGCCGGATTTAACGAGGATGACGATTTTGAAGATCACGGACCCGATAATTTTATTCGATATATACTTAATAGTGAAATGGAAACAAAGCCGGGAGAGAAATTCAGATACAGCGGTAAATGTTCTAATCTGCTCGGCGGAATAATTTATAGCCTTGAGAAAAAACAAGCCGATGAATTTGCAAAAGAAGTATTGTTCAGCAAACTGGGTATTACCGAATTTGACTGGGAAAAAGAAAATGGTGTGGTTCCCTGTGATGCTGGTCTAAAACTTTATCCGAGAGATATGGCTAAAATCGGATTACTCGTTTTAAATAATGGCAGATGGAAAGGTGAGCAAATCGTTCCTGAAGAGTGGATTAAAGAATCAACAAAACCGTACGTTGCCGAAAGCGATTTTTTTGATTATGGCTTTCAATGGTGGTACAGAAGTAAACGCAATAAAAGCTGGTGGAATGATCCCGTTCACGGAAGTAAATTCGAACACGATATGTTTTTAGCGCTCGGTGCCGGCGGACAGTATATAATGGTTATCAGGGATCTGAATATGGTTATCGTAACAGCATCATCTGATTATAGTCACGATGGAATGGAACATCAAAAAATACCAATGGTCATTGAAGAAATAGTTCCGTTGTTTGAGGATGCTTTATTAGAAGTAAAAAGATAACATCTTGCACCCCTTTAAGATGACATCTTTTCCTAAAGATGTCATCTTTAAAAACAAAAAATATTAGGATTTACAAATTGTTTAGTCGTAATTTTAAACAGATCAAATAAACAAATAAGGGTAACCTCAATGAAAAATATCCTGCCGCTGATTTTACTAACCTCACTAATATTTTTTTCATGCTCAAAAACAAAAAGCGGGGATATTTTAACTTTCCCGAGTGACTGGCTGGTGCAGCACGATTATATGGGCTGCCTTATAATGGGTTTAAGTCCTCTTGAAAATGAATACGACCAGTTCCGCGAAAACGGAAACGCGGTAATGGAAAAACTTCCGGGTAGTATGACGTATGACGAATACACAAACGCTAATCTTGAAACGATGAAAAGGGTGATGACAAACTTTGTGGTAATAGAAACTTCGGATGATGAAGTGAACGGGATTGAATGTAAAAAAATCGTATACACACACACGATGGGTCAGCTTGATATTAAAGTGCTGAGTTATTTTTTAGTTGACGGAAAAGAAGGATATGTTCTGACATTCTCGGCATCTCCGGAGCAGTATGAAAAATATTTACCGGAGTTTAAACGGATAGCAGGCAGTATTAATTTATAGCAGTAAATATTATAGGGGAAGGAGTAAGGCAGTTGTTTAATTCATCTATAACGCGGCGCAGTGTTTTAAATTATTTCTCCAAAAAATTAATTCCTCTGGAATCTATCTTACCTGCAATGATTTTTCTGATCATTTGCTTTAACGGATGTGATAATCCCGATGAACCCCAAACAATGTTCAAAGCTGAAGAAAGAGTAACTGGTCAATTTGAATTTCATTCACAGGTAAATAAAATCAGCATAACAAATCCGATCGGTTTCACATACCTGTACGGCGTTGTAGATACACTTAAAACACGCTATGTAATTGACAGAAGTGTTTGGGCAAAGTCGTACCAGGCAGCAGAATCTGAAATGAAAAAAATAAGTGTTGAAAACTCCGTATCCGGTGATTCTGGTATGTATAAAGTCGTCTATCCGTCAAACACCGAAAATATATACGGGTGTAATCTAAACTTAGAGATCAACAAAAGGGTTATCGAACTAACATCACCAAACAAGGGAATACAAACAGATTTCCTGAATGCTGATATTAGCGCAGAGACTGGTTCATACAACGCAATATTAGATCATCACTCCGGTTCAATAAATGTTAAGACCATAAGCGGTAAAATAACTTCCACTGCGGCACTTCCTTATGAAGGTTTTTGTATTTGCTATTCTGAAAGCGGTGATATAAACATAAAAATACCAAAAGGTACGTCAGCGACTGTTGTACTAAAAACAAACAACGGAAGTGTTTCAATCAAAAATCTGGATCTGACTATTCTAACAAACACAAATACTGAGATCACCGGCACATTGAACGATGCAACCGGAGTAATCTATTTAGAAAGTAAAACGGGTAATGTTACTCTTGAGGGAATATAAAATGCGCACAATGAGAAGTGAAACCAATGTTCTGAATTTATTAATTACAAAAATAGCTATGACGTTCTTTTTGATATTCTTTGCCAGGTCGTGCGCAAATGAGAACCCGGTAATTCCACCTCATCAATCTATTTCAAAAATGGCTTAAAACTGCAAAACAGAACACTAAGCTATGACAACATACAACACCACCTGAAAATAATAGTTGTGCTAATTGAAACCGACAGGCTAATGAAAGAGATTGATAAAATATAACTTGAATTGTGGGAGAACAAAATGGCACTTAAATTTGTTGGCACTAAAATTATACCCTCCGCATTAATTTTCATTTCACTAATCATATCAGCAATACTTTTAGATTTCTTATTCCACCTTGCAGGTTTAGTCTGGATTGGAAGATATTTAGGAATAGCAGGAACATTTGTGATTATAGCTTCATTTATTTACTCGCTAAGAAAAAGAAAAATAATTAAATCCGGCTCGCCCAAAAGATTGCTTCAAAATCATGAACTTCAGGGATGGATAGGGGCACTACTAATTCTTGTACACGGCGGTGTTCATTTTAATGCGGTAATCCCATGGCTTGCACTTTTTGCAATGGTAATCGTTGTTGCAAGTGGATTAACAGGTAAGTATCTCTTAAAACAGGCTAAGGAAAGATTAAAGGATAAAGAAGCTGAACTTGTAAAGCAGAATAAAACAACAGACGAGATTGAAAAGGAACTTTTATATAGTTCACTTCTTGTTGATACAATGCAAAAATGGCGCAAAGTGCATATGCCGCTTACTATGATCTTTATTGCGTTTGCACTGATACATATTATCGTCACACTTTTAATGTGGAGGTGGTAATGAAAAGAACATTATTCTTTTTTACGCTAACGTTAATCATAGGATTAACAGCACTATTTTTATTTCCTTATTATACAATAAATCCTGGAGTGCTTGTAAAAGGACATACTGACCTTCAAAACAATTGTTTAGCTTGTCATTCTATTGGCAGCGGTGCACCAACAGAAAAATGTATCAGCTGTCATAAGCTAAGTGAAATAGGATTAAAAAAAGTATCACAGGCAGTTAGTGAAAAACCGAACAATAAAACAAATCTTCTTCATAAATCAATAAAAAACATCAACTGTTACTATTGTCATACAGAACACAATGGCTTATCAAAAGAAAATGCAACATTAAATTTTACACACTCAATTCTGCCAAAACAGATGTTGAATAATTGTGCAGATTGTCATACCGATAAAAAACCCGATAACAAAATTCACAATCTCATTTTAAATGATTGTTCAAACTGCCATACCACTGATAAATGGGAACGTGCTGAGTTTAAACATCAATTACTCGGTGAAAAACAAAATGATTGCAAAGACTGTCACATAAATAAAACTCCTGATGATGAGCTGCACATAGGATTGGATAAAACTGTTCAATGTTTACAATGCCATAACACAAACGCCTGGAAGCCATCTACATTTGATCATAGTAAATATTTCAGGTTTGATAAAAACCATCCTTCGGATTGTAAAAATTGTCACAACGAACAAAAAAAATTCAAATCATACACTTGTTATAATTGCCACGAACATCAGCCGGCACGCATATCAGAAAAACATATTAAAGAAGGTATAAGAGATTTTAGCAATTGTGTTAAATGTCATAGGTCTGGCGATGAAGACGAAGCCAAAGGAAATGAGAATAGAAATAACAGAGGCGATGAGAGTGACAATGACTAATCAAACAAACCATATTTATTATTTTCTGAAAGTCTTTTATGAATACCGAAAAATCCGCCCAGATGTTTGCTATCAGGCTGTCATTTGCATTTGGTATTATAATGTTAGCCATCAAATGGTATGCATACTACCTTACAGGCTCAACCGCTATTTTATCTGATGCAGCCGAATCTGTAATTCACGTAATAGGTGTTGGCTTTGCAGTATTTAGTTTGTGGTATAGTTTTCAACCTGCGGATGAAGGACACACTTATGGTCATCACAAAATAAGTTACTTCTCAGCAGGTTTTGAAGGAGCACTCATAATACTTGCAGCTATTTTTATAATTTTTATTTCTGTTAAGCGATTAATCTTTGGAATTGAAATTGCCAATCTTGATCAGGGAACATATTTTACCTTTGGTGCATCAGTCTTAAATTTAATCTTAGGCGGGTATCTGATCTCAAGAGGTAAAAAAAGCAAATCAATTATTCTTATTGCAAACGGAAAACATGTGCTCACCGATTCCTGGACAAGTTTTGGAGTTGTTGCAGGATTGTTGCTTACCTGGTTAACAGGCTGGCTTCCTTTCGATCCAATTGTTGCAATTGTTGCAGCATTAAATATTTTATGGTCAGGCGGTAAACTCGTAAGACAATCCATCGGCGGATTGATGGACGAAGGAAATAAAGAAACCGCAAATACTGTTAAAAAGATTCTTGATAAGGAAACTGTCACAAGAGGTTTAGCATATCATCAGTTAAGGTACAGAGAAAGTGGAAATGTGTTGTGGTTGGAGTTTCATCTTTTATTTCCCAAAGACACACTACTGGAAACTGCACATAACATTGCGACAGAATTGGAGATAACACTCAAAAAAAATTTTAATACACAGACCAACATCACTACACATCTTGAGCCGTTTGATTTACACGATGAAGTACACACAGAGCCCCATAAGTAAAAATCCAAATGACTTATAATAACTATTAGCAGCCTGTCTCAATAAGCTCCCAAGCCATGACGGTTCCCAACACCCACTCACCACATCCAAAACAAACTCCATCCAAACCCCGCAATAAAAACCACTAACCATACAACAATACTATAAAATCCTAACCTTAGTAACCTTCTAAAATAACAAACAATAAAAACCTTATTACCTTATCAAAAAAATATCAATGATAGAAAACAATAAGCTAAAACGGTTAAAAGAGTTCGTAAAACAAAACCGATATCAGTTTTAATAGATCCTATTGTGTCTATGTGTTAACACTTCATACTGTGATACAGAATCATTCTGGCACTAAACCATTCAATAATTCAAATAGCACTTGTCAATAAGCACTTATTCTGTTAATCCTTCCTTCCACTTCAATTGTCTAATCATTCAGCAACAGATTTATCCAAATAACTGCCGCAGGTATTATATTTGAGTATGGAAGAGAGAGAACTTGTTAATCGCCTTAAGAACGGCGATGAAGAAGCCTTCCGTAAAATCTTCTATGACAACCAAAGGAAAGTATTAAATACCTGTTACAGAATTGTCAATGATAAAGAGACCGCGGAAGACCTGACGCAGGAAGTTTTCATCAAAGTTCATTCAGCGATTAAATATTTCAGAGGGGATTCTAAATTTTCTACATGGATTTACAGGATTGCTGTAACAAAATCACTTGATCATCTCCGGGCTAAAAAAAGGAAAAAAAGATTTGGCTTGCTGAGATTCTCAGACAGTTCAAATGAAATGCAGGTTCAGCAAAAAATTTCTAAACGGGAATTCCCCGGTGATTCACTTGAGAATGATGAAAGGAAATATTTTCTTAATAAAGCTCTTAACGCTATTCCCGAAAACCAGCGCATCGCGTTTTCATTAAGCAAATATGACGAAATGAGTTACCAGCAGATCGCTGATATACTCGGAATCTCACTTTCTGCTGTGGAATCGCTAATTCACAGGGCTAAAAAGAATCTTGAAAAAAAACTTCATCATTATTATAAAAATCTTTAGGGGAACATATCGCAAGGAATTTTATTTTTAGGCGTCAAAACTATCAAAGTGTAAAATGAATAGAGAAAAAATAAATATCGAAGCTGAAATTGAACAGACAATTAAGTTGTTTGATTCAATTGAAACACTCGAACCTGACCAGTTCATGTACACAAGGGTAAAGGCGCAAGTAGAAGAATCAGCCAAAACAAAAAAGCAAAATATATTTTCCGCCTTGTTTAAAGTTGCCCGCGTTATTCTTTTCATTCTGTTGTTAACAGTTAACCTTTACTCAGTTATAGTTTATTTCCAGGGGGATTCTGAATCAACAGCGCTGCGGCAGGATTATCTTGATAGTATAAAGACAGAATATTCTGTTAACCCTGGTTATAGTTCTTATCCGGCATTAAATAGTGTGGATTGATATGGACTGGCTTACAAAACAAAAAACATACGTCTGGCTGATAATAATTCTTGTAATAATAAATCTTACAACTTTAGTTTTATTGTGGATGGACAGACCTTCGCCTTTGAAGCGACAGTCCCCCGGTATGCGGGGTACAGATACATTCCTTAAAACTGAATTGGGTTTAACTGAAGAACAGGATAAGCAGTTAAGGGAATCACGCGATAAATTTTTTGGTCTTACTCGGACATTAAATGACAGTATCGGAACTTTGAAAAGAGAAATCCAGAAAGAAGGGCTTTCAGGAAAATATGATTCAATAAGAGTAGATGCATTAATCAGTGATATCGGTAAACTTCAATCCCGGCTTGAAAAATATGCGTTCGATCATTTTTCCGAGCTTGCAAAATTTCTTAAGCCGGATCAGGTAACTAAATTCCAGAAGATGTTTGAAAGAAACAGGAAACATCCTCCGGGGCATAAAGAAAATCATCATAATGAACCGCCGCCATTTGGTGAACCACCACCACCAATTTAAGTTCATCTGTGTTAGTTAGCAATTATTAGCAGGTGACTTCCCACAGGTTATTGTAGAGTTTATCATCACTAATAACAAATAATTTTTTTCTCGCAAGTTTATATGTATTAAATCGTCAAAAAAATAAACTGACTTTATGAATAACTATGTCCGTTTTCGTACTTAGAATATTTTGAAAAGAATGCTGCATAATGAACTTTTTGATTTCGGCGGGTGTTATAACTTTTTATTATACTAGTAGAGAGAAAGTACAACAAACATTTGCCGGCGTAAGATGACGGAGAAAGAACAAACATCGGAAACAAAACTTAAATCAATTCAAACTCCTGCCGGCAGCCGGTAAGCTGTGATGGAGTAAATGAATTATAAGTTTTTGTCAGATGACAAGAATAGGTTAAAAGAATTTCCAGTTTGTACTTTCTGCTGAAAAGGATTGATGATATAGTTAGTATGAAAATATTTCATCGGAAGAAATTATAAAGTCAGTAACGGATTTCGATTGTTGTAAAAGGACTCCTCGTCGTTAACAACAATAAGGAGGCGTCTCATAAAGTGTTTTTCTGTAAAACTCCTGTTGGGAATTAATTTATTGGAGGTAATAATTATTTCCCCCCTCACTCAGAAAACACAAAGCCCATTGATGACGCCTCCGGTTATTAAAAGATTATTGATATTAATTCTTTAAACCACCGCGATATTAATCTATATTTATTATAGAAAAATCAACATAAAATTACGGGGATGTTATGAAACGTATTGCGGTACTTTTATTCATCATTTCATTCGGCGTTTGTTCAGGACAAAACTTCTGGGAGAAAACAAACTTTCCTTTCGACAGCACATCGTTTTACAGTGTTCATTCACTAATCACCAACTCTTCCGATCATATACTAGCAGGTACTTTTGCAAAGGGAATTTTTAAATCCACTGATAATGGTAACAACTGGACGGAATCTGGCTTGGCAAATCATTGGGTTATTTCTTTTGATAAGAATAGCTCAGGAGATTTGTTCGCCGCATCGATCGGTTCGCAATTCGGAAGCGGTGTGTTTAAATCAACCGATGATGGAAGTACCTGGAATAGGGTCTGGGAGGCACAGACAGCAATGCATTGTATTTATGTTGACGAAGATGAATACATATATGTCGGATTAAATTATTATGAAACATCAGGTGGAATTTTCAGATCAACCGATAACGGTGCAACGTGGAATCAGATTTTCAACCTTGCTGAAAATGTGTATTCAATTATAAAACTTAGTAACGGAAGAATACTTGCTGCCGGATATGGAAAAGTTTTTTACTCTGATAATGATGGCGCTGCATGGAACACTACGACAAACGGTCTTGTCAATTCAACTTCAAGTGATCTTGTTGTTAAAAATGAAAATGAAATATTTTTATCGACACTTGGTTATGGAATTTACAAATCCACGGACGACGGTATTAGCTGGGTTAATAAAACCGGAGCCGGACCTGAATACAGTTGTCTCTTAATAACACCAGGCGGATCAATGTTTGCAGGGACAAGAGGTTACTGGGTTTACAGATCCACCAACGGTGGTGAAAATTGGGGCTTGATAAATACAGGTATGGGAGAAGACAGGTATGTACTAAGTCTGCTCGCATCAAATGATGGTTATCTATTTGCCGGACTCGATTACTACGGAATGTACCGCAGTGTAAACAGAGTAACAGATATTGAAATTGAAGAATCTGTTTCACCGGGAAAATTTTATTTAGATCAGAACTATCCAAACCCGTTTAATCCAAGTACGACCATACGATATACCATTCCGTTAGATGTAAGAAGCGAGATGCGAGAAGTAAGTCTGAAAGTATATGATGTATTGGGAAACGAAATTGCAACTCTTATTAATGAAGAAAAACCTGCGGGAGAATATGAAGTTGAATTTAATCCGGCATCCAGTATCAGGTATCCAGCATCCGGCATCTATTTCTATCAATTAAAAGCAGGAGATTATATTCAAACAAAGAAGATGATATTGATGAAGTAATCATTATAAAATAACAGGCTCTTATTCTTTTTTAATTTGATACTGTAAAATAATTTCTATCCTATAGTTTAATGAAAACGGTGTTGCTTACACTTGTAATCATTTCTTGTAACTATACGCTTCAATTTGCGCAGACTCTCTCCTTTAAATATCTGACGACCGAAAACGGATTATCAAACAATACTGTTTATGATTTGGTTCAGGATAAAACCGGCTTCTTATGGTTTGCCACTGAAGACGGGCTGAACCGTTACGATGGATACGAGTTTAAAATTTTCAGGCACGATCCTACAAATAAAAATTCAATCTCTGATAATTCTATTTGGTCCCTGAGAGAAGACTCAAAAGGCAATATATGGATCGGTACACGAAACGGTTGGCTTAATTGTTATGACCCCGTAAAAAATAATTTCCGGAAATGGCGGATCAGGTCGGAACAACTGGAAACGAACGCCATCACATTTCTAATGGAAGACAATCAAAATAATATTTGGATCGGTACATACAGAGGCGGGCTGTATAAGTTTAACACAATCACTGAGAAGATAGATCACTGGTATCATAAACCTGAAGATAAAAATTCACTCAGCAATAATTACGTTTCAAGTATTCTCGAAGATAAAACCGGAAACATCTGGATCAGCACATATAATGGATTGAATAAATTTAATCCTAGCAGATCAATAGACAAGTTTGAAAAATATTTTTCTCTGCCCGGCAATTCAAACTCAATTAGTGACAATATAGTATGGTACCTGACACAGTCGACACTTGACCCCGGTTTAATATGGATAGGCACAGCAAACGGATTGAGCAGTTATAATATTTATGACAACAAATTCTCCCGGTATAATATTCCCAATAAAAATAATCTTCAATTTGGTACAGGCGCAGGTTCAGTAATTGAAGAGGTGATAGACAGGGACACGGTTCTCTGGATTGATTCATATGCGGGGTTGATAAAACTCAACATAACAGATAACAAGTTTGAAAGATTTACTTCAGAAAAGAGATTGAACGGAAATCTATCCAGCAACCAGTTGCACAGGATACTTAAAGATAATTCCGGAACATTATGGGCTGCATCCGTCAACGGGATAAATTATACATCACAAACCATTCTAAAATTTAATGTTGACATTCATCCTGATGGATACTCTGTTAACACATCATCACTTAAAAACCGGAACATCAAAGCTGTAATTAAAGGTCCTGAAAATTCAATATGGTGCGGTACAGATGACGGGCTTTACTATTCAGTCATCAGGCAGGATCAGTTAGAATTCATTAAACATTCGCAGACAACCGGACTAAACATATGGTCACTTAGTGCGGACACGGATAAAAATATCTGGATTGGCACTTACGGCAGCGGACTTTATAAAATTGATTTAAAAACAAATCACCTGACTAAAATTCCTTTAAAAGACAGAAAATCATTATCGCTTGCAAACGAGTTTAACAAAGCTGTTTTTACTGATGGTGATTCCTGCATCTGGATTGGTTTCTGGGGTGTTGGTCTGGGTAAGTATTCCATTAAGGATAAAAGTTTTAAACGCTGGTTTAAAAATTCATATCAGTCAAACAGTATAAGTTATGATGACGTCTGGACGATCTTTCGTGACAGTGAAGGAAAGTTATGGATAGGAACGGATGGCGGAGGTCTGAATCTGTTTGATGAAGTCAATGAAAAGTTTTATCAGTTTACAGGTGAAGGTTCCATAATCAATAACAATTGTATTTATGATTTTATTGAATCATCATTCAGCCGGAAGGGAAAGCAAAATTCCCGCCCGGTATTATGGGCAGGAACTAACAATGGTCTTTACAGGATTGAATTGAAAAGCTCGGGACAGTTTTCGGAAATGTTAAATGATGCATCAATCAGACATTATACTATTAAAGACGGACTGGCAGATAATTCTGTAAAAAGTATAAAGGAAGATTCAGAAGGCAACCTGTGGCTTGGAACAAGTTCAGGTATATCCTTATTCATCGTTAAGAAAGAGGAATTCAAAAATTTCAGTAACTCTGATGGAATTTTAAATGCTGACATAAACCCCGCAGCATCTGTTTCTGTTGATGATGATATTTTATTAATGGGAAGCACAGCGGGGCTTAACTATTTTTATCCGGGGAGTATAAAATTGTCTTCCACTCTTCCATCTCTAACAATAACTGATTTCCAGATTTTTAACCTGTCAGTTATGCCTGACGAAAATTCAGTCTTAGAGAAGAGTATACTTTTTACGGATGAGATTGAACTGGCTCACTCACAAAATGTTTTTTCATTTGAATTTTCTGCACTGGATTTTTATTCACCCCACTCAATACAGTATGCATATATAATGGAAGGTTTTGATAAGGAATGGATCTATAGCGGATCAAGAAGGTTTGTCACTTATACAAATTTAAATCCAGGTGAGTACATATTTAAAGTCAGATCAACTAATTCAGATGGTGTTTGGGGAAATAATATTCGTCAGGTGAAAATTACAATCATACCGCCATGGTGGCAAACAAACTGGGCTTTAGCATTATACTTCCTGTTTATAGTAATTGGTATATGGGGTATTGTGAAGTTCCAGTCGTACCGCACAAAATTACAGAACGAACTTAGAATGCAGGAGATTGAATCACATCATCTAAGAGAAATTGAAAGTCTTAAATCTCGTTTCTTTGCAAACCTTTCTCATGAATTCAGAACTCCTCTTACATTAATAAAAGGTCCGCTTGAGCAGATACTTAGCGGGAAGATTAAAGAAAATCTTCATCACTACTATAAAGTAATTTTGAATAACACTGAGAAACTCCAGGAACTTATTGAACAACTTCTTGAGCTTTCCAGGCTGGACTTTAAAAGCATACCTGTAATTAATAGCAGGCAGGAGTTGATAAGTTTACTTAAGACACTTACATATTCTTTTATTCCACTGGCAGAACAGAAATTTATTACTCTTAAGTTTGAAGCAAACGTTGATAATCTTGAAGTTCTCATTGACAGAGATAAACTGGAAAAAATTATTAATAACCTTTTAAGTAACGCATTTAAGTTTACACCGGCAGGAGGCAGAATACAGGTAATCATAAACTGCGATAACGCTGACAATAATTCCAATGTGATGATTGAAATAATAGATAATGGAATTGGAATACCGGATCAATTTAGCTCAAAGATATTCGACAGGTTTTTCCAGATGAATACTGAGCTGCATAAAAGTGTAAGCGGCTCAGGAATCGGTCTGGCTTTAGTGAAAGAACTTGTCAACTTGTTGAACTGGGAAATTTCTGTTAAGAGTAAGGAGAATGAAGGTACGACATTCAGATTAACCATGACTCTTGAAAGAGCAGCATCTGTTCAAACAAACACGGAATCAGAAACGGATGAATATTCCGATATTCCAATTAACTCAGAACATGATGAACATATTAGTGAACTTGATAACGAAGAAGATACTGAAAAAATAAAACCTTCAATATTAATAGTTGAAGATTCTAATGATACGCGCAACTATTTAATTGATCTGTTTAAACATGACTACAATATTTTGTCAGCTTCAACAGCAGATGAAGGGATTGAGCTGGCATTCAATAATATGCCGGAACTTATACTGAGTGATATAATGATGCCGGGAACATCGGGGTTGGAGTTCTGTAAAAAAATCAAAACAGACTGGCAGACGAGTCATATTCCTGTAATACTGCTCACGGCTAAAGCTTCGGAGGAAAATAAAATTGAAGGTCTTGAAACAGGCGCTGATGATTACGTTGTAAAGCCGTTCAGATATGAAGAACTTGCTGTAAGAATTAAAAATCTTGTAGAGCAAAGAAAACATCTGCACGATAAATTCAGCAATGATCTGAATATTCAGCCCCACCAGCTTGTAAAAAATAGTGTTGATGAAGAATTTATAAAAAAGGTAACGCAGTCTGTTCAAAAAAATCTGACGGATAATAAATTTAACTCTGAATTATTAGCAAGGGAATTGTTTGTAAGCAGGCGGCAATTGCATAGAAAATTAATTGCCATTACCGGTCATGGTCCCGGAGAGTTTATCAGGATAATGAGATTGAAAAAAGCAGCGCAATTGCTGCTGGAAAATAATCTAAGTGTAACTCAGATTTCGTATGAGATCGGGTTTGAAAGTCCAGCCCAGTTTTCAAGAGCATTCAAAAAACATTTTCATTCGCTTCCATCAGAATTCTATAAAAATAATTCGGGCGACAGCCTGAATCACCAGGGATGATTATTGAATATTTAATCACTCTCCAGAAAAATTATTCTATTTAATAAAAAATCAACTCTTCATTTCATTTCGTCACAAAACAGCAAAACTCTGGCAGCAAACAGCAATTCGCTGCTGCGGCTTTTTAATACATTTCCTTCCGTAAAAAATAACTGACTTAAAATTCTATTCCATTTCAATGGTCATTAAACAAACACATAAAATGACTCACCTTCAATTTCAAAAACCTGCTAAAACTGAGTCTCCGGAAAATTTATTTGCACACAAAAAAAAGAAGGCAAAGTTTTTATCTCTTATGGTTTACGCTTTAATAATACTTATTACTATCTCATTCATGTTGATAATCTTTAAAATAATTATGGCAGCAAATAACTAATGAGCTCAATAACCGCAAATATTACTGAAAAACTTTACAACCACTTTTACAGAATAATTTACCTGATACTGCTGATCCTATTACTGTTATCATTGTTTGGTACTGAAAGCCGGGAAAATCAAAAATTAAATTATGAAGCACCCGGATTTCAGGTTGCAGATCGGGGAAAAAATTAATCCGGATAATTTCAACTGCGGAATACGACAACATTTTCTGTCTGCAGAAGATATTGCTGTGAGTTATGCGGCGAAGCTGTAAAATTTAAAAGCATCAGGTCAATTCATTTACTACGCATTTAATACCGAGCCGACATTTTTATTAATAATTTTTTGATTTGTGATTAATGAGACTCTCAGAATTATTATGTACATTTACAGTGAACCAACCGTATGAACATTCGATAGCAATAAAATGACAAAAAAGATTTTTATTCTTTTGTGCCTCTGTTCAACCTTAATCTGTGCGCAGAATGTGATCATAGTTGTTATTGATGGCGCAAGATATAGTGAAACCTTCGGCGGAGGTAACACGTATATTCCGCATCTTTATGATGATATGCGACCTGGTGGTTGCCTGTTTACAAACTTTAGAATAGCCCAGGAAGGAAAAACCGAAACCAACCCCGGTCATTCCTCAATGCTGACCGGAACCTGGCAGCAAATTGCCAATGATGGTTCTGAACGACCAGACAAACCAACAGTGTTTGAATACTTCCGGAAGGAACTTAACAGCACGCTAACAGAAAATTATGTTTTAGCCGGTAAAACAAAATTAAATGTTCTTTCGTACAGTACCGATTCAGATTATGGCAGTTTATACCAGGCTTCAACTAACTGCTCGACGTTAAATGACGAAGAAGTTTATAGTAATTTGATTTCGGTAATGGACACTTACAGCCCGAGATTAATAATTGTAAATTTTCCTTCAACTGATATTAGCGGGCACTCCGGTATTTGGGATGATTATGTGAACTCACTTACCGGGGCTGATAGCCTTGTTTATGAACTTTGGCAGCGTATTCAGTCGGGTAATCATGGTTACACTTCAACAAACACAACTTTATTTGTCACAAATGATCATGGAAGACATGACGATTCCAACGGCGGCTTTACTGATCATGGAGATGACTGCGATGGATGCGAGCACATTATGCTGTTGGCAATAGGGCGGAATGTAACTCCCGGTTTGGTAAACTCTGATATTCACTATCAGATAGACATTGCACCGACGGTTGGAGATTTGTTGAACTTTGCTACTCCCCAGTCGTACGGTACAAGTCTTTATGATGGTACTAATCCATTACCGGTTGAGTTGAATTCGTTCACTGCAGCATGGGAAAATAATGCAGTGAAGCTTATATGGGAAACGAGAACGGAAGTTGATAATTATGGTTTTGAAGTTCAGAGATTTAAAGCTTCAATGGATCTGACAGGAGAGGAATGGGAAAGTATCGGATTTATTTTGGGGAACGGAAATTCCAACACACTTAAATCTTATTCTTTTTATGATAAAAAAAATGCGACCGGGAAACTTATCTACAGGTTAAAACAAATTGACAATGACGGCGGTATAAGATATTCAGGGACAGTTGAAGTTGAAAATGTTATTCCTGCAGAATTATATCTTGAACAAAATTTTCCGAACCCATTTAATCCTGTGACAAAAATAAAATTTTCTATCCCTTCTGTAGAGACGGGGCATGCCCCGTCTCTACATGTGACTCTTAAAGTTTTTGATGTATTGGGAAATGAAATAGAAACATTAGTAAACGAAGAGAAGCCTGTCGGCAATTATGAGCTAAGATGGAATGCAGAAAGCTTACCATCCGGTGTTTACTTCTATCAATTAAAAGCTGGTGAATTTACTGATGTAAAGAAGATGCTATTGATTAAATAAAAATGTTAGTGTAAAGACGAGGGGTGACTTGTTCCTGAAAAATTATTGTGAATTTGAATTGGCCAAAATGAATAATGCAAATTTTTATTTGCTAAATACAAATTGATAGTTTTTGACATTGTAAATAAAATAATCTACGTTTTAATCAGAAAATATTTTTCTACTCCGAGAGGGCAATAGTTAGCGCCATCTAATTTATTGTTTTCCTTGGGAAGATGACCCACCAACCCACTCTCCCGAAGCAGAAGTTTTGGAAATAATTTTTCAACTTCTAATGGAGGCATAATATGGGAACATTTAAATTCACTTTGTTTTTCTTTTTGCTTACTACACAAATTTGCTTTGGGCAGTGGTTTAGACAAGATAATTTTCCGCAGACTAATTCTTTAAGCTCTGTAAAATTTATTGACCGTTATACTGGTTGGGTAGTTGGTGATGCTGGAACTATACTTAAAACAACTGATGGTGGAAGCGAATGGATAAATCAGAAAAGTGGGACAAGTCAAGGTCTAGGTTCTGTTCACTTCAGTGATATAAATAACGGATGGTGTGTTGGGGGTGAGACAATTCTGCGAACAACTAATGGCGGTTTGAATTGGGAAAGCATTAGTGGTGGTTCACCATACTATTTACGATCTGTACATTTTCACAATGCAAATTTAGGTTGGGTAGTTGGTGGTTTTGACTATAACCGTGAAGTAATATTGAGAACAAGTAATGGAGGAGCGGATTGGGTTCCTTTTATTACCAGTGCACTTATGAGTGATGGTTTTTATTCTGTCCATTTTGTTGATTCCCTTTATGGTTGGGCATATGGAGACGGATATGCAAAATTTGCTACAACAGACGGAGGTCTTAACTGGGTTCAACTTCCAGCGATTGGTTTATGTGTTCTTGATGTATTTTTTATAAACCGGGAAATTGGCTGGACGGCAAGTCTGGTAAGAAGCACAATGCAAGGCCGATCAGCCAGATTAATAAATGGCGGGTGGGACGAAGGTGATCCATCTCATCCTTACATTTTTGATGAGCCGCTAAACGGAGTGGATTTCTATGACACCTTATGTGGATGGATGGCTGGTTCTAATGGAAAAATTTATAGAAGTTGGACCAGTGGAGATTATTGGTACGCACAAATAACAGGTACGAGCAATAACCTGGCTTCAGTGGATTTTGTGGATAGATTTTATGGTTGGGTTGTTGGTGAATTTGGTACAATACTTAAATCTACGGACAGTGGATTTAATTGGATTAATTTAACTAAGGAGACAATAAGAAGTCTCAAATCAGTATGCTTTATAGATGCTAATAATGGATGGGCGGTTGGAGAAGATGGAAGTAATGTTGATGGTAAAGTAATTAAAACTACTGATGGAGGAATTAATTGGGAATCCCGGATAATTAACTGGGATGGACGATTGAATACGATATATTTTATGAACTCAGATAAAGGTTGGACAGCAGGTGGTGAGGGCAAAATATTTTACACAACAAATAGCGGAGTGGATTGGCTGCTCTCAAATAGCAGTTACGCCGGTGAAATTATTTCTTTACACTTTACTGATGAAAACAATGGTTGGGCATTAGCCGAAAATAGAATATTAAGAACCAGTAACGGAGGATTGGATTGGACAAACCAAATAGTTGATACACTAGGATTAATGAATTCAATCTTCTTTGCAAATGCAACAGAAGGTTATATAGTTGGAAGTAAGAACTGTGGATGGTGGTGCACTATGGCAGCAATTTATGGAACTACTGATGGAGGAAATAACTGGACAATCCAATTACAGGACACAAATTATACACCTTTGTCGTCAGTTTTCTTTATAAATGAAAGTGAAGGTTGGGTAGCCGGTGGTAACAAGATATATCATACTACTAACAGTGGATTAGAATGGGTAAAGCAGACTGAAGACACAACGTATATTGATCTGAGTTCAATTCATTTTGCTGATCAAAATAATGGATATGCTGTTGGCTCCACAATCTTGAAAACAATAAATGGCGGAGATGAGTGGTTTACGCAGAATGCAAGTTCTACAAGTCACCTGAATGCCGTATGGTTTACCGATGCTTTAAAAGGCTGGGCTGTTGGGGAGGGAGGGGTTATTCTTCACACCTCAAATGGTGGCGTTACCTTTATTGAAGATGAACAAATTAGTCCAACAAAACCGATTGAGTTTTTGCTTTCACAGAATTACCCGAATCCATTCAATCCATCAACCAGCATCCAGTATCAAGTATCCAGCATCACGCATGTTTCCATGGTAGTCTACGATATTCTTGGCAATGAAATAGAAACATTAATCAATGAAGAAAAACCAGCAGGCACTTATGAAGTAATCTGGTATGCAGAGAATTTACCAAGCGGAGTTTATTTCTATCAACTTAAAGCAGGAGAGTCTATCCAAACTAAGAAAATGATCCTCCTTCGTTAACACTAAGGAGGACAAGTTTTAATCAAATAAAAATGTTAGCGTGAAGACAAGCGGTGATTTGTTCCTGAAAAATTATTGTGAATTTGAATTGGCCAAAATGAATAATGCAAATTTTTATTTGCTAAATACAAATTGATAGTTTTTGACATTGTAAATAAAATAATCTACGTTTTAATCAGAAAATATTTTTCTACTCCGAGAGGGCAATAGTTAGCGCCATCTAATTTATTGTTTTCCTTGGGAAGATGACCCACCAACCCACTCTCCCGAAGCAGAAGTTTTGGAAATAATTTTTCAACTTCTAATGGAGGCATAATATGGGAACATTTAAATTCACTTTGTTTTTCTTTTTGCTTACTACACAAATTTGCTTTGGGCAGTGGGTGCAAGTTGGACTTAATGGTGAAACCCTCAAAGACATTGCTGTGCAGGACCAAAATATTTTTGCTGTTACTGAGGATGATGGAAAATTATATCGTTCTACTGATAACGGTGCTAACTGGACGATGATAGTTGACTCGTGTGCACGTGAAGTGGCAATATCCCAAGCAGGAAAAATCTTTATGGTTGTGAAGGATGGTTTGAATGGAATCTTTGAGTTGAAATCTTTGCATTATTCTAATGATAATGGCAATACGTGGATTTTGTCAAATATTATGGAGCAAATATCGGATTCTCTGCCCTGTATAATGGGGGGATATTGTCCTTATAATATATCAGTTGGTCCAACTGGAATTATTTTTTGTTATGTTGCTCAACGTGGTCCATTAGCGGGTTGTGGTTATGAGGATTATTTCTGCATATCCACTAACGACGGATTAACCTGGAACATTCCAACCGGATTTTCTGATAATAGAGGTGGGGCACTATTTGATTTTAGAAATCAGTATGTAATTACTTATGGAATGCATATGGCTATGGGCGAAGTGGGATACTGGCTATCCTTTTCATCAGATCATGGTATTATGTGGGAGGTTATTGGCGGCCTTGATGGACATTCTGACCTAGTTGGCATTTTTTCAAACGGTAACATTATTTTGTCTGGACCCTGGAATTTGCCAGGAATTCAAATATCCACTGATATGTGCAGTACCTGGACACAAATATCGACGATTACTACTCAGGTTGGCTTATCTTGTTCAAGCGGTTCTTCAGAAGGAATACTAATTGGAACAGATGATTTAGGTGTCTTTCTATTCTCAGATGAAGGTGACAGTTTAGGTTCAAGAAATGAAGGACTCACTAATCTAAGTATCCACTCACTTTCGCTCGATAATAATGGATATGTATATGCTGGAACAGAAAACGGAGTGTGGAGAAGACCACTCTCTGAAATAGTTACCTCAATTGACAACGAGCCAACTCAACCAACAGAATTTATACTTGAGCAAAACTTTCCCAATCCATTTAATCCATCAACGAGCATCCAGTATCAAGTATCCAGCATCACGCACGTTTCCATGGTAGTCCACGATATTCTTGGCAATGAAATAGAAACACTGGTCAACAAAGAAAAACCAGCAGGCACTCACGAAGTAACCTGGTATGCAGAGAATTTACCAAGCGGAGTTTATTTCTATCAACTTAAAGCAGGAGAGTCTATCAAAACTAAGAAAATGATTCTCCTTCGTTAACACTAAGGAGGACAAGTTTTAATCCAATAAAGATTTTAAATAAAGACTTTCGATTCCAATCTCAGCGATACTATTGTGAAAATAAAATGATTGCAATAGGAATCTGATCCCCACCCAAAATAAATAACATTTAGAGTGCTCAATCATATTGTATTTATTCTCGACTGAACGCCCTGATAAATAAAAACTTATTAGGAGGTTCTATATGAGAAAGTTATTACAAACCCGGTTATTCTTTTTTCTGGTAATAATGATCCCCGCTATCTCACAGGCACAGAATTCATTGACTCATAGTACAGGAAACTAAAAAGTAACTATTATGGGCAAGCAGATGGATGCTTTGCCCGCCGGATTTCCGCAGACTTTTATAACGCAAAACTCATCAACGGATTTTATTCCCCCAAAAAATATTTTCATTAACTGATAGTGAGGTTAAGATGAAAAAAATTCTAAACATTTTATTAATGCTGATTTGCTTTGAATCAAATTCTATTGCACAATGGTTATGGCAAAATCCTTACCCGCAGGGTAATGCTTTAAAAAGTGTAAGTTTTCTTGCAAGTGTTGCAAATAGAGGCTGGGCAGTTGGTGAACTTGGAACCGCAATTTATACAACAGATGCGGGCGTAACCTGGCAGCTTGTTAATCTTGGTACTAAAGAAAATCTTAATTGTGTTTTTATGCACAGTGATACACAAGTATTTATCGTTGGTGATAATGGATTAATTATTTATATCTATGATAACGGCGGAACTTTTGAAATCACTTTTCAAACCAGCAGCACTGCAGAAAATCTCAGGTCAGTGACTTCCCACGTTAACGGCTGTTCATGGATAACCGGAGATGGCGGAACAGTTTTAAGATCGACTGATATGGGTGATACCTGGATTGACCAGAGTACAGCTTATAACGGAAATCTTTATTCGCTTCATAATATTGAATGCACAACTGCATGGGTCACCGGGTTGAATGGATATGTGATGAATACGACTGACTGGGGAATTAGCTGGCATGTAAAATCAACACCAACTACATCCCACTTATTTTCAATAGATATTGGCACATTTGATTATATACGTGCGGTTGGAAATTCCGGAACAATGATACTCACAACTAATCAAGGTGCTTCATGGATAACAGAAACCACCGGAACAACTTCAAATTTATATAACGTATTTAATATTGGTTATGCAAGAGCCTATGCAGTTGGTGGAAATGGTGTTATTCTTGAAACTACCGATGTCGGAGAGCCGTGGATTCAACGTAACTCAGGGACTTATGTTTCACTCTATGATATAGATGATATATACGGCTCAAACGACATGTATGTAGTGGGTAATTATGGACTCATTCTGAAAAACTCCGGAACGGGAACAGATTTTACAATTCAGAGTAAGGGAACTATTAAATGGATTCACTCATTAGAGTTTGTTAATACAAGTAAAGGATGGGCAGTTGGCGGGGACTACTATGCTCCTATTAATAAAGGAGTATTTTTAAGAACAACTGATGCGGGAAATACATGGATTGAAACCAATACACTAATTCCGCTCAACTCGGTTGACTTCATAAATGAAGATGAAGGATGGGCTGTTGGTGAAGACGGTACAATAAGGCATACAATAAACGGAGGAGAAAGTTGGGGAACCCAAACCTGTCCGATAAGTTCAGATTTAAACGCTGTACATTTTATTGATGAAAACTACGGCTGGGCTGTTGGAGATTACGGAGATATTATCCGCACTACAAATGGCGGAACAAGCTGGTCCACTCAAAACAGCACAACCCCAAACTGGTTGTACGGAGTGCATTTTGTAAACTCAACAACAGGCTGGGCTGTTGGTTTGGATTCAACAATCGTTCATACAACAAACGGAGGCGCAAACTGGGAACGACAAATATTCGAAACCACAAATAATTTCAGGTTCACAGATGTATTTTTTATTGATGAAATGCATGGATGGGTAGTCGGAGTTGTTGGAAGCATATTCCTAACAACTGATGGCAGCGCAACCTGGCAGCAGATCCCTAGCGGAACATATGAAAGCTTCGGTTCAGTTCATTTTACTGATTATAATAATGGATGGATTGTTGGGAATGCGGGTACAATTTTGAGAAGCAGGGACGGAGGATTTACATGGGAACAACAGTTCAGCGGTGTATCTGCAAATACATTAACATCCGTTTGTTTTGTTGATACTATGAATGGATGGGCTTCCGGTGAAGGAGGCACAATTATTCATACAACTGATGGCGGTGGAATTGTAAATGTTGAAGTCATAAAAACCACAACTGTTTTGCCGGACAATTTTTTACTCTTACAAAATTACCCTAATCCCTTTAACCCAAGCACAACTATCAGTTGGCAATCTCCTGTTGCCGGACATAATTCTATAAAGTTATTTAATGTACTTGGAAGAGAGATTGAAACAATTGTTGACGGATATTTCGAAGCTGGCAATCATTCTACATTGTACATTGTAAATTCTACATTACCATCCGGTGTTTATTTCTACCAACTAAGAGCAGGTGATTTCATTCAAACAAAAAAAATGATCTATCTTAAATAGTTTTAAGGAGGAATAAATGAAAGCGATATTTTTTGTTTTTGTTATTCTCATACTTTTGTTATTCACTTCCTACTGTCCTGGTCAGGATATTGAAGGAAGCAAAGATCATCCAATGTTCAACCGGATGTCGGGATTTTATATTACTGACTATACAGCCGAAGATTTCGGCTCGTATGAATTCTATTACCTTGATAAGTCTGAAATAATTGAAGGAAAAAAGACAATCATATATTATGTAAGTGACAATCAAGTGGGCGCTCTTAAAATCGTGAGAAATTTTTCTAATGCTATTAAGAAATTGGGAGGACAAGCCTATGAGGAGGGTGATAACAGGGTTGTCCTTATACTTAAAAACGGAAATGCTGAGACCTGGGCTGAAGTATGGGCTGCCAGTGATTATTATACTCTTACTGTTATCGAAAGAGGCGAAGTAGAACAGGAAATAACAGCAAATGCAATTCTTGAGGAACTGAATAAAACCGGTAAAGCAATTCTCTACATTAATTTCGATTCCGGTAAATCCACGATCAAACAGGAGTCAATGCCCGTTGTTGAGCAGATAATTGAAATGATGAAACTGGCGGCTGATATTAATATAAGTGTTGAAGGGCATACTGACAGCGACGGCAGCAATGAATCAAACCTTAAACTCTCAGAGGCAAGAGCAAAAGCGGTTGTTGACGCGATTGTTAAGGGAGGAATAATTACATCACGTTTATCATCTGCAGGATTTGGAGAAGAAAAACCAATCGCTGATAATAGTACAGATGAAGGCAAAGCCAAAAACAGGAGAGTAGAGCTTATAAAAAAATAATATAATGCTGATACACTCATAATATCTCTCCTTTGTTGATGCTGATCTGACAATAAAAAATGATTCAAACTAAAAGTCAGAAAAAAAAATTTAATTCAACCCTGAATACACTACTTAATCCCTGAACAAAAAAATATTACTTAGGAGGAAACAATGAACCGAATTATACTGATCGGTCTTTTACTGATTTCTTTCTGCGGTACTCTCTATTCACAAAAAACTTTTTTTACAAAAAAGAATGCTGATTATGGTATCGCAATAGGCGCATGGCTTGGCGGCGAAGTAAGTCTCGCTGATCTTGGAATGGACATCGATAAAGAGGTTGGATTCCTTCTCCAGAGCTTCATCGATTTTTACCTCATTGAAAAACTCGCCTTCGGAGTTTATGCAAATTATTCCAGCCTTTCTTTTGATGATGTCGATAACACAGCATCAATGTACGAATTCGGTATTGCTATAAAACCAAGATTCATACTTGGGACCGGTTCTACTGCGATCAAGCCGGGGCTTCAGCTTGGGTACCGTGTCGAGTCGACTGATATAAGCGGAGTTGATGATGTAAGTGCTTTCGGTTTAAACCTGAGTGTTGAATTCCAGTTTAATGTTAAGAGTAATATTATGCCCTTCGGGGTAATAGGATTTTTAAGTCAGCCCGCAGGCGGCAACGATGATACTGACGTGACATTTGCACCGATCTTTTATTTAGGCGGCGGTGTAGTTTTTTAAACTTCAGTTTTTACTAAACTATTGTTAGTGAAATTGAAATTTACTCCAGCCACACTCCGAACAAAGTTAAATACATATACCTGTAAATATCCGTGTTGTCTATCTTGCCTTTCATTCTTTCTGCGTTAAGTCCATGTGCGCGTGCAACAACTGAACCGCTTAAATCACCATAAGCAGACCACACGATACCGAATGGAAAACTTTTTCCGTTTTTATCGGGCGCTGATATGAACGGAAGCGTGCCGGTACCTTCACGTCCGTCGATAGGTGCGCCGTTTGCATCGTTGGTTGGAAGGGGATTATCAGGACTAAGATTCGGAATTTCATAACCACTTGCTTCAAGTCCACCTGCTTCACTATCTGCCGCTGTTACTAAAAGAGTGTTTGGATTTTTATCAATAAACTTCAGCACTTCACCGATAGCGAGATCAGCGTTGTGTAATGCTTCAAGTTTTCCGTTAGCATTATTTTTGTTTCCAAGATTGTCGGTTCCTTCTTCTTCAACTACGAGGAAAAATTTTCCTTTGCGTGATAAAAACTCTAATGCAAATTTTGTCATCTCATTTACAGTCGGCGCTTCAGGAGAAAAATTTTTAAGCCCTGCTGCTTTTAGATCCTCTTCAGTTCTGTCATTAAACGTATGACGCGCGGCAAAAACACCAAGCACTTTCTTTTCATCGTAAGTAGTTTTCATCAACTCATCTTTTGAGTAAATGACTTTGTAACCGTTCTGCTTTGCCCACTCAATAAGATTCAATCCATCAGTTCTTTTACCGCCTGTCGAATACCTTCCGCCCACTCCTTCCGGCAGTAGAAAATCTTCACCGCCAGAAAAAATAAGATCAGCGCCTGATTGAATTACATCCTTTGCAATTTCAGTATAGTTAGCGCGTTTAATATTACTCGAAACAAAAACCGCTGTGCCCGGTTCTTCAATTGAACCGGAATTAATTATTCCTGTATAAATTCCCTGCGACATCGCCTCTTTCATTATACTCATTCGTTTACCGGAACGTGAAAGAGTTATCTGCTCATCAGTCATTCCAAAATCATTAAGGTCTGCTTTAACACCGTAAGCGTGAATTGTAGCTCCCGCATTTGATGAGGAAGTGATCCTGTTCCTTATATGTCCCTGGTACAAACCAACAGAAGAAAGTTTATCCCAGTTAAGTTCACTGTCAGGACCAACTGTCAGAATACGCAGCGCGTTCCAGTCTGCCAGACCTGTTCCATCGGGATGAATAAAAATTACATTACCCGTTTTGTTTTGAGTATATACAATTAACTGTAAAAGAAAAATGACTGTTGCCGCAAAAAATATTTTCATCTCGTTCTCCCGAAACATTTACAATAAACTAACACAAAAATAAAAACTAACAGTTAATGATGTATTAATTAAGTGTTAAAAAACTGCATAGCCGGTTAAAAACTTGTATGATTGATTTGGTGAATGACTGAATGAAGGGGAGAACCGAAGACAGTTGCTGGATACCGGATGCTGGATACTGGATTCCAGATGCCGGATACAGGGTGCTGGATAACTTTGTAAAACATAAATTGTCTGTCTAAGGTGGAATGGTTGAGCTTAATTAGTTAAGGAGTTTTGGTTTGGAAATGAGTACATTCTGATTCACGTTTAGTACATTTCCGTTGCCGTTTAGTACATTTGAATTGTAATTGAGTACGTTTTTGTTGTAGTTTAATACATTTCCGTTGTATTTAAGTACATTTTCGTTGTAAACAAGTACAATTCAATTGTAGTTTAGTACATTTTAATTGTAATTTAGTACATTGCCATTGGCATTTAATACATTTTGATTGCAATTTAGTACATTCAAAAGAGAATTTTATTTGTTTTTTTTGAATAAATAAAGGAAAGGATATGTCTTATGTTAAAGTTTAATTTTAAGACTGTGTTTGCGGCACGCGGTATTCAGAGTCCTACCGGGTTTTTGAGGAAGGCAGGGTTTTCGCCTTTTACCGCTTCTTATATTGCAACTGGTAAGCTGGAGAAGTTGAATTTAAAGCAGCTGGAGAGGCTGTGCATTTTGCTGAATTGTACGCCTCACGATTTGCTTGAGTGGGAGCCTGACAGCAAGCTGGGTGAGCCAGGCAGGTTTGAGTTGAGCAGGTTGATTGGAGGAAAGAAGGTGTTGTCTATTCAGGATGAGTTGAAGGGGTTAACGCTGGAGAAGGTGGGAGAGGTGCAGAGGTTTATTGAGGAGAAGAGGAGCGAGGGAAGTTGAGAGAGTTATGAATTCCGCCACAAGCGGACAGGTTTGAGTTATGAGTTAAGAATTTTGGATGGATGTAATTTTGTTTGATAAAGAAGTGAGGGTTAGAATATAGGAATAGTCACGGAGTGATCTGCCATAGGGACAGGCGTGACTGCCAATTAATTAAACCTCACCCCCGCCCCCTCTCCTTGTAAAGGAGAGGGGCTGATGGGTTAAGAAAAATTATGGTTGAGTTTTATTTTTGGTTGCTTTAAGTTGCTGTTGAGTTTATATCGCCCCTAGTTATCTTATCCAGAATCCCGGGGCAGTGCTTTGAGGCAGTTGTACAGGTTAGGCTTGTATGTGGAAAGCGGATCGGGAATAATAATTTTAGCAGAAGCCAGGAGAAAGAAGTAAGTAGTAAGAATTTATGCGGGATAACATTCTTTTATATCAGGCATGTTAGACCGCATTAAGTTTTGAATTTAATTTGAAAAAGATGTTTTGGTTGTAATCTAACATGCTTGTCGCCGGTGTGTTAGACCGAATACTGTGGGGATAATTATAAGTTAGGTTGTAATTTCTGAAGGATAATCTTTTATGAAAAATTATAAAAAATCCAAATATTTATTTGGAATTTTATTTTTCTTACTTTTTTTATTGTTACCATATCAGTTCTTGTGGGGTAAATTGTTCCCTTATTCACCAGTGAAATTAGGTTTTAAAAAAATTGAATTGTCTAACATTGTCGTATTCGTGCAAGATGGTTCCGAAGCTTACAATTATAAATTTCTAGATTCATTAATCCCTTCAGTTGAAAAATTTCATAAGCTAAAATTTGTTCACAAACCTGAAATAATATTTTTTCGGGATGCAGATAGCTATTATCAACTTACAACTACAAAAGCACGTTTTTACGCATATCCTAACGGTAGTTTAGTCGTCTCACCTTGGGCTGTTAAAGAAGCACTTGATAATGAGATATCAATGGAAATTTATCTTAAACACGAACTATCGCATACACTTTTATATGAACATATGGGATTTATAACTGCTTATTTCTTTTATCCTCGATGGCTATTAGAAGGAATTGCAGTTTACAGCTCAAATCAAATGGGAACATCCTGGTATCCAAGCAAAAAAGATACTTATCAACATATCGCTCAAGGATCATTTTTGCATCCTGAATATTTTAACACAAAAAAAGAAGATGAAGCAATACTTAATGTGAAAAATAAATTAGCTTTTATCTATTCGGAATTTGCGTGCATTGTTGATTATCTTAATGAACAATATGGTAAGGATAAATTCCAGAATTATATGGTTAAACTATTAAATAGCTGGCAACCAGAAAAAGTATTTAAAGATGTATATGGAATTGATTTTTATACCTGTTTAAATGATTTTAAAAAATATGTTAAAGAACATAATTACTAAACAACCTAACCTCTTTAATCACTCAAAGACGGACAAGTAGGTATGGAGCCACATAGTGGCAGGTAATGTCGTGAAAAAAATAGTTCGGGTTGATCTATTTAAATAGGATTCTTTAGAGAAATAAACGTGCAGGTAAGGTATTAAATAATTTTAAACTTTGTGCTGTGTTTTAACATATGAAGTTGTTAGACAACAAAAGTAAGCGAGGTTAAATATGACTGTTAATAGTGTCCTTCGTTCAATGGCAGTTTCCGCTAGAAGAGCGGAAAGAGAATCTTTAAGAAGACAAAGAGAATACCAAAGACATTTAAAACAACAAGCTAAATATCAAGCTATTGAAGAAGCTGCACTCGAAGTTGAAGAATATGAAAATAGAATTTTGTTACTGAAATCAATGCATCAAGATTGTAGTGAAATATGGAACTGGGAAAATGTTAAAGAATCTAATCCGCCCAACAAACCTATAAAGAAATTGGATAACGAAACTACAGCTACAAACAAACTAAACAATTTCAGACCAAGTTTTTTTGACAAAATATTTAAAAAGGTTGAATTGAAAAAGTCTAATCTAAAAGAAGAAATTATACGTGCTAGACAAAAAGACGAAAGAGAATATCAAAAAGAAGTTGAAAAATATAACATAGCATTTACTGAATGGACGGAAATTCGTGATTTAGCAACAAAAATATTAGATGGAGATTTAACTGCATTTAAAGATGCTATTGAGCAAGTTGAACCATTCGGTGAAATTAAGGAAATTGGCTCATCAGTTGAATTTAAAATTATCAATTCAAAAGAAATTGATATTACGCTAAATGTTAATTCGTCGGAAACTATTCCATCAGAAGAAAAAACTCAATTAAAGAGCGGGAAATTATCTGTTAAACAAATGCCGAAGGGAAAATTTTACGAGCTTTATCAAGATTATGTTTGCAGTTGTGTATTAAGAGTTGCAAGAGAAACATTTGCACTTTTACCAATAGAAAAATTGTATATCACTGCTGTAGCGGAATTATTAAATTCTAAAACTGGGTTTATTGAAAATCAACCAATACTATCGGTATTAATTCCGAAACTTTCTCTAAATAAATTAAATCTTTCTATGATTGACCCATCTGATTCAATGAAGAATTTTGTTCATAATATGAACTTAAAAAAAACTTCTGGCTTTGATGTGGTTGAGAGATTACAATATTAATGCCCTGTTGGCTAACATCGTTTATCCTTCAAAGACGCACAAGTAGGTAAAGAATCCAACCTCGGCGAGTGATTAATAGCACACAAGAAAAAATATTTAAACCCCAAGTACATTTCCTGGTTTTGAATTCTGACCTTTCATTTTTAATTTCCTTTCAGCAAGTCCTTTTAATAAAATTCTTAACAATGAAATTGAAAGTGAGATCATTATGATTTTTATCATGATATTCTTAGCAGTGTTTATGATAAACGGGTTTAACAAGTCAACAGAAATAAAAAGCAACATTTCAAACAAAGGAGCAGTGATTATGCCCGAAAGTAAAAAGGTGACAGGAATAGGAGGGATTTTTTTTAAATGCAAAAGTCCTGAGCAGATGAGAGAATGGTACAGTAAAAATCTTGGACTCGTGACAAATGAATATGGTTCAATGTTCGAATTCAGGGAATCAGAACCGCCGCACGAAAAGGCATACCTGCAATGGAGTCCGTTTAAGGAAACCACAAAATACTTTGAGCCATCGGACAAACAGTTTATGATAAATTATCGAGTTGAAAACCTGGAAGCGCTTGTTGAAGAGTTGAAGAAAGATGGTGTGACTGTACTTGATTCAATCGCAGTTTATGACTACGGAAAGTTTGTTCATATACTTGATCCGGAGAACAACAAAATTGAGTTATGGGAACCCGCACCTGTTACAGATTCAAATGAATTTCCCGGTGAGACTACAAAGTAAATATTTGTAAGTTGTAAGTTCAATTAGATACTTGATCCTTGATGCTGGATACTGGAAGTTCTTTAGTAAATGAACAGGAAAGTAGGGCGCATTAACATTTATAAATAAATTATTTTTGGTCTAAGCTTTCTTATAATTTTTCTTTCTTGTTAAGCCAATGATTAATCCAAGGCCTCCAATTGTAACACAGATAATTCCCCAGAAAAAAATGTTATAATAATCGACTATAACCCTGTAAATAAATGTGAAAAGGAAAAGTCCCAGTCCTGTTAACTGCCAGGTAATATCTTTTTCAAAACGTGTTTTGTTTTCAATCTCAGGTTTCAGGTTAAACAGAATTTTTAATTCATTCCATTCCCAAAATATCAAAATGCAGTTTGCTAAAAGCATCATTCCGGTTATTACCGGTGTTAAAGCAAAGTAGTATGAAATTGTAATTACAAAAATGTTTGATGTGATGGGGAATGCCAGCAATGCACCAGGTTTTGAGTACCGCTGCGTCATTAATAAAAATCCAGCAGCAAGTTGACCAAGCCCTATAAATTTCCAGTATAAACCTGATTGATACATCGTTTCAAAAAAGTGCCAAGCTGAATTGATTGGTTCATTTTCACCGCTGAGAGTTGTAAACCGGTAACCTTTAATTTTAATCAGACTCGCAAATACAAGTGCGCCGCCAATTAAATAGCGGGTGTAAACGACAAAAATCTGTGCGAATAAGTTTTCTTTGACTTTGTTTAGCGCATTCATTTTTAAATCCATTTATTAATAAAAAATATTCAACCGGTCAGGAATGGATGGAAGTGTAAAAATCAGGAAGATATTGCTGATAAAATTATTTTAAGACTATAAGAGTTTGGTGAAATCAATTATACATGTGATGAGAGGGGGAATAGCTGTATGAAGTAATCAATCCAATACTTCTTTTACCCGCCCTACCTCACCTGTTTCAAGGCGGACTTTAATTCCGTGTGGATGTCTTGGGGATTTTGTCAGAATATCTTTAACATATCCTTCCGTTAATTCACCGGTTCGCTGATCTTCTTTCATTACAATTTTTACATGCATACCGGGTTTTATATCTGAGCGTTTTATTTCATTCATTGCTTTTTTTTCTCATTTAGTGCGGACAAATTTAATTAATAAATCCGGAAATAAATTTATTAATGGATGATTACTTAATCCCTTACTGTATATTTGCATCACAAAAATAATTTATTGCTAATGCCCGATAATGTTACTCCCGTTATTCTAACCGCACTTGAATTGGAAGTTCACTTTGGTGAACAGGTAATACTTGATAAAGCTTCGTTAAGTGTTCACGAAGAAGATCGTATTGGTCTTGTCGGGAGGAATGGTGCTGGCAAATCAACATTCTTAAGAATTATTTCCGGTTTGATGCCTCCGGATTCAGGTGAAGTTGCGAAGAAAAAAAATCTTGTAACGGGTTTTCTTTCCCAGGATTTCAGTTTGGTTGAATCATCAACTGTGTATCAGAATGTTCTTGATGGCGCGGATGCGGAAACAGAACTAATAAAGCAGTATGAACAAACTCCGTTTGATGCACCGAACAAACATCATCTTGAAGAAATAATTTTGAGAAAGGATTCATGGAATCTTGATAAACGGATCAACATACTCATTCAATCACTTAACGCACCTGATGCTGAAAGGATTGTATCAACACTTTCCGGTGGAGAAAAAAGGCGTGTTGCACTTTGCCGTGCATTAATATCCAAACCTGACATGTTAATACTTGATGAACCGACAAATCATCTCGACACAACATCAATTGAGTGGCTTGAAAATTTTCTCGCTGATTATAAAGGCACTTGTATCTTCGTCACACACGACCGTTACTTCCTTGACAGAATTGCTAACAGGATAGTTGAACTTTCAAATGGAAATTTTTATTCACATCCAGGAAACTATACTGATTATCTTATCAATAAATCAGAACGACAGGCGATAAAAGAAGTTGAAGAACGTAAACGACAGATGTTTTTGAAGCGTGAACTAGAATGGGTTAAACGCGGTCCGAGAGCGCGGCGTACTAAGTCAAAAAGCCGTCTGGATAATTTTTATGAGTTATCCTCCCAATCAAATGATGATGTTGAACTGGATGTTGATCTGATTATTCCACCTGCAGATCGGTTAGGTAAGAAAGTTGTGGAATTAAATAATGTCGGAATAACTCTCGAAGACAAATTGCTTTTTCGAAATTTTAACTTTGCATTTGAAGCCGGAAAGAAAATAGGAATAGTCGGGCATAACGGCGCGGGTAAAACAACTTTGTTAAAAATAATTCTTGGACAAGTGATCCCGACTCAAGGCAAAATTGAAATAGGCGAGAACACTCAATTCAATTATGTTGACCAGGCTCGTCTCTTACTGAATGATGAGGATACAGTTATCAAAGCAATTGGTGAAGGAAATGAAACCGTAAAGTTCGGCAAGTATCAGTTAAGTGTGTGGACTTATTTAAGAAGATTTCTCTTTGCAGATGACAGGATCAATACTCTGGTAAGCAGACTTTCAGGCGGAGAAAAAAGCAGGCTCACACTTGCTAAAATTTTATGTGCCGGCGGAAATTTTCTTATGCTTGATGAACCGACAAATGATCTTGACCTGCCGACATTAAGAATACTTGAAGAAGCATTGATTGCATTCGAAGGCTGTGTTGTTGTTGTAAGTCACGACAGGTATTTTCTTAACCGTGTATGTTCCGGCATAATTGCATTTGAAGGCGACGGTGAAATTTATTACAGCGAAGGTGATTATGATTATTACATTCAAAAAAGAAATCAAAGAATTACTGAACACGTTGTCGAAAAACCGAGAGAGCAAAAAGAAGAGATCAAGGTTAAGTCAAAACCAAAGAAGCTTAGTTACAAAGATTCACTTGAGTTAGATTCAATCCAGGAAAAAATTATTGAAGCAGAATCTGAAGTTGAAAGAATTGAAAAAATTTTTGTTTCACCTGACTTCTATGAAAAATATGCTGCACAAACCAACCAGTTAAATCATCAGCTTGAAGAAGCAAAAGAAAAAGTAAAGTTACTTTATGACAGATGGGAAGAGTTAGAGAAGAAAAAACAGGAGTTATTGTAAAAAATATTTCTCTGTCACCCAGAGCCAGTCGAAGGGTGACAGAGAAGAAATAATTTATGCAGCTTTTACTTCAGCCTGGACTTTGTTGAACTCTGCAAGAATTTCAATTTTAACTTCGTTGCTTACTACAACTCCGCCAGCTTCGGTCAATGCATTCCATTGAAGACCAAAATCAAACCGGTTAACTTTGCCGTGAATTTCAAAGCCTGCAACTTCAGCTCCGCCAAAACCGGCAACGGTTCCGTTGTAAACAACATCAAGAGTAATTTCTTTTGTGATGTCGCGTATGGATAAGTCTCCGGTTACTTTCAATTCATAATCAGAAATTTTCTTTACTGATTTAGAAACGAATGTCATCTTTGGATGATTCGCCGCATCAAAAAAGTCCGCTGATTTCAGATGGGCATCTCTCTGTCCGTTTTTTGTATTGATACTATCAATATCGGCTTCAAATTTTATAATAGCATCGCTGAAGTCATCTTTAGCTGTTTCAATTGATGCTTCGTAGTTTGTAAAACTTCCTCTTACTGTTGAAACCACAAGGTGTTTAACTTTGAAGTTAATTTCAGAGTGTGCTGAGTCGATATTCCATTTTGTCATTTTAATTTCCTTTCAGATTTTAGTTTTGTTAAATGAACTACTCAAAACTAATCACCTGCATACAGCAGTGCATTCACACGCGGTAATAAATTTTATTAACATAGGTTAATTGTATAAGGAAATGATCTTTACGGATGGGGTTGCGTTTTGAAGGAATTGAAATAAAGACTTGAAACAAATTCACAGTCTTTATCGACCATACGTAGATAAGCTGATTGTTACAGAAAAATCTTATTTACTTTTCGGCAAGTTCCTTGCGAATCCTGCTTAATGATTGCGGCGTTATACCAAGATATGATGCAATCTGATTTTGTGGTATTTGTTCAAAAAGTTCAGGATAAGTATTTATAAATTTTAAATATCTTTCTTCGGCTGATGCACTGAGTGAATCAATTAATCTTTGATTAGTCGCAATGTTATTTGACTCAAGTAATAAACGGAAAAACCTTTCCATCTTTGGACAGTTATCAAGTAAAATTTCTCTGTCATTTCTTTCAAGCAAAAGAATTTCTGAATCCTGCAAAGCATCGATATTATACTGCGAAGGTAAACCAGTTAAAAAGCTATTCATATCAGAGATCCACCAATCCGCTATCGCAAATTGTATTATGTGTTCAGCGCCTTTGTTATCTACGGAATAAATGCGGAGGCAGCCCGAAGTGACAAATCCGGCGTATCTGCATGCTTCGCCTTCCTGCAAAAGGTATTGATGTTTCCTGAGTTTTTTATGTGTGAAAAATTTTGAAGTTATTTCAAATTCTTCATCCGTAAGATGAACTCTTTTTTCAATATGATTTCGAAGGAGATTGAACATAATTCTGGCTTCTAATTTTAGTTTGTAAAATTATTCCGTTTGGCTTTTTATATAAGCACTAACTAACAATGAATAAATCGCGCTATCCAAAAATTTTCCTTCATAAAAATAATTTTCTTTGAAATATGCTTCTCGCACAAATCCATTCCTTTCAAGAAGTTTTATTGATGCTTCGTTAAAAGGATTTACATTAGCTTCAACGGAATGAAGTTTCATCACATTAAATCCATAGTCAAGAACTTCTGAAAATGCTTCCTGCATAATTGCTTTACCATGAAATTCGGGCAGAAGAACATATCCTGCTTCGGCACGATAATGTTCCTTCTTAATATTCCAGTAACAAATTGTCCCGACAAGTTTTGGATTTTCTTTAATCGTAATTGCCCATGTAACTGCTTCATTGTTTTTTTCGAGATCAGAAATTGACTGCAAAAATATTTTAGCGTCCTCCAGAGTTTTAGCCGGGGGTCTGTCAAGATATTTCATAACAACAGGATCTGAGCGGAGAAGAAAAATTTCATCCGCATCACTCATTTCAACTTTTCTTAAAAGTAACCTGTTTGTAGTTAGTACAGGAAAATTACTGAAATCCAATTGCAGCATATTGTTCTGTTAGAATATTTATATATTTATTTTAAAGATAGGAAGATTTCAAAAATATTTTTAGGATTAATAATGAAGACTGATCTTGCTGAAATAAGACTAACATTGATAAATATGCTGACTGCAAATGTTCCGCCTTTAAAAGTAAATAAAAATTCAAGCTTGGTGTTTGAGGTTACAGGGACAAAGGAAGTAATGCAGGGAAAACAAAAAGTCCCGGGTTTTTATTTCGGTAGTGTGGTACCAAAGCCAAAAGATGTGCGACTATATTTTTTCCCAATATATACTAATGTAAATAAATTTGATAAAAGATCGGAAGAATTAAAAAAATGTCTGAAGGGAAAAAGTTGTTTTCATATTAAAAAACTTAGTGCAGAGCTTGAAATAGAAATTGAAAAGATGATAAAATTGGGGGTGGCTTTATATAAAAAAGATAACCTGATCTGATTCCAAAACTAATTAAGAATAACGTCTCAAAATCATTACTAAATATGAACAAAAATCTAAGGTAAAGTAATGTTTAAACTTGCCGATAATAATTGAATGATGGTATATAATCATCAATAAGATGCAATTGAAGTTATAATATTTCACTTAAGAGTTTTATTTGTTATTTTCAACTTGAAGTTTGAAAAGGAAAAGACAATTATTGTCGAAATTTTTTGTGGTGAATTATGCAGCAAAAAATTAAACGGGCAACAGGGGCGAATTCAAAATGCTCAAATTATTGTTTGGCTTTCCTAAAATATTATAGTTTTTATTTTTTATCAAATGTGTTCAGTTCAGAGATACGACTGATTAAGCTGGTTTTGAATAATTAAGGATAGAGACTTTATGGAATCGGTTCTGCATTTATTAAATATGCAAGTATCTTAACCATTAAGGGGTGAGCAAAATGGAGAGCGATCATACTATCAGGATAGTTTTTGTCGAAGACTATCTGCCGGATATGGACCTTGCTGTAAAACGTCTTGAAAAAAACGGCATACTAGTTAATCCGGTTCGCGTGGAATCAGAAAAAGAATTCCGCAATGCATTAATAAACTTTCAGCCTGACATTGTTATTACAGATTATATCCTTCCTTCATTTGAAGGTAAAAAAGTTCTCATCATTTCTAAAGAATCCGATCCTGACCTGCCCGTAATAATTTTGACCGGAACAATTAACGAAAAGATAGCTGTAGATTGTATGAAAGCCGGTGCCGCGGACTATGTGCTTAAATCAAACCTGGAACGTTTACCTTTTGCCGTAAGTGAAGCTTTAAAGAAAAAGCAAACGATCAAAGAAAAAAAGGCAGCCGAAGCATCTGCAAAAGAAGGTATGGAAACATTCCGCCGTTTATTTGAGGCATCAACAGATCCAATACTACTGATTGAAAAAACAGTTTTTGTTGATTGCAATCCCTCGACTGTAGAAGTACTTGGATATGCTTCGAAAGATCAGATCATCGGTAAAAATCCATGGCAGCTTTCACCCGAAATGCAGCCGGATGGTAAAAAATCAGAAATTTCCGCTGCAGAAAAAATACAGACTGCATTGGAGAAAGGTTACAACAGGTTCGAGTGGCTTCATTCAAAAGCTGATGGATCTGAATTTCCAGTAGAAGTTATGCTAACCCCGGTGATGATAAACGGGAAACAACTTTTTCATGTTATTTGGCGCGACATTTCTTCAAGAAAAATAATTGAAGAAGAACTAAGAACCACTCTCTATAGTATCGGTGACGGAGTAATCACAACCGATATCTATGGAAAAATAAAAAGAATGAATTCAGTCGCCGAAGAACTAACCGGATGGAAAGAAGTTGAGGCTTCGGGAAAACCACTGATCGAAATATTCAGAATAATAAATGAGGACACCGGATTAGAAGTTGAAAATCCTGTTCAAAAAGTTATAAAGGAAGGATTAATAGTCGGACTGGCAAATCATACCTTGCTTATAAACAGGAACGGAAAAGAAATACCGATTGCAGACAGCGGCGCACCGATCAAATCTTCCACTGGGGTAACTAAGGGGGTTGTATTAGTATTTCGCGATCAGACTGCAGAAAGAGAATCTGAAAGAAAAATTAAAGAGAATGATTTACTTCTTGAAGATATTCAGGCACGTGTTCATCTTGGCGGCTGGGCACTTGACCCATCCACCGGGACTGGTATCTGGTCAAAGGAAATGTTCAGATTGCATGGATTAGAACCTTCCGACGTACCCCCACTGTTTGAGCAATTTCTAACTTATGTTCATCCTGAAGACAGAGAAGAATTATTGAGAAGGCAGAAAGAATCAATTGAGAATAATATTCCTTTCAACTTTGAATATAGAACAAATCCGGATGTTTGTCCTGCGCGGATTATAAACGCGAGATTTGAAATTGTAAGAGGTTCCGATGGTCAACTGATCAAATTAGTAGGAATAAACCTCGATGTAACGGCACAGAAACAAGCAGAAGCCGAAACTAAAAAAAGATTTGAGATTCAGGATCAGCTAGCAAAAGTCGGGGCAAGTGTACCGGGTGCAATTTGTTCTTTTGTAAGAAGAGCAGACGGAACTAATTTAATGGGATTTACAACACCGGAAATTGTTGATTTATATGGTATAGCTGAAGAAGTATTGCATAATGATTTAACAACCTTATTCGCAAATATTAATCCAGATGATATTCAAAATTTCATTAACTCTGTAAATCGTTCAGCAGAAACCATGACAGCATGGCACGCTGTATACCGCTATAACCACCCGTACAAGGGTGAAAGATGGATGGAAGGTCATTCTCTCCCTGTCGATGGAGGTGATGGTTCAATTACATGGCATGGTTTTGTGATGGATATTACTGATACTAAAAAACATGAAACCGAATTAAAATTTCTTAATGATAAACTTCGGCAGGTGATCGATCATGTACCTCATTTAATATTTGCAAAGGATATTGATGGTAAATTTTTACTTGTAAATAAAGCGATTGCTGATGCATACGGAACAACAGTTGACAGTCTGAGAGGGAAAAGGGATTCTGATTTTACACCTACCGCTAAGGAGGTTGAACACTTCAGAAAAGATGACCTTGAAGTTATAAATTCAGGTAAACCAAAGCTGATCCCCGAAGAAACGGTCACAAACAATAAAGGTGAACAAAAAATTTATCAGACGTTTAAAACACCATTTACGTTTTCAGGCGCAGACAAACCCGCTGTACTGGGTGTTGCTATTGATATCACTGAAAGGAAAAAAGCAGAAGAAGCCTTAAAAGAAAGTGAAGAAAAATTCAGACGTGTGGTGCAAAGTGCGGAAGCGATACTATTTGTACTCGACGAAAATGGCATTTTCACTTTATCCGAAGGACTTGCATTAAAAAAACTAAACCTTGAGCCAGGCCAGGTAGTTGGAATGTCGGCGTTAGAGATTTATAAAGATCATCCATCAATTTATAACAGCATTCTTGAAGCACTTAAAGGAAAAGTAGTCAGAGTAAAAAATGATGTTGGAGATTCCACTTTTGATACCGTCTATTCTCCTTACATCACATCAACGGGAAAAGTTGCCGGCGTTTTAGGAATTGCAATTGATGTGACAGAAAGATATAAAGTTGAAGAAGCTTTAAAGGAAAGCGAAAACAGATACCGGTTTATGGTTGAGACCTTGACTGTAGGAATTGTGATTCATACAGATAATAAAATACTCTTTGCCAATGATGCAGCAATAAAAATGATGGGGGCAGAATCTTTAGAACAAATAAAAGATAAGACAGTTATTGAATTTATTCATCCGGATGAACGTAACCGAATTCTTAATTTAATTAATGCTTCGTACTCAGGAGAAATAAGCGGAGAAATCCTTAGAAATGTTGAAGAAAGGATTATCAGGATCGATGGTTCAATTATAACAGTGGAAGCATCGGCGATTACAATTAATTATCATGGAAAACCTTCACTCATGGTTATGTTCAATGACATCACCATCAGAAAGCAGGCTGAGACAGAACTTATACGCGCCAAAGAAAATGCCGAACTATCTAACAGACTGAAAGACGCTTTTATTGCAAACATATCTCATGAAATACGCACACCTTTAAATGGAATACTTGGGATGAAGAGTCTTATCCAGGAATCATTCTCAAGGTTTGCCTCAAAGGATGAAGAATTTTATTTCAATTCAATCGACAGATCAAGTAAGCGCCTGATGCGTACAGTTGATATGATACTTAACTTTTCACGCATACAGGCAGGTGATTTCCCCATCAATCCTAAACCGCTTGATCTTCAGAATATCATAAAAAATCTTTTGGGTGAATTTCAGATCGCCGCTGAATCAAAATCCATCAAGCTAAACTTTATTGATCAGGTAAATGACCTGCGTGTTATAGCGGATGAATATACTACAACACAGGTAATTGCAAACCTTCTTGACAATGCTATCAAATACACCAAAGCTGGTCATGTAAATGTACTGCTATATAAAAATGAACAAAATCATATAATGATAGATGTGATCGATACAGGGGTTGGAATATCAGAAGATTACCTTCTTCATTTGTTCCAGCCCTATAGTCAGGAAGAATTTGGATACAGCAGATCATATGAAGGAATAGGACTCGGTCTTTCCATTGTAAGTAAGTTTGCTGAAATGAACAATGCAAAGATATTCGTTAAAAGTAAAAAAGGTGAGGGTTCGACTTTTACTGTTCACTTCATAGAAGGCACAGTTGAAAAACCGAAAAAGATTCGTGGACCCAAGAAAAAAGATAAAGATGAAAAACAAGTGGTTATTGCCGAATCCAAAAGAAAGGATAAACCTTATATACTTATTGTTGAAGATGATTTGACAAGCCAGGAATTGATGAAAACCATCCTGCGTAAATATTATATAGTTAATATTGCAACAACCGCGCAGGAAGCTCTTGATGCGCTAAAAGAAAATCCGTATGAGCTAATCCTGATGGATATTTCTATTAGAGGCGGTGTAAACGGGTTGGAACTAACAAAACAGTTGCGGAAAACTCCTGAATACAGTGATATTCCGATTATTGCTGTTACAGCGCATGCATTTCCGTCAGATCATCAGCGTTCTCTTGAAGCAGGATGTAATGAATATATCTCAAAACCGTTTGAGTCTAAGGAATTATTAGAAAAGGTTAGAGAACAGTTGGAATAATGATTCGTGTTTGGTTGTGATTTTTTAAAATGAAAAGTCCCGCACACGGCGGGACTTTTTTATTTATAAACAGCTAATTAGAATCTTGGGAAGTTAGCAGCATTGTTGTACCACCAGGTGATCACAACAAATGCCGGGTTTCCAGGTGTACCACCACCAAAAGCAGTTATCTTAGCTTTTGAATAGTGACCGTCATCATCATAAAGGAAGAAGTAGTTCGTTTCTCTGTCGCCAACATTATTAGTCCAGGTTCCCGAAGATACAAGTGGTGAGTTAGTTCCATCGCTTAGTGTCCCTGAAGTTCCTGCTCTGAATTGAGTAACTCTAGTTAATCCATTTGTAGTATTTAGGTTAGCACTTTGAACTAGGAATCCATTAGATGAATAATAAATATCAACATCCATCTTATTAGCACTTGAAACACCATAGGCCATTCCGGTTGAAAGATCCAGACCACTAGGCTGTGAAGCTGACGTTCCTACCGTTTCCCAAATTGTATCCTGGTAAACTGTATAGTTCAATGCTTCATTTAATGTGATACTTGGATTTTGTGTTTGATTTGCAACAACTGTTATAGAGAAAGTTGTATCAAGAAATTCAGCTAACTTAAGTGTAAACTGATGAGTTCCCGCTGATAGATTTGAAATTGTATTTGGTGTTACTTTACCTGAGTCTACACCATGAACCCAAATCTGTGCACCGGAAGGCGTTGAGCTAATAAACACTGAACCGGTTTCTGCGGGTGTTACCGGATCATCTGTGCTTTCGCAAGATGAAATAAATACTCCCAGTACTCCTAACATCAATATTAAAAATAGTTTTTTCATTTATGTGCTCCTTTTATTGTTATTTCTTTTTCAGGTTGAAAGTGAATTTTGTTTTGTCAACATTCTGCGTGAATGTTCCGCTTAATGAACCAAGATCTTCCGATAGATTTGCAAAGTAACTGCCTGCATACCGGCTGTGCAGTAAATCCTTCATAGTCAGTGTGTTCTTTTCAAGATTAAGTTTTCCAGATACCTGCTGATTAATTACTTCACGGTAATTAATTGTTATTGTGCCTTTAAAACTTAAGCTGTCCTGCTCAGTAATTTTCAATGTTGTTGCTCTGCTGTCAAACTTTCCTGTCCAGGTTCCTTTTAAATCAGGTATACTAACAGTCATCTCGGGATCCTCAGCCATCATTGTGTCTTTTGGTTGCTCGGCAGGGGTTTGTTCAGTGATTTGAGTTTTTGGCTGCTCTTCCATTTTTGGTTCTTCTTTTTTCTGTTCACCGCATCCGGCAACAAAAATAATTAGTGCAGCCAGCAAGAACGTAAATATTCCCGCAAAACTTTTATTGCTCATTGTTTTCCTTTCAATTTTTGGATGGTCTAATTTAATATTTATAAGACAGAATTAAAAATTCGTACAAGCTTGATTTAATCTTAAATGATTAAGAAATCAACAGGTGTAAAAATTTTTCATCTTACATTTTTGATGAAAAAAGAATTTATCAAATTATTCTATTAATTCTGCATCTATAACAAGATAGGGAACAGACAGGCTTATCCCATTATCAGTATGTGCCTTAGCATTCAGTTTCGATTCGATTAACAAAAAAATTTCCTGAGCTCTTTCGGATGGAATGATTTTCTTCCAGCTTTTTATAAATGCTATTCTGATCAGGAAATAGTTTAACATTGATGTTCCATCTGCGAATTTATAGCTGAAAGAAGACAATGATTTATTTACTCTGAAATTATTTTCTTCAAACAGTGCTATCATCTCATCCACCGGTTTTCTCTTTTCATAAATGTGTTTGTCAACATCGGCTGTCAGTTCACGTAATCCTGATTCAACAAGAGCATCTTTAAATACATTATAAAACTCAATCATAGTTTTGTCGAGGTTCATAGTAGCAACAAACTGACAGCCATTTTTTGCAATCCTTCTGCATTCACTTAAAGATCTTCGAAGATCCTGGACATTGTTCAAACCGTTATTGGATACGATTAAATCAATTGAATTATCAGGTAGATTTATTTCTTCGGCGTAGCCATTGATTAATTCGACATTACTAATGTTATAGACTTTAAGTTTTGATGTTAAATGATCAAGTGCCGCAGTCCATGGATCAAGTCCGTATACTTTAGATGTTGAACCAAGCCGCATGGCTATTTCAGTCAAAGGAAATCCGGTACCGCATCCGATATCCAGCGCAGTGATATTTTTTTTATATCTCACCTTTTCCAACAACGCAATTCCGAACGGTGCTGACCAGAATGGAAGTTCATCCAGATATGAAACCAATTCAGGATCATCGAAATTAAATTCAGCAGATAGAAAATCAGGCTGCATTGTTGGAACCCATTTTATTTTTATCAAAAAGAAAAATCGAATTGTGCAAAAGGGAAAACAAAAAACTTTTTAGACAATTCCTCAATTCCCATTGCATACATACATCTTGCACCGAATGCTATTCTGTGATTCGGTGTAACATTGAAGAAAAATCCGGGTGATGCATTAATGAATGCAGCAGAAGATTCCCCTCTTGTATCATCAACAACATTATTTAAAAATAAACCTGAAAATTCAGGGTCATATTCATTCGGTTCAAAGTCCGTTAATGTTTGTCCGAAGATTCCGAATGACAGAAAGAAATTAACCGGTAAGGTTTCAACACTTGAATTGTATGTAAGCTGAACAAATGGATTCAGGTGCATTTCTTTCCCGCGGTCCCTGAATAGACTTACGATAGTATACTCGGAAGTGAATGCAGGTCTAACCGTTGTTACAACAACAGTAGAGGCAAAGTACTGGTATTCCTGAAATAATATTCCGAGATCAAAACGGAGAGAAAAATTTTCTTTAACTGAATAAGTACCTACGGAAACATTTCCGTTAATCAGGCTTGTGCTATTCGAATTTGTAAACCCAATTCCCATTCCGACAGCAAATAACTTTGAGATCTTAAAATCTATATCAAGTCCGGCGGATATTTCGGGCATGCTCCATGAAAAATTATCTTTATCATAATCGAACCGGTTTGCGTCGGAGAAATGCAGAGTAGGTCTCCCATCCTGCATAATAGTATCAAGTTGCAGAACCCCAAATTCATTCACCTTTGTATGTCCCTCTACTTTTCCTGAAATATTTTTGGAATTGTTATGATAAATTACTCGTGGAGAAATAGTAACGGAAGCATCTTCACCATCCTGCATCAAATGAACCGGGGGAACATTCACTGGTCCGGTCACTTTGATATCCTGTAAATAGATTACCTGTTCCGTTGATGTACAACCTGAAAAAAGTATTAATGCATATAACACAAAAATGATCGCGGAGAGAACAACTTTCTGCCTCATTTAATACCTCACAAATCTAATTGAACTTAATTTTGCTTAGTACCGGGTAATGATCTGAAGGAAATCTGCCTTCGTATTTTTTTGCAATTATTGAATGAGAATTAACACTGATATTTTCAGTGACAAAAATAAAATCTATTTTTTCACCCGGTCCTTCAATTGTTCCAAATCCATTAAATGTAATATTGCCTCCGGTATGCGGCGTGGCTGAAACAAATTGAGCGTCAAACATTTTTTTATTACTGCTTGAGGTAATCTCTTTATAACCTTTTGATTCTTTTGTAAAATTAAAATCACCCATAAGTATTACTGGGTCGCCGGAAGTTTCTTCAACTATCTTATTCATTATTAGTTTTGCGCTTTCATATCTTGCGGAATCACCGACGTGATCAAAATGAGTATTGTATACATAGAAATATTTACCCGATTCTTTATCCTTTAGTTGAATCCACGTTGCGACTCTGTTAAATGCAGCGTCCCATCCTTTTGAAGGTTTATATGGTGTCCATGAAAGCCAGAAAGTACCTTTAGTAATTAATTGAAATTTATCTTTCTTATAAAATATGGGAGAGAATTCTCCTTTTTTAAAACCATCATCCCGTCCTATGCCCTCCCAGTTATAAATTATCAGTACACTATCAATATAATTTATCTGGCTTAACAGCGCTTCCTGCAGTCCTATTATATCCGGTGAATTTTTAATGAACAGATCAGTTACAAAATTTTTTCTGTGTTCCCAGTCATTGGTATCTGATTGAGGATTCACTCCCGCAAATCTGATGTTATAAGTCATTACTGTAAGCTCATTGCTTTCAGAATCTGATTGAGCAATTAAATAGCTTTGATTAAGTGCAGCTAACAAAAGGACAGTTGAAAATACTGGACTAAACTTGGTTGAAATGATTATAAAACTTTTCTTAAAAATGTTTTTTGCGAGTGAACGGTTTATCATAAAAATGTAAATGCTGTTTAATTATTTTTTTTGATGAATCAACTTAATGAGAAAAAGAATAAATATTAAAACAAAAATTTTTAGCTAAATGCAGTCTATTGATACAGTCGTGTATTTAATTGAATTGGTAAATATTATTTACCTGTGTGTAAAATAGTTATTTACAAATAACCGTTTTCGTAAAAAGTACCGGAAGTAATTACCATTCTGTTACTTTTTACATCGTAAATATTACAGGCACCATTCTCATCTTTAAACTCTACCTTGGTCTATCAATCTAAAATCCGATTAAAATGAGACGCGTATTTTTCAGATGTGTGGAATAATAGTTGAACTAACTAACCCGAATCCCGGTTACCGGATTCGTAATTAAATATTTATTAAAAATAATCAGGGGAAAAAAATGAAATACGCAGGGGTATTTTTCGTTTTTGTAGCAGCTTTAATGCTCACATCTTGCAGCAGTCTCGATCAGGAAAATCCAACAACAGTTCAAATGCAAAAATCATCGGTTACAACATTTGTGTATCCGTATGCATTTATGACTGAGTTCCAATCAGTTCCTGTAAAAGACTACTTCACATTTAATGATGCCATTCGTGTAACAGTACCAGGAGTTCCATTCAAGGTTGAACAGATGTTCGCATTAATAGAATATCTGCCAAGTCCGGATATGGATTACTCTGTTTCAACATTGTTATTCTTAGGCAATCCAAATGCTGTAGAATTTACTATACCTGTTCTTGGCGATAAAAATATCGTGAATGTAGAAGTATTTGCATTACCACAAAGGAATATTCCAGACCTGGTAACAAATTTTCCATACGATTTTTGCCAGGACTTTGACAAACTCAATGTCAACAACTGGAGTGCAAGTGGAAAGAATATAAAAATCAGTTGTGATGATGCTGAAAACGTAAACGAATTATTTGCCGAAATTTTTTATAAAGCCGGAAAAGTTATTGTATATCTTGGTCAGCCAGAAAACACTACTTTTGAAATACCAGCTTTTGGAGATATGGGTGTAACATCAATTAATCTTTTTGGATATTCAGGACCGGAAGATTACAGAACCGCATCAGTCAAATAAGCACGTAGTTCAAGATTTTAATTAAAGCCGGATTTAAACACCCCGGCTTTTTTTATGTTTATCCATTGTTACCTGTTCGTAAGTTTTACCGATAATTTATTCTTATCACTAAATGATTAATTGAAACTGTCTTAGTAATTTTTTTGAAACGTCAACTGCGAATAATGGCATTATAGTTGCGAAAATCTTACTAAAATAATACAGGAGATTACAATGGGTTATCTGGAAATAGGGGTTATACTTTACCTCGCTGCACTTGTAGTTTTAGCACGTAAAAATTTCAGGAAAGTTTCTGAGGCAATGCGCGGCTATAATGCTGAAAAAAGTTTAAAGTAATTTTTATCCGATTGTTTGTTTCATAGAAGATCAGGACTGTTTAGTACAGAACCTGATTTTCTATTTTAAAACTACTTATCAATCACTCTCGCTCCGCTTTCAGTACCGATTATAACTCTGTCACAAACATTTATAAACAGTCCGCTATCAACAACACCCGATATAAGTTTTAATGAAGTTTCAAACTCTTCAGGTTTATCAATTGATCCAATATGCAGATCAATGATATAATTACCGCTGTCAGTTACGTAAACAACTTCATTGTCCTGTCGCAACTTAGGGTTGTAACCTTTAGATACAAAGTCCTCAATTAATTTTTTTGATGCTAACGGTATTACTTCAACCGGCAAAGGAAATTTACCGAGTTGTTTCACAACCTTTGAGGAATCGACTACCCATATATTTAGTTCTGAATTTTTTGCCACGATCTTTTCAAACAGAAGAGCTCCGCCTCCGCCTTTAATACCGTTAAGCTTTTTATCAACTTCATCGGCACCATCTATTGTTAGATCAATTTTATCTACATCATTTATTGTTAACAGTGAGATGTTGAGTGATTGAGCAAGTCTGGTTGTTGAAGAAGATGTAGAAATGCACTTAAGATTCATTCCCGATTTTATCAACTCAGCGACTTTTATTATTGTGTAGTAAACAGTTGAACCTGTACCTAATCCCAGCGTCATTCCATCACCGATATACTCAACTGCTTTTTCACCTGCGGATTGTTTTGCATTCATCAAATTCTGTCATTACTTAATTTTAATTATTTGAAAAATAGACAGAATCAAATGGTTTTACAATTATTATTTATTCATAGATATATGAAGAGCAGCAGAATAATCTGAATATTATAAAGGTATATGAAAAATATATTAATAATAATTTGAATAAATAGATATTTGCTTTATTTTATTAAAGCAGTTTTAAATATTATTGTCATAAGGCTTATTGAAATGAAAATAGATAAGATTGATAAGAGAATCCTGGAAATACTTCAGAGCGATGCATACATCACAAATGTTGAACTCGCTTCCAGAGTAGGTATATCACCGCCGGCAATGCTTGAGAGAGTTAAGCGCCTGGAAAAATCATCCGTAATAAAAAAGTACGTTGCACTTGTTGATAACAATAAAATCGGGAAGGGAACAATCGCACTTGTTTCCGTATCACTTACAGCACATCAGCTCAGTTCGATAGATTCATTCACAGCAGCAATAGAAAAGCTTGATGATGTACTTGAGTGTCATCACGTTTCAGGTGATCATGATTTTCTTCTTAAAGTCTGTGTGAAAGATATTCAGGCTTATGAAAAATTTATTCTTGAAAAGCTGACAAGAATCAAAGGAGTTGACAGGATAAAAACAACATTTGTGCTTTCATCCGTAAAGAACAGTACAAAAATACCCGTCGAACAGATTTAATAAAAAATTTTTAGGAGAAAAAATGTATAAGTATGACCCAAGCAGGAAAATTCAGGACTACCTGGTTTTTGGTGAGTTCGGTGATGTAAATCCATCAATTACTGATTCATCAACATTTACTTTTATGAGTCCGGAAAAAATGAACGAACTTTTCGACCACGAAATAGAAGGATGTTTTCTGTACTCACGTCATTGGAATCCTTCAAACAAATATCTTGCTGATGCACTTGCCCGGCTTGAGGATAGTGAATCAGCGATTGTTACTTCATCAGGAATGTCTGCAATAAGCTGCACAATTTTGCAATTGTGCAATTCGGGTGATGAAATAATTTCAAGCAGAACTATCTACGGCGGTACATATGCTTTATTCAAAAATTATCTTCCTAAGTTCGGGGTTAAAGTCAGGTTCGTTAATACACAGGATCTTAAAGCCGTAAAAAATGCGATTACAAAAAAGACCAGACTTATTTACTGTGAATCAATGAGCAACCCGCTACTTGAAATAGCTGATATTCCATCTCTGAGTAAAATTGCAAATGCTAATAAATTAAAACTGATAGTGGATAACACATTCAGCCCGATCATCATTTCACCAATAAGACTTGGAGCTCATGTTGTTATTCACAGCCTGACAAAATTTATTAATGGAACGAGCGATTGTGTCGCAGGTTGTGTTTGTTCAAGCCATGAATTTATTTCACAATTGACAGATATTAATTCCGGCTCGGCAATGCTGCTCGGTCCGGTGTTAGATAGTTTCAGGGCGGCAAGCATACTTAAAAATTTACATTCACTTCATATCAGAATACACAAGCACAGCCAGAACGCTTTGTATCTCGCGAAAGAATTTAAGAAAATCGGGTTGAAGGTTTATTATCCCGGACTGCCGATTCACAAACAGCACAAGCTCATGAAAAAAATAATGAATAGAGATTTTGGTTTTGGCGGAATGGTGGCGGTGGATGCGGGTACATCAGAGAAAGCCGATAAACTGCTTACGAAAATGCAGGAGGAAAAAGTCGGATATCTTGCAGTAAGTCTTGGTTACTTCAAAACACTGTTCAGTTCTCCGAGCCATTCTACATCTTCCGAGATTCCTGAAGATGAACAGAAGAAGATGGGTTTAAGCAGCGGCTTAATCCGCTTTTCAGTTGGACTTGATGAAAACATGAAACAAAGTTTTGAAAGGATTAAGAAAAGTATGAAGCAGGTAGGGGTGATTAAATAATTTTGATTTACAAAGAAGCTGTACACTTGCTTACAGCTTCTTTGAATTAATAAGTTTTCAATTTCAGTACAAATCAAATCGTTAAAAGCTATTCTTAAATAATTTTAATATTTTAGTAATAGATTTTTTAATAAATGAAATGAGCTGAATGAACAAGCAGGTGCAAAAAATCGGGCTTATACTGGTGCTTATCATTTTACTTCCTGCAGCCATTTTTACAGTTTTCGAAATTACATCACTCGATGATAATGAACGCGTGATTGAAGAAATTTACCGCAATCAGCTTGAAGCGATTTTATACTCCGTAAATCAATACTCCGAAGACGCGGCGAGTACGTGGGCAAACAGGATAGATAATTTATTTTCAGGCTGGAACATTGAAAATAAAAGCTATGACTGTAGGGAGTGTGAAAGATTTTTAACTGAGAATAATTCCATCACAGGGATATTCAAATCAGATACTTCTCTTTCCGGAGTTAACAGATTTTTTTCGTCTGGTTTGAAAGACAATTCTTCTATTCCAATTGTCTCAGGGATTGAAGACTCACTTCAAAAGAAAATTAACAATTTAGTACAAACCAACAGAGCAGGAATTGAACGACTGCTGTCTTATAAATCGGGAGGATACAGAAAAATACTTCCTGCTGTGACTGGAGATGGTTCAGGAGAATCGATCCTTTTGTTTATCTCCGGGGATAATTCTACTACAAGGTATTTATATGGAATAGTTGTTAATGCAGAAACATTCATTGAATATGTACTTTCACCCAAGATACAGGAAATTGCCCGTGATGAGTTTACTATTTCAGTAACAAATGAAAAATCCAAGCAGCTTGTTTATACATCCGGAAAAGAAAGCGGTGAAACAATTCAACAGAAAAAAAGTTTATGGCTGCTTCCTGAATATTCGCTGGGGATTGCGCTTCGTGGTAATACTATCGATGACATCGTCAGGGAAAGGATGTACATCAATCTTCTGCTGATATTAATTTTAGTACTGACACTAGTTATTGGCGCGTGGATAATATTCAGGAATGTAAAACGCGAAGTGGAACTCGCACAGATAAAATCAGACTTCGTCTCAAATGTTTCGCATGAACTGAGAACACCTCTTGCATTAATAAGTATGTTCGCCGAAACACTTGAAATGGAAAGAGTAAAAACTGAATCCAAAAAGAAAGAATATTATTCAATCATAAGTCATGAGGCGAACAGATTAGGAAGGATTGTAAACACAATACTTAATTTCTCGAAGATGGAAGCAGGTAAACGAAAATATACTTTTGCGATGGAAGATCTTAATGATATTGTTGTGTCGATTTATCAGAACTACAGCTACCATCTGTTTAATAAAGGATTTGATTTTGAATTTGAACCAGGGATAGATCTTGTAAAAATTAATGTAGACCGTGAAGCAGTCTCCGAAGCAGTTGTTAACCTTGTTGATAATGCAGTTAAGTACAGCAGTGATACAAAGTATATAAAAATTCTTACCGGTAAAGAAAACGCTTCACTTTACATTGAGGTACAGGATAAAGGCATCGGTATAAACGAAGAAGAACAGAAAAAGGTTTTTGATAAATTCTATCGTGTCTCAACGGGGCTTGTTCATTCAACAAAAGGTACAGGGCTAGGTTTATCTCTTGTTAAACATATCATGGACGCACATTCGGGTACGATAGAACTGAAAAGTAAACCCGGCGAGGGAACTACTTTCAGATTAATATTTTTTGAAAATTTATTAAATACTGGCGGAGAACAAAATGGCTAAAATATTAGTCGTTGATGATGAACAAAATATGAGAACCGGTTTGAAAGATAACCTTGAGTTTGAGGGTTATGAAGTTGAAACTGCAAATGACGGCGAACAGGGTCTGAAAAAGATTCTGGATAACGGTTATAATCTTATAATCCTTGATGTGATGATGCCAAAAAAATCAGGCTTTGAAGTATGCAAGGAAGCAAGAAAAGCCGGTGTAACAACTCCGATAATTTTACTTACTGCTAAAGGTGAAGAGATAGATAAAGTACTCGGGCTGGAACTTGGTGCTGATGACTACGTTACAAAACCATTCAGTCTGCGGGAATTATTGGCAAGAGTAAAAGCTGTTTTAAGACGAGGTGATGATTCGAACAGTGAAAAACAAAAAGATAATTTTGCAAAGATTGGAAGGCTGGAAATTAATTTTGCGACTTATAACGCTGCAGAGCATGATAATCCGGTTCAGCTTTCACATAAAGAATTTGAGATTCTTCATTTCCTTTGGAAAAAAAGAAATTCAACTGTAAGCCGTGATGATCTGCTAACTGAGATATGGGGGTATGATGAAAGCCCGACAACGAGAACTGTCGACAATTTTATATTGAAACTGAGACAGAAAATTGAAAAAGATCCTAACCATCCGCAGATAATTATTACTGTTCACGGAATTGGTTATAAGTTGATAGATACTTGACGATCAGCAATCGATTCTATCCTGATCATGACATTTTTTTACATGTCTTTACGCTGAAAAAACACACGTAACATTTATCGGGTATAAGTTTGAACCGAGAGTTTTAATTGATGTTTAATTAAAATATTGGAGGTTCAAATGAAACGGTTAGTGTTAGCAGCAGTTTTAGTTTTAATCAGTTCAGCAGGGTTAGTAGCACAGAATCCGGCTAAGTTAAATATTAAACCGGCATATCTGAAGAATCTTGAGCTTGGTATTATGTCTGAGAACAACGGACTAAGCCGCAGCTCAGTTTATCTGTGCGGTAAATATAAAATAGCTGAACTTGTAAATGTTCTTACAGAAAAAGTAAAGAAAGAGGAAGATGAATCTTTAAGATTATTGATCGCTCTTACTCTTAATGAAATTTCTACTCCTGAAAGTATGGCTGTCGTTGACGGGATGTCTGTAAATGATCCTGATCTGAGAGTTAAAAAGTTCTGCAAATTAATCATGAATGAATACCTTGACACTCAGAAGCTGGTTGATGTAGATTACTAATAAATAACTGAAAAAGTTCATAACTGATATTGATCCGGTACGCTCAATGAAAAAAATAAAATATAGCTTAAAAAGTTTTTTGATCCTGATCCCGTTTTTCTTAATTGCCTTAGTTACGGGATGCGAAATTCAGTCCGGTGACATTGAAGATAACAGGATCATGAATCTTGCAGGCGACTGGAAATTTAATATCGGTGATGACGAAGAATGGTCTAAACCGGAGTTCAACGATGAAAATTGGGAAACAATCAAAGCTCCTGTATCATGGGAAAATGAAGGATTCTTTGGTTACAACGGGTTCGCATGGTACAGGAAGAATTTTAGTATCAGTTCAACTTTAAAAGGAAAATCATTGTATCTGCATCTCGGATATGTTGACGACGTTGATGCCACATATATTAATGGTCATCTTGTAGGTTACTCAGGTTCTTTCCCGCCTGATTACCAATCCGCATATTCTGCTTACAGAAAATATTCTATACCGGAACAGTATATCAATTATGACGGGAACAATGTTATTGCTGTTCGTGTTTATGACTCCCAGCAGGAAGGCGGCATTGTAGCGGGCAATATCGGCTTTTATTCTGAAGGCGATAAGCCTGTATGTGATATTAATCTTGAAGGACTTTGGAAGTTCAGTACAAATGACAGTTCTGCATGGATGAACATATCCTTCGATGATTCAGGATGGGATAATATTATTGTGCCGGGAATGTGGGAATCACAGGGCTTCAGAGATTATGACGGGTTTGCGTGGTACAGGCGTTCTTTTACTATAGATGAAAATCTTGCCTCACAGAAATTAGTATTGTTGGCGGGAAGGATAGATGATTTTGATGAAGTCTATCTTAACGAAGTCAAAATTGGTACAACAGGAAATATTGTTGATGAGCAGTTAAGTACAGATCTTTCAAATCTCGGTGATTTTTATCGTCAGGCACGCGGTTACTTTGTACCGGATGGACTTTTGAAGCCGGGCAAAAAAAATACAATCGCAATCAGGGTATACGACGGATTTAAAGACGGCGGTATCTATGAAGGTCCGGTTGGATTAATTACACAAAAAAAATACAGTCAGTTCTGGCGTGAAAAAAAGAAATCGGAATTCTTTTAAAACTATAGACCGGGCATTCTTCCAAATATTTTTTCCCAAAAAATTCTGAACTAAAACCTGCACTTATTTTCTGCAAATTATTAATCATTTAATCATCTGAAAGCCAGAAGATTGTGAATATTATTTTTTAATTTTATACAGTAATATTTTTCAAAATTATGACAGCATTTAACGAGGTAAAAAAATGACCAAACTAAACGAATTAGCTCAGATAGGACAATCAGTGTGGCTTGATTTTATTAGCAGGAAATTGTTAACGAGCGGCGAACTGAAAGAATTAATTTTGCGCGGGTTGAGAGGTATGACATCCAATCCGACAATCTTCGATAAAGCAATTTCCCAAAGCAATGATTATGATGAAGAGATAAAAAAACTGATAAGCAAAAAATTATCAATTGAAGATGTTTATGAACAACTGGCTATTAGCGATATATCTGTTGCTGCAGATGAAATGCGGACGGTTTACGATTCTACTAAAGGTCTGGATGGTTATGTAAGTCTTGAAGTAAATCCGTTTCTGGCAAACAACACACGAGATACAATCGATCAGGCATTAAGATTATATAAGACACTTAATCGTCCGAATATCATGATCAAAATACCCGGAACGCCTGAAGGTATCCCTGCTATTACCGAAGTCATTGCATCGGGAGTGAATGTTAATGTCACTTTAATTTTCAGTGTAGAGAATTACAGGAATGTAGTCGAAGCATTCATCAGCGGATTGGAAAAACTTGATGCTGCCGGAGGTGATGTTAGTAAAATTGCTTCTGTTGCTTCATTCTTCGTGAGCAGGGTTGATACTGCTGCCGATAAAGAACTTGAACTGAAAAAAAATAAAGAGCTGATTGGAAAAGTTGCAATTGCAAATTCAAAAATTGCGTTTGATTATTCGCAGCTGATTTATTCATCGCCTCGCTGGAAAAAACTTGCTGACAAAGGTGCACGCGTTCAAAGGTTGTTATGGGCATCAACAAGCACAAAAAATCCGAATTACAAAGACACAATTTATGTTGATGAACTTATCGGACCGGACACCGTCAACACAATGCCCCCGGCAACTATAGACTCATTTGTCGATCACGGTATTGTAAAGGAAACTCTGAGCCAGGGAATACCGGAAGCAAAACAGCAGATCAAAAAACTAAGTGATCTCGGGATCAGTCTTGATGCCATAACTGAAAAATTACAGGTCGACGGAGTTAAATCATTTTCAGAATCATTTACATCACTACTCAGCAGTCTTGAAAGCAAAGTAAAAAAGCTAAAGGAAGAGGTTGGTGTATGACATTTTCGGCAGACACTTTTCAGGAAAAAATTAACAGTACAATAACACGTCTTGTTAATGAAAAAGTTGTAGAAAGAATCTGGGAAAAAGATTTTACAGTATGGAGCAATAAACCGGATGAAATAGTCAACAGGCTTGGATGGTTAATCAGTCCTGACGTAACAAAAAAATCATTTGATGAAATAAAAAATTTCGTTGCCGAAATCAGAGCAGAAGGATTTACACACGCACTGCTTATGGGAATGGGAGGCTCAAGTCTTGCCCCGGAAGTTTTCCGGTTAACGTTCGGAGTCAAAGAAGGTTATCTTGATCTGTCAGTGCTTGATACAACGGACCCGTCCACTATTCTTTCCTTTGAAGAAAAACTGGAGCCATCAAAAACACTTTATATCGTTTCGACAAAATCCGGCGGAACAGTTGAAACAATTTCATTTATGAAATATTTCTATAACTCTGTGATGAGCAAACTCGGTAAGGAAAAAGCCGGGAATCATTTCATAGCAATAACTGACCCGGGAAGCGGGTTACAGCAAATGGCAATCGATCTACGGTTCCGAAAAATATTTTTAAATGATCCTGAAATCGGGGGAAGATATTCCGCATTGTCTTTGTTTGGTATTGTTCCAGCAGCATTGATTGGTGTTGACGTAGAAAAGATAATATCTGCTGCATCAAGTGAAGCAGTGAGATGTAAAAAATCCGGTTTAAACATTAATGACAATCAGGCATCAATACTCGGTATAATGCTTGGAATATTTGCTGAAGCCGGTAAAAATAAAGTGACTTTTCTTCTATCTGAAAAAATAAAAAGTTTCGGCGGCTGGGCTGAGCAGCTTATAGCAGAAAGCACAGGAAAAATTGGGAAAGGAATTTTACCTGTTGATCTTGAAGAACATCAACTGCCTGAAAATTATGGAACAGACAGAGTTTTTGTAAACGTCCGGCTTGAAGACGATCTTTCAAATAATTCATTCATCCAGTCAATAAAAAGTTCAGAACGTCCTGTAATTGAAATAGTGATGGATGATGAATATGATTTGGGAAAAGAATTTTTCAGATGGGAATTTGCAACGGCTATTGCCGGATGGTATCTCAGTATTCAGCCATTTGACCAGCCGAATGTTGAAGAAGCAAAAGTGATTGCAAGAAGAATGGTCAAAGAATACCAGGAGAAAGGTAAACTTCCTGAATTGATTCCAACTCTTAATCAGAATGGTATTAAAGTTTATAGTGATGTTGGTGCTGATAATGTTAGTGATGCTGTGAAAAACTTTTTAGATGGCACCAACAGTGGTAAAAACTATGTGGCAATACACGCATATCTAAAGCCCGGTGAAAGAATATTCAAATCATTACAGGTATTGCGCACAAAAATTTTAGAAAAGTATAAGGCTGCCACAACTTTAGGATTTGGTCCAAGATTTCTCCATTCCACCGGGCAACTCCATAAAGGTGATGACGGTTCAGGTTATTTCATTCAAATAATAAACATTGAAGAGAAGGAAGCAGCAATTCCCGATAATGCAGGCTCGAATGAGACCTCAATAAGTTTTGGAATTTTAATACGGGCCCAGGCTTTGGGTGACAGGCAGGTTTTGATTGATAATAACCGCAAAGTTCTTACACTGGAAATAAGCGGGAATGCGGAAAAAGTAATCGAAAATCTTTTTTAGAATTTTTAAAATAAAAAAACCGGGGGGCTCTCTCTATTAAAACCTGAAGGCTTTACAATTCAGGTCCGCGGGCGCAAATTAAATCAGAGCGAGCCGGTGATTATTGCTAATCCCCCGGTAGTAACATACTCACAGATATTCATCGGTTCGGAATTTAAGTGCTGTTTAGTACATTTGATCATCATTCTAACGTAGTGTTTTATTTAGGTATCTATGAGCAGTTGACTTTAAACTCAAAACTGCGGCATACTTAATTCATCGTATAGCCTACTCCATGAATCCGGGCACACTCTAGTTCTCATATCATCGTTCTTCGGTCCGCCGCAGTTATTTAAGTTCTGGCAACCGGAAAAATCCGGTTCAAACAAAATTTCAATTAATGCTGAATGATGCGGGTTCTCTATCTTACTAACTTAAGGCACAGTTCATTCGGTTATCACTCAGTTCACTCACTAACTCATCAACACAGAACCCGCTGTCATCATTCAAAGCACAGATCTCCAATCTTTTATCAGTAATCTTAGCCTGTTCATCATTTATTCAAAGAGCGGAATTCATAACTAACTCGTAAGCAAAATAATCGTTCAAAGGTTTTTTGGATATAGTGTATAATTTGAAAATGCAGTAGGATTATTAAAGACCGGGCTGTAGTATATCCTCTACAAAAGACAATTGAATAAAATGAATACAGGAGAATCAGTGACAGATCTAAAAATCATCTCCCCTGAATTGATTTTTAATTTTATTTATCCGGTCTGACTAAATTTTTGAACAAGATTATCCAGAACTATAACCACGCGGTCAAACTCAGTTGTCTTGTCAAAAAAATAATCGGCGCCTTTCAGTTTACACTTTTCAACATACTGCGATGCAGTATAATTTGTTAACATCATTACCACAGTCGTCGGGGTTTTTGATTTGATCATATCAATCAATTCAATTCCGGGACCTGATGGAAGATTTATATCAAGGACAATTGCATCATAATAAAACTGATTTAACAGATTTTTAGCATCCGGTAAATCATTAGCTTCATCTATTGCGGAAAGTCCGTCAATATTCTGAAGAAGCTTTATCAGGCTTTGCCTTATCGCGTTTGAGTCATCAACAATTAGTACACGTAACATTCTGTAAACACAAAGTGATCATTATCTCCTGTGATAAAATAATTTTTACCCGGAATTTGTTTCGTCAATAAAAAGATGAAAGTAGAGTAGTATAATTACTACACGACGGATTTAAACGAAAAGCTAATCGATGAGTTTGTTTGTTATTGCGTAGTGAATAAGTTCAGCATTTGAGGAAATATTAAGTTTCTCAAGAACTCTTGTACGGTATGTATTTACTGTACTAAGACTCAATGCAAGTTCATCAGCAATAATGGTTTGGGATTTTCCCAATGCCATCATATGCATAATCTGGAATTCTCTGTCGGATAAAAGTTCGTGTGCCGGTCTGGTCATGTCCGTATCCAGTGACCCGGCGATTTTTTCTGCAAGGTTTGGACTTATATATTTTCCGCCTGATGCAACTTTTCTGATTGCTTTTACAAGTTCATCAGGCGCACTGTCTTTTGTAAGATACCCGGATGCACCGGCTTTTAATGATCTTACAGCAAACCTTTCTTCCGGATGCATACTCAGTATTAATATTTTCTGTCCGGGTTTAAGTATTTTAATTTCCTTAAGAACATCAAGTCCGCTTTTGCCTGGCAGGTTAATATCAAGTATCAGAACATCCACTTTTAAGCTGATGATTTTGTCAGCGAGTTCAAAAGGATTGCCGGATTCTCCTGCAACGGTAATATCGGATTCTTCTTTTAATATTTTTTTAAATCCCTCACGTATGAGTGAGTGATCATCAGCGATAAAAACCTGTATCATAATTAATTATTTTAATTGTTAAATACTTATGGGAACTTCGATAGATAATCTTGTCCCTTTACCGTCATCCGAATCAATTTTAAAATTTCCGCCAAGTATAATTGTTCTCTCTTTCATACCAAGCAGACCGAATGTTTTTTTCTTTTCCAATTTTGTTTTGTCAATACCAACGCCGTTGTCTGAAATATCCATCATTAATTTGGAGTCCTTTGAATAAAGGTTTACACAGACTTCTGTCGCACTGGCGTGTTTAACTACGTTTGTCAATGCTTCCTGGAAAATCCTGAAGACAGCTATTGCAGCCTGGTTATTTATTTCTAAATCATCCATCGCTTTTTTGAATGAATGCTTAATCCCGGTCTTCTCTGAAAATTCCTGTATCTGCCATTCCAATGCGGGGATCAGTCCAAGATTATCAAGAACTTCGGGTCTTAGTTCAGTAATCAATTTCCTTATTCGCTTAACAGCTTTGTCAATTATCTCAGTCATTCCTTTTATCTCGGATTGAAAGTCAAATTTATGATGACTTTGATCACCAGAAGAAATATTCTTTCCCAGCAGTGTTAAATTTATTTTAAGGTACGTAAGAACCTGTCCAAGTTCATCATGGATTTCCCGTGCAACTGCAGTCCTTTCCTCTTCTCTTATATTCTGTAGATTTGCCGCAAGCTGTCTGAGTTGTTCTTTAGAATTCCGGAGTTCTTCTTCAGCAATTAATTTTTCTGTTACATCATTAGCTAAGATCAACCGGGCGGGTTCGATTCCAAAATTAATTGAATGAGAAGCGATTTCAGCGTTAATAACTGTTCCGTCCTTTTTTTTGTGCTGCCAGATTCCCGCATAGTTAAAATCATTGAAATTCTTTTTTATAAATTCTCTTAATTTTTTTACTTCAGTAACAGGTCGGATATCTTCAATCGTCATAGATAAAAATTCTTCACGCGTGTAACCGTATTTCTGTTCAGCGGCAGAGTTAACTGCAAGAAACCTGAGTGTTTCAGTATTGTAAACCCACATTGGTAATGGATTGTTCTTGAATAACAATCTGTATCTCTCTTCTGAATTTTTTAGTGCATCTTCAAGAAGTTTTCTTTCAGTGATATCCTGCGCAGTTCCGAAAATCCTGACCGGATTATTTTGTTCATCATAACTGAATTCACCTTTGGTAAGAATATTTCTTACTGCGCCATCAGGACGTACGATCCTGTATTCAACTACCATCGGCTTTCTGTTGGTTAACGCATCTGATTGAGCATTAATTCTTTTCTGCCTGTCTTCAGGATGAATGGCTGAAAATAGATCCTGGTACTGAGCTGAAATTCTGTCTTCCGGAATACCGAAGATTTCATAAATATGATGCGACCAGGTCATTCGGTTAGTTTTCAGATCAAGCTCCCAGTTGCTAAGGTTTGCAATCTTCTGTGCTTTGTCCAGCATCTGCTGACTGTACCTGAGTTCATCCTCAATCTTCTTTCGCTTCTCAAGTTCACTCATCAGGTCATTTGAACTTTTCTGAAGTTTATTTTTGTAATGAACAGTTATGATTAGAATTAGAATTGTTATCAAAAGCAGGGCACCCAGTATGTACTGCAGGTACCTGCTTAAGAATTTAATTATTCCAGGGTCATCATCAATCAGTAGCCACTTATTATAGATTTTATCAAAAGTACCGTTTAATTTTATTTCACCAAGACCCCGGTTAAGCTCCATTAATAATTTTGTATTACCTTTTTTGACTGCGAGCCTGTATTCACAGGGAAGAAGCGGGGGACCGCTTGTTGTAACGTTGTCTAAATCCAGTTTGTTGATGACATATCTGCCAACCTGTTCGCCGAGTATTGTACAATCATGTTTACCCGAAGACAATAACTTCAACGCAGACGGTTCATCATTAACAAGAATCAGGTTTACATCAGTTTGCATCGATAACAGTAAATCATGAACATAGGCATGATCCTGAAGAATAATTTCTTTACCGAAGCATTCTTCAAGTGCTGAAACCGGAGGGGAATCTTTTCTTATAAAAATCTGGTGATTGATAATTGTAAATGCATCTCCGAAATCTACATTCTCCGACCGTTGAGGAAGGTAAAACATTGAAAGTATATCGGCGCTTCCTTTATCAATTTTTTTCCGCGCATCAGTCCAATTCATTAATTCAACGCGAACATCTTTGTTTAAAATTTTACCGATCGCTCTTATCAATTCAACATTAAAACCAGCCGGTTTACCACTTTGATCAAGGTATTCGTAAGGGGGATATCCTTTATCTCCCACATACACAAGTTCATTTATTTGCTGTGCAGAAATTTCCAGGTTTAATATGATGGAGAGAGCTGCAAATGCAATTGCTCTAAGAGGTATAAAAACAGAAAAAATATTCTTTATTATTTTTGAGACCGGCATTTTATCATCAGAGTATTTTATTGAGAGAGGTAAGCTTCACAAACATAATTATTCATGAATCATTGAGTCATAGTGTCTGCTAACCAATGAAAATATAATAAGATTTATTAAACCATCCGAGAACAAATTTATTTTTCATTCTGAACAATTTCAGCACGGATTTTCTTTTTATTCAAATCATCCCCGCGTTTTACAAGAGCCACTCCCGCAAAAACAATTACCGATGCAACAATTGTAATTGAATCGATATGTTCATTCAATATAAGCCAGCCTAAGAATAAAGCTATCACCGGATTTATATAAGCATACGTTGATACAAGTGAAAGAGGCAAATGCGCAACTGCATAGATATATGAACCATATCCTATTATTGATCCGGCAAATATCAAATAGAGTAATGCTAAAGTGCTGTTTGTTTCAAGAGTAAATACTGAAAATTCACCAAGCGAAGTACCAAGCAAAGTGAGTACAACACCGGCGACAAGCATCTGTACAGAGGCTCCCATCAAAGGATGAACACTTATCTTTTTATGTTTAGAATATAATGTTCCAAGCGCCCAGAAAAATTCTGCGGCAAGAAGACTTATTATCCCGACTATATATGAACTGTTAAACATAGTTGAAATGTCGCGTCCAAAAATTAAAAGTATACCAAGCAAGCCGAGAATTAATCCCGCAATAGAAGTCAGATTCAGTTTAGGTCTGTCAGGAAAGAAAGTTTCCAAGCCTATTATCCAGAAAGGAATAGTAGTGATTATCAATGCTGTTAATCCGCTTGGTATCCATTGCTCTGCTACAACAACAAGACCATTGCCTCCGCCTAACAGTAGTAAGCCCATAATACCAAGATGTACGACTTCTTTTTTTGAAGGAAGATGTTTTCCTCTGAGGTAAAGGAATGTCATAAAAATAGAACCTGCAATTATCCAGCGGAAACCGGCAAACAACATTGGAGGTAAATGTTCAACACCAACTCTTATTGCTAAATAAGTTGTGCCCCAAACAATGCATATCATTATCCACGCTAAATACGCTCTGAAGTTTTCTTTGTTCATAGTCCATTGTTTTTAACGGCTGTCAATATAACTAAAAAGCAATACTTGCCGGTGAATATTGTGATGAAATAATAATTACACGGATTGACGTTTTACTTTTTTTTTCATACCCCTTTATCTAATTTTGTATAGCAATTTTTGATAACTAAATACATTCAAACAATATGACAGATCAGGAGAAACAATGACAACTATAGTAGATATACTCGGACGTGAAATTCTGGATTCAAGAGGTAATCCTACAATTGAAGTTGAAGTACAATTAGAAAGCGGCGTAATAGGAAGAGCAGCAGTACCAAGCGGCGCATCAACAGGCGAACACGAAGCTGTTGAACTTCGTGACGGTGATAAATCAAGATACCTTGGCAAAGGTGTACTTAAAGCAGTTGAAAATGTTAACGATAAAATCGCTGACGAACTTATAGACTTTGATGCATCAGACCAGATAGGCATTGATCAATTCCTTGTAACAATGGACGGTACAGAAAATAAAAGTTCACTCGGAGCTAATGCAATGCTCGGTGTTTCACTTGCATGCGCAAAAGCAGTTGCTGAAACTTTTGAAATGCCTTTATACCGTTACATCGGGGGCGTTAACGCAAGAACATTACCTGTTCCAATGATGAACATACTTAACGGCGGAAAACACGCTGATAACAATGTGGACTTCCAGGAATTTATGATCGTTCCCGTCGGCGCACCAAACTTTGCTGAAGCAGTAAGAATGGGTGCGGAAACTTTTCACGCATTAAAATCGGTATTAGGTAAAAAAGGTTATAACACTGCAGTTGGTGATGAAGGCGGATTTGCACCGAACCTTAAATCAAATGATGAAGCTGTTGAAGTTATTCTTGAAGCAATAACAAAAGCCGGCTACAAACCGGGTGAAGAAATTGCACTTGCTCTTGATGTTGCGTCAAGTGAAATGTTCCAGAAAGAAAAAAATGTTTACCAGTTCTTCAAATCAACAAAAGCGGAAATGACTGCTCAAAAACTTATTGAGTTTTATGAGAACTGGACAAAACAATATCCTATCGTTTCTATTGAAGACGGACTGGCTGAAGACGATTGGAACGGCTGGCAGTTACTCACGGAAAAACTCGGTGACAAAATTCAGCTTGTTGGTGATGATCTTTTTGTTACAAATACAAAACGTCTTTCACAGGGAATTGAAAAGGGAATCGCAAATTCAATTCTTATAAAAGTTAACCAGATCGGTACGCTTACCGAAACACTTGAAGCAATTGAAATGGCAAAAGTTGCAAGCTACACAAATGTTATAAGCCACAGATCAGGTGAAACGGAAGACACAACTATTGCTGATATTGCTGTTGCAACGAACGCTGGACAAATAAAAACCGGTTCACTTTCAAGAACGGACAGGATTGCAAAATACAATCAGCTTATCCGTATTGAAGAAGAACTCGGCAACAGCGCTGTTTATCCCGGTATAGCTGCTTTAAACTATACAGCATAGTTAAATAAATTATTTAATGAAGAGGTTGCCTCAAAAAGTTATGTCAACCTGAACTTGTTTCAGGTTCTTATTTTACTTCAGAAATGAAGTCAGAGATTCCGAAACAAGTTCGGAATGACTTTTGGGAGGCAGCCTCTTTTTTTCTCAACTGATTAAGCGGGGATTTATGCCTGACAAAAATCTGCAGAAATGTAAAAACATAATTAAACAAAAGAAGATCGAGTTCGTTGATCTTAAAGCAATTGATCTATCAGGAAGACTGCATCACATATCACTTCCGGTTTATGACAACATATTAGAAAAACTTTTATCCGAAGGTGTCGGCTTTGATGGATCAAGTTATGGTTTCCGCAAAGTGGAAAACAGTGATATGATCATGCTTCCCGATCTTTCAACAGCAGTTGTTGATCCATTCAGGGATGCACCTACATTAAGTTTTTATTCACACATAGTTTTAACTGATGAAAAGCGAAGTCCTTTCAGCCAGGACGGAAGATACCTTGCTAAAAAAGCGGAACTGCTTTTAAAACAAATTACAGGCGCTGAAAAATCTTTATGGGGACCTGAGTTTGAATTTTATATCTTCTCAAAAGTTGAATATGATACACGTACAGCTACTTCATACTACAAAGTAGAACACGCAGAAGAGTTTTATAAGAAAGCATATCACGCTGCAAATCCCTTTGATGAGTACGATGACTTCCGCGATGAAGCATGTAAAATTTTAAAAGCACAGGGTATCAATGTTAAATATCATCATCACGAAGTTGGTGAGCGAGGACAGCAGGAAATAGAACTGTACTTCACAGATTTACTAAACACCGCAGATCATATAGTCACTGCTAAGTATGTGCTGTTCAACTTTGCAAAAGAAAAAGGATTGTACATTACATTTATGCCCAAGCCGATGTATCAGCAGGCAGGCAACGGAATGCACCTTCACCTTTATCTTACTAAGAAAGGGAAGAACGCATTCTATAAAAAAGGTGAGTACGGAAACATAAATGAACTTGGCAGATATTTTATCGGCGGAATGTTAAAACACGGTCCGGCACTATCAGCATTTACAAACCCGAGTACAAACTCGTACAAAAGATTAGTTCCCGGATATGAAGCTCCCGTTGCATTAACTTACGGACAGGGTAACAGGGCATCTGCGATAAGAATACCAAAGTATGTTTCCAATCCAGACGAAACAAGATTTGAATACCGTCCGCCAGACGCAACGGCAAACCCATATTTATGTCTTGTCGCAATGCTGCTTGCAGGTATAGACGGAGTTGTTAACAAGATTGATCCTGTTCGCGAAGGTTTTGGTCCGATAGATAAAAACTTTTTAGACGACAGTTTCAGAGAACATATACATTTCCTTCCAAGGAATCTTGCGGAAGCGCTTGACGCACTTAATGCCGATAATGATTTCTTAAGGAGAGGAAATATCTTTACAGATGAACTGCTTGATCAATGGGTAAAATTAAAGCAGGAAGAAATTATGTCGATAGGAACAATGCCGCATCCGTTCGAATACAAAATGTACTTCAATTTATAACCGTGCACGGGGACGCATAATATGCGTCCCCTACGGTGTTAGTGCTAACCAGTATAAAAATCATACCAATAAAAAATTAAAATGAAGGGAATGGTCTTTGACAATTCCTTTCTATTAAGTGTTATGTTTACCAACCATAATATTGTAATGCAGAACAATGTCATGCTGAACTCGTTTCAGCATCCGCAATTGTTTCCGCATCCTCCTCACACCGTCATTCCGGCTTGTCCGGAATCTTAGACCACATACAGTAGTACCTCAATCTTGCCTACCAAAGATAAAATCGAAAATATAGAGTCGGAAAAATCTCAGCAGAAAAAATCTGATGGAAAGAATTTTGCTAAGGAGTGGTAAAGTATGCAATTCTTTAAATATTGAAGTAAATACCAAGTATAAATTCAGCGCACCTTAATTTTTTTCTCTAATGGAATTGCATTTCCCGTCCGAACAAAATCCAAATCATCTATAATTATTTTTTTAAAAGTTAACCAATGATAAAACCTGTACGTCTTATCCAAGAAAATCATAACGTTGTTTTCAACTTTAATTAATTTTGAAGATTTTAATTCAAGGTATGGGAATTGTGATAATATTACTTTTGTAATTTCTAACTTTTCAGTTTTAATACGGGTACTTAGAATATTATAAATAATACTTTTCAAAAACGAATTTACCGTATAAGTTTGATCTGAGTTAATACCGATGCCTGAATTATTGTTGAAACATTTTTTCATAAGCATTATTAATAATTCAATGGTACTTATAGAATATGTAATTTTATCCTTAATTTTGGCAACTATAAGAGATGTACGCTCTTCTGACAATGTAACTTCAACAAATGATCGTTTATTAATAATTGAGTATAAAAATTCAAATTCTTTTATTTCAGATTTTGTAAATGGTGCAGAATCATCTACTCTGAACTTTTCCAATTCCAATTCGAGTTTCAATTTTTCGTTTTGAATTGGCATCAACAATGCTTTAGATGCAGTTTCTAAATAACTCAACCATATCTCAGCGACAATTTGGGGAAAAACTACGTTATAATTTTTTTTGTTCCATTCAGGGAGTTGAAGACTTTGTAAATCCACTCTTAACCTACTTCTCAATGACTTTTCGGAAACATAAGGTAATATGCTAATATTTTTATCATTTAATTCACTTAACAATGCAACATCCAATTCTCTTTCAACAAACTTTGACTTAATCGAATCCTCAGTCAAATAGACTAATACAGAATCGCACGTAGGTATTCCATCTTCAAATATCGTTTTCAGGAAAGATTTTCCTGTCCGAATTTCAATTTCATCGCGCCATGGAGTAATCTGACAACGCATCAGATCATCAAACGCTTTCTTTACAAATTCTTTGTCATTTGAAGAGTATGAAAGGAATACGCGTGGTTTATTAATTCTTTCCATAATTTAATACCCGATCCCACTCAGTTGGTTTAAGTGACAAATTTAATTCCTGGATTAGAATAGAAGATAATCTTATTGAGATTTCAATGCTTTTTTCAATCTTCAATTTTGAAATGAAGAACTCCCGCTTCGTTTTAGATGGTAGGTCTTTTAAGCTTTTGACATGATAGATAATCAATTGTCTACTTACTTTTCCCACTGAACTATAGAGTTTGGACAATTCCTCAACATTCATTTTATACAAATCTATGTCATCTTCGGAATTTAATTGTAAGTAAGTAGGATAAATTGGATTATTATATTCATTAATGACTTCATCAAAATATCTTTTTGCATCTGTCCTAAATGAATATGAATAATTTGAACTTAATTTTCTCAATTCATCTAATGATCGCCTACTATCATTCTGAGCAGCAAGTTTGAGGAGTTCCAGATTTGTCAACTCAATTTTAGGAGTCAATATTGAGTCAATCATCTCTGTAATTCTTTTGTCTCCATATTGCTGAACTTTATATCTTGCCACCTCTTCAATTAATTCTCGAATGTTTTTTGAGTCAAACTCTTTTTCAATTTGTTGTACAACATTTCTTCTTACAACATCTACATGATAATTCATTGAATCTCTAATATTATCTTCGAATTTTTTAGTTTTTAATCTAACATCATCCATTGTTTCATTGATATTCGAATAAGTAAAATATCCGCCTATTAAAAAAACTAATGTCACAACAGCAACGACCCCTCCTACCATCATTAAGAAACTACTGTGCGCTCGATAAATTGCTTCAACTTCATCAAATGATTTTCTTGATTTATTTTTACTTCGAAACATCCCTCAAACCTCCAACATAATCTGACTCTGTTTCAATTTACCTTTTAACAGCGCTGCTTTAAATGTGATATTTTGCTTCGGTAGATTCAGTTTGAAAGAATGGTCGATAAAAATTAAATCAACAGATTCATCAGGAATAATATCCCTGAGCAAGTGAAAGCAGTCACCAAAGTATAGATAATTCATAGAGCCCGCTAATAGTTATTGATACAAACTTAGGAAAGATATTTATGAAATGTAACTACGATTAAAATAATTTTGATCTTCCCTCTACACTCACAACCTCCTTCAGCCCGATTACGTCCTCACCGCATCCAAAACAAGCTCCATCCAAACCCCGCAATAAAAACTACTATCCATTCAACAATACTATAAAATCCTAACCTTAGTAACGCTCTAAAATTACAAACAATAAAAACCTTATTACCTTATCAAAAAAAACAATAAGCTAATAAGGTAAAAAAATTTACTCACTTAATTAGTTACTAAGGTTAAAACAAAAAACCGTAGCGGCGCAAACCCTTGCGCCCCACCCATGCCTCACAAACCACAAATCCCGTTTCTTGCCTGTCACGGCCCAAGCCGTGACAGTCCCTAACACACTACGCCTCTGCCTTAAAAAAAACACCCACCCCCAATTAACCTCGCAAATTTCCCTCCCCACCCCTCATTTTACGCAAAAAACAAACAAACCCCCACAAAACACCCACAAAACTTCTCAACCTATTAACCAAACTTCTCAACTTATTATCCAACATTCTCAACTTATTATCCAACATTCTCAAATTATTAATCAAACTTCTCAAATTATGACTTAATATGCTCAACTTATGACTCAACATTCTCAACTTATTAACTAACATTCTCGACTTATTAATCAAACTTCTCAACTTATTATTCAACATTCTCGACTTATTAACTAACATTCTCAACTTACTATTGCAACTTCTCAAACTATTAATTAACATTGCCAAAACATTTAGTCAACAATCCAAAAACAACCGGCAGGAGATTTATATGCTTACATACAACCTTAACAAACTGTTCGCACAGCGTGCAATCAAAAACAAAATTGCTTTCCTTACAAAGAATGGCTTCGACAAACAAACCGCCGCCCGCATAATCAGGAATAAATTTTCAGCCCTCAAACTCACACAAATAGAAAAACTCTGCCTCGCGCTCCACTGCACTCCCAACGACATAATCCAATACACCCCCGATCCCCGACGACCAATCCCCAACCACCAATCCCCAACGACCAATCCCCAACCACCAATCCCCAACCACCCCCTTACAAAACTAATCCACCCCGGCATCCCCGAACAACTCGCAAACATAATAGACGACATCCCCATAGATAAACTCAACGACTTCACACAACAAATAAAAACACTAAAGACACAACTACTCAACAACACATAAAAAATATTTTCACTAAGTTCACACAGTAAATTATCCGGAAAGAACTAATGCCATACCTTGGTGAACTAAGCGCGCTTGCAACTGCATTCCTCTGGTCGGGAACATCACTTGCATTTTCATCAGCCGCAGAAAAAACAGGATCACTTCAGCTTAACATCAACAGGATGATTATGGCTTCGGTGCTTCTCATCTCTACGATACTTATAATGAATTTCAGTTTTAATCTTTCATCATCACAATACACAAACCTTATCATTAGCGGTGTAATCGGACTTGTCATCGGTGATTCATTCTTATTTAAAGGGTACCGCTACATCGGCGCGAGAATAAGCATGCTGCTGATGGCATTATCACCGGCAATGTCAACATTGCTCGCATACATTTTTCTTGGTGAAAGAATTTCTTTTTTAGGTTTGATAGGAATATTCGTAACACTTGGCGGTATTGCATTGGTTGTGCTTGGAAAAGAAACTGATCCAAATGCAAAATATAAAATCACAACTGTGGGACTGTTTTTTGGATTTATGGGAGCGCTTGGTCAATCAGCAGGACTTATCTTTGCCAAGTTCGCTTTTGAAGAAGGTGATATAAACGGATTTGTTGCAACATTCGTAAGAGTGTTTTCTTCGATATTGATTTTACTTCCTGCTGCATTACTTATTAAGCGATATAAAAATCCAATCAGACTTTATTCGAACAATAAATCCGCTTTCGGTGCAACACTGCTTGGGACTATACTTGGTCCATACCTTGGTATAACCTGCAGTTTAATTGCGGTTGCTAACACAAAGGTCGGAATAGCCGCAACACTAATGTCAACAATGCCGATAATTATGCTGCCGATGCTGCGATATATTTACAAAGAGAAGTTAGACTGGCGGGCATATACCGGGGCTGTACTTGCAGTGGCTGGTGTTGCTATGTTATTTTTAAGGTGAAGTCTTTAAGGCAAAAAGAATTTCACTGAGAAACACAGAGAATCCGCCGAGGCGGAACGGAGTTACACTGAGTTTATAACACATATCTTTTAAGACCATCTTTTAGTTTCGTTACGTTGAAATTAATCAATAGTCCAATCTTCTTTTCAGCAAATCTCATGTATGTTAATATTTGTGCAGTATGAACTGGCGCGATTAAATCGATTGATTTTAATTCAACTACTACTTTGTTTTCGATCAGTAAATCCAATCTGTAACCACATTCAAGTTTAATCTCTTTATAAACTACAGGAACAGCTTTTTGCCTCTCATAAAATAATTTTGATTTATCTAATTCATAACACAAACACTCTTCATAAGCTGATTCAAGTAATCCCGGTCCAAGACTTTTGTGTACTTCAAGTGCACAGCCAATAATTTTTTGTGTTAATTCATTAAACTCTTCCAATTTTTCTCCGTGTTTCTCTGTGTCTTCTCAGTGGAACTCTGTGAAATTCTTTCTTTTAAATCCCAAGTTCCTTTTTCACTTCAATAAATTTCTCAACTGCAAAATCAAGATCGGCTTTTGTATGTGCCGCAGAAATCTGCACACGTATTCTCGCTGTTCCTTTTGGTACCACAGGAAAGAAGAAGCCGATCACATACACGCCTTTCTCAAGCATCTTCGCAGCGAACTTTTGCGACAGCGCTGCATCCCCGAACATAATTGGTACAATTGGATGAACACCCTTCTTTATTTCAAATCCTGCTTTAGAAATCTTTTCACGAAAATATTTTGTGTTCTCTTCAAGCTTGTCGCGTAAGTTTGTTGTTGAACTTAACATATCAAGAACTTTTATAGATGCTGCAACAATTGCCGGTGCAACTGTATTTGAAAAAAGATATGGTCGTGAACGTTGTCTTAATAAATCGATAAGTTCTTTTCTTCCGCTTGTGTAACCGCCGCTCGCACCGCCGAGTGCTTTGCCGAGAGTTCCGGTGATGATATCTATTCTTCCCATTACATCATTGTGTTCGTGAGTACCTTTACCATGTTTACCCATAAATCCAACTGCATGTGAATCATCAACCATTGCCATTGTGTTATACTTGTCGGCAAGATCACAAATGCCTTTTAAGTTTGCGATGTAACCATCCATTGAAAACACGCCATCGGTAGCGATAAGAATGTGTCTGGCATTATTTGCCTTAGCTTCTTTTAATTTTTCTTCAAGATCATTCATATCATTGTTCTTGTAGCGATAACGTTGCGCTTTACACAAACGGATTCCGTCAATGATACTCGCGTGATTCAACTCATCACTTACAATTGCATCTTCTTCACCGAGAAGTGTTTCGAATAATCCGCCGTTAGCATCAAAGCAAGATGTGTAAAGGATTGTATCTTCTGTTCCAAGAAACTCGGTTATCTTTTGTTCAAGCTGTTTGTGAACATCCTGAGTTCCGCAGATAAACCTGACAGATGAAAGACCATATCCCCAATGCTCAAAACTTTCTTTGGCAGCATTAATTATTTCGGGATTATCAGCAAGCCCGAGATAATTATTAGCGCACATATTTAAAACTTTCTGTCCACCTTTCACTTCAATATTTGCGCGTTGTGGCGAGGTGATGATACGTTCCTTCTTGAGCAAACCTTCGGATTCAATTTGTGAAAGAATGTCTGTGTAGTGTGATTTAATATTTATAAACATTTTGTCTCCTATGTTCGATACTGGATACATGATGCTGGATTCTGGTTAAATCAAGACAACATGTATAGCCAGTGTTAATAAATTATTTGTCGCTTAAATGTTCCTTATCAACTGATTGCAAAAAACGATTTAGCTTTTTACCTAACGTTTCAAGTTTAGAGTGAAGTTCATCGTACAATACATTATCTGTAAGAGACATGGTTTCGAACAAAGTCTCGAGATGATCAATCGTTTCATCATTAGAAGCTAAAGCCATTGTTATAAACCGTATATAATCACTTTTATAATTTCTTCTTCCGTATCCTTCTACAATATTTGACTTCACAGATTTACAGGATCTTCTGATTTGACTTCCTTCTTCATACATTTCAATTTTAGGTAATGCTAAAGTCATTTTATGAATCTCTATAACCAATTCTCTTGCAAGCTGCCATATTTCTAAATTCTTGTAACTCATTTTCAATCATAAAGAATTGTTAAAATTTATTTCGATTCTCTTGTAGCTAGTATCCAGCAACCTGCATCCAGACTCACTCCCAATCCAGCACAACTTTACCTGAATTCCCAGACTTCATTATCTCAAAGCCTTCAAGGTAATTGTCAATCTTATAGCGGTGTGTGATAATTGTATTGAGGTTAAGTCCGCTTTGAACCATTGCCTGCATCTTGAACCAGGTTTCAAACATCATTCGTCCGTAAATACCGCGAATGGTAAGACCATTGAATATAACCTTGTTCCAGTTGATTGCTGCTTTCTCAGGAAGAATACCAAGCAGAGCCATTTTGCCGCCGTGGTACATTACATCAATCATATCATTAAATGCGTAAGGACTACCGCTCATCTCAAGTCCGACATCAAAACCTCCAACCATCCCAAGGTCTTTCATTACGTCACTCAGTTTTTCTTCTTTGATGTTAACTGCTCTCGTAACGCCGACTTTCTTTGCAAGGTCTAACCTGTAAGGATTCATATCAGTGATAACAATATTTCTTGCGCCTGAATGTTTAACAACAGCGGCAGCCATAATACCTATAGGTCCCGCGCCTGTTATCAATACATCTTCACCAAGTACGTCGAATGCTAATGCCGTATGTACTGCATTTCCAAGCGGATCAAATATTGAAAAATATTCTTTGGGAAGTTTTGGATCGCAATGCCAGATATTTGATACAGGAATTACAAGATATTCCGCGAAACATCCGGGACGGTTAACACCAACACCTTTTGTATTCGGGCAAAGATGTCCGCGACCTTCACGGCAGTTGCGGCATGTTCCGCAAACAATGTGACCTTCACCGCTTACAAGTTCTCCGACTTTTACATCGTGAACGTTGCTGCCAAATGCTTCGACGATTCCCACATACTCGTGTCCGACATGCATTGGAACCGGAATTGTTTTTTGAGCCCATTCATCCCAGTTATAGATGTGAATATCAGTTCCGCATATAGATGTTTTTTGAATTTTTATCAGCACATCATTCGGACCGTATTCGGGAACAGGAACTTCATCCATCCAGATTCCCGGCTTTGCATATTTTTTTACGAGTGCTTTCATCTTTTGCATAATAATTTCCTTTTAGAAATGTGTTTGGTGAGAGTCATTTTCTAATTCATACTTAAATAAAATTTACTTTACAAAATTAGAGATAAGGCGGACAAAGGACAAACGGGATTTAAATACAGTTAGACTTTCTTATTTAGGCAATCTAAATGAATTTTTCTGGTAAGCGGCTTTAATTATTTATAAATACCTAATGTTGACAGTTGACACAAATTAACTGATTGAATGAAATTTATTTATTCATACTAATAATTTTAAATAATTACTCTATTGTAAATGGATAGAATTAATCTGTAAGTTTGATCGACAAATATTACTTCTTGTAATCTTTATATTTTAAAATTTTTTTTCGGAGTCTTAAATGGTTAAAAGTATCTTCAGACATTTTGGATTCGTTCTGATCGTTATGTTGTTTGCGTATAATTTTTCTTATTCGCAGAAACCTGTTCAGAACAGGTCATTAATAATTAACCCTGACGTACAGGAAAATAGTATTGTCCGGAATAACATCAGATATGATGTGAATTCAGGAATTCCTGTAGCTTTATACAAACCGGATTATGCGGTTACACCTGCTTTACCCAGGCAAATGGCTGAGCAATATCTTTTTGAAAACGCTCAAATATTAAAAATTAAAAGTGATCTTAGCGACCTTCGGTATGTAACTACAACGGAAACCAGGGCAGGGTATCACATTCACTTTGCTCAATATATTGGAGATTATCCTGTTTACAATTCTACAATAAACGTTACGATTAATAGTAACAACCAAGTCATTTTCGTAATGAATGGTTACAAAGTTTCGTATGATACTAAAGAATCACCTGACCTTTCAACTTTAAATATCTCAGCACAGGATGCTCTGGCATCAGCCAAACAATATCTAGGAGTATCCAGCTCAATAGAGCTTGAAAAATCACAAACGGTAGTCTATTTCAACAAAGGTCAGTTTACACTTGCGCAACTTGTAAATATAGTACCGAAAGAAGGTGTATACGGTGACTGGGAAGTTATGGTAAATGCTCAATCGGGCGAAATTTTTAGAGTTGTCGATAAATCCTGCTATCATAAAGATGGTCCCGATAATCCAAATCTAGTAAACGGGACCGGATACGTATTTGATCCGGATCCAATCACTCATGCAAGAACATCCTATGGAACAGCAGGTTTTGTTGACAATAATGACCTCGATTCGGATTCGCTTACTGCCCACCGTGAGTTCAGAGTTTTAAATGATATTACATTTGAGGGCGGAGTATATTCTTTAAAAGGTCCATATGCGGAGATAGTGGATTTTGAATCTCCATTTACCGGACTCCACACAAGTGCAACAAGTGAATTCCATTATACAAGGAGCAGCGATAATTTTGAAGCTGTAAATGTTTACTTTCTTATTGATGCTTCAATGAGATGGATTAATGATTCATTAGGCATTACTTTACACCCATTCCAATATACAGGTGGTGTACGTGTTGATCCTCATGGATTAAGCGGTGATGATAACTCTCACTATATACCTTCAACCGGACAACTGGCATTCGGGGATGGCGGCGTTGATGATGCTGAAGATGTTGGTGTTGTGTTACACGAATTAGGTCACGGTATTCATGACTGGTTAACCGCCGGCTCACTTTCACAGGTTCAGGGATTAAGCGAAGGATGTGGAGATTACTGGACCACATCATATATCAGAGGCAAAGGAATACTAACTCCATCGCACCCAGCCTACTTCTGGGTATTTGTTTGGGATGGACATAATCCATTCTGGGCCGGACGTATTGTTAATTACACTGCTCACTATCCTCAGGGTTTAACCGGTACCATTCATACTGATGGTCAGATGTGGGCTTCATCATTAATGTCGATCTGGGATCTTATAGGTAAAGAAGCTACGGATACGGATTTTCTTGAAGCACTTGCAATGACAAACAGCAGTTCAAACCAGCAGGATGCAGCAAATGCATTTATTGCCGCCGACCAGACGGTTTACAGCGGAAGCCACCTTGCTCAAATCATTCCCGTATTTGCAGACCGGGGATATATTGAGGGCCCTATCACTCCTGATTTTACGGCAAACATAACTTCAGGAAATGCACCGCTGACAGTTCAGTTTACAGATTTATCAATCGGACAGCCTAACCCGATTACCTCCTGGCAGTGGGATTTTAATAATGACGGAGTTGTTGATGCAACTGTTGAAGACCCGCAATGGACTTACACTAACTTCGGAGTTTTTACTGTTAAGCTTACTGTTTCAGACGGCACAAATTTCGCGACAAAAACAAAAGTTGATTACATAAATGTCACAGATCCTAACCAGGTTACTGATACACTTTTTTCGGACAAGTTTGAAAGCGGAACAGGCGCATGGACTATCACTAACAATGGTGGAGCCTGCGTTTGGGAAATCTTTACCCCGCCTTACCCGAATACGTATACGTTACCCGCAGCATCATCAGGAGGAGTATTCTCTGCCGAATCTGATGATTGCGGCAGTAATACAACAATGAATACAACGTCAATGATCACGCAAACATTTAATTGCAGTAACTACCCGTTAGTTGTTATTCATTTTGATAACGACTGGAGAATTCTGGATGCACAGGACGAAGCTCATCTTGAAATCAGCACAGATGGCGGAACCACCTGGACAGGTGTTTGGGACCAGGTTGGTGTTGATGTTAGAAATACACATGAATCAATCAATATCAGTCAGCTTGCCGCGGGTCAATCTAATGTTAAAATCAGGCTAAGATCAGTTCAACCCGGATGGGACTGGTGGTGGACTGTTGACAACTTTGCAGTTTTAGGTACATATGTTACACCTGTTGAATTAACATCATTCTCAGCTTCAGCTAATGATGATGTTGTGATGTTAAGCTGGTCAACTGCTACTGAAACCAACAACAATGGTTTCGAAGTTGAAAGAAAATCAATTGATAATGAATTCCAGAAAGTCGGATTTGTTGAAGGTTACGGTACAACAACACAGGCGAAGCTTTATTCATTTGTCGATTCAAAAGTACCGGCAGGAAGATATTCTTACAGGTTGAAACAAATCGACTTTGACGGAACATATGAGTATTCACCGGAAGTTGAAGTGAAAGTAAAAGTTCCTTATGTTTATTCACTTGAACAAAACTATCCGAATCCTTTTAATCCAACCACAAAAATAAGTTATTCAATTCCTGAAGAAGGATTTGTTACACTTGCAATTTATAACCTGCTTGGTGAAAAGGTTGCTACATTAATTAATGAAACGCAAAAAGCCGGCAGGTATGATGTGAAATTCCAACCGGAAAATCTTTCAAGCGGAATGTACGTCTACAGGTTGGAAACAAAGAACTTTACCGCATCGAAAAAATTTGTGCTGATGAAGTAATGAAGTTGATGGTATTTTACCCAAAGTAAAATATGAATCTAAAGGCGATCAGGAATGGTCGCCTTTTTTATTGGGCTATTGTCAAATCAACTTGCTTCAGGCCGGGAGATATCACTAATCCCAAGTACTTCAAAAATTAAAACTTGTACCCCGCAGGTGGAATCGCTGATCTTATCTAGTTAAGGAGTTTTGAGTTTACAAAGAGTACATTCTGATTCAAGTTTAGTACATTCCCGTTCACACTGAGCACATTTCCATTCTCGTTTAATACATTTCTATACACATCGAGTACATTCTCATTCACGTTAAGAACATTCCCGTTCAGATTAAATACATTCCTGTTCACGTTGAGTACATATCTGTTCACATTCAGTACGTATCCATTCACATATCATACATACATAAAGAAATTTTTTTTGTTTTTGTTGAATAAATGGGGGAAAGGGTTGGTGTTAAGTTAAAGTTTAATTTCAAGTCTGTGTTTGCGGCACGCGGGATACAGAGTCCGACCGGGTTTTTGAGGAAGGCGGGGTTTTCGCCTTTTACTGCTTATTACATATCCGCGGGTAAGGTGGAGGAGGGGAAGAGGTTTATTGAGAAGAAGAGGAAAGAAACAACCTCACCCCTTCCCCCTCTCCTTAGTAAGGAGAGGGGTGTGTGATTTTTAAATTTTGGTTGAGTTTTGTTTTTGGTTGGTTTAAGTTGCTATTGAATTTATGTCGCCCCAGTTACCAAATCAAAAAAAATCCCGGGGCAGGCTTTGCGGCAGTTGTACAGGTTAGGCTTGTATGTGGAAAGCGGATCGGGAGAGAAAATAGTTATGAGTTAAGAGTGATGAGTTATGAGTTTGTAGAGGAGAATATTTTTCTCAACTATAAACCAGGACTGAATTATAAAATTATCGCTAAATAATTTTATAAAAATAGTTTAAGCCTTTGTTGATTTAAGTAAGCGGTTTATAGATCAGAAAATAATTCGTGAATATCAACCGGATTGAGAACCGCCAATTCGGGGATATGTATTAGTCCTATTTCTATGAAAAGATATGTAATAAATAAAGAAGATAAGAGTTTCATTAATAGAGAAACCCATTTTGTTGAATTAGGATTATTTGACTTTTGGTCTCTTTCTATGAAAGCAATTAAAAATAATTTCCCACCATTAATTAAAATTTCCAATATTGATGAAGCATTTAATGTTATAAAAATTTTTATAAAGGAATGTGGAAACACTCTTATATTAGACTTACCAGATGGTTATAGTACAAATTATATCACGGGTATTGAAATTGAACAAGATACAATGCGAATTATATGGTATTCTGCAAATAAAATTTTTGAAGACTCTGACGTTATAAATGATAGCTTTAATGAATTTAGAAAGAGTTATATAGGGGAAAATTTAGAACAGCAATATGGTTTTACTTTTGATTATTTAATCTTGACACCTGCTTATATTTTGATTTATGCTGAGGAACGAGCTTTCCCAGAAACGATAGATACAAATGAAGAACATTTAGAAATATTAACTCACCCTGACTTGAAAATATATGAACACACTTGGGGAAGTTATAAAGTTGAACCCATACTTCAGTATAGAACTCGATATTATTGTAATAAAGGATTGGTTACAGTATTATATCCCAAAGCTAATCGTGGTAGTTTTAGAGCCGATGAATTTTTTGAGAGCCTTTAGAAATGACGATTTCAGACGCATATAAAGTTCTGGAAATTGATAATCCAGATTATTCTCTATCACAAGTAAAAAATTCATTTAGAAATTTAGCAAAAAAATATCACCCAGATATTTCTGGCAAATCTGAATATTCAAGATTTATAGATATTTATAATGCTTACAGTTATTTGCTAATAAATCTTCCCAAACAGTATTCTGTTAAAAAAGATGAAACTGCTAAGCAAAATATCTTTAACGATTCAACAATTTTTTACGATTTTATTTCTTTTATTGATCGCTTGCATCTTGATTTTATCGTTCTACCACGACGACAATTTGGGAATGTTCCATCAAATTTTTCAGACATATTTTTTAGTCAAATTGACAACATATTTTCTCAAGATACTTTAGAGTTAATCTCAGAATCAATTTTAACTGGTCATAAGAAAAGACTTATTGATTTGCTTTCTACTATCTTTGCTGGAACATCACTATTAAAAAGAAATAAATTTTTTAAAAGAATTAAAACCATCGCAAGACAAGAAAGATATTTGTCTAATTTAATAAACGCTACAATAGTAGGTATTCCGACCCAAATTTTTACAACTAGCTCAACAAGTATTCCCGATCAGAATACAAATGATTATAAAAGTGGTGCAATTAATGTATTATCATTACGCAAAGAATTTTTAGATAGGTTTTTAGATTATTCTCGAAGTAAACCTAACCCAATCTTCTATGAATCATCAGTTCCTGAAAAATCTTTTAGAGAAAGTATGCGCGAAGTAAAAAGCGAAGAATCTGCTAAAATTATATTTAAAGAAATTAAGAATAGAATTAGAAGTAGCTCTGGCAAAGTACAGCTAAATGAAACTCAAATAAAAAATGTAGTTGATTACATTTCCCAGCTAGCCGATTTAGGTGAAAATTTAAAAGGACAATTTGTTTTTACGTACAGAATTAATGATGATAAAGGACTTGTTAGTGCATTAATTGAACTCTTATTAAAACAAGGTCTTTCATATGAAAGACTATCACTACTCATTAGGCTATATCAATACTACAAACTTTATCATAAAGATTACAAATTCATTTTTAAAAATCATTCACAAATAAGAGAAGGTCAAATTCTATTGGAATTAAATCAACTTATCTCTGATATTGTATGAGGAAGAAATATAACATCTTTAATAAGTAAAGAATCCCGCCAAAGGCGGGTAAACAATACTGTAAAAAGAAAAAAATTATCCGGTTCGATACTTTTGAATAGAGTCCTTTAGAAAAATAAACACATTTAATCTTTTAAATAATTATAAACACGGCGTTGTGGTTTAACAACTTGTCCCTACTATTCGGGATAACACGACGTTATATGGCTAAAGTATGAAAGAGAAAGATGACATTCAAAAACCTATTTTAGAAGGTAAGTTAAAAGAAGCGCGAATAATAACGAATGAGTTTGGTGAACCTAGTATTCCTCCTGAGTACACTTATGAATTAACTGAAGTAGGTAAGGCTGAGATAAAAAAAGCATCAGATATTTTGAAAAAATATGAGCTATTTATCGAACCAAAACAGTACTTGGAAATAAAAGAAAAGCATAATAAAATAAAATCAAAGTTCTCGCAGACCAAAGAGAGAATCAATATCTCATTTTTTCTTGGCATAACATGGTACTTAGTTGTTTTCTATTCTTCTTTTATAACTGAAAATATATATGTGTCTTTTATTTTTACGACCCTTATATTTTTAATTATAATTTACTTATTCGTTTATAAAAATGATTTTGACACTTTTTAGTTTTTATGAATAAACAATGCCAAGTAATTTCAATAAAAATAAATTCGATTTAATATTTCGTACAAAGAAATTTGAAGTTGAAAATCGACAAAGAAAAGATATGAAGGAATTAGTTGAAAAGTTAGCAAGAGAAAATATCAGAGGTTCTTTTGCAAATAATGCAACCAATGATTTAACACAAAATCATTTTAAGGAAATATTAAATATCTGGATAGAATCGTTAATTGAATCGTTTGGTAAAAACAGAATTTTGGACGAAGATATAAAAGAGGTAAAAGGATTATCTGAAACTTTTAATGAACATTACATTGAAAGAGAGAAAAATGGTTTTCAGACTGCTCTTATATCGAAGGGCAATAATTTGGGAAGCTCAATAGTAACAGATAATGTAAAGACATTAGAACATATGCTACATAGGGTTAGGACTAATGCAAATGATTTATTAACCTTAGCTATTGATAAGCAAAATGAAAATCTCTCCTATGTCGAGAACATCAATATGATTAGCAAAAGCAACCCGAACAATGAGAATACTAATACTTCAAACTTTTGGGAGAAATACGGAAGACAGATTTTTATTGGTGTTATTATTACTGTTATTGGAGGAATAATCTTGGGTCTAATTCTTTAATTGTTAAGATGCCATATAACCTCTTTAATCCGTCAAAGCCGGACAAGTAAATAAAAAGTCCCGCCTAAGCGGGACTCTTTATTTCATAACATAAATCTATTAATTAACAACTACCTTTTATCCGGGTATGGTGGTGGTTCCGGGAGTTTGACCGGATTATTCTTCAGCTCATTCAGCACTTCTTCAATTGCTTTGTTAAGCTGCTGGTCTGTTCCTTCAAACTCCATTGCGGGATCGTTGTCAACGTAAATGTCAGGATCAACTCCATGACCTTCCATCACCCATTCATTTCCTTCAAGATCGTAGCGTGAAAATTCAGGTCTGTTTAGGAAACCGCCGTCAACTATTGGCAGTGTTCCTCTTATACCTACAACTCCGCCCCACGAACGTTTACCAATAAGTTTACCGAGTTTATAATATTTAAACCTGTAAGGGAAAATATCACCGTCACTTGCAGAGAATTCATCAAGCAATGTTACTTTCGGACCAACGTGTGTTCCGCCGGGATTAAATCCTGTCGCGGTGTTGCGGGCTATATCAATCATTGCCGGAAGTCTTCTTAATCTTTCAACGATCATTGGTGAAACGTTTCCGCCGCCGTTACCGCGTACATCAATGATGAGCGCTTGCTTGCGAAGTTGCGGATAATAATATTTTACAAATTCATTAAGTCCGCCAGGACCCATATCAGGAATGTGAATGTAACCGACTTTTCCGTCAGTAGCTTTGTTTACTTTATCAATATTATCCTGAACCCAGTTTAAGTAGTAAAGATCATGTTCATCAGACATAGGCACAACAACGGATTCGCGGCTTCCTTCTTTTTTAGCAGATGAATTAACCGTTAGTGTTACCTGTTTACCGGCAGTGTTTACAAGTTCGGAATAAATGTTCGCGATTTTGTTTGCCGGTTTTCCATTGATCTCTATTATGTAATCACCTTCGTTAACATTAACACCGATTTCAGTAAGAGGTGAACGGGTGTTGTTACTCCAGTTATTTCCTTTAAGAATTTTTTTGATTTTAAAATATCCTGATGAAGGAACTTTTTCTATTTGTGCGCCAAGTAAACCAAGCTGAATTCTTTCGGGTCTTGGATAATCACCGCCGCCGACATAAGCGTGACCGACATTTAATTCGCCTATCATCTCGCCGATAATATAAGTCAGATCAACACGGTGATTTACATATTTAACAAGCGGCTCATAATTTTTTCGTATTGCAGCCCAATCAACTCCATGCATATTTGGCGCATAGAAGAAGTCGCGCATCTGCCTCCAGCATTCGTTGAATATCTGGTTCCATTCAGCGTATCTGTCAAGATTCATCTTCATATCTGAAAGATTTAGTTTTTCTTTCATTTCTATTTTAGATGAAGGAAGATCAATTATAGCATAAGAACCCTGCTGTGATACAAGCATTTTCTTTTTATCCGCAGAAACTTCATAACCGCCGATTTCACCAAGTTCGGTTTCTTTTTGTTTGTTCATATCGAACATAAAAAGTTTTGGTCGTGAATCACTGCTTCCGTTTCTCTGGTAATAAAGTTTTTCACCAACTGATAAAAGATTAAAATAGTTTGATGCTTCAACGGGCAGTTCAAGTATTCTTGATTGAATGCCGTCTTCATCAACCTTTACTGATACTTTGCTGTCCTTATCTTTTTTATCCTTGTCTTCTTCTTTCTTTGAATCATCTTTAATTACAACTTCATCGCTCTTTGGTTCGAATGGTGATTTTGTATCCTTCGCAAGAGTGACCAAATAAATTTTTGCCATATCCTGGTAGATGTGATTCCACTCAGTCTGGCTGTACCTTGGTGAGAAACTTCTGTTAGAAACGAAGTAAAGATATTTTCCGTCAGAACTGAATGTTGAACCGTAAGTTGAATACCAGCCATCGGTGATATCGATAGTCTTTTTACTTTCAAGTGAATAGAGTTTTACTTTTGTCATCACTTCAACTTCAGGATTTGAGTAGGTTATCCACTTACTATCGGGTGACCATTCGTAAGCATTAAATTCAAACGCATCTGATTTGGCGACGAGTGTTACATCCTTTGAATCAATATCAACAAACTGAAGCCGTTGCTCTCTGTCAGCCCACAATAATTTTTTACTGTCGGGCGACCACAAAGGCTGATACTTATAATTCTTATCACCGTCAGTAAGTTTTATCGGTTCTGATTTTCCATCCTGTGCCATTATATAAATTTCGTCTTCGCCGCTTTCATCTGAAATGTATGAAATCCATTTGCCGTCAGGCGACCATTTGGAATTTCTTTCATGTATTCCCGATGTGTTGGTAAGGTTTCTTGTGTTGCCATATTTAACCGGGACAGTGAAAATTTCACCTCGCGCACCGAACAATGCCCTGTTTCCATCGGGTGAAATTTCATAGTTGCTTACGTTCCTGCTTACATCGATTAGTCCGCCTCTTCCTGAATCAAAATCTTCATTAATAAAAATCTGGACTTTATCAGTTTTGCCGGAAGTTAAATCATGCTTATAAATATATCCGCCGTTCTCAAAGACTATTGCGTTATCACCAACCGAAGGATATTTAATATCATATTCACTGAATGTTGTAAGCTTTTTTGTTTCTTTAGTTGAAAGATCATAAACAAAAAGATTCATTCTTTTATCGCGGTCAGAGATAAAATATATTTTAGTACCTGCCCACATAGGAATAATATCCTGTGCAGGATTGTTCGTAATGTTCTCGATCTTTTTTGTTTTGAAATCATAAATCCATACATCATCTGCCTGACCGCCGCGGTAACGTTTCCATGTTCTGAATTCTCTGAACACTCTGTTATACGCAAGCTTTGAAGCATCCGGTGAATATGAACAGAAACCGCCACGAGGCAAAGGCAGTTGTTCCATCAACCCGCCTTTTGAATTAACAGTATATAACTGACCTTTGAAATCATTGAATTCAATCCATCGTGATCGAAGTACAACAGTTGAATTATCTCTCCATCCCATTACAATGTTGTTCGGTCCCATTCTGTCTGAAACATCATCTCGCCCAAGTGTTGCTGAGTAAGTAACTCTGAAAGGAATTCCGCCTTCAGCCGGAATTGTATAAACTTCTGTATTGCCGTCGTATTGACCTGTGAATGCAATTGATCTTCCATCCGGAGAAAACTTTGCAAACATTTCATAACCGATATCATTTGTAAGTTTTCTTGCTGTTCCCCCGTTTGCTGAAACAGTGTAAAGATCACCGGCATAACTGAAAACTATATTGCTGCCGTGGATAGTTGGGAATCTTAAAAGTCTTGCTTCTTCCTGTGCAAAAACTGAAATGCTTAACAGCAGAAAGAAAACAATCGAAAGGTATCTGTTCATATTTTGTCCTTTGATGAATTTGGAATTGAAAAAGTGTGCAAAAATTAAACTGATAAACTAAATATTCAAGAAAAATCTGATAAGTGGGCGATAACGCTTTTTTATGTTTGGCGAGATTTTACTGATGAATTCAATCAGAAAAAATCATCCCGCTGTTAGTGGAGCGGGATGACTATTTTAGAGGTAGACTATATTATTGAGTACAGAGCAAACTCTGTTTGTTTAGTTATGAACGGACTGTTCTTAACTTTATGAGATTGTTCTTCAAACCAATCCGGTTTAATGTTATTGACTTTAGCAACACCTCTCAGCCAGTCCAGCTCCGGAGTAGGTGCTGAAGTATCAGAAAAAGAAAGTTTAAGCGCATCAATAAGAAATGATTCAGCGATTTTAGGATCGGAAAATTTTATGGGGTCTTCTTTTATATATTTATTCGCAAGCAGGTTCTGAATTACTTCATCATAAAAATCTTTTGCGAATCCCAGCCTGTCAGAAATCCCCTTAATAATATTTTTTTCTTCTTCAGTTAATTGATTGTCCTTGCGTGCGGTAATTAAAAGTCCCTTTAGATAATTACTCCTGTCGAAAACAGGTATGTCCATCAGTAACTCCTTTTATAATGATTCAAAGCTAAATAAAAATCGTGACCAGTTAAATTCAATTCAAAGTCTGTTTACTTTAATCAGAATTTTTTTACTTCACTGAATTAGACGCTCAAATATAAACATAGTTTAATTTAAGTTGGTGTAAAAAGTGATGACCGGTTAACTCCTTTAGCCTGTTTAAAATTAATTTTCGAGAGCTATAACATAATCGAAAAAGTTTTGTGACATTTAAGTCTTTCAATTAACTTTTAACCACTGAATAAAAAAATATCGGAATGTTATGAAGAATTTCGTCCTAATTATTTTACAAATGGCAACTGTTGCCGGAATACTAGCTGCACAAAATAAAATTGAAGCTAACTGGATAACCAGGTTTGAAAACTCCGGTTATGTCTCCACGTCAGGTTATAATGAAACGATGAAATATTTTCAGCAGCTTGATGATAACTCAGACTATGCAAAGTTATTTTCGTTTGGAACATCACCGCAGGCAAGAGATCTGAAATTTTTTGCGATCACAAAACAAAAAGAATTTGATCCGGCGGCATTTAAATCATCAGGTAAGCCGACTTTATTAATTATCAACGGAATTCATTCAGGTGAAATTGAGGGTAAAGATGCTTCAATGCTTTTGCTCAGAGAAATTCTCATCACAAAAGAAAAAGAAAATCTTCTTGATAAACTTAACATTATTGTAATCCCTATTTTTTCAGTTGATGCTCACGAAAGAATAAGTAAGTACAACAGGATAAATCAAAACGGACCTGAAGAAATGGGATGGAGAACCACATCTCAAAATTATAATCTTAACCGCGACTGGCTAAAAGCAGATGCACTTGAAATGCAGTATATGCTTCAGCTAATTTCCAAATGGCTGCCTGATTTTATTGTTGATACACACACAACCGACGGCGCGGATTATCAATACACCATCACGTATGCTGTTGAACATTTTGCGAATATTTATTCCGGCACAGCAAAATTTCTGGATAATAAATTTGTTCCCTTTCTAACGAAGGAAGTTGAACAAAATGATTATCTGATTTTTCCTTATGTGGCTTTTAAAGATTGGTCAAAAGGTTTTGAGTCGGGTGTTTCTGATTACGCGGCGACACCGAGATTCTCAACCGGTTATGCTGCAATTCAGAACAGACCAGCTTTGCTTGTTGAAACTCACATGATGAAACCATATAAGGATAGGGTATTCTCTACAAAAGTAGTTCTCGAAACAGTAATGAGATTCATGAACGACAATGCTGATGAACTCATCAACCTCAACAAAGAAGCTGATGTTCAGTCAATAGAAAATTTCAGCAAGGAGAAAAAATATTTTCCTGTTGCTTTAAAATCGACGGATAAATTTTCGGAGAGACCATTTAAAGGATTTAAGTTCTATACTGATTCTTCATCAATCTCCGGCGGATCAAAATTAGTTTACACAAACGAGAAACAAACTTTTAACATCAGGTTCTATAATGATGTTGTCTCTTCTGATTCTGTGCAGCTTCCGTCTGCATACTTAATTCCTAAAGAATTTAGTTACTTAGTTGACAGGTTAAAACTTCATGGTGTTGAAGCAGAAACTTTGACTGAAAATAAAACTATGGAAGTTACACGCTACAGGTTTAAGAATATAAAATTATCTTCAGCTTCAAATGAAGGAAGACAAAGAGTTGGGTTTGACTATGATACCTTTTCTGAAAAAGTAAACGTTCCGGCAGGAACTTACATCATCAGAACAGACCAGAGAACATTAAGAGTAATTGCCCACGCGCTTGAACCAAGGTCAGATGACTCATTTGTTAAATGGGGATTTATGAATTCCATCTTTGAACAGAAGGAATATTTTGAAAGTTACGTTATGGAAAAAGTGGCTGAGCAAATGTTGAAAGATGATCCTCAACTGAAAAAAGAATTTGAAAAGTTGCTCAACGAAAATGAAGAGTTCAGAAGAAATCCGCGTGAACGATTAAACTTTTTTTATAAACTTTCACCGTACTGGGATAAGCAGTTGAACCTGTACCCGGTTATGCGGATTGAGTAAATAATTCGTGCTTTGTATAATATTTAGTGGTGTCCTAATTTCACTATTATATTCAAATTGCCAATCTGTCATTCTGAATTTATTTCAGAACCTTCTTAGTTTAATAGATCCCGAAACAAGTGCGGGATGACAAAATGTGAAATTAGGACACTACCAATCTTTTACTTCCTTTGAGATTGCGCAAACATTTTTCTAAGTTGCGATAAACATTATTGACAAATACAAATGAACATTCATCCGACAGCAGTAATTGAATCAACAGTAAAACTAGGCAGCAATGTAGAAGTTGGTGCACACGCGGTAATCAAGGGCGATGTTGAGATTGGGGATAACAGCATCATCAAGGATAACTCAACTATCTACGGACCATTGAAGATGGGCACAGGCAACATCATTCATCCGGGAGTTGTATTGGGAAATGTTAGCCAGGATTTAAAATACAAAGGTGAAGCTTCGCAGGTGATAATCGGTGATAACAATTCAATTCGTGAATGTGTCACCATTCACCAGGGAACAAGTTCAAATAAAGGAAAAACGATTGTCGGAAATAACAATCTGCTGATGGCTTACACACACGTTGCTCATGATTGCGCTCTCGGCAGTAATATTATCATAGCAAACGGAACACAGCTTGCCGGACATGTTCACATAGATGATTTTGCTTACATAGGCGGACTTGTTGGCGTTCACCAGTTTACGACTATCGGGAAAAACTGTTTAATAGGATTTATGAGCCGGATAAATAAAGATGTTCCACCGTTTGTAACTGTTGAAGGAAATCCTTCAAAAGAAAGATTCATTAATGTGATTGGGCTGAAAAGAAAAAATTATTCCCCTGATGAAATTTTACTTTTGAAAAAGGCTTTCAATATTTTATTCCTCAGCGGTAAAACGTTGAAAGAAAAACAATCATTGTTAAGCACTGAAGAATTTAAAAATGATATTCACGTAAAAGAATTGTTGGATTCAGTGCTGGCAAGTGCGCGTGGAAAAAACGGCAGGGCATTAGAAGCTTTTAGATAAAATTCTCTCTTTAAATAAAGTTAATTATTACGTTGACAATCGTTCAGGATTGATTTAAAATTCTGATAGAATTTTGGCTGTGGCTGAAATGAAAATCAGAAAACACATCCTGCATTCATTCCCTCACCGATTAAATCGCATCCGCAGAACAGTACCAAATTCAAATCTTACTAAAGACATAATTCCTAACTCAAAACTATTAATTCATAACTATCACTGGGGTTTGCTATGAAAACATTTAAGACTTTCATTCTCGTCATTCCTCTTCTGATACTATTACCGGATTTAAACATTGCCCAGGATATCAAAATCCACGAATTGATCGGCAAAAAGAAATCCGAGCTTGTAAAAAAATACGGGAATCCTGTTCACCAGGATAACAGCAACCCGAATATCATTTGTATGTTCTTTAAATCTAAATCTGCAAGTATAATTTTTGTGTCTGACAAAGATGGTGTCTTTCAGGCGGAAGCTACAGCATCGTATGATTCAGAATCATCGGCAAGAAAACAAATTGATAATTTTATTTCTTCGTCGATGGAAAAAGAATACAGTGTTGATACGGTTACAACATCTGATTTCAGGCTTCATAAACATGGTGTAAAAGTTGAACTGCAGATTGCTGAGAATAAATTGTCAAAGCAATATGATATAAAAGTTAAAGCGAACAGAACTGAAGAGTAGATAATTTATTCTGATAAACAGTTTTGACTGATTTATATTGCGCCCGAAATATTTCTAACAAAATAAAAAAATTATGAACTCTGAAGAATTTATTTATCTGTGGAAATTTTCCGTTCTCGCCGGGAAACAGAATGAATTTGAAAAACTTTACGGTGCTGATGGGGAATGGGTAGAACTTTTCAAAAAGCATCCGGGATATATTTCAACACAACTTTTGAAGAGCACGGAGTCGGAATTCACCTATGTAACAATTGATCGCTGGAAGTCCAAAGAAGATATGGAGGATTTTAAGTTAAAGTTTAAAAATGAATTTGAGGCATTAGACAAAAAAGGAGAATTATTAACTGATAACGAAAAATTTATTGGTGATTTTATTATAGTTGGGTGAAAAGTTTCTCCTTATCTTGATACACGAAATAAAAATACTTTGGGGGTTTCACAATATGAACTTGAAAAATCGATTCTCTGCTTCATCGCTTGGAATATTTCTTACCATTTTTTCTTCATTCAATTTTTGTCAAACAGATATAACCAAAGATTTCCCACAGGACAGAACATACTCAAGATTCAGATTTGCAACCGGACTATCAATTTTATATGAAGATATAGAATTCGAATCAGGATTATCATTTAATCCATCATTTTTATTTGCATTTAGGCATAGCTTGTTAAACCTGTCTAGCAATCCGGTTGATGCAGACTTTGCGTTTGAAACAGGCGTTAAAATTTTAATCGTAGATCACAACAAATCGTCAGCAATAGCTCTCCCGTTCATAAAAGCAAACCCTGATATCTATCTAGTAGAAAATTTTTTTATGGGAATCAGCACGGGATTAATGTTCTCATTTTATTCGGGTGAATCGAATTTCTTTTGGCCTTTCGCCGGTATGAATTTTTTGATTCTGTCTAAGCTAAATGAAAATATATTTTTTGAGTTTGAATTCGGGACGGACATAATCGCAATTCCTGATGGTGATGGTCTTTTAATGTTATATTTCAATATTGGTTTTGGGTTCAAATAGAAATTGAGTTAATTAAATTTGTAAGTATCATCAAAACTATTTAAGAGGGATTTATGCATAGAGATCTCCCAACCTATGAAGAACTGTTAAAAATATTTTCTTCCGAAAAACTTAAACCGCTAAGGATAATTACGCTTGCATTATGCCTTGGGGTTCTTGCCTTTTTTGTTGTCATTATGATTCTGTATTACACTCAATATGGATCAGGGGCGGACAACAGCAGCACGGAAATGTTGGAAATTCTTTTGATGGTTGTAATGGTTGCAACAGTCACACTCTTAGCAATATTGTTTTTAGCCGGAGATAGAATTTTTGCCGGGATGGTTAAAGTTAGAAAATTCACTGCAGCCGATATTTCAAATCCTGAATCCAGGTCAATATTAAGTCTGATAACTACTTTTACAATTATAAGACTTGCCATGTTTGAAGGTGTGTCTTTTTTTGGATTAATAACTTTATTGCTTAGTGTGCTTGGAGGTGTATTAGATACAAAACCGGTTTTCTGGCTTTCAATTCTTCCAATATTATTTATGTTTTTTTATGCGTTTATAATTTTCCCGACCAGTGAAAGAGTCGCACAACTTGTGCAGGATAAAATCTATCCGTTAATAGAAGAATAAAATTAAGATTGAGAGTTCCTTACTAAATTAAAGTATATTTTAACCGATGATATAATGAATAAGTGTTTTTGTTTTAAATGAGTAAATAATGGAATCAATAAAAGAGATATTCAGAATAGGTTACGGTCCATCAAGCAGCCATACAATGGGTCCGCGTAAAGCTGCGGAGATATTCAAATCAAAATTTTCTGATGCAAAATATTTTGAAGCGACTTTGTACGGCAGTCTTGCTGCAACGGGAAAAGGACATCAAACGGATAAAGCAATAACCGAAGCGCTTGCCCCGGCAGAAGTAATTATCAACTGGAAACCTGAAACATTTCTTCCGCTTCATCCCAACGGATTATTAATAGAAGCTTTTGATACGGATAAAAAGAAAATTAGTGAATGGACAGTTTACAGTGTCGGCGGCGGAAAAATAACAGACTTTACTTCAGACGAATCTGAAAATAAAGTCTATGAATTATCGACAATGAAAGAATTAATTTCATGGACAAAAAAGACGGGAAGAGGTTTCTGGGAGTATGTCGAAGAATGTGAAGGCAAAGAGATCTATTCCTATCTTGCTGAAGTATGGGATACAATGCTCGATTCAATTAAACGCGGCATAGATACAGAAGGAATATTGCCGGGAGGTTTAGCTTTGAGCAGAAAGGCATCCGCATATTATGTTAAAGCAAAAAATTTCAGCGGTTCATTGAAAAGTAAAACGCTTACGTTTTCTTACGCACTCGCGGTCGCTGAAGAAAATGCTGCGGGAGGAAAAATAGTCACAGCTCCGACGTGCGGTTCATCGGGTGTAGTTCCAGCACTGTTAAAATATTTGCGCGATAGTTTTGATTTTTCTGATCAAAAAATATTACGCGCACTTGCAACTGCAGGACTTGTTGGCAACATAGTAAAAGAGAACGCTTCAATTTCAGGCGCAAAAGTTGGATGCCAGGGAGAAATAGGAACAGCCTGCGCAATGGCTGCTGCAGCCGCTGCACAGCTTCTCGGCGGCACTCCTTCTCAAATTGAATACGCCGCCGAAATGGGAATTGAACATCATCTCGGTTTAACATGTGATCCGATTAACGGACTTGTGCAGGTGCCTTGTATTGAACGAAATGCATTCGCTGCAGAGCGTGCATTAAACACTGCAACGTTTGCATTGTTATCTGACGGACGGCATTTGGTTTCATTTGATAAAATTGTAAAGACGATGAATCAGACTGGTCATGACCTTCCACATATTTATAAAGAGACCTCTGAAGGCGGAATGGCTTTGCTGGATATTTAAATATTTTTCATTTCTAAAATTATTGAATTATAAATGGTCACACTCAATTCAGACTCTCAAAAAGTTTTTAATGAACTTGTAGATAAACTTTCCAAAGGTTTTTCCGATTTGCCAGATGCAACATTATCATTTGATGATCCGGGAAAAATTTTAAGTGTGCTGAATACCGTTTCTGAAAAACTTCACGACAATTATCCATACTTCCATCCGTTATATGCAGGACAAATGCTTAAACCTCCGCATCCTGTTGCACGAATGGCTTATTCACTTGCGATGTTCATTAATCCAAATAATCATGCACTCGATGGCGGAAGAGCAAGTTCGCAAATGGAAAAAGAAGCAGTGCAGGAAATTGCTTCAATGTTCGGATGGAAAAATTATCTTGGACACCTTACTGGCGGTGGTACAATGGCGAACCTTGAAGCATTGTGGGTCGCGGGTCAAATAAATCCCGGCAAAAAAATACTTGCGTCAGAACAAGCGCATTATACACATAACAGAATAAGTAAAGTCCTTCACTTAGATTTTGAATCAGTTGAATGTGATGGTACGGGAAGAATGAATATTAATTCTCTTGAGAAAAAATTATCCGAAGGTAATGTAGGGGCTGTGGTAGTTACAATGGGAACCACAGCTACAGGTTCGATTGATCCGTTAAAAGAAATTCTTGAATTAAAAAAGAAATATAACTTCAGAATTCATGCAGACGCGGCATACGGCGGTTATTTTGTTTTGAGTGATATTCTATCCGAAGAGACAAAAAGAAATTATGAATTAATAACTGAAGTCGATTCAATCGTAATTGATCCTCACAAACACGGCTTGCAGCCTTACGGATGCGGGTGTGTGTTATTCAATGATCCTTCTGTTGGGAAATTTTATAAACACGATTCGCCTTATACATATTTCAGTTCTGAAGAATTACACCTTGGTGAAATCAGTCTTGAATGTTCTCGTCCCGGCGCCAGCGCTGTGGCTTTGTGGGCTACACAAAAACTTTTTCCTCTTATAAGGGAGGGTGAGTTTTCATCAATGCTTGATAAATGCCGAAATGCAGCTTTGAAATTATATTCTCTTTTAAAGAATGATGAAAAGTTCGTCACAGCATTTGAACCAGAACTTGATATTGTGATATGGATTCCTAAAACTAATTCACTAAGTGAATCATCAATATTTTCTAAAAAGATCTTTGATGAGGCTGCAAAAAAAAATCTCCATCTTGCATTAGCTGAATTACCTTCAAAGTTTTTTGATTTAGAACCGGCGGGAATGAAAAAAGATAAAGAAACTGTAACCTGTCTTCGTTCTGTTCTTATGAAGCCGGAACATTTGGAATGGGTCGATGAGATTTACAGGATACTTTGTAATTCCTTAAAGTGAATTTATCGAATACATTTTTACTGTCACACTGAGTGCAGTCGAAGTGTGAGAGTATGGATTTTTCCTTCACTGAACTTCTTACTCTTTCTCTTATTCATAATCTTTTCCCCTGTGACTTAACACAAAAAAAATTGTAAATTATTGTCAAATAATTTTAGCGTTACAAATAACTTCCATCGAAACATTCAGAGGGAGAAAATATGGATTACAGAATTGAAACAGATAGTATGGGTTCTATAAAAGTTCCCGCAGATAAATATTACGGCGCACAAACTGCACGTTCATTAATGAATTTTAAAATCGGAGGCGAAACTTTTCCACGGGAATTAATACGCGCATTCGGTACGTTAAAAAAAGCTGCCGCATTAGTGAACAAAGAACTCGGCATTCTTACTTCAGATAAAGCTGAATTAATCGTGCAAGCTGCTGATGAAGTTATTGAAGGAAAACTTGATGAACATTTCCCGCTTGTAGTGTGGCAGACAGGAAGCGGTACGCAAACCAACATGAATGTGAATGAAGTTATATCCAACCGTGCAATTGAAATCGCAGGCGGAGTAATGGGAAGTAAAAAACCTATTCATCCGAATGATGATGTTAATAAAGCTCAATCGTCAAATGATACTTTTCCAACCGCAATGCACATCGCTGCAGTCGAAGAAATTTACAGAAGACTTATTCCAATGGTTACAAAACTTCGTGATGCTCTTGAAGAAAAATCTATTCTCTACAAAAACATTATTAAGATTGGCAGAACACATTTAATGGACGCCACTCCATTAACACTTGGACAGGAGTTTTCCGGTTATGTTCAGCAATTAACAAATGGACTGGAAAGAATAGATGCATGCCTTCCAAGATTATGTGAACTTGCACTTGGCGGAACCGCTGTTGGAACCGGATTAAATACTCATCCGTTGTTTGCGATAAAATCCGCGGAAAAAATTTCAATGCTGACAGGCAAACCATTTACCTCGGGAAGAAATAAGTTTGAAGGACTTGCAACTCACGACGCACTTGTTGAAACGAGCGGAGTTTTAAAAACACTTGCTGCATCACTAATGAAAATTGCAAATGACATTCGCTGGCTTGGTTCAGGACCGAGATGCGGTCTTGGTGAACTTCATCTTCCTGAAAATGAACCGGGTTCATCCATCATGCCAGGAAAAGTAAATCCAACTCAATCCGAAGCAATGACAATGGTTTGCGCACAAGTAATGGGTAATGATGTTGCAGTTAACTTCGGCGGAGCGATGGGAAATTTTGAGTTAAATGTTTTTAAGCCTGTAATAATTTTTAATGTGCTTCAGTCAATAAGACTAGTTGCAGATGCATGTGAAAGCTTCACAGATAATTGCGTAGTTGGTATTGAAGCAAATGAAATCAATATCAAAAAGCATCTTGATAATTCGCTTATGCTTGTCACAGCTTTGAACCCTCACATTGGTTATGACAACGCCGCAAAGGTTGCAAAGAAAGCTCATAAAGAAAATAAAACATTGAAAGAAGCCGCTGTTGAACTTGGTTTATTAACAGCAGAAAAATTTGATGAAGTAGTTAAACCGGAAAAGATGATTGGACCTGCAAAGTAAGGAAATATAAAGGGGCAACAGAAAAATTAGTATTGTCATTTCGACCGAAGGGAGAAATCTAACCTACAAAGTTTAAGAGATTTCTCCTCGCTTGAGGGGTGAGTCATCGAAATGACAAAATAATTATTTAATCAAAATTAAAATTGATAAGCGATAAATGCCAAACCCGAAATATATCAGAAGGAACCTTTCGAAGTGTTAGTCATGCCCGGGGCCTATAAATGGTGCTCGTGCGGGCTTTCAAACACTCAGCCGTTTTGTGATGATTCACATTTCGGTACTGAGTTTGAACCAATTCACGTCAAGTTCGATAAAGAAGAAGTTGTTTATTTCTGCGGATGCAAACATTCAGGCAACAAACCATTCTGCGATGACACACATAAAACTTTGTAATCATTTTCCTCCGTGTAACTCCGTTCCGCCGCGGCGGATTCAGTGGCTCTCCGTGAAATTATTAGAGAGAAGAGAAAAGTTACACGGAGAACCACAGAGTAATCACAGAGAACCACGGAGATTTTATAAACATGGATAACTGGAACGGAATCGGTTCACTCTTTATTGCAAGTATGGAGTTGATACTCATCATCAACCTGCTTGTGTTTGCTGATAAAAATCATCTCAACAAAAAAGCAATGCTGCTTATAACATTGCTGATGATTTACCAGTCGCTTGAATTTCTTATGTGCAGGATGGGACTTGCATCATCATTCACTGCATATCTTGCATTTGTTGATATAACATTTCTTCCGCCGCTGAGTTTATTGTTAACCTTGAGATTTTTTAATTACAATTCATATAAACTTAGATGGGTATTTATGCCGGCAATTTTATTTGTGATTTATTATTCAATCGTAATCCCTGAGTTTGAAGTTACGGCATGTACAGTGCTTTATGCTGCATACAATTATCCGCTCGGTGATCTTTATGGATTTTTTTACTATGTGCCGATATTAATTTCATTCATACTTCTTTTAATGAAAATGAAAAAGGAATCGGGTAAAAGAAAAATTCTTAATTATCTTTTGATAACAGGACATACTGCGATTACACTCCCGGTTGTAGTTGGATTTGTGCTGATGTTTTCAGGCGTACCTGACCTTGTTAACATAATGGAAAGTGTGATGTGCAAGTTTGCATTTTTATTTGCTCTTGCGTTAAGTATTTTTTGTTTAGTTAACAGCGAAAAGAAAAATGTTAGAAGTAATCCTTAATATATATCTCATAATTAACGATGGTGATGTGGTTGAGTTCCGCGCTTTTGCTTATGAAAGAGAAGGCGGCGACGACAACAAAATTAAATATTTAAAAAGCAGGGTAGTTGAAGATTACCCGAACGCATATCACTTTGACGCTCCATCCGATAAAGATGGAAAGTATATGAGCTATAATAAATTTTCAAAACTGGAAAAACGCGGAAGACAATTTGAACTGTTCGAAGAAATATTTCAGAAGTTCAAAGTGCCGCAGAATCCATTGATATGTGTAACGCCGGTTGTTGACGGGGAGATTTATCACAATGAAGACAAATAAATATTCTGTATAGATGTCACCCTGAATTCATTTCAGGGTCTTAATATTAATGAAAGATGCTGAAACAAGGTTAGCATGACTGGTTCAAATTTATATGCGAGAATTTAAATACAAATCATGATTTGAAAATCCTTTGTCAGGCTGAGCTTGTTGAAGCCTGACGACACAATTACGAAATGCAAACAAATATGAAAATAAGTAAATCAACATCTATAGTAATTCTAATAGTTTTTATTTCAACCATTCTTAAAGGAAGTCAATTGTATATAAGCGACAAATCCCAGCAAAAAGTTTATACACAAAAACAGAAAAAATTTCTTCAACATATAAATGAGCTTGATAAATATTACTCCGACAAAAAACTCGGTTCATTTGTTGAAGAAGGAAAAACATACTTCCGGTTGTTCGCGCCATCTGCAAAACAGGTTTATCTTGTAACCTTCAGTAAGGTTGAAGATAAAACCGGGAGTGAATACGAAATGAACAAAGATGAAAACGGTGTCTGGGAAATTTCTCTCGATGGTGAGCTATACGGCTTGTACTACGGCTTTAAAGTAAAACACAATAATAAAACTCAGAATGATGATGTACTTTGTCTTGATCCTTATGCAAAAGCGGTTGCAACATTCAACACTTATATGAATCCTCGCAAAGCCATCGTTGTTAAAGACGGTGATTATAATTGGGAAGGGGATGAATGGATTCAACGTGACTGGAGAGATGTTATAACTTATGAAATGCACGTCCGTGATATGACAGAACATCTTTCTTCCGGAGTTGATGAACGCGGCACATACAAAGGTTTAACAGAGAAAGGAAAAACTGGCGGAATCGATTACATAAAAAATCTTGGCGTTAATACAGTTGAACTTTTACCCGCGCAGGAATTTGGGAATATGGAAATTCCATTTAAAGATTCTAGCAACGGAAAATATAACACTTGGAATCCTTATGAAAGAAATCACTGGGGATATATGACTGCGGCATTCTTTGCGCCTGAATCTTATTATTCAGAAAACACCCGCCACCTCAAAAAGAATGAATGGAGCGGTACTGACCCAAAAGCGATAAATGATTTTAAGGATATGGTGAAATCATTTCACAAAGAGGGAATCGCTGTTGTTATGGATGTCGTTTACAATCACATATCCGAATATGAACTAGGCAACTTAAAAGAAATCGATAAAGAATATTACTTCCGGCTTGATGCAAACGGTAACTACATTTCACAAAGCGGATGCGGTAATGATTTGAAAACCGAAAGACCTATGGTTCGCAGAATGATTGTCGAAAGTGTTTTATACTGGATGAAAGAATATCACATTGACGGCTTCCGGTTTGATCTTGGTAAACTTATCGACTGGGAAACAGTTGAAGAAATAATTTTCCGTGCTAAACAAATTAATCCATCAGTGATAATTGTATGCGAACCCTGGGGCGGTGGTTATGATCCGGCTGGATTTTCACTTCGAGGATGGGGAAGCTGGAATGATCAGATAAGGAACGGGGTGAAAGGTGAAAATCCCAATAACGGACTTGGTTGGATATTCGGTCACTGGTATGGAAACAATAATCCCAACAGAATCAAAAGTTATGTGAACGGAACATTAGTCAGGGATAGCTTGGGTTTGTTTCAGAAGAAAGAACACTCTGTAAATTATCTTGAATCACACGATGGTCTGACGCTTGGTGATTTTATAAGGATCGGAACTCACGAAATTCATCACGATAAAAAAATAAAAAATGTTGACGAACATGTTAAACTGTCAGCACACCAGTTAAAGCTGAATAAACTTGCTGCGTTGTTCCTGTTCACTTCGCAGGGAATGACAATGATACACTCCGGACAGGAATATGCGCGTAGTAAAGTTATACCGGAAGATAAGTCAGTAAAAGATACCTTGCAGTTAACGATTGACCACAACACCTACAACAAGGATAACGAAGTCAATTACATTAATTATAAACACGCAGAAATTAATTCTGAACTTGTTGATTATTATAAAGGATTGATCTCACTCCGCAATAAGTATGACGCATTCCGCAGGGCTGAGTTTGAAGAGGTTACTTTTTATGAAATACGTGATAATAACTTTGCGGTTGGTTATCACATTAAACATGCCGGTGAAGAGTTTATCGTACTGATGAATGCGAATCCGAAAAAGAAAGAAGAATTTCACCTGCCAAAAGGTGAGTGGAAAGTATTAGTGAATAAAGACAAAGCCGGAACTGAAGTTCTTTCTTCTGTAAAAGAAAAAATAATTGTTGATGCATCGACAGGAGTTGTTCTAAAAAAATAACTCTGTGACCTTTGCGAAATTTTCTTTGCGTCCTCTGCGGTTTCTGCCTTTCCTTCTTTAACCGCAGAGATCGCAGAGATCGCAGAGATCGCAGAGTGAAACTCAATCTGCTTTTCTTTTCGCAAAGTAACGCAGAGGGAAAATTAAGAGATTGTTACCTTGTTAGTTAAAAAATCTGGTTATAATTTTGACCATGAAATACAGCTTGATTTGATGAGAGTATTTGAAAGATGATAAATACTAATAAAACATTGAATGAGATAAACGAAGAAGCAATTTTCTTGCTTAGCAAAAAAATAGGACTGGCTAATACATTTCGTTTTTTGAATCAGTTTTCTAAGGGAACTAATAATTATACTGAAGACCGCAGAGAGTTTTATAAAAATAAATCTTTAAAACAGATTGTTACTGAAATTAAAAAATCCCAAAAGAAATCGCGGTAGTTCAATATAATTTTACGGGCACTATGAAAAACATCTTATTCATATTCTTTCTTTTATTCTTACTCTCTCTTTCCGCCTGCAAAGATGATCCAGTAACACCACCTCTCAATAGCATTCCTGATTCAACTTCTCATAATTTTATTTGGGAGATTGACACAATTGGGTATTTCCAAAGTTTTGCGACTTCAGTTTGGGCTACTGACTTCAACAATATATGGTTGTTTGGATTATTTTATTCTACCCCCGATTTCTCCCAAGGTTCAAATATTGCTCATTGGGACGGACACTCATGGACTTTTTTTGAAAGTATTTGGGAGTACTCTCTTAATGATTGTGTTGGATTTGATTCAACCGATATTTGGGCTGTTGGGGGATATGCTGCAGGTGCAAGGATTTGTCATTGGAATGGGTCTACTTGGACAATAAACAAATTTCCAGAGTACGATTACTTATACAGTATTTGGGGCACAAATAAAAATAGTTTATACGCAGTTGGGTTAAACGGATTGATTATTCATTATGATGGATTAGAATGGGAAGAAATGAATAGTGGCACATCCGCAAATTTAGTTAAAATATGGGGAACATCGGAATCAGATATATATGCAGTTGGTGGCATTGAGTCTCAAGGGATAGGCGTTCTTCTACACTATGATGGAAATAGATGGCGGAAATTGTATGAACGGACGACTCAGAGTGGAATACCATCTGGATTTACGACTGCAATCTGGGGACCTAATGATTCAGATTATTATTATTTGAGTTGTGGCTCAGGTTCATTCAGGGGCAAAGATACAATTTGGGAAGTGATTAATCCACCGACAGATAATACATATATCTATGAAATAGTAGGAGTATCTCATATGAACATATTTATGATTGGTTATTTTGGTTTGAGTATTCATTGGAATGGGAAATCTTGGTATCGCTTCGAAGAATTTTACAGAAAACCGAATGGCGATATTTTACAAGGAGCGTGGGTAAGTCAGGACAAATTAATAATTGTTGGTTCGTCAGAGGGAAATAAAGCTATAATTTATAAAGGAAAAATGATTTACTGAAATTCCTATTTCTTTACCGCAGAGATCACAGAGTGAAACTCAATCCGCTTTTCTTTTCGCAAAGTAACGCAGAGAAAGAACTAATTCCCCTTCAATCCTTTCTTCAAAGATTTTTCAACTGCTTTTTTAAAGTCGCTTAGGTTAACAGGTTTTTGAAATACAAATTCAATCCCCACCTGGTTGTAATCATCAATTGTTTGCCGGTCAATATCACTGCTTAAAACAATAACAGGCGGCTTGCCTTTTATCTCTGCTTTTGAAAGCTCGGTGACAAGCTCATAGCCGTCCATCTCAGGCATAAGATGATCCGTAATTACAAGTGCGGGCGGGGATTTTAAAATTTTATCAAGCGCTTCTTTTCCGTCGGATGCTGTGTCAATGTTGTAATCAGGAGTAATGTGTTTTATTATCTTTGAATAAAGAAGCCTGTCCGTTCTGCTGTCATCAACAAGTAAAATATTTGCAGACGCGACAGGAAGTGTGAAAATAAATTCTGTTCCTTTGCCGTATTCACTTGTTACTTTGATTGTTCCGTTATGTTTTTCTACAATTTCTTTTACAAGTGAAAGTCCGAGTCCCGTTCCTTTTTCTCCCGCTGTTCCTTCGGAAGTAAACTTGGTATCAATGCTGAAAAGTTCAGAAAGGTTTTCTTCTCTTATTCCAACACCGTCATCTTTAACACTGAATTCAATCAGTCTGAATGATGAAGATGGTTTTGCGTTTACCCATATGTTGCCGTCAGGTTTTGTAAACTTTATCGCGTTTGAAATAAGATTATTGAACACCTGCATAACAAGATGTTTATCAGCAAAGATGAAATAATCATTCTCAACAACCGAATGAATGTGAATGTTCTTCTGATAAGCCGCACCGGTTAGCGCGTTGACTGACTTGATAATAATTTCATTTGCTGAAACACGTTCAGGCTCAAATTTAATTCTGCCGGTCTGCAAACGTGTCCAGTCAAGCAGTGAATTTACAAGTGACAACATTGAGAGTGAAGACTCGCGTATATACTTAACATACTGTTTACGCTCTGATTCATTAAGATCATCATCGCTTAAAAGAAGATCAGTAAAACCAAGTATAGAACTGAACGGAGTTCTGAGATCGTGAGAAACAATTGAGATGAACCTGTCTTTAGTTTCATTCAGCTTCATTAAATTTTCTGTTGTGCGTGTAAGATCGTCCTCAGCTTTTTTGCGCAGAGAAATATCGCTTACAAGTCCGTAAATTTTTTGCACTGAACCGGAAGTCGTGCGGACAAGATTAACTTTATTCCTTACCCATACAACATTACCGTGTTTGTTGATTATCCGGAATTCAAACTCACCGGAAAGCTGTATACGGCTGCGGATAAGATTTTTAATTTTCTCCATCACCATTGCAAAATCATCGGGGTGAATGATCTTCATTATCAATCGCGAATCACTTAACAGGTCACCTTGAGTATAACCTGTTATCTTTTCAACCGAAGAAGTATAAAAAACCGGACGAAGAACAGTTTCAGTTCTTTCAAAGGTATAAAGGAAGTCGTCGATGTTTTCGGTTATGTTGCGGTACTTTTCTTCCGACTCGCGAATAGCCTGCTGTGCGCGTTTGCGTTCGGTAACATCGCGTGTTACCATCACAATATAAATTTTCTTATCCGCTTCAAATGATGAAACAGATACTTCAGTAAAGAAATGCGAGCCGTCTGCTTTTTTACCGAGAAACTCAAAACGGTTTGGAGCGTCTTTGTGCTGCTCTTTAAGCTGGAAGTACTCAGCTACTTTAAGCGCATCATCATTTGATGAGAGTTGAAGAAGTTCTTTTTCAATTAATTCTTTGCCGTTTTTATATCCGAAAATTTCCGCGAATGAATCATTCGCAAGAATAAGTTTTCCTTCGCTTTCAACTGCGATACCATCCTGCGATGCTTCAAACAGTGATTTGAAGATATTTAATTTTTTCTCTTCGGATTTTTTTGAGGATATATCAACAAAAACTCCGGCGAATTGTTTAGAACCATTTCCCGGCAGTTGTGAAATTTTTCCGAATAAAAAAACACGTTCGCCGTTTTTGGGATGAAGTGTAATCTCAAATGTTTCTTCACGACCCAGTTCAGCATCTTTAAGCTTTTGTTTGAAGAAAGAAATACCGGGTTCAAAAATAAATTCGGTTAATTTTTTTTGCTGAACTTCGGATTCTGAAATTCTTAAACAGTTGAGAAGTTTCGGATTGGCAATTACAAAACCGGTTTCTTCGTTTATAATAAAAATAAATTCGCCGGAATGTTTGAATAAGTTCCTGTACAACTCTTCAGATGACTTTAGTTTATTTTCCTGGTGAATTCTGTCTGTGATATTATTGCAAACCGCAAGGATTGTATTGTCATCTTTCTTTTTTGAAAAAGTTGTTTCAATAATTGCGCGGGAGTTATTCTTCAGCCTTACAGGCAAAGTGCATTTTACAATTTCATTTGAGTCGAGATCTTTTGTAAGAGTATTCCAGAAATTTTTATTCTCCGGTTCAATCATTTCATTAAAGTTAAGCGACTCAATTTCCGATTTATCATAACCGAAAATTAGTTCAGCTTCATTAGTCCACAGCAAAATATTACCGTGTATGTCGGTTGTGAACAGTGCATCAGAAACAGTTTCAGCAATACTTCTGTAATGTTTAAGCTCTGATATAGTCTCTTCGATTTTTCTTTTTTCAAAAACAATCTCCGAAATGTCAATGAAAAAAATCAAAATGAATTCAACCTGACCGGCGCGGTTAAGCAGAGGTTCAAGTTTACATTCATACACATAATTTCGTTCGTTGATTTTTATATCAAGAGTGTGTGATTGGTTAAGTCGGTTTTCTTTTACACGTTTTATAAAACCGTTGAACTCAGAAGGGAGAGGAGGATTAAAAATATTCCCGATAAACTGTTTGTTAAGTTCTTTCCCCGGGGATTTTAACAGTGCAATATTTCTTCCCGCAGAAAAAATAATTTCACCGTTGTCGTCGGTAATAAAAATGAAATCATTTATCCGGTCAATAATTTTTTCAATGTGTTCGGATTTAACAGATCTTTCTTTTACCGCGCTGCTGAGAACTTTGATGTCTTCAACAATAAGCATCCCGCCTGTAAAAGTATTTTCATCAAAAATAGGAGTGCCTTTAACAACAAGATTTATAATCCCCTTATCATGTGATTTGATCGTCTTGACAATTTTTTCGAATGAATAACCTTTTTGCAGATCGATCAGTTCATCTTTAATTGAGTTGTTCGGGAAGAGGTCATTTTCGATTAGATTAAAATCGGAGAGTGAGGGTATATCAATCCTGTAAAGGAAACCAAATTTGAAAAAATTTTCATTTACAAAATTGATCTTCCAGTCAGAAGTAAATGTAAGTATTCCTATCGGCGCTTGTTCAAGCAGCCTTGATGTTTCGTCTTCCATAAATCCAGGATTAAGTCCCAATATTCCGCACGGTTATAATGATTGAATTCAAGGTCATTTATCAATTATAGTGCAACAGATTTCAATTAGAATTTGATAAGGGAAGATGACAAATATTAAACAGGATATTCTTTGTTGTTAACAGCTAAGTTGTTGGATTATAATAGATTAACAACCAGATAGATTTTTCTGTACCAAGTTAATGTTTTTATTGATGAAATAATTGACGACTGGTTGTTAATATTTGTTGTTTCAGATTGGAATTGGCCTGCGGGATTTATTCATAATGAGATTGAAACTCTCCTGGAGGTTTAGCGGTAATTGGTAGCCGCAACCTTTAGGTTGCGTAAGCCCCCTGTTCACGCAGGCTGAAGCCTGCGGCTACCCAATTAAAAAATTACACGGAGAATTAACTCATTAATCTCGTTTCAAGTTCATCTACTTCTTTTGAAAGTCCGGAAGGAAGACTATCCCCAAATTGTTTATAGAACTCACGGATATTTTTCACTTCATTGATCCATGCATCCCTGTTTATGGTTGTGATGGTTTTCATGTTTTCTTCACTTACATTTATTCCTGTCAGATCCAGCGAACCCTTCTTTGGTACATAACCGATTGCAGATTTATCTGCGATGTCGGCATTATCAGTTCTCTCAAATATCCATTTAAGTACGCGCATATTTTCTCCAAAGCCGGGCCAGATAAAATTTCCTTCTTTATCTTTTCTGAACCAGTTCACATAAAATATTTTTGGAAGTTTAGATTCATCATGAGTCTCACCAATGTTTATCCAGTGAGCGAAGTAATCACCCATATTATATCCGCAGAAAGGAAGCATAGCAAATGGATCGTGTCTTACTTTTCCAAAGTTCCCTTCTGCCGCCGCAGTTATTTCTGATGAAACTATTGAACCCATAAAAGTTCCATGCTGCCAGTTGAATGCCTGATAAACAAGCGGAACCATGTTTTCTCTTCTTCCGCCGAAAAGTATTGCTGATATAGGAACACCTTTAGGATCTTCCCATGATGGATCAATCACAGGGCACTGACTTGCAGGTACTGTATATCTTGAATTTGGATGAGCAGCTTTTTCCTGGCTTGAAGGACTCCACTCGTGACCAAGCCAGTTAATTAATTTTTCCGGTTTTTGTTTTGTCATTCCTTCCCACCATATATCACCGTCGGGAGTTAAAGCGACATTTGTGAAAATGGAATTTGCACTCATTGTTTCCATTGCATTGTGGTTTGTCTCCGCGGAAGTTCCGGGTGCAACACCAAAAAATCCTGCTTCAGGATTTATCGCGTAAAGTCTTCCGTCTGAACCAAATTTCATCCATGAAATATCGTCACCGACGGTTTCAACTTTCCATCCCGGTAAAGTGGGAGTTAACATTGCAAGATTTGTTTTTCCGCACGCGCTGGGGAATGCTGCCGCTATATATTTTTTAACTCCTGCTGGTGAAGTGATTCCAAGTATCAGCATATGTTCGGCAAGCCAGCCTTCTTGCTTAGCCATATATGATGCGATACGAAGTGCAAAACATTTTTTCCCGAGTAATGCATTACCGCCATATCCGCTTCCGAATGACCATATAGTTTTTTCTTCGGGGAAGTGAACAATATATTTTGTTTTGTTGCAGGGCCAGGCAACATCTTTTTGTCCGGATTGAAGCGGCGCACCGACTGAATGTAAACAGTGAACAAAATCTCCATCACCAAGAACATCTAAAACTTTTTTTCCTATACGGGTCATAATTCTCATACTGCATACAACATAAGCGGAGTCAGTAATCTCAACGCCAATGTATGATATGTCCGAACCAAGCGGACCCATACTGAAAGGAATTACATACATTGTTCTTCCTTTCATACAGCCGTCGAATAGTCCGGTTAAAGTTTTTTTCATTGTAACCGGGTCTTCCCAGTTGTTTGTTGGTCCGGCATCTTTTTTATTTTTTGTACAGATGAAGGTTCTGTCCTCAACTCTTGCAACATCTGAAGGATCGGACTGAGCGCAGTAACTGTCAGGTCTTATTTTTTCATTTAACTTTTTGAACGTACCACTTTCGACTAATAAACCGGCAAGATTATCATATTCTTCCTGTGAACCATCACACCAGTGGACGGCATCAGGTTTACACATTGCAGCCATTTCGTTAACCCAGTTTATAAGTTTTTTGTTTGTGGTCATAAATATTCCTTTCAGATAGAACAATATTTAGAAATAAAATAGCTACTGCGCAGTTATGAACTGCGTAATAGTTAAACTCCCTTAGTTATGTTATTAGCAGAAGATTATTTGTGATATGATTTCTTAATACGCGGGCAAAAATAAAAAATTTAGACAAGCCAGACAATGATGATCTGTACTGAATTTATTTGTCAGGCGCAACATTATGGTGCGGATTATTACTTATTAAGAGATGAGATCTTTTGCGATTAATTCTCGTTTCGAAGATGTCTTCTTTTTACTCGAATTAAATATGTCATCTCTTAGTACATTTTTTTGTAAGTTTGTCCAACATTTTTTATTAAGATGATTACTTCAGTATTACAGAAAACAGGCGAGAAGACATTAAGATTCCTTGAGGAATTCGGGCAGATATCAAATCTGTTTTTCGGAATCATAAAAAGTTTCAGGATGATTCCCCGCAGCCGTTCAATTATTTTTTACCAGATGGAACACATTGGTGTAAACTCACTTCCCCTCGTACTTATCATTGCAGTGTTTACCGGTGCTGTTGCCGCATGGCAGGCTGCTTACCAGCTTGAAGGAATTGCGCCGCTTTCTTTTCTCGGAGGTGCAACAAGCCGCGCAATAATAACTGAACTTGGTCCAGTGCTGACAGGAATTGTAATTGCAGGAAGGGTCGGCGCATCAATAGCTGCGGAGCTCGGAACAATGAAAGTAACAGAACAGATTGACGCGCTTGAAACAATGGCAATAAGTCCGGTGCGTTACCTGGCAATGCCAAGATTTTTAGCATCGATTTTAATGATGCCTGTGCTGGTAATCTTTGCAAATACTATTGCGGTTATGGGTGCGTATGTTGTATCGAATATGTCACTCGGTGTTTCGTTTGATGTATTCTTTCAATCAGTAAAAAAGTTTTTCGTTTTCTCTGATCTGATAGCCGGACTTGTAAAAACAATTTTCTTTGGAGGTGTTACATCTTTGTTAGGCTGTCATATAGGTTTTAAAACACAGGGCGGCGCGGAAGGCGTTGGACTTTCTACAATTCGTTCGTTTGTTATGTCTGCTGCACTGATTTTAATTCTTGATTATCTGTTGTGGACTTTGTTGTTTTGATTTGACTATTGAGTTGCATATCCAGGTAAATCGAATCATGTCATGCTGAACCTGCCCAACCGGCAGGCGGGCTTGTTTCAGCATCTGAGTGTGAAAAAATTTCTGAATAGAGACTCTGAAACAAGTTCAGAGTGACAATTGATTGAGTAGGCTACATTCCCAAAACATGCGACTACCATTGTTTTCCTTTTATTCATCCTTACCCTTGATTATCAAAACAGAAATTTCCTTTTCAATATTTTCAAGTAGTTCATCATCAAGTGCCTGCCAGCAGTACAGACTTGAAATAAGCAGATCGTAGTTCTTAAGATTAAAAGATCTCATTTCGTTTACATTGTGAATGTTTACGTGCTTATCTTTTTCAAAAAATATTTCTGATTTGAAATCAGCATAACTGTTAGACAAAACAGTGATCTTTGAACTATCAACAAAACTATTAAGATATTTTTTTATGAACAGGTCGCGCTTTCCATTCAGGATTATCAAAACATTTTCTGCTTTGGAAAAATTGTTATCTATAAAAACACCAACATCACATTCAGTATTCTCAAGCAACATCCTGATCTTTCCGCCGAGTTTATCTTCTGTGAAAGGAGATTTTGCACTGCCGAGTAAAAGGAAATCGAAATTTTCTTTATTTGCTGTTCGTATAATTTCGCGCTGCACTTCGTCGGTAGCTTTGTAGCGGGTTTGAATTTTAAGACCCATTTCCTCGGCGGATTTTTTTATCGGTGCAAAACTCTGACTCTGGAAAATTGCCGCTTCATTCGGCTGTATACCCGAATCAGGAGTAAGATGCATAGCAGTAATTTCAGCATCTGTAAAGGAATCATCTTTTATTTGCCGAGCAACTTTTAAAAGTGTGCTTCCCATCTTAGGCAATCCAAATGAGAGCAGAAGCCGGAACACAGCAGTTGCCGGTTTCGCTTCCGGTGCCACACGTTTTTTGAAAATAAATTCAATCAGATCAAGTGTAGGACCTGTCATAAATGTTGTAAACAAAGCTACGATCACCAGCATCACAAAAATTTCAGATGAAAAAACTCCGAGATCATAACCAATATTTAAAACGATCAGTTGGATCAATCCTCTCGTATTTAATAATGTCCCGAGTGTAAGTGATTCTTTCCATGTAAGCCCCACGAATCGTCCTGCTGCGGTTGATCCGCCGATTTTTCCGACAATGGCAATGATGATTAACACTGCTGTTAACATCCAGACGTGTGGATTATCAAGTAACCCAATTTGTGTTCTTAATCCTGTAAACACAAAAAACAGCGGAAGTAAAACAACAAGACTTATATCTTCAATTTTTTCAGTGATCAGTCTTTTAAAGTTTGTATTTGACGGCATAATACTCCCCGCCATAAATGCGCCGAACAGAGCATGTATACCAAGCACTTCAGTAATAAATGATGAGATGAAAATTATCAGCATAATAAATGCAACAACTGTTTTATTTAATACTTCTTCAGAAATATATATTGAACCGAGCCGGGCAAAAAACGGACGCACGACAAATAGCATAAAGCTGATAAAACCAATTGAAAGTATAATTGTGAAAATCGCACCACCCACAGTGCCGGCTTGAACAATAGCTACGGCAGCAGCCAGCAAACACCATGCTGTCAGATCATCAATAGCGGCGGTGGTGAGTATCATCGATCCGAATGAAGATTTTAACATATCACGCTCCTGTGCTATTCTTGCAAGAACAGGAAATGCGGCAATGCTCATTGATACTCCCATAAACAATCCGAAATGAATAAATGGAACTGACTTTAGGGAGAATTCATCATAGAGCAGGTAAGCCATAATCAAACCTAACGAAAATGATGTGAGGATACTTGTATGGCTGATTATAAGTGCTTTGTGTGCACGTTTTTTAATTACATCCATATCAAGCTCCATCCCTATTATGAACATAAAAAATATCAGTCCAAGCTGACTGAGTATATGAAGATTAGGTAGTGAACTTATCGGAAAAATAAATTTTGAAACTTCGGGCAGGTAAAGACCAAGTACAGATGAACCCAAAACTATTCCTGCTAATATTTCACCAATGACAGTCGGGATATTCAGTTTGCTGAAAATACTGCCGAATAACCTTGCTGCAAAAATGATAACAATAACCTGTAGAATTAAAATTGCCAGCGGGTGATGAAGATTTTTAAGGAAAACTTGCAGGTAGTTTTCAATAAAGTTTTGTGAAGTTTGATTGTCGGTTACTTCAGTTGAGATATTATCAACAGCGGTTGAACCTGATTCACTGATGGTGTGCGAGTAATAACCCAGCTCAAACAATCCCCAGATGATTATTCCGAAGACGATTACAACAAGCAGATAAAATAGTGTATTCCGGTTCATTGATGTCAAAGATGTTATAAAATTTTAAGCTGGATTAAGATCTATATTTTTTATTAACCGGGCATTGAATTCGCTCAGAACAAATTAAAGTGAGTTCAATTAAGGTACAATAGAATCAAACACAATCCTGAAAAGAATTTAGTATTTCAAAAAATAAATTGACAGGGTTTGGTATATTTTCTTTAGGCACTTAACGATAATTTCTTTTCCTTTTAACTCTCGAATAATTTCCGTAAAATGGGTCGTAACTTTTAATAAAAAAGTGGGTAAAAAGGATGGAAAAAATCAAATATTTGAACCAGGAAAGAAGGGGAAAAGTAGAACTGGCAGAAAACTTGGGCTTTGGAGTTTTTTTTACTGACAACATATTTGAGATGGATTATACCCCTGATAAAGGCTGGCATAACGCAGTAATAAAACCACTTCATAATCTTTCCATGAATCCCGCAACGATGTTTATACATTATGGTCAGGCTGTTTTTGAAGGATTAAAAGCATTCAGACAGGATAACGGTGATGTAGTAATATTCAGACCCGATAAACACATTGAACGATTAAATAATTCTTCAAAAAGAGTTTGTATCCCTCCGGTTGACCAGGCATTTATTCTTGAAGCAATGACTGAACTTGTATCAATTGAAAGAGATTGGATACCAGCAAAGTTCGGTGAAGCACTATACATACGTCCGTTTGTATTCGGAACTGATCCGGTGCTTGGTGTTAAACCATCAACAGCGTACAAACTGATAATAATGTTATCACCTGTTGGTGCTTATTACCCTGAAGGATTTAAACCTGTTAAGATATTAGCACAGGATGATTATGTAAGAGCAGTACGCAAAGGATTAGGTGATTGCAAAACTCCCGCTAACTATGCCGCAAGTATGTTGGCCGCAGATGAAGCACGTAAAAAAGGATTCACTCAGGTATTGTGGCTTGACGGTGTTGAGCAAAAATATGTTGAAGAAGTTGGTACAATGAATATCTTCATAAGATTTAAGAATGAAGTTGTAACACCTAAACTAACCGGAAGTATTCTGCCGGGAGTTACCAGAAGATCAGTTATTCAAATCCTGCAGGATTGGAAAATGAATGTAACCGAACGACTTGTTTCAATTGATGAAGTTGTTGAAAGTTATAAGAACGGAAACTTACTTGAAGTATTCGGAACAGGTACAGCCGCAATAATCACATCGGTTGGACGGCTGACATATAAGAACACAGAAATGGTTATGAACAATGGTGAAGCAGGTGAGTTAGCAAAAAAACTTTTTGATGAGTTAACTTCACTTCATTATGGAAAGAAAGAAGACAGGTTTAACTGGTTAGTACACGTTGAAAAAAAGGTAGTCGAAGCTTAGAATGTTCAGGATTCGTTCTGTACTGATTTTTATTTTACTGCTAATCACATTAGCATTCGGAACTGAAAATAAACGCCCCATAAACATTATCTTACTTATAGGTGATGGAATGGGGCTTAATTATGTTGCCGCTTCATATAACACACTTCTTAATGATCCTTACAAAAGATTTGAGGTTGTTGGTTTATCAAATACCTGTGCTGCTGATAAACTGATCACTGATTCCGCAGCGGGGGCAACAGCAATTGCAACCGGATATAAAACAAAAAATAAATTCATTAGTCTTGACGATCATAAAAAACAGATTGAGACTATTTTACACGCCGCCAAAGATAAAAACTACAAAACCGGAATCGTTGTTACCAGCAGTGTTACAAATGCCACTCCGGCAGCATTTTATGCTCACGTTGATGACAGGTACTTAGAAAATGAAATTGCAAAACAGTTAACTGAATTTGATATTGATGTTGTAATCGGCGGAGGCGAAAGATTTTTTCTTCCAAGAATTGACGGTGGAAAACGCGATGATCATCTTAATCTTATAAATAAGATCAAAGAAAACGGGTATAAATATTTTAATGATATTGAATTATTCAAGAATACCAATCCCGGAAATAAATATTATGCTTTGTTAGGTGATGAAAGCTTGTCAAAAGCAAGTGAGCGAAATTATTCTCTCGGTGATCTTACTAAGATTGCAATCAATTCTTTAAAGAATGATGACAGCGGATTCTTTCTGATGATCGAAGGTTCGCAGATAGATTGGGAAGGTCACGATAACAAGCCGGAAGGTGTGATTGATGAGCTAAAAGATTTTAACGCTGCAATACACGCCGCACTTGATTTTGCTGAAGAAGACGGCAACACATTAGTAATAGTAACAGCAGATCATGAAACCGGTGGACTTACAATAACGGGCGGTTCTAAAGAAGAACATAAGGTACAACTTGATTTTATATCTAAGGACCACACAGGCGGATTTGTTCCTGTTTTTGCATTCGGTCCTTCAGCCACACTCTTTAGCGGGGTTTATGAGAATAATGAAATTGGTAGGAAGATAATCAGGCTGGTTAACCCTTCGCATCAGTTTTAAAAAAAAATTATCCAATCTCTTGACAAGTGCTCAAGTGTTCACTATATTTGAAGTGAACAAATGAGCACTAAAATGAAAACAGACTTAACAGAAAAACAACAACAGATCCTTGATTTTATAGAACAGTTCAGGGATTTGAACGGTTACCCGCCAACCTTACGTGAAATCGGTAAACACTTTCAGATCGCTTCAACCTTCGGTGTTAAGCGCCACCTTGATGCTCTTGCAAAAAAAGGTGCACTTACAGTCGAGAGTAACGCCAGCCGGGGAATAGCACTTGTAAGGAATTCGAACAAAACAGAGACCAACTATTCGGAGAATGAAAACTTTCACCGCATTCCTATTGTTGGTCGTGTTGCCGCAGGTTATCCCGTACTTGCAATCGAAAACATTGAGGGAAGTGTAAACATCGATACTTCATTTCTAAAGCGCGCTGAAAATTGTTTCGCGCTTCGAGTAAAAGGTGATAGTATGATTAACGCCGGGATTCATGAAGGTGATATAATTATAATTTCCCCGCAGAACAATGCTAACAATGGTGAAATAGTTGTTGCTCTTGTTGATGATGATGCAACAGTCAAACGATATGAAAAAACTAAAGACAACCGTATAATCCTTATTCCTGAAAACGAAAATTATTCAAACATAATAGTTACAGAAGAGAACAATTTCACTTTGCTCGGTAAAGTTGTTGGTGTTCTTCGCTGGTTAAATTAAAGGAGATTTTATGAAGACAGAAATTTTTTCACACGCAATTCACAACAGAAATCAGATAAGATTTTTATATGGACTAAACGAAGTGTTAATGGAACCATACTATATATCAAGAGAAAAATCCGGTAAAAAATTTATTTACGGAAGGATCAGTGGCTCCAATGAAGTTAAAAGATTTAATTACGAAAGTATTGTTAACATTAAAGTATTAAGCAGAGTTAAGTTTTCTCCTATTATTCCGATTATAAGTTAAAATACGAGGTGAATTATGATAGACACGATGAAAAGAAAAAGTATTGATTTGCTCGTTGAACAATTCTGGAAACAGGGTTATCTAACCTTAAGCCGTAAGTTTGGGACATATCTTCCTGAGCCTACCAAAATAGGCAATTTTGATATTGACATAGTTGCAAAACAAAAAAAGAATTATGCGATTGGAATAACACTTTCGCCGGAAGATTTTGCCGGAACTGGTCTAATAGATAAAATTAATTTTTTGGCTACCAGGCACACCAGGTTTTCAAATAAAAAAGTTACACTTTTTGTAGGCGTACCTGCAGAGTTTATTAGGAATGCTAAAGCTGTTCTTGAATTATTAAATCCGGAAATACGAAAAAACATTAAATTGATTGAAATTATCGATCGGGATTCAATGAATAATCAGGATACTTCCCGAAGTAAAGTTTTATTCTCGTGATTTTGCAGAAGTTATTCCATAGCGGGATATGGAATAACTTCAGTCTCCTTCATTTTTACCTTTTCTATTCTCACCTAAAACTCTAAGTTTAGTCAGTAAATATAGAGGTCTGGTTTCCTTGACATTCAAAACACTTAGGGTTAATTTTGCACGCTATTTCATATATTAGGACAAACTTTGGGTAAAAAAAATACTCAATCCGATGAGAAGTTGCAGGAAGCCCTAAAAAACTCAGGGGAAATTCCAACTCATATTGCAATTATCATGGATGGCAACGGAAGATGGGCCCGGAAAAGAGGATTACCCAGAACTGCCGGACACAAGCGAGGTGTTGATACAGTTAGAGATATTGTTGAAGCTTGCGCACAGGTAGGAGTAAAATATCTGACTCTCTATACTTTCTCAACTGAGAACTGGAAAAGACCACTTGATGAAGTCTCTGTACTGATGCGGTTATTGTTAAGAAGTTTGAAAAAAAGAGCTAATGAACTAAATAAAAATGATATAAAACTTACCACAATAGGTGATATAGAATCACTTCCACTCGATGTACAAAAACAATTGAACGAAGATATCGAACGTACCAGTAATAACAAGCGAATGGTGCTTAACCTTGCTTTAAGTTACAGCGGCAGGTGGGAACTTGTTAAAGCAGTAAAACAATTGGCTGAAGATATTGAGTCAGGGAAGAAGAGTCCCGGTGAAATAAATGAAAATTGTATTTCATCATATCTGACCACAGCATCAATGCCGGATCCCGATCTTGTTATTAGAACAAGCGGCGAGTTTAGAGTCAGCAATTTTTTGCTCTGGCAAATTGCTTACTCTGAATTTTATATTTCTGATGCATACTGGCCTGAGTTCGAGAGGAAACATTTATATGAAGCCATAAAGAATTTTCAGAACAGGGAAAGAAGATTCGGAAGAGTTAGTGAACAATTAATAAAGAATGAAAAAGGCGTAAAGAATGCTCTTAATGCTCCAAAAGAAATCGCTTAAATATTTAATCGTTTTAATGATAGTGTCTGCTTTGCCTGTGATCGCACAGGTTTCAAAAGCAAGTTATAAAGTTTTAGGTGTTTCAGTTGAAGGAAATAAATCTGCTGATGCTAATATCATTATTGCAAACAGCGGACTGAAAGTTGGCGACGAAGTTCAGATCCCCGGCGATCAGACGCTCAATGCAATCCGACAGTTATGGGCACTTAATATTTTTTCGGATGTGCAGATCATAATTGACAGACAAATAGCAGATGGTGTATTCCTTTTAATAAAAGTAAAGGAATATCCGCGCATTGAAAAAGTTGTTGTTGAAGGTAATGATGAAATTGATACGGAGGATATCGAAGCAAAGAGCACATTCATCAGGGGACAGATACTTAAACCGCAGGAAGTATCAAAGCTTGTCCAGAATGTTCAGTTACTTTATGAAGAAGACGGATACCTGAATACAAAAATCACTTCAAAATACTTCGTCTATTTTACAGCGGACACAGTTGATGAAGATATACACGTAACATGGCGTAATGAAAAAGATCTTGCTGAAGAATACACTGTTGAGTATGAACCCGGAGATCAGACTTATTCAAACCTGATCGACAGGATAAAAGACAGAATCCTCTTGAAACTTGATATTGAAGAAAATGAAAAAGTTGTCGTGCGTGAAATAGTTTTTGAAGGCAACGAAGCTTTTGATGATGGTGATCTCAGCGGTGAGATGAGCGAAACAGAAGAAGCCAAATGGTGGAAGTTCTGGTCCAGCGCAAAGTTTGATAAAAAGAAATTTGAAGAAGATAAAGAACTGATAATTAAGTATTACAAAAAGAACGGTTACCGGGATGCTGAGATACTTTCTGATTCTTTAATCTATTATAATAATAATGAAGACCTTAAAATTGTAATGGATGTTCATGAAGGTCCGCAGTACAAAGTGAGGAACATAGAGTGGGAAGGCAACACAATTTATTCTGATGAAGTTTTAACTGAGAGACTTGATTTTGCTAAAGGTGATGTTTTCAATTACGAAAAATTTGAACAGAATCTCCGCGGCAATGAAAAACAAAATGATATTTACGCTCTTTATCTTGACAACGGATATCTCACATTCAATTTACAGCCGACTGAAAAGAAAGTCGGACCGGATTCAATCGATATTTCAATACGGCTTGAGGAAAAAAATCAGTTTAAGATAGGAAGAGTTGATGTCGCCGGTAACGATAAAACAAAAGGAAAAGTTATCCGCAGAGAATTATACACAGTACCTGGTGACTACTTTAATCGCGGACTGTTATTCCGTAGTGTTCAACAGCTTGCCAACCTGCAGTTCTTTAACGTCGAAAAACTTTATGGACCACAGGGTATTGATACAAAACTTTCAAGCGACAGTACTGTTGATATTACATTCCGTGTTGAAGAAAAATCAAGTGACTATCTGAATGCTTCTGTTGGTTACAGCGGAAGTTTTGGTTTCAGCGGCGCAGTTGGAGTTACGCTAACTAACTTTTCAATTGCAGAACCTTTTTCTCTCGGCGGTGGACAAATATTAAGTTTCAACTGGCAATTTGGAGTTGGAAACTATTACAGAACATTTACTCTTGGGTTTACTGAGCCATGGTTATTTGATACTCCGACATTGGTCGGTGCTGAAGTTTTCGATACAAGGCAAAGATATATTTACGATTTGCGTCAATCCGGTGGAACTGTTCGTGTCGGTCGAAGGTTAAAATGGCCGGATGATTTCTTTTATGTGCAGGGTTTTTTCAGGTACCAGTATAACAATGTTATTGAAGGACAGAATTTTTATGCGGAGGGACAAACTCAGCAATTTACTTTAGGCGCGACCATCAGCAGAAAAAATATTGACAACCCTATTTTCCCGTCAATCGGTTCATCTTTTTCACTTGATGCAGAAATTTCCGGCGGACCATTTTTACCCGGGGATGTTGACTACTATAAACTCGGATTTAAAACAGAGTGGTATAAGAGATTATTCAACTCAAACAAACTGGTTTTATATGCAGGTGCTGACATAGGGTACCTGAATGAAATTGTTTCAGGCACACAAATACAGCCATTCGAGTTCTACTATATGGGTGGTAACGGCTTAGTGATTGCAACAACACCATTGCGTGGTTATGATGATAGAGAGGTTGGACCAAAAAACATTAATGATGATGTAATCGGCGGAAGGTTGATGACAAAATACACCGCCGAACTCAGATTTGCAGTTGCATTGGATCCGATTCCATTATACCTGCTTGCTTTTGCTGAAGCAGGAAACGTGTTCAGAACTCTTGATGAAGCTGATCTTTTTGAATTAAGAAGATCGGTAGGATTTGGAGCAAGAATATTAATTAATCCAATAGGTCTGATAGGCTTTGACCTTGGTTATGGATTTGATAGAAAACTTACAAATGGAAAAGATCCGGCCTGGTTATTCCATTTTCAGTTCGGAAGAGGATTTTAATTATTTAACATAAACAATCAGTAAAGGAAAATTATTGTGAAAAAGTTCTTATTCATAATTATTACAATCTTGATTACAACTTTAGCAGGTTTTGCACAGACACCGCAAAAAATAGGTTATGTTGATTCACAGGTAATACTCACACAGCTTCCCGAAGCAATTAAAGCACAAGGTGATCTTGATGCATTAACTAACATGTGGTCCGCACAGGTTGATAGTATGACTCTGCTGTATCAGCAGTCTTTAGCTGACTATCAGAAGCAGGCAAATACAATGACTGAAGAAAAGAAAGTCGCCGCACAGCAGTCACTGATAAAAATGGAACAGGATATACTTGAATTCAGGAGACAAAAATTTGGACAGGGTACCGGTGAAATTTATCAGAAACAGGAACAGATTTTTACTCCGGTAAAAAATAAAATTTACGCTGCTATTCAGCAGGTTGCAAAAGATGAAGGCATGCAATTCGTATTTGATAAAAGCGGTGATATAATTTTATTATACGCAGACGCTGCTTTTGATGTGACTTATAAAGTCCTTGATAAACTGAAAAGAGGGAATTAATTTTTTAATAGATCGGTATTATTTTATTTGATAATACCGGTCTCTTTTGTGTCATTGAATTAATTTAGAATGCGGAGTTTATTATGTTGAGAGAAACAGGATCACTCAATAAATGGAAAATGATCGGCTTAATTTCAGGGATACTGCTTTTAGTTTTATCTGTCGAAATTAATGCCCAGCTTAAGATTGGTTATGTGGATTCAGATACGATCATGGATAACCTTCCCGACGCGCAGGATGCAAGACAAAAGCTCGATCAATTGATACAGGAATGGCAGGCAGAACTTGGTAAACTGGAATCAGATTGGAAAACCAAGTATGATGATTATGAAAAAAGAAAACTCATCCTTACTGATCAAACCCGTGCCGACCTTGAATCAGAATTAATTAAGCTTGAGCAGCAGATCGCCGACTATCGTGAAAAAAAATTCGGTACAAACGGTGAATTATTTCAGAAGCAGGATGAATTGATGAAACCTGTTCAGAATAAAGTTTTCACCGCAATAAAAGAAGTTGCAGAAGAAGAAGGACTTGATTTTGTTTTTGACAGAAGCGGTGATATAATGATCCTGTATGCAAAAACAGATTATGATATTTCAGCAAAAGTACTTGAAAAGCTTAAATGATTAATCTTAAGCTTGAAGATGCCGCAGCCTTTGTCGGTGGAAAAATCAGCGGCAACAAAAATTTAAATATCACAAATGTTGCCCGGATAGATGAAGCAAATTCCGGCGATCTTACTTTTCTTTACCTTCCCGCTTACGAAAAATATTTTCAAACGACAAAAGCTTCAGCAATTCTTGTTAAACCTGGATTCAAACTAAAACGTGATGACATAAGTTTGATCGAGGTTGAAGATCCAAACAAAGCATTCTATAAGATCATCATTAGGTATTTTACTCCTGAATTCCGGATTGATGGGATTGATCCGACTGCATTTGTTCACCCAACTGCCAGGCTTGGAAAAAGTACCGGTCTTGGCAAAAACGTTATCATATCTGAAGGATGCGAGATTGGTGATAACGTTAATATCTTCCATAACACAGTCATACTGCCAAATGTTAAAATTGGTGATGATAGCCTGTTGTTCCAGAATATCAGTATTCGTGAAAATTGTATTCTCGGTAAGAGAGTAATCATTCATGCCGGCACCGTCATTGGTTCAGATGGATTCGGATTCTATCCGGACGAAAAAGGTGTGTACCATAAAATTCCACAGATTGGAAATGTTGTAATTGAAGATGATGTTGAACTCGGGTCGAATGTTTCAGTTGACAGAGCAGCATTGGGTTCAACCATAATTCGTAAAGGAGTTAAGATTGATAACCTTGTTCAGGTTGCGCACAATGTTGAGATTGGTGAAAATACAGTTATATCATCTCAGTCAGGAATTTCCGGAAGTACAAAAGTAGGGAATGATTGTCAGATCGGCGGACAGGTTGGTATAGTAGGTCATGTTGAGATTGCGGATCACGTACTGTTAGCAGCACAATCAGGAGTTTCCAAAGGTATATCAAAACCTGGCGCTTACTTTGGTGCGCCCGCAAAAGAAATAAAACTGGCTATGAAACTTGAAGCTCATATCAGGAATCTTCCTAACTACTCACAAACAATTACTGAACTGCAGAAAGAAATCAAATCTCTTAAGGATGAAATAAATCAACTGAAAAAAGGTTGAAGCATTTTAGTTGCTGTCATCAAAGTTTCACTTTATTGTATTTCAAAACCCATCTTGCTATTTTGACACACATTTTTTAAATGAATTCGATACATTTTTTAAGGATGCCTAATGCTTGAACTGCAAAGAACGATTGCTAAACCCGTTTCAATGTCCGGTATAGGACTTCATACCGGGACCTCCTGCACGATGACCTTTAAACCGGCTCCCGATAATTATGGAATTAAGTTTGTCCGTGTTGATCTTGGTGGTTCACCGGAAATCCCTGCTACCGCTGATAATGTTGTTGATGTATCGAGAGGAACAACATTAGGTATTGGTGATGCAAAAGTTCATACAGTTGAACATGTGCTTGCATCAATCGTCGGATTACAAATAGATAATATTGTAATTGAACTGGATGGAATTGAACCGCCGATAGGTGACGGCAGCGCGCTGCCTTATGTTAAAGTTTTGAATGAAGCAGGATTTGTTCAGCAGGAAGCGCCGAAAGATTATCTTATAATAGACGAAACGGTAATGTATCACGATGAAGCCAAACAAATTGACATTGTTGCATTACCGCTTGACAGTTACCGCGTAACTGTAATGGTTGATTATCAGAATCCTGCATTAGGCAGCCAGCATACAGGTATGTTCGATCTTGAAAAAGAATTTGTAAATGAATTTGCACCCGCTCGTACATTCTGTTTTTTAAGTGAAGTTGAACAACTTGCTGACAGTGGTTTAATAAAAGGCGGCGATCTTGATAATGCAGTAGTGATAGTCGATAGAAATTCGACTGATGATGAACTTGAAAAACTCAGAGGCAAACTGGGTGTTAAAGAAAAAATAACCATAGGATCTAACGGGATATTAAACAGTAAAGAATTAAGGTTCAGGAATGAGCCTGTTCGACATAAGCTGCTTGATCTACTCGGTGATCTTGCATTGATCGGGGCACCAATTAAAGCACAGGTGCTTGCTGCGCGTCCAGGTCACAGGGCAAATGTTGAATTTGCCAAACAGATTAGAAAACTCTATCAACAGAAAAAGTTAGTTAAGAAATATCAGTTCGTTAAAAAAGAAGGAATAGTTTTCGATACCAGTGCAATACAGAGAATACTTCCTCACAGGTATCCTTTTCTTCTAGTTGATAAGATCATTCACCTTGAACTTGATAAAAAAGTGATAGGTATTAAATCAGTAACAATGAATGAACCATTTTTCCAGGGGCATTTTCCTAATCAGCCAATCATGCCGGGTGTATTAATAATTGAAGCAATGGCGCAAACAGGCGGTATACTTCTTTTGAACGCTTTCCCTAATCCGGAAGAAAAACTCGTTATGTTTATGCAGATCAACAACGCAAAATTCCGTAAACCGGTAGTGCCGGGAGATCAGCTTTATATCGAAATAGAGATGACCAGTAAGAAAAGTAAAGTAGTAATGATGAGCGGAAAAGTATTTGTTGATGATGTGCTTGTAACCGAAGCAGATTTTATGGCTGGAGTGACTGACAGGGAACCCAAAGCAGTAAAGTAAAATGAATAACATCCATCCAACTGCTATCGTAAGCAGTAAAGCGAGGCTTGCCGATAATATTACTATCTCTCCTTACGCAATTATAGAAGATGATGTAGAAATCGGGAATGATACATTTATAGGTCCTTATGCAGTTTTATATAACGGCGCCAGGATCGGAAACCATGTGACAATAAAACAGTCCGCATCAATTTCACATCAACCCCAGGATTTCGGATATAAAGGCGAACCAACTCTTTTTTATGTTGGCGACAATACTTTAATCCATGAATTTGTAACACTTCACAGAGGTACTAAGTTAACAGGATTTTCACGTGTCGGAAAAAACTGTATGCTGATGGCATACTCTCACATCGGGCACGATTGCCTTGTTGGTGATAACGTTGTACTTGCAAATGCTGTGCAGGTTGGCGGAGCTTGTGTGCTTGAAGACTATGTAACAATCGGCGGCTTAACGCCGGTGCATCAAAAATGCAGAGTTGGCGCACATTCAATGACTGGTGGAGGTTTCAGAATTACTCAGGATGTTCCGCCGTTTATATTAGCCGGAACTCACCCGTTAAAATTTTCAGGACTAAATGTTATTGGTCTCAGGCGCAGAGGATTTTCTAATGATGATATTTCTGTATTGAAGAAAGCGTACTCATATCTTTACGACAACTCGTTGAACGTATCACAGGCGCGTGAAAAAATACAAAGTGAATTAAGCGCGAATAAATATGTTAAGCAGATGCTTGAGTTTCTATCAGGTGTAAAAAGAGGAATCATCGGTAAATGAGATGGCAGTTTCAATTCACCGGTGTTAACACCGGAAAATATAATATGGATTATGATCTTCAATCCGCAAGAAAAATTATTGAAGATGAAACCATCGTCAGGTTTTACAGATGGGAACCTTATTGTATTTCACTCGGCGCAAACCAGGATGAATCATCTGTGGATTATTCAGCAGCGGGTAAAGATAATATTGATATAGTGAAAAGACCCACCGGAGGCAGGGCGATTCTGCATGCAGATGAGATAACTTATTCTGTTTCTACATTTATTAATTCTGAAACTTCTGCGCGTGAAATTTATCACTCTATAAATCAGGCATTGATTGAAGGGCTTAAAATATTTGACAGCAGACTATCATCAGTTGAAATGGAAACTGCACAGCCTGACTTTCAACAATTTTATAAACAGGATGTAAGTACATTATGCTTTGCTGTTCCGGCAAAGAGCGAACTTAAGTTTAAAGGGAAAAAACTTGCGGGCAGTGCACAAAGAAAACTTGGCAAAAGTTTGCTTCAGCATGGTTCTCTGCTGTGCGGACCTGAACATAAAAAGATAGTCAGGTATCTGCATTTGGAAAATGAAAGTTTAAAAAAAATGGAAGAAGAACTTGATCATCATACTACTGATCTGAAAGAAATTTTAGGTGAAGTAATTGATTATGATGAACTTGTTAACTGCCTCGTGGAGGGATTTGTCAGGCATTATCAGATAGAAGATTTTCAGACTGATGAAGCAATACAGAAACTTCAAAGGCTTAACATTACCTGAGTAACTGATTTTTATAAAAACACACAGGCTTGAAAATGAGTACTGAAAAAGAAATTCGTCGCATTACAACAAAATCACTTTCGCTTATGAAAAAGAAAGGGATAAAAATAACTGCGTTGACTGCATACGACTTTATCACTGCAAACCTTCTTGACCAGGCTGGAATTGATTTGATACTTGTAGGTGATTCACTTGGCAACGTATTCCAGGGAAATGATACAACCCTTCCCGTTACTATGGATGAAATGATTTATCACACAAAAGCTGTAACTAAAGGTGTAACGCGTGCTATGATTGTTGTTGACATGCCGTTTATGTCCTACCAGTTGAGTGTGGATGAAGGATTCAGGAATGCAGGAAGGATCATGAAAGAAACTTCAGCGGGTGCGGTAAAACTTGAAGGTGGTGAACGGGTTGCTGAAACAATAAAAAAAATTACGGCTGCAGGGATACCTGTAATGGGGCATCTTGGATTGACGCCTCAAAGCATACATCAGTTTGGAAGTTATAGAGAACGTGGAAAAGATAAAACTGAAGCTGATGAAATTTTGATGGATGCTAAATTAATAGAAGAAGCCGGAGCTTATGCAATTGTGCTTGAGAAAATTCCTGCCGAACTTGCAAAAAAAGTTACAGCATCAGTTTCTATTCCTACAATAGGTATCGGCGCCGGAAAGTTTTGTGACGGACAAATACTTGTTACACCCGATATGCTTGGATTAAACATCGACTTTCATCCAAGATTTGTACGACATTATGCAAAACTCGCGGATGAAATAAATACCGGGGTTAAAAAATATATTGATGATGTTCGAAAACTGAATTTCCCGACAGAGGAGGAGAGTTACTGATAATCTCATTGTATTTTTCCACTCAAATTAAAAACTTGTTGTTATGAAAAAATATTTATTAGTAATAACAATAATTCTGTTATCCCTGATTCCAATCGATTTATTATCACAGGTAAATTCCGAACTTCTTCTCGAAGGTACTACCGTATTTGCGATTGAAGCTGAGCCAGATTTTCTTTGGGTTGCCACATATGGTCATGGCATTTTCAAATATTCAAAGAAAGATCAGAAGTGGAGTAATTTTTCAACATCAAGTAATAACCTGGAAAATGATTTATTCTACTCACTCGCGGTAGGAAAAGATTTTGTGTGGGCTGGTTCTGTTGAAGGACTTTTTATCTATGATAAAAAGCGGAACAAATGGACTAAAAGAAAATTTGCACAGGGCGGAGAAATGGGAAACTGGATCCGTTCACTCTATTATGATGCATCGCAAAATGTTTTATGGATTGGAAGGTTCAGTAATCTTACAAGACTTGAAGTTTCAAAAAATAAATACACAGACTACAATCTTACACAAGGCTCAGATCTTAAATCAAATAATTTCAAAAGCATTAAAGCAGATGGCGATAGTATTATCTGGTTTGGCACCGAATCAGGTGTACATAAGTTTTATAAGAAAAAAAATATTGATGATAAAAATAACTGGCAGTACATAAGCAATAAGAAGAATGGTTTTAATGGAGAAGGTGATGCTGTCTCTGTTTCCGATTTTTTGTTTGAAGGTGAAAACGTATGGTTTGCAACTGATGAATTCGTTACAGCACAGCAGCCTCAATTTAATATGGGAGGGGCGTACCGCTTTAATCGTAAACTTCGGTGGGATAGGATTTCCAAACAAAACGGACTTGCGGCAAACGGTATTTATTGCATTGAACGAACTGGCAATACTATCTGGCTTGGATTGTACTACTTTGACAAAAAAGAAAAGAAAGAATACGGTAAAGGTTTAGCAGCTATTAACAGGGTTACGGGAAGGTTAACACAAATTGATCTTAACAGTCTTGAAATAACTTCTTCAACATTTTATAACCTGCTGTTTGACGGAACTTTTATGTGGGCCGGGACTGACAAGGGTTTGCTTAAAATTGAAATTGATAATCCGCTTGCAAAGTGGGATTTGAAAAAAAATAAAAAAGATAAAGTTCAGACACATATAAAATAATTATTGATTTTAATACCTCAGCAGCCTGCCGGACACTCACTTCGCCCGCTTTATATGGATTTTATTTATCACTATCTTTCAGCAGTTAATTTTTTCAAACAGGATAAAAATGATCAGAATTTCATCTGCGAGATTGAATACTCTAAAAAATAATTTTAAAGGGAAAAAAATTGCCGTAATCGGCGATATGATGCTTGATTGTTATTTCTGGGGAGATGTAAAAAGAATTTCACCCGAAGCACCTGTTCCGGTAGTTGAAGTAGAGAATGAGTTTTTCAGATTTGGCGGCGCAGCTAATGTTGCGCTTAATCTCGTTAAGCTGAACTGCAGACCCATACCGGTTGGGGTAATCGGGTATGACACTTATGGTACAATCTTTACAGCTCTGATGAAAGAGAATAAACTTTCTTCGAACGGAATTATTATTGATGACACAAGACCAACCACAGCTAAAACCAGAGTGATTGCAGATAAGCAGCATGTCGTAAGGATTGATAAAGAGAATAAAACATATCTGGATGAAAAAATTCAAAACCGCGTGATGGATTTTATCAGAAAAAATATTAAAAAGTTCGATGGTATTATACTTCAGGATTATAATAAAGGTGTTCTTACCCCTGAAATAATTAACAATGTAATTGAACTCGCTAATAAAAATAATGTGCTTATAACAGTTGATCCTAAGTTCAATAATTTTTTCAATTATAAAAATGTTACAGTGTTCAAACCAAACAGGAAAGAAGCAGAAGATGTTCTTGGAATGAAAATTAGAACTGATAAAGATATTGCTAAAGCGGGGAAAGAACTCCGCGAGAAGTTAAATGCAAAATACATTCTGCTTACATTAGGTGCGGATGGTATCGCTGTTTTTGAAAAAGGAACTGAAGTAAAACGCATGCCGACAAAAGCCAGGAAAGTCGCCGATGTGTCCGGTGCAGGAGATACTGTAATTTCAACTCTTACTGTTACACTTGCAGCAGGCGCAAATATTCTGGAAGCATCTTATCTGGCAAATTATGCAGGAGGGATTGTTTGTGAGGAAGTGGGTATCATTCCCATTGAATTAGATAAATTATTTACAACCGTTGCCCGGGAATCAAAATGAGTAATATACTTTCCCGTTCAGAAATTGTTGAAGAACGTAAAAAACTAAAAGCAGAAAATAAAAAACTTGTATTTACGAACGGCTGTTTCGACCTTATTCATGCGGGTCATGTTGACTATCTTAATAAATCGAGGGCTTTAGGCGATGCGCTGGTTGTCGCACTCAACTCTGACGCTTCAGTGAAAAGAATAAAAGGCAATAAACGTCCAATACTCAATCAGGAAGAGAGATCGTTCATTGTATCCAATTTAAAATGCGTTGATTACGTAACTTTTTTTGATGAAGATACACCAGCTCAGATAATTGCTGAACTTGTACCGGATATTCTTGTAAAAGGCGCGGACTGGGATCTGAATAAAATTGTTGGTAGAGAAATCGTTGAGTCAAATGGCGGCGAAGTTAAAACAATAAAGTTTGTTAATGATCAGTCGACATCAAAAATTATTGAATCCATCTTAAAAAAGTATAAAGCTTAAAGAAACAATTCTTTGCAAACTCAGGATAAAAAAGTAAAAAGAAAAAGAACGCTGCTACAGAAAAGCGTTAATGCATTCCTGTATTTCTGGCTGGGCGTGCTGATACTTCTGATTATTGCTTTTGGAATTTCACAAACTTCTACATTCAGGGAATATTTACGCGAACTTGTTATTGAAGAAGTAAATGCATCGCTGAACGGAAAATTAAACATTGAAAAAATTGACGGAACATTATTCACTTCCATAATTCTGCAGAATACTTCTTTAGTAATGGAAAGCGATACAATTTTTTTCGCCGGAAAAATTGAAGTAAGAACAAGCCCGCTAAGAATATTTTTAAAAACCATCTATGCCCGTAAGATTGAAATTGCTAACGCAAAAATAAATCTCATCTCAGATCAGAACGGGGTACTAAATATTTCAAAGCTTGTAAATCCATCTGAGGATGAAGAAAAATCCAAATCCGAATTTCCTTTTAATCTTGAAGCAGCCGATGTAAGCCTTAAAAATATTGACTTCAAAATGTGCAGCTTTAATAACAGAAACAGCACTGCTTATTACAGCGAACTTAATATGAATGATTTGAGAGTTAAAGATCTCGATCTTTCTTTAACTGCTTATGCAAATATGCGTGACGATGAGTATGAAATAGCTATTAACCATATTGAAATGAATCCGAACATAACCGGATTTAATCTCAGGAATTTCAGCGGCAGGTTCGCCATAATCAGGGATCATATTGAAATTCAAAATCTAACATTGAATACAAATTCATCCGATGTAATTATTTCTGCGGAATTAACAGGATTTAATCTATTTGATTCTACAGCAATTAAGAACCTCGGAAACTCCGATATAAAAATAAAACTCCAGGCAAATCCATTCAGTTTTGGTGACCTTTCTTCATTCGTTCCTGCGACAAATATTTTGAATGGTGATTTAAACTGTGTGGTTGATGTAACCGGTTCTGTTGATGAGCTTTCAATTAACTCACTGCAGACAGAGTTTAACAAAACCCGGATATCATTAAATGGCTCATTAAAAAATTTATCTGTCCCGGAAAGAATGTTTATCCTCGCAGATTTTAACAATACTGAAATTTATCAGCCGGACCTGAATATTCTTTTGCCGACATTAAATCTTCCAGTCTATGAGGACTACGGCGTAATAAAATTCGACACACTACACTTTGAAGGTGAGCCTTTAAATTTCAAATCCAACTTTGCGTTAAGAACCGACAAAGGATCATTTGCCGCAAGTACTTCGCTTAACCTGATTTCCAAACCGGAAATTTATGATCTGCAGTTCAGGAGCCGTGATTTTGATTTATCACCGATTGCGGGATTAAATACAATTCTCAATACAACAGGAAGTGTGAAAGGAAAAGGGTTCGATGTAAACCAGATTGCTGCTGAAGTTCTCATTGAAGGTAACGGTTCTTCAATTGAACAGAACCATTTGAACATCGTTTCAATAGAAGCCGCTGCATCAGAGAAAAAAATAAATTATAAACTTTTGCTTAACTCTGACTCAACCCAGGTAGATCTAACAGGCTTGTTCGATTTTACAATTAGTGATGATGCAAAGTATAATCTCGATGGAAACCTGAGGCATTTTAATCTTGCTGAAATATTGCAGGACAGTTCCAACCAGACAGATATAAATATTAATCTTGTTGCTGAAGGTCAGGGTTTTAATCCTGATAGTATGAACCTTTTCGTCATATCAACTTTATATCAATCTACAATTGATGATATCCCTATTGGCACCACCCAGGCGATAGTTGATATAATCCGGCAGGATGATGGTGGAGACCGAATAATTAATATTGTCTCTGATCTCGCAGATATAACAATAACTGGTGATTTTTCAGTAACTGAAACAGCCGAACTTTTAACTGATGAAATCGGGTTAATAACTTCAGTTGTGCGTGAAAAATATAACTCACTTATTCCCGCCGAACTACAGAAGGAAAATAAAAGTTCAGATGAAGACGCGGGTGAAACCATTCATTACTTTGAAGAGCACAGTGAATCATCCACAACACTCAAGTACGTTATTGAGTTTAAAGATTTTACTTTGCTGACATTATTTTTAAGAGACAAAGATCTTGAACTTGATGGTGACATCAGCGGTGAGTTTACAAAAACACCGGAAGATCTTTTCTTCAAACTGAATACAAAACTTGAATATATAAAATACTGGTCGGATGAAAGTGTTCTGTTTATATCGGGTGCTGATGTAAGTTTTACAATCGCAAATAATTTTACATCTACAACTTTCGATGATATCAACACAGGGCTTTCAGTTAGTATTGGAAGGGTCTATTCCGGGGAAGACTTTTCTGATATTCATCTTGATCTGAAAATAAAAAATGAAGTCGCGTCAATTGATTTTACTTCAAAGATGAATGACAATTTTATGGCAGGCATAGACGGAAAGATTGACCTTTCAACAAATGCTGTTAAACTGCGGGTTGATACACTTAATCTCGTCTACAACGACTACAAGATTAAAAATATCGGGGAGTTGTCAGTTGATTATTCAGGCAGCAGCATAAGGGTGAACAATTTTGTAATCGCACCGCAGCAGGGAAGCCTGGATGTTTCAGGATACATGAACTTTGAAGGGGCTCAGGATATTAATCTCAATATCCAGGAGCTTAGCGCTAATGAACTGTTTGTAGACTTACTTGAAATGAACCCGCTTGGTGCGCCGGAAGCATTCTTAAATTTATCCGCATCAGTTAAAGGAGATTATCTTAATCCTGTAATTGATATTGAATCTGCGATTGACAGTATTGAATTCAGAGATAAAAAATTTGGATCACTCATAAGTAATATTGATTATCAAAATAAATCTCTAAGACTTAACTCATACTTTATCGATGTGCTTAAGCAATTCGGAAATGCGAAGCTGGATATTACAGGAACAGTCCCGATCGATCTCAGTTTTAAAACTGAAAGCGAAAGAATATCGGAAACAGCCCCGATCACTTTTAAATTACTCGCTAAAGAATTTAACCTTGCAGCTGTAGGTGATTTACTTCCGGCGGTTGATAAACTAAACGGGTTGTTTGATGCTGAAGTCGACCTGAGCGGAACGATTAATAATCTAAAACCATCAGGGTTTATGACAATCTCAAACGCTTCATTTATTGCTGAAGCGAACAATCTTGCATATAACGCCGATACAAGAATTGTGATTGATCAGGATTCAATAAAAATAGAACACCTTATTGTTGAAAACCAGAGAGGTGTAAAAGACGGCGGCAGAATGAATGGTTCTGGTGTTATTAAGCTGGAAAATCTGAATATCGCTGGTACAGAACTTTATATGAAAGGTAAACTTAAAGTTCTCGGTAAGGAATCAAGATCAGTCAGTCCTTCTATTTATGGTGACCTGGCAATTTCAACAAAGGGATATATTGAACTTCGTTCGGATAAAAATGATACGTACCTTTATGCGCCGTTAAGAGTTGAAGTTGCAAATCTTATATTCCCGCCTACGCAGAGTGCATACACAAGCGGTGCAGAAAATTTTATATACAGAATAAAAGTTGACAGCAGTCTAATTGACAGTCAGAAAATAGATATTGAATCACTTATTGCCGAGGAAGAAAGAAAAGATTCCAGAAGGATAACTTCTGATTCATCAACCGGCAGGTTTGATTATTCAATAAATGTTGAAGTAGAAAAAGAAGCGAAGATTGTATTTGTGTTATCCAAAGAGTTGAATCAAAATCTTGAAGCACTTTTAGATGGTAACATAAATTACAATATGATAAATGGTAAGTCTGTTGTAACAGGAAGGTTAAAGCTTCTTGATGGTTCAACACTTCAATTCTTTAAATCATTTGATGCAACAGGAACAATTCGTTTTGACCAGGATATAGGAAATCCATACCTGGATATAAGTGCCGCTTACAGGGATTACTATTCATCATCAGATTCAACCGCTTCTGAAACTGAGGTAGCTGTAAAAATCAAACTCAGCGGTCCGCTGCGCGACCTTGATAAAAATTTCATCCAAGAAAAAAATAATGTAGCTGTTTATGTCGGAACTGATAATATTGAAGATGACATTCCGGACAGAACTAAATCACAGACAGATGCCATAATGTTCATTCTTTCAGGTAAATTTGCTGATGAGGCGACAGCACAGGATAAATCTTCAGCTGCAGGGCAGCTATCTGGTACAGCAACATCAATAGCAGGCTCTCTGCTTGGGGGAGTTCTCAATTCATATTTTGGAGATTATGTGCGGCGTGTGGAATTGCGTACTGTAGGCGCTCAAACCAAATTTAATTTATCAGGCAAGGTGGAGAATTTCAGGTATACAATAGGTGGAGCTACTGACGTGTTCCAGGATTTAAGCAGAGCAAATATCAAAATTGAATACCAGATACCATTCTTCAGAAACTTGCTGATGCGGCTCGAAAGGAAAGAAGCTTTAGCAGATACCTACATTTCAAATGAAATGATTAATGAACTTGGTCTTAAATACAGATTCGAGTTTTAATGAAAAAGAAATTAATATCGTTCTTCAAAAAATATCCCGGGCAGTCTTTCAGAAGTAAAGATGTTGCCAGGAAACTCGACATCACTTCCGAACATGAATACAGTTCATTAAAAGCCCTTCTCTTTAAACTATTTGAAGAAGATTTTTTATCCAAAAGCGGGAAGCGTTATAAGCTTAACACTACTCCTGTCAGCGGCAGAATAGTTGGGACTCTTGAGATGAACCAGGGCGGGTATGGTTTTGTAATACCCGAGAATAAAAAACTCGCCGATATTTTTATCGCCGCAAGAAATCTTGGAACGGCATTCAGTGGTGATGTTGTTAATGTGGCTTTATTTGCAAAGCAAAAAGGTAAAAATACTGAGGGTCAGATCATTGAAGTAATTAAGCGTGAGCGGGATCAATATGTAGGTATATTAAAAAAATCAAACTCATTTTATTTTATAAAACCTGATGACCCAAAAATTCATCGTGATATTTACATAGATGAAGAAAATTTAAATGGCGCTAAAGTCGGGGATAAAGTTATAGTAAGTGAACTGATTTGGAAAACATCAATGCTGAATCCGGAAGGTAGTGTCATTGAAGTACTCGGTAAGTCAGGAACCATTGATGCTGAGATAACTTCAATAGCGAAGGAGTTTAAGCTACCATATAAATTTTCCGATAAAGTATTGAATGATTCTGAAGTTATTAAATTCAGCATCGATGAGAACGAACTTAAAAACAGAATCGACTTTAGAGATAAAAATGTAATAACGATTGACCCGTATGATGCGAAGGACTTTGACGATGCCCTTTCGATTGAAACACTTGAATCAGGAAATTTTTCGGTTGGAATTCACATAGCTGATGTAAGCCACTATGTTCAAAAGAAAACCAAACTGGATGATGAGGCATTATATCGTGGAAACAGCGTTTACCTTGTCGGGCGTGTCATTCCTATGCTGCCGGAAAGACTTTCAAACATTATTTGTTCTTTAGTACCCGACGAAGAAAGATTAACTTATTCTGTTATAGCAGAATTAACTTCTCGCGGTAAACTTATTTCATATCAGATAAAAAAAACAATTATAAAAAGTAAACGAAGATTTACGTATGAGGAAGTTCAGCAGATAATTGATGATAAAGCAGGCGAGCTTTATGACGAAATTAACCAGCTGAATACTCTGGCACAAACTCTCCGCAAAAAAAGAATGCGTGAAGGAAGTATTGAATTTTCTACTGCGGAAATAAAATTTCAGCTTGATGAAAACGGATACCCGGTTGGAGTTACCAAAAAAGAAATCAAACAAAGCAACATGCTTGTTGAAGAATTCATGTTACTCGCAAACAAAATTGTTGCCGAAGAGATTGGAAAAAGAACAAGCGCAAAAGCACGTCCGTTTATTTATCGGATACATGATCTGCCGGATAAAGAGAAGCTTTTTGAGTTCTCCAAATTCGTAAAATCACTGGGTTATAGTTTTGATGCTAACAGTAAATCAAAATCCAACCAATTTCAGAAATTAATTCTTGAGGTTAAGGGCACTCCGGAGGAAAGTTTAATCAATGAACTGGCGATCAGATCAATGGCTAAAGCGATTTATTCGATAAATAATATTGGTCACTATGGATTGGGGTTCAGCTACTATACTCATTTTACATCTCCGATACGAAGATACTCAGATTTAATGGTACATAGATTACTGTATAATTATGTTGAAATAAATCAAAAGGCTTATTATTCTTTGGAGGAGCTAGATGAAATATCTGACCATATCTCCGATTGTGAACGAAGAGCTATTGAAGCAGAACGACTTTCGGTAAAACTTAAACAAATTGAATATTTACGCAATCATCTTGGTGAAGAGTTTGATGCGGTTATTTCAGGCATTACAAATTTTGGGATGTTCGTAAAAATAATCGATCTGCTTGCTGAAGGTCTTATCAGACTCCGCGACCTTGATGATTATTACGTGTATGATGAAAAAAAATATTCGCTCGTTGGAAAGGCTTCAAAAAAAGTATTCAGGCTTGGAGATAAATTAAAAGTGAAGCTTGTTCGGGTCGATACAGATAAATCAGAACTAGATTTTATAATTGCTGAATAATTAAGGTGCTGTTTATGAAAAAAATGTTTTTAATCCCTCTGATATTAGTGATTGTATTTCCGTTATCGATGCATGCGCAATTCGGAAAAAACAAAGTTCAGTACAAAGATTTTACATGGTACTACATCCAGACTGATCATTTTGATATTTACTTCTCGCAAGAAGGATCACACCTTGCTGAGTTTACTGCCAAAGAATCCGAAGATGCTCTCGAATCAATTCAAAATAGTTTTAAATATAAAATAAATAACCGTGTAGCAATCATTGTTTACAATTCACAAAATGATTTTCAGGAAACAAATGTAACTGATCAATACCTGAGCGAAGGTATACAGGGCTTTACTGAGCTTTTCAAGAACCGTGTAGTAATTCAATACACGGGTTCATATAAATTGTTCAGACATTTAATTCACCATGAACTTGTACACGCCGTTATCAATGATATGTTCTACGGTGGTTCATTGCAGAATCTGATTTCCAACAGAGGCGCTGTTGCTCTACCGCTATGGTTTAATGAAGGTATGGCAGAATACCAGGCTTTAGGATGGGATGTTGATACAGATATGTTTATCCGCGATGCTGCAATAAGTGAATACCTGCCTGATATACCTTATCTTGACGGGTACTTTGCTTACAGAGGCGGTCAATCTGTTTTCTATTATATCGCAAATAAGTATGGCAAAGAAAAGATTGGAGAGCTTATAAACAAAGTTAAGAATACAGGCAGCGTTGAAGAAGGTTTTAAGTCATCTATCGGTTTGAAGATTGAGGAATTAAATGAGAGATGGAAAAAAGATATTAAAAAAATATTCTGGCCTGATATTGCCAAAAGAAAAGACCCGGACGAATTTGCCAAGCGCTTAACAGATCCAAAAGAAGATGGCGGTTCATATAATATAAGTCCGGCCATTTCACCACAAGGCGATAAAATAGCTTTTATAACCAACCGCGACTACTATTTTAATGTGTACCTTATGAGCGCGATTGATGGAAAGATCATAAAAAAATTAATTGAAGGAAACCGCACACCTGATTTTGAGGAGTTGAACATTCTCACTCCAGCATTAAGCTGGTCACCGGACGGAACCAAAATTGCTTTGGGTGCAAAGCGAGGTGGTTATGATGTTGTATACATAATTGATGTTGAAACAGAGGAAAGAGATGAGTTGCCAATAAATCTTGACGGCATTAAAAGTGTTGCCTGGTCGCCTGATGGCAGCAAGCTTGCATTTATTGGTCAGAATGCAAAACAGTCCGATGTTTACCTTTATGATATTGAAACTAATGAAATGACTAATCTGACGAATGATCTTTTCAGTGATAGTGATCCGGCATGGTCATCAGATGGTAGAACGGTTTATTTTGCTTCTGACAGAGGTGAGTTCTTAACAACAAAAGAACTCCCTGATTCTTTCAAAATTTACGAACACAATATTGATCAACTGGACTTGTATTCCATTAATATAAATAACAATGTCGTTTCCAGAATTACAGATATGCCAGGCAGTGATGAAACTTCACCAGCGGCAGGACCGGATGGGAAGGAATTAATTTTTATATCAGATAAAAACGGAATTAATAATATTTATAAACTGAAACTCAGCGATGAGAGCGGGGCATCACTAAATTTGCTTGGTCAAACGCCGGTACCTTTAACAAATTCTTTGAATGGTTTGTACCAGCTATCATTGTCAAAGGATGGTCAGAAGTTGACGTTCTCAACTTTGTACCAGGCATCTTTTAGTATTTTTCTTTTAAGCGATCCTTTTGGGCAGGATCTGGAAATGAAGGAACTTGAACCAACTGTTTATATCTCTAATCTTCAAAAGAAAAAAGATGTTACCGACGATAGTGAAAATGAATTTTCACTTGTTGCAGATGACTCAACCGAAAGTACGCTATCATTTTTTACGGGTTCATACATTGATACTTCATCTGTTGTTACCGACACATCAAAATCCAGTTATGATAAGTACATTTTTGGTGATAAGTCAGTTGCAGGTGATACGTCAAGTGCTTCAAAATTTGATCTGACGGATAATCTTGATCAATCAGGTAATTACAAAGTCAATAAATATAAAATTACTTTTTCTCCCGATCTTGTGTATGCAAACGCCGGATATAGCACTTTGTACGGACTGCTTGGAACCACAGTTATTTCGTTCAGTGATGTATTAGGTAATCATCGTCTTGTAGGTGTTACAAGTCTGCAGATAGATTTAAAGAACAGTGATTACGGCATTGCATATTATTATTTACCCGAAAGAATTAATTACGGAGTTGAAGTTTTTCATACAGCAAGATTTGTTTTCCTGAGCAGGGGATTTAGTACAAATCTTTTCCGGTTCAGGAATTTTGGCGCTGTAGGCTCATTAAGTTATCCGCTAAACAGATTTTACAGAGTTGATGCCGGACTTAGCTGGCTGAATGTCTCAAGTGAAAACCTTGATGACCCCACTGAGGCTTCAGAAAAAGTTAGTTATGTAATACCAACATTAAGTTTTATTCACGACAATGTTCTCTGGGGTTACACCTCACCTGTTGACGGAACCAGATACAGATTTGATGTATTTGGTAATCCTGGAATAGGGAAGAAGGCATTAAGTTTCTATTCTATCTTGGGTGATTACAGAACTTATTTCAGATTTTTTGATGACTACTCTTTCGGCTTCAGGTTATCTGGCGGATACTCCGGCGGAAATAACCCGCAAAGATTTTTTATCGGTGGAATTGAAAACTGGATTAACCGGTCATTTGCTACAACTGAAATTCCAATTGAATCAGCGAGTGATTTTGCGTTCCTTACAGCCGCGTTGCCATTGCGCGGATTTGACTATGCGGAAAAAATCGGAACTAAATACGCATTGATGAATATGGAATTGCGTTTTCCATTGATCAGATATTTGTTAACAGGTGCTTTACCTATATTGTTTAGTAATATTCTTGGCGTAGCATTTATAGATGTTGGCACTGCATGGGATAAAACAGGACAATTACAATTCTTTTCGCGTAATGAAAAAAACAGTGTAATCTCTAAAGATTTATTAATGGGTACCGGTGTCGGCGCCCGTTTATACTTCCTTTATTTTCTACTCCGGTTTGATGTAGCGTGGGCATATAATGTTGATAATTTTTCACGGCCCAAATTTTATATATCTCTTGGTGCTGATTTTTAAAAATGATCCCCGAAGTTTCATCTTCGGGGTTGTCTCTATTTATTCTCTTTTGAAGAAGCGTCTGGTTTAGGTGTGACTGCTGGTGATTTGCTATCAGGTTTTTGTTTGTTGTCAGATTTTGTTGAATCACTTTTTGATGATGATTTGTAATCTGTCTGGTAGAATCCGCTTCCTTTAAAAATCGGACCAGCACCTGTACCGATTAATCTTTTTACCGAGCCTCCACATGATGGACACTCTTTGATGGGTTCAGCGGTCATTGGTTGAAATAACTCAAATGTATTACCACAATCATTACACTTATAATCATAAGTCGGCATTTTAAATCCTCAAAAAAAATTGAGCAAAACTTAATGAAAAAATTATTTTTTTTCTATAAGTTATCCCCGGTAATTCAACAATGATTTATGCTGATAAGAGCAAGAAGGAAACATTGAGAAATAAATTTTGGTTACTAAGCTGTGCCATCGTATTTAGTCTATTCTCCGGCTGTTTAAACTATATACAAGACGTTCAGATTTATCCGGACGGTTCAGGTAAGATGACAATTCACTACTGGATGAACGCACCTGATGAAGAAAATTTTCAAATCCTTGACAGAGTGGGAATATTTAATATGGACTCAATGCGTAATCAGTTTAGTTCTGAATTTAGTACAATTGAAAACGTTGAAGTTTATACTGATACCACCGATAGTACGGTTCACGGAATTGTCAAATTTAGTTTTATTCATATTGATTCATTAAATCAAACAAAAGCTTTTTCAGATGCTAATTTTGAATTCCGGGATGGGGCAGCAGGTCAGAAGATATTCTCACAATTTATTCCCCCAATAGCTACCGGTTTTGGAATTGATGGAAGTGAATTTACTGTTACTTACAAGTATACATTTTCAGGTGAGATCATCACTCATAATGCACTTTCAGAGGAAGGAAGAACTTTAGTCTGGAACTATTCATTACCCGAGATAGGACGCGGGAAGACCATATCGGTAACATTTCGCCCTTATAAGTTAAAAGAAACCCCGTATTGGATTTATATAATTTCAGGTGTTGTACTATTAATTGTTATAGTCTTTCTATTTCGCAAAAAAAAGGATTGAGCGATAGTTTTAGAGGATTTTCCTCAAAAGTTAAACATCTGTTTTATTGACTTACCAAACCCATTTGTTTATATTATCCGTCTGTTTTTAAGAAGGTTGGCTAAATTATCGTATGGCAACAAGTGATTTTATGATTTTTTCAGGAGGCTCAAACCTGCCTCTTGCAGAAAAAATTGCGCAGAACTTAGGCAAGCCACTTGGTGCTATTGAACTAAAAAGATTTAGCGATGGCGAAATTTGGGTTAAATACGGTGAGAATATAAGAGGCTCGGACGTATTTCTTATTCAATCAACCAATCCGCCTGCCGAAAATCTTCTTGAACTTTTAATAATGATTGATGCGGCCAAACGTGCCTCAGCAAGCAGAATTACTGCTGTAATACCATATTTTGGATATTCAAGACAGGACAGGAAAGATCAGCCGAGAGTGTCTATAACCGCCAAGTTAGTCGCCAATCTTATGACTATTGCGGGAGCTGATCGTGTAATGACAATGGATCTTCACGCAGCACAGATTCAAGGATTTTTTGATATTCCTTTCGATCACCTGTATGCTTCTAAAATGTTTACAGGATTGTTTTCTGATCTATCAAAGAATCTTGTGGTTGTTTCACCGGATGTTGGTGGAATCAAAATGGCAAGGTCTTACGCAAAGAGATTGCATTCAAATCTTGTTGTAATTGACAAAAGACGCCCAAAACAGAATCTTGCTGAAGTGGTTCATATTATAGGCAGTGTTGAAGGTAAAGATGTTCTTCTTGTTGATGATTTAATAGACACTGCTGGAACATTTGTTGGAGCGGTTGAAGCGTTAAAAGCAAAGGGAGCCTTAAATATATATGGTGCAATCACGCACCCTTTATTATCCGGACCAGCTATAGAGCGATTAAATAAATCACAACTAACTAAACTGTATGTTTCGGATTCGATTTTGATAAATGATAAAGTAAAATCAGATAAAATTTCAGTTGTTACTGCTTCAGACTTATTAGCAGATGCAATCGAAAGAACTTATAATAATAAATCAATCAGTTCACTTTTTGATATTGATAAAGGATAATTTAGACCGGAGATATAATGGAGAAAATAGTTCTAAAAGCAAATCAGCGAACAGAAATTAATAAAGCTTCCAGAAGCAGCCTTAGAAAAAACGGAAGAGTTCCTGGGATTTTTTATTCAAAACATAATAAACCGATTGCAATTGATTTTTCTGAGAAATCAATAAAGCCATTAGTATTCACTTCAAGCACAAATCTTATTGCTCTTGATGTAGATGGAACCGGTGAATTTGACTGCGTCATTAAAGATGTACAGTTTGATCCCGTAACAGAACGTATCGTACACGTTGATCTTCTCGGCTTAACCACAGATGAAACTTTTGAACTTGAAGTTCCCATTCTCTACATTGGTTCACCAATAGGAATTAAGGAAGGTGGAGTACTTCAACAGGTGCTTCATAAACTTCATATTGAATGTCTGCCAAAAGATATTCCACAGCATCTTGATATAAATATTGAAAATTTAAAACTCGGAGAGTCAATCCATATTTCGGATTTAAATTTTGAGAATATAAAAATTCTTAATCAGGAAGAAGCTGTTGTTGTTGCTGTCACACATCCTAAGGTTGAAAAAACACCGGCTGAAGGTGAAGGAGCAGAAGCTTCTGCTGAACCTGAAGTAATTGGTAAAGGTAAAGCCGAGACAGAAGAAGAATAGTCCTGGTGAGGGTTATTTTAGGGATAGGGAATCCTGAAAACCGTTATACATTTACAAAGCATAACCTGGGATTTCTTATACTCGACAATTTCGCTAAAGAATATTCATTAAATTTTAAGCCTTCTACTGCCAACTACTATTATTCTTCAGGCAGTATTGATAACGATGAATTCATACTTGTAAAGCCCGCGACCTATGTAAATAACAGCGGATTAGCCGCTGTTGAACTGCTTAAAGCTTACGATATAAATATTAAAGATTTACTTGTAGTTCAGGACGACCTGAATCTTGAATTTGGAAGTCTCCGTATAAGAGCTTCCGGTGGGGATGGGGGACATAACGGAATAAGTTCCATCATCTATCACCTTAATTCAAATCAATTTCCCCGCCTTCGTTTTGGTATAGGTAGTGAATTCGAAAAAGGAAACATGGCAGAATTTGTTTTATCAAATTTAAACGAACATGAATTCGAAACACTCAACCAGAAAAAATCAATAATAAATTCATTGCTTGTTGAATTTATTAAAGGCGGCACAATCAGAATGTTAAATTTTTATAGTACAATTATTAATTCAGATTCAAATAACCATTTACTTAATCAGTCAGGAGATTAGGAGATAGTATGGATTTAACTTTTCATATCATTCCGTTGTTCGGGTTGCTTGGCCTTCTCTATACGTTCTGGAAATCCGCATGGGTTTCAAAACAGGAAGTCGGCACAGACAAAATGAAGAAGATATCCTCTCACATTGCAGAAGGTGCAATGGCATTTTTAAAGGCAGAGTATAAAGTTCTGTCAATTTTTGTTATATGTGTTGCGATTCTTTTAGGTGTTTCGGCAAATCCGGAAAATTCATCACCTATGATTGCTGTATCATTTATCGTTGGAGCGCTTTGTTCCGCACTTGCCGGGTTTATCGGTATGCGCGTAGCCACAAAGGCAAATGTACGCACTACCAATGCAGCCCGCCACAGTTTAGGTAAAGCATTGGAAATTGCTTTTGCCGGTGGTTCGGTAATGGGAATGGGAGTTGTAGGTTTAGGTGTTCTTGGATTAGGTGGTCTGTTTGTGATTTATGGTGATATGTTTGGAATCGATAATGTCACAGACTTGAATAGAGTGATAACAATAATCACAGGGTTTTCTTTTGGTGCTTCTTCAATTGCTTTATTTGCCAGAGTAGGCGGAGGAATTTATACCAAAGCTGCGGACGTAGGCGCTGATCTTGTTGGAAAAGTTGAAGCAGGAATTCCTGAAGATCATCCTCTTAATCCTGCAACTATTGCTGATAACGTGGGTGATAATGTTGGTGATGTTGCCGGTATGGGTGCAGATCTTTTTGAATCTTATGTCGGATCTATAGTTGGAACTATGGTGCTTGGTGCTGCCTTTATGGCAGATGGATTCGTTGATAACTACAACGGACTTTCCGCTGTTCTGCTTCCATTAGTAATTGCCGGTGTCGGTATTATCATGTCTGTACTGGGAACCTTTTTTGTAAAAGTAAAAGAAGGTGGAAACCCTCAGAGGGCTTTGAACATCGGTGAATTTGGATCATCAGCATTAATGATAGTAGCTCTTTGGTTTATTATTAAATGGATTCTACCTGAATCATGGCAATTCACTGATCCATTATACAAGGATGAATCAGGAAATCAACTCGTCAGAGAAATTACATCAACTGGAATTTTTATAGCTACAACTTTAGGTCTTATTGCAGGTGTGTTAATCGGTGTGATTACCGAATACTATACCGGCACGCATAAGCGACCTGTTATCGATATTGCAAGACAATCTCTGACAGGTGCTGCAACAAATATTATTGCCGGTATTGGTAATGGAATGTTTTCTACAGCTATTCCGGTTTTAATTATTGCCGCTGCAATAATAGGGGCATTTTATTTTGGCGGCTTGTACGGAATAGCAATCGCCGCAGTCGGTATGCTATCAAATACAGGTATTCAGCTTGCAGTTGATGCTTATGGTCCAATATCAGATAATGCTGGTGGTATTGCCGAGATGTCTGAACTTCCCAAAGAAGTTCGCGGAAGAACTGATAAACTTGATGCAGTCGGGAATACAACCGCGGCTATTGGAAAAGGTTTTGCAATCGGATCTGCAGCACTCACCGCTCTTGCATTGTTTGGTGCGTTTATGACATCTGCCGGGATTCAATCAATTGATATTTCAAAAGCGGATGTTATGGCTGGATTATTTATTGGAGGAATGTTACCGCTTCTCTTTTCAGCATTAGCAATGAAAGCAGTAGGACGCGCAGCAATGTCGATGATCGAGGAAGTGAGACGTCAATTTAAAAGTATCCCGGCATTAACCGCGGCACTCAGTGTAATGAAAAAGAATGATGGTAAGGAGATGTCCGAATGGAGTTCAGAAGATAAACATATTTTTGAACAGGCTGACGGAGCTGCAGAATATGGAAAGTGCGTGGAGATTTCTACAAAAGCCGCAATTCGACAAATGGTCTTGCCAGGTCTGCTTGCAGTTGCAGCACCGGTATCTATTGGGTTTGTTGGTGGGGCAGAAATGCTCGGCGGACTTCTTGCAGGTGTAACTGTAACCGGAGTTTTAATGGCAATCTTCCAATCTAATGCCGGAGGTGCATGGGATAATGCAAAAAAAATGTTTGAGGAAGGTGTTGAAATTAACGGTCAAAAATATTTTAAAGGATCCGATCCGCATAAAGCAGCCGTTGTCGGTGATACTGTAGGGGATCCGTTTAAGGATACATCGGGTCCGTCGCTTAATATTCTCTTAAAATTAATGTCTGTTGTAGCCCTTGTTATTGCCCCGTTAATTAAATAATTTTGCAGAGCTTTAAATAACATATTTATCAATCCCTGCTCTTACTTAAGTAAGGGCTTTAATATCCATAGGGAGGTGACACGAATGAAAACTAACGTTTATGAAAGTGCTGTTCTTATTAATGCAGCACTTGATGATGAACAGATCGAATCAATAATTTCACGGATTAAAGAAACCATTGTAAATAATGGTGGTGAAATTAGAGAAGTAGAGAACTGGGGAAGAAAAAGATTAGCCTACATGGTGAAGAAAAGCAAAATCGGTTATTATGCAATATTCCGGTTTAATGCCCCATCTAACCTGCTCACCAAACTCGAGCGTTATTATACGCTTGATGAATACATTCTCAGATATCTGACAATCAAACTGGATGCAGATGCAATTGAACATCTTGAGATGCACAAACTCATTTCTTCAGTCCCTGAAGTTGTAACTGCTGTTGAAGATGAGCAAGAAACTGAAACGCCAGAAACTGTAAAAGGTGAAATAAATGAAAATGAGAATAATAATTAAATAGTCTAGATGGAGGATTAACCATGGCCGATCTAAAAATGCCTGAAATTAACTACGTAATTGTCGCCGGAAATTTAACTAAAGACCCGATTTTTCGTCAGACGACAAACAACACTCCTGTCGTTAACTTTTCTATTGCTTCTAATAGGAAATATAAAGACAGTTCTAACCAGTGGCAGGAGGATGTATGTTATGTTGGCATTGTTGCATGGAATAAACTTGCCGAAAGTTGTAAAGAGAGACTTAAAAAAGGATCTGCAGTTTTAGTGGATGGCGAACTTCAGAGCAGAAGCTGGAAATCAGAGGAAGGTCATAACAGGAGTATCGTTGAAATAAAAGCTCGCAGAATTCAGTTCTTGAATAAAAGGGGAAGAATAAACGAAAACGAGAACGGACACGATGCCGAGAATGAAGAAACTGTTGATGTGTTCACAGATGATGCTGTAGATTATACAGAAGATTCTTTCGATAAATTTCTCTCAAATGAAGAGTCTGACTTATTAAAATAATTGAAAGTTTAAAAATGAAGAAAGAAATAAAAGCAAAAAAAATATGCAGGTTTACCCAGAATAAAGTAAAATACATCGACTATAAAGATGTAAAACTTTTACAAAGGTATACTACTGAACAGGGAAAGATTATCCCGAAAAGAATAACCGGTACCAGTTCCAAATACCAGAGAGAACTGTCCATCGCAATTAAACGAGCAAGACATATGGCTTTGTTACCGTATGTTTCTGACACTATCCGATAGCCCAAACAGGAGAATAAATGAAAGTAATATTAAGACAAAACATAGAAACACTCGGACAAATTGGGGAGATAGTTGAAGTAAAAGACGGTTATGCCGAAAATTATCTTATACCCCGTAAACTCGCCTACGCGGCTCTAAAAGGAAATATAAGAGCTCTTGAAGAAGAGAAGAAAAATCTTTCCAAGAAAAGGGAACAGGAATTAAAGGCTGCGGAATTACTTGCGACTGAACTTGAAAAAGTTTCGGTCACCATTCCCGTCCAGGTAGGAGAAGAGGATAAGATATTCGGATCAGTCACAACTCAAATGTTAGCTGATGCACTTAAAGAAAAAGGTTATGAAATCGATAAAAGAAAAATTGAGATTGAAGAACAGATAAAATCTCTTGGCATATATACTATTACTGTTAAGTTGCACACAAGTGTTGCAGCTAAAGTTAAAGTGTGGGTTGTTAGAGAATAACTTACCGAATAGGTTTAAAACTGAAAAAGGAACGGCGATCGTTCCTTTTTTTTTGGCTATAGCAAACGGAAAAATTTATCTTGCTTTAACTTTGTTTTCCCGCACAAGCTGTGCAATCTGTGCAGTACCGTATTTAGATATAGTTTTAATTGCGCTTGTGGATAATTTTAAAGTAATAAACCGGTTCAGTTCCTGAACCCATATTCTCTTCTTTTGAAGGTTCGGAAGGAATCTTCTCTTTCTTCTGTTATTGGCGTGAGAAACATGGTTTCCTGCTATTGGGCCTGTTCCTGTTAATTGGCATCTACGTGACATTTCATTACTCCTGATTCAACGCTTAATAATTTTGAGCCATTAATATAGGACATTTTGTTCAAAATTCTTAAACATTTTTAAATATTTTTATGGACTTTTTCCTTAGATATTCCAGTAATGCTCAAATTGTTGAAAAACTGAGGAAAACGGAAAATTTAGTTTATAGGTTGCACTCTCAATTTTAATCTCACATATAATTTGACAAATAGAAATTCCCTGCTATCTTTAATCCCGAAGGTGTTAATCTTTTACTGCACGCAATGAACGATCCAAAAACTATACAACAAGTTTCTAATGAAAGGGAATAACTATGGAATTCTATGAACTTCATCCTGAAACACCGCAATTAAGATTTATCAATAAGGCTGTCAAAGTATTAAAAGAAGGAGGAGTAATTATCTATCCAACTGATACGGTATATGGCATTGGTTGTGATATTTTTAATAAAGAAGCATTAGAAAGAATATTTGAAATTAAAAATGACAGTACCAACAAGCTGTTCAGCTTTGTGTGTTCGGATCTAAAAGACATCTCCAGGTACGCAAAAGTTTCGGATTATGCTTATCGAACTATGAAACATCTTTTACCCGGACCTTATACATTCATATTACCGGCTGCAAAAGAAGTTCCTAAAAAATTATGGAGTAAAAGGAGAACCGTGGGTATCCGTGTCCCGAATCATTCAGTTACACTATCGCTTGTAGGTGAATTAGGAAACCCGATTATTTCAACAAGTGCAACAAACCGGAAAGGTGAAATTCTTTACAATCCGGATGAGATAAAAAATATTTTTTCATCGCAGGTTGACCTTATGCTGTCTTCAGGATATCTGCAGGGAGATCCATCAAGCGTTGTGGATCTAAGTGAAGATGCCCCTGAAGTAATTCGCGAAGGCGCAGGTGATGTAAGCCTTTTTGTTTAGTCTACGCTTCTCTTATCAAATGCATGGTTGAAGCCTGGACAGTCGGCATAACAACTATCTCATTTATGTTGACGTGTGGAGGTCTTGTTGCACAGTACATAACTGTGTCAGCAATATCCTCTGGGCTCAATGGTTTTGTTCCTTCATAAACTTTTTTTGCACGTTCTTCGTCGCCGGAAAAACGTACAAGGCTGAATTCTGTTTCCACCATTCCCGGATCAACTGAAGTTATTCTTATATTCTTATCAAGCAGATCAATCCGCATACCCTTAGTGAGTGCCTTAACGGCAAACTTTGTAGCGCAATAAACATTTCCCATTGGGTAAACTTCATGTCCGGCAATTGAGCCGATATTAATTATATGTCCGAATCCTCTTTCGACCATCAATGGGGAGATCATTCGCGTCATAAACAAAAGACCTTTAACATTTGTATCGATCATTTCTTCCCAATCCTGAATTTTGCCTTCATCAATTTTACTAAGTCCCCGAGCTAATCCAGCATTGTTTATAAGCACATCGATTTTTTTCCAATGGTCCGGTAAAGAATTTATTTTATTCTCGACATCTTTTTTATCCCTTACATCCAACTGAAGATTTAATACATCATTACCCGAAAGCTTTTTTAGATCATTACTGAACTTTTCCAGTAGTTCTATCCTTCTGGAGATCAAAATCAATTTTGCACCTGCTTTTGCAAATTCAAATGCGCATGCTTTACCAATTCCGGCAGAAGCTCCTGTGATAACAACTATTTTATTTTTCATTTCGTACACAATAAACCCTTTCAATTAAACTTGAAAATTCCGTAATCAACTTAATAAAGAAGCTTTTGAAGGGAAAGCGAAAGGACTAAAAACATCCTGGGATTTTTGAACTGCATTTATAACATCTGTCTTTCACAATTCTGTTGTGAAGCACTTTGTGCCAGTCACGTTCAATCAATTTTGTCTTACACGAAGGACAATAAGTAATCTGTCCTTCTGCATTATGAACATTACCGACATAACAAAATTTAACTCCCATTGATAGTGCAATTGATCTTGCCCGAATAAGTGTAGCTTCCGGTGTTCTTGATTTTTCCATCATTTTAAAGTCAGGATGGAATGCTGTAAAATGTAAAGGTATAGAATCACCGAGATTTTTTAATATCCAATCACATTCATTTTTTATTTCTTCATCAGAATCATTTTCATCCGGGATCAGCAGGGTAGTTATTTCAAACCATATATCGGTTTCATTCTTCAACCATAACAAAGTATCAAGCACATCATCTAGATGCGAAAAAGTAACCTTATGGTAAAACTTTTCTGTAAACGCTTTCAGATCGACATTGGCTGCATCAATATATTGATAGACATCTTTGCGTGCTTCCTTGTCAATATAACCTGCTGTAACCATAACAGATTTTATTTTTTCTTCTCTGGCAATTCTGCTGATATCGATTACATACTCACCGAATATTGTCGGATCATTATATGTAAACGCAATTGATGGCGCTGAATATTTTTTTGCGAGCCGGACAACATCTTCGGGAGAAACATCGAGAGCATTCAGATCATCAAGTTTTGCTTTACTGATCGACCAGTTCTGACAAAACTTGCAGCCAAGATTGCAGCCTGCTGTACCAAAACTTAGAATGTCTGTACCGGGATAAAAATGATTGAGCGGTTTTTTTTCAACAGGATCAATTGCAAAACCAGTTGGTCGTCCATAACCAAGAGTGATTAATTTTCCGTTTTGATTTTGACGAATATAGCAAAAGCCCGGCTGACCATCGCCCATTTTACAGTAACGAGGACAAAGCGTACAAAGTATTTTATCGTTCTCAACAGGCTTCCACCATAACGCTTCTTTTACATCAAACATTTTTTTCTCATCTAATGAAAACAATACTACAATATTGTTTTATTCTATTACTTCAATCCGTAACCAGTTCACTCTGCTTTTATCTGAATAAGGTGCGCCGGAAGCAAACACAACAACGTCATCTTTTTTAACGCAGCCGTTTTCTAAAATTATTTTTTTTGCTTTATCAATTGCCATATGCTCTTTATCAATCGAATCCATATAAACAGGAATCACACCCCATCGTAAACAAAGTTTGTTCATTGTGTCAAAGCTGTCAGAGAGTGCGATTATTTTTGCTTTCGGTCTGAACTTAGAGAAATTAATTGCAGTTCTTCCTTTATTAGTCAAAACAACAATCGCACGTGCGTTAACCTGCTTGCTTAACATTGATATGGCACGTCCGACTGAATCAAATAAATTTTCCTCAAGTGTTGACGGTACTTCTACTTTGTGTTCAATCATTTCAATTGAATGATCATCAGAATTCTTTAAAATGTCATTCATAATTTTTACTGATTGAACAGGGAACTTACCAACGGATGTTTCCGCGCTTAACATCACAACATCAGTCCCGTCCCACACAGCGTTAGCAACATCAGATGCTTCTGCTCTAGTCGGCACCGGGTTATTAACCATCGACTCAAGCATTTGTGTCGCGGTAATGACAAGCTTTCCGACAGCGTTACATCTCAGAATAATTTTTTTCTGGATGATAGGAACTTCCTGGGGAGCCATTTCAACTCCAAGATCACCTCGTGCAACCATTATACCATCCGCTGCATTCAATATTGATTCAAAATTTTCTACCGCTTCAGGTTTTTCAATCTTAGCAATTACTGGAATAGAAGAATTTTTTTTCTTCAGCCATTCTTTGAGTTTGATAACATCTTCTGCCTCACGGACAAATGACAGCGCGATAAAATCAACTCGGTGTTTCAAAGCGAATTCAAGGTCTCTGAAATCTTTTTCAGTAACTGATGCCGTAGAAAGTTTCATTCCCGGAAGGTTCATCCCTTTTTTAGGACGAAGGATTCCTCCTTCTTCTATCTCACAAATCACACTTTTGTCTTCTTTGCCGGTGATGCGAAGTTTTATTAATCCGTCATCTATTAAAATTTTATCACCTATTCTCGCATCATCAACAAGGCTTTTATAAGAAGTTGAGATCATTTCCTTTGTACCGATATGGTCGTCAGTTGTGATCTTTATTATGTCTCCTGTCGATATATAAATTTCCGGTTGTGAAAGTTCACCAAGTCGTATTTTAGGTCCCTGTAGATCAATAAGAACTGCGAGTGGTAAATTCTCCGCGACACAAGCTTCGTGAATATTATGGTAGAGCGTTTCGTAAAAATCATAATTGCCGTGAGAAAAATTCAGTCTCACACCATCCGTGCCTGCGTTTAATAATTGCTTGATTGTGCCTAGTGATGATGTTGCGGGACCAAGCGTGCACAACATTTTAGTCTTTGAGAAATTATCAGGGTAGTTTTTCATTTTCGCTTTTTGGTTTTAGCTGTGCTTCCGTTTGTAAATTTCATTGCTCTCGATTTAGAGTAAAGATCTTTTATTTTTTCTTCAACAAGATAAAAAACGCTTTTGGGTTCATACGAACCATTAGGCATTCGTTTTCCTGCTTTTACTCCTGTAAGCAGTTCAATGCCTTCTTCAACTCTTGTGATAGGATAGATGTGAAAATTTTTCTTCTTCACATCGTTAAGAATTTCTTCCTTCAACATAAGTTCCTGAACATTTTGCGCAGGAATAATTACACCGTGATTTTTCACACCGCCGTTTGATTTACATACATCATAAAATCCTTCAATCTTTTCATTAACCCCGCCGATCGGTTGAACATCACCTTTTTGATTTAATGAACCTGTAACCGCCAACGATTGTTTTAAAGGAAGTCCTGACAATGTAGATAACAGCGCGAAAATTTCCGCACATGATGCGCTATCACCATCAACCGTTCCATAGCTTTGTTCAAAGACTAAGTTAGCATTAAATGACAGTGGAAGATTTTGTCCGAACGTTTCTCTGAAGTAACCGGAAATTATAAGCACACCTTTGTTATAATGGCGTCCGCTCATTCCTGCTTCGCGTTCAACATTAATTATGGTTCCGCTTCCGAGTGAAACGGTTGCAGTAATACGCGTAGGTCTTCCGAAAGAATAAAAGTCGGCGCCATAAACAGCAAGTCCGTTTATCTGTCCTATCCTTTCACCATCAGTATCAAGCAGCAGAGTTTTTTCTTTTATCATTGAATCAATTTTTGACTCAAGCATTCCATGCCTGTCCTTAGCAATTTCAAAAGCTTTTTTAACGTGCGCACCGCTTACTATATCAAACCCGTCATCCTTTGCCCAGAAACTTGCTTCGCGTGCAACGTCTGCAATTTTTGAAAATCGTGTTGTCAGTTTATTCTTATGTCCTGCAAACACCGCGCTGATCTCCATCAGGTGAGCAATTGCAGTTTTGTCAAACTCAAGCAGACTTTCTTCTTCAATTAATTTTTTAATTACCCTAGCATATTCAACAAGCACTTTATCCGTGCGGGGAATTTCATAATCAAAATCTGCTTTAACTTTGAACATTTTTTTAAAATCATATTCACGATCTGCTAAAAGAGAATAGATGTATTGGCTGCCGAGAAGTATAACTTTTGTTTCTATGTTTATCGGTTCCGGTTTTAATATAGATGAAGAGAAAGAAAACATTGCGGGCGATTCCTGTATCTCCAACTTTCTGTATGTCAAAACTCTCTTTAATGTTTTCCATACAGCCGCTTCTTCAAAAAGATGAAGAACATTAAGAACAAGAAATCCGCCGTTAGCTTTGAGTAACGATCCGGCTTTGATTTTAGTAAAGTCAGAGTACCAGCCGCCGTGTCCGTCATTTACTTTTTCAATTGTTCCGAACAGGTTTGTAAACGTTGGTGATGTTTCAATAATAACAGGACAATTACTTGATTCGCTATTATCAAGAATTACATTTACATCATACTCTTTGAAGTAGTCGATTAAAAATCCTTCAGGACTTGTATCACCTTCAGGTTTTATACCTTTAAATATCTGAATGTTATCCAGAATATTTTCTTCAACATGATTTAAATAAAGTACAACTTTCGGATCAGGATAACGTTCACGAAGAGAGCTTAAAATTCCGCGAACAACAATTTCGGATGCACCGCGCTCAAGCTTAATTAATTGTTCCTGGAATTCCTGGCTTAGTTGAAGTCCTTTTTTAAAAAGTGACTGAAGTTCAGGCTGGTATGAGTTATACTTTTTAATAACCGATTGAGCATCATCTTTAGTAACTTTGCCTTCCTGTACAAGCTCTTCAAACTGATAAACAGGAACCGGCTTACCATCGATTAAAGGTATTACATCAGGACGGGCAACATCACCGACTTTGATTTGTCCAAGCGTGAAATTTTCTTTTCTGATTTTTTCATCAAAAGAATTCAACAATGCCTGTTCTTTTTCATGATATCCATTTATGATCTTTTGCCTTCTGGCGATGTAGTGATCGCTTTCAAATGTCTGGGGTATTCTTTGCTTTAATAAATTAATTGCGTTTGAAATATCTGTGCGGAATTGTTTTGCCTTGCCCACAGGGAATACGAGAAGTATTGGTTCATCAGGATCTTTGAAGTTATTTACATAAGCATAATCATTTAGCTGCGGACAATCAGAACTTATTTTTTCAAGAACTTTTTTGACCGTTGTCGCTTTACCTGTTCCTGAAAGTCCTGCAATAAAAATATTGTAACCCGGCGCACGCAGGTCAACTCCAAGCCTTATAGCTTTTAACGCGCGTTCCTGACCGAGTATTCCTTCGATCGGTTCAATGTCCCCGGTTGAGTAGAATTCAAAAATATCCGGGTCGCATTTCCATCTAAGTTCATCCGGCTTTAGTTCTCTATGAACGGATTTTTTTGGCTGGTTCATTTTTCCCCTTGTGGTTTTAGACGATTTGGTAGTTGTTCGCTTTTTCAATTTATCCTTTCATATTTCATATTAAAATCTAACCATAACATTAACGAATTTCAAAAAAGAATTATAAGCCGGTTTGATTTGTCTTTGTTATTTTGTGATACAAAAATCTTGTGGACTAATATGGATAAGCAAAAAGCCCGAAGTTACTTTCCGCATCTCGCAACCGGAATGATTTATATGAATCACGCCGCAACGGGACCAATGTCAACCCTCGTTAAAGAGAAACTGAACGGTTTTATTTTCGATAAAAGTGAAAACAATATTGATGACTATAAAGGTTATCTGAAGGAAGCAGAAAAAGTAAAACAGGGAATTGCCGCTATGATCAATTCCAACCCCGACAGAATAGCTTTTACAGACAGTACAACAAACGGATTAAACTATCTTGCACAGGGTTTATGTCTAAAGAAAGGCGACAGGATAATTCTAAACGATATAGAATTTCCGGCAAATGTTTATCCGTTTATGAATCTCCAAAATGAAGGAGTGGAAATTGATTTTGTAAAATCATCAAATGGAATTGTTACCGCAGAAGATGTAATTAACAGTATAAAACCTGGGACAAAACTTGTAGCCATAAGTATGGTTCAGTTCCTATCAGGTTTCAGAGTTGATCTTGAAAAGATAGGGAAGGTATGCAGAGAAAAGGGAATCATTTTTTCTGTCGATGCAATTCAGGGACTTGGTGCGTTAAGATTGGATATTGTGAAGGATAAAATCGATTTCATTTCATGCGGAACACAAAAGTGGATGCTTGGTTTACAGGGACTTGCATTTATTTATATTTCAAAAGAATTGCAGGAAAGAATTAATCCCAAATACGTAGGTTGGCTTGGTGTTCAGGATGCATGGAACTTACTCGATTATAAACTTGAATTAAAACCTTCATCAGAAGGATTACAGACAGGAACAGTTTCAGTGATTGGAGTTTACGCATTGAGCGCGGCATTGGATTTATTCAATCAGTTTGGATTTGATGAAATTGAAAAGGAAGTGATTACAAACACAAAATATTTTATAAAGCGGCTTGATGAGATAGGATTGAAGCCACAATTATTCAATCGGCCACACGAAAGTCTTTCAGGAATTGTAAGTATAAAATCAGATGAGTGTCAAAAATATTTTGAAGCATTAACCACCGAAAAAATTTTTACTGTTGTGAGAGAAGGTGTTTTAAGAATTTCTCCGCACTTCTATAACACAACAGATGATATTGACAGGGTAGTTGAGGTTTTAAGAGGCGTACAGAAAACTTAAACAAAATATAAATGAATAGTGCCCCAATTTCACTTATAGATTTAAATATCCAATCTGTCATTCTGAATTTATTTCAGAATCTTTTCTATAATGTAGATCCCGAAACAAGTTCGGGATGACTAATTGTGAAATTAGGACACTACAAATAATTGAGCATGTTTTTTTCTTAATAATAATTAAATTTGAGTGTCAGCTAATAAAAATGGAAAACATAAACAGGAGTTAACCAAATGAGAATAGCACTAAAAGTAACGATGGCAATCATCTGTATTATATTTATTTCAGGAGTGACGGAACTGACTGCACAAAACAAAAAAGTGAGAGTGAGTCCCAAAGCAAGCGTGATGCAGACTATCGGGTTTACAGATGTAACTGTATCATACAGCAGACCAGGTGTTAAAGGAAGAGAAGTATGGGGAAAGTTAGTCCCCTACGGTAAGGTATGGCGAGCCGGCGCTGATGAAGCGACTAAAATAACATTCAGTACCGAGGTAATGATTGAAGGTAAAAAACTTGCGGCGGGCACTTATAGTTTTTTTGCGATACCCGGTGAAAAAGAATGGACGCTCATCTTTAATAAAGTAGCTGACCAGTGGGGTGCATTTGAATACAACGAAGCCGAAGATGTATTAAGAGTAAAAGTTAAACCAGTTGCAAACGGATTCCAGGAGTGGCTGTCTTATGCATTTCTGAAAAAGAGTGACAACTCAGCCGTGCTTGAACTTGAATGGGATAAATTAAAAATACCTTTTGAGATAAAGGTGAATTTGGAGTGATATAATATATTTGAATGTCAGTCTTCATTTATCACAAAACGAAGACTGACATTCCTTAAGCCCAGATTGAACAATTACTTCCTTATTATCCCCAACAATTCCTTTGTCTTCTCTTCCATCAAATTAATACTTCCCTTACTTTCAACATTTAACCGGAGTATAGGTTCTGTGTTGGACATACGGAGATTAAATCGCCAGTCAGGATATTCAACACTGACTCCATCAGTCATATCTTTTTTACCATCGGAATATTTCCCTTCAATCTCTTTTATCTTACCCGCAGGATCAGCTATTGTTGAATTAATTTCTCCGGAACAGGGATAAGCCGCGATCATCTCTTCAACAAGCTGACCAAGAGTTTTGTTCTCTTCAGACATCAATTGCATAATTAGCAGGAAGGGAATCATACCGCTGTCAGAGTAAGCATTATCTCTGAAATAATGATGCGCGGACATTTCTCCACCGTAAATAGCATTCACTTCTCTCATCTTCTGTTTGATATAAGCATGTCCGCTTGGTGATTGAACAGCGACTCCGCCGCTTTTTTTGACTACCTCTAGAGTGTTCCAGGTAAGACGCGGATCGTGAACAATATTTTCACCGGGATTAGTTTTTAAAATCGATTTTGCAAGAAGCCCGACTATATAATAACCTTCAATAAAATTTCCTTTTTCATCAAAGAAAAAACATCGGTCATAGTCACCATCCCATGCAACACCAAGATCAGCATTATGTTTTTTCATTGCGTCAGTTGTTGATTGCCTGTTCTCAACAAGCAGGGGATTGGGAACTCCATTCGGGAAATTTGAATCAGGTTCGTGAAAAACTTTTATCATTTTGATGGGAAGATTTCCTTCAATTGCATCGAGCGCTGGTCCCACGCAACCGTTTCCGGCATTTACCACAACTTTAAATGGTTTTATCTTTTTGGGGTCATAAAACATTTTAAGGTTATCGATAAAATCTTTAAGAATATCTTTTGGAATTACTTTTCCTCTTTTACCGCTTAAAGGTCCAAGCTCATCATTTAAAATTTTCTTTTCGATATCGTTTAAACCTGAGTCATAGCCAACCGGAACTGAACCGCGTTTAACAAACTTCAACCCGTTGTATTCTGGCGGATTGTGACTTGCGGTGATCATTATTCCGCCATCAGCATTTAAGAAGGGAGTTCCGAAGTAAATCATTTCTGTACCGCAAAGTCCAAGATCAATAACATCGCAGCCGGCATCATTTAATCCTTTAGAAAGTGCTTCGGCTAATTCGGGGGATGTTTTTCTAACATCTCTGCCAATCAATATTGATGAAGCGTTCAGATAGGTTGCATAAGTTCTTCCGATCTTATAAGCAAGATCGACATTTAATTCTGATGGTACTTTGCCCCTTATATCATAGGCTTTGAAGCAATTAATCCTGTCCATTCTTTCTCCGGTAAATTCAATTGATGGTTAGTAATTTGATTTTTTGATGAGCCAATTTAAAGAATTCAGGCTGATTCATCAAAAATCATATCCGACTTATTTACTCGTATTATATATTATCCTGTAGCCGCAACCTTTAGGTTGCGAAAATGTAAAGGACTCGTTCGGTTCATTCCTCGATAAATCTCTCAGGGCAAATTTTTTCAATAGACTTTTTAATTATTAGTGTTTATGTTTCGCCATCAAAATATGAGGGAAAGAATTATCGCTACTAAAGATACTGTTAAATGGCACTTCGCTAAATGCAACAACTCTAAGTGTAACTCAATATTCCTGGTAAACCCGGAAGAAACACCAGGGGAGTTGGGATTTATTTGTCCCAGTTGCAGCGCGAAAACAACTACTTCGCACATTGTTCAATGTTCAAGCTGTAAAACAATACTCAATTTTGTAAGAGCAGCTCCCAACGAAGAAAAAGTTGTTTTCAACATCCCAAAGTGTTCACATTGTGTAGGTACCGTAGAAGATGAGTGGGAAGTAGAACCTCTCTATCAGCCGGATTCCTATATATAAATTGTTATTGCTTCCATTCATTCTTTAATACGAGCTAAACCTGTTCGTATTAAAGACGTTGAAAATTTATACTCTCTTCAACATTTCCTTAACTGCTCCTCATTGTATTTTACCCAAAATTTGTGACTTTGGAACAAACTTAACATTACTCAGGTTTAAGTTTCAATTTTATTATTGATAAAAAACTCAACCGGAGGAAAATATGAAATCGGTGATAACGTTAGTTTTAGCTGTCTGCTTTTCTTTTCAATTGATTGCAAATCATAAAGCAGATTTAAAACCCGCTAAGAAAAATTCAATTCAACTTGCACTCCTTTTAGATACAAGCAATAGTATGGATGGACTTATCGACCAGGCAAAAAGCCAGTTATGGAAAATTGTTAATGAACTAGCTACCTCTAAAAAGAACGGGCATTCAACCGATTTATATGTCGCTCTATATGAATATGGTAAAGACGCAATTCCATCAAACGAAGGTCACTTGAGAAATATCGTCCCATTTACTCAGGATCTTGATAAAATTTCAGAAGAACTATTCAAGCTTAAAACAAACGGCGGCGACGAGTATTGCGGAAGAGTTATTATGAATGCGGTAAATAATCTTCAGTGGAATAAATCGAATGATGACCTCAAAATAATTTTCATAGCGGGCAATGAACCGTTCACACAAGGTAATGTTGATTATAAAGAAGCCTGTAAAAAGGCAATCAAGAACGGAATAGTTGTGAACACGATCTTTTGCGGTGGTTACCAGGAAGGCATTCAAACTATGTGGAAGGATGGAGCCGATCTGACTGATGGAAAATATATGCACATCGATCACAATGCTGAAATGGTTTACATACAAGCTCCGCAGGATGATGAAATAATAAAACTCGGACAGGAACTGAATAAAACATATATCGCTTTCGGGAAGAAAGGTGATGAATACAAGAATCGGCAGGCTGAACAGGATGCAAACTCGATGGGAGTAAGTTCAGAAGTTATGGTAAATCGTTCGGTTACAAAGTCAGGTGTGCAGTATAATAATTCAGCATGGGATCTGGTTGATAAAAAGAAAGAAGGAACGTTGAAAGTTGAAGAGTTAAAAGACGAAGAACTCCCTGATGAAATGAAAAAGATGAGTGTAAAGGAACGCAAAGAATACATTGATAAAATGGAAAAAGAACGGGAACGTATTCAAAGCAAAATTAATCAGCTAAATGATGAACGAAGTAAATACGTCGCACAAAAAATGCTTGAGAATAAAAATGATAACACACTTGATGCGGTGATGATAAAGACAATACGTGAACAGGCAAAGCAGAAGAATTTTTCATTCAGTAAATAATATTCCCGATGATACGTAGGGCGCATAGTATGAGCCCCTACAATATCAGTTTTTGAAAAGATTATTAACCTCTTTATCAGGAATGATGAAATGAAAAAGAAAAATATTTATTCGCTGTTTTTTTTATTCGCTTTTGTATTCAGCAGCCAAAGTTTTGCGGATGGGTTTATTGTAATCCCAAGACCAAACCCGCTTCCAAATCCTTTCCCGCTTGAAGTGGTTTATCATAAAGTTAATGTTGATATAAACGGACAAACTGCTGTTACAAAGATTGACCAGTCATTTTATAACCCGAGCCATCACCAGCTTGAGGGTTTTTACATTTTTCCTGTTCCTAAAGGTGCTGTGATTAATAATTTCACAATGCTGATAAATGGCAAAGAGTCTAAAGCGGAATTACTCGATGCGAACAAAGCAAGAAATATCTATGAAGACATCGTCAGGCAAATGCGTGACCCGGCTCTATTAGAATATTCTGAACAAAATATTTTTAAGCTGAGAATATTTCCAATAGAACCGCGCAGTGAAAAGAAAATATCGATAAGCTATACACAGATAGTTGAGCAGGATAACAACTTGTATGAATATATCTATCCTCTTAACACAGAAAAGTTTTCAGCTAAGCCTTTAAAAAATGTTTCAGTAAAAGTTGATTTGAAATCAGATGAAAAACTAAAAAACATTTACTGCCCCACACACGAAGTGGATATAGTCAGCAGGAGCGATTACCGTTCAATCATAACTTATGAAGGAGAGAATGTAAAACCCGATATCGATTTCAAATTATACTTCAGCAAAAATTCTTCACAGGTTGGACTTTCGGTTCTTACTTACAAAAAAGGAAGAGGAGAAGGTTATTTCTTTTTAAGCGCTTCGCCGTCTGTTGAGGTTGATAAAAATCAGATTGAAGAAAAAGATTTAACTTTTATAGTGGATGTATCCGGAAGTATGGCTGGTGAAAAACTTGAACAGGCAAAAAAAGCTTTGTTGTACTGTGTAAGCAATCTTCACGAAGGCGACAGGTTTGAGATAATAAAATTTTCAACGGAAGCCAATTCACTTTTTAGTAAACTTGAAACAGCTAACAAAAGTAACAGGAATGAAGCGAAAGAATTCATTAATGATTTTCAGGCTATAGGCGGAACAAATATAGAAGAAGCATTTCAGCTTGCAGCAAAAACGAAAACAAATTCTAACAGACCACACTTCATAATATTTTTATCCGACGGCAAACCCACAATCGGTGAAACAGAAGATGAACGATTATTAATGAAGATCGTAAAATCAAATTCAGAACGCACCCGAATTTTTACGTTCGGAATCGGAAATGAAATCAACACTCATCTGCTCGACAGAATAACCGAAGAAACAAACGCCTACAGAACATATATTGGTGAGGATGAAGATATAGAAATCAAGGTCTCAAATTTTTATGATAAAATTCAGTCGCCCGTTCTCAGTGAATTAAAACTTACTTTTGATAAAAGTATTTCAGTATCGAAACTTTATCCTAAAAACCTGCCTGATCTTTTTAAAGGTTCAAACTTAATTGTATTTGGAAGATATAAGGGCAAAGGAAATGTTAGTGTGACTTTAAGCGGGTATGTGAATGGTAAGCAAAAAGAATTTAAAACCAAAGTTAGTTTTGAAGATGATGACGAATATGATTTCATCGCCCCAATCTGGGCTTCGAGAAGAATTGGATATCTGCTTGATCTAATAAGACTAAATGGTGAAAGCAAAGAACTTGTCGATGAAGTTACTTCGCTTGCACGTGAGTTTGGGATAATAACTCCATACACCAGCTATTTGATTCTTGAAGATGAAGACAGAAGAATACGACGCAATGAACTTGCAGGTGATCTACAAACGCTTCCTCCAAAACCTGAACTAAAGAAAGATATGGAATCCGATTACTACCGTATGAAAGAAAAAAGTGGACGTAACAGCGTAATTGTCAGTGAAGAATTCCAGGGATTGAACAGCGCAACAAACTACTCACAAACCCAGCAGGGTAATGACAGATTGAACTACAAAAACTCAGATGGTTCTGTACAAAATCTTTCACAGCAGGTAAGAAATATTTTGGGAAGAGCAGTTTACCAATCAGGTAATTACTGGGTTGATAGTGATCTACAGGTAAAAACTCCACAGCAAAAGAAAAGAATTCAGTTCAACTCTGAAGAATATTTTTCATTGATGAAGAAAGAACCTGAAACAACTCAATTTTTAGCACTTGGGAGGAATGTAAGGTTCAATCACAATAATATTCTTTACGAAATTTTTGAATAAAATTTTTGTGATCGGATGACGGTTTCTTTACTTTGTTAAGAAACCGTCTTACTCACTATGTGCCCGCCGGAAGTATCTCTTTTATAAAAACATGACAGGCGGTTTATGAGCAGGACAAACTGTTTTGTCCGTCATTCACTGGTAAATATTTTTCTGCCGAATATTTTTATCAATCAGGGATCGTTATGAAATTATTTGCCAGACTCAGTTTAATTCCGGGTATATTCTTATTACTAATTCTTACTAGCGGATGCGGTTCAACTCAAAATGTACAGACTACTTCCAGTCCTTCAAATGTTTACGAGGGTGTTTTACTTGACACGGTAAAAGCCCAACGGTTTGATACGGGTAAAATGTGGACGTTTGATTTTCCTCCTTTAGATTATTTTGAGCAAACATATAATTTCCGTCCAACACAAGAATGGCTGGATGATGTAAGAATGTCTGCAGTAAAATTTGGCACCTGGTGTTCCGGCTCGTTTGTTTCTGAAGATGGATTGATAATGACCAACAACCACTGCTCAGATTTTTTGTTGCAACAGTTACAAAAGCAAGGTGAAGATTTATTAGCCACTGGTTTTTATGCTGAGACACTGGAAGATGAAAGAAAACACCCGACACTTCATGTCGACCAGCTAATATCAATTCAGGATGTTACTGATGAAATACAATCTGCAATAAACAAAGGAACAACCGACGAAGAGAAAACCAAATTCAAAGCTGAAAAAATAAAAGCGCTACAGGAACAGAACTCAGCAAAAACAGGTCTGGTCTATAATGTGGTAACTTTATATAATGGCGGTAAGTATTCCTTATATGGATATAAAAGATATAAAGACATCAGACTGGTTTTAATACCCGAATCAGCGCTTGGTTTATATGGAGGTGATCCTGATAATTATACTTATCCGCGTTACAGTCTTGATTGTACTTTCTGGCGTGCGTATGATGAAGACGGAAAACCTGTGAAAGTGAAAAACTATTTTAAATGGAGCCCAAACGGCGCACAGGAAGATGAACCAATTTTTGTAATTGGTAACCCCGGCAACACTAATAAACTAAAATCAGTTGCACAGCTTGAGTATATGAGAGATTACACCTACCGTGTAAATGCATTCCTGATGCAGCAGTATCAAAAAAATTATGAAGAATTAATTGCAGAGTTCCCTGAAAAAAGATCACAATACATCGGTACACTTAACAATATTGCAAATAGTAATAAAAGGTTCACAGGTGTTTTACGCGGATTAAGAAACCCGATTTATATGGCAAGGAAAAAGGATTTTGAAAAAACACTAAGAGAAAAAGTGATGTCCGATCCTAAACTTGCAGCAAAATACTCAACCGTTTGGGAAAATCTTGCAATGAACAGGCAGGAACTTAGTCAGTATGCAAATGAATATTCTACTCTTTCAAGAAATTCAAATGTTTATTCAGCTTATTATAAAATAGCTGATGAACTGATTAAACTTGCAGGTGAATTAAAATTGCCTGAAGAACAGCGAGGCTCCAAATATAAAACTGATAGTCTTGCTGTTACAATCGAAAATATCTTCCCTGCTAATTTTGATGAAGCACTTCAAAGAAAAGTGTTACGTGCACAAGCAAACTTAATGATGATGCTACTTGGAAAAGATAATGAACATGTACAGAAGTTATTCGGCGGTAAAGAAGGTGATGATGCTGTAAAACATATTCTTTCACTAGCAAAAATTAAAACCAGAAATGAAGTTATCGCACTAGCAAACAAAGGCTCGGATGCGATCTTAAGTTCTGATGATCCCTTCATTTATTTTAACTTAAAGAATAATGAAAGATATACACAGCTTCAGGGGATTATTAAGGAAATAAATACAACCGAGACTGTTTTTGAAAATCAACTTGGTCAGGCATTGTTTGAAGTTTTCGGGACAACAATTCCGCCTGATGGTTCATTCTCATTAAGAATTGGTGATGGTGTTCTAAAATCTTATGACTACAATGGAACTGTTGCACCTGTTGTCACTACGTTTTATGGATTGTATGACAGATATTATTCTCATAAGAAAAAATATCCCTGGGATCTTCCTGAAAGATGGAAAAATCCCTCAGAAGATTTTGATATGTCAACACCATATAATTTTATAAGTACACATGATATTGTCGGCGGAAGTTCAGGAAGTGCTGTGATCAACAAAAACAAAGAAGTCGTAGGATTAGCTTTTGACGGTAACATTGAAGGCAACTCCGGATATTTTATTTACGACACAGTTGAAAACAGGATGATATCAGTTGCTTCACAGGGAATGCTTGAAGTAATACAGGATATGTTTAAAACAAAAAGAATTGCAGACGAACTAAAGCATTCAAAAATTTTAAAGTGAAACTTACCTCTTCACTTAGAGGCTATCTTTAAGAGTTTTTATTTTAAATAGATTTAATATAATGACTGTTTTCAGACAGCCTCTTTATTTTTTCACTGAAAGATGCCTATGGAATTCTTTAATAAGTGGGCAAAAAATAGTAACTTTAGACCGTTAATAATCACAAGGGTTCACCAATGAAAAATTACCAATCAAAATTTGTGTTAAGAATTGTATCACTGGTTACAATTGTACTCTTTGCCGTTTACCCGATAAATACATTCGGTCAAAACGATGGACAAAGCTGGCTTAATCTTGATACAGTTAAAGCCGGAAAATTTGATACGGGGAGAATGTGGACGTTTGAATTTCCTCCGCTGGATTATTTTGAGGATGAATACAATTTCCGTCCAACAGACGAATGGCTTGATAATGTAAGAATGGCAGCATTGCGATTTGCAAATTACTGTTCAGCATCATTTATTTCAGCAGACGGGTTAGTAATGACTAACCATCACTGCGGAAGAACGAGTATAACCCAGGTTAATAAAGAAGGTGAGGACCTTCATACAAATGGATTTATAGCTGCCACACTGGAAGAAGAAAGACCTGTGCCTGGTTTATATGTGGATCAGCTTGTACTCATCAAAGATGTAACAGAAGAAGTACATAATGCTATTGATAAGGGTGCTGATGATGCTGAAAGAGCAGCAAATGAGAAATCAATAATCACTGAAATTCAAAACAGGGAAAAAGATAAATCAGGATTAAAAATATCTGTTGTAAAACTTTTTAACGGCGGAAAATATTCACTGTACGGATATAAAACGTATAATGACGTAAGGCTTGTTTTCGCGCCTGAAACACAACTTGGATTTTTCGGCGGCGATCCCGACAACTTTACATATCCACGGTATAATATGGATTGCACTTTCTTCAGAGTATATGATGAGGAAGGAAAACCATTAAAGACAGAACACTATTTCAAATGGAGTCCTAACGGTGCCGCTCCTGGTGAAGCAGTATTTGTTGTAGGCAACCCGGGTTCAACTGCAAGATTAAATACTGTTGCACAGCTGGAATACCAACGTGACTATCAATATCCAGCAACACTAAATCTTCTTAATGATCTGGTCGCAATTTATTCACAGTTAATGGAAGAAAGTCCGGATAAGAAAGAGGAACTGCAGGACCAGGTATTTAGTTTTGCTAATTCACAAAAAGCTTATGGCGGTATCTTAAAGGGATTAAGAGACCCTGTCTTGATGCAGAAGAAAAGAGATTTTGAGAACCAGTTTAAAGAAGCAGTTTTCAACAATGAAGAACTGAACGAAAAATATGGAATGGTATGGGAGAATATTGAAAGTACACGCGGAGAGATGAGAGAAATTTCAAATGAATATGGGGCAATTAATCTGAATAAGTTCACATCTTCGGGTTATTTCTTTACTGCACAAAGTATAGTAGATCTTGCTGAACAGTTAATGCTTCCTGAAGAAGAAAGATCGGTTGCTTATAAAGACGGAGAATTGGAAACAACGATTGAAACGATGATCCCGGAGGATTTTGATCCTCACCTGAATCACCTGATGCTGGTAAAACAGATTGACAGAATGATTGGATTGCTTGGTATGGATCACCCTCTTGTTGAAAAGATGACTGAGGGACGAAGAGGTAAGGAAGCTGCCGATTTTATGTTAGCTAACTCTTCAATAACAAGTATTCAAGGGATTAAATCTCTCATTGATAAAGGACCTGAAGAAGTACTTAACTCAGAAGATCCGTTTATTTATTTTATAGTTAATACCAAGGATAGAAAAGTAGAGCTTCAGAGTTACGTTAAAGAAATAGCTGCGCGTGAAGGAACCTACACACAACTTCTCGGCAGAGCTTTATTTGAAGTTTACGGCACATCAATTCCACCTGATGCAACATTCACATTAAGAATTTCAGATGGTGTCGTAGTAGGTTTCCCGTACAACGGAACTTACGCTCCGCCGATTACAACTTTCCATGGAATGTATGACAGGTATTACGGATTCGGTAAAGAATTTCCGTGGAGTTTACCTGAAAGATGGCAAAACCCACCGGCAGAGTTTGATCTTGGAACTCCTTTTAACTTTGTTTCAACTAATGATATCATCGGTGGAAATTCTGGCAGCCCGGTAATTAATAAAGATGCACAGATTGTAGGACTCGCATTTGATGGTAATATAGAAAGTCTTCCGGGTAACTTTATTTTTACAACCGAAGAGAACAGAACAGTATCTGTTCATTCAGCAGGTATGTTTGAAGCAATTCAGGATCTGTATAAAAATAAAAGATTAAGTGAAGAACTTAAATCCGGAAATATTTATGTAGAGCCTCCTAAAGTAGAAGAGAAAAAAGAAACCAAGACAAAAACTACAAAGAAGAAAAAGTAGTTTTTATTTAATGATGTTAGAGCAAATCCCGCCTTGAGCGGGATTTGTTTTTAATTAGGCATTCTGAATATTTCCATGTCAGAATCTGAAAATGAAATCCAGGCAATAAGAAAAATTAAGACAAATATCCCGGCTGTAACCCCAAGGAATGTGAGTAGCGATTTAGATCCGTCTGTTTTTTTTACATTAAATATTTCAACATCACTTAAAGCTATTATACCGTTGAAAGGAACTTTCATTTGTTCTGAGAATACCTGGTAACCTGAACCACGTATGGAATCATCTTTTACTACATAATTTTTTGGTTCAAAAGAATAAACATTATGATTGGTTGTAAGAACCTGTAATGGATGACCGCTGTATTCATTTATAAACTCTTCTTTGCTTACTGCGGTATGTGTATAGCAGCCCGTGAAAAAGTACAACAGGCATGGAACCAGTATAGCCGATAAATATGCTTTCATATAATTCTCCACCCGGGATTAAATTAACTATACAAAAATTATTACTGGTCTTTATTCGACGAATGAATATAACTACTTAAACACTGCCGGTTGTCATGATTTTGTAAAAGCCCTGATCAAAAATATCTTTGAACAGATAGATACACTGAAGAATACTTTGGAAGTGTATTAAAAAATGTAATTCCAAATTCCAATCCCGCACCGATCTTAAAACCTTTCATATTATCATTACGCAGATCAAGTCCGCCGCCTATAGATACTGCAGCGCCGTAATCCCATTCATTGGTGCGTGATAAAGTCCTGTCATTAACGGTTATTAGTCCCAATCCTTCTTCAATAAAAAAATTATTTTCAAGTTCCTGAGTTAGAATTGCCTTCAGCGAAAATCCTTTTATGAATGAGAAATAAACTGTTCTTGTATCAGGAAGTAGTTTATCGATATCCTGCATATAAAAAAATGCAAGCCTGATCGATATATCATCTTCAAAAGGGGAAACAGTCTCTACATAAAGTGACGTAGAGAACGAACCGATAGACGGCGTTTCTCCGCTAATAGTTCCGCCGCCTATTGACGCGCCTGCGCTGATTGTCTGCGCGTTTGAGATAAAAGTTAACAACAGGCTTATTAAAACTGAAAATATAAAAGTTTGTATTCTCATAAATTTTTCTGAAATGATTTCAAAAATCTTAATCCCAAAATGAAGAATTAATTGTTAAATTTGAAGAAAGAAATTTAGTATGGATGATGGTTGAGTGTTGATGTGTGTGGCAAAAGAAAAGAGAAATTTCAATTAAACTACTTCTTACTGATCGTAAGCAAGAATAATCAATATCGAACAAGAAATACTGAATTTTAAAGTAGCGTCAAAATATCCGGTATCCGGTATCAGCTAATCACACAACACTACCAGATCATTGTATGAATTATCATTATAAAAAATAACGAGTACAAATCATGCCCAAAACAACTTTTATAAATCTGAGAATACAACTTGATGATAACCGCGTGCCTGAAAAAATTGAATGGGAAGCGCCGGACTCCGGCAACGAATCACTGAGCGAATGTAAATCACTGATGCTTTCTTTGTGGGATAAAAAAGATAGTGTGACGATGGGAATTGATCTGTGGACGAAAGAAATGACTGTCGATGAAATGAACATACACTTTCACCAGACATTGATAAAAATGGCTGATACATTCCAGCGCTCAACAAAAAACACTGAAGCCTCAGATATGATTAATGATTTCAGCAGAAAATTTGCTGAGAAGCTTGAGCTTGAGAAGAAGGTGAATAAGGGGTGAGGAATCAAATCTGAATACAAATATATAAGTTGTGGTTGTATTAACTCGATGGGAAAGTACTAAACACTTAAAGAATATGTAATTTTATCTCAGTAACATCATTAAAATCTTTTTCATTAAATGTTGCTATTGTATTGATTTGATGTGATAATCCAATGCTTATAATTTCATAATCGTGTATTTGTAAACCTTTAGGCTGATATTTACTTAACAATTCTTTGAAAATTTTAGATGATTCTCCATCTGGATATAAAATTGTCATAACCCTAGCAAAGTCATCGAATAACAATAGGGCATCACTTAACGACAATGGATTTGGTATTCTTGTTATTACCGAAAGGAATTCGGATATGTTTTTTGATGTAGTAAAAAGTTCGTGTTCTTCTGAAAAGATATTTTGTGCTTGTCTGAAATATTTTGAATCCTCATCAATAGAGTAAATAAGAACATTCGTATCGAGTAAAAGTTTACTCATAGGCTCTTTCTCTTATATTTACATTATCTAACTGTCCTTTTAGGTTAAATGTATGAATCTTATTTTTCGTAGTCTTTTTGGTACTTAGAGAACTAATATACTGATACACTTTTTCTAATAGTTCATTTGGCATCTTCTCAATTTCTCTTTTAACTTTTTCTTTTGTTGTCATTTCGACACCTATATTTTATTTATTGAGTCAAAATATAAATTTTATAAATAAGCAACCAATGATTTCAGCAGAAAATTTGCTGAGAAGCTTGAGCTTGAGAAGAAGGTGAATAAGGGGGGGGAACTATTTACTGAATGGATCCATTAATAATAAAAATTGCTATAAACAACTCATAGAGAGTTGTTACGGTTAAATTGTTTTATAAATTTTAAAAGAGATATATCGTTATTGATATCTTTTGCAATCAATCCTCTTTTTGTTTCAATAACATGTTCTAGTATTTCTTCGCTATTCCTATCAATCTTCAAAAAATTTAACACATTATTAAAGAGAATAAATGGCGCTATAATAATGCCAATTCCCCACCAACCCAAGAAAAAAGTAATTAAAGAATATTTTATGACATTTTTTCTGGCGCATCTTTCACAAAGAAATTTAATCGAGGTATGATTATTAGTAAAACGCAGAAAACAAATTATGAAACTATTTTTTATGCCAATAATTCTTGTTTGCTTACTCCCACAACTAGGACAATTTAAAGAAGAAATTCTTTTTTTTATTTGATCAATAGGTAATTCACGATTTTCTAAATCAATCCAAGTTATAAGCTTGAGATTTAATTTACGTCGTTTAATTTCTTCAATGAGTATTGGCCGTACATCATCTCTTAGTTCTTTCGATTCATTTCGTGCGATAATATATATTTCTTCATCTGATTTATCTCTCAAGTTTTGTTTTATTTTTTCATGTTCAAGCATATTATTCTGTCATCTATTTTATTGCTTAGACTGCGTGAATATGTTTTTTAAAACATAAGTATGAACGCTGTTCAATATCTATAACACAGTCGTTTTGTTCTCTATCCTATTTCTTGATATTAAAATTTGCTACTGCACAAGCCAGATCAAATTATCCTGAATCTGTCATCCGGTATCAAAGACTGAATAACAACTTAGTGTTTCTAAGTGCTCTTAGTGTCTAAGTGGTAAAGTCACACCGTCACATTTCGATCCCAAAGGGTCAAGCAGCTCAGGGTGACAAAGTGATCAACTCTGTTTTTCAAGTTTAAACACTTTAAATAAATAATACAGCGATGGAAAAATTATTAACGAACCGATTATCAATGCCCATCCTAGATATGCGAGTGTAACATCAGGCGCTTTGTGTATCATCAGGTCATAGCTTCTTCCGTTATCCAAAATTAATATCGATGGAAAGTAAACAGCGTAAAATGCGGCGAGTATCAAAAACAATTGCGCACCGACTAAAACTCTCGCCAGCCAGTTCATCACTTTATCCAATGAATACCATAAGAAAGGAAGAAGCAACGTCGCTGCGGCGATAAGAATATTTGCAAGTGTGTTATCCATAAATGATTCAGCGAAGTGAACCTGCTCAATTAAGGATGTAACAAAAACGAGTCCGCCGCTTAATACCATAATTATTGCTGAGCGTTTAGCTTTTTTAACGATCATTAATTTTGTCTGAATATCTGATGCTTCACCAATAAGGTAAACCGAAGCGGTGAATGCAAAAATTGCGGATATAAAAATTCCCGTTGAGACTGAGAATAAATTAAGCCAAGGGTATATGTAACTCTCGGCAAATCCTGTTGATGATGATTGTATTTTTCCTGAAACTAATGCGCCGATTATCAGTCCGAAGAAAAACGAAACCATTACACTTGAGTACGCAAAAATCCTGGAATAAATTTTTTGTGAATCATCTTTTATCGCATCATAGTAGCGGAATGTAAAAGCTGTTCCCCTTAAGATTATTCCCACTAATAAAAGTATAAGTGGAATGTAAAGTGAGATTGAAATTTTACTGTATATCATCGGGAAGCCGTTGAACAAAATCACAACTGCAATTATCAGCCACATGTGATTTGCTTCCCAAATCGGAGCCATTGCTTTGTTTACAAGTTTTTGTGTTACTTCTTTAGAATTCTTTCCGGAAAATAATTCAATTATTCCCGCACCAAAATCAGCGCCACCTAATAAACAATATAGGTAAAGAGAAACGAGCAGGAAGAATATTACAACTTCAAGCATTTGCGCCTCCGTTCAGTTCGGGATCGTTATCTAAAACTTTTATTTGCCTCTTCAACAACCAGAACGCAATGACGGAAAGAGCAGAATAAATAATTGAGAATAATGCGAGATGAAAAGCCTGTCCGGGAACAGGCGTAACAGCTTCACTTGTTTTCATTATGCCGTAGATTATCCATGGCTGCCGCCCGACTTCTGTTACAATCCATCCGGCTTCAACTGCAATAAAGCCGAGTGGTGTGCAAAGAAAAATTATTTTTAAAAAGTTTTTATTGAGCAGCAAATGTTTTTTCTTCCATTGAAAGAAAAGAAAAATAACACCTACCAAAGCAAGTACTGTTCCGCATCCAACCATAACCTGGAATGCAAGATGTGTTATTAAAACGGGAGGCCAGTGTTCTTCAGGAAATTCATTTAGTCCCTTTACTTCTGCATTAAAATCACCGTAAGAAAGAAAACTTAGTGCGTGTGGAATTTTTATTCCGAAAGAGGTTGTTCTTGTTTTTTCATCCGGTATGCCGCCGATCGTTAACGGCGCTCCTTTAAGAGTTTCAAACTGTCCTTCCATCGCAGCTAATTTTATCGGCTGTCTCTTTGCTACATCTTTCGCACTGAAGTCCCCACTTAGTGGTTGTGCGATTGCGGCAACGGCTCCAAACCACAATGCAATTATCATAGCTTTTTTATGAAGAACATTTTCTTTTTTCTTTAATAATAAAAACGCGTGAACACCCGCGACAGCAAAAGCAGTTGCTTCAATTGCTGCAATAGTCATGTGAAGTGTCTGGCTTACCCATGCATCATTGAACATCGCGGCAAACGGATCAATGTTGTGTGCCTGTCCGTTTATCCAATCGAATCCTGCGGGAGCGTTCATCCATGCGTTTGCACATACAACAAAAATTCCAGAGGCAATTCCTGATAAACCAACAAGTAATCCTGAGAACCAGTGAATCCATTTATTAATTCTGTTCCATCCGTAAAGGAATAGTCCAAGGCATATTGCTTCAACAAAAAAAGCGGTGCCTTCCCAGCTAAAAGGCATGCCTATAATTGCGCCGGCGTGTTCCATAAATCCGGGCCAGAGTATTCCAAGTTCAAACGAAAGTGCTGTACCTGATACTGCGCCTATCGCAAAAAATATTGCAACTCCTTTTGACCATGCTTTGGTGAGTTTGAGGTAAACATTTTCTCCTGTTTTAATGTGAAGCCAGTGTGATACGACCATTAGCAGAGGCATTGTCATTCCAATGCATGCAAAGATGATGTGAAAGGCTAATGACAGGGCCATTGTGGAACGGGCAGCGAGAAGATCATCCAATTTTAACTCCAGAGAAAAAAACAATAATCAATAGTTAGTAAGACTTACACTGAGAACCACGGAGTAGACACAGAGGAACACGGAGTTAAAAAACAGATTCCGGACAAGTCGGAATGACTTTTAGTTTATGCCGCAGTATTCTGTTGCTTCTCCATGAAATTTTTAATTTTTATTCGGGTCTTTGATAAGTGACACGATAAATTCTTCCACCGTAATCATCGGAAATTAGCATTGAACCATCGGGCATTATCTGAACATCAACAGGTCTTCCGCTTACGGCTTCACCTCTTAGCCAACCTTCAATGAATGGTTCATAGCTTACGGCTTTGTTATCTTTTAGTTTTACAACGCTTACTCTGTATCCGATTTTTTCTGAACGGTTCCATGAACCATGTTCAGCAATGAATATCTGGTTCTTATATTCTTTGGGAAACATATCTCCTGTATAAAATCTCATTCCCAATGCGGCAACGTGCGGACCGAGTGCAATTGCAGGGGTTCTATAAATACTCAGGTCTTTATCTTTACTGAATTCAGGATCGGGAACATTATTGCCGTGTAAAAATGGAAAACCAAAATGATAACCTGAATCCGGTGCGTTATTCAATTCATCGGGAGGAATATCATCACCAAGCATATCGCGACCATTATCTGTAAACCACAATTCCTTTGTCTGCGGATCCCAATCAAATCCAACAGTGTTCCGTATTCCTTCAGCATAAAGTTGAAGATCACTTCCGTCGGGATTCATTCTTAATATCGATGAGTATCTTGTGTCCTTCTGAAAGCAAACATTACAGGGCGCACCAACTGGAACATAAAGTTTTCCATCAGGACCAAAACGAATGAACTTCCATCCATGATGAGTATCAGTCGGAAAGCTGTCATTCACAACCGTGTAGGAAGGTGAGTTTTTATATGTCGATTCTATATTTTCAAACTTTATAACGCGATGAACTTCCGCCACATAAAGATCGTTACCGCGAACGGCAACTCCATTAGGCATATTAAGATTTTCAGCCACTACATAAATGCGGTCAGCTTTGTAATCTTTATTGTTATCTTCAATCGCATAAACCATTCCGTTGCGCTGACGGGTACCAACAAACAAAACTCCGTTATCGCTAAGAGCCATAGACCTGGCGTTGGGAACTTCATCAGCATAAACATCAATCATAAAACCATCAGGTAAATCCATACCAAGATTATCATGAACCTGTGACTGGTTTTCCGAATTACACACAATCCCCAAAAGCATCATAAAAAAAACGATCACATAGGTGAAGTTATTTTTCATACTTAGTCCAGACTTAATTATTAATGATATTTCAATAACGCTGTTCTGCGGGCGGCATCACTACCCACAGAATTATATAAACAAGTATTCCCGGGAATGCTGCGCTGATAACAGAGAGCAGAACGTAACCGACTCTGACAATTGTCGGATCCCATCCAAGCCACTCTGCGATACCTCCGCAAACTCCGGCTAACATTGCATTGTTTGATCTTTTTAAAGGCATAAGAATATGATCTTTCAGAAATAAAAATTTTAACACTCAAATATTAATGATTATTGATGAAAGAAAGTATGAAAAACGAAATGATGTAGAATCCGTTTAAATTTGGATTCCGGAAAAGTGGTTACAGTTTAAACAGATTAACACCGTGCCCGATTTTAAAATCAGTATAAGGTAAAGTAATTGGCAATCTTCCCGATACATCACTCAATCCGAAAAGCGCATTCGTCATTGCTCTTTGCGATGAAGGTGTATTACCGAACGAGCAGATGTATGTTTCTGCATTATCGAAGAATGACAGCATATACGGACTATCAAAACTAATGAACACAACCGGCTTCTTTAGTTTTAAAATATTTTTTATCAGATCAGTATTCGTTTTTGAGACAACCGGTGCATCACTTCCTGATTTTACTTTGATGAATGATGATATAATTACAAGGTCTGATTTTTTTATTGTATCAAGAGCTTTTCTTAATGCGGCTTTTTTTGTTTTCTTATTGATGAAAATCTTTTTCACACCATTGAGATGTTTATCAAGTCCGTTCTGAAAATTCATTATTGAAGATGAACCTATTCCATCTGTTATTGTAACGCAAACTGCTTTTTTATATTTGTTTGCCTGTAACGGAAGAAGTGAATCAACATCCTTTACAAGTGTTATTGATCTTTGTGCAATGGAGTCAGCTAGATTAATATGCTCGGGTTTTGTCAATTCATTTTTTACAGCGGATAATTCCTTTGTCTGATATTTATTTATTCCAAGCCATTTCTTTGAAGCAAGTATTCTTCTTACACTTTCATTAATTCTTTCGAGTTTAATTTCGCCGGACATTACAGCACGGTAAACAGCATCAATCGCTGTGAATTCATCAGGCGGCATTAGCAATATATCCGCACCGGCTTTCACTGCAAGAATAGCGGCTTCTTCATCGGTGTAATAATTTGTAATCGCGTTCATATTTAATGCATCGGTAATTACCAGACCGTCAAATGAAAGCTCACCGCGCAAAAGATCATCTATAATTTTTGGTGAAAGACTTGAAGGAATATTATCGGGCTCAACAGCAGGTACATTCAAATGTCCTATCATTATTGCCTGAACACCGGCTTTAATTGATTCAATGAACGGGACAAATTCATTTTGAAGCAGACTGTTCCGGTCAACATTTATTATGGGAAGATCATGATGCGAATCGATTCTTGTATTACCGTGACCGGGAAAATGTTTTGCCGTAGAAATGATTCTTCCTTCAATTGAACCGCGAATGAATGAAGAACAGAATTGCGATACCATCCACTTATCTTCTGAATAAGCACGAAGATTAATAACCGGGTTTGCATAGTTATCATTTATATCAGCGACAGGTGCAAAGTTAAGTCCGATACCTAATGCGCGTGATTCTTCTGCAATGACTTTACCCATCTTGAATGCAAACTCATAATCACCGGTTGCACCAAGTGCCATGTTATATGGGAATTCAGTAGCATCAATAATTCTTGTTCCGAGACCTCGTTCAAAATCTGCTGAGAAAAGTAAGGGAAGATCGCTAAGATTATTAAAATAATTTATGATGTTGATCCGGCTTTCAAGATCACCCTGGAAAATTATAAGTCCGCCTACTTTACAATCAGCTACAAGTGATTTTAATTTTAAATTATCACTTGAACCTTCCACAATAGCAGATGAATTCACCATCGGCATAATCATTTGGGCGCAGCGCTCACGGATGCTCATTTTGCTTAGTGTTTCTTCTATCCAGTCTTTTTCGTCTTCGGTTAAATCAAATACGGTGGGATATTTTTTTAATGAAACTGTTTCAGAAGAAGCATCTTCATCACTATTAAAAATTACGATTGAAGAAATAATATCAGGCGGGAATAGTATCAGTACGCTTATTAAAAATAACCGTGAGAATAATTTATACGAGAGTTTCCTGAAAAATATTTTCATCAGTTAATTTTATTCTTAGAGATCGTTTTGATGATTAAATCGTGAAGTGCCGGACGCACATTAATAATTTTTTTATTCTCACGCGAAGGATAAACTCTATTTGTCAAAAAAACAACAATTAAATTTTGCTCAGGGTCAGCCCAGATGGAAGTTCCGGTAAAACCGGTATGACCAAATGAACTATCACTAAAATACTGTCCCGCAGATGAACCTGTTTTGCTTTTTGCATCCCAGCCGAGTAGTCGGGATTCAGTGTTGGATTCTCTCTTCAAAAAATCCTTTATTGTTGATTGCGATATGAATTGCGTATTCTCTTTCTGTCCATCATTCATTAATACTTTAACAAGTTTGTACAGATCTTCGGCTGTTGAAAATAACCCTGCGTGACCTGATACACCATTCATTATAGATGCGGTTTCATCATGTACTTCACCTTGAAGTAACCTGCTGCGCCAGTAGTTATCAACTTCAGTTGGTGCAATCGTCGTCTTTAAATTTTTTTCATCGGGGTTGAAGAAAGTATTATTTATTTTTAATGGTTCAAAAATCTCTTTAGTGCAAAAACTATCCAGGCTAATACCGGAAATTTTTTCAATTATTATACCAAGAGTAATAAATCCAAGATCGGAGTATTGAGTTTTACTTCCGGGCTTAAATTCGGGTGTTATGTTACAGATATCATCGAGAATTTCCGTCTTATTTTTTTTATCGGGATAAAATTTCTTCCAGGCAGGTAAACCGCTGTTATGCTTAAGTAAGTTCCGGATGGTGGTTCCTTCTTTACCATTCTTACCAAATTCTGGAATGTAAACGGAAACTTTATCATCAAGTGATAATATCTTTCGGTCAACCAATAACATGATTGCTGTGGTTGTGGCGATTACTTTTGTAAGTGAAGCCAGGTCGTATATTGTTGAAGTTGAAACATTCGGCGAATTCTTATCATAAGTAAAATGACCAAAAGCTTTTTGATATAGGATGCTGTCCTTATTCCCAATCAATAACACCGCACCGGGGAATGCAGAATTGGAGATCGATTCTTTAATGAATTTTTCGATGGTTGAAAAATCAAATTTAAACGGGTAGGGATTTGTAGAAACACTTCCAGAAGATTCTTTTTTACAACTAAATAATAAAAAGAAAACCAAAAGAAATAGTAGAGCAGTATTCCTTACGATGAATGTAATTATTTTTTTTAGATGTTGCTTCAAATTTTGAATAAGATAATAAGGTTAATATTTTGATTTATAGTACTGGTTACTAAGGTTAAAACATTTTTATTTTTTGTCCGGTTGTCAAAGTTTGCTTGAAACTATCTAACGCTTTATAAATTGCCTCTTCTAATGTCCAAAGTTTTCTGGTAGAATTTTATAAATTTTTCATACTCTTCTGTAAAACTGAATTTTTTATGATGTCTGGGCTGATTCAAAATATATTTGCATACTTTGTCCACATCGGACTTTGAGACAGAAAAAGCTGATGCTGATTGCTGCCAGGCAAATTTATCATTACATAATTTATTTTCCTTAATGAATCTTTCGGTACTATCAGCAATGCGCGTTGCTAAAGATTCTTCAGACACTTTTGGCGAACGTGATACTAAAAAATGAACATGCTTGGGGTTTGCATATATAGAATACAACCTGCACTCATTATTGTTTACAATACCTGTGATGTACTTTTCGATACGTTCACGATTCATTTCATTTATGAAAGGGAAACGATCTTTAGTTATCAGTATAAAATGTGTGTATAAGTTATTGAATTCTATTTTCATCATTAAAAAAAGAAATGATATGATTTACTTTCACCTAACCAAATAACAGGAGATATAGAGTCATTTTTTACTATTAAGAAAAAATAATCATTATGCACAAGCAATAACTGAATAAATGAAACATAATAAAACTCTTATCATAATAACTGTAATTAACCTTAGTAACATATATTAAAGCAAAACTACTCAACCTTATAACCTTATATCCATTGGCAATATTAAAATTATTAAAGTGTTATCACAAGCATGAGTAATAAGAGGATTCAATTTTCATGTTTCTTCCCAAACTCTGGATCAACTTTAACAAACAATGCCATCATAAAACATGGAATGGTTGATATACACACCCATACAAAAAAGCTTTTGTAACCAATCAACTCCTGCAGCCATCCGCTGAACATTCCAGGAAGCATCATCCCGAGAGCCATTATTCCTGTCGCGATAGCATAGTGGGAAGTTTTATGTTCGCCATCCGATATATAAATAAGATAAAGCAAGAACGCAGTGAAACCAAATCCATATCCAAATTGTTCTATGGCAACACAAACATTTATTAATATAAAATCAGCGGGTTGAGTGAAAGATAGAAAAACATACACAAGGTCGGGAATATTGATAGCAGCTATCATCCACCACATCCAGTATTTTAAACCGTTGCGTGATGCTACTACTCCGCCAAGTATTCCTCCGGCTGCAAGTGCTGCAACACCAACGGTTCCATATACAAAGCCTACCTGACCAGTGGTGAGATTCAATCCGCCTTTTGAAAAGTTATCCAATAAAAAAGGAGCTGCTAATTTTACAAGTTGTGCTTCTGCAAAACGGTATAAAAGGATAAATCCAATTGCTGCAATAACATTTTTCTTTTTGAAAAAGATGACAAACGTAGAAAAAAAGTTTCTGAATAATTCCGGTGTATTGGAAATACTCCTTTTATAATCTTCTGCTGGATGAGGAAGCATAATTTTGTGGTAAACAAAAAAAGCGATGAACATAACCGCAAGCAGATAAAATGAAATCGACCACGCCGAAGTTATGTTTCCTGATTGAACAGTAAACTCAGCATCAGTTGACTCACTAAGTTTATGATCTAATTGTATTAATACTGCGGCAGGTTTATTAAAGTTATTTTTGTTGAATGAATATCTTCCACTGCTGACAAGTGAAATACTTTTGTCACCGGAAGTCTGATCAACATGAACAATTAACTCATCCTGCTCATTATCAAACTTTGATATGCCAATCCAAACCAAAGCAATATTACCTGTGGAATCAGTTTGTTCTACATTAAATTTATTTTCACCGAAATTATTCCTAAGAAATTCTTCAAGAGGGATGACAAAATGTTTTCTAAACCAGGATGGTTCTGCTTCTAAATTTGTTCCGGTATTTGTAGTCGCAATGGGCTTTTCAGTAAAATTATTTTCTTCATTCCAGTTCTTTGCAAACGAAATCAATGAATCAGCGTAAGACGATGGAACATTTTTATAATTTAATTTTATTTCTGAAACCGAGGTGAGTATCCGAAAATCTTTTAACGTCGAATCATTCTTTGCGACGAATGATTCAGCATCTATATGTTGAATAACACTAACTGAGTCGGCATTAACCGTTATTGTTGTTTTGAATCCCGAACTACTTTCCAGATAACCGGCGAAAATTATAAGGATACCCTGTCCGAAGATCATTGCGAACCTGTAAAACAAACTTCTTATCCCTACAAAAAATGCCTGCTGGTGTTTTGATAAACCAAGCATATAAAATCCATCAGCCGCGATGTCGTGAGTTGCTGAACTAAATGCAACTAACCAGAAGAATATTAATGTGTATCTAAAAAAATCAGGAGCGGGAATGCTTAAGCCGATAGCTCCGAAAGAAACTCCGATGACTAACTGCATACTTATCGTCCAGAATCTTTTCGTTGATATGTTATCAACAATCGGACTCCACAATGGTTTTATAACCCACGGTAGGTATAACCAGCTTGTATATAATGCAATGTCTGTGTTTGAAATACCGAGCCGCTTATACATTATAACTGAGATAGTCATAACTGCTACATAAGGCAGTCCTTCAGCAAAATACAGTGATGGTATCCAACTCCAAGGATTTTTTTGCCTGCTTTTGCTCATCATCTGCTTTCAGTTCCAATCAGCTTTTTTGCGATTAGTACTGCACCATACTCAGGAGAATGTTGAGGTTGAATTATTTTGATCCCGGGAAAATTTTCTTTGATTTTTTTCTTTAAAAGTTTTGAATAGAAATTATCATTTGAGATCAGGCTGCCGAGCAAACATATTTCAGATTCATTTGAGTTAGTAAATTTTAAATATGGAGGAATGTGATTGACAAGTTCGTCACATCCTTCATTCAATATTTTTTGAGCGGACTTATCATTTTCATCTGCCGCCTGCAATACAAGAGGTGCAATTGAAGCTATATCAAAATTACCCGAATAAATATTCTTAATAAGTGAACCTGAATCATTAACTTTCATTGATTCAGAAATTAGTTCGTCAAGTTTTGTTTTCTCTTTTCGATTATCCAGGAAATGTGAATAGAGTTGTAGTGCTTTTCTTCCGATAGAATAACCACTTCCTTCATCGCCAATTATTTTTCCAAATCCACCGGCTCGGAAGAAATTATCATCCTTATCTTTCCCAAATAATATTGAGCCTGTTCCTGCAATTAGTATTGCGCCTGCTTTTCCGGTAAACGCACCTTCAAGAGTAATAACGGCATCGGTCACAATCTTTATAAATATTTTGGGAGAGTATAGTTCGTTTAACTTTTGCCTAAGAATCTTTTGTAATGATTCAGCTTCATCTGGTCTTCCAGCACCCGCAAGACCTGCAACGACTGAAATATTTTGGGTTGAGGATAAATCAACTGAGTCTATAAACTGAATAATATTGTTTAAGATCAGGTTAAAAACATTTTCTATTCCATAAGTTGTAAGATTTGAAGCACCTGCCGAAGAGGTATGAAGAGTATTTAAGTTATCTTCCGCGAATAAAAAGTTTGTTTTAGTTCCGCCGCCGTCAATACCAATTAAAAGATTTTTTGATTGAATTACATTTAACTTTTGCGGCATACTTTAACCAGGATAATTTTTGTTTTACAAAATAGAAAAAAAGCATCTGGCATAAAATACTGTGATTCTGCAAATTGAAAGCAATGTCATAGTTTCTCAGTTAAAATGCTGCTATAAATTGTCTATCTGAACATAGCTTGCCGTCAGGCAGGTTTAATTTAGATTCTTCTTCATCAAAAAGATCCCGAAATAAATTCGGGATGACGAGTTGTAGAATTAGGTCACCTCAAATTTGGCTGTTCTCTTTCCATAAATTTTTATTTATTTTGCCATCAAATAAGAGAGCAACTGATGAATATGTTAGAAGAACATTTTAAACCATTCCGCGAAAATACAATCGGTTTTGATAAATCGTTTTTAACTCCTTATGGAGAGCAAAAACTTATTTATGCAGATTGGATTGCAAGTGGAAGATTGTATGCACCGATTGAAAAAAAACTTGTTGAGACTTTCGGTCCGATGGTGGGTAACACACATTCTGAATCAAGTGTTACGGGAACATCAATGACTCTTTCTTATCATAATGCTCACAAAATTATTAAGCAGCATGTTAATGCAGGACCTGATGATGTGATAATATCTGCAGGATCAGGTATGACCGCAATGATCTGTAAGTTTCAGAGGATATTAGGATTGAAAATTCCAGAGCAGCTAAAAGGATACTTAAATCTTCCGGAAGAATTACGCCCCGTAGTTTTTATAACTCACATGGAACATCATTCAAATCAAACAACGTGGCTTGAAACCCTTGCTGATGTTGTTGTTTTGAATCCTGACCCTACCGGTCTGGTTGATGTTAACGAATTAACGAAAGAAATATCAAAATATAAAAACAGGCAATTGAAGATCGGCGCATTCACTGCTTGTTCAAATGTTACAGGTATTGAAACGCCTTACCATCAACTTGCAAAAATAATGCATGAGAATGGCGGTTACTGTTTTGTTGATTTTGCATGCTCGGCTCCTTATGCAAAAATAAATATGCATCCAGCGGACAAGCTGGAAAAACTTGATGCAATATTTTTTTCGCCGCATAAATTTTTAGGAGGACCGGGAACAGCAGGTATTGTCATTTTCGATTCCAAACTTTATAAAAATCGTGTGCCGGACATGCCCGGCGGAGGAACTGTTGACTGGACTAATCCGTGGGGTCAGCATAAGTTTGTTTCCAACATTGAAGCAAGAGAAGACGGCGGTACACCTGCTTTTCTTCAGACGATTAAAGCTTCATTATGTATTAAGCTTAAAGAGCAAATGGATGTTTCGAAAATAAAAGAACGGGAAAAACATCTTGTCAAAATTGCATTTGACGGATTAAGAGATTTGAAAGGACTTCACATCCTTGCCGGACATATTGAAGAGAGACTTGGAGCAATTTCATTTTATGTTGAACATATTCACTACAACCTGATCGTAAAAATTTTGAACGACAGATTTGGAATACAGGTAAGAGGCGGCTGTTCGTGTGCAGGAACTTACGGGCATTATCTGCTTCATGTCAGTCCAACTCAGTCAAAAAGAATTACGGATAAAATTAATCACGGTGATCTTTCCGAAAAACCCGGATGGGTCAGAATGTCAATTCATCCGACAATGACAGATGATGAATTGTTATTTATAGTTGATGCAATAAAAAATATTATCAAAAATATTTCTGATTGGGAAAAAGATTTCAGGTATGATTCATCGAAAAATGAATTTATAAATATTCATTCAAACGGAAATGAAGAGGAAAAAATTAAACATTGGTTTGAATTGAGCAATGTTAATCAACTTGCTGCTGAAGTTGATTGAAACAAATATTATAAAATAGATTTTCAAAATGCGGCTAACTATTTATTAACATGATAGGAGGCTTTGAAATGAAAACTATCGGGGCATACGAAAAATGCAGGCAGTATATCGAATCACATTCACATCTTAAAGACGATTCAGAGAGATACATAACCAATCAACAGTTGCCGTTCATTACAATTTCACGCGAAACAGGTGCGGGCGCTGATGTGGTGAGCGAATTACTTGTAGAATTATTACAAACTTTTGATAAAAAGAATTCCGTTCACTGGACTGTTTTCGATAAGAATCTTATTGAAAAAGTTTTGGAAGATCATAACCTGCCTAAACTTGTCAGCAGGTATATGAGTGAAGATAAACATTCTGATCTTAGTGCGGCTCTGCACGAAATGCTTGGGTTGCAGCCATCAAGATGGACACTTGTTCATCATACGACTAAAACAATTATTCAACTTGCACGGATTGGAAATGTGATCCTTGTCGGTAGAGGGGCTAATGTTATAACCGCTGATTTCAGGAACGCAGTTCATGTGAGATTAATATCACCGGTTGAAAATAGAATCAATCACGTTATGGAATTCTATAATCTCAACAGGAAGGACGCATCTGAATTTATTAAAAGGGAAGACGTTGCCAGAAGAAAATATGTTCTTAGCAATTACTTTAAAGATGTTGAAGATCCCGGACAATATCATCTTGTAATAAATACCGGATTAACAGGATATGAGCATGCTTCGGAAATAATTTTTGAATTTGTAAAGAAAAAATTTTCAGAGGTGTTTTGGGAAAACGATTAAAAAATTTAAAAATTATTTTATCCTGAAATCCCGAATGATTCTGTCAACTTCTGATCTGGATATTCCTGTTCCGTATTTAACATCTTTCTCTGTCGTTTGTTGAACAGGTGTATCTTTCTTAACCTGTGGTTTGAATGGTTCGGAAATAATTTTATTTCCAGCCCGTGCTTTTAATCTTTCCTCAATCTCCTTCATAAAACTGCCGGATGAAGAAAATGTTTTTGCAGATTTCGTTTTTGAAAATGATGTGACACTTTGCCCTTTGTTAATCGGCTCGGTTTCAAATGCCAGGCTTTTAATATTCATCAAGTGTTTAGCACTCACGTTATCTGAGATAATTGAACCGCCCCATGTTCCGGGTCCTAAAGTCATTGATGGTGTTAACGATGTTGTATAACCTACAGCGCCGATTGATCCCACGGTATTAACTAGAATTCTGAATGCGGGTTTTTCAAGTGCGAATTTCATGATTATCGGTTCATCGTTTGAATGAATAACCATTGTGTGTCCAATACCACCAAACTTTAAAAGTTCAATACATTTGTGACACCCCTCTAGCCAGCCGTCAACCGTGTAAAATGCAAGTACCGGAGAAAGTTTCTCCATTGATAATGGTTCTTTTCTTCCGACATCATAACAGGTTGCGACTAAAACTTTTGTTCCATCAGGAACTCTGAATCCTGCTAAGTCCGCAATAAATTTTGCAGGCTTGCCGACTATATCAGGATTTATTCTGAAATCTTTTTGAACGACGTTTGCAAGTTTTTCTTTTTCATCAGCATTGACAAAATAACAGCCTTGTGATTTTGCTTCTTCAATTACTTTTTCTTTTAAAGGAAGATCAACAATCATTGCCTGCTCGGATGAACACAAAGTACCGTTATCGAATGTTGTCCCGTAAATAATATCTGCGACAGCTTTTTTGTAATCTGCTGTTCGTTCAATGAATGCCGGAACGTTTCCTGAACCAACTCCATAAGCGGGTTTTCCTGAACTGTACGCTGCTTTCACCATTGGATTGCTTCCTGTCGCAAGAATAACAGCAATCAATTTATCATGCATCAAAGCTTCGGTTCCTTCGATAGTTGGATTTTGCATGCATTGAATTAATCCCGCAGGCGCACCAGCTTCTATTGAAGCATCGGACAAAATTTTCAATGCTTCGTAAGTGCAGTTTGCAGTTCTTGGATGAGGACTTGCCACGATTGCATTTCTGCATTTTAAAGATATCAGCGCTTTGTACATTGCAGTAGATGTAGGATTGGTTGATGGAACTAACGCGCAGACAACTCCCATTGGTACAGCAATCTTTATAACTTTTCCGTTTTCTGCTATATCAATTATTCCGGCTGATTTTAAATCTTTTACAGACTCATAAACATTTTTAGTAGCGAACCTGTTCTTGATAATTTTATCTTCATACTTACCAAAGCCGCTTTCCTCAACTGCAAGCTTAGCAAGTTTTTCTGAAGCTAAATATCCGGCTTCTGCCATCGCTTTAATTATCTTATCAACTTGTTCCTGTGAAAAATCTTTGAACAGTTGTTGAGCTTCATAAGCTTTTTTTGCTAGGGTTCTGGCTTCCTGGATTGAAGCGAGGTCTTTATCAAGATTCATCATACTGCCTTTATTAATCGGACAGAATATAGTTATAGCATCTTGAAGTTTCAATCAGTTGAGTTACAAAAGGTCAGCTTTAAATTAAAGAATGGATTTGAGTTTGGTTAAACCAGTTTTACTTACGGGAAGGTGTTTTTCATTTTTCAGAATAATTCTGTATGAATCTTTTTCATGAAGTTCAAGATGTTTTATTGAATCAATGTTTATTATGTATGATCTGTGAATCCTTATAAACATATTTTCGTCAAGATGATCTTCAAAAAATTTCATTGTCTTTTGTTTTAGATATTTACTTTCATCAGTATAGATCATTACATAATCGTCCTGTGCTTCGATAAACTTGATACGGTCAACAGGGACGATATTTATTTTAGGTCCATCCTTAATTACAACTCTTTCAAGCTTTTCCTCTTTCTGATCATTATGGTCAATCAGACTTTTTATAACTGCTTTTTGCTGGAACCTGTCCCGCAAATGTATGAATGATTTATCAAGGGCTTCCCTGAATCTCTCTTCAGAAAATGGTTTAAGAATATAATCCGCGGCGTTAACTTCAAAAGCTTTAATTGCAAAATGATCATAAGCAGTTGTGAAAATTATAACAGGAGGATCTTCGATAAGTTCAAGCATTTCAAACCCGGTTATTTTTGGCATCTGAATATCAAGAAAAACTATGTCGGGTTTTTCTTCAGCAATTACTTTTATTGCGTCGAAGCCGTTTGAACATTCACCGATAATTTCGATATGCGGATAAGCTGCTAAATAACCTTTGGTTATCTGCCGGGCAAGACTTTCATCATCAACAATTAATACGCGGATTTTATCTGACATTTTACTTTATGATTAAGAGCAGGTTACACAATTCATTAAATAACATTTTCACCAAGCGGAATATATAAAATTACGCTGAATGTTTTTTCGTCCTTTTTTACTTCGATAAGATTATTCTGATGGTAGAGAAGCTCAAGTCTGTTTTTAATATTCTGAATACCAACACCGGCGCCTTTTTTAGCAATTGCTGTGGGATCAAAATTATTTTCAAGTGTCAACTTTAAAAAATTATTTTCAATCACACTGTTCATTTTCAATGTTACTTTTTCAAGTGTTTCATATACAGCATGCTTTATTGCGTTCTCAAACAGTGGCTGTAATATCATATTCGGTACAGGAATAGATTTTGTATCCTCTGCAAGTTCTTCGATGTATTCAAACTTATCTTCAAATCTTATCTTTTCTATCTCAAGATAAAGACGGATGTTCTTTAACTCTTCACTTAGCTTATTTGTCTGACGAACGTTGTTAGCGAGTGTATATCTTAAAAAGTCAGCAAGTTTCAGAATCATTTCCTTGGCTTTTGAGGGATCAAGTGTTGTTAAAGCGCTCATTGAGTTTAGACTGTTGAAGATAAAATGAGGATTAATCTGAAATTTAAGTGATTTTAATTCAGCTTCGGTAACAAGATTGCGAAGGTCCGCTTCACGCAAAATTCTTTCATGAAATCCAGTGTAATAAATTATGATATAGTAAAGAGATGTTATAAGAAAATAAATCAGAAGCCCTATAATAAAACGCCAGCTTAAGGTACTGTAAAAGAAAGTCGAATATGTTTCACCTAAACCAAGAGTTGCAGTAATAAAATAATAGCCTGTGATAAGCCATATTGTGGATGCAAGTACACTGCCGGTAAGATGCGCTAAAAATATTTTCCCGACTTTGTTAGATTCAAAGGAAATAAACCTTGCCGGATACCAGAAGCTTAGCCCAAGAAAACTAAGTATAAAATTAAATACGAAACTATCGGCTAAGGCAGTGCTGAGAGTTGTTCCGATTACAAGGTAAAGCAGTAAAGCATAAACGACAGACAGCGAAACCCAGAATAGCAGGTATAAATAAACACTTCGGAAATTTTTTAATAACGGGTTACTTAGCATAAGTCCGGTTTAAGTTAAAATGTAGTTTTAACTTCACCACCTCCGAACATTGCAAGACCCTTCACTATAAGCGTTCTTGAATTATCAACCGGTATTGATGGATCTCTGAACATCTTATTTGAAAATCCTCCGAATATCGGTGTAATATTCAACTGGACATTCCAATCTCTTGGAACAATAAGAGTTGTACCACCGAATACTGCAAGTACATCTATTACCTGCACACCTTCAGCAAGTTTGCAGGCAACTAAATTAATTTCTGAACCACCGAATATTGCTGTGATACTTCCGCCTTTAAAATTTTCAGATGCAATAAATTTGGTACCACCGCCGAAAATCGCGACATCATCGATTACGTCTTTGTTTAAAGACGCGGTAGGATCTGTAGGATTTTCACTTTTTGCAGCACGCTCTCTTTGCTTAAGTATGATATAAATTCCCAGTCCAATAAGGATTACAGGAATTACAACGTGACCTTCAATCCTGATAGTGGGAAAAATTTTTGGCAGTAAGAATATGAATCCTATAGCTGTAAGAATACCGCCGAATATTTTTTTTGTAGAATTAACAAGAATAATAATGCCGGCAATGAACAGCATAAATGGAAATGAAAAGATTATTCTTGGAAGATAAAAATCAATTATGTTAAAAGAGTTTAACAGGAACAGACCTCCGAGAACGATTAAAATCAACCCGAAGATTATTCTTTTATCGATTGTATTATTGGTTGTTTGCATTTTGAACTCCTGCTTACCAATTAGGGAATTTCTTTTGGTGCCAAATTAAAGAATGAGGGTTTGTTGTCCAATAGAAAATCGGTGAATGGCAGTATTTTATCGGTAATTGGCGGTTAAATCTATATAAGTACAGAAAGTTTGGATTTTCTCGGAATGTGCAGCTCTCAATTAACGGCTACCAATAAATTAAAATAATCTCTTATCACACTAGATCATGATAGCCGCAATATTCAATCAGCGAATCTGCTCTTTACGCGTTCCATCTCCAAATAAAGAAGGATCGAACATTGCAGCTATCTTCCGTGCCCCTTGTTTACATACGAAAATACTTTTTCAGAATAGCCGCAGCCTGATCATTTCCTAAACTTCTTGCTGATATTAAATCAATTGAAGCTTCGTTTCTTTTCCCATCATAATATTTTGCAAGTCCGCGATAGTAATATGCTTCATCATAAAGCGAATCAAGTTTAATAGAGGTGGATAGATTTTTGATTGCATCGGGATATTCATTTATACCGATGTAACATCTACCCAGATATAAAAATAATTCTGCATCCAAAGGGTCTTCATTAATTGCATCTGTAAGTTGATTGATTGCTAACAAGTATTCTTCGTTATTAAAGTTTGATATTGCCGATTGTTTTATAGTTAAGTAAAGTATATCGTCTAAATTTGTGGACTCATCTGGTGGATATAGTATACAATCCGGATCAGGATAAACTTCAATTATTTCAACGATAACAGGTTCAGGTGCATAACAAATTGGTGTTGATTGTACTGGTGTGGGATCATGATATACAGGCACAGTTGGTTTAACAGGAGGTTGAACTATTGTAGTTGGTGGTTTGTTGTCAACTCTATCGAGCCTTCCGCCGTCTCCATCCCGGATGTTTCCACTGTCTCTTCGTTGTGCCTCACTGGTAATACTGATTAAAAGAAAAGCCGTTAAAAGAAATGTAAAAGTTTTCATTGAATACCTCCCGCAAAATTTGAAAACTTTAATTCTACAATTATGCCACAGATTTTAGGGGATATAAAAAAAGTGGTCAAGTTGTTAGACCACTTTTGAAACAGGGATTGTCAGAAATGTTAAACGTGAACTGCGACTTCTTTAAGATGTGCCTCTTTAACTTTTTCGAGTGCCTGCTCAAGATCATTTATGATGTCATTAACATTTTCAATTCCAACTGAAAGCCGAACAAGTCCTTCTGTAATTCCTCCGGCTAATCTTGCTTCCTTACCCATGGAGTAGTGTGTCATACTTGCAGGGTGTTGAATAAGGCTTTCAACTCCACCTAGACTTACAGCAAGCTGACATAGCTGAACAGAATTCATCATCACCTGACCGGCTTCAAATCCTCCTTCAAGTTCAAATGTTATCATACCGCCTGGACCTTTGTGCTGGTTCTTTCCAAGTTCATATTGAGGGTGACTCTTTAGTCCGGGAAAACTTATTGTTTTAATGAGCGGATGTTTTTCAAGCCACTCAGCAATAATCTGCGCACTTTCACAATGACGTTCCATTCTAAGAGCTAAAGTTTTTAATCCACGGTGTACAAGGAATGAATTGAATGGATCAATTACTCCGCCGATTTGATTAAGTGTTTTTCTGAATAGAGTATAAGTTTCTTCATCTTTCACTACAACAATTCCGCCTACTACGTCTGCATGACCGTTTAAGAATTTTGTAAGACTATGCATCACAACATCGGCACCGAGTGCTAAAGGATTTTGAAGTGCCGGACTCATGAATGTATTATCAACCGCAACTTTTGCATTATGTTTATGAGCTACTTCAGAAATAGTTTTTATATCTGAAATACATAATGTTGGATTTCCGGGAGTTTCCAGATATACAACTTTCGTATTCGGTTTAATAGCATCAATTACATTTTGAACTTTTGAAGTATCAACGAAAGTTGTTTCAACTCCGAACTTCTTCATAATTGTGTTTAGAAGAGTTGTTGTCGGTCCGTAAACAGCTGCAGAACAAACAACATGATCACCAGCCTGAGTAAGTGCTGCAAAGATTGTATGAACAGCAGCCATACCGCTTCCGCAGCCCAGTGCTTTGTGACCTCCTTCAAGTTCAGCAATAGCATCTTCCATTGCCTGAACAGTCGGGTTTAACATTCTTGTATAGATGTAACCTTTTTCCTCACCAGCAAAAAGTGAAGCACCGTGTTGAGCTGATTTAAATTTAAATGTAGAGGTTTGATATATTGGAGGAACTACCGAGCCGTATTCATATTCATCGATACCTGCGTGTACACATTTGGTCTGAAAATCTTCATTATTGTGTTTTTTCATTTTGATCTCCCTTGATCCTATAATATTATTTTTTTCGCTGTTACAAACATAGGCAATTTTATTGTGAGTAGGGAATAGCTCAAATAATCCTAAACAGATGAACATTCAGAGACCGTTCCCTACAAAACAAATACTTATAATCTATTATCGCATTAATGATGGATTTTCTTGAATTCATATTTTGTAAACTCAATAAAATCATCAACACTTAGAGTTAAAGATTTTACAATTCCATTTTCAATTTCAAACGGAATTACTTTAACCCCGTAAGTCGGATCACTGTAAGTACAAAGGAACCTGTTTTCGTTTATGAATTCAAGTTTGCCCTTAAGTTTTGAATGATGTTCGAAATTTATTTCAAGAATATTTTCATTTTTTGTGATATCTATGTAACCATAAACTTCATTCTCATATCTTCCGGTAAGTTTTCCTAAATCAATTGAAGATGCCAGGTTCATGCTGACTGAATCGCGCATATCTTTAATCCATTTTGCCCTGTTGAGGTTTCTCCGGTTAAATGATTCATAAAATGTTGAATCATAATTTCTATAAGGTAGCCCGAGATAGGCATCAATTATTTCCCATTTCAACGAGACAAAAAAAGGATTCTGATCAGTATTTGTTAACACAACTACACCGAGTTTTTCTTCGGGAACAAGTGTAACAGAAGTCACAAAACCATTAACACCGCCGGTGTGCTGAACGAGTTCGCGTCCTTCATAATCCTGAAATTCCCAACCGAGACCATACAAAGTAAAATGCGTTTTGTTATAGGGATGACGTGATCTTCCTTCGATTGATTGTGGTTGTCTTGTTCTTTGAATCACTGAATATGGAATTATATTTCCTCCATCCAATTTACCGCTGTCTAATTGTGCGATGAGCCAGTGACTCATATCACTAATTGATGAACCGATAGCTCCGCATGGTGCTAGATTATCAAAACTTTGAAACGGAATGACAGACATTTTCCCATCTACATACGAATGTGCTTTTGCAATATTTTCAGAATTATAAAATTCAGCTGACAGAGCGACAGTTCTATTCATTTTTAAAGGAGTGAAAATTTTTTCTTTAAGGTATTGTTCCCAAGTTAAACCGGTAATAGCGTGAATAACTTTTCCTGCGATAGCATAACCGGCATTTGTGTATCCCCATTTTGTTCTGAAACCATAATTTGGAGTAAGCTTCCCGAATTTCTCAACCACTTCATCACTTGTAAGATCAGAAGTCCAGTACATAAAATCACCTTGGAAAGTTTCCATTCCCATTCTGTGCGAAACAATATCAATGAGATTTAATTCTTTAGTTACCCACTCATCCTTCATTTTAAAATCAGGAAGATATTTGACCACCTTGTCATCAAGTGAACAAAGTTTTTCATTTTCCATTAAAGCTAAAGCGGTTCCTGTAAACGCTTTTGTATTTGAACCGATAAGGAAGAGAGTGTTTTCATCAACCTTGTCATTTGTTCCGAGTTCTTTAACGCCATAACTTTTTATTAAATCAATCTTGCCGTCCTTAATAACACAAACAGCAACACCGGGAATGTCATATTTTTCAAGAGCGCGCTGTACATAGCTGTCGAGACTGTCAGTCACAAATACAGGCTGAGAATAAATTTGAAATGATAGTATCAGAAGGAAGAAGAGGGTAAATATTCTTTTCATTTAATTTCCTTTCAGAATTTTGTTTCAAAATTAAGAAAATAATAATTGTCGATAATCAAATAATTTGATGAGCGGATGAAAGAATAGTATTATTTAGCTCAGTAAATGTGTAACTAAAATTATCCTAAAAAAATAATATCCAGTTAGAATTAACAGAACTATACTCCAGACTGGAACAGTTAAATTACAGGTAAGGTATTATTTTTATAATTCTTTCATTACCTTTAAATACAAAATCAGAGACTTCTATGTCAAAAAGATTAAATATAATTATCGAAAAAGATGAGTTTGGTTATTACGCTTACTGTCCTGATCTTGAAGGATGTCAAACTCAGGGTGATACATTGGATGAAGTTAGTGAGAATATAAAAGAAGCGATTGAACTTTATCTTGAAACATTGACAGAGCAAGAGAAAATAAAATTAACCGCAAGAGAAATTTTGACTACCAGTTACGAGGTTTCGATTGCCTAAAGACCCCGCTTGAAAGCCGCCGAAGCTGAAAAAATTCTACTTGAAAATGGATTTATATTCATACGTACAAGAGGGAGCCACAAAATATATATGAAAAATGAAGCACGGGTGGTAATCCCATTTCATAAAGGAAAGATATTGCATCCTAAAATTGTGAAACAGGTTCTTAAAGCGATTGAATAATATCTGTCTTATTTCCTTCCAATTTTCCTTATATTAATCCTTCAAATTCAGCTAATATGTTTTTACGGAAATTCAGTGCCTAAAGAAAAAATTCTTGTTACTTCCGCGCTTCCTTACGCAAACGGACCTATTCATCTCGGACATTTAAGCGGCGCATACCTGCCTGCGGATATTTATGTACGTTATAAAAGATTAAACGGTGATGATATTATTTACATCTGCGGTTCTGATGAACACGGTGTTCCAATTACCATAAGTGCTGATAAAGAAAAAGTCTCACCAAATGTGATTATTGACAGGTATCACTCACAAAATAAAAAAGCGTTTGAACGGTTCGGGATGAGTTTTGATAACTATTCTCGTACAAGTCTCCCGATTCATCACGAAACTGCAAAAGAATTTTTCCTGGAATTTTTTAATCGCGGACTTCTGATAGAAAAAAAGTCAAACCAGTTTTATGATGAAAAGGCAAAAATGTTTTTGCCTGACAGATATGTAGAAGGTACATGTCCCAAATGCGGTTACGAAGAAGCGAGAAGTGATGAATGTGAAAATTGCGGTTCATTGTATGACCCGGCGGAATTAAAAAATCCAAAAAGTAAAATTTCAGGAGGCACACCGACTTTAAAAGAGACTTCGCATTATTATTTCCCCCTTGGCAAATATCAACCGGCACTTGAAAAGTATATCGACGATATGAATAACAAGTTTGGTTGGAAAGAAAACGTACTTCAATATTGCAGAGGCTGGTTTAAGGATGGACTAAAGGACAGGGCAATTACAAGAGATCTGGATTGGGGAATAAAAGTTCCTGTGGATAGCGCTGCTGGTAAAGTTATTTATGTCTGGTTTGAAGCGGTACTCGGTTATATATCTTCCACAAAAGAATTATCACAACAAAAAAATAATCCTGAACTCTGGAAAAAGTACTGGCAGGACCCCGAAACAAAATATGTCGCTTTCATCGGGAAAGATAATGTTGTATTTCACACAATAATTTTTCCGGCAATACTTATGGCGTGGAATGAAGCGGGCAGAGAGAAATATTGTCTTCCGCAGAATGTTCCTGCAAATGAGTTCTTAAATTTTGAAGGAAAGAAGTTTTCTAAAAGCAGGGGATGGGGAATTGATGTTGATGAGTTCCTCGATATTTTTCCTGCCGATCCGCTTCGTTATACACTTGCAGCTAATCTACCTGAAACACGTGACACGGATTTTTACTGGAAAGAATTTCAGTTAAGAAATAATTCTGAACTTGCTGATATACTAGGTAACTTTATCAACAGAACTTTCACATTTGTGTTTAAACATTTTGATGGAAAAGTTCCTTTAGCAGGAAGGCTTGAGAAAATTGATGAAGATATGCTGAATGAAATATCTGAATATCCTAAACGTATTTCAGAATATTTTGAAAAGTATAAGATACGCGATGGTGTAAACGAAATAATGAATCTTGCCCGCGATGGCAATAAATATTTTAATGATTCAGAACCATGGAAAACAGTTAAGTCAGATAAAGAAAAATGCGGGACAACTTTAAATATTTGTCTTCAGGCGATTTATACACTTGCAGAATTATTTTCACCTGTTCTACCTTTTACAACTGAAAAATTATTTAAAATGCTGAATGCAAAATCTGTAGATTGGATTGACTCAGGAAAACCTCAGTTGAAACCCGGACATCAGCTAAATGCTGCAGAAATACTTTTCCCTAAAATTGAAGATGAAAAAATAGAAACACAGATGAATAATCTTTCCGGTAATAATCAAAAACAGGATGAACTAATTTCTTACGAAGACTTCATGAAAATCGAGCTAAAAGTTGCTGAAGTCATAGAAGCTGAGAAACTTGCCAAGAGTGAAAAGTTAATAAAATTAAAAGTTCGTCTCGATAATGAAGAAAGACAGGTAGTTGCCGGTATTGCAAAAAGTTATAAACCGGAAGATTTGGTAGGTAAAAAAGTTGTAATAGTCGCAAATCTTAAGGCTGCAAAGCTAATGGGTACTGAGTCGCATGGTATGATTCTGGCAGCAGAAACATCTGGCGGGACATTGGAAATATTGAGTCCCGGCAGCAATGTAAGTAATGGAACAAGAGTTAAGTAATGATAAAAACAAAGGGAAAAAGATGAAAAAAATTTTATTTACAGTCTTGATATGTGCAGTAACAGTATTGGCACAATCACCGCTCGAAAAAGTTTCCCCTCTTCTTCAACAAAAAGTTGAACAGGTAAACAGCCAGGAGAAAATACTCGTCTGGATTTTCTTCAACGACAAAGGAACTGAATTAAATACTTTCTATTCTGACCCGAGAAGTGTGGTAAGTGAAAAATCACTTAAACGTCGTGAAAAAGTTTACCCGGTAAGTCAGCTTATCAACTATCAGGATTTACCTGTACAGACAAACTATATTGAAACTGTGCAGTCTTTTGGATTTGAACTCAAACAAAAATCAAAATGGTTCAATGGAATAAGCGGTTACATTACAAAATATGAAATCAATTCAATCGTAAATCTTCCTTTTGTGAAAAATCTGGATATAGTTTACGCATTAAAGAAAAATTATGAACCACTTGTTCAGGAATCATCGGTTGAACCTGTTTTATTGAAGCAGCCGGAGAATACTTATTCTTACAATTATGGTAGTTCATTCACTCAAATGAATCAGATCAGTGTTCCTGCTGTTCATGATTCAGGTTATACAGGACAGGGTATAACTATATGTGTACTTGATGCGGGGTTTAACAGGCTTTCGCACATCGCGTTTGCTGATATGAATATCATTGCTGCCTGGGATTTCGTGAACGGGGATCCGGATGTTGGTGATGGAAATGATATGGGTACAGGAACACATGGAACTCAGACATTATCCACCATTGGAGGATTTAGTCCCGGAAATCTTATTGGTCCCGCCTTTGACTCTGATTTTATTCTTGCAAAGACTGAAAATACAGAGAGCGAAACCCCTATCGAAGAAGACAACTGGATAGCCGCTGTTGAATGGGCTGATAGTATAGGTGTCGATGTTACATCTACATCATTAGGTTATATAGGTTTTGACACTCCGTACCCAAGTTATACGTGGCAAAGTATGAATGGAAACACCTGCCGTATTACAATTGCGGCTGACCTTGCGGTTGCAAGGGGAATAGTAGTAGTTAACTCAGCAGGAAATGAAGGAAGCAACAGTTCACACAATACACTTGGCGCTCCGGCAGATGGCGATAGCGTTATAGCTGTTGGTTCAGTTACAAGTACAGGTACAAGATCATCGTTCAGCAGTGTTGGACCTACTGTTGATGGACGAACAAAACCCGATATTATGGCTATGGGCTCTTCCACAAGAGTTGCCAGTCCATATAACAACAATAATTTTACAACAGCAAGTGGAACATCGTTTAGCTGTCCGTTAGCGGCCGGTGTTGCTGCGCTTATCCTGTGTGCAAATCCAAATCTGACTCCACTGCAGGTTCGTGATGCGATGAGAAATACAGCATCACGGCATACAAATCCTGATAACGAGTATGGCTGGGGTATTCTGAATACACTCGCAGCAATACAGGTTTTTCCGCTGCCGGTTGAATTGACTTCGTTCAATGCACGTTACTCTAACGATATTGTGAATCTTGAGTGGATCACATCATCGGAAAAAAATAATTACGGATTTGAAATTCAAAGGGAGACTGAAACTAATTCTTATGAAACTATAGGATTTGTTGAGGGTAAAGGTACCACATCAAATAACAGTTTCTATACATTCACAGATGAAAAATTTAGTACAGGAAAAAATTATTATCGCCTGAAACAAATTGATTATGATGGTTCTTTCAAATACTCAAACGAAATTCTGGTTGATATTGCTTTGGCAACTTCATTCAGGCTTTCACAAAACTATCCAAACCCATTCAATCCATCAACCAAAATTGATTTTACCGTTCCTGTTAAATCAAATGTAAAAGTAAAAATATTTGATGTGCTTGGAAATGAGTTGATGGTTATTCTTAATTCTGAAGTCGAAAAAGGAATCCATTCTGTTAATATCAATATGAACGATTACCCGAGCGGAATCTATTTCGTAAATTTATCAGCCGGAGATTTTAATCAATCTATAAAAATAAACCTGTTAAAATAATACCAGGGTTTTCAGGGAAGAGGGCGATTGAGGGCTTATTTCCTTGATTTTCAGGAACCCTATTGCTAAAATTGGCAGCCAAAATTATAACTTAATTTAAAAAGGAGACCGATTAAATGTTTTTGCGATTTGCAACTCTATTTTCGATTGTCTTATCAGTAATATTATCATCCTGTTCTCCACAGCATTCGGAAATTGTGTTAGCGGAGTTCAACGATCGAGCAATTAAAATGAAAGAATTTGAAGACGTTTATGCCAGCAACGTTGGCGGCGTTGAAATTGCTAAACAGGATAGCCTTTCCAAACTTAAAAACTTTCTGGATCTGTACGTTAATTTCAAAATGAAATTAAGAGATGCAGAAATCAGAAATTATGCTGATGACCCGACTATAAATGCCGAACTATTGGATTATAAAAAGAAGGTTGGCGTTACTTTCCTTCTTGAGAAAGAGATAGTTGAGCCCGGCGTAGCTGATTTATATGAAAAAAGAAAATGGGAATGGAGAGTAAGTCACATAATGTTCCGTCCCGATTCCGCCGGAGAAGGTGCAGCAAAATATGAAGCATTATCTGTTCTTGACAGTATAAAAAAAGGCGCTTCATTTGAGTCTATGGTGAAATATTCTGATGATCATTTTTCAACGGCAAACCAGGGAGATATATTTTACGTAACTGCAGGACAACTGCCTGTTGAGTTTGAAGATGCATTTGTAAACACAGAAGTCAACCAGGTTTACCCTGATGTTGTAAAAACTCGTTTTGGTTATCACATTGTTAAAGTAACAGATAAACAGGAAAGAGTTCCCCAGCTAAGAGCAAGCCATATCCTTGTTTCATTATCAAACCAGGAAGGTCCGGTTGATTCCATTGCCGCAAAAAGCAGGATAGACTCAGTAATGATGCGGATAAAGAGCGGTGAGGATTTTGGTGAACTTGCAAAAGAATACAGTGATGATACTGGTTCAAAGCCAAATGGCGGCGATCTTGGATTTTTTGAACGCCGGCAAATGGTTAAAGAGTTCGATGAAGCTGCTTTCAAAATGAAAGTCGGTGATGTGTCTGATGTAATCAGAACGGCTTATGGTTATCACATAATTAAATTGACCGAGAAAAAAGCATATCCTTCATTCGATGAAGAAAAAGAAAACCTTAAAAAAATCTATAAGCAGACTCGCTACCAGTCAGAACTTGATAAACTGATGACATCATTAAAAGGAAAATTCAGATATAACCTTAACGAAGATAATCTGAATACTATTGTAGCAAAAAGTGACTCAGTAAAATTCAGTACCATGCATCCTAAAATGGAAGAGTTAAAAGACCTGACCGTCTTTACGTACAGTGGAAAAACTTACCCGGCTTCAAAACTGTTCGAGATTCAGGGAAGCATGAATGATTTTTCAAACAGGTTTATAAACATAACCTTACTCCACGATGCAGTAAAAAAAGCTACAGAAGATGTGCTGCTTGAAGAAGAAGCATTGACTTTGGAAAAAACACGTCCGGATTTTGCAGCATTGATGGATAATTACAGAAATGGTACTTACATCTTCAAAATACAGGATGATGAAGTCTGGAAAAAAATCGAGATTGACAGTGTAAAACTTTACAATCATTATCAGCAGACAAAAGAAAAATATGTTTGGCCTGACAGAGTTCGTTACAAAGAAATTTTTGCAAGGAAAGATTCGGTGATAAATCATTATTATGATTTACTTGTTGCCGGAGAAGAATTCGACTCACTTGCATTCAAATACACTGAGCGACCAGGCTTCAAAGAAAAACATGGAGACTGGGGAATGGTTGATGTCAACTCTTCGGAAAATGCAAAGCTTGCATCTACACTTGAGAAACCCGGTCAATACACCAAACCTGTGCAGAGTCCAAACGGTTATTCGATTATTATGCTCGTCGAAAAAGATCCTTCTCGCATAAAAACTTTTGAAGAAGCAAAAGCAGAAGTTTCCGGTTCATTCCAGGAACTTGAAAGCAAAAGGCTTGAGCAGGAATATATCGAATCATTAAAGATGCGGTACAAACCGGTAATCAATTACGATAAACTTGAAAAAGCATTTAAACAAAATTAAATTCAATTCAATAATATTCATTATCGCAGCTCTAATTTGGGGCTGCGATAATGAAAAATCCCGAACCGATTACGTAGCAAAAGTAAACGACTCCTACCTCACCGGTAAAGAATTAGCTGAGTTAGCCGATACTTCAACCGGGAAAAAGTATTATAAGAATGAAGTTATTAATAACTGGATAGAACGTGAATTGTTATACCAGGAAGCTGTTAAGGAGGGTATAACAAACGAAGAATCCTACAAACAGCTTATTGAAAACAGCAAAAAGGAACTTGCGGTATCGATGTATCTGAATAAATACCTTGAAGAGGAAACGATAAGATATACGCGAAAAGATGTTGAGAGTTATTTTGAGGAAAATAAAAATGACTTTAAACTGATAGCCGATACCTATATTATTAACCGTGTTGATTTTATAAATGAGGATAAAGCCATACTCTTTCGTAATACTGTGATTGAAAGCAACTGGAACAAAGCCCTGAACAGTTTTAATTCCGATTCAGCTTTCATAAAAAGTTATGCTGCACAGCGGCTTTATGATTATGAAATTCATCCGGCTGAACTTTATAAAGTGGTTACATCCTTGGATCCCGCTGAGGTTAGCATACTACTGCCGATATACGCAGGGATGTACACGATTGTACAGGTTGAGAGCAAATACAATAAAGATGAAATACCGGCATTCGACCTGGTTAAAGATGAAGTTGAAAGCAGGTATGTTCAGATAAGAAAGAACAAACTTTTTAAAGAACTAATGGAAAATTTATATTCAAACAATGATGTTGAGATTAAAACCAGGTGACAAATGAAGTATAAAATTATTTTTCTATTCTTTTTATTTACATCAGTTATGCTTCCACAGCAGGTGCTGGACAAAGTAGTTGCTGTTGTTGATAATGAAATTATTTTATTAAGCGAACTTGATTTCCAGACCAACCTTCTTGCCGCTCAGCGAAAGATCGATCCTTCAACTCCGGGTCTGCGTGACCAGGTATTAAAGGCGATGATCGACGATAAACTTGTGTATGCACAGGCAAATTTTGATTCCATAATTGTTTCCGATGATGAGGTAAACAACCGCATAGATTACCAGATTGAAGCGTTCAAACAGCAGTATGGTTCAAAAGAAAAAGTTGAACAGGTTTATGGAATGACAATTGAAAAAATAAAAAGAGAACTGAGGGATGAAGTCAGGAAAAACATTATGGTTCAGCGTCTCCAGGAAAAGAATTTTTCCGGACTTGAAGCAACAAGACGTGAAGTGGAAGACTTCTTCGGAATTTATAAAGATAGTCTTGGTATGATTCCTGAAAAAGTTCAGATATCTCACATATTCAGAAATCCCAAAGCAACTGATAAGGTAAAAGAAAAATACCGTGAATTAGCTCAGTCAATTCTCGACTCGATAAAAGCCGGCGCCGACTTTTCAACGATGGCAAAAAGATATTCTGAAGATCCGGGAAGTGCTGCCCAGGGCGGTGACCTTGGCTTTGTTAAACGCGGAATATTTTACCCTGAGTTTGAATCGGCTGCATTTCTGTTAAATGATGGTCAAATGTCCGAAGTAGTTGAATCACCGGTGGGATTTCACATCATTCAAATGCTGGAACGAAGAGGCGAGTCAATTCACACAAGGCACATTCTTGTAAAAATAAAAATTGATGACGCTGCTGATCTTAAAACAATTGAATTCCTTACAGATGTCAGAGACAGCGTAACAAGAGGATTGGCAACATTCAGCGAGTTGGCGAAAAAGTACAGCGAGGATAAAGAGACAAGTGTGTTCGGAGGCAACCTCGGTACATTTTATCTTAATCAGCTTGATAAAACTTTACTTGATATTGTATCAAAACTTAAAGAAGGCGAAATAAGTTTTCCAAGAAGGATAGAATATTCTGCCTCCAGTTATGGATATCACATTGTTTATCTTGAAAAGAAAACTACTCAGCATATTGCTAACCTTGAACAGGATTATAATGAAATAAAAAGACTCGCGGATGAATTTAAACGACAGAAAAAGTATGAAGAATGGATCGATGAATTAAAATCAAAAATTTTCTGGGAAATAAGGATCTGAAATTCCAAACTTATTAAACAATACGGAACATAATTTTGAAAAACGGCGAAACCACCAAAGATGATATAGAACTTGTTTCCTCACTGAGTGAAAATGTTAAGAAAATAAAAACTGAAATAGGTAAAGTTATTGTCGGGCAGGAAAAAATAATCGACGACCTTATCATTTCACTACTGTCAAAAGGACATTGCCTGCTCATTGGTGTTCCCGGTTTAGCAAAAACACTTCTCATTAAAACACTTTCGGAAGTACTGGATCTTTCTTTTAGCAGGATACAGTTTACTCCCGATTTAATGCCAAGCGATATAACAGGAATTGAAATACTTGAAGAAGATCAGTCGAGTAAGAAAAGAAATTTCAAATTTGTAAAAGGTCCTGTTTTTGCAAACGTTATACTTGCCGATGAAATAAACAGAACACCTCCCAAAACACAATCTGCATTACTTGAAGCTATGCAGGAACACAAGGTGACCGCAGCAGGAACAACTTATCATCTTCCTGAACCGTTTTTTGTTTTAGCAACTCAAAACCCCATTGAGCAGGAAGGTACCTACCCGTTACCGGAGGCACAGCTTGACAGATTTATGTTTAACCTTTGGCTCGATTATCCAAGCTTCCAGGAAGAAGTAAAAATCGTTCACTCAACAACGAGCGGATATAACCCGCAGCTAAACAAGGTTGTTGGTGCGGATGAGATAATGGGATTTCAGGATTTAGTTCGACGCGTTCCTGTAGCGGATAATGTTGTTGAATACGCTGTTAAAATTACAAATATGACCCGTGCAAATAATTCGCACTCACCGAAGTTTGTAAAAGACTGGATAACATGGGGCGCCGGACCGCGTGCATCTCAGTATCTGATACTTGCGGCAAAATCCAAAGCTGTTATTGACGGCAGATTCACACCGAATATTGATGATGTTAAATCATCGCTAACACCCGTGCTGCGCCACAGAATAATAACTAACTTTAGTGCTGAAGCTGAAGGAATAAAATCAGAAGAGATTATTAAGAAGCTTCTTGAAGTGGTTTAAATATCAAAGCTTGGCGATCTTGTAATTCTTAAGTGCAAAGTAAATTTCTTTTACCGCTGTTCTCATTACCGTTGCAAAGGGGACAGCCAGTAGCATCCCGATTATCCCAAACAACTGACTGCCTGCAATTATCAGAAGAATAATTACTATCGGATGCATATCAACACTTTTTGAAAATACATATGGCTGAACGAAACCATTATCCAATGTATATACTATCGCTACCAGCATTGCAATGTATGGTATCTGCGAGAGATCACCGAACTGTATAATAGAAATTATTGCCGCGGGTATACCGCCAATGATAGGACCAAAATAGGGAACAAGGTGACCTAAGCCTGAGATGACACCTAATGGCAGAGAGTTTTCCAAACCGAGAATATAAAAGCCGATACCTAATGCAACACCAACAAAAGTGGCATCGAAAATCCATCCGCGGACAAATCTTCCTAACTGAACGCTGATTCTTTTGATTATCCAGTAAGCCAGTTCAAAATATTTATTCGGCATTACGTGAAGTATGCTTTTCGTAATTGCCCTGCTGTCTTTAAGTACAAAGAATGTTATAAATGGTACTATCACAAGTATTGCAATGATTGAAACAATACTTGAAAGTACTGTACTTATCTGGTCGAATGAATTAATAATCTGACCTGAAATAAATTCCTCGATCTTGGTTGAAAGTTCACCGGGATCAAAGAATGGGAGATACTTTTGAATTTCCTTTTCAAGCGAAATTATCTGGTCGTGCAGCGAATAATATCTTAATGATTGAATTAGTTCATTCATCTGAAGTACAAAAGTAGGAATGAAAACCGACATCAGCAGGTAAACCGAAAACCCGAATGCAAGAAATATAATTGCCGTTGCCCTGCCGCGTTTTATCCCAAGCTTTTCAAGGAATAGAACTGCGGGGTGAAAAATAAATGCAAGCAGAATTGATATTACTAAAATGATGAAAACATCAAGCAGCAGGTAGAAAAGGATTAACGCGCATATACCGGCGCAAAACCAGAGAATTATTTTAGCGGCTCTTCCTGTCGTTACTGATGGCATAAGTTGGTCTGCTCAAATTAAGGAACTGAATGAAACAGATTTATTTAGTTGATTTAAAGTAAAAAAATATTCTGTCAATCAATAGCTTCAACTCTTCTTACGGCGGGTACTTCTTTCATCAATGCGCGTTCAATTCCGGCTCTTAAAGTCATTTGAGACATCGGACAGGTTTTGCATTCACCTGTAAGTCTTACTTTAACAATTCCGTCATCACTAACTTCAACAAGTTCAATATCCCCGTTATCAGCCTGAAGAAAAGGTCGGATAGTTTTCAGCGCAATGACAATTTCATCTTTCATAAATTAAATATTAATCATCACCAAGAATGATTTCAATTTTAGAATTCCCTTCTGCATTTCTTTTGTTAACCTGTTCTTCAAGGTTCAAAGAAATTTTTGAAAGCATATTTGCGTGCTCGGAATCAGGCATATCAAAAACAATCGGTGTTCCATTGTCACCGCCGATTCTTATTCTCGGGTCGATAGGAATTCCACCGAGGAAGGGAACATTCAGTTCATTTGAAATTTTTTCACCGCCGCCGCGACCGAATATATCATATTGTTTCCCGGTATCAGGAGCGATGAAGTAACTCATATTTTCAACTACACCCAGCACCGGTACATTAACACGCGTAAACATTTTTAATGCTTTGCGTGCATCGATCAGTGATACTTCCTGCGGTGTTGTAACAATTACAGCCCCTGTAAGCGGGATTGTCTGAACAAGTGTTAACTGTATATCACCTGTTCCCGGCGGCATATCGAAAACAAGGTAATCAAGTTCACCCCAGTCAACATCGGACATGAACTGTTTAACTGCACCGCTTGCCATTGGACCGCGCCAGATAACCGGTGCGTTATCATCAACAAGTAGCCCGATAGAGATCAATTTTATACCATAACTTTCAAGCGGAATCATCTTTGTTACATTGCCGCTTTGATAAACTTTTGGTTTTTCATTTATGCCAAGCATAAGAGGAATACTCGGTCCGTATATGTCTGCATCTATCAGACCGACACTTGCACCTTCTTTAGCGAGCGTGACAGCGAGATTTACTGCGACTGTGCTTTTACCGACTCCACCTTTGCCGCTTGCAACTGCAATTCTATTCTTAACGCCCGGAAGTATTGAATCTTTTTTTGCATCCTGGTGCGTTGATACTTTTGCCGAAATATTTATATCAACTTTTTTAACCGCACTAAATTCTTTTTGAAGATGTGAGGAAATATTATTCTTTAGCTTATCTGTTATCTCCTGATCTGTGATAGGCAGTGAAACATCTATTGCAAGCCTGCTGTTATCGAAATCAAATTTTCTTATTGTGTTTAATGTAAGCTTGGAAACATCGAGTCCCGGGTAATTTATTTTCTTTAATGAATTAATAACTGCGTTCTTTGTTACATCGGTCATGAATACCTTTTACTTTTGAGTTAATTGAAATTTCAAATTTTATTTTTTGCGTATTTATGAGCGGCTTTTATTGCGTAACTCATAAGCGATTCCTGTGAATTAATTTCCTTTTGATTTTTTTTGTCGGCTCTTTTATAAGTCATATCCGGCTGCAGCAATCTTGCTTTAACATTATCTTTCATCGCAAAGCCAAGTACACTTTTTATTATTTCACGTTTAATATTTTCATCTTCAACCGGGAATGCCACCTCTACGCGCCTGTCAAGGTTACGCTGCATAAAATCGGCGCTGCTTAAGTAAATTTCTTCTTTACCGTTATTATAAAAATAAAAAACCCTGCTGTGTTCCAGGTATCTTCCTACAACACTGGATACCCTTATATTCTCACTTAGATCTTTTATTCCGGGGATAAGGCAGCAGATCCCGCGCACCAGCAGTTCTATTTTTACACCGCAGTTGGATGCTTCATACAAAGCGCAGATCAAGTGAGGATCAACAACCGAGTTCAGCTTGAGTATTAATTTACCTTCAACACCGTTTTTCACATTATCTATTTCACGGATGATAAGTGAAAACAATTTTTCCCTTAAGTTAATCGGCGCGACTAATAGTTTGCGGAATTCATTTTGTTTTGAATATCCTGTCAGGTAATTAAATATTTCTGAAACATCGGCACATATATTTTCATTTGAAGTAAAGAATCCAAGATCAGTATAAAGTTTTGCAGTGCCGGCATTATAGTTACCGGTTGAAAGATGAACATATCGTTTTACACCGTCAAATTCTTTTCTTACAACAAGAGTCATCTTCGCGTGGGTCTTCAATCCCACCAATCCATATACTACGTGCACACCGACTTTTTCAAGTTCACGAGCCCAGAAAATATTATTCTGTTCATCAAACCTTGCTTTAAGTTCAACAAGCACTGCAACCTGTTTACCGCGTTCAGCCGCTTCAATTAAATATTTGATGATCGGCGAATTAGAACCAACCCTATACAATGTCTGTTTGATTGCAAGCACATCGGGATCTTTTGCAGCCTGCTTTATAAAATCAATTACCGGAGAAAATGAATGATAAGGATGGTGAAGCAAAACATCTTTTTGTCTTATCACCGAATAAATATCCTCTTCTTCATCAAAGGCTTTTGGCTGAACCGGGTAAAATGGTTTTTCTTTTAACTGATGAAGAGGAAGATCGTATAATGAAATCACATCACTCATTCCAAGCGGACCATCAAGGATGTGCACATCATCACGGGTTATTTCAAGATTTTCTATCAGTGTCTCAATCATAAAGTCAGGCATACGGCTCGCTACTTCCAATCTAACAACACTGCCGAACCTACGCTGGCGTATATTTTCCTCAATCACACTTAACAAGTCATCGGCTTCATCTTCCTGCAATTCTATATCGGTATCACGCGTAATTCTAAAACGGTGTGCTTCAAGCACTTCCATGCCGGGAAATAACATTGCAAGGTTGGCTTTTATAAGATCACCAAGCCACAGGAATTTTGCTGAGAACTGTCCGTTTGTTGAAATCTTTTTCTGCGGGTTCAGGATTTTATCAACCTGCATCAACCTTGGAAGAATACTCGGAACCTTTACTCTTGCAAAATGATTTTCACCATTCGGCATACGAACATGAATTGCAAGACTCAGACTTAAATTTGATATATAAGGGAAAGGTCTGCCGGGATCAAATGCAAGAGGAGTAAGTACGGGATAAATTTCTTTTCTGAAATATTCATTAAGAGTGTCCTTATCCTTTTTAGCAAGCTTATTGTAATCACAGATATCGATTCCGTTTTCTCTAAGCTGGGGAACTATCTGCTGATGCCACAATTCCATTGCCTGCTTTATCATCGGGCGGACGGTTTTTTCAATCTTCTGGATTTGTTCAATCGGAGTTAAACCATCAATAGTCGGCTCAAGAACATTTGCTGCAACCTGTTCCTTCAAACCGGAAACACGTATCATGTAAAATTCATCAAGGTTTGAATGAAAAATTGAAATGAACTTTACCTTTTCCAGCAGGGGAAGTTCGGGGTTAAGTGCCTCTTCAAGAACGCGCCTGTTGAACTCAATCCAGCTTAAATCACGGTTAAAGAAATTTTTTGGATCGTTATATTTTTTAAATAATTCTTTTGAAGTCATAAAAATCAATATTGATTTGGATGCAAAATATATGATTAATAAGCGTAAAAATCAGAGTAATAATCATACCAATTAACAATCCAACAAAATGGGGAGTAATTGAAAGGATTAAGATTGCCCTAATTAATTGCGGTCTTTACTTCTTCCAGAATGATGTAGACAACAATATAAGCACCGTAAACAATTCAAGCCTGCCGACAAGCATAAAGAAACTTAATATCCATTTACTCAAACCAGGCAAGTCTGCAAAATTACTTACAGGACCCACAACACCCATTCCCGGTCCAACATTTCCTATGCACGTTGCAACAGCACCTGCGGCTGTTAAGAAATCGAGTCCAAGTAATGAGAGCAGAACAGAACCTAACACAAACAAAAGAATGTAAAGAATAAAAAATGCCTGAACATTAGAAATTATTTCCTGGTTAACTGCCTTTCCGTTAAACCTCACTGGTATTACCGCTCGGGGATGAATTAATCTTTTTAACTCAAGCAGTCCATTTCTTAATAATAAATAATGTCGCGCAAACTTTATTCCGCCTCCTGTTGAGCCTGCACATCCGCCAACGAAAAGAAGAATAAAAAAAATCATTCTTGAAAACGGTGCCCAGTTTTCATAATCAGAAGAAACATAACCTGTAGTTGTTACAAGCGAAACAACATGAAATAACGTCTGCCTGAATGATTCTTCAAGATCAAATGTGTGATGCGGACGGTGTATCAGCATTATCAATATTGTCGCGACTAAAAGAAATAAAATATAAAACTTGAACTCAGTGTTTCGTTTAAACGATTCAAACCTGAAATGAAGCGCATAGTAATGAAGTGTGAAATTCATTCCGGCAAATATCATAAACACTATGAACACATATTGAACGTAGGGTGAAGTGTAATATGCAGTGCTTGCATTTTTTGTTGAGAACCCTCCCGTCGCCATTGTTGTGAATGCATGGTTTATCGCGTCAAATAAACTCAAACCGCCGACAAGCAGTAAAAGGATTTCCGCGGCGGTGAGTATCACATAAATTCCCCATAATCTTTTTGCGGTTTCTTTTACTCTCGGGTGAAATTTATCTTTTGTAATACCCGGGACTTCGGCAGAAAAAAGCTGCATACCACCAATGCCTAACAGCGGAAGGATTGCAAGCGACAATACGATGATTCCCATTCCGCCGAGCCATTGTGTTAAACTTCGCCAGAATAAAAGTCCTGCCGGCACTGATTCAATATCTTTTAAAATAGAAGCGCCTGTTGTTGTGAACCCTGACATTGTTTCAAAAAAAGCATCAGTATAATTTGGAATGGAACCGTGAACAACAAATGGCAGCGCACCGAACAATGACATGAATATCCATCCGAGTGAGACAACAAGATAACCTTCGCGTTTGCCTATGTCAGACCGGTCAACACTTCTTGTTAAGTACCATGTAAGCAATCCGATAAGTGATGTGCCGGCTCCGCAAATCAGCAATGATAAAATGTCATCTGAGTTATAGTAGATTGAGAAAGGAATTCCAGTGACAATAAATCCCCCGGTTAGGATAAGAAGAAAGCCGACGATATTAATTACAATTTTATAATTCATTAAGCTCAGGATTTCCAGAAGCCCGGCGAAAGAACAACAAGTACAGTGTAAATCTCAAGTCTTCCGAGCAGCATAAGAAAACTAAGTATCCATTTAGCAAAATCAGTTAAATGTCCAAAGTTTGATACGGGTCCCGTTGAACCAAGCCCCGGACCTATATTTGCCATACATGCAGCAGTTGATCCCATTGCTGCGTCAAGTTTAAGTCCTGTTAAAGCAAGCATTACAGAACCAATTGCAAAAATAGCAAGATAGATCAAAACAAACGCAGTAACTTTTGAAATAATATCCTGCGGCACAGCTTTTCCATTGTGCCTTACAGGCAGCACCGCACTTGGATGTATCAATCTCTTTAATTCTAACAGACTGTTTTTTATTAATAGCTGGTAACGAAGCATTTTAACGCCGCCGCTTGTTGAGCCTGCGCATGCACCAAACATCAAAAGTATCAGGAATATAATCGACGAGAATGATGCCCACTTTTCATAGTCAACAGTTGCAAATCCTGTTGAACTAAGTATTGAAATTATACTGAAGGCTGAGTCACGTAATGATGATTCAGCGGTTTGGTTGTTATTAAGTGTTAAGTAAGCCGCTATCGAAAGCACAACACAAGCAGTAAATACAAAGTAGAATTTAAATTCACTGTCCTTCCAGTATGCGCCGATCTTTCCGTGTAATGCGTAGTAGTGTAATGTAAAATTTGTTCCGGCGATGAACATGAAAATAATTATTACGTACTCAATAAAAGGTGAGTTGTAATAGGCAATGCTTGCATTTTTAGTTGAGAAACCTCCGCTGGCAAGTGTACCGAATGCATGGCATACAGCATCAAATAAATTCATTCCTCCGATCAACAATAAAACAACTTCAACAAAAGTGAACATAACATAAATGAACCATAACCTTCTTGCCGTATCCTGAACTCTTGGATGTAGTTTGTCCTTTGTGGGACCTGATACTTCAGCTTTATATAACTGCATACCTCCAACTCCAAGAAAAGGAATTATGGCGATTGATAAAAGAATAATCCCCATTCCGCCAATCCAGTGAGTCATTGATCGCCAGAATAAAAGTCCATGCGGAACAATTTCAATATCTTTAAGTATTGTAGAGCCGGTTGTAGTAAAGCCGGACATTGTTTCGAAAAAAGCATCAGTAAATGAAGGTATTGACCCGTGAATAATAAATGGTAAAGTGCCGAATGCTGCCATAGCTATCCAACCAACTGTTACAATTATATAACCTTCACGCTTTGAGATTTCTTTTGAAGCATTCTTTGTTAGGTACCATGCACAAAAACCTGCCCCGATGGTTATACCGGCAGAAATTATTATTGAAATAATATCATTGCTGTGATAGTACAGCGAGAACGGAATTCCCGTTAACATAAAACCACCGGTAAGTATAAGTAAGAAACCGGTAATGTTAACAATAACTTTGAAGTTCATATAATTTTAAAGTTTATCCGGAGCAAATATAATAAATACTTTTTTGCCGTTTTGATTTTAACTCTTTCCCGAACTTTGTAAGTTTCATCACGAAAAAATATCCGGCTGAAAAATGAAAGATTCAATTTTAATAATTGATGATGAGAATGAGTTAAGAATACTTCTTTCAAAACTTTTAAAGCTTGAAGGTTATATTATTTTCGAAGCAGACAACGCTGAGAAAGGAATTAATATTCTTAAGAAGGAAGACATCTCGCTTATAGTAACCGATGTAAGACTACCCGGGGTAAACGGAATCGATCTCATACAACAATTCAGAGAAATAAATCCTGTTTGCGAAGTTATCGTTCTTACCGCCTACGGCACAATTGAAGACGGAGTTCGCGCAATAAAAGAAGGCGCATTCGACTACATAACAAAAGGTGATGAAGACAATAAAATTGTTCCGTTAGTCCAGCACGCTATTGAAAAAGTTCATCTAAAAAAAAGAATTGAACATCTTGAAAAAAGTGTTGGCGAAAAATATAACTTTGATATTATTTCAGGTGAATCGGAAAAAATAAAAAAAGCTAAAGAGCTTGGAGTTAAAATATCAGCTACAGATGTTCCTGTTTTATTGCTTGGTGAAACTGGTACAGGCAAAGAATTATTTGCGCAAGCAATACATTATTCGGGTTCGAGAAAAAACAAACCGTTTATTCCCGTTAACTGCAGTGCAATCGCAAAAGATATTCTTGAATCTGAAATGTTCGGTTATAAAGCAGGCGCTTTTACAGGTGCGAATAAAAATAAAAAAGGTTTGTTTGAAGAAGCACATCACGGCACTTTATTCTTAGATGAAATTGGTGAACTTGATCTTACACTACAGGCAAAATTTTTACGAGTACTTGAGACAAATGATTTTATTAAACCGGGCGATACAAAACCCACGCAGGTTGATGTACGGATAATAGCCGCAACAAACCGGGATATTGAAAAGGAAGCAAAGGAAGGAAACTTCCGGCTGGATCTGTATTACAGGTTAAGCGTAATGAAAATTGAACTTCCTTCTCTGAAAGAAAGAAGTGAAGATATACCTTTGCTTGTTGAGGTATTTGTTAAACAGTTCAGTAAAAAACTGAACAGGAAAATAAATGAGATCACCCCGGCGTTTACAGATAAGATAAGGCATTATAACTTTCCCGGTAATATTCGCGAGTTAAGAAATGTTATTGAACGGGCTGTCATACTTTCTGAAGGAAATGTGCTTACAGAAAATAGTTTACCAAAAGAATTTTTTAGTTCAATGCATAATTCTGATTCATCAAGACTTGAGGACATTGAAAGAATTCACATATTAAAAATTCTTGAATCAGTCGAAGGTAATAAAACACGCACGGCAGAGCTACTTGGAATTGGCTTAACCACACTTTATAGAAAACTTCAGTCTTACGGAATTGAATAACTTTCATTTAAGCTGTAATGAATAATTAATTCACGCCTGTATCCTTACCACACCATTTTGAAAAAATACCTTTCCGTTATGGAATAGTTTTTCCTGCTTATCAATTCTCATCTTTCATCTAAGTGATTGTTAATACTTCAATTAACTCTCTGGCATTTTTTTAGGGACATCAATCAGAAAAATTACAGGTAAATAAAATGCTTGAAATAGCAATGATACCGTTAGGGATTCTTTGCTTCGGAATATTTATTAAATCAATTCAGTTTTTTGACAAACTTTAATCCGTTAATTAGGAGTTAATAATGATCGCTCTGTTGATAATAAGTGTATTTGTTTTTGCTTATCTCTTTTACGCACTGATAAAACCGGAAAAATTTTAGAGGAACAATTATGAATTCAGAAATATCAGGAGTTGTTATGATCCTCCTGCTCACATTTGTTTTTGCTTATCCGTTAGGGAAATATTTCAGCAAAGTATTTAAAGGTGAAAAAACCTGGAGTGATTTTCTTTCACCTTTAGAACAGTTCATCTTCCGGGCTTGTAAGATAGATCCGAATGAATCAATGAACTGGAAAGAAAATATGAAAGCTCTGCTAAGGCTTAATCTTGTTTTCTTTCTCTGGTCGATAATCATACTAATGATTCAGGGATCTATCCCGATCTGGAATCCTGTTGAAATCATTTCGATGGAAGCAACATTGGCTTACAACACAGCAACAAGTTTCGTTTCCAACACAAACCTTCAGCACTATTCCGGGGAAACAGGATTATCTTATTTCTCACAGTTGCTGGTAATTGGTTTTATGCAGTTTGTATCTGCTGCTGTTGGAATTGCAGCACTTGCATTGTTGTTTAAAGGAATTGTTCAGAAACGGGCAACAGATATTGGAAACTTTTATAATTTATTTTTGAAAAGTTTAACAAGAATTTTACTTCCGCTTTCAATTGTTGTTGCAGTTATTCTTCTTTTTAATGGAATGCCTCAGACTTTTAATGGTTTGCAGGAAGTTCATACACTTGAAGGTGATACGGTTCTGGTTGCAACCGGTCCAGTATCATCTGTTATTGCTATTAAACAGCTCGGAACAAACGGCGGCGGATATTTTGGACCAAACTCAACCCATCCATTTGAGAACCCAAATTATTTAACAAATGTAGTTGAGAATTTTTCAATTTTAATCATTCCTGTTGCATTGGTTTTTGCTTTCGGGTTTTATTTAAACAAGAAAAAGTTTGCCTGGATTTTATTTGGTGTAATGACAATTGTCTTTCTATTATTTGTAAGCAGTTCAATTACTTTTGAATCCGCAGGAAATCCTGAAATAGCAAAACTTGGTATTGAACAACCAATGGGAAGTATGGAAGGCAAGGAAGTTCGTTTTGGTTCTGAAGCTTCTGCTCTGTGGGGTGTGTCAACAACTTCAACTTCGAACGGTTCTGTTAATTCAATGCACGACAGCCATACTCCGTTATCCGGTGGTATATTTTTACTGGATATGATGATCAATGCAATTTATGGCGGAGTTGGTGTTGGCTTTATAAACTTTTTTATGTTCGTAGTGATTGCAGTATTTATCGGTGGATTGATGATCGGAAGAACTCCGGAATTTCTTGGTAAAAAAATTGAAGCAAGAGAAGTTAAGATTGCATCGCTGATAATTCTTCTTCACCCGTTTTTAATTTTGATAGGAACCGCGATAGCATCATTTATAGTGGCAAATGATTCAAACATCGGCTGGTTAAATAATCCATCCTTTCACGGGTTTTCCGAAATGTTATATGAATTTACATCTGCCGCAGCAAATAACGGTTCGGGTTTTGAAGGACTCGGTGATAATACTCCGTTCTGGAATATCGCAACCGGCACTGTGATGCTTCTTGGAAGATACCTGCCAATCATTGGTCCCATCGCAATCGCAGGTTCACTTGCATCAAAGAAAACTGTACCTCAATCAGAAGGAACTTTGAAGGTTGATACAGTTGCCTTTGGTATTGTATTGCTTGGAGTGTTGGTAGTTGTTGCTGCCTTATCATTTTTCCCGGCACTTACACTTGGTCCAATTGCAGAATATTTTTCAATGTGAATTTGACAAAGATGACATCTTTCTAAAAGATGTCATCTTTTAATATAAAAGGAAAATAAAATATGAAACGACAAAAAAACATAAATCTGTTTACACCGGAGTTAATTAAAGAAGCCGTTATAGAATCATTTGTAAAACTTAATCCAAAAGTGATGATTAAAAATCCTGTAATGTTTACGGTAGAAATAGGGACTGTGATAATGACGGTGATCACATTTTATTCTATTTCACCTGCAAGCGGTCAGGGTTCGGTCATTTATAATTTTGTAATCACTTTACTTCTTCTGTTGACTGTATTGTTTGCAAACTTTGCGGAAGCAATTGCCGAAGCAAGAGGCAAAGCACAGGCGGCATCATTAAGAAAAACACGGCACGAAACCCAGGCAAAACTTATTCAGAAAGACGGTACAATTAAACTGATCAGTTCATCACAACTAAAAAAAGGCGATGTGTTTTTAGCTGAAGCAGGCGATATCATATCTATTGATGGTGAAATAATTGAAGGAATTGCATCAATAGATGAATCGGCGATAACAGGTGAATCAGCTCCGGTGATAAGAGAAGCAGGAACGGATCATTCGGGCGTTATTGGCGGAACAAAAGTTTTATCAGATAAAATAAAAATCCAGGCAGCCACACAACCCGGTGAAACTTTTCTTGATAAAATGATTGAACTTGTTGAAGGCGCTAAGAGACAAAAAACTCCGAATGAAATTGCATTAACAATTTTGCTTGCGAGTTTTACAATTGTGTTTCTTCTTGTTACTGTAACCCTTCACCCGTTCAGTACGTATGCAAATACAGCAATAACTATTGCGTCACTCATTTCATTATTCGTCTGCCTGATCCCAACTACAATTGGCGGGTTGTTATCTGCAATTGGTATCGCCGGTATGGACAGAGCGCTTAGAGTGAATGTAATTGCAAAATCCGGTAAAGCAGTTGAAAACGCCGGTGATATTGACACAGTTCTTCTTGATAAAACCGGAACAATTACAATCGGTAACCGCAAAGCTACAAACATGTTTCCACTGAACGGGATAGATAAAAAAGAATTTGTCAAATATTGTTTATTAAGTTCGCTTGCTGACCCGACCCCTGAAGGAAAATCAATTGTTGAATTAGCCCCTAAGCTTGAGCCATATGTATTACAAAAAACTGCTAAGGATGGAACATTCATTCCGTTTACTGCGGAATCAAGAATGAGTGGAATCGATTTGCCGGATGGAAATTCAATCCGAAAAGGATCATGGGATGCAATATCAAACTGGATTGAAAAAGAAGATCATCTTAAATCAGAAATTGAAAAACACATAAATGAAATTGCAGAGAAAGGTGGAACTCCTCTTGTTGTTGCCCTAAGTAAAAAAGCAGTTGGAGTTATACAACTTGAAGACATTATAAAACCAGGTATTAAAGAGCGGTTTGCCCGTCTTAGAAAAATGGGAGTTAAAACAGTAATGGTTACAGGTGATAATCCGTTAACAGCAAAGTTTATTGCAACACAGGCTGGTGTTGATGATTTTATTGCTGAAGCAAAACCTGTTGATAAAATGAACTACATTTTAAATGAACAACGTGAAGGGAAACTTGTCGCAATGATGGGCGATGGTACAAACGATGCGCCTGCACTTGCACAGGCAGATGTTGGCGTTGCAATGAACTCAGGAACTCAAGCGGCTAAAGAAGCTTCGAACATGGTTGATCTTGATAGCGACCCGACAAAACTTCTTGAAGTAATTGAGATTGGAAAGCAGATGCTCATCACAAGAGGAAATGTAACAACGTTCTCAATTGTTAATGATGTGGCGAAATATTTTGCAATAGTTCCGGCGTTATTTGCGGCAACAATTCCCGGCTTAAATGCATTGAATATTATGAAACTTGAAAGTCCTGAATCCGCGGTTTTATCTGCAGTAATATTTAATGCACTTATCATACCTGCTTTAATTCCGCTGGCATTAAGGGGAGTAAAGTACAAACCGATTGGCGCTTCAGCTTTACTGACAAGAAATTTATTAATCTATGGATTAGGTGGTCTGATTATTCCATTCATTGGAATAAAGTTAATTGATTTGATGGTATCAGTATTTATTTAATAGGTCATCCCGTACTTGTTTCGGGATATCAATAATAAAATAAGATGCTGAAACAAGTTCAGCATGACGGAGAAAAAATGAAAAACATTTTAAAAGATATAAAACTTCACTTTGCAACTTTAATTTTATTTGGATTGTTATTCCCGTTACTTATCTGGGTGTTCGGATTGATATTCCCATCACAGGCAAACGGCTTGCCTGTTTATAAAAATGGTAAGCTCGTCGGATTTGAAAATATCGGGCAAAAATTTTATTCGGATAAATATTTTTGGGGAAGACCTTCTGCTGTTGATTACAATGCTGCTGCAACAGGCGGCTCAAACAAAGGTCCGACAAACCCAGATTACATTGCTGAAGTTGAGAAAAGGATTGATGACTTTTTACGAAAAAATCCTGAAATAAAAAGAAATGAAATACCTTCAGACCTTGTTACTGCATCAGGAGGAGGACTTGATCCTCATATCTCGCCGCAAGCAGCGTTCATACAAATTCCAAGGGTTGCAGATGTAAGAGGAATAGAGAGGACAGTAATCAAAAAATTGGTTGAAGAAAATATTGAACCTCCTCTATTCGGAATGTTTGGAACTGAAAAAGTAAATGTTCTGAAATTAAATATGGCACTTGACGAACTAAAATAAAATCAGGAATTAAAAATGAACTCGATTAAAATATTATTAGTGTTAGAAATTATTTTTGTCTCAAATTTGTTTTCACAGGACAAAGTACAGTTAAATACAAATGTTGATCTTGTCAGCAGGTATATCTGGCGCGGTATTGACGTTGCTTCAACACCAAGTGTTCAGCCTTCGCTTGGTTTAGCATACTCAAACTTCATGGTTGGATTGTGGGGTGCATATACTTTATCAAATCAAACATCATCATCAGATGAAATAGATATTTGGATAAGTTATAATCTTAAGGTCGGAGAATTCATAATATCACCACTGATTACAGACTACTACTATCCGAATTCCGGGAAGAGACTTTTTGATTTTAATGAGGGGAAAGGTGCACATCTTCTTGAAGCCGGATTAAAATTAAGCAAAGAAGCTTTCCCGATCATCGTTTCAGGTTATTACAATTTTTACAATGAACCAGGCAACAATACCTACTTTGAGATAAGTTATACTGCAAATGTGAATGAGTTTAAAGTTGATTCATTTATCGGTGCGGCAGGCGGAAGCAAAAGTAATTCTTTATTTTATAACACAGAAAATTTTAATGTTATTAATATCGGAATGAAAATTACAAAGCCATTATTTGTAACTGGCAAGTTTACCATTCCTGTATTTGCATCAGTTATATTTAATCCGAGAAACGAAATTGCAAATGTAATTGCCGGAATAACTTTATAATAAAATGGAATCACAGATTTCCATATCGGCAGAAAGATTTCTTAATCTAATAAGATCATCCAAACAGGGAAAGCTTAAGATCTATATAGGAATGGCTGCTGGCGTCGGTAAAACCTATCGGATGTTACTTGAAGCTAAAGAACTTCTTGACAGTAATGTTGATGTTGTAATAGGTTACATCGAAACACACGGGAGGAAAGAAACTGTTAAACTCACCGAAGGTTTACCAGCAATCGAAAGAAAAAAAATATTTTATAAAGGTAAACTTCTTGATGAAATGGATGTGGATTCAATTCATCTTCACAAACCTGAAGTAGTTCTAGTTGATGAACTGGCTCATACAAATGTTCCAGGCTCTAAAAATGAAAAACGCTGGCAGGATGTTAAAGAACTTATTGAAGCGGGTATAAATGTTATAAGCACCGTAAACATACAGCACATTGAAAGTATAAATGAAAATGTTGAAAAGATAACAGGCATTAAGATCACTGAAAGAGTTCCCGACAGCATTATTCATTTAGCTGATGAGGTTGTTAATGTTGATCTTACAATTGAAGAACTGATCGACAGGCTTGAAGAAGGGAAGATATATGATCTTAAAAAAGTACCAATCGCTCTTCAGAATTTTTTTCAGAAAGAAAAACTCTTACAGCTTCGTGACCTTGCATTGAAAGAAGTATCAAGGCAGGTGGAAAGAAAAATAATCAAAGAAATTCCATTACCTGACCGCGAAAAAATTAATTCTATAGTAACTGCACTAAGCAGCAACTATGAATCGGGTAAAAGACTTATAAGAAAATCATCGCGGCTTGCCGCATTGTACAATTCAAAATGGTATGTTGTGTATGTTCAAACGGATAAGGAATCATCAGACAGAATTGATACAAAACTTCAGCGCCTGCTGTTGAACAATTTTAAATTAGCTGCGGAACTCGGTGCTGATGTGCAGGAGATTACCAGCAATGAAGTAGCGATTTCAATTGTTGAATTCGCTAAAAAGAAAGAAGCATCATTGATAGTAATAGGTAAACCTGTGTTTTCAATTCTTTACAGGTTAAAACTAAAAAATTTTTTCAGGGAACTAACTTCGCTTACATCAAAAGAGAATATTGATATTCTCATGGTTTCATCAAATGAAAACGCTAAAAAATAAAATTAACATCGGGGTTATCTTTCTTTTCTGTGTTGTGCTGCTTGTAAGCATACTCAGCATAGTCTTTATTAACCAACTCGCACAAAAAACCAAAGGTACAATCGTTGATAACTATGCATCGGTTGATTACATGCTTGACATGCTCACGAACCTTAGTGATATGCATACATTGCAGGTGGAATCACTTGTCGGAAAAAAAGATGCAAGTAAGAATGAAATCAAAGTTTATACTGATTTCAAGAATGCATTCGAAATGAATCTCCAGGATGAAACAAATAACATAACGGAAAAGGGAGAAGGTGATCTGGTTGACGAACTTCATTCAATGTATAATGATTATCTGAAGTATTACGATACTTTAACACTCAACAATGAATCAGGAATAGAATTAGAAGTGTTATATGAAAAATATTTGACGCTCAGATCAAAGATACTTGGCTTGTATAAGCTTAACATGAATGCAATAGTAAATAAGACCGGCGAACTTCAAAAAACTGCTGATGAAGTTATTCTCTATATGTCTATTGTTGTAACATTGAGTATCCTTATCACGCTTTCTTTCATTTATAATTTCCCTTCTAAAATAATTGAACCGATAAAAACTCTTACCGACAGGATCAAAGCCATCAGTGAAAGAAATTATGATCAGAAACTTGAACTTAATTCTAATGATGAACTTGGCGAACTTGCCGCTGCGTTTAACATAATGGCCGAACGACTAAAAGTTTATGAATCAAAACATATTGATCAGTTATTGTTTGAACAGAAAAGAATGAACTCGTTAGTTGAAAACCTTGAAGACGGTGTTCTGTTAATCGATGAGAACAGTAAAATTGTAATCGCTAATAAAACACTTCTTGAAATTACCGGATTAAAAAGAAATGAAATACTGCTTCATTATATAGCAGAAGTTGCAGACAGCAATGATCTTATAAGGGAAATTTATAACACGAGCAAAGTTCTTAATGAAAATTCGCAGTCAGAGATTAAGCCAATCAGGATAATTAAAAATAACAAGGAGGTGTTTTATAAGATTGAGGCAGAAGATATAATTAGTTTTTCAGAATACTCCCAGCAGGAAACATTCATCGGTAATCTTATTCTGCTGCGTGATATTACTCATTACCAGGAGCGCGATAAAGCTAAAACAAATCTGCTGGCAACTGTCTCGCATGAATTAAAAACCCCATTAGCATCAATCAATCTTAGTTTGAAAATGCTGGAAGATAAACGTATCGGTCAATTAAATTCAGATCAACAGGAATTGTTAGACGCTTTACGTCAGCAGAGCAACAGGCTTTCGCGTGTAATAAATGAATTGCTTGACTACTCGCAGATTGAAACCGGTAATATCAAACTAAAATTTAATTCCGTTCGTCCTGAAGATATAGTTGAACTTGGAGTAACAGCTTTAGTGCTTCAGGTTGCCGATAAAAGCATAGATATGGAAATTAATATTGATGAAAATCTCCCTTCCATTAATGCTGACGTTGAAAAAACAGTTTTTGTTTTTGTTAATCTTCTGAACAATGCAATACGTTATTCGAAACAGAATGACAAAATTGTCTTGTCTGCAACAAAGGTTAATAATGAAATTAGATTTTCTGTTATTGACAATGGACCGGGTATTTCAAAACAAGACCAGGAAAAATTATTTCAAAGATTTTCTCAGATAGGAAATAAAACAAAACAGGGATGGGGTCTTGGTCTGGCTATATCAAAAGAATTTATACAGGCGCAGGGAGGCAGTATATGGGTCGAAAGCGAAACCGGGAAAGGAAGCACTTTTTATTTTAGTCTTCCTGTTAAGGCCTAAGTAAAAAACTTTGTAAGTTTATCAACAGCATCCGGCAGGGAGAACACAACTACTTTATCATTTGCTCTGATCTGAGTTTCACCTATAGTAATAAAACTTTCATCACCCCGAATTATTCCGCCAATGATTGCTTCTTTAGGGAAGTGAAGATCTTTAACTGGTTTTTTTGTAGCCGGTGAGTCCGGCGCAGCGCGGTATTCAAGTACTTCGGCATCTATACCTTCAAGAGTTGCAATCGCAACAACTTCACCTTTGCGGATAAATCTTGAAATGTTATTTGCTGCAATAAGTTTTTTGTTGATGAGTGAATCAAGTCCGATAGTTTGTGTTAGAGGTATGTAATCAACTTTATCAACAAGCGCGATAGCTTTTGTAACTCCAAGATGCTTTGCCATAAGGCAGGAAATAATATTTGTTTCAGCGTCTTCGGTAACGGCAATGAAAGCATCCATATCTATGATTCCTTCCTGCGCAAGAAGGTCAATATCTCTTCCGTCACCTTTGATAACAAGAGTCTTCTGAAGTAAGTCCGCAAGTTCAAAACTTTTTTCCTCGTTTGATTCAATCAGCTTTACACGCATTTTATCTTCAAGCTGTTTGGCAACGCGTCTTCCTATTTTTCCGCCGCCGAGGATCATTATATCTTCAAATTTCAGGTTTTGTTTTCCTGAAAGTTTAAGTATCATTTCAATGCCGTTGGGTGTTGTTATGACGAACACCTGGTCATTTGGAAGAAAGGTATCATTACCTTTGGGTATAATTGTTCTGAAGTTTCTGTGAATAGCAACTATTCTGAAATCAATACTTTGATGGTCTCTCGCCACATCAATAATTTTTTTATGGATGACAGGAGCGGTCTTATCAAGTTTAATTCCGAGCACTGAAAGTTTTCCATCTTCAAATTCTAGTACATCGGTTGCAGCGGTACGCATTATAAGATTAACTGTTTCCACTGCGGCAAGTTCTTCAGGATAAATCATGAAGTCTATTCCAAGCTCCTGAAAATTTACCTGGCAATCCGGCTCAAGGTATTCCGCATTCCCGATCCTTGCAATTGTTTTTTTTGCACCGAGTTTTTTACCGATGATTGCTGTTGCGATATTCACTTCCTCGCTTGACGTAACTGAAACAAGCAGATCAGCTTTTGCTACATTAGCTTCGATCAGAGTTTTTATAGATGTCGATGAACCATTGATCGTTAATATATCTGTCATTGAATCGGTATATGATAATCTTTCCTGATCCATATCTATAGCGATAATGTCATGTGATTCGCTGGAGAGTTGTTTTGCGAGGTGGTAACCAACGTCACCCATTCCGGCAATTATAATACGCATATTTGTTGTCTGAACTTTCTCAAATATTCAATCCAAATTTAATGCATTTCAAATCAAAAGAAGAAATGCCTGATTAAAATAATGTGTTAATCAGTTAATTGAAAATGAAACTCTTCCAAAAAAATTTTTGATTGTGGGTTGAAAGCAAAAGGGCTAAGTTTCATTGAGGTTTTAAAAATAATCTTACCATAACGCGGGAGTAAACATGATTCTGCCTGTAAATTTAGAACTTGATTCATACCGTACACCAATTTCAAATTATATAATCATCCTTGTTACGATCATCATTTATTTCTTTTCGATGTCTCATTCATACGGAATTTATTTTGTTGACATGGTCCTTGTCGATTTCAATCCAGCCGGATTGTTCGGTAGTATTTTTTTACACGCTGATCTTTTCCATCTGTTAGGTAATATGCTATTCCTTTTTGTCTTTGGCGGCGCAGTATGTGCGGTATTTGGAAATTTTTATTATCCGTTAGTCTACCTTGTTTTGGGAGCGATTGCTTCTGTAATCCATTTGCTGCTTGACGGCAATCCTGCTGTCGGTGCAAGCGGTGCAGTCAGCGGTTTGATGGGATTTGTTCTTGCGTGGTTTCCAAAAAATAAAATCAAATTCATTTACTGGATAATGCTTGCACTCGGTGGATCATTCAAACTTAAAGCTATTTACGCAATCGGATTTTATTTTGTGCTGGATTTATTCGGAGTGCTTGGAGGCGGTTCTAATGTTGCACATTTTGCACACATCGGTGGATTGATTGGAGGGTTCCTGATAGGAGTTGGTTTGTTATACGCAAATGTTCTGGATATTGATGAGACAACAATCATCGACTTAATAACTAAAAAAGATAAACAGGCTGTACGAAAAGACTATGATGAACTTCAGGCAGATGCAGAAAAGCAGAGAATGGATGATGAGATGGTAAAACTTGGTTTAGGAAGAGGCACATCTTTCGAAAACATGACAGAACTTGATTTTCAAATCAACAGGGTAATGAATCAGAAAGAAGCTGTACCCAAATTCAGAGTTTTGAGATTGATTAAAAATGAAAATGAAATAAAATGTTTCGTCGTTAATGAAGGAGACACAATTACACATCTTTCATTAAATGCTTCAGACGGAATTGAATGTGAAGTAACACCATCTGATGAATTTAAATCCTCCGGAACTGGAGTGTTTTCTTTTAAGAATATTAATGCAGGTGAAGTGAAAATAAGATTTGCTATGGAATACAATAATTCAATTAACCCTGTAAGCAGCAATTACATTCTGGATATTGAGACAAAAACAATTTCCACATAAAACTTTTTTAAAAGAATATGTTTTTTGTGTTGACAATCACCCGGAAGCGATTTACGTTTGTACAGATTCAAATGTTTAATAGGGGTGATTGGCTTTGCAAACACATACGGGTATTTACTGACTGCGTTAATTTCTTTGCTTTGCCATTAACGCCTCAACAATTCACACATCATATTATGAAAGGAGCAGAGGGGAAAATGAAAAAAATAATTTTACCAATCCTTCTTTTACTAATCTTACAATTAAGTTGTAAAGACAACGGAGTTAATCCACCACCAAAGAATAATCCACCCGGCTGGCAGGAGGATATACCCTGGCCAAGTCTTGATGCAAATCCGTGGCCCATTCATCACGGAGATGCGCAGTTTACAGGAAGAAGTAAATACGCTGGTCCTCAGTTAGGACAGGTTGAATGGATGATTGAACTACCAACTACAAACCTGACACACGATTCATTTCTTTCACCTGTGGTTGGTGATTCAACAATCTATTTCGTGTCTTATAAAGACACAGCAAGCCCGGGAAGTTTTCTTTATGCACTGAGATTTGACGGAAGCATAAAGTGGACATTCCCGCTGCCGTCACCAACACAGAAAAATTCATCACCACCTGTACTTGCATCAGATGGAACAATATACGTTGCAACGTGGGGAGACAAATTGTTTGCTGTAAATCCTGACGGTACAATGAAGTGGGAAGTAACATTTGCTCAGTCAACAGGTATATACAGTATGATGAACCTTGACAAAGAAGGAAACCTGTATGCATTTGCACACAACGGAGTGTTATACAAGTTTTCAAAAGCAGGAGATACTATCTGGAGTTTAACACTTGATGATTTCGGTTCATCATCATCAGCAGTGGTATTCTCGCCAGATGGAAACACAATGTACATAACGGGCAAGAAGTTATTTGCTGTTTCTACCAGTGGTGAGTTGAAGTGGAGTTATCAGTTTGGGGCAGGAACCGGAACTTGGGGTAGCACGCCAATTGTATCATCAGATGGAACAATTTATTTGGGATTCGGATTTGTCTCTGTAAATCCAGATGGAACCATTCGAAACTGGCCGACTGGAATAGTAGGAGCAGATTACATAGATCCCTCTATTGATAAATTAGGAAATCTTTATATCGGTTTGGATTATGAATTGATTTCACTCAACCATAAGGATGAAGAAAGGTGGAGAAAGCCATATAACCTAAATGTCTTCTTCAGTATAATTTCTGATAAGGACGGAAAAATTTACTTCTTTACTGAAGATAATAATCTTGTAAAAATAGATTCTCTCGGTAATGAAGATTGGCGAATACAACTTGATGGTTACGTGTACTATTCGCCTGCAATTTCTTCAAATGGTAGAATGTTCTTTGGTTCTGTTCGCGGAACTAAAAAGTATTTTTATTCAATAAAATGAAAGAGAAGTGAAACGAAATTATTTTTTGTTTCGATATTTTTAGTTTTTCTATCAATGTAAAAAGAAGGGATGCATTTGCATCCCTTCTTAATTTTAAATCTTATGCTAAAGATTTTTCTTCTTTGTATAACTTCTGGAATTCTTTCGGCTTCCTGTTTTTCCATGAACCTTTGTGATAACCGTAACCTGCAACCAAAGGCATTGCAATAGTAGCTTCAGAATAAACCATCTGTTCAAAAGTTGTTTCAACTTTTCCCCATGAACTTGCTTCTTTTAATGTTGAACCTGAAAGCGCACCGTCTCTTTCATCAGCGACAGTTATTTGAATTGCGTACTTGTGCATTGGTGCGTCTTCCTGCAGAATGTCAGCGGCAACAACAATATCCTGGGTAAAGTTTTTGGGAACTCCGCCGCCGATCATAAAGATTCCAGTATCACGGCAATTCAATTTTATTTTTGTCAGTTCAAGAAAATCTTTTGCTGCGTCAAGTGATAAATGTTTATCAGGATTGTTTGTCTGATGAACTATAAATCCAAATCCTGCTGAGCAATCAGAAAAAGCCGGTACAAAAATCGGAACGTTCTTTTTATAAGCCGCATAAATTACAGAATCATCCACTTTTGGTCCGCCATTATTCTCTAAGTATTTGCCAAACTCCCAGAGTAATTCTCTTGATGAATAAGGTCGTGGTTCAAGACTATCAAAAATTTTCCCGGTTGTATCATCGCAAATTCTTAATTCATCTTCATCGATGTATGTATCATAAATCCTGTCGATATGGAGATCCCGTAATTCATTATCATCACTGAACGGAGTTCCTTTATAATGTTTGAAGCCTAATGCTTCAAAGAAATCCTGGTCAACCATAATTGCGCCGGTTGAGACAATAGCGTCAACCATATTGTTAGCTATCATATCGTGAACAACTTTTTTTAATCCCGCACTAAATAAACTTCCTGCGAGAGTAAGAATGATTCCGCATTCTTTGTCATTTAACATCATATCATAAATGCGTGCCGCACGGTTAAGATCACGTGCGGAGAAAGCCATATGTTCCATTGCGTCAACAAGCTGAACCACATTGTGCTGCTTGATATCAATGTGCTGCACCACTTCTTTCAGATAATCTTTTTTATTTGCCATCCTACTACTCCTTTTTATTTATTCAGTCGTGATTAAAATCATTTTAGAAAAATGCTTTGGCTAGTTTTAATATGCCTTGTTTCCATGGCACCCTGTGCGAAACTCCGCTTGTGTTTTCAAACTCGTGAAGATGTTCAAGATACCATTTGTAATTTCTTACCAATGCATCTTTGTTTGAAAACTTTGGTTTGTAGCCAAGAATTTTTTCCGCTTTTTCAATTGATACGAATGAATCTTTTGATGCAGTTTCATAAACCCATTTGTAGAGCGGGGAAAGTTTTAAAGCTTCAAGAATTCTTAGTGTCCAGATAATTGGTGTTTCCGGTAAACCTGTAATTTTTTTACCGAAGCCAGCAACATCAAGAACAGCCTGGTAATCTTCGCGCATCGTTGTGAAATTTTTTGCGCCGATGTTGAAAGTATCGTTAACAATTTTTTCATCAAGTGTTGCTGACAGATAAATTGATTCACAAAGATCTTCAACATCAAGAAGCTGATAACGGTTCTTTCCGTTACCTATCATTGGAAATCCTTTGCCGTCTTTTGCCCAATCATAAAACAGTGCGAACACGCCAAGTCTTTCAGGACCAATAAAAGATTTCGGACGAAGTATCGGAACGATCATTCCCTGTTTACGCATTTTCAAACATTCTTCTTCAGCAAGGATTTTTGCTTTACCGTAAGGACCTACTCCATCAAGTTTATCATCTTCAAGTAAAGGATGATGATCTGGAATTCCATAAACCGCAGTTGATGAAATATGAATGAAACGTTTTACATTATTCTTTCTTGCATGCGCAAGAAGAATTCTTGTCCCGTCAACATCAGTTGAAAAAATTTCTTCAGGTGTATATAACGGAAGTGCAGCAGCAGTATGAACTACCACATCTATCCCCGTCATTACCTCTGCAACTGTATTTTCGTGACGGATATCACCTTTAACAATTTTTATTTTGTCTTTAACATCCGGATATGTAAAGTCAGCAATATCCAGAGAAACAACTTCGTGATTACGTTCAAGTAAATAACGAACTATATTTATTCCCAAAAATCCGGCGCCGCCGGTTACTAAAATTTTCATTAATTTTTCCTGCAAGTTTTACAATAAGTGTTGCGAAAATTAAACATTTTGAATTCGGCTTCAAAATAAGGGAGTAAGAATTAGGTATAAAAAATTGATTAATCTGAATTAAATTTGATTGTGAATAATTCATCTGAAGAAAATAAAGTCAAGCAGGATTCTGAATCTATCTTTGCATTCGGAAAGTACCTTACACTATCAGTAATGCTGCATGTAATTATTTTCGTTGGTCTTGCTTATCTATTATCGTTGTTGAACATCAAACCATTAATAAACAGGAGTGTAATAGAGTTAATCCATAATGAGAGTATAACTGAACAAATAAATGAAGAGCAACCGTCAGAAACTGAAGAAGAAGAAATCATTGAGGAGGCTAAAGAAACTCCAAAGGAAGAATCAGTTTATTACGATATTTCAGAGAGTGATGCTGATACATCTTCACTCGAACAGGTATATTCAGAATCGACTCTTGATGTTTCGATCAAATATCCGCGCGGCTGGGTTTTTATTGATCAGAATGTTAAGAAGAAATTGGATGGCGTTACTTTCTGGCTGACTGATGGTGTTTACAATCCGCCGCCTTATGTTCATCTTGAAGTGAAAGAAAAATACTTGTTCAATGAAACAAGATTCAAATATTCCTTTCAGCTTGATGATAATATCGCTTACTATAATGATCCTGAAGAAATCGAGGAACAGGTATCACAAATTATTTATATTAGAACTGACAGTGATGAAGATTTCAGCCTAAAATTAATAATGAAAGGAAAAGAATCTTTTAAAAGATTTCAGCCGGTGTTTTTTGGAATGATTAAATCATTTAAGTTTGGTGAAAGTCTTTTCTAATTTAACAATAATTAAAAGGAGATAAGATGAAACTAAGAATCTGGATTAATTTCATAGCGGCGTTTTTTCTGTGTATAGTGGTTGCACAGACCGTATTTGCACAGGAATCTTTTTCAGGTGAAGTTGGAATGAAAATAACAGACGATGAGGGGAATGCGATGAACCTGAAATATTTTATTAAAGATAATTTATTCAGGATCAACTCTGCGGCAGACGGACAGAATATCGGAGTGATTTTTAATTCCGCTGATAAAAAAATGTTGATGATTATGGACGATCAAAAAATGTACATGGAAATGCCGATGGATATGATGAATAAATACATGGAAAACAACGGCGATGAATCAAACAAAGAAATTGATTTTAAGAAGACCGGGGAAACAAAGAAAATTCTGGATTACACTTGTGAGAAATGGATTTACACTGGAGATGATAATAACGCAGAGATCTGGATGGCAAAAAATATGGGGGCTTTTAGATTTTTTGATGGAGGTGGAATGGGAAAACCTAAAATGAAATCAGGATGGGAAGCAGAGATTGAAAAATCAGGTTATTTCCCGATGCAGGTTATTACTCGAGACAAAAGCGGTAATATCCAGAGCCAAATGGAAGTTACTTCCGTCACCAAGAAATCATTAGATGATTCGTTTTTTAAAGTGCCGGCTGGCTATCAAAAATTTAGCATGCCGAATATGCAATAAGCATAATGACCGAAATTAACGGTTTTTATCATTGATTGAGAGAAGTCAAGAGATTCTGATAGATATTTCTTGACTTTTTTCACATAGGGACGTATTTTTCCGCTCTTAATTTTAGAAGAAAATCCGGTTTTGGAGGAAAAAAGTGAAACAGGAAAAATTAACAAGATTTATTAAAACAGAAGACGCTGATAGGAAATGGTATGTTGTTGATGCTAAGGATCAGGTGCTTGGCAGATTGGCAACTGGTGTGGCAAGAATTATCAGAGGAAAAAATAAACCGATTTTTACTCCTAACATGGATACCGGTGACTTTGTGATTGTTATAAATGCAGAGCAGGTAAAGGTAACCGGGAAAAGGGAATTGTTAAAAACTTATAGTCACCATTCAGGTTATCCTGGTGGATTAAAGACCAGAAGCATTCAGGAAATGATGGCAAAGAATCCTTCATTTTTAGTTGAAAATGCTGTTAAAGGTATGCTGCCCAAAACAAGATTAGGGAAAAAATTAATCAAAAAATTAAAAGTATATGCCGGTGAAAATCATCCTCATACTGCACAGAAACCGGAAGTAATCAGTTTATCGGAGAAATAATGGCTGACAATATTAGTGTAGGACGTCGTAAGACTTCAGTTGCAAGAGTAATCCTGAGAAGCGGTAATGGAAAAATTACTGTTAATGGAAAAGAATTTGAAACTGCATTTCCTCAATTACTGAGCAGGGAAGATATTCTTAATCCGCTTCGCGCTACTGACACAATTGGTAAGTATGATGTTATCGTAAATGTGGATGGCGGCGGTACTACAGGTCAGGCACATGCTATCAGATTAGGAATTTCAAGAGCCTTGGTAAAGATTGATCCTGAAAACAGAATCAAACTGAAACCCGAAGGATTCTTAACAAGAGATCCAAGAATGGTTGAACGTAAAAAATATGGTCAGCCTAAAGCACGTAAAAGATTCCAGTTCTCTAAGAGATAAAAAATATTTTAATTCAATAATCAATCATTCATATTCTCTGATTTACTGCCTGTGTCCCCAAGAGGGATTGTAAGTAAAGTTGATGAGAATAGAAGTTAAACAGGAGACATAATGAAAAAGTTAGATATCACTCAGCTGATTGAAGCTGGAGCGCACTTCGGGCATTTAACCCGTCGATGGAACCCCAAAATGAAACCATACATCTTCATGGAGAAGAATGGCATTCATATAATTGACCTTAAAAAAACTCAAACACTCCTTACAGATGCAGCAGAGAATTTTTCAAAACTGGTTGCTGAAGGAAAAAAAGTATTATTCGTCGGCACAAAAAAACAAGCTAAAAGTGTAATTGAATCGGAAGCCCGCAGAGCTGATATGAACTGGGTTAGTGAGAGATGGCTTGGCGGTATGTTGACAAACTTTTCTACTATTAGAAAAAGTATTAAAAGGTTGAACAACATTGAAAAACAGGAAACCGACGGAACATTTGATAAGATCACTAAGAAAGAAAGATTGTTCCTTACCCGCGAAAAAGATAAACTGAAAAAAGTTCTTGAAGGTGTTGAATCAATGAGCCGCCTGCCTGGAGCTTTATTTGTAGTTGATATTAAGAAAGAAGCGATCGCGATAAAGGAAGCCAAAAGACTGGATATTCCGGTCTTCGCAATTGTTGATACAAATTGTGATCCTGATATTGTTGATTATGTTATTCCTGCTAACGATGATGCCGTAAAAACAATTGAACTGATCGTAAAACATATTGCAGACAGTGCTCTCGAAGGAAATATAAAAGCTAAAGAAAATAAAGCTGAGGAAATGGCTGAGAAAGAGCGTATCAGAAAAGAAAGAGAAGAAGAACGTAAAGAAGACCCAAGAAAAAAAGAAACCTCGGCAACTGAATAATTATTAAAAGGGAAATTTTATCATGGCTATTACCGCTGCTCAAGTAAATGAGTTAAGACAAAAGACCGGCGCCGGTATGATGGATTGTAAAAAAGCATTAACCGAAGCCGATGGAAACATGGAAAAAGCAATTGAAATCCTTCGTAAAAAAGGAGCCGCAGTTGCAGCTAAAAGAGCAGAGAAATCTGCAAATGAAGGTCTGGTTCTTACTAAAGTTGCAGACAACGGCAAAACCGGAGTTATACTGGAAGTAAATTGCGAAACAGACTTTGTTGCTAAAAGTCCGGACTTTGTAAATTTTGCAAATATGGTTCTTGATACGGTTACAGAAAAAAAACCTGCTAACGTTGAAGACTTGCTGAAAACTTTTCCTGAAGTTCAGGAAAGATTATCAGACATAATGGGTAAAGTTGGAGAAAAAATTGAGATCTCAAGATTTGCAATAGATAAAAATGAAAACGCAATTGATGTTGACTATGTTCACCTTGGATCAAAATTAGGTGTGCTTGTTAAATTCGATAATACTTCAGTCGTTGATGATGAACTTCAGAATATTGGTAAAGACATTGCAATGCAGGTTGCAGCTATGAAACCGATTTGTGTTTATCGTGACGAAGTTCCAAAAGATATTATTGAAAAGGAGATCGATATTTATAAAGAAGTCGCACGAAAAGAAGGTAAACCTGAACAGATACTTCAAAAGATAGCAGAAGGAAAACTTAATAAGTTCTACCAGGAAAACTGTTTGTCTGAACAGGCATTCATAAAAGACAATTCAAAATCTGTAGGTGAATTGTTAAAGGAATATAATGCGAAAAAAGGAACTCAATCCAGGATTGGATTATTCCACCGCTTCCATCTGAGCGACGAAAATAAATAAGCTTAACGAAAAGGTCTTAAATTTATTAAGACCTTTTTTTATATTTAATCCGCCTGTTATTTGTATTTATAATTAATTAAAATCAACATTAGGGAAATACAAATAGTAATAGCCAATCAAAAAGAAAATTATGACTAAACTGAAATACAAAAGATTACTCCTTAAATTAAGCGGCGAATCATTAATGGGTGAAAAAGGTTTTGGTATTGACCATAAGGTGCTTACCTTTTTTGCTGAAGAGGTTAAAAAGATAAAAGAAATTGGTGTTCAACTTGGGATTGTTATAGGTGGTGGAAATATATATAGAGGATTAAGTGCCGGTGAACAAGGTATCGACAGAGTTACCGGGGACCAGATGGGAATGCTCGCGACAATGATTAATTCATTAGCACTGCAAAATGCAATTGAGAACCAGGGAATTTATACACGGCTTATGAGTGCTATTAAAATGGAAGAGATCGCAGAACCATATATCAGAAGACGAGCCATAAGACATCTTGAAAAAGGAAGAGTAGTAATTTTTGGTGCCGGTACCGGGCATCCGTATTTCAGTACTGATACTGCAGCCTCGCTCAGAGCAGTTGAAATAGAAGCCGATGCGATTGTAAAAGGCACACGTGTAGATGGTGTGTATGATTCCGACCCTGAAAAAAATCCTAAAGCACTGAAGTTTGAAGATATATCATATCTTGATGTGTTGAAATTAAATCTTAAAGTTATGGATATGACCGCAGTCAGCCTGTGCCGTGAAAACAATCTTCCCATGATTGTGTTTAATATGGATATTCCCGGAAATCTTATTAAACTTGTTTCAGGTGAGAACGTCGGTACAGTAATACGCGATAAATAGAATTTCTAATTAAACTTTAAAAGGGTATAGCAATGGAACAAACAATAAAAGATGCTAAATCCAGAATGGATAAATCAATTGATGCATTGCGCGGCGAGCTTGCAAAGATACGTTCAGGCAAAGCTACAACCGCACTGCTTGACGGTATTAAGGTGGACTATTACGGCACAATGTCTCCACTTTCACAGGTAGGTAATCTCACAGTACTTGATGCACACACTCTTTCATTTACGCCGTGGGATAAATCCATGGTTAATATTGTTGATAAGGCAATTCTTGAAGCGAACATAGGGTTAAACCCGGTAAGTGATGGAACCAATCTTAAGATTCCCATTCCATTACTCAATGAGGAAAGAAGAAAAGAACTGGTAAAGCTGGTTAAGAAATTCGGTGAGGATACAAAAGTTGCAGTTAGAAATGTAAGACGAGATGCTAATGAACATCTGAAGCGTGAACACAAAGACAAGAAGATTACCGAAGATCAGCTTAAGGATGCAGAGGATAAAGTACAGAAACTAACCGATGAACACACAAAATTAGTTGATGATGTTCTCAAGCATAAAGAAAAAGAAATAATGGAAGTCTGATCAAAAAAATATTTTTATATGAAGGGATCTTATGATCCCTTTTTTTATTTGTCCGTGTTCAATTCATTTAAAGTTTTATAAGTCACTTCTCGCATAATAAATTTTCGGGGTTCAGGAAATTGAAACGGCAGCGGAGATGCAGCAATATCATTTGAATAAAAACTGCCTGATAAAAGAAATTCCAGGTTAGAATCGGGAAAATCCTCATTGCTCAATTTTTTTATCATACTGATTGATGAAAGATTGACATCATAAACAGGATAGCCGCTGCCTATCTGTTTAACAGGGATTATTTTTCCTCTTAAAAAATCTCCGGAGGAAGTATCAATCCTGACCTCAAGAATTGCTGATATCCCGTTTTCATCTCTGATATTCATATTGCCGTAGGTTAAAAAATTTCCCAGTGAATATGCGATGAGTTTATTCTTATAAAGTTCTATTCCTCTAAGTACGTGTGGTCCGTGTCCAAGCACTAAATCAGCACCGGCATCAATAACACACTTTGCAAATGCTGAAACATTACCTCTGTTCTCACCAAGAAAAATTTCAGTTTCACCGGTTACTTTTTGAAATCTTCTTCCTTCTGCGCCTCCGTGAAATGAAACTATGATCAACTCATAATTCTTATCTAAAATTGAGATGACTGAATCAGCAGTTTTTAAATCTGAAATGTTGTATGAATTTTCCGAGTATCCGAATGCTACCAGTGCAATTTTTTGATGGTGTATTTTTATTTCAGCAAAATTTCTTTTCATCGCTGATTGAATACCAAGTTCATCTAACAGGAAGGATGTGAATTTAAATCCTTCTTCACCATAGTCTTCAGAATGATTGTTATCACGACTCATAACAGTAAAACCAAGTTCTTTCAATACAGGAGCAATTTCAGCCGGAGTTCCGAATTCATAACAGATACCTTTTTCTCGGGATTCATCAGAGCATTTGTCAGCTTTCATTCCATCAAGAATAAATGATCCTTCAAGATTTCCAAAAATTATCTCAGCGTCGGATAAATATTGTCCGATTGAATCAATAAAAAATTTTCCATTGTCAGGAGGTAGAATTTTTTTTGGAGTTATTGATCCCGGCATAACATCGCCTACTGCTTTGATTTTTATCTGGCAGAGAACATCATCCACTGATAATGCTGAAATAAGAATGATAACGGAAATTACCGCACTCATCATAAAATTGTTTAATAAACCCATCACTAATGTTTTATTCGCAACAAATAATTAAGAATTTTTGCGTAAATTTAACACCCGAAAAGCAATTTACCCCAATAAATGACTACTGAACGTCAATAAAAATATGGATTTAAAAAAGTTCAGGATCCCCGGTATAGATAAAGAAGTCTCAGAATATCTGAATAAAAATACTTTCAGGAATGTTATTTACATGACCAGCGGTATAGCCGTGTTCCTGGTTGGGGTGGTTGTTTACGGTGTCATTCTTAACATGCGCGAGGTAACTTTGCAGAAAGCAATGCTGGATAAGGGTTACCGCATCTTGAAAAACCCAAACATTGTGATTGACAGAAAATCTTTTCAGCTTAGTTTGTATGAAGATACAGTTCTGATAAAATCCTACCGCGTAAGCTTTGGAAAAAATATTAACGAGAAAAAAAACAGGGCGAATGACTATGCAACTCCCGTTGGTGAATACCAGATATGTTCCGTTGACACTTTGCACCAGTATCATAAATTTTTAAGGTTGAACTATCCGAATCTTGATGACGCTTCTGAAGTGTTAAGGCTCGGACTAATAACACAAAAAGAATTTGATGACCTCCGGTTCCAGTACTACTATGGAGGATGCACGGATTACAATGAAGTGCTTGGCGGTAATATCGGCATTCATGGAATCGGGAGGCTGAACTATATATTTAAAAATCTTCCTTTTGTTTACAACTGGACTGATGGTTCTGTAGCGATGAGCAATGAAAATATTGATGAGATTTTTTCAATAACAGGAGTGGGAACTAAAGTTGTCATTAAATAAAAATTATTTCGTTGTAATAATTCTGTCAGCACTTCTTTTTTCCTGCGGTGAAGAAAAGAAAGAAGAAATCAAACCGGTTAGCGATCTCACATCACCGGAAGCTTTGATGAAAGAGGCTAAAAATCTTTACGGTAAAAATGTTCAGAACATGATAAAGGGGTTCTATACCGATTCATCTAACCAGTTTGCAGTTATGACAGAAACGATTACACCTGATGTATGGGGTATAAATTTTAATCTTATGGTTCAGAGCGGTTCTGGTTTTGAATCAAAGTATAAATCCGATCTGTTGCCGGGTTCCTTCAAAGAGAGCGAAACAAAAATTATAAAATTGCCCGGGTTTGATTACGATCTGCTTTACTATAATTCACTATTTTATTTTATGGGAAGCGGCGGCGGTGAAATATTCTCATACGTAGTGGATTTCAGCAAACAAAAAATTTACTACGCACATCTTATTGCTGATCTTCAAAAGCCGGTATCATTGTTTCTTTCCCCTGATACAGATGTCCCGGAGATCAAAGATTTTTTTATTAAGACATTCCGTAATGATTATCCGAATCTTGCATTGATCGACGAAGATATTGAATTGGAGTGACAGTATTGCTAATATACCTTACAGATAATTATCACCTAATTTGATAACGGATGTTTAATAAAACATTACTTTTTCTTCTAATAACTTTTTCATTTCTTTCAGCACAGGAAGATCAATACGAATTAAACTCAATCTCGTTTAACGGACAGGATAAGATTTCCCAATCCACACTTGCTGAAATTATTTACTCACAGGAATCACCGGGATGGTTCTGGCAATTTTTAAACTCCTTCACACCCTTTGGAAGCGGTCCTATTTATTTTGACTCATCCAATATATCAACAGACCTTGCGGCATTAAAATCATACTACAGCGCGAACGGATTTTTTGAATCTTCATTTGCTTATGCATATTATGTCGATACGACAGATAAAAGAGTCGATCTGGAATACAGCATATTTGAAGGAGCTCAGTTTACATATAACGTAATAAATTTTCATGGACTTGAACCGGTTCCTGACTCAAGGGTTTTTTATGTATGGCGGGAGTTTGAGTTTGATTCAACTCAAAGGTTCAGCCAGGACGTTTTACAGAACGGCTTATCTAATTCGATGCTGCATCTTCAAAATACCGGCTTTATGCTTGCAAGGACAGATAGTGTGCTTGTAACTCAGGATACTTCACTTAATAAAGTTGATGTTGATCTTTATTTCCACACTGGTATAAGATACATCATCGATACATTGCTTATCGAAAAGAAGGGTGAAGGCGCTGACCTTGTTGAGAATGATCTTCTGAAAGACATAACAAATATTAATAAGGGTGACTATTATAGTCTTGAAAATATCAGGCAAAGCCAGTACCGCCTGTTCCGCACCGGACTATTCAATTCTATTGTTCTTTCTACTTCTGATGAAAATCTTTATAAAGACAAAATCCCGTTAAAGCTGGAAGGCAACATTGGTCCTCTTCATGAACTTTCACCTGAAATAATCATGAATAATCAGCAGAATGATTTCAACGTGGGTCTTGCGGCTTCATATATAAAAAAGAATTTTCTTGGCGGCGCAAGGAAACTTACCGTAAGCACTTCATTCGGTGTGCAGGATATTTTTCACATAAATCCCGGCAGCCTGATAAAAGATTTCTCATTCCGCGATACAACACTGCTTGGTTTTGTGGATTCAAGAATAACGATCGATCAGCCATTTCTGTTCGGCAAACCGATTTTCGGAAGCTGGACAAACTATGCAACTATTAATAAACAGCGGAATTTCAATAACACTATTTATGGTTCCAAGATTACAATGGAGTTCGAGCTGCCGAGGTTTACGTTCTTCAATTTTCTCAGCGCTTTTTATAATGTTGAAGTAAGCAATGAAGTTTACAGGACACTCAATGATAGTCTTTCTATAAAACTCTTATCCGCAATAGGTGCGGACTTCGGCTCAACTACAATTGATAACCTTCTTTTTCCTACTCAAGGTTATACTCTTACTTTCCAGGTAGAAGAGGCAAATTCACTTCCTTATCTTTTTGCTAAACTATCCGGCGATGATTATGACGGTGCATTGTTTTATAAGATACAGGTTACGAATGTCAACTATATTAATCTTAGCAGGAACAGGAACTCAGTGGTAGCCTTGAAATCAAAAGTCGGATACCTACATACTTTCTTTGGTGACTACTCAGGATTGCCTATCAACCGGACGTTTTATCTTGGCGGCAGTAATTCATTAAGAGGCTGGCGAGCAAATGAACTTGTTCCGGAAGGTGCGCCAAGTGTGCTTGGTGAATTTAACCAGGGAGTGAATGTTAAAGGCGGAACTTTTGTAATAGAAGGTTCAATTGAACAGAGACATAAATTTACAAATGAAATAGGCGCGGCTCTGTTTGTTGATCTTGGAAATACATGGCTGAGTTATAAAGAATTCCAGTTCGACAGGATTGCGATAGCCGCAGGATTCGGTTTCCGTTATTACTCACCAATAGCTCCGTTCAGAATAGACTTTGGACTTAAACTTTACGATCCGGCTGATAGCAAATTTATTTTCAACAAGAACTACTGGAAAAATCTGGAAATACAATTTGGGATAGGTGAAGCGTTCTAAATAATTCAGTCTTCGTTACACTTCTTACCCTTCATTCATTGCTCTTCGGCAACTAAAAATAATTTGCTTCTTTCATTTTTTTTTTTCTTTATTACAGCAAGTAAATAAAATTGATTTAATGGGGGTTAGAGTATGTCAGTAAAAATCCCGGCATTCAAGGCAAACAGCAATCAGTCATTTCGATGGCGAACCCAGAGAAATCTGATATCATTTCGCAATACCAGCATTACAAAAAAGGAGAGAAAAACTATGCGGTAACAAAAACAAATATTGTTTAAGTTTTAACAACACTCATTAGCACTGAGGCAAAAAATGAAAAGATCATTTTTATTGATACTTGTAGTAATAATAATACAACTAAGCTGTAAAGAAGATGGAATTGCTCCACCACCAAAGAATAATCCACCCGGCTGGCAGGAAGATATTCCCTGGCCAAGTTTAGCCGATAGTCCCTGGCCTATGAATCATCACGATCCGCAGAATACAGGAAGGAGTAAAGGGTTGGGACCGCAATTGGGAATATTAGAAACAGTTATTACTACGCCAGAATTGTATTCTGGTTTCGCAATTAGTAGTGATTCGGTTATATATTTTACTTCATCAGATCGAAGCAACGGTGGGCTTTTTGCTTATAGCATTGACGGTCAAATGAAGTGGTTTTCAAGTGAAGGGGGTAGGTCGTGGACCGCTCCAATATGCAGTAAGGATGGAACAATTTATTATTTAGGGCAGGGAGCATTGGTTGCTATCAATCCAAATGGCTCATTAAAATGGGAATACCCTTATCAAAATCAGACGATGAAATTATTTTCGATGGATAGAGTTGGAAATCTCTATTTCTTAGATGGATTTGAAAATCGATTAAAAATTATTAATCGATTTGGAAACTTGGTTAATTCAATCTCCGATCCTGATTTTTCATCAGCGTTAAACCTTAGCTTCGCAAATGATCTATCTTTTTCACCAGATGGCTTGACGTTGTATATTAGTGGAGCGGGCTCAGCTCTAACAGCAATAGATATAACTAATCCCAAAATAAAATGGCATTTTGGAATTGTAACGAGTAGTTTATTAAATGGAAGCGTTATTGGCTCGTTAATAGATTGTGAAGGAAATATTTATTTCCAATTTGCGGATACAACTGGAGATGTTTTTTTTGTCTCACTTGATCAGAATGGAAATAAAAGATGGCAGTTTCCATTAAGTAGGCCCTTAGACGAACAGGCAACACTTGACAAATATGGTAACCTCTACTTCGCTACTGATACACTCTATTCTATTAATATTTCGGGGAACCTAAGATGGAAATTCCCAATTGATGGGTTCTTAAGTTCTTCGCTAGTTAACGACGTAGATGGTAATTTATATTTGAGTGTAATAGGACAATCCCTAAGAACAATTGCATTTAGTAGAAATGGTGATGTCAAATGGATATTGAATGATTCCAGTTATGGTACTCTAAGTAGTTCACCTGCAATTTTTAATGATAGATTATATCTTCCTTCAAATAATAATAAAAATTATTATATCATAAGGTGAGACAAAATGAAAATTAATGTTATACTTTTTTTTATGGCAATAATCCCGAATTTTTTAATTGCCCAAAGTGGGGAAGAGGATTTAGGCTGGGGTGTCGGTGAAATATACATTGCAACTCGTGGCTTAGGTGAAACAGAAACTGTGCGTTATGGAATGAATGTTGTTGGTTCATTTTGGGGTGGCGGCGATTTAATAACGCCACCCGGTCCATTTACAATTAATTTCCCAAGTTATTATTCTGATGCTATAGCACATTATATTCAAGGATCAAATTTTATTCAAAATGTTAATAACACGAATTTCAACAACTATAATTGGCCATATTTTAGAATGGTTAATTTGGATAATATTCAAGGAACAAATTCTTATGCATATGGATTATACAAATTATTCGTATACGAATGTAATGCTTTTTTTTACATTGATTACCGAGATATGAATTATAGTTCATATTCAAACTGCAACGGTCATTGCCAGGACATCTGGCTTAAATTCGAGAAAAATGAGGATAAATTTTATTTAATGTCAGGTGATGATGATGCAAATGATCCTGATAGTGAAAATTGGAATGAACTTGAGAATGGATGTTGCATTAAATTTTTTAACATTAAAGGTCAAAGTTTTTGTCAGACATCTAGCTTTCCATATTTTTGGGAAAACAGTTTAGCATTAATCCCATCTCAAACAGGAAACCATCCACAAATTGTATGGGGACCCTACCCAAATGAAGCAATAGATAGTTATAAAATATACAGAAAGGTAGCAGTCGGTAATTACACTCATATTGCTTCAACAGCTAATAACGTTTTTGAATACGTTGATGACGAATATAATATTTCGCCAACAGGTGCGAGTTTAAATTATTATGTCACAGCAGTATTGATATCCGAGAGTGAAACAAGTTCGACAAATGTAGTTACAACACAAGGAACGGGGTTAGAAGAAGAATTTATAGAATCACAAAATGTAAATGATCTTGCATTGCAACAGAATTACCCTAATCCATTCAACCCCACAACAAACATACAGTATTCAATTCCAACGGATGGATTAGTATCACTAATAGTGTTTGATTTACTCGGTCGTGAAGTTGTAACATTGGTTAATGAATCAAAAACTGCGGGTAACTATACTGTTAATTTTGACGCATCTACGCTTGCGAGTGGTACATATATTTATCAATTAAGAACTGGTGAGTTTCTGTCAACTAAAAAGATGTTGATGATTAAGTGATGTAATCATTTGATCAGAAAGCCCACATCGTAAAAAAATAAAAACAAAATTCATAAAAAGTGAGGTTCACCTCAAAGGTGAACCTCACTTTAGCACATCATTCATTCTTTGGTTAGCAGTTCAAAATTCGTTAATTTTCCAACCCAAAACTTGCGGATATTATGATTTCTAGTATGACAGGCTACGGCAAAGGAATTGCCGAAAATGAAAGACTTATTGCAGAGGCAGAAGTTAAAAGTGTTAACAACCGCTACCTCGAACTTTCTCTTAAAATTCCACAATCACTTTTTGTAAAAGAGTATGAGTTAAGAGAGTTCATAAGGAATAAAATTTCCCGTGGTAAACTTACGGTGGTTCTTTCAGTAAAGAATAATAAAACAGGCGAAGATGTTCTTTCGCTCGATAAAACAAAGTTGAAAAATTATCTCGCTCTACTTAAGGATGTGAAAAAATCCGCGAAGCTTACCGACAAAATAAAACTTGAACATATACTTTCAGCAAAAGATATTTTTTCAACTCCGGATGTTGAATTGCTTGAAGATGAATTCACTCTCGTAAAAAAAGCTCTTGATTCAGCATTGAATGAACTGCTTAAGATGAGAAAGAATGAAGGTAAAGAACTCGCAAAAGATATGATGAACAGGCTTTCTTTTATCGAAGAAAAAATCGTTCTTATTGAAGCCGCAATGAAAGAAGGAATAGTTGAATACTACGCTAAGCTGAAGGAAAGAGTAAAACTGCTTATTGAAGATACTTCAATTCAACCGGAAAGATTGGACCTTGAACTTGCTTTACTTGCAGATAAAGCCGACATAACAGAAGAATGTGTACGATTAAAAAGCCACATTAAATTTTTCAGAGATAGCCTGGAAAACGACGGTGAACCCGGAAGAAAACTCAACTTTATCTGCCAGGAAATGAACAGGGAAGCAAATACGATTTCATCAAAGACTATTTCAACTGATATAAACCACAACGCAGTTATGATGAAAGAAGAAATTGAAAAAATCAGAGAACAAATACAGAACCTTGAGTAATAGTTGGAACAGAAAAGAGGAGCAATAATAGCAGTCTCCGCACCGAGCGGAACAGGAAAAACAACAATTGTAAAACATATACTTGAAACTTTTCCTGAAATAGTTTTTTCTGTTTCTGCAACTACAAGAAAAAAACGTTCTAATGAGACTAAGGGGGTTGAGTATTTTTTTCTAAGCGAAGAAGAATTCAAACAGAAAATTGAAAATAATGAGTTCATTGAATGGGAAAGGTTTTACGATTATTACTACGGAACCTTCAAAAATTACATTGATGAGAATATAAACACCGGGAAAACTGTTCTTTTAGAACTGGACGTCAAAGGGGCGTTGTCATTAAAAAGTATTTATCCTGACGCAGAATTAATTTATATTCTCCCCCCGAGTTTTGATGAACTTGTAAAAAGACTGAAAAACCGGAATACTGAAAAAGAGGAAGATTTTCAAAAGCGCATTGAACGCGCAAAAATGGAATTAAGCCTTAAAGATAAGTTCGATCATTTTATCTATAACGAAGATCTTGAAAAGGCATTTGAAGAAACAAAAAGTTTGATAAAAAAAATAATAACCAAGGAGAAGAAATAAATGGCTATCCAACCGATCGATTTACGGGAACTGGATCAACATTCTGCTAACGTTTATGAAGCTATAATTGCTTCAGCTAAACGCGCGCGTCAGGTGAACGATGAGACGAAGATTGAATTCAACGCATTGGTAAGCACAATACCTGTTGCTGCCGGTGATGATGAAAGTGAAGACATTGAAAATCCGGCTCAGTTAAAAATTGCCGCTGATTTTGAAAAGAGAGACAAACCGCATATTCAGTCTCTTAAAGAATTACTCGACGGAAAGTTAGAGTACTATTACAAAAAATAATTAATAATTTCTAAAAGGAAATTATTTCATGATGTCATTCCGGGCTTGTCCCGGAATCTTCTTTTAATGACGTTGTGAATCTATTTTATACTTTAACAAAAATTCAAAGACTTATCATGCAAAAAGACATCCTGTCAGGTAAAAAAATTATTCTTGGTGTAACGGGATGCATCGCTGCTTATAAATCCGCACTAATAGTTCGTGAACTTGTTAAACGAAACGCCGAAGTAAAAGTTGTTATGACTCCTTCATCAGGTGAATTTATTACCCCGCTGACTCTCTCATCACTATCAAAAAATAAAGTTATAGTGAATATGTTTCCGCCTTCACAAAAGGATGGAACTGATCTTTCAACCTGGCATATTGATTACGCACTATGGGCTGACGTAATGCTCATTGCGCCGGCAACTGTAAACACAGTCGCAAAACTTGCTCACGGTTTTGCGGATAATGCGCTTACTACTCTTGCGTTAGCATTAAGATGTCCGCTGATTATTTCTCCTGCGGCGGATGTTGATATGTATCAAAACCCAATTACACAAAAAAATATTTTAGAGCTTGAGAAATATGGCGCGTTCATTATCAACGCTGAAGAAGGTGAACTTGCAAGCGGACTAAAAGGTAAAGGAAGATTACCCGAAGTTGATAAGATCATTGATGCCGTAGAAATTGTTCTGTCAGGAATTAAAAAAGATTTAGCCGGCAAAAAGATTTTAGTTACAGCAGGACCGACTTTTGAAGATATCGATCCGGTAAGGTTTATCGGAAACAGGTCCTCCGGTAAAATGGGATTTGAAATAGCAAAAAGCGCTTACTTACGAGGCGCCGATGTTACACTCATTTCCGGACCGACTTCGTTGAGTAATTATCCTGAAATAAAATCTCTAAAAGTTCGATCAGCAGATGAAATGAAAAAAGCTGTTGAAAAAGAGTTTAAGAAAAATGATGTATTGATCATGTCAGCCGCAGTTGCCGATTACAAACCTTCCAAATATTCTACAGGAAAGATCAAGAAGGAACAGGGATTAAATTCAATTCAACTTAAAGAAACAGATGACATCCTCGCCGGGTTGAATAAAGAAAATAAAATTGTTATCGGCTTTGCACTTGAAACAAATAATGAACTGGCAAACGCTAAGAAAAAACTCGGTTCAAAAAATCTTGATATGGTTGTACTCAATTCGCTTAACGATAAACAAAGCGGGTTTGAGTTTGATACGAATAAAATTACTCTTTTGAAAAAATCAGGACAAAAGATCAGCCTGCCGCTTATGTCAAAATTCCAGGCAGCAAATAAAATACTATCAGAGTTACTGACTCTTTGAAATCATTTCAAAAAACTTTTTACTTGTTAACGGTATAATGAAGGATAATTTTAAATCACAAATAGTTCAGGCATTACTCGATCAGAAAGAAATTTTTGGCGATGAACTTTTACAGGAGAAATTAGATATCAGGAAAACAAAAGTCGTAAATAAAAACTTATCTGATGAAGATGATAAAGAAAACCTTTTTGAATCTGTTAAAGAAGACTGGGAAATTTCTACTTCATTAACTCAGTTGAATGAACTTATCTGCAACTGTACCAGATGCGCATTAGGGTTAACTAGAAAAAGTTTTGTGTTCGGTAAAGGAAATCCAAATGCAGAAGTTATGTTAGTTGGCGAAGGTCCCGGCGCGGAAGAGGATTTGAAAGGCGAACCATTTGTGGGAAGAGCCGGCGAACTTCTTACAAAAATTCTTGCCGCGATTAATTTTTCAAGAGAAGAAGTTTTTATAGCAAACATTGTTAAATGCCGCCCGCCCGGCAACAGGGTTCCGTTGAATGATGAGATTGATACCTGCTTCCCGTATCTTAAAAAACAAATTGAATTGATAAATCCGAAAGCGATTTTGTGCCTTGGTACAACAGCTTCATTTGGTTTGTTGAAAAAGAAAGAATCTCTTGGTAATATGCGCGGGAAAGTTTTTGAATTTCATAATGCAAAGGTAATGGTAACATATCATCCGGCTGCGTTGCTGAGAAATCCCAACTGGAAAAAAGGCTGCTGGGAAGATGTTCAGCAGTTCAAAAAATTATATGACGAAATGAAATAATTGTAATGGCAAAGTCACGCACAAAAGAAAATAATGTTCCCGCTATAATTCCTGCGGATGTAAAACCGCCCGCAGTTCCTGAAATTGAAGCTGCTGTTCTTGGCGCGATGCTGATTGAAAAGAATGCAGTATCAAAAGCATTGGAATTGTTGAAGCCTGACAGTTTCTATCATCGTCCACACGTACTTATTTACGAAGCTATGATGCACCTTTTCGATATTGGTGAAGCGATTGACACAGTTACAGTTTATGAAGAATTAAAAAAACGGGATCAGCTTGAACTGGCTGGAGGCGCAGTTTACCTCAGTAAACTTTCACAGAATATTTCTTCAGCAGCTAATATTGAATTTCACGCAAAGATAATTGTTGAAAAAGAAATTCTTCGCGGACTTATTTCAAGCGCTCATGACATTGCACGTTCTGCGTATGAAGGTTCTGAAGATGCGTTTGATATTCTGGATAATGCTGAAAAGAAAATTTTTGAAATAACCGAATCACATCTTAAAAGAACATTTGTCGGGATGGACAGAGCCGTACGGGAAGCTCTTGAGTATTTTGAATCCATCCATTCAAACACTAAAAAAGATTTTGCTGTACCAACAGGGTTTTACAAACTTGATGAACTGCTCGGCGGTTTTCAAAAATCCGATCTTGTGATAATTGCGGCAAGACCATCAATGGGTAAAACAGCTTTCGCTCTTAACCTTGCGCGTAACGCAGCCATCGATCATAAAGTCCCTGTAGCTGTATTCAGTCTTGAAATGGCAACGATACAATTAGTCATTCGTATGCTTTGTGCTGAAGGAAGAATAAACGCGCATCTTGTGAGAACAGGAAAACTTCCTCCAGATGAAGGAGTAAAGTTAAGCCGCAACGCACACAAACTTATTGAGTCACCGATTTACATTGATGATACTCCCGCTCAATCAATACTTGAAATAAGAGCTAAGGCAAGACGGCTGAAAGCTGAAAGAGACATCGGGATGATCATTATCGATTACCTTCAGTTGATGCAGGGACCCGCAAAAGTTGAAAGCCGCGAGAGAGAAATTTCACACATCTCGCGTTCACTTAAAGCACTTGCAAAAGAATTGAAGATACCCGTTATAGCACTCGCACAGTTGAACCGTGCAGTTGAAGAAAGTAAAGACAAACGTCCGCAGCTTTCAAACCTGAGAGAGTCAGGATCAATTGAACAGGATGCTGATGTTGTTCTTTTCCTTAACAGACCTGAATACTATGGAATAAAAAATTTCAGTGATGACGGAAGCTCAACCGAAGGAGTTGCGGAAGTGATAATCGGAAAACAGCGTAACGGTCCGGTTGGTGAAATAAGACTCGCGTTCATAAAAGAATACGCGCGGTTTGAAAATCTTGAACGTATAAGGCAAATCGAAGAATACTCCGTCGTTCCTACCAGCGAGGACATCATTTAAATAAAGTTGAGTGTTGAATTTTGAATGTTAAATTTTTTGAAACTGTTTTCATCATTACCATTTGCATATCAGTTAATTCACTTTTAATTTCTCAGTCATTTTCTGATAACGATGTTGTGATATGTGATTCAAAATTTAGAATGGCTGTTGATAGTTCGCTGCATTCGCTTCCTTTGAATGAGATAATGGTTAAAGTTGGTGAGTCGTTTATCGGTACACCTTATGAAGCATTCGCGCTTGAGAAAGACAGCGTTGAACAGCTTGTAATTAATTTTTCAGGATTAGATTGCACAACCTTCATTGAAAATGTGCTCGCGCTTTCACGTTGTATAAAGAAAGAAAAATATTCATTTGAAGATTTTCAAAATGAATTGCAGTTGATACGTTATCGCGATGGGGTAATCCATGAATATCCTTCACGCCTTCATTATATGAGCGACTGGATTTATGATAACGAACAAAAGGGTATTGTAACAAATGTAACTGATGACATAGGCGGAGAAAAAACAAGATTCAGGTTTAACTTTATGTCAACGCACCCGCAGAGTTATAAACATCTTAAAGACAATCCCGGGTTTGTTTCTGAAATACAAAAACAGGAAATGGAGATAACAAGGAGAGATCATTATTACATTCCTAAAAGCAGGGTCGGGTATTTTGAGAACAAGATCAACTCCGGTGATATAATATTTTTTACAACTTCTATAGAAGGGCTGGATGTAAGTCACGCAGGGCTTGCGGTAAAAACGGAGGGCGGTAAAACACATATTCTTCACGCGCCAAATAAAAACCTGAAAGTCCAGTTGACTGAAAAAACTCTTGTCGATTATCTCAAGTCAAACAAAGGAATGACGGGGATAATTGTTGTAAGGGCTGCGGAGTAGCGGCTTTAATACACAAAGTAAGAAGTTTAATGGTACACTGATCAGCGGGTAATAGCAGTGCTTTATGATGGTTATGATCTCCACTGATAAAAAAACATTAATAAATCTGTCACTAATTTTTCTGGTTATAATATTTATTGCCGTTAGTTTTAACTGACGGAGGAGTGAACAGTATTGTATTGACTTTAGTCACATTCTAAAATTTATAATGCGGCTAAAGCCGGTGTTACCTGTTTATATTCATCCGTCTGCTGAAGCAGACGGAAATAGAATTAAAATTGTTATACCGTGTTTATGTCTGAAAAAACTTATTCATAATTGAACCTACTTTCCAACTGCACTATACCGAACGACCCTTTCCCCGTTTCACCCATTCTCCCATTCTTTTCTCCTCCGCCTTAAATCAATTTCCCCGTTTCTCTCATTCAACAATTCCATCATCCATCACACATCATACCTCATCCATTATCCATTTGCCCTTTGTTTCCCATTGCATTAAGTTGCTATTGAATTTATAGTGCGCCCCAGTTACCATAATCCAGAATCCCGGGGCAGAGCTTTGTGGCAGTTGTACAGGTTGTGCTTGTATGTGGAAAGCGAGTCGGGAGAAAATATTTTACGCGAGAAGTTAGATGAAAGAAGCGAAAGGTTTTTTGCGGGATAACATTCTTTAATATAAGTCATGTTATACCGAAGAAAATTTTGAATTTAATTTGAAACAGATATTTTATTTGTAATCTAACATGCCAGCCGCCGGAATGTTAGACTGAATGGTGGCGGGATAAGTATAAGTTATATGCTCAAATGAGAGTTGAATGGAGAGTTTAAAAATATTACTTGAAAAATATAGTCTTGGTGATTTAGCAAGTATCTTTGGACTAATTATTACAATTATTGGATTTGTAATAACATTTATTAAAGTAAGACAATCCAAAAATGCAGCTGAGCTCGCACAAGTAATATCTTTGAAATTAAGAGAGGACCTTCAAAGAACCGATACTGTTATTGAATTTTCCGCTGCAATTATTTCGATGGACGAAATTAAACGTCTCCATCGTCAAAGAGCTTGGGAAATATTACCAGAAAGATATACTTCTTTACGTAAATCACTTATTAGTATAAAATCTAGTAATGATAAACTATCAATTGAACAAATGCGAAAACTTCAGTCTGCAATTCAAAATTTGAAAAGTATTGAAGAACAAGTTGATTTTGCAATTATTCATAAAAAAGAACCAGATAATGTTGATAAATTAAATAAAATAATTGCGCTTCAAGCAGATAAATTAACAGAAGTTTTAATTGAAATTAGAAATAAAATTGGGACATAAAAATGGAAAAAAATAAGCTCATCACTTTAGTTGAAAAACTTTCTTCAAGAAGTATTAAAGGCGAATTAGATTGGGAACAAACAGATAAAGAAGGGATATTTCAACTTACTCTCGCTAAATATACAATAAGAATATCTGCTCATACTTCCGAAGAAGATCCTACCTCATTAGATATTTTCTTAACAATTTATAATGAAGAAGGAACTTTAATAGAACGAACAGTAGATTATGATCTGAAAAATGATATTCAAAATTCTTATCAAGTATTTAAAGAGATATATAATAACGCACGAAGAAAAGCTATGGGTGTTGATAAAGCATTAGATGATATATTAACTAGCCTTGGCGATGATGATGATTCTCCTTTTTAATATCGCATATAACAAGTTTTTCAAGGCCGACCGCTTTTAACGTAACGGTATTTGTGTGAAAATAGGTTTGTGTTACAAAAGTTAGTTGCTCCTTGAATGTAGTTAACAAAATGAATTAATATATAATTATTGGCGTTGGCTTTTTAGTACTGCTTTACTGTTTTGGGCGGCGGCTTAAAAACCACGTTGTTAGTCTAACATAATATGAAACCAATATGGATATAATACTTCACCCAAATAGCGAAAAAAAATCTTTGAAGGATTATTACAAAAAAGCTTTTAAAGAAGGAAACGAAATTTTAATAGTAACTGCTTATCTAACGAACTGGGATATTGATTTGCCACTTAATAATAATTGTGAGGCATTCAGTTTAATTATAGGAACTGACTTCGGCATTACAAAAAAGCAAGCTTGTTATAAAGTATTAAAATGGTTACCAAAATATTTTAAAAGTGATTTCTGCGCCGCTGATTTCACAAATGGATTCCATCCCAAAGTAATTATATGGCGAAAGAACAATGAAGATTATTATGCAATAATAGGATCTTCCAATTTAACTCAAGCTGCTTTTGATACAAATTATGAAGTAAATGTTTTTCTAAAAATCGATGAAATCGAATATAGAAGATTAAAAAAATGGATTCACGAGATAAAACGGCTTTCGTCTCCCATATCAAACGATTGGATTGCAGGTTACAACGAAATTAAAAGAAACTATAAAGGTAAACATTCAGTACCACCGCGAATTATCACGTTCAATTTGCCAAAAGGCAAATCGATAGTAGAATCAATTAAATCAAGAAGAAAACAACAGAAAAGTTTTTCATTAATTAAAAGCAGACTTTTATCTCTAATAAAAAAATGTGCTTCAAACAAAATAAGCAACCTCGATTTTTATTATAAACTAATGAATATATGGGGATATCATAAATCAAGATTCCAAGGACAAGGTTTTCAGATCAAAGGTAAAAATGGAAATTGGCAAGTGGTTTGTAATTCATTATATAAGATTCTAACTGTTCATCAGGATATAAGTATTGCTGAAAGAGACAATTTAGTTAAAAGGGAAATTGATTTTCTCGCAAAGAAAAATAATCCTACTAGGGGCGCTTGGTTAACCGAGATACTATGTCACTATTATCCGGATTTTTACCCATTAGTTAATAAACCTATTGAAACCTGGTTACGCTTTAATAAATTCCGTTCACCGAGAAAGTCGAGTGAAGGTTCAAAGTACATAGATTTATCTTTAAAACTTAGGCAAGCAATTAGCGAATACAAAAATTACCCAGCAAAAAATTTGGCTGAATTAGATGGAGCAATTTGGAAATGGTATGATAATAATTATAAATAGTAGCCTAATGTCTTTTCAATACTGTAAAAAGAAAAAAACAGTTTTCAAACTCTACACACTAAACAAAAAATAAGTTCTTAGATAAATCAAGGCTCATCCCAATGGGATGAGCCTCAATCATTCCAATCTTCTACAAACTAACCCTAAGTGATTCAATAAAATTTCTACCCGGCGTTGTTATACCGGATGAGTACGGTCGGTATAACTCGTCGGTTATATTTTCGACTCCGCCAAATATCATAAGGTAATCAATTAGACATAAAATATATGATTATGCCGGAGTTGTTTTCAGAATCTCGGCAAGTGATTCATCGAATGATCTTAGTTTTATCCCGAAAGACTGAAGTTTATTTGTGTTCATTGAAACATCGGCAACCTGCTGGTTATCACCGGAATCATACATTGAGGTTTTAATCAGCAGGTTTTTATCAAACCCGGCAGCATCGCAAAGTCTTTCGCCAATTTCGAGTCTTGATAATCTTTCCTTACAGGCGAAGTTTATGGTTTCAGTAGGTACGTCAAGTTCAATTAATTCATTAATAATTTTTGCGGCTTCAAATAGTGATAGTGGCGTTCTGAATTGATCATAAAATAATTTTTCCTCTTTTCCTGCTTTCAACGATTCATACATTTTATGAAAATGATTTGTTGAGTGGTTCATCCCGAAACCAAACAGAAGAGCTGTTCTGAGTATGATGTAATTATTAAATGTCTCTTTTATTTTTTGCTCGCCTACAAGTTTTGTTTCAGCGTACAATGATGCGGGAATTAACTTTGCATTTTCATCAAGCATTGAACCTCTGTATCCTGCATATACAAGATCGGTGGAGGTGTAAATCAATTTGGAACCATAAACATCACATAGTTCAGCAATGTGGTTTGTTGAATTTACGTTAACATCAAAAACATATTTCGAGGTCAGTTTATCAGCCTGTGCAGGGGTTGAAACCGCTGCTGTGTGAATTACCACATCAGGATTAAACTGATTGAATATTTCTTTAAGAAACTTGTGATCGGTTATATCAACTTTAAAATTATTGAATTGAGTGCAATTGCCGGGATGTGAATTGTATAAAGTGAGCAAATTATGTTTTACAGAAAGTAATACGTTGAGATATTGTCCCAATAAACCGCTTCCGCCGGTGATTAAAATTTTCATAAACAATTTTTGGTCAGGAATTATCCCTTATTATTTTTTTGATTAAAAGATTATTTTTGTGCCGTTCTAAATAGTTGTTAAGTAGTGTCCTAATTTTACTTATAGATTCAAATTACCAATCTGTCATTCTGAATTTATTTCAGAATCTTCTTAGTTTGATAGATCCCGAAAGGCAATGCCATCAGGATGACTAATTGTGAAATTAGGAAACTACTAGCAGTTAATGAACCTTGGTTTTTCTAACCGCCTTTGTTAAATTTATCAATTATTTCTATGAATTTGATGAAAAAAAATATACTTGCCGCAATATTATTTTTATTACTGAATCAGCATGCCTTTTCCCAGGATGCAAAATTTTTTGACGCACCTTTCGGCGGAGGCGGGGGATATACACCGGCATGGTACATTCCGAAACTGGATCAGTTAAATGAAAAATTAGTTCAGAATAATATCCCTGAATTTTCAGGATCAGGATTTTATGCATCCGGCGGCGCAGGATTTATTTATATCGGCGTTGTTAAAAATTTGAGACTTGGTGGTTTTGGTTACAGCGGTTCAACATCTCAATCCGCTTTTGACGACGGTTTTAATAAAGAAGTAGTTTATACTTTAGGCGGCGGAGCTTTAACAATTGAATATACTTTGCCTGTTGTCAAGGATATCGGTATATCGGTTGGAACAGCCATTGGCGCGGGTAGTTTGACGATTGACTATTTTAAAAGTATCGGATCCGAAGACTGGAATTCAATTTGGTCAGGCACAAGCACAACAGGTTCTGAATATAAAAACATGAAAAATAATTACTGGTTCGTTTCACCTACAATAAATATTGATTTTCCCGTTTACAGGTTTTTTGTACTGCGTGTAGGCGCTGGTTATCAATTAACTTTTGGTGATAGCTGGGAAGTTGATAACGGACGCGATTTGGTAAACGTGCCATCAAAGTTAAACGGAAACAGCTTTTTTATACAAACGGGATTATTCCTCGGATTCTTCTCATTCTAATTTATTAAGGAGTTTATGAAAAATATTCTTGTAACAGGCGGAGCTGGTTTTATTGGCAGTAATTATATCAACCATATTCTTGGCGAAAGGGATGATTATAATATTATCAACTTAGATAAACTTACTTACGCGGGTAATCTTGAAAATCTAATTCCATCACAGGGAAAAAAGAATTATCATTTTATTAAAGGCGATATAACAAACGCTGAGCTTGTTAGATATTTGTTTGAGTATTACAAAATAAAATATGTAATTAATTTCGCTGCTGAATCTCACGTTGACAGAAGCATACTTGGTTCAGAAGTATTTTTCAGAACTAATGTGATGGGAACAAATGTTTTGCTGGAAACTGCCCGCCGTTTCGAAGTTGAAAAGTTTTTGCAGGTATCAACCGATGAAGTTTATGGAAGTCTTGGTAAAGATGGCTTATTCACTGAACAGACACCGCTCTCACCAAACAGTCCTTACTCATCAAGTAAAGCTTCGGCAGATATGATGGCGCTTTCGTTTTATCATACCTTTGGAATGCCTGTTGTAATTACAAGATGTTCAAATAATTATGGACCGTATCAATTTCCTGAAAAGCTTATACCACTAATGACGTTAAATTGCCTTAACAGCAAAAAGCTCCCTGTTTATGGGGATGGAATGAATGTCCGTGACTGGATTTATGTAATTGATCATAACAAAGCAATAAACCTTGTTTTTGAAAATGGAAAAGTTGGTGAAGTATATAATATCGGTGCAAGCAATGAAATGCCGAATATAGAAATCATAAAGCTTATCCTTCAACATCTGAAGAAAGATGAAAGTCTAATTGAATATGTAAAAGACCGTCCGGGTCACGACAGGAGATATGCGATTGATTCATCTAAAATTCAAAATGAATTAGGATGGAAACCTGAATTCACATTTGAGCAGGCTATTCAAGACACAATCGATTGGTATCTTGCCAACAAACCCTGGTGGGAGAGAATCTTATCAGGCGAGTACATTAAGTATTATGAAACTCAGTACAGCTTAAAATAATAGAACGAGATCGGAATAATAAAATGAAAAAGTCTTTAGTTGTTTTCTTTTGCCTGATGATAATGAAATCATATAATGCTCAGACGTTGGATGACCTTTACTCAAGATCCAATCTTGGTATGCAGTCAATCAGCGTGACATTGGGGGGTGATTTTATTGTTACCGGAACATTTGCTGCTTTTGTTACAGAAAGAATTGACCAATTCATAACAAGAATCCACACCGAAGCAAAAGAGATTAGTTTGAGAAACATTTCAGATCCCGTTATGCTTGAAAAAGTGAATACGGAACTGAAAAAATATTCAATGAGGAATATCAGGTTACTAAGAAACAACGGAGAAGAAATAAAAATTGATCTGGAGATGTATCACATCGACGGTAACCTGACAAATAATCCTTACCTCAAAAATGATGATGTAATCATCTTTCCAGCTGTGGACACAGAAAGAAATTTTTTCAGTATTACAGGTGCTGTAAACAGACCTGGGAAATATGCATTTGTGGATGGCGATGAGCTTGGCACAGCCATCAAACTCGCAATGGGATTAAATCCAGCATACAGGGACATAACAACTGCCGAAATTTCCAGGCTCTCGTACGATGGTCAAACAATGAGTTCAGAAATAGTAAATGTGAATGATGATATCAAACTGGAGCGAGGTGATAGAATTATAATTCAAGCTGTTGAAACACAGAAGAAGGATTTTAAAGTATCTGTCTATGGGGAAGTAAATTCACCTGGAGAAATTCCGATAACGAAAAATTCAACCTCACTTAGGGATGTTATTTACTCCGCCGGTGGATTGACAGAGAATGCCTCATTAAAAAGAGCCAGACTTTTTGCAGGAAATAGTTTACAGGTGTTGTTAGAAAAACAATTCGGTATAAAAATTAATCAATCTTCTTTTTTGCAGAATGAAGAATTGCTGCAAGCATTTATGGAACTCGAGAACCGGTTAATGTACAGAATGTCTAACATTACAGAAGAGGACACAGCATATTTTTTCCTCGAGAATTATATAAGACTTGTTAACCAGACAGGTTCTGTTGATTTCCAAAACCTTTTAAATGATTCATCAAATACATATGTAGTTAAAGATGGTGATATTATATTCATTCCGCAGAAGGAAAATGTAATTTATGTTTTCGGTCAGGTTAGGAATGCCGGAAAAATAAAATTTATTGATGGGAAAGACTACTCATACTATTTGGATCAAGCTGGAGGTGTTGGCGAATATGCGCAAGATGAAATAATGCTGATCAAACATTCATCACGAGAATGGATATCGCTTGAGGATAATAAAGTTCAAATAGAGGATGGTGATTTTATCTGGGTTCCAAGATCATCTTCTCATTCATTTAATTATTATGTGCAGGCGGTTGGAAACTACCTTGGAATAGTAGGCAGTGCGGCTACAATAATACTTTTACTGATTCAGTTGGGAAAATAGAATTTGATTGGAAAAATTTTATAAAAAATCTTGACATTAAAAAAATATAATATATTTTAGCAAGGCTAATTTAATTTAGCAATTTGTTCTTCGAAAGTTTGAAATTTTAATTAATTCAAAAATAAATTTAGTAATTAGTTAATCAGTCTCTTGACATTATTCATCAGACGAAGTAAATTTCAAGCCCTTCTTTTATGAAGGTTTAACAAGTTCTTTGAAAGAGTGAGTGCATTTAACCAGTCAGTTAAATGGTTTCAACTAAGCGTCTAAACGCCAAGATTACAAAATAATTAAACTCTACAACGGAGAGTTTGATCCTGGCTCAGGACGAACGCTGGCGGCGTGCTTAACACATGCAAGTCTACGAGAAAGAGGTAGCAATATCTTGATTAAAGTGGCGCACGGGTGAGTAACACGTAAGCAATCTACCCAATGATTTGGAATAACCCCGCGAAAGCGGGATTAATACCGTATGATGCAGCGGCATCGCATGATGATGTTGTTAAAGTTGCAGCAATGTAACGTCAATGGATGAGCTTGCGGCTGATTAGCTAGTTGGTAGGGTAACGGCCTACCAAGGCAACGATCAGTAGCTGGTCTGAGAGGATGATCAGCCACACTGGAACTGAGACACGGTCCAGACTCCTACGGGAGGCAGCAGTGAGGAATATTGGGCAATGCCCGGAAGGGTGACCCAGCAACGCCGCGTGGAGGATGAAGGTCGTAAGATTGTAAACTCCTGTTAGAGGGGAAGAATGTTCATAATTCGTAAGGGTTATGATTTGACTGTACCCTCAGAGAAAGCCCCGGCTAACTACGTGCCAGCAGCCGCGGTAATACGTAGGGGGCAAGCGTTGTCCGGATTTACTGGGTGTAAAGGGCGCGCAGGCGGGTTTGCAAGTCAGTGGTGAAATCTCCCGGCTTAACCGGGAAACTGCCATTGATACTGCAGATCTTGAGTACGAAAGAGAGAGACGGAATTCCAGGTGTAGTGGTGAAATACGTAGATATCTGGAAGAACACCAGTTGCGAAGGCGGTCTCTTGGTTCGATACTGACGCTGAGGCGCGAAAGCGTGGGGAGCAAACAGGATTAGATACCCTGGTAGTCCACGCTGTAAACGATGAATACTAGGTGTTGGGCCGCAAGGTTCAGTGCCGCAGCAAACGCATTAAGTATTCCACCTGGGGAGTACGATCGCAAGGTTGAAACTCAAAGGAATTGACGGGGGCCCGCACAAGCAGTGGAGCATGTGGTTTAATTCGATGCAACGCGAAGAACCTTACCTAGGCTTGAAAGGCAAGCGACCGGGTATGAAAGTACCCTTCCAGCAATGGCGCTTGTACAGGTGCTGCATGGCTGTCGTCAGCTCGTGCCGTGAGGTGTTGGGTTAAGTCCCGCAACGAGCGCAACCCCTACTATTAGTTGCCATCAGGTAATGCTGAGCACTCTAATAGGACTGCCTACGCAAGTAGCGAGGAAGGTGGGGATGACGTCAAGTCCGCATGGCCCTTACGCCTAGGGCCACACACGTGCTACAATGGGTGCTACAATGGGTTGCTAAACCGCGAGGTGGAGCCAATCCCTTAAAGGCATCCCCAGTTCGGATTGGAGTCTGCAACTCGACTCCATGAAGTTGGAATTGCTAGTAATCGCGGATCAGCACGCCGCGGTGAATACGTTCCCGGGCCTTGTACACACCGCCCGTCAAGCCATGGAAGCCGGGGGTACCCGAAGCCAGTATCCTAACCGCAAGGAGGGAATTGTCTAAGGTAAAACCGGTGACTGGGGCTAAGTCGTAACAAGGTAGCCGTACCGGAAGGTGCGGCTGGATCACCTCCTTTCTAAGAGTAATCTGAAGCCTTAACTAGACTGGTTACTCACTCTTTCTTTTAATGTTCTTTAATTACTTACTGAGCTTGAGCAATGGCTTAAGATTTAAGGGCCTGTAGCTCAGATGGTTAGAGCGCACGCCTGATAAGCGTGAGGTCAGTAGTTCAATTCTACTCAGGCCCACTATTTAGGGTTGTGCGTTAAGTGAAATCAAATCCCCTAAAAACCCATAAAGTTTTTGGGGCTATAGCTCAACTGGGAGAGCGCCGCCCTTGCAAGGCGGAGGTTATCGGTTCGATCCCGATTAGCTCCACTAAAGTTCTTTGAAAGATTGAAAGAGTAAAAATCATATCTGATTTAAATCAGGTAAAAGATTTACTGAGCCATAAACAACAATTATCTTTTTTTATAAATAGATTTGAGCACAAATCTATCTGTGAATAAACATTTTTGGTTAAGTTACTAAGGGCATACGGCGGATGCCTTGGTACGAGAAGTTGATGAAGGACGCGACTACCTGCGATAAGCCACGGACAGGCGGAAATAGCCTAATACCCGTGGATCTCCGAATGGGGCAACCCATCTCAAGTAATGTTGAGATATCTGCATCTGAATACATAGGGTGCATGAAAACAACCCAGTGAACTGAAACATCTAAGTAGCTGGTGGAATAGAAAACAAAAGTGATTACCTGAGTAGTGGCGAGCGAAAAGGTAAAAGTCTAAACTGTCTAACATGTTAAAGGAAGTGACCGTTGTGTTAGCAGTGTTGCGGGGCATATTCAGGCTGAATTACTGATAAGCCGAAGAGTAAAAAATTGTATTATTAACTGAAAGTTCTGGAAAGTTCTACCATAGAAGGTGATAGTCCTGTAAGTGAAAATAATATAACTCTTTGGAATATGTTTCCAAGTACCACGAAGTAAGTGGAATTTTGTGGGAATCTGGGAGAACCATCTCCTAAGACTAAATACTCTCTCGTAACCGATAGCGAAGCAGTACCGTGAGGGAAAGGTGAAAAGCACTCCTAATAGGAGGGTGAAATAGTACCTGAAACCGTATGCTTACAAGCAGTTGGAGTCCCGATTTATCGGGATGACAGCGTGCCTTCTGGATAATGAGCCAACGAGTTACTCGTATGATGCAAGGTTAATTTCTTAAGGAAAGGAGCCGAAGCGAAAGCAAGTCTTAATCGGGCGATTTAAGTATCATGCGGTAGACGCGAAACCGGGTGATCTATCCTTGTCCAGGATGAAGTGAGGGTAAAACCTCATGGAGGTCCGAACTAATGTGGGTTGAAAACCGCTTGGATGAGGTGAGGATAGGGGTGAAAGGCCAACCAAACTCGGAAATAGCTCGTATTCCTCGAAATAGCTTTAGGGCTAGCCTCGAATTAAAAATATAACGGAGGTAGAGCACTGATTGGGCTAGGGCTGTCACAACGGTACCAAACCCAGACAAACTCCGAATTCCGTATATATGTTTTTCGGGAGTCAGGCAGTGGGGGATAAGCTTCATTGCCAAAAGGGAAACAACCCAGATCATCAACTAAGGTCCCTAAATGGTAGTTAACAGAGAAAGGATGTTCAATTGCTTAGACAACTAGGATGTTGGCTTAGAAGCAGCCATTCATTTAAAGAGTGCGTAATAGCTCACTAGTCAAGCGATCGGGCGTCGACAATGTACGGGACTTAAACTACCTACCGAAGTTATGGGATCCAATTTATTGGATCGGTAGAGGAACATTCTATAGGCATAGAAGGTGTGTTGCGAGACATGCTGGAGCGTATAGAAAAGCAAATGTTGGCATAAGTAACGATAATGGCGCCGAGAAAGCGCCACACCGAAAGTCTAAGGTTTCCTGAGCAATGTTAGTCATCTCAGGGTTAGTCGATCCCTAAGCCGAGGCTGAAAGGCGTAGGTGATGGAAAACAGGTTAATATTCCTGTACCTGGTAAATTTCGTTCGACCGTAAGGAGGGACGCAGGAGTGAAGGTGAGCCACCTGGTGGATTAGGTGGTCTAAGTATGTAGGTTTGAAGTGTAGGCAAATCCGCACTTCTTTAAGACCGAGATACGAACGGGTGGATGTATTTCCTGAACTCACCGTAATCATACTGCCGAGAAAAACTTCGTACGGAAGAAATTTATTGGATCGTACCGCAAACCGACACAGGTAGACGGGATGAGTATTCTAAGGTGCTCGAGTGAGCCGTGGTTAAGGAACTCGGCAAATTAACCCCGTAACTTCGGGAAAAGGGGTGCCCCCAGTATGTGAAGCTCCCGCGAGCTTAGCAGAAAAGGGCCGCAGTGAAATGGCCCAAGCGACTGTTTAACAAAAACACATGTCTCTGCGAAGTCAATCAAGACGATGTATAGGGACTGACACCTGCCCGGTGCTGGAAGGTTAAGAGGAGAGGTCAGCGCAAGCAAAGCTTTGAATCGAAGCCCCAGTAAACGGCGGCCGTAACTATAACGGTCCTAAGGTAGCGAAATTCCTTGTCGGGTAAGTTCCGACCTGCACGAATGGTGTAACGATTTGGGCACTGTCTCAACCACGGGCTCGGTGAAATTGTGGTACCGGTGAAGACGCCGGTTACCCGCATATGGACGGAAAGACCCCGTGCACCTTTACTGCACCCTAACATTGGGTTCGGGTAAAGCATGTGTAGCATAGGTGGGAGGCTTTGAAGCCGGGACGCTAGTTTCGGTGGAGCCAACGGTGAAATACCACCCTTGCTTTATTTGGATTCTAACCTCGGTCCTTGAATCAGGATCAGGAACAGTGTTAGGCGGGTAGTTTGACTGGGGCGGTCGCCTCCTAAAATGTAACGGAGGCTCTCAAAGGTTCCCTTAGCATGGTTGGTAATCATGCGTCAAGTGTAAACGCAAAAGGGAGCTTGACTGCGAGACTTACAAGTCGAGCAGGTGCGAAAGCAGGAGTTAGTGATCCGACGGTAGCGAGTGGAAGTGCCGTCGCTCAAAGGATAAAAGGTACGCCGGGGATAACAGGCTGATCTTACCCAAGAGTTCATATCGACGGTAAGGTTTGGCACCTCGATGTCGGCTCATCGCATCCTGGGGCTGAAGAAGGTCCCAAGGGTTTGGCTGTTCGCCAATTAAAGCGGTACGTGAGCTGGGTTCAGAACGTCGTGAGACAGTTCGGTCCCTATCCTATGCGGGCGAAGGATACTTGAGAAGGGTCGCTTCTAGTACGAGAGGACCGAAGTGAACGTACCTCTAGTGCACCAATTGTCGCGCCAGCGGCATAGTTGGGTAGCTATGTACGGTTGTGATAAGCACTGAAAGCATCTAAGTGCGAAGCACGCTTCAAGATTAGGTATCCCAGTCGTAAGACTCTAAAGACTCCTCGGAGATTACGAGGTTGATAGGCTGCAGGTGTAAGTTCCGTAAGGGATTCAGCCAAGCAGTACTAATAGGTCGTGCGGCTTAACCATTAATTTTTATTCACAGATTTGTTGCTCTTTTTATGGTTCACTCTTTCTTCTTTCATTTTATTGATTTTAATTTTGGTGACTATAGCCTGGGTGTCACACCTCTTCCCATTCCGAACAGAGAAGTTAAGCCCCAGCGCGCCGATGGTACTGCATGCGCAGGTGTGTGGGAGAGTAGGTCGTTGCCAAAGTTTTTTTGAATCCCGGTTATTCCGGGATTTTTTTTGATCTTTTTTAATTTTATTCTGAATTATTTTTTTGACCGCAAATAACCTCATATCACTTCCCCTCTGTTTAATTGTTTAGCAATTGACCCTTTCTCTTCTCATCAGCGGGAATTCACATTTTCATTCTTATTAAAATCAGGAATTAAATTTCTTATTAAGTTCAAATATTTATAATTACAAACAATTTAATTGACTATTTGAATGGCATACTTTTTTATCCGATTTAGGATTCTATCTTCCTGATTAATATTTTGTTAACTAATTTTCACTATGGCTTTAACCGAAAATATTGCCCTTAAACAAATTTGTTATCACTGCGGAGACGACTGTCCCGACAGCTCTATTTTTTCAGAAGATAAATATTTCTGCTGCAATGGATGTAAAACTGTTTACGAAATCCTGAACGAAAAGAACCTATGTAACTACTACTCAATTCAAGCCAGCCCTGGTATTACGGCTCAAACTATTGCATTGCAGAGATTTGAATATCTTGATGACGAAAAAGTTTCTTCAAAAATTATTGAGTTTGCAGATGATACTCATTCCTCTGTCACATTTTCAATTCCACAAATGCATTGCAGTTCGTGCATCTGGCTGCTTGAGAATTTGAATAAACTCGATGATGGCATTCATTATTCCCGTGTCGATTTCTTAAAGAAGACAGTATCATTGCTTTTTTACAATGAACGAATTTCATTATCCAGGGTGGTTCATCTTTTAGCTTCATTGGGTTATGAGCCGGAACTGAATCTTGATACACATCACAGCAAAGAAGATTATAACTCAAAAAAGAAAGTCTATTTGAAATTGGGTATTGCTGCATTCTGCTTTGGCAATATCATGTTGTTAAGCTTTCCGGAATATCTTTCAATCGATGTAACAGAAACATTCTATAAAAAACTGTTCAATTATTTAAATCTATTTCTTTCGCTTCCCGTTTTCTTTTACTCATCATCAGATTATTTCATCTCGGCAATCCAGGGACTCAGAAAAAAAATAATAAATATAGATGTTCCGCTCTCGCTTGGTATACTTGTGCTGTTTGTCCGAAGTGTTTATGAAGTTCTAACGGCAACCGGACCGGGATACTTCGATTCATTCACCGGGCTGATCTTTTTCCTTTTGATAGGAAAATTGTTTCAGCAAAAAACTTATGACACACTTAATTTTGAAAGAGACTATAAAGCCTATTTCCCTCTTGCTGTAAATGTTAAAAAAAATCATGTAGAAAAATCAACAGCTGTTGCAGATCTGGAAATTGGTGACAGAATAATAATCAGGAAGGATGAAATAATTCCGGCTGATTCAGTTCTGATTTCAGGTGTTGCAAATATTGATTATAGTTTTGTCACAGGCGAGTCATCTTCTGTTCATAAAAATTCCGGTGACCTGATCTATGCCGGAGGAAAACAAATCGGCAGTGTATTGGAACTGGAAGTAATTCATGAAGTTAGTCAAAGCTATCTTACACGACTCTGGAACAACGACATTTTTAAAAGAGAGAAACAGACGACATTCACTTCATTCTCAAATAAAGTAAGTAAATATTTTACCGCAGCGATTCTGCTTATTGCGACTGCAGGATTTGTTTTCTGGTATCCGTATAGTTCAAACACAGCCTTTGATGTTTTTACAGCAGTTCTAATTGTCGCCTGCCCTTGCGCGCTTGCCCTGTCGATCCCATTTACACTTGGAAATGTAATGAGAATTCTTGGCAGGAATAAAATGTATTTAAAGAACACAGCAGCAATTGAAGAAATGGCAGGAGTGGATTCAATTGTATTCGATAAAACGGGTACTCTTACTGAAACAGGTAAAACCAAAGTTGAATATATAGGTGAACCACTAAATGATTTTCAGAAGAAATTAATAAAATCAGTCGTTAGGAATTCAACTCATCCATTGAGCCGGAGAATTTATCACGCTGTTGATGTGGAAGAACTCTTTGACGTTACTGATTTTCTTGAAATTCCCGGAACAGGATTACAAGCGATGGTACTTGGAATAAATGTAAAGGTTGGTTCAATCAAAAGTAGTTCTCTTGAACAGAGTAACGGTACTTATAAAAATGTAATATCCGGGAATCCGGCTTCAAATATCTTCATAACAATTGATGAAAAAACAATCGGATATTTTTCTGTTGCAAATTTTTATCGGGAAGATGTGGAAAAATTGATGCAAAATCTTTCCGAAAAACATGAACTATATCTTCTTTCAGGTGATAATGAATCGGAAAAAGAAAACCTGATGAAAATATTTCACGATGAAAAGAATTTATTATTCAGACAGTCACCGCAGGATAAACTTGATTTCATTAAAGCACTCCAGGCTAAAAATAAAAAAGTACTAATGGCTGGTGATGGCTTGAACGATGCCGGCGCTCTGACACAAAGTAATGTTGGAATTGCCGTTACAGAAAATATCAGCAATTTCACTCCTGCCTGCGACGCAATACTTGATGCTGCAAAAGTAAGTAAGCTTGGAAATTTTCTTGAGTATATGCGATCAGGAATAAAAATAATTTACCTGAACTTTGGTATTTCAATACTTTATAACCTTGTTGGGCTAAGCTTTGCAATCCAGGGAAATCTTTCACCGCTGATTGCCGCTATACTTATGCCGCTTAGTTCAATTTCAGTTGTGGCTGTGGCTACTTTTTCTACAAACTTAATTGCGAGAAGGAGAGGTCTGTTATCTCTGTAATTGCTGTTCTGATTGGATTCAGTTTACTGGTTGCTGTAGGTTTTTTGGTAGCCTTTATATGGGCTGTAAAAAACGGACAGTACAGGGATACATATACTCCTTCAATAAGAATGCTTCTGGATGAAAATAATTCAAATAATAAGGAAGAAAAATAATTAACACTTCATACATAGGAGATAATTTATGGGGTTAGATAAATTCACTTACGATAACGGAATCGTCCGCAAGTTTGGTATCGCTACAATGCTTTGGGGTGTTGTAGGCATGCTTGTTGGAGTAATTATCGCAACTCAGTTGTTTGCACCTGCACTTAATTTCGGAATACCATACCTGACTTTCGGAAGGATAAGACCGCTTCATACAAACGCTGTTATTTTTGCTTTTGTCGGAAACGCAATCTTTATGGGAATATATCATTCGCTGCAAAGATTATGTAAAGCAAGAATGTTCAGTGATATGTTAAGCACTTTTCACTTCTGGGGCTGGCAATTAATTATTGTCGCCGCAGCCATTTCTCTTCCATTAGGATTGACGACAAGTAAAGAATATGCTGAACTTGAATGGCCTATTGATATTGCCATCACATTAGTGTGGGTTGCGTTCGGAATTAACATGTTTGGGACAATAATTAAAAGACGCGAAAGCCATATGTATGTAGCGATATGGTTTTACATTGCCACTTGGGTTACAGTAGCTGTTCTTCATATTGTTAATTCAATTGAACTTCCCGTAGCATTCATGAAAAGTTATCCGATTTATGCCGGTGTGCAGGATGCACTTGTACAATGGTGGTACGGGCATAACGCCGTAGCATTTTTTCTAACAACACCATATCTCGGATTGATGTATTATTATCTTCCGAAAGCTGCTAACAGACCGGTTTATTCTTACAGGCTTTCGATAATACATTTCTGGGCTTTGATATTTATTTACATCTGGGCTGGACCTCACCATTTACTTTATTCGGCTTTACCAGACTGGGCACAATCACTCGGAACAGTTTTTTCAATTATGTTGATTGCACCTTCCTGGGGTGGAATGATAAACGGTTTGCTTACTTTGAGAGGTGCGTGGGACAGGGTTCGTGAAGATGCTATTCTAAAGTTTATGGTTGTTGCAATTACCGCTTATGGTATGGCAACATTTGAAGGTCCGATGTTATCACTTAAAAATGTAAATGCACTTGCTCATTTTACTGATTGGATTGTATCACACGTACACGTCGGTGCATTAGGCTGGAATGGATTTTTAACTTTCGGAATTCTTTACTGGTTAATACCCAAACTTTATAACACAAATTTGCATTCAAAGAAACTGGCTAATCTTCACTTCTGGATAGGAACACTTGGTATTGTATTTTATGCTTCATCAATGTACTGGTCAGGTGTTACACAGTCATTAATGTGGAAACAATTTACACCGCTCGGTGTTTTGCAGTATCCTAATTTTCTGGAAACAGTTTTACAGATTGTACCAATGTATGTCATCCGCGCGATCGGCGGAACATTATATCTTGGCGGTATGATAATTATGGTTTACAATCTTGGTATGACAATCAAAGCCGGTAAATTTGTTGCTGAGGAACCAGCAGAAGCTCCGGCTCTTATCAAACCAAAAGATCAATTTAAAAAAGGTTCACGTCATCGCTGGTTAGAGGGAAGACCAATTCAATTTCTTGTTGCATCATTAGTTGTAATACTTATAGGTGGTATTGTAGAATTTGTACCGACATTTTTAGTTCAGTCGAACATCCCAACTATTGCAAGCGTTAAACCTTATACTCCGCTTGAACTGGAAGGTAGAGATCTTTATATAAGAGAAGGCTGCGTTAGCTGTCACTCGCAATTGGTTCGTCCATTCAGATCAGAAACAGAAAGATACGGCGAATACTCTAAAGCAGGTGAGTATGTTTATGATCATCCTTTCCTATGGGGTTCAAAAAGAACAGGACCCGATTTACATCGTGAAGGTGGAAAGTATCCGAATCAATGGCATTACCTGCATATGGAAAATCCAAGATCAATGTCTCCCGGATCACTTATGCCACCTTACCCATGGCTGCTTGAAAATTCACTTGATGTATCAAACCTTGAATCGAAGATCAATGTAATGAGGTCACTTGGAGTTCCATACGCCGATGGCTATGAAAATCAGGCATTGAGTGATCTGAATAGTCAGGCAGAAATAATCGCGCTTGATCTTCAAAAATCCGGAGTGCCTGCTGAGCCGGATAAAGAGATCATCGCGCTGATAGCTTATTTACAGAGACTCGGTACTGATATAAAAGGTAATCAAACTGCGTCAACCAACGGAACGGTGAAGTGATGTATAAAAATATTCTTGTTTCAATTGAAGGCATAGATATCTTCCCGATAATTTCGATGATATTATTCTTCGTGTTCTTTATCGGGTTGATTATCTGGGTTTTGAGAATTGATAAAAACTATATCAAAGAAATGGAAAACATTCCGCTTGATTTAACGGAAAGTTCCTCTTATAAATTTACAGGTGAGAATCATGAAAAATAAATTTTTTCAAACTGCTTCCTCAGTTTTACTTTTTACGGCTGGTTTAAATGCGCAATCCGGTAATCCTGATCTACCGGACAACTATTACAGTTACGTAGCCTTTTTCATATTTCTGATAATCTTTCTCATGATACTTGGTTTCCTCTATTATGGAATGGGCGAAGGCGAAGTTGTTGAGGTTAAAAAAGTTTCTGCGTTCAAAAAGTTCAGGCAGTTTGTCACACGTTCTGTGCCTATGGAAAAAGAAGATGACATTTTGCTTGACCATAACTATGACGGAATAAAAGAACTGGACAACAGGGTTCCGCCATGGTTTAGTTATTTATTTTATTTCACAATTCTGTTTGCTGTTTACTATATGCTCGACTATCATGTTTTTGCAACAAGCAAACTTTCGGGAGATGAATACCTTGAAGAAGTACAAATAGCCGCGGATAAAATGGCTGAACTTATGAAAAGCGGCGCTTTGGTAAATGAAGAAACAGTTACCGCGGTCTTTGATGAAGCCTCTGTACTCTCAGGGAAAAAAATCTATGATGTTAATTGTGTTGCCTGTCATTCAGCGGACGGCGGCGGTCTGGTTGGACCTAATCTTACCGATGAGTACTGGATTCACGGCGGCGGAATAAAAAATGTTTTTAAAACAATTAAGTACGGTGTTCCTGCTAAAGGTATGATAAGCTGGCAAGCACAACTAAATGCAAGACAAATTCAGGAAGTTGCAAGCTTTATTCTTACACTCAAAGGAACAAATCCGGTAAATCCAAAACAGCCTGAAGGTGCTATCTACACAGAACCGGATTCAACTGCAGTTGTTGTCACTCAATAAGTTTTAGGGGTTCGTTATGATTGAAGTTAATGAAGAGAAGCAAACGTTCAGAAATGAATTAGCGACAGTTAGCAAAGAAGGTAAAAGAAACTGGATCTACCCGAAAAAACCAGCGGGTAGATTTTATAACGCAAGAACTGTGGTGAGTTTTATTTTACTCGCTATCCTGATCGGAACGCCCTTCATTAAAATTGACGGACACCCGTATATTCTTTTTGATTTTCTTAGCCGTAATTTCATTTTGTTCGGCATTCCTTTTGGCACTCACGATTTTCATCTCTTTGTGCTTGCAATGATATCAATAATTGTATTTATAATTTTATTCACCGTTGTATTCGGCAGAGTGTTTTGCGGTTGGGCATGCCCGCAAACGATTTTTATGGAAATGGTTTTCAGGAAAATCGAATACTTTATTGAAGGTGATGCAAATCAGCAAAGACAATTAAAAAAAGCACCGTGGACAGCATCAAAGATTTTCAAAAAAACTTTGAAGCAATCAATATTTTTTGCGATAGCTTTTTTCATTTCAAATATATTTCTCTCATACATCATTGGTATGGATGAGCTATTAAAAATTGTCAGTGCCCCTCCATCGGAACATACGAAAGGGTTCATAGCTATACTTGCTTTTTCAGGAGTTTTTTATTGGGTGTTTTCATATTTTAGAGAACAGGCTTGTACAATTGTGTGCCCGTACGGAAGACTGCAGGGAGTCTTACTCGACCAGGATTCAATTGTTATTGCGTATGATCACGTTCGCGGTGAGCCAAGAGGTAAGCTCAAAAAAAATGAAGATACTTCATCACAGGGAGATTGTATCGATTGTCACTTATGCGTTGATGTTTGTCCAACCGGAATCGACATACGAAACGGGATTCAGCTTGAATGCGTGAACTGTACAGCCTGCATAGATGCCTGCGACAATGTTATGGATAAAATTTCAAAACCGCGCGGACTTATCCGTTATGATTCACTTAACGGTATAACAAAAAAACTTAAGTTCAGATTTACACCTCGTATGATGGGATATTCCGTAGTCCTAACTGTTCTTTTGAGTGTGTTAACTTTCCTTTTAGTTACAAGAAGTGATTTCAGTATAAACATTTTAAGAACACCCGGAATGTTATACCAGGAACTGCCGGACGATATGGTCAGCAATATTTATGATCTGAATATTGTGAACAAGACTTTCGACAAAGCTGATATAGATATTAAGCTGGATGATGTAAACGGCGAATTAAAATTGATAGGAAATAAAATTTCTTTGGCACCTCAGGGTATTGCTGACGCAAAATTCATGATCATATTGCCAAAAGCGGATCTTAAGAAAATGAATACTCCCGTTACACTGAGTATTTATTCAAACAACAAATTGTTAAAGATGATAAGCACAACATTTCTTGGTCCGGTTAAAATGAAAGAGAAAACGGAGAATCAATGAAACTGAAATTTAACTGGGGAACAGGAATAGTAATTTCAATGCTGGTCTTTATGATTGCGACAACAGGAATGATGATCTTATTCATTAATCAGAAAGTTGATCTGGTGACGGATAACTATTATGACAAGGAATTAAAGTTCCAGCAGCAGATTGACAAGGTGAATAACACAAACAATCTTAAAGAAAAAATTGAACTGAAGTATGAGAGTCAGCTTGTAAGAATAAAATTTCCTCAAAGCTATATTTCCTTGAATCCTGCCGGCGAATTATTTTTTTACAGACCATCGGACATTAAAAAAGATTTTAAAATTCCGTTAAGCATTGATTCAACAGGTTTACAGGTTATTCCATTTACTTCTCACGATAAAGGATACTGGAAAGTACAACTGCATTGGAGTATGCAGTCATCGGAATATTTTAATGAGTTATCATTTTTGAATGAATAGTGGTTAATTAAACCTAAGATGTTGAATTTAATTTATCATTACGGGCAAGCCGGAATGACGGAAATCTTTTGATTAGTGAGTGATTAGTATAAATATGTCGCTTGAAATACTATCAGCGTTCGTTATAGGTTTGTTCGGAAGTTTGCACTGCATCGGTATGTGCGGACCAATTGCATTCGCGCTTCCAGTTGCACAGCAGACTAATGTTACTTTTTTATTGGGAAGACTTCTTTATAACCTTGGACGCGTAATAACTTATTTCTTTATGGGAATAATTTTCGGACTTCTCGGGGGAAAAGTAATGATGGCAGGTCTGCAGCAATCGCTATCAATAGCACTCGGATTGTTCATCATTATTTATGTTATTCTTCCACAGAAGTACAAAACAAAAATTCTTTTATCATCAGCAATTATTTCAGTTACTACTCCTTTAAAAAAATCAATCGGCAGTTTATTCAAAAAGGGAACTATTCCCTCACTCTTTTTTATCGGATTACTAAACGGATTTTTGCCATGTGGTTTTGTTTATATAGGTCTTGCCGGTGCAGCCGCAACCGGTGATGCTTTTTCCGGCGGAATGTTCATGTTTTTATTCGGGCTTGGTACAGTTCCAATAATGTTTATAGCATCTTACTTTGGCAAAGTAATAAGCATTGATATACGAAAGAAACTTTTAAAAGCAGTTCCGGTTTTTGCCGTTGTGATTGCAGTAATTTTTATTCTCAGGGGAATGAACCTGGGTATTCCATACATCAGCCCAAAACTGGGTACGGTTATCAACACATCTTCTGAATCAAACTGCCATTAACTAAAGATTAGATCGCTTTCTTCTTCTTACTCTTAAAGAATTCCTATATTTACAAAAACACATTAAAGGATTATGCAGAACTGGACAAAGATTGTCTTAGGTGTATCAGCTTCAATCATTTTATTGATATTGGCGGCAGGATATGTATTCTATAACATGCTTCGTTCTTCTTTACCAGAGTATGAAGGTGAGATAACTTCATCATCAATAAAAAATAGTATTGAGATTTATCGTGATAGCCTGGCAATACCGTATATCATTGCTGAAAGTGATGAAGACGCGGCATTCGCTTTAGGTTATGTTCATGCACAGGAAAGATTATTCTCAATGGATATGGCTCGCCGCGCAGCAGCAGGAAGATTAAGTGAAGTATTCGGTGAACAAACAATAGCGTTTGATAAAATGTTTTTGACTATGGGGATAAAAAATGTCGCTTATGAAAATTTAAAGCGAACTTCACCTGAAGTAAAAAAAATTCTTCAGGCGTATGCTGATGGGGTTAATCAATATATTGAAGATGCCCACGGCAATTATCCTGTTGAGTTTGATGTGCTTGGATATGATCCTTATAAATGGCAGCCGGTACACTCATTGATGATTGTAAGAATGATAGCCTGGGAACTTAATATAAGCTGGTGGACAGATATTACTTTTTCAAGGCTTGTTCAAAAACTTGGTGAAGAAAAGGTTAAAGAAATTCTTCCGGGCTATCCTGAAAATGCACCTTATGTAATTCCATCTCAATTAAAAAATATTTCTGCAATTCCTTCTGATCTGATTGAAACAGATAAAGCATTCAGAAATTTTATGAAGATAGATGGTACACACCTCGGTTCGAATAACTGGATAATAAATGATTCTCTATCCGCAAGCGGTAAACCGATAATTGCAAATGATCCTCATCTCGGTTACAGTATGCCGGGCAAGTGGTACGCCGCTGTTATCAGAAGTAAAGACTGGAATGCGGAAGGCATAACGCTGCCTGGAGTCCCGGGAATCGTAATCGGTAAGAATAAAAATATTTCATGGGCTGTTACAAATATTATGATGGATGATTCAGATTTTTATCTGGAAAAAATTGATTCAACAGGAACTAAATATTTTTGTGACAACAAGTGGAGAGAATTAAAAATTTATAAAGACACAGTAAGAGTAAAAGACAAAAACGATATTCCCGTTGAAATAAAAATGACGCATCGTGGTCCGATTATTTCTGATACTCATCTTTATTCAATCTGGCACCCTGAGCAATATTACGGAAATACATCAATCAGTATGCGCTGGTCTGGTAATGATCCAAGTGATGAAATATTCAGTTACATCAGTATCAACAAAGCAAAAAACCGGGATGAGTTTAGATCAGCGGTTTCAGGTTTCAGTGTGCCGGGACAGAATTTTATTTATGGCGATAACGCCGGAAATATCGGATATGTTTTTGGAGGAAGACTTCCGTTAAGAGGTAACAACAATCCTACTTTTGTTTTTGACGGAACAACAACAGCAAACGATTGGAAAGGGTATCTGTCAAAAAGTGAAACTCCTTCATTCTTTAACCCCAAAGAAAATTTTATAGCAACTGCAAATAATAAAACCGTTAAAGATTTTAAATATCATATATCGAATCTCTGGGAACCATCTTCACGTATTGAAAGAATTAATGAGCTGTTAATATCAAAGAGTAAACATTCGACAAAAGATTTTGAACTTTATCAGAATGACATTGTTTCTCCTTATGCAAGGCAGATAACTTCGCACATCCTTAAATCGTTTGAAGGAATAAAGGTGAATGATGAAAATTTAAATCAGACATTATCACTTTTTACAAACTGGGATTTTGAATTGGGCGAGTATAGTCAGACTCCTTCAATCTATGCTGTGTTTTTCAAATACCTGATGAGAAATATTTTTCTTGATGAAATGGGTGATGATCTTTTTAATGAATATGTATCAGTAGCAAATGTACCTTATAGGTCAGTATTACAACTGCTTGAGAATCCTTCATCATCCTGGTTTGATGACATAACAACAAATGAAATTGAATCAAAAGATTTTATTATCAGAAAAAGTATTGATGACGCTCTTACACATCTTGAAAAATTATTCGGGAAAGATATAAGTGAATGGCAGTGGGGTAAGCTTCACAAGTTTAAGTTTAAACATCCGTTCAGCGGCTATTCCGGTCTGATCGATGAATATATAAATGCAGGTCCAACCGGAATCGGCGGTGACGGAACAACCATTTTTAATACTGAATATTCTTTTTTTAATTCTACTGATATACTCCCCGGGTTTGATCATGAAGAATTTGAAAATAATCTTGGACCATCAATGAAATATATTTTTGATTTTGCAAAGCCCGATGAGTTTCAGCTAATACTTACAACAGGTCAATCGGGGAATGTAATGAGTGATCACTACAAGGATATGGTTGAAAGCTGGCTGCGAGGTAAGTACATAACTATAAGGACTGATGAATCGTCAATCAAAAATTCTAAACACAAATTATTAAGAATTGTTCCGGGTAATTAGATCAAATCATACTTCGTGTGCAGTTAATCATTTTTATGTTAAATTTGTTCATTAAAAAATACAGGACTGAATGAAAGTAATTGAACATCTTGCAAAAGCTAAAGAGCCTCTGATAAGCTTTGAACTAATTCCGCCTAAAAGGGGCGGAGATATAAAAGGGCTGTTGTCCGTAATTGATGACATAGTAAAATACAGACCTCCGTTTATTGATATTACAAGTCACAGTGCTGAGGTTGTTTATGATGAAACACCACATGGCATCACAAAAAAAATAAAACGTAAACGTCCCGGCACACTTGGTATATGTGCGTTAATTCAGAACAAGTACAACATTGATGCTGTTCCTCATATTCTGACAAAGGGTTTTACACGCGAAGAAACAGAAGATTTTCTTATCGAACTAAATTACCTGCAGATCGAAAATGTGCTTGCAATCAGGGGCGATGACAGCGGGTATGAAAAACCGGTTCCGAGAGGAAAGAGTGTAAATGTTTATGCTTCCGATCTTGTCAAACAGATTGTCGCAATGAACAATGGAAAATATCTTGAAGAAAATCTTCTTGATGCAAGACCTACAAATTTTTGTATTGGTGTTAGCGGTTATCCCGAAAAACATTTTGAAGCGCCGAACTTAAAAACCGACATTAAATATGTCAAAGAAAAAGTTGATGCCGGTGCTGAATATGTTGTATCGCAAATGTTTTTCGATAATAAAAAGTATTTTAAGTTTGTTGAACTATGCAGGCAGGAAGGAATAACAGTTCCTATAATTCCGGGATTAAAGATACTTACTACAAAAGCGCACTTAGTTAACATTCCCAAAAATTTCTATATAAATATTCCTGACGCACTTGCTGATGAGGTTTATTCAGCTAAACCTGATCATGTAATTGATGTTGGTTTAGAATGGGCTGCGAGACAGGTTGAAGAGCTGATGGATCATAATGTGCCGAGTGTTCATTTTTATATTATGCAGAATTCATTGCCCATCATAAAACTTATGGACAGGTTGAAAATTGAAAAGAAAATTTTTTAAAATAGAAAATGCTGAATATTAAAAAACGAAGTATTAAAAAAGTTAAATGGGGAGTAGCAGGCTGCGGTAGGTTCACTGAGCTATCCATACTTCCAGCAATAAATCTGTTGCCGAGAAGTACCGTTACTTCACTCTTCAGCGCCGACCTGAGCCGCGCAAAATCTCTTTCAGAAAAATTCGGTGTTAATAATTACTTCAATAGCTATGATGAATTTTTGAAATCGGATATTGATTCAGTTTATGTAGCAAGTTCAAATCATCTTCATAAAGAACAAGTGATTAAAGCCGCACAAGCTGGTAAAAATATTTTATGTGAAAAGCCGATGTCTTTAAATTCTTCTGAAGCTGAAGAAATGATTAAAGCCTGCGAAGAAAATAAAGTACTTTTTTCTGTCGGATATGTACATCGTTTTCACCCGCTTGTTACAAAGGCAAAAGAGATACTCAAAAACCAGATGCTTGGCAAACTTGTATCCATCCAGTTGAACTTTAATATTGATTTCCCGCCCGGATCAAATTTCAGATTCAGTATGGCAAAAAGCGGCGGTGGCGCATTAAGAGATCTCGGAACACACATGATTGACATGTTAAGATATTTCGGCGGTGAGATTGAAATCATAAACGGAGTTATGGACCAGGTCGTTTACAAAAGTGAAGTTGAAGATTTTTCATCTGCGATTGTGAAGTTTGTTAAAGGTGGTTATGGATATTTTAATGTTTCGTACAACAACAAAAAATCTTTTAACAGGATTGAAATACTTGGTCATACAGGTTCATTAAGTATTGAAAGTTATATCGGTGTAAAATTATTTCCATCTAAACTTACTATTATGCTTGATGGTGAAGCAAAAAAATCTTTCCGCAAACGTGCTAATAAATTATATCACCAGATTAAATCTGTGCAGAATTCATTTCTTAAAAACGAAACCCCGCTTGTTACCGGGTACGACGGATTAATCAACCTTAAACTTATGGAAGAGTTAGAAGCAAAATGCCGGACAGAAAAAAGTTAGTTGATGTCTGTCACAGGATTTATGAAAAAGGTTTTGTATCTGCGTACGACGGTAACATTTCTGCTGCAACTTCAAACAACACTTTTTATATAACCCGCTCCGGAGTTTGCAAAGGTGATGTTGCAGAAAAAGATATACTTGAGATAGATGCTTCCGGTAATATTATTTCCGGAGAAGGTAAATTATCGACAGAATATAAAATTCATCTTTATGCTTATGCACACAGGAAAGAAGTTAACGCTGTTGTACATTGTCATCCTGTTTATGCAACTGCGTTTGCGGTAAGAGGTGAAAGTTTTGATAAAAATATTTTCCCAGAAGTCATGCTGACTCTCGGTAAAGTCCCTCTATGCAAGTACGCAACGCCATCAACAGATAATCTTCCACTCAGTATGAAGCCTTATATAGATTATGCCTGGGGATTTTTATTTCAGAATCATGGTGCTGTTACACTCGGCAGAAATATTTATGACGCTTATTACAAAATGGAAAAACTTGAACACGCTGCGAAGACTATATTTATAGCAAGGCTACTCGGCGGGGAAAAAGAACTTGATCCTGAAAGTATAAAAGAACTTGTTGCAATCGCAGAAGAATCATACGGATTAAAACCTGATATCAGGAATATTTTATAAAATAATTACACTTCAATTTTTGAAAACAATTTATGTCAGTTAAACCTAAAATTGCTTTGTTCCTTGGCGGAACATCTCCCGAACGTGAAGTTTCAAAATCATCTGCCGCATCTATATATAAAACTTTAATCGGTCTTGGATATGAAACTATTTTAATTGATCCGGCATACGGAAAAAATCAACCCGAAAAACCTGAAGACTTTTTCAGCAAGACGGATTATTCAGACCTATCAACAAAAAATTATCTTGATGCCTGCAGTCTTCCACAGCTTAATAATATTGATCTTGTATTTCTTGCGCTTCACGGTAAATACGGCGAAGATGGAACAATACAATCGCTTCTTGAACTTAAAGGATTAAAATATACAGGCTCAAAAGTTTTATCGAGCGCACTGTCGATGGATAAAACAATGTCAAAAGTTTTATTCAAGGAATACAATGTCCGAACAGCAAAAGGTTTTACAGTCGGTGATAAAAATTTGTCATCTAAAATTATTGCTGCAAAAATTAATGATGAACTTTCATATCCTTGCGTGATAAAACCCAATGATCAAGGCTCGACTGTTGGGTTAACGGTATGTAAAAGTGATAAAGATGTTGAAGCAGCAATGAAACTCGCATTCAATTTTTCTGAGAAAGTTTTAATTGAAGAATTCATTGCAGGTCGTGAAATGACAGTTGCTGTAATTGAAGATAAAGCACTCCCCGTACTTGAAATAAAACCTAAACACGGTTTGTACGATTACGAGTGTAAATACACTTCAGGTATGAGTGAGTACGAAGTGCCCGCAAAAATCCCGGATGAAGTAGCAGCCGAACTTCAGTCGCAGGCGTTGTTGGCATTCAAAGCATTGGATTGCAGTTCTTATGCACGTGTTGATTTCAGGTTGAGTGAAGATAATAAACCTTACTGCCTTGAAGTAAACTCATTACCAGGAATGACGGCAACAAGCCTTGTTCCTAAGATGGCAAAGGCTGTCGGTATTTCATTCGATCAACTTATAGAGCGGATAATTCAAATCAGTTTGTAATGTCGAAAACAAAAAAGAGTAATCTTAAATTTTATTTGTTCGGAATCGCTTTAGTCATCGGAGTACTTTTTGTTTTTTTTAATGAACAGGGAGTTATAAAATATCTCAAACTAAAAGAAGAAGTGAATTCACTTAAAGAAGAGATAAAAAAAGTTGAAGATGAAAACAAAAAACTTGAAGCAGAAATAGATTCACTGAAGAGAAAAGTTCCCGCAAAAATTGAAAAGACTGCACGCGAAAAATATGATATGATACGTCCCGGTGAAAAAGTTATTGAAGTGAAAGAAGAATAAAATGTCCTCACAAAATATTCCTCAGATTCCGCTCGCCGAAAGAATAAGACCCAAAACCCTTGAAGGATTCTTCGGACAAAAAGAACTGCTTGGCAAAGGAAAACCACTTAGATTAATGATTGAGAATGATACGTTAAGTTCATTCATTCTTTGGGGACCTCCGGGTACCGGCAAAACAACAATCGCAAAAATTATTGCCGAACATACCAACTCAGATTTTCACCAGATAAATGCTGTATCCTCGGGAGTAAAAGATATTCGTGCGATTATTGAAGTCGCAAAACAGAATGCACAATATTTCAAGCGGACAATTTTATTTATAGATGAGATCCATCGTTTCAATAAATCACAACAGGATGCACTGCTTCATTCAGTAGAATCAGGATTGATTATACTTATCGGAGCTACAACTGAAAATCCTTCGTTCGAGGTTATACCGGCTTTGAGATCACGCACAAGAATATTTTTACTTGAAGAATTATCCAAACATGATTTGATTAAGATTTTGGAATCCGCAATTGCGAATGATGAATATTTATCATCACTTAATATTTCGGATATCGATAAAGACTTTCTGCTTTACCTCTCCGGTGGTGATGCAAGAACTTTGCTGAATGTGTTTGAAGCAGCAGTTGTACAGGAATCGGGTAGTGAAGACATAAAAATCACTAAAGAAGTTTTGGAAAATGTTGTTCAGAAGAAAAATATCATTTATGATAAAGCCGGCGAAGAACACTACAATGTAATATCTGCATTTATAAAGAGTGTTAGAGGAAGTGACCCTGATGCCGCATTATACTGGCTCGCAAGAATGATAGAAGGGGGAGAAGATCCTTTATTCATCGCACGAAGATTAATTGTACTTGCGTCAGAAGATATTGGTAACGCATCACCAAATGGATTAGTGCTAGCCGAAGCAGCGTTCAGTGCTGTTGACAAAATCGGAATGCCTGAAGCGAGGATCATCCTTGCGCAGTGTACAACATACCTGGCATCACAACCAAAGAGCAATGCTTCTTATATGGGTATTGAAAGTGCACTTGGTGAAGTTAGAGAACAACCTCTTTACAATGTTCCGCTTCATTTAAGAAATGCACCCACCAAGCTGATGAAGGATATTGGTTACGGGAAAAATTATAAATATGCTCATCATTATGATAATCACTTTATTGGTGCTCAGTATCTTCCCGATGAGATTAAACACAAACAGTTTTATCTTCCAACTGAAAACGGGCAGGAGAAAAAATTAAAAGAGTGGCTGAAATTTTTGTGGAAGAACAAAAAGAATTACGACTAAATCAGTATAAAAGTTTTACCGGGCAGTTGTTTTACAATTCCTTTAAACTCAAGTGAAAGAAGATGAACAAGACAATCAGATGTTGTAAGATTGGAGAGTGATGCAATTTTATCAATCTGCATCGGTTCCATTGAAAGTGAAGCGACAATTTTTTCCTCAAACATATTGAGTGTCTCCTGCGGTTTGGGAATATTTTTCCCGAGTACAGGTTTAAGTTTCAATTCAAGTTCAACAAGTACATCTTCTGCCGACGTAATTAATTTTGCTTCACCTTTTTGAATTAAAGCGTTTGTCCCTTCTGATTGCCTAACACCAACATATCCTGGTAACGCAAAAACTTCACGGTTCTGATCAAGTGCAAATGAAGCTGTTTGCATCGCACCTCCTGTTATTCCGGTTTCGATCACTATACAACCCAATGACATTCCTGAAATTATCCTGTTCCGTTTTGGAAAATTAGGTGCATCAGGTTTTGCACCGAGTGAAAATTCAGAAATGATTAATCCGGTTTCAGAAATTTCATCAAATAATTTTTTATTCTCGGGTGGATAAATCACATCAAGCCCTGAACCGATCACAGCAATTGTTCTTCCATTTTTTTTAATGCAGGATTTATGTGCGATTGAATCTATACCGCGTGCAAGTCCGCTGATGATAGTAATATTATTTTCACAAAGTTCACCGGCAATTTTTTCAGTTTGAACTCTTCCATAGTTGGTCGGCATTCTTGTCCCGACTATCGCTAAGGAATAATTATCCTGTTCAGAAAAATTTCCTTTAACGTATAACAGTAAGGGCGGATCGTATATCTTTTTTAATAATGAGGGGAATTCTTTATCCCAAACGGTAATTATTCTGCCGCCGATTTTTTCAAGAGTGTTTAATTCAGTCTCAACAAACCGTTCAGTTTCTTCACGTCGTGATTTCACACGGACAATTCTCTTCCCAAGATTTGTACTGATGCCCTCAACTTTTACGAGAGAATTATAATCTGCGGATAAAATTTTTTCTGTGGATTTAAATTGAGCAAGCAGCGAACGGATTTTTCCGGGACCGATACCTTCAACAGATAATAACAACTGAAGATTTACAAGCTGATCAAAAGATAGTTTGCTCAAATTATAAGAAGTGAAGTTTGGGTTTTGACTAATTAATGAATATCTATGTTATCAACGTGTGCAACAATTATTGTGTGCACTGGAGCTTTTCTATGTCCTAATATTTTAACAACCGCTGAACCTTCCTGCACAACAAGAACTGTATCGCCGATTCCGCTGTCTATTAAGTCCAGGGCGATTATATCATTCTCGCCGATAAAATTTCCGGATAGATCAATAATTCTTACTAATAAAAGTTTATGCCCTTTAAGGTGTTCATTCTTTTGAGTTGATACAACACTTCCTTTAACCTTAGCCAGAAGCAATTACTTTGTTTCCTGTTGTTGCTCGTTTTTTTTCTTAAATAAAATTGATGCAGGAAAGATCAATACATAACCAATGAATAATAGAATGGGGCTTATTACAAGTGATGATGCACTATCCCAGGGACCAATACTGAGGAAATAAAAACCGAGAATGAGTGAAACTATTCCGACGATTAAAAGGCTGTAATTAGATTTTGTCCAGTATATACTAAAAGGAGAAACCGAAGATTTTTTTATTCCGTGAGCAGTTTTTTTTCTTACCGTCTTTGCCATAAAGTCTCCAAATTATAAAATGAAGCCCAGTGATAGGGATACCACTGGGCCCGACCCATTTGCATCAAAGGGCAGGGGAGAACCCTTTGAAAGAGTCTGATTAAATATATGCCTGTCGCTTTACTTTGTCAAGCGGATATTTATTTGAGTAGTGTCCAAATTTCACAATTAGTCATCCCGAACTTGTTTCGGGATCAATTAAACTAAAGAGATTCTGAAATAAATTCAGAATGACAATTTCTATTTTGAATATATAAGTGAAATTAGGACACCATGTTTACTTACTTATCTGGTAAACGATTTTCCTTATAGTGTCGAACTGGAGATAAGGATATTCCTCTCTCAGTGCATCAATAGCATCTCCAGCGCTTACTTTACTGGCACGGAGCTGTTTGAATTTTTTCCTGATTTTATAATCACGGACTGACTTCTCATCAATCAAGCCCTGAGAATTGAGGAGATCATAAATATCATCGCTGATGAGATCAGACAAAGGATTTTCGATTTTTGCTTGCAGAGTCTTCATCGCTTCGTTCCTTTCTTTGTTAATGAATGCATTAGCTAACGAATAAGTATCAACTGCTATAACAAGGTCCTTTCCCAATAAGTTTCAATATTAAAAACAAAAAACCGATCAGAGTATATCCCGAATCGGCGTACATTTACTACTCTGTTAATTTAAAAACGTTCTTATTATTTTAGACGAACGAAAATTAAAATAGTAGCAAATCAGTAATAAATTTTTTCCTTGAATTTTTCTTGGGTCAAATATTTGGAAATAATTAGTTAAAGTCAAGAAGAAAGTTGAACACTTATATCGCAAAAGGAAAATCGTTATTGGAATTGCATTGTCATATCTTCACCCAAAATATTAACTTAACAACTAAAATTTAAGACCAAATAAAAGACTTTCATCAAATTGAAAAATGGCTGTAGTTAAAATTGTATGAGCAGATGGAATTTAGCTCAGGATTATGAGCGAAACTGGTGGGAAAAAAGAAGTGAGACTATTGACTTTGATTTTTATAAAAGTTTTGCCACGGAACTGGTTCAATACACCAATGCTCATTTTTCAATTAAAGATGACTCCAAAATTCTTGAATGCGGCAGCGGTGCAGGTGGAATACTGACTTATTTAACCAGCAGCGGTCAACGCTATGCTTTTGATCCTTTAGAAAATTTTTATTCAAGCATCCGAAGTTTTAGAACACAGAGAGACAGTCAGGTAAAATATATAACAGCAAGGGGGGAAGAAATTCCATTTCCAGACAAAACCTTTGATTTGATTATTATGGACAATGTCTTGGATCATTGTGAAAGTCCTGTTAAAGTTATTTCAGAAATAAAAAGAGTTCTTGGTGATAACGGAATAGTATATTTCAAGCAGAACACTTACCATTTATGGGGAAAACTAATCAGAAAAGTGATGGAGTTTTTTTTAATTGATAAAGGACACCCTCACACTTTCACAAAGAAAAATCTGGATAGCTTATTTAAACGGTATGATCTTTCAACAATAAAAAATTCACGATCCGGATATTATAAAACCTGGAAAAGAGAGTTTACCTCAAAAAGAACAATAGATAAAATAAAAGCGATTCTTTTAGTCAACAGAGATAAAGTTACATATTTACTGAAAATTTAATCTGTTTAATCCCATTTATTTGTACCCTATATAAGTTAGTCAATTGAGGAATACAATCAGAGAAATTAATTTGTTATTAAATTCGAAATATTGTCATCGTGAACTTTTTTTACTGACTATTGATAAATAGGTAAAAGATAAAAAATTAAATTTCATGACTAGCTCAACATTATTCTGATAAAAAAAATTTTGCTACTAAGTAAGATAAAAACAATATTGAGAGGAGAAAGGCTATCAGTTTTTCAAAACTTCTTATCATTAACTTTCTTACAGGCAGCATCTTATCTTTTACCTCTGGTTACATTGCCTTATTTGGTTCGCGTTCTTGGACCAGAAAAATTTGGACTAATAGCATTTGCCCAATCGATTATTAGATATTTTTTGATATTTACTGATTTTGGATTTAACCTTTCTGCAACTCGTCAAATATCAATATCCAGGGATGATTCAAAAAAGATTTCTGAAATATTTTCTTCTGTCATTATTATCAAATTTTTTATTGCGATAATTTCAATTATAATTTTGATTTTCGCTGTGACTATCCTAGAAAAGCTAAATTCTGATAAGTTAGTTTACTTATTCACTTCACTTTCAATAATCGGTTCTGCTTTTTTCCCTCAATGGTTTTTCCAGGGTATTGAGAAAATGAAAGAAGTGGCTATAATCAATATAATAGCTAAAATATTATTTGCAGTTTCTATTTTCATATTTATAAAATATCAGGATGATTATCTTTTGTTTTGCATATTAAATTCAGTTAGTATAGTTATTCCAGGAATCATTGCATTTATCATTGCTTTTAGATTTCGTCAACTTAATTTTCATTTCCCGGGCCGAAATGAACTCCTATTACACTTTAAAGAGGGGTTTTATATTTTTGTTTCAAATGTTTCAATGAATCTTTATACAACTAGCAATAGTGTATTACTTGGATTTCTAACGAATAATATAATTGTTGGTTACTATGTTGCTGCTGAAAAAATATTCACCGCTTTTCAACAACTTGGAATGCCGCTTTTTCAAGCATTATTCCCTTATTTCTCAAAACTTTTCATAGTGAATAGAGATGAAACGATTCGACTTTTTAACAAGATTTTTAGAATAACTATTTTAATCACATTTTTTATTTCTTTAGGACTAACATTTTTTTCGCCTTGGATAGTTAACACATTTCTTGGTCAAAATTATAGTCAAAGTATATTGATTTTAACAATACTTTCATGGATTCTTCTTGTTAGTTGGGGAAATTACATATTGGGGATACAGGGATTAATTAATTTTGGATACAAAAAAATATTTACAATGATAGTCCTTTATTGTGGATTAACCCATATCATTATACTATACATTTGTATTAAGTATTTCGGATTTCTTGCAGTACCAATTGTCTGGCTTTTTACCGAATCGTTAATTTTTCTGATTGAATATAGGTTTTTGAAAAAATTAAAGATAATAAAATAATTAGATAATGATATCAAAAATAATTAGAATGCTCAAAATCTTATTCTTCAAAAAAAAATGGAGAATTAAAAATAAACATAACAGTACATATCCGATAAATCTTTTCCCTTTGAATAGAGTTGAGGTTGGATATCTCAGTTATGGGCCATTGGAAGTATATTCTTGGGGGGCAGAAAATGAAAATCTTAGAATTGGAAATCTAGTCTCAATAGCTAAAGGTGTTAAATTTCTTCTGGGCGGAAATCATGAACATAATTTAATATCAACATTCCCATTCAAAGTCAGGGTGATGGACCAAAAGAGTGAAGCTTATAGTAAAGGCCCTATCAGAATCATGGATGATGTTTGGATAGGGATGGATGTAATTATATTGTCTGGCCTGACCATTCATCAAGGAGCAGTAATTGCCGCTGGTAGTGTGGTAATTAGTGACGTGCCTGCTTATGCAATTGTTGGCGGAAATCCAGCGAAGATTTTAAAATACAGATTCGATTTTCCCATCATTGAAAAATTACTGTTGCTAGATTTTTCAAGAATAAGTAAAAAATTTATAGAATTGAATATTGATAAACTTTATAGCAACCCAAGCGATTTGAACATTTTAGATTTTATTTCCCAGGAGTTGAAAAAGGGGTAAGCGTTAATTTATTTTCCAATTATGGAATTAATTATTGTTCCTAAATAATTAAAATAGTCTCAGCTAATGAATTATGTACACTTTTAGATTGTAAGACTCATCGAATAGAAGATTGTAAATCCAACTTTTAATAAAATGATATTCTAACAAGAACTGTTTAACCTAAAATGATAAGTCGTCAAGCAAAATTTTTGTTGATAATTTTTGTCGGAATCGGTTCAATTGTGATTTTGACAAAATCATCCACTCGAATAAATAATTTTATTTTTTCTAAAGTGTTGGAAGTTTATAAAATTAAATATCCCGCGACACCAATTAGGGATACGCAAGAGACAAACAGTTGGCATGACCCAAGAAATCTTTTCCCAATTATTGCATATAATTTTCCGCAAAAGACCAACGACTTAGTGGCCTCACTCCAAATTTTAGAAAAAGGAGGAATAAATATTGTAATCAATACGACCATGGGTTATATGCCTGAACCTTTTGAGGTACAAAAAGCTATCAGCAAACTGAAAAATAGTAACCTTCAATTAATAGTCATTTTAGAAAATGAATGCAAAGATGAATATGTGTTTAAGAATTCAAATAACACTACGAATGTTGATATTAAGAAATATTTAGAGCGGTTTAATGATGAGTATATTTATGGTTGGTACATTTGGGATGAACCTGGAGAAAATAGAAAAAATTGCGGTTTTTTAGATTTTGTACCAAATGATGATAATGAAGATGTAAATATACTTTCATCACAAATTTTAAAAGATACTACCTTCAGTAGAAAGTTAGCTTTCGTAAACTTGTTCCCAACTTATTGGGAAGGCACACCAAATTTGTATGACTATGAAAAATATCTGGAATTGTTCATAGCTTCTCAAAAGTATAAACCACGTTTACTCTGTTTTGATCATTATCCATTTAGAAAAGAAGAATTTGGTGGATTTAGAAGTGATTACTTCGCAAACTTGGAAATAATAAGCAAAAAAGCAAAAACGAGAAATATTCCATTCTGGACAATTATTCTATCGAGTGGACATGGCGAATACAAAAATCCAACTTTTGAAGAAATTAGATTCCAGGTTTTTTCTGCTTTAGCATATGGGGCGAAAGGTATTGGTTATTATTTGTATTCTCGGGCTTTAGAAGAGTACGGGTATACTTCATGGATTCTAGAAAAAAATGTTGATAATATATATACCGCAGATACTTCGTACGGTAGAAACTATTTACCTGTGAAAAAACTTAATGAACAGGTTCAAACTCTTGGGAAAATCTTAAATAATCTTGAATCAGAGAAAGTGATACACACATCTTTATATCCAAGTAATCAAATTGGAATATCAAAGTCTATATTGAATAATCTTCCTGAAAATGCACCAATCAAGAGTATAATAAAGAATAATGATTTAGATTCCGACCCTAAAATCTTAATAGGAGTTTTTTATGAGAAGCAGTCCCCACCAAACGATAAAAAATACTTAATGGTTGTAAATAAAGATGTCAGAAATCAGTCAAGTATAACTATAAAATTTGATCGGCAGTATTCAGTTTATGAGTTCGATAAAAATGCTGGAGGAAAGATTTTAAAGGCTCAAAACCATCTGATAAAGATTCTAATGTTGCCAGGCGAAGGAGTTCTACTATCTTTGGAAAACTATTTATCTCTAAAATGACTTTATTACAAATATTTCAATGATAAACTATTTATACATTACAGCATAATTATACTTTATCTTTACTAAGAAAATATATCGTGAAGATTTAATTGAGTACTGTTCAATTAAATATATTGCAATCACATCTCAAAAAATATTACTTTTAATCATTAGATCTTAAACTTTAGGTAAAAAATGTCTGATTCGAAAGAAACGAAATCTTCAAATTTAATTGAACTACTGACTGTTTTAGTGGCACACAGGAGAATGATTATTATTAATGTGGTAGTAATCACAATTGTCGCTGCAGTTGTAAGTTTATTATTACCAAATAGTTACACAGCAAAAGTGTCGTTTATTTCCCCCAAAAAAAAGGGTGGTTTATTTGGAGATATAGCTAGTTTTTCAAATACAATAAAAGATATCTCGAAAACATTAGGAGGTAGATTAGGAAATGTCACAGACGAAGCATACAATTATTTAGTACTCCTCCAAAGTAGATCAGCTTCAATTAGGGTGATAAATAAATTCGAACTTAGAAAAGTTTATGAAATTGATGAAAGAAACCCAATTGAAAATGTATTGAATGAATTAAGCGACCATGTTGATTTCAATATTGAGGATGAGGGAAACATCATAATATCTGTAAAAGATAAAAAACCAGACCGAGCAGCAGAAATTGCAAATTTCTATGTTCAAGTTTTGAATGAGCTCAGCACTGAACTTAGTATCTCGGAAGCAAAGAATAACAGAGTTTTTATTGAGAAAAGATTTTTGGAAGTACAGAACGAGATAAGAAAACTTGAAGATAGTATTCAAATTTTTAGTGAGAGAAATCATGTATTTGAAATAGAGGAACAAATAAAGTCAGCAATTTCAGTTGCTTCCGAACTTAGAGCTAAAATTGAATCAACAAAAATTGAAAGAGACCTACTTAAATTAAAATATGCTGTGGATAATCCAATTATTTTACAAGCTGATCTCGAAATTACAGAAATGGAAAAACGATTAAGATCTCTGAATTTTGGTGATGAAAACAGTTTCAGATCATCAATAAATTTTTTTATACCATTTAAAAAAGTACCTGAAACAGCAATTAAATATCTTCGGTTAAAAAGAAATTTTGAAATACAAACAATGTTATTGGAATTTATCTACCCTATTTATGAACAAGCTAAAATAGAGGAGCAAAAAGACATTCCAGTTATCTTGGTTGTGGATGAAGCGATCGCCCCCCAGAAAAAGTCTGGGCCTAAGCGATCACTGATAGTAATTTCTGCATTAATCATCTCCTTTTTGATTTCCAGTTTGATCGCTTTAATAAATAATTCTTATAAAAGGTTAAAATCCAATGAAATAAGTTATAGAAAGTTAAAAGATGGAATAATTGATCCTTTAAAAATTAACTTTACAAAAAGATCAAAATAAAATTGTTTTTAAAAGAACTTTATAAAATTCGATTTTTGATTCTTGTTGAGATAGCGTTATTAATTTCAATAATTTTTATAGGCTATTATCCTGCATTGATTATTGTTTCAGGATTTTTCCTGATTGTTTTTTTTATTTATTCGTACTGCAATATTATAACTTTGGTTCAAACTCTTCTTTTTGCGATACTTATCGATTCACTTGTGGTCATTGGCACTACAACTTCAGGTCCATCTGTACTGGTGGTGGAGTTCTTTTTATTTATAGTGATAGTAATAACAATTTTCAGATATTTATCAAAAATCAACCATGCTACTAGATTCTATAATTTAGTTCTGTTATGGATTCCATTCTTAGTTTGGAGCTTGATAATAGGATTGATCATTGCCGTCGATAAATTTAGAGTTATTTCCTACTGGAAAAATTATTTTGCTGGATTTTTTATTTTCAGTTTAACTTATTATTCTATCAAAGAAAGTAAGAATGTAAGAACTCTTATACTGACAATCATAACTTGGGGATTTTTATTATCAATCCTAGAATTCAAAGTACTTTTTGAATTAGGCGGCTTTGCAAAAGGCATTGTAGGTCTATTTCTAAAAAAAAATCTGTTGTCAGTTGGATGGGGAAAATCAAATTATATTGCTGCTTTTTTTGTAGTGATTATCCCGATAAGTATTGGATATCTATATTACTCCAATTCTAGGAAACTAAAATATTTTATTATTCTCTCACTCATTTCAATGTCGTTTGCTTTTATACTCACTTTATCACGAGGTGGAATAATAGCACTGGTTTTTGCATTAGTAATATTATTTTCTAGGGTATTGAGTACTAGAACCCTAATCCCGTTTCTGTCAATGATTATATTAATTACAACTTTACTATTATTAAACCCATTGACGTATGTATTATTTGATAGCATTGCAACCCTTGATACGAGTAGTTCATTATATTCTCGAATTAATTATTATGAGGATGTTTGGCATGCATTTTTAAAGTATCCAATAACAGGGGTTGGGTTCGGTAATCTGAGTTATTATGCAACCTTTATATTACCCCCCGATACTTCTCCTGCGGCTCACAATATAATACTTGGGGCACTAGGAGAAGTTGGAATAGTAGGATTCATCATGTATTCAGCAATAATTGGTTTTCTTATGAGGGAGTTATATTCGCATTATAAAATTGAACAAGACAATAAGTTGAAAATTTTTAAATGGTGTTTTTTATCTGCTATTATTGGAGCTTTAGTGCACACTTTAGTTGAACCAACCTTAGATGGACTCCAATTCTCAATAATGTTCTGGTCAATATCTGCAATTTATTTGAAACTTGATGTAATTAATAAGCAATCGGTTGAAGAATAATTATTTTATAATCAATTATTGAACACCGACATCATTATGTTTAATTCATACAACACAAAATACAAACTCAATATTTGTAAAATTCATAAAATCAAAATTATATTCACCGGAATTAAATACTGTGTTAATCTCCATCATAATAATTAACTATAATCTTGCTAAAGAAATTGAAGATTGTCTTAAATCACTATATAATACATTCAGTCAAGTTGATGAACTGGAATTTGAAATTATTATAATAGATAACAACTCTCCGGATAAGAAATTACCAGTTGTTCAAAAGAAATTTAATAAGTCAAATATTTCATTTTATTATCAGGATGAAAACTTAGGATTTGGAAAAGCATGTAATTTTGGTGCAAGTAAAGCGAAAGGTAATATATTCTGTTTCCTTAACCCGGATACAATTATTTCAGAAAATATTTTTAGCCTTTTCACGAGGCTGCTGATTGAAGATAATTCAGTTGGAATAGTTGGTCCTAAACAACTGACGCGAAAACCGTTTTTTGATTTTTCAGCGGGATTTTATCCAAATCCTTTTTTTGAATTTTTTCACGTTTTAGGGATTGGTGTTTTTTTGGAAGGACTGATAACTCATTTTTATAGTAAGCTTAGTAAGAAAAATTTTCTGAAAGTTGGGTGGATTTTGGGAGCTGCAATTTTTATAAGACGTGAAGTATTTACAAAAGTGAGTGGCTTTGATAAAGATTATTTTATGTTTTCCGAGGAAGTTGATTTATGCAAAAGAGTATCAAATGCCGGTTTCAAAATAATATATGCCCCTAAACATAGAATACATCATATCGGGAGTGTATCAGGCAAAAAAAATTATATGCTTTATACGATTAGAACATACAGTAGTAAGAATATTTTTATCAGTAAACACAGCCGCGGGATTAGCAAACTTATAATGAAGCTATTTCTTAGAATTGAACTCATAGTACAAATCATAATTTGGACATTCCTAATTCCATTTGGTTTTAATAAATCTGTTCAAAAAATTAAAGCCTTTTTATTTCTGATACAGAATAATCTTAAATACAATCCTGCAATTAATGTAACGACATTAAAAGCCGGGGTTTAAATGCGAATTGCTATTGATGCTCGCATCCTTGAAAGAAAAATGACCGGGGTTGGAAGATATATTTCAGGTTTATTAAACCATATCCAAGAATATGATTCCACAAATCAGTACATATTAATATCTCAAGTCCAGCTCAAAAATCTTCCAGATGGTTTTGAAAGCGTTGTAACCGGAAATCAAAAATTTATCCCTGAAAAATTATATTCTCCTGTCTGGACAAATTTTGTACTACCAAAGGTGCTCAAAAATAATGAGATAGATATATTCTTCTCATCAAATCAGCTTGTGCCCATAAGGAAAGTTAAGGGTGTTAAATATATATCAGCTATTTATGATGTGTTTCATCGTGTAGATAAATCATTTCATTCAAGAACGTTCAGAACTTACATCGATATTTTCCTTCGGTTAACAATCAGTAAAAGTGATCATACTATTACTATCTCCGAAAATTCTAAAAAAGATATTCAACGTTATTTCAGTGTTTCACACTCAAAGATCAGTGTTATTTATCCGGCTGCAGATGAACAATTCCACCCACAATTAATCAGTGAGATTGAAAGAGAGCATATTCAGGAAAAATATTCTCTAGCTGAAAAATATATCTTGTACGTTGGTGTAATTGAGAAGAGAAAAAACATATATACAATACTTAAAGTCGCTGATGAATTTTTTATTAGTGATCCGGAAATAAAGTTTGTAATGATTGGGAGACCTGGATATGGTTCAACTCCAATTCTTAATGAAGTCAAAAAGCGAAGAAATATTATTTATCTGAACCATATTTTAGATAACGATCTGGTCTTCATATATAATCTTGCATCAGTCTTTATTTTCCCATCCTTTTATGAAGGCTTCGGACTGCCGCCTGTTGAAGCTATGCAGACTGGGATTCCTGTAGTTGCAAGTAATACTTCATCACTTAAAGAGATTCTTGAAGGCAGCGCAATTCTGATTGACCCTTTGGATGATAAAACTTTCTATAAGGAAATCAAAAGATTACTGAATGATCCAAAATACAGCGAAGAATGGCGCAACAAAGGTCTTGTTGGCTCCAGAAAATTTAATTTTGCCCATAGTGCCAAAGAGTTGGTAAAACTTTTCAATTCTATCCAATCTATTTAGAATAGTTATTTCCATTGCGTAAATTTGCAGCACGAATTTTTTGAAACGGATAAATTTACAATTTCAGAGAAGACACTACTTTCTTAAAATCTTATAAAATGAATATTACCCTGGTCACTATTTTTACATTAAGTTTTTTTCTCCTTCTTCATTCTTATTTACTTTACCCTGTAACTATTTTTTTATTAAACTTCATTACCACAAAAAAAATAAAGAGTTCAACTTCCAATGATCTGAAAGTATCAATCCTGATTTCAGTATTTAACGAAGAAAAGGTAATTGAAAAAACCGTACGTATGTTGTTTTCAAACGGATATCCTGATGACAGACTGGAAATAATAATAGGGTCAGATAAATCTGAAGATGGTACAAATGAAATACTCGATAAATTATCAAATGATTTTAAAAATCTTACAGTAAAAAATTTTGATATCCGCAGAGGTAAAGCCCAGGTTCTTAATGATCTTTACAAAATAGCTGATGGTGATATTCTTGTGTTCTGTGATGCTAATACCATTTATGAATATGGGGCGATTACTAAAATGGTATCTTATTACACTTCCGAAAAAATAGGCGGCGTCAGCGGTAAATTAAGACTACTTGATTTTGAAAAGTCAAAAGAGTCCGGAAGTCAGGAAACACGTTATTGGGATTTTGAAACGTGGCTAAAAGAAAAAGAAGGTAGTCTTGGAATTCTTATCGGCGCCAACGGGGGAATTTATTCAATGAGGAAAAATATGTTTGTAGAAATCCCTATCGACCATCCCGTTAGTGATGATTTATACCTGTCGCTAAAAGTGCTTGAGCAGAAAAAGGATTTTCTGTTTATTAAAGATGCGATTGGCGAAGAGTTAACTGCGCCTTCAATCGAGGCCGAATTTTACAGGAAGATAAGAACCACATCAAATAACTTATACACAATAAAAGCAGTAAAAAAACTTCTCAATCCCTTTTATGGACTTAGTTCTTACGGGTTCTGGTCACACAAGGTTGTAAGGTGGTTTTCACCAATTCTGATGTTATTCTTATTGTTGACAAATATACTGTTATATAATGTGAGTAATTTTTTTGAAATATTTTTATACTTTCAATTAACTGGTTACGGACTTGCATTGATTGGATTTATATTGACAAAATTGAAAATGAATATGCAGCCATTTTTATTGTTCTACTATTTTGTAATGACAAATATTGCAATGTTAATTGGTATTGTTAAATACCTGCAAGGTCAGCAAACAAATCTTTGGCATTCAACCCCGCGGTGAAATGAATAAAACCTCCGAAAAAATATTAATCATCATCATTGATTTCCTTACCATCAACCTTTCATTTATTCTCTATTTTTATTTCAGAGTTGAGTCAGGGTTATTTGATTTAATTATTCTGCCGGAATTTTTTCTTCCGCTGCTTGCAATTTATTTCTACTGGCTTATCATCTTCACTTTTGTTGGTATGTATAGAACCTGGTTTGCTGCATCCAGATTTGATGAACTATCCACATTGTTCAAAGCTTCGTTCGTTGGAATATTTATTTTGTTCTTCCTGATCTTTCTTGATGACTATTTACACAATGTTGACTCACCGCAGCGCATTTTAATTTTTATTTACTGGGCTATCTTCTTAATACTCGTTGGTTCGGGAAGATTATTTATAAGAAGTTTTCAACGTAATCTTCTCATTAAAGGTTTTGGAAGAAGGAACGCATTAATTGTCGGCTTCAATAAAAAAGCAAATGAAGTTCATAAGGAAATTCTGAAACATCCGGCGCTTGGTCTCGATATATCAGGATATATCGCGGTTAAGAATGAGAATGTAGGGAAGACATTCAACGATATAAAAGTTATTGCTAATGTTGATTCAATCCAGGATATAATAGATGAAAAAAATATTAAAGAAGTAATCATCGCACTTGAAAAAGATGATCACGATGTTCTTGTAGAAATAATTTCCAAGTGTGACGCTAAAAATGTCGGGATGAAAATCGTTCCAGACCTTTATGAAATACTTAGCGGTCAGGCGCGAACGAGCCAGATCTATGGTATGCCGCTCATCGACATTATGCCCCAGCTAATGCCTGAATGGGAAAAAAGATTAAAACGTGTTATGGATATTTTAGTCTCGTTCATTATTCTGATAGTTACTATGCCTGTGTGTCTCTTTACATCAATTGCGATAAAATTAGAGAGTCCCGGTCCGATTCTTTTTACCCAGGAAAGATGCGGATTGAACGGAAAAATTTTTAAGATATTTAAATTCCGTTCAATGAGGAAAGATGCCGAGAAAGGTACAGGACCAGTCTGGTCACAAAAAGGTGATCCGCGTATTACTAAAGTCGGTAAGTTTATTCGTAAAGTAAGGATTGATGAAATCCCTCAAATGTTTAATGTACTTAAAGGCGAGATGAGCATGGTTGGACCCAGACCGGAACGTCCTTTCTTTGTAGAAAAATTATCACAGGAAATTCCTTACTATAAAAGACGGCTTAAGGTTCGTCCCGGTATTACAGGATGGGCACAGGTTAAACACAAGTATGATGAATCAATCGAGGACGTCAAAATTAAATTGCGCTATGATCTTTTTTATATTGAGAACATGTCACTGCGAATGGATTTTAAAATCATCTTCAGGACGATCTTTGTTGTACTTTTTGGCAAGGGGCATTATGGCTGATCTTTTTCCTTTCTTATTAATCAGAATGATTTTTAATTTTACGATTGTTAAAAATCTTTCATTAAGTATAATGACAACGGGAAGGAAGTTCTGAAATGTCATCCGGAAAAATTCTGATAATAATTCCAACCTTTAACGAACTGCAAAACATAGGCAGATTAATTCCTGAAGTCCTGAGCAAGGATGAAAATATTAATATTCTTATTGTTGATGATAATTCACCCGACGGTACCGGAGATTATATAAATGAATTAAGCCGCTCAAATGATAGAATAAAACTCATACGCCGTCAAAGTAAAATGGGTCTTGGCACAGCTTATTTAACCGGGTTTAAGTATGCGATAGAAAATAAATATGATTTTATTTTTGAAATGGATGCCGACTTTTCACATGATCCAAAAGAGATACCTCACTTTCTTACTTCAACAAATAAATATGATCTAGTACTTGGCAGCAGGTATATAAAAGGTGTCAACGTAATTAACTGGCCGATGAACAGGTTATTGTTAAGTTATTTTGCAAATATGTACACGCGTGTCATAACCGGTTTACCAATTAAAGATGCTACGGGCGGATTCAAATGTTTTAAGCGTGAAGTACTTGAAGCTATTGACCTGGATAATGTAAAATCCAACGGATATGCTTTCCAGATCGAGATGTCATTCAAAGCATGGAAAAAAGGATTTAAAGTCGGTGAGATACCGATCATCTTTATGGACCGTGAAATGGGAACATCCAAGATGTCAAAAAAAATTGTTCGTGAAGCAATTACTATGGTATGGAAACTTCGTTTAAGAAGTATGCTTGGCATACTTTAGAAGGAAATACTTTTGGATATATCTGTCATCATAGTAAACTATAATGTAAAAGAATTTCTGCAAAACCTTCTCCAGTCAATCCGCAAAGCTGTAACCGGACTTTCCCACGAAATAATAATTGTTGATAATAACTCCGATGACGGAAGCGTTGAATTCATAAGTGAAAAATTTCCTGATGTTATACTTATAAAAAATTCAGAGAACCTCGGATTCAGTAAAGCAAATAATATCGGATTGAAGGCTGCGAAAGGAAAGTACCTGTTGCTGCTTAATCCTGATACGATTGTCCGTGAAGATACGTTGCAGGAAATGATACGCTTCTTTCAAAAAAATCCTGATGCTGGATTAGCTGGATGTAAAATATTAAATCCCGACGGTACACTTCAGCTTGCTTGCAGAAGAAGTTTTCCCGGTCCGTGGACATCGTTTTGCAAAGTGACAGGTTTAAGTTCTCTCTTCCCGAACAGTAAATTATTTGCACGTTATAATCTTACCTACCTAAATGAAAATGAAACTTATGAAGTTGATGCTATTTCAGGTTCATTCATGATGTTCCCGAGATCAGTGTATGAAAAGATAGGCGGACTTGATGAAAGATTTTTTATGTACGGTGAGGATCTCGATTTTTGTTATCGTGTACAACAATCTGGATTAAATGTGTTTTATGTCCACTCAACAGAGATAATTCACTATAAAGGCGAAAGTACTAAACGCAGCAGTCTTGATGAAACGAAAATATTTTATGAAGCTATGCACCTGTTTGTAAAAAAACATCTTTCAACTTCGCTGATTGTTGAAATGATTTTAAGAAGTGCAATTGCTCTGAGGTCGCTGTTTGCTTTTCTTGGAAGAAGAAAGCTTGCACTTATATCCATCCTTGTTGATCTGATTTTATACAGCACATGTTTATTTGTGTCGGCAACACTTTATGAAAAATACACAAGCTGGAGAGGGTTCCATCAATATCATCAGTTGATAATTTATTCCATACCTGCCCTGGTTCATGTTTTTATCTCATCGCTTATCGGTGTTTACAGGAAAGATTCTCTTTCTGTGCTGCGAAATATGGGCGCTGTGTTTGTAAGCTTTTTTATAATGTCTGCCATAACATTTTTCTTTAATGAATTTGCATACAGCAGGGCAGTTGTGATAATCACTTATGTACTGGCATTCATTGTACTTTCTTTCTGGCGTATAATTTTTAAGATATATTTCCTTAAAAACATAAGTGGAGAAAAGTTAAAAAATAAAAAAGCAGTAATAATCGGTATTGACCAAAATGCTGTTGAGATAGGCAACAAACTCTTATCAAGAAATTCCGATATTTATTCTGTTGCCGGCTTTGTAGGATTTACACATAAACAAATCGGACAGACACTGAATGATATCCCCGTTATAGGAAGCATCGAAAATCTTAATAAAGTAATCCGCGAAAATAAAATTGATGAAGTTATTTTTTCAACAAGTGAATTATCGTACAACCAGATGATGAACCTTGTCGCATCTTGCCAGAGCGAAAATGTTGAATTTAAAATCATAGGTGATAACCTCGATTTTATGGTTGGCAAAACCTCCGTATCTATTCTTGATGACGTTCCATTGTTCTCTATTCAATATAATATTTCAAACCCGACTTCAATTGTTGTTAAAAGATTGTTCGACGCACTCGTTTCAACGGTTGTTTTGTTTTTGGTATATCCTTTTATATATTTCATCAGCAAGCTAAGTAATAGTGAATCTGATTTTAGGAGATTCATATTAACAGTTCCTTCAGTATTCAGGGGTAAATACAGTTTTGTAGGTCCACAAGCTGGTTCACAAATCGGCAACCTTTACTTAGGCAAACAAGGGTTAACCGGTTTATGGTACACTGAAAATCTTAAGGGACAAGCTTCGGAGAAGATCGATATTTACTATGCAAAAAATCAAAGTGTGTGGCTGGATATAGAAATTCTCGGAAGAACTTTAAACAAGATGTGGAGTAAACATTAGTACTTATGGCAAAGACAATTTTAGAATTTGAAAAGCCCATTGTGGCACTTGAGGCTAAACTTGAAGAGATGCGAAAATTTTCAGACAACCTTGATATTGGAAAAGAGATACTTGAGATTGAGGGTAAAGTGAAACAATTAAAAGAAAGTCTTTATAAAGATCTTACACGCTGGCAGCGCGTTCAGCTTGCACGTCATCCCGATAGACCTTACACTCTTGATTACATTTATCACATCACTGATAATTTTGTTGAGCTTCATGGTGACCGTCACTACAAAGATGATAAAGCTATCGTTGGTGGATTCGCTTCTATCGATGATTACAAGGTGATGATAATCGGTCATCAAAAAGGAAGAGATACAAAATCAAACCTATACAGAAATTTCGGAATGCCGAATCCCGAAGGTTACCGAAAAGCTTTACGATTAATGAAACTTGCAGAAAAATTTAATAAGCCTGTTATAACAATGATTGATACTCCCGGCGCATTTCCCGGTCTTGAAGCTGAAGAACGTGGACAGGCAGAAGCAATTGCGAAAAATCTTTTTGAAATGAGCAGACTTCGTGTTCCGATTATTGTTGTAATAATTGGTGAAGGTGCAAGTGGCGGCGCACTCGGTATTGGTGTCGGTGACAGAATTCTAATGCTTGAAAATTGCTGGTACTCTGTAATAAGTCCTGAATCGTGTTCAAGTATTTTATGGAGAAGCTGGGATTATAAAGAACAGGCAGCCGAAGCACTTAAACTCACTGCGCCTGATCTGTTGGAACAGAAATTAATTGACAAAATAATTCCTGAACCACTTGGCGGTGCTCATAAAAATGCTGATGAAGCTGCTGCATTAGTTAAAGCTGCGATAATTGAAGAGCTTGCTCAATTAGTAAAAATTAAACCTGACAAGTTGATTGACAACCGTCTTGAAAAATTTGGCAGGATGGGTGCTTATATAGAATAGAATATTTCTGACTAATAATTTTAGGGGGTAACTTGAAACTGTTTATTTTCATTTCTGTTTTTGTTTTATGTAGTAATATATCTGCACAAACCCTTTCAGAACTTATCGTAGAAAATAACCGGCAGGATAATCTAATCTCACAAGCATACAACTTAACTGCTGATGACGAAACAAAAGTACTCGGGTACAGGAACCCTTACCTATCATTTTTCCTTTCATTTATGGTACCTGGTTTTGGTCAATTTTATAACAGGCAAATTGGAAAAGGTGCTGTATTTTTATTTGGTATAGCTTTTAGCACAATGATACTTGTGAATCTTGCAGATGAGTCGAGCCAGGAAGACATCGAAACTACAGCCCCGCTTATGATACTTGACTCCGGATTGCTGCTTGTACTTTACGTTTGGCAGTTGATAGATGCACCGGTCTCATCAAATAAAATCAATAAGGAAAATAAAAGCAGGATGGAAGTAACTCCTGTTGTCATCAACAAAAATTTTGGGGCTTCATTAAAATTTTATTTTTAGAAAAAACTAATCCAATATTATCTCTTCTCATTCCTTTATCATAAATTGATATTAAAAAAAAATATTATGTTGAAAAGCAGCACAACTGTCAGGATAAGATATTCTGAAACTGACCAAATGCATTTTGTCTATAACGGAAAATACTTTGAGTTCTTTGAAGTGGGTCGTGCGGAAATGATGCGCGACTTAAATCTGACTTACAAAGAAATTGAAGAAAGAGGCTATGGAATGCCGGTGATCGAGACATTCATCAAATTCAAAAATCCTGCTTTTTATGATGAGCTTTTGGAGATTGAATGTCGTGTTGAAAAACTTCCCGACTTAAGAGTTCATATTGATCACACAATTACATGTCCTGAAAGAAGCAAAGTAATTGTTGAAGGATATGTAGAATTGGTTTTTGTAGATGCGGCTACAAAAAAATTAAGTAAGCCACCTGAGTTTTTTGTTAATGCTATCAAGCCATTTTTTGAAAACACAAAATGAAAAATATTGATGAACTCATTTCACTTGCATTAAGTGAGGATATTGGCTCCGGTGATATCACTACGTTAGCCACTATTCCTCCGGATTCAAAATCAAAAGCAGAAATTCTTGTTAAGCAAAATGGCGTTATTGCAGGATTAGATGTTGCTTCCTCTATCATTAATAAGTTTGATTCTTCACTTCAGTACAAAAAAATTAAAGAGGATGGTGACAAAGTAAGTAAGGGAGAAATTGTCGGAACCTTAGAAGGTTCAACACGATCAATACTAACGATTGAAAGAACACTTCTGAATTTTATGCAAAGAATGAGTGGTATTGCTACGACTGTAAATCTTTTCACTGAAAAAATTTCGCATACTAAAGCAAAGATACTTGATACAAGAAAAACACTGCCTGGTTTTAGGATGCTTGATAAATATTCTGTCGAAAAAGGCGGAGGCGTTAATCATCGTACGGGATTATTCGATATGTTCTTAATTAAGGATAATCATATTGCTGCTGCTGGCTCTGTTTCAGATGCTGTAAAAAAATGTATTGAATACAGAAAAGAAAAAAAATCCGGTTACAAAATTGAGGTCGAAGTAAAAAACCTTGATGAATTAAATGAAGCACTCAAGTTTGAAGTCGATGTTATTATGCTCGACAACTTTTCTGTAACAGATATGAAAAAAGCAGTTAAGATCATAAACTCAAAATGTAAAGTTGAAGCGAGCGGAATGGTTAATATTGATACCGTAAAAGAAATTGCTGAAACAGGCGTGGATTATATTTCGGTTGGTGCGATTACTCACAGTGTTAAAGCATTGGATATTTCATTAGAAATTACTTCTTCATATTGATTAAGAATTTTAATGTTCGATAAGATAAAACAGCTTTCAAAAGATACAGCGATTTACGGCATCAGCACGATAGTCGGCAGGTTCCTTAATTTTCTTCTAGTACCGCTTTACACAAATATTTTCCCGCCGGGTGATTACGGTGTAGTTGCAAACATTTATATCTTCATCGCAATAATGAATGTTGTTATGCTCTTTGGTATGGATGCGGCTTATTTAAAATACGCTTCAGCTAAAACTATAGGTGATGAGAAAGATAATTTTTCTACTCCGTTCATTTCGGTATTTACAGCCTCATTATTTTTTTCGTTGTTGTTGATATTGTTTAATCGAGGTGTCTTTGCTGCCGTTGGTGTTCCTGAGGAATATGACAACTTCATCTATTATGTGAGTGCAATTTTATTTGTTGACGCAATTGCTTCCTTGCCTTTTGTTCAGTTAAGACTTAAACGAAAAGCAAAAAAGTTTGCGGCATTTAAAATTATTAACATAACAGTAAACGTAATTCTTAATCTTTATCTTATTCTTTATCTCAGGTGGAACATCGAGGCAATATTCATCAGCAACCTTGCCGCGTCTGTTGTTTCATTTGTTTTATTAATCCCTGATGTAATCAAATCACTTCGCATAAAAATTAATGTTGAGTTATTAAAAAAACTTTTGAAGTTCGGGATTCCGTATCTGCCTGCAGGATTAGCATCAATGATAATTCAGGGAATTGACAGACCAATTCTAACAAGTCTTACTGATCTTAATACAAATGGAATTTACCAGGCGAATCATAAACTCGGAATTTTTATGATGCTGTTCGTAAGCATGTTCCAGTATGCGTGGCAGCCCTTCTTTCTTCAGCAGGCAAGTGAAGAAAATGCAAAAAATATTTTTTCAAAAGTTCTCACTTACTTTGCTATAGCTGCCGCAACTATATGGATAGTCATTTCACTATTCATAAATGATATAGTGCAGTTCGAAGTCTTCCATAAAACGTTAATTGGAAGGGAGTATTGGTCTGGTTTGAATATTGTTCCTGTAATTTTATTGGGTTATTTATTTAATGGAATTTATGTAGTGCTTACCGCAGGCATATTTATAAAAGAAAAAAGTATTTACATCCCATTCATAACAGGACTCGGCGCATTAGTTAATGTTGTTGTTAACCTGTTATTAATTCCGGAAATCGGAATAATGGGTGCCGCAATTGCAATGCTTGCAAGTTATTTTGCAATGGCAGTTGCTATCTACGTAGTCACACAAAAATTTTATCATATAAAGTATGAATTGAACAGGCTTTCAAAATTATTTTTGCTGATGATTATTTCAGGAAGTCTTTATTATTATCTTTCATATAATCATCAACTGAATATTTTTCTTAAACTATTAATGCTCTCTGTTTTTGTTCTGTTACTGATATTTTTTATTATTGACAGAGAAGAATTGAAAGCAATCAAAAAAAGATTTATAAAAAATTAATGACCGAAAAAATTTTAATCAGGATAAAAAGGCTCGACGAAAAATTTAATGATATACCTCTCCCGCAATATTCAACAGAAGGCAGTTCAGGGATGGACATTCGTGCCGCAGTTGAAAATAATATCTCACTATCACCCGGTAAAGTTGTTTTAGTCCCAACCAATCTTTCAGTAGAAATTCCAAATGGTTATGAAATTCAGGTAAGACCAAGAAGCGGACTTGCCGCAAAACATGGAATTGGAATTTTAAATACTCCCGGAACTATTGATGCAGATTACAGAGGCGAAGTAAAAATTATAATGATGAATTTCAGTGAAGAAGAATTTATCATTAACCGCGGAGACAGGATTGCACAGCTTGTCATAGCAAAAGTTTACAAAGCAGAATTAGTCGAGTCAGAAGAGTTGATAGATACTCAAAGAGGTTCCGGTGGATTTGGTCACACCGGGAAAAGTTAGTTGTTCAGGTATTGATAATATTTAAAACGGATTTTGTCTGATGTCAGATTTTGTTCACCTTCATAATCACACACACTACAGCTTACAGGACGGCGCCTGCACTGTTGATAGTTTAGTAATGGCTGCTAAAAAAAATGGGATGACTGCAGTCGCACTAACTGATCACGGTGTTATGTACGGCATCGCCGAGTTTTACAAGAAAGCGAAACAGGAAGGAATAAAACCTATTGTTGGTATGGAAGCTTACATTGTAAAGGATGGAAGCCGTTTCGACAGAGGCAAAGCAGATGAACTTAACGGAAGAAAAAAATCAAAACACTATAACCATTTAATACTTCTTGCAAAAAATAAAACCGGTTATAAAAATCTTGTTAAGCTTTCAACATTAGGACATACCGAAGGTTTTTATTACAAACCGAGAATTGATCTTGAACTTCTTAATCAATACAAAGAAGGATTAGTTTGCACAAGTGCTTGTGCGGGTGGTGTTGTATCCACTCATTTAATTAATAATGAATATGATAAAGCAAAACAAACCGCAATAACTTTTAAAGAAATGTTTGGTGATGATTTTTATCTCGAAGTGCAGGACCATAACATGGAAGTTGAAAAACCTGTGCTTGAAGGTATGCCTAAGTTATCTAAAGAACTCGGGATAAAGTTAGTCGCGACAAATGACTGCCACTACATCGAACCGGATCATGCAATTGCGCACAATATTCTTCTTCTTCTTTCAGATAAGAATGGAAATGATTATCGCCAGCTAAGGTATGGTACTGACCAGGTTTATTTTAAATCATCCGAAGAGATGAAAAAGCTTTTTAAAAAGTTTAAAGGCGCGATTGAAAATACTCTTGAGATAGAATCTAAGATAGACCTGCAGCTCGGGTTTGAAGGATATCATTTTCCTAACTATAAAATTCCGTCTGATTCAAACGCGAAAACATTAGATGAATATTTTGAACAACTTTCTAAAGAAGGACTATATAATAGAATAAAGAAGGTAACTACAGAAATTGAAGAACGTTTCGACTTTGAAATTGAAACAATTAAGAAGATGGGTTTTGCCGGTTACTTTTTGATTGTTCAGGACTTTATTAATTCCGCAAAGAAAATGAATGTACCTGTTGGTCCGGGAAGAGGCTCTGTTGCGGGAAGTCTTGTTGCTTACACGCTTGGTATCACAAATATAAACCCGCTTGAATATAATTTATTGTTTGAAAGATTTTTAAATCCATCACGTAAATCAATGCCCGATATAGATGTTGATTTTGCTGATGACAAACGTGGTGAAGTGATCGACTACGTTCGTAATAAGTATGGACAGAATTGTGTCAGCCAGATAATCACCTTTAACAGGCTCTCATCAAAAGCGGTTATAAGGGATGTTGCACGCGTTCTTAAAATTCCCATTCCAACTGTGAACAAGATCACAAAATTTATTCCTTCAAAGTTTGGTAAAGTTTATACAATTGAGCAATCGTTGAATGAAGTCCCTGAATTAAAATGGGTAAAAGATTCTAAAGATGAAGAAATCCAGAATCTGATCAAGTATGCAAAAGTGCTAGAAGGAATGAACCGGAATGCATCTAAACATGCTGCGGGTGTTGTTATAACTCCTGATGATGTGAGTAACTATGTTCCGCTTGCAAATGCTGTTTCGCAGACAGACATAGTCACTCAGTTCAATATGAAAGAGATTGAAAACGCGGGTCTGCTAAAGATGGATTTTCTCGGACTACGTACACTAACAATTATCCGTGATGCTCTTACACTAATCAAAAAAAATCATGGGGTTGAAATTGATATCGATTCAATTCCTCTTAATGATGAAAAAACATATCAGCTTTTTTCAAAAGGACAGACTACCGGAGTGTTCCAGTTTGAATCTGCCCCGATGCGTGAGTACCTGAAAAAACTGCGTCCGGCAAGTTTAAGTGATCTCGCAGCAATGAATGCTTTGTACCGCCCTGGTCCGATGGATTTTATTGATGACTTTATCGAGAGAAAACATGGTACAAAAGAAACAGTTTATCTTCATAATATTTTAGAGCCGATTCTCAAAGAGACCTACGGAATAATTGTTTACCAGGAACAGGTAATTCAGATTGCGAACAGAGTCGGCGGAATGAGTTTAGCCGATGCTGATATACTCCGCCGTGCTATGGGTAAAAAAGATCTTAACGCAATGAAAGAACAGAAAGAAAAATTCACTGCCGGTGCTGTTCAAAACGGAATAGCAAAAAAAATTGCTGAAGAGATTTTTGATTCGATAGACAAGTTTGCGAATTATGGTTTCAATAAAAGTCATGCGGTTGCTTATAGTTATGTTGCATATCAGACTGCTTATTTAAAAGCACATTTCACAGCAGAGTTTTTAGCTGCAAACCTTACAAACGAATTCGGCAACGCAAATAAAGTCGCAAACTTTCTTGAGGACTGCCGCAAACTAAAAATTGATGTGCTTCCGCCGGATGTAAATAATCCATCAGTTTACTTTGATGTTGAAGATGAAAAGATACGGTTCGGAATGTCTGCTATAAAAAATGTTGGTATCTCTGCTGTTGAAGAGATTATAAAAACAAGGCAATCACTGGAAAGAGATTTTAAAAGTATTTTTGATTTTTGTGGGAACACTGATAACAGGGTTGTTAATAAACGCGCGCTCGAAGGTCTTGTATATGCCGGCGCATTTGATTCAATAGAAAAGGTTCGTTCAAGATTATTCAATTCAATTGAAGAAGCACTTGAGTATGGACACAAAGTTCAGAATTCAAAACTTTCAGTTGAGAATAGTTTATTCGGTGGATTGGAAGAAGAAGTACAAATATCAGAACCTGCTTTAAGAAACTTTGAACCGTGGCCGTCAAAGTATAAACTTGCCAAAGAAAGAGAAGTAATCGGATTCTACATAACAGATCATCCGCTAAGAAAGTTTGAACTTGAGTATAAGTCTTTCACAACCGTTCATCTTGGTGAAACTGAAAGTCTTGAAAATGTTGATACGGTAAAAGCATGTGGAGTGATAACAAATCTTGATTCTAAAATTGATAAATCAGGTAAGACGATGGCGTTCTTTACACTTGATGATTTTTCAGGATCGTGCGAATGTTTGATGTTCTCAAAAACCTATGAACAATTTGGAAGATACATTGAAGAAGAAGAGTGTGTATTCATACTTGGCAAACCTGAAAGCAGCGGCGATGCAATTAAACTTCACATTGATAAAGTAATTCCACTATCAGATGTGCGTGATGCAATGACAGACAGCATAAGGATTGTAATAGATAAATCAAAAAACAAAGTTGAATGTATATCAGAATTAAAAAAAGTTTTTGAATCAAATCCCGGTAAGCTGCCGGTCTATTTAAAAGTCGGGAATAACGGTTCAAAAGGAACATTGTTTGAAGTAGGCGCATTCAGGGTAAATGCCGGTGATGTATTTATTAATTCAGTAAACAAAATTCTTGGGGAAGATTCGATAACTCTTTTTTCAAAAAAATAATATTGGTGTTGACAATTAAGGATTGAGAGCTTTAAATACTAAATCAAATTTTTTGTATAACTAACTTCAATTTTGTATTATTTGCCTCCGAATTTAACAACAAAGATGCAGACAAAGGTTTTTATAAAAGATGAATAACGAAAATCATAATTACTGGGCTTTAGTGCTTGGTGCATCATCAGGATTTGGTGAAGCCGCAGCAATAAAACTCGCTGAAGATGGATTCAATATTGTTGGTGTTCATTTGGATAGACAGGCAACAATGCCTCACGTTGAAGAAGTAATTTCAAAAATTAGATCACACAAAGTTGAGCATTTATTTTTTAACATTAACGCTGCTGATGAATACAAACGCAATGAAGTAATTGAAGAGCTAAAGAAAAAACTTGATAGTAATTCAAAAGTAAAAGTGCTTATGCACTCATTAGCGTTTGGTACACTTCGTCCTTTTATTCCAAAAGAAAATGAACAGGCACTCACCAAATCACAAATGGAAATGACACTTGATGTAATGGCGCATTCACTTGTTTACTGGACACAGGATCTAGTCGTAAATAATCTTCTGGCTGAGAAAGCAAGAATTTTTGCAATGACAAGTTCAGGCGGAACAACTGCCATTCCTTTCTACGGTGCAGTTTCAGCAGCCAAGGCAGCACTTGAAGCGCACGTACGTCAGCTATCAACAGAACTTGGACATATGCAGGTTGCAGTTAATTCCATTATGGCTGGAGTGACGGATACTCCGGCATTAAGAAAAATTCCAGGTAATGTTCCGATGATTGAAGTTGCACGAAGAAAAAATCCGAGAGCAAGATTAACCACACCTGAAGATGTTGCAAAAGTTATTTCGCTGATTTGTAAGGATGGCGGTGAATGGATTTCTGGCGGAGTGATTAATGCGGACGGTGGTGAGGATGTTGTAAATTTTGTGGGGCAGGGAACAAGCAAAGAAGAAACAGTAAATTTTTAAACAGAGGAGAAAAATGAAACCAGTTACAATTACAGATGACAATTTTGAGAGTGAAGTATTGAATTCTTCCGAACCGGTGTTAATAGATTTCTGGGCGACGTGGTGCGGTCCGTGCAAAATGATCGCTCCCATTGTTGAAGAACTTGCAGGTGAATACCAGGGTAAAGCTAAAATAGGTAAACTTGATGTTGATGAAAATCAGCAGACATCAATTAAATACGGAGTGAGAAGTATTCCTACAATATTAATTTTTAAAGACGGCAAACTTAAGGACACAATCATTGGTGCAGTGCCAAAGCCTCAAATAGTATCAAAGCTTAATGCAGCACTTTCCTGATTTAAAAAATATTAAAGAATCTCCATTGAAAAACGATTTACATATCAATGGAGATTTTCAATTCTAATAATTTCCTGTAAATGAAAAAAATTATTATAACTGACGCAGTCGACAAAAAGTGTGCAGATTTATTAACTGCTCAGGGTTTTGATGTTACCTTTAAACCGGGAATTAAACTCGATGACCTGAAAGAAATAATATCCGCTTATAACGCATTGATAGTAAGAAGCGAAACACAAGTCACTCCTGAATTAATTTCACTTATGAATAACATGGAAGTTATTGGAAGAGCAGGAACAGGTGTTGATAATATAAATGTTGATGCTGCCACAAGGAAAGGTATCCTTGTGATGAATACACCCGGCGGCAACACAATCTCCACTGCAGAACATACAATGGCTCTGATGCTGTCTATGTGCAGAAACATTGCTCAGGCAAATCAATCGATGAGAAGCGGTAAATGGGATAGAAAATCTTTTAAAGGAACTGAACTTCATAACAAAACGCTTGGCGTCATCGGTCTTGGAAAGATAGGAAGAGAAGTTGCCGTTAGATCAAAATCATTTGGAATGAAAGTGATAGGTTATGATCCTGTATTATCTGAAGATGTGGCTGCAAAATTAGGAATAGAATTATTTCCGCTTGAATTTCTCCTTTCAAAATCTGATATAATTACTGTTCACGTTCCGCTGACAGAAGAAACAAAATATTTATTGAATGAACAGACTCTCGCAAAATGTAAAAGGGGTGTAAAGATTATTAATTGTGCGAGAGGCGGAATAATAAATGAAGAAGCTCTGATCAATTCAATTGACAATGGAATTGTTTCATCGGCTGCATTTGATGTATATGAAACCGAGCCACCTGATTTAACGAACAAATTAATTCAGCATCCCAAAATTATTTGCACACCGCATCTGGGTGCATCAACAGATGAAGCTCAGGAAAAAGTAGCCGTGCAAATTGCTGAACAAATTATTCAACTGTTTAATGAACAATCAGCTGCGGGAATTGTCAATGCATCATTGATCGAGGCGGGTTTTAATAAGGATCTATCCCCATACTTTTTATTATCCGAAAAAATCGGAAGGCTGCAAAGTCAGTTATTGCGAAATCAACTAACGGGAATAAATATTACTTTCAACGGAGAGCTGTTGAGCAGTGCAGCTAACATCCTCACGTCAGCAGTGTTAAAAGGATTTTTACTTTCAAGAAGAACAGAAACTATTAACTATGTTAATGCACAATTGTTATCTTCGGAAATGGGAATAGATGTAACCGAAAAAAAATCTGTATCTCATGATGTTTATAAAAATTTAATTACAGTTGAGTGTACCACTACTTCCGGTACAAAAACTATAGCTGGTACTGTGTTTGGCAACAATGAATTGAGAATTGTTCAGATAGATGAATACAGGCTTGAACTAAATCCTGAAGGAAATCTTATAGTATATACAAACATTGATAAACCCGGTATGCTAGCAACAGTCGGTAAAGTTTTAGCTGATGCAAATATAAACATCGGAGGCTTGTCACTGGGAAGAATTAAAGCCGGTAAACAAGCATTGACAATAATAAATGTTGACAGTAAGCCTGAAGCAAACATTGTATCTGCTATTTCCTCCATCAACGGAGTTGAAGATGTATACGTGGTTGGCATTCATGATTAGCGGAAATAAATATCTCTTGACATTATTTAGGAAAAAAAGCTAATTCCGTGTGGAAAAATGATTTATAAAAAATACTTGACTAAAAATGATGGTTGTAGTATTTTGATTTAGCTCTTATAATTAACAATAATTTAATATCCGGTAAAGAAAGTTAATATTTTATTGTTGTACCATTTAAAAATTTTTATTTCAAAATCATTTCATTCATTAACAAAGGAGAGCATTATGCTAAGAAAACTTTCTATTTTGGTGCTGGTTGTACTTTTGGTTCCGGTAGTTTTAGTTGCACAGACTAATAACAAAAAGTTCACACCTAAAGCACCGATAGTTTTTCAAGAGCCGACTACTGTTTCAACTGATAATTTGGTAGGACCTGGCTTTTCAACTGCTTCTGCAAACTATACTGCAGTAGATACAATGGCAAATGCATTTGGTCCCGCAATTTCAACAATCAATCCATTAGCTTATGATCCACGTGCAGATGTTGTTGCAATGGTTCATAGGGGTAAATCAACTTATGCGCTTGGGTCAGGGCAATTGTGGTATAGCTTTTCGACTGATAGAGGAGCAACCTGGAACGTTAGACAGGGTCCTGTAAATACAGATCCAATTTTAGCAAGATACCCAAGTATGGCTATCTCAAATCCGACAAGCGGTGGACTTGATGCAACCACAGGCTTTTTTAGCTGGCCAGAATTAAATCCTGGTGCATTTGGAAACATTGGTTACGGTGCTGAACAACCAATTGGATCGAATGCTGCTTTTTCTGATACAATTGTTGGAAGCTATTCATCACAAGTTCCTTGTTGGGCTAGCCATAATTCAGCTTGGATGTTCTGGACTTCCGATAATCAAGTTGATGCTGGTATTGACATATGGCGCACACAGGACTTTGCAACAATTGAAAAAGCAACCATTCCTTCAGCAGCTTTTGTAGATGGCTCGAATATTACTTTAGGCGGCGCTTCTTTCAATGGTGTTGATGTTTTAGCTGTGCTTGGTACTTATGCTGATCCTGATCCGGGTAATCCAATTCAATTTGGCTGGTATCCTGGAATTTTTAAATCAACAGATAACGGAGCTACGTGGTCCAATCCGGAAGTTGTTGATTTCAGAACAATTCCTGCATTAAGTGCTTTCGATCAGCTTTTCGATTATGACCCGACAGCAGGAACAATAAGATTTGATGGCGATGTTCATATGGATGCGAATGGTCATGTACATTTGTTATTAGGTGTAACTGATACAAACGCAGTTGTTGACGCTATTGTCGATATATTCGAGACCGGTTCAGGATGGGATGCAACAATTGTTGACCAGGGTGGATTTGATATTGCACCTTATGCATTAGGTCCTGGATTAGGACAGATGGGTTATTCATGCTATCTCTCATTCAACGAAGCAAGAAACGTAATGGCTGCACAGTGGACAAAGATCGATGGCGGCGAATGGTGTGATGTTTACTTTGCTTATAAAGGATTGGATGCTGATACATGGTCAACTCCGCAAAACTTAACTGAATCACCATCTCAGAATAACACCCAGAATCACTTTGCACCATTTCTATATGATGATGGTAGTGATAACTATACAGCATTTAGCATGTATGGTTATGTAGCTGGAGCTACTGGTCCTTATGGTGACACAACAACAGCAACTGTATACTATATAGCTCCTGTTCCTTTTACAGGCGTTGGTGTTGGCGATGGACAAAATGTAGTTAATTCTTTCAAACTTGATCAGAATTATCCAAACCCATTCAACCCATCAACATCAATTACTTATTCAATTGCTGAAAGAAGCAATGTTTCAATAAAAGTTTATGATGTTTTGGGTAAAGAAGTCGCTACTTTGATAAATACAACTCAGGATGCTGGAGAACATTCAATTAATTTTGATGCTTCTAATCTTGCATCAGGATTGTATATCTATACTTTGAAATCTGGTAATTTCACCAGTTCAAAGAAAATGATGTTACTAAAATAAATTTACTCAATATGCTCTTTGTAAGTTAAATCCGGTAGCTGTCAAGAGATTGGCAGCTACCTTTTTAATTATAAGACCAGAAGGAAAAATTCCTTAAACAAAAAATGTACTATTATTAAATGAGGTATGAGATGCGGTTAAAATTTAAGGAGATATTTATTGGTCTCTTTATAGCAGGAATTGGTTTAACAATATACGGATGTATTGAAGAACCAACAATCGAACCTGTAAAAAGACCATTCTCCGAAATCAGGGTTGTTAACCTCTCTAACAATGTTGATAACATGAGGGTGGTTATTGATAATGCACAACCTGTGAGTGCATTGAATTCACTTCCTATAACAGGAAGAACGCCATATTTTGAACTCAAGTCTGGCGTAAGAAATTTTAAAGTTTATAATCAGAGCAACGATTTAGTTTTTGAGAAAGATATTACAGTAATATCTTATGACAGAACAACGATCATCTTTGCCGGTTATTTTGAAATGCCTGGTTCAGAGGCAAATACATTTACAAATTTTGAAGTCTCTGAAGGTGAAGTGCTTCAAAGCAGTGCCCCGGCAGCAGGTAGGATGAATGTTTATATTGTAAACACTGCAGCTCCGGTTGATACATTTGAGGCGGATGAGTTCACCATAAAAGCAACTTACACAATTACTGGTGGTTCACCTCAGGATACTACTTACGAAAGTACTACTGATGTAAATGAGAATCCGGTTGCACTGGGTAAATCCTATTCAATTGGGAATGCTAGTCCTGGTGATTATTTATTCCATATGGTTTCTAATGCCGATACATCAAATACCATAGATACCCAGCCCTTGAGTCTTAATGCTGGGTTCAGATATTATTTATATATCCATGGAAACCCGAATTCTATTCAGTTCTTCCTCGATGAAGTTGTTCCACAGCCAACTCGTAGTAAATAACTGAATACAAAAAGGAGATGAAGATATGAAAAATAGATTTACAGTAATTATGCTTATTCTCTTCGTTGCCGTCTTTGCATTTGTTGTTAATGCACAGACCGGTAAAGTAGTGGGAAAAGTTACAGACCTCGAAACCGGGGAAGCTCTGATTGGAGCAAACGTTATAATCTCTGGAACCAACTTTGGTGCGGCGACAAACCTAGACGGTAACTTTATCATATTAAATGTGCCGCCAGGAAATTATACTTTAGTTGGAAAGTACATCGGGTACAAGGATATAACACAATCAAACATCGTTGTATCCGCAGGCATAACAACGGACATTAATTTTAAACTTCCGTCAGAGACTTATATAACTGACGAAGTAGTAATTGTCGCCAAAAAAGATCTTATTAATAAAAACGTCACCAACTCAAACACCATTATAACACCCGAGGAAATGGAAAACCTTCCTGTTCGTGGTGTAAACTCAGTTGTAAGTACTCAAACCGGAGTTGTTAATCAGGATGGAAACTTATACGTGCGTGGTAGCCGTTCAGATCAAGTTGCTTTTTATGTGGATGGTGTACTTGTAAACGATCCCGTGTTTGGTGGTGCCAGAACATTAGGCATTTTTAATGCTGTACAGGAAATTCAGTTCCAGGCTGGTGGATATTCTGCTGAATTTGGTGGTGCTAATGCCGGTATTATTTCAACAACCTCTAAAATAGGAACTGAAAAATATCAGTTTAGTTTTGAGGGCATCACTGATAATTTTGTACAGGTCGGAAATAAATTTCTTGGTACATATAGCTATGGTTATAGCGAATATGCATTTACTGCTGGCGGTCCAATTACTCCGGAATATAAAAACTTAAGATTCTTTATTGCCGGTAACAATGTGTACAACAGGACACCCGTTAACTGGTACAGAGGAGCTAACTTCCCGGGCTTATATGATCCAGACAGAAAAGCGGCATATGATTTAGCAGTCGCAAGCGGAAGTTCAAATCCAGGTACTGTTGATACAATAGATTTTATTTATCCTGCAGGATATTTACTGAATAGCGGACAAAACACATATAACCTTCAGGGAAATTTGTATTGGGATTTGAATCCATTCACAATTAGACTTAATGGATCATTTCGCTATACAGAAGGAAGAAATGGAAGGGTTCTATTAACCCACAGAACATCAGACAGAGCTGGCTATAATGAAGGTCAGACCATCACTTCAAGTTTGAAGATTACACAAGTATTAAGCGACAAAGCTTTTTATGATGTAATATTCAATTATTTTGATGACTATAATGTCAATATGGACCCGATTTTCAAACATAATGTAGCTGCTTATGGCGATTCTGTCGAAAATGCAAAAGTAGGTACTACTTTACGGTCCGACGGTCAATTCCCAACATCAATTGTTATTTATGGTAACAGTTTTACACGCAGTGTAGTACCATTTAATAACTATACAAAAAACAGATCAAGAAATATGGGTGGAACATTAAACCTTCTTTATCAAATTGGTCAGCATCATGAATTAAAGACAGGTGGTGATTTTAAATACTTTACGATTCGCAGATATTCAGTGGCTCCTGTGAGTACAGTCAATCTCGCGAGATCACAACCTGAAGCCGAATACTATGATCTTTATAACAGACCCGATAATTATGGATATGATGAAGTTGGTAACTTAATAGATAGTGGTATTAATGGTCCGAAGCATCCGGTATTTGCTGGATACTATATCCAGGACAAAATGGAGTTTTCTGATCTTATTGTAAATTTCGGTTTACGATTGGATTACATCGATACAGATGGTCAAAGATTCAAAGACCCAAGCAAAATTAAATTTCTCGAAGGCGATGTTTTAGATCCGGATGGATTAGAGGATGTCCCTGTATTTTCACAAATAAGTCCACGACTTGGGTTCTCATTCCCGGTAACTGATAAAACTGTTTTTCATGCTCAATATGGAAAGTTTGTTCAACAATCCAGATTAAGAGATATTTATCAGGGATATAATCTGGTAGCCGATAATATTAAAGGTGGTTTTGCGATCCAGAATCCAGTAGGGTTTGGATTGACACCTGAAAGAACAACTCAGTATGAAATAGGTTTCAAACAGCAAATAGGTGAAATTTTTGCTTTTGATCTTACTGGCTTCTATAAAGACATTAAAGATCAAATTCAAATACGGTCAGTATTTGCCGATCCTTCAGCCAACCATAGACAATATTATGCGTTTGTAAACGGGGATTTTGCAACGGTAAAAGGTATTGAGTTCAAATTTGATCTCAGAAGAACCGAACGTATTTCCGCAACATTTGACTATACATATTCTGACGCTCAAGGCACTGGATCTAATCCATCCTCAAGCTTCAGACAGATATGGCAAAGTCCAACATCGACGCCGTTTTTTCCACAACAAATTGCACCATTGGATTTTAACAGAGCACATAGTGGTTTTGTAAATTTTGACTACAGATTTGCTTCGGATGATGGTCCTACATTATTTGGAGCGAAGATTCTTGAAAACTTTGGAGCCAATTTGTTGATATCTTTCACAAGTGGATTTAATTATACTCGGTGGGATGATGATAGTTATGGTAACCGACGCAACCCAACTGAACCTTTAAATTCATCAACAACCCCGTTCTCGTTCCAATTAGATGCAAAGGTTGATAAATCTTTCAACATTGGTCCGCTTGAAGCAAATGTTTATTTGTGGGTAATTAATTTACTAAACACTCAAAATGCTGAGGCTGTCTTTAATGTAACAGGCGACCCATATGATGATGGTTACCTTTCAAGTCCACAGGGTAGTCTGCTGGTTCAATCTTACAGAACAAAGTTTGGTGAAGAGGTTGCGAATCAATACCAGGATATTTATCGCACACTAACCTATGATGCAACAAGTTTTGGACCACCAAGGCAGGTGAGATTAGGTGTAAGGCTAAATTATTAACCGTTGGATCTTACGTTAATAAAATTATGGAGATTAAAATGAATAAAAAAATTATCGGCTTATTGATGACATTTATTGTTATTGTAAGTCTGCTTTCTCTTGGTTTCAAAGGGGAAGACAAAAATAAACAATTACAAAAAGCTGGCACTAATGATAACTACGAATATATTGCTATCAATCAAGTGCTTATGTGGGTTTCGAATAATGGGGATGGATCTCATGACCCAAGAACGGATGGAAATGGATTTTATTGGCCTGGTGGTATTAACGCTCAGAAAAGTGCCATTTTTGAGGATGGTTTGATTTTCGGCGCTAAAGTTGGCCGAGAAATTCGAGTCAATGGTAATACCCATAGACAAGGTTTGCAGGCTGGTAAAATATTATCAAGCGGAACGCCTGATGATCCTTCTCTTGATAGATATAGGGTCTTTAAAATCAGAAAAGGCTGGGAACTTCTACCGCCTGGACCGGAAAAAGATGAGTATGAAAGAGATTATAATGAATGGCCAATTGAAGATGGTGCACCATGGGTTGATATTGATGGCGATGGTTTATTTACTCGTGGTGTAGATCAACCTGAGTTTGTGGGTGACGAAGTACTATGGTATGTTTCAAATGATATGGACCCAGCTAGATCGACTTTTACGTATGGTACATTACCTATGGGACTTGAATTCCAAACAACCATATTCGGTTTTAATAGAACCGGTGCACTTGGTGATATGGTATTTAAAAAATACAAAGTTATAAACAAAGGCGGTAATACATTAAAGGATGTAATCTTTGCGTACTGGTCTGACACTGATCTTGGTGATGCTGCAGATGATTTTACGGGCTGTGATACCGCACTAAGTTTGGGATATACATATAACAGCGATAACGATGATGGTGGCGGAGCCGGAGCTACTTATGGATCTTCACCTCCAGCAATTGGTTATGATTTTTTCCAGGGCCCAATAGTTGAAGGTAACCCGAATGACAGCGCAAAATTTGACGGCAAATGGATCCATGGCTTTAGAAATTTACCAATGACCGCATTTGCATTCTATATTAATGGCGACAACGTTTACAGAGATCCCCAGCAAGGTGTTCCGACTGGCTCAATAGAGTTTTATTATTACTTGCAGGGCTATGTCTGGGATGGCACTGAATTCACTGATCCTCATACTGGATTACCTACTCGGCTTTGCTTAACAGGAGATCCCGTTGGCAGAACCGGTTGGTATGAGGGAGATGGATGGCCGGGAGGCAAGCCAGCGGGGGATAGAAGACATCTTATGGCATCCGGTCCATTTGAAATGGCGCCCGGCGATACTCAAGAAATTGTTGTAGGATTAGTGATAGCGAGAGGATCTAGCAATATAAATAGTATAACAGCTCTTAAAACAAAAGATGTTGCTGCCCAGATTGCATATGATCTTGATTTTAATTTAACACCATCACCACAACCTCCTGCAACTCATTCAATTTCTTCGACAAGAGCATTGACATTATGGTGGGAAACAAATAGTGAAAGCTATGATGAAGGTGACCCATTAATTTATAATCAAGGATTTAGTGATACTACGTACACATTCCAGGGGTATAGAGTATGGCAGTATAGAGATCTAGCCGGCACTGACCCAGTACTCCTCGATGTTTCCGATATTGATGATGGCGTAAACCAATTTATGGGAGTAATGACGGTTAATGGTGTTGATGTCATCGTACCCCTGATAACAGGTCCTGACAACGGGGTAAAACGATTCATCAATATCACTCAGGATGCTTATACAAATGGAGCATTGTTTGATGGCAATCCTTATTATTTTGCCATAACTGCATTTGGATATTCTGAAAATAGTTCACCAACTTTTCTTGAGAGCACTCCTGTAATAGTAGAAGTCTTTCCTGGCAGACCAGCAATTGATGTTAGCTATCCATATCTATCAGGAGATGAGATAGTGTTAAACAAAGTTGGCGGTTCCGGTGATGGAAGAGTCAAGTTACAGATCATTGATCCTTCTGCACTTACCGGTCATGAATACGAAGTTCCAATGATATCTACAAGCGGTGGTCTTCGATATTCATTAGTTGACAAAACATCAGGTGATACACTAATAAAAGAAAGCAATGATTTTTCAGCCGAGGCTACATATAAAGAAATAAGAGATGGTTTTGTTGTCATAGTTGAAAATATCGGTAGAGACTCACTTGGTAGTGCTTCAAGTAAAATAAGAAGTATTCGAGAAGTAAAAGGTCCAGGTGGCATTGATCTTTCAGATGGTCCATTTGTATTTGACAGATCTAATTCAACTAATCAATGGCAGATTAAAGCCAGAAAATTTGCTGATAACACACCAGGAACAATTGATGACATTAATTATTTGAGTAATATTGGTGATGATGATTATGAAATCAGATTCACCGCAGGTGGTAGTGAATATTATACTACAGGCTATACTCCAATTAGTCCAACTTTAAGAGATAATCCAAAAGGAAAAAATAGAGTTCCTTTTGAGATATGGAATATTGGAAGAGATCCTGGAGATGTTCCGGAACGATTGATAATAAAAACTCTCGATAATGGAGTTGTTGCTCCTAGAGATACATCATGGAATCAGGATCCTGCAACAAATACGTGGGAAAGCATTTTTGCCTATACTCCTACAACACCTTACAGCGAACCACTTCCAAATATGTCTGGTGCTTCCGTCTCAGGTAACCACCGCATAGGAAATCTATCTATTGTTGGTTCATTGCCAGCTGAAGGAACTGTCATCAGGATCAGAACCTGGCGTCAATTAGGATCAGGTGATGTTTTCACTGGTATTGTCAAAGCTCCGGAAGTTGGAACACAAATTGCAAAAACAAATATTGAAGATATAAGTGTCTTTCCAAATCCGTACTTTGGTGCAAATAATCTTGAAAGAGATAAATACCAGAGATTTATGAGATTTACGAATTTGCCTTCTAATGTTACCATCAGAATCTTTTCTTTGTCTGGCGTTTTCATTCAGACACTAACAAAGAATAGTACAAATCAATATCTTGATTGGAACCTTAGAAACAGGGATGGTCTTCCTATTGCCAGTGGAATCTATCTTGCATATCTCGATATGCCAGGAGTCGGTACAAAAGTAATGAAACTGGCTGTTATTATGGAGACACAATACATTGACAGGTTATAAAATAGAGGGAGAATTAGCCCTCTCTATTTTAATAAAATTTTAAAAGGAGATAAAAGATGTTTTACAACTTTACAAAAATCCTAAAAATATCCCTGTTATCACTTCTATTGGTGGTTGAGGTATTTGCAGGAGGAGGAAAACGAAATGGAACAGCTGGTGCTCAGGAATTATTAATTCCTATCGGCGCCAGAGGTTTAGCATTGAATGGTGCCTATATAGCTGGACTAGAGGGCATCGAGTCTATTTATTATAACCCGGCTGGTGTTGGGTTTAGCAAAAACAGCACAGAAGCGATGTTCTCGCATATGAACTATATCGCCGATATTGGCTTCTCATTTGCAGCAGTTACATCAAATTTCGAAGGCTTCGGTACACTTGGATTCAGTGTTCGTACACTTGAATTCGGGGATATACCGGTCACAACAGAAGAGAACCCATACGGTACTGGCGCTACATTTTCACCGACTTTTGTTACTTTAGGAATAACATATGCAAATGCTCTGACTGATCGGATTAGAGTTGGTTTGAATGTTAATCTTGTAACTGAAAAAATTATGAGAACCAGCGCTACCGGTGTATCGTTTGATGTTGGAGTTCAGTATAACGGAATTGCCGAAGTTGATGGATTAAAATTAGGTATTGTACTAAAGAATTTTGGACCTCAGATGAAATTCAGCGGACCTGATCTGATTCGAACAGCAAACGATCAGTATAGCCTTCGAGGTGAACAATTTTATGTAATTGATGCTGCGACATTCGAATTACCATCGCAATTAGAATTAGGTTTGGCTTATGAGAGAAGATTTGAACAGGATTACAAAATCATTCTTGCCTCATCATTTCAGAACAATAACTTTTCAAATGATGAGTATAAGCTTGCAGGTGAATTTGCTTTTCAGGATATGGTTTTCTTGAGAGGCGGATATTCCTATGCACCTGAAGCTGAAACTGATCAAGAAACTATTTTTGGTCCGACGTTCGGTGCCGGGTTTAACGTAAATGCAGGAATCGATGTTACAGTCGATTATGCTTACCGTTGGGCTAGGTACTTTGATGCTAATCATATGTTTGCAATTAAACTTGGTTTTTAATATTAACGGTACAAAGAAAATAAAGGCTGGGTTACACCAGCCTTTTTTATTAAGATTATGAAAAAGATATTATACATTACCTTACTGCTGAGTTACAATTTATTCTCACAGAGTTTATTTAAAGTTGACTTTGACTATTCCAGATTTAACTACGATGAGAAAAATGGTTTTCTTGAAATTTATTATTCCTTCTTTATTCCCAGCATGGCAATATCGACAGTGGATTCTTCACAAACTGTCAGAGGAATACTTCAGGTCAATATTTCAGATATTAACGGTAATTCGTTTGTTAATCAACCGTATCAATTCAACAATGAGATTAAAAATGATTCAGGACAGGAGGGACAAAAGAAACTGACAGGATCCCTGGGTTTCATTCTTCCATTCGGAAAATATTTTTGTTATTTAAAAGCCGCAGATGGTATTGATACAACAAGAGTTGATACAATTTCGTTCGAGGTAAATTTGCAGAGTCCTCCATCTGAATATTTTTCCATGAGTGACCTTCAACTTGCTTCTTCAATCAAGGAAAGTAATAATACTGGTTCTGTATTTTACAAAAATACTTATGAGGTTATTCCAAATGCCAGCGGAATATTTGGTGAACAACTTCCCATTGTATTTTTTTATTCTGAATTATACAATACTAACGTAGATGTCAGGGCTGAACATCTACTGGTTGAACATTTATTGCTTAACGCAGGGAATCAATTAATTCAAAAGAAAACAAAAAGATTACCAAGGAAGACCAGCTCCATTGTGGAGGTCGGCGCAATAAACATTACAAAACTGCCAACTGGCACCTATAATATTGTGCTTTCGGTACGTGATAGTATAAAAAATGTTGCGGTATATGCTACTAAAAAACTTTTTATTTATAATCCATCTGTGGTGGATACTTCATCTTTTGTAATTACGGATCAAGGCGCCAGTATGAGTGAATTTGCAGTTATGTCAGATGAAGAATTGGATGATGCCTTTGGGTATTCAAGGTACATTGCAACTGATAAGGAAATTGATCAATGGAAGTCACTAACAAATTCTGAAGGTAAAAAAACTTTCCTGTATAATTTTTGGAAGGGGAGGGATTCTGATCCCTCTACGCCGGGTAATGAATTTAAAAAAGAATATGACAGAAGAGTAATAACAGCAAATCAGGAATTCGCAACTATTCAAAAAAAAGGATGGAAAACGGACAGAGGCAAGGTATTTATTTCTGTGGGCAAGCCTAGTGAGATTGAACGTTATCCCAACCAAACAGACACTAAGCCATACGAAATTTGGCATTACAATGAAATTGAAGGCGGGGTAATATTTGTCTTCACTGATTTGACAGGTTTTTCGGATTATCAACTCATACATTCAACAATGAGAGGTGAATTACGGGATGATAATTGGATGAGACGAATAATGATCCAATAGTTTTTTCTTTTTCATTTAACGGGAGGATCTAAAATGAAAAGGGTAATTTGTTTTACGGGGATATTGTTAGTTGTTTATTCATTTTTTTTAGCAATTAATGTAAATGGGCAAACAGAAAAAAACCGCACACAAAAAATCTCCACTAATGATCATTACAAATATATAGCTATAAATGAAGTACTGATGTGGGTATCAAACAACGGAGATGGCTCACACGACCCAAGAACAGATGGCAATGGATATTACTGGCCGACAGTAAACGGCAATAATGATCCACCTATTCCACCGAATTACCGAAAATCGGCAATCTTTGAAGACGGACTAGTCTATGGAGGAAAAGTAAACGGACAAATAAGAGTAAACGGAAATACGCACAGAAAGGGACTTCAGGCAGGCAGGATATTATCCCCCGGAGTAGCAGACGATCCCACGTTACTAAAGTACAGAGTATACAGAATAAGAAAAGACTGGCAGTCATTTCCACCTGGACCAGTAAGAACAGAACTGGAAAGAGATTACAATGAATGGCCTGTAGAAGATGGAGCACCTTGGGAAGATGTAAACGGAGACGGAGTATTTACAAGAAGTGTGGATAAACCAAAGTTCGATGGCGACGAAGTGTTATGGTATGTGGCGAATGATCTTGATACAGCAAGAACCGCGTTTACATATGGCTCGCCTCCATTGGGTTTAGAGTTTCAGACTACGATTTACGGATACTTTGCCGATAGTATAAATTTACTTGGCAACGTAGTATTTAAAAAATATAAGGTGATAAATAAAAGCGATACCGCAATAACAGATATGTACTTCTCTTATTGGACTGATGATGATCTAGGAGACGCTGCTGATGATTATATCGGATGTGATACAATACTAAGGTTGGGATTCACGTACAACGGAGATAATGATGACGGAGGTGGGACCGGTAATTCTTATGGTTCTGCACCGCCTGCTGTTGGTCATCTATTCCTTCAATCCCCGGTTGAACCAGGGTCATTAAATGATAGTGCATATTATAATGGTCGTTGGCATACAGGAATTAAAAATGTACAGTTAAGTTCATTTATTCTTTTCATTGGCGGAAGTGCACTTTATAGAGATCCTTCGCAAGGAGTTTACTCTGGTAGTCTTGAATTGTACAATTACCTTCAAGGGAAGGTCTGGGATGGTACAGATTATAAAGATCCAAATACAAATATTACAACACGCTTTTGTTTGTCAGGAGATCCTGTTAATGGTTCAGGATGGTATGAAGGGGCAGGCTGGCCTAATGGACAATCTGCTGGTGACAGAAGATATTTGTTATCTGCAGGTCCGTTCAATATGTCTCCGGGTGATACGCAGGAAGTTGTAATCGCAATACTCATTTCAAAAGGTACCAACAATATCAACAGCTTAGCGGAATTAAAAAGGGATGCACAAATACTGGTAAATACATACACAGATAATTTTAAATTCAAAGTTGAGATAACTTCACCTGAATTAAAAACGTATTCTGAAGAAAACAAAATAGTACTTTGGTGGCAGGATGACATAGAGTCATTTGATGAAATTGATAAAAGCCTGATGTATGGCAGTTTTTCTGACAGTACATATACGTTTGAGGGATATAAAATCTGGCAGTTTGAAGATACTTCAGGAACTAATCCTCAATTATTCGCAATCTATGATAAAGAAAATGATGTTCAGCAGGTTAAGGATTATGTTATAATAAACGGTTTGCGGGAATACATTACTGTATTAAACAGTCCTAATCTAGGATTACAGCGTTATATCAATATTACAAGGGATTCAATTAGTCATACTCCTCTATTAGATGGCACACCCTACTATTTTGGCTTATCCACATACGCCCATTCAACAAATAGCTTTCCAAAAATAATTGAAAGTCTCCCCAAAATCATAGAGGTTATCCCCGGTAAAAAACCTATTGATGTTACATACACGTATTCTGGTGGTGATACTATTTTTCTAAATCAAACACATGGTGCTAGTGATGTATCTGCAAAATTATTTGTTGAGGTCCCGTCACTTTTGAAAGGGGATACATATGAAGTGCAAATGAAAGTTGCTGAAGATAGTTACTCATATTTTTTTATCAATAAGACATCTAACGATACTTTGTTAAAGAGTAATACGATTAATAATGAACCGGATGTAAGCAACACTCTTTTTGATGGTATGAAATTAATCGTTGATATAGATGATGATATTTTCATTCCAAGTCATACTGTCAAAAAAGTAATTGAATATAAAGGTCCGGGCGGTAGTTTCCTAAATCCACCACCCGATGTTTTTGAAAGTCAAAATTCAACGAATCAATGGCAGATTAAATCAATTTACTATAGTGCTAATAATTATGTGGTTGGCGATATACATAGTTTGAATTACAGGAGTTTACTCAATGATAAAGATTATGAAATACGATTCACTGGTTCCGGGAGTGAATATTATACAACAGGGTATAGGCCTGCATTTCCTACCTTTGAATCGAATCCCAAAGGCAAAGGCAGGGTACCATTTGAAGTTTGGGAATTAAGCCGGGATAATTCAGAACCACCTAAAAGGTTATTTATTAAAACTGAAGATGGAAAACTATCAATTCGGGATACATCATGGAGTAAAGATGATGTCAATAATTACTGGGAAAGTGTTTACACTTATGTCGGAACTCAAGATTACTCGGAGCCGCTTCCTCAATTAAGCGGAGTAATATCCAGTCAACAACATAGATTTGGTAATTTTAGTATTGTAGGAAATCTTCCTGAAGAAGGAACTGTAATAAGAATAAATACGAAAAAACCACCAAGAGCCGGAGATGTATTTACCGCTGTAGCCACAGCTCCGACAAGAAATAATTTTGAAAACGCAAAACAGAATATTGAGAAGATAACCATCTTCCCTAACCCATACTTCGGCAGCAGCAGCCTTGAGGCAGGAGGGACAGAAAGATTAGTAAGGTTGACTAACCTTCCTCAGAATGTGATAGTTAGAATATATTCACTCGCAGGAGTTTTCATAAAAAGAATTGACAAGGATACACCATCACCCTGGCTGGATTGGGATTTAAGGAATGAAGAAGGAAGTCTGGTTGGGAGCGGAATATATTTGGTATATCTTGATATGCCTGGCATAGGAACAAAAATATTAAAACTTGCAGTAGTTCAAAGCAATTAAAAATAATTAGCTCCAAAAAAGGAGAACTAAAATGAAAAGGTTAATTTATTTAACGGGGATACTGTTAGTTGTTTATTCATTTTTTTTAGCAAATAACGTAAATGGGCAAACAGAAAAAAACCGCACACAAAAAATCTCTACTAATGATCATTACAAATATATAGCTATAAATGAAGTCTTGATGTGGGTATCAAACAACGGAGATGGCTCACACGACCCAAGAACAGATGGCAATGGATATTACTGGCCCAGAGGAGAGTTTGCGACTAAATCGGCAATCTTTGAAGACGGACTAGTCTATGGAGGAAAAGTAAACGGACAGATAAGAGTGAACGGAAACACTCACAGACAAGGGCTTCAGGCAGGCAGGATATTATCCCCCGGAGTAGCAGACGATCCCACATTACCAAAGTACAGAGTATACAGAATAAGAAAAGACTGGCAGTCATTTCCACCTGGACCAGTAAGAACAGAACTGGAAAGAGATTACAATGAATGGCCTGTAGAAGATGGAGCACCTTGGGAAGATATAAACGGAGACGGTGTATTTACAAGAAGTGTGGATAAACCAAAGTTTGAAGGTGATGAGGTACTGTGGTATGTATCAAATGACCTTGATACAGGCAGAACGAGTTTCACTTACGGCTCACCGCCGATGGGACTGGAATTTCAAACAACTGTGTATGGATTCTTTGCGGACAGTTCCAACTTACTGGGCAATGTAGTGTTTAAAAAATATAAAGTGATCAATAAGAACGATACTGCAATCACAGATATGTATTTTTCCTACTGGACGGATGATGATTTAGGTGATGCTTCTGATGACTTTGTCGGATTTGATACGACATTACATTTGGGGTACACTTACAACGCAGACAATGATGATGGAGGAGGGGAAGGTACTACTTATGGTTTTGCGCCTCCCGCTGTCGGTCACATGATTATCCAGGCGCCGATTGTTCCTGCTGCATTTAATGATAGTGCTTTTTACAACGGCAGATGGCGGAAGGGTTCCCAAAATTTAAAAATGCAAGCTACAGGGCTTATCATTAAAGGCAACTCACCCTGGCCCCGGGACTGTCAGCAGGGGGTATATGCAGGAACACTAGAATGGTATAATTTGTTTCAAGGGTTACATAACTTCGGCACCGAAATAATTAATCCTATAACAAACACTCCAACTAAATTTCCCCTTTGCGGTGATCCGGTTATGCAAACAGGTTGGTATGAAGGCTCCGGTTGGCCAGGTGGTCCTTCTCCGGCTGATCGAAGATTTCACATGCCGGTTGGTCCATTTAATATGGCGCCTGGCGATACACAAGAAGTTGTGATTGCAATATTGATTTCAAAAAGTGATGATAATATTCATAGCGTGGGTTTATTAAAGAAAGATGCTGCAGAGTTAAAAGGGTTATATGAATCTGGTTTTCAAAATGAATTCACTCTTTCTTCTCCAATTCCTCATGCATTTGTCCAGGAAGGTAAAGTTTCATTGTGGTGGGGTAATGATAACGAGAATTTTGAACAAACTGATAAACTTATTTCTCATAAAAATTACAGTGATTCAACCTATAACTTTGAAGGTTATAAAATCTGGCAGTTTACAGATTCGTTAGGAAGTAATCCCGAACTTCTGGCAGTCTATGATTATCAAAATGATGTTCAGTTAGTAAAGCAGTATGTACTGCTGAACGGGCTGCCAGAATATATCACAGTACTAAACTCCCCTAACCTGGGACTAAAACATTTTTTATCAATAGAGCGGGATACGATTAATCAACAACGATTATTGGATGGATTTCCTTACTACTTCGGTATATCATCTTTTGCATATTCACCACATAGTTTTCAAAAAATATTGGAAAGTAAACCTCAAATAATAACCGTGATACCTGGCAGGAAATCCATCGATGTTACTTATAATTATTCAGTTGGTGATACAATACGAATGCAGCAAACATCTGGCACAACGGATGCGGATTTAGGCATAATTGTTATTGATCCGGGAGTTTTGAATGATGATGTTTATGAAGTCTCATTTGTTGATGTGAGAACAAGTGGTTCCAACACAAAATTTATTTATAATATTCGAAATACAACTTCAAATGATACACTGGTAATAGACTCGGTTGATTTCAGTAGTCACACACAGGAAAGCAGCATTATCAACGGGCTGATGTTTTTGGTTGATGTTACTAAATCCATTACCAGCACCAATAAATTTTTAAAAAATGTTGTCGAGGTAAATGGACCCGGTGGAATTTTATTACCCGAACCAGTCAGTGTGTTTGAGCAATTTAATTCAACTGGCAATTGGAAAATTGAGACGCTTAAGATCGATGGAACTTCCGGAACTTTGCAGGAATTAAACTACTTTAATAGAGATTATAATGATGACCTTGAAATTAGATTTACTAATACAGGCAGTGAATATTATACCACAGGTTATTCAGAAATAAGTCCCATTTTAAGAGATAACCCTAAGGGTAAAGGACGTGTACCTTTTGAAATTTGGAAAATTAATCGGGACGGAGCTGCTGACCAGCGACTTTATATTAAAATATTTGATAATGGTTTGATCATCCGGGATACCTCATGGAGTTATAGTTCAACCCTAAACAGATGGGAGAGTATTCACGCTTATGTTCCTGCTGTTCCATATCAGGAGCCGATACCTGATAATTCCGGGACATCAAATTCATCACAACATTTACTTGGTCTTTTTAGTATTGTAGGAAATCTTCCTGAAGAAGGAACTGTAATAAGAGTAAATACGAAAAAACCACCAAGAGCCGGAGATGTATTTACCGCTGTAGCTACAGCTCCGACAAGAAATAATTTTGAAAACGCAAAACAGAATATTGACCAGATAACCATCTTCCCGAACCCATACTTCGGCAGCAGCAGTCTTGAAGCAGGGGGAACGGAGAGAATAGTGAGACTGACAAACCTGCCACAAAATGTAATAGTAAGGATATATTCATTAGCAGGAGTGTTCATAAAAAGAATAGATAAAGAGACACCATCACCCTGGCTGGATTGGGATTTAAGGAATGAAGAAGGAAGTCTGGTGGGGAGCGGAGTATATCTGGTATATCTCGATATGCCAGGTATTGGAACAAAAATATTAAAACTTGCAGTGGTTCAAAGTAACTAAAAATAATTAGCTCCAAAAAAAGGAGAACTAAAATGAAAAGGGCAATTTATGTTTTGGGGATTATACTATTACTCCACTCATATTTAATTGTGACGGACCTTCAGGGACAAACAGAAAAAAAACGCACACAAAAAATCTCCGTGAATGATTCTTATAAGTACATCTCCATAAATGATATCCTTATGTGGGTATCAAACAATGGGGATGGTTCACATGATCCAATTAATGATGGCTCAGGATTTTATTGGCCTGGTGGAGAACTTGCAACTAAATCCGCAATTTTTGAAGACGGACTTGTATATGGCGATAAAGTAAACGGACAAATAAGAGTAAATGGAAATACACACAGGCAGGGCTTACAAGCCGGAAAGATTTTATCAACAGGAATTGCAGATGATCCATCTTTAGAAAAATATAGAGTGCACAGAATCCGGAAAGACTGGAAACTATTTCCTGATGGAGCGATTAAGGATCAGCTTAAAAAAGATTATGATGAGTGGCCCGTTGAAGATGGTGCACCATGGGAAGATATCAATGGTGATGGAATATTTACAAGAGGAATAGACGCACCAAAATTTGAGGGTGATGAGGTATTGTGGTACGTATCAAATGACCTTGATCCGTCGAGGACTAGTTTTACTTACGGCTCTTCGCCTATCGGATTAGAATTCCAAACAACTATCTACGGATATTTTGCTGACAGTTCAAATATTCTAGGCAACGTAGTTTTCAAAAAATATAAAATTATAAACAAGAGTAATGATCTTATTGAAGATATGTACTTCTCTTATTGGTCTGATGATGACGTTGGTGAACCAAGTGATGACTATGCTGGTTGCGACACAACATTATTGATGGGTTTTACCTACAATGGAGATAATGATGATGCCAGCTGGGGAAGTTTTTCGTACGGACTAAATCCACCGGCTGTTGGACATATTTTTTTAGAAACACCAATATCTAATGGCACTAATTCAGATAGCGCATTTTATCAAGGAAGATGGATTACAGGTTTTTATAATGTTGGGATTACTTCATTCATTTCATTTTCAACTTGGTCAGGTCAATACTGGCCTGATCCTCAGCAAGGGATATATGAAGGATCACTGGAAATGTATAACTATATGAAAGGTAAACTTTTGAATGGAAGTGATATTATTGATCCAACCACAAACTTAGTCACAAAATTTATTTATGCTGGCGATCCTGTTAATCAAACTGGATGGTATGAAAGTCCTGGCTGGAATCCGCCTAGTTATTCTGATAAAAGGTACTTGATGACAAGTGGTCCGGTGAATATGTCGCCTGGCGATACACAGGAAGTTGTAGTTGCAATTTTAATTGCAAAAGGAACAAGCAATCTCAATAGTATTACAAAATTGAAGGATGATGCGAGAAAAATCAAAGAACTATATTATAACGGACTTCGCTCACTGCCGAAAATAAATGCTCCAAATGTCAAATCATTCGTTGAAGATAAAAAAGTAATGTTATGGTGGTCTACTGACCTTGAAAACTACGAATCTTTGGACAGGACACTTGTAAATACTAACACAGATGATTCTACATATAATTTTGAAGGGTATAAAGTGTGGCAATTTAGTGACCCGCTTGGAAATAACCCGACTTTAGTGAAAATATTCGATATTGAAAATGATGTGATCAATGTAAAAGATAATGTTTTAATTAATGGACAAAAAGAATATATAACTGTGTTGATAAGTCCGAATAAAGGACTAGGTCGGCATATCGAAATTAAATATGATGAAATTAACCAAACAGAATTAAATAGCGGATCACCCTATTATTTTGCTGTTACTGCATATGCATATTCGCCAAATAGTTTTAAAAAGATAATTGAAAGCGAATCTGAAATTTTAACACTTATTCCTGGCAAAAAACCCATCGATATTGTTTACAATTATGATGAAGGTGATACAATTCATTTTAAACAAACAGTTGGTGAAACCGATCTTTCGGCCGTGTTAATCGTTCTGGATCCAAATTCGCTCACCGGTGATACATATGAATTAACATTCAGAGATTCTTTGGAAAACTATTTTTATAGCCTGACTAATAAGACTAAGGGATATTCATTCGTTAATAACGCCAAACTTCATTCTATCGATTTCAGAGATTCTTTGATTTACGATGGTTTACTATTCAGGTTTAATGTTGGGAATTGGGGAAACTATTATGAAAGAATAAAAAATGTTCTTGAAACAAATGGCCCGGGAGGAACACAATTATCGGAACCGAAGGATGTATTTGAAAAATTCAATTCCACAGGAAAGTGGAAAATTGGAACTTTCACCTTTGCAGGTACACACCGATGGATTCAAGATTTGAATCATCTAAGTCAAATCAACGATGAAGATATTGAAATTCGTTTTACAGAATCTGGCAGTGAATATTACACAACCGGTTATACATTGATTTCACCTTATCTGCGCAGTGATCCTAAAGGAAAAGGAAGGGTTCCATTTGAAGTATGGAAGATAAATAGGGATGGAAGTCCGGATGAAAGACTTTATATTAAAACAATAGACAACAATCTTGTTTATCGGGATACTGCCTGGGGGTTCAGTTCTTCTCTAAATAGATGGGAAAGTATATACATTTATAGAGGAGAACCATATCAAGAGCCATTGCCTGATTATTCCGGACCATCTATTACTATGCAACATTTAATTGGTCATCTCAGTATAAATGGCGAACTCCCTGAACCCGGCACAGTAATCCGAATCAACACATACAAACCACCGGTAACCGGAGATGTATTTACTGCCGTTGCTACAGCACCGACAAGAAATAATTTTGAAAACGCAAAACAGAATATTGATCAGATAAACATCTTTCCGAATCCGTACTTTGGCAGCAGCAGCCTTGAAGCAGGGGGAACGGAGAGAATAGTGAGACTGACAAACCTGCCACAAAATGTAATAGTAAGGATATATTCATTAGCAGGAGTGTTCATAAAAAGAATAGATAAAGAGACACCATCTCCCTGGTTGGATTGGGATTTACGCAATGAAGACGGAAGTCTGGTGGGGAGCGGAGTATATCTGGTATATCTCGATATGCCTGGTATTGGAACAAAGATATTAAAACTTGCTGTTGTTCAGAGTAATTGAGGAATTTGTCAGCAGCAAAGAATTAACAAAAAATATCATCATCTTTAGTTATTTTTCACAGGTAAATTTTAAATGCTGTGAAAAATATTCTTGAATACATACTCTTTATTCTTCTTGCGAATTTTTATTCATTGATTGGATTAAAAACTGCGAGAAGATTTGCCCCGATGATTTCCCGTTTTTTTTTCTTCATCATCCCCATCAGAAGAAAAACGGTAATTGAAAATCTCACAAATGCTTTCCCTGAATATTCTTCAGACAAAATAAAAACCATCGCGTATGAAAGTTATAAAAGTTTTTCACTGGCTTTAGTTGAGCTCTTCTGTGTTAAAAAAATGAGCAGACAGGAATTGGAGAACGCGGTTAACTGTCCCGGCAGAAATTTAATAAATGAAAAGTATGATGATGGTAAAGGTCTGATACTTTTGTCTGCACACTTTGGAAATTGGGAATATGTCGCTCTTTCAGTTAGTGCTCAGGTTAAAAAGACTTTTAATGTTGTTGTAAAAAGCCAGCGTAATCCTTACGTTAATAATTGGATGAATGACATAAGAACTAAATGGGAAAATAAAATCATTCCTTTAGGTGCTTCGATAAGACAGGTTTATTCAGCACTTAAGGATAAAAAAATTGTTGCAATGGTTGCTGACCAGCGCGGACCTGTTGACGGCATTCGCGTAAATTTTTTTGGAAGAAAAGTTTCTGTTTATCCCGGACCTGCAATCCTGGCTATCAAAACCGGCGCACCGATTATTTATGGACTTACAGTCAGACAGAAGGATCAAAACTATTTTACTGAACTTGTAGAAATTGATACACAAAATCTTTCAGGCACAGAGGATGAAAAAGTGACTGAGCTTTGCCAGAGACATATGTCATATCTTGAATCAATGATCAGAAAATATCCTGAACAATGGTTATGGATGCACAAATTATGGAAGTATTAATGCAATCAAAAAAAATACTTGTTATACAAACTGCTTTTATTGGTGATGCAATTCTTACACTTCCATTAATCCAAAAATTGAAATCCCGTTTTCCTGAATCACTTATTGATGTCATCGCAATCCCAAAAACTGAAGAGATATTTCAATCATCAAGTTATGTTAACGAAGTAATTATCCTGGACAAGAGAGGAACGCACAAATCAATTTCCTCAATATTAAAATTTTCAAAGTTCATTAAAGAAAAAAAGTATGATGCAATTTATTCTCCGCACAGGTCTGTACGATCTGCATTTATTGTGATGCAATCTGGAGTTAAGGAAACTTTTGGTTTCAATACAAGCAGCTGGCTGCACGTTTACAGAACTTTAGCTGAGTATGATATCAATAAACATGAAGTCGAAAGAAATTTTTCTCTTTTGGGATTATCACCTGAAGAAGATTGGAGAATATTACCTGAAATAAAAGCAGATCAAAAAATTTCAGAGAAAATAAATTCACTGATTATTGAAAAATCATTATCACAAGGTTTTGTTGCAATTGCTCCCGGGAGTGTGTGGAAAACAAAACGTTATCCAAAAGAGAATTTTAAGAAAATTATTTTTGAGCTAAATAAAAATAATATAAAAGTTGTTCTCATTGGCGGTTCAGATGATGCAGACTTATGTGATCAACTCAATGATACAGGAAACACAATTTCATTCGCAGGTCAGTTATCTGTAATTGAATCGATTGAACTGCTTAAACACGCTTCATTATTGATAACAAATGACAGTGCCCCGACTCATATGGGAATGGCTGCGGATATTCCTGTATTGACATTATACTGCTCTACAGTTCCCGGATTTGGATTTTTCCCTTACAACAAAAAAAGTAAGTCCATATCTTTTGATGAACTGAAATGTAAACCTTGCGGTATTCATGGATACGAAGCTTGTCCCTTAAAACATTTTGATTGCGGGATAAAATTAACACCTGATTTGGTGATGAAAGAAGCACTTCAGCTCTTAGATATAAACCGCGAATAAAAATTTTGTATAGATGAAAAAAGACATTAAGAAATCCAATAAGAAAATTAATAAGACTAAATCTGATAAATTTCAATCTGAAAGATCTGTCCCAAAAATAAATCTGCTTTATGTGATTATAGTTGTTGGTTTTCTATTAAGATTAGGTTTATTACTTGAGGTAAATAACTCACCATTCGGGAAAACACTTTTCTCTGATTCACAGATTTATTTTGACAATGCAGCAAAGATGCTGAAGAATGGTTCGTTCTTTGGAGCGGAAGTGTTTTATATGTCACCTTTGTACACATATTTACTTGCACTTCTTCAATATATTTTTGCCGATGCGATTTTTATGATGCGATTGTTTCAGGTCATTTTGAGTACTGTTACGATATGGCTGATCTTTCTTACAGGTAAAAATATTCATTCGGAAACTGTAGGGTTGATAGCCGCATCTATATGCGCTGTGTATTCACTTTTTATTTTTTACAGCAGCACGGTTTTGATTGAAACCACACAGACTTTTCTTATTGCTTTATTGGTCTGTTTATTAAGTGATGTAAAACGATTGGAGGACAAAAAGTATTGGCTTATTGCGGGCATTGTTTTGGGGCTCGCGGCAATTCTTCGCGCGACAGTTTTGATTTTCTTGCCGGCTATTTTGATCTGGTCATTTTACTATTTAAGATCAAAGCAGATTACAAAAAGTTTTTATTATAAGACTGCTCTGTTTTTTGTTATCGGTAGTTTAATTCCTATAGCACCCATAACGTTACAGAATTTTATTGCAGAAAAAGATTTTGTACTTATTACTTCCAATGCAGGGATCAATTTTCAAATGGGGAACAATCCGGATGCGACAGGTATTTACAAGCTGCCCAAGGAATTTGATTTATCACTTGACCTGACCGGGAAAAACTTTGCAGAAAAACAGCTCAATAAACCACTTACCTCTGCTGAAGTTTCATCTTTCTGGATGTCAAAGGGATTGAATTATGTAAGCACTGAGCCGGTAAATTCAATCAGTCTTTACTTTAAAAAAATATTATTATTTTTTAGTGAAGATGAAAACGCACAATCTGTGATCATGGATATGAATTTTATCCGTAAAAATTATTCGACAGTATTAAAATTTACATTGCCATGGTTTATCGTAATCTTCTATCTCTCTCTTTTTGGTTTTACACTTCATCCGGAGAAAAAAGGAAGCTACATCCTAATGACTGTTTTGCTCACAGGCTACATACTTAGCAGTGCGTTGTTTTTTGTTATCGGCAGGTTCAGAATTCCAGTCACACCTATTGTAATGGTTTTCGCCGCCATTGGAATTTATGAACTGATAAATATTATCCGCACAAAGAATTTAGCTATTCTCAAACTACCCTCTCTCTTAGTAGTAATTCTACTATTGCTTAATTTTGCATTTACGCCAAAATTTACTTTTAATGATAAAGATGATTATCTCTTTTTGGGTAATTCATATTTTCAGAAAAAGCAGTACGATGAGGCAATGACATATTTTAACAAAGCTCTGGAAATTAATCCTGATGCATCTACAGAAGTGCTGATTGCAAATACATTTGCTGCTACAAAAGATGTCAGTAATGCGATGATGCATTACAGGCGGGCAGTAGATATCGATTCAAATTATGTGCTTGCATATTTTAATGTAGGGGTATTGTATACGCAGCTTGCATCATTTAATGACGCCGCAAGAGCATTTCACAAAACGATTGAAATAGATAAAAATTTTTTAGCTGGTTATAAAAACCTTGCAGTGATTTATTATATGATGGAAGATTATAATAAATCTTTATTTTATTTTGAGCATGTATTAAAAAACAGTAAAGATGTTGAAGAAATGAAATCGGTAAATCAGGATATAGAAAATATAAAACAAAAACTATCAGGCTCAGGCGGTTGACTAATACGAGGAAAGAAAATTGTTACAGACTAAAATTATTAAACTTATAAACACAGACACCAGGATTGATGAAGCTGTTCAAAAAGCACGGACACTTTATTTTGAGGGACAGGTATTTATTTATCCGACAGATACGATTTACGGTTTGGGCGGTAATCCTTTTAACGATGAAGTTGTCGGCAGAATAAACGAAATCAAAGGACGCTCAAATGATAAAAAATATATTTTGCTTATCGGTTCAATCGAACAATTGCAAAAGTATATTGAATTGAATTCTGAAAATCATCTTGATTTTCTTATATCAATATGGCCTAACCCTGTGTCCGTTGTTCTCAAACTTAATTCCAAAACGCGGGAACTGCTTCAGTCAGATACCGCTGCATTCAGAGTACCAAACAGCAGGTTTTGCCTGAAACTCCTGAACGAGATTCAGATGCCTTTGATATCTACCAGTGTTAACAGGGCGAATAGAGAATCGTTGCTGCAGCCAAGTGTAATCGAAGAGGAATTTGGACATGAAGTTGAGTACATGTTCTTTACAAAAAGAAAGTCGTACTATGTAGCTTCAACTCTTATTGATCTAACTGGGAGTGAGCCAGTTTTGTTAAGAGAAGGTAAGATTCAGTTTGATGATATAATTAAAAAATTCAGATGATCATGGGAAAAATTTCAGAAAACCGGTTTGTTAAAAGTTTACGTCAGAAGTATTCAAAAATAAAAAATTATTCATTCCTGATTGTACCACATGATTCCTCTTCAGAAATGAAATCCTACAAACTCTCAACACGCAATGTGGTTTTAGCTTTTCTCATGTATAGCTTTATTGGTTCTGTTGTTGGATTTATATTTTACTCAGTGACCGGTTTGGGTGATTATATTTTGCCGCCACGCAATGCAGGCGTTCTTCGTGCAGAAGAGAGAGTTCTGGTTGATAAAATAAATCTTTTACTACTGGAACTCGAAGGAATGAAGACTGCAAATGAAAGATTAAAACGTGCTGTATCTCTCGGAGATTCAACTCTATTTAAAGATGAAGTAAAACCCGAAAAGAAAGAGGAGAAAAAAAATCCGGCAGATGGAAGTATTCTTTACATCTTTAGAAAACTTTTCTTAGGTGAACGCGATAGTGTCCCTAAAAATCCTTATTTTTCAAAACCTGTGAACGGATTTATTAGCAGGGATTTTAATCCGGATATCGGTCATATGGGTGTGGATTTTGTAGTGAAATCCGGGACACCCGTTTACAGTGCAGGAAATGGATTCATAGTATTTGCTGACTTTACAAGCGATGATGGATTTACGATCATCATTGCTCATCCGGATAATTTTATTTCATTCTATAAACATTGCTCTGTTATTTTGAAAAAAGAAAGAGATAATGTCTTGCAAGGAGAGTTGATAGCTCTCAGCGGTAATTCAGGTCAGATAACTACCGGACCTCATTTGCATTTTGAACTTTGGAAAAACGGACTACCTGTAAATCCCGGGGGATATTTAATTAACTATTAAAGGAGTCACAATTGAAAACAAGGAATAATGATATGGGAAAAGATGAAGTAACCATAATCAGTTCAGGGGTGATAATTGATGGTAAACTATCAAGCAATGGTAATGTAAGGGTTGATGGTGTTGTAAAAGGCGATGTTAGAGCTGATGGGAATGTCACCGTTGGTGAGAATGGTGAAATAAACGGAGAAATTACTGCAGAAGTTGTTACAGTTGGTGGGAAAGTCACCGGAACGGTAATGGGGAAAGAAAAAATCGTTCTTGAAGCCAAAGCAAATTTAAAAGGTGATATAGTAACTAAAATTCTGGTTGTTGAAGCCGGAGCCAAATTCGATGGCAACAGCAATATGAGTTCCGGTAACATATCATTACCTAAATTTAATGAACCGGTTAATCCACAGAACAAGTGAGTGACAAAGGTAAAGATACTTCTGATCTGAGCCGGACTTACAGAGAAATTGCACCGTACATAGGATTAGGAACTCAATTAGCTGTGACTGTCACTGCTATGGTCTTTCTGGGTATTTGGCTTGATGGTGAGTTAAATACAAATCCGGTTCTGACAATTGTAGGATCTTTCATTGGGGTAGCCGCGGGGATGTATCATTTCATTAAGTCAGTTACAAAAAGTGGTCAATGAATAAAGCTTCCCGTTTTTTCAGGCTAGGTCTGATTATTCAGGCTTTGATGCTCTTAGTTGTTGTCGTTCTTTATCTCCTGGGATTCATTGGAGGCATTGATTTTTTCTCAATTATGGTCGCTGCAGGAATTAGTCTCATCAATTTCCTGGTCGGAATAATATTTTTTAGAATCGGGATTATCAGGTCAAATTCAGTGTTTCTTGTAAGTATTTTGGGGGGAATCCTGATTCGTCTTTTCCTCACACTTTTAGCAGTATTAATGTGTCTGCTTTTCTTGGAATTAAAACCTTTAAGCTTTATATTTTCAATCTTATTTTTTTACTTTTTACACCTTAGTATTGAAATTATATATCTAAATCTCAGGAAAAACTGACATTTTATGTTTTCTGGAAACCTAAGTGATACTTTGGCCGTTGCCGATACACTGAAGCATTCAGGTGGAAATGATAGCGGCTGGATTTTACATCATATAATGGATGGCAGAACGCTGGATTTTTTACCAATCGGTGAAATACATATTCCACAACTCCCGCTTGTCTTTGGGATAGATATAACCCCAACAAAGCATGTAATCTTTATGTGGCTTGCTGCGCTGTTGGTGTTAGTTATTTTTTCAATTGTTGCCGGGAAATATAAAAAATCTTTGGTGCCAAAAGGGATTGCAAACTTCTTTGAAATACTTGTTGTGTTTGTTAGGGATGAAATTGCCAGACCAACGATCGGTCATCATTACAATAAATTTTTACCGTACCTGTTAACTGTTTTTTTCTTTATCCTGTTCGGAAACTTTTTAGGATTAATCCCCTTCTCAGCAACGTTTACAAGTAATATTGCGGTAACTGCATCTTTAGCTATTATAACATTTGTTGTTACACAATTTGGCGGTATGAAAAGCAATGGAGTTTTTGGTTACTTGAAAGGACTGGTGCCTCATGGAATTCCGTCCTGGATGTTAATAATAATGATACCGGTTGAGATTTTAGGATTATTCACCAAACCGTTTGCTTTGGCAATAAGGCTTTTTGCGAATATGATCGCTGGTCATACAGTTATTCTTGCATTGATAGGTTTAATATTTTTTATGCAGACTGTTTTTGTAGCGCCGGTTTCAATTGGTTTTGCGCTATTTATTTACCTACTTGAAATTCTTGTTGCCTTAATTCAGGCTTATATTTTTACAATGCTGTCATCACTATTTATCGGTATGGCAGTTCACCAGGAACATTAAAAAAAACAAACAATAAATTAATTATAAAGGAGAATACAAATGGATTTAGCATGGTTGGCAGCCGGTATAGGTGCAGGCTTAACAGTAATCGGTGGCGGACTTGGTATTGGTAAACTTGCAAGTTCAGCAATGGAAGCCAGTGGAAGACAGCCAGAAGCAGCAGGTGCTATCAGAACATCAATGATTATTGCAGCAGCGCTTATCGAAGGTATGTCCTTCTTCGGATTAGTTATTTGTATTTTACTCGCTCTTAAAGCTTAATCACTGCATAATCAATTTATTAATTCTTAATAGAAGGATAAGATAATGCTTGCAGGTATTACGCTTGGTGTTTTAGCAGCCAGCCCCGAAGGAGGAGGAACTTTACTTGATGTAAATCCTGGTCTGATTATCTGGACTGTAATTACATTTGTTCTGCTTCTTTTGATTCTTAAAAAAGTTGCATGGAAACCTATTCTCACTGCACTCGATCAGCGTGAAAATGCAATTAAGGAATCACTTGAGAAAGCAGAAAAAGCAAAAGATGAAGCCAAAAAAATCCTTGATGAAAATTCAGCAAATCTTGCTAAAGCTGAAGAAGAATCAAGAAAGATAATTGAACAAAGCAGAATGTTCGCAGAAAAATTAAAAGAACAAATGCTTCACGATAGTAAGGAACAGGCTAAAAAAATTCTTGATGATGCGACTGCAGAAATTGAGCGGAAAAAAGATGCTGCTTTCGATGAACTTAAAACGCAGGTAGCGCAGATTGCCGTTAATGCTGCGGAGAAGATACTCAAGACAAATCTTGATGCTGAAAAGAACAAGAAACTTGCTGATAGTTATATAAGTGAAATAACAAAGAATTAACTATGGCTGATCACAAAGTATCAATAAGATATGCTTCATCTCTGCTTGAAACCTCGCTCGAAAAGAGGTCGCTGGATATAGTATATACTGATGTTGACCTGATTTACAAAGCTCTTAAATCAAGTAATGAACTTAAAAGATTGTTGGCAAGTCCGGTAATTAAAGCGGAAGCTAAAGCTGGTATTCTCAAAGAAATCTTTGCAGGAAAAGTCAGTTCTGAAACAACAAACTTCCTGAACTTTGTAGTTGAAAAAAATCGTATTGATCTTTTGCAAAGTATAATCGAAAAGTTTTTTGAATTAAGGAATGAAAAACTTGGTTTAGTCGAAGTCGAAATCAAAACTGCATTTGAGTTTACACGTGAGCAAACAGATCAATTGAAAAAAAATCTGGAACATCTAACAGGGAAAAAAGTAGTTTTGAATTTTGTGCTGGATACTAATGTTATTGGCGGATTTATTGCAAGGGTTGGTGATTCGGTTTATGATGCCTCAATTCAACATCAACTTGATTTATTAAAGAAAAAATTTTTGCAGGGCGGACCTGCTTTGAACTAAAAACGAATTTAAAGGAAAGAAAAAATGGCTGAAGTAAGACCAGATGAAATATCAGCGATATTAAGAAAACAATTGACCGGGTTTGAATCCGAAGTCGATGTTTACGATGTCGGTACGGTTTTACAGGTTGGTGACGGTATCGCCCGCGTTTACGGCTTATCTAAAGTAATGGCGAGTGAACTTGTTGAATTTCCGAATGATGTATTTGGAATGGTGTTAAACCTTGAAGAAGATAGTGTCGGATGCGTGTTATTCGGTGAGTCAACATTTGTTAAAGAAGGCGATACAGTAAAAAGAACTAAACGCGTTGCATCTATGCCTGTTGGTGAAGAAATGTTGGGAAGAGTTGTAACTCCACTCGGCGTTCCTGTAGACGGTAAAGGTGCAATAAACACTACAAAGTTTTTACCTATTGAAAGAAAGGCACTTGGTGTTATTCAGCGTCAGCCGGTTAAAGAGCCTCTTCAAACCGGTATCGCTGCAGTTGATGCAATGATTCCAATCGGAAGAGGACAAAGAGAATTAATTATTGGTGACAGGCAAACAGGTAAAACTGCAGTAGCTATTGATACTATCATCAATCAAAAATATACTCATAGCGATGAGGCAAAGAAGCTTGGTATTAACCCGGTGTATTGTATATATGTTGCTATAGGTCAAAAAAGTTCGACCATTGCGCAGGTAGTTGCGAAACTTCAGGAACACGGTGCTATGGCTTACACAACTGTTGTATCAGCATCCGCATCTGAGCCGGCTCCTCTACAGTTTATCGCTCCTTATTCAGGAGCTACGTTGGGTGAGTACTTCAGGGATAATGGTAAACACGCACTTGTAATTTATGATGATCTTTCAAAGCAGGCTGCTGCTTACCGCGAACTTTCGTTATTATTAAGAAGACCTCCAGGACGTGAAGCTTATCCCGGAGACGTTTTTTATCTTCACTCAAGATTATTAGAGAGAGCTTCAAAACTTAGTGATGATTTAGGCGGCGGCAGTTTAACTGCTTTACCGATTATTGAAACACAGCAGGGTGACGTTTCTGCATACATACCTACAAACGTTATTTCAATTACAGATGGTCAGATTTATCTTGAATCAAACCTGTTCAACGCAGGTGTAAGACCTGCTATTAACGTTGGTATTTCTGTATCACGTGTTGGTGGTAATGCACAGATTAAAGCGATGAAAAAAGTTGCAGGTTCATTAAAACTGGATCTTGCGCAGTACAGAGAACTTGAAGCATTTGCAAAATTCGGTTCCGATCTTGATAAAGCGACATTAAGAACACTTAATAAAGGTGCCCGCCTTGTTGAACTTCTAAAACAGGGTCAATATACCCCGGTTCCGGTTGAACGCCAGGTTATAAGTATTTATCTGGGAACAAACGGGTTCCTTGATGAAGTACCTGTTGCTGATGTTAAACGTTATGAAAAAGAAATTTTAGAATTTATTGAAGTAAAATACAGTTCAATATTCGAAACGATTAAAAAAGAAAAACAACTTAACGATGAAGTAATTGGACAGATAAAGAAAGCAGCAGCCGAATTCAATTCAGTATTTAAAAAGAGCATATAAAATATTTAAATAATAATGGCAACTTTACGTGACATAAAAAGAAGAATAAAAGGTGTGCAGAACACACAGCAGATTACCAAAGCTATGAAGATGGTAGCTGCTGCTAAGCTACGCCGTGCACAGGATAATATCATTAATGCACGTCCGTATGCTAAAAAAATATTCTCTCTTTTTAATGATCTTGTTACTGAAGAAAATAAACTGAACAATATTTTTCTTGTCCAACGTGAAGTAAAAAATGTAGCTGTTATTGTTGTATCGGCAGACAGAGGACTTTGCGGCGCTTTCAACACAAATATAATTAAAGAAGCTGTCAGGTATGTTGAAGAAGAATCAGTTGTAAATACAGGCGTTTCATATCAACTTTATTGCGTTGGTAAAAAGGGTAGTGATTTCTTTGGTAAAAGAAATTATAACATACTTGGAAAGAATATAGGGTTGTTCTCTTCATTAAAGTATGATATAGCTTTATCAATTGCAGATGAAATAATTAATAACTACGTCAACGGTAAGATTGATAAAGTTGTTGTCATATATAACGAGTTCAAATCTATCATCCAGCAGAAGTTAGTTGTTGAACAGTATTTACCAATTCCTGTAAATACTTCAGAAGATAAAAAAACTTCTGATGTTAATTTTATTTATGAACCTGATCAAAAGTCTATCTTTGAATATTTACTTCCCAAACATCTAAAAGCACAGTTGTGGAGAATATTACTTGAATCGAACGCCTCTGAACTTGGTGCAAGAATGACTGCAATGGATAACGCTACAACTAACGCTAAAGAACTGATAAGAACTTTACAGCTTAAGTACAATAAGGAAAGACAGGCTGCGATAACTAAAGAGATACTTGAAATTGTTTCCGGTGCAAACGCACTGAAATCGAGTTGATGATTTGAGATTGGCTTTTGGTGGATAATTATGTTTGAAGATCTAACGCTTAAGTTTGAAAACACTTTAAAGAAGATAAGAGGGCAGGGCAAACTCACCGAGAAAAACATTTCCGATACACTCAGAGAAATAAGACGTGTTCTTCTTGATGCGGATGTTAACTATAAAGTTGCAAAAGAGTTTATTGAAAAGGTTACTGAAAAAGCACTTGGTCAGCAGGTAATAAATTCAATTACACCTGGTCAGTTAATAACAAAAATTATTTATGATGAACTGACCCTCCTTTTAGGCGGAACCAACAGTGAACTAAAAATTAATGGTTCGGGAACTACGGTTATAATGGTAGTCGGTTTGCAGGGTTCAGGTAAAACAACCTTCAGCGCTAAACTTGCAAAAAAACTTTCTGAAAACTCCAGAAAAGTTTTACTTGTTGCCGCAGATATTTACAGACCTGCCGCTATTGATCAGCTAAAATTATTGGGACTTCAAATTGACGTTCCGGTTTTTTCACTTGAAGAGAAGAATGCAAGAAAGATTGCTTCTGATTCACTTCAATACGCAAAAGAAAATAATTTAGATACGATAATTATTGATACTGCCGGTCGTCTTCATGTTGATGAAGAAATGATGAATGAAGTTGCCGACATTCGTGACCTTGTAAAGCCGACAGAAACGCTTTTTGTTGTTGACTCAATGACCGGTCAGGATGCAGTTAATTCTGCAAAAGTTTTTCATGAAAGAGTTAACTATGATGGTATTGTTCTTACAAAACTTGATGGTGATTCAAAAGGCGGGGCAGCATTATCAATCCGGTCGGTTGTTGGCAAACCGATTAAGTTTGTAAGTAATGGAGAAAAATTAAACTTCATAGAAGTCTTTCATCCTGACAGGTTAGCTTCAAGGATTTTAGGAAGAGGTGATGTAATATCACTAGTTGAAAAAGCACAACAGAATTTTGATGAAGATGCCGCTGAAGAATTAGAAGAAAAGCTTCGTAAAAATAAATTTGATTTTGAGGATTTTCTTAAGCAAATTAAAGCCATCAAGAAGATGGGCGCTTTATCGTCCTTACTGGGTATGATTCCCGGTCTTGGTTCACAGATAAAGAACGCTAAAATTGATGATAATGCACTTGTAAAAGTTGAGGCAATTATCAATTCAATGACAAATGAAGAGCGAAAAAGCCCGAAAATATTGAATGGCGGACGACGAAAAAGAATTGCGCGCGGTAGCGGAACATCGATTCAGGATGTAAACAGACTGATAAAACAGTTTGGAGAAATGCAGAAAATGATGAGCAGGTTTTCAAAACAAGGATTTAGTAAATCCGCCTTAAATGGTTTAAAATTTAATTGATCTAATTATAGTGGAGGAAAAAATAACTTGGCCGTTAAGTTAAGATTAAGAAGAATGGGAAAAAAGAAACAGCCTATTTACAAAGTAGTTGCTGCAGATTCCAGAGCACCACGTGATGGTAAATTCCTGGAATCAATTGGTTTATATAATCCATTGACCAATCCCCATACGGTTGAAATAAAAGAAGACAGAGCTTTATATTGGTTAAATGTTGGCGCACAGCCAACAGATACAGTTAAAAGTCTACTATCACAAAAAGGAATAATCCTTAAGCGAGAACTGACCCGAAGAAAATTATCGGAAGATAAATTTCAGGCTGAGATGGATAGCTGGCAGAAAATTCAGGAAGCTAAATCGGTCAGGGGAACTCAGAAAAAGAAATCCAAATCGGATAGTTCTGCAAAAGAAAAAGCCACAGATGTAGAAGGTTCTGAAAAAGGTACAGCTGAAGCGAAGGGCGCGGCTTCTGACGAAACTCCAAGCGACCAGGGCTGATTGATCAGGCCCATTGCCGAGGAATTCTTCTGTACATATTTCTAAAGCTCCCTGCTCCAATACTAAAAAAGGAGGCTTGTTTCTATGAAAGAGTTCATCGAGTTCATCGCAAAACATCTGGTTGATCACCCGGATAGTGTTGTCATCGAGGAAAAAACTCCCGAAGATAACAAAGTTGTTCTTGCTCTTAAAGTTAAAGCCGATGATGTTGGTAAAGTCATCGGAAAACAAGGCAAGACGGCACAGGCAATGCGTACACTTCTTACGGCAATCGCCGCTAAAGAAGGGAAGCGTGCTGTTCTTGAAATTTTAGATTAATTAAAAAGGATTTTTTATTTCCTTTGTGACCGAATATTTTTTAATCGCTAAAATAGTTTCTGCTTCAGGCAAAAATGGTTTTGTTAAGATTAAATCTTATTCGGATTTTCCCGAACGTTTTTTAAATCTAAAAAAAGTGTTCGTGGATTTTTTTAATGCTAAAAAGGAAATTGCTGTTGAGGATGTTAAGCAGGAGAAGGATATTATTTATCTCAAGTTCCTCAACTTTGATTCACCCGAACAGGTGAAAGTGTTCATTGATAAAAATGTTTACGTAGACTCTGACGGACTGATTAAACTGCCGGAAAATAATTTTTTCGTTCACGATGTTATTGGCAGTTCAGTCATTAAAGAAGAAAAATCATTTGGCATTGTTAAAGATGTATTGTCTTATCCTGCAAATGATGTTTACGTGATACTGAAAGATGATGGAAGTGAATTTCTGCTTCCTGCTGTTCTTGATTTTATTGAAAGTTTTGATCCTCAAAAAAAGATTCTTACTCTTTATCCTGGTGAAATTTATGAAGACGAAAATGAGGATTGATATAATAACCGCAGTGCCTGACCTGCTTGTAAGCCCGCTTAATTCAAGCATACTTAAAAGAGCTCAGACAAAAGGAAAAGTTGAAATCATTATTCATAATCTTCGCGATTATGCGTACGATAAACACAAGCAGATTGACGATAAACCTTTCGGCGGCGGACCTGGCATGGTTCTTAAACCGGAACCGTTCTTTGAATGTATTGAAAAATTAATTTCTGAACGAAAGTACGATCATATTATTTTCACAACTCCGAAAGGAAAAATATTTGATCAGAAAACGGCTAACAGATTATCATTAGCAAAAAATATTCTGTTTGTTGCAGGACATTATAAAGAAATTGATGACCGCGTGAGAGCTAAATTTGCAACCGAAGAATTTTCGATTGGAAATTTTGTTATTACAGGTGGTGAACTTCCTGCACTATTAATGATTGATGCAGTGATAAGATTGATTCCCGGTGTACTTAATGACAGTGAATCAGCTCTTGACGATTCATTCCAGGATGGGGAGAGGATAGAAGCTCCTTATTATACCAGACCCGCGGAATATAAAGGATTGAAAGTACCGGATGTTCTTCTTTCAGGAAATGAAAAAGAAATTAAAAACTGGAAAGCAGAGCAATCAAAAATTTTAACAGAGAATTGGAAAAAAATAAATAATTAGCGGAGACTAAAAATGATAAACTTAAATAATATATCAGCCGGAGAGATGAGAACTGATCTCCCGAAATTTAATTCCGGAGATCATGTACGCGTACATGTCAGGGTAATCGAAGGTGATAAGGAACGTATTCAGCCGTTTGAAGGCGATGTTATAAGCATCAGAGGCGAAGGCACAAACAGAACATTTACCGTTAGAAAAATTGCAAGCGGTGTTGGTGTTGAAAGAATATTCCCTTACAACTCACCAAAAATTGCAAAAGTTGAACTTCTTAAAGAAGGTAATGTAAGACGCGCTAAACTTTACTATCTCAGAAACCTTTCAGGTAAAGCAGCAAGAATTAAAAGTAAAAAGAGTTAAATTTTTACAAAGCCGCTCAAGCAGCGGCTTTTTTATTATGAAATTATTTCTTCCACAAAATATTTTTGCTGAGATCTTTCTTTCTGCTGTTAAGTCAGTTAAAGAAATTAAATCTGAATTTGCTCCATCAGCATTACTCGCTAAAAAGTTGTCTGAAGAACCCGGTTCAATCGCATTGATACCCACACTTGATTTAATTAACCATAAAGAGCTATTCATCTCTTCCGAAATTGGAATATCATTCGATGGACCAATCTCCAACTCGATGATATATTTTAAACACGGTGATGAAGATCTTGCCGAGTTGATGTTAAGCGGTGATGTTTCGACTAACGAAGTGATACTAAGTAAAATAATTTTTAAAGAACTTTATAATCTTGATGTATCTGTTTCTCTTAATAGTTCTGGTGAAATTACTTCGGATAAAAATTTTCTTGTTACCGGATCAGAAAATTTTCAGAAGAACCGCTTTCTGAACGGAATTACCCTTGCTGAAGAAGTAACTGAATTAATAAATGCACCTTATGTTAATTTTATCCTGGCGTCCTCATCAGAGGATAGTCTTAAACAATTTGTAAATATTTATAAGAATGATCTTGGTAATACCGAGGGACTAAATTTTGTATCTATCTTTAAAGACCAGTCGCAGCAAGCAATGGAATTTATTGTATCAAATATCCAGCATCTTATTTTCACTTTCGATGAACAGGATATTGAGGGAATAAAACTTCTTCTCGAACTTCCTTATTACCACGGAATAATTAAGGAAATGATCGATATAAAATTCGTTTCCTGATTTTTATTTCAGCAAAATCATTTTCCGAGTTTCTGTAAATTCACCAACCTGTAGTTTGTAAAAATAGATGCCGGATACCAGATCACTGATCCCGGATGAAGAATTAAATTCAATTTCATATTTACCGGCAGGTTTTATTTCATCAATCAGAACGGCAATTTCATTCCCAAGTACATAATAAATTTTTAAAGTTTGCCGGCTGGTGATTGAAGACTGCCAACTGATGGTAGTTGACGGGTTAAAAGGATTCGGATAATTCTGATATAAAATAAATCCTTTTGGATTTTCAACAGGTACTTCAACATTGCTGACAGGATTCCATCCGGCAAGTCTTGTCCACAACCACCACGCAGCATAGGCTTTTAAATTACCGTTAAGAGGCTGGCTGTGTGCTGCTGAACACTGATACCAGTCAACATTAAGAGTGTGAGTGTTCTGCCAATCAGTTGCCCAGTTCTTATCAAGACTTCCGTTGTTATCACTGTCGTAATCACAATTATCATTTGCATCTCTATCCAGAAAATAATTTCCGTCAGGGTCGTATGATTCAATATCATTGAAGTCATAAAGTATTTTATTATTGGTAATACAATAATTTCTTATCTGCTGGTTTCGCTGATGAAGGTTTCCTGTTAATCCTGAACCATCAAGGTGTCCGGTCATATAAACAAATTTTACATTTGGAAAATCATTCTCCAAGCCTGTCATAAGATTTAAATAAGTGTTTATGTCAGTCTCAGTTGCGCTGCTTACCTGTCCGCACCACGACCATATAACAACATTAACATCGCTGTTTGCGGAATTGTTAAGATAATTTCTTGTCGCTGTTGCCCAGGCAGTTCTGTCAGGATTACCCAGATCTGAAGCACCAGGAAAAGCATTGTCATCTATATCTAACGCGCCGTTTGTTCCGCCTTCATTGAATGCAAACTTGACACCTTTCCAGTTTTCCAATCCATCCATTCCCGTGATTATCTGGCTGCCGTGAGATGTATGCCCGTAAGCAATGTGCAGTTTTGCTTTTGCTGAATCTATCCATGCATCTTGTAGTAGCGAAAGTTTTGCAGTTGAATGATCCGCAATTATTGATTGTTGAGCTGAATTTTTAACGATGAATGTGAAGCAGATCAAAACAACTAAAAGTATTAATCGTTTCATTTTGTAATCCTGTTTGATGTTAATGAGATATAAAATCAAACAGGATGCCGTGTTAATAAATATCAGTTAATTGTATAGAAGGAGGAAGAGAATAGAAATTCAAAGTGATATTGCTGTTAAGATTTGATGTTTGGCAAGTGTGTTCAAATGTTATGTATTATTTACTAAAGTAAAAATAGGGAAATTGCATTTTTTAAGTGGATAATGATTTTACCAAAATATTATTATTTCAATCTTCTTTTTTTCTTTTCCGATAGCTGCTGATAATTTTCTTTTGAGACAACTTTTTTCCCTGTTTCTTTTTCGAGAGCTTCTCTTGCATCACCGGCAATTTTCCCGCCTTTGTTTGCCGCCGATTTATTTTCAGGAAATCCCTGTGCATTTATATTTCTTGCTATTTCAGTTGTTGACGCTTCACCGAGCATGGTAAAAATCAATTCAAGATCGTTCATATGATCACGTAGATTCTCACCTTTACCCGGCAGACTTTTAACAACTTTATATTCTGAAGGGGTTAATCCGAATGTTGCCTTGCTGATTTCCGCAGTAAGAATAGCGAATTCAATTTTTTCTTTTACTCCTCTTTTTTTCCATTCTTCGGTGAGCTCATCTCTTATTGCAATGCCACGAATTCGTTTTTCAATCCATTCATCACTGTAACCTTTCGCTTTGTAAATCTGCCGCATCCTTTTAGAAGCAAGTTCAGGGTTTTCTATCTCTTCAAGTCGTTCATATCCCACTCTTGCAAGCCATCTTTTGAATGGTTCAGCTTTGGGGGAGGGGATAGACTGAATAATTCTCAGTAATCCCTCAACATCTGAACAATTAACCTTTTGCCTTCCTCCCGTCGTTTCTAATTCAAGGGGGGTGACAATTTGTCCCCACCCTTTGGATAATTCTTCGTCCCGTTTTCTCATCTTTTTAATATAGTCTGTCGGATTTGATGTATCCGTTAATGCCTCAACAACATCTGCGACAGAGAAATACCATTTTTGATCTTCTTCATTCCAGACCGAACGAATTTTTTTTGATTCAAAAAGTTTTATGTTGCTCATGGTTTACCTGAATTAGTGTTAATCCTGCACATGCATATTTTAAGTGAAGTGCGAATTTGATTTCGGTTGCTTATTTAATGTGATTATAATTTAATAAAAGTAAGTAACTATTTCTTAAATAATAGCAGTATCATAAATAAAAGTACGTTGTGAGAATGGGGGTATTAACACACGAAAAGTATTAATCGTTTCATTTTGTAATCCTGTTTGATGTTAATGAGATATAAAATCAAACAGGATGCCGTGTTAATAAATATCAGTTAATTGTATAGAAGGAGGAAGAGATTAGAAATTCAAAGTAATATTGCTGTTAAGATTTGGTTTTTAGCAAGTATGTTGAATTATCATGTATTTATTACAATTGTAAAAAGTGAATCGATTTTACTTTTTAAGAATCTGTAATTGTCTAGATAACAAAAATGAAGTTTATTGAAAATCTCGATTTATACCTGCCGTGTTGAATAATGAAACTTTAATTCTAGTAGCAAAGTTGGTTTAACAATTCATCGGCAGTACTATTCCTTAGCTCTTTCGCTTTTGTTAAATCTAAACACCCCTTCATTTTATTTCCTAAACTATATTGAGCAAGTCCACGTTTCAAATATGCTTCAGAACAATTTGTGTCAATTTCAATTGCTTTTGTGAAATCCTCCAAGGCACCATTATAGTCAGCCATATTAAATTTGCATCCGCCTCTAGATAGATATATAGCTGGATTAGTTTTGTCTAGTTCCAGTGCCAAATTAAAATCTTCTAATGCTGCATGATATTTTTCAAGCCTCAATTTTGCTATTCCTCGATTTTGGTAAATTCTTGATTCTTTCGGATTAATAGATATTGCTTTACTATAATCATTAATCGCACCTATAAAATCATTTCTATCAGCTTTTGCCATTGCTCTTGTTTCATAAGCTAGAAAAACGTTTGGATTCAAATCTATTGCTTTGTTCAAATCTTGAATTGTGCCTAAATTATCGTTAAGAGCGAATTTACACGCAGCTCGTTTTAAAAATGTATCATAGTCATTTGGATTTAATCTTATAGAGACATTAAAATCTAGTATTGCTCCTTCATAATCTTTAACCATAGATTTTAAATAACCACTTTTCGTATAGATTTCCCAATCATTATGGTGATTGCTCAAGAACATAGTTACATACTCAATTGCTTCATAAAATTTTTCATTTAATATTAAATTTTCAACTTTAAGTAAAAAATCTAAACCTTTGTTTTTTCTCTTCACCCATTCCTTATACAGGTCTAGTACTATATTTATTGGAATTGCAAAATTTAGATTTTGACCACCACTTGCACTACTTGAACTAATACCTAAGAGTTCGCCCGATTGATTAACAATTGCACCCCCACTGCTTCCGTGCGAGATACTAGCAGTAATTTGTAAATGATTTATTCCCGTCCCTTCAAATTCTCGAAAGCCACTGACAATTCCTTCAGATATTGTATTTTCAAATCCTAACGGACTGCCAATAGCATATATTCGCTGACCAATCTGTATTCTTTTTGCGGAGCCTATTTTTATTTTAGGAGAGTTTTTTATACTTGTCTCAAGAACTGCTATGTCCTTTTTTACATCAATGCCCAAGATACCTTTCAGGGGATAGAAAATATCTTTATGTTTAAGCTCAATTCGATAACAGCCATTAACAAGATGATAATTTGTTATTATATGACATTTATCATTTAAAATAACTCCGCTACCTTGTTTAATAATAGTGTTATCATAATCATATCCATATAAAACTACTAATGAACCTACAACTCCATCAAAAACTTTTGATGCGTCAGAAGATTGACCGAACAGACGTTGTATAAACAAAAAAAATAATAAAATGACAATCAGGGGCCCTCTTACAAAAACGAAATCCAAAGAAAAAAAATTTAGTCGACTGTATACCATAGTTACCTCATTTAAGTGTATTATTCAACTGCTGCTTAGTTAGTGGGTTGACTATATATTTCAAATAAATTCTTTTTCTAAAAGACAATATTTACTTAATAATTGATTTGAAAAGCGTTAAAAAAAATCAGGTAAATTCTTTCGCCTCAATAATAATTCATCTTGTGTTATCAATTTCATCATATACAATACATCGTTACCAAGGCTTGTCCAATAGTATGAGTATTCCACTTGCTTACGACCATTATTATCTCGGGAAATAGTATTTAATCCTAATAACCCAGCATTACATAGATTTTTGATTCCCAAAACATCTTTTTCAAATGAACTATTCTGTTCTTCGTTCTCTGATTCTATTGTAAAATGACTAACACTATATTGTTTAATGACTACTTCAAAATCGTAAGGCCCAAGTGACATTCTTGCTTTTTTAATTACCTTTTCTAAATCAATATTATACATTTTAATTGCTTCAACTATCCATTTTGCCAACTCAATACTTGAAGCTTTAAGATTTTCTTTATTGTATTTAAAAAATATTAAGTCTTTTGTGTCAAATGTTGGGTTGTAATCTTTGTCAGCTATCAAAATTTGTCTTTGAATGGGTTGCGTCGCGTGTGCAATCCCCATTTCGTAAAATACATTTGGATTTTGATCGGTTAATACCCCCATATTAATTTGTGCTGTCATTAAATGTTGAAGTACGTTAATCCATCCACAGGTAGTTGCCCGATCTTCTTTTGTTCTAAAAGCAAAAAGTTTTTCATGATCTTCTGAAAATTTTAAGATTTCATTAGCATGTTCAACTGAAGTATTAATTAAGTCATTAAAAATAAAGTCATATTTAACTGCAAATGGCATAATCACAAAAATTTTTTTATGGTCAATACCGGGACTTTTAAAATTATACGGGTACATTTAGCACCAAATGTTTTGTTTATTTTTAAAAGTAATTATGGCGATCCATTAGAATCGCCATAATTATTTTAATATCTAAATCTCCACGTGACTAACACTAATCACATTCGGATTTTCACTCATCTTTTTCAGCATATCTGCAGTTGCAGCGTTTTGTAATTTCATTGTACAGCAGGCTGCAATGCCGCCTTCAAAGATTATGTTCTCAATCTCTTCAATATTAATATTTCCTTCACGGAGAACATCAAGAATTCCTGCAAGCACGCCGGGTTTATCAAAATGTTTAACTACAAGCTGGAAGTGTGCATCGGTTATCTTTGCCCTGTTAACCCAGTGATCAATAACACCGCTGTGTACATAGTGTTTAATGATGTTCACTGTTTCTTCTGCAACTGCATCCTGTGCCTGTTCTGTTGATGCGCCGATATGATGCGTTACATAAATGTTCGGGTTGTTCTGAAGTTTAGATGAGACTTCTCCTGATTTTCCTTCCGGTTCACCTTTAAATACATCCACAGCAACTCTAATATTTTTTTCTTTTATTGCTTCAAGCAGATCGTCTTCAACAATAATATCCTGTCGTGATGTGTTAATAAGGTAAGCACCGTTCTTCATATAACTGAACATCTGTTTGTTGAACAAACCTTTTGTCTGCGGAGTAGCAGGGAGGTGAATAGTAACAATATCACAGAGAGGTAAAAGCTGATCCATCTCGCTGAAATCTTTTATCTGAACTCCTTCAATGCGGGTAATGTCTTTTCCATAAACGTTCATCTCAAAAGCGAGTGCGCGTTTTGCAACTTCTTTACCGATGTTGCCGACACCTATTAGTCCGAGTGTTTTTCCTTTAAGTCCTTTACCTTTTGAAAATTTATCTTTGTTCCAAACACTTTTGTTAAAGTCACTAACGTTGTCAGGAATAAACCTGTCAAGTGAAAGCATAAGTCCGATAGCTAACTCAGCTACTGCGACTGCATTCATACCGGGACAATTAGTTACGTAAATTCCTTTTTTGTTTGCAGCAGAAATAGCAATGTTATTTACTCCTGAACCTGCCCTGATGATCAGGTTCAGTTTATTACTTGAGTTGATTGTTTCTTCATTTACGATTGTTGAGCGTACAATAAGTATATCAACTTCTTTCGCAGCGGCAGGAAGATCTTTTTCTCCGAGCTTTGGTTCGTAGGCAACTTCAAGATCAAGGTCTTTCATCTGCTGGATATATTTTTCGGGAAATTTATCTGCTACTAATACTTTTAGTTTCATAACATCCTCTGATTTTATTATTAGTAATATATTTCTTGTTTAAGAAATAACTTAAATACATCTGATCGCTGGTAGCCGCAGGCTTTAGCCTGCGAATACTCGGCTTGCGCAACCTGAAGGTTGCGGCTACCAATTTAATATTACGGTTTACCGGGAAACGATTCCACGAATTTTATTTTGATATCTGGAAACGAATCAACGAACTGGATTTTTACATCCGGAAACGAATCAACAAATTTCCATTTGCCGCATTCATCAGGGAATGATTCAACGATTTTAACTTTCAGGTCAGGAAAAGATTCCACTATCTGAACCTTAATATCTGGGAATGAATCAACAACTTTTATTTTCCCGTAAAGTGGAAACCCATTGAATGTGCAATCTTCAAAATTAATTTTCTTATCCTGTGCATTAATTGAAATGCATGTCAGTAAAAGAAAAATCAATTGAAGTAATAAAAACTTTTTCATTCTATTTCATCATTGGAATTTTAACACCGAACTGTTTTGCATTGTTAGTTGCTCGCTCATAACCTGCATCAGTATGGCGGACAATCCCCATTCCAGGATCGTAAGTAAGAACTCTTTCTAATCTTTCAGCGGCTTCTTTTGTTCCGTCAGCAACTACGACCATACCAGCGTGGATTGAATTTCCGATTCCAACACCACCGCCATGATGCACTGATACCCAGCTTGCACCACCGATTGAGTTAAGCATTGCGTTGAGTATTGGCCAGTCAGCAATTGCGTCGCTTCCATCCATCATTGCTTCTGTTTCGCGGTTTGGTGATGCAACTGATCCGCAATCAAGATGATCTCTTCCGATTACAATCGGAGCTTTTACTTTTTTATCAGCAACAAGTTGATTGAATATCAATCCCATCTTTGCGCGTTCACCATAACCAAGCCAGCATATACGCGCGGGCAATCCCTGGAAGTGAACTTTCTTTTGCGCCATATCAATCCAGTTGGCGAGTAATTTATTTTCAGGGAATGCTTCTTTAACAGCTTTATCGGTTACATAAATATCTTCAGGATCACCGGAAAGTGCTGCCCATCTGAATGGACCTTTACCATCGCAGAACAACGGACGGATAAATTCAGGAACGAATCCCGGAATATCAAAAGCATTTGAAACGCCGTTAGCCTGTGCTTCTCCGCGAATGTTATTTCCGTAATCAAAAACTATTGAGCCGAGTTTTTGAAATTCAAGCATTGCCTGTAAATGTTTAACAATAGTTTTCTTTGAAAGCTTTATGTACTCATCGGGATTTGATTTACGAAGATTCAATGCTTCATCAAATGACATTCCCATTGGTACATATCCATTTAAAGTATCGTGTGCAGATGTTTGATCAGTAACTACATCAGGAATTATTTTTCGGTCAATTATCTGTGGAAGTATTTCTCCCGCGTTACCAATTATCGCAACTGATAAAGCTTTTTTATTTTTCTTCGCATCAAGAACTAAAGATAAAGCTTCATCAAGGTTATCTGTGATAACATCAAGGTAACCGGTTTCAATTCTTTTTTGAGCGCGTGAACGATCAACTTCAACACCAAGAAAAGCAGCGCCGTTCATAGTAGCTGATAGTGGTTGAGCACCGCCCATTCCACCAAGTCCGGCAGTAAGAACAAATTTACCTGCTAATGTTCCGCCAAAATATTTTCGTGCGCATTCTGCAAAAGTTTCATAAGTGCCTTGAAGTATTCCCTGGGTACCGATGTAAATCCAGCTTCCTGCTGTCATCTGTCCGTACATAGTTAGACCGAGTGCTTCAAGTCTGCGAAACTCTTCCCACGTTCCCCATCTTGGAACGAGCATTGAATTAGAAATTATAACTCTCGGTGCGTTTGTATGTGTTTTAAATATTGCAACAGGTTTACCTGATTGTACAAGAAGTGTTTCATCGCCTTCAAGATTTTTTAATGATGAAATGATAGCTTCATACGCTTCCCAGTTGCGTGCTGCTTTTCCGCTTCCGCCGTAAACAATTAGATCAGATGGATTTTCCGCGACATCCGGATCGAGATTGTTCATCAGCATTCTCATTGCTGCTTCCTGTATCCATCCTTTGCAGGAAAGTGTATTACCTGTTGGTGCTTTAATTATTTTTGTATCTGTTGTTGTGAGCATCATTATCCTTCAAAATGATTTGCTAATAAATTTTCATATTGTTTTTGCAGTGATTTGTACAACCATCTTTTAAAGAACCAGCTCTTTTTAATTTCCTTATTCATAAAGTCAACATTTTGTTTAAGCTGAAACTTTAGCCGTGTTCTTTCATCTTTTGTAAGTTTTATAACATCATCTGAACCGCTTAGTTTGGAAATTATGGAGTTGAGAGATTTTGATTCTGCGAAGTACTTACCATCCCCATCAATTTGTTTTAATGACTGTCTGCAAAAACTAAGCAGAAGTTTTTTTTCATTTTTGTTTAGTTCAAGATTATAGTTTGTGAATAGTTTTTTCATGTTCTCCTGTGTGGGTATTAAATGATAACAATTGTTCCCTGATCTTCTGGTAACCCGGTTTAATAACATTGTAGATGTAATGAAGTCTTTCCTTGTAAGGAATAAAAGCAGACTTCATTGAGTTGATTGAAATTTTTTCCACATCTTCAAGATTCAATCCGAAGTATTCTATTGCTGTTAAAAATTCTTTTGTTAGAGTTGTATCGCTCATCAAACGGTCATCTGTATTAATTGTGACACGGAATTTTTCTTTAAAGAAAATTCCGAACGGATGATTTTCAATCCTATCAACTGCACCGGTGTGAACGTTACTTAATAGACATATTTCAAGTGGAATTCTTTTATCAAGAACGTACTGGGCAAGATCGCCGAAGCTTAAAACATTCTTCTTCCCATCGATAACAATATCCTCAATAAGATGAGTTGCGTGTCCGATACGATGTGCACCGCACCATTGTATAGCCTGCCAAATCGATTCTTTACCGAAAGCTTCACCGGCATGAATAGTAATGTTAAAATTTGCTCTTTGAATAAACTGGAAAGCTTCGATATGTTTTTTAGGCGGATAGCCGCCTTCTTCACCGGCGAGATCAAAACCAACAACACCCTCATTTTTAAGGTTTACCGCAAGCTCTGCAATTTCAAGAGTGTTTTTCATATTTCGCATTCCACAAAGTATGAGTCCATAACCAACACCGAAATCCTGTTTCCCTTTTTCTAATCCATTCAATACTGCAGTGACTGTGTCTTCCTGGTATAATCCTTTTGAAAGATGAAATACAGGTGCGAATCTAGTTTCTACATAACAAACATTATCGTTCTTCATGTCTTCCATCATTTCGTATGCAACGCGTTCAAGACTTTCTTTTGTCTGCATAACAGCACAGGTATGCTCAAATCCTTGTAAGTATTCAACAAGGTTTCCCTTGTTAGCCCCGCGATGGAACCATTGTGCTAATTCACCGGAATCATTCGTTGGTAGTTTGTTGTATTTAAGTTCTTTTGCGAGATCAATAATTGTTTGAGGTCTTAGTCCGCCATCGAGGTGATCGTGCAGAAGGACTTTGGGAACAGCTTTTATTACATCTTGAGTCGTCAAATCAACCTCATTTTTGCTTGTAAAAATATCCTTTTTGGGCTGGAAAATCAATTTAAATGGTAACGACAATTGCTATTAATAGCAGAATAGTTCATAAATAATTTTAATTAGATTGAAATAGTCGAGGACAAGAATATGAATTACTAGCAATGAGTTTATTCTTGACTCTGCATAGCCAATATGGTAATTTTGATCCCATAATTATTGACTAAAAGCGGAGTTGAAATGCAAATCTCAAAAAGAATAATCGTGTTAATATTGTTTACCGGGCTCGCCTTTATGGGCTTCCAATGTTCATCAACAGAGTTAACCAGTGCTAAATTGTATATACAGCAAAAGAATTATGATAAAGCATTGGAATCATTGAAATCTGAAGTATCAAAAAACCCCAAAAGTGACGAAGGTTATTACTGGCTTGGTGTAGTTTATAGTGAGAAAGAGAATTATGATGAAATGCTCAAAGCATTCGATGCCTCACTTGCTATAAGCAAAAAGTTTGAAACACATATAGAAGATTCAAAAAAATATGCCTGGGCAAATTTGTTTAACAAGGGTGTAAGTTCTTTCCAAAGGGGAAATAACACTGATAATGAAGACAGCATCAAAATTTATTATGAGCGTTCAATATATCAATTTGAAAATGCTGTATTAATGCAGCCGGACTCTTCTGATACCTATAAAAACCTTGCATTTGTTTATATCAATGCCGAGAGACCAGATGATGCAATTAAACCACTTCAAAAAATAATTGATCTGGAAAAAGAATTGGATGGGTACAGGTTGCTTGGAAAGATTTATTACGATAAAGGTTCAGATAAAATGAGTGAGTTTAAAAGTTCAAAAAATTTAGCTGATAGCTCAGAAGCAATAAATCAATTTAATAAAGCCATACAGGTTTTGGAAGATGGAAGAAAAACTTATCCGAATGATCAGCAAATCTTATTGTATCTTTCAAACTCTTATATAGGCGCGAATAAAATCGATGTAGCAATTGACGCTTTTAAAACCGGTGTTGAACAAGAGCCCGAAAATAAATATTACAGGTACAACTACGGCGTTTTATTACTTGGAGCTGATAGATTTGATGAAGCTGTTGTACAGTTTACGAAGGCAGTTGATATTGACCCCGAATATCAAAATGCAATCTACAATCTTGGTGTAACATATGTTAAGTGGGGTACCCATCTTAATAAATTAGCTGAAGACAAAGGCGAAACATCGTCAGAGTATAAAAGTAAATATGAAATGGCATTACCTCATCTTGAAAAAGTTGTTGATATGAAAAGTGATGATGCAGCAACCTGGGAACTGCTTGGCAGAGTGTATGGAGTTCTGGGTATGACGGAAAAAGCTGAAGATGCATTTGATAAAGCAGACAAATTGAACAAATAAAAGATTAAAATGAACCAGAATAATCAACCGCAAGGTCAACAGATAAATATTGAACTGGGTGAAAAAGAGGCGGAAGGAATCTATTCAAACCTCGCCATAATAACACATTCACCGGCAGAGTTCATTATTGATTTTACCAGGATTGTACCGGGAGTTCCAAAGGCAAAAGTACATGCTAGAATAATCACTACACCGCAGCATGCAAAGATGTTGATGAAAGCTCTTAAAGATAACATCGACAAATTTGAAGCAAGATTTGGTGAAATAAGAACGGACGCACCTCCAAATCAACACTTTGGATTTGTGGCTGCACCAAAAGATGAGAAAATAAATTAGTACAATTTTAATCTCCAATTGTATTTTGGATTCCCTTCGCTGAAAAGAGAAGGGAATTTTTTTATATGGTTCTCTGCTAGATTATTCTCAATTCTTCGCTAATATTTTCGATAATGTTAATAGTAATAAAAATTCTGACAGTAACATATTTTATTGGAATGTTAAATGCATAGAGTGGTTTTTTTAAAAGCAGCAATTATTGTGATGATTCTGTCTTCTGCATTCATTTCATGCTTTGATTTGCCTGATGAAGTGCTGTTACCCACATGGCAGGTAAATCTTAATGTTCCGTTGATTAATAAAAGTTTTACACTTAGTGAAATAATTAATGAGAATCCTTATATAAGTGTTGATTCTTCCTCCGGCGATTTAATATACTTATTTCAGTCAGATAATTATTTGCATTATTCCGATATATCTGAATTTATGAGTCTCGACTTTGAAACCTCAATTCAAAATATTCCAATGCCTGCATCTGATAATGACAGTGCAATTGTATATGTAGAATTTCCCGATAGTGTTGAACTTGAAAATGCATTATTCAGTAATGGGAATTTAGCTCTATCGTTTTATAACCCCAGTAGCCACAGGGCGAATATTAATATCAGGTTTCCCGCAATCTTAACACCCAACGGAGAGAATCTGTCATTTGATTTTCAGTTGGCTCCTGCAATGTTTGATTCAGTTTCATATAGCCTGGCAAATCATAGATATCAGTTACCCCCGGGAGGCGTAAATAGCAATAAATTGCAAATTGTCTCCAGGGTTAGCTCTGCCGTTCCTATGCAAACTTATGTTATCGGAAATTTATATATATCCAACTTTTCTTTCATCAGTGCAGCCGGTTTACTTCCGCCAAAGTCACTTGGGTATAGTGAGGATGTATTTGAACTTGATGTTGACAGTATTGAGAACTTCAGGGATAAACTGATATTGGCAGAAGCTTTATTAGAAATCACGGCTGGTTATATATCTCCATTACAGCACCCGGTTGATGTGGAAGTAAGGAATCTAAACATTATAGGAATCCGTAATGATGGGACAGAATTTTTTATGAGAGATTCTACCGGCAACATTTTCCATACATTGAGATTAAGTGGAGCATCCGTTAAAAAAAATTATACAGAACAAAATAGTAACATTAACGAGTTTGTAGCTTTTCTTCCTGACTCAATTATAGTTCGTGCCGAATATATTATGAATCCTGACCACAAAAGAGTTACAGCTTCAATTGAAGATTCAATTAAAATTGAAACTGAATTTTCAACAAGAAGTATTCTTTCTCTTCATAACGCAAAAATTCAGGATGTAACTTCATTGGAAATCGGGCAAAAAGACAGAGACCTGATTGAGGATGGAAGAAGCGCAGACTTTATTATCGAAGTGGAAACTGCTATTCCCGTTGGTATGTGGCTCCGATTAGATCTGAATGATAGTAACGGAAATTATTTATTTACAATAACAAAAGACATCACCGGCTCCGATTCGGTTTATTTTGAACCGGCAGAAGTGAGTCCCGGCGGAGAAGTAACCGCATCAATTCAGAGTCAGCCGATACGAATTGTGCTTGATTCAGCCCAGGTAGAAATGCTGTCACGCTCTTACTCCGCGGATTTTTATGTAACAGTGTCGACGAAACATTCGGGTAACACCCCGCCTGTTTATGTTGCCGTTAGACCATCAGCCTGGTTAAAAATAAAAGCGTACTGTACAACAAATTATAATATTGACATTAACGATTAATAATATAGTCGAGTAGGTTTAATAGTGACTATCGAAATTTTAAATACAAGGATTTTATCAGTACTGAGTATAGTACTGCTGGTTTCACAGTTTTCTATCTTTGCACAGTACGGATCAACAGGCACCATTGATACAAGGAGTATTGGTCTGGCAAGAACCTCAAATGCTATATCACAAGGAGTGTATTCAATCGGTATCAATCCTGCAAATCTTTCCATAGATCAAAAAAGTTTTATTGACTTTACTACCATATTGCCGTTACCTGCTGTTTCCTTAAACAGCGGAACAAACTTTTTAACACTTAATCAATTCAACTATTTTTTTGGCGGGGTAAACGGCGAACCGAGGATCCTCACTCAGGCAGATAAAGATAAATTCAATACCTTAATTGAAGATGGGGGATTAGTCTTTATGAATGCTTCAGTAAGCATCTTATCATTCAGTATTAATGTTAATGATGAAGTTGGCGCGTTTGCTTTTGCCATACAGGATATTGCCGGGGCTAAACTGTATTTACCATCTGGTGTTACTGACGTGGCGTTTAATGGAAATCCGGTCGGAAAAAGATTTAATCTAGATGATTCAAATGCAAAAGCATGGTGGATCAGAAACTATTCACTTTCTTATTCAAGGAATGTTGTTCATCCGATAACATCCACATTTGACAGGTTCACTGTCGGTACTTCAATAAAACTAATTCACGGCTATTCATATATCGGTACAGAAAGATTTGGTGCTAATTTTACTACCGGTTCCTCTCACGAAATATCGGGGTCTACTAATATTTTAGGCTATTCGGCTTTTTCTGATGATTTCGGAGTTAAGTATGATTTTGACTCAGTAAGCAGGAAAAGTTCATTTAGCCTGTTCCCATCACCTGCTGGTATTGGGTATGGATTCGATTTTGGTTTAGCCGCAACCAAGGATAATTGGCAATTCGCATTTGCGCTGACTGATCTCGGTCAAATTGTTTGGAATGAAAATACCGCTTCATTTACAACGTTTGGTGAAGTTTATTTCGATGATTTAAGTAATGATGCGCAGATGGATACTCTTGAAAATAGATTAACCGGAGAAAGTAATAAAATAAATGAATTTACAACGTCACTACCTTCGGCATTAAGACTAGGAGTTTCGTACAAATTTGAAAAAGATGCAGTGCCTGGTCAATTATTATTAGGCTTCGACTTTAACCAGGGATTTAATAATTTTCCCGGTAATACAAAATACCCACGGTTTGCGATAGGTGCTGAATGGAAGCCGATAGATTGGGTCCCATATATTCGTGCCGGTTTTTCCTACAGCTATGAATTTGGATTTAATATGGGAATGGGGATTGGAGTGGATATTAAAATTGTCGAGTTACATTTAGCAACATCGGAAGTGCAGACTTTAGTAACGCCTAACCATTCAAAACAGTTATCACTTTCTTTCGGATCACGCTGGAAAATTAATTAATTCTATCCTTTTGCTCTTACTATATTATAAATCGCTCCAGCTAAAAAAATAAAATTCGCAACCCATGCAGTTATGAACGGATCAAGTGCACCATTCTTTCCAAATGCCTGACTGATTTTCATAAATACAAGATATATAAACGTAACAAGAATATTTATTCCAACCTGTACAGCAATTCCGCCTTTCCGTTTGTTTGCAGAAATAGGTAATCCGAAAAGCACTACAACCAAACTGGCTGCCGGGAAAGCAAATCTTGAATGATATTCAATTAGCGTGCTGGTAGGATCATTACCTGCCCGCTTCTGATTGTTTACAAGTTCATTAAGCTCACTCAAATTCATCTCTTCAGGCTTTTGCTGTTTTTTAAGAAGATCATCTGGAGTGAAGTTTAAATCCTTAAGTGCAAGCGAATCAAAGTAAATATCTTTTTGTCCTGTTGAAATAAAATTTCGTTTAACACCTCTTACAGCAATCCATTCTACCTTTACTGAATCATAGATCATGCTCGTTGCGTCAATTCTGCTTTTCATTTTTGTAAGATCATCAGGTGAAAATTCCTGGATTGTTACCCGGGTTGCCTGGTTTGCATTATTGTCAAAGTACGAAATACCTATAATCCTTGTTCTGATATCCTGGAAAAAAATATTACTTCCGGCAAAAGTGAATCCGCGTTTCAGGTAATTACGTTCAATATTTATTTTTGTCTGATTTGCCATCGGAACAAGATAACCCGCAAAGTAAACTGAAATACAGCTAACGAGAATTGTTGCTGCAATAAACGGAGCCATAAATCGGTACAGACTTACTCCGCTTGCTTTTATTGCGGTCAGCTCACTCAGGTTTGCAGTTTTACCCGCTGTAAATAGTGCTGCAAACAGCACGCTTACAGGTGTTATAAGTTTTATTATTTCAGGAGTAAATACAAAATAATAATGTAGTATGACGGAACCGGGCACGCCCTGATCAATAAAGTCATCAAGATTTTCAATCGCATCGATGACGACAAATATTAGAGTGAATGCTAGTATTCCGAATAATATTGTCTGAACAAACTGACGGATGAGATACTTATCTAAAATTTTCATCTTGTTTTTCGGAATCAGGCATTCGCCAGGTTTTGGGAATCAATTTTTTAAAGAAGGTAAAGTTGATTGTAACTGTTTCTTTGTTTGTTTTATATGTTAGGATAATTCCGGCAATTCCGATAAGGATATTTGCGGACCACATACCCCAGAATGGTGAAAAGAAACCCCGCTCAGATAATTTTTCACCTCCGATTAAAAATGCCCAGTAAACAAGAAAGAAAAAAAGACTTATACTAGCGGCGACACCGAACCCGCCTTTTCGTACCATAATTCCAAGTGGTGCGCCAATCAAAACGAAAACAACACAAGCAACCGGTAATGCATATTTCTTATGAACTTCCACCATGTACTTATCCATCTCTGCCTGATTATACTCAACACGTTTTGCCTGTGATAGAATAAAATTCTTTGCCGTTCGTACTTTTTCAATCGCACGCAGATAAGTAAGATCAGTTTTATTTTTGTGCAGAACTGGAAAAGGATTGTTCATAATAGTACTGTCAGCAAAAAGATATTTTTGAACTTCTTTTGTCATGGAGCTGAGATACGATTGATGCAAAACGTCCAGACTGTCAACTATCGCAAGCATATGAGCTGAACTCAGTTCACGTTCACCTCTTGGACCACCGGGTGAGGATTGCTGAAATGAAAACTGGTCCGCATTCATAGTAATTCTATGTTTTTCAAATTCAAGTCTTCTGTACAGATGCGCCTGCTGTACATCACTTTCGTGTATTTCTCCGTTCTTCAGATCCATTATCAGTTTTGTCTGATCTTTGGAAAAAAATATTTTTCCCTGTTCCGCTGTAACAACTTTTAATTTCAGAGGCTCGGTGTAATCATAAATCGTAAGGTCACTAAGAATGTTTGTCTGCTCATCAATTTTTCTTGCAAGCATTGCATAATTGGAAACTTCCTGTGAAAAAAATCCCGGCTGAAGTGAGAGAGTCGGTTTTTTGTTTGAAATATCCTGCATAAGATATTTTAATCTGTGGTTCGCATCTGGAAGAACATCATTATTGAATAACAATAACAGGTAACCAAGTACTATACTTGCTGCAAAGGGAGGTATCATCATCCGGTAAAGTGATGTACCCGATGATTTCATTATTGTCACCTCGTTGTTTTGCGACATAGAACCAAACGCCATGAGCGATGCTACAAGCGCTGCCATTGGAATTACAAGTGCTACCATCCAGGCAAGACTGAATACTATCAATTGAATTACAACCCATGTGTCAAGTCCTTTCCCAACTAGCCTGTCTGCAAACTTCATTAAAAATTGCAAAAGGAAAATCAGGATGATTGTCACAGCGGAAAAAGTGAATGGAGCTATATGGGTTCTTAGAATGTACTTGTATAAAATCATGGATGAAATATAACCAAGGTATAAAAGTTTAACAAGGAACAGTTATTTCCGGTAATGTCCATAATTATTTTTGAAATTTATATACTACAATTCAGGATAGAGAATTAGAATTCAGACTTCTATACTCAAATAAAAATGAAAAAAGTAAATCTCTTATTTTCCGTATGTATTTATTATATTTGAACAAATGAAAAATAATAGTTGAATTATGATCCGATCCAAGGCGCTTCTGTTCTTCTTCACTTTTTTTATCTGCTTTGGCTGTAACTTTTTAAGCAGTTCAGACAAATTAAATTTCAAAAGAGATGCACACTTCCCCCGCTGGTTAAGTAACGACAGCTACAGAACAGATCAAACATCAGGAATTACATTTATCGGGTACAGTATGGATAAGTATCCTTCATTCCTGATTTGTGATGATATTGGTAAAATCAACAGGCTGGAAATAAAAGAAGACACGATATTCAACTTCTATCCTGTTCACTTCGACTCAAAACTCGATTCAATGTTTGCTATGTATCCCAAAATAGATTTTGAAGAAATTTTTATTGACAGGCATACAGGAAATATTTATTTATCGGTAGAAGGAAATGGTCCTGAGCCTGTTAAATACACATCAATATTTAAGCTGAATTTTAAAGACCAAAATGTATTTTCAGATTCCATTATTTCCATTGAAAAGCTTGATATTAAACCTTCAACAGATTTTTATCGATATGTAAAAAACAATCTTGGTTTTGAAGGTGCTGCTGCTGATGAAAAATATTTCTATTTTGGATTTGAAGGCTTTTATGAAAATGGAATATTTACTGACAGTACAGTTATTTATATTGTTGATAAAAATGATCTGAGCATTGTTAAGGAAATAAGTACACGTCCGTTAGGTATTCATACCATCTGCGGTCTGTATTCAGATGAAAATTATTCTTTGTATGGAGTTGACCGGAACAATAAAAATATTTTTCATATAAGTTTTGATGAGGAACTGGAAATCAGTAATTCGGTTTTAAGAACGGTAACCACAAATATTCCATCACATCCGGAATTTGATTATGTGGTTTCACTTGAATCAATCACCATCGATGATAAAGGCAATATTTTTCTTGTTGACGATCCGTGGAGAAATTTTTTCATACCGCCCGGCGAAGTACTTCAGAAAATTGATGAACGATCGGTTAAAAATTTTAAAGATTTCATTCCCGTTATTTATAAATTCAATCTCAATAATAATTAAGGAGAAAAAAATTGGAAGAAGTGATATCCTATATCAGGAACAATAAAGATTTATACATCGAGGAATTAAAAGATTTCCTAAGAATCCCCAGTATAAGTACACTTCCTGAAAATAAAACAGATATCAATAACGCAGCACAATTTGTTGCTGATAAACTTACATCGGCAGGAATGAACAGGGTAGAAGTTTTTCAAACGGAAGGACATCCGTTGGTTTACGGTGAATGGTTGGGTGCACCTGGTAAACCCACAGTATTAATTTACGGACATTATGATGTGCAGCCTGTTGACCCGATTGAGTTATGGGACAGCCCACCATTTGAACCCGTGATAAAAGATGGGAAAATTTTTGCTCGAGGCGCTACCGATGATAAGGGACAAATGTACATGCACATAAAAAGTGTCGAAGCATTTTTCAAAACTGCAGGTAGTCTTCCTCTCAACGTAAAATTTTTAATTGAAGGGGAAGAAGAAATCGGAAGCGGTAATCTTGAATCGTTCATTAATCTTAAAACTGATTTATTAAAATGTGATGCAGTACTCGTTTCAGATACATCGCTTTATGGACCAGGCATACCGACTTTAACTTATGGCTTACGCGGTTTAAGCTATATGGAAGTTGAAGTCACCGGACCAAATCGTGATCTTCACTCAGGTACATTTGGCGGGGCGGTAGCTAACCCGATTAATATTCTGGCTTCAATGATTACAAAACTTCAGGACAAAGATGGAAAAATTACCATCCCAGGTTTTTATAATGATGTTTTGAAACTGACGAAAAAAGAACGAGAGAATTTTAAAGCGCTGAAATTCTCTGAAAAGAAATTCGCAAAAGAACTTGGTGTCGCAGAACTAAAAGGTGAAAAAGGATTTACAACACTCGAGAGGATCTGGGCAAGACCAACGCTTGACTGTAATGGAATATTTGGAGGGTTCACCGGCAAAGGAGCTAAAACTGTACTGCCTGGAAAAGCCACAGCTAAAATCAGTATGCGTTTAGTCCCTAATCAAGAACCGAAAAAAATTGCAAAATTATTTACCAAGTATATACATCAGATCGCACCCAAATCCGTAAAGGTGAAGGTATCTGATTTACACGGTGGTTTACCCGCAATGACACCACTTGAAGACCCTGCAATTCTGGCTGCTTCAAAAGCTATATCAAAAGCATTCGGCAAGAAAACAGTTTTTATGCGTGAGGGAGGTTCTATCCCGATCATAACTGTATTCCAGAGGAAACTAAAAGCACCGGCAGTATTAATGGGACTTGGTTTGAATACCGAGAATCTTCACTCACCAAATGAGCACTTTGATCTTAATCATTACCAGCTTGGTATAATGAGCTCTGCTTATTTTCTGAAGGAATATTCTTTATAAACTAAAATTTATGGAGACAGCATTTTGTGCTGTCTCTACTATTTTAAATAACATTGAAAATGTTTAAAAGACTTAATTCTATTGTTAGGATAGGTTGCATAGCTTTACTGATTATTATTCAGTCATGCGGAAATGAAAATTCTGATAGTGGAAATCATGACGGGAATTTAAATGTCGCAAACCTACCTGATAAAGATGCTCAAATTCAAAGATATAATCTCAGCATAAAAAAAGAACAAGCACTTTCCAGGACTGTATGTGATACCATTGCACTCACCGAATATATCCTTGATACTTATCCACCAGGTACCTACCTGGTTGATTTGGACAAAACACTTACATACAACATTCCTTCATCTGCCGTTATTTACTCGGATAAATATATCTTTGCAGTTATTGCAAGTTCAAAACCGGGTGAACGCCTGATCGATACAAAAAATATTGTTGGATTTGATCAGAGTTATATTGATCTGGATAGTACAAAACTCGGTACTGCTTTTTTTTATTTGGTTTTATTTGAATGTGATAATGGAAAATTCAAAACAATCTGGGAAGCACCGGTACCATCTCACGGAGGGTTTAACACGCTCTCAATGGAAAAATGGAATTATCAAAATACACCATATATCCGGTTAAATTTTCATTATGCCCAGGGTGTCGGACACATTGATTACAATTATTTTCTTGTTAATGGTATTACATCAATGCCGCACCTGTTAATGACCTACAAAGGATTAAGATTTCAACGAACTATTACTAATGCGAATAATGATATCTATCCCGATTACTATGAATATGTGTTTTACGAATCAGACAAAAAAATCGCTGTGCATGACTCTGTTGTTTTTCTATGGAATATGAAAGATAGCCTTTACTTCAACCCGCGAAATCCGCATCAAACGCGGTCATATTAATTTTTTTTTGTATCTTTGCACATCAAAAATCTTCCGGTGAGTTTATTTCAGTTTAATTGTTGTATAGGTTCGTCGGGTAAAATTTATTTAATCAGAAGGAGTTATAATTGGTATTAAAAGTATGGAGATGGGATGACTGGTGTTGATGTAAATGTTAATCCACTTGTTGAGTATATAAATTCACTTGGATATAGTATTGAAAAACATAACGGTAACGGTACTGTAAAGACGTATACCTCTTTAGAATCTGAACTTGATTCGATTTATAACGGAGTCGGGCTGAGAAATATTTCCCATACAGGAATAATTGAACTCAAAGGCGCAGACACACTTGACTTTATACACAGGATAAGTACAAATGCTGTAAAAGATTTACCCAAAGAAGGTTTAACCAATACCGTTTTTGTAACTGAAAAGGGAAGGATAATTGATTTAGCCACAATTATGAATTTTGAAGGTCACCAGCTTCTGATATGTAGTGATACTTATAAGCTGAAGGTGTTAAGCTGGATTAATAAATACATCATAACAGATGATGTTAAAGCCAACGATGCGAATGGAAAATATACTTTGCTTGAATTGATAGGTCCACAGGCAGATTCAATTGTAACTCTCGTTTGCGGAAGTATAGTAAATAGTATTCCACCGGACTCATTCAAAATAATTAATACTGAAGGGATGTTGTTCTTTCTCCTTAAGATTAAAGAGAAAAATGGCTCTATAAAGTTCTGGATTATTGCCGATGCAAATAACGCACATAAGTTCACAAGGTATGTGTTTGAGAATAAAGGACCGTTTAATCTGAATCTTGTTGGTGAAGAATCTTATAATATTTATAGAATCGAACAAGGATTGCTTTCCGCTCCCGAAGAATTAAATGATAACTATAATCCATTGGAATCAGGGTTAAAGGAATATATCAGTTTTACAAAAGGATGTTTTATTGGTCAGGAAGTTATTGCACGTTTAGATACATACGATAAAGTTCAAAAGAATCTTTGTGGAATTGAGCTTGAAGAATTTCCCGGGATGACATCCGGAATCCTGCTTTATAATAATGAGGATAACGAAGCCGGAATAATTACGTCAGTCGTGGAATCAACCAGACTGAGAAAAATTATCGGACTGGCTTATATACATAAGTCTTTTTTAAGTGATGAGACAGAATTGTTCTGTAAAATGAATGCAGGCAAAAAAATAAAAATTAAATTAGCTTCTGTTCCATTTAAAAAATGAAAATTTATACCAAGACGGGAGATAATGGGGAAACAGGATTATTCGGCGGGGAAAGGGTTTCGAAAAATTCATCAAGAATAGAAGCGTATGGCACTGTTGATGAATTGAATTCGTTTATCGGTTTGGCAATAATTGAATGTAACTCTGCTGAAGTAAAAATTCTTTTACAAAAAATTCAGAATAAATTATTTGTATTGGGGTCGGATCTAGCTACACCTGATACAGAAAAAAATAAAAAACTTAACATAACAAGAGTAACACCTGAATTTGCCGCTGAAATTGAAAACGCAATTGATTATTATACAGCGCAACTTGACGAACTTAAAAATTTTATTCTACCTGGAGGCTCAAAAGGATCTTCATTACTTCAGGTTTGCAGGACAATTTGCAGAAGAGCTGAACGAAAAGTAGTTGCGATTAATGATGGTGTAAAAATCAGCTCTGAAGTAATAATTTATCTTAACAGGTTATCGGATTTATTTTTTGTTCTTTCACGTTTTGAAAACAAAGTCTCAAACATCCCTGATGTAATCTGGAATCCAAAGTTATAGATGAAATTTGGATTACGAGATTTTCAATTTCACCCTGGGGGTGAATTTTGGTTTCGACGGGGTTAAAGAGGCATTGAACTGCATACCGTGTTCTCCGTGTACACGTTAACAAAGCGGTACAAAACAATAACTGGCGAATATAACTACGCCTTAGCTGCTTAATTAAACATTAACAGCCGTTCTGTATAATTTCTCATACCGGGTTATATAAGAACGACGTTTAGGTATGATAGCAGATTCCATCGCTCTTATGGATGAAGCAAAATCTTTAATGAGCAGGCTTAAAGTGATCCTTGTCTGTCAGGTAGCTTTAAGTTAAAACAATAACAGACTAAGTATGTAGGCGTTCTTTGGATCTTAACTTCGGACCGGGGTTCGACTCCCCGCACCTCCACCCAGTATTTATCTTCCTTAACCGAGCTTTACTTTATTTTATAAAAACATTAGAAAATGCCTCGAAAGAGGCTTTTTTTGTTTATGTGATAGGCAAGTAAAGTAAAGCAAAATAAAGCAATTGTGTGTGAAATGTGTGTGAAATGTGTGTGAAATTTATTTTTGATTTATTATATTTCAGTAGTCGAACCCATGAAATAAATAAGGAGTAAGTTATGAACATACATTTTTACCTCGAACGGAAGAATCTTAAATCACAAGAGAAAACGATCTATGCTTATGTAAGATCACTCCATAAAACCAAAACTCTAATCCTTAACACAGGTCAGAAAATCAATCCTCTGAATTGGGATAAAGCATTTGAACGTGCGATAGAAAAAGGAAAAAACAAAAGCCCCGATTCAAGCGAACTGAATGATTTCTTAGATAGTTATAAAGAAGATGTTAAAAGATCAATTCGGGAGATTTTAAGAGAGAATCCATCGGCAGATTATGAGATGATAAAAGAATTTGTGTTAGAGAAATTTGGTAAAACTCAGCGTTCTCAACTTTCTTTTTTTGAATCATTAGATTTGTTTATTACCACAAGGAAAAAAGATTTGAGTTATGACTCAATAAGGAAATTCACGACCATAAAAAAACATTTGTTGGAATTTGAGTCGGTCGAAAGATTTAAAATTTCGTTTGATAAAATAGATTTGCTCTTTTATGATAAGTTGCTGAATTTTTTGCTCGGTGAAAAGAGAATGGTTAACAATTCTGCTTATAAAATTATTGGTCTTCTTAAAATATTTTTGAACTGGGCTTATGATAGAGGAATGAATAAAAAAAACGTTTTCAAAAAATTTAAAATTAAAGAAGATAAAGTAGATATAATCACTCTTTCGGCATTTGAGCTAACCAAACTATCAGACCTCAATCTAAAAAATAATCCAAGATTAAGTAGGGTGCGAGATCTGTTTTTATTTGGTTGTTTTACAGGAGGAAGATTTTCTGATCTAAATAGAATTGAATGGGAAGATATTAAAGATAATGTTTGGTATTTACGAGTTAAAAAAACAAGAGATGTAATTGAAATCCCGCTTCTTGATGAGGCATCCGAAATTATTGAGAAGTACAAATCAGAGTCCACTCCGTTGCCCAGAATTAGTAATCAAAAATTAAATCTATACCTTAAAGAGCTTTGTGAATTGGCGGAAATCAATGACCCGGTAAAAATAGTAAGATACCGGGGAAGTCAGGCTTTGAGAATTGAAGGTTATAAATATGAATTTGTCTCTGTACACACGGCAAGAAGGACATTCATAACGCAGTCTTTACTTAGGGGAATGAAAGCCGAAATTGTGATGAGTATTTCGGGGCATAAAAATTTTCGAACTTTTAAAAAATATCTTGATATAACCCGCAAGGATAAAACCGAAGAATTAAAGAAAGCTTGGGCAAGGCCTAATTTGAGTATTGTGAATTTTGGAGAACAATAATGGAAAATGAGATAAAGCTTAAAATATTAATGCAATGTGAACGAGGTCATATTTTGGATCCGGAAGAGGATTTTTTTGAATTAGGATTATTAAGAATGCATGGCTTAATTGATGATGATTTAAAGTTGACCTCCGCGGGAGAAAGAGTATTAGGGGATATGATCTGTACACAGATATCCGAGAATGGAACATCTATTCAGATTTAATAATTTTCAAAACTTTCAAAAGCAAATGAATAATCATCTCTACATCTGCTCCAAGTCCCTCATTTATCCTTAAAGTAATTCAAATTAATAAAAATCAGTCCATACCCATTGGCTTAAGCGACCGTACTCCTATTATAAATTATTTTTACGCCGCAATTTTGTAATAACGGAGTAAATAATGATCAAACTTCTTTTCTTTCTCTTGATTTGTAGTTCATTGCTTCTGCCACAAGAAATTATCAAAACCGGATTATTGATGGGTAGGGTAGTTGACGCTGAAAATAAACAACCATTACCCGGTGTAAATATCTATATAAGCGATCTTAACATAGGTACCTCAACTGATATTGATGGAAAATATTCGATTAAAGAGTTGCTGGTTGGCAGCCATTCTGTCAAGTATAGTTTTATAGGCTATGAATCATTCACTGCTGTTGATGTTATTATACGTTCGGACAGGATTACCTACCAGGATGCTGAATTATTTTCTACATCCATTGGGTTGGATTCGGTTATTGTAACTGATGGTTACTTTTCCAATCTGGATAATAAACCCGTAAGTACAATAGAATATTCTGCTGAAGAAATCCGCAGGGCTCCTGGAAGTGCAGGTGATATCAGTCGTATCCTATTCGGGCTTCCATCAATAGCCAAAACAAACGACGGAAAAAACAGTTTGATTGTCAGAGGAGGAAGTCCAGTAGAAAATTCTTTTTATGTGGACAATATCGAGATCAATAATATAAATCACTTTGCTACTCAGGGTTCGAGTGATGGTCTGTTCGGAATTCTTAATATTGATTTTGTGAAGAACGTAGTATTTAACGCCGGAGGTTTTTCTTCAATTTATGGTGACCGACTTTCTTCTGTTATGGAAATTACCTTACGCGAAGGGAACAGAAATGAATATGATGCACAGGCTAATCTGAATTTCGGTGGGATCAGCGGTCAGTATGAAGGTCCTATAAATGGGAACAAAGGTTCATTTATGATATCAGCCAATAAAAGTTTTCTGGATTTATTGATGAACACATTTGCCAAGGGATATCCTGCACCAGAATATGTGGATGTTCACACTAAGGTTGTTTATGATCTGTCAGATAAACATAAATTATCTTTCATAGATATTTATGCAAACGACATCTACAATGTATCGTATGATAAAGCATTCGAAAATGAATTTAATCGATTCGGCAGCACAAAATATCTGACCAACACAGCTGGTTTGAACTGGCTGTTCCTTTGGGATCATAGCGGTTATTCAAATACTTCAGTGTCCTCGACTATAAAAAAGCAGGAGGTCTATTTAAATCAGACCAAATCCAGCGATAGGTTTCTTTCAAACAACACAACTGAAAATTTAATTTCACTTAGAAATATCAATTACTTCAAACTAAATGAAAATCATAAATTTGATTTCGGATTGGAAGTAAAGGCTGATATTAACAATTTTAATTATACTTTTTTTCAGTACCGTGATGAATATGGTAACATTCAGAGCAGTTCGACAACAACCGGCAAACTAAATACTATCAGGGGAAGCGGATTTGCTACATATCATTTATCACCTATTTATAATTTTACTATTAGTCTCGGTGGAAGAATAGAATACTTTGACTATACAGATAAAGTTCTTTTTTCACCAAGGAATTCTATCACATATAAAATTGATCCACTTACATCTATCAGTGCTTCAGCAGGAATTTATTATCAAAATCTCCCGGCTCTTATACTCGCGCAAAGTAATGAGTTCAAAAAGCTATCAACTCCCAAAGCCTTTCATTATGTTCTTTCATTGAACAGGATGATCACCGAGGAAACACGCTTAACTCTTGAAGTTTATTTTAAGGAATACTCTGACCTCCCGGTTGATCCCTCTCAACCAAAAGATTTTCTTTTTGACCAGGTAGTGACTACAGGAATGTTTACCGGACATAGTAATCTGATCGATAACGGAAAAGCACTTTCAAAAGGAGTGGAGATAATTCTGCAGAAGAAACTTGCAAAGGACTACTACGGAATGATAAGTGCTTCATATTCATTGGCAAAATACAAAGATCTAAATGGAGTTTGGAGGAACAGGATATATGACAGCAGATTTAATTTTAATATTGAAGGAGGTTATAAGCCGGATAATGAATGGGAATTCAGTCTTAGATTTATTTATGCAGCCGGCGCACCATACACACCGTTTGATGAGATGCTTTCAAAACAATTTAATAAAGGTATCATTGATCTAAGCAGAATCAACAACAGCAGACTACCTGATTATCATTCACTAAACTTAAGAGTTGATAGGAGATTTTATTTTAACACTACCAACCTCGTTGTGTTTTTGAGTATCTGGAATGTTTACAACAGGGATAATGTATCTGCTTATGTATGGAACGAAGTAAAAAATGAAATTGAAAGGGAAATAGGCTGGAACACTATTCCTGTATTTGGAGTTGAGTATGAGTTCTAACTGTTCTTTGAACGTCGAAACACTGTTGGTGTTACCCCAGTAACTTTTTTGAATATATTGTTGAATGAAGACTTGGAATTAAATCCGGCTTCAAATGCTATTGAAAGGATAGACGAACCAGTAAGTTTTTTATCCATCAACATTTTTTTTACTTCTTCAACCCGGTAGAAATTTATGAAGTCATAAAATGATTTATTCAACTTTGTATTTATAACTTCAGAAAGATTGTGGGAGGAAATTCCGAGTTTGATTGAAAGGTCAGCCAATGAAAGATCACTATCTAAATATGGTTTATCCTTATCCATTAATTCGAGAAGACTTTCTGTGAACCTCTGTAAATCAGTATCCGTCAGCCCGGATTTTTTATATGAAGATATTTCTGATTCATTGGATGGTATCTCATCTTTTTCTTTTAGTTCCAATTCAGAAAAAACTTCCGGTTGTTTAAGGCTTCTGTAAGCAACGAAGTAAATTAAAACTGAGACAGCAGCGTAAATAAATTTGTATGCAATGTTCTCTGGTTTGTTTAAAACATCGATCAGAATAATCTGCACCAGTTCAAGAATCCAGATAAGAGCGATCCCGATAATAAGATATATGAGCCAGCCTAGTTTTAATTTCTCGATATCTGAAAAATTCTCCTTTAACCTATGATGATATTTTTTTATTTCCAGCAAACTGAAGAACAGGTATATAACGCCATAAACCGGAATGATAGTCCTCATAACTATTATAAAAAGACTTTTTTCTACATAAGGATCCATCACACTCAGTTTTGCTTCATCAGTAAAAATGAAATAGCCAATTATCCCGCTGAATAAAATCAACCCCGCAGGGATATAGTGGTATAAATATTTGATGGAAAAATTCTTTTTGTTTTCACTTATAAGGTGTGCATATAGATAAAGCGATGGACTGTAAATGAACGGAAGTGGTCCGCTAATACCAATGAAGAATGGATATTCCAGGTACAGATTTGTTACAGTATATAGTGCATAAAGAATATCAATTGAGTAAGCCAGAAGTGTTATGCCAAGCAGTCGGTTTACAACTACATTTTCATTTTTATTCAATAGAAAAAAAGCAAGCAGTAATCCCAGCGTACTTCCAGAGAAGAGAATATATTCTATGCTAATCATACTTGAAAAATAATTGGAATAAGTAAATCATCAAAGAGAGTTCTTAAATACCTTAATATCTCTTTGATTAAATTATATATCTTCGATTATTAGTCAGGCTTTCCTCACTCAATTTTTTTGTTGGTGTTATTACACATAGTTGGTTTAAAATAATTTCTGAACCTGTAGAAAATAAAAAATAGGGTCCACTAGGCAATAACCTCTAGTACAGCAGGTTGTTATAAAAATTTTATAGACTTATTCTTTTCTATTCAGTATTTTAAATCGTCACTATAATAAAGATGGGCATTGATGATTTTATTCCTGCAATTATACTCAGAAGTTTCCGGGAGACTTATATTTTAATCATATTTCTATAAAATCAATACAGGAATTTGATTGCTAACTCCAGAACAAAAGGCCAGAGAAAATATTGACAGCCAGCTTACTCAAGCAGGTTGGATTGTGCAGGATCTTAAAGACTTCAATCCTTCTGCCGGTTTGGGAATAGCTGTTCGTGAATATCCCACGGAATCTGGTTCTGCTGATTATATTCTATTCATAAATCGTAAACCAGTTGGTGTTATTGAAGCAAAAAAAGAAGGACATACACTAAGCCAGGTTCACGATCAGACATTAAGATATGCTTCTGATGAAATTAAATTTATTAGTAAAGTAAGCGAGCTTCCGTTTCAGTATGAATCCACCGGAGTGGAAACATTTTTTACTGATGCTCGCGATCCGCAGCCAAGACAAAGAGAAATATTTAACTTCCATAAACCTGAAACACTTAATGACTGGTTAAAGCAGGACGATACTCTTCGAACAAGATTAAGAAAATTTCCAACACTAGGTTCAAGCGGACTTAGAGTATGCCAGTTTAATGCAATTATAAACCTTGAAAATTCTTTTGCTCAAAATAAACCACGTGCACTTGTACAAATGGCTACGGGTGCCGGAAAAACTTTTTGTGCAATTACATCTGTTTATCGTTTGTTAAAATTTGCAAGAGCTAAGAAAATTCTATTCCTTGTTGATACAAGAAATCTTGGTAAGCAGGCTGAACAGGAATTCCAGGCATACAAACCGACAGATGATAAAAGACTTTTCACAGAACTCTATACAGTTCAAAGACTTCGTTCTAACTTTATTGATCCATCTGCACAGGTTTGTATAAGTACAATACAAAGAATGTACTCTATCCTAAAAGGTAAAGAACTTGATGAATCTCTTGAAGATGATTCGCCTTATGAATCCAAAACAATAGATAAACCTGTTGATGTTGCTTACACACTAAATATTCCGATTGAAACATTTGATTTTATAATTATTGATGAATGCCACCGTTCAATTTACAATTTGTGGAAACAGGTACTTGATTACTTTGATTGTTTTATGATCGGGCTTACTGCAACACCTGATAAACGTACATTTGCATTCTTTCACGAGAATATTGTAAGTGAATACACACTTAAGCAATCCATTACTGACAAAGTTAATGTTGGGTATGATGTTTACACAATTGAAACAGAAGTAACACAGCAGGGCGCAAAGATTAAAGCAAAGCAGTACGTAAATCTTAGAAATAAAACTACACGCAAAAAAGAATGGAAACAGCTTGACGATGAAGTTACCTACGCACCGACACAGCTTGACAGAGATATTGTAAATCCCAGCCAGATAAGAAATATTATCCGTGAATGTAAACGCGTAATGCAGGAAGAATTTTATCCAGAACGTGATGAAAACTACGAAGTACCTAAAACTCTTATATTTGCTAAGACAGACAGCCACGCAGAAGATATTGTTCATATTGTAAGAGAAGAGTTTGGTGAGGATAATGAATTCTGTAAAAAGATAACTTACAATGTTAAGAACGAAGATCCCGAATCAATTCTTCAGCAGTTCCGTACAAGCTACAACCCGCGTATTGCTGTTACTGTTGATATGATTGCAACAGGCACGGATGTAAAACCGATTGAGGTTCTTATCTTTATGCGTGATGTCCGTTCCCGTAATTACTTCCAGCAGATGATAGGCAGGGGAACAAGATCTTTCAGCAGGGATGAACTTGTTAAGGTTACACCAAGTGCAAAACTTAATAAAGAAAGATTTTACATTATTGATGCTGTTGGTGTTTTCAAATCTATTAAAGTTGATTATCCTGTTGTTGATAAGAAACCAACCGTTCCGCTAAAGGATTTGATGAAGATGGTTATTCTTCAGCCCGAAGAAGATGTGTTGTCTTCGCTTGCGGCACGACTTACAAAAATGGATAAGCAGATTTGTGAAGATGATAGAAAAAAGATTATAGAACTTACAGGCGGAAAAGATTTAACCCAAGTAGCTGTTAATCTTGCAAATGTCTATGATCCTGATGAAATAGATTTAAACGTAAGACAGATTTTCAATCTGGCCCCAGATGCTGAACCTACTGAATTACAAATCAACTCAACAATCGAACAATTGAGCAATACAGCAATTAAACCTTTTGATAACCCGAAGCTTAGAGAATTATTAGAAACAGTAAGGCAAAAAATTTACCAGGTAATTGATGAAACAAATCCCGATAGAATTATAAGAAGCGAGTTTGATACAACCGCAAAAGAAAATGCGGATGAGATAATTAACAACTTCCGCAAGTTTATTGATGATAACAAAGATGAGATAATCGCTCTTAAAATATTCTTTGCTCTTAAGACACTTCGTCATTCCGCTCTGACTAAAGGTCATCCTGAACTCACTATGGGTCATTCCGAACTTGTTTCGGAATCTCAGAAGCTGAAACGAGTTCCCCAAAGGGACGAGCAGCTTGACAACCGCAGTCTAACTTACACAATGATAAAAGAACTCCGCGATGCTTTGCTTTCTCCTCCTTACAACCTAACCATAGAGCAGGTATGGAATGCTTATGAAAGAGTTGAACCAAAAAAGGTAAAAAACAAAAGTACTGTTGGAATGTTAACCGATATTATTTCTCTTATAAGGTTTGAACTAGAAATTGATGAAACACTTGAACCATACAGTGAATTAGTGAATAGAAGATTTAAGGAATGGGTGTTTAAACGTAATGCCGGACCAAAACAATTTACCGAAGAACAAATGGACTGGCTAAGAATGATTAAGGACCACATTGTGTCTTCTGTAAGAATTGATAAAGATGATTTTGAACTTTCTCCATTTGTTGATGAGGGCGGACTTGGGAAGTTTTACCAATTGTTTGGTGGAGAGACGGAAAAAATCCTAATAGAAATAAATAAAGAGTTAGCTGCATAAATGAAGGATACAATTTTTATTAGTCATGCCAATCCAAAAGATAATGATTTTGCTCGGTGGATATCTTTGAAACTTATTAACCTTGGATTTAAAGTTTGGGCTGATGTTCTGAAACTTAAAGGAGGAAATTATACTTGGGGTGAAATAGAAAATGAAATTAGAAATAATACAATCAAATTTTTATTTATTACATCTCGTAATTCAAATCAAGCCGAAGGTTGCTTAAATGAATTGAGTGTCGCAGATGCAGTTAAAAGAAACACCAAAGACGATAAAAAATTTAAAGATTTTGTAATTCCGCTAAAGATTGATGAATTGCCACATTCAGAAATGAATATATTTATTAACAAGCTTTTTGCAATAGATTTTACTAAGAGTTGGGCAATCGGGCTACAGGACTTATTAGAAAAGTTAGAAGAAGATAAAGTACCTTTAAATAAGGAATATAGTCCTGATTTTGTTTCAAACTGGTGGAATACGGTTTACATTGGTGGAAGAAAAGTTAAACAACAGGAAGATGAATATTTATCTAATTGGTTTCGAATAATTGAATTCCCTGAGTTTATTAACTTCCATAAGTTTGGTCGATTTATTAATTCTAAAACAGACATTAAAAACTTCAAATATCCTGCAGTTGGCTTTTCAAACTATCTAGCAACGTTTGCTTATTGTTTTGATTTCATGGACGAATTACCTAAGAGTGCATTTTATAGTCCAAATGATACATTTATTATAAAAACTAAAGACGTTTTCAGCGATTCATTTCCATCAACTTTGATTCAAAAGAACGAGGCAAAAAATGTTTTAACTCAGTTGTTGAAATTAGCGTGGGAAAAGAAAATGAAGACACGGGGATTTTTAGAATACGTGTTGGCTAATAAAAAAAAATGTTACGCTTTAAAAAATAATTTCAATGAGACAAATCGCATTGGTAGGATAAAGTTAGTTGGAACATTTCGAGAAAGAACATGGCATTATGCATTAAGTTCCTTCCCAAAGTATTATCCAGAATTTGGTTTAGGAATTAAAGCTCATATTCTCTTTAGTAATGATGGCGAAATATTCATCAATAGTAAAAAAACACAACACTCATTACGGAGAAGAGTTGGTAAAAATTGGTGGAATTTTCATTGGCGTGAAAAATTATTAGCTATGATAGAATATTTATCTGAAGGAAATAGCACTATTTATTTCGAAGTTGGTTCTGAAGAAAAAATTTTAATATCTGCAGAGTCTTCAACTTTTTATAGTGCATATTCTTTTAATGAACCAGAAAAAGAAATAATCAATGTTGATGAAAATATAGATACAGATGAGATTTATGATGAATCAGATGAGGATGAAGAAGAAGACGACGACGATATCGAAAAAGGAATTGAAGATGAAAAAACGGATATGGAAAATGAAGAATGAGTAATTATAATCTTAAATACATTGATGAAACTAATCTCTTATTTGGTCATAACCAAAAACTGCCTGATCCGAGAGATGGCTTGACTTTGTTTGGACCCTTGGATACTAAAATTGCACCGTATGGAATTGCCACTGGAATTATCGGTACGAAAGAAGGAATAGAAAAATTCAAGAAATGGTTGATTTCAATTCAGAGACCTGTTTACAACAAAGATAATATATCACGCCCATTTTTTCCGGGCTTTGAAGCTGTTTTTAGTATTAAGTGGGAAGCAGACAAACTTTATGAGATTACAATAGATGAAAAAGAAATAAAGTCGAGACTTTATAATCAGGATAGACACTATGGAACTTATGATACAGTTAATTTATTTTCAGATAAAATTATTCGTGCTACAAAAGATGATGGCATTAGTGTTAATTTATGGGTGGTGGTCATTCCAGATGAAGTATATCAATTTTGCAGACCTGAATCTGTAATACCTATAGAATTAATAACTGAGGTAAAGAAATCATATTCGTCCTCATTAAAAAAATTTGCTCGGGAGGGATCCTTTTTTGAAGATATAAATCTGGAGGCACTTCCGTATAAATACGATATTAATTTTCATAATCAGCTTAAAGCTAGATTGCTTCCATATTCTATTCCAACTCAAGTTATTCGAGAAAGCACTCTCGCACCAGAATCATATCTAAACCATTTTGGGCAAATGAAAAGAAAGCTAGATAAAATTTATGGACACATAGCTTGGTCATTAACATCAGCTGCCTTTTATAAAAGCGGTGGAAGACCCTGGAAGTTAGGAGATATTCGTGATGGTGTTTGCTATATAGGACTTGCGTATAAGCAAGATGAGAAGTCTAAAGACAGTAGAAACGCTTGCTGTGCTGCTCAAATGTTCTTAGACTCTGGTGATGGAACTGTATTTAAAGGAGCAGTCGGTCCTTGGTATAATCCCAAAAGAGGAGTGTATCACTTAAAGAAAAAACAAGCAAGGGAAATTATTGAATTAGCTTTAAAAACTTATAGGTATGAGAATAATAGAATTGAACCAAACAGTAATAAAATACCAAATGAGATTTTCATACATGCCAAAAATAGTTTCAATCAAGAAGAATATGACGGTTTTTTAGAAGCAGTACCTACAGGGGTAGATGTTATTGGAATAACAATAAAAAAGACGGATACTCTCAAGCTTTATAGAAAACATAAATATCCAATATTACGTGGATTGACTTACATACAAAATGAACATTCAGCCTTCTTATGGACTCAAGGATTTGTACCAAGGTTGGAAACATCGCTTGCTTTAGAAGTTCCTAATTGTTTATCTATTAACATATCAAAAGGTAGAAAGGATATCGAAGTTGTTTGTAAAGATATCCTTGCATTAACAAAGCTTAACTATAATGCATGCATTTATGGAGATGGACTCCCTGTTACTTTAAGGTTTGCAGACAATGTAGGGGAAATATTAACTGCTGCGCCATTAGACGAATTGAAAGATTCTCCACCTTTAGCTTTTAGATATTACATCTGATGAAAACTATTTTACCCCCCAACTGGTCTTGGGTTAAACTTGGTGATGTTTCAAAAAGGATTCATTATGGGTACACAGCTTCAGCACAGGAAAAAACAGTTGGCCCAAAACTTTTAAGAATTACTGATATCCAAAATGGAAAGGTTGATTGGAGCGAAGTTCCCTTTTGCGAGATTACTAAGGAAGAAGTTGAAAAATATTTATTAAAAGAAAACGATATTGTTTTTGCAAGAACCGGTGCAACAGTAGGTAAAAGTTTTTTAATCAAGGGAAGAATTCCTAAATCCGTTTTTGCTTCATACTTAATCAGATTACAATTATTAGATAAGACTTTACCTGCATACATTTATCTATTTTTTCAATCAAACAATTACTGGTCACAAATAAAAAGTAATTCCGCTGGTATTGGACAACCCAATGTCAATGCTCAGAAACTCATTAATCTTTCTATCCCACTCCCACCACTCCCAGAGCAGAAAAAAATTGTTGAGAAGATAGAAGAACTCTTTAGCGGATTGGATAGCGGAGTTTCTTCTCTAAAAAAAGCAAAAGAACAAATTCGTTTGTATAGACAAAGTGTTTTAAGCGCTGCATTTTCTGGTAAGCTAACGCAAGAAGCAAGAGGTGAGCGCTTGAATGGCATTCAAGAGGCCGCCAAAGCAGCAGAACCAAGGGTTGGATATGGAAACAACTTGCCTGACGGTTGGAAATGGGTGAAGTTGGAAGAAGTAATTGATTCGATGCAGTATGGAACTTCTGATAAAGCGATTGGAAATGAAACAGGTATCCCGGTTTTACGTATGGGAAATATCCAGGATGGAAAACTTGATTTCACATCATTAAAATACTTTGATAAAAGTTTTACAGATTTAAATAAATATTTGTTAGATGATGGAGATGTTTTATTTAACAGGACCAACAGTGCTGAACTTGTGGGGAAATCCGCTATCTATAAAAAGCATCTCCCTAAATCTATTTTTGCTTCTTACTTGATTAGAGTTAAAGTAACCAAAAATATTTATTCACCAGACTTTCTAAATTATTATATAAACTCAACCTTTGGTCGAGATTTTATTAAGAGTGTAGTTTCTCAGAATGTCGGTCAAGCAAATGTCAATGGTACAAAGCTTAAGGGGATGTTAATCCCATTGTGCAGCTTAAATCAACAAACCCAAATCGTAGAAGAAATAGAAAAGCGTTTTTCAGAAGCAGATAATTTAGAAAAAGCGATTGATGAAAGTTTAGCAAAATCAGAAACGTTAAGACAATCAATACTTAAACAAGCGTTTGAAGGAAGATTGGTATAAATAAGTCCCGAACTTTAGTTCGGGGGTACATATAACGCATTTAATATTAATTCTATGGGGTAATTATGAACTGTTATTTATTTGCTCATTCTAAACCAGTACTAATACTATTGATTGTACTCTCACTTTTTATAAATGCTTGCGACTCTGATATAAACTCACCCAAAAACACATATGAAGTACTATTCGATTCAACATATTATGTTGGCGGTCAATGGTCGGAGGCTTCAGATATTCTTGAAGTATCATCGGGCGGTTTTATTATAGCCGGCAGAATCGGCGGTCAGGGTAATTCAGCAGCTCTCTTAAGAATTAATGATAATGGAAACCAGGTATGGAAAAATATTTATTCCGGTTCACGGCTTCAATCAGTAATTGAAACTAATGATAATGGTTTTGTAGCAGTGGGAAAATCAGAGACAGGGGCATATATTTTAAAGACTGATCAGCATGGAAATGTTGTGTGGGAACAAACAATAGATTTTTTCCCATACGTTGAGGATATAAGAAAAGTTATTCAAACTGCTGATGGTGATTTAATAGTTCCTATTAATTCTTACGAAGTTAATACAAACGCAAAACTTGTGAGACTTAGCAGCGGTGGTTCGATAAAGTGGACTAAGAATATTGAAGGGGTTAACCGTACATATATTTATGCGGTGTCTGAAGAACCGAGTGGTAATTTAAAACTTCTTGGGGGTTCAAACATTGATTCTGCTGCAACTGGCTGGTTATTGACTTTAGATCGGAATGGTACGGAACTAAACAGAAATTTAATTAATACAAATATCTCAGCTATTGGTTCAACCTGGCATGAATTGTCCACAATACGTAATAACACCGGCGGCTTTGCAGGTGTAGGATGGGAATTTTTTATTGTCACTGACAGTAGTGGAAACTTAAACTATAAAAATGCTATCCCGACTCCTTATGGTTATGATCAAATTAGATTATATTCTCTTTTTCAAAAAAATAATAATGAATATATCGCAGGAGGTTTCCTATCGGAATGGGTAAAAGACGATTCAACAAATGTTTGGAGTTCTCAAACATTTGGTGGGCTTTTCTTTCTCAATTCTGAAGGAGTACTTACCGGAAATATTGTACTTAATAAAAAATGTAATAACAACTCTGTTACATCTGTTATCGTATCCCGCGATAATTCTATTCTCGCTTCGGGATATTATAGCTCTTGCGATTCTACAAGAGTAGAGTTTTGGGTACAAAAAATAAGAATGCTTTAAGTTTTTATTGAACAATCAATTCTTAACAATTGTTTGAAGGGAAATTGGGATGAGTGAGGCGAACATATGCCAGAGATGAAAACTATAACAAAATATTTAGATGGTTATTTAGAAAGCTCAAAAATCAAAAATTTGACAGCTGTAATGGCAAATCAAATTTTAGAAAAAGCAGGAATATTGAATGATACCAGAGATAGACCAGGTAAACCTATCAGAGAATTGTTAAGACAATACGAACTGCCACATGGATTCCAGGATAATAAAAGACATTGGTACTTACCGCATTCAAGTAGTTTTGAAAAAGGAAGTCTAAAGAATAAAATAAGAGAAATTGCATTTGAAATTAATACGGAAATTCAGATCAGGCAAAGTAGATTATCCTTGTTACAGGAATTAAGAGCTAAGAAGTATAATCTTAAAAAAACGAGTAAGAGCTTTTTTAATCTGAAAGGTATAAAACCTAAATATTCTTTTCATAATGGCGGAATCAACGAAATTCAGTTTAACTTTGGTTTCGAAAGGATAGGTAATGAAAAGTACTTTAGATATGGGATTGCATTTAACTTGCGAAGGGGACAAAGCCTGCATAATCCGATGGAAATATTTGCTAATAAAATAAAAAATTTCAATCAGTTCCTTAACAGGCATAAAAACCATTTAGGTGATTTATCAATGTGGTATTATGATGTTGATGAAATTAGGCAAACGATTGGTCATCCAATAAATATAGATAGAAGGTTGGGTACAGAGGGGAACTTTATTTTTATAGGCAAATTATTAAAAAAAGATCCCTTAAAAGTAAATGGTGAGGATGTAAATGAAATAGTTAATTTATTCGATAGACTGATGCCGTTATATGAGTTTGTAGAATTCGGTACACAGGTTGAGATTGAATCTAGGATCGCAAGAATTTGTTGGAATAAAAACGGATGGGTAAAACCTTCTGGTAGAGAGGGCAAATCAAAGACTGAAAGTCACGAAAGAGATTATGGCTTTGGATATGAAGAGTGGTTATTAGATAGAAGCAAATATTACAAGGGGTACTGTTATGGATTTCTCCAGCCTATCTTTAGATACAGAAAAAAATATATTGGGAAAAGACTCAATATCTTACTTTACAGTATAGATGGATTTGATAATAAGAGATATTGGATTGGTGAGTTAAAAAATGTCGAAGTAATTGATGATGTTATGCAAAAAGAGGTTTATGAATATTATCTCAAAGAGAACAAAATTGACGATATGGTGGAACAATTAAATAGTGTTGGAATTAAAACAGCAAGAATTAAAAAAAGTTGGGAGAAGTATGGAATTAATCCAACTATTCGATTTAAACCTGAAGAAATAAAAGGCATATTCGAAAAACCTATCCCAATTAAAAAGAATAATAAATTTATTAAGACATCTCGATATGTTTTACTCAAAGTTGATAATGTATCCGATATAAACCACACAATTAGTGAATCGGGATTCGACCCAAATTCTGGGAGTACCATTCCTCCCCAAAAATCTAAAAAAAATCCAACTAGAAGTAGTCCTCAAGAAATTGAAATACCCCAGACACATAATCAGATACTCCGAGGATTTATGTTGTGGTTACAACAAAAATATCCTCGCCAGAGAATTGCTCAGGCTGTGGATGCTCATGGAGGAACAAAAATTGACTTGGTAAGAAACGAATCAGATGGAAGTATTTTCTATGAAATTAAATCGTATAAAAAACTTATAACTTCTTTGCGTGTAGCGTTAGGCCAACTTCTTGAATATTGTTGTTATCCAAATAATAAATATGCAAAGTCAATTGTTTTAGTCTCTGATTTGGAAGCTGATGAAGATATGATTTCCTACATTAAACATCTAAATACAATATTGGAAATTCCATTAGGTTATATCCAATTTGATTTAAATAAGAATATCGTGGTTCAACAAATATGACAACAGCAACAATAGTTCAAAGAGTTTGGAATTACTGTAACACTTTAAGAGATGATGGAGTAAGTTACGGCGATTACGTAGAACAGCTTACATATTTGTTATTTCTTAAAATGGCAGATGAGTATTCCAAGCCGCCATACAACCGGGAAATAAAAATTCCTAAGAAGTTAAACTGGGAAAGTCTTAAACGCATCAGCGGTGCAGAGCTTGAAGCACAGTACATTAAAATCCTTAATGAGCTTGGCAAAGAAAAAGGAATGATCGGTGAGATTTTCTTTAAGGCACAGAATAAAATTCAGGATCCAGCAAAGCTTTATAAACTTATTCAATTGATAGATGATGAGAATTGGGTAATACTCGGCGCAGATGTTAAAGGTGATATTTACGAAGGCTTGCTTGAGAAAAATGCTGAGGATACTAAGTCCGGCGCAGGACAATATTTTACACCGCGTGTTTTAATTAAAGCAATGGTAGAATGTATAAGACCTGATCCAAAGAAAACAATCGCAGATCCCGCTTGCGGTACTGGTGGATTCTTTCTTGCAGCTTATGATTTTATTTCCGATGAAAAGAAATTCAAGCTGGATAAATCAGAAAAAGAATTTCTAAAGTTTAAGACATTCAGTGGATGGGAAATTGTACCTAATACAGCAAGACTTTGTTTAATGAATTTATATCTTCACAACATTGGCGACTTAAACAGTGAACCTCCAATCGAAAGAGCTGATAGTTTATTGGTATCACCAGCAACCAAGTTTGATTATGTGTTAACAAATCCTCCGTTTGGTAAAAAGAGCAGTATGACCATCACAAATGAGGATGGGACACAAAGCAAAGACACGCTAACTTATGAGAGACAGGATTTCTGGACAACAACATCGAACAAACAGTTAAATTTTGTACAGCACGTTCGTTCAATGTTAAAAGCAGATGGTAAAGCTGCGGTTGTTGTTCCTGATAACGTTTTGTTTGAAGGTGGAGCGGGGGAAACAGTAAGAAAACGTTTACTTGAATCAACTGATGTTCACACGATATTAAGATTACCAACAGGAATATTTTATGCTCAAGGTGTTAAAGCAAATGTAATTTTCTTTGATAACAAACCTGCAGCAAAAACAGCCTGGACAAAAGAAGTCTGGATATATGACTTCAGAACAAACATTCACTTCACACTAAAAACCCAGCAGATGAAGTTTGATGATCTTGAAGATTTTATAAAATGTTACAATCCTCAAAACAGATTTAAGAGAAAAGAAACAGAACGCTTCAAGAAATTTAAGTATGATGAAATAATAGCAAGAGATAAAACCAACCTTGATATTTTCTGGTTGAAGGATGATAGTCTCGGTGATATGGATAACCTCCCTGATCCTGACGTTCTAGCGCTTGAGATAATAGAAAATATAGAATCCGGTTTGGCAAGCTTTAAGGAAATTGTAGAGGGGTTGAATGGGAATGAGAAGGGATGATTTGTTGAGAGAAAAACAGATCTAAGCATTTCCCCCCAGAAAATTCGGTTAATAATTCTTCTATTCTCAGCAGAAAAATCTAAAACAAAAAACCCGGGCTCACCAAACCCGGGTTTCTATACTGGATGCTCAGCTATGCGACTAACTGACTTCACTCATTTTAATATATCCTACTAACAGGTGAAGGTTTTCGGTATTCGGTTCTGTTGTTAAAATAGTTCTGTATTTTTAGAATACTTCACCGGATGGAAAACGAAGTATACGGGCGGTTGTAAATAATAAAAACTTTATTACCCCGTACAGGCAGCGCCCAATTAAAGCAAACAATAATAAGCTAATAAGGCTGCAGTTTTTATTTTATACTTTGTTACTTAGGTTAAAACAAAAAGATGACGACTTTTCAGAAAAATGTAATCATAAGTTTAAGAAGCATACATTTATCTAAACCTATAAATGACAATTAATAACCATACCGGTAGGTATAATCAATTCCAAACCTGATGAACTATCAATTAATGCTCTATTCCCTTATTCGTGCAAAGTCAGAATATTTTGACAAACATTAAGCTGTTCAGGTCAACAGTTACTCTTTAATAGTTGGATTGATAGGCTGAAACACATTTGGGACAACAATAATTGATAAAAAATTATTTTACAACCAAACCATTTCTACAGCTTTTAGTGATTAACTATATTTTCAAAGAAATTGAACGATTTCAACTTCCTATTACTTCTTCCTTCAACCGGTATCCTCGACAGATCAAATGAATGGACCGATGGCTTGCACATACTTTTTTAAAATGTATAAACCATCTCAAGCCAGATGGATATAATTTAGCAGCAATGATGCACTCTAACTGAAAATATAGTTTCTAAGAATTAACTTTTTGGTTATTTGTTACCCGCTGTATTTTAGTCACATCTTTTCTTTCATACATTATATAGGTTGTTAAATGCTAAAACAATTTCGGAAGTGTTTTAGGAAATGAATCGATGTTAATGAAGAGTGTTAAGTCAAGTTGTTAGCAATTCTAAAACTTAAGCATTATTTATTTGTAAGAATAGAATGATTAACAAACGAGTAAGCATTTACTAAAGAACCGAATTTCACTTTCACTACTCTCCAAAGCTCCCAAAAGATTTTGCAATTTTCACAACCTTAGAATACAAATGATTTTTTAGTTTAAACGCAATAAAAATTTGCACAGCAAAAAATTTTGCAAAATACAAGCAATAAATGTTTTTGAAAAAAATTATTATTTGCTATGAGAACTGTTAAAAAAAATAGAGTATAAAAAATGTTTGATGAAATTTTAATTGCATTCAAAAGAGAATTATTAAACGATGTTCAAATGACTATTCGGGATGAATTTTCAAAGTTCAAAAAAGACGATGAGAATGAAAAAATTAATTCTGAAAATGGATTTTTGAATACGAAAGAAGCATTGTTAATTTTAAAAATTTCCAGGCCGACGCTTTACAAATTGATGAAAAAAGGAACTGTCTCTTATAAGAGAATCGGAAGAAAACTTCTTTTCAACAAAAAACAAATTTTAGAAAATCTAAAGTAAACTTTAACAAATTATGCAGAATAAGATAGATATAATTAAGCAATCAATAAATCTGGTCGACTTAATAACAAGATTCATTAGATTAAAAAAAATAGGAAGAAACTATGTAGCACACTGCCCTTTTCATAATGAAAATAAACCTTCATTTATTGTTAATGAAGCTATGCAAGTTGCAACTTGCTTCGGAGGTTGTAATAAAAGTTTTGATGTTATTAGTTTTTATGAACATTATTTTAATGTTAGCACGACTGAAGCGATCAACTGTTTAATGGCTGAATTATCTACTAACAAAATTAGTAAATCGAAACCACCAAATTCACGAAGAGAATTAAAACCAAAATTTTTTGGGGCTGAAGGGGAATATATTTACTGGGAGAGATTTAGTATTGCCTTGGAGAGCAAAGACCTTCCAGAAAATCTATGTCGGCAAATGGCTAAGGATAGCTTATATACTTTCTATCGACAATCTCAATTAAACATTTTTGCCAGATTAATAGATTTTTGTAAAGTAGAGAATGATATCGATGCAATGATTTATCTCACAAGTGAAAGTCGTGGATTAACCAATAAAATCATAGAAAAGTTTTCAATCTGTTCCATTCACAAAGTAAAGAGTGTTGTAGAATTTCTCAAAGATAGTTTCAGTACTGAAGAACTTGCTATTTCAGGACTCTTTACAGATAGTGGTTATTTTATTTTCTCAAATCATAAAATACTAATCCCGTACATCGAAAATAATTTACCAGTTTATATTCGTGGAAGATTTTTCTATGTGAGTAATGCAGAACCGATTGGAAAATATGGGAAATATATTAGTCTGGTTAACCGTTCCGGCACACTTTCACCCAAGCGATTTTTTAATATAGATTTGCTTAAAAATTTAGAATGGGGAAGCGAGCTTCTAATTTGTGAAGGCGAATTCGATTGCATTGTCATGAGTCAATATAATTATCCTGTAATTGCTGTTCCAGGAATTTCAAATGTACCTGAAGATCTCAGCTGTTTGCAAAGTTTCAAAATATTTATTGGCTTTGACAATGACTCTGCTGGTAATAAAGCCGCTGAAAGTATAGTTAAGAATTTAACTACAAACAACAATCAAGTTAGTATTATAAAATTTAAAACCGAGATAAAGGATTTTTCTGAATGGTCGATTTTAAAACAATCCAAAGTTTGATACGAGATAATAGTGAGGATTTTAATATAGAAGTTCTCAGGAAATTTCCCACAGCAGTATCTGCTTTCGAACTTCAAAATATGATTTTTCCACCAATTGAGTGGTTCATACATGACTTTTTAACCGTTGGACTTTATATTTTAGCAGGCAAGCCTAAAAGTGGAAAATCGTGGCTCGCTTTGAATTTAAGCTTAGCTGTCGCAGAAGGTGGTAGAGCTCTATCTTATTTTTCCTGCAACAAAAATGATGTCCTTTATATAGCATACGAGGATAGTCCTCGAAGACTTCAAAGCAGAGTCAACAGATTAATTCAGTTAGAACATATAAATTCAGCTCCATCCAATTTGCTTTTTTATACAATGGCAGAATTCCCGAAATTAAACGATGGTGGCCTCAATCAATTAGATTCATTATTGAAAAGTAATAGAAAAATAAAGATTGTTATCATTGATACTCTCGGAAGGAGTTCAAAAAAAATAACCGGATTTTCGAAAAATCAATATCTAGAAGAATATGATCATATGGCTCAATTTCAGGAATTCGCAACTGCTCATAATATTTGTTTATTGTTTTTACATCATACTCGCAAATTAAAAAGTGAAGACCCATTTGAAGATATTTCTGGGACAAATGGATTACTTGGAGCGGCTGATGGTTTAATGGTTTTAGAAAGGAATTCAAGGGGGACAAAACTCCATATAAATGGTAAAGATATTTTGGAGACTAGCTTTGATATTGTTTTTAATGATGGTCTCTGGTTTGTGACTGGAAACGCAACTAATAACGTGAAGACTAAGGAAAGAGAAGAAATACTTAATTGTTTCGAACAAAATCCTGAAAAAACTTTACGCACTTCGGAAATCGCAATTATGCTCAATAAAAAAACAAGCAATATATCGCATCTCCTTAAAAAACTTGTTACTGATCAATTTTTAATTGTCGTAAAAACTGGAATGTATAGACTTTCTCAAAAGTTTAATGGATAAAAGTATTCAAAACGTTCAATCCACTCAATGTTGAAGAATTTAAACTTTGAATGGTTTGAATGGTAAAAACTTCGTTATTAAAATAAATGATATAGTAAAAAGTGGATGCGCATTTGAAAAAAATTGACAAAAGTACTCTTGACGAAATTGTGATGTTAATTGAAAATAATATTCCTTACCGTGAAATTCTTCGGAAGAATCCAGTGCTAAAAAGCACATCAATGGTAAGCCGAATAAAAAAGATTCATATTGATGGCAAAACCACATCACAAAAAAAACTAAGTGACAAAACTAAAAGGAAAATTCAACTTGCTGCTGTAGAAAGAAGAGCACTAGAAGAGAGTGATCTAATAGTCAATGGCTATATCGATATTCTTAAGGCATTCACTTATAGTATTCAGAACCTGGATGAGATACAGCTGTTGCATAAAAAAGGAACTGATGATCTTTATGTCATACTTCAGGAAATTGTTAAAAGACTTGATAGATACTTTGATAAAACTGAAATAGACGAAACTGAACAGTTAGATATCAGAACAAAAGTAAATGTAGCAACCCAAAAGATATCGAACTTACATAAAAATTCCTTACTAAGAATAAAAGCTATAGATGCTATACGTAATCAGTTGGATTCAATCCTAAAATTCAAAATTGAAATTCAAGGTATTGAACAGATAAATTATTTAATATCCTCTTTTTTAAGAGGAACTGAGGTTTTATCAGATGAAGAATACTTCAAGTACAAATCAGCAGTCATCAATTTTAATGAGTTTGCAAGAGTCTTTTTCGATCGATGGGATGCGGGAGTTTACAAGTCCGATTTATCAGCGACAACAGAATAAAAAAAAAGAGGCATGGGAAAATTCTGCAAACATAATTACAGATAAGAATAGTGATTTCAGAAGAGAAGTCGGTGAGATCGCTGATGTGATCTCATTCGCTACAGATTTTTTAGATCGTCATCCTGGAGAAAAGCAAAAAGAGGTTTTATGTGCCATCAATGGGGATAGTCCAGGTCAATGGAGTTCAGAATTTCACGAAGTAGTATTGGAAATAGGAATGAAGGGTGGAAAGAACTGGTTACTTGAGATTGACGCTGCTTATACAATGTATTTCATCGAATGTTTAAGAAATCCTCACGAATACTTTTCAAGGATAACAAAAAGACTATTACCGTATACAGTTGATAAGTCATTTGATCTGATAAATATATCAGTTGTGGGAGAAGACCAAGCCAGAAGGGCTTTTTTTGATAGCGTTAAACGAGCACTGAAATTGACAATTGATCCAAGAACAAAAGAGAATTGGTTTGAACGTTATGCAAACTTGAAACTGGATTTTGATTTAAAGAAAAAAGAAATTGAATTTCCTACACGGACAAATGGAGCAGGTGGCATAAGGGCAATGAGTTTTAACAGTACGGCAAGTGCTCCTGAGGGTTTGCATATGTTAAAATTTTATGCTGATGAATTATCCCGAGCAGATACTAAAATCTCTTATAATGAAGCTGCAAAACTTTATGAGTTGGGTTTATCAAATACTAGTGTATCATTCCCCAATCGGGTTGGAAAAGTCATTGGATGGGCTTATCCCAATGATACTGATTATGACTTGACTCATGAACGATTTGAAAAAAGTCAAAGTACAGAATTCATATTTGGAAGGCGATACACTACGTTTGAATTTAATCCTTCAATCACTAAAGACATGTTGAGAGACAGATATAAAGCTGATCCGGTACAAGCTGAATTACGTTATGAGTGTAAAAAACCAATTTCCAAATTCAACTTTTATCAACCACACTCAGACTCGATTAAAGATGCAATTTCATCATCCATCACTAATACTGTAGTCTATAAGCCAGTTTATATTCAGAAAATTGTTCAGGAAAAAAAATATAATTTTAGCAGTATTGAGTTTTTAAGTATTGCTGGTGATAGAAAAGAGCGGTGTTTTGCTATCGATTCAAGTATTACTCATGATAGATTTGTAATTATGGGTGGATATAATGAAACAATTGATGTTAGAAAGATGGAGTTGTTTATTGGTGATACAATGGAAGTAATTGTAACAAATAAAAAACCAATTATCGATACCATAATTGTAATCGAACCTCAGGATTGTTTTCCAATTGGGTATTTAGAAATTGGGCAAATACTTAGTCAACTATTAAAAGCATTCCCAAATATTAAGAGCATTAATAGTGATCATTTCCAGAATGAAAAGTTACGCGCCGAGATATTAGCAAAGGGGATTGCTTCTAATACTTATTTTTTTAGTAGGGCAGTACAAATGAGATTATTCATGAAACTTAGATGGAATGTATGGAATAGAAATATAGAAATTTGTAATGACGTCGCTCCTGGACATAAAGTAAAAATTGGAAGTAACCAAATATCCTTAGCGGATTTGTGGGTACTTGAAGGTGAGAAATTGATTAAAGATGGAGATCGAATAGATCATCCGAAAGATTTTAGCAAAGATCTTCAGGATGTAACCGCCATACTTAATCAGGATTTATTAAATCTTGAAGTATCGAATTCATGTGTATACTATGGAAATATTGATTTATTAGAAGAGCGGAAATTATTAGAATTAGCTGAGAGATATCTTGATTTAAGGTATCCATATGATAGTGAAGGTGAACTGTCGAAGAAAGAAATCCGGGAAATAATGATAAAAAAATTAGGGATGAGTGAAACCCAAATCATTAAACTCGAAGATTTCTGTAAAGAAGAATATGGAATATAAATTGTTAGAACAAGTTTAGAACAGGGACAAGTTAAACTGGAACATATCTTATATATGGAATAGAACATTGCTTCGTAAGCGAATGGTTTAAGGCAGATAATTGAACAATGCTTCCCCTGATTCTGATTAAAGTATCAAATATTATAATTGGCACTATTTACATCTGAACCTTTTTGATTGGATCTTATCAAAATTTTTTTCATTCGAATCGGTTATACCTTAATAGGGCTATTGAAGTTAAACTAACTTGTGAACAAGATTCTGGATGTGATCAATATAGTGTCTGAGTTAAAGATCAATACAATTGATCTGTATTTAAAAAAGTTAAGCTGGAAACGAAGGATCCGGGGAAGGGAAGTGAGAATTCGGGAGGGAAGAATTTTGCTAAGGAGTGGTGAACATTAATTATGAATTATGAGTTTTGAGTTATGAATGAAATAATAGTGTGTCTCACTGAGTTTGTCGAGGTGTGACAATTGCAATGACCTAAGCTGAAGTGAAGAATGCCAGCTGAACAATGAGAGCAGTTAAACAATTTATGGCGCTGCAGATTTCTTCCCGGAAGTTATGAAAAGAAATTTGTGGATGACAGCACCAGTGGTTTGCAAACGTTACAAGACTCATATTTTTTTACAGCTTCCTTTAGATCAATGGCACTGCTGTTATTCCCTCTATTCACACATGTTTCAGTATGATATTTTTTACCTGAAGGTGTAATATAAACTGTTTTAGAAAAAAGCTGTATGGTGAGAAGTCCCCAGACTAAGAAGAACAGTGCCTGCCTCATATTCTATCTCCAAAATATTTCTGTAAAGTTAGGAAAGTAAATGTTAACATTTTTTTGCGGATATTTCTTTTTTTTCAAAATCTGTTTACCTTGCTAATAAGAAAGAGAGTAGTATCTGGCGAACAAATGTTCCATTCGAATTTTATCCGGGAAATGAAACCGGATTTCTGGAATCCAGATCTACTCTCCTTTGGCTACTATTCAGGAAATGATCCGAATAGTTTTACTTCTTTCTGTTATAGGGCGATTGATTTACAGGTTTTAATGAAATATTATTTTCACTTGCCTTTGTTCTCACAGCATCTTCTGTTCTGCCAAGCTTTAAACCAATTATTCTCGTTGGAGTATTTTGATTAGCTAAAGTTTGGATTTGTTGAATTTGACCTGGAGTCCAAGGTTTACCTGAATTACGATTATATTTTGTCATTTTAATTCCATTTGATAATTAATAGAAATATAACTTTGTTTTCAAAGAAATTATCAAAATCAAGTTTTCTCATCTCCATTTTCTAAAATTTTTTGATTGACTTCTAAGCTGGAAGGATTTATCTTGCCCACAACAAAAAGAGTCCTTGAACAAGATTGATCCGACCGGTCAATTATAATTTGGACTTAAACCCATATAGAGTACCAGTCTATGTGGGTTTTTCTTTTTCAAGTCCTAACTTATTTAAAAGAACTTTTTCAAGATCAAAAACTTTGACTTAATTTGTAATAATTTTTCTAAAATGCAAAGTTAATTTTCGCATGAAGAAAAAAATATTTTTTTGTTCATTCACTTGTATTAATCCGAAATTAATTTTATAAAAATTTTCACCAGAGCTATTAAAAAATTTTAGTTGTCAGATTTAACTTTATTAACGGGATAATCATAAATTTCTACAACTGAATTCTACAGTTTATGTAATAGTTTTCAATTATATAATCACAGTGAACTAAAATTCTGATGTAAATAATGGATGGATCAACAAATTAGATTTGCTTAACAAGCACCACCGGCATTTCATTGACAAGTGAAAAAGTTATTGAAGTATCGGGGTTAAGTAAAAAATTTAAAGCGGATTCAGTTTTGGGACAGGTTAGTAAGACAATGGATGCCCGTAACGCCGGGCAGGAACGTTACGGGCTGGGGGTTTTTCCAGGTAATTTTTAACGATTGTCTGCAGTACAATCAATTACTACACGAAAACTAAATCAAAGTTGTCGAATTGTCAATAAATTTCAAGTGCTGGTAAGTGTACTTACAGTATCTCACATAAAAATAATCTTATAAATGTCAACGGAGTTTTACTCCGTACCATCTTTCATAACTGCTATTCATTTTTGCTCACACTAAGAGAGCAATATGAATATCACATCACAAAAATTATTCGCAGGCGCAAGCTGGAACTGGATTGAGGATCTTTCCGAATATCTCGCACCTGAATTTACTCTCAAAATTTTTCTCAAACTTCGCAATAACCAAACCATTGAACTGACTGGAACCGCTGAAGGATCAACTCACAAGTTTACAGTCAACTCTGCAACCACAAACATTCCCAACGGAAAATAATCATACCAGGCACAGGCATTCAAGAATAATGAAATGAGTCTTGTTGATTTGAAAATTTATGTTAAAAAATGATATAAGTATTTAAGTTTTGACTTAGAAATTTCTTTCTGCTGTGTGAAAAACGTGTGAATAATGTTTGATAACAAGGCTAAGTTCTTTTCATATAAATATTATCCTCCAGTGGGACCGAGTCCTGTCTCCTCTAAAATTTTATTTTCTTTCAGCTTTTATATCAAATATTTATTTATTTGATGAATGGGTATATCCACCAAATTTCAGGAGATATGAACATAATTGTGAACGAGTTTATTCTTAGTGCCAATTTCGGTCATCTAACTATCAAAAAGCTAATAACCAAAACGATTAGAGAGTTTAAACATAACTACATTGTACCCAACCAATTCACTTCCCAGATTCGTAAATTTGATCAGTTCAATTATACACTGAGTCACTGATTTAATCTTCCTATCCAGCAACAAATATTACTCAACCATCCTTGCTCATTCATCTGATTAAAAAACAGACGCTAAATTGGATTCGATCTTTCTATTAAGACTTTCAAAATCGAGTTCAATAATATCAAGTATTAAATATTTTTTTCGATAATAATTTTTTTTAATCAAAGTTATAGGATAGAACTGATATTTTGTTTGTTAATAAAATTATCTAAGTTATTACAGCGGTACTTTTACTTAATTAAACAGGGAGAACAAAAATGTCACCATTCCAAAAGTACTTCCGTACAATTTCATTTATTATTGTTCTTTTCAGCTTTTACATAAATCTTTATTCACAGGTTACACTGGCATCGGAATCATTCACAAGTTTATTTACTCCCGGTAGTTTCCATTATTATACCGGAGTTGAAGGAAATATTAATATCGGGCAAAGAGGCGGACCAAATATCTATGATTTCAGTTCAGTTAGTTTGTCGAATCTGAATGTTTCATACAATTACTTAGTCAGTACATTACCGTTGTTAGCGCAGCATTATCCTTCTGATGCTGTTGCATTTGGCGAAAGTGAAACAACAATAGAAAAAAATCCTGTGTTCTATATTGTTAATGACACAGTGTATGTCGCGGGTGAAGCCTCACTGATTCCGGATGTAAAATTTGTACACTACGTTCCCTTTGAGATAGCCGCCATATTTCCCGCCACTTACGGTTCTTCGTTCAGTCAGCAGATCGAAAAGTATGACACGACTTTTAACGGTTCAGGCGGAGTCATATCAACAAATTATTCAACGAGTTTTGAAGAGACTGTAATAGATGGTTACGGAACGTTAGTTTTGCAATCAGGCTCGTATCAGTGTCTTAGGATTAAAAAAATTCACAACGGTTATGGCGACAAAGAATATATATATCTTTGTAACGAAGGTGCTTTTGTTGGTGTTGGCGGAGTTGATATTTCAGCACCCGACACTGGCTATGTAAATGGCGGCTGCCAGGTTTTATTAAAACCGGGTCTGGTAGATGTGAATGATAATGTGCTTGAGTTAAATGATTTCAAACTGGAACAGAATTATCCAAATCCTTTCAACCCTACAACAAAGATTGCATTTACAATCCCTGAAGAAAGCAGAGTAAGGATAACTATATATGATTTACTTGGTAATGAAGTATTAAGATTACTTGATGAACAAAAGCCGCGAGGCAGTCATACAATAGATGTAAACGCCTCTGAACTTTCATCAGGTGTTTACCTTTACAGGTTGAAAGCCGGAAAATTTATACAGACAATGAAGATGATACTACTGAAATAAAAGATTGACAGTAGTTAAACTTTGAATTATTTTATTCACGGTGATTGTTATTGAGAGTACGCTTTCAACATCGTCTGCAGAATTACTAACCCCCAGCCTGATGTGTCCTGCCCGCGCATCAGGCTATTTTTTTTCTTGGAATCTGTTTTCCCTGGATTTAATTTCCCTTTGTAATTCTACAATCCCACAACAAACTGACTAAATCAAGTAGAATTACGAAAACTTCTGACCCGAAGTGTTAAAGCCCGCTTCGGGTCACTTTTTTGTTGGAACAAATTTTTATTTGATTTAATTTTGATATGTAATTCTACGCGCCCACCACTTTGTGACTAAAATTCAAGTAGAATTGCAAGATACCCCTTAGCCCGAGGTGTACTTCCCGCACCTCGGGCCACACTCTTCCATACTATCGATGTGGTTATACTTTTTTGATTTATTCCTTTATCTTTCTGTAAACTTTAATCAGGATGAAGAAGAACAATCTTGAAATAATTTTAATCATTGTTGTTATCGGGCTAATTCTATTGGGCTTAGGAAAATTATTTTCACTTTTCTAATGGATTATTCCTAAACTTTTCAGATGTTTAATTCGACTATCAGAAACGGTATGGTATATCTATCTATGAACTGGTACTCGATAAAACTTACACATAAACAGATTGAACGTGGTTGTGATAAAAAAATAATTGATGAATTCAGAAATCTGTATATCCGTCTGAATATCAAAGAAGGAATGGCTTTATACAGAGACAATCATAAATTGCATCATTACCAGTATTACTACTTCAGAGTACCTGACAGCTTTCCATTTGATCCATTAAAAATATTTTCACACAATGCTGAAGTTAACAGAACTTTTCCTCCGGCTATTATGATGCTTGAGCCAATTGAAGGGGACTATTAACTAAACAATAATATTTTCGATAATGAATTGCTGACTTTTCGTTTATCGTCAGTGCTATTTACATAACCCGGATGTTTCCCGTGTCCGGGTTTTTTGTTGTGGTAAAAATCCTACATCAGAATCATAATTCTTCTTATATACAATTCAAAAAGTTCTTGCGATTATTAAACAGTCAATTTCGATAAACTGGATATTAATCTGGGGATTAGTCAACAGTTTTATTAATAAGGTCAGGAAAAGAATGATTTGGTACAAAATAATATTAACCAACAATGAATTGATGCAGGGCGTTGGCAGACAACTCGAAACAGATTTCAAATATTTATATGACAGTATGAATCAGCCGGAAGAAATGAAATTATTTCGTTCCTGGTTAGTTGGTGATCAGCATATGTTTTATTATATGCAGATGCCTGATGGTTTTGTCTATAACCTTGGTCAGGTATTTGCCAAATACAGAACAATTATAACAATTGAACCTGAAACAGAAGAACTTGTGTTAGTGATCGGGTTAGAAGAAGTAAGAGCGGTCAGTTAGTATCCTAACTGAGTGACCAGTGATAGAACCCGGGTAATGGATAACACCCGGGTTTTTTAATAAACTTTTTGAAAGGATTCTCGATAATAATATACCTCTCAAATAAAGCTTTGTGGCTTAAATAAAGAAAACCCGGAATGATTCCCACTGTTCCGGGTTTTTTATTCTAAACAAATATCCCAATCCCTCGATAATGGATTAAGATTATAGATTCACTAACCAATCACACTCATTTAGTCGAAGATATTGGGAGGCAGGGAAAAATTAAGAACCCGGATTCACAGGAGAACCGGGTTCTTTAATTTTAATAAATCCTTAATTAAAAAATTTCATGACATAATTTCTTAGATTACTCAGGTCCAAAAAGATATACTGAAGTTCAGTATACCTCAGAGAAGGAAATCCCGCATTACTCATCTGGCCTGAATATACTTTCCAATTATAATAAACGCTGTACAATAGTTCTATGACGAATATATCTTCAGTACAGCTCTGGATCTTTTTAATTTCGGACTTGATGGTTTCTTCGCGCTTAAGTATGTCGTTTTTTTGAAAACGCCTGATTGTGGTTTCAATGTTATCGATTGAACTTAAGATCTTCCCTGTATTCATAATTCCCTTCATCTATGGAGGCGGTATAGATGAAATTTAACGCCTCTGCTTTTTACTAGTTTAAAGAATACCCGATGAGAGGAGTCACCGGGTGCTAGTCGATTCATTAAATAATAGAGGATTTTGTTAACGAATCTTTGTTAAACAAAAATAATGGATAATTGAAATATCAAACAAGAAAAATAAATTTTAGTAAGTAGAATTTCATTGCTTATAAAAAGCATTGCTGGCAATGAAGCCGGAGTTTTTCACAATCCTCGAGTATCCATTGTTTTACAATTTCCGTATGAGGTTTAAATCCCTTAACTGCCTTGTTTCCTGAAAATAAATTCCAGTTAAATGAAATGCTGCAAATCAACTCAAAGGCAAGAGGATCCTTCGTAGATAACTGAATTTTTTTCAGTTCATCTGATATACTGTTATCAAATTCCAATTCAATAAGCACTGGATTTTTTATTACAGTTGTTTCAATTTTAATTAAAGTTCTTAATATTAACTCCGGATCCATAAAGTTGGATTCCTTACCTAAATGAAACTTCTGCATATATTATGCTGACTAAAGTAATCGAGATAAATATTCGAGTTAAAAAAAAGTGAAGTCCATTTTTCTAATAAAATTCAATCATTGATTTCATAGCATTTACCTGTATCGTTGAATGTATGTTTTAAGTTCTTCACAATCCTCGAGTATCCATTGTTTTACCAGAATATTTCCGGCTCTGAACCCCTTTGAAGCTTTCTTACCAGAATAAATATCCCAGTTATGATTGATTGAAAAGTGGAGATCAAGTATGGCAGTATCCGTCGTAGCTGACTGAATTTTCTTCAGCTGGTCAGAAATAATTTTATCGACAGCCGTTCCGACTGGAAATGATGAATGCAGTATTGCGGTTTCGATATTCTTAATTGCGGTTAGTAAAGATTCATACTCCAAAGAGAAAAAGCGTTTTAGTTAATGACACTTTTGCTTAGGACGAATGATGATGCAATCGAATTTATGCAACTTATTGCTTTAAGGCAAGGATATTGTAAAATCACTTTTTTTGCAATTACTTCATTAACTATGACTCCCTTCAAATCAAGAAGAGGTGAAGAACCTTTAGAAGAAAAAGCATTTCAGATGTAAACTTAATCATTATTGTGTCGATAATGATAGTAATGAATTCTCTTCATAGCTACTTTTGAATTCATTGCGATAGTAAAAAGAAAGTTAAATTCGCAGTAAGTTTAAATGATGCAGCCAATTAGGATGATGTAATCTGTATACAAAGGCTAGTTGATTGGAGCGTTGTAAGTATTTAATCTGAGAGTAAATTACTTGGTTTGTGTTTCCAAAGTACATTTTAAGATTTTAAAAATTATTCGTTGGGGAATAAATGAAAAATAAACTTGTAAATAAATTTTTGGTCCCGATCATTTCATTCATTACAGTGATAATACTTGCTGCCGGAATATTAATCTCAGATTATATCAGTACAAGTATTGAGGGAAATGCAAAACTGCTTTCAGATGCAGAAATCAACATGGTTATACAGCAACTCACTAACACGGATGTGCTGATGAATGAAAGAGTTGCTTCGTCAATGAATATTTTAAAAGATCTGACTAATCAGCAGGGAACTCCAACAATAGGAAATAATTTTTATGCTGGTACTGTTCAGGTTTCGGGATTGAGCTTCGGCAATCATCTTGTGAACAACAATTTTCTACTTGTTGACAAAGTAAAATCACTGGCTGGTGGAACAGCTACATTGTTCGTTAAGAAAGATGATAGTTTTATCCGGATCTCAACTAATGTATTAAAACCTGATAACAGCCGCGCCATAGGTACTGAACTGGATAAAAAAGGAAAAGCCTATGCTGCGATTATTAACAACAGAAGTTTTTATGGAGTTGTTGATATTCTTGGATCGCCGTATTACACAGGCTACGAACCAATAAAAGATTTGAATGGGAAGACAATCGGCATCTGGTATGTGGGTTATAAAATATCAACTTTGACAACCATTGGTAAACTTATTAATAATATGAAAATTCTTGACAATGGTTTTGTCGCACTAGTTGATAACAAAAACAATATAGTTTTCAATTCGGATAACGTTAAACCTGAATTCATTACGCAAATTCAAACTGAAACAAATGATGAATGGATATTAAATAAAGTTGAATTCAATCAATGGGGCTACTCTGTCGTTTCAGCATATCCGAAATCTGATATTGACGGTAAAGTTAATTCGACCATTCTTACAATTGTTTTTATAGGGATTATATTAACCGTTTTGTTAAGCGGATTGTGTTATTACATTTTCAAAAAAATAGTTCTGACAAGAGTTCAGAGTCTAAAAGAATACTCTGGTAAGTTATCAATGGGAGATGTGTCGTTTTCAGTGGCTTCAAACTCTAACGATGAACTAGGCGAACTTGAAAAAGCATTTTCGGATGTTGTAGAGAGCATTAATAATCAATCATTAACTGCACAGAAAATCGCCGAAGGTGATCTAAATTTAAGTATAACTGAAAAGTCAGATAAAGACTTATTAAGTAAAAGTATGCAAAAAGTATTATTCACGTTAACAAGTCTGATCAGTGAATTAAAAAGATTATCTGAAGCAGCAGTAAACGGGGAATTGAACACGCGCGGAAATGCTAATAATTTTTCAGGGGCTTATAAAGAAATAGTTAATGGTATGAACAATACTATTGATTCACTTCTACAGCCGGTAAACGAAGGTAACGCAGTTTTAAAATTAATGGCAGAAAATGACTTCACATCCCGGATCACTGGAAATTATAAAGGTGATCATCAGCAGCTTAAAGATAGTATTAACAAAGTCTGTGACTCTCTTAACTCCACACTAAGTGAAGTTAATAACGCAGTACAAGCCACAGCAAGTGCATCAACACAGATTTCTTCTTCAACTGAAGAGATGGCTGCAGGTGCTCAGGAACAGTCAGCACAGGCTGGTGAAGTTGCTTCTGCTGTTGAGCAAATGACTAAGACTATTCTTGAAACTACTAAGAATGCTTCTTCTGCTTCTGAAGCCAGCAAGAATGCAGGTCTAATTGCTAAAGAAGGCGGCAGTGTTGTTAATCAAACTATTCAGGGTATTAACCGTATCGCTGAAGTAGTAAAACAATCCGCCGATACTGTTCAGCAGCTTGGTAAGAGCAGTGATCAGATAGGTGAGATCATTCAGGTTATTGATGACATTGCTGATCAGACTAACCTTCTTGCACTTAACGCTGCTATTGAAGCCGCTCGTGCGGGTGAACAAGGAAGAGGTTTTGCTGTTGTGGCTGATGAAGTAAGGAAACTTGCTGAACGTACTACTAAGGCAACTAAAGAAATAGCATTGATGATCAAACAGATACAGAAGGATACATCAGGTGCAGTTGAATCTATGAATCAAGGTACTCTTGAAGTTGAGAAAGGTAAAGAACTCGCTAACAAAGCTGGTGATTCATTAAAACAGATAATCACAGGTGCTGAAAGTGTTGTTGATATTGTATCACAGGTTGCTGCAGCAAGTGAAGAACAGTCAAGTGCTGCCGAACAGATAAGTAAAAACATTGAATCGATCAGTGCTGTTACACAGGAAAGCGCACAGGGTGTTCAGCAGATTGCAAGAGCGGCTGAAGATTTGAACAGACTCACTAACAATCTTGAAGAGTTGGTTGCTAGGTTTAAGACAATAAATATCGCTGATAGCCAAAAGAGAAATATTAGCAAAAAACATATTAGAGTTTAAGCATTGATTTACACTTGATTAACAATAAGAAAATCTAAATGTGTAGTGATTGTTTAGGTGAATTAAGCAATATGAATAAATCTAATTTTACACGACTCAACTAAAGCTAAAGAAATCAAATTGAATGTCGATAATAAATTAAAATCAAAGGAGTAAAGATGATTCCAGATATAAAAGACCACCGATGGGACAACTTAATTCTGGGCAAAGGTCATTATCAATTTCATCTTCTAAGTGTAAAAATATTAATGAATCGGACATTTTTGAGTATCCAACAAGATCCATCCCCCACAAATGCTCACAAATGTAAACAAGAACTATATGACTTTTTCGTCAAAAACGAACGAATCGCGCAAAAGGACATAGCTCAAATTTTTAGCAGGGAGTTATTATGAATAAGCTATTTGAGATTAGTGAAGTATCAAAAAAAATATTAAATGGTGACGTTTTAATTCTTGCGGCAGATGAGAATTTATTAAGACAACTGCCTGAAGGGAATTGGATAGGTGGAACAATTCCATATTTTATGGATGCTGAAGGAGGAATCCACACTAAGGATAAAATATTTGTAAATGAAGTACCGTCATATATAACTAGATTCAGAATTAAAGTTTATGATGAAACAAAATTACCCACTATAGGTGAAAACGGGTATGAGCATGGTTATTCTATGATAATTATTCCATCAAACAGTTCAGTTCATGTATCTTTTGCTGAGAATTCACATAAGTATAACAAGATATTTCATTCACCCTTAGTTGGCTGGATTGCCGGTATTGATCTCAATGATATTGGGAAAATTAAACCAAAAGTTTTTAATGGTTTAACGAAAGAGGTTATAGAAAACAAGTGTATAGTTTTACATTTGGAATTACCGGCAAACAAAATTCCTAATTTGGATATCATAAATTTATTTGAACAAGGAAATGGTGATACGATCACTTTTGATACAACAGGGTTTGATATCAGAGAATGTTTTATCAACGGACAGAAGAAATACCTTTCCGATTACTTAACTGAAACTCATGCCAACATACAGCTCCCGCTGGTGGCTGATTATTGCGGGGCATCTATAAATACGAGTTTTCAAACGATAGATAATGAGAACAATTCAGTGAGTTTTTACGCGCCGGTATTTAAAGGCGTTGAATATAAAATCGCTAAGACAGTGTCAGACTATGTAGGTGTATTTGAAGATATTACTTCAAAGTTAAATATTAAACCTGTCTTTACCTGCAACTGTATTCTTAATTATATTTATTCTGGGTTGGAAGGAAAAAGAACTGGTAGTATGACAGGTCCAATGACCTTTGGTGAAATCGCTTACCAGTTATTGAATCAAACACTTGTTTATTTAACTATTGAAGATGCTATTGACTAATGATAAGAGTGTATTAAGGTGGCAATACAAATGATAGAGGGGATATGCCGGCAATTCAGAATCTACATAGAAGTTGTGACATCGTTCAATCAGAAATAATTGAAAATGCGCACTTAAAATTCGCATGGGAATGCATCGAAGATGGTGTATGCTTCTGGGATTCTAACCAAATAATACAATTTGTTAACCAGAGTTTCTGTAATATCTTTTGTAAGGATAAAAATGACTTACTGAACCACAGTGTTAAAGATGTTTTTTCATCCCAACCTTCGCTCAAAAAATATCTCCTAAAATTAGATCTGAACACAACTCCTTCAGATTCGTTCCATTGTGCAGTTTTATCTAACGGGAAAAAACTAATAATAGAAAATTTTGTTTACAAACAAGTTTTCACAAACACGGATCATTTTTTCTGCTGGATAATAAAAGATAAAACCGACTCTATCGAATCGGTTGAAAAGTTGAAATTAGAAAATGAAGAACTTCGGATTTCGATGAACAGCATTGGTGATGGAGTTATTTCAACTGACTATAATGGTATGGTGGTCAGAATGAATCCAGAAGCTGAAAGACTTACAGGCTGGAAAATTAACTATGCTAAAGGAAAACATATTAATGAAATCTTATTATTGCAGGATAGCACAACTCATTCTGATATAGTCTTCCCAATCCAAAAAATAATCAACGAAAAAATAAAATTAAATCCATCCAACCATACATTATTAATAGGAAAATCTAACACAAGAACACATGTGAGTTATACCGGGTGCCCTATATATGATGATTCAAAATTTATTAAAGGATCAATAATAGTTATCAGGGACGAATCTGAGAATTATAGAAAAGCCCACTTACTCAAGGAGAGTGAGGCGAAATTTTCCGCTGTATTTAAATCAAAATTAGCGGGCATCACGTTAAGTAAATTTCCTTCAGGAACATTCATTGATGTTAATGATACATTTCTGAGTATGACCGGGTTTATTAGGGATGAAATAATTGGTTATAGTGCAATAGATCTGGGCATTTGGGTAAATATTCAGCATAGAAATGAATTCATTAAAAAATTATCTGAGTTAGGGAAAGTAAAAAATCTGGAATTTGAATTCAGAATAAAAAATGGAGGATTACGCATAGGGCAGATATCTTCAGAAATAGTAGATGTAGGTGATGAAAAATTAATATTGACCATGATAAATGATGTAACTGATAGAATAAAAACAGAATTTTTTCTAAAAACAAGTCAGGCTCAATTGGAAACAGCACTAGAGTTAGCTTCACTCGGTCATTGGGAGTATGATTTTAATAGTGACGTGCTAATGCTTAATGATCATTTTTACAAGTTGCTTCATACGACTATAGATAATGAAGTTAGTTATAGCATGACATTTCAACAATATCTGGACAGATTTGTGCATCCGGATGATATTAGTAGTGTGAAAGAACAATTGCAAATTTCATCATTAAACCCAGACCCCAATTTAGTGCACGAGATGACACACAGGATCATTTATGCAGATGGAAATGAAGGCATTATCCTTGTGAAATATTTTATGTTAAAGGATAAACTCGGTAGCACACTAAAATCATACGGAGTTAATCAAGATATTACCAAACAAAAGTCGGCTGAACAGGTACTTAAAAATGAAAAAGAACAGTTAAATGTTACATTAAAAAATATTCGTGACGGTGTAATCTCAACTGATATAGATGACAAGATCATTCTAATAAATAAGGCAGTTACATTCATTACAGGCTATGAACAGGATGAATTAATAGGTAACTCCATTATTGAATTTTTTGAGTTTTTAAAAGCCGATTTCACTTCACTTTCAGGTAAATCGGAGTATAGCACTATTTTTGGAATGAATTTCGAAGATCAGAATTTAACCAGTGAAGCTATTGAAATAGTTTCTAAAACTGGTGATAAAAAAATTATCTATTGTAATTCAGCTCAAGTTAAGGAGGTTGACGGAAATTTAAGAGGATACGTGTATGTACTTAAAGACATAACTGAACAGGTTAAAACAGAGACACAGCTTCAGCTTTCTCAAAAAATGGAAGCAGTTGGTCAGTTAGCTGCAGGCATTGCTCATGAGATTAACACACCGATGCAGTACATTATGGATAATACAGCATTTTTAAAAAATTCATTCTCAAGTTTGAAGGAATATATCGCATTTTGTGAACACACATATCAATACTGCGAGGAGGCTTTTAATGAAATACAAAACAAGAAAGATCTGCTTGATATTATCTATCTGTTAGATGAAATACCGGCGGCAGTGGAACAGACTGAATCCGGAATCCATAGAGTGAGTAATATAGTAAGAGCAATGAAAGATTTTTCTCATCCCGGTAAAAAAGAGATGGTTCTAGGAAATATTAATAATGGTATTGAAGTAACTGCAACCATAAGCAAGAATGAATGGAAATATATTGCCGAACTGGAACTAGATCTTGACAGTAACCTCCCTCTTGTCCTATGCAATATAGATGAAATCAATCAGGTAATACTCAATTTAATTGTTAACGCTGCTCAAGCTATAAATGAAAAAATGATAAATAATAAAATGAGTGGAAAGGGTAAGATTCTAATAAAAACTTTCCAAGATGCAGATAATATAAATATAGAAATTAGTGACACAGGGACAGGCATTCCGAATGAAATAAAAGATAAAATTTTTGATCCGTTTTTTACAACTAAAGAAGTGGGGAAAGGAACGGGGCAAGGATTATCAATCGTACACAATATAATAATCAAAAACCACAAAGGAGCTATAACTGTTGAATCTGTTTTGAATTCCGGAACAACATTTAAAGTAAAATTGCCAGTGAACAAGAATCCTTAATTACCATTTTCCATAAAATGAGCATGAATCAAATATGCCGACTAAACTGCTATGATAAGTATCTTATTTGTTGATGATGAAGAAAATATAATCCTTGGGCTAAAGCGAATGTTACGCCCGATGAAACGGGAGTGGAATTTGTATTTTGCTGAAAGTGGTGAAGAAGCACTAAGAATCCTAGCAACAGAAAAGATTGATATTATAGTTACCGATATGAGAATGCCAAAGATGGATGGTGCAACATTATTGCAGCACGTTAAAAAGGAGTATCCGGGCATTACAAGAATTATCCTTTCAGGTTATTCTGAGAAAGAATTTATAATGCGCACTTCAAGTACGGCTCATCAATTTTTACCAAAACCATGTGACCTCGAGATTCTTAAGAGTGCTATATATCGTTTAATCAAGCTAAGGCAACTAGTTCTGAATCCGAAAATCAAAGAAAAAGTTTCTATAGTATCAAATCTTCCTAGCTTACCTAAATTATATCATGATTTAGAAAATGAATTAAATTCCAATACTGTATCGCTAAAAAAAATTGGGAATATCATTTCTCAAGACTTATCAATGACGGCGAAAATTCTTCAGATGGTAAATTCTGCTTTTTTTGGTTTACCGCAAGCTATTAGCGATATCATTCAGGCTGTAAGTTATCTGGGGGTTGATACTATTAAATCACTTGTTCTTTTCCATCATCTTTTTACAACATATGATAAGGATGAAGAAATGACAAACAGTTTAAAAGCATTATGGAGCCATAGTCTGTATATTGCCAATATTTCAAAAAAAATATTATCTCTTAAAGTGAGCAATGCACAACAAGTAGAAAATGCTTTTATCGCAGGTATGTTGCATGATATCGGAAAGTTAATCTTACTACAAATTCCTGAGTACAAAGAAAAAATATTGGAACTTAATAATTTGAGTGGAATGCAAATCAGAGAAATTGAAGAACAACTATTTGATACGGATCATGCAATAGTTGGTGGATATCTCCTTGGTTTATGGGGCTTACCTGATGTAATTGTCGAAGCCGCAGCTTTTCATCATATACCATCTTCAGTTGGAGAAACAAATTTTTCAATACTTTCTGCTGTACATTTAGCACATTTAAGTATGAAGCCACAGGAAATAGACCAGTCGTATATTAATGCGCTTGGTATAGAAAACGAAATCCCAGCATTTTTAAATACAATAGAGAATAGTGAGGTAAATAATATTGAATAACCGAATTTTATTCGTAGATGACGATGAAAGTATTCTTGAGGGATATAAGCGGAGTCTAAGATCAAAGTTTTTAGTTTCAACAAACTCCAATCCTCTCGATGCATTGAGCAAATTAAAAAATGCAGACACATTCAGCGTTGTTGTATCAGATTATAAAATGCCGGTTTTAGATGGCATCACATTTTTATCACAGGTTAAAGAAATCTCTCCTGATACAATTCGAATAATACTGACCGGATATGCTGATATAACTATAGCGATAAATGCGGTAAATGAAGGGAATGTATTTCGTTTTCTTACTAAACCTCTCAACAGCGAATCACTAATAAATGCATTAAATAGTGGCGTGGAGCAATATCGGCTAATCACCGCAGAAAAAGAATTATTAAACCGAACACTTAAAGGTAGTATAAAAGTATTAATTGATATTCTGTCAGCAGTTAATCCTACTGCATTCAGATTTGCAAGTGACATCAGCAGGATATCAAAAAGTATTGCAGAACGTTTGAAAATGAAAGAAGTTTGGGAAGTTGAATTAGCTGCACTACTTTCACAAATTGGATGTGTGACCATACCACAGGAATTAATAGAAAAAAGAATCTCTGGTATAGAATTAACTGTTGAAGAAAACAGAATTTATTCCTCTCATCCTACAGTTGGTAGTTCATTTCTACAAAACATTCCAAGACTTGAAGAAGTTTCCAATGCCATTAAATTCCAGATGAAAAGATATGATCAGCAGTCTGAAGAAACATTTAAATTTGTAAATAGTGATTCAGTTTTAAAACTTGCTGGGATTTTAAAAGTTGCTTCGGATTTTGATGCTTATATTAAATCAGGGTTGAGTGAACCAGAAGCATTAAAGCTGATGGACAAAGACAAGGGTAAATATAATCCTGAAATTATGAGTGCGTTGGAATCTGAAATGTCTGGAGTCGGAAGAAAATTTATGGTTAAAAATCTTAATGTTTCTGAATTACGGGATGGTATGATACTCGGGCAGGATATTTATGATAGTAATAATTTTATTCTCTTAAGAAAAGGCATTGAAATAAATAGTATTCTTAATATCAGGCTATTAAACCTGGCAACCGTAAAAAAGATAGTAGAACCCATCAAAGTGCTTGTGCCTATCTAAACAATATGAAAAAATTATATTCTTTTCTCACTTTTACTTGGAACTAAGAGTTAGTTATTTTATTCGTCAAAAAACTTTAAATGTAATAGTAATCTTTTTTTTCCTTGGTATTAAAAAAAATCAAAAAATATGAATTTTACTAAACTCTACAGAAAATCATTCGATTCTAAAATTGAGCTATTCCAGATTCTATTCCATGATGTTATTCCAAGGCTTGAAAAAATAATGAAAACGTATGGTTAATTATCCGGAAGTTTGGAACTCATTTTCCTCAATAATAATTTATCAAGAATAAATTATTCTTGATTTTTTTTGGATTTTGTTACTTGTATTATTACCTTTTAATTGATTGGGGAACAATCACACGTAAAAATTGGAGAGATATTTTCTGACTGATGATTGTAATTGATTTATTATACAACCTATCTACTTTAATTGCACTAAGCGCACTTTCCGGATTTATTAACCTCAGATTCAACCGAGAAGAAATAAAGGGAAAACTATTACAGGGATTGTTATTCGGAATAACTGCTATTATTGGAATGATGAATCCTTATGTATTATCTGAAGGAATTATTTTTGACGGCAGATCAATAATAATAAGTTTGTGTGCGCTATTCTTTGGACCACTATCAGGAATTCTCGCCTCAATAATTGCATTAGTTTACAGACTATCACTTGGCGGCGGCGGAATGATGATGGGATCATTTGTAATCCTAAGCTCATTTCTTGCTGGAATTTTCTTTTACAAAAGGAAGAAGTCACTCGCAGCAAAAAAATATCCAATTTTAAAGCTATATATTTTTGGATTAATTGTTCACGCATTTATGCTTTTATTCATATTACTCTTACCATCCAAAAGCATACTTAATGCATACCAGTTAATCACAGTCTCAGTGATTGGAGTATACCCTATCGTCACTGTAGTAATCGGGAAAATATTATTGGATCATGAAGAAAATCAGAAATTCATAAAACAGATTAAAGATAATGAAAGATTATTCAGAACAACACTCTACAGCATTGGTGACGGTGTTATAATTACAGACATTGACCGGAAAATTCTGAATATGAACCGTGTGGCGGAAGATCTTACAGGCTGGAAAGAGGAAGATGCCAGAGATAAAATATTAAAAGACGTTTTTAGAATTTTTAATGAGGACACAGGAGAAATAATAGAAAATCCTGGTGAACGAATTTTGCAGATTGGTCAAGTTGCAGGCTTTGCAGACAGAACGATATTACATTGTAAAGACGGAACGAAAAAACCTATATCTGAAAGTGGTTCAACAATAATAAATGATGACGGAAGTATTGCGGGAGTAGTAGTAGTTTTTAGTGATAAAACCGATGAGAGGATCAGGGAAACAAGACTGGCAGAAAGTGAAGAAAAATACAGAACACTTATTGAGAACCAAAGTGATCTGGTAGTTGAAGTAGACAACCAGGGATTATTTGAATTTGTCAGTCCAAGCTACTGTGTCCTTTTCGGGAAGAGACCAGAAGAATTAATTGGTAAATCATTTATTCCATTGGTACACGAGGATGACAGAGAAGTTACCCAAAATGCAATGAAAAAATTATACCTGCCGCCTTATACCTGTTATGTTGAACAAAGAGCAATGACTACAAAAGGATGGAGATGGATTGCATGGAATGATAATGGGATACTGGATAAGTACGGTAAAGTAAAATCAATTATCGGAGTTGGACGTGATATCAACGACAGAAAAAATGCAGAAATAGCATTGCAGCAAAGTGAAGAAAGATACAAGAGCTTATTCGATTCATCACCGGTTGGTGTATTACTTGAGGATGAAAAAGGTATTATTATAAGTGTGAATGATGCGTTTTGCAAAATAACCGGGTATGAAAAAAGTGAATTAATCGGAAACAATATCAGACTTCTTTCAACACCGGATAAGTATGGATTGATCGAACAAAACATTCAACAACTTCTTAGTGGATCTATACTTGATCATGATGTTGAGACCACCAGGAAGGACGGAACAATCATCATTGTTCATCTGAATGAAACTACAATAATACTGCCTGATGGAAGAAAAGGAATACTCTCAATTTCAGAAGACGTGACTGAGAAAAAAAAATCAGAGATGGAGTTAAAAAAACTATCAAGTGCGGTTGAGCAGAGTCCTGTTACAATTGTAATGACGGACCTAAAAGGAGATATAGATTATATAAACCCCAACTTTACAAAGAGTACGGGCTATACTTCAGAAGAAGTTCTTGGTAAGAATCCAAGAATACTTAACTCAGGAGAACAAAGCGGGACTAACTACAAAGAATTATGGGAAACAATACTTTCAGGCAAAGTGTGGCAGGGAGAGTTCCTGAACAAAAAGAAAAACGGTGAACTTTTCTGGGAATCAGCAACGATATCACCACTGATTAATAAGAATGGAGTGATTACAAACTTTATTGCAGTCAAAGAGGATATCACAGAGAGAAAACAACTGACGGAAGAACTGATACTCGCAAAAGAAAAAGCGGAAGAAATGAACAGGATTAAATCATACTTCTATGCGAATATGAGCCACGAATTACGTACACCATTTGTCGGTATACTTGGTTATTCTGAAATGCTTTCTGAAATACTGACAGACCGCGAACAAAAAGAAATGGCTAACCTGATTTTATCTTCATCAAAAAGATTGACTGAAACTTTAAATAAAATTCTCGACGTAACTAAACTGGAATTTGATAAAATAAAAACCGAAGCGACTAATTTTAATTTGTATGAACTGATAGTTCAACTGAAAACACTTTTTCAGTCGACAGCCGACCAGAAAGGTAATTCAATAGACATTGTATTTAACCTTGATAACAGAAAATTTTTAAGCGATGAAAAACTATTAAGAGAGATTCTGATTAACCTGTTAAGTAATGCAATAAAGTATACAGAGAATGGAAAAATAAAAATACTGGTTGAACCTGATGAGAAAAACCCCGATGAATCGATATGGATAAAAATAAGTGATACAGGTGTCGGGATTCCAAAAGAAAAACAGAATCTTATCTGGGATGAATTCAGACAGGTTAGCGAAGGTATTAACAGATCGTTTGAAGGCACCGGGCTTGGATTGACAATTACAAAAAAATACACCGAATTAATCGGTGGAGAGATAAACCTGCAAAGTGAACCAGGTAAAGGCTCCACATTCAGTTTAAAATTACCAATACTCAAAATTATGGATAACATTAAAGAGACAAGTTCTGGTCAGTCTGGAAATTTAATTATCAAAGGAACCCGGGATAAATCAAGCATAAGAATATTGTATGTTGAGGATGATCATATATCTCAGGAGTTTATAAGACTAGTACTTACAAGGGAAAAATTCAATCCTGAGATTGTTAGCACAGGTAAGTTTGCCTTAGAAAAACTAAAAGAAAAAGAATATGATTTGCTGATGATTGACATCAACCTTGGTATTGACATGGATGGATTAGAACTAACACATAAAATCAGAAATGAACTTGGACTGAAAACCGTTCCTATTATTGCTATTACTGCATACGCAACTGAATCAGACAGACTTGAATTTTTATCTAAAGGATTTACACATTATTTGAGTAAACCTTATACAATAAATGAACTCAGAAACACCATTCATGAAGCATTAAATAATTAGGAAGTTACCTGCTGAATGTGATAATAGATTTATTTCTTCGCATCACCCCAGACATTAAATAAACTGTCATAAATATTATTCAATAATTGCGGGAGGTTAACTCCAATTACGAATACAACTCCTAAACTGCCATAACCCTTATTAGTAACTGGTAAATCAGCAAGTAGTTCAAGAGAAGAAAATTTATCTACGCCCGGTAAAACAAAATCAACATGTGCTTTAATATTTAACCTGTTTGGATCCGATGCTATTGAATCACTCAGCTTCCAGAACTCGTCATAAAAATATGCTATATCAAGAAATCCATTGTCAAAATCTCCGGTAAGCGGGAAAAAGTCAATAGTAAATCCTGCACCGAAACGTTTCTTAAAAATAAGATCAGGACTATAAAAGGTTCTAACCCCGCCACTAAAAAAAACACCAAAATATTCCTGATGCCACGGCTTAAACCAGGGATAAAGGATGGTTCCAACCTGGAGATTCAAAATTGATCCTCCTTCAGTAAATATTTTATGCGAAGGGATATTAGCAGCAGAATCCTTGACAGGGGCAATTGCAGTGAAATAAAGCTCAGAGAATAAAGTAGCCCAGTTGGTTTGTTTGGAATAAGCAGAAAGAGAAACATTTGGATAACCCTTGATAATACCATCTTTACCATATGCAAACAAGATTCCGATATCAGTATAGAAGGTATGTAAATCTTGCAGCACAACAATTGTATCAGAATATCTGCTGGTTGAATCAATTTTATATTTGATTTTTACTTTTCCTGCATTTCCTACAATATCATAATCCTTTATTCTGAATACTTGATGAGAATATCCATCACACATAAAAATATCTTTAAATGTATAAATGGTGATTTCATCGTTGGATTCGCCAGGCAGTGAATTGATTTTTATCTCTGATATAAATTTCAGACTGTCAGCCTTGATAGTCAGTTGGATAAGATCAATGCCAATATAGTCTAATTCAAATGAAGGTCGTTTCCCTTTATACGAATTGGACCAAAGCAGAGGATTAAAAATCAGGATCAGAAAGAATACTATGGTAGATATGCATCGATAGTTCATATTATCTCCAAATAATAATTATGACCTTTGTTGATTTATGATCTCACGGAGTGAATTGATCAATAAGAAAGCGTAGAAGTGAATACTCTTTTATCTTTGTTAAGATGCTTAGAACTCACGTCAACAAATAAAATTATAAAACCATATTCTGGATTGTTATTTGTCTTCTCCTCACACCACCAACTGATCTCAATGTGCTTGCTTTTATTCTGCTTGACTTTATTTCGATTGCTCTTGTATCAGTAAACGGAAACTTTACATTCTTCCAGTTAAACTTTATCCCGGTTATTTTCTCGATAAATGAAACCGATACCTGGTATGATTTCCTGTCCTTGAATTCAATGTTTTCAAAAACATCTCTTTTCTTTAACACTGTCTTTGGTACGGATTTAGGTTTCTTAACAATTCCATCATCAACTAATAATTGTTTTTGACTCATGACAAATCCGACAGCGTGCAGTCCTTTACCTTTCTTATCCCAGACAATCACTTTCCAAAATCTGTCAGGGATCAAAACACTCGTCCCGCTTACCTTAGTTACAAATTCAGGATCATCCTTATCCAGGACGGGACCTGTAAATACACTTATCTTAAGTTTATTTGCGACCGCACCGGAATGTAAAACGTGATCTTCAAGTTCCTTCCAGGTGTATCCATTTAATTTATGTATTTGCGGTACAGCGTTGGTATAATGAAAAGTATCCTGGTCTGCTTTTGTTGCGATCTGTAAGTTATTACCCCAGGCAGGGTCTTCACGCCGGGTCATATGACCCTTATCAAAATCACTTTTAGAGGCAGAATAAAGTTTACTGCCCCATTGAAATGATTTTGCTCTTGGATCATTTCTCCAGTTGTTTTTCCGGCTTGTATCCTGAAAACTTGATCCATTGATATTGCACGCCGTAAACAAAGGAAACTTTCTTTTCATATTTAGAATAACACTGAAATTCTGATACGGAATTTCATAAGGACTACCAGGCTTTATCGAAGGTTTAAATAAATTTGATACACTGGAAAAATCAGGAAGGTGTAAGGTTTTATTATTCGCTATGAAATTTGCCTGGTATCCTGACCGATCTCTATAGTCATCAACTGCTTTATTCTTGTCTGCCATTTGTTCACCTCCTACAAAAATACTTTCCATTTTTTCATTTGACTGGAACCAAACAGATTTGGAGATTGTGGATATTGCTGTGAAGGTAAAATCTTTTTGATTGCTTTATACCAGTCTGAATAAGTTGCATTTGCTTTTAAGGCTTTTAAAGTTTTAAGAGCTGCAAAAGTAAATGCACCATTTGGTCTTCCCTGGAAGTATGCATCGTAACTATATTCAGTATCCTGACAGCCGGACATTAATAATCCTGCATAACGTCCCGGAGGACTTGATCTGCGAAGAGTTTTTGTAATTCCAAGTTTGGAGACTGTTCTTTTTGATAAGAAACTCTCCGGTGGTAAAAACCGAACTTTTCGCTGAGGTGGTTTAGGTCCTCTAACAGTTGGAGGAGTAGTTATAGGTGCGAATCTGGCAACAGATCCTGAATGACAGGAATCTGAAATAATAAAAAGTTTTACACCCGGGAGTTTGTTACTATATAATAAGAACAGTTCATCATCTGTAATATATCCCTTGGTACGCACATCATACGGACAGATACACTCATCCGTATTGTCTGGTTCATCACCATCTTCATCAGGCACAAATGAACCGTGCCCTGAGTACTAAATAACAACCGTATCGCCGTTTTTGCCTTTTGCAATTACTGATTTGATAGATTCTCTGATCCCCTTACCGGTTGCTTGTTTGTCAAATAATTTTGAAACTGTGAACCCACGATTCTTAAGAGCCTCCGACCAATCTTTGGCATCATTAACACACCCAGCAAGATCACTTCCTGTACCTGGATAGTCATTGATACCGATACACAAAGCATATTTAGACATATCGTTATCCTCCAATATTTTTTTTAATCCGGTGGTCTTCCCGGAAGATCAATGTACTTTGATAACCATTCCAGGCTGCCATCTTTTTTTGTGATGAGAACCAGCACAGGAAATTCACCATAAACAGATAGCCATAAATCAAATCCGGTTTTGTTTGATTTAGTTGAAATGGTTGGCTGATTAAAATCACCATATATCCTGTATGTGACACTTTCAATTCCATCCAGCGATTTGTCATTCCAGGATTCAATCCAGATTTTTACTTTATATCTGCCTGATCCCGGTACAGTCCTTTTGACCGTCACCTCAGCATTATGCAAAACAAAATAATTATCAACTAATTTTTTATAAGCGTTATCAATTTCAGATTGGATTTTCTCAGAAGGGAGTGATTTAATTCCGTCTTTGTCAGAAACAGCTACTGCGTCCGGACCACCATCAGTTAGCTTGCGGGGCGGCTCTCCTATGGATATTGATCCAAAAGTAAATGCAGCACCCTCACCAATCCTGCGTTTTAACAAATTAACGATTTCAAAAAGATTTTTTCTGAAAATAAAAAGCAGTGAAGACCAGAAGACAATCCAAAGAATTGATTCATACAGCGGTACTAATTTTTCATCAAACATAATTTTAAATGAAGTTTAAATTTTAAAAGCATTTGTATCGACCCATTCACTCTTAATAATACACCACCAATCTTCGGCAAGATCTGAAAGGATATATTCATACGGCAGCCACCCGTATCCGTTTTCACCCCAGGATTCTCCCCAGGAATTTCTTATTTGCAATGCGCCGGTGGTTTCCTTAGCTGAAAAAGTATTTTTTATTTTCAGTTTATCGTCGTAACCGATTGCGACAATCGCGTGACCACCGCTGATCCTATCTGTTTTTGCCGGGAAAGGTATGAGACCGGTATTATTTGCCTGCGAGATTGAGTTAAAGACAGTGAACCCAAACATTGATGGAAGTCCCGCCGCTAAATGTTTTTTTATATTGGTGAGAAGTACATCCTTTGAAATTCCGGGAGAGTCTAAACGATAGTAACTGATTGCCTGATAGTTCTGTGCATATGCATAACAAAATGCGGAAGGTTCAAGATCAAAATCAGCAACATTATATTGCCAGTATTCTTCAGGGGGAACACCAAACAAAACCAATGCGCCCATAGTGTTTCTTAAAAATGCGCCAGTATCACCGATCCAATTGAGTAAATTCCTCGTGGTTTTATAAAGAAATAATCTCGATGCGTCAATGTGTTTACCGAAAGCCCTTTTCTCAAAGTATTCAACAAGTCCAACTCCGGCGTGTGCAGTACAGGAGCCGATTGATTCCTGATCTTCTATCGGTGAACACCATTCTTTTAAACTTACTTTTAAAGGGAGTGATTTAGCTGCTTTGGTAACTCCGATGGCACCAAGCATTTTACTGATTGACTTTTCCTCCCCAAACTTTTTTACCCGCTCGGATAAGGTATCCTGATTTACAGTGTAATCCCTAAAATCCGGATAGTCGGGCAGCCAGCCCATGCTTAATGATTTTAAATTGCGATCCATATCTTTACCTCCTTTCGCTTTAGCAGTAAAGCGATTTGTTATGATTGTTAAAAAACAATTAGAACATTTTCCGGAAAAGACTATGAATAAATCAGATTGATATATGTGGAGATATCTGACTGAAGGAAATTTATCAGAACACTACTTCTTTTTAATCACCTCAATAAAAACACCGAAACAAAAACTACAGACAGTATAGTTTTTAATTTTTGATTCATAGAAATAACGGAATGCTTCATCGTTTCCGTTATCAATGATATCGTCTACTTTGCACTGAGGCTTTTCATTATCCAGGTCGTGAACTTCCTTTGTCAGTTTGTTCCCGACGTACCTCTCACCATTTGTATGGCTTTTATAGCGCCTCATCAATATTTGTACTCCTTGTAAATCGGGTTAACAGTTGTGCTGCCCGATTTCCCCCAGCCCCTCAACAATCGGGAAGATCATCCAGATTGTTTTTTGTCGTTCTGTCCGGATCTGTCCGCAAGTATTTCCCGCCATTACCCTTTATTACTTTAATATACACTTGCTGGTTCTCTACAATTACATAATAATCATATAGCTTCATTTCTAAATCATTGATCACTTCGGAAGCAATTCTTGGTGACCACCATTCCCCGTTATTACATAAAGCCAGGATATTTCCTGAACTATCCTTACTGCTGCTTGTCACTTTTCTCTCTACCATACTTTTTCTACCGGATTTTTTTCATTCCAAATGTCATATCATTTTTTGAAAATAGAAATACGTACTTATACTGATTTTTCAACTATGAATACGTATATATACTGATGACAGAGTGAAAATTTTATGGTATTATTACTTTTGTAAATGGGTGAGTTAATGATGGACATAAAATTTATTCATTTAATAATGTGTTATAATGGATAGCACGTCTTCAAAGTTCTTCGAGATACTTTCAAGCTGGTCAAGCCCGGTATTTATTCTGGTCATTATAGCTTTAGTTGTAATCGCTTTGATTTATTACCTGAACAGATATGTTGTTAAACCAACAGAAGAAAAGCATCTTATAGAAAAACAGGAGATTGAATTAAAGAACAGCCAGTTGATGGCATTATTTGCCACACTTGATCCGGATCCAATAATTAGAATCAATGCAGATGGAGAAATATTATTCTTTAACAATGCAGCATCAAAAATTCTGAATGTCAAAACAGGGGAACTGATCACGAATCATTTTACTAATATCAAGGAAATCAAATCCAAAATTGAAAACAATCTTGTTTTAGCTATTCCCGTTCAAATAAATGATATTCATTTTGACGGACTTATGGTTGGAAATTCAGATCTGAATATTGCTCAGATATACCTTCGTGATATCTCTACAATTAAATCCCTCGAAATAAAATTAAAACAATTATCTCAGTATTTACAAAATCAGATTGATGAGGAAAGATACCGGATTGCAAATGAGCTTCACGATGGGGTTGTTCAGGAACTTTATTTAATTAGAATGGGAATGAATAAAATAGAGGAAGAAAACCGTCTTGATCAGGATACTCATATGACGTCCGTTAAGTTACAGTTAAAATCTTTAAGTGATGAACTAAGAAGAATCATTTACGATCTTAAGCCCAAAGTACTTGATGAAATGGGATTGGAACCTGCTCTGAATACTTTGTGCAATAATGTAAGCGCTGAAAGCGGAATTGCCGGGAGTATACAATTGATAGGATTCACAGGAAGGTTAAATAAAAAACACGAATTATTTTTTTACAGGATAATACAGGAAGGATTGAGTAATATTATTAAGCATTCAGGTGCCAGTGAATTCAGTGTCTTTATGGTAAAGAATGATTCATCAATAAAAGCAATCATTACAGATAACGGGTGCGGATTAAAAGAAAAACACTCTGACGATAACACCAAGCACTTCGGGCTAATGAATATAAGGGAAAGAACCGAGGGCTTGGGAGGAACATTAAAAATTAACTCGAACACTAATGAAGGTGTTACACTTATTGCCGAGATACCATATAACTCTTAATATTTATGAAAAAAAATTCTATTAAACTATTAATTGCAGATGATCACGAACTATTCAGAAAAGGAATTATCAGTCTTCTTTTAGGCGAGGAACGGATTAACATAATAGGGGAAGCTAATAATGGGAAAGATCTCATATATAAAACCCTGTTGCTAAAACCCGATTTGATAATTACCGACATCGCAATGCCAGAACTATCAGGACTTGAAGCCGTAAAATTATTGCGTCAGCAAAACCAGGCAACAAAGATTATTTTTCTTACAATGTACAGCGGGGAGGATTATATCTATCACTGCTACAAATCAGGTGGGGATAGTCTGATCAACAAAGATATTTCCAAGACTGAACTTCTTCAAACTATTGAACTGGTTTGTGAGGGTGGAAAATATTTTGGGAGTAATTACTCCGGAGCTAAACTAGATGAGTTCATAACAAATTATGAGCAAGAACCTGCGAATGAAATCACGGCTGATCTGAATGAAATATCACCAAAGGAGGCCGATATACTTTTCCTGATCGCTGAAGGGCTAACGAGTAATGAAATAGCAGAGAGAATGTATATTTCAAAAAGAACCGTTGACACTCACCGGATCCATCTTATGCAGAAATTAAATCTTAAATCATTTCCTCAGCTGATGAAGTTTGCTATAAATTTTACAACAGATAATAAACGAAAATAATATTCTCTTCGATAACAGGCTATCAGTATAATTACTTACTTTATCTGAAATTCTAAGACAAAAAAGTCGAATTGCTTCATTATTCTCATTTTTCACTAATTTTAAAATACGTATATATACGTATATACTATCAGTTGTCAGATGAATAATTTTCTCTGAATTTTTTATAAGAATAAGGAGAAAAGATGTTCAAAGTTTTAGTGTCAGTTGTGATGTTTTTATTATTTAACATTGCAACTTTATCACAGGGGAAGATCATTTCAAAAGAAAAAGCAGATGAATTGTTCGGGCAGGTATTAGTATCAATTCAAATACCGTCAACCGAATTAAATGCTTTTGCAACCCAATCATCAGATGTTTTAATGTTTAAAATTCTGAATAATGAATTGTATATTTTAGATAATAAAAGAAAAACTTTAAAACCATTAGGTGTTACAGTTAACAGTACAGACACTTTTTCAGTTTATTCAGTTGAAATTGTTAAAAAATTATTAATAGATGGAAACAGTACAATTACTTATATTGAAAAAAGAAATGAAGTTTTAACAATGACAAATGGAATCTTTACTTTGGAATACTCTGCTGATTGCCCACCATTTTGTACTGATTAATGGAATTTTTAGAAATAATTATCTATTCAAATTTAGTAACCTGGTTTTTAGTGCCTATTAGGCAATACCGAACCAGGTTTTTTACTTTCTTTTTTGTTCTAGCATTATTTGATCCGATTGCAATAATCGCATTTTATATAGCCTCAATCAATATTCAACAAGTTTATATAGTTGGGACAATAATAATTTTTTATGTTGTGTTGTTTGATATTAGAAATGAAATAAAAATAGGTGCAATAACACTGTTAGTGCTGGCAAGTATATTTGTAGTTTTTTTTTCACAAATAAATGTCAGAGTAATTCATTTATTAGTTCATATAATTATACTTATTCAATTCTTAAAATTTTTAATTAAATATTTTAGTGCAAAAAGACGCATATTATTATTTCATATTGTGTTGATCGTTTATGAAGCGTCTATTCTTATAAAATATTTTATTATTATAACCGAAGCGGAAATCGGGCCGGTTTATTTTTATACCACTACTTTAATTCAGATTTTTATCGGAATTTTTTTTCTTTTCGTCAATGAGAAAAATAGTACTTCTATAAAAGTTTGAATTTTTAGAGTAAATAATATTCCCATTTTAAAAATTAGTATATATACGTATTTACATTAAGTCCAACTTGTTGTAGGTTAGAATAGTATTGAAATTATTGGGCTAATAAAGACGGGGTCACAAAATTGAGAGCACAATGTTCAGAGTTCCGAGATAAATTAAAAGCTGAATTGTTGCATCATAGGCAGATTTTAATTTATGAATTGATCATTTCTAAAAACTACTATTTATTACTTCCAAAAAATTTTAGGCTAAAAAATGATAAAAAGAACTAGATGCAGAATGAGTTTTATAAATTTGACTATTATTATTCTATTTATTCCATTTGGATATGCTTGCAAGGATGAAGCAATTCCGTCACATCCGGAATCAGTACTTACTCTTTCACTTGAAGATGTAAGTTGCGTAGAAGCGTGGTGAACACTATCGACGACCAATCTCCAACTTCCAACTAAATTGAGTTTATTAAAGGATGACAACATCATTAAAACAATAAGGTTGCTATCAACAGACACATTGTTTTATATTGATTCACTGCTTCTAAATCAATCATATAAGTTCCAAACGGCCATTTAGTCATTCAATCAATCAGGCAACGAAGTTAGTGTAATAACGTTTGACACCATAGCAACAACTTTACTTTTGAAATGTAGGAGTTTGGAACAATAGACAGTAATGTGCTCTATAATGTTGCTCTATAAATGAAAATACTATTTGGGCTGTTGGTAAAATATTGATCGCAGATACGAGCTAATGTGGTTAAATGATTTATAGTGGTGTGTATTGGGATGGGAATGAATGGGGCCTGAAACGAATAGTGTTTTATACATTTTGTGGACAGCAACATCACTACCCTTAGAAACAAACAAAAGGTAGTCTATATAAGTAAATGAATTACTCTGCCTTTTTATTTGCCTAATAAAACATTGCATCTTAATGAAAGATGTAACACCAAAATTATGAAGAACTACGTACTTCTACTGACATACTTTCAGTAGTTCTACTGATTTTTTCAGTTTCTTTTCGAATTAATTTACCGAAAAAGATTGTATAGTGAATTTTCGATCTGATTCAGGTTATGCCTTACCCTCTGTGCTATTAATAAGTTTACTTATTACCAGCATAATTTTATCACTTCTTGCAATTTTATACTTTTCCGCAAAAGGAACTAACCGAATACTCGAAAAGAAAAAACTTAAACTTGCCTGCTTTTCTGCAGTTCAAATGGTACTTGCAGACTCTTCATTTCTGACAACAGATAGTCTCCTTATTGAATCAAATTCTATAGAAGTCTCGCTTCAGATTCGCAACTACGGATTTTATAAAGAAATCACAACCAAAGCCAATGGACTAAATGATTCAATAAATCTACGATACACTATCGGTTTAGCACCATCAAGAGAAGATTTGTTTAACTATGCTATCGTTTTCACTCGTCCAAATCTACGGGCAACTGTGGCAGGTGATACAAAAATTAAAGGAAATATTCTATCAACCACCGACCGTATAACAATTGGAAACATATTCGGACTCCATCAGGCTTCAGAAAATTACTTAGAAGGAGCAATCAAAGTTGACAAAAAACTAAAAGCACAAATTATTCCTGACAGTCTATTCGATAATATAAAAAATTTAGGATTAAGTGGTTCTCAGTTTTTTCATAATCAAGCAGACTATTTACTTGATGAATTTAGTTTTGAAACAATATTACCAGAAGTAAATAATTACATGGAAATGAACTTAATCGTAAATGGAAAGATAAAGACTAGTGATCAGCGATCAAGGAACATACGGGCGCCAGGAATTATTGAATTCTCTAAAGGTACAGTGAGTAAGGAAAGACTTGAACTATTTTCTGATTCCTTGATTGTCATTAACCCAAATTGCCTGGTTGAGAATGCACTGCTGTACTGTGACGGGCCGATCATAGTTAAAGGTAAATCACATTTTAAAAATGTTCAATTGTTCTCGAGAGATAGCATATTCATCAATAAAAGCCAGTTTGATTATCCATCTACTGTTTGCCTTAATATTGATGATTCCCAAAATGAAAAAAAAGATAATGCTTTGGTAATTGAAGGGTCAGTAATAAATGGTAATGTAATTCTGATGACGAAGTCATCCGGTTTTATTAGTAATCGAACTAAAATTAAAATTGATAAAAGCAGTAAAGTTCAAGGATTGGTTTACTGTGAGAATAACCTTGAACTAATGGGCGAAGTTATAGGAACTGTTATTACCTATAATCTCTGGTATTATAAAGAACCCTCTGAATATCTTAATTGGCTTATAAATACAAAAGTCGATCGAAATAATCTGGATGATTGGTTTCTTTTGCCAACGGTATTTGAAAATAATGGCAGACTTCAAATTCTGAGGGAAGAATGGATCTACTGAATAATGAAAATGGATCAACGATTCTTGAAGCTTTGGTGGTGATTGTATTGATTGGGATTCTTGCAGTAATGACTACTTCTATATTTAACATTGTTTTAAACAACCCAGTCTCAATTAAACAAGAAGCTCTTAATTTCGCTTATCAAGAGATGAACAGAGTGATTAGTCAATCAGCAATGACTGATAGTGTCTATACTAATGATAAAGGCAATATGATCGTACAAAGAAATATTACTGAGTTGGATAGTAATTTAATTGTTGAGATAAGTGTAAAGAAGAGTTATTCCGATTCGACAATAGTATCGCTCAAATCTGTATACAAAAAATGAAATTCATAGTTGAAACTAAAGGGTTTACATTAATAGAAACACTTGTTGCGATAAACCTGTCATTTATAGGTCTCACATTTGTTGTTTCATTCTATCTATTTGTCCTTAAGTTTACGCAGACGATTTCCGAGCATAATACTAATTTATTTATATATCAAAATTTCTTTTTTGAACTTGAAAAATGTATCGAATGTTCAGACGCTTTCAGAATCGAATCCCATCCACAATATGCACTTCTAAGTACTACTAATTCAGATACCTTAATAATTTATAAAGACTCACTCATACTCAATGGTATTTTGAAACTCAGTGATATTGATGGATGTATAGCGAGTATTTTTAATTACAATATCGATTCACCAATACAATTATCTGGTAACAATAGTAGTTATGAGTCTCATCATTTTACAGCTAGCTCGAAAGAAATAAGATCAATCCACTTCCAGATTAAAACCACTCAGCAATTCTTCAGTTACGAAATTTTCGTCAGGGCATTTTCAGCTAATCGATTTATTGATCTGGTGAAAGAAGAATAAAGCAAAAATTCTTTTAAAATGAATCTATGCATGTCCGTAGAACTACGTAATAAAAATCGCGTAGTTCTACTGATTTTCTTTTGTTTTTTTTAAAATACTTTACTTCCCAAAAATTTTCTCTTACTACTGTTTGAAATTTAACTATTGGGAGGCACTATGCGTCTGATCTTCTCCATTTGCACCATCTTTACTCTATTCTCGATTATTAACTTTGCACAATCAGATCTTATCCCTGTAAGCACAGGTGAGAAACATAACGAAAGAGGTTATCAGAATAGTATAAGTAAAAATATTAATGGAAATGAAATAATAGGTGACTACGATGGAAATTTCAGCCTTTTATATAATCAGCGAATGAGTCTGCCTAATGAAATGAGAGGTGATCTTACAGTGACATACAACGCAAATGTAGAGCATCGTGTATTTTTGGAACAGTTTACAGCAGTTCCGACTGAATTAGAGGGATATTCAGTTAATGCCCCTGAATGGATAATTGGTTTTAATGGTTTCGCTCTGCAAACATTGAACTTCGAAGTTAATTTTTACTCGCATGCTTTAAACATACCTAGTCAGCAAATTAATTTAATTGGAGAAGAAACCTCAATGCTGATACCAGGATTTCATTATTCTAACAAACTTTGGTACTGGAGTGAACAACTTCCACATAGCTATCAACAATATGATTATATTCAATTCCTTCAGTCTGATGGTTCAAATAAAGTAATTTATAATGAAGTAGCAGGGCAATTTTCTGGTCTGTACCATGAAACAGGTCCCGATCAGATCGGTTATGCAATCGTAGAAATATATGATGAAGTCGAAAAACTTCGAAATATTTGGTACAAACCTGGGGATGGACTAACCTACTATTTTCAAGAGGAAGGAATAGAATTTAATGATGGAAGAATTGGAGGTTATTGGAGTAATGAATTTAAGCCAAAGACTATTTATCTTAAATCAATCAACAATGTATATGGTGACACGCTATTTATAAACTATGATCCTATAATGGTGTCACGTCCGGATCTCTTATTGGGAAGGAAATTGTTTTCTTCTGTGGATGTTAGTCAATACGCGAGTTTTGTTCCGCCCGGCACTAATTTTTCAGGAATCCTCGGCTCCAACATACTTCAACTTTTTTCAATCGACTATATTACTGTTGGAACTCCAGGAGGACAACCGAGTAATACACTTAGAGCATTCGACATTTTTGATAATTGGGAGAAAATAAAAACTCGATATACACTCTTATTGGATTATACTTCCGGATCTAACTGGTATAGTGCAGATCGAAAAAAATCATCAATATACAACTCAAAAATAAAGATGATAAATTTAATAACAGATGAGTTAGGTCGAACAGATCGGATTCATTATTTAAAGGATTCGAGAACATATCGATATGATCCTCAATCCACACCCTTATTTCAGTACTGTGTACCAGCTTTATTGATTGATTCAATCTTTCATCATAATAATAAAGTAACGGTGTTGACATATGAAAATGGAACAAATGATGTCTATACTTATAATCGGGGGACAGGTTACTTTGATACAAACGGTTTTTTAAGTGCTAGCAAGAGAGATCGAAGAACAAACTTCATGGTTAAATCTAAAGAGCTATTAAAAAAGGAAGAAAATCAATTAATCCGGATAGAAAAAGATAGTTATACATATGGAAGTGCTGATCAATTTACATATTCACACCAGATTCCATACTATGGTATTTGGACAGAAATTATCACTGAAAAACCATTCGGAGATAGTGACGATTCTTCTCCTAGTCAAGTAAGAGTAAAAAAATACTTTGATAAAATTTATATAGGTTCAAGACGTAATGCTTTACATGATATAACAACAACAATTAAAATAAGAAAAGAGGTTGTTGAGTTAAGCGCTGCCGAATACATTTCAACAGATTACTCCTACAATCTTGGTAACTTAGTTAATGGGTTGACGGATTGGCCTTACTTTGACGGAACACTTTGGCTAGCTTCTATTAACCAGAATACATGCAAAGACCAGCTTGTTGCACAGAAAACGACTACTTTCAACTATGAGTATAGCTCAATTTATTCACCAAACTTTCAGCAGCCTCGTTACTGTATGACTTCTAAGACTGAAATCGAACCGTCAGGATTAAAGACTCAATCACAGTTTAAAAATTTCATCCCAACAGATTTTTTGAATAAGACCAGATACTTTTCGCTTGGAAAACAGGAACTGAAAAAGATTTTTACTGATACAGAAATTCTTAGTAGTGATAAGAATGAATTCCACACTTTAGGTGCATTAATTGGAAGAGTTCGTAAAACAATCAAGAATAGTCATCTTGCCGATAACAGGAGGGACATAACAGAATACTTTTACAAGAGTGAGGGTGAACTACAGACGATCGGAGCTATATTGCAGTTGCAGCTGCCCAATGTCTACAAAGGTTTTTTGGACAGTACAGTTCACAATTCCCTTGTCAAGACAAAATTGATTTATAATATCGATAAAGCGGTTGAATCTACAATGTACGATCCGGGTGGATTCATGTATATATTTGAGGGTGGTAATATTGTTGACTCCATTTATATTCCACCAAAATATAAATACAGATATTCTTCTCCCATTCAAGCTAAAGTATTAAGAACTGATGGATCATACGTCGATTCAACTTTTGAACCTTACATCCCTTTATATTCCAATTCTCCTGTAAAAACGAGAATATTTTATAATTCGGATCAAGATACCCTCGAATTAATACAAATATTTGACGAAAAAAATAATTTAACCTTTGAGGTAAGTGCAAATAAATTTGCATCGCAATTTGACTATGATATTCTTGGAAGGTTGACAAGAGTCAGACTCCCAGGCAGTTATCCTACTACCGAAGAATCACAAGTATCGCAAATAATTGTTCAGTATAATGATGATTTTACCTTCACACGAAATTTAGCTATTCTAAGTGATGGATCGATCTATGAAAATGCAAATCACAATGCTAATATCTGTAGTTATTCAAATACTGAACCACTGGAAACAGATAATCCCATTGGAGGTGATGCAGAAGAAGATCCTGGTGAAGAAGGCGACGAGCCTATTGGCGGCGGCGGCGGTGGTGGAACGTATATCCCGCCAAACAAATACTATTATATTTTCTTGCCTGAGATGTTAAAAACAAACAACATAGAAGTAATTGATTTTGCCACACTCTTTTTAAATTGCAGACACTACAATATTTCCGAAGGACAGAATTTAACTTTTGAAGTGTATGCAATTACACAGGAATACCAATCTGGACTAAATACTTATCAATCTATCGGACCATTGGTCGTAACTTTTCAGGAAAATCAACTAATGAGTATAAATGTGTCCTCATTACTCTCAGAACTTAAAAATTCAAACAAAAATTTGTATGGATTTAAATTTGTCGCTGAAGGTGTGTGGACAAGAGATGACGATTATAAATTGTTCTTTTTTTCACAGGACATTTTGCCTACTATGTCACTGAGTTTAAAAATAAGAAAAGAAGTACCAGGTAATTCAAGTTATGAATATGTTTACGATGATTTAAGCAATAAAGTGGATATAATAAAAAATATAAAATTTGATATACTTTCTCCTTTAACCACTAACATCATTGACCAATATGATGTTAGAGGAAATCTCATAAAATCAGAAGTAAAAAATGAATCCGGTATATTCGAAACAAAATCATTAATGACATACAACTATCTTGGACTGACCTCAAAAGTTACGGACGCTGAAAATAGAAATCTCTTTAACAAATACGATTACTTCTCCCGGGCAAAAGAGACACGAATGGTGACCGATGATGTTGGAGCGTCCAAAATCAGGTATGAATATGATCCTATCAATCACACAACGGAATATGAAAAGCAGACAATCTTTGATGAATCGAATAATAAGACTGAAAAAATTTTAGATAAATCTGGAAAAATATTAAAAGAAATTAAGTATGATAATTCAGTGCCATTTATCACCACCTATTCATATAACACATTACAACGACTAGCCGCCGTAATTACACCTAATAACAAAACTACTAACTATTTCTACGATGATCTTGGCAATATCTCAAAGAAAGTGGATCCTAATTCCGGAACTGTACAGTTTAAGTATGATAGATTTAAGCAACTAAGATTTGAGGTTCAGAATAGTCAGCTTTTATCAACTGATTCTATTATTTTCAATTCATATGATAGTTTCAGTAGACTTAAAATAAGAGGAATGAAAGATAATGCATCGGAATTCTCTGCATTAAACCCAGATCAGACATATTCTTTTGAGAGTGATACTTCCAAACTCTTAGTTGTTAATATGTATGACAAGTATTACAAATCTGGTGTATTCACTAATATGCCTGATCCTTATGTATCCACAACAATACTAAAATACGGCAATCACAAAGGCAGATTAGTAGCTACTGCCTTTAGGAATAAATTAGGTGAGCCCTGGAGTTTTAAAGTATATAGTTATGATGCTGTAGGAAGAGTTGATGATTTTTGGGTAAAGTATGAAAATCAAAGTTGGAAATGGGTTAAGAACTCATATGATCATGCCGGTAACTTAACTAAACAGTGTGTTGAAGGTGATATGTACTACTGGTATGACTATGATTCACAAAGCAGGTTAATTGAGGTCAGGACCAGTATTCACGATAATAAATCCACTGCAAAGCTTGAAGCTGTTTACAGTTATAATAAGGATAATAAAATCTCCAGATTAATATTCAGTGATCTCCAAACTACTTATGATAAAATCAACTATACTTATGACAACAGGGGAAGATTGTTAAATATTTCAAACTTGTATAATTATACTGATGGAGAAATATTAATAAAAAATCATCCCAGATTTATCGAAGGTCTTACTTATTATCCGAATGGTAATATTGAATCCCAATATCTGAAAAATACAGGCATACCAAATTCACCGGATTTAATGTTCAATTATTATTACGATGAGCTTAATAGGTTAAGAACAACTAAGAATTATGGTAGCAATTTCGAAATGTACACTTACGATCCTGATGGAAATTTTATTACCAAGACAAGATCTGGAAAACCTATGATCTATACACCTTTTCCAGGAACAGATAGGTTACAAAAAGTTGATATAGGCGGGGTAGATAAATTCTATCAATATGATAACCGAGGTAACGTAATTAGTGATGGATTAAGACAAATAAGTTCCATAAGTTATGACAGAAGAAATTTACCGTTATCAATGACAACAACAAACGGAGCAAATTTTAAGTATAAATATGATGACAACGGAAACAGGTTACTAAAGCACGCAAATGGAGTGAAAGAATTTTATCTTAGAGATCATACAGGAAAAGAATTGGCAGTGTATAATCTTTATACAAACAGAATTAAAATGGCTAACTTATACGGCAATGGATTGCTGGGCAAAGCAAATGCAATATGGGATTCCGTACTCACAGAAGTTGATCCTGGAAACTGGGAATATGTTTATTCACGAACAGATGAACGCCACTATTATATAAAGGATCATCTCGGAAATATCAGGATTGTGCTAGACAAAGTTGGAGAAGTAGTAAGCGCACAGGATTATTATCCTTTCGGAGAAATCATATCGAGTAGAAGCCACGTAACCGGGGCAAGTATAAACGACAAATACAAGTTTACTGAAAAAGAACGTGATACAGAATCCAACTACGATTATTTTGGTGCAAGATATTACGACAGCGAACTTGGCAGGTGGCTGCAGGTTGACCCGCTTGCAGATAAGTATCCGGGTTGGAGCCCGTATAATTATTGTTTGAACGCTCCTCTTGATTTAATTGATCCGGATGGAATGGATATAAAGCCATCAAGGCCTAGGGCTGTTGCAGCAGCAGAACATCAAGTAAATGTTACAATGACAGAAGTCTCTGGACAAATTGGAGATTTTGCTGGAGTTTGTTATTGGGGGTTCAAGACTGTTGGAACCTTTTTAGAACTTAATCCGGTGATTGTTGCTCCAGAGCCAATGGTAATCGCTTCCGGACCAGCTAATACAGTAACAAAAGTTACAAGCAATATTCTCAAAAATGCTAAGATTGGAAAACAAGGAGAAAAAATTATCTCTGAAGTATTTGAAGAAAGTGCAAAATCTTCTAATACTACAATTGTTAATCAAGTTACTGGAAGATTTAAAGATGGAAAATCCATAAGATTTGATAATCTTGGTGTTAATCAAAGTACCGGAAAAGTTACTTTGATAAATGAAACCAAAACAGGGGGCTCTTTACTTAGTCAGAGTCAGAAAAGATTTTTTAATAATGGAGAGTCTGTTGTACTTACTGGGAAGAAATCAATTGATGCAGGAATTTATGGTCAAACTGTGAGCAAAGCAGATGCAACGACAACAGTAATAAGGATTAAATTCAATAAAGAGTGATTTTTTGGGATAAGGAATTACAAAATGGAAAAAAGATTGGTAAGAAGTTTAATTATTGAGAGATTAGGAAAAGTTTTTAAAGAACATAAATTTATTTGGAGTTCTAAATATGATCAATTCATAAGGAAAGAAGATGATATTATCTACATTTATTCCCTTAGTTTTTCAAAGAAAGATCAACATATTTTTATTAGGCCCTCAGTGAAGATGAAATTTAAGAAGATTGAAGAAATATATTTTAAAGCTGCTAGTCAAAAAGATAAGGATTATCAGCATTCAATAATTACATTAGGAAATACCATAAAACAAATAATTCGACATTTTGATGAAAATACTGATATATGGACTAATGAAATTCAGGAATTTTTGATTGAGAATGAAGAGGATACTAGTCGAACTGTTTTAGCACTCGAAAATTTATTTTTTGAATATGTTTTACGTTATTTCAATAATTATAATAATATTGAGAGTGTAGATAAATTACTTAATTCCGATTTGATGGTTTTATCGATACATAATTCTTTATATCCGTTAAGAGCTTGTATTGGTCTTATTACTGCAAAATTAATACAGCGGAAAGACTATGAGCTAATAAAATCTACTTACAGTTCTAAGATAATTACTTCGATTGATGAATACAGAAATAACTTTTCTCGATTGGTCAAATTATTAGACTGATTTATTTCATAAATAAATTTAAAAAAATGTTATGTGAATGTTTACATGTTTATTTTGCAAAATTTCCTGACAAAAAAGGAGTAAAATAATAATTTATAAAATTTATGTTTTAAAGATGAAAGATTTTTAAATTATAAAAATCACAATTATAGAGTATTTAGGTATATGAATCTATTCACAATAGAAACAAGTCACTTATAGTTTAAATCTATTAAGTAGAACTACGTACCCCAAATTCCGTAGTTCTACTGATTCCTTAAACCCGCCAAATAACTAAAATACCACCAGTAATTTTAGAAACATTAATTAACTGGTGTATTGTGTTCAAAAAAATACCACATAAAGAAATTGTAGATTTTACAAGAGTCTTAAGTCTCCTATTGTACTCAAGGGTTTCTATTATCCAGGCATTTGAGTTAATACATAAACAAACAAAAAATGAGAAGTTAAAAGGCATTATAAAGAGTATTCTCAAGGATATTAAAAGCGGGTCTTCACTCTCAAAGAGTTTTGCAAAATATCCAAATGTATTTGCAGATATTTTTATAGCCAACTTAAAAGTCGGAGAAGAAACAGGAGAGATAGCAGAAGTGATAGGCGAGTACTCACTGTTTCTACAAAAAATGCAAAGTTTAAAAGGTAAAATACTTCAGGCAATACGTTATCCGGTTATGGTGCTCGTTGTGGCACTTGGTGTTGTAATCTTTATGCTTGTTTTCATCATTCCAACTTTTGAAACTCTTTTCCAATCCGTTAATGCAGAACTACCGGGCATCACACAGTTTTTATTAATTCTGAGCAGAGGGCTTGTCGGCAACAGCACACTTTTGTTTTTCATTTTAATAACTAGTGCAATTGTAATTTATTTTGGAAGCAAGAGTGATTCATTTCAAAAAAATATTGTTGATAAAACATTAGTAAAACTCCCTGTAGTATCAAAGATGTATGTAACAAATCTGCTTGCAAGATTTTCATTAAGTATGGCAATATTACTAAAGAGCAGGGTTGGTTTGGTGGAGTCACTGAAGATTTCAAAAAACATTACATCAAATCACCTGTTCAGAAATCAAATAGATCATCTGCTTAAAAAGACAATTAAAGGTGAGACATTGTCTTCTAATGTAAAGGCTTCACTATTCTTTGATCCAACATTTACAAGGCTGTTAGCTGCAGGTGAAGAGAGTGCGGAACTCGATAAAGTTTTTTTGCAGATGAGCAACTATTACAGCAATGAATTCGACCACTACTTGGATAATGTAACATCATTACTTGAACCGGCACTCATCTTAATTGTGGGTGGAATAGTCGCGGTAATCCTGATTGGATTATATCTGCCAATGTTTGAAATAATAAATTATTTCGGAGTATGATATGTTAAAAAAGATCTTAAAAAATCAGTCAGGTTTTTCAATCACAGAACTACTCGTAGTGCTCGTAATTATTGGTGTGCTGGTACTTCTCGCACTTCCAAGATTAATGCCGGTTGTAACAAAAGCAAAAACCACTGAGGCGAAATTAAGTCTTAAACAAGTTTATATGCTTCAGAAGTCATACAAATTTGAATATGATAAGTATTCAGCCAACTTGAATGAAATTGGTTTTGAGCAAGAAAAATTTATTGAGGAAGGTGGTTCAGCAAGGTATAGAATTGAAATAACAGAAAGTGATATAAATAGTTTTAAGGCAGTCGCAACGTCAACGGTTGATTTTGATAATGATGGAACTTTCAATGTTTGGGAAGTTAACCAAGATGGACAAATTAAGGAAGTGGTACCTGATTAATCAACGCCTAAAAAAGAGAAAGAGTAAAATATTTATTTACGATTACAAAATATTTATAAAATGGATAAACATATGAAATACGAGATAACAATTTTTTTAATTCTTGTTTTTATAACGGGTTGCACTCCAACTAAAGAAGTAATGATATTGAAAGAATTTAATGGAGATGGAGTAGCAGTAATAAATTTTTCAACCCAGGGTTCATTTGTGGAATCGAGTATAGGAAAAAACGCTGCTGACAGATTAACAGATGCTTTTTTTCTTAAGAGAAATCTCAGAGTGATTGACCGTTCAAAAATAAATGATGTGCTTATTGATATGGAAATCAAAACTCCGGAAACTCTTTCAAAAGAGCAACTATTAAAAATCGGACAACGACTGAATGCAAACTATGTTGTTCTTGGTAGGATAATTCAAACCTCTGAAAGTAATTTGATTTCAACAACTAGTTATATGGGTTTATATATAAGTTTCAGAATTATATCAACTGCAAATTCAGATGTTGTAGGTATGGCTTCATATTCGACTACTTATAAATCAGATCTTTTTAAGGAAATAGATCAAGCGATGATTAAACTGGCAGAAGAAATAGAGCTATGATTGAAATAGTCATTGTCATTTTGTTTGCATCGGCATTAGGAAGTTTCGGGAATAATGTCATTTCATATTTTATTTCAGGCAATGGATTTGATTTAAATCGTTCAACTTGTTTTTGTGGTGAAAAAAAACTGAAGGCAATTGAATTGATCCCTGCTTTATCATTCCTGTTTCAAAGAGGTAAATGCACACAGTGTACAAAGAAAATTCCGATTCGTTATTTATTTGTTGAGCTTAGTTCTCTTGTTCTCGGTCTAATCATCTTCTTTAACTATGGATTTTCATTTCAAGGTTTAATCAGTTTCTTAATTTTCTATGTATTACTTCTTGTAAGTGTTATAGATTATTTCAAATATATTATCCCGAATAAACTAACTTCTGTTTTAATCATCCTTGTCACAATTTATTTAATTCTCAATTCTGAAAAAATCTTAGAAAAATTGCTGCTGTCTGCTATAATATTTACTGTTTTTTTAATCATTCAGTTTTTATTTGAAAGGTTAAAGGGGAAAGAAGTAATTGGAATGGGTGATATAAAACTGATTTTTGTTTTGTGTTTCTTATTTGAAATCTCTGATTCCTTGTTGGCGATTTGGATATCGAGCACTATTGCACTTATAACTGCGTTAACATCTCAATGGTTTAAGAAAAAAAGCATAAGTGCAGTCAAGATGCCATTCGGACTATTTCTATCAATAGGTTTTTTTACCGTATTCATATTAGATATTAAATATGAATTTCTACCTCTCCAAAATTTAGCAGAGTTAATATGGCACTAGATCTTAAAATTGAAGACGAAGCGGTCTCAAAAATTACTGCACAGCAGGCATTCGAATGGAATATCCTTCCTATTAAAATCGAGAATAAAATTTTACAAATAGGGACATCATCACCCAATGATAAAAAACTGATTGATGATATCACTTTTTTTACAGGTTACAAAGTCAAGACTCTGAAACTTCCAAGTGATATTATTCTGGAATACTTAAAAAAAATATATGGCAGTAATCCAAATACAAGCAGACAGAATGAACAGCAGATAAAAAATCTGCAAAACGAAAGTTCAAATGTTGAACTAATCAATAAAATAATAGAGGAAGCAATTGAAAATTTCGCGAGTGATATCCACCTTGAGTCATTTGAGAATAATTATAGAGTGAGGTTTCGTGTGGATGGTCATCTCCGTGAAGTTATGAATTTACCGATACAGAGAAGTGCACAGATTGGAAGCAGGGTTAAAATAATGGCGGGACTTGATATTTCTGAAAAAAGAAAACCGCAGGATGGTAAGATTAAATATAAGGTTAAATCAAATGATGTTGATATTCGTGTTTCAACTTTACCTACAAACTTTGGTGAAAAAACAGTACTTAGAATATTAGATAAGTCCCACCTTGAATTAGATATTGAAAAGTTAGGGCTGTTCAGCGAGCAACTGAATGTTATTAAAAAAAATCTGGAACGTCCATTCGGAATGATACTTGTAACCGGTCCTACCGGCAGCGGTAAGACAACTTCTTTGTATTCTTTCTTACAACACATACACAGGATTGACAAAAATATATTGACGGTTGAAGATCCAATAGAGTATAATCTTTATGGGATCAACCAATGCAACGTCAAACCAGATATCGGTTTCAACTTCGCGTCTGCATTAAGATCCTTTCTAAGGCAGGATCCAGATATTATAATGGTGGGAGAAATTAGGGATAGAGAAACTGCCGATATTGCGGTACGTGCAGCATTGACAGGACATCTTGTGTTTAGTACACTTCACACAAATGATTCAACTTCAGCGATTACAAGATTAATAGACATGGGAGTAGATTCGTTCCTGGTTGCTGCATCAGTAAAACTTATTATTGCGCAGCGATTGATAAGAAAATTATGTAATTGTAAAATAAAATCAACTGCTTCAGGTAATGGCTCACAATCTGAAATCTTTGTGAAGTGTGGATGCACTGAATGCGGGAATACCGGTTACAAAGGCAGATCAGCTTTATTTGAAGTTTTCGAGATTACTGATGAAATATCCGAAATGATTTCAGTTGATTCATCTATTTCACAAATAAAAAACAGAGCCCTTGAAAAAGGGTTTATGTCCTTAAGACAAGCAGGATTAAAAAAAATTCAGCTGGGAATTACAACTAATGAAGAAGTTATTAGAGAAACCACATTGTAAAGCTTTTTTCATCTGCATTTTATTATTGCTGTCGTGCATTGATAAATATATTTATGCTCAGTCAATTGATTTTCCTCCAAATAGTTCCTCACTTATAAATGCAATAAATATCAAAGACACTGATATTAAAGATATCTACCGTTCAATTGCCTTCGAATACGAAACAAACATCGTAGTTAATAATGACATAAATAAACGGGTTTCGGTAGCCCTATTCAATATGACTGTCTTTGATGCGATTAAAACAATAGCTGAAGACAATGAACTGGTTTTTCAATACGACAACCGCAGATTTTTTATTTCATCACCTCAAATTTTAAAAACTCCGGAACCATTACCTGGTATTCCAATTGTAGAGTTTTCAAAAGACAAGCTATCGATTGAACTGGACAATTCAGAAATATCAGAATTCGTGAAAGTTCTTAGAGAAAAGACAAAACAGAATTTTTTATTGACTCCCGGTACAAATGGGAGAATTACAGGTAAGCTTTTGAATGTCGAATTAGAAAAAGGTCTGAATAATTTATTGGGTAATAATGGATATTATTTGATAAATAAAGATTCTATTTATTTTATATCTCGCTCTGCATATTTCTCAAGCCTTGAGAATTCTAATGACTTAACAAAAAGACCTTACTGGGTAAGTGCCCAAAACAATTTAGTGACTCTTGATGTAACCCAAGCTGATTTAGGACGGATACTGAATGATCTTTCTAATCAGTTAAATCTACAGCTACTAAAACTGGCAGATCCTAATGCAGTTGTAACTATCAAATGTAAGGATGTTTCTTTGCGCACTGCGATGGATTATCTGTTTAAGGGAACTGAATTTACATACAAATTCGAAAATGGTGTCTACCTCATAGGAAACAAAACGAGTAAAGGGCTGGATGAAACAAGACTTGCATATTTAAACTATTTAAGAGCAGACCAGGTAAAAGAAAAAATTCCCGCGTCAATAATTCAGAATGTCCATACTAGTATTTCAATTGAACATAATGCACTTGTCCTGAGCGGATCTAATGAAAATATAAATGTCGTTATGGACTTTATAGAAAAGATTGATCAGCCCGTACCACAAGTTTTAATTGAAGCATTAGTTGTGGATTATAATCTCGATAATATTAAATCATTCGGAATCAATGCAGGGTTCGGTGATTCGACAAAACTTACCAGACCTGATAAATGGTTTCCCGGAATTGATGTTACTGCAAGTGGAAAAAAAATAAACAGCTTGTTGAGTGACATCGGCACAGTTTCAATATTCGGAGAAAATGTTGATATAGGTAAACTTGGTAAACTGCCGGATAACTTTTATGTAAATATAAAAGCAATGGAACAAAATGGATTGGCTAATATAAAATCCAAACCGATACTATCAACACTTAATGGGCACACTGCATCATTAAAAATCGGTACGGTTCAGAACTATATTTTTAAAGAAATAGTCCCGATTGTAAATGCAGTAAACTCTACATTTATTGAAAAGGAAAGAATAGAAAAAATCGAAGCAATAATTTCATTTGAGATAACACCATTTGTTGGAAATAATGGTGAACTGACTCTTGAGATTAAACCAAATTTCGAAACACCGGTTGGAAGTTTCTCTCCTGACAAGGATCAGATACCTGCAATAAATACAAGATCTTTTGTATCGACTGTGAGACTGAGAGATGGTGAAACTATTGTTTTAGGGGGTGTTGTCCAGGAATCCGAAATAAACAATGAAGCAAAATTTCCGATTCTTGGAGATATCCCGATTTTAGGTGAGTTTTTCACCGACAAGGAAAAGTCGGTCCGCAAGGGAGAACTAATGATATACCTAACACCTAGAATATTTTATGGTGATGAACTTACCATGAATCAAAGTAGAAATAAATGAATAAATGAATAAATGAATAGTAAAAAGTTTAAATCATATTTTGATGGAATAAGCACACTCTGGTTTTTAGGCATAAAAAATTATGTTGTAATCGATATCGATGATTCATTAGCGAGGATCTCATTATTCAAACTTGCAGATGGAACTTTAAAATCAATTTATGCAAAAAAAATTCCTGCTTACAAATTGATCTCCTCCCGTACCTGTGAAGTAAACGAAGATGGTTACGAAATCAGAAGACAGATTAACTTATTGAAAGAACAAAATAGTATTAAAGAATTTGTTCTTGCGGTGAGTATTAATAACTATAAATATTTTAACGTATCAATACGTAAGGACATTGATGAAGATGAACTTGAAATTGAAGATCTGATTCGAAAACAACTTCCGGAAAATCTTAATTCAGACGATTTTGTTTTGAACTTTGGTATATTTTCGAGTGATGAATCCATCGCCAACTATTTGGTTACAATATCACGAAGAGAAGAATTCTGCCAATATCTTGAGTTTACCGGAAGATCAGGTGCAAGATTCACTTTTTTAATTCCTTTTCATTTTTCCTTAATAGGCTCTGGTTTTATTCAAGGGGACAGCAGCGATTTTATTGATGTTCAGAATAATAAAATCTCCCACTACTCAATTGATGCAAATAAAGTGATCACTAAGGATGAGTATTTATTTAATTCAGAAAATGCACCTGATCGAAATGAGTATGATTTTCAGTTGCTCGAAGTGATCAAGAAGATTTTGGAGCGGAAGGAAAAAACTAACAAGATCTCTCAGAGAGTGCCTGGAAATTATTTAATTGAATCCAGTCTGGAGAATAGTATTAATGTAGGACGGGTATTACGAAATTTAACATTAGAGGATGGTCAAAAATTTAATTATCAATTTGAGCAGAACAGCAAAACAAATATAGTGTTTGAATCTCTTTTCAATGATAGTGTTTTCAACTTTGAGATGTCAAATTATGCAAATCAAAAAAAAGAAATCGACGTTGAGAAGGCAATCAGTACAAGGTTATTAATTTGGACTTTTTCATTTTTACTTCTGTCACTTCTCGTGATGAACATACTGGGGATGTTGACTGACAATGCATTATCCGAACAAAATTCTGAAACTCAGGTGGTAAAGGAAATCGAAACCGCTACCCAAAAAATGGTTGAAAAGAATAACGAGTTAACGTACGATTTAAATTCATTAATTAATGTTAAAAATAAAAAAAGTTCTCTTTCGGATGTATTAAAGATATTTTCTGAATCATCATTGCCTGGTTTGAGATTAACAGAAATCAAATTGAATAGAAATAATTCTGACGGATATGAAGCTATAATAATTGGAGAAGCTTTCGCAAAGGAAGAAGTGATCCAATACATCAAAACACTCTCTGGAAATTCGAACTTAAATAAAATTGAATTGTTGTGGTTTGATAAAAAGAAATCAGGATTTAATAAACCAATCGAACCTGAAAATCCATTTAGATTTTCCGTAAGTATGAGTTACCGTGAAAATAAAAAATCGTAAATACAAACATACAATTACAATTACTTCCATAATTTTTATTCTGGTTTTATTATTTGAGGTTATTCCCAATTACTGGAAATTATCAGAAACATTATATTCACTTGTATCAGAGAAATTAACTAAAACAAACGCTGAGGATTTAGAAGCAGAACTCAACAGCCTGAAAAGGAATCATATTCAACTAAAAAAAATGCTTTATGGAGAATTTAATTCTGTGTCTGACAAAGACAATTATTTGAATGCATTGGAAAAATTCAATATTGAGGACAGTAAGTTCAGAGTTTCGTTTAACTCCATTAAACCTATTAAGAAGATAAAAAAGGGAAGGTTAAATTTTCAACGATTTAGCCTTGAGTTCAGCTGTGACTATGAAAATGTGTATAACTATTGCAGGTGGTTGGAGTATAAAAATCTTGCAATGAATTTTGAAGAAATAGTTATTTCAAAACAAAAAGATTCAGAAAATCTTCAAATATCGGGAACAGTAGATGTGTTAATTGCAGGTGGGATTGATGAATAAGAAAATCAACTTACCATTAATTCTTATCACAATCACAATATGGGGATTGATATTATATAATTTTGCTGATGCTATCTGGTTAAAACAGAATGACGCAATCATTGAAAATAAAATTGAAAATTCGTTTTCTGATAAAAGGGATAAACCATTTCCCATTAAAATGTTTGAGTATGAAATCCTTGATCAGGATCCATTTGGGCGAAAATCGGCTGCCATCGTTAACGATAGAAGGGAACCGATACAAACCGAACTTCCGATCATAAACAATTATGACAGAATTAATTTTGGAGTGACAGGGATTGTTATTAATGGTGAGAACAAAAATATTGTTCTAAATGATGAGACAAATTCAAAGATTGTATTTCTTAAAGAAGGGGACATATATCAAGGATTGAAAATCCACCGTGTGTCAAAGCAGCAAGTTGAACTTGTTCACATTCTCTCAGGTGAAAAAATTATTTCACACCTCAAGTAATTTCCTAAATCTAATTTATTCACACTTGCCTTTTATATCCGTAGAACTACGTAAATAAAAATCGCGTAGTTCTACTGATTCATCCAAACTGTCAGCCCATTAAGTTAATTCTTGATATTTCAGAAAATATTTTTAATGAGGTGGAAAATGAAGCGAGCTTTGACATTTGCAATCATCGTTATCTGTGGAATGATTTCTTTTAAACTGTATGCACAATCCCAATACATTCCTCAAAGCACAGGTGAAAAATTTAATGAAAGAGGTTACATCAAGAGTACAAGTAAAAGTCTGACTAATAACGAAATAGTATCAGACTATGATGGAAATCTAAGTATTGTATATTCTTCTCCTGTTAAAGCTCCAAATGATATGGGGGGTGACATTACAATAACGTATAATGCAAATGTTGAACACAGAATGTTCGTTCGAGATGAATATTATTCTTGGGATAATAATTATGGTTATCCAGTCAATTCTTCAGAGTGGATAATTGGTTATAAGGGGTTCGCCTTACAGACTTTGAATTTTGAAGCTAATTTTTATTCTAATAAACTTAATGATCCTTATACCATTAACAATTTACAAGGGGAAGAAATTCCTCTACTTATTCCAGGTTATAGTTATTCAAATAATATTGGTAATAGTACAAACGGGTTGCCTCCCGAATTCTATCAAACAGATTATATCGTTTTACTCCTAGCCGATGGCTCCTCAACAACTTTAACTAATTCACAGGCAAATTCACGGGTCGGAATGTATGTATCAAATTCTCTTGATGATCCAACATACGCTATAGTGGAGTTTATAAATTCCAATCAATATTTAAGACGTATGTATCTAAAAAAAGGTGATGGTTTAACGTACTTCTTTGTTGAAGATTCTGCAAAATTTTATGACTACTCTCCATATTCACTTGAACGGGATCCAAGAATTATGTACCTGACTGAAATATGGTCACCTAATGGTGATACTTTAAGATTTAATTATGCATATGCAGGTGATCAACAATGTCTTGTGTCTGGTCATGATTATGGTAGAAAACTATTCACCGGGATGGGTGTCTCAAAAGGAAGTACTTTTTCCGGAGCTGAATTTTATCTTGATTATATTACAGTGGATTTATATGGCGTATCACATGTAAGACAGATTAAAATTGAGAATACTTCAAGAGATGATGATTATTATTTAAATATTTTGTGGGGTACAGAAACTGGGTCCTCTTGGTTCAGTCCAAACAGGGCAAACAGTATATCAAATACAAAATCAAAGCATGTGGCTTCAATTGTGGATAATATGGGTCGAAAAGACGAATTTTTTTATCAAAGTGATAAGAAATTTTATAAAGATTTTGATGAATATTTTAGTTTTTTTGCACCACTATATAAACTGAAAAGTATTGAATATTTTAATGGTAAAAAGTCAGTCTTCAATTACTTGGATCATCTCCCCAATATTGCGTTCAAATTTCAGAAGCCCGGGTCTTTCGCTTTCAATTCTGAATTCCTTAATACCACACAAAGAGATAAAGAAACTTCCATAATGATGGATTCGATTAATCGTTATAACAGTTTTGAGGAAATTCAATCAGAGTTTCAGACAGTTAAATATGAATATGGAAGTTCATATACAACTTTTAACCCAAATCGACTACAATCAATAGGAATATGGACCCAAACAAGAACAACAAATAAAGATTTCTTAGACAACTCATCTCCAAATGAAATTAATTCTGCAAAATACTTTTCGAAATATATAGCAGGCTTTGCCATTAACTGGAACATGGATTTTACTTCTGTGATAAAGCTTGAGAAAGAAATTGAAGTATCAGATAATATTCGAAGAGTTAAAATACATAATTATGATATTGGGACTGAACAATTAAATAGTTTTTATAATGGTACATTTAGGTTAATTAATGATATAGTGTCAGATAGAAATTTGGCGATGAATGATTCTTTGGTAAGAACTATTAATTATGAGTATGTTCATGAATCAATAAATTTTATGTCTTTACATCCATATTTTACGAAAGATTTCGTCACGATTGAAAAAACCATCGATTCAAAAGGACTGACAACGTCACGATTATTTTATAATATTTTTGATTCGAATGGTTTAATGAACCCAGAATCACGTTATAAAATGTCAATACTGAAATCATCCAAAATTTATAACGGATCTTTAATAAGTGATTCGGTAGTTTATAGTTATGATTTAAACTACTCTGGAACAAAATTCGGTAAATTATTATCCGAAATAAATTATACTGATCCTTCTAAACCGATTACAACACTATTTGAGTACAACACTTCGGGAACCTTGCCATCTCCATGGAATAACATGTACCCAAATCTTTATAAATGGCATTTGAACAGCACAAATTTAGACAATAAAGTGTTTACGCATTATAAATATTCAGAAAGTGCTTTTGATGTGGATTCGGTAGTATACGATCCTGGTGGTTATCAATATGTTTTTAATGAAAACTGGGAAATAATAGACACAATTATTGTCCCTCCTAGATATAAATATTTTTTAAAATACAGTATAAATGGAAAACTTGAATTGACAGATGGTACTATCAAAGATTCTACAATTAAGTGCTTGGTGAACGGTTTTTATATGCAGGAACCACTCAAAACAAGTGTTGTTTTCAATGGTGACGATACTCTTACTTACACTGCAGTGAGAAATTTAAAAGGAAATGTAACACAAGAAATAGATGTAAATGGTTTTTATTCAGAATATTTTTATGATGGTGACGGAAGGATAGTCAAAGCGAATCTGCCCGGGAGTTTTCCTGTTGGCAGCCAAGTGTTTATCGATACAACAGCAATCCGTTACATTGATGACCCAAAACTTGAACGAACTTTGTTAATGCGAACAGACGGTTACTTTTTTGTCGATCCGATCGGCATTAGAATTGAATCATATGCCGGTGATGAAGTAGCGCAGGGAGATGGTATGGTTGGCGAAGACTCAGAAAGCGGAGGCGGTGAAGAACTGCCGCAAAATCCGTGGGATCCGCCATTACCGGGAGAAACACCACCATCTGTTTTTTATTATGGCTTTCTAAATGAACCTATGATTTTATCAAATGTTATTACTGTAGATGAAGCAATGTTGACATTGAAGATGGACTGGTCACAAATTTCTGGTGATCAGGAGAAACGTTTCGGAATATATGGCATAACGCAATCGTACAACTATGGTCAAGCCAGCTATAACACTATTGGAAATATTACAGTTGACTTTACGGATAATTCCATATCAACAATTGATGTCTCCTCGATTGTGAATGCAATAAAAGCTGCCGGACAAAATTTATATGGATTCAAATTTATAGCATCTCTTGAAGACTATTCAAGAGATTGTTATACCACACTCACATTTTCAACCGATACACTTTTATATCTTGATGTTTCGTTAGTTGTAAATAGCATAGATACTTCTACAACCGCCGGAAGTGTATTATACACGTATGATGATATCGCGGACAAAATTGAAATGACAAAAAGATTTAATTTTGATCCACTAAACCCGCTTAATGAAGAATCATTATTCGAGTATGATGCGATGGGTCAGTTAAGACGAGCTAAAGTTTTAGGTACGAATGGATACGAAATTAAAGAAGAAACAAAACCAAATTATTTGGGATTGACTTCCGAGACTAAGGATGCAGAAAACAGAAAACAATTTTTTAAATACGATGGTTTTTCACGTCCGAAAGAACAAAGATATGTTACTGATAGTCCAAGTTCTCCCAAAAAAACCTTTACATATGAACCACTTTTAAATTATGAGGTTAGTACCAGTACTGATGAGGATAATAAGTATGTAAAAACATATTCAGATAAAGTTGGCAATATTATAAAAGAGGAGAAAGATTCTATTATCACCGAGTTTTATTATAACGGAATAAATCAATTGGATTCAGTTAAAACTCCGGCCGGAAAAATTCTTAAATATAAATATGATAGTCGTGGAAGATTATCCGAGAGAACAACACCGGATGATGGAACTTATAAATTTAAATATGATAAGCTGGGCAACCTGAGGTTTAAATATCACAACAGCGGCAACTACCCGGTATTCTTTACAAAGTATGATACACTTAACAGACCTGAGATAGTTGCAGAAGCTGTTGTCTCTGGTGGAATTGAATATCTTAATCCTGAGTCTACATATGCCTCAGAGACTAATGAATCAAATCGCTTAATGCAGTATATGTATGATAAGTATGAAAAAACCGGCGCATTTGTTAATATGACAAACCCAACAATTCTCAGTCTTATTAATAAGTTTAATCACAAAGGCAGGCTTGCTGCCATTGCTTTCAGGAGTAAGACTACAGATCCCTGGAGTTATAAAGTTTTTGCATATGACTCGAGAGGAAGAGTGAAGGAACTGTGGGTAAAATTTGAAGATAAATCCTGGAAGCAAATTATTAATAAGTATGATCATTTTGGAAATCTTGTCAAGCAATCAATACCTGCTGATTTTCACTATTGGTATGATTATGATCGTCAAGGCAGATTAAAAGAAGTAAGAACAAGCGCTGATGATAATAAATCTCTGGCTAAGCTTGAAGCAGTTTTAGACTATAATAAAGACAATAAAATCTTACAGCTGGCATACCCGGATTTACAGGAAACACAGGACAGAATCACGTATACTTATGATAACAGAGGCAGATTATACAGCTTGCAAAACTTAATTATCTTTGATACAGGAGAAGAATTAATTGATGAGTACGGACGGTTTGTTGAAAACCTTACTTATTCAGCAAATGGAAATATCATATCACAATACATTTCCAATATGAGTAATACGAGTTGGTCACCTTTAAATCTAAGTTATACATATGATGCACTAAACAGACTAACACAGACTAAAAATAATGGAATCGAAATAGAAAGTTACACTTATAACGCTGATGGTAATTTCGGCACAAAAAACAGACCTGATAAAACGATGTCATATAATTATTACTCGAATACGAACAGACTTTATGCAGCCCAGATAAATGGAATGTTTAAGACGTATAATTACGATGCAAAAGGAAATGTAATTAGTGATGGATTAAGAAATGTAAACTCCTTAACTTATGACTACAGAAACTTACCTTTATCAATGGTAAAACCCGGAACCGGAACATTAAGTTATAAATATGATGAAAGCGGAAACCGGATTTATAAAGACGCTGTATCTACTAAAGAGTATTATTTGCGAGATCACTCGGGAAGAGAATTAGCAATATACGATGGCACTACAAATAAAATTAAAATGACGAATATTTATGCAAATGGTTTGATCGGCAGAGCTGATGCACATTGGACTCCTGATTCTTTGTGTGTAGAGGAAATACCTGGACAACCTTGCTATTATATATATTTCGATTCAAGAAAGGATGAAAGATTTTATTATATAAAAGATCACTTAGGTAATATAAGAGCCGTTGTTGATTCTACGGGAGTACCGGTTTCAGGATATGATTACTACCCGTACGGAGAAGTACTGAGACAGTATCAAACCGGTGCCAGCGTTACTGACCGTTACAAATTCACTGAAAAGGAACGCGACATTGAAACCAACTACGATTACTTTGGTGCGCGGTATTACGATAGTGAACTTGGCAGGTGGCTGCAGGTTGACCCGCTTGCTGATAAGTATCCGGGCTGGAGTCCGTATAATTATACGATGAATAATCCTTTAAGATATTTTGATCCGAATGGAATGAGTGTCGCTACACCTACACCTGATGATGAAAAGAAAAATTCTAAAACTACAGAAAAAAAAGAAACTAAGAATAATCAAAAGGGCCTAAATATTACAGCATTTAGCGGGGCCATAGCATTAGGGGGAGGATATAATTTCGAAATAGGAATTGGAATGGATGCTCAGGGGAATTTTAAACTTTTTGGCAGTTTTGGACCTAGTGTTGGGGTTGCTGCAAATATTGGATTAGAATCAGTATATATGCCTGATTTTACAACAGAAGACCTGCAGACTACGAATAATATGAATGAAACTACTAGTGAGATTGAAATACCATTGGTTGCTCCTGGACTAGGTATCAATGTAGTTTTAGATTCACAAAATAACAGCCACACACCTAGAGGAGTAGGGCTTAATCTAAGTGTTGGTGCGGGCGGTAGCATGAATGGGAGTTTTGGAGTTGTTACTACTAAAAGTCAGAATCTTATGGAAAAAGCAGATAAATTAATAAAGGAAAATATGAGGCTGGAAAAAAATCGTAAACCTGTTCTGTTTTTTACAAAATAAACATGAATAATTTCATTATCTATATATTATCTCTTATCGTTGCTGGGTTGATTAATTTAGCTTTGAGATTAAAAGCACTTAAATTATTAAAAAATGAATTTGTTGTTTTTAAATTTAGAATACTTTTAAATTTGAGATTCCCAACTAAAGAATACTTTATGGGAAACGGCTGGAGTTATTGGCTCGTTCATATGATATTAGGCTACATTGAAATTTTTATTTTTATAGTTGGTTATTTTATTTTTATACAAAAATAATAATTTGACAATGAAAATTTTGTAGGCTTAATGAATCTAAATGCTCAAGATTAAGCATTTATTTAAACTAACTACTTTTTCATTTTCAATTCGAAAAAATATCGGATGTCAATTATTTAACTGAAAGTAAACAATGCCTCAGCTTAGATTGCTTTTTGTAATCTTTTTACTTTTTATATTTTAACAATTAATTTTATGTTAATCTAATTCATTATGCATTATTACTACTTAACCTTGTAAAAGATTCTTAGGAGTTATGTAGTTGATTGTCAACATTAATGACAAATACAAGCCTGCCTGCCGGCAAGGCAGGTTCACACCGAAAAGGAACGCGACACAGAAACCAACTCTGATTACTTTGGTGCAAGATATTACGACAGCGAACTTGGCAGGTGGCACTATCTTTAACTCTTTGTGGTGAAGTATCTTTTTGTCTCATATAATAGCTGAACAAACTAAGTTGTAATTTGCAATTTTTAATGCTTTACTCAAATTAGTAGAACTATAGATTCCTTAAACCCACCAAATAACTAACATTCCAACGGTGATTTCATAAACATTAATTAACTGGTGTAGTGTGTTCAATAAAATACCACATAAAGAAATTGTAGAGTTTTATACAAGCACAAAACGTAATAAAAATAAACATTATAAGATTAGCTTTTCTGCATTCAAGCCCATTAAACAAGCTTATGTTCTTCTTCATTTTTACTCAAGACTTCGTGAGCAAAATGAACTAATTCAGTGGAGCTATGTAAATTGTATTTTTGAATAATCTTACTCCTATGAGTTTCCACTGTACGGGTTGAGACATACAGCTTTTCAGCAATTTCTTTAGAAGTAAATCCTTTTGCCAGGCAATATAAAATTTCATTTTCTCTTTTCGTTAAACCCTCTAATTCAATCAGTTTTTGTTTTGTTACCGTTTCAGGTTTAAATGGTTTTTGTGAAAAACGGAATAGGAAGACATCACCAAGCATCACACTTTTTATTGCCAGGTTTAATTCATTAGGGCATATATTTTTGCTTATCACACCCTTAGTCAGATCCCATAGTCTTGTCCTACAAATTTCCTGATCTTCACTTAGTGACATAAGAATTATTTTAATTTTTGAATTCAGTTCCTCGATTGCCTCAACTGTCGGCAATATTTCCGGATTGGAAATACACATATCTAATAACACAATATCTGGCGGATTTTTTTTACACTTGGATAAAGTCTCTGCCCCATCTTCAGCTTCATCAATTACAATGAGGTGAGGTATTGAATTCAAAAGCTGAATAATACCTTCCTTAACTAATCTCTGGTTCTCCGCAACGATAATTTTAATAAGATTCCCTTGTACCATAATGCCTGCTCCGTGTTAATTGTTAAATTTTTTGTTCATCTCCATTTTTAAATTTTGCTTTGGTTCAAAATTGAAAACACAATTTTAGAATAAAATAATTTGCATAAATATTTTATTAATAAATTATGTACAGCGTAGTAATTGAATTTTATTTTAAGGACAGATAAAATCGATGTGCTAGATAAGAAAAATGAATGGAACTCTTTTCGAACTGTAAACCCATTGCCAAGAAATTGCATCCCAAGACTCTGCTCGTTAATGGAACCCACTATGTATTTATCTACCATTGGAATATGTCATTCACAATGGAGTGCCAACATAAAAAAAACTATTGGATGGGTCAAGATTAAAATTACATTTTATGTATTAAGAAACTAATATCAAATTTGATCGGGATCCAAAAGTGTAAAGAAATGTTGCAGCAGGTAAAAAATGGCATAGCTCCATTTTTTTATTGAAATAAAATGTGTGTCTAGATAAAATTTTACGGCGAATCACAGTTACTACGTCAGTGTTATAAATAAAATTCTGAACTGATATGTATTGTCAATTTTCCATTAAAAGAGATAATAGAATTATTTTTCCGTATTGCTTGATTTTTATTCTATTCCTTTAGAAGTTGCAAATGGCTTTTGAATGATGACTTTGATGAGGGTGGAAAAAACGGAGTTACGAAAGCTGATTTCCTACCAGGTACTGCTGCGGATATATTATGAACAGGGGTTGATAGTCAACAAATAACAAAATCACTAATTCTTACTTTCTAACTTAATTCATATTCAGAATTATAGGGCGAAGGGTTTTGACGCATTTACAGTTTAATACAATTTCACTCTTTTACTTTTTACAGACTCAAATAGTTTTTGAATACAGATACACATCTGTAATCGAAATGGATAGAGTATTAATAATTTATTGGAAAGTTTTTTGGATGGGAAAATTAAAAAAGCAAACTCTGCCTGAAATTGAATCAACATTAGTTTCTAATGATACTGCAGTTACCAAGCCTAGACTTAATAAATTGATTATAAAAAACTTTAGAAGTATCGGGCAGAAACCTGTAGAAATAGAATTAGACGATATAGTAGTACTTGTTGGACCTAATAACGTAGGGAAAAGTTCTATTCTAAAAGCCTATGAATTAGTGATGAATCATGGTTCAAATAAATGTGCTATGTCAACAGAAGATTTTCCTAATGGTAAAATTGAAGATGGACGATATCCCGAAATAGAATTACAGACTATAGTTTATGATAATAGCCCTGGTGAGCAATGGATATTTATAACACAGTCAAAAGAAAAACTTGTTAGAGAAAGATGGATATGGAAAAAAGAAGGGCAACCAGTAAGACAAGGTTTTAATGTAGAAAAAAATGATTGGGACGATAAAGTTCCTTGGGGCGCACCAAATATCGCAAAATCACGAAGACCTGAACCGCACCGAGTAAACGCATTTGATCCACCAGAAGAACAATCCAAAGCTATCACAGACCTTTTAATAAAAATTTTAATTGATAGGATAAAGAGTATAAAAGGTGACGATAAAGAAAAATCCACCTATGATTCGATCCTTGAAAATGTTAAGGAATTTCAAAAAAAGGTTGTAAATGATTCACAAGCTGAAATTAAAAAGGTTGAAGATGAATTATCTTCTTCGATAAGTCAGGTATTCTCAAACCATACTATAAAGTTCGATGCAAAACCCGAAGATAATCTTGATAAAGCAATTTCACTATTTAAAGCTAACCCGCTTTTGTTAATGGGACCTAAAGACGGATATCTAAGTACAATTGATAGACAAGGAAGTGGAGTTAGAAGAACACTTTTATGGACAGCTCTTAGAATTATTACAGAAAACCAAAAGACTTCAAGTAAAACCGATGAAACTGTTACAGTTCGACCAAATGTTCTTTTATTAGATGAACCGGAAATATGTTTACATCCAAATGCAATCAGAGATGCTTGCAATGTATTATATAATCTCCCCAAATCTGGAAGATGGCAGGTTATGGTAACAACACATTCACCGGCATTTATTGACATATCAAGAGATAATACAACAATCATAAGGGTCTATAAAGATGACAGAGGTGATGTTCAAGGAACAACAGTATATAGACCTAGTACAGTGAACTTAACAAAAGACGATAGAGAAAATCTTAAACTACTAAATATTTTTGATCCTTATGTAGCTGAGTTTTTCTTTGGTGGTAAAACAATAATCGTTGAGGGTGATACTGAATACACTGCTTTAAAATTCGTTATTGCCCATAAACCAGAATCATATAAAAATGTACATATCATAAGGGCTAGAGGGAAGGCAACAATTGTTTCGCTGGTAAAAATCCTAAATCATTTCGGTTCAAACTTCTCAGTATTACATGATAGCGATATCCCTACAGCGATAAGGAATGGTAAGACAATTGTTAACGGTGCATGGACTAAAAACAATGATATAATGAAAGAGATTAAAAATAAGCAAAGCAATTTCAAAGTACGACTTTTTGCCTCAGTCCCAAACTTTGAGTTTGCATTTCTTGGAGTAAAAGTCGATAACGAAAAACCCTACAACGCATTGTTGCAACTAAAAGAAAGCTCTGAAGTTTTTAGCAATATCGAAAAATTATTGAGTGTTCTTATTTCAGATTCTAAAGATTTACCTGTTGGATGCATTGAATGGAATTCGATTGAACAATTAAAAAAGGAATTGGAGGAAAATTAAAATGAAAGTAAAAAATCTTTTGTTTATCGGTCTTGTTTTTATCTTGCTTATGTCTTGTGGAGGGAAAGAGGATAATAAAATAAAAATAGGGGCAATCGTTTTTTTATCGGGGGATGCCGCAGAATATGGTGCCTGGGTAAAAAATGGACTTGAATTAGCTAAGGATGAAATAAACAGGAAGGAAGATATAAATTTTGAAAAAATTGAGATAGTATATGAAGATGATAAATCAACTCCTAAAGAAGCCGTGACTGCTTTTAATAAGATGATGAGTGAGTTTGCATATCCTATAATCATTGCAGGATTAACTAGTTCAAGTACACTCTCAATTACTCCCTTAGCCGAAAAAAACAAGGTGGTGCTATTTTCTCCTTGCTCCTCAAATCCTAAAATTTCATCCGCTGGAGATTATATTTTTAGGAATTGGCCATCAGACAATTTAGAAGGTGAAGCGATGGCTAGATTTGCATATAACGCATTGAATATTAAAAAAGTGGCGATCGTTGCATTAAATAATGATTATGGTTTAGGTCTTAGGGAAGTATTTACAAATAATTTTATAAGTGAAGGTGGTGAAGTTGTATACTCTGACCAAATTAATGAAGGACAACGAGAATTTAGAACAATTATTCAAAAATTAAAATCTGCTAATATTAAGGCAGTATATATCCCTTCGCATGCTCAAGAGTGTGCTCATTTTATCAGACAATCTAAAGAACTGGGATATACACCCCAATTTTTAAGTTGTGTAACTTTTCAATCATCTGAGTTATTCAAAATTGCAGGAAATGCAGCTGAAGGCTCATTATTTACTACTCCGGGTTTTGATATAAATAATAATGATTCTTTAGTTGTTGATTTCAGAAAAAAATATAATTTAAAGTATAATACTGAACCTGAAGTTTTTGCTGCTCAGAGTTATGACGCCTTAAAAATAATTGCATATGTAATAAAAAACTATGGGTATTCTTCAGAAATAATAAAGAATGAGTTGTATAAAATAAAAAATTACCCAGGAGTTAGTGGATTAACAACTTTTGATAGTAACGGTGATGTTCAAAAACCAGTAATGATAAAAAAAGTTCAAAATGGTGAGTTCAAAGTTCTTGTAAAAAGTTATTTATGATTGCATATAAAACAATAATTCAGAGCGTAAATTCATTTTATGATAATATTGGACCGTTATATGATATTATCTATCCAAATTATGAAAAAATTGAAGCTGGACTTATAAAATCATTGTCCCAAAAAAAAATAATCAATAATAACCAAAAAATATTGGATGTAGGATGTGGCAGCGGATATTTTTTAAGGGAATTAGAAAAATTAAATAATAATCTAGTGCTGACAGGATTGGATATCAGTAAAAAAAGCATAGCTAATGCAATTATATTAACAAAAAAAGAATCCAAGATTAGATATAAAAAAGAAGATATCATTGAATACAATGGAGATAAATTTGATGTAATTGTATGTTTAGGTAATACACTTATTCATTATCCTCTTCTGTACCAAAAAAAAATACTTAATAAGTTGTATACCTTACTAAATAGTAGCGGATTATTGCTAATTGATATCTACAAAGACTGGCAGAAATATTTTAGTGATATTAAAAGATTTGAACCGAAAGGTTATAAAACAAATAAATTAACTTACTTTTCCTTTATTTATACAATTGGATCTAAGCATTATATAAAAAGAAATGTCTGTTTTGCCAAATATAAAAACAAAAAAAAACAAGAAATGCCCTTTGAATTCAAACAATATGTAATAAAACAATACCCTTTTATTTTAGACCGGAATAGGAGAGGATTAAGTTTTAAAGATATTGAGGAGGTTGAATTAGAGGATAAACTTAAACTTTATAAGTACTTTATGTTAAAAAAATAACTATGAAGAAAAAAATATTGTTATATCGTTTTTTTGCACTTTTATTAGTATCAATTCTTTCTATAGGATTTGGTTTTTTTAGAATATTGAATAATCCCAATATAGTAGGCAAAGAATTGTTTTTAGTAATTTTTAGTTTAATTGTAATCCCAATAGTTTCTCAAATAACAAATTTATTTTTTATCATTTTTAGGTTTGATAAAATTGTAGAATCTTTTAATGAAGTAAAAAAAGAAATTGATATATCATTAGATAAACTCAAAACACAATTCCCACAAATAATATTCCCTCAAATTTATTTAACTAGACTAGAAGTAAATTCAAAGTCTCTTGTTTTATTTTCTTTCTCAAAACTTCTCCATAAAAAATATGAAACAGATCTCAATGATCTAAGTCAAGGACACATTTATGAATATATTCCCTTTAAGTACCACGAATTTGTAAAAAATATTTTTAGTCATTGTAATACAAAGATATTAGCTACTAGCATAGTAAACCCAAAAAGTTTTTGGCAGCAACCGAAATCTGAAGACTATTTACAATACAATCAGGGATTAATAAAAAGCGGTAAAGAAATAAGGAGATATTTTTTTCTAATTTCTGGCAAAGAAAATGAGTACAAAGATATCTTAGCTACAAACCTAACTATTGGGGTCAAAGTTTTTCTGATATGTGAAAATGATATACCTGATGAATTTAAAGAAAAATTAATTCAAGATGTCGGATTAATTGATGATGAAATAGCAATCACAAGTGAAGTAAATATGAAAACTAGAACTATTACTAAAGTTGAAGGTTGGATGGGTCAAGATCAAATTGAAAAAATAAATGAAGTTAAAGAAATATTTACATCATTAAATACAATAAAAAAGACAATATTCGAAGTATATAATTGTTCTGAAGAGGAGATGAAAGCAACCGCAAAAACTTTCTGGAAAAACTAAATTGTGTACACTCAAATTATCATAAATATATTGTTTTTAACTTTTATCTACATTTTATTTTCTTTGAGTTTCAATATAATTTATGAAAATACAAAATTCTTTCACTTTGCCCACGCTGTAATCTTCACATCCAGTGCTTACTTCACTTTTTTATTTATTCAAATATTAGGCTGGTCTTTTTTCGTTGCAATTCCTACTGCAATAATATCTGCTTGTTTGGTTGGTTGTATGACTGAATGGTTTATTTATAAACCACTGCGTAAAAAGAAATCATCTTCAATTATTTTGCTTCTTGCTTCACTTGGTATTTACATTGTATTGCAAAACTTAATTTCACTTTTCTTTGGGGATGATACAAAATCAATACGCAACTGGGAGGTAAAAGAGGGAATTGAGATTGCAGGAGCTTATGTAACGCCGGTTCAAATAATTATCATCGTTACTAGTTTGTTGCTGGTTGTATGTTGTGCTGCGTACTTACATTATACTAAAACAGGTAAAGCAATGCGTGCAGTTGCAAGCGATAGCGAGCTTTCAAAACTTTCTGGTATTAAAAGCGACAGGATAGTTTTAATTTCATTTGCTATCGGTTCTGCACTTGCAGGTATTGCAGGCATCCTTGTTGCGCTGGATGTCGATATGACTCCAACTATGGGTATGAGTATGCTTTTAATGGGAGTCGTTGCAATGATAGTAGGTGGTGTTGGCAGTATTTGGGGAATTGTTCTCGGTTCGCTTCTTCTTACAACAGCACAAAACCTTGCAGTGTGGTATATTAGCTCCCAATGGATGGACGCGAGCGCGTTTGTAATTCTGCTCATCTTTCTTCTCTTCAAACCTGAAGGTTTTATGGGGAAGAAGATTCGAAAGGCGAATGTGTGATGGGTCAGGCAGGTGGAATACAAAAAATAAAAAATTACAAAATTTAAAGATTGAAAAATTGTTCAAATAGCAAGTTGAGCGTTATATATAAAAGTATATAATTGTATAAAAGCATATGGAAGTTTCTGCAGGAATTTGAAAACAATTTTTAGTTAGAGGTGTATATGTCAATGAACGAATTGAAAAACCTGATACATAACCTGGTGGATAAATCAGAAAATAAATATCTGCTTGAGGCTGTTCTTAATCTCTTTTCACTTTCAGATGAAGAACCGGGAGATAAGTTATGGCAGAACCTGACTGATCAACAGAGAAAATTGATTCTTAAAGCATTTGAACATAGTGAATCAGGCAACGAACTTTTAGATCACAGTAAAGTTCTAACGCAGATCAAAAATGAAATATAAAATTCGCTGGACCACCGAAGCATATTCCGATCTCTCACATATTGTTCATTTTATCAAGAATAGTTTTGGGCAAAATTCAACAGATGATTTTATAAATAAAATAGATTCAACTGTAAATTTACTATCGCTTTTTCCTCAACGTGTTAAAAGTAAATGAAGGTATAAGCAAATATGAAGCTTAGGAACGGATTGGCTTTTAAAACTCTTAATTACTTTTTCAGAGAAGAGAAGGGAAGATAAGTTCCTGGAATACTTACTTCATATACTGATTCTCATCGCTATTTATTCGATACTTGCTGTGTCACTAAACTTATTAGTAGGTTACACCGGAATTCTTTCAATTGCTCACGCTGCGTTTTATGGTGTAGGCGCTTATGTTACTGCTTTGATGGCATTAAGATTAGAGACACCATTCCTGCTTAATCTGTTTTTGTCTATAACTGCAGCCGGAGCTTTTGGTGCTTTAGTCGGCATTCCTTCACTTCGTTTAAGGGATGACTATTTTGTAATTGCTACGTTCGCTTTTCAAATAATTGTTTTTAGCATACTCAATAATCTTGTTGATTTTACGGGCGGTCCGCTAGGCTTACCCGGAATTCCTCAGCCAGTTATTTTTGGATATGAGATTTCAACTCATACTGAATTCTTGATACTCGTTGCAATTCTTGCGGGGTTAACATACTTAGCAGCTTACAGAATTGTAAAATCTCCGTTTGGCAGATTACTTAAAGCGATACGCGAGGATGAAGTATTCACACAAGCTGTGGGAAGAAATGTAGCATCAGCAAAAGTAAAAATATTTATGGTTAGCGCGGCACTTGCATCTACAGCAGGAGTGATATATGCAACATACATAACCTATATCGATCCAACCAGTTTTACAGTTACAGAATCAATATTTATCATTTCAATTGTTATTATTGGAGGCGCAGGTAATCTAAAAGGTTCACTTCTTGGTGCAGCATTTTTAGTTGCATTGCCTGAATTACTGCGGTTCGTCGGGCTACCGAATTCAATTGCAGCTAATGTAAGACAAATACTTTATGGTGCATTGTTAGTAATTATGATGATGTGGAGACCAAAAGGTTTTTTAGGTGAATACGCTTTTGATAAAGGTCAGGGGTCGGGTGTAAAAAGTAAGAAGGCGGAAGATGCTTAAAGTATCAAACATCTCTAAAAAATTTGATGGAGTTACTGCTCTTAACAGTTTTGCGCTTGAAATTAAGGAAAAGGAAATACTTGGATTAATTGGTCCAAATGGTGCGGGCAAAACTACTTTGTTTAATGTTCTTTCAGGTTTTATAAAACCCGACTCAGGCGAAATCATTTTTGAAGATGCAAACATAACCGGTTTAAGTCCTTATCAAATAGTCTCAAGAGGAATAACAAGGACGTTCCAGAATCTAAGATTAATAAGACAAATTTCAGTTCTTGATAATATACTTTTATCTTTTAATCATCAGTACGGAGAAAAGTTATTTAACATTTTCTTTAAGCAAAAAAAATGGCTGCAAGTGGAAAAGGCAGATAAGGAAAATGCTATGCGACTTCTTGAATATGCCGGGATTCAGGATAAAGCAAATGATCTTGCTAATGATCTATCCTATGGTCAGCAAAAATTGTTGAGTATAATTTGTTGTTTGGCTGCTGATACAAAACTACTTTTATTTGATGAACCGGCTGCAGGCATAAACCCTGAGATGAGAAAAAAGATTTTGAAGATTATAGCGGAACTTCCGGAAAGAAATAAATCAGCCATAATAATCGAACACGATATGGATTTTATATCAGAACTATGCGACAGGGTTTGTTTTATGGATATGGGAGTTAAAATCAGTGAAGGTACACCGGAAGAAGTAAAAAATGATCCCAAAGTAATTGAAGCTTACCTTGAATAACATGCTGCAGATAAAAAATCTAAATACAGGTTATGATAAGAAGCAGGTTTTGTTTGATGTTTCAATTGAACTGAAACCTGGAGAAGTTGTATCAGTTATTGGTCCAAATGGTTCAGGAAAATCCACATTGCTAAAAACGGTTTGTGGATTTATTCCAAGCTGGTCAGGCGAATTATTTATAAACGAAACAAAGATTAACGGAAATGAACCACCTGAAAATTTAAAATTGGGGATTAGTTTTTGCCCGCAAGGTAATAGGGTTTTTAATGACCTGTCTGTGAAAGAAAACCTTGAAATTGGCGGTTATATTCTTATGAAGAATGAAATCAAAGACAGGATTGAGAAAATACTGGAGATATTTCCGAAACTTAAAGATAAATTAAAACAAGAAGCTGGCTTGTTAAGCGGGGGCGAACAGCAAATGCTTGCAGTTGCAAGAGCATTAATTCCGGAACCCAAAATTTTATTACTTGATGAACCTTCATTAGGATTAGCACCAAACCTGATCGATGATTTATTTGAAAAATTTATTGAGCTAAATAAAAATTTTAATCTTTCAATTTTAATAGTTGAACAGAAGGTAAAAGAAGTGTTGTCTATATCAAATCGTACTTATGGTTTGAAACTTGGTAAGGTTCATTTTGAAGAGAGTTCAGCGACACTATTAATTAACAAAGAAAAATTGAAAGACTTATTCTTATAGAATTTACTCTTAAACTAATCCTCATTTTTTAATGACTGATCTAATGAACCACCCATCGCGCAGGTTAAAATAATATATCTCAAAAATTCAGTCGATACAGAGTCCTTATCAAATTCAGAAACGAGGGTTTCTAAATTCTTGTTAAATGCGATCGCACTACCTCGATCAGTTATCTTTCTGAATAATTCTGTAGATATAGTCAACCTCCTAGCTTCCTCATCGATTATACTACTTATGATTTTTTTCATGTGTTATCTTGAATTGTAGGTGTAAATTAATAAAAACAATCAATACATGATTACAGAACAATTTATTTTTTGTTTCATCATTTTTATGGTTTATAAATAATCATCTACATGAGCAAGACAATTTGAGCTATCTAATTGCTAGAAATATTAAAATTCAGAATGGAGTTTAGAATTCAATTAAGCAGAAATTATTGCATTTAAACTAGTGTGAATGATGTGTGAAGAAACACTCATTTACTTTTAACTCATTATAGTAAAATGACTTAGATGTAAACCTTTGACTCCCCGCACCTCCACAAATGTTTTATTTTTTAGTCGGTATAATAAATCGTACCGTGGTGTATTTGGAGAAGCAGGTTTTGCTTTCAAAAATGTCTATTTATTCCCCCTCACATTAATAATTCGCTTACTTTTATTCTTCCAATAGCCTTATTCCAAGATTATTGACTTTATATCTTAATTATTTTAGCTTTGCAATCGTTTGCGGGAACGTTTGCAAGAAATGAAACAAGTAACAATAAAAAATATTGCATCTCGTCTTAATCTTTCAGTTTCAACTGTTTCCCGTGCATTGAATGACCATCCCGATATTCACTCACAAACAAAAGTTTTAGTTAATAAAGTTGCAGGGGAACTTGGCTATAACCCGAACATCATAGCAAGAAATTTAAAATCAAGCCGCTCAAATCAGATCGGAGTGATAGTTCCCGAAATACGCCATGACTTTTTTGCAAATGCTATAAGTGGAATCGAAGAAGTTGCTTATCAAAAAGGTTATACAATTGTTATCGCTCAATCGAATGAGCAGCAGGAGCGGGAAATAATAAATTTAAACTCAATGTACCTGCATAGAGTTTCAGGAATTATTGCATCTGTCTCACAAACAACAACTAAAAGCGACCATTTTAAAAGACTTATTGATAACGGTGTTAAAATGGTTTTTTTTGACAGAGTATGCGATGATCTAAATACTCCAAGAGTGAGAATTGATGATATGCAAAGTTCTTATAAAGTGGTTGAGTATCTAATCAAAAAGGGTTATGGAAAAGTAGTTCACTTTGCAGGACCGCAAACTCTGGAAATATGTAAGAACAGAAGATTGGGTTATGAAAAAGCACTCAATGATCTAAATGTAAATTACAACCCGATTATTTTTGAAGGTGGTATGCATGAAAATGACGGATATAGTCACGCCGATAAATTAATTAAAGATGGAATTACTAACTGTGCAATATTCGCTGTTAATGATCCTGTTGCAGTTGGTGCAATTAAACGGCTAAAGGAATCCCAAATAAATGTTCCTGGACAAATCGGCATCGCAGGTTTTTCTAATAATCCGATTACTGAAATGATAAGTCCTACTCTTACAACTGTTGATCAGCATCCTTTTGAAATGGGAAAGAGAGCAGCAGAAATATTAATTGATGAAATAGAAGGACAAACACCATCACACCCTGATTTAGATATCAAACTTGAAACTGAATTAATAATCAGGGAATCGACTTGAAATATTTTTATATACCAACCCACAAACGGTTACAGAATATTATATGATCGCAGAACAAAGTCATAGAAGATTTAATCCGCTGACTGGTGAATGGATTTTAGTTTCACCCGGACGCACTAACCGACCCTGGCAAGGGAAGGTTGAGCAAAATTCACAAATAAAAAATCCTTCTTATGATGTTGGTTGTTATTTGTGCCCCGGAAACAAGAGAGCCAATGATGAAGTGAATCCTGAGTACAATCCAACTTTTGTTTTCACTAATGATTTTAGCGCATTAAAAATTGAAACACCGGAATTGTTAATTGATGAATCACAAATATTAAAAGCCAAATCAGAAAAAGGTATTTGCAGAGTCGTATGTTTTACACCAAAGCACAATCTCACACTTGCTGAACTTCAATTGAATGAAATTGTTGATGTGATAAAAACGTGGCAGAGTGAGTATAAAAATCTCGGTGACAAAGCTGAGATAAACTATGTCCAGATATTTGAAAACAAAGGTGAGTTAATGGGCTGCAGTAACCCGCATCCTCACTGCCAGATATGGGCTCAAGAGAACATCCCAAACGAACTGGCAAAAGAACAAGCAAATCAATTAAAATATTTTAAAGAAAACGGAAGAACACTTTTAAGTGATTATCTGAAACTCGAAAAACAAAAAGATGAAAGAATAGTTTTTGAGAATGATGGATTTATAGTTCTTGTTCCATTCTGGGCAACCTGGCCTTTTGAAACAATGATCATACCTAAAAGATCAATTCAAAATATTCTTCAATTGACTGATAAAGAAACAGAAGAATTTGCCGAAGCAATAAAAGTTATAACAGTTAAGTACGATAACATCTTCAACATATCTTTTCCTTACTCATCCGGAATTCATCAAGCGCCAACAGATAATATCGATCATCCCGAATGGCATTTTCATATGCACTTTTATCCGCCTCTGCTAAGATCGTCATCGATAAAAAAATTTATGGTCGGATACGAAATGTTAGCTGAACCGCAAAGAGATATAACTCCTGAAAAGAGTGCTGAAATTATTAGTCAATTAAGTTCGATTCACTATTTATTAAATCAGTCAAATGAGAATAAATAAAATTGTAAGTATAATAATTTTTATTTCGCTTCTTACCTCAGTAGGAATTTGTCAATACGGACAAATTAATATTGATGACTATATTCAAAACGCGGAAATGTTTGAAGAGAACCAGCTTCCGTTGCTGCCGACTTTAATTCCATTTAAAGATGTTGAATCATCTCTTAAAACATCTGAAAGTCAGTCTGAATTTTATCAAAGCCTAAACGGTAAGTGGAAGTTCAATTTTCAATATACACCATATACATTCCCTCATGATTTTTACGAACAAAATTATGATGACAAGAACTGGAATGAAATAAAAGTTCCGGCAGTTTGGCAGACTGAAGGTTACGATCATTTAATGTACAGAAATGTTCCAATGGAATTTGCACCGTATGATCCACCGCTCGTTCCCAAAGAATTAAATCCAACAGGCTGTTACAGAAGAACTTTCGATATGGATTCTGAATGGTCCGGAAGAAATATCATTCTCCATTTTGATGGAGTAAAATCAAATGCTTTTGTTTGGGTAAACGGAAAATATATTGGTTACGATGAAGGCGGAATGACTCCTGCAGAATTTGATATTACTGATTTTGTAACCGAAAAAAATAATCAGATAACAGTACTTATTACCCGCTGGTGCGATGGTTCGTATCTTGAAGACCAGGATATGTGGCGATACTCAGGAATTTACAGAGATGTTTACCTCTACTCAAAACCTGTTGTATCTATTTCTGATTTGACCGTCATTACTGACTTTGATGAAAATTATGTAAATGCAAATCTCACTTTGAAGCTTGGTATTACTTCATCATCATTACTATCTGAGAATTACAATTTTAAATTTACACTTCTCGACTCATCACAAAAACAAATTGCTCAAACATCAGCCTTAGTTGAAAATCTATCATCAACCATAACAAAGGAGATTATACAGCTGCATCAATGGTCTGATGAAAAACCTTATCTATATACTTTGATAGTTGAACTGCTCAATTCAAAAAATGAAACCACTGAGGTTGTTAAAAAGAAAATCGGTTTCAGAGAATTAGAAATCATAAACGGAAGAGCGTGTTTAAATGGAAAACCGATTTATATAAAAGGTGTTAATCGTCACGAACATCATCCTGAACACAGCGGTGCGATAACAAAAGATATTATGCTTAAAGATATTTTCCTGATGAAGCAGAACAATATCAATGCTGTGCGCACAAGCCACTATCCGAATTCACCGTTATGGTACGAACTGTGTGATGAGTACGGAATTCTTATTCAGGATGAAGTGAATGCTGAATGTCATTACAAAGAGTATTGGTTCCCGAGTCTTGAGTTCTATCATAAAGCTTTTATGAACAGGTTTATCGGTATGGTTCAGAGAGATAAAAATCATCCGTCAGTGATTATGTGGAGTACCGGTAACGAATGTGGTCTGGATGAAATTCATTACAAGATGAATGATTATGTAAGGGCAAATGACAAAACCAGGTTTGTAATGCATCAATCAAATACCCCCGATGGTGAAGCTCCTTACGCTGATATTATTGGTCCGCGCTATCCTACTGTTTCGCGCTTGATGCATATTGGCTTGACAACTGACAAGCCCGTTGTAATGGGTGAATATGCTCATGCGATGGGCAACAGTCTCGGTCAGTTTGATGAATTGTGGGATCTGATTTATTCAATGGAAAAACTTCAAGGAGGATTTATATGGGACTGGGTTGACCAGGGATTAAAAAGAAATCTAATTCTTACACCGGATCAGTCATCAAATAAAATAACATCAGCAGTAATTGGTAATCCATTATTCATCGAAGGCAAAAAAGGAAAAACAATAAAACTAAGCGGACTTGATGACTGGATTGAAGTTTATAATCATCCAGTGTTTGATGAAATAAAAAATAATCTTTCAATAGAGTTCTGGATTAAACCTGACAAGTGGTTTATTGAAAATCCAATTGTAACTCGTGCAAATCAATTCGGAGTAACACAACGTCATCCTGATTCGATTTCTTTTTACATTAATAGTTATAAAAATTCATTAACTGTTGCCGTACCTTCTGATTGGCTTAACATCTGGCATAAAGTAAAGGCTGTGTTTGATGGAAAAGAGATGAGATTATTTATTGATGACAATATCTCTGTTAAAAAGAATTATGAACATCAGATAAGATATACTCAATATCCAGTTAATGTTGGCAGAGATTATTTTCGTAATACAGATCAGCACCTTGGCTGGATGTCAAACTGTGCTATCGATGAACTGGTGATTTCTTCTGAAGATAAAATTCTGCTGAACCTTCCATTTGATGAGACGACTTCACAAGGCGATTTTGTTTACTATGGTGCAAGTTCATTCGTTTGTAATGGGGTTGTGTTTTATGACAGAACTCCGCAGCCTGAACTTTACCAGGTGAAGAAAAGTCAATCACCGGTCAAATTTGAAAAACTGAATAACAAAATCAGAATTATTAATCACTATAGTTTTACAAATCTTAATGAATTTGTTTTTAACTGGTTCCTTTACAAAGAAGGAAAATTAATCCGTAATGGTTCTCTTAGTGTTGATTGTCCACCGTTAGATAAAACTGAGATTGAAAATCCGGTTGACATTAAGGAACTAACAGACGATGGCGAATATATTCTTGAGTTAACTGCTAATCTAAAGCACCCTGCCCCGTGGGCTGCTAAAGGACATGAAATTAACTTTGAACAGTTTATTCTTGCTTCAAATTATATTGATGAAAAATATGACGCAGCAAAACAAAAAATTTCCTTTAAAGAATCAGGTTATGAACTTAGTATCACCACAAGTAAAGTAAATTTATCTATTAGCAAAACCGATGGCAGATTATCTTTCATCAACAATTCAGGAACAATAATTAATGGTCCTGAATTAAATGTCTGGCGTGCACCAATCTCAAATGAGTGGGTTGATTGGGGACAAGCCGAAGCAAGTGATTGGTATTCAAGCGGTTTGAACAGGTTAACACTTGATTCAACAGATTTTTCTTTTGTTGATGAAAACAATTTCGTCAAATGCATTTCAAAACAGTTCTACAGATTGCCGGAAAATGAAGACTATATCTTAAATCAGTTTACTTATACAATTAATTCTGAAGGACAAATAAGGATTAATCAGAAAGTGGATTTCATCGGTTACTTTAATTACGAATGGCTGCCTAGAGTTGGTATGAAATTCAATTTATCAAAATCATTTGAAGATGTTTCGTGGTACGGCAGAGGTCCTTTTGAAACTTATCCCGACAGAAAAACCGGAGCTAAGATAGGAAACTATCAGTTAAATGTAGATTCATTTTATGTCCCTTATGTAAAAACTGAAGATCATGGAAACCGTACAGATGTAAAAAAATTAAAACTGATTAATAATAACGGCAAGAATTTTACAATAACATCTGATGAGAAATTTAATTTTTCAGTGACTCCTTATTCCAATATTGATAGAACGGTATATCCGTTTCAATTAATAAACGGCGAAACACTTACACTAAACATTGATAATAAAGTTACTGGAGTAGGTGATACACCCGTTCCAACATTACCAAAATACAGAACGTATCCTGTCAGTTATGATTATTCAATAATTATTACACCGGAAGAGTAATAAATGTTTTTAGTTGTTTTATGTTATGCAATCGTTAGTAAATAGAATAGAATTAAAGATGCTGCAAGTTATTAGAGGAAATGTAAAATGAAGAAAATAATTTTGCTGATATTTTTTGTGAATTATTTTTTATCCGCTCAGCAGGATGAGTTCATAAAAGGATTTGATGTTTCATTCATTCCGCAGATAGAAGATCTTGGTGGACATTATTATGTTAATGGCACTGAGACTGATCCGTTCGAAATATTTACTGACAACGAAATTAATTATATCAGGCTGCGTTTATGGCATACTCCGGCAAACGGGTATTGCGGACTTGCAAGCACACTTGAGACCGCGTTAAGAATAAAACAAAGCGGCACAAAATTTTTACTTAATTTTCACTATTCCGATACCTGGGCTGACCCTGAACATCAGACAAAACCTGCCGCATGGCAGTCATTAACTTATCAGCAATTAGTCGATAGTGTCTATGCTTACACATTTAATGTGATTCAAGCATTCAATGCAATTGATGCATTGCCTGATATGGTTCAGATCGGAAATGAAATTATTGTTGGGATGCTATGGCCTGATGGAAGAGTCGGCGGTTCATTCAACACAACCCAGCAGTGGCAGCAGTTTACAAATCTTTTAAAGACTGCGCGCAATGCTGTAATAGATGCTGTTCCTGATACTACAATCCCGATAATGATTCACATTGACAGAGGCGGAGATAATGCGGGCAGCAGGTGGTTCTTTGATAATCTGAATTCATACCAGGTCCCATTTGATATAATCGGACAATCATTTTATCCCTGGTGGCATGGAACATTAACTCAGCTATCTCAAAACCTAAACGACCTTGCGTCAAGGTATGGCAAAAAAATAATTGTGGCAGAAACCGCGTATCCTTGGACGCTTCAGTATTTTGATAATGTTAATAATATTGTTGGAACTGCTTCCCAATTACATTCAGGTTATCCCGCCACCGTACAAGGACAGTTTAATTATTTACGTGATATCATTCAGATCATCAAAAATGTACCGAACAGCAGGGGCATCGGAATTTTTTATTGGGCGCCCGAATATATTTCTGTTCAGCCGATTGGATCACCATGGGAAAATTTAGCACTCTTTAATTTTAGTAATTCAGTTCTTTCTTCTATTACAGCATTTCATGACACCGTTTCAACTTTAAATGAAGAGATTGAAAATAATATTGTTGATTTTAAACTTCATCAAAACTTCCCAAATCCTTTTAATCCTGTTACAATAATTGATTATGAAATGTTTGAACAATCGAATGTAAAAATTATTGTTTACAATTCTTTAGGCGAACAAATCAATGTGTTGCTTGATGAAATTATAAATGCAGGCTCACACTCGATTGAATGGAATGGAAAAGATTCTTACAATCTTCAATTGCCATCGGGAGTATATTTTGTAAAACTGATAACTGAAAAAAATTCTTTATCAATTAAAACTGTTCTTCTCAAATGAAATTTTATATCAAAATATTTTTTGTTGTTGCTTTAATTAACGTTGCAGGCTTCTCACAATCAGGTGATGATTTAATTTTTGTTGATTCACAGGGAAGAATGAAATGGAGTTCAGGTAATGAAGAAGCATTTTTCTTTGGTGTGAACTATTCAACTCCATTCGCGTTTTCATATAGGGCGATAAAGAATAAAAATTTATCGCACAAAGAAATTATTGATATGGACGTTCAGCAGTTTAAAAGACTTGGAATGAACGCATACAGAATACACGTTTGGGACAGGGAAGTATCGGACAGAGAGGGCAACTTACTTAACAATGAACATATTGAACTTCTTGATTATCTCATCTATAAGTTAATTGAGAATGACATTTACATTATACTTACACCGATTGCATGGTGGGGCACTGGCTGGCCTGAACCGGATATTGAAACTCCGGGCTTCTCAAGTTTTTATTCTAAGATTGAATCGACAACTAAACCGGAAGTGTTAAAAGCTCATTTCAATTATCTTAAACAGTTTGTCAATCACAAAAATTCTTTTACTGGCAAAACTTATAAAGATGAAAAACATATAATCGCGTTTGAGGTTTTTAATGAACCAAACCTTCCTAAAGATTCAGACAGTGTTTCGAACTATGTAAATGCAACTGTAAAAGTTTTAAGAGATGAGGGAATAACTAAGCCAATCTTTTTTAATATCAGTGAAAATCCAGGCAAAGAGCAATGGATAGGAGTCGCGTCGTCAAACATACAAGGCATTTCATTCCAATGGTATCCAACAGGGTTAGTAAAGTATAGTGAACTTAAAGGAAATTATATCCCGAATGTTTTTTCTTACCCGATTCCAGATTACACTGACAAAATAAATAACAAAGCAAAAATGGTTTATGAATTTGATGCCGCCGATATAGGCAGATCATATATGTACCCCTTGATGGCGCACGGTTTCAGAGAAGCCGGGATGCAATGGGCGACAATGTTTGCTTATGATCCAACACCGCTGGCACAGTATAATTCGGAATATTCAACACACTATTTGAACTTGTTATATACTCCGCAAAAAGCATTGAGTTTTTTAATCGGGGGTCAACTTTTTAATCAGAGAAAACTTGCCCAAAAGATATTTGATAACACATCAGTAAAAATGGAAAACGTGTTTTTTGATTATGAAAATGATCTGAGTGTCCTGAATACAAGTGATAAACTTTATTATTCAAATTCGACAAATGAACAACCAATTGACGTGCAACAATTAAAACATATTGCCGGTTATGGAAATTCCAAAGTAGTAAAGTATGATGGAAGAGGAACTTATTTCTTAGATAAGATTAAAGATGGCTTGTGGAAACTTGAACTTTACCCGGATGCAATTTGGTTAAGAGATCCTTTTGGCAGAAATGGTCTTGATGAACCTGCGGCAAAGCTAATCTGGAAATCACATGAGATGAAAATATCTTTACCTGATTTAAACCCGGACTTTAAAGTTTATTCGATTGAAAATAAATCTTATTCGGCTAACGAGCAGACAGTTATGATTGAGCCCGGAGTTTATTTCATAACGAATGATAAAAAATTATCTGTGGATGATATAGATGAAAGCTATACTGATTTCAATTTCATTAAAAAATATGGAGAGTACATAAAGGATTTTCACTCAACAGAAATAAAAAATATTTCGCCTTCTTCTTTTGATGAAAATGAAGTGAAGAAAATTTCAGTCGAAGTCTATTCGCCTGTAGAAGTTCAAACTTTCATTTATATAAAGAGAACTACCTGGCGCGGGTATCAAAAATTTGATATGAAAAAAGTAAATGATTTTGTTTATGAATTTGAATTACCTGCTGAATTATCTTCAAACGGAAAGCTGCAATATTTTATTTGCGTCAACAATGGTAAAGATGTGCTCACTTTCCCGGGGAAACTAAAACATTCACCTGACTATTGGTCGTTTGACGCAAAAGAATCATATGAACTTTCAATCTTTCCTGCTTCAAACAAAGTACTACTGTTTGATCCTTCAAGTGATAACGAAAATATTATTTCGCCAAATATCTGGAGATATGTTGATCATCGCTTGGATTATACTTTTGATGATAACAATGAATCAGAGTTTAACATAGATATCAGAAGGGTCAGAGAGAAATTTCCAGAACTTGCAATTCAGTTTTATGTCGGAGAGCATTTAAAGAATTATTCTCCCGATAGTATCGATGAATTAGAACTGGAAATCAAAAAATCTGTTGATGGTCCTGATACAATATCAGTGAGAATAATTTATAACAACACTAACGGGTTTGAAAGAAAAATAGCTTTAAATAATAAATATCAAAAAGTTCTAATTCCTCTGAAGAAGCCGGAAGAATTTAAATACGCGTTGTTGCCAAGACCTTATCCAACATTCTTGCCTTACTGGTATGATTCAAAACCAACAACACAAAGTGAAAATCTAAAACCTGAATCAATTCAGATTGTAATTCCTTTACCCGGAACAAACGGCGAACAGGAAAACTATTCGATCAAAATTAAAAATATCTATTTACTAAAATCACATAAATGAAATCCAATTTTGAAATAGTAGAAAAGAATCAACAATCTTTGTTCTACGAGTTACAAATAAAAAATAATTTAACCGGGGAGTACATAAATATTCTTCCAAACCTTGGGGCAAGATTAAACGCAGCATATTTGAAAAGTAATGAACAATTAATTCCAGTTATTAAAGAATTAAAAAATAAAAAGCTGAAGTCGAACGATGAAAAGTTTAATAATGCAAAGTTATTTCCTTTTGCAAACAGGATAAGAAAGGGAAGGTACTCGTTCAATAATAAAGTATATGAACTGCCTGTGAATTATGTTGAAGAAGAAAATTCTTGTCATGGTTTTTTATATGATTTACAATTCAAAGTAATCTCTAAAAATATTTTTAATGATTTTGCTGAAATAAAATTCGGCTTTACCCCGGAAAATAAATATGAGGGCTATCCTTTTTGTTTTGATATGAAAATCACACACAGATTAAAAACATCATGTGAAATTGAAACAACAACGGAGATCTTTAATTCATCAGAAACTGAATTGCTTTTTTCTGATGGCTGGCATCCATACTATTGCCTGAGTGATTCCGCTGATAATTATAATTTAACTTTTAACGCTGCAGAAAAATTAGAACTTGATGATCATAATATTCCTAATGGTAATGTCATTAATATTAACGGAAGAGTACATCACAAAATTAATTTGAAGAATAAAAATCTTGATGACTTATTCCGCTTTTCGCTGTCGAACAAAATAAACTTTATTGAAATAGTCCCGAATGATTCAGATCATAAAATTAAAATCTGGCATGAAGCTGGAGAAAATAAGTACAACTATCTTGTTCTTTATATTCCTCCTGACAGAAGATCAATTGCAGTAGAGCCTATGACATCAAGCATAGATGCGTTCAACAATAAAGAAGGATTAATAATTTTAAAACCCGGGGAATACTGGTCCGCTTCGATGGGATTTTCACTTCATAAAAAGTAAGTTTAAATATGAATATAAAAATATCTATGACTGATTCTGAAATATTGTTGAATGAACTTTATAATGGTGATGAGAAAGTAATTACATGTCAAAGGAACGGGTACAAAAAATTATCTGCTGAGTTTGAACAAAAATTTAAAACGACACCTTCAAATTATTTTAGTTCTCCCGGCAGAACTGAAATAAGCGGAAACCACACTGATCACAATCACGGAATGGTAATAGCGGCGAGTATTAATCTTGATTCAATCGCTGCCGCATCTGTAAATGATAGCAACGAAGTTATTTTATTTTCAGAAGGATATAAAGAACCATTCAAAGTAAACCTGAATAATTTAAACCCCGTTGAATTCGAAGCAGGAACAACTAACGCTTTGATACGAGGTATCGCTTCACGTTTTATGGAGAAAGGGTTTTCTGCCGGAGGATTTAACGCCTGTATTACAAGTGATGTAATAAAAGGTTCGGGTTTAAGTTCATCGGCATCAATAGAAGTTTTAATCGGAACAATCTTCAATCATTTATATAATGATGGAAGAATACCGGCTTCTGAGATAGCAAAGATAGGGCTATACTCGGAAAATGTTTTCTTCAAAAAGCCATGCGGGTTAATGGATCAGATGGCTTGTGCAGTTGGTGGAATTGTTTCAATTGATTTTAATGATCTTGAAAATCCTGTCATTGAAAAAATCAATTATGAATTCGCGCAGGAAAATTATTCAATGGTAATTGTACATACCGGAGGTTCGCACATAAGTTTAACAAATGATTATGCTGCAATCCCGACTGAGATGAGAGAAGTAGCCGCCGCATTTAATAAAATGAATTGTAATGAGATTAGTTACGAAGAATTTTTATCAGGTGTAAAAACTTTAAGAAATAAAGTAAGTGACCGTGCGATACTTCGTGCATATCATTTCTATAAAGAAAATGAAAGAGTAAAAAAACAAGTCACGGCACTTCGTTCAAATGATTTTAAAAAATTCTTAACTCTTGCAAATGAATCTGGCAATTCATCATTCAAATATTTACAGAATATTTACTCATCGAATGATCCGATGTTTCAGCCTGTTTCAGTAGCGCTGGCATTTACTGAAGACTTCATTAATAAAATTGGCGAAGGCGCTTGCAGGATCCACGGCGGAGGGTTTGAAGGTACCATCCAGGTTTTTCTGAATAATAAATTTGTTAATGAGTTTATTAATTATATTTCCGACATATCGGATTCATTTAAAGTTTTAAATCTGAATATCCGGAAGGTAGGAACCACAAAAGTTATTTTAGATTAGTTGTACTTCATTTTAATATAAAGGAAACTTTATGGAATTAGGGATACTTGATATAAGTGTAATCATCCTCTTCTTCGTGGTAGTGCTTGGAACAAGTATGTTCAAAAGCAGGAAAGAAGAAACAGGTGAAGATTATTTTCTTGCAAGCAGAAGTCTTATCTGGCCAATTATAGGTATATCACTTATTGCTGCTAACATTTCATCCGAACAATTTGTGGGAATGTCCGGACAAAGTGCCGGCAATGTTGGACTTGCAATAGCAAGTTACGAATGGATGGCTGCAATAACATTAGTGTTTGTTGCGTTCTTTTTCCTTCCAAGATTTTTGAGCAGTGGTATTTATACTATCCCGGAATTTCTTGAATACAGGTACAACTCTGCCGCCAGGTCTTTAATGGCTTTTTACACAATGGTAATTTATGTAGGAGTAACAATCTCGGCAGTGATCTACTCCGGTGCAATTACTATCTACACAATATTTAATGTTGATCTTGAAATGGCAGTCTGGATAATTGGAGTTATCGCCGCACTCTACACTACATACGGCGGATTAAAAGCAGTTGCCTGGGCTGATGTTTTCCAGGGTACTGCACTTATAGTCGGCGGAGCGCTTGTACTTGTGTTCGGTTTATATGCCGTCGGCGGATTTGATAATTTCTTTACTCACAACGCTGACAAACTTCACATGGTATTACCTGCCGATCATCCGGTACTTCCATGGACTGCACTTGTCATTGGTTTGTGGATTCCTAATATCTATTACTGGGGATTAAACCAGTACATCACCCAGCGTACATTAGCCGCAAAAAGTTTACGTGAAGGACAAAAGGGAATCATCTTTGCGGCGGCAATAAAAATAATAATTCCATTTGTGATAGTGTTTCCCGGGATTATGGCGGCACAACTTTATGGTGATTCAATGAACAACACAGATGCTGCTTACCCGTTACTAATTAAGAATCTTATTCCGTCAGGACTAAAAGGATTTATGCTTGCAGCGATTGCCGGCGCTGTGATAAGTTCATTAGCATCGATGTTAAATTCAGCATCGACAATATTTACTTTAGATCTGTATAAGGTTTATATCAAAAAAGATTCATCACAGAAAAATTTAGTGTTTATCGGAAGAGTGATGACATTAATTTTTGTTGTGCTTGGATGTTTTATAGCACCTTATCTTGGTGATCCAAAATTCCAGGGGATATTCACTTATATACAGGAATTCCAGGGATATATTTCACCCGGAATATTAGCGGCATTTGTGTTTGGAATAATTGTAAAGAAAGCACCACCGGCAGCCGGTGTGGTGGCATTAGTTGCGTGCGTTCCTGTTTATGGATTTCTTCAATGGCAGTTTGGTGAAATTGCTTTTCTTAACAGGATGGCAATTACATTCGGGATCATTTTATTATTGATGACTGTCATAACAATAGCCAAGCCGCTAAAAGAACCAAAAACATTACCGAAGAGAGATGGTTTTGATTTAGCTCCGACACCACAATTGATGTGGTGGGGTGGTGCTGTTGTAGTAGTTACACTAATTCTCTACGGAGTTTTTTGGTAAGATTCGAATGCTAAGCAAACAAATCCCGTCAAGTGCGGGATTTGTTATTTTAAAGATAGAATGCTTTAATAATAATTCTCAGATCATTTGCTGCAAATTCAGTTCTAACCTGCAACGCCCAACGGTGAAAAATATACGAACACAGCGATTATAAAAACTACAACAATTAATGACAGCACAAGATCAAATGTTGTCCAGCTTGATCTTGAAGTTGCTTTATCTTCTTTTACTGTAGTTGAATATGTAAGCCCATTTAGTTGTTCTTCAGAAGGCTTGGCTGTTAATAAACTTACAATAGTCATAAGTAAAATGCTGAATGTGAAAAGCATTATACAAAAGTATAAAAAGTTCACAGTCGCAAAGTCATATAATAATCCGCTCAGTGAATCTTTACTTATCTCAAGTATGATTCTCAAAATTCCAATTACAAATCCGCCGATAAGTGCTGATAAAGCTCCGTAAGAATTAATACGTTTAAAGAAAATTCCTAATAGAAAAACTGCCGCAATTGGCGGTGCGATGTATGATTGTACACTTTGTAAGTATTGGTATAATGTTCCCGAAATATTTTTCATTAAAGGAATCCATAGAATTCCGAGTACAACTACAACTCCCGTAGCAAGCCTTCCTATTGATACTAATTTTTTTTCTTCAGCGTCAGGATTAAATTTTCTATATATATCCATAGTAAACAATGTTGAACACGAATTAAAAACTGATGCAAGTGAACTCATCAAAGCGGCTAATAAACCACCTGCTATCAATCCTCTTAAACCAACTGGTAGTAGCGTTTTCACAAGTACCGGGAATGCCTGGTCGGATTGTGTCAATTCTATTTTTCCACTGCTTGCTAATGCCGCAGCAATCAACCCGGGAATTAGAAAAACAAAGAATGGAAATAATTTTAAGTATGCCGCAAAGATAGTTCCCCGTCTTGCTTCTTTTTCATTTCTTGCCGTTAAGATTCTCTGGACTATATATTGATCCGTACACCAATACCATATACCGACAATTGGGGATGCAAATAAAATTCCAGCCCATGGAAAATTTGGATCGGATAAAGGAGGAAACATATTTAATTTTTCTGCCGGCACTGATGCAATCAATTCGTTCCATCCGCCTAATTCATAAAGACCGATTATTGTTAAAAGTATTGAACCGAACAAAAGCAGAATCGCCTGCATAGCTTCCGTATAAACTACAGCCCGCATTCCACCAACTACAGTATAAATTCCTGTAAGCACAACGAGTACAAGGGCACCTGTCCAGAAATCAACACCAAGGAATGATGTGATAACAACCGCACCGGCATAAACAGTAACTGATACTTTGGTTAAAACATAACTTACAAGTGAGACAACTGAAAGGAACCATCTTGCTTTATCGTTATATCTTCTTTCAAGAAACTCGGGCATGGTAAATACTTTGCTTCTAAGATAGAATGGAACAAACACCCAGCCAAGCATAAGTGCAATCCATGAGTGAAGTTCGTAATGACCCATTATCAAACCTGAATCAGCGCCGGTTCCTGCGAGTCCGACAACATGTTCCGAACCAACATTTGAGGCAAGGATTGACGCGCCGATTACAAACCAACCTACATTCCTGTTAGCAAGAAAATATTCCTGCGCAGAATCTTTTTTCTTTTTCATTGACCAGTATGAAATTCCTGCAATTACCAGGAAGTATAGAAAAACAATTATCCAGTCTGCAGTTCCAAGAAAATCCATGTTTCACCTTCAACTTTATCCGGATTTAATATTATATTTGCTCAGAATAACTAAAAAATTAAAACGGTTTAATTAAGTTCAAAAATTTATTAAACCATGTGGGAAAAATAGAATAATATACTTATCAAAAAAATATGATCACTAAATCTTTTTACGGTAACCTTTCTGACGGCAGGGAAGTTAATCTTTACTCTCTTCTCAATTCTCATGGTATGATGGTCAACATTATAAACTACGGCGCAATTGTTACAAACATTTTTGTGAAAGACAAACACGGTAAACTTGACGACGTTGTTTTAGGTTATGACTCACTCGATGGTTATGTGCAGGATAAAAGTTTTATGGGAGGTATCGTTGGCAGATACGGCAACAGGATTTCTAAAGGAAAATTTTTTCTGAATGATAAACCTTACTCATTATCTATTAATAATGGGAACAATCATCTTCACGGGGGAACCACAGGCTACCACAAAGTATTGTGGAATGCTATAACTGAATACAGGGAAGATTCAAAATCTGTTAAGCTTACTTATAATAGTATTGATGGTGAAGAAGGTTATCCGGGTAATCTTATTATCGCTGTGAAATATTCTCTTACTGAAAATGATGAATTGAAAATTGAGTACCACGCTGAAACAGATATGGCAACAGTATTGAATCCAACGCATCATTCGTATTTTAATTTATCGGGGAAGCCAGGTAGTTCAATCGGAAATCATCAACTAAAAATAAATGCCGACAGATTTTTAGCTGTAAACGATGAACAGATTCCCGTTAGTATAGAAGTGGTTGAAGACACTCCGATGGATTTCAGAAAACTAAAATTTATCAGAGATGTAATTGATTCAGATACAGATCAGATGAAGATCGGAAACGGTTTTGATCATAACTGGCTCATCAATAATTATAATGGCACAAAAAAACAAGTTGCGGTTTTGTTTGAACAAAACTCAGGAAGAATGATGGAGATGTACAGCGATCAGCCGGGACTTCAATTTTATTCAGGTAATTTTCTTGATGGAAGCATTGGAAAATCCGGAATTAAAAATGATTTCAGGACCGGACTGTGCCTTGAAGCACAACACTTTCCTGATTCACCTAACCATCCTGAATTTCCTTCAACCACATTATTACCCACTCAAACGTATAGGCAGGAAACTATTTATAAATTCATGGTTAAGGATTAGATTTTATGAAGTACAGAAAATTTGGAACCACCGGATGGAAAATTTCGGAAATAAGTTTTGGCGCCTGGGCAATAGGCGGAACATGGGGAAGTGTAAATGATAAAGACTCAATGACAGCACTTCATACGGCACTTGATTCAGGTATTAATTTTTTTGATACGGCTGATGTGTATGGTGACGGCAGAAGCGAAAAACTTCTGGCGAAGTTAAAGAAAGAACGAAAAGAAAATTTTTATATCGCGACAAAAGCAGGCAGACGACTTAACCCACATATTGCGGAAGGGTACAGCAAAAAAAATATCATCAGGTTTGTTGAACGTAGTCTAAAAAATCTTCAGGTTGATTCAATTGATCTTCTTCAGCTCCATTGTCCTCCGACAAATGTTTATTATATGCCGGAAGTATTCGATATTCTCGATGAACTTGTTGAAGCAGGTAAAATCAGGTTTTACGGTGTAAGTGTTGAAAAAGTTGAAGAAGCGTTGAAGGCAATAGAGTATCCGAATGTTCAATCAGTCCAGATTATCTTTAATATGTTACGACAAAGACCATCTGAATTATTTTTTCAGCAGGCAAAGTTAAAACAAAAAGGTATCATCGCCCGTGTTCCGCTTTCATCGGGATTATTAACAGGAAAGTTTACAAAGAGTACAAAGTTTGAAAAAGATGATCACAGACATTTCAACAGGAATGGGAAATATTTTGATAAAGGTGAAACATTTTCCGGGATTGATTATGAACTGAGTTTAAAAGTTGTTGAAAGTCTAAAAGCAATTTGTCCACAAGCGTTTTCAATGTCGCAGTTCGCGTTAAAATGGATACTTATGTTTGATAAGATCAGTTGCACAATTGCAGGTGCGAAAAATCATTTACAGGTTATTGATAATGCTAAAGCATCGGAATTGCCGGCGCTTAATAATAAAGTAATGAAAGAAGTAAAAAAGATTTATTCAGAATTGATAAAAGAAAAAGTTCATCAGTACTGGTAAAAAATATTTGAACATTTATTAAACCTCGTTGCCTTTCTGAATTTTCTTTTATATAATTGAACCGGTTAAAATATTTTTTAACCTAACTCAAAAAATGAAAAAAAAACTAACATTCATTCAATCTCATATCTCTTTTTTATCCTTTCTATTAAAAATAATTTTGGAAGCTGAGGATTAGCTTGTGAAAAAAATTACAATTGAAGATGTTGCAAAACGCGCTGGTGTATCTAAGGGAACTGTTTCAGCAGTTATCAATGGTAAGAGTACGGTTAAATCTGGAACCCGCAATCACATTCTGGAAATAATGAAGGAATTAAATTTCCGTCCCAAAGGCATTGCAAGGAACATGAAAAACGGTTCTCCTGACAAGAGCATTGGAATTATAATTAAGGATCTCACTTACCCGTTTTATACTTCAATCGCACTTGGCGTTAAAGACTACGCAAACAGCAAAGGCTATTCTGTAATTGTTGCAAGCTCGGAAAATGATCACACCTGTGAAAAAAAATTCTCCAACTTTTTCTCTTCAAAAGATATTAAGGGAGTTATTATAGCTCCAATTGTTGAAGGTGAAGCAGAGATTGAACATCTATTCAAATTAAAGATGATTAACTATCCTTTTGTTTTGCTTGAGGATGTTAAAGGTATCCAGGCTAATGTAGTTGCGATAGATAATATCAAAGCAATTAAAAAAGCTGTGAAGTATTTGATAGATAACGGTCATCAAAAGATTGTACACTTTGCCGGTCCGCCTCATTCATCTCATACGCAGGAAAGAATAGAAGGGTTTCGCCACGCATTCAGTGAACGGACACTTGTATTCAAGAGTGATATGATTGTTAACATAGGTTCAAAGTATGACGAAAGTCATTCACGTACACTTGAATACTTCAAGGATAAAAAGAAAAAAGATTACCCGACCGCAATTGTTTGTTTCAATGATCAGCAGGCACTTGCTGTAATGACGGCAATGAAAGAACTCGGAATAAAAGTTCCCGAAGATATTTCAATTGTCGGTAACGATGATATTTACTATGCAAGGATTTATCCGGTGCCATTAACAACTATAAGCGCACCGAAAGAAGAGATAGGGAGAACTGCTGCTGAAATATTAATCAGAAATATTGAAGCTCAACATTTGTTAACACCGGAAAAAGTGATTCTCGATACTGAGTTTGTTATTCGGGAATCAACAAGAGTTCTTACATAACAAATTAAAATAAAAATTGGGGAAATGCCGTTATAGATTCTTCAGTAAAATACTTGAAGTATGAGGGAGATAACATTTAACAATTCTTAATCAAATCTATGAATAAAAAATTTTTGTTAGGATTAGATATCGGAAGTTCATCTGTAAAAGCATCATATATTGATGCCATAACCGGTGAACTTATTGCTTCTGCAAATTCACCCGAGACCGAAATGAAAATTGAATCATCAAAATCCGGTTGGGCTGAACAACATCCGGAAACCTGGTGGCATCATACTGTTGAAGCTGTAAAAAAGATCACATCAAAAGTAAATGTAAGTACATTCGAAGTTTTAGGAATTGGAATTTCATACCAGATGCATGGATTGGTTCTTGTCGATGCAGATCAAAAAGTTTTATATCCTTCAATTATATGGTGTGACAGCAGAGCGGTTGAAACAGGAAACAAAGCATTTAAAGAACTCGGCGAAGAGTTTTGCCTGGAACATTTTCTTAATTCGCCCGCAAACTTTACTGCATCAAAACTACGATGGGTAAAAGAAAATCTTCCCGATATATATTCGCGGACTTATAAGTTCATGCTGCCCGGCGACTACATAGCTATGAAATTAACAGGCAGGATAACAACAACTATTTCCGGTTTAAGTGAAGGTATATTCTGGAATTTTAAAAATGAACGTATCGCAAATGAAGTTCTTCATTATTATAAAATTCATGAAAACCTGATTCCTGATATTGTTCCAAATTTCGGGGACCAGGGTGTTGTTAATAAAAAGGCAGCAGATGAACTTGGATTAAAACATGGAATTCCGGTTGCATACAGAGCCGGCGATCAACCTAATAATGCATTATCATTGAACGTATTAAATCCGGGAGAGATTGCAGCAACGGCGGGTACATCAGGTGTTATTTATGGTGTGGATAATAAAAATATTTTTGATCCGCAGAACCGTGTTAACACATTTGCTCACGTTAACTATACAAAGTCAAAACATAATGTCGGCGTGTTGTTATGTATCAATGGAACGGGCATTCAGTATAGCTGGATAAAGCAGCAGTTATTTGAAAATAAATATTCATACAATGAGATGAATACATTCGCATCTGCAGTAAGTCCCGGGTCACAAGGTTTGATGTGTTTTCCATTTGGTAACGGAGCGGAAAGAGTTTTAACAAACAAAAGAATTGATGCTCATTTTTCCGGGATTGATTTCAACCTTCATAAGAAGGAACATGTAATTAATGCTGCACAGGAGGGTATTGTATTTACATTTAGATACGGACTTGAAGTAATGAAATCAATGAACATGAAATTCAATGTTGTAAGAGCAGGTAATTCAAATTTATTTCAGAGTCCGGTTTTCAGAAAAGCATTTGTTAATACATGTAACGTTGCATTAGAACTATATAATACCGACGGTTCACAGGGAGCCGCGAGGGGTGCAGGTATAGGAACAGGATTGTTTAGTGAAGTTGCTGCCTTTAAAGGATTAAAATTAGTTGAAGAACTTTTACCTGATCCTGAACTTGTCAATCAATACGATTCAGTGTATAAAAAGTGGGAAGAAATCCTTCGTTCAAAACTGAATGTTAATTAAAAATGTTGGAACGAGTGCTTCAATAAAATTATTGTTCATTTATTAATCGTTAATAGTTTGCACATAAAAATGGAGATTAATTTTGTTGACATTTAAAATTTTTATTTATAATATTAAACCGGTTCAATAAATATTGAACTGATAAAAAGAATAATTTATTGTTTAATTGTATGAGCAAAGTAAAATTATCTATGAAGTGCTTGCTAAAACACCAGATCATTTCAATTCACTATCACACACCAATTCCAGAGTAAATCAATGTTGAACAAATTTTTCCCCAATATTAAAGAAATAAAATTTGAAGGTAAGGAATCAAAAAATCCATTCGCTTTTAAATACTATAACAAACAACAGGTTGTCGGTTCCAAAACAATGGCTGAACATCTTAGATTTTCAGTTGCATACTGGCATACACTGATGGGAGATGGAAGAGATATTTTTGGTAGTCCAAGTTTTAAACGTGAATGGCATAAATCTTCCGACCAAATCACACGCGCTAAAGATACGATGGATGCTGCGTTCGAGTTTTTTCAAAAACTGGGGATAGATTATTATTGTTTTCATGATCGCGACATTGCACCGGAAGGAGATACTTTTACCGAGTCTTGTAAAAATCTTCAGACAATGGTTGAATATGCAAAGTCACTTCAAAAATCTACCGGAGTAAAATTACTCTGGGGAACAGCAAATCTTTTTGGCAATCCGATATATGCACAGGGTGCGGCAACAAGTCCTAATGTAAATGTGATGGCACTTGCAGCGGCACAGGTTAAAAATGCAATTGATGCTACTTATGAACTTGGCGGAGAGAACTATGTTTTCTGGGGCGGTAGAGAAGGTTATGAAACTCTGCTTAATACTGATGTTAAGAGAGAACAGGAGCAGATGGCAAAGTTCTTCCACATGGCGGTTGCATATAAAAAAGAAATCGGTTTTAATGGACAGTTTTTAATTGAACCAAAACCTGCTGAACCTTCCAAACATCAATATGATTTTGATGCTGCTACTTCTTTATACTTTTTAAAAGAACATAACCTGATCGATAATTTCAAATTAAACATTGAAGCAAATCATGCTACTCTAGCAGGACATACATTTGAACATGAATTAGCAGTTGCATCAGCAGCAGGTAAACTTGGTAGTGTTGACGCAAACCGGGGTGACCTTATGCTTGGATGGGATACAGATCAGTTTCCAACAGACATTTATCAGACAACTATGGCAATGATGATAATCCTTAACCAGAACGGTTTAGGTACCGGCGGATTAAACTTCGATGCAAAACCAAGACGCAGTTCGACCGATCCTTATGATCTGTTTCATGCTCATATCGGGGGAATGGATGCGTTTGCACGCGGATTATTAATTGCTCACAAATTAATTGAAGATAAAGCATTGAGTGATTTTGTTAAACAGCGGTACTCAAGTTTTAACAGTGAGATAGGTAAAAAGATTATGTCAGGTAATGCTACATTAAAAGAAATTGAAACGTACGTTATTGATTCAGACGCACCGGTACTTGAAAGCGGAAGACAGGAAATGCTGGAGAACATTCTTAATTCATATTTGAGCTAAAGAGATATTTATAGATTGTTAAAATAAAATGACAGAAAAAATTGTTAACGGTGAAATTCAGGTCGATGTTCTGGATTATAAAAATCCGGCGCTGCCTGTAAAACAAAGAGTGATTGATCTTATTTCAAAAATGACCCTCGAAGAAAAAGTAGCTCAGATGCTTTGTATATGGGGTGATAAGAATACTATCCTCTTTGATGAAACAGGTAATTTGAATTCCTCTGTTCTTGATGAACGATATAAAAACGGTATCGGGCATATAGGGAGATTAAGTGATACCGCTGGCGGCGTGACTCCGGCAACGCAGGTTGAACTTGCAAATACATTACAAAGATTTTTTGCCGAAGAAACGAGATTAGGAATACCTGTAATTTTCCACGAAGAATGTTTGCACGGTTTAGCCGGAAAAGAAGCAACCAGTTATCCGCAGCCAATCGGACTTGCATCAACATTCAATACAGAATTGATAAAAGATATTTACGCTTCAATTGCAAAAGAAGCAGGCAGCCGGGGTGTACACCAGGCACTTAGTCCTGTTGTTGATGTTGCACGCGATCCGCGGTGGGGAAGAGTCGAAGAAACATTTGGTGAAGACCCTTACCTCGTTTCGCAAATGGGTATTGCTGCAGTTCGAGGGTTACAGGGTGATAATGACTTCAGTTCACATAAAAACTTAGCTGCGACTTTAAAACATTTTGCTGCACATGGTCAACCTGAGTCCGGCTCAAATTGCGGTCCGGCAAATTTTTCTGAAAGAGTACTACACGATGTATTTCTTTTTCCGTTCAAAGAAGTTCTTAAGAAAGCAGATGCTATAAGTGTGATGGCTTCATACAATGAAATAGATGGAGTACCGTCTCATTCAAACAACTGGCTGCTTAAAAAAATTCTGAGACAGGACTGGGGATTTACAGGTGCTGTTGTTTCAGATTATTATGCGGTTACAGAACTGAATAACAGGGAGGATACGTTCGGACATTCCGTTGCTTCTGATAAATCCGAAGCTGCAAAAATTGCAGCACTCGCGGGCGTAAACATTGAACTGCCTGATCCTGATTGTTATCCGGCATTATATGAGTTAGTAAAAAATGGAGAGCTATCGGAATCAGTACTCGATGAACTTATTACCCCGATGCTTGAATTAAAATTCCGTATGGGGTTATTTGAAAACCCTTACATTTCATTTTCTGAAACTACATATAACACGATGATAGAAAAACATCGTGACATAGCATTAAAATCTGCTTATGAAACAATGGTGCTGCTTAAAAATGAAAATGAAATTCTACCGCTTGATGAAAAGAAATTAAAATCAATTGCTGTTATTGGTCCGAACGCAGACAGAAAACTTCTCGGTGGTTACAGCGGCGAACCAAAATATTACACAACTGTACTTGAAGGTATAAAAGAAAAAGCTGGCAGAAAAATTAATGTTCTGTACAGTGAAGGATGTAAAATAACTATCGGCGGTTCATGGAATGATGATGAGGTTGTATTAGCTGATACGAATGAAAATGAACAACTCATCAGTGAAGCAGTTGAAGTTGCTAAAAATGCAGAAGTAGTTATTCTTGCTCTTGGCGGCAATGAACAAACTTCAAGAGAAGCATGGAAAAATATTCATCTCGGTGATCGTCCAAGTCTTGAACTTATTGGCGAACAAAGCAGACTGTTTAACGAAATAAAAAAACTTGGTAAACCGGTAATCGTTTTACTTTTTAACGGACGACCAAATTCTGTTAACCACATTTACTCAAATGCAAACGCTTTGTTTGAATGCTGGTACCTGGGACAGGAAACAGGTAAAGCAGTCGCAGACGTATTGTTCGGCGAAGTAAATCCTTCAGGTAAACTTCCAATTTCATTTCCCCGTTCTGCGGGACATATACCTTGTTATTATAACTATAAACCATCTGCAAGAAGAGGTTACCTGTTCGATGACATTTCACCTCTTTTCAGTTTTGGATATGGATTGAGCTACTCAAAATTTGAATTCAGCAATTTAAAAGTGAATAAGAATTCAATCAGCGAAAATGAATCAGTGATAGTCACTGTGGACGTTAAAAACGCTGGTAGTTATAAAGGCGAAGAAGTTGTTCAACTATATATTCGAGATATGGTAAGCAGTGTTACAAGACCAGTAAAAGAACTTAAAGGATTTAAGAAAATCAGTGTTGAACCTGGTCAGATGAAAACGGTTACATTTGAAATTTCATCTGAACACCTGGCATTTACAAACATTGATATGAAGTATGTAGTTGAACCAGGCGAGTTTGAAATAATGATCGGCAATTCCTCAAGGAATGAAGATCTGTTGAAAGTTACTTTTTTAGTTAAATAAAAATTAAATCAATCTTTAAGGTGAACAGTGCAGATTGATATTGAAGAGAACAAAGATTTAGAGTACGCTCAAATCACAGTCGTTAAAGACCGGCTTACTTTAAAAGAGAAAATCGGTTACAGCCTGGGAGATGCTGCGTCCAACATTTACTTCCAGACGTTCATAATATTCCTTCTTAATTTTTACACAGATGTATTTGGTTTACCTGCCGCAGCGGTTGGTACAATGTTCCTTGTAACCAGAATTTTTGATGCAGTTAATGACCCGATAATGGGAACAATTGCAGACAGAACAAATTCCCGCTGGGGAAAATTCAGACCATACCTTCTTTTCTTCGCTTTACCATTTGCAATAATTGGAGTGCTTACATTTACTACTCCGGACTTCACTGATTCAGGCAAACTGATTTATGCATACATAACCTACAATTTACTGATGGTACTTTACACGATTGTTAACGTACCGTACTCTGCTCTGATGGGTGTAATAACTCCTAATTCACTTGAACGTACAGGACTTTCATCATACAGATTTGTTGCTGCTTTTGTGGGAGGGCTGATAGTGCAAGGCTCCGCAATTTCCCTTGTAAAATATTTCGGAAACGGGAATGATGCTGTTGGCTGGCAATGGGCTATGGCATGTCTTGGTGCGCTTGCTGCAATTCTTCTGATTGTAACTTTCCTCACAACCAAAGAACGTGTTCACCCTCCTGCAAATCAAAAAATAGAAACCAAGCGGGACCTTAAAGATTTATTCAACAACAAAGCATGGTTATTGATTGGCGGCGCAACTGTATTCCAGTTGATATTTATTGTGATGAGAAGTTCTTCGATAGTTTATTATTTCAAATACTATATACTTGATCAGCAGTTAAACCTGTTCGGAAGTGTAATAGACCTCTCTTATGAAGTTTTCACATCATCTTTTCTTTTGATTGGAACTATCTTCAATATACTCGGTGCTATACTAACCAAATGGATTGCAAAGAAGTTTGATAAAAAATACACATACACCGGGTTCTTATTCATAAGTTCATTGCTTTGCACATTGTTTTATTTTGTAAGTCCGCAGGATGTCATACTTATATATTTAATTAATATTCTTATTTCATTTGCATGGGGTCCGGTTTCAGTTCTGCAATGGGCAATGTACACCGATGCCGCAGATTTTTCTGAATGGAAAAATAAAAGACGCGCAACAGGGTTGCTTATGGCTGCTTCTCTGTTCGCATTAAAACTTGGACTAACACTCGGCGGCGCATTTGTTGGATGGATACTTGCTTACTATGGTTTTGTTGCGAACCAAACACAAAATCCCGAAACAATTAACGGAATAGTTTTATTGATGAGCCTTTACCCGGCAGTCTTCGGAATAATCGGTGCGGCATTAATGTTCTTCTATCCTTTAACAAATAAAATGATGAGTGATATAGAACATGATCTCACTCTCAGAAGACAAGAATCATAATTGATATGAAGAAAAGTCATCTGAAAATATTATCACAAAAATTTTTAGTCGTAGCAGCGGCACTATTACTGAGTCAGATTTCTTTCGCGCAAAGTGATGGACCATTACGTGAAGTTTATAAGAACAACTTTTATATCGGCGCAGCATTGAATGAAGAAAATATTCTTCAAAAAAATGATGCATCAAATATTTTACTCGAGAGTGAATTCAATTCAATCACTGCAGAAAATGTTTTCAAGTGGGAAAAAATTCATCCATCAGAAGGTGAATATAATTTTGAACTGCCTGACAAATTCGTAGCACTTGGTGAAAAACTGAATATGCAGATGATCGGTCACACACTCATCTGGCATCAGCAGACACCTGAATGGGTATTTAAAAATTCTGACGGAAATTATAAAAGCCGCGAAGAGTTACTTACTCTTATGGAGGAACACATTACCACAGTAGTTGGAAGATACAAAGGAAAAATAAACGGCTGGGATGTTGTTAACGAAGCATTGAATGAAGACGGTACACTCAAACAATCAGAATGGGTGAAGATTATAGGTGAAGATTACCTGCAAAAAGCTTTTGAGTTTGCGTGTCAAGCGGATCCAAATACTGAGTTGTATTACAATGATTTTTCATTAGAGAATGAACCTAAAAGAAACGGCGCAATTGAATTAATTAAAATGCTGAGATCAAAGGGAATCAAAATCGATGCTGTTGGTTTGCAGGGACATTATAAAATGGACTGGCCCACAACATCACAACTTGATTCAACAATAAAAGCTTTTGCGAAGCTTGGTTTAAAAGTGATGATAACTGAATTGGATATTGATGTACTGCCGTACAATAACATTCCCGTTGGCGCCGATATATCAATGAATGTAAAATTGAGAGAAGAATTTAATCCATATCCTGATCGTCTGCCTGAAGAAAATCAAAATATGCTGGCTGAAAGATATGCTGATCTGTTTAAAGTTTTTTTAGTGAACGATGAATCTGTTTCGAGAATTACGTTTTGGGGTATAAGTGACGATGAATCCTGGCTGCACGACTGGCCTATAAAAGGACGGACAAACTATCCGCTTTTATTTGATCATAGTGGAAAGCCTAAACCTGCATACTATGCGGTGAAAAAAATTCCTAAGGAAAGTAAATAGTTGAGTTAAGGAAATTCGCGCCTTAACTAATTACAAATTGAAAATAACCTGACATCAAATGCAGGTAATAGTTCTAAGCTGTTTAAGAAAAAATTGTGAAGAAAAATTATCAGACAACTTCACAAAAAAATTAAAAAGGAATTTAAAAGAGGAGGAAGGAGTTATGTCATTTTGCTACTCATTGAGTAAAGTATTGCTTGGTGCTTTAGTCTTTGTGCTTATTAGCACAGATGTTTTATCGGCACAAACGGGCACACTTAAAGGAAGGGTAACTGATAAAACAACAGGTGAAGACTTGCCCGGCGCCAATATAATTATTGAGGGAAGTACACTCGGGGCAGCAACTGATCTTGATGGCGGGTATTCCATTTATAATATTCCATCCGGCACACAGAGAGTGAAAGTTTCATATTTGGGATATGAACCTCAAACTCACGAGGTAAATATTCCGGAGAGAAAAACGCTGCAAATGAATTTCCAGCTTTCGGCAACTACTCTGCTCGGGAAGGAAATTGTTATTACTGCACAGGCTCAGGGTCAGCTTGAAGCTATCAATCAACAATTATCTTCTGATAAAATTGCCAACATAGTCTCTGAATCAAGGATACAGGAACTACCTGACTTTAACGCCGCACAGACCATAGGTCGTTTGCCTGGTGTATCCACTCTGCAAAGTTCAGGTGAAGCAAATAAAATTGTGATCAGGGGATTAGCACCACAATTTAATTCAGTAGAAATAGAGGGCTTCAAGCTTGCAACCACAGGCAGCACCAGCATCGGTGTGATTTCTCAAGGTAGTTCAACTGATCCCTCAAAATCAATTACGAATGACCGAAGTGTCGATATAAGTATGATCTCACCTTATATGTTAAAGACAGTAGCAGTATATAAGTCCTTAACACCTGATCTTAATGGTAACTCTATTGGTGGCACGGTTAATATGGAATTACGTGAAGCACCATCAGAGTGGCATACAGATTTGCTATGGCAATCAGGGTATACCGCCAAAAGTAAAGAGTATGGTAACTACAGGGCTGTAGGTTCGGTCAGCACAAGATTTTTTGATGATCTTCTTGGAGTCTACTTGCTTGGAAACATTGAAAGCTATGACCGAAATGCAGACAATATGGAAGGTAGATATAACGTACCGTTACTGAATGTAGGTGTAAATGGTTTTAGGGATATAAGAGCTACTTATGTCGAACAAGTTAGACATTTTGAGACCAGAAAACGTTATGGTGGAAATCTTATACTCGATTTTAAACTACCCTCTGGTTCAATAAAATCAATTAATATGTTTACTCGTTTGAATTCAAAGTTTGAAGACTTCAGACAATTCCTGAACTATTTTGAAGGAAGAATTAATTTTAATTACAAAACAGGGGAAAACGATATTGATGCTGCAATCAATACTTTAGTCTTTAATTATAATTATGAAGGTATTGAGTTTGATTTGAGATTTGCAAATACGTATGCATTTAACTCATTACCCAATTCACCGTATTTACAGTTTTTCCAGGATGCAGGAATAACAGTCCCGGTTCCTTTCAACACTATTCCTGAACAATTAACATCGTATCAAAGATATGAAGCAAGTGGAGGACATTCGGGTACATATCTTTCTACGGCTAATTTGTTCAGCACTCGTTATAAAGAAAATAATCAGGTTTACAAGACAAATATTAAAATTCCTCTCCCTCTTGGTCCCACAATTTCCGCCTATTTAAAGACTGGTGTTCAGTATGGTTATCAGAATCACTCAAATGATCAGGAAACCCCTTATGCCAATTTAAACTCAACTGGGTCTTATAATCAGTTCATAATGGATTCTCTTGCAGCCAGATATGGATTGCAGTTGGTTAATGGAAGATTCCCGGTTACGAATTTTACTGCTTCTGATAATGAACTATACAATAATTTTCTCGATGACAAATTCGGAAGGTTGTATTGGATGGCTGATCCATCAATACCAGTGGATATGACTTACTTCATTTCTCGCACTGCAGAGTTTTCGGGCATAGGCGGGGGACAAAATCCAGGTGGATGGTTCAATGGTCCATTCCAATCATTGGCAAATGATTATAAGTACAAAGAAAAATATTTTGCAGGTTATTGGATGACAGAGGTAAACATTTGGCGTTTTGGAATTGTTGGCGGTATTAGGTATGAGAATGTAAGGACGAACTATGAGGTTTATAACATGGTTGATGCTCGTAATCCGTTGGCTCAAACTATCGATACTGTAATTTCAACTCCCGACAATGAATTCTGGCTGCCAATGGTACAAATAAAATTCAAACCATTAGAATGGGTCGATGTCCGTTATGCCTATACTAATACACTCGCTCGTCCGGACTATCATCAATTATCACCTCGAATAGCGATGGATTATACTTTGAATAGCGTATGGGCAGGCAATCCAGATCTATTAACTGCTAAATCCTTTAATCATGATTTAATATTCTCATTTCACAATAATGAAATAGGGTTAATCACAGTTGGTGGATTTTGTAAGACTATAAAAAACTTTTCCTACTATACAACTTATTCTCTGCACACTACTGCTCCTGCCGGAATCAATACGATTTACGATTACGAAATAAATGGAGCTATACCTAAGGATGCCGCTAAAGTTTATACTTTTATTAACAGTCCATATGAAGCAACAGTCAAAGGAATCGAATTTGATTTGCAAACAAGGTTATGGTATTTACCTTTTCCTTTAGATGGAGTCGTATTGGGGCTTAACTACACTCACATTTCATCTGAAGCTACTTATCCACTTAGAAATGATAGGAGTCGTCCAAACCCCAACTGGTATCCTGGTTCAACTGAACCCAGAGTTATCGTAGAAGTTTTTGATAGCACAAGAGCAGGACGATTGATTTACCAGCCAGATGATATTTTGAATTCTTATATCGGATATGATTATGGAGGATTTTCTGCAAGAGTATCATTCGTATTTCAAGGTAATTCAGTCAGTTATATCGGAGGTTTCCCAGAAGAAGATGGTTTTACCAGAGACTATTTTAGAATGGATGCTTCGGCAAGACAAATTCTTCCCTGGGCTAATATCGAAGTGTACCTGGATATGTTTAATCTGAATAACAGAAGAAATGCATCTGCCCAGCAAACAATTGGCGGATTAACAAATGAACAATACTATGGTTTTACAGCAAACGTTGGTTTACGATACAGACTTTAACAAATAAAATATTTACATGAAAATTTTTATAAATCATAAAGTAGAAGGAGAATCTAAATGAAACATTTTTTCAAACTTCTGATTATTACTGTAGTACTGCAAACCACATTGTTTGCACAAACTATAGTTAACGTTCCCAGCGACGCACCAGGTAGTGCAGGTAACCTGAACAATGCCGTGCAGCAAGCAATAACGAATGGAACATTGTCCACCACAGTTTTTAATCTTGAGCACTTTGGTTACTATGTTCTGAGTGGTTTAATAACCATTCCAATGGGAGAACACTTAAGGATAACTGCTCCAGAACCCGGAACTACGCAGTTAACTTCTCCACCACAAATTTTATGGACGCCCGATGATTTGGTGAACAGAGATTTTATGTTCCAGTGTCTTGGTGATCTAACTATGAGTAATGTCTGGTTACGATACGCAGATGAATCCGGTGCGCAGGTTAGTTCACAAATCCGTTTTATCGGTGACACGCTTGGTACATCACAGGTAAGGGGTACTTTTGAAAATGTCATCTTTGATTACTCACCAACACCCCAGGTAGGTGCAGGCGGATCTGTAACAGTAACCGCAAATCATTTTGTTGGTAAATTTAAAAACTGCTACTGGAAAAATTGTATTGATACACACCTGCGATATTATGGCAGAGCAGTTTCCTTCCCTTATGAATCGACTAAATGGCACATCGATAGTTTGTTATTTGAGAACTGCACATTTTCAAATATTGGATATGTCTATATGCAGGAAGGAAGTGAGTATGGAGACAATGTTCACTTCAATCACTGTACATTCCACAACGTAAATATGTTTACACTTGAAAGCGGCTGGTGGTACAAGATGTCAGTTACAAACTCCTTGTTTGTTAACACATATATGTACGGAAAAAGACCTCTTGACGGTGATGCAATAAACGGAGGAACAATTAGTATCGCGCTTGTTGATAGCTTCGGTTTTACGGTACCATTTACTGATCAGGACAGACGGATACTATTCGCAAATAATAATTATGTGATTGAACCATGGTTAGTTGATTGGATGGCGAACAGCCCCTGGGCTCAGTTCCTTACTCAACAAAGAAGAGAAGATGAAATACCGGAACCACAGCCTATGCTCAATAACCAGACTATTGCTTTCTTCGACAGTGTTGACGGCGGTGGAAACAAAGTATATCCATATATGAATTCGGTCAATCTCTATGATGGAATTGATCCGGGTTTAATACTAAGCCCAACAAATATTGATTCTATAAAACCCTGGCTTAATTGTAAATGGGATTCAGGCTGTGATGTTAACTATGCATGGAAACCTGATAATGGATGGTTCCAGTTATGGCCGCTTGAAGAAAATATGGCTTATACAAATGATGTAATTAAAACCGCAGCACTTGGCGGATTCCCGTTAGGTGATCTCTACCGCTGGTGGCCTAATGAATATAATCTCTGGAAAGCACAGGCAGATGCTGAGTATCAAAAAATTTATTACGCACTTGAAACAGGTGATATATCAAATATATCAAGCGTAGAACCGCAGCCAGGTATTGTTCCGGCTGAATATCAGTTAGGACAGAATTATCCTAATCCATTTAACCCTGAAACAAAAATTGAATATTCAATTCCGGTTTCTGGTCATGTTACTTTAAAGATTTACAACATGCTCGGACAGGAAGTTGCAAGCTTGTTTGAAGGCGAGCAGAGAGCTGGTAACTACCTTGCTACATTTAACGCAGAAGGTTTGGCAAGCGGTATTTATATGTACAAACTGGAAGCAGGTAATATTTCACTTACAAGAAAATTTGTTCTGATGAAATGATGAGTGACCGGTAAGAGCTAATTATCCGGAGGTCATCTATCTCCGGATAATTTTAATGTCACTTTAATCATCAAAATATTTATTGAAAAAAAAACAGTTCATTAACATTCGGAAAATTATAAACAACTATAAGGAAGGAGCGTCATGAAAAGAGTTATATCTACACTAGTAACTCTGGTAATTGCACTTTTTGTGTTTAGTGAAATTTCCATGGCACAGACTCCGATTGATCAGTGGGGATCGATTGGCAGACATGGCTGGCCTATAATCAACAGTACAACCCCGGGAAATGCCGGAATGGGTGGAACGGGTTCACCACCTGCAGGCGCCTGGGCAACTTTGCGCGGTGGATTTGCGCCTCTAACTGCTACAACAACAAATGCGGTTGTTGTTACAGGTAAGGTTGAATTCGTAGGCGGAGGTCCAACAAGCTGGAGCGCATTGCGCTATGGAATTTTCAGACATGATAGTGCGGGTACTTTGATAAATCTGAATACTGATACCGTCCGCTGGTCAGGTTTAGAAAACAATGCTTACGGATATATGTTCTCGCCGCACAGCGGAACAAATGACCAGGTAAGCGGTAACGGCGGAAATGGTACGCAGTGGTCAGTAAACGGAGGAAGCTGGATAAGTACTTTCAGCGGAGGTAACTATACTTTAGGTGTTGTTAACCAGGCACCAGCTCGCGCACCAATGAGTGCAGGCATTTACAACTGGGCTTTCTCAGTCAGACCAATGGGTGATGGCACTCACGAAGTAAGATGGTACATCGTTAAAGAAGATAACGGTTACTGGTTCGGCGGAATCAGGATCGACACATCATCAGTCGGTTCCAATTCATATAATGGAGTTGTATTCGGTATTAACCCCGGCAACGATATTGGTACAACAGGATTAACCCAAGTAAACTTATCTGAAGTTCAGGCAAGTCTTGGTACACCAATAACGATTCCGGAAGCTCCATTCGAACCATTCTATGTTGAGGATTGGGGTTCAATTAACAGACATGGCTGGCCAATCATTCCGGGTGGTGTTATAGGTAACTGCGGAATGGGCGGAACAGGTTCAACACCAAGTGGTGCATGGGCTACTTTGCGAGGTGGTTTCATTGAACCATTAACGGCTACTCCGACAAGAGCAATCATTGTAACAGGTAAAGTAGAATTCGTAGGCGGAGGTCCAACAAGCTGGAGCGCATTACGATATGGTTTATTCAGACATGACAGCGCCGGCACGGTGCAATATGCTAACACCGATACAGCCCGTTGGGGAAGAATTGTAAACCCGGGAACAGATACAGCAATGTTTGTATCCGGTAAAGAGAATGATGCCTATGGTTTTATGTTCACTCCTCATAGCGGTACGAATGACCAGGTGAGCGGCAACAGCGGTAACGGTACACAGTGGTCAGTAAACGGCGGAAGCTGGATAAGCACATTCAGCGGTGGTAACTACACAATGGGTGTTATCAACCAGGCACCGGCTCGTGCACCAATGAGCGCCGGTACATACAACTGGGCTTTCTCAGTAAGACCTATGGGTGACGGCACTCACGAAATCAGGTGGTACATTATAAAAGATGATAACAGTTACTGGTTCGGCGGAACTCACATAGATACATCTTCAAGAGGGTCTGATGTTTATAACGGAATTGTATTCGGAATAAATCCCGGCAATGATATCGGAACAACAGGAATAACCGGTGTAAACCTGACAGATGTTTTTATTGATCTCGGTGATCCTATTAATGTACCTGAAGCTCCATGGCAAGGTTACTATCTTGATTCATGGGGATTTATGGGTGACAGAACAGGCGGATGGGATTTCTTACCCGGCGCAGTAATTGGTAATGCGGGAGCCGGCGGAACTCAGCCTAATACAGACTGGGTTGCAATGCGCGGCGGTCTAATAAGTACTGTTGATATTTCAGCAGGAAGAAAAATAACCTTCACCGGAAAAATGATTTTTGAAGGCGGCGGTTTTGAAGGATGGAGCGGATTACGTTATGGATTATTCTACGGAGAAAATCCCGGTAACGTAGTTGACGGAGATACAACTTTGGCAAGGTGGACAGGTTCAGAAGACAACCACTCCGGATATTTATTCTTACCTCCAAGCGGTACTAATGAACTTCCCATCTGGGCTGGTGTCGGCGGTGCCGGTTCATACGGCGGTGTAATTAATTCAACCTGGCTGATGACAAACGGATCTCAGAGTTATGTACTTGGTGCAAATGGTCAGCAGCCTGCAAATGCTGTTGCCGGACCGGGCACTTATGACTTCTCAATAAGTGTTGCTGATGTTGGTCCTGCTAATGAAATAATTTTCAATCTCGCTAAGGATGATGGAAGCTATACATTCAGCGGAACAAAATTAGATTATCACAATGTCATCGCAACCGAGAAGTTCAATGGTATTTACTTCGCGCTTAACAGTTGGGAAGGAAGTACAACAACTTCAATGAAAGTCATCGATGTATTTGTTGATCGTGAAGATGTTACAGGTATTGAAGACGAATTTGACGGTCAGATACCTGCAGCATACGATCTGAAACAAAACTTCCCGAATCCGTTTAACCCGGCTACAACAATTCAGTTTGCTTTACCGAGAAGCGGCGAAGTTAACCTGGTTGTTTATGATGTACTCGGTAAGGAAGTTGCAAGACTTGCATCAGGTGAATTCAGTGCTGGTACACATACAGTACATTTTAATGCTTCAAACCTGGCATCGGGTGTTTATTTCTATAAACTTGATACCGGTGATTTTGTTAGTGTTAAAAAATTATTGTTAGTGAAATAATGAAAGACTTCTTATCCTACTCTGAAATAACAGCAGGATAAGGGATCTATTTTGTAGAAGCCTGTCCGTAGATCATGGACAGGCTCTTTTTTTAGAATTATGAATGCGTTTTTTTTAATAAGTTTTCAATAAGAGCTGAATCTTTTTTGTAACTACTTTTTATTTCGGCTCAAAATTATTTCAGGTAATGCTTAGTTCTTTTGCTTCAACTGCCCGGAAAAAATTCCGCATGAAAAATGATAATTTCCGGCAGATATAAAATTGAGTTGAAATCCTGAATGTTCATTACCGGAAAGGCTGCAAAATGAGAGTTTCGTTAAAATCCTTCTTTAAAATTAATTTTTCTGCGTTAATAGTTTTGATCTTGCTGATGCTTTCAGCAAATGCCAGTGCACAATCAGATACAATTGAAACAAATGTTCCGCATCTTAAAGATGTATTCAGTGATGATTTTTATATCGGCTGTCTTCTCTCGTATGCTCACGTTGGTTTTCCTACTGATCCGTATGTACCCGGTCAGTCAAATGTAGTTGCTGCTAACGGTGGATATCTGATTAAGTATCATATGAATTCTATGAGCCCGGGCAACTGGATGAAGCCCGCGTACATTGTTGATATAACCGCGAGTGCGAATGCATATAGTTCAGCTTCCAATCAACAGGAAAGGGATTCAATTGATATTCATCCTGTAATTACATTCAACGGAAATATTATTGCTCAGTTGAATTGGGCTAAACGACAGGGATTTACTTTCCGCGGTCATACGTTAGTCTGGCATAGTCAAACTCCCGGAACTGCATTTTTCCGTTCCGGTTATACTGCGGGTGGAGTCAGACTTACAAAAGAGAAGATGACTCAGCGGATGGAAAATTTTATAAAAGAAGTCATAAGAATACTCCACGAAACCTGGCCCGGTTTACTTAGTGCAATGGACGTAGTGAATGAAGCGATCGATGATAATTCCGGTAACGTAAGAACAACAAATAACGAATGGTATACAACTTTCGGAGATAGCACATATATCATGAAAGCTTTTGAGTTCACAAGAAACTATTGCAATCAGTACGGTGAAACTCAAATGAAATTATATTACAATGACTATAACACGCACAGTTCGAGAAAAGCTGACGGCATCGTAAGACTTCTCACACCTATATATCAAGCCGGGTTGCTTGATGGTATCGGTATGCAGGAACATGATGATCTGTATTATCCGACTGCAACTGACTGGATAGCTTCGTACAATAAATTTTATCCTATCTGTGATGAAATGGCTGTCACAGAACTTGATGTAACAACAGGATCAGCAAATCCATCAGCTTCTGTTTTACAGCTTCAGGCAAACCAGTACGGACAATTATTTAAATGTTTTGTTGAAAGAAGTTTTTTTTCGGGTCGCGGTAAAATCATCAGTGTTTCAAAAGATGGTTTAAATGATCAGTGGACATTCAAAACAAACCAGGCTTCATCGCTGTGGAATACACTCAACAAATGTAAACCGGCTTTTTTCGATGTTGTAGATGTAGGAAATTATTTCAACGGACTTGATTCGCTGTATGCTTATTGCGATACACTGACAGAAATTAATTACACTCCGCAATCATGGAGTCAATTACAGGCGTACTTAACTGCCGCCGTTACAGTGACAAATACAAATTATACAGTTAATCTTTCTGCAGCAGATGCACTGGAGGAAGCTTATACAAATTTACAGGATGGAATTGAAGGTCTTCAATTAATAACCTCTGTTAATGATTTAGCCGATGTACCTGTTTCATTCACACTTGAACAGAATTATCCGAATCCTTTTAATCCTGAAACAAAAATTAATTATTCACTTGCGGAGAGCGGATATATTTCGCTAAAAGTTTATTCATTACTTGGCGAAGAAATAGCCGTGTTGTTTGAAGGTTACAAACAAGCAGGATTCTACGAAAGTATTTTTAACGCTGCATCTCTACCAAGCGGTATTTATATGTACAGACTTGAAGCAGGAAGTTTTACCCAAACAAATAAAATGATATTAATGAAGTAATCCATTTTATAAAATAAAATTGTTCAGGAGATGAAAATAAAATTTCACCATTTAGTTTTTCCTACACTGTTGGTTGTGTTACTATCTATAAATTTATTAGTAGCGCAACCTTCAGGGGGACCATACGGACCCATTCATCAGACATATGAATTACCAAATGTAAGCGGTAGTATTATTTATGTTTCAGTTGATGGAAGCATTAAGAGTAACGGTGAATCAATAACAAATCCAACTACCATTGAGTCGGCTTTTCAAAATGCAAATTCTGGTGATGCAATAATTCTTAGAGGCGGAACATACAGGACAGGCAATTTAATTTTCAACCAGGGAATAACTATACAACCATACCTTGATGAAAAAGTTATTGTTAAAGGAACTTATGTTGCTGATAAATGGGAAAATCTTGGCAACGGGTTATGGACTACCAAATGGAATTATCTCTTCCCCGAAAAACCCGCTGACTGGTGGCGGAGAAATCGTGAAGGGAAAAAAACACCGCTTCACAAATTCAATAATGATATGGTTTTTGTTGACGGAAAATTTCTTCAATCAGCAGGATGGGAAGGCGAGGTTGATGAAAATTCTTTTTATATCGATTATGAATCCGGTACAGTTTATATAGGAACTGATCCTTCTAGCAAACTGATCGAAATAACCGCATTTGATGCTGCGCTAATCAGAACAACCAAAGATGTCAACGGAAAAAAAACTGATAAAAAAGGTCCGGTGATAAAAGGAATTACGTTCACTCATTATGCTTACAGGGCAATTGAAATTGAAGGAACAGAACCCGAAGGTATTTCAAATGAAAAAGATCATGGCAAAGCAGTAATAGGAACAACGTTTGAAAATTGTTCAATTACTTTTTGCTCAAGAGTCGCCGGATATTTCAGAGGTGATTCACTTGTTATCCGTCATTGCAGGATAAGTGACACAAGTACAGAAGGTATTTATGTCATCGCATCAAATGATGTGCTGCTTGAAAAAAATATTTTTACAAGAAACAACATCGAGAACATCACAGGTTACTATCCTGCCGCAGTAAAAATATTCAATCAATCTTACCGCGTAACATGCAGAGATAATCTTGTTACAGAACTCCCAAATTCAAATGGCATCTGGTACGATGTAGGTAATGTGGATGGTGTATTTGTCAACAACTGGATACAGGATGTCGGAAGAAATGATTATGAAATCAGAACCGACCAGGTCTGGCCAAGTGATAACGGCTTCTTCTTTGAGATTTCAAAAGGTGCTGTTTGTGCCGGGAATGTTTTTGTTAATTGCGATCATGGGATTATGGTTCTTAATGCTTCTGATGTTAAAGTATATAACAATACTTTTTACAACAGCATAGTTTGCTTTGGAAGAAATGAACGAAGTGCGCAGGGTGATCATTTTGGTTGGCATCCAGCAACGGGTCCTGATGTTGATGAACGATTCGGACACGAGTTTGTAAACAACCTTATGTACTGCAGTGAAAATTTTAACAGACCATTGATGTTTGTCTGGCAGCCGGTATCACTTTGTTCAAAATTGAGTAAAGACCAGTTAGCTAAGTTTGATTACAATGAATTTGTATATAACTCAGATAAGAAAAAATCTTCAATGATATTATGGAGTCCGGCAAATAATGACAAATGCCAATCAGCGTTCAACTCAATAGATGAATTAAAAAATTTATATCCCGGTTATCTTTTAAAGAGCAGTAACGTTTTTGATTTTCAGGGTACATTATTCAAAAGTGTTGAGCTTGGAAATTTTCAACTTTCAAAAAACTATAAGAGAATTAATGGATCAACACTTCCTGATAATATTATGAAGGCAGTCAGGTTGAGTGGAAAAGTAAAACCTTACATTGGCGCATATCAATTCGATGAATAAAATTTTTGTTCAATAATGTTCCGGAGATCAATTATGAAAATGAAGAAATTATTTTTAAAGAAAATATTAACAGTTACATTGTTCCTTATTCTTTGTACTGATCTGTCGTTTGCGCAGATGGCAATCAACAAACCAAAATTTGTAGGGAACATTGTTCGCGATGGCAATAATATCCGTGCTAACTTTGATGATTACTGGAACCAGGTTACCGCTGAGAACGCAGGCAAATGGGGTAGTGCTGAACCAAGCCAGGATAACTATAACTGGACTCAACTAGATAACATTTACAACTATGCACTCAACCATAACTTCCCGTATAAACATCATACATTGATCTGGGGAAACCAGGAACCCGGATGGATAAGCAGTCTTGATTCAGCGAGTCAGTATGAAGAAGTTGTTGAATGGATTACACTCGTTGGACAAAGATATCCTGATGCAGATTTTTGTGATGTTGTTAATGAACCGCTGCACGATCCGCCTTCTTATAAAGATGCACTTGGCGGTGACGGTACGACCGGCTGGGACTGGGTTATCAAATCGTTTGAACTTGCGAGACAATATTTATCGCCCGGTACAAAACTTCATATTAATGAGTATAGTGTAATCAATGATAATACTGCCAATGCAAATTTTATTCAGATCATAAATCTGTTGAAAGACAGGGGACTGATTGATGGTATCGGAGTTCAGGGTCATAATTTTGAAGTGAACGGCGGTGCTTCACTTAATACTTTGGTTAACAATCTTACTAATCTTGCTAACACAGGATTGCCAATCTATATATCTGAGTTTGACATTAACGAAGCAAATGATAACACGCAGTTGACGAAGTATCAATCAATCTTCCCTGCGTTGTATGAACATCCCGGAGTAGTTGGAATTACATTATGGGGTTATGTTCAATTTGAAATCTGGCAGACGAATGCTTATTTGTTAGATGATCGACTTGCAGAACGTCCCGCAATGGTGTGGTTGAAAAATTATCTTCGTGCACCTTTCAGACCTGTACTTATTTCACCTAACGGGACAAGTAATGAACCGCGCAATCCTGTTCTTACATGGCATTCATCAGAAACTGCTACTTCATATAGAGTTCGGGTAGCAACAAATTCAAATTTTACAAATGTTGTTTTTGATTCTACTCTTAGCGATACAACAATACAAACGAGTGTTCTTGCAGCAAACCAATTTCACTACTGGCAAGTTAGTGCGGCAAATCCTCAGGGAACAAGTCCTTATTCCACTTCAGCAACATTTACAACCGGCGAACAGGTGACTGATGTTGATGAGGGAAATTCATTGCCTTTACAATTCAGTCTTGAACAGAATTATCCTAACCCGTTTAATCCGGCGACGACTATTGAATTCAGTGTTGCTGAAAGAAGTTTTGTTAAACTTGAACTGATAAATATGCTTGGACAAATTGTGAAAGTGCTTTCAACCAGCGAATTCGATAAGGGCACATATATGATCAATGTTGATTTATCTGATTTAGTTTCAGGGACGTATATATACAGGATCAGTGCAGGTAATTATATCAGTTCAAAAAAATTATTGCTATTGAAGTAGGATAAAAACTATGCTGAAAAAAATCTGTCTGCTGCTAGCGCTCTTTATTCTTCCTGCTTATGGACAGGTAACATTACCAAAACTTATTAGCGATGGAATGATACTCCAGCGCGATGTCAAGCTTTACATCTGGGGTTGGGCTTCTGCTGGTGAACATGTTGTCGTTAATTTTCTGGATGCTTCATATTCAACCGAAGCAAATTCAAAAGGCGAATGGAAAATTGTTCTTCCTGAACTTGAAGCAGGTGGTCCTTATGATATGACTATTTCATCAAGCAATAGAATTATCATTAAAGATATTCTTATTGGGGATGTTTGGATTTGTTCAGGTCAATCAAATATGGAATTGACAATGGAACGCGCAAGCCCGTTGTATGAAGATGTAATAGCTAACTCAGAAAATTCTTTTATACGCCAATTCGAAGTCCCTGACAGATATAATTTTAATACGCCAATGAGCGATCTTCATGCAGGTGAATGGAAGAAAGCAAATCCTAAGAACGTATTAACATTCTCTGCCGTTGCTTATTTCTTTGCAAAGAAAATTTATGAGGAATATAAAATTCCGGTCGGACTTATCAATGCAAGTCTTGGCGGCTCACCTGTTCAAGCGTGGATGAGTGAAGAGGCTTTAATTGATTTTCCTGAACAATATTCAGAAGCCATAAAGTTTAAAGATGATAACTTTGTAAACCAGATAATTGAATCGGATAAACAAAGAATAAATAAATGGTATGCGGAACTTTGGAAAAAAGATAAAGGCATTCAAGGTTCACCACGTTGGTATGAAAACAATTTGAATACTTCGGACTGGAAAAGTATGAATATACCCGGTTACTGGGCTGAAAGTACAGACCTTGGTTTGAAAAACGGAGTGGTTTGGTTCAGAAAAAATTTTGATGTCCCAGCCACCTTAGCTGGGAGAGAAGTAAAACTATTTCTTGGAAGAATAGTTGACGCTGATTCAGTTTATGTAAACGGAGTTTTTATCGGAACAACAAGTTATCAATATCCGCCAAGGCGTTACAAAATTCCTGAAGGTGTTTTTAGGCAAGGTGAAAACACAATTGTTATTCGTGTAATTAATAATTCAGGCAGTGGAGGATTTGTACCTGACAAAGATTACAACATTGTTGCAGAAAATTCTACAATCGATTTAACAGGTTTATGGCAGTATAAACTTGGTGCGGAAATGAAATCGTTAGCTCCTGAAACTTTTATTCGATGGAAGCCGCTTGGATTGTATAATGGAATGATAGCGCCGCTGTTAAATTATAAAATTAAAGGAGCCATCTGGTATCAAGGCGAAGCAGGAGTTAATGTTGATAATCCGGATGAGTACGCAAAGTTGTTTCCCTCATTAATAAAAAACTGGAGAGAGAAATGGCAGCAGGGAGATTTTCCTTTTTTGTTTGTGCAGCTTCCCAATTTTATGGAAACAAAAGATGAACCTGCTGAAAGCGGCTGGGCGCGGATACGTGAAGCACAATTAAAAACATTGTCTGTCAAGAATACAGGAATGGCAGTTACAATTGATATCGGTGAATGGAATGATATTCACCCGTTAAATAAAAAAGATGTTGGTGAACGATTATTTATAGCTGCACAAAAAGTTGCTTATGGAAAAAATGATGTTGTTTATTCCGGTCCGATATATAATTCGATGAAAGTTGAAGATGCTAAAGTTATAATATCATTTACAAATACAGGAAGCGGATTAAAAACAAGTGACGGTAAAAAACTGAAATATTTTTCAATTGCCGGTGAGGATAAAAATTTTGTCTGGGCAAATGCAAAAATAGAAGATGATCAAGTAATTGTGTGGAGCGATAAAGTTAAAAATCCTGTTGCGGTACGTTATGCCTGGGCTGATAATCCTGATGGTGCCAACTTATGTAATAAAGAAAATCTTTTAGCATCTCCATTCAGAACTGATAACTTTTAGATTATAATGAAAGAGATTGTAAAAGAAATATTAAGTCTGAATTTTTTACTCTATTTCACTTTCTTTCTGTTCATTGTCTCCCAATCATTTCATTTTGCACAATCAAAGACTAATTATATAACTTCACAAAAATCCGATCACACATTTACTATTGCCCGAGAATCACACGTATCAAACATTTATGTAAGTGAGGAAGATTATCCCGGTGTTATTCGTGTTGCGGATATTCTTAAATCAGATATTCAAAAAGTAACTGATAAAGAACCTCAACTTGTTGTAATAAATTCTGAAAGTTTTCTTAAAGAAAAAGAAATAATATTAATTGGTACAATTGGTAATAACAGGTTGATCGATAATTTAGTCAGCGAAAATAAAATTGATGTAAATGATATTGCCGGAAAGTGGGAATCATTTTTAATCCAGGTTGTTGAAAACCCATTTCCGAATGTAGCTAAAGCACTTGTAATTGCGGGCAGTGACAAACGCGGAACAATTTTCGGAATGTTTGATCTTTCAGAAAAGATAGGTGTCTCCCCGTGGTACTGGTGGGCAGATGTTCCTGTTAAGAAAAAAGAAAATATTTATGTTTTGCCAGGCGTTTATAGTTCAGGCGAACCAAAAGTTAAATACCGGGGAATATTTATTAATGATGAAGCACCTGCTTTATCCGGGTGGGCTAAAGAAAAATTCGGGACGGAATTATTCAATCACTATTTTTATGATCATGTTTTTGAACTGATACTTAGACTAAAAGGAAATTTTCTCTGGCCCGCAATGTGGGGAAGAGCCTTTTATGATGATGATCCGCTTAATCCAAAGCTCGCTGATGAATACGGAATTGTGATCAGTACATCTCATCACGAACCGATGATGCGCGCACACGTTGAATGGCAGCGTTACGGTTCAGGTCCGTGGAATTATGAGAAGAATGAAAAGACTCTGAAAGACTTCTGGCGAAATGGTATTGAAAGAATGAACGACTATGAAAGCATAGTTACACTTGCAATGCGCGGTGACGGCGATGAAGCAATGAGTGAAGAAGCTAACATCGGGCTTCTTGAAAAGATACTTAACGATCAAAGAGAAATAATAAAGGATGTTACGAAGAAAAACATTGAAAACATTCCGCAGGTCTGGGCATTGTATAAAGAAGTCCAGGAATATTATGACAATGGAATGAGAGTCCCCGATGACGTAACAATTTTATTGTGTGATGATAACTGGGGCAACATACGCAAACTTCCCGGGTTAAATGATAAACCGCGCAAAGGCGGATATGGAATTTATTATCACTATGATTTTGTAGGCGGACCAAGAAATTATAAATGGCTCAACACAACTCAGATCGAAAGAGTATGGGAACAAATGAATCTTGCTTATACTTATGGCGCTGACAGAATCTGGATTGTGAATGTCGGCGACATAAAGCCGATGGAGTTTCCAATAAGTTTCTTTCTTGATTATGCATGGAATCCTGAAAAATTTTCTGCTGAAAATCTTCCCGAGTATTACATCAACTGGGCTGAAAAACAATTTGGTTCAGAGTACTCAAATGTAATCGCAGAAATATTATCTGCTTATACAAAGTACAACTCACGCCGTAAACCGGAAATGTTATCTGCTGAAACATATAGCCTAATTAATTATCGCGAAGCAGAAAGCGTTGTCAGTGATTACAATAAGTTGTTGACGAAATCACAAATGATTTTTGAATCAATTCCGGATGAATATAAGAGTGCTTATTACCAGTTGGTTCATCATCCTGTTGAAGCATGCAAACCTGAATGAACTTTATTTCACAGTCGCTAAAAATCATCTTTACGCAAAACAGGGAAGAGTAGAAACAAATAATCTTGCGGATAAAGTGTGTGAGTTATTTGATAAGGATTCGGTTATCACATATTACTATAATAACATTCTGGCTGATGGTAAATGGAAACACATGATGGATCAGACACACATCGGTTACACAAGCTGGCAGCAGCCTGATTTCAACATCATGCCAGATGTCATGAAAATTGAAAATCAAATTGAACCGCAAATGGGTGTATATGTTGAAGGTTCTGGCGAATGGTTCCCTGATTCAAAAAGTGATTTAACCCTTCCTGAGTTTGATAAGTTTTCTGAACAGGAATATTACATTGAAATTTTTAATCAGGGTAAAACTCCGTTTAATTTTTCTCTAACTACAGGTGCAGAGTGGATAAAGTTTAGCAAGTCGAAAGGAACAATCAACACCGAAGAAAGAGTTTTTGTTGATGTCGATTGGGATAACGCCCCGGCAGGCAAAAATATTGTGCAAATAAAAATTAATGGGTCTGAAGGAAGTAGTGTTGTCATTAATGCGATTATAATTAATCCATCGGACAGCAAAAATGATATAGCAGGTTTTGTTGAAAGTAATGGGGTTGTTTCAATTGAAGCTGTAAACTACTCAAGGAAAGTAGAAACAAATGAAATTACTTGGCAGGTTATCCAGAATTTGGGAAGAACATTTTCTGCAATAACTCCGGTTCCTGTAACTACAGGCAGAATTACGCCTGACGAAAATTCTCCACGACTTGAATATGATATACATCTTTTCTCAAAAGGTAATTTAAAAGTAACAGCATACTTTTCTCCGACGCTTAACTTTAGTGAGAATGGATTACAGTATGCAATTTCATTTGATAATGAATCCCCGCAGGTGATTGATATTCATAAGGACAATAAAATTCCGGATTGGAAATATCCCCAATGGTGGAATGAAGGTGTTGGAAACAATATTATAGCATCGACTACAACACATGAAATTACAGCAGATGGAAGACATACTTTGAAATTCAGGATGGTCGATCCCGGTATTGTTCTTCAAAAAATTGTTATTGATACGGGAGGATTAAAACCATCCTACCTGGGTCCGCCGGAAAGTGTAAACATTAAACATAAGAATTAATATCAGAGTAATTAGTGAACAAAAATATTCAGTAAACGGAGAGTTGAGGTTGAAGAGACTTTGTGCACTCCTTTGTTCTCTTATAATTTTGCTCTCCGTTTGTGGTAAAGAAATTTCTGCGCAGCATAATACTAACTATGCAAATCCTATCCTTTCAGGATTCTATCCTGATCCAAGTATATGCAAAGTAAATGATGAATACTTTCTTGTCACTTCAACATTTTCATACTATCCCGGGCTTCCGGTTTTCAAAAGTAAAGATCTTGTTAACTGGAAATTAACCGGATATGTTTTGAATACACCTGAACAACTTGATCTTGAAGGACAGGGAGTTTCGCGTGGTTTGTTCGCACCGGCAATACGTTTTCATGACGGATTATTTTATGTGACCTGTACTCTTGTTGATATCGGCGGCAACTTTGTAGTAACATCAAAAAGTGCTGAAGGTCCGTGGAGCGATCCGGTATGGCTTCCTGAAGTAAATGGAATTGATCCCTCACTCTTCTTTGACGATGACGGTAAAGCTTACATTATTTATAACAGCGATGCGCCTGGTTACAAACCTCTTTATGATGGTCACAGGACTTTGAGGATGTATGAATTCAATTATAAAAATCTCAAAGTTGTCGGTGAAGAAAAATTAATAATTAATGGTGGAACTGATCTGAGCAAAAATCCTATATGGATTGAGGCTCCCCACATCTTTAAAGTTGACGGTCATTACTATCTCATTGCTGCTGAAGGTGGTACTGCTGACTGGCATTCTGAAGTAGTATTCAGAAGTAAAAATGTTTTTGGACCATATATTCCTTTTAAAGATAATCCGATCTTAACACAACGACATCTGGATAAGAAAAGAGTTAATCCAATTACATCTACAGGTCACGCTGATTTTGTGCAGACAGAGAATGGTGATTGGTGGGCTGTATTTCTTGGCTGCCGACCATATTCTCTTGAACACGATGGTATGTATAATACTGGAAGAGAAACTTTTTTAGCTCCTGTAAAATGGATTACAGATGAAGAGGGCATTAAATGGCCAATTATTAATTACGGGAATGAACTTGTTCAATATCATTATCCGCAACCACTTAAATCCGGTGATGACATTTCTATCAGACCTTACGGAGGAAACTTTACAATCAGGGATGAATTTGAAAATGCGGAGTTAGATCTTAACTGGATGTTCCTCCGCACACCGAAGGAAAAATGGTATAGTATAAATTCTGAACAAGGAATTTTGACACTTGATTTGAAACCTGAAACTTGCGGCGGAAAAAGTAATCCGGCTTTCATCGGGCAAAGACAGCATCATCTGAAATGTAGTGCAAGCACTTCATTTGAGTTTAAACCTGGATCAGAAAATGAAAAAGCCGGGCTGTTAATTTTTCAGAATGAAGAAAATTATTATTTAATCTGTAAGTCAGTTGAGAATGGCGAACAGGTTATACAGCTTTTGAAATCGGGTAATGAAGAAAGTTATAAAGTAATCAATTCTGTCAGGATTACTGAAGGACACAGTCACAATAAAATATCTGTTAAGATATTTGCCGATAAAGAAAAATACACATTCTCCTATTCAATAAATGATGAATGGAAATTACTTGCAGAAAATGTTGATGGTAATTTTCTAAGTACCGGAACAGCCGGTGGATTTGTTGGCTGTATGTTTGCATTATATGTAACATCAAATAATCAGCAAACAAGTAATAAAGTTCATTTTGATTTTTATGAATACTCGGGTGATGATGAAGTTTATAAATAAATTTTAAAGGATAATCTGCTTTGAAAAAAATATTATCAGTTATCTTTTTTGCGATAGTTTTCTGTTCAAACTTAAAAGCAGAGAACGGTTACAGGCTATGGCTTCGGTACGATTTGATCACCAATAAAAACATGTTGGAAAATTATCAAAGCAAAATCAGTAGTTACTTTTGTGAATCTGTAACTCCTACAATGAATATTGCCTGCGAAGAACTGGAAAATGGTTTGAAAGGATTGCTCGGTAAAGAATTATTAAAATCCTCCTCTGAACAAAATGGAACAATTGTTCTTGGCGCTTATGATAACTCTGAAATCATCCGGAATTTAATTCCCTCAGATCAAATCGAAAAAATTAATGATGAAGGATTTATCATTAAATCAATTAAGCATGAACAGAAGAATTTGATTTTGATCGCTGGTAAAAAAGATGTTGGCGTACTTTACGGAGTTTTTTATTTCCTTCGCCTTTTACAAACTCATCAGTTAATTGAAAATATTTCGATAACAAGCTCACCCAAAATAAAACTAAGGCTGCTCAATCATTGGGATAATCTTGACAGAACAATTGAGCGTGGTTACTCCGGCTTTTCCATCTTTGACTGGCACAGGCTTCCGGGTTACATTGACCAAAGATACTTTGACTATGCAAGAGCAAATGCGAGCATAGGTATCAACGGCACAGTCGTCACAAGTGTTAACGCAAATGCTTTGATACTAACTTCATCTTACCTGTTAAAAGTAAAAGCACTCGCAGATCTTTTCCGCCCGTACGGAATAAAAATATATCTGACTGCAAGATTCAGTGCGCCGATTGAAATTGGCGGATTAAAAACCGCAGACCCGTTAAACCAGGTAGTACAAAACTGGTGGAATGAAAAAGCAAAAGAAATTTATAGCTTGATTCCGGACTTCGGCGGGTTCCTTGTAAAAGCAAACTCTGAAGGTCAACCGGGTCCGCAGGATTATAGAAGAACTCATCTTGACGGCGCAAACATGCTTGCACAGGCTCTTAAACCGTTTGGCGGAGTTGTTATGTGGCGTGCATTTGTTTACAGTAATGAAAATCCCGAAGACCGTGCAAAGCAAGCATACAATGAATTTAAACCGGACGACGGAAAATATTCCGACAATGTTTTTATTCAAATAAAAAATGGCGCAATAGATTTTCAGCCGCGTGAACCTTTTCATCCTTTATTCGGTTCTATGCCGGAAACAAATCTTGCAATGGAGTTTCAGATAACACAGGAATATCTTGGACAGGCAACAACACTCGCATACTTAGCACCGATGTATAAGGAGTGTTTTGATTCTGATACATATGCAGATGGAAAAGGTTCAGCAGTCGCTCAAGTTATAGACGGAAGTATTGATGGACATTCTCTAACTGCTATTGCGGGAGTTTCCAATGTTGGTAATGATATTAATTGGACGGGTCATATTTTCGGACAGTCAAACTGGTACGCTTTCGGCAGGCTTGCATGGGATCATAATCTGACGTCAGAAGAAATTGCTGATGAATGGATAAGAATGACTTTCACAAACGATAAAGAATTTGTTGATGTTGTTAAAGATATGATGATGTCATCAAGAGAAGTGATTGTTAATTATATGACACCTTTAGGTTTACATCATCAGATGGGATGGGATCATCACTACGGACCGGGACCCTGGATAAAAGATAAACAGCGCGCGGACTGGACTTCTGTTTATTATCACAAAGCAGATGAACAGGGAATAGGTTTTGACAGAACTGAAACCGGCAGCAATGCAATTGATCAGTATCATCCGGAAGTTGCAAAAATATTTTCATCACTTGAATTATGTCCGGAAGAATTCCTGTTATGGTTTCATCATGTTGACTGGAATTATAAAACTAAATCAGGAAGAACTTTGTGGGATGAAATGTGTTACAGGTATTATTCAGGAACTGATGAAGTTGGAAAGATGATAAATACATGGTCATCATTAAAAGGCAGTATTGATGATGAAAGATTCAATCATGTATTAATGTTACTCAAGGTTCAGTATGAAGAAGCAAAATGGTGGCGGGATGCTTGTGTACTTTACTTTCAGACTTTTTCCAAACGGCCAATTCCGGAAGGATATGAAAAGCCACAACATACGCTTGAATATTATCAAAGCCTGAAATTTCCATACGCCCCCGGAATCAAACCTAAATGGGAATAAAATTAATTTATCTTGAAACTCTGCCTGAAGCGTCACCCTTCATCAGTTTTTCAACTTCATCTATTGTTACAAGATTGAAGTCGCCTTCAATTGTATGTTTCAAACATGAAGCTGCAACAGCAAAGTTCAGTGCTTTCTGATCATCATCTTTGTATGTGAGCAGACCGTAAATCAAACCTCCCATAAATGAATCACCTCCGCCAACACGATCAACAATGTGGGTGATGTCATATTCTGGTGCGGTGAAAAAATCTTTACCGTTGTATAATACGCCAGACCATTTATTGTGATCTGCGCTTATTGATGTTCTGAGAGTGGTAATTACTTTTTTCGCTTTGGGAAATAATTCCATAATTTTTTTTGAAACCGACAGGTACGCATCAGCACTTACGTGACCACCGGTTACATCAACACCTTCGGGTTTTATTCCAAGACTCATCTCGGCATCCTCTTCATTCCCAAGAATAACATCACAGCCTTTCACTAATTGCGGCATTATTTCGTTCGCTTTCTTTCCATACTTCCAGAGATTTTTTCTGAAATTAAGATCACATGAAACTGTAATTCCTTTTTCATTTGCTTTGCTGATTGCTTCAAGACAAACATCAGCAGCACCCTGTGAAATTGCTGGTGTTATTCCTGTCCAGTGAAACCACGTTACGTCCTTAAATATTTTATCCCAGTCGAACATTCCCTTTTGTACCTGCGATATCGAGGAGTTTGATCTGTCATAAACAACTTTACTCGCACGGCTAACCGCGCCTTTTTCTAAAAAATAAATTCCTAATCTTTCACCGCCCCGCTCAATAAAGTTTGTGCTGACTCCGTACTTTTTCAGATTCATTAAACATGACTCACCTATATCATTCTTCGGAATCCTTGTAACAAACTCAACAGGTATTTTATAATTTGCTAATGATACCGCAACGTTGGCTTCGCCTCCGCCGTAAGTCGCTTCAAAATTTGCTGCTTGTGAAAATCTCTGATGTTGTGGTGTTGCAAGCCTGAGCATTATTTCACCGAATGTAACTACTTTCATTTCATTTCCTGTATTTAATTTTCAAATGATCTTAAAATTGCCGTCTGCATTCCCCGCAATTCAGCAAGCCCTTTCATTCTTCCACCTAAAGAATAGCCGGGATAAATATTTTTATTCTGCTGTTCAGCTAACATAAGATGCCCATGATCCGGGCGCATCGGCATTCTTGCATTCAACTGACCGTGAGCAGCTCGTCTTCTTTGTTCCGTCAGAAGTGTTTTCATTATTTCATAAATATCAACATCGCCTTCAAGGTGATACGATTCCATAAAATTATTATCGGCATCTCTTGTAAGATTCCGGAGATGAACAAAATTAATTCTGTCAGAAAAACTTTTTGCAATGTCAGTCAGATTATTATTGAAGCCCGCGCCGAGTGAACCGCTGCAAAATGTAAGTCCGTTATGATTGGACTGGTACGAATCAAGTATGAATTGTAAATCATCTTTACTGCCTACAACACGCGGTAAACCAAGTAAAGACCATGGCGGATCATCAGGATGAATAGCAAGATAAACTCCTGATTCTTCTGCTATGGGAGTAACTTCTTTTAAAAAATAAGAGAGGTTTGCACGAAGTTCATTGTGACCAATGCCGTCGTACTGTTTTAGTGCAGATCTGAATTCATCAAGTGAGTATGCTTCAAGTGAACCGGGCAATCCGAACAAAATAGTTTTTTGTAATTCGGATTTTTGTGATTCACTCATTCCTTCAAAAACTTTTTTTGCTCTTGAGATTTTTTCGGATGTATAATCGTTTTCAGCATTTTCTCTTTTGAGTATGAAAAGATCGAATGCCGCAAATGTATCGGATTCAAATTTTGTTGTTATAGCTCCGTCTTTGTACATGACATTCAGATCAGTACGTGACCAATCAAGTACAGGCATGAAGTTATAACAGATGATGTTGATTCCGCATCGGCTTAGATTGCGGATAGTTTCTTTATAATTTTCAATGTATACCTTAAACTTTCCTGACTGCTTCTTAATGTCTTCATGAACGGGAACACTTTCAACAACAGACCAGGTGAAGCCTTCGTCTTCAACAATTTTTTTTCTTTTAAGAATTTCATCGACTGTCCAGACTTCACCCACAGGGATTTGATGAAGTGCTGTTACAATTCCTGTTGCACCGGTTTGTTTTATTTCTCTTAAAGTGATTTGATCTTTTGGACCAAACCATCTCCATGTTTCTTCAAATGCCAAATTATTTCCTTTGCTTAATCCAAGTGAATGATAAAATGTTATACTCCGCTAAACACGCTGAAGCCTCCATCAACAGGGATGACTGTTCCGGTTATAAATTGTGATGCATCGCTTGCAAGAAATAGCGATACACCTACAAGTTCTTCCGGTTTTCCGAAACGTTTAAATGGAGTTTGTTTAAGTATCAATTTTGATCTTGGTGTAAGCTTACCGTTTTTTGTTACGAGAATATTTTTATTCTGGTTAGTGATAAAGAATCCCGGAGCTATTGCATTAACGCGTAAGCCGTCACCAAACTTGAGAGCCAGTTCAACAGCCATCCATTTTGTAAAATTATCAATCGCTGCTTTTGCCGCAGAATAACCAACTACACGTGTTATAGATCTTATCGCCGCCATTGATGAAATATTAATAATTGAGCCGTGTTTTTGCTTAGCCATTGTTTTTCCAATAACAAAAGTAGGAAGAACAGTACCAACAAGATTGAGTTCGGTTACTTTATTAAAGTTTTCTATTCCGAGTTCAAACACAGGCTGCTGGGGTTTTAGTGTTGTGCCCGGAATCTGACCGCCGGCTGCATTTACAAGAACATCTATCCGTTTAAATTTTTTTATGATCAAATCATTAACGGAACTGATACTTGATTCATCAAGAACATCGCAAGTATAACCGAAAGTATTTTTATTTATTTTTTTTAGCTCATTTACTTTTGTGATCAGTCTTTCTTCATTTTTATCGAGCAAAATCACCTTTGAATCTGCTTTTAAAAATCCTTTGGCAAGCTCACTTCCGATTACGCCGCTGCCGCCGGTTACCACAATAATTTTGTTATTAAGGTTGAACAGGTTTTCTAAATATTTCATCAAAAATCCTTAGTAAGATAAAGTCCTGGGGTTAGACAAAAATCCTTTATTTGCAGCCAAAAATAAGGATTTATAAGCAATAATGATAATATTTCTCTAGTAAGTTTTGAAGCAATTTTTAACTCAAATTTCGGATGCTTTAGGATAAGATTACGGGGAAATTATTAGACGGGATTTTGAATCAGTGGGCACCATCCCTCACATATTTCATGAAAATTATTATAGAACATAAAATTCATTTAATAACAATGAATAGTACTTTAGTTTTTTCTTTGGCAGTTACTAGGTAATGTATGTTTGAAGTGAGATGATAAAACTCATTCATCTTTATATGATTTATGGTTCCATTAATTTTTATTTCAATTGTGCCTTCTATAACAAGCAGCATAATTTCATTCGGGGTCGAACTTTCCATAAGCGACTCATCTTTATCGAAAGCATAGAGTGTAACCGAGCCATTGTTTCTTTTAATTATCTGTTTGCTGACAATTGCATCTGATTGGTAGTTAATAAGCCCGATAATTGATTTAGGTGTAATGGGGAGTAACATTTGATTCATGTATTGTGTCTTCTTTAATTTTTTTTGAAATGCATATTGATAAAAAACCCGCTCCAACCGGAGAGGAGCGGATTATTTTGGAGATCTGGATGGACGGCTATTTATTTTTTAACATGTAATCATTTCCTGTCTGATCAACTATCGTTTACCGGTATTCATATTCAGCTTATCTTTGCCGCCGTTTCCTACTCCCGAATTACTTTCAGAAACAACTTTATGCACATAATTCAATTCGTCGTTAAGTAATGAAACTGTGCAGAGTGCTTCTGAAGACTTTTCCAGTGATGAAAATTTTAGTTTAGGATGATTGTTAAAATTATTTAATGAAATGTTCTCAACATTGTTTAACTGAAATTCCGTGGGCTTAGTTACTGCTGGTGCCTCCCACACCAGCAGAGCAGAATTAATAATCACTTTTGCTTTTAATTTTTCAGGTGGGTCATTCCCCGCATAGATAAATGCCGCAATTAGGGTTACAAAATAAATTACTGAAAGATAGAACATCTTTTTGTTATTCATTGTAACCTCCTTGCACCTTGGTTTTCAATTCTTTCTCACGCATAGAAAACCAAATTTTGCGCCAAGTGGTTCAATGGGAAATTGATTGTTTATTGTTCAGAAATGAAATTATTAATTGAAGGAATTGCCCGCTGAATGCCGGAATCTGATTATTCCTGCATATCTACTTACTAAATGTTTTTAAATTATGAGTGGTTTAGCTTATCAGCTATTCTATGACCGATTTAATTTAATTTGTCAGAGTTTTTGTTCTGAATAACATTTTCGTCATAGTAATAATGTTCAATCAGGGTTATCAGGTATGGATGATATTTGTTTGGCATTTTTTTAAACTTTATACCAAGCTTTTCCTTTAGCTCATCAATGGGAATTTCCCTATCAATGTAAACCGTAAGGTTAGTGATGTACTCATTCAATTTATTTGTTATACGGGTCTTTACATTTTCATCCGAAGAAGTTGTTATACTTCTTACAGTTTTTTCAAAATCAAATTCGTTGTTGCAAAACTCTCTGAAGAAAACTCCGCGGATGTATTCAGAAATTGTACTTCTGTGAAGTCCGCCAAGTTCTGCCGCGGTTTCTGAAATCGCACTATGAGAAAATTCTTTTGCATTCAGTTTTTCAAAAATTCTTCCTTCAAGATTCTGATTGTTTTTCATGCTGCCTATTATTTCAGGAGGAAGATATTTCAGATTAATAAAGCCGCTGTTATCAACTTTCGCAAGAATTGAAGCTCTCTTGATTACGTTTTCAAGCTGCCTGATATTGCCGGGCCAGTGATAGGATAAAAATGCTTCAAGTGAGGAATCGGCTAATTTGATATTTGAAGTCCCTTCTTTCTCAAGAAAATAATTTGTCAGCGCAATTAAGTCTGACTTTCGGGATTTTAAAGGCGGAATTTTAACTTTGATCACATTCAACCTGTAATAGAGATCTTCCCTGAATTTCTTTTCACGAACGAGAGTCTCAATATTTTTATTTGATGCCGCAATTATTCTGACAGCAATTTTATTTGTTTTAGTGCCGCCAACACGGTTGAATTCACCGGACTGAAGCACTCGCAAAAGTTTTATCTGAAACATTTCGCTGGTTTCAGTTATTTCATCGAGAAAAATTGTTCCTTTGTCCGCAGTTTCAAAAAATCCTTTGCGCATTTTTTTTGCGCCGGTAAACGCGCCTTCTTCGTGCCCGAACAACTCACTTTCAAGCAATGACTCGGGGAGTGCACCACAGTTGATAGTTATAAAGTTTTCATTTTTTCTATCACTCAGATCATGTATTGCCTTTGCGACAAGTTCTTTCCCGGTACCGCTTTCACCAAGTATAAGAACTGTTGCATCGGTTGGTGCAATTTTTTTAATCAGATTAATTATCTCAACAAGTTTACTGTTCTTTGTATGTATGATGTTATGGAAATTTTTTATTTCAGCATCAACGACCGGTTTAACTTCTTCCACTTCATCAAGTCTGGATTCAATTTCAGAAACTTCATCAAGATAAGTCTGAATTATTTCAGATGATGTTCCGTTGCCCAGGTTATTTTTATACTCCGATAGGGACTCTTCTAGTTTTTGAATTTTTTGACGACTCTTATTCAGCAGTGCTTCAATACTTAATTTTTCTTTCTCAATTGATCTTGTGTGGCTCTGAAGTTTATTAACCTGGTATACTCCGGCTGCAAATACAGAAAGCAGTATCACAAAAAGCGGTTCTCCCGAAAGAGCAATATTTTGTGTAAAGAGTAATACAGATGCTATCACGTATATCAAGATCATTAAACCACCGCTGATGACAAGGCGTGAAAACAGGATCTGTTTTTTGAAAGAAAAGAAAAAAATAATTGTAATGAGAAACACAGATGATAAAAGCGTAACCCAGTATGGAGTTTTTGAAATAAATCTTTCGCGTAAAATTGTATCAAGCGCGTTTGCATGAATACCGATCAAAGGGAACTCATCTGCAAACGGGTTTGATGCGAATTCAGTATTTCTCGTTCCCAGCATTCCTATCAATACAATTTTATCTTTAAATCTTGCAAGTTCCTCATGCACTTTTTTATCTGAAGAATATGCCCTGTATAAATGAAGGAAATCCGATATTGCAATTGAGTTTAACGAATTAACTCCGCCGCAATAATTTATAGGCATTAAAGATTCATCTACTGGAATTTCAATTGAGTTTATTCCATTCTTTAATATCACTTTTGCCTGTGAGGTAATTATTGAATCAGCGGGCAGATCAAAATATACTCTTGCCAGTTCAAGACTAAGTGAAGGGACAAAAGATTTATGATATAATTCACTGACAGCAGTGTCATTGTTAACTATGAATAACGGTAGATTCCGTTTTGAAATTCCTTGTTCAAAATTAAGATGTCCGAATCCGGCAGCCGCATTTAAGAGGTTGCTGAAAGGGACTTCCATATTCTTACCGGAATAAAAAATATTCTTACTTAACGGAATAGTAGCAGAATCTTTTTTATCAGTTCCTTCTTCAGATAAATGTTTTTCAATTTGATTGAAGATGCCACCAAGGCATACCTTACCTGATTTTCTCACAGAGGAAAGTATCCAACCTGTTTGAGAAGGATAATCAGGACTTTTACTATCGAACACCACATCCAGACCGATTGCCTTAACTTCAAGTTGTGATAGAGCATTTATCAGCAGTGAATAATAAACCCATTTTAACGGTGCTCTTCCCAGCGAGTCTGTTATTGCGTCATCAATAAAAAGTGTTATGATGGAAGAATCCTGTTCAACTTCTCCTCTCATCCTAAAAAGCTGATCATTATATACTTTATCAAATTGTGATAAAGGTGCAGACAGAAGAATGTGAAACAGAATTATTGCCGCGATGATTAATAAATAAAAATTCTTCTTATTAATAATTGTCACTTCTTTTACTTGAAAATAATTGTGAGAAAACCAGCATCTTTTAGTCAATCGCCGCCATTATTTACTGAACTTGCGGTTTACTTTCTTGTCCGGGCTTCTAAACTTTATATAAATTTAGAACTATCTCCCTTAAATTAAAATGAATTTATAGGGTTGTTGCAATTTACGGGTTAATTAATTCGGGATATTAACAGTTTGACGGTATTTCTGTAAAATCCTTTCACTTTTATTTTGATGCAAGATGACGCAAAATCACCTGAAGATTGTCGTAAATACACACTACTAATACATAACTATAATTATAAATTCATATTGAACGAAAAACGAATTTAAATTCTTTATGGCAAGGATTGTTTTATCAAATTGTTACTTAAAAAAACTTACTTTGATTCATCGCATTTTTTTTTAAGTTTAAATGAAACGATAAAATATTTATTCCTTCCGTTATTGAAATAATCAGATCAGAAATGTTGCTATGCGAAGTACTCAAACTCGTACGGAAGAAGAATCTTATTGTATTACAGTTATTGTTTGAACAAGAAACTGGTAATTCGATTCGTAAAGAATCAGTAAAGTTACCATAGTCCAAAGGTAAACTTCAGGTCTCAGTTTTATACCGATCCCGAAATACAAAACTCAGTTTTCTTTGTTCAGACATCAAACCATCTCCCAATTATAGTTATTGATAGAACCGGAAAGAATATTTTTTCTCTCTGAGTCATTTTGTTTTGTCAGATATCTTGTGAACAATCAAGGAAAATTTATGCTGAATAAATTCAGGTGTTTCTGTTTTGTAATACTTTTGTTTTTAATTCACTCCTATCCGCTTATTTCTCAGAATTCAATCAAGCCTGATAGTGCGCTTCAGCTTATCTTAACTGAGCTTGATGGAAGTGAATTGTCTCTAACCACAACCAAAGAACTGGCTGAGAAAAATGCCACATTCTTAAAACGTGCTGAAGCTAATTATCTTGCTGCTCTTGGTTCATTAAGACGTGAAAGAGGTTCATTCGATCCCGAGCTTTATTTTAATCTGATGTACAGTGATATGAATGAACCGACGGCATCATTTTTTGCCGGTGCAGATGTTCTTATTACTGAGCGCACAACATCTCAAACCGGATTGAGATTGAAGCTTCCGTTCGGAACTGAACTTGACCTTGCTTTAAATACAGTGACACTTAACACAAATTCACAATTTGCATTTCTAAACCCTGAGTATGATGCTTTTGGAAGTCTGAGTTTCCGGCAGCCGTTACTGAGGGGATTAACATTATCAGGAAGAAAGAATCTTACAAAAGCTGAGTTTGATTACGAATCGGCAAAAGCACTTTATGAACAGGAATTATTGGCTATTAATGCTGTTGCAGAACAGTTGTACTGGAATTTATATACCGCTGAAAGAGATTATGCAGTTCAAAAACTTACTTATGAAAGAGCGGAAGCTTTCTTAACTGAAACACAGCTTAGAAATAATGCTGGTTTAGTTGGTCCAAACCAGGTTGCGAGCGCAAAAACTTTTTTTGCTGAACAAAAATTAATGCTGATAGACAGGGAAGAACAACTTGATACAAGATCTGATTTACTTGCTACGCTGATTGGCATGCGACCAACTGATAATAATGTAAGATTTAAAGTTACTGATAGCCCGCCTTCATATTTTGAGGTTGAACCTGTTGATTTATTGGTTGAGCGTGCACTGAAAAATAACCTTGAACTGATTGCAGCGCAAAAGCAACTGGAGTCTGCAAATTCACTTGTTGATGCCGGTAATTGGGAATTTCTGCCTAAACTCGATATTGTTGGTTCGTTAGTTAGTACCGGTATAGGTGGGGAATCTCAGGATGTAATTTTCGGCACAGACACATTAAGATCAACAACTAACGGAAGTTTTGGAGATGTACTGAGCCAGGTATTTAAAAGAAAATTTCCCGGCTGGAGTGTTGGTGTTGAATTAAGTCTGCCGATCGGATTAAGGCCTGGGCTTGGAGAAAAGGACAGGCTTGAAGCTGAAGCAATGAATTATGAACAAAGATATATCGAGCTTTCACGGATTTTAGAACAGCAGGTAAGAAGCGCTCACCGCGAACTGGTTCATGGCAATAGCAGGCTTATCGCGGCTCAGGAAGGGGTTGAAGCAGCCCAGGAACAGGTAAGAATAGGAATGATTGAATTTCAGAACGGAAGAATTACAGCTTTTGAGCTGGTAAGATTAAGTGAAGATTTTGCAGTGGCTCAAAGACGATATTCGGAAGCTCTTGTTAAAAATGTAAACGCGGCGGCAACATTAACGCTGCTTACTTCAGGTACATATTTAAGTGAACGAAATTAATTCAGGAGGTTTTATGAAAAATAAAATAAATTTTTTAGTCATCGAAAAACTGTTTACAAGTTTATCCATATCAACAACGGTTGCAATAGTCATATTATTGATGAGTATCAATTGCGCTGACCAGCAGGCATCGGGCGGAGATTTTTCCATGCCTCCAATGCCCGTGGAAGTTGCTAATGTTACCGCACAAACTGTTTCAGATAAGTTTGAAGCTGTCGGAACTATCGAGGCAATTGAAGAGATTACGGTTGTCTCTGAAATTGATGCTTCAGTTATCTCACTTCCGTTTGATGAAGGCAGTTACATAAAACAGGGTGACCTGATTGCGCAGCTTGATGACTCACAGCTTTCAGCAGAATTTATTCGTGCTGAGGCTTTGTTTACACAAAGCAAATCAACTTACGAAAGAGTAAAATCCATCGTTGAACAAAATGCCGGTACACCGCAAGATCTTGACGACGCGCTCGCTTCTTTAAAAGTAGCTGAAGCGAATCTAAAACTTGCAAAAGCAAGACTCGATAAAACAAAAATTACTGCGCCATTCAACGGATTGATCGGTTCAAGAAGAGTTAGTGTTGGAAGTTTTTTAAGAACGGGTCAGACTATTACTGAACTGGCAAATCTTAATGAGATCAGAATTAATTTTTCCGCACCTGAAAGATTTTTATCACAGCTTAAAAGGGGAGCTGACGTTATTGTCAGTTCACCTGTTTATCCGGGACACCAGGTAAGAGGAAGGATTATCGCAATAGAACCTGTTATTAATCCTGATACACGTACAGCAAGAATTGTCGCAAGAGTACAAAATCCCGGTCAGAAATTCAGAGCAGGTATGTCTGCAAATGTATCAGTTATCTTAAGCGAACGTAATGAAGCGTTAACCATCCCGATGGAAGCAATATTTGAAAGCGGCAACCAGTCATTCGTATTCGTTGTTAATGCCGACAGTACAGTTAAGCGTGTTGCAGTTACAACAGGACTTCAAATGCCTGATGTTGTTGAAGTGCTTCAGGGACTTGAAAACGGAATGCAGGTTATTAAAGCAGGTCATCAAAAATTATTTGAAGGTGCTAAGGTAATGCCTGTAAATCTTCAGTCACAACCGATGAATCAATAAGAAGAAACAGATTTAATACTAATGATCTTGACAAGGAGTTTTCTAAATGAAACTTAGTAAAATATCAATTGAAAGACCTGTACTTGCTACTGTGATGAGCCTGGTAATTGTTCTCTTCGGAATAATTTCATTTACGCAATTACCCGTACGTGAATATCCGGATATTGATCCGCCTGTAGTGTCAGTCGTTACTTTATACCGCGGAGCCAGTTCAAGTGTGGTTGAAACTGAAATAACAGATGTACTTGAAGAACAATTCGCGACACTTGAAGGTGTGAAGACAATTAAGTCATCAAGCAAAGAAGGCGGTTCTGTAATAACAATCGAATTTGAATTGAGTATAGATGTCAATGAAGCGGCAAACGATATACGCGACAGAGTTTCCAGGATAAGAGGAATTCTGCCTGCGGAAATAGAAGATCCCGTAATTTCCAAAGTAGATGCCAACGCGCAGCCTATTGTCTGGCTTGCTTTGTACAGCAAGACTCAATCGACACTTGAGCTCTCTTATTTTGCTGATCGGGTACTGAAAGAAAAAATTCAAAGACTTCCAGGTGTAGGCAATGTATTTATCGGTGGTGAACGTCGTTATGCAATGCGTGTGTGGATCGACCCCTTAAGAATGGCTGCACATAAACTTACTACTTATGATCTTGAAACAGCAATAAGAAGTGAGAATGCGGAAATTCCCGGAGGAAGAGTTGAAGGTGAAAAGAGAGAATTTACTGTTCGTACCCGCGGCGAACTTTCCGATCCTAATGAATTCGGAGCGATCATTGTTTCTCAGCAGGGAAACAGCATTGTAAGACTCCGCGATGTTGCAGAAGTGACAGTCGGAGCAGAAGATGAAAGAACAACAGCGCGCTGGAACGGTGAACCCGCAGTCGGACTCGGTATTGTTAAACAATCAAAAGCCAGTACAATTGATGTTGCCAATGAAGTAAGTAAAGCAATATTGGAACTAAGAAGCCTGCTGCCTGCAGGAGTTAATCTTGATGTCGCGTATGACTCATCTGAATTTATTGTTGAATCGATTTCTGAAGTTGAGGAAACATTAATTATTGCACTGCTTCTTGTTATGCTCGTTGTACTTGCATTCTTAAAAAGTTTCCGCGCTACAATTATTCCTTCACTTGCAATTCCGATTTCAATAATCGGCGCACTTGCTGCAGTCTATTTTGCGGGATTCACGATCAACATACTTACGCTTCTTGGATTTGTACTTGCAATTGGACTTGTTATAGATGATGCGATAATTGTTCTGGAAAATATTTATCGCCATATGGAAATGGGTAAAACAAGATGGCAGGCTGCAATTGATGGAAGTAAAGAAATAGGTTTTGCTATCATCGCCACCACAATATCATTGGTAGCGGTTTTTGTTCCTCTCGCGTTTCTTTCGGGGAATGTGGGACGCTTGTTTAATGAATTCGGTGTAGCTGTTGCTGTCGCAGTTTTGATATCCGGATTCGTTGCGTTAACACTCACGCCAATGATGTCTTCACAAATTTTAAAACCGCTTCATGGCACCGGTAAAAGCTGGGCATCAAGATCGTTCGATGCATTCTTTGAAAACTTAAATAAGATATATGATAAACTTGTACGTAGTGCTTTACGGCATAAACTTGTAACTATCGTAGCTTCGATAGCTGTTCTTGTGTGTGCATACTTTTTATTCAGAATACTTCCAAGTGAGCTGGTTCCTATTGAAGACAGGGGATTCGGATTCGGAATTATAATTGCACCGGAAGGGGCAACACTTGAATACACAGATTCTTATGTAAGGGAAGTCGAGAAAATACTATTGAATCTTCCAGAACGTGAGGGACTCTTTACTGCAACAGGACTTGGTTTTGAAGGACCCGGAAGTGTAACGAATAGTTTTCTCTTCCTAAATTTAAAAGCAAGAGACCAGCGGGAAAAATCACAACAGCAAATTGTGCAGGAGTTATTTCCCCAGTTGTTCTCAATTCCCGGAGTACTTGCATTTGTAATTAATCCTCCGAGCATTGCAGTTGATTTTGGGTCCGGGGCTGTTGAATATGTTCTTCAGGCTGATACTTATGAAGAGCTTAATGATGCAGTAAACATAGTGATGGCGGAAGCGTCTCAATTAGGATATCTCATTAACCTTGATACTGATCTAAGGCTGAATAAACCTCAGCTTGATATTCATATTGATCGTGAAAGAGCAGCAGGACTTGGAATTTCTGTAGCGGATATCGGTCTAACACTTGAAACATTTCTCGGCGGTAGGGTTGTTTCCGACTTCAAAAGAGGAACAAAACAATATGATGTTATTTTACAGGTTAAACCTGAAAACCGTTCAACACCTGATGCAATTAATAATCTGTATATAAGAAGCAATGCGGGATTAGTACAGCTTGCAAACGTAGTGGATGTTGAAAAAACTGTTGCACCTAAAGAACTGAATCACTATAACCGGATCCGTTCGGCGATAATTTCTGCGAGCCTTGTCCCGGGTGTAACATTGGGTCAAGCTTTAGATGATCTTGACAGGATTACCCAAACAAAACTTCCTGCTGATATAAAAAAGGATTATGCTGGACAGTCTCTTGAGTTTAAAAGTTCAAGCACTGCTTTGTATTTTATGTTTATACTTGCGTTAGTATTTATCTATCTCGTACTGTCTGCACAGTTTGAAAGTTTTATTCATCCTTTTACAATTTTACTGTCTGTGCCTTTAGCAGTGTTCGGCGCTTTACTCACTCTATATATTTTTAATGAAAGTCTGAACATCTATTCACAGATCGGTCTTATTATGTTGATAGGATTAGTTACAAAGAACGCAATACTTATAGTTGAATTTGCAAATCAACAATTTGAAAAAGGCTCAAATATTATTGAAGCAGTTGTTGAAGCCGCAACAATAAGATTGAGACCGATTCTAATGACTTCATTCGCAACTATATTCGGTATCCTTCCTATTGCAATTGGATTAGGTGCAGGCGGTGAATCAAGAAGACCGCTTGGATTGGTTGTTGTAGGCGGCATGTTCTTCTCAACATTTCTGACTTTGATAGTTGTACCTGTTGTGTATGCATTACTTTCAAGAACTTCAAAAAGAAAAGAAGCAAACGAGCCTTCAAAGGATATTGATCAAAAACATGATCTTGAAGTTATTCCAGCCGGAACAGATTAATTTATGATGAAATTTATATTCGTGAACTTCTGATAGTAGCAGTTTATCAGAAGTTCAAGTGTAATATCCGTAACGCACCTAAAACTACCGGAACCATGTAATTATTATTCTGCTTTCATTTAATCGGGATATTATATCTTCAGTCAATTAGTAATTTAAGTTGAATTTGAAATCAACTTAATTGTGTCTGTTAAGCTTTCAGTACAAAACTATGGCTTTGTTTTTGACGTTAAACATTGAGTTTTCAGAACAAGCTTCTCCTTATTTACTTTAGATAAAAAATTTATTTAATTGAATTCCAGCTTTGTAAAAACTGAAAAACTCATTTCCAACCCAGGGGAACGGTTGAAATATTTTTTTAACCGGTCATATTCAGATAAAAATCTAAAATTAATCTAAGAGGTATGTGTGAAAAAATTTTTTACTCCCCTGGTATTGTTTATGCTTACTGCCTTGCCTGTAATTGCGCAGGATGCGGCAATGACACCTACAGAGATTGTAACGCCGGTTTATATGGATGAAACACCCTCGTTAACATCAATGCGGATGATTGCACCACAACCACGGGACAGGTCCTGGAAAAATGGTGTCGTACCAAATATGGATGGAAGCGCCAGAGATAAAAATAAAACCCCCTTTGATGAAAACCTCATCACGGATGACCCTGCATTACAGTTAATTGATGGACCGATAGAGTTGGATGCACCTATTCTTAACTTCGACGGAATTAATAATTTACAGGGAGTTTATCCTCCGGATACAAATGGTGATGTTGGACCCAATCACTATGTTCAGAGTGTAAATAGTTCTTTTGCTATTTGGAATAAATCAGGTTCGCTTCTGTTTGGACCTGCGGATTTATCTGTGCTTTGGGCTGATATTCCCGGTCCCTGGGCTGGAAGAAATGATGGCGATCCGGTAATTCTTTACGATCAACTCGCCGACAGATGGTTAATCAGCCAGTTTTCACTTCCTACTTTTCCTAATGGACCTTTTTATGAATTGATAGCCATTTCAACCACAGGTGATCCAACTGGATCGTACTACAGATATATTTATTCATTCGCTAATATGCCGGATTATCCAAAGTTCGGAGTTTGGCCTGATGGATATTATATGTCCGTAAATTATTTTGCATCGGGATCAACAACATATGCGGGTGCGGGTGCTTCGATATTTGAACGTGATTCTATGTTGGTGGGAAGACCAGCACGATTAATCAATTTCACGTTTGGCTCATCAGGACTTGAGTATAGCATTTTACCGGGCGATGCTGATGGTAATATTCTTCCGCCAGCAGGAAGTCCAAACTATTTTTTTTGGCATGTTGATGGCACCTATTACGGCGGACTTGATAGATTAATGTATCGCTCTTGTACTGTAAATTGGATAACTCCTTTAAGTTCTACAATGTCTGCACAGGTGAATTTAAATGTTAACGCGTTTGATGAACGAATGTGCAATAACAGCAGAAACTGTATCCCACAATTCGGAACAACCAGAGGTTTGGATGCATTCTCTGGAGGACTGATGCATAGAACCCAATATAGAAATTTTGGAACGTACCAGACTATGGTTGCCTGTCATACAATAGATGTTGGCAGTGACAGAGCCGGAATTCGTTGGTATGAGTTAAGAAATACCGGAAGCGGATGGAGCGTATATCAACAAGGAACTTTTTCTCCTGGGACAGAGCATAGATGGATGGGTAGTATCGCAATGGACGGTAATGGCAATATCGCGCTCGGTTATTCAATATCAAGCACAGCAATGTATCCATCATTAAGATATACAGGACGGGCTTTTTCTGATCCGCTTGGAACAATGACTGTCGCTGAACAAACAATAATTAATGGAACCGGCAATCAAACAGGAACAGCATCACGTTGGGGTGATTATTCAATGATGTCAATTGATCCTGTTGACGATGCGACATTCTGGTATACGAATGAGTATATACAAACTTCCGGAATTGCCAACTGGCGAACGAGGATTGCATCCTTTCAATTAGCTACACTAAATTTAAACACCCCTGATGGTGGTGAAAGATGGGCATACAATACTCTAAACACTGTATTATGGTCATCATTCGGCATTAATAATTTAAGACTCGAATTAAGCACAAATAACGGTTCAACATGGAGTAATGTTACAGGCAGTACTTCTGCAACCGCAGGTACATTTGGTTTTATCGCACCCGATATTCCTGTAGAGACTGCAAGGATAAGAATCAGCGATGTTATAAATAATTTGATGACTGATCAGAGTAGTAACTCATTCTTCATGCCTACAGCAACATTTACTACAACACCGGCTACTGGAAACTCATCTACGAATTTTCCGGGAACGGGTATAACATTTTCAGGAAATGTTACTTCCGCTGCGAGTATTAATGTTTCTTATTACAGAGCTAATAATACCAGTGGGTTGCTTCCATCGGGTGTTGCAGTTGCAAGTCAATACTATTGGATTATATCCGGTTCACAAATGTTATTCTCAAATGGAAAAGTAAGTGTACCATTAGCTTTCCTGATAGGTATTTCTAATCCCAATAACCTGGTCTGGTTAAAGAGAGAAACTAAAGGAGCACCATGGCAGGACATCGGCGGATTTATAAACGGATCAAATCTTGAAAGTGATGTACCGTTCAGTACATTCTCAGAATTTGCCATCGGCTCATCATCAGGTAGTGACCCGCTTCCTGTTGAACTATCCTCATTGAATGCCTTAGCCAAAGGCAGAACAATCGTATTACAATGGAGCACACAATCTGAAATAAATTCATTCAGCTTTGATGTTGAAAGATTATCCGGATCTGAGAACTGGGTTTCAGTTTCAAAAATACCTGCAGGCGGGAACAGTAATTCACCTTTAAACTATTCATTTACTGATAAGGAACTTAATCCTGGTAAGTATTCCTACCGGTTGAAAATGATTGATGCTGATGGTCAGTTTGAATACAGTCAAACCGTTGAAGCAGAAATATTGGTTCCGGATGAATTCGCTTTAAAACAAAATTATCCGAATCCATTTAACCCGACAACCAAAATATCTTTTAACCTGCCTGAAGAAAGTGAAGTTCAGCTTTCGGTTTACAATGCATTGGGTCAAAAGGTAATAGATTTAGTGAATCAGCAATATCCAGCAGGTTTTTATGAGACTGATTTTAATGGTTCAAATCTTACGTCGGGAATCTATTTCTTTACCTTAAATGCTCAAGGATTAGAAGGAGGAACCAGCTATACACAAACGAGAAAAATGCTGCTACTCAAGTAGACATTGCAATTATTAGGATCAAATATAAGCCGGCTGAAGAGTCGGCTTTTTTATTGATTTCGGTATTTATTGAATGTAGTTATTAAAGTCGAATCACTACTTTATTGTATTATATCACTTGAGATATTCACCTGCTATAATGAATTAAGTAAATCATATATCTTCAAAAATAAAATAACTTACCTCTTGCTGAAATGACTGCATTTTTTTAAGTTAAATCTCCAAATCCAAGTAATTCTCCTTCAAATGGGGAAGGTGTCATCAATAAAATAGGAGGTAATCAATGCTCATTAGATTACTTATGCGTAGTTTGATACTTATAGCTATCTGTCTAATCTTTATTTCCCAATCCTTATTATTTGCCCAGACAAAATTAGTTGAGACCAACGAATTTTTCAGAGGAAACCAAATTCTTCCTCAAAGTTCATCAACTGAAATGATGTTGTCTAAATCATCATTACTAAGTATGAGACCGGAACTACAAAAACTTTCTTCCGATCTGGTGCAATTGATTAATCCGGAATTATTACCGGCAGCTACAACATTGGAAGAGCATTGCAACTCATTCATCAGTATGAATGCACTTCAACTTGATTTAAGTAAAAGTAGTTTTACAGAACAGGTGAACAGCGGATCCGTTTATGCATACATTTTTCTTAATAGTTCAACATTAAACGGATTGAATCAGTATTCATTGAGCATCACCGATAGGGATGATAAAAATAATATCGTTGTTGCCTGGATAAAAATTAGTGAGCTTGAAATACTTTCCGGTGACCCGCAGGTAAAGATGATTAGAACAGTTATTCCGCCTGTATTGAATACGGGTTCAGTAACAACACAAGGTGATATTATTCATCGTACTTCAAATGTAAGAAGCATTTTTAGTTATAACGGAACCGGTGTAAATATAGGTGTTGTATCTGATGGTGTTACAAACAGAAGTTCTTCACAGGGTACAGGAGATCTACCTGCTGATGGAAGTGGTTTAACAGTTCTGAATAACAGTCCCGGTGGAAATGAAGGAACAGCAATACTTGAAATTCTTCATGACGTTGTACCGGGTTCAAATTTATTTTTTCATGGAATTGGAACAAACACAGTTTCATTTAACAATGCAATAACAAATCTTGTAAATGCAGGTTGTAAAATAATTGGTGATGATATCGGGTGGATAGATCAACCATTCTTTCAGGATGGTACGGTTGCCTCGCACATCAAATCATTAATCAATTCAAACGATATTATTTATGTCACGTCTGCAGGTAACGGCGCACAAAGTCATTACCAGGGAGATTTTTATCCAATACCTTCTCAGCCCACTCAACATTTTTTCGGGCAAGGTGATTCGACTTCAGGTTTTTATATGTATGCGAATGTTCCAGCTAATCAGAATATTAGAGTTGTACTTCAATGGAACGATCAATTTGGGGCGTCATCAAATGATTATGATTTATATATATATCGTATTAATGCAAATAACAGTTTTGCTCTTGTTGCAAGAAGCGAAGGAATTCAAAATGGAACCCAGGATCCAATAGAATTTATTAATTGGACAAGAGGGAATAATCCGGCTCAATCAAATGATTATGCAATTATTGTTAATAAATATTCCGGAGTTGCAAAAAATCTTGAAGTATTTTTGTATCCGTCAGGATCGGCTTTTAACTATTCCAACAGTATAAAACCGGAAGATGCAATTTATGGTCACGCAGCTTTAAATGAAGTTGTTTCCGTTGGTGCCGTTGATCAGGCAAACCCCGGTGTGATAGAAGTATTTTCTTCACAGGGACCTTCAACAATTACTTTTCCTTTGGCTGAAACAAGACTCACTCCCAAAGTAGTCGGAACTGATTTTGTTTCGGTGACAGGTGCCGGAGGATTCCCCACTTCATTCGGCGGAACTTCTGCTGCAATGCCTCATATACAGGGAGTACTTGCACAGGCATGGAGTAAAGCGGTTACGTTCAACGCGTCACAAATAAAACAAGTTTTGTTTGATTGGTCATTTGATCTTGGCAGTGCTGGTTATGATAATATTTTTGGTTATGGACTTGCTGATGCACTTGAAATTTTTAATAACAATCCTTTGCCTGTTGAACTGTCTTCATTTTCAGTATCAGTCAAAGGCGATAAAAATATTTTAACATGGAAAACCGAAACTGAAATTAATAACTATGGATTTGAAGTTCAGCGGAACATATTCCACGATAGCAAGAAGTGGGGTGAATGGACAAAATGCGGATTTGTCGCAGGTAATGGTAATTCTTACAAACCTGTTACATACAGATTTGAAGATGAAACAGTAAAATCATCCACAGTTAAATACAGGCTTAAACAAATTGATACGGACGGTAAAATTTCTTTTTCAAAAGAGATAGAAATAAAACAACAGCCTGATAATTTTGAATTAAGTCAGAATTATCCAAATCCGTTTAACCCGACAACTATGATTGAGTATTCGCTTCCTGTTCAGAGTGATATAACAATTTCAGTTTACAATCTTCTTGGTCAGCTTGTAACAACATTGATAAGTGATAACCAGGACCCGGGATATTATCAAACCACATTTGACGGTGAAAGACTATCATCCGGAGTTTATATTTACGCAATCGTTGTAAAACCGGTAGATGGTTCCAAGGCATTTTCGCAAACAAGAAAAATGCAGCTAATAAAATAGAAGCAACAAAATGATAAAGAATTTGACCGGCTGAAATGCCGGTCTTTCTGTAAAATTGAGTTAGTAATCAGGTTCTTACCTTTGCCTGAAAAAATATTTATCAGAAAGTTTATAATAAATTATTGAATTGAAGCCCTTATTAGTCTAAATTGTATTAGAAAAAATGGAAAAGATATCCTTTTTTAAAATGAGCGGTGCGGGGAATGATTTTATCCTTATCGATAAAGATAAAAGCCCTGCTTTTGTTCTCGATGCAGCAGCAGTAAAAAAACTTTGTGACAGGCACAATGGAATTGGCGCAGATGGCGTTATTTCAATCGAAAACTCCACTGAGAAAGATTTTAACATGAAATATTTTAATGCTGATGGATCGACGGGAAGCCTTTGCGGTAATGGCGCAAGGTGCGCAATATATTTTGCCGGAATGAGCAACCGATTGAAAAACGGAAGAGCATCCTTTACATCGAATAGTGAAAATTATTCCGGTGAAGTATTGGCAAATGGTAACATTAAGTTTAATCTTAATGCCCCGAAAAAACTTAAATTTAATTTTAAAGTAAAAGCAGCCGATCAGCTATTGAATGTATCTTTTGCAAACACAGGTTCTCCTCATGTACTGATCAATATAAATGAGATTTTAATAAACCCTGCTGATCCGAATTCGTTTTATAAAAGTATCGATGATGTTCCAATATTAAAAATTGGAAAAGAAATAAGATATCACCAGGATTTTTCACCTGATGGAACTAACGTAAATTTCATTGATATCAAAGATGGAAAAGTAATCATCCGCACATATGAACGCGGAGTGGAAAGTGAAACTCTCGCATGCGGTACCGGTTCAGTTGCTGCGGCATTAATTGCTTTTGTAAATCACAAACTCAAACCTCCTGTTACAATTGTTACGCGCGGTGGAGATGAACTGTTTGTTGATTTCAGAGTTGAAAATAAAAAAGTTGTGGATCTTTCATTAACAGGTCCCACGAAAATAATCTATACCGGGGAACTGTTATTAAATAATTTTTTCTAATTAAACGGAGCACAAATGTCAAAAGTTATTTTTTCGATTCAATATGAAATTCCTCCTGCAAAAAAAGATGAATATTTTAGTGTGATACGTGAGTTAAAAAATCTGTTAAAAGCTGACGGGCTTGAAAGTTATTCTGTCTTTGAACTTAAAGGCAAAGCAAATAACTACCAGGAACAATACGTATTCAGTTCAGAACAGGCTTATGAAGATTTTGATGACAATCAGAATGAACGAATCAATATCCTCATCAGTAAACTGAATGATCTGACTACAGACAACTCGACAAAGTATACAACTCTCACAGAAGTGACCGGAATAGAATAAGAGAATGCGGCTACCTGAAATAGCCGCTATTCATTTTCTTTTTTTATGGTTATTGAATTGTCCTCAATTGAACAAATACCAAACTATTTTTCCAAAATAATTTTAACAGCAAGATGAATAAGAAACTGCACATACTTTATGTTGGCTCATTCTTCCTTGTGGGTATACTCGTAACCGTACTGCTTATAATAAACGGATATACATACTACAACACATCACTGGAAGAAAGATTTTTTCATCCGCAGAATGCCGCGCTTAAACCCAGCGGAGCGCTTGGTCATGGTCTCGGTATTATTGGTACTCTGATGATGATTGTGGGAGTATCTGTTTATATGCTTCGTAAAAGAGTCAGAAAATTTTTCGGACTTGGATACCTTAAACACTGGCTTGAGTTTCACATCTTCCTGTGTAGTGTGGGACCTGTACTTGTACTTTTTCATACTGCATTTAAATTCGGCGGAATTGTTTCTGTCAGTTTCTGGAGTATGGTTGCGGTTGTATTAAGCGGGGTTGCAGGCAGGTTCATATACATTCAGATACCGCGTTCAATACAGGGACAGGAGTTATCAGTTAAAGAACTAAGTAATATGAGTGATGAACTTAGCTTCAGGTTGAAAAGGGAATTTTCGATAAACGGAAGAATAGCTGAAAAACTGGAAAAAGCATTTACGATTAATGATCACGCAAATTTATCTCTTCTGGGTTCTATCTTGCTTGTGATTAAAGAATATTTTAGTATGCGCTCGGTTTTAAAAGATGTTAAAAACGATTTGAAACTTTTGAATATATCTCATCATAAGGAAAAACAAATACTGGCAATAACAAAATCCAAATTGAATTTGATGAGAAGAATTGGTATGCTGAAATCGATGCAGAAATTATTTAAGTACTGGCATATTGCACATTTACCGTTTGCCATATCGATGTTCGTTATAATGATAATTCACGTTGGTGTTACAATTGCATTTGGTTATAAATGGATTTTTTAGGAGTTAAAATGAAATTCAAACCTGTTTACTTTTATATTTTTATTTTAGTTGCTGCGGTAGCCGCTCTCGTATTATTTACGGGTAAAGACGATTCCGGTGATAGTAATGTTATGAACAAAGAGATGCCGATGGACGATGTTCATAAAAATTTGAATATGCCGGGAGGACAACAGCCCGGTAAAGAGAATGTTACACAAGATTATCAGAAACAGCTTGAAACTTTGAAAGCATCGTATGAAAAAAATCCCGACGACACATTAAAGATCAGGGAGTACGCTGACTTTCTTACTGCAGCACACAATCATTCAGAGGCACTTTCATTATATCAGAAAATAATCAGTAAAAATCCCAAGAGGACGGATATATACTTCTCCATCGCTTCCATTTACTATACTCAAAAAGATTTTAAGAAAAGTGAAGACGCCATAAATAATGTTCTTAAATATGACAGCAAAAATTTTGAAGCCAGGTATAATTTAGGTGCAATATCGGCATCACTTGGTGATAAAGAAAAAGCAAAACTTTTATGGGAAAAAATTGTTGAGGAAACTCCTGATTCGCCTATCGGTCAACTTGCCGAATCCTCATTAGATAGACTCTAGTTCAGTGTGTCAATAGTTCATACTAAGTATGAATTGAAATTATTTACATTGCTGCTGTAATTTTTGCAGGGTGTTATTGTTAATGTCATTGTTATTTGATTGATTCTTTTGTTGTCGGTTAGCATCATTTTTGAATTGTCATCTTTTCCGGAGTCGGGATTACTATAATTCAAAATTAATACAGAAGAATTCAAAATTATTTTCGGGGAAATGGAAGTAATAATAGAAAATATAATAGTATATGGTATCACATTTCTTCTGATTGCGCTCGTCATTTATATGTACCTGCGAAGAAACGCTGCCAAAAGTAAAACCAACCAGGAAAAAATTCTTAAAGCCAAAGAATCAGGATTTCATGAACCCGTTTCATTGCACCCGGTTGTCGATCCTGATAGTTGTATAGGAAGCGGTGCCTGTGTTGCTGCATGCCCGGAAAAAGATATTCTTGGTATTGTGAACGGGAAAGCAACAACAATAAATGCGTCAAGATGTGTTGGACATGGTGCATGTTTTCATGCCTGTCCCGTTCAGGCAATTACTTTATGTATTGGCACTGAGAAACGCGGGGTTGAACTGCCTCACATAAGCCAGGATTTTGAAACAAGTATTCCAGGACTTTTTATAGCAGGTGAACTTGGAGGAATGGGATTAATTAAAAATGCTGTTGAACAGGGTAAACAGGCAATGCAGCATCTTTCACAAAAAATAAAGAGATCACGTAACGCAGAGTATGATGTTATTATAGTTGGTGCCGGACCCGCGGGAATTTCAGCAACACTTAATGCCGTAAAACTAAATTTAAAATTCCTTACTCTTGAACAGGATAGTTTGGGCGGAACGGTTTATAATTTTCCCCGTGCAAAAATTGTTATGACCTCGCCTATGGATCTGCCTCTTCACGGCAAAGTAAAACTTTCTGAAACAACTAAAACTGAACTGCTTAATTTGTGGTATGAAGTGCTTGACAAAAATAAAATAAAAATCAATGAGCAGGAAAAAGTTGAAGCTATTGAAAAAACAGATGATTGTTTCATTGTAAAAACATCAAAGGGTACTTATAAATCAAACGGAGTTTTGCTTTCAATCGGCAGAAGAGGATCTCCAAGAAAACTTGGTGTGCCTGGTGAAGAGAAAGAAAAAGTTTCATACAGATTACTGGAACCCGAATTGATTCATGATCAGAACGTACTTGTTATCGGAGGTGGAGATTCAGCGGTAGAAGCTGCACTTCTTTTATCTGATGAAGGGAATCATGTTTCACTCGCATACCGCGGTGAATCATTTTCAAGGTTAAAGCCCAGAAACCTGGAAAAAATTGAATCCGCTGCAAATACGAAACTGGTTCGTGTATACTTTAATACAAACATTAAAGAAATTCTTGATGATAAAGTTATTCTTCAGGTTGATGATTTTGAAAAAGAAATCAGCAATGATCTTGTGTACATTTTTGCCGGAGGTGAATTGCCAACTAAATTTCTTGAAAAGATCGGTATAACAATCGCTAAAAAATTTGGTGATGCAATCCTTAAGCATAACAGGTAGCAGACGTCCAATGTTTAAAAATATTTTGTTAACAAGTTTTATACTCCTGCTATTGAGCAATTTTATTTATGCGCAGATCTCACCGGGCGATTTGACTAAAGCTCATGCTGATCTGGAAGGGATGAGCAATTGTACAAAATGTCATGAACTTGGAGAAAAGGTGTACAACTCAAAGTGTCTTGATTGTCATACAGAAATAAAAGCACTGATAAATGCAGGAAGAGGATATCATTCAGGCAGTGAGGTTAAAGGGAAAGAATGTTATTCCTGTCACAGCGAACATCACGGCAGGAATTTTAGAATAATAAATTTTAATCCCGACAATTTTAATCACTCAAAAACAGGATTTAATCTTGAAGGAGTTCACCAGAAAAAAGAATGCAAGGATTGTCATCAGTCAAAATTTATCAGTGATTCTAAGTTGAAAAAAAGATCATCAACTTACCTGGGACTTGATACAAAATGTGCAAGTTGTCATGAAGATGTACATCAAACCACACTTGGTAACAATTGCGGTTCATGTCACAATAATAATTCGTTTAAGCCTGTTACGTCGTTTGATCATAACAAAGCCGCATTCAAATTATCCGGTTCACATGAAAAAGTTGAATGCAGCAAGTGTCATCTTTCTGAAAAAAGGAACGGAAAAGATTTTGTAAAATTTAAAGGAACTTCCTTTGCAACGTGCGCATCTTGTCATAAAGATCCTCACCAGGGAAAATTTGGTTCTAACTGTCAGAGTTGTCATTCGACAGTTTCTTTTCAACAGATAAATACTGGTTCTTTCGATCATAATAAAACTTCATTTCCATTAGCTGGAAGGCATACACGTGTCAAATGTGATAATTGTCATAAAGAAGGTTTAACAAAAAAAATAAAGCATGAAAATTGTTTTGATTGTCATGAAGATTATCATAAAGGTGCATTTGTTTTAAATGATAAAACGAAAGACTGCAAGGAATGTCATACAGAAACAGGATTTTCACCATCTTTATTTGGATATGATAATCATCAAAAGGCAGCCTTTGCTTTGACCGGTATGCATATGGCAGTGCCCTGTATAAATTGTCACAGGAAAGATGAAGAACCCTGGAAGTTCAGACAAATTGGTTTAAAGTGTATAGATTGTCATCAAAATATACATCGGACTGAGCTGGCAGCAGAATATTTATCAAATAATGATTGCTCTTCCTGTCACTCAGTTGACGCTTGGCATACTATAAAGTTTGATCATAACAAAACAGATTTTAAATTACTGGGGAAACATTCAGAAGCTACTTGCGCTGATTGCCATAATAAAAAGGGTGAGACAAAAACAGTGACAATTTTTTCTTCGATAAAGTCCAACTGCGAATTCTGTCATACCGATATTCATTTCGGTCAATTTAAAGTCGGCGAAACTTCCGACTGTTCAAACTGCCACACTTTTGATAACTGGAAACCTGAAAAATTTGATCATGAAAAAACAAGATTCTCCCTAAAAGGTGCTCATGAAAAATTAAAATGTATTCAATGTCATAAAGTTGAATCATATGAAACCAGTCTGTTTGTAAAATTTAAAATGGAAGATTTTAAATGCGCATCCTGTCATTCCTGATAATACTCGTTTTGGCTGAAGCCATTGTATTTGCACAATCGCCGCACGGAGATGGTCTGGATATCGATTGCTCTGATTGCCATGAATCGACCTCGTGGAAAATCGTTCCCGAAAAGTTATCCTTTGATCATAGCACAACCGGATTTGAACTTGTGGGGCAGCACAAATCAAATGATTGCAGATCGTGTCACTCAACTTTGGTATTCAGTGAGGCGAAGCCGGATTGTTTCTCCTGTCACAAAGATATTCACCAGGGAACAACAGGTTTTGATTGCGCCAGATGTCACACACCGCAATCGTGGATTGTTAAAGATATTAATTTTCTTCACCAGGCAAGCAGATTCCCGCTGGTAGGATCTCATCAAACTGCGGATTGTAATTCGTGTCACACAGAATATCATTCTCTGAATTTCAGACCTTTAGGAATAACCTGTTTTGATTGTCATTTTTCTGACTACAATTCCGCAACCGCTCCAAATCACCTCGCTGCCGGATTCGCAACTACGTGTGAAGATTGTCACAGTATTACAGCTACAGAATGGAGCCAGACTGATTTTGCACATGACTTTTTTCCGCTGGTTCAGGGACATGCAATTGCTGACTGTTTCTCATGTCATACAGCAGGAAGTAATTTCCAGGGATTGAATCAGGATTGTTATTCATGTCATCGCTCCGATTATGAGGGAGTTCAGGATCCGAATCATATATCCGCAAACTTTCCAACTACCTGCACCAATTGTCACACTATTGCGGGATGGTCGCCAACTTCATTTGATCATAATCAAACTCAGTTTGCACTTACAGGTGCGCATGTAAATGTAAATTGCAGCAGTTGTCATTCATCAGGTTTTTCTAATACACCTACTGACTGTTATAGCTGTCATCAGACTGATTATACATCCGCGGCAAACCCCAATCATATTGCTGCTAATTTTCCAACCACTTGTGTTTCATGTCATTCTACTTCGGCGTGGATACCTGCAACATTCGAACATGATGCACAGTACTTCCCGATATATTCAGGCGAACACAGAAATGAGTGGAATAATTGTTCTGATTGTCATACTAATCCAAATAATTTTGCAGAGTTTTCATGTATAACATGTCATGAGCACAATCAGAATGAAATGGATGACAAACATAGTAGTGTAGCAGGATATGTATATCAGAGTGAGGCTTGTTTAAGCTGCCACCCCGATGGAAGCAAGGCTAATGCATTCAATCACCAGTTATCAAATTTCCCTTTAACAGGTTCGCATCTTGCAGTTAATTGCAGTGACTGTCACACAAGCGGTTATACCGGAACGTCAACTATCTGTGTCGATTGCCATCAAAGCGACTTTAATTCTACAGCAAATCCAAATCATACTTCACTTAGTATTTCAACTGATTGCGTTAGCTGTCACACAACAGACCCTGACTGGCAACCGGCTACGTTTGCATTACATAACAATTATTATCAATTAATCGGTGCGCATAACACTATAGCAAATCAATGTGCATCATGTCATAACGGTAATTATACAACTACACCTAATACCTGTTATGAATGTCATACTACAGATTATAATAATACAACTAATCCTCCGCATGCTTCCACAGGTTTTTCTACAGATTGTATGACTTGTCACAGTCAGAATGCATGGCAGCCGGCAACATTTGATCACGATGCACAATACTTTCCGATCTATTCAGGTGAGCACCGGAACGAATGGAATAGTTGTTCGGATTGTCATACTGTTCCTTCAAACTATGCTGTGTTCAGTTGTATCGATTGTCACGAACATAATCAGAATGATATGGATGATGAGCACCAGGGTGTTAGCGGTTATGTTTATGCTAGCGCTCAATGTTTAGCTTGTCACCCTGACGGAAGTGCTGAAGGAGCGTTCAATCATTTGCAATCAAATTTCCCCTTGACCGGTTCACATATTTCTGTTAATTGTGAATCCTGTCATAGCTCAGGATACACAGGCACATCAACCATTTGTGTTGATTGTCATCAGACGAATTATTCAGCTTCGACAAATCCAAATCACCAGCAGTTAGGAATTTCAACTGACTGTGCTTCATGCCACAGCACTAATCCGGATTGGCAGCCTGCAAGTTTTGCTCAGCACAATCAGTACTTTGAATTAACCGGAAGACATTCTGAAATTGCGAATGATTGTTCAACTTGTCATAATGGAAATTATACAACAACTCCTGATCAGTGTTTTGGATGTCACCAGCAGCAATTCAATATTGAACATCAAAATGCGGGATTACCAACACTATGTGAACAATGCCATACCACAACAGCATGGATTCCTTCTACATTTAATCATGCGCTAACGGGTTTTGAATTGACCGGAACTCATAATCAATTGCAATGTTCAGGATGTCACGAAGGAACGACTACCGGATTAAATTCTGCATGTATTTCATGTCATCAATCGAACTATAATTCAGCACCGAACCACTTAAGTCAAAACTATCCGACAAATTGTGAATTGTGTCACAACTCAGTAGCATGGAACCAGACGAGTTTTAATCATCAGCAGACGAATTTTCCTCTGACGGGTGCACACACAAGCACTAACTGTATTGATTGTCATGAATCCGGTTATACAGGAACATCAACGATTTGCAATGATTGCCATAATGCAAACTATGTTCAGGCGACAAATCCAAGCCATACAGCTTTATCACTTTCAACTGAGTGCCAGACCTGTCACACTACAAATCCTGATTGGCAGCCTGCAACATTTTCTGTTCATAATAATTATTATCAACTTGTTGGCGCGCATGCATTGATTAGCAATAATTGTGTAACGTGTCACAATGGCAACTATAACAATACTCCGAACACTTGTTATGGCTGTCACCAGGCTGAGTTTACTGCCACTACAGATCCGCCTCATCAAGTACTGAATTTTTCACACGATTGTTTGACTTGTCACAATCAAAACAACTGGAACCAGGGATCATTCAATCACAGCTTTTATCCGATCTCAAATGATCATAATAATGTATCCTGTGGTCAATGTCATTCACAGCCAAACTATCAGCCGCAATGTATAAGTTGTCATTTAGATGATTTTCTTGATGAACATGAAATTGGCGATCCAACTAATTGCTGGGACTGTCATTCAACTTTTAATTGGGATAATGATAATGCCGGAAAGATCAGAAGGTTTGATTCACGATGAGAACATTAATAGTATTAATGGTAGTCGGGTTATTCACTTATAGCACATTCGGGCAGGAATATACCATAGTTGAAAAATCTGGAATGATCACCTATATGTCATCGCAAAATGTTTACGTTAAGTTTGATAATACAGCAGGGATTTCAGCCGGTGATTCACTTTTTGAAAAACAATCCGGCAAGCTTATCCCGGTCGTGATCGTTAGGCACATTTCATCTACTTCCTGTGCCGGCGAACTTTTAAATGGAAAGAAATTGAAACTAAATGATTTGCTTTTTGCTAAGGCAAAATTAATTGAGGAAAAAGAAATAATCCCTGATGATACTTTAAGCTATAACCTACAGTTATCGGATACATTAATAGAAAGACAGCAGACGAATGTTAATAACAGAATAATCAGATCGAAACCATCTTTCAGCGGAAGGATATCTGCTCAATCATACACCAATCTTACAAACTATGATAAGAGGGGAGAGTATCAGAGATGGCGATACACACTATCTCTGAATGCAAATGAAATCGCCCGCAGTAGTTTTTCCGTCAGCACATATACAAGTTTTTCCTACCGCGCTGATCAATGGAATTCTGTTACAGATAACCTCGGAAGAAGTTTAAGAGTTTATGATCTGTCAGTTAACTATAAGTTCAATGAAACGACAAACCTTTGGGCTGGCAGGCATCTCAATCGTAAAATAACAAACATAAGTTCAATCGACGGTATTCAGTTTGAAAAATATTTTGATGAAAATTATTTCGGGATTATAGCAGGTTCAAGACCCAATTTTTCAGATATGGGATGGAACAGTAAGTTGTTCCAGTTCGGTGGTTACTATGGAAGAACTGACTCCGTCAATGGAAGTCTGATGGAAAATACTATTGGAGTCGTTCAGCAGACAAACAATTTTAAAACAGACAGAAGATTCATTTATCTGCAGCATAATAACTCTATTCTACCGAAGGTGAATCTATTCCTTTCATCAGAGATTGATCTTTATAAAAAGATTTTGGAAAAAGAAAGTAATGAATTTATTCTGACCAGCCTTTATACAATGATCCGCTACTCACCATCAAGAATATTTTCGATATCAGGATCATATGATGCCAGGAAGAATGTAATTTATTACGAGACCTTTAAGAATTTTATTGATAGTGTCTTTGAGAATGAAACAAGACAGGGCGCAACATTGCGGATGAATCTTAATCCGGTAGATTACCTATACGTCGGACTCGGAGGAGGTTACAGAAATTCAAAAAATGATCTTCGTCCTTCAAAAAATTATAATGGATATGTAACATATAGCAGAATACCATTTGCAGAAATTTCCGCAACGCTTTCCTACAACAATATCTCAAGCAGTTATGTTGATGGTTCTATTTATGGATTCAGAATTACAAAAAGTATAAACGAACTTGATGCTGAGCTTTCGCTTGGCTGTCGCCGTACAAACTACACCTATATTATCAACAGCAACAAAGTTGAACAGGATAATGTAAATATTGATTGTTCAATAAGAATAATTGATAGAACATATTTTAACATCGGTTATGAAGGATACTTTGAAAAAAATAATTCACAGGGCAGAATACTTATTGATCTCACCACCCGGTTTTAGTTTAATTAACACTTCTATTAAAAATTTATGCAACATTTTTTTCGTCTTAACTCATTAAGAAATATGATTAAAGCGAAAGAAAATCGTGTAAAACCTTCAAGGAAATCTATAACTTAAGTTATAGTTAAATTTAACTGTAAAATTTTGGTTGACTTTTACAAAGTAAAATTATACGTTTGCTTTCGTTAAAACTTGAGGAAACTCAGGTCCAAACTTTATTTAATAAATTTGGAGGTCATATGATTCGTAGATACTTTGCTTCCTTTGCAATAGTATTGTTCTTAATCACTTCAGGATTTGCGCAAAATGTAGAAAAGACCGGTGGTTATGCTCGACTGCTGGGTATGGGAAATAACCCATATGTTATGGATCCTTACTCTTCTACCATCAACCCGGCATGGGGTGCGGTATATGACAACTTTTTATTCGGTGATTTAGGCGCTCAAGGCGGGGGAAACGCAGGGCAATTTGTATCTGCAAATTTTGGCGTTGGTAAAGACTTCACACTCGGAATGATCTTGGCTCGTAATGATTTCAACGGCTTCTCAATTTCAAGACTTGATCCAGGTGGATTACTTGGTCAGGGTGTTGTAAATACTTTAAACAGCATTGTCCCCGGTGCTGTAATTGGTTTACAAAATAACTTTGAAATAATGGGAACAATGACTTTTGGAAAAACATCTGTTGGTTTGGGTATTGCTTATGCATCTACCAAAAATGATAATACGCCGGCAGGTGGTGGCGGTACCGAAGGTTCTGCTAGTCAAATAGGTATTAATGCTGGTGTTCTTGCACAGATTAGTGGTAACCTTAAACTAGATCTTGGTGCTTCATTTGTTCTTCCAGGCGCTACTTTTAAACCATCTGCTACTGGTCAGACAGAAAGTAAAGTAAGCCAGACAATAATTGGTGTTAATGCCAGATTATTCTGGAGATATACTTCAAAATTATCTTTTGTTCCTACTGTAGGATTCCTGACAGCCTCAGGTACTGCTGATAATGGAACAGTATCTCCTTCAACTTCTGTTGACTTACCATCTGTTACAGCAATCACAGCGGGATTTGGTATCAACTATCAGGTTGGTGATTTCTTATTAGCTGGTGGACCTGCTTTTGCAACTACATCAATAACCACTCCTTCAGTTCCTAACGTTAGTCCTGAACTAAAAACTTCTGCTCTTACATTCCCGTTATGGAACTTGGGATTAGAATGGAAGATGAATGATTGGTTAATCGGACGTATGGGTTATGTTGGTGCTACAAGTTCTGTTACAAATGAATCAGCAGCAACTGCAACGACAATTAACGAAGTAGTTGGTACCCAGTTTGTTCCTTATGGTGCTACATTTGGTGTAGGCTTCAGGCTTGGAAACTTCTCATTAGACGGTACAGTAAATGTTGAAGTTATCCGTCAGGGTTTGAACAACATTGGTAACTTCGGACCAACGTTTGCTTATATGTCAGCAAGCTACGCTATTCCATAATAGAAAGTAATTTTCTTTATAAAGGTATCCTGCGGGATACCTTTTTTATTTTAAAAAATTCAGCCTAGGCAATTCCAGCAGGTATTTCAAATCCAGGGGTTGTCACCCTGAATTTATTTCAGGGTCTGCCTTTGAAAGATCATTTAATAAATTCTGAGAGAAATTATTTTTCTTTCAACAAATTTGAAATACAACCGCAACACTTAATTACTTTTTCATAACCCAATTTCTTTCTATTTTAATCCATAAATTTTGATGTAATATGTTTGAATATGTTGGCGCATTACATATGCATTCAATCTTTTCGGATGGTTCCGGACAGGTTGATGAAATTGCTGGATATGCCGATGAAATCGGTTTGGATTTTATCATCCTTACTGATCATAATACACTGCGTGCGTTAAATGAAGGCTATGAAAAATGGTATGGCAAAACCCTTCTGCTCGTCGGTTGTGAGATTAACGACAAAGAAAATAAAAACCATTATCTCGCCTTTGGGATAGATCAAACATTTTCAACAAGAACTTCGGCAAAAGATTATGTGAGAAAAGTAAAAGAAGCAGGCGGAATAGGGTTTCTGGCGCATCCGCACGAAAAAAGATCACATATGAAAGAGCATCCGCCATATCCCTGGACTGAGTGGAATACCGAAGATTTTGATGGGATTGAAATCTGGAATCATATGAGTGAATGGATGGAGAACCTTACTGAACAAAACAAGTATCAAGCCTTTGTTCATCCATTAAGATCTATAGTCGGTCCCCCTATAGAAACATTAAAAGTTTGGGATGATATTAGTTTAAAAAGACCTGTGGTTGGTATTGGCGGAGTTGATGCTCACGCGCATAAATATAATCTACTCGGATTTCTTGAAGTCGAAATATTTCCCTATAAAGTCTTGTTTAAATCTATCAGGACGCACATACTTCTCACCGAAGAGATTACCAAAGGCAAAAGCGACAAAGCATTGAACAATGCAAAGAGGAAAATTTACGAGGCACTTGCAAATGGAAGTTGTTTTATTGGTAACGACTATCATGCTGATTCAAAAGGGTTCAGGTTTTATGCGCAAGTCGGAAGAAAAGTATTTAATATGGGACAAACAATCGCAAAGTATGATAAAATAAAACTGAAAGTATTACTGCCTGCAAACAAAGCAGAAATCCGTCTGATCAGAAACGGTAAACTGATTGACAAGATTGAGCACAATGAAGCTGAATTTATTGTCGAAAAAAAAGGTACATACCGGACAGAAGTTTATTTAAATGGTAAAGCCTGGATATTTTCAAATCATATAAGGATTGGTATTTAACGTTAGCCTTCCTTTCAAGTCTGCCTTACCCAGATTCCATTGAAAAATCATCGGTACTTAACTTTAGATAATTGATTCAACATATAGGTTGAAATAATTCTTGTATTTATCAACCTATAGCTTTATTTTTGTAAAAAAATGGTGAAAACTGTGAAAAACGAAAAACAAGATTTAATAATTGAACAGTTAGATAAAAAATTTGATATAATCCAAAAAGCATTTGAAACAATACCCGTGCCTTCAAATGGCTGGATCAATACAATTAGAAAAACGATCAATATGTCGCTCAGGCAGTTAGGAAAAAAATTAAAAGTTTCTACTCAAAACATTAACCAGCTTGAGCAGCGAGAGAAGGATGGTTCGATCTCCATTCAAAAACTAAAAGAGACTGCGGAGGCACTCAATTGTTATTTTCTGTATGCAGTTGTTCCAAAGAATGGTTCATTAAAAAAAATGATAGAAGATCGCGCTAACGAAATTGCCAGAGATATTGTCTTGCGAACATCTCATTCAATGAAACTTGAGGACCAGGAAAATTCGGCAGAAAGAATAAATAGAGCTATTAAAGAAAAAGCTGAAAAAATTAGAAACGAATTACCAAAATATTTATGGGATTAGATTTAGATTATTCTGATGGTCAAACTCCTCTGGATGAAGATGAAAGAGAGGATTATTAATTCCAACTATAACTACGAGAGGTGAACTTGATGAGTTCGAACAATTGGGCGTTGCAAAGGCGAATGAATGGATTTTAACAAGAAATATTGATATTAATAAAATTCTTAGTGAAGAATTCATTAAAGAATTACATAGAAGGATGTTCAGTGATATTTGGAAATGGGCGGGTGAATTCAGAAAAACAAATAAAAATATCGGGGTTGATAAAATTATGATTAGTGTCGAACTGAAAAAACTGCTTGATGACTGTAAATTCTGGATCGCAAATAAAATTTTTTCGGAAGACGAAATAGCTGTAAGATTCAGTCATAGGATAGTAGCTATTCATCCATTCTCAAATGGTAATGGAAGACACTCGAGATTGATTGCAGATATATTAATTAATAAAGGATTTGGCAAACTATATTTTACTTGGGGAAGCGTTAGTCTGATCAGAAAAGGTGAAGCACGAACAAAATATTTAAAAGCCTTAAAGTCAGCAGATCAAAATGACTATGAGCAATTAATCGGATTTGCCAGATCATAATATCCCAAGATTTAATCCATCTCTAACAACAAGTAACTTGAAAGAAACTCACATTCGCCATTTTTGCAGATATTTTTCTTTTTAAAAGTTTGTAAATTACATAAGAAATAAGCGCCCGTAGTTCAACTGGACAGAATGTTGGATTCCGGTTCCAAAGGTTGCAGGGCAAAATCAATCAATTTCAAATCTTTTTAGCCAAGTGTTAACTAAATTGTTAACTAATTCCTAAGATTTTACTCTTTTTCAGACTCTCAAAGAACTTAAAACGAAAATAGCCCAAGCGGGAAATTCAAGGGAGTCGAAGCCCTATCAAAACCACTCAGGCTAATTTCAATAATAAATTTTGTTTTCATTTTCGACTTTTGAATTTCAATACAAACGTACATCGTAGAACTGTCAAAATCAAATTGAAAGAAATTAGTTGCACTTGTAAGTAATTAATTTTAAATAAGTTACAGCAGTAAAAAAATATTTTTTTTGTGCGAAAGTGAACAGTTTCATCGAATCAATATTCTAATACAAAAAAGGCAATTTATTTGAATTTAGGTCTCTCAATATTTTTATCTACAATTCTTATATGCAGTGTTTGGCTTTATTACATAACCAGAGATAGATGGAGATGGAATAAAATTCTAAAAGTAGTAGCGATATTAGGTGGAATAAGTGCCATAGTTCTATTGAGTATTTTCGTTTACAATGAATTCTTAAAAACAAAACCTATTAAAAAAGAAATTTTGTCCTTAGAAGAAAGTCGAGATGAAAGACGTAAAGAAATATTAAGCAAGTTTAAACCGGAAAAGCTAACAAAACTTGGGAATTTTGAATTGGGTGAATCTCAGAGTAATATAAAATTTCGGAATGGCAAACCACAAAAAATCTTTAGTAGTCCTGAAATTTGGGTTTATCGTAATCACGGTGATTATTTTCTGTTTTTTATAGATAAAAAAATAGTCTCAATAATAACCGATAGATATGAACTGATGGATAAGTATTACTTTGAAAAAACAGAAGAAATAATAATGAAATGGGGCAAACCTCAAATTGAAATAGATTTTGCCGATGACTATAAAAAGCTATTTCTATATTCAAAATATAATCTATTGTTCACATTCTTCGGGAATGAAAGAGTCGTCGAAGGAATTTACTTAGTCCAATATGAAAAAGAAGTTAAAGAATTGATTTTATCGCAAAAGTATTTTTAAGCAAATGTTTTAAACAAATTAAAGATTGGCAGGGTATAAAATAAAAATCAGTTTCCCTTTTCAAGAAGAACTTATAATCACTTAATAAAATCAAAAAATAAGATAATAACTTGAAGAAATTTTCTAACCATTCCGAAGGGTACACACCCTATGTAAGACGGGGTGGGGTTGTAGTATAAAGCTGGTATAAATTATATAACAATTTTTTAAATTCAGAAAAAACCATTTAGGACTTTTTTAGGTTTCCGATAAATATTAATTAACTTGGATTGAGTGAGTTTTTGAATATAACAAGCTAATGAATTACAATAATAATCACCTAAAAAAATATTTTAGTAAACGTATTGTTTTATAAGAATTTAGACTTAATTGTGTGGATTAGTAAATTTGGAATGAATAAAGAATAGGATTTGATACTCATTTCGAGAAAAAAAGGGGGGGTATAGTCAGACGGGGTGGGTTATTTTTCTAAGTTTGACTTTAGCTGGCTTTTACATTTACGAAAATTAGATTTTATAAGATGAGTTTGACTATTTGCTGAATGATTGTAACTTAGGACAATTTAGAAGTCATTTTAAGAGCTAAGATTTTTCTTTTACTTTCAACTTAAGTTATAATAATTTGTATCGCTAAAAACTCTAATAGCTATTGTCATGAAAATTTTATTCTTGATACTACCTCTTTTAAGTTTTCAATTCGTAAATAGTCAGACAAAATCTGACAGCCTCAATTCAAAAATAAAAAGTACAATCAATGAGATAGAGTCACTTGAAAATAAAATTGATGAATTAAATCAAACTCTAAAAGTATTAAGGAAAGAACAACGAAATTATTTAAATAATAATGATACCTCACTTTATAAAAATAAAAGTAGTGTTTCTTCACCGGTCTCTGAGGAATATGAGAAGTTAAGTCTTAAAACAAGTGAGGAAATAAAAAAATCTATTGATAAGGGTATCCCGCTTTATTTTCATAAGGCTTCAGTTACATTTAATTCCATTGATAATCCTGAAGCATATATAAGTTTAAGAAATATTAGTGAGAAGACTATTGATGCCTATACTTTAAAAATATTGTGTTATGATAGATTTGATAATCCAGTCAAAGATGGACTCTATGGAGACAATAATTTCGGTGCAATATCTCAAGAAACAATTAGTCCACTGAGTTACAACTCAGGAAAATGGACTCTGTACGGTCACGAAAATACCGCTAAGATAAAAGTGTTTATTGATAAAGTACATTTTACAGATGGAACAACTTGGAGACCCTCAAAGGGAAAAAATCCAACAATTGAAGGTAAATCAGGAAAATGAATTAAAGTGTAAGTTCTCTCCTATATACTACCAATCCATTAGCTTTCTTTTTTTCTCAAAATCTCCCGTTTCAACAAGCGAATTGAAAGAGAACTAAATCACTCCATAGGATTGGATTGAAATCCCTTTTTAATCCCTTTACGTTTAGGGTTTGTACCTAATCTGTATAACCATAGAGGGCAATCAGTAATTATACATTCTCTCACTTCACTTGGTTGATGATTGCTACATTCTAAGCAATGCACCCGAATACTTTTTAGCGGGGTTAGATTTTTATTATTTGTTTGCATATATCCTCACTTAGTTAATGACAACATCATATTAATATTCATATTACTTTTTCAGATTACATTTTCATATTAGAAATTCATACAAAAAATCATTTTAAGAAAACATATTACTGAGAATGATTAAGAGATATATAGTCAATAGGTTTCTTTTTTAAGTCCTGATATTTTTTTTGTTTCTCGCTAAGTTTTGCTAACATTCTTTGTCTGAGTTCTTCTTCATAAATTTTTTTATCTAATTTTTTCCCTTCTTTATTCATAACCCATTCCGCCAAACTTTCTTTTGTTTTAAAATATGTTGAGAAATATTTCATTTGTCCCTTCTTTAAACTAAAAGTCCTAATAAAATCTCCAGTTTCTAAAAATTTAATTCCACTCCTTACTTTGCTAAGTGAGGGCGGTGTACTTATAGATTCAGATTCCAGATAATCGGTAAAGTTTTTAAAACCGATTGCTCTATAACTGATTATTGAATGAGAAATTTTTTTCGCCGGTTTTGTCGCATTTCTACCTAAATAAGAAATGATTCCAGTATATATGAAGAAATAGTCAAAACGAATTTTCTTTTTTAAAGTATCTAAAAACATTTTTTCTCCAACCCTTACTATCTGGTCTCGTTTTCCGGTTCTTTGCTCATAGTCAGTTATCAGTTTTTTACACTCTAAATGGTATTGAATTGCCATGCTATCAAGTTCTAAGTCTGATATTATCTTTGTATCACTATTAAATTCTAATACTCCATAGCATAAAATTTTTTTGAGTTTCAATTCCGGTTCACAATCCAATTGAAATAAACAATTTTGGAATTGATGAAATTTACCATCCAATCCTTTTGAGTACCTATTCCATAAATCATTAAACTGTTTTTGTAGTTCTTTATCATTAATCGGAGGATTATTTCTAAGGTTCCAATTTTCAATCTGAGCTTTAATAAATTCTTTTGTTATCCCCTGATTAAAAAGTGTCCCGAAAATTTTTATTAAAGCCTTATGCCTATTCCCCTCACTTACTCCATTTGTGAGATAGTCAAGGATTTCGTTTCCAGCATTTGAATTAATATCTTTAACAAGCCCAGATTTAACAATGAAATACTTTTGTAATACATCATTAATTTTTTTTGCCGAAATTTTTTGTGGTTTTGATTCAGGTATTCCGCTTAAAAAGCTGTATGTATTTCCATTGTAATGATTTGAAGGCGGGAGCGCAGTATAAACACTACTTAACCTAAGTTCACAATGGTCAAATATTTTTTTATTTAATGCTTCAAAACTGTAATAACTTTTTATTCCAAATTCATTGTGAATAAATTCTATGTCCTCAAGTTCAAAATGGAAATGAAATCCAAAACCTGATTTTACTATCCAGGAATTTATTCCTAATTCATCAGCAAGTTTTAGTATAAATTTTTCATCTGAGCATTTATCAAAATCGAGGCTCTGATAATTTCCATTAATAACTCCAATTCCATTAATATTTTTATGCCAATTAATCTTTTCTAAATCGGAGAGAGATTGGGGGTTTTTTACTAACTGTTTCCATCTACCAAAAGGTTTCTTTCCATTTTCAGAAATGATTAATGGAATTATTTTGAGTTCAAATGAGTTGTAGTGTTTAGCATATTCAAGTAAGGTCTCCATTAAGAGACCTCCTCGAATAAGTAACCTTGTTTATTCTTTGCTATCTCAAATTTTTTTATGGTCAGAATATTTAATTCGGATAGTGGCACAAAATTCTGCAATTCATACCCCTTATTTCCGAATTGAAATGTTTTACCCTTTATTAAAAAATATTCACGAGTTGATATATATATATCTTTTTCACAAAATATTTTTATCCACTTAAATTTTATTCTTTCATCTGAGAGTAACTCGTAATTAATTCCAAAGGCATTAATTTTATTCAGTATATGTTCTTTTCTTCGATTAAGGATTAATGTTCCGTTATCAGTAATATCAAGTTTACCGATAAATCGGGTTTGAAATTCGAGCTGTAATTTGATGTCAAATAGGTGTGATGAATTTTTGTGTGGTACAAGTTGCAGATGTTTAGACGAATCACTATGTTTGGTCATTACTTTTCCTATATAGGTTAAGTGAAATAATTGAAGCGAACTGAGGTGGTGTGGTAACTAACTCTTAGTTCGCTTTTTTGTTTGTTAATTTTGCTTTTATAATTTTTTCTTTTGCTATTTCCCGAATAAACTCACTTAATTTTAATTCTTCTCTATTTGCGAGATAAATCAGAAACTCTTTGTCTTGAGGTTTAAGTCTGAAATTTATTGAACCCGATTTATTAAATATCATGTGACTCCTTTTTTGTGATTTAAATGTGAAACTTATCATTAAAAAAATTTTCTAAAAGTTCTTTATTAATTTAAAGTAATTTTGCGTCAGGATAAATACTTTTTAAAGACAATACTTTTCATCAAACTATCAATTCCAATCAATTTTAATCCTTTTTTATACTTTGCTGTTGCATGATTTTTCAAGTTTTGTCACCATCATTTTTGCATTATGAAATTCAAAAACTCTCTCCTACATATTACTAAGAGATTCTTTCTTTTTCAACAAACCAAAAGAATCTATGCTTGCCACATATAATGTTATAATTTTTTTTAACAGGTCAAATACTTTTTGCAATCATGAAAAAATATTTTTTACTATTGTCTTAATCCAAAATTAATTTTTAATAAATCAAGTCTGAAAATATATTTTTCTCATTAAAAATAATTCACCAGGATAATTGAACGAAGAATTATAATTTTCTATAACAAAAAATTTATAGCCCTTTTGCAGAATATATTTTTTAAGGGTTGCAGAAAGTAAAAACAAATTCATTGAAAGGCGGGTAGGGGGTGGTTAACCCCCTTAGTTTAGGCTTCTAATACCCTTACTGCTTCTCTCAGGGAATCAATTGTAAGGTGGGCATATATTTGTGTGGTCTTTATGTCTCTATGCCCTAAAAGCTCTTTAATGATGTATAGTGAAACACCTTTTTTGGCAAGATTAGAAGCGAAGCTATGACGCAAATCATGCATGTGCAATTGTGAATTTATGTTTATCTCAATTGATGCTTTTCTTATTGCTTCTTTGAATTTTTTACTTACAAAATCCCCATTTAGTTTTATTCCATTGTTGTGAAATAACAAATCATTACCACTTAGATTTATAACTTTAGGCAGTCTATTAATCAGGATTGAATATAGTTTTGAATTTATTGGAATCACCCTTTCCTTTTTTCCTTTGGTTGTGAATTCATCCGTATTTAAAACCCTTATCACTCTTTCGTTTAGTTGTATTTGATTCCATCTAAGGTTTACAATTTCACCTAATCTCATTCCGGTATGAAATGCTAAAAGGTAAATGTCGGTAAATTCTTTTTTTGTCAGATAGTTTAAAATTTGATTTAGTTCAATCTCATTAATAAAAATCGGGTTGTTCTGCGGGAGTTTTGGAGTTTTAATTTTTTGCATTGGATTAACCTCTAAATATCCCCATTGAATCGCTTTATTAAATGCACTTCTAAGGTTATTAAAATGATGTTTACAGGCATACTTACTCACTTGGTAGGTTGCTGTTAAAAATTGCTCAAGATTGTATCCGGTTAATTTATTCAATGGTATTTCGCCAAAGGTCTCTTTCATTCTTTTAAATGTTGTGTGTACATCATTGTAATACTTAACAGATAGGTTTTGTTTGACGTAGTTCAAATACTCATCAAGGAATTGACTTAACGAAATGTATTTTAGTTCCGGTTGTGAAAGTTTCTTTTCATTGAACTGACTTAAAAATTTAATAGCGTCTGTTTTCATCTTACACTTGGTTGAAATTCTTTTGATTCTTTGCTCGGTTTCATCAAAGTATTGAAGTTGATAATATTTGCCTCGCTTGAATAAGAATGATTTTCTCATTTTAATACCTCTTTCTTATTCCTTGAGAGAGTGAAAAAGTGTTAACCAGAGTGTTAACCGGAAAAGTAATTTCTTGTTATATTTGATATGTAAGAGATTGAAATTTGCTGTTTATTTCAATGCGCCCGTAGTTCAACTGGACAGAATGTTGGATTCCGGTTCCAAAGGTTGCAGGTTCGAGTCCTGCCGGGCGTACAATGTATAAATATTTTGGTGGATTACTTATTTCATACTAAATTTGTAATCGCTTTTTGAAAGATTATAAATGAAAATCAATGTTTCAGAGGAAAAATTAAATGCTCACTAAAAAGAAAAAACTTTCCAAGAAGGAAATTAAAGAAGATAAGTTAGTTACAACCTACTATAAAGCTCAGGATTTTTTTGAAGAAAATAAATCAAGAATAGGTTTGTACGCTGTTGTTATTGCTGCATTGGCATTAGTAATTTACTTCTACATGAACTCACGTAAAGACGCAAATGAAAAAGCCGGATTAGAGTTATCCAGAGTAATGTCTGTATATGACGCCGGTTCATACCTTGAAGCTATTGAAGGAAGACAAGGCACTAATATAATCGGACTGAAAAAAATTGTTGAAGAGTACGGAAGTACTGAGAATGGAGAGAATGCCAAAATTTATATGGCTAATGCATATTTTTATCTTGGGAAGAATGAAGAAGCATATAACTATTACAATGACTACGGCGGCAATAATGAACTTTACAAGGCAACAGCTTTGGCTGGTGAAGCCGGATATTTTGCTTCTAAAAAAGAATATGAAAAAGCAGCAGATCTTTACAGAAAAGCCTCAAGGATTTCTGAATTAAATGCTTTAAACCCTGAGTATATGTTGAAAGCAAGCATCAATTACATTAATGCAGGTAAAAAAGAAGTTGCAAAAGAATTGCTCGAAACTCTAAAACGGGATTTTACAACTTCAACATCCGCAAGAGAAGCTGATAAGTACCTTGCATTAACGAATTGATTTTTATTTTTTTACAAATCAATCAAGCCGCTGTGATATGCGGCTTTTTTGTTGAATTGTGTCGAATACTGTAAGAGTAATTTCTTGACTTTCAAACCGTATATCTATATTTTTTTGCCCTGTTTATTTACAATTTAATCGGAATTTATGGCAGATACATCAGATTTCAGAAATGGCTTAATTATAAAATTTAAGAATGATCTTTATACAATTGTTGAATTTCAACACGTAAAACCGGGTAAAGGCGGGGCTTTTGTCCGGTCACTCCTGAAAAATCTTAAAACCGGTAAAGTCCTTGATAATACATTCAGATCAGGCGAATCCGTTGATGTGGTTAGGGTTGAAAGAAGAAAATATCAATACCTTTACCGTGAAGGTGAGTTTCTTGTTTGTATGGATAACGATACTTACGAACAAATAAATGTTCCTGCGGCGTTGTTTGGAGATGGACTTGAGTATTTAAAAGAATCGGAAGAAGTAGAAATACTTTTTAACGGAAGTGAAATAATTACAGTTGAACAACCAGTCTTCGCTTATCTTAAAGTAATCGAGACTGAACCCGGCTTTAAAGGAAATACCGCAACAGGTGCTCTTAAACCTGCTAAATTAGAAACCGGCTCTACTCTTAATGTACCTCTGTTTATCAATGTCGATGACGTTTTAAAAGTGGATACAAGAACCGGCGAATATGTTGAACGTGTTAAAACTTGATGAAGGGAAATAAATGGATTTAAACCTTCTTAAAAAATTAATCAGGCTTGTTGATACCTCAAACATTACTGATCTTGAAGTAGAGGAAAATGGTTTAAGGGTAAAGATTGCTAAAAAAACAAGATCATACGCTCAAGGCTCGCAGCCGCATATTGTAATGGCTCCTGCTCATCAACCAGCAGATGTAATTGAACAAAAAGCATCTTCAGAAGCGAAGCAGACGTCAGAAGAAAAACCATCTAACACTCATGAAATAAGATCACCAATTGTAGGAACATTTTACAGGGCTCCTGCACCCGATGCTGACGCTTATGTTCAGGTCGGCGATATGGTGTCTGCGGGTTCTGTATTGTGTATTGTAGAAGCAATGAAACTGATGAACGAAATTGAATCGGACATTGGCGGAAAAATAATCAGGATACTCGTAGAGAACGGAAAACCTGTGGAATATAATCAGCCACTGTTCCTTATTGAAAAATCCTGATTCGTACTCATTTATCTGGAAGAAAATTGTTTAAAAAAATTTTGATCGCCAATCGAGGCGAAATAGCACTCAGAATAATCAGATCATGCAAGGAACTGGGAATAAGCACAGTTGCTGTATATTCTGAGGCTGACAGGGACTCTCTTCACGTTACATTTGCTGATGAAGCAGTTTGTATCGGACCTCCGCTAGGACGAGAAAGTTATCTTAAAATTCCCGCAATAATTTCTGCTGCACAAATTACCGGTGCAGATGCTATACATCCCGGTTATGGATTCCTTGCTGAGAATGCAAACTTTTCTGAAATCTGTACTGAATCAAACATAAAGTTTATCGGTCCTTCCCCTGAAATGATTAATGCGATGGGTGATAAAGCATTTGCAAAAGACACGATGAAAAAAAATGGAGTTCCGGTTATACCCGGAAGTGATGGTGTTGTAACAGATGCTGATGAAGGAAAGAGAATTGCCTCTGAAATCGGGTTCCCGGTAATTATCAAAGCATCTGCCGGCGGCGGCGGTAAAGGTATGCGTATTGTCTGGGAGGAGAGTGAATTTGATAAGGCTTACCTCACGGCAAAGACAGAAGCAGAATCCGCATTCAGTAACGCCGATGTATATATAGAAAAATTTGTTGAAAATCCCCGCCACGTTGAGATACAGATTCTTGGCGATACATTCGGTAATGTTTATCACTACGGTGAAAGGGACTGCTCGGTTCAAAGAAGACATCAGAAATTAATTGAAGAATCACCATCGCCTGCAATCGACGAAGATATCCGTAATAAAATGGGTGAGACAGCCATTCTCGGCGGTAAGGCAGTTAATTATGAAGGTGCCGGAACAATTGAATTCCTGTTGGATAAAAATAAAAATTTCTATTTCATGGAAATGAATACCAGGATACAGGTTGAACATCCGGTAACCGAAATGGTTTACGGTGTCGATCTTGTGCGTCAGCAGATTCTGGTTGCTGCAGGTGAAAAAATAGAAACACTTCCCCAAAAGCCCACAGGACACAGTATAGAGTTTAGGATCAATGCAGAGGATCCCGAACATTCCTTCAGACCTTCGCCCGGTAAAATACAGTCATTGCATTTCCCCGGCGGTTATGGCGTAAGAGTTGACTCACATATTTATCAGTCATATTCAATTCCGCCTAATTATGATTCACTGATTGCAAAATTAATTGTCTGGGGAAAAAACAGGGAACACGCTATTGCCCGCGGCAGAAGGGCGCTTGAAGAGTTTACAGTTGAGGGGATAAAAACAACCATACCATTCCACCTCAAAGTACTGGAAGATGAAAGATTTTTAAGTGGTAATTTTGATACCGGCTTTCTTGAGGGATTTCTAAAATAAAACCGGTAATGAATTTATCACAACCGGTAACTTCCGGTTTAGTTAAAGTGATAGAGAATAAAATTTTAAGCTGAGGTATAAAATGAATTTTCCTGAAAATCTCAAATACACAAAAGATCATGAATGGGTGCTTGTGGAAGGCAGCAACGGAACAATTGGTGTGACCGAATACGCTCAAAGTGAACTTGGTGATGTCGTTTTCGTTGACATCGATCCGAACGTTAGTGCAATTACAAAAGGGCAGTCATTCGGAACAATTGAAGCAGTAAAAACAGTGAGTGATATTTATGCACCGTGCAATGGTACTGTTGTAGAAATTAATAAACTGCTTGCAGATAGTCCTGAAACCATTAACACAGATCCTTACGGTCAGGGTTGGATGGTAAAAATAAAAATTTCTGATTTAAATGATTTGAATGATTTGCTGGACAGCAGCGCATACAAACAATTAATCGGGCAATAATATTATTCCTTAGTGGAATATTTAGTTCTCTGATTTTTTTGAAGAGGCTGTTTCAAATGACTCTTATTGTCTGTCTGCCTGTTAAGACTTTCAATATAATGATAAGGGGTTTTGAAACAGCCTCTTTTATTTTCTAATTGATTACTTCAGTTAAAAGAAACGAATGATACATAACGAAACAATATTGATTGTCGACTTCGGTTCACAATACACTCAGCTCATCACACGCCGGGTACGTGAAGCAAATGTTTATTCCGAAATTCATGCCCACACAATTTCACTTGGAGAAGTAAAGAAATTAAATCCAATGGGGATTATCCTTTCCGGCGGACCAATGAGTGTTTATGATAAGGACGCGCCGGCAATTGACCCGGAAATAATTAAACTCGGTGTGCCGGTACTTGGTATTTGTTATGGGCTTCAATTTATTTGCAAAACATTTGGCGGCATTGTTGAACCTGCTAAGGACAGGGAATACGGCAAAGCTCCGCTGGTTGTTACCAAAGAATCATCACTATTTAAAGATGTTAAGAAAGACTCAACCGTATGGATGAGTCATGGTGATTATTTATCGGGTGTTCCTGCCGGATACAAAATATTAGCTGAATCATCGCATTCACCATTATGCGCAATTTCAAATGAAGAACAAAAAATTTACGGGGTTCAATTTCATCCGGAGGTTGTTCATACTGAAGAAGGCAAAAAAATCATTCACAACTTTCTGTTTGAAATTTGCGGATGTTCGGCATCGTGGACTTCTAAAAATTTTATTTCCGGGTGTATTGAGGAAATAAAAATCAAAGCTGATAACTCAAAAGTAATTTGTGCATTAAGCGGCGGAGTTGATTCTACTGTTGCTGCTGTTCTTGTTAAGAAGGCAATCGGTGAAAATCTTTTATGTGTTCATATCGACACAGGACTTATGAGAAAAGATGAAAGTGAGAAGATCAGTAAATTATTTAAGGAGAATCTTCATCTTAATTATCAGCATGTTGACGCATCTGAAATATTTCTCCAAAGACTGAAAGGTGTTACAGATCCAGAACAAAAAAGAAAAATAATTGGAACAACTTTTATAGATGTATTTGAATCTGAAGCAAAAAAAATATCCGGCGCTGAATATCTTGTTCAAGGGACTCTTTACCCGGATGTAATTGAATCAGTTTCGGTTAAAGGTTCTTCGGTAACAATAAAATCACATCACAATGTCGGCGGACTTCCTGAAAAGATGAACCTGAAACTAATTGAGCCGTTCAGAGAATTATTTAAAGATGAAGTACGAGCAGTCGGCAGGGAACTAAACATACCGGAAGAATTTATAGAAAGACATCCGTTCCCCGGTCCCGGACTTGCAGTTAGAATTCTCAGTGATATAACAAAAGCGAAACTTGATATACTCAGAGACGCAGATGATATTTTCATAAGTGAAATAAAATCTGCCGGATTGTACAACCATATATGGCAGGCATTCGCCGTGCTGCTTCCTGTCCAGACGGTCGGTGTGATGGGCGATCTGCGTACTTATGAAAATGTGCTGGCACTCCGCGCAGTTACTTCTGTTGATGGAATGACTGCTGATTGGTTCAGGTTTGATAGTGAATTTCTTGCGGACGTTTCAAATAAAATTATTAACAGGGTAAGGGGAATTAACCGTGTTGTGTACGATATAAGTTCCAAACCTCCGGCTACAATTGAGTGGGAATAGTTGTGGAAGAAAAATTAAAAATAGAACACAAACTTAAACAGGCGGAAGAATTTGAAGCTAACGGGAAGTTTCTTCATGCCATTCAGGTTTATACATCGTTAATTGAACAATACCCTCAACTGACTGAAGCCATATTTTGTCTCGCCGACTTATATCAGAAATTGAATAATATTAATTCTGCTTCAAGTCTGATATCGCTTATGATAGAGAATGACCCGGACAACATAGAAAAAAGAATGTTCGCGGGGCAGTTCTTTCTAAAAAACAGTCTTTGGAATGAAGCCATAGATGTCCTGGAATTAGTTATGGCTGAAGAAGATGGATATGTCTCATACCTTCGCGGATTTGCATATTATAAGTTGAATGAATTTGAATTAAGCAAAATAAATTTTCTCAATTATGTTATTCGCGAAACCGATTCATCTTTAAAACACGAGGGATATTTATTCCTGGCAAAAAACTGTATTGAATTGAAGGACTATCATTCAGCAGAAAATTTCCTAAAGAAAATTGAATCAGTTTATTCTTCATACTGGGAGTACCAATACTTGTTTGGATTGGTTTACAAGAACATAGGGATGCTAGAGCATGCTATTGTGTGTGCAGAAAAAGCTATTAAGCTCAACTCAAAAAATGCTGAAGCGTTTGCGCTTGCAGGACAATTGCAGTTGATCTCGGGTGATTATAAAAAAGCGGAACGAAGATTTTATAAATGTTTAGAACTTAAAGATGATTTTTCTGCTGATATTTATACCGGGCTGGCAGAAGTCTGTTTGAAATCCGATAATCTCAAAGAAGCACTGGCATACTATAACACCGCATTAAAACTTGATCCGCAGAATAATACTGCGCAGAAGGGTAAAGCTGCCGCCGAACATAAACTTAACAATGTGAGTTCTGATGGTTAAAATTTTACAGGTTATTTTTCTGATACTCAGTTTCTCTTCTATCGCGTTTAACCAGGTAAATCCCGCCGGTGATTTTAGCAAAGCAGTTGCATTGTATGAACAAGAAAAATTTGATGATGCTCTCATCCTCTTCAACCAGATATTAAATGATCCTGAAGCCGGGAATGCTCATCAGTCAGCCACAATATTCAAAAGCAAAATATTACTTTCTAAGAAAAAATATTTTGAATCAGAAAAACTTTTAAAAGATTTTATCAATTCATCTCCTGAAGGATCATATAAAGATGAAGCAAGATTAACACTCGCTAAAAATCTTTATGAACAAACATTTTACTATCCTGCTTTTAATGAATTAGTACGTTTACTAAATCAGACAAACTCTGCGCTTTATAAAACTGATGCAGAAAAGTACGCTGAATTGATTGCGTTAACTCATCTTGACCCGGTCCAGGTAAAACCAATTGCTGAAACGTCGGAAACTAAAATCAAACCATTCCTGTTTTTACTTCTCGCAAAGATGTATGAAAAAAATGGATTGATTTCAGAATCGTATAATGTATTTCATAAATTAGTTGAAGAATTTCCATTCTCAAATGAAGCTGTTTTAGCTAATAAATTGTTGCAGGAAAATAAATCTTTAAAGTCGGGTGAATGTTCTATTGGAATTTTATTACCTCTCGCAAAAAAAATAACGGAAGGAAGTACTTCAACACTCGCCTGGGAAGTGCTTGAGGGCATTAAGTATGCAACAGATGAATTCAATAGAACCAATGACTCAAAAATTGGATTGGTTGTACGCAGTACAACAGAGACAGAGCAAATCAAAAATATTACTGAAGAATTTTCCGCAAATGAATCAGTCAAAATTGTTTTAGGTCCTATCTTTAGCAATGAGGTCATATCAGTTTTAAGTGCACTCAAAAGAAAAGATATACCAGTTATTTCACCAACCGCAACAGATGATGAACTTGTAGCTCTGAACAAAAATTTTTTCCAGGCAAATCCGGGTTTTACGCAACGCGGGATTATAATGGCAAACTATATTTATAATGTTGAAGGAAAAAAGAGAATTGCTGTTATCAATTCTATCGAAGGCTACTCACCGATAATTGCTTCTGCATTTGTTGAAGAATTTAAAAGACTCGGCGGAAAAATAATCCTGAGAGAGACATACAAGTATGGAACGACAATAAGTTCAGCGGGTTTGGAGAAACTTAGAGAATATAAGAATTCACTTGATGGTATATTTGTTCCTTTATCGGATAAATCTGATGCCCCGTTTATACTTTCAGGACTGGTGCAAAATGAAATTGATCTTCCGCTGTATGGAAACCAGGACTGGATGCAGGCTAAAGGTTTTGAAACATCAACAACGTTAAGCAATAAATTAGTATTCACTTCAGATTATTTTATTGAATATTCTGATCCCGACTATCAGACTTTCAGCAAAGAATTCTCAGAAAAAACAAAAATGGAATTGAACAGGAATGTCCTTTATGGTTATGATACAGCTAAATACCTTTTAACCGTGATTTCAAACACAATTTCTGACAGAAAAAAAATCTGTGATAAAATGGAATCCGGGATTAGAATATCAGGTTATCATAACTATATTTCGTTTGATAAAAAACATGTAAACAGAAACCTCAACATTGTAAAATACAATAACGGAATTTTTGAACTCATAGACAGGTATGAACTGAAATAATTCTTAACGGAGGACTTATCCTTAAAGTAAAAGATCTCCCGCTTGACGACAGACCGCGCGAAAAATTAATGCTTCGCGGACCTCAAAATTTATCCGATGCTGAACTTATTGCCATACTGTTAAGAACCGGAAGAAAAGGTAAATCGGTTGTTAATATTGCTCTTGACCTGATTAACCAGGAAGGGAACCTTTCAAGACTTGCAAACAAATCTTTAGCATCGTTAAAAAAAACTGACGGTATAGGCAATGATAAAGCTGCAACATTGTTAGCTGCATTTGAAATCAGTCGAAGAATTCAGACGCAGGTTAAGTGGTTGTTTGATGTTAAGGTCACTTCACCAAAAGATGTGGCGGATATTTACATGCCTTTGCTTCGTGATGAAATGAAGGAACTGTTTTATATCCTATGTTTAAGTTCTTCAAACAAAATAATAAGAGCAGAAAAAATTTCGATGGGCAGTTTAAATGCAAGTCTTGTTCATCCGCGTGAAATATTCAAAGTGGCAATTGAAAATAGTTCTGCAAGCATTATCTGCATACACAATCACCCGAGTGGAAATCCTGAACCGAGCAATGAAGATATCTCTATCACCCGTAAATTAGTCGAAGCCGGTAAGTTGCTTGACATTCCATTGTTTGATCACATAATAATTGCAGGTAACACTTATACAAGTTTTGTTGAGAGAAGACTGATCTGATATTCTTCAAAATCAGCCAATAAATGCAATGTTTGCATTATTTTAATTTGTATTTAAGTATCTATTTTAGTATATATCGAACCAACAAATGATACCTTGGCATCAAAATCTTTGTAATTTCAATTCTTTTTTCGCTTTTACCAAGAAAAGCGTGGTAATTTAAATTGTACATTAATAATTAATTTATTGGAGGACCAATATGAAAGTACTGAAAATCGTTAGGAACACTGCCGTTATAACTGCATTTGTTATGGCTGCGGCTGTGATGACGGGCTGCGGTGGTCTGGATGAAGCACAGATTGCAGAACTTAACAATCTGAGATCAGAAGTCAGATCCTTAGAGTCCGAAGCAAATTCATTAAAAGAGGAAAGAACCCGGCTTGAAAAAGAATTAGCAGAGAAGAATGCTAAACTTCAGCAGTGTGAAAAAGATAAAGAACAAACACGCGTTAACCTGGGTAAATTGCCTAAATAATTTTAAATGAAATTAATTAATGAATTTGGAGGAAATTTTATGAAACTAAGTAGGTATTTAATTGGATTACTTTCACTCATTGTTCTTCTCTCAACCAATTTGTTGGCTCAGGAAGAAATGACAGTGGAAGAATGGGAAGCTGAAATGTCCCGCCTCAAATCACAAAAAGATGCTTTAACAACTGAGATAGCAAATCTAAAAGGCGAAGTTGATAATTTAAAATCTACATTAGCAGGAATGATGAGCTATGAAGATTGTATGAATGAGTTATATGCATTAGTTGGCGCAACAAAAACTGATGTCGATAACTTCAGAAAAGCAGTGAGTGAATTAGAGGGAAAGATCAGAAGAAAAGAAGGTCCTAAAGCTGACAGGCAGAAAGACCTCAATGCTCTTAAAATGAATAAGATAAGTGCACTTCCTGAGTTTTTCGATAAAGTACACAACCAGATGCAAAAATCTCTTGATAACTGGGTAGAAGAAGTACAGGATATTTCTTACACAGTTGTTAAAGGTGATCACCTCTGGGGTATTGCCCGTAAAAAAGAACATTACGGAAACGGTTTTGCATGGCCTGTAATTTATAAAGCGAATCGCGATCAGATAAAAAATCCTGATTTGATTTATCCAAAACAGACATTCAAAATTCCAAAGCTTACTGAAGAAGAAAAAGCTAAATACGAAAAACTTCGTCAGAACTACAAACCAGCTCCTGTTCAATAATAACAGGCTGCTCGTTTGATGTTAATTAACTGAGTTAGGAAAAGCCCTTATCAGAATATGATAAGGGTTTTTCTATTTAAACCGGAATAAGAATGACAGCGACAGAGAAAAAAATAATTTTAGAGAATGTTGATATGCTATCCCTGCTGGGGATGAACGATTCAAACCTTAAACTGGTTGAAGATAAATTTAACGCTTCAATTACGGTTCGCGGAGAAGCTGTAACAATCAAAGGTGTGATCGAAGAAATTGATTCCATCGAAAAAGTATTTAAAGAAATGTCCTATGTACTGAATACAAGCGGCAGACTGCAGCAAAAGGATGTTGAAACGATTCTTGATCTTACTATGCAGGGAAAAGAGATTGTTGCCGAAAAAGAAATTGATTCGATAATTCTTTATACTAAAAGTGATGCGATCAAAGCGAAAACGTCTGGTCAGTTAAATTATTTGCAGACTGCCAGAAGGAACGATATCTGTTTTGCGATTGGTCCGGCTGGTACAGGAAAAACTTACCTTGCCGTTGCATTAGCCGTAGCTGCATTAAAAAACGGAATTGTAAATAAAATAGTACTTGCGCGACCCGCTGTTGAAGCTGGTGAAAGCCTTGGGTTTCTGCCAGGTGATTTCAGGGAGAAGATTGATCCATATCTCAGACCCTTGTATGACGCACTCGATGATATGATGCCTTCAGAAAAGTTGAAAGGTTATATTGAAAAAAGAATCGTCGAAATTGTTCCTCTTGCTTACATGCGCGGAAGAACACTTAATAATGCCTATGTGATTCTTGATGAAGCACAAAACGCTTCCGCTGTACAAATGAAGATGTTCTTAACAAGGTTAGGAGCTAATTCAAGAGCTATTATTACAGGTGACGTAACACAGATTGACCTGCCTTCAAAAACACAAAGTGGGCTGATACAAGCCAAAGATATTCTGACTGGAATTGAAGGTGTGGGATTTGTCTACTTCGAAAAATCAGATGTGGTGAGACATAAACTTGTTAAGGATATAATAAACGCTTACGAAAAGTACGAGAAGTAATTTTTCTCACCCGATTAATTAAATCTGCTTTTACTTTCTTCCCAGTATTTGTCCATCTCCTCCAGACTGCTGCCTATCATACTTTTACCGGATTCCGAAATCTTCTTTTCGACATACATAAATCGTTTGATGAATTTTTTATTTGTTCTCCTAAGAGCATTTTCGGGATTGACGTTTAGAAACCTTGCATAGTTAACAAGCGCAAAAAATACATCACCGATTTCACTTTCTAATTCTTCATGACTATTTGCGGAACCATTTTCATTTTGATTTTTTAAATCTGCTGAATGCATCTCCTCGATCTCTTCAATTACTTTGTTCCAGACATCCTCTTTCTTCTCCCAGTCAAAACCTACTTTGGAGGCTTTCTCCTGTAGCCTGTGCGCTCTTTGAAGAGCAGGAAGCTGCTCGGGGACACCTTCAAGTACAGATTCCCGACCTTCTTCCATTTTGATCTGTTCCCAGTTTGTTTTCACCTCGTCAGCATCATTGACTTTTGTTTCACCAAAAACGTGCGGGTGTCTTCGGATCAATTTTTCTTTTATCTGATCTATAACATCATCGAGAGTGAATTGTTTTGTCTCTTCGGCAATAACTGTATGAAACACAACGTGCAGCAATAAATCACCAAGCTCCTTTGAGAGATCCTGGTAATTTTTATTTTCGATGGCTTCAACAACTTCATAGGTCTCTTCTATTGTCGCAGATTTAATAGAATCGTTCGTTTGTTCTCGATCCCATGGACATTCCTCCCTTAATCTTTTAACTATCTCAACGAATTCACTAAATTTGCTATCAATCATAAATAATTTTCCTGAATTAAATTTGAATTATCATAATTCAAATTACAAAAACAGGTTTATCGAAAAAAGGAGTTGAATGATGTTCGAAAAAAAATTGCAGGAACTTGGATTAAATATTCCTGAAGCCCCTAAACCCCTTGCTGCATATATACCATCGTTAAGAGTTGACAAATTAATATTTACAGCGGGTCAGCTTCCAATGGTTAACGGAGAACTTTTATACAAAGGTAAATTGGGTAAGGAAGTTAGCGATGAAGAAGGAATAAAAGCCGCAGAAGCCTGCCTGTTAAATTGTTTGAGTGTAGTAAAATCACAACTAAACAGTCTTGATGATATTGACAGGATAGTTAAGCTGACAGTTTTTGTTAACAGCTCAGAAGGATTCACTTCACAACCTAAAATAGCTAACGGGGCTTCTGAACTACTTGTTAAAGTTTTTGGTGAACAGGGAAAACATGTACGCAGTGCTGTTGGTGTAAATGAACTTCCACTTAATGCTCCGGTGGAAATTGAAATGATTGTAAAAATAAAGAACTAATTGATCATCAAAGAGATAACCAGTTATCTATAATTTTTTCTCCTTCAATAGTCAGTATTGATTCGGGGTGAAACTGAATTCCTTCCAAAGGAAATGAGTTATGTCTCACTCCCATTATTGTTCCGTCTTCTGTATAAGCGGAAACGGTAAGTTCTGAAGAAAGTGTATCAGGATTTATTACCAAGGAATGATATCTCATCGCATCAAAATTCTGAGGGATTCCGGAAAAAATTGTTTTGCCGTCATGAATAATTCTTGAAGTTTTTCCATGCATCAATTCCGGTCCTGAAATAATTTCTGACCCAAGTATATAACCAATTGCCTGATGCCCCAAACATACTCCTAATACCGGATGTGTTGTTTCAAATTCCTTTAGCACAGAAAGTGTCAACCCTGAATTTTCAGGTCTTCCAGGACCTGGTGAAATCATGATTTTATCAGGTCCGAAATCCAATATTTCTTCTAAAGAATTTTGATCGTTCCTAAGAACAAAAACTTGATTCCCTTTTGATCCAATCATTTGAACAAGGTTATAAGTGAAGGAATCGTAATTATCTATTATCAGTATTTTCATAAAGTAAATTGCGAATGTACGGATATTAACAAAATATGCTGCGAGTACAAACGAATAATCCGGGAAGAAAAAAATATTTTAAAAATAATTTCATGCAAATCTTCAAATATCAATACATTTCTATATTGAATATAAACCTTTTAATAGGTTATATTTGACCATCAAATTTGCTTAATTTAGAAAGAGGATGAATGACAAGGGAAATGTTCAGAGCTAAGATACACCGTGCTACGGTAACCATGGCTGAACTTTACTATGAAGGAAGCATAACAATTGACAAGGAACTGATGGAAGCTGCTGATATTCTACCGAATGAAAAAGTTCAGGTGGTAAATATGAGTACCGGAAGCAGAATTGAAACATACACAATTGAAGGACCTGCAAACAGCGGGATGATATGCCTGAATGGTCCGGCTGCACGGCTGGGTTATGTCGGGGATGAAGTAATTATTATTGCTTATTCACAAATGAGTGATGAAGAAGCAAAAAAACATGTTCCGAAAGTGATTTTCGTTGATAAGAATAATAAAATCACTAATAAAGATTGAAAGTTTACGTCATTGATTTTACCTGCTGTTTTGTTTAATATTAAAACAGCTAATAAGGAATTGATATGAAAATAATTTTAATTATGATGTTATTGATTGCAGGATTTCAAACTTATGCACAGTTTAAAAATCCTGTTACTCCTACTGAAAGCGTAAGAGATGGAATCGTGAATACTAATTCAGGATCATTTTTAGGATTTCTGAATGAAAATAATTTCAGGATGAACCACTCATTCGGGGTTTCCTACTCTGCATTTGGCAGTAATGGACTTGCATTAACAACATACACAAACAGCATGATGTTCAAGCTTGCTGATAATTTAAATTTTAATATGGACGCGAGTATTATTCAGGCTCCTTATTCCACATTAGGAAAAGATTTTGAAAATAATCTTAACGGAATTTATCTAAGCAAAGCTGAACTCAATTACAGACCATGGGATAATTTCCAGATAAGTCTTCAGTACAGAAATATTCCCGGCGGTTATTACAATCCATATGGATACTCACGGAGTTTTTATAACCCCTTTTATTATGATCCATTCACTTATTAAATGATTAGTCCAAAACTACAGGTTTACTTCATACTAAAAAGCTGGCGGACTTAAATCTGTGAATGGAAAAAACTCATCAGACAGTAACCTAACAGGAATGATCAAATCCAAATCAACTAACATTTTCCTGAATACGATAATTGTTCTTCTCGGTCTGATAGTTCTCTTCCTCCTTTATTCACTGGTTACAAAATTAAATCCCGGAACTTCAGATATAACTGAAGATGAAAAAAACAAAGCTTCATTGATAGTTCAGCTTGAAGTATTAAACGGATGCGGTATGCCTGGGGCTGCGGAAAAGTTTACGGATTATTTACGTTCTAAAAATTTTGATGTTGTGCACACCGGCAATTACAGGTCATTTGATATTGATAATACTATGGTTATCGACAGAGCCGGCAATAAAGCAAATGCTGAAAAAGTTGCGGATGCACTTGGTATCGAAAAAAAATTTATTATTCAGCAGATCAACAACGATTATTTTCTTGATGTTTCATTGGTTATCGGCAAAGACTTTAATCAATTAAATCCAAACAAGTAGAGGAAAAATTTGAATTCAAAACAATTATCAGAAAAAATCTCAGAATTAATTTTCAGTAAAAAAGGATATGATGTTAAACTGCTTGATCTGAATAACCTTACCACGATGGCTGATTATTTCCTGATCTGTTCAGCCGATTCTGATACTCAGGTAAAAGCAATTTCAGATGAAATCGAAAAAAGTCTGCGTGATGATGGAATAAAATGCTGGCACAGGGAAGGATATAAGGCTCTTAACTGGGTGCTGCTTGATTATGTTGACGTAGTAGTTCATGTTTTTAAAAAAGATTCACGCGAGTTTTATAACCTTGAAAAACTCTGGGGTGATGCAGTTATCACAGAGATGGAAGACCCTGTTTTAAAAGCCGCACAGAAAAAAAGTGTAAAGCGGACTACTAAGAAAGCTGCAAAATAAACTTCACAATTATTATCGGACTGACTTCATTTAAATGAAAGAATACCTGATTTCACTTTTTGAGGATGCCTCCAACCGGCTTGCCTATCTAAAAGAAATTCCAATTGTATTTGATGTTCCTAAAAACGAAACGCACGGTGATTTGTCTGTCAACACTGCGATGCTACTTACAAAAGTACTTAAGAAAAATCCGCAGGCTATTGCCAAAGAAATAATCAATGAACTCAGGTATGAATCAGAGAAAATTGAGAAAGTGGAAATTGCAGGACCCGGATTTATTAATTTTTTCTTCACTAAAAAGTTTATTGCTGAGATCGTACAAAAAATTGGTGAAGAAGGCAGCAGGTATGGTTCATCACCAAAACATAGAGGCAAAAAGGCGAATATTGAATTTGTTTCCGCCAATCCGACAGGACCTTTAACTGTAGGACACGGACGCAATGCTGTTTTCGGTGATACGATTGCAAACCTACTGGAGTGGGTTGGTTATAGTGTTGACCGTGAATACTATTTCAATAATGCCGGAAGACAGATGCGTGTACTCGGTGATTCCGTGCGGCTTCGTTATCTTGAATTGTGTGGTGAGTCTCAGCCGTTTCCCGAAGATTATTACCAGGGTGATTACATAAAGGAAATTGCCAGAGATATTTTTAATGAATTTGCTGACTCAAAAAAGAATGAACCGGCTGAAGGATTGTTTAAACAAAAAGCTGAGCAGCAGATTTTTGAAGACATAAAAAAAACTTTGGAGCGGCTGAATATCAGTCACAAAATTTTTTACAATGAAAATTCTTTATACCAGGAAGGTAAGATAAATGATCTTTTAACCGAGTTTAATAAAAAGAATTTATCGTATGAAAAGGATGGGGCAGTTTGGTTCAGGTTTTCTGAGCTTGGAAATGAACAGGATAAAGTGATTGTGAAATCTACCGGGGAACCAACTTACAGGCTCCCTGACATTGCTTATCATATCACAAAGTTTCAAAGAGGATACGATCTTATTGTAGATCTGTTTGGTTCGGATCACAACGCAACTTACCCGGATGTGATGGCTGGACTAAAGGCTTTAGGATATGATGCCGGCAAAGTAAAAGTATTGATTCATCAGTTTGTTACTATTGTTGAAAACGGTGAAGTAGTAAAGATGTCAACAAGGAAAGCAAATTATATAACACTCGATCAGCTTGTTGATGATACGGGAAGCGATGTTGTCAGATACTTCTTTAATATGAGAAATATCAGTACCCACATGAACTTTGATCTTTCAGTTGCAAAAAAACAGAGCGATGAAAATCCTGTATTCTACCTGCAATATGCGCACGCAAGAATCTGTTCAATCTTAAAAATGATTGAAGAGGAAAATCTTAAAGCGTCAAATGAAAATCTTGATCTACTTACGACGAATGAAGAGCAGCAGCTGTTAAAGAAACTTCATCAATTTAAAGATGAAGTACTGCTTTGCGCTGAATCATTTGAAACTCATAGCCTGTGTGCTTACCTGGAAGAACTTGCTGCGGCTTTTCATAAGTTTTACACATTCTGCAGAATAATTGGTTCTGACAGATCACTTGCGGAAGCCAGAATAGCCCTTGCTGATGCAACCCGCATTGTTATTAAAAACGGATTAACAATACTTGGGGTTAAAGCTCCTGAGCGTATGTAATTCAGTATTCGGCTATTGCTGATGAAACCGCGTAAATCTTTTCCGCACCTGATGCCAGTAACGAAGCAGCAGCTTCATTTGTAGTAGCACCAGTAGTAATCACATCATCGACAAGTATAATTTTTTTGCCACTTACCTTTTTTGAATCCACACACTTAAACGCACCAGAAATATTTTCCTGACGTTCTTCAAGATTCATTGTTGTTTGAGATTGTGTAAACCGGATCCTTTTAATCACGGATTTAGATACAGGTATTCCTGTTACACTGCTAATTCCATTTGCGATATAGAATGACTGATTATATCCCCTTTCAGTTTTTTTCAAAGTGTGCAATGGTACAGGAACAAGCATATCCGGTTTCCATAAATCAAGTTTGGATTGAAGCTCAAGAGCAGTAAGTTTTCCGAGGTAAACGCCTATTTTGAAATTCTGGTTGTACTTTAACGAATGAATCATTGATTGTAGAACCCCATCCTTCTCAAATACAAATGCTGAACTAAACCCGGATACAATGTTTTTATCTGCAAACTTCCTATTAAATTCACTTTTAATGAATTCATCATCCGGAATTTTTAGTTCCTCATGACAGCCCGTGCAAATAAAGTATTCTTCAGTCAAAAGTTTTTTAGAACAATGAACACAAAATCTGGGTAAAACAAAATCAAGGAACCGATTTAGATTTTTTCTGATCGCTGATTTCATATTCGAAACTCTTATAACATTCCCGCACGCTTGCGAAGGAACCACTCAAGTGCAAACAGGAAGACTGCCAGGATTAACATCCATTCATTTGACCAAAGTTGAAATTCGCTGACATCAGTTTTTTCTTTCGATGAAATTGCTTTAAGCTTATCCAATTCAGCAAAGAGTCCGTTTTGATCCCCGGCTCTAAAATATTTTCCTTTAGTTCTTTCGGAAAGAAGTGAAAGAAAGTTTGCGTCTGCAGAAGGATTGAGCATTTCTATGTTTACATCACCGATATTAAAAGTGCCTTTATCTTCACCGAGTTTTACCTGGTCGAAAATTACAGTACCGGTAAATTCAAAGTCACCTGAATTCAAACTTTGATATGAGCCTTCGTAGAGACCACTGCCAAGCGAGTTAAGTGTTAACTGAGCCGCAGAAGTATTTGATTCAGCAATCGCTTTATTTCTCAGGTTTATTTTTACTTCTGCATTAGAAACAGGTTTTAGTGTTTCATCATATACCTGTGCGACAAACTCAACATTTTCACCGCTGGAGTATAACTTCTTTGTTGTCTTTATTGAAACCCGTTCAAACTCCGATGATGTATTGAGCCACTTAACAGAGTTCTGAATAAACCTGTCAAACAGATCGAGACTTTTTGTTCCGGTCAATAATTTCCATTTCCAGATTTCAGATGCCAGAACAGCTATAGAAGCATTGCTGGCAACACGTCTGGTTAACATCATAGGGCTGTTTGATTGTACGTTGTTGACTTTTGCAAAGGCAACAATTTCACTTTCAGGTCGCGGGATAATATCTGAATGAACCTGAATTACAGGCGGGAGAGAGTTCCATGCTGAAACAGGATCGGCTGAATTGTTTGATATCAGAGAATTATTTCTTTGGTTCGTGAGCACATTAAGTTGAACTTCTGTTGATCTGGAAGAAGTATTCCTTATAACAAACGGCAAGAAGTTTTGGAGTTCATTTAGTTTGTTTATATCGGTTGATTGTGTAACGGAAATAAAAAACGGGATGTGATCTTTACTTATACGTGTTTTAATCCTGTTCAACAATTCAGAAGTTGTTTCTTTTGATGGAAAACCGATTAAGAAAAACACGTCTGCGCTGTCAATCATTTGCTGCTGGTCGTTCTTTTCCGCAAATAGATCTTTTGATACCTGGGTAATAGATTCCACAGATAGATTTTCATCAAGCTGAAGGGACTTCTTTATAAACGACAGGTCTGATGAAGGAGCACCTGCAAGGCATAACACTTTTATCTTATTGTCGAGTACGTTAATGAAAAAAACTTTCCTGTTATTAAAAGTTGAATACTCTCCCGGAAGTACATCCAATTTAACTTCCATCTTTTTTTCTCCCGGCTCACCCGGTGTATATTCAAAAGATACATCTGTCTTACCACTCTCCGACAGTTCGATCAGACGCCGTTCGATTGAAACACCGTTTTCAAGCAGAGACACACTAACACTTTTTCCTCCAAATCCATGTTGAGTGATCGAAGCGTTGATTTGCGTTGCATTACCGGAATAAATAAAATCATTGTGAGTTACATTATTTACAACTACATCATTTTTTGTGATGTATCGCCGACACCAATAGTGAAAACCGGGATCCCGATTTTTTCCGCAGCGAATACAGGATTACTGCCATCTGTTATAACGCCATCGCTAAGTATAACAACTGAAGAAATATTCCTTTCACTTTCATTTATAGAACTAAAAATTTCAGAAAAGTTGGTCCTATTCTCATCTAGCTGAAGTCTGTTCAGTGAATCTGGCTGCAGGGTTTTTACACTGTCTCCAAAGGTAAAAAAGGAATATTCATTCTCCTGATTTAATCCTTCGAGTGAGTTGATTACATCCGAGTATTGAATTTTTCTTATTGAGTCTTCTTTGCTATGTATTGAAAATGAGTTGTCAAGAAAGATTAGTGTATGAGGTGTGAGTATACTCTTTTTTGCCAGTGTTAATACTGGCTCAAATACAACCATGATAATGATTATAAATGACAATGATCTTATAGCGACAAGAAAAATCCTGAAGGGATTACTTACAGATGGGACAGTGTATTTGTAAGAGAAGAAAGTAAAAATGATAAATACAATAACTGCGGCAACCAGGTAAACAGGGCTAAAGCTCAGCGCAACTTTCAGCTCGTCATAACCAAACATTAATAGACCAGTTCTCCGTTAAATACAGTTACTGCATCACCGGCGATATAAAGTTCACCCGAATCTTTTGTTGTATAAACTGTCACTCTGCCCGGTCTGTTGAGTGAATCTCCCTGTTCAAAAATGAAATGATCCGACATTTCTTCATCACTAACAAAATTTATTTTGTTCAACAATGTCAGCAATGGTCCGTTTGCCGAACCTGTTACAATGTCTTCATTTATTCCAAAGGCTGGAGCAAAAAATCTAAGATGAGCACTACTGTTCTCATCAACGGTCTCCATTGTGTAAACAACTACTGAATTAAATCCTTTGCCTGAACTGGTTAAATACTTCAGGTTTGTAAAATCAGGTTTAAGCTTTCCAAGATCTTTTAAATGTTTTACGTAAATAAACAGGTACCCGTTTTCACAAACGTACATCGGTACATCGGGATCAGTAGCTGAATGAAACAATGATAACGATGTAAGTACATCCTCCTTTGTTTCGTGATCCTTGAACTCCTCAAAAGTGTAGTTAGGTATTTGCATAAAATACCTCCCGTTTTCCACGCCTGATTTGATCTTCCCGGATAAAGTACTGAAAACAATTTTGCCGTTGTCGCCAATCAATCCTTCCTGTCGTAAGTAGTGAAGTGATGCGATGGTCGCATGACCGCAAAGTTTTATTTCGATTTCTGGTGTGAACCATTTTAGGTTATAATCAGTTTTATCGGACGGGGATAGAAAAGCGGTTTCTGCAAGATTCATTTCACGGGCAATCAGTTGCATTTCTTCCGCATTAAGTTTGCCATCGAAAACAACCGCAGCAGGATTTCCCCAAAACGGTTTGCGTGTGAACGCATCAATCTGTGTAATTTTAATATGTCTCTGCATTTATTAATCTTTCAATGTTCCAGGTTTTCATTTTTTCATAAGTTTCATAATCAGTAAGATCAAAATGTATCGGCGTAACTGACACATAATTATTTCTCACTGCTGCCTGATCCGTATCAAGTTCTGTATCAACTTCCATCAGGTTTCCTGTAAGCCAGTAATAGTCTCTTCCATAGGGATCTTTTCTTCTCTCATAAGTATCGTCCCATTTCGACTTACCCTGCTTGGTAAGTATAATTCCCGCAATCTGTTCAGAAGGTAGATCAGGAACATTCACATTCAATAATGTGCCTTTTGGTAATTCTTTTCCGGCAACTTCAAGAGCAAGCATCTTCGCGATCTTTCCCGCAAACTCAAAATCTTTCACAGTGTGATTCGTGATTGAAATGGCAATTGACGGCACATCCATAATAGCGGCTTCCCTGGCTGCTGAAACAGTGCCTGAGTAAATAATATTTATTGCGGTGTTAGAACCATGATTAATTCCTGAAATAACAATATCGGGGGGAGCCTGCATAATATTTCTGATTCCGATTTTAACACAGTCAGCGGGAGTTCCGTCAACAGCGTAGCCAAAGAGTTTCCCATTTTTAAAATATTGAGTTACCCTTAAAGGTAGCTGCATTGTAATTCCGTGCCCTACAGCACTTTGTTCCTGGAGCGGGGCAACAACTGTAACGTCACCAATTTCTTTTAAAGCTTCTGCAAGAGTTTCAATTCCGGGTGAAGCGATTCCGTCATCATTGCAAACAAGTATTTTCAAATGAATTCCTTTTTTATAACGTTTTCTTTACAAAATATAATATTAAAGTAAGCCAGTCTCAATTAAGATGATGGACAAAAATATTTGCTCAATTAATTTGCCGCATGTACTTGCTTATTTTTTCCGTAAATTTACCTCCAATAATTCAACTATAATTAAATTAATGCTGATACTTAAACCGCACATTTTTAATCACTGCAAGGAAATAATTTTCGGGTTCAGTCCCCGTTTTTCCGATGGTCATAACAATGACCTCGGTTTTAATTTGTCTTATTCCGCAGGTGATGAAAAAAGAACTGTCGATAAAAACCGTGATTTATTTTTTGACGCAATAGGTATAAAAACAGAAAATGTAGCATACCAGCACCAGGTTCATGAAAATGAAGTAAAGACTGTAAGTGCCGGCGGATTTTGCGGTGACAGCGATGCTCTTATAACAACCAAAAAGGGATTAGGGTTGGCGGTTAGTGTAGCAGACTGCACTCCTGTTTTTATCTTTGATCCGGTGAATGAAGTTATTGCCGCTGTTCATTCCGGATGGCGGGGCACGGAAAAAAGAATAACTGAAAAGGCAATTAAAAAACTCATTGATGAATACAACTCAAAACCCGAAGAACTTTTGGCTTACATCGGTCCATCTATAAGTCAGGTGAATTATGAAGTAGGCAGGGAAGTAGCAGAGAAATTCGATAAAAGATATTCAATGAGAAATGTTGACAAATATTTGCTTGATGTTTCACATATCAATTATGATATGCTGATTGATGCAGGGATCAAAAAAAATAATATTCAACAATCAGGTTTATGTTCATTTGAAATGAAAGAATTATTCCATTCATACAGGCGGGATGGAAAATTATCCGGACGTTCACTTGGTGTTATTGCAATGAGGGATAATGTCAGGATTTAGTTTAAAAATATTTTCAACATACGCCATGCTATGCCTTATCTGGGGCTCAACATGGATGGCGATAAGATTCGGGTTGAAGTCGCTCAACCCGATGTTTGCAGCGGGAATGCGCTTCCTGCTTGCCTCGGCAGTTATCTACCTGTTAATGAGTTTCAAAAAAATAATTTTGCAAAAAGATAAAATAGCAGTCAGGCTTTACCTGTTGATGGGATTTTTTTCTTTCGTTATTCCATTCGGATTGGTTTATTGGGGACAGCAGTATGTGCCGTCGGGATTAGCCGCGGTATTATTTGCGGTGTACCCGTTTTTTGTACTTCTGTTTTCATTCTTCATCATCAGATCGGAAGCGATTGGAAAGAATAAAATTATTGGGATGATTTTAAGCTTCGCCGGAATAATTACAATTTTTTCCGACCAGATAGGCGGTGACCTTAGCTCCTATGTTGTTGGAATGATCGCAATTGTTTTAAGCGGAATAATGCAGGCGTCAATCGCGGTGATGATAAAAAAATATGGTCAGCACTTAAATCCTCTTTCAATGAATTTTGTTCCGATGATAATCGCCGGAGTGGTGATGTTATTGGTGGGATTATTATTCGAGGATACATCAAAACTAAAATTTGATTTGAACGCTGCCGGTTCAGTTTTTTATCTGGCTGTATTCGGAAGTGTAATTACATTCACAACATATTACTGGCTGCTGAAGAGAATTAACATCGTTGTACTCTCTCTCATCGCATTCATTACTCCTGTTGTCGCCTTAATACTGGGCTGGATAATAATGGGTGAATATCTTGAATCACAACAAATAATCGGCAGCATTTTAGTGCTGCTTGGATTGCTGATCGCAAATGCCATTTCATTTTTTAAACCGAAAATTTCATGAGAATTCACTATGCAGAATATTATTAGAATTAAGAAAGCAACCTTTTACGGTTATCACGGTGTTCTTTCTGAAGAACAAAGTGTCGGAGGAAAGTTTGAAGCTGATGTTGATATGTACACAAACTTTTCCGGCGCCGCAAATAAGGATAATCTCAGCGCTACCATTGATTATCATAAAGTTTATGCATTTCTATATCACCTTGCGCTGGAACAGAAATACTACCTGATTGAAACACTTGCAACGCGTATTGCGGATGAATTATTAATAAAGTTCGAACTCATTGAAAAAGTAGCAGTCCGGGTAAGAAAGAACAATCCGCCTCTCGGTGGTGTTGTTGATTGCGTTGAAGTGGAAGTGATCAAGGAACGCAAGGAGTTAGTCTGACGAAAGATGAACTTATTAAAAAATATTTTTTTAGGTTTAGGTTCCAACAAAGGTGACCGGCTTAGTTATATTCAGACGGCGATAAATATTATTGATGATAACGATGATTGTTTTGTTGAAAAAGTATCTTCTGTTTATGAAACCAAACCATTTGGTGATACTGAGCAGGAAAAATTTTTAAACATAGTAATGAAGATCAGTTCTGTTCTCGATCTTAAATCGCTTTTTCTGTTCATCAAATCAACAGAAAAAAAAGCAGGACGAACACAATCAAGACGCTGGGGACCGCGTGAGATCGACATTGATTTACTTTATTATGGCGATCTGATTTATTCGGATGATTTAATTTCGGTCCCTCATAAAGGAATAACGGAACGCGATTTTGTGAGTGTTCCGTTAGCTGAAATAGCGCCGGATTTTATTCATCCTGCATTAAAGAAAAAAAATATTGATATTTGTAAAGAAATTCCGGAGAGTTATATTATCAGAAAATTCCCCGGCGAATTAATAATTAAGAAGGTTTAATACATTGAATAATCCGGATGTAAGATACATTGCCATTGAAGGTGTAATCGGGGCGGGTAAAACCACACTGGCGAAAAAGATCAGAGACAGGCTTAATGCTGAATTGATACTGGAACAGTTTGAACAGAATCCTTTCCTTGAAAGTTTTTATTCTAACAGGAAAAGATATGCTTTCCAGACACAGATGTTTTTCCTTATCAACAGGTTCAAACAGCAGCAGGAACTTAACCAGGAAAATCTGTTCACAGAGTATATTGTATGTGATTACATTTTTGAAAAAGATAAAGTATTTGCATATCTGAATCTTTCCGGTGAAGAATTAAAATTATATGAATCGATCTTTCCGTTGCTGGCAAGAAACCTGCGTAAACCTGATCTTGTGGTTTATCTTCAATCGAGTGTTGACAGGCTTATGCATAATATTAAAAAGAGAAGCCGGAAAATTGAGAAAAGCCTTACACGTTCATACATAGAAGAATTAAGCGACACGTATAATCATTACTTCTTCCGGTACCAGACAACACCGCTGCTGATTGTTAATTCAACTGATATAGATTTTGTAAACAGCGACGATGACTTTGATGAATTGTTCAGACAGATTTTCAGAAGTGACAGAGCAATTACTGAATACTTCAAACCTGAACCACGGAAGGTTGAAGGCTTATGAGATTGATGCTTTACCTTCTGCTTTTCATCCTTGTGATTTTTATTATCAGGAATTTCATCAGAGGTTTCAGATCTTCTTATAATCAAAATACGAACAGCAGGAATGGTTACCGCACACGCAGCAAGTATGAAGATGTAGAGGAAGCTGACTTTAAAGAGATCGAATCGAAAACCAAAGCTAAAAAAGAAGAATAGTGCCGATGAAAGGCAACGAAAGTTTCTCAAATTTTGTTTACTGGATTTTCGGTAAACTGCTTGGAGTAAGGGAAATTTCCGGCACTGACATTGGTCCCCTCAAAAAGATTCTCATCGTACGTCCGCATAATCAACTGGGAGATTTGCTTGCCGGTGTTTCGCTCTTCAGAGCATTGAAAGAAAAATTCCCCGAATCACATATAACACTTATTGTAAGTCCGTTCAATTATCCCGGGATGGTGAAGAATAAATTCATCGACAGGATTTTTATCTTCAACAAAAAAAGAATATTTAATCCGGTATACTTATTTAAGTTCCGCAAAGTGCTGAAGGATGATTATGACATGGTTATCGTTCCGGTAGTTGTTTCAATATCATTTACAAGCAACCTGATATCAAGGCTTGCCAACGCAAGGATAAGGATAGGCGCTAAAAGTCTTGACGGCAAAAAAAATAAAAGCGATTATTTCTTTACGCACAAAGTTATTATTGACTGGAGAAGGCATCCCGATTCAAATGTATCGGAAAGAAGCCTGGATATCATACGTCCCTTCGGAATAAATACAACAAACTACAGATCGGAAATAACCTTTGATAAACCGGATGAACAATACGCCGATAAATACATTGCGGGTTTGGGACTTGAGCGCAACGAATTTTTAATCGGTATTCATGCCGGTGCGGGAAAGGTTAATAACCGGTGGTCTCTCATCAAATATAAAACACTGATTGAAAAACTTAACGCCGAATATTCGGTGAAGATTTATCTTACCGGAAGCAAGGCTGATAAAGAAGAAGTATCATTCATCGTAAATGAATTGGATTTTCATGTAGGACTTTTCATTAACCAGGAAATTCCTCGCGTCGCCGCATTGATTTCCCGCAGTGATCTTTTCATTTCAAATGATACAGGTATAATGCACGTTGCGGGTACAACAGATACTCCGCAGGTTTCCATATTCGGTCCCACTAACCCGTTCAACTGGGCGCCGATCGGACCTAATAAATTATTTGTAAGAAAATCTGATCTTATTGACGATGTTGCCGTTGATGATGTTTTCACACTTTGCAAACAACTACTGCTTACATCAAAAAGGAATTCGATAAGTGCGTAACAGATTTTTTTCAGCAATTGATATGGGCACAAATTCTTTCCACCTTATCATTGTTGAAGTACTTCCCGACGGCGCATTCAGAATCATCGACAGGGAGCGTGAAGTAATTAGACTCGGCTTGAACACCGGCGAAGACCTTTCATTCATTGCGGACGAAGAGATAGAAAAAGCAATTAAGATTTTGTCAGGATTCAAAAAACTTTCAGATTACTACAAAGCGGAAATCAAAGCAGTTGCGACCAGCGCTGTAAGGGAAGCCAGGAATCAAAAAGAATTCCTGGAAAAAGTTTTTAACAGCACAGGGATAAATGTTGAAGTGATAAACGGCACCCGCGAAGCCGCTTTGATTTACCGTGGTGTACTGCGTGCGCTGTCGGTTGCTGATAAGAATGTACTTTGTGTTGATGTAGGCGGCGGAAGCTCTGAATTTATTTACGGCGAAAAGGGAAGTATTAATTTTGCTGAAAGTATAAAGATCGGGGCAGTAAGGTTGAGCAAAAAGTTTTTCCCGGACTATATTTTAAAAAACCAGGCGATTAAAGATTGTTCTGAATATGCTGAGGAACAGATAACAAAAAACTCAGGCATCAACTTCAAAATAGATTTTGAATATGCTGTCGGTACATCTGGCACAATGCAGTCCGTTGCGTGGATGATAGCTAACCCGGGCAAGATAAGAAATAATAAAAGTCTTAACGGGTTTTCTTTCACTTATGAACAGTTGAAAGATATTACGAAGATGATACTAAGCTACAAAACGTTAGATGAACGAAAACTGATAAAAGGTATAGAACTTAAACGTGCAGACATACTTCCTGCCGGACTTATAATCCTCAACAAAGTATTTGAACTCTTCAATATTAAATCAATGGTGATATCCGAATACGCAGTTCGTGAAGGTATTATTTCAGAGATGTTATCATCTGACCACAAACAGAACCTCACCCCCAACAATTAATTTCTGACAAAAATTAACATCTGAAAAATATTTCTTGCGTTAATCATTATTCTTATTTAGATTAAGTCTGAATAATGATAATATTTTATGAACTATCCTGAACTATGTTTATGAAAAATCTTTTACTACCTGCAATTGTTGCGATAATTATCATGACATTTTGTGTACCTGTTCACTCACAGAAATTATTTACAGATGAAGTAAATGATGCTGTCAGTAATGATTCACTTATGAAAAAGTATGATTTCCCGCAGATTGATATTATCGGCAGAAAACAATCTTTGCTTCAAAAAATACCTGGCTCAGCAAATATTATTTCCTTTGCATCACTATTAAATATACAGCCTGCAAACGGTAACGAAGTGTTTAAAAAAGTATCGGGCATAAATGTAGTTGATGAAGAAGGTGCCGGATTGAGAGCTAACATCGGAATCAGGGGACTTGATCCTGACCGAAGCAGAACAATATTAATGATGGAAGATGGGATCCCGATCGCCCTCGCTCCCTATGGCGAACCTGAAATGTATTACACGCCGTCAGTTGACAGAATGCAGCATATAGAAATACTGAAAGGAAGCGGTTCAATTTTATTCGGTCCACAGACTATTGGCGGAGTGATAAATTATATCACAGCAGATCCTCCGATTGAAAGCAGAACATCAATAAGACTTAAAGCCGGTGAAAAGGGATTTTTTACAGGCAGTGCAGCTTACGGAACTACAATAGATAATGTGGGTTTACAGGTCGGATATCTTCACAGAAGAGCAGATAAACTCGGCTTACTCAACTTTACAACAAATGATTTGACTGCAAAAATCCGTTTTAATTCAGGTGAGAACTCACGCATCGGATTAAAATTTGCGGTGTATGATGAAATATCAAACTCTACCTATGTCGGACTTACACAACCAATGTATGATAGTGGGGAATACTACACAGAAATAGCTCCTTATGATAAACTTGACATAAAAAGATATTCAGCAAGTTTAACACATGATTATTTTATTTCAGATCAATCATATTTGCGAACGACATTCTTTGCCTATACAACTACCCGGAATTGGCTGAGACAGGATTTCAGCCGTTCACCTGCATCGAACATGACAGGTGTTGTGTTTGGTGATACAAGCATATCCGGAGGAGCAATCTTTATGCGAAACACAACCGGCAACAGGGATCGTCAGTTTGAAGTTGCCGGGGTTGAACCAAGATTTTTTTATTCATTTACAACCGGCAATATTAAAAATGAATTTGAAGGCGGCATTCGGTTTTTATATGAAAAAGCTTACGAACAAAGAATCAACGGGACGAAAGCAAACGCTCTTTCAGGTACTCTTGCAGAAGATGAAACAAGAACCGGTTATGCGTTAAGTCTTTTTCTTCAGGATCGAATCCTTTTAAGTGAATCAATCACTGTAACTCCCGGTGTAAGAGTGGAATCATTTAAATATGAAAGAGATATTTTCAGGATCAGCTCGCGTGACACAAGTTTGATTGCCAACGATGATGTTTTGTCAGTCGTGCCCGGTATTGGTATAAATTATTATGCCGGTGAAGTTGTAACACTATTCGGCGGAGTGCACAGAGGATTTGCACCGCCAAGAATTAAAGATGCAATTTCAAACAGCGGCACATCATTGCAACTCGAAGCGGAATTAAGCTGGAACTATGAAATCGGAACAAGACTAAATTTTGAAAATATACTTTTGGTTGAACTAACCGGTTATATGCTCGACTTCTCCAACCAGGTGATTCCGGTATCTGAATCATCGGGTGGCGCAGGCACTGGATTAGTAAACGGCGGAAAGACAAACCACAAAGGTATAGAAGCTGGTTTAACTTTAGATCTTGGAAAATTATTAAAGTCTGAATATGGTTTACAAATCGGCACAAGCGCTGCATACAGTCAGTCCCAATACAATGCAGACAGGTTTGTAACACGGGATAACGTCACCACAAATATTAATAGTAACAAACTACCTTACGCTCCGGAATATTCTATTTCCGCATTGATAGATATTTTAACGCCAGCCGGATTCGGGATACAATTTTCAGGGACTTATGTTGCAGAACAATTCACCGACGAACTGAATACTGTTCAAGCTGCGGCAAATGGAGAAACCGGACAAATGCCTTCTTACTTTGTGCTTGATGCAACAGGAAGGTATATGTTAAACTCACTCAACTCAACAATTTACCTGAGCGTAAAAAACCTCCTCGATGAAAGATACATCGCCAGCAGAAGACCGCAGGGTATTAAAGTTGGTTTACCGAGATTGATAACCGCGGGGTTTGAGGTTACGTTGTAAAATCGTACATGTGATTTCGCAAGTTTATTTATTGTAATATCTGTATGCCTTCTATAATATTAAGGAGTAGTTAATCATAACATATTTTTTTCCGGACAAATAATGCTGAACAAAGTTTTTTTACCGTTCAGCATTAAATTTATCACCAAATCATATACTGCGTGATGGAATTATATCTTAGATGAGGTGAGAGTTTAGTACCTGAACATAGAAGATTAAACTTATTCTAAATCGTTTTAGCTTTTTATCATTTTTGAATTCAGCAAGGTTAAATCAAATCCTTTTACAATTAACCAAACTGCCAGCACCAATTCAAAAATAAATTGCGGGAAAGCTAAAATTATTCCCCATAAAGAAATCTGTGGAAATATTCCTAACATTATGAATGAGAATGCAATAAAAACTAAAGTTGCCGAAATCATTCCTAACACAGAAAGTTTATCAGGAACAAGTTTTGATTTGGAAAACAAATAGCTATACAAAAACGTATTTATACTAAGCATTAATAATGGCCCCAGCATAAAAGTCCATTTGTGCATTGCTTTAAGAATAATTCCGGATGCAAAAACTCTTAGTATCAGGATTAATACTTGCAGTAAAATCATTACTCAATGACAGGAGTGAAAGAACACTTACAATTCCTATCAGAATAATTAACGCTTCAAAAAATCTGAAACATACATGAGCAAGAGCTAAACTTTCATCCTGCATCTTTAAATAGGGGAACATCATAACAGCAGTGCCAATCATAGAGACAACCAGAAAAAGTTCAAATATTGCACCGAATATTATTCTGAATTTATTTTCAGCGCCGGTTATTAAATAATCCGGGTTATTTAAAATCGGATCATATAACACAAGCCCGATTATAGCCGTTACTGTAGCTGTTATAAATAGTACGCCCGCAATTTTTGATTTAGTTTTTACATTGATCATAAATATTTCTCCTTTCGAAAATTTCTTAAAAAGATTAGTTCTCAATTCCAAAACTGTTTTACAAGTAAGGCAGTCAGGAACAATCCATTGCCATAAACAAAATGAGTAATTACACTTTTCAAAATTCTGAAATGCGGATTGGATAGATTTGTTGATGCAATCCCAAAACCGAAAGCAGGCTGCATTATAAAAAGAGGCGCAATTACCGTCACCGTTCCGACAATGATTGCAGGTAAAATCATTGGATTATCAAGCCAGTTTTTTCCATAAAGGAAGAACAGTAAAAACGCGAACGAAACTCCGATTGAATAATGTGCCAACCATCCTGTTAATATTTCTCCTTCAATAGGAGTGGTTGTCATTATATTTTTATGAAAAAATTTACCGTTAGGAAAGTTCAATATCCATCTGCCGACATAACGGTAATCAAGCGATTTGATATTAAATAAACCGAGTACATAACTCCACAAATCAACTAACAATGTAGCGCCAATTCCGATAGCGAATATTTTTAGAATGGTCATAATATTACCTCCCGGAGTTTTCTGTTATAGCTGAAAACTTGCGGATGAGAAAATCAACAAACGGTACTCCCGCAAAAACAATTAACGGAACCAGTGTAACTGTCATTAACAAAGTTCTTATGTACAATGGCATACCCGATAACAATTCCCCGAATGAATAAAGAAACAAGGTTAAAGCCGGGTAGATAACAACCCATATCTTTACAGAAGCGATCAATTTGAATTTTGATTTCATAAATACTACCTCGTTAAGTGATTAATTATTTCACTTCAAAAGTAGTATTACTGGGAGTACGAGTGATAGGACAAAAACGCAGTTCAGTTGGACTTAACTAAAATTAGATCTGAAAGCTTCGGGTGAAAGTCCAGTATGTTTTTTGAAAAATCTTATAAAGTACGATACATCATCATAACCAAGATGATAAGCTATTTCCTTAACTTGGTTGGATGTTGAAAGTAAATATCTTTTTGCCTCGAGAATAATATGCTCATTAATAAATTCCGAACTGGTTTTGCCGAGCGATGTTTTTGTAATTGTATTTAACTGGTAAGGGGTAAGATTAAGCTTTTGTGCAAAGTATGATGGCTGTTTGTTTGCCGATACATTCGCATCTAACAGTTCAGAAAATTCTTCTAACCTGTCCCTGTTAATTGTTGCGGTGTGATCAGTATCATTTTTATTGTCTCTTAAAAGTTCAATAAAAAGAATTTCAAGATCGGCTTTTATTACATCTAAGTACTTTTCTCTTTTATGCTCATACTCCTGGATAATATCTGTCACTAAAGAAAATATCTTTAAAAACTTTTTAGCATCGTGCTTGTACATATTATTGTTACTGACCCTTCGTAACAACTGGCGAGAATCTTTATCAGCGGTGGAATAAAAATCCTTTTTGAACTGTATAACAAACCCGGTGCTGCCGGCTTTTATTTTCAGTTTGTGAACCTGTCCGGGTCGCATAAAGAAAACGGAATGATCCTGAATTTTATACGGTATAAAATCAATAGTATGTTCGCCTTTACCTCTTTTAAGAACCAGCATAAAAAAGAAATCATGTCGGTGAATATCCTGAACCATATCCTTACCAGACAGCAAAACACTTAAATCTCTTATACTGAAGTTTTCAGTAAAAGCCAGGTCTTTTGGAATATTAATATTTCGTATGGGAATATTTTTCATGATAATTAAATGAGTGCCGATAATATATGAAGTATTAATGCTTATTAAAAAATCTTGAAGGTTTAGATAATAAGTAGATTAAAATATTTCTGAGAGGAGTCTAAAGTTGTGTGGGTCTAGATCGATGCAGTGAAGAATTACGAATTGAGAGATGATACAAACTGACTTAATATGTTTATATAGTCTTCCTTCGAAAAATTGAATGGACCAATATCTTTGTATTCTTTTAACACTTTATCTTCATAATTGTTCTCATAAGTGAAAGAATCCCAGGTAAAATATCTATCATCCTTTGTAATAGAGATTGTGATTCCACCACACGCTAAATCACCACATTCAGAACAAACATAGATCGGAACTCTACCAGATGTTAATTCAGCCTTTTCATTTAACAAAAGTTTATTTACGGCTTGAATAGTAAACTCTTTCCCAAAGCTGCCAATCATTCCAACTAAATCATGTTCAGCAAATAACTCAAAAAGATGTTTATCATTTATAACAAAATCTTGAAAATCTTTGTCTTTTACTCTCTTATTTCTTAATTCAAATTTATCCATTTTACTTTAATAACCGGGTGTTATAAAAACTCCAGACCATATTTAGTTCTATTAAACTTTACTTACCTGTCCGTCTCTTAAAGAATAAAGCGATTAGGTGTTAAAAAGAACTAGAAAAAATCCATAACCTGATAATATGGAAACATTAAAATAACTAACAATAATATTAAGACTATGAAAAGAGATAAAAAAAAATCAAGCTTATTTATGAAATTGTTGAAAGATGAATACTTCTTTTTAAGAATAAAGAAAATAATACTCATTGATATTATAAATAAAACTACAACTACTGAATAACCTAAAGGATTTAAAGGTTTTTCGCCAGAAAAAATAAATCCGACACCAGGTAATAAAATACTAACTGATGTAAATAAATAAGATTGACCGAATGAGATATAAAAATTCGTATTGAAGATAAATTGTACTAAAAAAGATAAAATAAAAAAGAATAGAAATAGTTTAGCGCTAGTGAAAAGTGACTTTAAGTATAAGCTGTTAAGAAATGACATAATTTTTAATAGTGAATTTAAAGAACGCCTAACGGCGTATTATGTTAATGCACAAGGCCATGTTCATAATTGTTACAAAATTTACTGTTCGAATTAATCTCAAAAAACTCTGCTTAACTGAATCGACCCGAACTATTTTTTTTTACAGTATTGTTTCTTTACTTACCTGTCCCGTCTTTGAGGGATTAAAGAGGTTAGGTAACTGTTAAAATATTTTATTGCTTTTTAAATTTGCTCCACCAGTCTATAATATCTTTTTTGTTCCATACATATTTGCTTGAATTTAATCCAGATGGATATTTTCCCTTTTGAAAACTTAATATCATATATGCCGCTTCTTGTGCAACCGTCGAGTAATTCATATCTGCAAAAGATGAAAATGCATTTTTAACATTAGCACAAGATTCTTTATTATCTAATAACTTTATGAGAACAGGAATATCCTCTTCCTTAACCCAATCCTTATATTCTTTCCATAATGTAAAAGTTGGGACAGAAAATTCTTTAAGTATTTCTATAAATTCTAAAGGAGTAAAATTGTATAAATTAAAAGTGGTATCTACTGACACTTCAGATGAGTCTTGTTCATAAATAAATATTTGATAATCCCTAGAAAATAGAGAAGATGGAATAATGCTAATAACAAGAATGAATATTATTTTTTTCATAAATGATTTAAGTTACTTAGCGGTTGTTATGTCAAACCATAAAGCCGTATTTATAATTATTTAAAAATTTTCTGTGGTTATTTCTCTAACAACACTATTCAAAAGATCAACCCGAACTGTTTATTTTCTTTTTACAGTATTTACTCTTTAGTAATTAAAGAGGTTATACTGCTTTTATTTTTCTAAAAAGCAAACATCTTTTCTAACTGAGTTTTTCCATTCCGAGCTAAATTTCTCAGTTAAATACTGAAAAATAATTTTGTTGTATTCCTCGATACAAGCATATGCAGGTGGAGTGCAACCAAAATCATAATATTTAATTCCGTATTTCAACTCGAATTCACTATCCATTTTTGAATTTGCGATTGGAGCTATACTGCCAATAATCAGAAGTTTTGGTTCTCCATTTTTAATATCTTCTTTTGCTGAATTGGTATTGAAAGCGCATATAGTATTTAATTTTATGACTAATTCACGGTGAATATTTTATGTTAAAACTATAGAAGTATCAAAAACGTCATAGCCAAATGCAGAAATTGAAAAAACGTAATCGTGGTTTAGTTCTAAATTATTAAATAAGAACTTACCCACACTATCGGTTATTTCGCCACGTGAACTTCTTTTTATAGAAACATAACAACCGCTAATTGGTTGATTGTTAATTGCAGAAATTACAAATCCAGTAAGATCAACCGATGTAACTTGGACCTGTGAAAAAACTATATTGCTTAATATTATTAGAAGTAAAAAAACAATTAACTTTTTCATACAATTTTATTAGCAGTTTGTAAGAATGATTAATTAATAAGAACACTTAGAACAAAATCTCAAACAAAAACAAAACGCCAAAAATTATAAATCCGCCGAACTAAAAAGGCGGTCGGTGTTAAGACTCGGGTTAGGCGGCTATTTATTTTTTGTTAAAACTTTTATTTGAGTTTCTATTTCATTTCTAATTTTGTTTACCATTTCTTTTAGCATTTCAAGCTGTTTCATTTCTAATAATTGCCGGACAACTCTTCTGCTATATCCGCCATCAATATAAATTTGAATATCATTTGGTAGAGCATCAGAGTGCGCATATTCTTGATCACGCCATTCTATAACTTTTTTATGCAATTCATTTTCTTCGTCTGAAAAATACTTAACTAAATCAGTGTTTATTTTATTATTAAAACCAAAACTTTTTTTAAAGTTTCTAGCATAAGAAATAACAATTGCTAAGTTTAATGAATTTTGAATTTGTGTTGATTCTCTTACATCTAAAACAAAAGGTTTATAAGCTTTTAATGTGTTTATAAAATCATTTACTTCCCAAAATTCGTTCCTAAGAAGATATAAATATGGTAAAATATTATCTTCAGTTGAATTATTTGATGAATCAATCATATTATTATAAAGCAACTATTGGCTACCTAACTACTATTTTCCCGATCTGCTTTCATACAATCATAACCTGTACACCTGCCATCAAGCACTGCCCCGGGATTTACGAACTGGTAAAGGGGCGCATAAATACCAATAGCAACTTACTGCGTTGGGAAGCAAAGGGCAAATGGAAAATGTGGCGAAGCCATCCCTTCGGGAGATGATGGTTGATGTGTGATGGAGTAGGTGAATCCTGGAAACGGGGAATGGGAGAAGCGGGGGAAGGGAATAGTCAGTTTATCAGTAAGATCATAATTATCATAATGGGCTGCTATCCGGAAGCAGATCAGTGTACTATTGCCAATTATGTCATAGTGAGTAATTCTATTTTATTCTTCCTTCACCGGTAATGATTTAATAAACTTTCCGACAAGGTTATAAATTGATTGTTCATATCTCCAGGACCTGAAGTGTTCTTCTTTACCATAAAACGGATCGGCGGTTGTAACGATTATCATATTCAGATCTTTAAGAATTATTATAAACTGACCGCCATGCCCAGCGGCATAGTTAAAATGATGTTCGCCTGATTCCGCACTCCACCACTGAAAGCCATATCCTATATTGTGGAAATAACGACCAACTCTGCCAGATTTAATCCCGGCAGAATTTATTTCTCCCGAATAATTTTTCAGAGAATTCTCGATCCATTCAGATGATATTAATTGTTTGCCTTCATATAAACCATTATCTAGATAAAGCTGACCGAACTTTGCCATGTCTCTTGCTGTAATTTCTATATCTCCGCTTCCGATATAATATCCATCCAGATCACGGGGCCAATTACCGACACTTACACCAAGCGGGTCAAATAAATATTTTTGTCCGAATGTTTTGATATCCGTTCCGCATGCTCTTGTTGTAATTATTCCAAGCCAGTTGGAAGTTAAATTGCTGTATTGAAAATCGGTTCCCGGATCAGCAGTGAGAGGGAAGTCAACAATTTTATGTACATACTTTCCTGACCATAACGCATTCCAGTAAACCGAATCCGTTTCCTCCCAGGGAAATCCTGCGCGCATCTGCAGCATCTGCCGGATTGTGATTTTCTTTTTTTCAGGATTTGTGATGTGGTCAGTAATCTCCGGAAAAAATTCTATCATCTTTTGATCAATACATTTTATGTATCCTTTATCAACTGCGATTCCTGTCAAAGCGGAGATATAACTTTTTGTTACCGACGCGCGTTTTGAAAGCTGATCGACCGAGCCATTGTTAAAATATTTTTCCGCGACTAAATAACCATTTTTTATTACTAATAAACTGTAAAGAGTTTCAAGGGAAGCAGCATCATAAAAAAGTTGTGACACGAGTAATGGATTTAAACCCTGTTCTTCCGGTGTGGAAATTTTCCAATCATTTCTCTGCAATGGAGTAAAAGTAACTTCTTTCAGTTCTTCAGTTTCAATCTTTAACATTTCCGCAATTTGCGGACGGGTATTTATTAAATAATCGTAGTCAATTTTTAGTCCCAATGGAGTTAGTGAGGCTGCAAGTTTATCATACAGGTCTTTGTCATATTCAAAAGGCGCATCTACTATGTCGAAAGCGGTTGAACCATTGATATTTCTTAAGGATTTGTCTGCACCGTTTTCAAGTAATGCCCGGACAATTTCAGTACGGCAAAAAAAGGATGCGATGTGAAGCGGCGTTGATAATTCATTGTTCGTTACGTTCAAATCCGCGCCGGCATTTATTAATGCCTCTGCAATTTTAGTCTTACCGAATGTTGCCGCAATTATCAGTGGTGTAGACCCAAACTGATCCTTTTCATTAAGATCTGTACCGGCTTTAATATGCTGATTAACAGCTTCAAGATTTCCCTGCAGAACAGCAAAGTGTAATCCGTCAGAAGGTTTTTCCTGTTGACTGAATATGAATGAGTTAATGTTGAGCAGAAAAAAAATGCCCAGGATGAAATGCAGTTTCATGATATTTCCTCCCTTAAAATTATTTCTGAAAGCGCCAGATTATTTTAAAGGTATGAAAATTATTCTTTAATTGACAATGTTGGATGTGATTTAAGTAGTGTTAATGAATCATTCGGTGAACAACTGACTCTTGGTTGGTTGATTGGATGAATGACAGAATGGATAAAAAAGACTAATGAGTTGTGGTTTGTAAAGTTGTTTGAACTATCCGGAATCAGTTATCGGGTATCTTGATTCCTGAGATAAGTACCATAATTATCAAACACAAAAGATAACTCCCCGCCTGCGGCAGATCGATATGACATTTTAGAAATCCGACATCTGGTATCCAGTACCAGTTTACAAACTCACATTCATTCAACCATTCACTCATTCATTCCCTTTTCTCTTCCTTTTAACAAACCCAATTCATCACTATATTTGCACACCATTTTATGAATTGTTGATGAATAACATTAGAAATTTTTGCATAATCGCACATATTGATCACGGTAAGTCAACCATTGCCGACTGCCTTCTTGAGGCTACCGCAACCATTACGCAGCGTGAAGCCAAAGCACAGGTTCTTGATGATCTTGATCTTGAAAGAGAGCGCGGGATAACCATAAAATCCCACGCGATTCAGATGAAGTATAAATCCAAAAGTAAATCGGATTACATATTAAATCTTATCGATACTCCCGGTCACGTTGATTTCAGTTATGAAGTATCACGATCACTCGCAGCGTGTGAAGGTGCTATTTTGGTCGTTGATGCCGCGCAGGGAGTTGAAGCTCAGACTATCAGTAATCTTTATCTCGCTATTGACGCGGGGCTGGAGATCATTCCTGTCATAAATAAAATTGATCTGCCAAGCGCTGAAATTGAAAAAGTAAAAGGACAGATAATCGATCTTATCGGCTGTAACGCCGATGATATAATTTTAGTTAGCGCAAAAGCTAAAATCGGTATAGACGCTCTGCTCGAAAAGATTGTTGAAAAAATTCCCTCACCAAAAGGTGAACCTGACGCACCGCTGCAGGTATTAATATTCGACTCCGTGTTTGACGCATACAGGGGAGCCATCGCTTACATAAGAGTATTTAACGGAACAATTAGAACTAATGATAAAATAAAATTCTTTGTTGTTGACAGAGAAATCGAAGCGGAAGAAATCGGTGTTCTCGGTTTAAAGAAAATTAAAACTGATGAACTGTCCGCCGGCAATGTTGGCTACCTGATTTCAGGAATAAAAGATGTCCGTGATACAAAAGTCGGTGATACTGTAACTCATTCACGCAACGGCGCAAAAGAACCATTGCCCGGTTACAAAGAAGTTAAGCCGATGGTTTACAGCGGACTTTATCCAACCAATTCAGAAGAGTTTGAAGACCTTCGTGACTCACTTGAAAAGTATCGCCTGAATGATTCAGCGCTTGTTTATCAACCTGAAACTTCCGCCGCACTTGGTTTTGGTTTTCGTTGCGGATTTCTTGGTCTGCTTCATATGGAAATTGTTCAGGAAAGATTGTTCAGGGAATTCAATCAATCTATCATTACAACTTTACCAAACGTTGAGTATATAGTTTATAACAAGAAGGGTGAAAGATTAGTTGTGGATAATCCCGCAGAGATGCCGCAGATAGGAGATATAGATCGCGTTGAAGAACCTTATGTAAAGGCTCAGATTGTTTGTCCGAGTGAATACGTCGGTAATATAATGAAACTCGCAATGGATAAACGCGGAACGTACAAGAACACGACTTACATTGATCCCACAAGAGCTGATCTTCAATTTGATTTTCCGTTAGCAGAAATAATTTTTGATTTTTATGATAAGCTGAAATCAACCACACGCGGTTATGCTTCATTTGATTATGAATACTCCGACTACCGTGAATCTGATCTCACAAAACTTGATATACTGCTAAACGGTGAACCGGTTGATTCACTGTCAATGATTGTTCACAGGAGTAAATCTTATGACTGGGGAAGAAAAGTTTGCAACAAACTTAAAGACCTTATCCCGCGTCAAATGTTTGAGATATCGATACAGGCTGCGATTGGAACAAAGGTGATTTCAAAATCAGTTGTAAAAGCATTGAGAAAAAATGTGCTTGCAAAATGTTACGGCGGCGACATCTCACGTAAAAGAAAACTTCTTGAAAAACAGAAAGAAGGAAAGAAGCGTATGAAGCAGGTCGGCAATGTTGAAATACCTCAGGAAGCTTTCCTTGCGGTTCTTCAGATTGATGAATAACACGGAAGTAATTTGTCCACAACCGAAAAAGATATACCTGCCTATGATGAAAGTGATGACACACCGGGAAATGTAAAACGGTTATCGGTTTTTCAGTACATAAGGATCATACTTTTTACTTTCATCGCTGCGATAATTATCAAATCTTTTTTTATTGAAGCTTTCAGAATTCCCACCGGTTCTATGGAAAACACTCTTCTGCCGGGAGATTTTATAATTGTAAATAAGACAGCATATTCTTTCAGCACTCCGAATAATATTCCGCTTACACCGATAAAAATTCCTTCAGTAAAACTATTTAATATTTTTTCTCCTGAGAGAAATGAAGTAGTTGTATTTGAACATCCTAACAGTACAAATATTCCTGATGCGGAAATTTATTTTATAAAAAGAATTGTCGGTCTTCCCGGTGATACGATATACATCGAAAATAAAGAGTTGTTTGTAAACAGGCAGTTGAACCAGATGCCTGAAATGGGAATCAACAGCGACGACAGTTACAAAGAAAAAGGATACAGGGAAGAGAGAATTTTTCCATCCAATCAATACTGGAACAGGGACAACTACGGACCTATCATTGTGCCTTACAAAGGTATGAAAATTTACCTGAATACAAGGAACATTGTTGAATGGCAAAGTGTTATTAATCATGACTACGGAAAAAAAGCAGTAAGTGTTGAAGGAAGTGTAATCAACATAGACGGCATCCCTGTAAGAAAGTACACTGTAAAAAATGATTATTACTTTATGATGGGCGATAACCGTGATGACAGCATGGACAGCCGTTACTGGGGCTTTGTTCCTGAAGACAATATCATCGGCAAAGCAGTGATTGTTTACTGGTCGTGGGATCCTTTCAGTACTGAAAAAGGAATCGCAGGATTTTTTGATTCAATCCGTTTCAGCAGGATTTTTAATTTCATAAAGTGAAGTTTAAGTATTTACTTTATCCTTGATTCGCAGCTTGTATTATTTCATAATTGAACCATATAATTTATCAGGATTAACAACACTACTATGAAACTGATTTTAGTTGCAGCTTTAATTTTGATTACCTCTACCGGAATTTCCCAGCAGAAATATCTTATCTATTTCAAAGATAAAGGAGTTGAACGGGGAACAACTTTAAACAAAACTGATCAGGCATATCTTGATGCAATTAATCTTCTTTCAGAAAGAAGTATTGAACGCCGCAAAAGTGTTTTAGGTGAAGAGTTTATTCAGTATGAAGATATCCCGGTTAGACAGTATTACATTGATGTTCTTTCTAGAATGGGAATACAGGTATTGAATAAACTATCATGGTTTAATGCAGTCTCTGCGTATCTGACGGATGATCAGTTAACCAGTGTCAAGGATCTGGGTTTTGTTGATAAAATTGAAAAAGTAAAAAAGCTTATCCGCGAAGATGACTTTGATTTGAATTATCAACATGCTTTTAAAACTTCAGTTGATACTACCATTTACGGATCGTCTTACACACAATTAAAGATTTCAGATATTCCACTTGTGCATGCAAAAGGAATAACAGGCAGCGGTGTTATCGTTGGTATGCTTGACTCCGGTTTTGACTGGCAGCGGCATGAATCGTTACAGAATCAAAATATTCTTGACGAGTATGATTTTATTTTCAATGATACGATCACCGCAAATGAACCTGAAGATAATATAAATCAGCATGGACATGGTACATATACATTTTCAATTATCGGCGGGTATAAAGAAAACTCACTTATAGGTGCGGCGTATGGTTCATCATTCCTGCTGGCAAAGACAGAGGATATAAGAAGTGAGCTTCACGTTGAAGAGGATAATTATGCGGCAGCGTTAATCTGGATGGAGGCAAGAGGTGTTGACATAACTAGCAGTTCACTTGGTTACGCAAACGATTTTACTTCAGGTGATGACTACAGGTATTCTGATATGAATGGAAGGACTACCATTGTAACAAAAGCAGCCGAGCTTTCTTTCAACAGGGGAGTGATAACAATTACCGCCGCGGGAAATGAAGGTGATGATCCCTGGCATTATATAACCGCTCCGTCAGACGGATTTAACACAATCGGTGTGGGTGCTGTAAACAGCAACAACCAGGTTGCAGCATTCAGCGGTTACGGTCCTTCTTACGATGGCAGGATAAAACCTGAAGTTGTTGCGATGGGTGTTTCAGTTCTGGGAGCTTCGGCTAACACAACAGATTCTTATGGATTCAGCAGCGGTACATCGGCGGCAACACCGATACTTGCGGGAATTGCTGCATTATTAAAATCAGTTTATCCTCTACTTGATAATAAACAGGTAAGGAATATTCTTATTGAATCAGGAGACAATCTGCTTAATCCTGATGACAGGAGGGGATACGGGCTTGTATCAGCGACAAGAGCTATATCATTCCCGAATCTTCAGAGATCGTTCAATGATTACCAGTTGAATAAAATATTTTTAGAACGGGAAAGCATAGATCCTTCTTCAGTAAGAATACATCTCGCAACAAATGACACATCGTTTTCAAATTATGAAATGTATTATGATGGAAATTTGAAACACGCTTTTTCAGTATTCCTGTACGGACAGGGACAGGAGATAAAATTTTATTTTACATATAGTGATAGTTCCGGAAACCAATTTCGTGAACCTGAACAGAATGAATATAAATTCAAATATGGGTCACTGAATGTTTCATTAAACTACGATCCTGTTATACCTATCAGTTATGATATTTTAAGTCAGAATTATCCGAATCCGTTTAACAATTCAACTACAATAAATTTTATTGCTAAGGCTAATGAAAGGGCTGAACTCATAATCATTGATGCGATCGGTCAAAAGGTAAAAGTGATGAGCCAGCTAACATCAGAGGGAGAAAATACATTTAACTGGAACGGCACTAATGAATTTAATGTTCAGGCAGCAAGCGGTGTGTACTACTATATCCTCAGGTTAAGCGGACGTGAGTACGCTAAGAAAATGATATTAATGAAGTAGACGCGAGTTAATAAGTCTTCGTTAGCAGAATTTTATTTTTATCCGCTTTTCAATTCAAAAAAATATTTTACTATTTTTGCTCAACAATAATCACCGGTTGAGCGAACATGACTAAAATTCTGTACCAGGCTCAGGAAAATTATCTAAATCAATTTTTAAAACAAGGTGATGATCTTCTTTCAGGAATGGAAGAATTCGCATCCCGCAATAATATCCCTATTCTGTCAAAACCTGCCGCTGATCTTCTTGAACAATATGTGAAGTTAATAAATCCTAAACGAACACTTGAGATTGGTACGGCTATAGGTTATTCGACTATCAGGATCGCGAGGAATCTTAAGAAAAAAAGTAAAGTATTCACGATTGAAAAAAGCGAAGACAATATTAAACTCGCTGCTGAAAATTTTTCTAAATCAGGAAACCAGGAAAAAATAGTTTTACTCGAAGGTGATGCTCTGAACCTGATGCCGCGGTTTGATAAAAAATTTGATCTCATCTTTCTTGATGCCGATAAAGAAGACTATAAAAGACTTTTTGATTACTCCGTTGTTTTGCTGAAAAAGGGAGGCATCCTTTTCATCGATAACCTTTTATGGCATGGTTATGCAGCTTCTAAAAGTGTTCCTAAAAAGTATAAAGTTTCGACAAAATTAATTCGTGAGTTTAACGTTCTTTTTACAACGGCACCAAACCTCTTTACAACTATACTGCCTGTTGGTGATGGTATTGGTATAGGAATTAAAGTCTGAGTTTAAAACAAAAACCCGGAGAAAATCATGGCAACTGAATATGTGAATATTTCGAATGAACTTTTAAGGGCAGTTGATGAATTTTCCGATTACCAGCTAAAGGATAAAAAAGGTTTGCTGCTGATCTTCGAGGAATCAGTAACCAATAATAAAGAAAAACAACTCGAAGAATTATCGTTTAATGCCAAGTATATCAAAGGTCTTTTGCGAGTAATTAAAAACGGGACAGGCAATGCTGAGATCACAAATATTGAATCAATTAAAAAAGATTATTCCACATCTATGGCAAAGGTTGTTGAACAAATAAAAGAAATCATTTCATCAGCGAGTGCAGAGACGAGAGAACATTTTGATCATACGTATTTTGAATTGAACCAGCAGAGTTTTCATAATCTAAATGAGTTGTTGACCGATCTTGAGTGGACCAAAAAATATCTGAATGACAATAAGAGAAGCAACTGATTTAAATCCGGTTTAAAATGAAAAGTCCCGGCATTGACCGGGACTTTTTATGTTTAAATCAAACTGTATTATTGAACTACAGGATAATTCATACATTCAGTATCAACCCACTTTGTTCCTGGCATTGTATCATAGAATAAATTATTTGCGCCAAATGAAAGTGATTTAGCGTCATAACCTAAAGCTCTTAAAAATACAGCGATGTGAGCTGAGGTTTGACCTGTGTAACAATAAACAACAATTGTTTTGTTTGTTGGTAATGTCTTTAAGAAGGCAGCAAGTTTAAGATCGGTTCTTGGTGTGTATTGAATTGCACCTTCAACGTGTCCAAGATCATAATCAGCTACCGGCCAGTAATTCACAATGTAGTAGTTAGAAAGATTTTGATACATAACATCTCTTGAAATACTTGCGACTCCATAACCTTGTGCTAAAACTGTATCAAGTCTTGTTGCAAGAATTTCTGCGCCTGCAGTTTTTCCTGTACTGAGTGTAGGAAGGTCTCCTGCATTAGCTTTAACATTAGCTGTCATCTGTTTGGTTATCGGATTAGTTTGACCGTTAATCATTGTGTTATGCCATCTTGCACCATCACTCCAGCTGCACATTCCCCATTTCAAATCGAATACATTTGTATAACCTGCTAATCTTAACACGGCTACTGCAAATGCTGCTGATTGACCTGTGTAGCAGGTAACAACAACTTTAGCTTTTGTCTGAAGGTTATTAGTCCTGTAGTAGTTAAGGATATTAGCAATGGTAACATTGACCGCACCAGCAATGTGTCCAGCAGCATAATCTGTAGCGCTGCGAACGTCAATAATTGCGAGGTCGACTCCGCCTTGAATATCAGTATTTAAAGCTGAAGCTGAAATCATAGCCGGACAGGAAGTTGTATTAATAAAGTCACCACCGGCACCTTCCAGATATTCAGCAAGAAGCTGAGCTTCCGGTGTTGGAGTAACAGGTGGAGTTACCGGGTCTTCATCTTTACTGCAGCCGGCAACAAACATTATAACCGGTATAAGTAACAAATACAGAAATCTTAGTTTTATCATTTTTGTTCTCCTCTATGTTTTAGGTTGTAATTAATTAAGTCCCCATCCTGAAGGAAGTTTTCCATCAACTGTTATATGTTTTGTTGCGTTAACTTCCCAGGGTAATAGATCTGATTCAAATAAATATAGTTCTTTGTTCCTGAGTTCTGTACCTTCTTTGATTATATGGCATGCATCATAGCAAGGTTTGCCGGCTTCTACCTGAGTTCTCTCAGTAAACCTCAAGATATTATGAGGGGTTGTGTATTTATAAGTCGGATGTGCATCAAAGTTTGAAAGTACTGGAGTGCCGTAGTTGATCCAGCTATCCGGAGCCATTAAAGATCTTCTTAACAACGCGAACTCATAATTTCTTACGGCAGGAATCGGGTTCATTCCTATTTTATATCCCTGGTAAGCATGAATTCTTGCACCTTCACCGCCAATGTGACAACTGCCGCAGTTATTGTATTCCTGTGAATGACATGTGTAGCAACTGAAAGTACTAAGGTGTGCTGTATGAAACTGATTTGATTGTGCTAGCCCTGAATGACATGCCGGGTTATCACACGTAGGTAGTTCAGGATATTTATAACGCTGGTTATAAATATTTCCATCACCATGAATTTCATGTTTAGAATGACAGCTCATACAAGTAAATCCAGCTTGTGTTCTGTGTACATCAGGTACAGTTCCGGATGCGACTCCGAAAAACGCATGTCCTCCTCTTGATGTATGACATGTGGTGCAGTGATCAACCATATTCGGAGTTTTTGTAAAGCTGTGTGATTTATATAAACCGCCGCCTCCTGCCGCAGGTCGGTTGATATGGCAATCCCCGCAGGATGCATGACATTTCCCGCAGTTCTCATCATATCCTTTTTTCATCAGATCAGAAAGTTCATCAAAAGAATTTAATCCTGACCTGCTCACTACCATGTTCTTTTGACCCCAGCCCTGTTCATGTATACTGTTTTTTGCCCCGTTAACTATATTCGGATGACAACTTCCGCACTTCTCAACTGAGTGATCAGATGGATGTTTTATAAAATCACCTGAGTGTGCAAGCTTTTTATCGGGTGTATTGTCAACACCGTTGTGACATACTGTGCAATTTAATTTGCCATGTATGTCGCTCTTAAAATCTGCGTAACCTGATCCTCCCATAAATACTCTGTCATACGGTTCAATGTGAGGAGTTTCTCCGCCGCATCCGCCGCCTGCAACAATTGTATCGGGCGAAGCTATCGATTTGAGAACTTCATAATTTGTATGACAGCCTTCGCACGAACTTATATTTGCTTTATCTACGGAAGGGTTTTCTTCATCGATAGGGTCATCGGTTTCACATCCTGTCAGGATGAGGATTGAAAATAAAATCGGAAGTATAAAATAAAACCACTTTGTTGAATTCATCAGCATCACCATTAAGTTTTTGAAATTTAAACAACATCGTATTACTTAATGGGTGAGTTGAGCCAATATTTATGCCGTTAGTAACCTTTCCAAAACTTGAAAATATCAACAAAAAAAATTTTCTATTCTCAAGTTTTGGAATTATGTTCTTATAACTGGTAATGTCAAATAATTATCATAGCAACAATTGCCATTACTAAAAAATTGCCTTATGACTTTTCAATCCACTTTTCTAAGGCAGAAAGCAGATGGGTCATAGCTGTGATAAGTGGTTTGTGCTGGGGTTCCTCAATATCCTCAAGAATTTCTTTATGGATATTGATATATGCGTTGTTCAACTGCTGAACAATAAGCACACCCTGTTTGGAAAGAGAAACACGCATGTTCCGTCTGTCGGTGGGTTCGATTTCTCTAAGGACATAACCTTTAATGACGAGACCATCAATAATACGTGTGAGCCGGCTTGGACTTAACTTCATTCTCTCAGCGATCTGTTTGTTGTTCAGTGTTTCCTCGGTGCCGAATAAGCGCAAACATCTGAACTCTGCCTGAGTGAGACCATATTGTTCGGAGAGCCGAACTTCTTTCTCCTGGCAGTTTGCTAACAGTTTGAAAGTTAAATCTGCTAATTTGAAAGCATTGCTATTTATTTGAGTATCAGCCATACTATCCCCACTAATAATAATTGTTAATAACAAATTACGTTGGAATGGAAATAAAAATCAAGTAACAAATTATTTTTATTTAAAGAGACTCCACAAACACTTTTTCTTCTGATGCCTCTATTTGAATTTTTCCATTTGTCAATTCTTTGACTGACTTAATAATTTGTGCAACGGATTGAGAGGGAATCAAACATTCATAAGTCACTTCGGTTAAATAGTCCTGCTTGACGATTTTTGCGTTATTGGATTTCAAAAATTTTATCAATTGTGTTTCATGGCTGAAGTCAAATGATAAAATGAATTTATCGTGAAGATTAAGAGTTAATATCCGGGCTGCCTTCAAAGCTTCATAAGCGGAATCATAGTAAGCTTTGCCCAATGGACCAACTCCGAGTTTAGTACCGCCAAAATATCTCACAACAACGACGAGAACGTTATTCAGATCAAAATGTTCAATCGCATTAAAGATCCTTAAACCCGCAGTATGATGTGGTTCACCATCATCAGCAAACCTGGTTTTACCATTTAAAAGCTTATAAGCATAACAACGGTGATTTGCATCGTAATATTCTTTTTTAATTTTTTGTAGAAGCAGTTCTATGTCATTTTCTGTTTCCACTGGATAGACAAGACTTATAAAAAGCGATTTTCTTTCTTTTCGTTCCCTGCATATTAAACCAGAAATTGTCCGGTATTCAGAAACTGTTTTCATAGCTGTAAAAATCAATAATAAAGTGAACAAGTGCATGTTAATTTTAATTGATTATCACGCACTCTATAACTAATATAAACATTTAAATTTTCAATTTTGATGTAACCCATTGGAAAAAGAATCAATAATTATTAAAGGTGCGCGCGAGCACAACCTTAAGAATATCGATGTTGAAATTCCCCGTGATTCTCTCACCGTAATCACCGGACTTTCAGGCTCAGGAAAATCTTCACTTGCATTCGATACAATTTATGCGGAAGGGCAGCGTCGCTATATTGAATCACTTTCCGCATACGCCCGGCAATTTCTTGATATGCTTGAAAAACCGGATGTCGATTTAATTGAAGGACTAAGTCCTGCAATTTCAATTGAACAAAAATTCACAGCCGGAAATCCGCGTTCAACAGTCGGTACAGTAACTGAAATTTATGATTATATCAGGCTCCTGTTTGCAAGACTTGGAACACCGTATTGTTACAACTGCGGAAAACCGGTTACACGTCAAACTACCGCACAAATAATTGATTCAGTTCTAACCGTTCTTGATAATCAGAAAATAAATATTCTTGCCCCCGTTGTGCGGGGAAGAAAAGGACACTACCGGGAATTATTCGAGGAAATAGTTAATGATGGTTTTTTAAGAGTCAGGGTTGATGAAGAGTACCATGAGATCTCAAAGAATTTCCAGGTTGATAGATACAAAGTTCATAATATTGAAATTTCAGTTGACAGGATAACTGTCTCTGAAAAGAACAGGCAGCGGTTAACTGAATCAATCGATGTAGCGCTGAATTACGGCAACGGAATGCTGATTGTCAACGATGGAAAAAAAGATCATGTATACAGCAGACATCTGGCGTGTCTTGACTGTGGGATAAGTTACAATGAACTGGCACCGAATTCATTTTCGTTTAATTCACCTTACGGTTCTTGTCCCGATTGTGAAGGGCTCGGTGAAATCAAAGAACTTGACATAAGACTTATAATTCCTGATTGGGATAAAAGTATTAATGAAGAAGGGTTAGCGGCACTTGGTAAACCCCGATCAATATGGTTCTTCAATCAACTTAAAGCTGTTGCTGATAAATACGATTTTACTTTCGATACCAGGCTGAAGGACTTAACTGAAGATCAGAAAGATGTTTTAATAAATGGCACTAAGGATAAAATTGCTTTCTCTTATACTTACGGTAACAGCAAACCAGTAACATATATGCACAGGTTTTCTGGGTTATTCAGTTATCTGAAAAATTATTACAACACAACTTCTTCTAATCAGGTGAGGGAATGGGTTGAAGCTTATATGAATAGTATCTCCTGTAAAACCTGTAACGGGGGAAGACTAAAAAAAGAATCACTTGCAGTTAAATTTAACGGACTGAATATCAGCGATGTAACTTCACTCTCAATTACCAAAGCGTTCAATTTTTTTAATGAAGCAAAACTTTCCAAACGTGAATCTATAGTTGCAAAACCTATCCTTAAGGAAATAACGGAAAGATTAAATTTTCTACTCAATGTTGGGCTTGATTATTTAACACTTAACCGGTCAGCCAGAACATTATCCGGCGGTGAATCCCAGAGAATACGATTAGCAACACAGATCGGAACTCAGCTTGCAGGTGTACTTTATGTCCTTGATGAACCAAGTATCGGGCTTCATCAAAGTGATAATGTTAAACTGCTTAACTCATTAAAGAATCTAAGAGACCTTGGCAATACTGTTATAGTCGTTGAACATGACAGGGAAACAATTGAAAGTTCCGACTACATCGTGGATCTTGGTCCTGGGGCGGGAGAGAACGGCGGCAAAGTTTGTCTTGAAGGCGATACTAAAAAATTACTTGAATCTGAAAACGGATATGATTCGATCACTCTATCATATTTAAAACATAAAGGGAAGATCAATGTTCCGGAAAAGCGACGTGATGGAAATGGATCTTTCATAAGTCTGATCGGGGCATCAGGTAATAATCTTAAAAATGTCGAACTGAAAATTCCTCTCGGTACATTTACATTAGTCACAGGTGTAAGCGGTTCGGGTAAGTCTTCGCTTATCAATGAAACGCTTGTAAAAATCCTGATGAATAAATTTTATAAATCCAAATCAGTGCCTCTTCCATATAAAGAAATTCACGGGCTTGAGAATATTGATAAGGTCATTGAGATAGATCAGTCACCCATTGGAAGAACGCCAAGATCTAACCCTGCAACTTACACAGGTTTGTTTACCTTCATTCGTGATCTTTATGCACAGTTGCCCGAATCAAAAATGAGAGGTTATTCAACAGGAAGATTCAGTTTTAATGTTTCGGGAGGAAGGTGTGAAGAATGCGGCGGAGATGGACTTAAAAAAATAGAAATGAATTTTCTTCCGGATGTTTATGTGCTTTGCGATGTCTGTCATGGAAAAAGATACAACCAGGAAACTCTTGAAGTTTTATTCAAAACAAAATCGATCTCAGATATACTTGAAATGAGAATTTCAGAAGCGCTGGAATTTTTTGATGATCTTCCAAGGATCAAAAGAAAATTAAAAGCAATTAATGATGTGGGTCTTGGCTACATAAAATTAGGGCAGCAGGCTACGACACTTTCAGGAGGAGAAGCGCAGAGAGTTAAACTGGCAACAGAACTCAGCAAGGTCAGCACCGGAAAAACACTATACATTCTTGATGAACCAACCACAGGCTTGCATTTTGAAGATGTGAACATTCTGCTTAAAGTTTTAAATAAACTTGTTGATAAGGGAAACACTGTTGTGGTTATCGAACACAACCTGGATGTAATAAAAACTGCTGATTGGATAATTGATCTTGGTCCGGGAGGCGGGGAGAACGGCGGTAAAATAATCGCTGAAGGTCCTCCTGAACATATCATTAAAAGCAAAAAGAGTCTGACGGGAAAATTTCTTAAAGAAGAGTTGTAGCAGCTACACTAAAAAATTCCAAATAACTTTAGAGCCATAATCAGCATAGCGGCGGCTAATACCACTTTAATAATTCCTTCTCCTTTTTTTACGGATATTTTTGCTGACCACCATCCACCGAAAGCATTGCCGGCTGCGAGGCTGAGACCGAGACTCCAGTTAACATTGTTAGTTATTATGAACACAAGTAAAGCAGGTACTGTGTTTAATAATACAATAAAAACTTTGTGCATATTAACGTAGACCAGTTTTAGTTTTAACAGTGAATGCAGTGCAGCCATTAATAAAAAACCGATTCCTACCTGGATGAACCCGCCATAAAATCCGATGAAGAACATTGAAAGATATGCGGGAATAGTGATCTGAAGATTTTTGTGATCACTGTACTCTACTTTTTTCCTTGGAATAATCATTGTAAAAATAATTGCGATAATTATTCCGCCTAATATTTTTTGAAAAAGTTCATCACCGATTGTTGTTGCAATAATAGCCCCGGCAACTGCACCAGGCAGAGTAAGCAAACCTAATTTTATGCTTGTATTAAACTGCTGATAGTTTTCTTTTTTAAAAGCGTAAACAGCGGAGACATTTTGAAATAACACACCGACACGGTTTGTTCCGTTTGCTGCTGCAGAATCAAGCCCAAGAAATATTAATACCGGAAGAGTTATTGATGAGCCGCCTCCAGCCATTACATTTATAAAACCGGCAGCACTTCCGGCAGCAAAAAGTATCAGGATAGAATAGATATCTGGCAAAGAAAATCCTTATTCGTTGAGGTAAATTTAATTATATGTTTGCTGGGAAAAAATTAATGAAAACTAAAAATTATTATATTGCTGTTGTCTAATTGATAAATCAATTAAAATAGGTGTGAAATGGAAAATGTCTCCTTAGGTATAAAAAAAATTTTAACAACCAGAGCTATTGTATTTGATGTGCTGGCTCTTGCTTTTATTTACTTCACTCCGGCGCTTTCACACCTTGTAAATTTTCCGATTTATTTGCTGGAACCGATGCGAATAATGGTGATTTTATCTTTAGCCCACACAGACAAAAAAAATGTTTTCCTGATTGCGGTAACGTTACCGATCTTTTCTTTTATCATTTCCTCACATCCTTCTATAATCAAATCGACACTTATCCTGTGTGAACTTTCTTTGAATGTCTGGTTATTCTATTATCTCAGCAGGAAATTTAAAAACATTTTTATCACTGCTTTTTCAAGTATTCTTCTGAGTAAAGTATTTTATTACACTTCAAAAGCCCTTCTGATTTATTTCACAATCCTGACCGGAGAATTAGTTTCCACACCTATATACATTCAACTCGTCATGAGTTTGGTATTTAGTTTTTATTTGTGGTTTGCCTTAAAAGGTTCTGAATTAAACGGTTGAATAAAATCAGAAAAAGTAATCTTATTACAAGGTTATAGTCTTCGTTTAAAATTTAATGGTAAATCACTTACTACTTACATCCAGGCTTATATCCGTAGAATGCTGGATGTAAGTGAGTAGGAAACTAATAGAATAGTTCGATTATGTTCAGGCTGTTTCTTCCTCTAACCTGAACCCGGCAACAAATTCAAAATGCGCATCATATGGCTCAAAAGTATGAGTGATTCTGTAATGCGCAAATAATGATTCAACGTTTAACGGAAAGTGCGGCGGCATACATAAATAAAAGTAGATGTGTGTGTCACCCTTTTCTTTAATACTGTAGAGTGACATTCCCTGCGGACGGTTGATCCTATCAAAAAACAAACTGAATTCTTTAACAAACGCTTTATCTTTACCTTTGTTTACTTCCGTCTGGGTAAAGATAATCTTATACCATATCATCGTATCTCCCCTGAAAATTTACTACACAAAATTACGGAAAATTTTCATTTATGAAAACAAATGCTGAAAAATTACACGAAGTTTTCAATCATAAATTTGTTTTGGTAACCATTTTGTTCACCTATGCCGATCATCAAATATTACAATGAGTTAAACAAAAATGTTTTTTATATTTAACGGGATTTTGAAACAAATTTATAATTGTTGTGGATCAAAACATTAACCAAACCAGAAAATATACCGGAAAATTATTCCTGCCTTTACTTTTTCCGCTGATTATCTGGTTTATCTATTTCGGTTCCGAATTTTTGCAGTTGTCCCTAAGCAGTTATGGAGTTTATCCTAGACATTTTTCAGGGATTTTAGGAATTATAACTTCTCCGCTTATTCACGGGGATTTTTCACATTTGTTCTCAAATACAATTCCACTAGCAATACTCGGTACAGGTATATTTTATTTCTATCCTAACGCGGCGGTAAAGGCGTTGGGAATAATTTATTTATTAAGTAATACTTTGGTCTGGTTGTTTGCTCGTGAAGTTTTTCACATAGGCGCCAGCGGAATTGTTTACGGTTTTGTTTTTCTTTCTTTTTTTTCAGCGGGGTTTTTCGAAGAGATAATAAATCGATAGCGCTTGCATTATTGGTAACGATACTTTATGGAAGCCTTGTTTGGGGTTTATTTCCGGGCTCGCAAGGAATTTCATGGGAATCACATTTGTTTGGTGCTGTATCAGGAGTTATCGCAGCTTTCACACTGAGAAAAACTGATCCGACTCAGAAATATGATTGGGAGGATGAAGAACTTACTGAAGATGAAAAACCTGAAATTTCCTATGACAAAGAATTAAATAATTTTTAACCAAATATTTTTCAAAACACAATCATGAAAAAAAGTACATCAGAAACGCGCAAATATAGAACTGAAATGAATGATAAAATTCTGAACTCAGGGTTCAGGGATTTCAATAAATTTTTTGCTCTGGATAACAAAGCTTACATTAACGGAGCACTCAACGCAAAAACAAAAGAGCTTATGGGTTTAGCGTCTTCTATGGTGCTGAGATGTAACGACTGTATTTTTTATCATGTTGACAGATCAATACAGGAAGGAGCCAGCAGGGAAGAGTTGATGGAGACTTTCAATGTTGCATTGATTGTCGGTGGATCAATTGTTATTCCGCATCTCAGGTATGCTTTTGAAGTTATGGATGAAATTTTAGCTGAGTCAAATACCTAAGATGAACGAAAAAAAAATTATCATTCCTTCAAGAATAGTTTCAGCAGATAAAAATAATACTGTTTATAGAAATCACATTCTGGAAATTTCCGGTGATAAAATTTCGGGGATAAAAGAGTTTAATGCCGATGAAATAAAAAATTTTGGTGGCGAAGTTTATGATGCACAAAACCTTACACTTTGTCCCGGATTTATCCAGACTCACATTCATCTTTGTCAGACACTTTTCCGCGGGTTAGCTGACGACCTTCAATTGCTGGACTGGCTTCAGTACAAAATATTTCCATTTGAAAATGCTCACGATAAAAATTCACTGAGAACTTCGGTACGGATAGGACTTAACGAGTTACTGAAGGGAGGAACGACAACGATTCTTGATATGGGCACACTTCGGAACCAGGAAATTATTTTTGAAGAGTTGATTCAGTCAGGTATAAGAGCCGCTGCAGGAAAATGCATGATAGATCGGAATGATATTTTTCCTCAGTTCAGTTCTTCTACGGAAGCGGAATTGAATGATTCTTATGATCTTGCAAAGACTTTCCATAATTGTGAAGAAGGAAGGATTCGTTATGGGTTTGCACCAAGATTTGTTTTATCGTGCACTGAACATTTGTTAAAGGAGACTGCTTATATGCTGCAGGATTTTCCGGGCAGTATTTATCATACCCATTCATCTGAAAATAAAAATGAAATTGCTGAAGTACATAAGCGATATAACAAAGAGAATATAGAATTGTTTGAATCTCTTGGTGTGTTAAGTGATTGTGCTGTACTGGCACACTGTATACATGTTTCAGACAATGAAATTGAATTACTGCGTAATCACAACGTAAAAGTATCACACTGTCCGTCTTCTAATTTGAAACTTGCATCCGGGATTGCAAATATTCCCCGATATTTAAAAGAGGGGATTTCAGTTTCGCTCGGCGCCGACGGGGCTCCCTGTAATAATAGTCTTAACATCTTTAAAGAAATGATGTTAGCATCATTAATTCAGAAACCGTTTTTTGATGCAACTGTTATGAACGCAAAAACTATTTTCAGAATGGCAACTATAGAAGGTGCTAAAGCCTTAAACATTGAAAATGAAACCGGATCAATTGAGGTAGGTAAGAAAGCTGATTTGATTTTGCTGAACATTAATGACTCGATGCATTCGCTTGGTAGTGATGATGAAAATATTTACTCATCCATTGTTTATTCTGGCTCATCACAGGATGTTAATGATGTAATGGTAAACGGCAGATGGCTTGTAAAAAACAAAAGCTCTTTGATCTTCGATGATAACGAACTGTATGCAAACGGAAGTGAAGAATTGGCAAACCTGTTAAAGAGAGTGTAATGAAGAGAATAATTTTTGCTTCAAAGAATAAGGGAAAAATTTTAGAAGTGAGACATATACTGAATGATTGTAATATTGAATTGCTTTCATTACTGGATTATGACGGCTTTCCTGATATTATCGAATCAGGAGTAACCTTCGAAGAAAACGCAAAAATAAAAGCTGAGGCTGTATACAATCATTTTAGAATTCCAGCTATTGCAGATGATTCCGGAATTGAAGTCAAACAGCTTGGATGGAAACCGGGGGTTTATTCAGCAAGATATGCAGGTGAGAACGCAACGGATGATGATAATAATAAAAAATTAATCAATGAAATTAGCAGATTTCCTGAACCTCATCACGCAAGATATTTTTGCTGCGCAGTTTATTTTGATGGATATAAAATGAACCCGGCGTTTGGAGAAATAAAGGGAAGAATTATTTTTACTCCGCGCGGCACAAATGGATTTGGATACGATCCTTATTTTGTTGCTGATGATTATGATGTAACAATGGCTGAGCTTCCGCCTGAAATAAAAAACTCAATCAGCCATCGCTTCAGAGCGTTTAATGAAATCAAAAAGTTTTTAAAATAATCGGAGAAATTATGAATCTAAAAAAGTTGATAATATTATTTTTGCCAATTGTCTGTGTGTTTGTTTTAGTTTCCTGTAAAAGTGCCTCGACCGAGCCACAGCCACCTCCTGATACAAGAAATTTTTTCCCTGTAACAAACGGTACTATGTATAAATTTAGTTTGACGCAAACTGATACCCTTGGTAACCCATCAAATGGAACAAGAATCAGTTTGATAAATGGGGTAACCAATATCGACAGCACTGAATATCAGATTCAACTTGACAGTGTTTTTATTGCAAGCTCGACGATAGTTTCAAACTCATATTTTAGAAAATCAACTAAGGATGATAAATCCACAATACTTATTGCAGTAGATACAACAGGTCTTTATGAATCGATTCCACCTGAGTACCTTCAATATTTAACAATTGACGAAGAAATTCTCGCATTTTCTTTTCCTTTAACTAGTTTAGTCAGACTGTGTTTTAAGCTTGCAATAAACATCCCGAACTTTGGTGAATTTATTCCCGTTAAGTTGGAATCAATTTATACCGGTATGGAGAATATTGAACTCCAATTAAATTCTGGAACTGTTACTCATAACGCAGCAAAAATAAGATTGGATTTAACAATAAGAAGAGATATTGCCGCAACACCACAAATCCTTTCTGCTAATGTCTGGCTTGTTGAAAATATTGGAATAGTAAAGTGGGATGGCAATCTTACAATTGTAAACGCATTTACCGGCGGTGGAATTGACTTTGATGATTCTACCAGAGTAACAACACAATCGATAACTGAATACTACATAGCTGAATAAATTATTTTTCCGCGATAACAACCTGTACAATACCAAAAGTCAGGTTGTGCTTCTCAATTTTTTTAAAGCCTGAGTTAGATAAAAGCTCAGGCAGTTTTATTTTTTCATCGAACTCTTCTACAGAATCCGGAAGATATTTGTATGCCTCCTTATCGCCTGAAATAATTCCGCCGACTAATGGCAGTATCTTCTTAAAATAAAATTTATATAAAAATTTGAACACAGTATTTTCCGGCATTCTGAACTCAATTATTACTGCCTTGCCGTTCTCTTTCAGTATCCTGAAGAAAGAATCAAAGCCCTGCTGAATGTCATAAAAATTTCTTACGCCGAAGGCAACTGTAATATGTGATACTGAACCTGTTTTTATTGGGATATTCTCTGCAACCATTTGTACACTTTTGCCGTTTATCCATTTACATTTTTGATTAAACAGTGTAAGCATGTTATGTGAAAAGTCCGCCCCGAATATTTTTACAACTCCGTACTTATATGCCTGTATAGCTACATCGCCAGTACCGCAAGCCACATCCAGTAAAATAGATTGAGAATTAATACCTGAAAGTTTTAAAGCTTTTTTCCGCCAGTACCTGTCAATTCCAAAACTTAAAAGATGGTTGAGCAGGTCGTACCTGGAAGCAATTGAATCAAATATTCTTTTAACTTTTTTCTTTTTGGATGAATCCATTTTATTCTTTTAAGGCAGTGCCTTTGTAATGATGATATTCAAATTCTTCTTTCCCTGTTTTTCTTCTCCACCAGTTAAATATAATTTTGCCTGTCCAGACAGAAAACATCATGAAAATAAATCCGCCGACTAAATCAATTACATAGTGGTACCAGAGATATACAGTAGATAATATTAACAGTGATCCGGCTGGAATGAAAAAATATCTTGTCCTGCTTTTTAATCTGATTGATAAGTACATAACAATGAGCGTGATCATTGTATGCCCGCTTGGAAAAACATCTCGCTGCACAACTTCTGCAGGGTTTAGTGTACCTGAAGGAATTGATTCACCTGAGTTTACTATTTCTCTTAAAAAATTTGTAAGCCATAAACCGGGGAGTTGTTCATTAACTGTCGCAAAATCATGAAGAGTGAACCTCGGTCCAATTCCCGGCAAAGCAAAGTAGCCAAGGTATGAAAGATAAAAACCGTATATCACGGAGAATGTTGCATAATCAAGTTCGACATACTTTTTATTTTTTAATAACGCCAGACCAAGAATGATAGGCAGAAGATAAAACAACCCGTAAACTATCTGAAGTAACTCGGTCAAAACAGGATTTGCAAACTGATGAAGAAAATGAGTCGGGTCTGTTCCAAACATCCACCGGTCGATCTGAATGAACAAATAATCGTAATCAACAACCCGTATCGGTTTTATCATCGCATACAGTTGCTTGAAGGTTAGTAATATAAGCGGCGCAATGTACCAGTAGTGAATGATCCGCCATATTCTGCTGGATGACTTATCTTCAAGATATGAAATAAGAAATGCGAATGAGATAACACCGACATCGATTAATAGCCAGTTAAGAGTGTTTGCTATGACATCATTGAAGACTATATGAAGTATCATTAGAAAGATTGAGAAGGCTACAACAACCAGGTCGAATGCTTTTAAGTTATGTAAAAAACTTTTGAGAATATTCATTACTCTGTATGGTTATAGTAGTTGCCTTAACTGATGATGATATTCATCAAGTAGAAACCGGGTAAGTGATTCAAAATTTTCCGGTACAAGTTGTTCAGCGCGTTTTGTCAAATCAATACCTGAATTACTGAAATCAAGTCCGGCAAATATACTATTACTCAACGAATTTTTAATCGTTTTTCTCCGGTTGTTGAACAAAGCTTTAACGAGATAAATAAAAACTTTTTTCTCATCTTCATTGATCGAGAGATCTTTAAACCACAAGTGTACAACCGCTGAATATACTTTTGGTTTGGGATAAAAAACATTTGGCGACACTTTGAAAGCAATCCTGACATCACAAAATTTTTGAAGAATAACAGCAAGAATACCATAATCCTTTGAACCGGAAATTGCTGTCATTCGCTTTGCGACTTCAAGCTGAATCAGAAAAACTGCTTCACTAATCAACGAGTGTTTTTCAATCAGTCTAAAAATAATAGGTGAGGTAATATTATAAGGGATATTTCCTATGACTTTAAGCTTTGAATTTCCATCAGAGTATTTATCCAGATCAATTTTCAAAAAATCATCCTGGACAATATTCAGTTTAGGGTATTTTTGCTTTAATATTAAAACAGCCCGTGAATCAATCTCCACACAGCTTAGATTTTCATTTTTTTCAAAAATGAGTTCAGTTAAAGCACCCAAGCCGGGTCCGATCTCAATTATGGAATCATCCGGTGATGGATTTATTTCATTTACTATTTTGCGGAGTATATTTTTATCCGATAAATAATTTTGTCCGAACTTTTTCAACGGTTTGATTTTTTCCATATATAAAGTTATTGATAAGCGTATGTTTTTACAATTTCTTTTAAAGAGATTTAAATCCTTTTGTTGTATAAGAGGATAAATATTTCTAAGTTTTCAGTGTCATAACTCAACAGAAAAAATAGATAGGTGAGGAGGAAATCTGGAGAAGAATTATATAATCAGTATTGATATGGGCGGAACCAAAATACTTGGAGCCGCGATAAATTCCCGCGAAGGTATTATAGCACGCGTAAAAAAACCTACTGAAATTAACTCAAACCACAGAGTATATGTAAATCATCTTGCAGAACTTGTAAACGATGTTGTAGTTGCGGCAAGACTAAAGCCTCAACAGGTAAAAGCTGTGTGTCTTGGTGTGCCCGGATTATTAAACCCGTTTTCAGGGGTTATAGCGGTTGCTCCTAATCTGGGATTAAAAAATTTTAATATTAAACAGAAACTTGAAAAATTAATTCCTTATCCTGTTCTGATTGAAAATGATGTTAACCTTGGAGCACTCGGTATAAAATATTTTGGTCTTGGGAAAAATGCTAAAGATATGCTTGTTGTATTTATAGGCACAGGTATTGGCGGGGCTTTGATATTTGACGATAGAATTTTCCGCGGAGCTAATTTTGCGGCTGGTGAAATAGGTCATATTAACATTGATAAAAAAGGTCCTTTGTGCGGCTGCGGCAAGCGGGGTTGTTTTGAAAGTTTTGCAAGTCGCGCTTCGATCGTAAAGGCAATTAAAAAAGATCTTGTAAAAAATAAAAAAAGTGTGTTAACTAAAATCGTTGGACCCGGTAAGCAAATAAAGAGCCGTGCTCTTGCTGAAGCAGTTAAAGCAGGCGATAAACTTGTAATTGCACATCTTACTAATGCTTGTGTTACAATCGGTCAGGTTTTATCCAACACGACAAATCTTCTTAATCTTGACCTGATTGTACTTGGCGGAGGGCTTATCGAAGCGCTTGATAATTTTATGATGCCGATCATAAGAAAATCTTTCCGGGAAAATGTTCTTAAAGATTCTGCTAAAGGTTTAAAAATATTGCCGACTAAACTCGGGGATGACGCTGCATTATATGGCGGGATTCCTCTTGCCGAGGAATTTTTAAAAGTAAAAGTTTAATTGAATTGATCTTCGATTCTTTGCAGCTCTTCCGAAAGAACAGTCCATTCATACATCTTCTGTTCAAGTAATTTCTTTATTGAGTTGAACTCATTCGTCTTGTTGACTAACTCAACGGTATTTCCATAGGCTTCAGGTTGAGATAAATAATTTTCCAACTGATTCTGCTGCGATTCAAGTTTTTCTATTTCCGATTCCAGTGCAGATATTTTCTTTATAATATCTTTGGAAGCGCTGTATTTTTTCTGCCGCTGTTCTGCTTCAATTCTTTTTTGTTCTTTTTTTGAAAATGAATCGTCAGACTGTTTTACTTTTTGCGAGTTACTTTCTGAACCTGCTTCTTCCTGTTCCTTTTTAAACAGGTAATAATCAATATCGCCCTCATAATTTTTAATAATCCCTTTTCTTATTTCAACTACTTTATTAACAAGGGGACGAAGGAAATCAATATCGTGTGAAACGAGAATAAGTGATCCCTTAAAGTTTATCAACGCCTTCTGTAAAACGGCTTTCGAAGAAATATCAAGATGGTTTGTGGGTTCATCAAGGATAATAAAATTTGATTTGGTAAGAAGAATTTTCGCAAGCGCGACACGGCTTTTTTCTCCACCGGAAAGCACTCCGATACTTTTGAAAACATCATCGCCATGGAATAAAAATGAGCCAAGTAGAGTTCTCAACTGACCTAAAGTTTTATCTTCGGCAATACCTTCGACGGTTTCAATGATATCAAGATCAGGTTCCAGATTATCAGCGACATCCTGTGCGTAATATGAAATGATTGTATTGTGCCCTTCATTTCGTTTTCCATTTTCAAATGATAAAACACCGGCAATAATTTTTGCAAGTGTTGATTTGCCGGCACCATTCGGTCCTACGAAAGCTATTTTGTCACCGCGGTCAACCTGAAAATTAATATTCTCAAAAATTTTTTTATCAGAATATGATTTACTTATACTTTCTAAAATCATATTCGTTTTTCCGCTCTGAGGCGGTTCAGGAAAAGATATATTGATTTTAGAAGTATCTTCGGGAAGTTCAACAAGTTCAATTTTTTCTAACTGTTTTACTCTGCTTTGAACCTGCCGTGCTTTTGATGATTTGTATCTGAACCGCTCGATGAATCGCTGGGTTTCTTTAATCTTCCTTTGCTGAAGCGCATACTGGTCTAATGCTGTCTTGTCTCTTTCATCTTTCCACTTAAGGTACTGATCATACGAACCGTTGTAAATATTGAATCGAGCAAGATATATTTCCAGGGTTTTGTTTGTTACCTGGTTGATAAAGTGTTTGTCGTGCGATACAATAAGTAACGCGCCTTTATAAGCCTTAAGAAAACTTATCAGCCATTTTAATGAATCTAGATCAAGATGGTTGGTAGGCTCATCAAGCAGGAGAATATCGTTTTGTGAGATAAGAATTTTAGCAAGAGCAATACGCATCTGCCAGCCGCCGGAAAATTCATCTGTCACTCTTTCAAAATCATTTTCCTCAAAGCCTAATCCCGTGAGTATCTTTTTCAAATTGGCTTCTGCGCTATAAACGTTTAAAGCCTCAAGTTTATGATGTACTTCGCCAAGAGTATTAATAAGATCTTCACGTTCTTCATCCGAAATTGTAGCGAGGTTTAAGTGGTCAGTAATTTCTTTTTCTTTACTCTGTAGATGTACAGCATCAGTCAGTGCCGATTTAGCTTCATCAATCAGTGTCCGTCCTTTATGGGTAACGTTTTCCTGAGGCAGGTAGCCGATGGAAATATTTTTTTGTTTATTAATCTTTCCGTCTTCCGGAAGAAGCTGACCTGAAATAATTTTGAGAAGAGATGATTTGCCCGTTCCATTAGCGCCTACGAGAGAAATTCTGTCACCTGAATTAATTCTAAAGCTTACATCATTAAACAGGTATTTACCAGAAAACTGTAATGAAATGTGAGAAAGATCGAGCATACAATTAGAACGTTCCCGGGCTATTCACGCAGAACCGCGATCTTTGAAGTTGTGACACTGTTTCCTTCCTGATCATAAGCTACAATAAGATATACACCGCTTGGAACAAAATTTCCAAATTCATCTCTGCCGTCCCAGTTCGCGATTCTGCCTCCTGCAGTAACAAACTCGCGAATCAGTTTACCGGATATGGACAGTATTTTTATATCGCAATCACGAATTAATCCATCAATGGTTAGAATAGTATTATCAGCACTAAGTACTAAGGGATTAGGATAGATGAATAATTCCGTAAAACTTTCCACCGGGCTTACTGCAATAGTTTTAAAGGATGTTAATCCTTCAGCGGTTGCCGCATATACGGTTCCCGTATTGTTGTCCATCGTAACAGACAAAACCTGGTCAGAAAGCAGAGAACTGTTCCGGCTGTCAAACGCAGCAATCAATCTTGTTCCATCTGCATTAACGAGAAGAAGACCCTGGTTGGTTGCCACCCATTTCTGGTTCAATGGATCAACAACTATTGAGTTAACTGCTTGTTGTCTTAAAAGGAAAACAGAGCTAATTCTGAATTGATTATTTGCCTGTGATAATGCTGCCTGGTTATTTGAAAGTACATTCATTCCTGATGGAGTACCAATCCATAAATCCCCGCGCCTGTCCACAGCCAGCGCAGTAATTGTATTACTGTTTAAACCATTTGTCGATGTTAAAAATCCTGACTTGTCATCATTCGTTTCACCGTAAGTTCCGTTTTCATTGAAATACAATAGTCCGTTTCTTAATGCATCATAACATGCGAACCACTTTGTGTTGTATGCGTCGATTGCGAGAAAATAATGCTGCTCAAGGTAACGGTTTTGTTCCGATGGTATGGCAAAATGATACCAGGAACTATCGGGTGTAAGCATACTTAGGTTTTTCCTGTCTGCTGATGCATAATTAAGTACCCACAGATTATTCCTTGAGTCTGTATTCAATGCAGTAACAACAAGAAAATCAACATCTCCGGAAAATCCAGTTATATCAGTGTTGGCTGTATTAAAAGTTGTAATAACGTTATTTCTAAATCTTGCAAAACCGCTGCCCCAGTTTCCGAAATATTTTGTATTGTCTGGCGCTGAGTATGAACAGTAATAGTCATTGCTGTTCAATTCAGGATTCGTTGCAACATTGTAAACCGACCAGATATAATTCTCAAATTTCATCACTCCTATGCCGCCGTTATTTTTTCCTGTAGCACTCCACAAAACTCCGTTAACGTCAGCGGTAATTTCTCTGAATTTATTTGCCGGCGGACAGTTTGGTGCAAAGTATTGTTGTGTAGTTCCCTGAAGATTCAAAATGCCATTACTGCTTGCAGCAAGAAAACCATTCAATGTGCTCACTTCAATCTTTTTAAGTGCTGTTGAGCCAGTGAACAAGTCAGTGATTTCCCCATTATAATAACTTCTTATTCTGTTTTGAGAAAGTATAATGAGTGAATCACCTTTAACTATGACATCAGATATAACCTGGTTATTAAAAAATGAAAGATATGGATTCCAACCTGCTTGATTGAAGAATGAGAAACCTTTGTCGGTGGCGGCAATGAGAGTATCATTATACTGTAGTACTTTGAGAACATTATTTGATACCAGACCGTTTATGGTCTGATAGACATCCCACGATTCCGGTGCCGATAAATTAACCGCATTTGTTTTTGAAATAGCTAAACCGACTTCAGTGCATGAATATATTCTTAAATCTTTATATGAACTGTTCACTTTTATGTTAGAAGTAAGCGTACCGAATTTGAAATACGTATCATAAAAAAAATAATTTTCTGAATTAATCAGTGAGATACCAAAATCGGTTGAGGCAAATATTGTATCGCCTGATGTTCGCAGCTGATTAATTTTTTTATTCGGTTTGTCAGATGTAAAAATATCTAGTAATGTTTTGAACGAACCGGATTCAGGATTGTAAACGTCTATTTTTCCGTCAGCACTTCCAAACCATACTTTGCCTGAATTATCGACAGTAACTGATGTTATAAATCCGCCGTTCAAACCATCTGTTTTTGATAGAACTTTGTATGATTGATCCTGGAAGTTATACGAAAAGACTCCGCCTGCTGTTGCTGCCCAAACCTCATTACCTGATAATGCAAAGGCATTAATATCTTTTAAATCAGAATAATTCCGCCAGTTATTAAATTGCTGAGAATAACCGGAAAGGGCGGTTATAAATACGAATAAGAGTACTGACATTTTCCTCATTTTATTATGCTTTCATATTGGGAATAAATTTTGAAAATGTAAAAAATCTTATCCTAACCTCAATCAATTTACCGGTTAAAAATAATACTTTTTGGTAAGTGCAAAAGTGTAATTTTTTAGGCATCAAAGTCCGGACTAAAGTTTTGTCCAAAGGTCTGCCATTTCGATTGCAGTGAGTGCGGCATCCCAACCCTTGTTTCCGGATTTGGTACCGGATCTTTCAATCGCCTGCTCAATATTATCTGTGGTTAATACTCCGAAAATAACAGGAACATTATGTGTCAGTGCAACTTGTTGTATACCGCTGCTCGCGGCAGAAGAAACGTACTCAAAATGTGACGTTCCTCCGCGAATCACTGCGCCAAGACAGATGATTGCATCGTATTTATTTTGAGTAGCAATTTTAGCTGCGGCTGCAGGAAGTTCAAATGCCCCCGGGACTTTTATTATTTCAATATTTTCTGAAATACATCCGTGACGTTTTAAACAGTCAATTGAACCATCTAAAAGCTTTTGAACTATTGATTCATTAAACCGGCTTACGATTATAGCAAATTTGTAATTTGCTGCGTTTAAATTTCCTTCTGTGAGTTTCATATCGATTTCTGTTATGCTGAATTTCTTATTAGTCGTTTACGCATTTCATCAAGCTTGGAATGCGAAGTAAAATATTTTCCTAAATTTTTATCATCCTCACGTTTTCCGCCGTGAAAGTCTGATCCGCCTGATTCCAACAGGTAGTATTGGTTAACAATTCCCCTGTAATAGTGCATCAATTGAGGTGAATGTGACGGATGAATTACTTCAATTCCATCGACACCATCTTCAATTAATTCTTTTATTATTATTTCCGGCATATTTCCCGGATGAGCTATAAATGATAATCCGCCTGCGTCATTTATAATTTTAAATGCGCTCTGTGGTGAAACATGAACTTTTTTCTCGAAAGCCGGGCATCCGTTACCTATATATTTGTTGAACGCTTCATAATAATTGTTCACCAGTCCAAGTTCGAGCATAGCCTGTGCTATATGAGGTCGACCGATTGCCGAGTTTTTCGCTTTTTCAAAAACATCCTCAATACTAATAGTCATTCCCAGTGAATTTAGTTTGTGTACAATCCTGTGAGCACGTTTTACTCTTTCCTCTCTGAAAAAACTGAGGTAGTGTTCCAGCTCGGCATTATCGATATCAATAAAGTAAGCAAGAATATGAACCTCTCTGTCACGGATGTCGGAACTTATTTCAAGTCCGGGAATTATTTCAACTCCAAGCTGCTTGCTATATTTTAATGCTTCACGAATTCCGTTAACTGTATCATGATCCGTAATACTGAGAGTATCAATCCCGCAGGCTTTTGCATTCGTAAGTAATTCCTGTGGTGAAAAATGTCCGTCAGAAAAACAAGTATGAGTATGTAAATCTACTTTTTTATCCATTTAATTGAGAAGATCTCTAAGTTTCAGAAATTCTTTCAGTCGTAATTTTGAACCTTCCAATTCAATCAGTCCTTTTTTAGCGAAAGATTGTAAAGTTCTGGAAAAAGTTTCCCTTGAAGTTCCAGCCATTCTTGCTAGTTCATGCTGAATTGGCAATTTATTAATTTCGAGCATTCCGCTTTTTACATAACCCGTATCTAACCCAAGTTTTAGAATTGTTCTTGCAACTTTAGCATCTGAATCTTTCAGCAACAATGAATCAAGAATAAAATGTGAATCTCTTATTTTTGATGAAAGCTGCGAAATAATTTTTTGTAAAGTCGATTTATCATCGGCAATTAATTCAAACAATTTTGTCCGACTGTAAAAAATCATATCCCCGTTCTCAACAGCCGTTATTTCCACATCCAGATTATTGCCATCAAGCAGTCCGTACTCACCCCAGAATTCCCCGGCACTCAAGTTTGTCAATACTACGGTACTTTGGTCTGAGCCTTTTAGTTCAACCTTCAGTCTTCCTGAATTCACAATCAGTAAACCGGATTTTTTATCAGAAGAATCAGATAAAATTTTTTCTTCTGATACAAAAGAATTGTTGATCCCCGCTTTTTGAATCAGTTCAATAACTGTTCCATCAAATGATGAAAAAGCAGGTATTTTTTCTAGAATTTCCCGTTCTGACACAGGCAAAAATTGTTTTTATTTACAAAAAATCAATTGAAATATAGGCGGGGGTGTTTTGAAAGTCAAACAATAATAATCCCCTTAAGTTAAATATCCTTAAATGCTTAAGTTTTTAATAGAATTAACTAATTACTCACTAAATTCACTACACAAATTCATTGCTTTTAGTTAGCTATGTGTCTATTTTTATCACCTTAATTTTTACTTAATCTGGAGATATTTAGAATATGGGTATGATGGCTAGGATGAGAAGTTTAGCTCCGGCATTCATTCTCTCCGTTGGTGTTCTCTTCGTATTATTCATGGTTCTTACGGATTCCAATGTCCTTGAAGCATTCGGCGGTAGAACAAAAAATATTGGTTCTGTTAATGGTGAAGAAATCACTTATCAGCAGTTCATGGAAGCCGTAGAAAGACAGCGTGAAAATCAAAAGCAGCAGACAGGGAATGATATTGAGGAAGCTCAGATGGATCAATTCCGTGAGCAGATTTGGGATGCTATGGTAACCCAGACCCTGTTTCAGCAGCAAATAGATAAGTATGGTATAACAGTTACTGATGAAGAAATAAAAGATGTGATACTTGGAAATGATCCTCCTGCATTTTTGAAACAAAGTTTTATTGATTCATTAGGTAGATTCAACAGGCAAATGTACGAAGAAGCCCTTTTCAGACCAGAGAATAAACAAGTTCTGGTTCAGGCTGAAGAATATGTACGACAAACCAGATTAAATGAAAAACTTCAAAGTATACTTCTTGCATCAATTAATGTTACTGAAGATGAATTGATGAGGAAGTACGTCGATCAGAATACCAGAGTAAATGTTGAATATGCTCTGATTGATCTTAACAGATTTCCGGATTCAATGTTCACAGTAACAGATGAGGACTTAAGAAAGTATTACAATGACAATCTGGAAAAATATAAAGTAAAGGCGCAAAGAAAATTAAAATATGTATTGTTCCCGAATGTTCCCTCAGCTGAGGATTCGGCAACTGCACGCAGAAATCTTGAAAATGTAATGACAAAGCTGAATGGAGATACAACAGGGTTCAAAGATAATGTAGATATTTATTCATCTCAGCCATATTCCAGGGACACAGTTAATCTTGCCAATCTCCTCGCTCCTGAAGCCGAACTTGTTTTCGGTGCAAAATTAAATTCTGTTGCGGGACCTGTTGCAAGTCAGCAGGGTTATGTTTTATATCACGTCGTTGGTACTGTTCCATCCTCTGAACCTACAGTGAAGGCACAGCATATACTTATTAACCAATTTGGCAGCGATGAAAAAAATCTTGAAGAAGCAAATAAAATTTATAATGAATTAATTGCCGGTGCTGACTTTGATAAAATTGCAAAAGAAAAATCATTTGATAAAGGCAGTGGTGAAAAAGGTGGTCACCTTGGTTGGTTTACCAAAGGCGCTATGGTACCTGAATTTGAAAAAGGTGCATTCAGCGCAAAAGTTGGAGAAGTTACTAAACCTTTAAAAACTACTTATGGTTATCATATAATAAAAGTTATTGCAAGAACCGACAGAAAGTATGTTGTTGAAAAAATAATAAATCCTATTGAACAATCAGCTTCTTCACGTGAAGCTAATTACACTCACGCAGGAGAGTTTGCTTACGTTGCCGAAAAAAATGATTTTGAAAAAGAAGCTGAGTTGATGAATCTTAAAGTACAGGAAACCACAGAATTTTTTGAGGACGTGGTTGCGGTTCCAGGAATCGGTGTTAATAAACTTCTTGTAAAGTTTGCTTTTGAAAACGGTGTAAACACAGTCAGTGAAAGTTACAGGTTACCAAGCGGATATGTAGTAGTTAAAATTTCAGAAGCCTTAGGTGAGAGAGTAAGACCATTAGATGAAGTAAAGGATATGATAAAGCCTCTTGTTTTAAGAGAAAAGAAATATGGTAAGGCTAAAGAAGTTGCTGAATCGGTTAAAGGGCAAATTAATGGCGATCTCACAAAAGCTCCCGGTGTTAATCCAAATGCAGTTTACAACTCCACAGGCGATTTTTCTGTAAATGCATCCGCGCCTAACATTGGAAGGGATTATGCGTTTATAGAGACAGCATTAAAACTAGATTTAAATAAATTATCTGACCCGGTTAAAGGCATGCGCGGTTATTACCTGATGAAGGTACTTAATAAAACACAATTCGATTCGACAGGTTACAATGCACAGAGATCAACTTTGCGCGATAACCTGCTAATGGAGAAAAGAAATTCAATACTTGGTATATGGATTGATAAACTTAAGAAGGAAGCTGATATAGTTGATAACAGACACCTCTTCTTTGGTCAGTAAATCTATTCTATAAGAGTTAATTAACCCCCAATATTTTTCGGAAAAAATTGGGGGTTTTGTTTTTTAAATATTATAAGCATGTTAATAAAGAATAATTTAAAGTTGAAAATGTTGAACACAAAAAAACTATTTGCATTTTTTTTATTTTTAACGACAATAGCTTCTGCCCAATACAATGAAAAAAAAATGAGTCTTGGATTGAACGGGGTTTATACAACTACTGCAAAAATTTATCTTTCACCTAACTCGTCTGATAATGTAATACGGAATTTTAGTTTTCCGTTATCAGATATTTTTAATCCTGCTGTTGAAGCACGCTACCGAATCATGGAAAATCTATTGATCGGACTTAACATAGATTATATGTACAAAGTTGCTTCAGGATCAAAACTTACTTTTCTTGCATCCGATAACAGCACATTATCTGTTGACGCGGAAGATGGATTCAGATTTATGCCGGTTGAATTATCACTTACCTATGTTCTTCCTTTCTCAACCGATAAATTCAAATTTCTGCTGGGAGGAGGTGGCGGTTATTATTGGGGTGAACATATCAGAAAAATAAGTGGTAGCGGTGTTTCAAACACAGAAAGGAAAATTGCATACGGAATTCATGTTGCGATATCGATGGACTATCTTGTGTACAATGATTTTATTATCAAAAGTGAAATGAAATTTCGTGACCCGCAGTTCACAGTTAAAAGTAAGTATAATGATACCCGCATCTTATATAACGGACAATTTGTACGCCCTCCAAACGAATCCTTCAATTCAAAAATAAATGTTGACGGAGTAACTTTTATAGTTGGTGTTGCCTACCAGATTTTTTAACTCACCTCTACTGAATAAGAATTTGTTTTTTTAACCTTATAACTTATTTTGAATCTGTTGATTATAGATTATGACTAACAGCAGAATATATTTAACAGGATTCATGGGTGCAGGAAAAAGCACAATAGGTCCGATACTCGCAAATACTCTTGGTTGGAATTTTTTTGACCTCGACCGTGTGATTGAGAAAAATGAAGGAAAAAAAGTCCGGGATCTATTTGAACAACACGGCGAAAAATATTTCAGAGACCTGGAACTTGACACATTAAACAAATTAACAGAAGAGGAAGGTGCCGTAATTTCACTCGGCGGAGGCACTATCTCATCGGAACACATTCTTACATTATTAAAATCTACCGGAGTTTTGATTTATCTGAAAACATCCCCGGAAGCCTCGTACAAAAGATTAAGATATAAAAGGGACAGACCAAACCTGATTTCTGAACGGGAAGATGAACCAAGTAAAGATGAATTAATAGGAAAAATAAATAACCTGTTGGAATCACGCGTGCGTTACTATGAACAGGCTGATTACACCATAAACACGGATTCTTTTACCGTGGGCAGGACAGTTGATAAAATCGTGAACCTGATCAAAAATAAAAAGTAGAATTATATTGTGAAAAAATTTGAACTTAATACTGAATCATCAAGCAGTGAAATTTTTTGTGGCACAGGTGCTTTTGAAAAACTGCCTCAAATCCTGAAAGAACTTCATAATCAAAAATTGTTTATTGTAATTGATAAAAATGTATTTAAATATTATCAGAGGAAAATTGAGAAAGTTTTTCGCGGTATATCCCGGCAGGTTTTTTATTATCATCTCAAACCAGGTGAAAGATCAAAATCGGTCAGCGAGTTTAACAAGCTATTAATTTTCTTTAAAAAAAATGAGTGCAGCCGAAATTCCACTTTGATTTCAATTGGCGGCGGTGTTACAGGAGACATATCCGGTTTTACTGCATCTGTCTATATGAGAGGAATTAATTTGATTCATATCCCTACGACTTTGCTGTCAATGGTTGATAGCTCAATTGGAGGAAAGACCGCTATTAATCTTGATGGAGTTAAGAATCTTGCAGGGAGTATTTATCAGCCGGAGAAGGTTATAATCGATCCAACATTTCTTAAAACATTACCGCAAAAAGAAATACTATCCGGCACAGGTGAAATATTAAAATATGGATTACTGATCAACAAAGATTTTTTTCTTCTTCTGAAAAAAAGGATAACATCTCTCATTAAAAATGATCGTACGGGGATTGAAGATATTATACTTCAGTGTGCAAGATACAAAGCGTCAGTTGTGCAGATTGATGAAAATGATTCCGGCATGAGAAAAATTCTTAATCTTGGTCATACATTTGGTCATGCAATTGAAAGCGAACTGAACTATAAATTAACACATGGTGAATGTTTAGCCTTTGGACTGAAATGCATGCTTTGCCTTTCATTTGAGTCCGGACTGATTAATCAAAAGAATTTCTACGAATATTTTTCATTGCTGAATTTATTGCGAACGAATAAAAAAATTCTGTCACTCGATGGTAAAAAGTTAATTAGCAAAATGATCTTCGATAAAAAGAGGAACGGAGTTAATCCTACTTTTATTCTAATGAAGAGAATAGGGGAGATAATAATAGACTATAACTGTGACAGTAAAAGAATCGCGGCATCATTTAATAAAGCCAAACAGTTGACTGCAGTCAAATGATGATGAACAAAGTGAAACTAAAGTCTGGTTTAAAAAGTAAACCGCCGGGCCTTGAGGGTAAAACCCGGCGATTTATTGTGTCATCTTCTGGAGGGGGGCTATGCTAAAAACTTTTAAGCTTTTATCTTCAAACTTTTTAGTACAGCATCCTCATCTTTTTAGAGGGAAAGCTGTCAGGTTTGAGGGCGTAAACCTGACAGCTTTGTGTGTCATTTTCTGGAGGGGTGCTATGCTTAAAACTATTTTCTATTCCGGCTATAATTATCCAACTATTATGCCGTATATAGTTCTGAATGATTATCGAAAGAACAAACTAAAAGTTTAGCTAGTACTTATTATTACCGGTAATTGTTACATTGATCGGGAATTTTCTCCCGTATATATTACCTGAAAACAATTAGGATATTAAAAATGTTAGATGAAATGCCAAATGATGAATTAGTTATCAATTTTGAAACTGAAATATTGAATCTGAAAAATGAAATGAATGCGGTGATCCTTGCACACTATTACCAGGAATCTGAAATACAGGATATCGCTGATTTTGTAGGGGATAGCCTTGAATTAGCCAGGCGTGCTAAAGAAACAAATGCTGATGTAATTGTATTCGCAGGGGTTCATTTTATGGCAGAGACCGCAAAAATACTTAACGCTAATAAGCTTGTATTGCTGCCGGATCTTGAAGCCGGTTGTTCGCTTGCAGAAAGCTGTCATGCAGAATCATTTGAGTTATTCAGACAAAAACACCCGGATCATGTTGCAATTACATATATAAATTGCACCGCTGATGTAAAGGCATTAAGTGATATAATCTGTACTTCAAGTAATGCAGAAAAAATAATAAGTCAGATTGAGCCAGGAAAACCAATTCTATTTTCACCAGATCGCAATCTCGGCAGATACCTGATGAAAAAAACCGGAAGAGAAATGCTTTTGTGGGATGGAGCCTGTATAGTTCACGAAACATTCAGCGAAAAAAAAATTATCCAGTTAATGATTGAACATCCCGATGCAAAATTGATAGCTCATCCGGAATGTGAAGACCATTTATTAAACAGAGCAGATTTTATTGGTTCAACAAGTAAGCTGCTGAAATATGTTCAGGAAGATTCATCAGCAAAATTTATTGTGGCAACAGAAGTTGGAATTATTCACCAGATGCAGAAACTTGCCCCGGAAAAAATTTATATTCCAGCCCCGCCGGATGAGGACAGTTGTAATTGTAATGAATGCCCTTATATGAAACTCAACACGATGGAAAAACTTTACCTGTGCATGAAAACTAAAAACCCAAGAATAGAGTTGAATGATCAACTTATCAAAAAAGCATTAATACCAATTGAGCGAATGCTTAGTATGAGCTAGAGTTTTTTCAAAATGATTTTAAATGTGGTGCCTTCACCTGGATTTGAAGTCTTAACAAATATTTTTCCTTTGTGATAAGATTCAATAATTCTTCTGGAAAGACTTAATCCCAAGCCCCATCCTCTTCTCTTAGTACTGTAGCCGGGTCGGAATACATCCTTCCGGCGTTTTAAATCAATTCCTTTTCCGTTGTCAATTACTTCTATATCAACTTTTCCACGGCTTTCTTTAACGATAATGGTTATTTTGCCGGGATTATTTTCAATTGCATCAAGTGCATTCTTAACAAGATTCTCAATAACCCAACCGAACAATTCAGGATTAAGCTCCGCTCTTAGTTCTTCATTACCTTCAATGGTCAGGTCAACTGTTTTACCTGTTTGCGGCAGTCTTCTTTGAAAATAGTCTGTTATTTTTTTTATCTCTTCATATACGATTGAAGATTTCAACTCAGGTGCTGATCCGATTTTTGAGAATCGGTAAGTGATCTTATTAAGCCTATCAACGTCACTTGAGATTTCTTCAGTTATATCCTCAACTTTATCAGGATCATTGTAGCTAAGCTTCAGCATTTCAAGCCAGCCCATAAGGCTGGAAATAGGTGTACCGAATTGATGGGCGGTTTCCTTTGCCATACCGACCCATATATTACTTTGTTCACTGCGTTTGATATTACTGAATCCCACATATCCAAGAATAATAAACAGTGCTGCAATTACTATCTGAAGGTATGGATAATATTTTAGTTGATTGATCAGATCGGAATCACCATAGTGGATTTTTGTCAGGATGAGAGTATCCTCATAAGCAACCATTATAGGATTATGCTGAGCATCCATCTCCCTGATTTTATTGACAAAGAATAGTTCAAGTTCAGAATCATTCAAGGTCGAGTCATAATTTACATTGCGTATATTCGTCTTATCTTTAAGATTAACTTTATCATCTGGGGTTGTCAGGATCATAGGGAAATCAATCGGCTTAATTATGTTATCAAAAAGAAAAGTAATATCAACATCCGATGAAGAAGTATTTGCAAGGTATTCAATCCCTTTTGCGTAAAGTTCAACAATCTGTCTTTCCTTCTCCTGTAATTTTCTTACAAGATCCTGCGTATAAAATAAAGTCCCGCCTGCAATTACAATTGCGACGAGGATAAGAGTAATCTTAATATTTAAAGAAGCAGGTCCGCCGGACATTTTCATAATAGTTCCCTCAAATTCCTTTATGTAAAGTTAGTATTAATGATTAAGAAATAAATCCAATTTTTTGTGATATGATATTTGTTATTCATCAAGCAATTTATTTTTTATGTCTTGATTTTTTAGCCCGAATAGAATACGTTGGAGTGAAATATTTTATGCCTGGATTTTTGAGTGGATTCAGTGTTTCATCCGGTGCTTGATGACTTAGCTGAAAGTCAAAATTAACGGACAGATAGTTAACATTTCTTAAGGAGATGAGCGATGTTAAAATTAAATGCGATTCTTACTTTAAGTTTCCTTGTTCTAATTTCAATAACAAACGCACAATGGCTGGACAAATCCGGAAACCTTCCAACAACAGCCGGCAACGGATGGGCGATGGATGCAGTTGATAGTATATACTCTGTCGTATCCACAAATGCAGGACTATTCATCACGACAAATGGCGGAAGTACCTGGGATTTGTCTGCAACACCAGGTTTTGCTGTTGATGTATCAATGAAAAGTATTAGCAAGATCTGGATTGGTGATGACGCAGGAAAGATCCATTATACCAATAACCGCGGGATAGATTGGGTTATTCAGTATGATGATCCCACGAAAACTAATTTTATAAACTACATTGAAATGTTTGATGCGGATAATGGCATTGCAATGGGTGATGCACTAAACGGAACGGGTGCGGCAGTAATCTTAAAAACTACAAATGGCGGAAGTACCTGGGTATCGATGAATGATTCTGCTTTTGGTGGCTATTCTGGTGATATTTGGCGCAGGCTTGATTTTATTGATTTGAATACCGGTTACTTTTATGAATCAGGCATCAATCCTCAAAAACTTTTTAAAACGAATAATAGCTGTCAAACCTGGTCCCAACAAGCACTATCAGGACCAATAGGTAACGTAAAATTTTATAGTGAAAATATTGGATTGGTTGTCAGAATTGCTGTGAATCCTAATGTTTACAGAACACTTGATGGTGGAGTTCAATGGGAACCACTTCACTTTTCATCGTTAGTCTACATACAAGATATAGAATTTTTACCGGGAGAGCCGTCAAAAGTCTGGATTGCTGATGATAACAAATTGTACTTTAGTTCAGACACAGGTAGGACCTGGGGAGAAGAAATTGTACCCAATATTACCGATCTGAGTCCAAGAGATCTTGTTTTTATTGATGGTTACTGTGGCTGGCTGTTGTGTGACGGCGGAAAAGTATACCGCACAACAAACGGTAACAGCATTACCAGTATTAAAACACCATCGGTACTGGTTGATGATTACTCATTGAAACAGAATTACCCTAATCCATTTAATCCAACTACAAAAATTCAATTCAGTCTTCGTGAGAAACAAAATGTAACGCTTAAGATTTATAACATACTCGGAAAAGAAATAGTAACTGTTCTTAACGAAGAAAGAAATGCCGGTGAGCACGAAATTAATTTTGATGGAAGTTCACTGCCAAGCGGAATTTATTTCTACAAAATACAGGCGGGTGACTTTGTAGTAACGAAGAAGATGACGTTGATTAAATAAGATCTAACTCAGATAGAATGTCTGATCTCTTTTAGGTCCGACTGAAATAATTGAAATTGAAATTTCTGACTGCCGTGAAATAAAAGCAAGATAGTCTTTTGTCTTTTGCGGCAGTTCGTTATAAGACCGGCATCCTGATAGTTCAGTTTTCCAGCCGGGGAGCGATTCATAAACAGGAGTTACTTCGGCAAGTTTTTCAACGTCAGAAGGAAAAGTTTTTAGTCTTTTGCCGTTCAATTCATAGGCAACACAAACTTTAATCTCATCAAAGATACTTAGTACATCAAGCTTTGTAATTGCTACAGAATTTATCCCATTAATCATAGCTGAATATTTTACTAGTGCAGCGTCATACCATCCGCAGCGTCTGGGCCTGCCGGTTGTGGCACCAAACTCTGCACCTTTTTTTCTTAATCTCTCGCCTTCATCATTAAGCAGTTCGGTAGGGAAAGGACCATTGCCAACGCGTGTAGTGTAGGCTTTAACTATACCAAACACATCATCAATTTTATTTGGCGGAATCCCGGTTCCTGTACAAGCTCCGCCTGATGTCGGGCTTGAAGAAGTTACAAACGGGTAGGTTCCGAAATCAACATCCAGCAAGGCACCTTGAGCACCTTCAAGCAGAATTGATTTACCTTCAGTAATAGCATGATTTAAGAAAGACGGAACATCCTTGATGTATTTATCTATGATCTTATCAAATTCAAGATACTGTTTTATTATCGCTTCAACATCAAGTGCTTCTCTGTCATACACTTTTTTTAGAAGGTTATTTTTTTCGTCCAGATTCTTCCTGATTTTTTCTTCAAGACATTTTCTGTTTAAAAGATCTACTATACGGATACCTTTTCTAGCAAACTTATCGATGTAACAGGGACCGATTCCCCGTCCAGTTGTTCCAATTTTATTTTCGCCGCTTTCTTCAATTGAATCAAGAAGTTTGTGGTAAGGCATAATGAGATGTGCATTCTGACTTATAAAAAATCTTCCATCAACTTTTATGTCGTTCTTTTCAAGTAACGCTATTTCATCCAGCAGGGCAGCGGGATCAATTACAACACCATTACCGATTACACAAGTAACATTTTCTCTTAATATTCCTGAAGGGATTAAATGAAGAATATACTGTTTATCACCGATGGCAACTGTGTGACCTGCGTTGGCTCCGCCCTGGTAACGGGCGACTATCTCATATCTCTCGCTGAGTATGTCGACTATTTTTCCTTTTCCTTCATCACCCCATTGGCTGCCAACAAGAACAGTTACACTCATCAGAATTCCTTATTTGATTTTTTAGTTTTTACTGATTGACAAAATAAAAACTCCGGTTATAGTAACACGGAGTTTTTAATATCGGTTAAATTAGTTGACGAACTAATTGCCAAAACTTTTTACCGCTTCATCCACTGATTCATAAAATTCAAAGATAGTGATCAGCTTGGTTATGATGAGAAGGCTCTCTATCTTTTCTGTCACACGTGCTAATTTTAAATTTCCATTGGCTTTTTTCATTGTTGTTAATCCGCCAATAAGCATTCCAAGCCCGGAACTATTCATGAATTTCACTTCAGCTAAATCGATGACAATATTTAATTTCCCTTCATCAATAAGTTTGTGCAGAAGGTCGTTAAATTCTTTCGTATCATCGCCCCCCATCACATTTCCCTTTAGTTCAATGATTACAGCTTCGTACTTTTCAACAGTTTTAATTTTCATTAAATACTCCTCATTTAGTGGTTGAAATTTAATTACATACATATACTAAAGCAAGTAAACAGGCGTTTTAGGTACTGGTTTTATCATCATGATTATTGAAATATTTCTTCCTAATTTTTATGGAACATTGATTGAAGGGATGCGTCTAAAAAGATGAAATTCAGAAAAAAGAGGACTGTGATTCCGCAATTTCAAATTTTGAACCTTGATGATGATTTCTCACTAATAAAAAGATTTATTGATGGGGATGAATCAACATTCCGTACACTCGTTCAGAGACATAAGGAAAAGGTGAGGAATATTATATACCTTACTTTAAGCACATCCGATCCAGTTGATGACATAACCCAGGAAGTGTTTATAACTGTATATAAAAATTTAAAGCGGTTCAGGTTTGAGTCGCAGTTTTCGACATGGCTTTACAGGATTACTATAAATAAATGCAAAGATCATCTGAGAAAAATAAAGGTCAGAAATATTTTTTCACCGGTTCATGAAGATGAACATGAATTAGCGTACAACGCAGATCATGATAAATTTGATTTAACAGAAATTGTGAACAAGGCAATTACAAAACTTCCTGATAAACTAAGAATCCCGTTGTGTCTTAAAGACATAGAAGGACTTAGTTACCAGGAAATTGCGGATACAGTCTCTTGCGAAATCGGTACTGTTAAGTCACGGATATTTAGAGCGAGGGAAGGATTAAGAGAAATTCTTAAACCCTACCAGCAGGAGTTAATGCGATGACAAATAAAGATTTTGAAATTTTATCTGCCTATCTGGATGATGAATTATCACCATCCGAAAGAACAGATTTCGAGACGGAGCTTGCTTTATCGGCAGAACTTCGAAACCGTCTTGATGAAATGAAAAAGATTAAGAAGCTTACAAATCAATCATTCAAACAGCTTAATGAATCTCCATATCTTGAAACAAGGATTATGGTAGCAATATCAGAACGGAAACATTGGTATTCAGGATTGAAACGGTTTGTTCCGGTAGTTGGTTTTGCATCTCTGGCAATAGTGATAATGGTTTTCCTGAAATTTAACCCTGATGTAATAGAAGAACTGGTTGAGAAACAGAAAACCAATCTTGCTGGTTTTTACACAGAGAACCTTAAACCATTATTATTTGCAGCAGATCTTTCCAATGAAGATATCTTCAACTTTGCGTTCTACAAACAACTTCCGCTGGATAATGACAATAAACAATTTTTGCATCTTGGCTCTGATGCAGATGGAAGTGAGTTCTTTGAGATTAAAACAGCAAGTTTTGTAAGTGATGAAAATAATTTTGAGAAATTTGTTCGTGTTCTTAATCTTGATGAGAAGCAAAGAGAAAAAATGGATTCAATTCTTGAAGCTTATGCGCTCGAATTACAATCCCAGGTTCTTGTTAATGATAAAAATACGGTTGCGATTAATCCGAATCTTTGGAATTACAACAAAGCAATCGTCGCTGAACTCCTGGCTTTTGCTTCGACTGCAAATAAATCGGAATTCAACAGGGTAGTACCGGCTGGTTTTAGTATTCCAAATGTTGCAAATGTGGAAAGAGTTATTGAAAAAATAAAACTTAACAAGGATAACAATTATATATTCTTTACACCCGATACTATTTTCAGTGAACCATTAAATATTGATGAGGAGAGTATTTATGTTGAACTGCAGCGGATGAAGGAAATTCAAAAGCAAAATTTTGTTGAAGCTCAAAAACAATTAAAAGAGTCCATGGTTCTGCTAAGACTTGATAGTAACCTTGCAAAACTTAAACATGAAAAGTTCAATAAAAACTTCAGGGTTATGATCGATACAAACATTTGTAGAATCCATATCCCTGATGGAGAAAGTATTGTGATTGAATTGCCGGATTTTGACAGCATAACGGCGCACATCGATAAAGTTACACGTGACATTGACGCTTTCGCTTTTTCCATTCCCAAAACCAGGAAGGGAAGTTCGGATTATAAATTCAGATTTGAACTTAAAGATTCAATAGGACGTATAGGTATTCCTTTACCAAATATTGATTCACTTGTTCAGCTTGAAAAATTGTTTGCTGATTCCGTAGCCAAATTCAACCTTAAAAATTTTAATTTTAATCCTGATTCAATAGCTTCATTATTCCAATTCTGGACAAATGATTCACTTGCAAAATTTCAGAGCAAGGAGTTTGATCAACAGATGAAAAAGTTTCAGAAAGAAATGGAAATCTTCCGGAAGGAAATGGAAGAAATGAAAAAGAATATTCAAAAAGAAAAAATTGAAGTAAAAAAAGAAGAGCCGATAGAAATCTGAAAATCTTGAACATTCAAAATACCCTTCGAATGAAGGGTATTTTTATTTTAAATACGGGCTTAAAATTCTTGACAAAAATACTCATACTCCTTATGTTTGAAAGCCTTTTGGAAGAAATTCCGCGATAGCTCTCCCGATTTATCGGGACGGCTGTTATCCCGATAAATCGGGATGCAGGTTCTTTCTTTTGATGATACAAAAAAATATTTCTATCATAGTTCAGCAGAAAGATTTCGAATCTGTAAAGAAGATCGAAATAAAAAGCTATTTTTAGAAAATAAGATAAAATATTCCGCGATAGCTCAATGGTGGAGCATTCGGCTGTTAACCGAAGGGTTGCAGGTTCGAGTCCTGCTCGCGGAGCACTAAGGGATTTATGGTGTGTTTATCACTGTAAGTCCCTTTTTTTATTGATACTTGCGCAGGTTCGACCCGACCTTTTTTCACTCTTTTACCCTTAACGGAACTTGAAATATCTTTTAGTAGAGAAAGTGGCTTTTCAAATTGAATTTCAAGTTTCCGATCTTTAATTAAGAGGTTCGACCCGATTGAGCTTAAAATGATTCTTTTCTCTTCAACTGTTGCATTTTGAAATGCAGTAGCTGCGACACTACCAAACTTCAATAACTCTTTTACATTAGTTACAATATTATTATTAGACTTTTCAAACTCATCAATTATTAATTTTAGTTCTAGCTCCCGATTTTTATACTCTGATCTTTTACTAATAAATTCTTCCTCTGAAATAAGATCACCCAATTTTAATTCCATCAGTTTGTTGAACTTCTTTGACAAATTACTCAACTCTGTTTTATGAGTCTCTATGAAATCCTTATTTTTCTTGTTATCATTTTCAACATCATTCTCAATAACATCTATTGCAAACTGAATGAACTCTTCAGGTATTGTAATAGTTCTAAGGTAATCAACAATTTGTTCCTCCAATATTTTTACTTCAACTGTTTTCTGAGAGCAGTCTTCTTTTTTTCTTTTAGTACAACTATAGTAAGTGTAGTTGTGAACATTCCCATTTTTCTGATTCTTTACTTTATCCTCAGCTGTAATCATTGCACCACATTCGCCACATCTGATCAGGCCAGTGAATGAAAAAACCTTTGTTTCCGGTTTTGGATTTTCATTCTTAGCTAAAAGCTTTTGTATCCTATCATATTCAACTTTGGTAATCATTGGCTCGTGTTTACCTTTTATCCAGTTCCCACTTCCTTTGGGGTATTCATAGTAGCCATAGTAAAAGGGATTTCTAAGAATCTGATAAATAGTTGCTCGCCCGACACTTCTATTAAATCTGTTTGTTAAACCAAGCTCTTTAGCAGCTTTGTCAATGACTTGAGATGGTAGATAAGTACCACTAAGCATCCAATCAAAAATCTTTCTTGTCATTTCAAATCGTGCAGGGTCCTTCATCATTTCCTTTTCACCTTTTCTCTTAAGAGGATTGTGAAGGTAACCTAATGGTGGTTGCGCAGGATACCATCCTCTTTCGGCTTTAGCTTTTAATCCACGCTGAGTATTTTTGCTGAGATCCCTGATAAATTGATTAGCCATCCCTTGCTCAACGCTCATTAGCAGAACGTTATCCTCCGGATAATAACTTCTATCGCTGCATTGGATATGTTTAATAATTGATTTTTGCAACATCCAACTTATCGTACCAAAGTCAACAGGATTTCGAAATAGTCGATCGGTTTTCCAACATATAATTCCATCAGCCTCTCCGTTACCAATTCTCTCAAGCATTTTATTAAACACTGGACGACCTGGTGCTTTAGCTGACTTAGCTTCTGTAAGAATATCGACTACTTCTAATTTTCTGTCTTCAGCTATTTTTTTTAATACATCAATTTGCGAAGATATTGATTCAACCTGTCTGTCTTCGGATTCTGAAGATTTTCTTGCATATACAAAATATTTTGTCTTTATCATTATTAATCCTCCTGCATTTATTAAGCAGCCAGACTACCGGCTGCTACTAATTATACTTTTCTATTTTTAATTGTACGTACAACATTTATTAAATTACAAAGTTTTATGGCCTTTGATAACGCGGCTTCTTTTGTCAATTCTTCATTAAAAGTTTTTTTGTACAATATTTGAAATTTTGAAATTTGTTCATCACTTAGTTTCACTGAATTAATTTCCAAAGAGTTGATATTGTAGCTTCAACAACATCAAACCAAATTTTTATGGAAGTGATACTCCAACAATATCATTCCCATCGATTGTAGTACTAACACCATTACATTGGATGAAGTTGTTAGTGCTGAATAACCTAAATAACTCTGTATTCTTATACCGAATTGTGAAGGTTATTAAGTAAGCGGCTGCTACACCGCTTATGTTGATTGTTATCTGAGTAAACCTTTCTCATATAACGATATGATTGATTTAACTCTCAAGTTTTCTGAATTGGATTTTAAAAACGTCTTTTTGAATTGATCGTTTTTTGCTGAGCAACCTTGCATAAGTCTAGTCAGTGCATAAAAGGATAAAGAATGAATACAGTCAAAGGATAAAGGTTCAAAAATATTTTCAAAAATAATGTTACTTAACTTCCCTAAATTATTTTTATTATACTTTTCCTCAGTGTCCTTTTGAACATTAATAATAATTTCATCCAATGTTGCGGTCACACTGATTCTATCTAAGAGCAGAAATTCAACTTCGGAAATATCCGAGAATTGTTGATTTTCCAATTGCTTATTCCTAATACATTCTAAAAGATCCAATTTTTTGTACATTGGAATCATTGCGTGTCCAGATGACTGTAAATCCTGATTTATTCCTCCAAATTCTGTTTGTACACCTTTAGCAAAAGACTGATCATAATCATAACTGCTCACTTTTGCCAGGCAGCCAAATTCTGCCAATCCATCTAAATCATTTTTTGCAAATGCTATTTCTTTATTGTCTTTGACCGCCTGAATTAATAATAATTCTTCTTCCTCATCAAATACTTGCGGTACTTTTGAGAAGCCAAATGGTAGCACAACTTACTTTGTTCTTATAATAACATATTTCTCATTTTTCATAATAATTATTCCTATTTGAAGTTCAGTTATTGTTCTGATTCATTTGTTTATTCCATTCCGCAGCCAGCTTTAATTTTAGCCATCGCATTCCAAACTCGTCATTTAATTCCGCTGACTGATATAAAAATTCATCAGACTTATCTGTCTGACCCAAGTGATGATAAGACATTGCTAAAACGTAATATGCGTGTCCTAACAATCCCTCATCAGCGATAGCAGATATGATTGGATTCAATATATTTTTTGCTGCGTCGTAAGAACCATTTATATTAAATATTTTAGCTTTATATATGATCATTTTTTCATCTTTACGATCTAGTTTTAGTAAATCTTCAATTTCCTCTAATGCATCAGCATATTTACCCTGTGCATAAAGACTTTGGACTTTAATTTGTCTTAGATCGATTGCTTCCTCACTATCTTCAGCACCTTCAATGGCTATAAACTCATCACAGCATTCAATTGATTTGTTGAAGTCAAGAGACATATAGTAATAATTTGTCAGACTATATAGGGCGAGATCATTTGAATTATCAATAATTAATATCTCCTCCAGTGGGGTAATTGCTCCCAATAGATCACCCTTTGCCTCCTGTATTAATGATTTTAGTAATCGTGACTGTGTATCTTCAGAATGACTCTTTAAATACTCTTCCAGTAATTTTTCTGCTACATTGAAATCTCCTCTACCTAACGCTTCTATAACCTGATCAAAAAAATCTTCCGGATCATAAAACATAAAATCTTCCATACTATTTTTTCTCCTTTTGTTTATTTATTAAATCTAATAGATCTTTTGGATGTTGAAAGTCTGAATGGTCAGAAGCTAATTTTTTGCAGATCTTTTCTGCACTATTTATCTTATTGCTCAGATAGTAATTATATGCCTTTCCATAAAGAGCTATTTTATCATCTGGATGTACCATCAGTACAGTATCATATATTTCATTCGCAATACCATAAGCACCCAACTTACTGTAGCAATTTGCCCCACCTATTGCAGCGTGAATTGCCTGTTGAAAATTCTCATCGCTACTTAGTGCCGACGTATAGCTTCCTAATGAATTGAGTATGAATCCTTTATTCTCCTGATACTCGGCGTATTGATCATAAACTTCAAAATCTGCTTTACCTAACGCTATCAAGTGCTCCAACGTTCTAACATAAAGTTTTTTATCTCCGGTTTCATCGTATAACCAAGCTTTGTATTTAAGTGCTTGTACATCTTCTGGATCGATGTCTAGAGCGTTTAATACATAATGCAAAGCTTTAGCATAATCTTTGTTACGAAAATGAATATGAGTCAAGGCCTTCAGTACTACAATGTCCTTTCTATCAAATTCATTTAGTAATTCAAGAACAGGTAACACTTTATTGTGCGGTTTGGTATCAATATCATCCAAAACTTTATTAAGAGTATCTAGATAGTTTTCATTTGTTATTTTCATAAAATTTCCTTTTTAGTTAATCATTAAATATTATTTGTATCAATTAGTAGAGTCAATGACTTATTGTTAATAAAAGAGGCCCGATGTTATTAGTGTGGCAGGAACTAATTGTGCCGTCCTAGGCTTTCGCCAACATCGGACCAAAATATTAGTCGGCCCAACTAATAAACATCGCTGGACCTGGCTGTATTCTTAAAGAGGGGAAATGAGACCCTTGCCACGGAATACTACTACCATTACAATTTTGTGGCGAAACAGTAACGGCTTATAAATATGAAGGGCCAGTGCCGGTAGTAAGGGATCGGAACTACCTGGATCCCGTCGTGGGCTTTCACCACATCACTGACCCATTAAAATTTCTCTGTACAGGTAAACCCCTTTTGGACCCAATTATTATGCTTGTCAATTACGGCTGTATTTACGCAACCTATCTTCTACATAATAACTACCTCTGGATTAAGTAGATATCATCAAAAGGCGTTAATCAATCTGTCTTTATAATTGCCTAGTGCACTCTCTTTAATCTCTATCATCTCTTTTTCAACCTTTCGGACATATTTGGAATCAATTTCATCGATGAAAGTAAAGAGATATGCCTGCTCATTTATTTTATATTCATCTTCTTCTATCAGATCCAGGACAGATATAATCAGATAGTGGGCAATTTGATGCCTATCTTTACATTCAAATGCATAAACACCCTGCACATCATTGTCCTGTACTTCTCTATCCGTTTTCCAAAATTTCATAGTGTCCCCGCTATTATTTTGAACTCCTAAAATATTTTGACCCTTGAGTAGTGTTTGGAGAAAAGGATCTTCGTAAGTTGGTTTTGTAATAAACATTGTACTAAATAAAGGAAATTTCATAAAATTTCTCCTGTTTGAATTTTTATAAATGTGTTAATTATTAATCATAGCGTAAAATGAAAAACATATGTTGAGATTCCACAGCTTTATATACCAAATGCTGAATTAGCACCTGGTCTGAAAGTAACTTTTGTTTTTCTTTTCAACTTTAATTTCCTAATTAATTTGAGGCGGGTTATCCCCGCCCCTTGTTTGAATTATTCAAATATTACCATCTTGGGAAAGAATGGCCTGCTCCCATCCGAATTAATTACATCCATCACCATTACATCTTTCTCGACGGTCATATCGTACTCGAATTGATAAACATAAGGTTTACCAGGTACCACTTTTTTTATTCTATCAACTTTGAAAGTGAAAAATTTATCATATACCTTAACACCTGTATTCTGATCAACATCAAATATGCATGCACCTACCTCATCTGTACCAAGTGAATAACTAAATGCTGCCTGCCAATTAATCGTATCTGGACGATTTAATAATTGGTCTATCCACTTATCTGCATCGTGATAACCAGGTTGTAGTGTGTACAGCAAAGGAATTAAGTTTGAGTTCATAAAATTCACCTCCTTGAACTCGAAGGGGCCAGAAAATACTGGAATTGAAGAGCTCGTCGCTCTTTAGTCTATAACTTCTTGTATTCATTGAACGTGTAATACAAATAATGTTCATCCGTGTCGTCATCTACAGTTTCCAATGCAATAGATTTCACATCACTTTTGGATATAAAGCGAAAATAGTTTGTGTAAGAATTTCCCTCATTTACTGTGTGATCAAATTCCCAATTACCAATTACCTTTTTTACTGGAGTATTACCATTCCAAATAATAACTGCTGCATTTTCATCCGCGCCACCAGCAATAAAATGTTGGATTGAGATTACAGGTTTATGTTGTAATATCTTATCAACAATTTTGGTGTCATTTTTTCTTGTTGCATCAAGTTCCATTGCTAATTGTGATTTGTGTATAAACGACCCAAATAAAAGTTTCAATATTTTCTCCTTATAAATTTGGGAGTGTTCCCACTCCCGTTTTTTTGTTAATACTACCATCACTAAAAACTACATACTTAGGTACCTCGGTGTCCATCTTTTCATCATGTCCTAATTCAACATCAAAAGAACCAGAATCGAATTCTTCCAAGACCTCTACCTGAACATTCCATTGATCCTGACCATCTATATTTTTCTTCTCAATGTCAATTATTTTGACCCATTCAACAAATGAAACGTCATATTGATCGAACGTCGGAAAAGAATTAATATAAGCGATCGCATAACCCTCGGTTGAATTCTGAAGACCATTTTTAATTAGGTCTTCCAATAATTCAACATTTGGAATTTTACAAAGCACTTCGTCTTTATTGGAATCAATCAATGTCGTGAACAGAACCTGAAGTTTTAGTAAGTCTTTCATTTTTAATTAATGATTTTGGTTTACAGTGCAGCCCTGCGAGGCAGAGCTGCTTATTGATAATTTACTCTTAAGAGTTTTGTTCATCATTGTTCTTATTTAGATTTTTAACTAGCTTTTCTCTTATTTCCATCCATAATTTTCCAAATACATTTTCACCAATCCACTGACCATCTTTCCTGACTGCACCCCAGAATCTTGCAGATTCCCGATCGTGTGTTGTACAGTCTTCAATGATTGTAACATTACCAGTTGCAATCAACTTTTCTTCTAGATCAGGATGCTGATGGAGTTTTAATTCCAAACATTTTTGCATCAACGGAATATCACTTGGGGCCTCATCCCATTTTACACCACGATTTAGTAGCTCTCGATTTTTTCTTGCGATCATCTTTGCACCCATTGGGGATGGACACTCTTGAATTGCTTTTTGAATATCAGGATATCCTTCAAAGCGAAGCGCTTGAAATAATGCTTCGCAAGTTTTGTATTGCGTATCTTGGAATGTAACTGGATAAGCCGACATACAACTAAGCCAGCCGCTTTCTTCTTTTACTTTTGTTATTGTTATTTCCATAATTAAACTTCCTATTTTTAAATTGTTAATATTGTGTGACTGATACCAGACCAATTAAATTATCGCCTCATACCCTAATTGACTAAACATCTAAAATGGGACTCATTGTATATAAAATATTTCCAGTTCAGAGAGGTATCCTAGCCTTCCTTACCTTAGTACGTTATAAATACAACTACCATTACAGTTTGTAGCTAACCATGACAGCTTTGAAAATAAAAGGGGTCCCAGCCGTGACGTTAGTCTCGCGGTGGAAGCAGTCACGTCTGTCCATATTTCCGATTGACCGTCGGGGATTTCTCCCGCTGGGACCTATTAAAATCTGAAGTGAAGTTTTCCCCCTTACTTATTAATGGGAAAGAAGAGCAGATAATGTTAACCAAATATTCAGTCCCAGCCGTGACGTTAGTCTCGCGGTGGAAGCAGTCACGTCTGTCCATATTTCCGATTGACCGTCGGGGATTTCTCCCGCTGGGACCTATTAAAATCTGAAGTGAAGTTTTCCCCCTTACTTATTAATGGGAAGGAAGAGCAGATAATATTAACCCGGCTAAAACCATAAATATTACCTTAACCAATATAATTTTTAATAATATTTTACTGATTATATAAGCCTCGCCTAATTACATTTCAGTTAATAGTTCCTTTAATTCTTCTACTTTGGATAATCTTATTAGGATTTTATTTACTCTTTTTGAAACCGCAGGATTGGAAATTTTAAGTTTTTCTCCAATCTCTTCATAAGGTTCTTTTTTGATTAAGTGTTCATCTAGTAATTCTTGTTCTTCTGTATTACAGTATTTTTCAATTATGTCTCTGAAAAAAAAATCTTTAAGATTGATATTAATTGCCCTTTTTACATCAACACCAGGTTTTTTAATAGACATTGTATAATAGTTAATCTTATCTATTTCAGTTTTTGAAGTGTCCTCTTCCAATACAGAAAAACTCTTAAAATGTCCCGAGAGATTAAGCATTTCACTCTCAGGTTCATCATAGTCTATTTCAATATCTTTTAAATCAATTACTTCATATTTAGAAATTTCAGTTTCTTTTTCGTTTTTCTCCACTTTGAATGCATCAAGATCTTTTTCATCCCAAGATGTATTTTCCATAAATTGATCGACAACAAATCTTTTATTATACTCAAAACTCTGTTTACGCTCTTTCTCTTTTGACCGACTTAAACTTAGCCAGAATACATAAAATTTAAGAAAAGATAGAAATAACTGTACATTTATTAATTTAAGATCGATATCACTAATTTTATGAAGTTTAAAGACTGAAGAGAGCAAAAAGGTATATAGGTTAAGATTTTTAAAGTTAAGATATTTTAATAAAAGTGGATCAAATACTGGGGTTCTGTAACCGAGATATGGTGTACCTATATGCATTAGAATAAATAACCTTTTTTCTGGCTTAGTAAAGTTTTCGTTCTTATTTAATTCATTAAAAGTTTTTTTTGCCCATTCTCTATAACAACGTCGGAATAACATTTCAATTTCTAAATTAATTTGCTCAACCATTCCTTGTGTACTTGCGAACGTATCATTGATATACACGAGAACTAAAAAACTATTCACTGGCTCTGGTTGTGAATGATAGTGCTTGATTCGATCTATCCAATTCTGAATCTTTTCTATTTTCTCTTTACTTTTCTTTCTAACAAGAAATTCATCTAAAGATTGAAGCGCTTCCTTTACTATTTTATTAAGCTCCTCATTGCTTACGACTGTTTGTGTTTTATTGTTCTTATTTTCTTTTAATTCCGGTGACTGTTGCTCATTCTGAGGATATCTGGAAAGCAAGGATTTTACTGTTTTTAATATTAAACCGAAATCTGTCGATCTTAACTCTTCCAAAATCGGATCTTCAGTTAGGAAGTCTTTTAATTCCTCAATTTCTCTTTTCGTATATGTTCTTCTAAACTTTTCTTTTTTATTCTTAATATTTTCAACAATATTCTGAGTATTAATTTTCACAAAATATTGCGCGATTTTCCTAAAATATTCTTTTGAAAAACGTTTTTGAGTAGGCAACGTTTGATCAATTTCGGCAATTTCATCATAGGCGGCTTTGAAAAATAATTTTTGAACAGAATGTCCGGTCACATCTAAAATTGAATATTCAATTTTTAACTTTGCATTATCTGCTTCCTTCTTTGTGGGCCAGGTTTTTTCCTGCTTGGTAAGCAGTTCCCGTATGCGATTATTATAATCCATCGAATTTATCTTGAATGTTCGAGTATTCTTTAGTGTACTGCGGAGATATTGACCCTTTAAATCAAAATGTGTTGCTCGATAATACTCTAAATAGAAGGCTATATTGAATTCAGAAAATTGTTCTGATCCATATCTCTTAAAAAAAGGATGTAAGAATGATTCCGAAGAAAGAAGTTTTCCCCAATCGGGAATAAAAATTCTAAGTTCACCGGAATTTTGAAGACCTATTTCTTTCTTAAAGCCAGTCTTAAAATCAAGATCAACTGTCTCAATTATTAGACCTGTGCCGTCGCTAAATGTTATTTCTTTTTCCAATTATTCCACCCTTTAAATTTTGTCCTATACTTTTATCATTTAATATAAATAATTTAAAATTATTTAATCAAAATATTTAACATCTTTGAAAAATTGAGTTCTCTTTTGAAATTATTTCTTCTATTGTCTTTCATAATTTGATTCAGCTTAGTTTGTTCAAATCATTTTTAATGTTAGTATTTCGCATTTGTAGATTGGATTTTATTTCTATTGAACTATTCAACTGTTGAAAATACGGATTACTCTACGTTCATCGATGGTGGTGTAATTCCTAAAGCAAGTGTGATGAATAATAATGGCAATTTATGGATACCAAAATTCCAAACAGAGGTGAGGCTAAAAATATTGGAGGTTGGAAAATGGTTACATATAAATTAGCCGTAAGATTCGGCCTGATTATAATCTCTTAATTCATAAATAATAGCACAAAAACATTTTATTCAATAATTTGGATACAATACACAAACAGATAATTGAAACTTTCAATATTATGGTTTCTTTATTTTGGATTTCAATATCTGTTTTTATATCCAAGAATTTTAGGTATTAATTACAATTTTGAAAAATTTACATATTGTCTCACTTTTATTGTACTTGAAAAATTAAGTATTCTGTGTGGTACACAAAATGAATAAATAAAATCAAAAAAATAAAAATGAAATTCGACCCTGATATTACAATCAATGTTGTTAGAACCTGGGATGGTTTAATTAACCCTAGTTTAATCAAATGGAGTGGTGCAATTAATATTCACCGGAGGGATGCTAAAAGAATATTACAGCGTGAGATATGGAATTCCAGAAAATTTCATAATGATGGTGATGATTTTGTTTCGATATATATCTCAAGATTCTGGGGAGATGACAAAGGGATAGACTATTTATTACATCTTAAAGACCTGAAAAATGGTGAAACAAGAGTGACGCCAATGTATGAGATTGAATTTGTTAAGCATTCACATAGGGATGGCCATAAAAACTATATAGTGTTCAAGAAAAAATAATGGGTGTAGTAACTGCCATTCGTGGCGAAGACTACGAGGTATCAGCGAAAGCTATGACGGGTTATAATTCTATCACAGGATGTGTATCTGATGTTTCCCTGACCCAAAGAGACATTAAATTGTCCGCCTCTAAATACACAAGTGCTACACCCTCCTTATAAGAAAGCCTACTAATTGAGTAGGCTTTTCTTTTTTACTAATCTATTTCTGAAGTTCTTATCTAAAAAAAATATATTTCACTGAAAGATTATCTGAAATAGATTTATAGTGATCGGGCTATGTAAAACAATCCTTCCTGAGATTCTACTACTGTAAAAAAATTTAATCAAAAACATGCTTTTTCGTTCAAATTTCATGTCTTTAGCAATTTTATAATAAATATTTTATTTGCTACTTGACCGCATGAAGGGAAATTAATACATTATAAATAGTATCTTTCTTTTGAAACCACAAGAATTGAAATTTTGTAACCTGTCTATTGAAAACTAAAAATTTGATCTAAAAAGATCAGAAGCATATATTCAAATACTGGCAACATTTTGACAACCCACCTTAAGAACTAAAACATGGCGACTTTAATTAATATTAAACTGGGGTATATCCCAGGTCGAATCAAGTTTCATTAAATCACTATTCAAAAATGAAATCAGAAATCAAAACAATCGAATTACCAGTTATAGGATATACTTTTACCACTAAGTATTCCCTTGCCAGGAAAATGGAAAAAGATTTAAAAAATGGTAATACTATAAAATTTCATACTTTTAAAGAGATAATTTATGAGGATCGGTGTGTTTTTATAATTTATGATGCTGCTTCTAGTGAAGATCCATATGCTATTTATTTTGGGAGGGTCGAATTTACTTATAACGATCCTAATGTTAATCCACTTATATATAAATTTTATCCGATAAAGAAAGTGAACGTGGAAGAAATTAAATTCTGCAATATTTGCCACGAGCCCAGAGCAGTAATAGTGCAAAACACAGAACTTGAATCTTGACAAGTCTAAATAGCGGGATTATATTATAAGTTATAAGACTAATAATTGAAAACCTGAAACCAACCAATAGACAACCCTAATAACTTAAAAACTGAAAACTAATTTATAGGAATGCTCTTTCAATGAGAGGGCATTCCACCTGATCCCAGAAAACATACAAGAGGATAAAAAAATGTATAAAACAAAAGACTTTTATTTAACTGCGGTACTTGTACTGCAGGGTTATAAAATAAAGCAGCATATAAATGAAAATAATAAGTCTGTCTTTTATTTTGAAGATAGCGAAGGACTACGTGCATTAGTGTCGGATTATTTTTACGATAAAGTAAGAGTATCTCCGCATCAGTTTCAAACAAGTATTAAGACTGTGAAGGCACTTATGTACAATTAAAATTTTAATCAGTGGTAAACAAAAATGTATAATGAGAAAAAGGGGAAGAGCAATCCTAATCTTGATGCTCTCCGTAAAAAAGTAAATGAAATACCTGCCGAACAAATTGCAAATAAATTTGGTTTACTGCACACAGTAAATGGAAAAAGTCCTCAGGGTGATTGTCCAACTGGTCATTTTTCAAGTGGTGGCAAATGCTTCTCAATTAATACTACAAAGAATCAATGGAGATGTTTTCAATGTGAAAGAGGAGGTGATAACATTGAGCTTATCAAGATATTCAAGAAGATAGATTATGTTGAAGCGCTCAAGTGGGCTGCAAAAGAATTTCACATCCAGCATTCAGTTGATTTCAATAATCCTTACAATCACAAATTATCAGATGAAGAACAGGAAAAAATAAGAGCTTTTAATTCCAGAGCAGAACTATTTGAGACTGCATATGAATGGATGCACGAGTTGTTATTTACTGATGAAGCAAAAGAAGCTCGTGACTATCTGGTGAATAATAGAAAATACGATGTTGAAGTTCTTAAAAAATCAGAGTTCTGTTATTTTCCTCCTGGACGGGATATTAAAGATTATTTACGTAAGAAGCATGCGGATAAAGAAGCTGATATAAATGATCTTCCTCTATCTGGAAGAACCGGAGATAAATACAGGCTAGCAATTCCGTACAGAAACAGAAAAGGAAAAATCAACGGTTTTATTAAAAGAGCTACTCCGAATACAGTTATAATTGAAACTGATAAAGATGGAAATCCGAAAGAAGTCAGATATGATTCTACTAAGGGCTTGAATAAAGAGGATATATTTAATTTGTGTAAGTGCAAGGACCAGGAAACATTAGTCATCTTTGAAGGATATCCTGATGCAGGATATTTTTATGCTGCTGGGATGGAGAATGCTACAGCAGTAGGGCAGGGGTTACTGAGCGCTTCACATCTGAAGGGCTTGAGTATGTCGAAGGTTAAGAATGTTATTATCTCCTTTGATAATGATAAAGAAAAAGAGGAAGATAAGAAGACCGGTAAGATCGTTAAACAGGAAGGACCTGGTATTCTGAACACCGAAGAAGCAGTTCGGTTAATTCTGAATGATTCAGACATTACTCCTTTTGTTCTTGATCCTAAATTACTTGATCCTCATAAAGATCCTGATGAATACTACAGAGCTAATGGTCTCGATGCAACTAAAGCACTTTACAAGAAAGCAACTAAAGGGATTTTATGGCTGGCTGATAGAATATTATTAAAATATGATGAGAATGATTCGTTATCGAAGCAGACTACGAAGGATCAACTACTCTACCTAACTACCCTAACCTCTGATGCAGAAGATGTTGCTCAGTTAACTAAACTGATAATGGAAAAACTCAAGCTTGACAAATCCCTGGTAAACAAATTAGTTAAAGAAAAGCAAAAAGAGTCAAAAATAGAAAGGTATAAGAAAATTAAGAATGCTAATCTCGCAGGGCAAAAAAGATATTTCCCGTTTATTGAAAGAAGTACAAGCTCATACTCATATCTCGATACAAAAGAAGGTGAAATATATATGAGTGTACAGGAGGGGATATTGGAAAATATTCTTTTGTCAGGAGAAGAAAGGCTGCCTGATATTATTCCTGTACTCAAGGCAGACTTCAATGTTAATTCCAATGAGAGAATAGACCTTGAGAAAGAAATTATTAATCTGTTTGTTCCAACGGAGTATATGCTTTTAAGTAAAAACTTGAAAATCTTCCACCCAAAAAAAGATTTCCCTCATATATACAGATTAGTTATGAACCTGATTCCAAAATACCGTGAGAGAAAAAGATTTCTGAACTGGCTTGCAGGTATTCTACAGACAAGACAAAAACAACTTACTGCCTGGGTACTCAAGGGCGAACAGGGAGCTGGTAAAGGTATCTTTCTTGACTATGTACTCAAGGAATTATTTGGAAGAAGACAAACAGTAAAGGTAGAGGATTCAGATCTACAGAGTGATTTTAATCCCTGGTTAAAGAATACAATACTTGTTGCATTCAATGAGGTAGCTCACGATAACAGTACGAGGAATAATATCAAATCCAGAATTAAAGCAATTATAACTGATCCTGATGTAATGATAAACGAGAAGAACATTCGTAACTACTTCATTACTAACTATGTTAACTGCTTATTCTTCAGTAATGAAAAAGTTCCTTTGTTCATTGAACAAAAAGACAGGAGATTAAATGTTGTCTCTACAGGACCCAACCTACTCACCTTTGATTGGTTCAAGAAGGATCCTGAAGGATTTATAAATTCATTGAAATCAGAAGTCCCGAGCTTTGCACAATTCCTTATGAATTGGAAATATGATCCTATTGCTGCAAAGACCTGTATTGATAATGATGAAAAAGCGGCGATGGTTTCTGTAGGTCTGAATAAGTTTGAGGAGTTTGCAATACATCTGAAGAAGGCAGATCTGGAATGGTTTGAAGAGAATATCATTCACAGTAATTACGAAAAAGATCAGGATTTTCTGAACAGAAAAAGCTTGTTCAAGATAACAGAGGATGATCTCAAGGGAAGTATTAAAAAGGAACTAGCTCTCGAGGCATTCAATCATATATATGTAAATCAACAAGTAAATAATATTCAGCTTGGCAGAAGTCTGAAGCTGTATGGAATAAGATCAGAGAGATCAAGAAAAACAGATGATAATAACTGGTACTATATGTGGGGGTAGTTAGGTAGAATAATCTATGGCAATTGCCATACTTTCTGCCATACCTTTTTTTAAGCAGTCGTGTCTGTAAGTTCTTTAAAATAAGGGGGTTGCCATAGAATGTCATACTTTGTCATAGATTTTAAACTTAGGTTTGAAAAAAATATATTTTTTAAAAATAAATATCCTACCAACCTTGTTGGATAATCTATGACAATCTATGGCAAGTGTGGCAATGTGTGAATTTAAAACAATTTCAAAGGATTGCCTGCCATACTTGAAAATAAAGTATGGCGCAAAGTGTGGCAATCCGAAATAAAGTATGGCAATAATTTAATGAGGTCTAATGCAGATAAACAACCTAGAAAAATTAAAAGTGATATACAGATAACAACTTAGGAGGCAATTATGACTAGGGATAAGAACAACATAGGAAAAAGACAAAATACAATGACAAAAACATTAATTAATAATATAGGCTTGCAAGAAGTGGAGACGCTATGGGTCCAACACGGCTGTTACAAAGCCGCTGAAGAACTCAGCAAGATGCTTAACACTTATATCAGCTTTTCAACTATACGCTACTTGAGCCAGGTATGCCGTTGGACTCGGCCTGTGAATCCAAAATCAGCAATCTATATAGGAGTAAAAAGGGGAACCGTTCCAGCTTCAGACTATCCACATTTAATATTCCCAGAGGAGGAAACAAAAAATGAATAATAGCAACAAACCTATACTCGAAAGCTTAATAAACAAAAAATCCAAAGACCGAGCTGACATAGTTTTTAATAAATTACTTAGTCTACAGAAAAAACCAAAAAATCCTTTTGATGAAGCTAGAACATTTACTACTCCATCAATGAGAGAAACTAAATCAGGAGAAACATTAATTGATACAGTTTAAAGGTGGAGATGGGTCGGGTAAAAACGAAGCAATTATAATACTTGGCCCCAACAACGAAAGAGAGGGAGTAGATGCTGAGTATGATTATATTGAGCGAAAGTTTGGTGATTTTGAAATAGAATCTCAGACATTCATTGATGATGGTGATAAACAATATGATATGATGAATATAAGCTATGCTCTGAATGAAAAGAAAAAAGAATTATGGTTTGATATCTCAGATTTTTATTGAAAGTAAAAAAGGGGAGCAGCTGCTCCCCTTTTCATTGGAAACCGTTCCCGCAGATCTTACTTCGTGTAATGAACAGGGTAATTACCGCTTGCTGCAGGAGTTTTGTATTCAGCGGGGATTATTTTTAGTCCTGCTCTTGCTGCAGTTTTTATGTCCATAAGTACAATAATTGTTGCAATATACGCAAAGCTGCTTCGTGTTAATTAAGAATAATTTTATATTAAACATAATTTAAATTTATTTATTTCCAGGTAAATTGATGAAAAGAAGAGAGTTCATAATTAAATCTGCATTAGCTGGTGTAGCACTTTCAACAATTAAAATTTTTCCATTTACACAAGCTGCTCACAAAACTTTAGTTGGAAATGCTTTGAGGTTTCCACCGGAGCTGCAGCCTGGTCAATCATTGATATTTAATTCTGCAAATGTGGAAGTTTGGCCAGGAACGACGACACAAATACTTGGATTAAATAATTCTTACCCTGGTCCAACTATCAGAGTTCAGAAGGGTGATAACTTTTCTGTTCTCTTTGAAAATCAATTTACTGAAGAAGCAACAATCCATTGGCATGGTTTACTGGTTCCAGAATTAATGGACGGTCAGCCGAAAGATGCAGTGCTTCCTGGTAACAGTTATACTTATTCTTTTCCTGTTTTTCAAAGAGCAGGAACATATTTTTATCATTCACATGCCCATCACTTAACAGCTAAGCATGTTTATAAAGGTTATGCTGGATTTTTTATCGTTGAAGATGATGATGAACTTCAGTACGGTCTTCCAACGGGAGAATATGATATTCCATTATTAATTCAGGATAGACATTCAGCTTACCAGCCGCAGTTCACTTATTCGCCAACGATGATGGATAGAATGTTTGGATATCTCGGCGATGTACCTTTAGTTAACGGTACTCCTGAAGCTTACTTTGAGGTTCAGAAAACTCTTTACCGTTTCAGATTATTGAACGGATCAAACGCCAGAGTATACAAGATTGCTTTTTCTGATAACTCCCCTTTTTGGATAATAGCAACCGACAGTGGACTGAAAGATGAACCCGTTCAGACGAATAGTTTTTATTTGGCTCCTGGAGAGAGAGTAGCTATACTTTTTGATTTCTCTTCTTACGCCATTGGTAATTCAGTAATACTTCAATCACAAGCTTTTACCGGAGTTGGAAATCAAGGTTTGCAAATGGATTTGTTGAGATTTGATATAGTCGGAAATTTATCTTCAGGTGGAATCGTTCCTCAAAATCTTGCTCCAATTAATTATTACAGTATAAATGATATTCAGCGTACGAGAAACTTCACTCTTTCACAGTCTGGAATGGGTTCAGGTATGCACAGAATAAATGGATTGACTTATGATATGAACAGGATTGATGAAACAATTCCTTTTAATGAATTGGAAGAATGGAAATTCGTAAACACTACAAATAACTTTCACCCGATGCACGTTCACGGTGTTTTGTTCCAGGTTTATTCAAGAAACGGAAACACAAATCTCAGTCCAAATGATAAAGGCTGGAAGGACACTGTTCTCGTAAATCCAAATGAGACTGTAAGTGTTCTTGCAAAGTTCAATGATTATTCCGGAATTTATCTTCTTCACTGTCACAACCTTGAACACGAAGATGACGGTATGATGATTAACATTCAGATTGATGCACCGACTAATGTTGAAAATGAAAAGTTCCAGCCGGATACGTTTGAACTTTATCAGAATTACCCGAATCCGTTTAACCCTACCACAACAATTAAGTACAGAATAAACTCTAATGAAGCAGCAAAAGTTAAACTGGATATTTATGATGCTTCGGGTTCTTTGGTGGAAAAACTTTTTGATGCCACACAATCTACTGGTGAATATTCAATCATATGGAATGCAACTTCTTATTCGAGTGGAAATTATTTTGCACGGCTTAAAGTAAATGAAATATTAAAATTGATAAAGTTAGTTTTATTGAAATAACAAAAATACTATTGTGAAATATGAAAATTCTATTTCTTTAGAGATTGAACCTCTATCGAACTTAAGTAAAAAGCTCCCTTCCCATTAATCCGGATTCCAACACTTCCGGCTTCAGGTTCGCTACCATGCCCGTGGACTACCATTTTATTGTTAATATAACCTCTGAAATGAGTTCCTTCACTTACAACTTTTAATTCAAGCCAGCCATTACTTTGGAATTTATCTTTTTCAAAGGTTTTAATTTGCCCCTTACTTTTCCTCGATAGAGAAATTTCTCCATCTTTTAAACCGAGAAAATCATAATTATTTTTATCAATAAAGTGATGAATTAATTCCAGTTGGCCATTAAAATCATCAATATTAATTTCCGCTGTAACCTGAACACCTTTTAATTTATTTTCATAAACGAAAATTGATTCAGGTACCTTATGAAACATTAGAACAGATTTATTGGGATCAAACATTGGACTGAGTCCATCCAATGAACCTTCTATCCATTTGAATTTTTCGGATAGTACTTTAATTATTCCATCATCCGTAATCAGTTTCCAGGAACCATTTCCATTTATAGTAAAGGTTGAATCAGATATATGTTCTTTTTCTGTGGTATCATTTCTTTGTTTTTCTTGTTTGGTAAGGTTTCCAGTCCCTAAACCATATCCGAAAACTAATTGTGCTCCGTGATCGCCTGTTTGATATAAGAAATAAATTCCTAAAATACCGGAGAGAACAATTGGTATAATGAAAGTCTTTTTCAAAGATTTAAAAAAGATTCCGATTGACAACCTTATAATTGTGTAAATGCTAAAAAACCATAATGTAGTTTCAGCCCAATCGGCGTGTTCATTTATTGCTGAGAATGCATTAGCGGGAATTTCAATACTATCGGAAGCGGCATTGCCTGTAATAAACGCAATTACTGCCGCTATTGTTCCTAAAATATAAAGCAGCAATGCTGACTTTCTAATCCAATCGGATTTTGACAATAGCAATCCGGTAAGATCTAGCAATACTGCAAGGATTAGAAGCACAATCGGAAAATGAATAATCATCGGATGAATATTCGGTGCCCAATCGGGAACAAATTGCATAACAACTCCTATTCTTTTAATTAAAGAGATATACCAAATTGCAAATAATTGTATATCTGAAATTGTCTTTTATAAGCCGAAGTTTAGCCCTGCACTAAAACTAAAGTCCGGGCTGTAATTACTTAAACCTTTAGAACCAATTAAAGATAAAACCACTGTACTGTTTAATTTAAAATTAAATCCGAGTGATAATTGTCTCGGCGGTTCATAATTATCGAGTATAGATGTATAGGAAAGAAAATAAAGCAAAACAGAATTTCCGTTTTCAGAAATAAATTTTCCCAATCCAATTCCATAAGTAAATGGATTTTTATAATCTATTCCATCAGGATCTCCGAATTTTATAAATCCGACTTCAGCTAAAAGCACAAAAGATTCAATTGATCGTCTCACATTTGCCGAAAGACTATAATCAAATTTTCCTGTACCAATTGTTGTGCTTGCGGAAGCAGTTGGAAATTTTATACCCGGAGTAATATAAAGGTCTATAGGATTATTAATTTCATTAAGAAACTGGTATGATCCGTATATATAAAAATCACCTAAAGATATTTGCGAATTCATCATAGAACTTTGATTAACAGAATTATTCCCACCGTGCATATTACCACCTTCATTTATCATTCCTCCGTTGCTTTCACCTTCTCTGCCTGTTGGAATAATCATCATCCCGGATTGTGTAAACCCGGGACGATTTTGTGCTATCACTGGAATATAGCTGTATAAGGAGAAGTTTTCATTTTGATAACTAATTCCTCCATAAAGAAAATAAAGAGTGTTGTATTCATTATAAAAATAATTTCCGCCTGTAACCTGGAATGATGTTGATAAAATCCACCCGGAACTTCTTTCAGAGAGGTATGATTGACCATTCACTTCAACAGGTAGAATTATGACAGAAAATATTACTATAAACAATCTGGCTACGGCTTGGCGCTTCGCCAGGACGAGAGAGGTTACTAAAAAAGAATTAATAAGAGTTCTCATCTTTAATTTATTTTTCTTCCATAAGTTTTTGAGTTTCTTCCATATTACTCATCATATCTTCAAAGTTGCCCATCATCTCATCCATATTATCCATCATTTCATCCATCTTGTTTTGGAATTTTTTATTGTTCATCATTTCTTTGTTTCCCATCATATTTTGCATATGCTGAGTCACTCCTTTCATATTCACAGACATTTGATTCATAGATTCCATCATAGGCATCATATTTTCGTTCATCATACTTTGCATATGCTGTTGCTGCATATTCATCTGCATATTCTGATGCTGCTGATGCATTTCATTCATATTCTTCATCATTACGTTCATTCGTGAGGATATGTCATTCATCCTGTTCATCATATTTTGCATATTCTGCATTTGCATATTCATTCCCTGCTGCTGTCCGCCGTGCATCCCGTGATCGTGCTGAGCGATTACGTTAAGGTTAAGAACCGCCATTAACATTACAGTTGTTAAGATTATTAACTTCATTTTAATTCTCCTTAAAGTTTTAAGATTATGTTTTATTTTATATTAAGAAGAGAATAAACCATTATTTTAGAATTATTCTCATTTAGTTGTTTCGCTTTTACAAGATATAGTCGTGACTCTGATTCATCACCAATAATTTTATATAAATCGCTTAACATATAATATGCATCCGCTTCCTGTGGATAGTTTTTAATTTCAAGAAGTGCATATTTAATAGCCGTTTTTATTTTACCTTCCAGATATTGCTGGCTTGCCTTCAAAATATTTAAATGCTGTAAGTCTGGTGAGATTGCTTCTAATCCATTCAAATATTCTAACGATTTTTTAAGTCTGTTCTGATTCTGATAAATAATAACTAATCCTTTTCTTGCTTCGATTAGATTATTATCTAATCTCAACGCTTCAAAAAAATATTTTTCAGCATCGGTGTATAGATTTTGAGATAAATAAAATAATCCGAGAGTTTGGTAATTTTCACTGTTGTAAGGATTGATAGCGATTAATTTTTTCAGAGTGTTTACAGCTTTTGGAAACTCACCAATTGTTCCGTATAAAACACTCAAATTGTAAAGTGCTTGCTCATTATCAGGTTGTATATTTACCGCTTTCGCAAGAAGACTTTCTGCTTTATCAAAATTCCCGTCATTAAGATTTATAACGCCAAGACTTATTAGTGCGTCTTCATCATTTGAATCCAATTCCAATACTCTTTCATAGTAGTATTGAATCATTTGTATATTTTGTTTTGCTATAGAAATTTCAGCAAGATACTTTAATGTATTTATATCATCCGGCTTATTATTTAGTGCTAATTGAAAGTAATCTTCTGCTTTAGGAATATTTCCTTCAAAAAAATATTTAACTCCTTTATCATAAGATTGGTTGAATTCTTTTTCGGCTGCTGACTCTGAACTGTCTTGTGCTTTTATAAAAATAAAAGATAAAAGCACTTCAACGAGTATTAAAATTCTTTTCATATCATACCTCAGCATTGGTGGAATTTCTTCAATGTAATATTATTCGTTTGATTGTTCATTCTTATTAACCTTAGCGTGTATTGCTGCAAAATATTTTTCGGGATCAGCTTCAAATTTTTCTTTGCAAGGATATGAGCAAAAGTATAATATTTTGCCCTTGTAGAAATCTAAATCAGCAGCGTATTCCGGGTCTATATGAATTCCGCAAACCGGGTCACGAACAAGGAAATCTTTCTTACTTATTTTTAGCATACCAATTTTCCATCAGATAGATTAATATTTCTGGATGAGTATTTTTTAAAATCTGCATTATGAGTAACCATAATTATGCTCTTACCAGATTGATTCAATTCTAAAAAAATGCTCATTATATCTTCGCTGGTTTTGCTGTCAAGATTTCCGGTTGGTTCATCTGTTAAAAGTATAAGCGGGTCATTAATAAGTGCGCGTGCAATTGCAACTCTTTGCTGCTCGCCGCCGCTTAATTCATTTATTAATCTTTTTCTTTTACTCTCGAGATGAACTTTATTTAGAATTGATGAAGCAAGTTCCATTTGCAGTATTTTTGAGTGACCGTTTGTTGCTAAAGGAAGCTGAACATTTTCAATCACTGTTAAGTATGGTATTAGCTGAAAAGATTGAAACACAAATCCTATATATTCTCTTCTGAAATCGGCAAGACTATTTGGAGAGAGATTGTAAATATCAATTTCATCAATAATAATTTTACCGTTAGTAGGTTTACTTAAACCACCAATAATTGTAAGCAATGTGCTTTTACCGGAACCGGATTCACCCATTAAGGAAACGAATTCGCCCTGGTGAATTTCTAATGAAATATTGTTTACTGCTATAACCTTTTCATTACCGCTTTTGTATTCTTTTGTTAGATTATTTAATTGTATTAAGCTCATATCAATTCCTCATAAACTTCTGAATGCAACAGTTGGATCAAGCCTGGCTGCTTTAAGTGCGGGGAGGACACTTGCGAGCAGCCCGGCAAGTACAGCCATCCCGGCTGACAACAATAACAACGAATAGCTGAAATTAATTTTTATGCTATTATCCATACTTAAAATCGGAGTAATAATTTTTGCCCCGGCAATCCCAATGAAGAAGCCAATTACACCGGCGGCAAAGCTTGCAATCAATACTTCAAGTAAAATGATTTTAATAATGTGCCAGCGTCTGAATCCTACCGACATAAAAATTCCTATTTCTTTTGTTCTTTCATTTACAGAGGCATTAACATTTGTGAAAACTATAAGAAGAGAGATAATTAGAATCACTGCCGAGATACCAAGTGAAAAATGTTCAAAGCGATGTATCGCTGTCATTTTGGATTCGATTGATTGCTTAATGGCGGTTACTTTGGCTCTAGGTAATTTGCCGGAAGTTTGTCTTACAATTTCTTCGATTGGGCAATCGTAGCAGCGAGCAGCTATTTCAATTAAGCTTAACTCATTCTTTTTATTAAAAAGATCTTGAGATTTTTTTAGGTCAAGAAATATAAGAGCATCATCCTGCGAGCCCGTTTCCTCTAAAATTCCAGAGATTAAAAATTCTTCTCAATTAAGATTTATTTTCTGATTTAATTTTGTTCCTAAAAGTTTTGAAACTTCATTGCCAACTAAAATTTCATTCTCCTGCGAAGGATACTTGCCTTTTATTCTCCACCATTTCTTCAATCTTATTTCATCTTTAAAATTGATACCTGCAGCAACCATATTTTTTTCATTGGTTCCATTTAAAGTTATAATCTTTACAGAGTTGAAAAGCTTCGGTGCAATTACGCTTAGGTTATCTTTATTTTTTATTGTTTTAATTTTTTCTATGTCTTCCTGATTAAGATTGTTGTTTTCAAATGTTAGTCCTGTTATGGATATACCACCATAGTTAAGATTCAAACCATCACTTTGAGGTGTAATAAGCATATTAGCGCCGAATTCATCAAGATTTTCTGCAACACTTTTATTTACATTTTCTGAAACAACATACAGTGTTACAAATGATGCAACAGCCAGCAGCAACCCAATTACAAGGAAAGCCGTTCTTGATTTCCTTCTTCTTAAACTCTGCAGAGAAATGTTATATAGTTTCATCTATTTAAACTCCATTGAAGGGTACAAGGTAAAAAGTATTTCTCCTGACTTCCCATTTTTCCTCCAAAAGCGGATTTCGCTTCGCTTAACATTTCTCATTTTAATTCCTTCTGGTCCAGCTTGTTACAGCGTATTCATCTATCTGAATTTCATTTCCAACAACTTTACTTGGAACAGGGTCTGGTGGATATTTACCACACGAACCGCTTATTGCATCAAGATTATTTAAATCCCAGGTAGTACCGCAGGAGTTGCAAATTAAATTACTTCCCTGAATGTGAAAATCTTTTGAGTCGCAAGGCTCGCATAAGCTTATTGCAGTTACTACTTTACCGTCCTCTGTAAGATAAGCCAGAAGCGGAATGGAGGAGTTTGTGCCCTGGTAATCAAACTTTACAAACTTCTTTTCTTTTACAACATCAAGAGGCAAGATAATTTTCCCATTCTGTTCAAATGCAATTGAATAGAAATGATCGAACCGGGTAAACGGATAGTTTACAGCATTTGTAATTTTGGGCTGCTGGTTGATTACCGCTTCTTCCTTTGAGGGCTTTGCATTGATATAAAAAATTATTGCACTAACAAATAAAACTATTACTCCTGCCGTTATAAAACCTTTCTTATTACTACCGCTTCTTTGATTAAGAACTTTTTCTCTCTTTGAATTATCTCTATTATAAGCTACAGACGGTTTATTGTAAATTTTATGACCGCAGGAAGGGCAGAATATTACCTTTCCGTTTATTTTTTCACCGCATTGTGGACAGTAATTAATTTCATGCATATTATCACCTATATTCAAATTAGTTTAACAAATCTTTTTTCTTTTCTTCAAACTCTTGTTTATCAATTTCTCCTTTAGCATAACGCTTCTTTAACAGATCCAGCGGTGTTTCGCTGGATATATTTGGCATACTGCCACGCGAATTATTTGAATAAACAAGAATGATTACTACAGCAATTATTATTATCAGCCATAACCACCACATTCCCATAAAGCTCATATCGTGAAACATTTTTTTCTCCTTTCTTCAATCATTCTTTCTATATTTTTTTACCGCCGTATTTTTTATCTACAAAGTCAATTATATCATTCACTGAATATTTATTTTCATTAATCTTTTCATCAATAAATTTCTTTACTTCTTTAGCTCCATTCGGATGAGGGCAGTTGCAATCCTTCAGTTCGTCAATTCTGCATTGACCACATGGACAGTTAAATGCAGAGTAAATCGTATACCTGTCTGAAATCGTAGCTTTGTTATTTGACGTTGCAGGTGCTGGCGAAATAGGAGGAATTATATTATTGGAAATTTGCAATTGGTTGGGATTCCAAACCTTTGAAGCATCTACATTAAAAGCAGATGCAAACTCTGCCTTAAGCCAGCCATATTTATTTGCAACTGCCACAACTATATCCTCTGATTTCTGATTTTGTTCTAAGTAATCACGGATAAATTGTCTTTCTTCCACAGCACGACCACAAGTACATACTTCAAGCGATTCCTCATTACAGGTTCCACAGGAACAAACGAACTTTGAAGCTATCTCAAATACTTTTGCTTCAACAACAGGATTACTGCTTTTTATTTCAACGGGAATATCTTTTGTCTGAGGACGAAATATCAAATCAAATGAGGTTGCAAGTATAACTGAACCTAAAACAACTCCCACAGTTATCCACAATAATTTTAGATTTTTTAGGCCGGAAAATTTTCTTGCCTGTTTTCTTTTAAAACTGCCTTTCGATTCCCGGTGCAACTGCTTTTTGCTTTTCCCTTTTTTACCCGTGCTGGTAACAGCTTTGCTTTGTTCAGCAAAGTTTTTTCTTTGTCCAGCATTTTTATTTAATTGATGACCGCAGGAAATGCAAAACTTATTTTCTTCATCGTTTTCTGCTCCGCAATTGGGGCAGTCATTCCCGGAAGTATTTTCTGCCACTATCAATTCATCACCGCAATTTATACAGAATTTATTTTCTTCTTTATTATTTACGCCGCAGCTATTACAAATCATTTTATCATCTCACTTTAATCTCACCCCCATCTTCTCTCCGTATCAAGGAGAGGAGGGGGGAGTGATGGAAAGGTTTATTCTTTTACTTTGAAATTATGTTTAACAAGATTTTCTTTTGCTTTTTCGATAGTAACCTCTTTTAGTTTCATTCCGCAAAGCGGGCATTCACCAGCTTCATCTGATATGACATTCCAGTCCATCATATCCTGAAAAACTTTGCCATCTTTATTTTTATCAATTGCTTTAAGGTCTATTTCACCTTCTCTTACCCAGGATTCTTTATTTGTTTTGCTGGAATCCATCTTCATATTTTTATGATCTTTCATATCCATATGTTTATGACCTGATTTAGTGCTGTCCATTTCCATATGTGCTATTGTCATCGTTTCTGATTCATGACCTGAACAGCATCCCTTTGCACACTCTTTCTTTTCTTGTTTATCAGTTTGTTCCTGTGCAAGCATGAATGCACTAAAGAAAGAAACAAGTGCGATTGTGATTAAGAGTTGTTTTGACATTGTGTTACTCCTTTTGTTGATTGTGAATTATTTAATTTATTACTTTCTTGTCATCCCGAACTTGTTTCGGAATCTTCTTCTGTCATAAAGATGCTGAAACGAATAACGCCACAGCAAAGATTTTTGTTAGTTGTTTCATTGTACTTTCTTCATTATTAATGTATATGTTATTTTTTGAATTAATTATTTTAATGTACTGGATTTCTCCTTTTTAATCACATTTCCTGTAATAGCAAGTTTTATTATGCTGTTATCAGGATCATTTGTACTAACGGTAATAGTTTTATTCTGCTTGCCTGTTCTTCCTTTTGAATCAAATGATACTTCAATTTCTGTTGACTCACCGGGTTTTAGTTCGTGCTCACCAACGACTACTGCGGTGCATCCGCAAGAAGCTTTAACATCCTTTATTTTAAGGATATCATTACCTTCATTAGTAATTACAAATATTGTTGTTACAACCGAGTCCTGAACAATATTGCCATAATCATAACTCATTGGATGAATCACTGCCTTCGGTTCGAACTGCGCCCATACAAAACTTGAAGAGGCAGATATTATAATAATGAGCAAAAATATTTTTAGTGAACTGAGTTTCATAACCTATTCCTTTTTAGCTGACAAATTTTTTAATTCTAAAAATCAAAGCGCTTCAGCACCGTGCTGTTTGGTTCTAATGCTTATAGCGTCTGTAATATCGGAAACGAAAATTTTTCCGTCTCCTTTTCTACCTGTATGAGCATTCTCTAAAATTACAGTTACAAATTTTTCGAGCTCTTCATCTGAGCAAACGAGTTCTATCTTAACACTGCTGCAATATTTCTCGCAGTAATCAATAGACATTTGTGAGCGTTCGGGATCTACCCAACCTCCGATTGTAGAAACATCTATGATCGTCATTCCCTTAATACCCGCTAATTCAAGACTAGAAATTACCCTGTCTGCCATATCCGGTCTTATGTATGCTTTTATTTCTTTCATTACTTTCCCTTTTTATTATTTGCAGCAATCTTTGCCTTGAGAGGCTTTTTTGAATTTTCTAACACCAAAGAAAATAAACAGACTTATCACACCAGTTAAAACAATATATTCCATCTAAGCATCCTTTCCATTTAATTTATCTTCATAAGCTTTTGGATTTTTTAGGAATGCCTCATCGCATACTTCACAGCAAAAACCGATTATTTTATTATTATAAATAAGTTGAGTTATCGTTGAATTAATTTCCTCACCCTCAACAGGACAAAGCTCATTTTTCGGTTCAGTAATTTTTCTATCCAAAGGATTTACTTCTATTACCTTTTCATCAGAAAAAACTTCAGTGTTATTTTGCTGAGAAAAAGTTAAACCGGCTGCTACTATTAAAATTGATATTAAAGCCAAAATTTGTTTCATTTTTTTACCTCTTTAATTAACTGCAGGATTTAATTGTTCTTGTTCTTTCCACATTTTTCTGACTTCACGTCTTTTTAATGCATAGAATATTGCCGGGTAAACAGTAAGCTCCATTATAAAACTTGTAAGAATTCCACCTACCATTGGTGCAGCAATTCTTTTCATTGTATCAGAACCAACACCAACACCTATTAGGATCGGAAGCAGACCCAGCATAGTAGTTAATACAGTCATCATTTTAGGGCGGACTCTCTTAACAGCGCCTTCGAAAATTGATTCTTTCAGGTCTGCCATAGTTTTTAACAATCCATTCTTCTTAAATTTTTCGTAAGATATATCGAGATATAAAAGCATTACTACACCGGTTTCTGCATCAACGCCTAGCAAAGCTATTATACCAACCCAAACAGCAACACTAAGGTTGAATCCTGCAAGGTAAAGGAACCAAATAGCGCCCACCAGAGAAAAAGGAAGTGCAAGCAGAACAATACCTGTTTTCAACATCGATTTTGTGTTCATATAAAGAAGCACAATTACTATTAAGAGAGTTAGAGGAATAACTAACGAAAGATGAGCAGAAGCTCTTTCCATATATTCATACTGGCCGCTCCATTTAATTGAATAGCCGGGGGGAAGTGTAATATGTTTGTCTATTGCACTTTTTGCATCTTCTATAAATGAACCAATATCAGACACAGTAAGATCCACGAACACCCAGGTGTTAGGTCTTGCATTTTCAGATTTGATCATAGGAGGACCTTTAACTACTTCAATGTTGCCGAGTTCTTCTAATGGAATATTCCCGCCGCCGGGAATCGGGACCAATACTCTTTTTAAAGATTCTATATTTTCTCTATAGTCTCTCTGATACCGGAGGTTTACCGGGTACCTTTCAATCCCTTCAACCGTTTTTGTTATATTCATGCCGCCGACAGCGGACATAAACACATCCTGAACATCCTGAATATTCAATCCGTATCTTGCAATTGCTTCTCTATCAATGTTAAAGTCAACATAATTACCACCTACGGATCTTTCTGCATAAGCAGAGCGCGTGCCGGGAACTGTTTTAATAACTTCTTCAACTTGTTTACCAAGATCTTGCAGAATATTTAAATCCGGTCCTGCTATTTTAATTCCTACAGGAGTTTTAATTCCTGTAGAGAGCATATCAATTCTGGTTTTAATCGGCATTGTCCAGGCATTTGTTAAACCGGAAATTTGAACAGCATTATTTAATTCTTCAATTAATTTTTCGGGCGTCATTCCTTCACGCCATTGGTCCTTCGGTTTTAGTTGAATAGTGGTTTCAATCATTGTAAGTGGAGCCGGATCAGTAGCTGTTTCAGCACGTCCAATTTTTCCGAATACCGTTTCTACTTCGGGAAAAGATGCAATGATCTTATCAGTCTGCTGTAATATTTCTCTGGCTTTTGTAATTGATACTCCGGGTAAAGTTGTAGGCATATAGAGAAGATCGCCTTCATACAACGGCGGCATAAACTCTGATCCGATCTTTGTAAAAGGAATTATTGTGACAAGAATAACAGCAAGTGCAGTCCCCATAACCCAATATCTTCTTTTCATTACAAAGTCAACAACAGGATGATACAGTTTTACCAAAAACCTTGTAATAGGATTGTCTTCTTCTTTTCTCATTTTACCACGTACAAAATATCCGAGTAAAACCGGCACAATTGTAACGGCTAATATTGCAGCGGCACCCATTGCATAAGTTTTTGTAAAGGCTAACGGTTTAAATAGTCTTCCTTCCTGCTGCTCAAGTGTAAACACGGGAAGAAAAGAAACGGTTATAACAAGCAGTGAATAAAATATTGATGGACCTACTTCCTTTGCCGACTCCATAATTATATTCCAATGAGGCCTTTGCTTTTCTTTCGGCTTGTCCTGGTCTTCAGACATATGCGACGCAGCATTTTCAACAAGAATAATTGAGGCATCTACCATTGCCCCGATCGCAATGGCAATTCCGCCAAGTGACATAATATTCGCGTTTATTCCCTGCAGCTTCATGATTAAGAATGAAACTAAAACTGCTGTAGGAAGCGTAAATATTGCAACAAAGGAGCTTCTAAAATGAAGTAAAAAAGCAATGATAATAAGTGCAACAATTATCGTTTCTTCGGTAAGCGTCATTTTTAAATTATCTATTGCGCTATTAATTAATGTTGACCGGTCGTAAGCCGGAAGAATTTTAACATCAGGCGGCAAAGATTTTTTTAATTCTTCAAGTCGCTCTTTTACTTTATCAATAACTGCAAGAGCATTTTCACCGAATCTTATAATTATAATGCCTCCAACCGTTTCTCCCTCTCCATTCCATTCAGCAAGTCCTCTCCTTAACTCTGGACCTATGCCTATACTTGCTACATCTCTTAGATATATTGGAGAGCCGGTATTCGGGGAAACACCTATCGAAATATTTTTTAGATCTTCTTCATTCTTTATATATCCTAATCCTCTCACCATATATTCCATTTCGCCCATTTCCATCAAACGACCGCCAACATCATTGTTGCTTCGCTGAATTGCCATTTTTACTTTTTGCAGCGGAATATTGTAAGAAGCTAATTTTGTAGGATCTACATTAACCTGGTATTGCTTAACATAACCGCCAATACTTGCTACTTCTGCAACTCCCGGTATAGAAGTAAGTTCATATTTCAAAAAGAAATCTTGAATTGAACGCAGCTCCTGTAAATCTTTTTTATCGGATTGAAGCACATATTGATAAACCCATCCCAATCCGGTAGCATCGGGACCAATCTGCGGACTAACGCCATCTGGAAGCGCACCTTTCAAGCCGCTCAGGTACTCAAGTACACGGCTTCGGGCCCAGTATATATCCGTTCCATCCTCAAAAATTATATACACCATCGAATAACCGAACATTGAGTAACCTCTAACATCCTTTGCATAGGGAACAGAAAGCATTTTAGTGGTAAGGGGATAAGTAACCTGATCTTCAACAATCCGTGGTCCCTGTCCAGGGTATTCGGTTAAAATTATTACTTGAACATCGCTTAAATCGGGAAGTGCATCTATAGGCGTATTAGCCACAGCCCATATTCCTGCGAATATTAAAGCTGTAGTTAATATTATAACCATTACTTTATTATTTATTGACCATTCAATAAGTTTGGCAATAATACTTTCTTTATTTCCGGTGCCAGGTACCATCCAAAATCTCCAGTGTTTTTATTTTACTTTAAATTCGTTTTCAATTAAGTTTTTCTTTGCTTCATCAAGAGTAACTTCCTGCAACTCCATATTGCAAATAGGGCATCTACCGGGTTCATCAGAAATTACGTTCCAATCCATAACATCCTGAAAAACTTTTCCATCTTTATTTTTATCAATTGCTTTCAAATCAATTACTCCGGTTCTTATTAATGGGGAAGAATGTTCATGACCGGAATGAGATTCCATATCTTTATTCATTTCCTTATCACTTTGTTCCGGCATATCCATTTCTTCTTTATCAGCATCAGACATTGTATCAAGTTTATGTTCGGGTGTTTCTTCTTTCTCCGGTGTTTTTAATTTATCAGCACCTTTAAACTGACTAACTGCAGCTCTCAGATTACTCTCCGAATCAATTAAGAATTGAGCTGATGTTACTATCTTACTTCCTTCAGATAATCCTCTTATAACTTGATAATATCCATCTGAATAATCACCTAGAGTAATTTCCTGCGGTTTGAATTTTCCTTCACCCAATGCAAGAATTATTATATCTTTTCTTCCGCTTCTTATTACAGCATTTTCAGGTATAACCGGTTTAACTCCTAAATCTTTTCCTTTAATAACTACGTTGGCAAACATTGAAGGTTTCAGTTCGCCTTTAGTATTGGGAATATCTATTCTTATCTTTACTGTTCTGGTTTTCGTTTCAAGTGTGGGATAAATGAATGATACTTTCCCTTCATAGACTTTTCCGGGGAAGTAATTAAATCTAATCTCAGCTTTAGAGCCTTCTTTTATTTTAGAAAGTTCATACTCATAAACGTCCGCTGTTAACCATAGATTAGAAAGATTAGCAATTTTTAGGAGCGGCATACCAGCCATTATTTTCTGTCCATCCAGAATATTTTTTTCTAAAACGGTTCCGCTGCTTTGTGCATAAAGTGTAACATAAGTTTTTACTTCACGTGTCTCTTTAATTTTTTCAATGTCGCTTTCAGGTATTTCCAAAAGCTGAAGTTTTCTGACAGCATTCTTTAAAAGCTCATCGCCGCTTTCGCGAACCTCATCGAAACTTGTCTTGTTCACCGCTTTCTGATAATTAAGTGCTGTAATCAACTCCTGTTGGGCAGCAACGAGTTCAGGGGAGTATATGTCCATCAGCTTTTGACCTTTTGTAACAGGCTGACCTGTATAGTTTATGTAAAGATTTTCAACCCACCCGTTAACTCTTGTTGTAACTATATACTCTGTTTTTTCATTGGTGGTTAAGATTCCATTTGTAACAACTTCTGAGGAAAGACTTTTCTTTTCTACAAGCGCAGTTTTAACATTCATATTTTGAACAACTGTTGGATCTATTGAAACAATGCCTTCAGCGCCTGCTGCATCTTCATAAACGGGAACCAGATCCATCCCCATTTTTGATTTTCCGGGTGCATCATAAATTTCATTTGGGTCCATCGGGGCGCGCCAGTAAAGAATTTTTCTTTCTCCACTAATCGTAGATGACCCTGTTCCTTTTTTCGGAAGCAATTTCATACCGCATATAGGGCAATCCCCTGGTTCTTCGGATATTACGTCAGGATGCATTCCGCAGGTGTAAAGCTGTTTCTCAGATGTGTTTGTTGAACTATCCCCACCGTTAGATTCAATTATAAAGTACAATCCAACTGCTATTATTATAAACGCAAGTCCAATTATTATTATGATTTTCTTTTTCACTTTTATTGCTCCTGTTAAAATTCTATTCCTGTTAAAAATTCAAGTTCGTTAATTTCTTTTAGGTATTCTGATTTTAACCTGTAAAGGTTTGTCTCTACCTGGTATAATTTATTTTGTGCATCAACTACGTTGATAAAATCAATCTGTGCAACCTGATAGCTTGAAAGAGATGCAGAATAAGTCTGCTGTGCCTGGGGAAGCAAAGCTTCTTCAATCAGCTTTATTCTTTCCTGCAGAGTGTTAAGCTTTGCAATTGATGATCCAAAAGTTCCGTTTAGCATTTGTAAAGATGCCTGATATTGTTCCTCATACATATTCTGCATTGCTTCTGCTTCTTCAACTTTTGCGGTTACTTTGCCTCCATAATTAAGCGGTATGGAAAGACCAACCATAACAGAAAAGAAATCATCCAGAGGCATATTTGTTTTTTCAATTTTATCTCTGAATGAGTACTGCAATGACAAATTGAAGTTGGGATAGTAATCATATTCTGCAAGATCTTTCATCAACTCAGCTTTTTGTTTTGCTAATTGAATACCTTCGAGAAAAGGTCTGTAAGATTTAGCGAGAGAATCAAGCTTATTCTGAGTAATTTTTAAATATTCAATTGAAGGAAGGTCATTTGTATAGATAAATGATTGAGCATCTCTTAAAAGCTGTGCATTTATCATTGAAACGAGAGAATTTTCTTTGCTCTTCATCTCTTCAATTCTATCTGTAATATTTGTTATTTCAAGTTCAACTTTTAAAAGGTTCTGCTGGCTTGCCTTCGAAACGGAGTAATTAGCTCTGACAACTTCCGCTATATCTTTCAATAATATTTTGCTCTCATTTGCAACGTCAATTGCTTTTCTGACGAACACCAGTTCCCAATAATTCTGGGAGATAATCTTTTTGATTTCATTCTCTGAATCTGATATTTCTTTGGTAACAATTTCAGCATCTTTTTCAGCTACATCCGCAACAGAGCCCAGCTTGCCCGGAAATGGAAAAGCCTGGCTTAAACCGACTATTTTTCCTGTCATTGGTTCCTGTGTAAAAGAAAATGAATTAGTGGGTAAGTTCATTAACCCGAGAGTAAGCATCGGGTCGGGCAAATTTGAGTTTACTTCAATCCTGCTCTCAGATGCATTATACTTTGCTTTTAACATTTTTAATTTGGGACTAACCAGAAGTGCCTGGTTTATTAAAGAATCGAGAGAGCTATCATTTGTTTGTGAATAGGAAGAAATAATTCCTGCAAACAGAAGAAACAATACAAGAGCTTTAGTCATAAAAATTTCCTGATTTATCTTTTTTTATCCTTAAAAACTTTTAAAAAAGTAACAATTAATCCGGTCGTAAAAACCAGGTAACCCAAATACCATATCAAACCATTTTCAAACATTTATTTATCACTACTTTTCAACATTTGAAATTTCTTATGAAACTCTGATGCCAAAGAAAAAACTATGGAATTGATTTGAAAAGTGAATTTTTAGTTTTGATTTTTAAAGCGGTTTTTTAAGGAGTTTAAATATTTTTAAAGTTCTTAAAAGTTCGAGTGCTAAAATATTTTAGTTGATTTAAAAAATGCCCGGCTATGTGTGCAGCCGGCATTTTAAAAGTAAAAGACGCTTATTTAACAACATAAAGCCGTAAGATTAAACAGCTATTAAAAATGAAATTCTTAATAGCAGGAATAGGTTTTTTAACAACAATAATTGATTGTCATTATTAATTAACCTTTCATAAATAATAAGAAATCATTATATTTTCAGCCAATGAAGAGAAAGAATCTAAATATTTTTAAAAGTATTGTTGAGCGTGTCGCTGTTCGAAAAGTATTTCTGCAGATATTTGTTATTCATCTTTTGCTTGCACATGTTGTATTACAAAGTTATGTAATTTGTTTCGAAAGTGATGGACGTGTAGTGCTGGAAAGTATGGCTAACAAACAATACTGCTGTGCTACTATTATTTCGTCATCAAACAATACTAACTATTTAGAAGCAAATATTAATGAGGAATGTAATCTTTGTGAGGATGTTGCTATAACCGAAAATTGTGATGAAGAATATTCAGTTACCGTAAAGAAATACCAGCCATTAAATTCTACAATATTAATTGATTTTAACAATCTTAATGTTTCAAGTGAAGAAAAAAAATCTACTTTAATAACACAAGAAATAAACTACAAATCGACACAACTCGATTCATATAAAACTGTTCTTCTTCTGATTTAATCCTACTCTTGTTCTTACTCCACAAAATCCATTAATAAATTTTAAGACCATTTGGAGAATGTATGCGCATTATAAGTGTATTAGTTCTCTTGTTATTAAGCTTGATTGTTCAGACAGGTGCACAACAAGGGAATGATTCAATTAAAAATCAAACAGAAGAAATAACAATTACTGAAGCAGTTGAAATTGCCTTAAAAAACAATCCGAATCTGAAGGCATTTGAATATGAGTTAACTTTTCTCGAGAAACAAAAAATTCAAGCCGGGCTAATTCCCAATCCCGAAGCGAATTTTGAAGCAGAAGATTTTCTCGGCGGAAAGGAATTAAGCGGCTTCAAAGGAAGTCAATATACTCTTTCAGGCAGCCAGCTTTTTGAGCTTGGAGGAAAGAGAGGCAGCCGTTTAAATCTTGCTGAAACTGAAATTGTCTCCTCAAAGGGAGAGTATGAACTGCTAAAGCTTGATGTTATTGCCAGCGTCAAATCAACTTTCTTTTTGTTGTTTCAAATTCAAATGCAGATTGAGCAGCAAAGAAAATTTGTTGAACTCAATGAAGATATTCTGAAAACTATTTCAGAACGTGTAAAAGCAGGACGAACTTCTCCGGCTGAAGAATCAAAAGTAAAAGTTGCTTTGATTAACAGCCAGATAGAATTGCAGCGTCTGCAAAGAAGTTATTTATCGGTTCAAACAAGATTAAATTCTTTATTGGGTACAACTGGAAAAAATCTGGTACCATCTACGGATTTGTTTGAAAATCTTCTTACGCCGCCAAACAAAGAAAACGTGCTACAAGATTTAGAAAATATTCCTTCAATAAAAAACCTAAATAATGAAACTAATATCAGAAAAGCACAGCTTGAGTTGGAAGAATCACAGGCAATTCCGGATTTAACGGCAAGCTTGGGCGTAAGATATTTGAATGAACTGAAAACCAATTCATTTGTTGCCGGAGTTTCAATCCCGCTTCCTTTTTTTAGCAGGAACCAGGGAAACATCCAGGCAGCAGAAGTAAGATTAGAGCAAATAGATGCAATTAAAAATGCACGAAGGTTAAATGTAATAGCAAAATTAAATACAGCTAATAATAATCTTTTGAGTTCTTACAATAATTCGCTGCAGTTGAAGAACAACATCATCCCCGAAGCGGAGAATGCATACGAGATAACAAGACAAGGATATATACAAGGAAGATTTGCTTTTATTGATTTATTGGATGCACAGAGAACATTATTTGAAACCCAAACGCAATTCTTGCTTGAGTTGGCAGATTATTACAACGCATTGATAGAAATAGAAAACATAACAGGGAAAAATTTAATAAAATGAAAAAGTATTTTGGAGAAAAACAAATGAAACTAATAGGAATATTGTTCATAACATTATTAGTAGTTTTTGCAGCCGGATGTTCCGATGAAAAAACAGAGATTGAAGGTGTTGAAACAGAAGAACATAGCAAAGCTGAAACGCAAAATGAAAATGAAGAGCATTCGGAAGAAATTGTTCTTACAGAAGAAACAATGAAAGAATTCGGAATTGAAGTTAAAGAAGCTGGACCCGGAATAATAAAAACACACATTGATTTAACCGGTGAAATAATTGCTGAACCTTCGAGAATTTCACATATAATTCCGCGGTTTAATGGTATAGTTAAAGAAGTTTATAAAACTGTGGGCGATAAAGTAAAAAAAGGAGAAACTCTTGCCTTAATAGAAAGCAATGAAAGTTTAACCACCTATGAGGTTCAATCATTGATAAGCGGAACAATAATAGAAATGCATATGACACAGGGTGAACTGATTGGAAATGAAGCACACGCTTTTACAATTGCAGATCTTGATAGAGTCTGGGCTAATTTTAATATTTATCAAAAAGATCTTGGAAAAATCAGAGGCGGGCAGAGAGCGCTTGTTTCGGTTGGTTCAATGGATATTGAAGAGACGGGAACCATTTCCTATGTGAGTCCTATTGTTGATGAAAAAACAAGAACAGCCACCGCAAGAGTAATATTGAATAATCAATCCGGTAAATGGCTGCCAGGGATGTTCGTGACTGCAAAAGTATATGCAAGCGAAAAAAAATTTCCGATAGTAGTTGAAAAAACAGCATTGCAAACTTTAGAAGAACAGATAGTTGTTTTTGTAAAAGATGAAGATGGCGGATTCAAGCCTCAAGTTGTAAAAACAGGTAATGAAAATGATGATAATATTGAAATTATTAGTGGATTAAAAGCTGGCGATCAATATGTATCTAAAAATTCATTCATACTCAAAGCCGAGATATTGAAAGAATCTTTCGGCGGCGGACACGGACATTAAAAGGAGATGAAATGAATAAAATAATAGATTTTGTATTAAAGAACAGACTTCTGATTCTTGTTTTAGGAATAATAATAATGGCTGCTGGTTATTTAAGTTATAAGCAGCTTCCAATAGATGCTTTCCCGGATGTTTCACCTTCACTTGTTCAGGTTTTTACAGTTACAGAAGGATTAGCGCCGGAAGAAGTTGAAAAATATGTTACTTATCCTATTGAAGTAACAATGAACGGTCTGCCAAATCTTGAAACCATAAGATCTGTTTCAAATTTCGGCTTATCGGTTGTGAATATATATTTCAAGGATGGAACCGATATTTATTTTGCAAGGCAATTAGTAAACGAGAGACTTACTGAAGCAAGAGAACAGATACCGGAAGGTTTTGGTGATCCGCAGATGGGACCAATATCAACCGGAATGGGCTTGGTTTTGTTTTATTATCTTGATGATACTACCGGCACATATACACTTGAAGAATTAAGAACAATACAAGACTGGCTGATAAAATACCAGCTTCAAACAGTTCCCGGTGTTACAGAAGTGCTTGGTATTGGCGGATATGAAAAACAGTTTCAGGTTGCTATAGATCCGAATGCACTACTGCGCTATGATGTGACTATAAATGAAATTGTTGAGAAGATAAAAGCAAATAATTTAAATGTTGGTGCACAATTTATTGAAAAGGATGCTGAAGAATTTGTTGTCCGGTCTGTCGGGCTAACACAAAAAATTGAAGACATTGAAAACATTATAATAAAAGCTGAAGATGGAATACCCATTTATCTTTCCCAGTTGGCGGATGTTGAAATAGGTGGTGCAATCAGGCGGGGTGTTCAAACAAGGAATGGAATTGGTGAAGTAGTTTCGGGTATGGTAGTGAAATTGTACGGAACAAACTCTTCTACTGTAATTAGCGCGGTTGAACAAAAGCTTGCTGAAATAAATAAAATACTTCCGGAAGGAATAAAAATAGTTCCTTACTACGAACAAAAATCACTTGTAGAATCTGCAGTTACAACGGTAACAAATGCATTATGGCAGGGAATAATTTTAGTAGTAATTATTCTGATGATTTTTATGGGATCTCTGCGCCCAAGCATAGTGGTTGCACTGTCAATACCCTTTGCTATTCTTTTTGCGTTTATTGGGATGAGCTACTTTAATATTTCAATAAACCTTATGTCCTTCGGCGGGCTGGCTATTGCCATTGGAATGATGGTGGATGCGACAATTGTTTTGGTGGAAAATATTGACCGGCTGAAACGAGAATCTGGTAAAGAAGAAAACTTCATTCATATTATATCTGTAGCAGGTAAAGAAGTAATCCGTCCAATTACTTTCGCAATAATCATTATTATTGTTGTCTTTATTCCGCTGTTTACACTTCAGGGTGTTGAAGGAAAAACATTCAGTCCCCTTGCATATACCATTGCACTTGCGATGCTGGGGTCATTAATATTTGCCGTACTAATTGCTCCGGTTCTTTCTTCTTATTTAATGAGAAGAACAAAAAAAGAAATCAACAGCAATAAAGAACAAAAAGAATTATGGATTGTATTACAACTGCAAAAAGTATATGAACCGGTTGTAAGATTTTTTGTGCGAAGAAGAATAATTGCAGTAATGCTGGCTTCATTAATATTATTATTCGGAATAATAATTTTTCCTCAGCTTGGCTCCGAGTTTACGCCAACCTTGCAGGAAGGAACTATTGTAATGAGGATGTCAATGGCTCCGTCAATATCGTTAACTGAAAGCACAAGATTAACATTGATTGCCGAAAGAAGATTAATGAAAATACAGGAAGTAGCAGGAGCAGTTACAAGAATTGGCAGAGGTGAAGTGGGTGCTCATACGGACCCAATAAATAGTGCGGAAATGTATGTACTTCTTAAGCCCAAAGAACAATGGCGGCGCGATATGAGTCAGGGTGAATTAGAAGAAATTATTCGTGAAGAATTTGGAGAAATACCGGGCGCGCTTGTTAACTTCACTCAGCCGATTCAGATGACTGTTGATGAACTTCTCGAAGGTGTAAGAGCAGAATTGGCTATCAAATTATTTGGCGGTGACCTTGAAGTTTTAAAGAATGAAGCAGAAAAAATTGCTTCGGTTATCAGAACTGTAAAAGGAGCCGAAGATGTTCAGGTTGACCAGGTAACGGGTGCACCGCAGTTAAAAATTGTGATAAACAGACATAGCATAGCCCGTTACGGAATTAATGTTGAAGATGTGCAGCAGGTAATTAGAACAGCGGTAGGCGGAGAAACTGCAGGACAAATATTTGAAGAAATAAGAAGATTCGATATACTAGTCCGATTCACACCCGAAGCAAGATTAACGGCAAGCGACATTGGTAAAATACTTATTAAAGCACCAAATGGGACAAATGTGCCGCTAAGTCAGCTTGCTGAAATAGAAGAAGTAATAGGACCGAGACAAATAACCAGAGAAAATAACCAGCGGTTTATAACTATACAGGCAAATGTTGTTGGTAGAGATATAGGTTCATTTGTTGAAGAAGGACAGCAAGTAATCGAATCAAACGTGAAGCTGCCAGCCGGCTATCTTGTAACGTGGGGCGGACAGTTCAGACTTCAGCAGGAAGCAAATAAAAGATTTGCAGTAGTTATTCCGATCACGTTACTTCTGATATTTTTATTACTCTTTTTCAATTTTGGATCCGTTAAAAACTCACTGCTTATTCTTTTGAATATTCCGCTTGCGTTAATCGGCGGTGTAGTAGGGCTCTGGATAACAGGACAAAATCTTTCTGTTCCTTCCTCGGTTGGCTTTATTGCGTTATTTGGCATCGCATTAGAAAACGGAATGATACTCGTTACTTATTTTAATCAACTGATGAGAGAAGGTTTAAAAATAGATGAAGCGTCGGTTAAAGGAGCTTTGTTAAGAGTAAGACCGGTTTTAATGACCGCGCTTACAACCGCTCTTGGTTTAATTCCATTATTGTTTGCGGCAGGTACAGGGAGTGAAGTTCAAAGACCTCTTGCAACCGTGGTAGTTGGTGGATTGTTTACTTCAACTATACTTACTCTATTAGTTTTGCCCGCTTTATACAAATGGTTTTCAATAAAATTCAGCGAACGTGAAATGTAAAACTTGTAGAGATGACATCTTTCTAAAAGATGTCATCTCGCTTAACTAAAAAATATGGAGAATAATTATGAAAGAAATAAAAGCAATTATAAGAGATTTTAAACTCGATGCGGTAATAACTGAGCTTAAAAAAATAGAAGGATTGCCCGGTATTACAATTTCGGAAATAAAAGGATTTGGTAAATCAAAAGCCAGAAATGCACAGGATAAAATCAGTGAAGGGTTACACGAGTTTGTGCCAAGAGTTAAAATAGAATTGGTTGTTCATAATGATATTGTTGATCAAGTGATAGATGTAATTCAAAGAACGGCTCATACGGGAAATCCGGGAGATGGAAAAATATTTGTAATTGAAGTTAGTAACGTTGTTAAGATAAGAACAAATGAGAGAGGCGCAGTAGCGATTTGATGGAAGATGTTTGATGGGAAATGGATTGTGGGATTGGATTTACAGTTAAAATGGAATATTAGAATGAGATGAAGTTGTGAAAGAATATTTCTCAAAAAATATTGTTTTTGTTTGTTGGTTCTTTACGGTCTTAAACTCTTGCTTAATCGCACAAAGTATGAATGGATCCGCAAAAAAAACAATAGGAAAGGAAAATCTTTTAGATCAGATTTTTGACGAATCTGAAATGGAGAATATCCACAAGTATTATGAAGAAGTTATTGAAATTGACAGCACAAATTATGATGCACTAACTAACCTTGGAGTAATTTATCAACGAGCTGCGGATTTGGAAAAATCGCTCGGGTATTTTAAGAAAGCTGTAAAGTTCAATCCTCAAAAAGCAAGAGCATACCATAACCTTGGCATTCTGAACAGTATAATGGGACGGCTTGATGAAGCAGTTATTAATCTTAACAAAGCAGCGGAGCTTGATTCGACCAGTCCAAACTCAATCCGTCAATTGGGAATTATTTATTTGCAGAACAAAATGTTCAACGAAGCGCTTGAATCTTTTAACCGTGCTTTGAAGAGAGATAATAAAGATACTGAAAGTTATTTGGGAAAATCTCTTGCTTACTGGCTGCTTAAAGATTATGATAAGGTACTTGCTGTGGTAAATGAAATGCAATCATTTGATTTACGTTTCAATCGAATGGAACTGCTGCTTGCTGATGTTTATTTTAAGAAAAATGATTATGAGAAGGCAATGAAATATGCAAAGATTGATGAGGTTGAGAACTCATCTCAGGCAGAAGGTCATTACTTGCTTGGTGTTCTTTATGAAATTAGCGGAGAGAAAGACAAAGCAGAATTTGAATTTGAAGAGGCATCTGCAATTACGCAGCAAAATCCTCAAGCAAGTTTGGAGTTAAGTATCAATATTTTTTTCAATGCTGAAGTAAAATGAACAGATGAGAGTGAAGATGATGAGTAAGGTATTAAAAATGATTTCTCCTATGATGAACAGAATAGCAGGAAGTAAAGGGGAAAAAATATTAAGCGGAACCGTTTTATTAGCAATAGCGATTAGTCTTGTTCACTTCTTAACTTTCTCCCAGGAAGAAATTTATCTTGATTTTCTGCATCAGCTTTTATCGAAGTTATATTTTTTACCGGTTCTTTTAGCTGCATTATTTTTAGGTATAAAAGGAGCAATAAAGCTGGCACTGGTCGTTTCATTATTATATCTGCCGCACTCTTTAAATACAGGACTTTTTTCAAAGTTATATATTGCAGAAAATCTTTCTGAGTTAATATTAATCTGGACAGTAGGAATAATAGCCGGAGTGTTGATAGATAGATTAAAAAAAGTTCAAGCTGAAAAAGCCCGGCTGGCTGCGTTAGAAAAAATATCAACCGTAATAAACGTTGTTAATAACGGTATAATGAATGATTATTCTGCTTGTGAAGGGTTAACGAAATCTTTGAAAAGTATTTATAATAATGGTGATGGAAATTCTTTTACGGTAAAATTGTTATCGGAAAAATTAGAGCGTTTGGGTTCACACATATCGCACCTATCTAACCTTGTTGCGCCTAAACCGATGAAAAAAGTTAGATATAATCTTTTTCATCTGACTAAAAAATGTATGAATGAAATTATACAGAATAATCCCGGTTATAATTTTTCTTTTAAGAGTGAACCAAAACTGCCGCCGGTTTATATGGATGTTAGGCAAATTGAATTTGCCTTGAAGCAAATATTACAAAGCTTCATAGAACAAAGCCCGGCGAAAAAGGAACTTATAATATCAGCAGCAATAAACAATGAAATGGTTGAAATATCTTTAACTCTGAATGGAAAGAAAACGACTCAAAAAAATAATGGGACGGAAGTATTTGATTTAATAGCTAATCCGGAGAAGGGATACACTTTTGCACTTGCATCTTCAATTATACACGCTCATAGCGGAAATGTAAAATTTGAAACCGGTGAAAGCGGCATCAGGTCAATCTATTTAAATATGCCGGTAAATTGAAATATGATTATTTAGAATAAAAAATTTTAGGTGAATCAATGAAAAAATTATCAATATTAATTTTGCCCGCAATTTTTATAGTGGTTATCACAATAATGTATTTTACATATTTTGCCAAAACCGGTGAAATAGGTTCATTCGATAAATTCAGCCCGGGAAGTGAGATAAACCAGGGGATAAATGTATTTGTTGTTAAAGCCAAAGGGTTTGAAAGAGACGCTAACGGAAATATCATTTCTTTTTATGCCGCGGATAAAAACAATGTTGAGATAAAAGTTACTTCTCACGAACCAATTCCGCCGGAAATTGCAGATGCAGAAGTTGTAGAATTGCTTGGGCATATGCACGAAAATACTCTTACCGCTGCAAAGATTGCAATTGTAAAATGAAGGGCTATGATATGACTGGTTTATCACAAATAATATTAGGCGCTTTTTTACTCAGCATAGTTCACGCTTCTATTCCGAATCATTGGATTCCTTTGGTTGCTCTCTCCAAATCGGAAAAGTGGAATGAAAAATCAACGATGGGCATTACTGCAATTGCTGGATTATCACACACGCTTAGCACAATAATTATCGGAATCATAATTGGATTTTTGGGGTACAAACTATCGGATTCTTACTCTTTCATTGTTGGAGTAATCGCTCCAAGCTTGCTGATACTACTTGGAATAATTTATCTTATATTGAGCTTTAGAGAAAATAAACATTACCATCATCACTCTCACGAAATTCATATTGATGATGTTAATCCCGAAGGGACAAGAAAGAAAACTACCGCTGCAATAATTCTTACTTTGGTAATCTCGATGTTTTTTTCTCCTTGTCTGGAAATAGAAGCGTATTATTTTGTTGCAGGCAAGCTCGGCTGGGAAGGAATAATTTCAGTATCGATAATCTATACTGTAATTACTATTGCCGGAATGCTTCTGCTTGTGTGGCTTGGAATGAAAGGCGTAAGAAAAATTAAATCGCATTTTCTCGAACACCACGAAAAAACAATAACTGGAGTTTTGTTAATCGTTCTTGGAATAACTGGATATTTTATTAGATAGAAAACGAGAATTAAAAGGTAACTTATTATGAAAAAATATCAACTTAAAAATATTGACTGCGCATCGTGTGCGGCAAAGATTGAAGAAGGGCTTTCAAAGATGCCCGAAGTTAAATTTGTTTCTGTGAATTTTGCAAACTCGACTTTACAGATTGATGCACCGGATTTAGAAGAAGTAAAACAAAAGATTAAAGAGATCGAACCGGAAGTGGAAGTAGTTGAACCGACTGATGACCTTACACCGCCGGCTAAAAGGTTTGCAATAAAAGATGAACTTGCCGAGAACAAAAACGAATTGATAAAAATCTTTTTTGCACTTCTTCTGCTTTCCGTCGGGCTAATCTTCGAAGAAGAAATTCATAACACTCCTTATCATTTTGCAGAATATCTGGTTTTTATTTCTGCTTATCTGATAAGCGGCTGGGGTGTTTTAAAGGGTGCTGCAAGAAGTATTGCAAAAGGAAAAGTTTTCAACGAGCTTTTTCTTATGTCAATTGCAACGCTTGGCGCAATTGCAATTGATGAAATGGCTGAAGCAGTTGCCGTTATGTTGTTTTTTGTAGTCGGGGAATTGTTCCAGAATATTGCCGTTAACCGCTCACGAAAGTCAGTGAAAGCATTATTGGAGATAAGACCGGATTATGCGAACATAAAAATAAATGGAGATGTTAAAAGAGTTTCGCCAACGGAAGTTCATCCCGGACAAATAATTCTTGTGAAGCCCGGAGAGAAAATTCCTTTGGACGGAAATATTATCGAAGGAAATTCTTTTGTTGATACTTCGGCACTCACTGGGGAATCTGTTCCCCGTTCTGTAAAAGAAAGCGAAACAGTTTTAGCGGGAATGATTAATAAAAGCGGACTGCTTACAATTAAAGTAACAAAAGAATTTGGCGAGTCTTCAATTACAAAAATTTTAGAGCTGGTTGAAAATGCAAGCAGTAAAAAAGCAGAGACAGAAAAATTCATCACTACATTTGCCCGCTATTACACTCCAGTAGTTGTATTTGGAGCCTTGCTTCTTGCTGTTATTCCACCGTTGTTTTTTGCCGGACAAACATTTACTGACTGGATTTACAGAGCGTTGGTAGTGCTTGTAATTTCTTGCCCTTGTGCTTTAGTGATAAGCATTCCGCTCGGATATTTTGGCGGGATTGGTGGCGCTTCACGAAGAGGGATCCTTGTTAAAGGTTCCAATTTTTTGGATGCGCTCACAAAAATTAAGACCGTCGTATTTGATAAAACCGGAACGTTAACGAAAGGTGAATTCAAAGTTGCGGAAATAGTTTCTGCCAACGGATTCAAGGAAGAAGCCATTCTGAAATATGCTGCTTATGCAGAAGCGAACTCGAGTCATCCGATTGCTAAATCAATATTGGAAGCTTATCAGAATGAAATTCAGCAAAATGAAATAAGCGATGTAAAAGAAATATCCGGTCACGGCATTCAGGCAAAAGTAAACGGAGACGAAATTTTGATTGGAAATGATAAGCTGCTTCATCTTGAAAATATCGAACACGACAAATGTGATGTTGAAGGAACTGTTGTTCACGTAACGGTAAATAAAAAATATGCCGGCTATATCGTAATATCAGATTCATTAAAAGATGAAGCTGCAGAAGCAATTACTGCGCTGAACAAATTAAAAGTAGATACCGTTATGCTAACCGGAGATAACAAAAGCGCTGCTGAAGTCTTTGCAATAAAGCTTGGTATCAAAGAATATTATTCAGAGCTGCTGCCGGAAAACAAAGTTGAACATATTGAAAAGCTAATTGACTCAGCAAAAGATGGAAAAGTCGCATTCGTTGGTGATGGAATAAATGATGCGCCGGTAATTGCCCGTGCCGATGTTGGAATTGCAATGGGTGCTCTCGGCTCCGATGCAGCAGTTGAAACCGCAGACGTAGTTTTGATGACCGATTCACCAATGCAGGTTGTAAAGTCAATTGAAGTTGCAAAGCGGACGAGAACTATCGTCTGGCAAAACATTGGTTTTGCAATGGGAGTGAAATTATTCTTCATTCTTCTCGGCGCATTTGGAATTGCAACAATGTGGGAAGCGGTGTTCGGCGATATGGGTGTTGCGATTATTGCAATATTGAATGCTATGAGAGTGATGAAATAAAATTTGATTGAAATTATTCTTTAATAAGCATCTTATATCTGCATTCCAATGGCAATTCCCACTTCCGCTGGTGCAGAGTTACAAAGACCCCTTGCAACTGTGGCTATCGGTGGATTGATGACATCAATCCTGCTTACACCTTTGCTCATTTCATCAATTTATAGCTGGTTCGAAAATAGAAAAGTTGAGGTTAATTATCTATTGGAATAAATTGAATATATTTAAATAGATAAAAAATGGAACACAATCATTCACATAGCCATCAGTCGATAAATTACAACAAAGCTTTCATAATTGGAATTACACTGAATGTAATTTACATCTTAGTCGAAGTTTTCTATGGTTTGATGATCAACTCGATGGCATTACTTGCAGATGCCGGACATATATGTGGTCTTTCGGACCAGAGATTTATTCTGATGCCATTTCAGTCGTAACATCAAGTCCAAAACTATCGTATTATTAGAAAGAAATATTGCCTGAAGTTGGGATTGTTCATACTACTTTCGAAGTGCATAAATGTCAACATTAGAAATTATTGTGGGGACTTATCATCAAACGGTGACAGCTTATAGTTTTCAATTTTGCTGTAAAGAGTCGGTAGCGAAATGCCCAAAATTTTGTATGCTTTGTTTTTATCCCACTGAACGGCATCGAGTACTTTTTTAATATGATTTTTTTCATTTTCAGCAAGTGTGATAAATTGAACTTCATCCTTAATTTCACCCGGTTCGGGCTTTCTTAAAAGTATATTTTCCTTGTTAAGAATATCATCACTTGAGAGAACAACTGCCTGCATTAAGGTGTTTTCCAATTCTCTTACATTCCCTACCCAGTAATGATTTTTTAACATCTCCATTACATCTTCAGGTACTTTAGTAACATTTTTATGAAGTTCATTATTAATCTTTGCAAGAAAATGGCTAACCAAAAAAGGTACATCATCCAGACGTTCACGGAGAGGTGGAAGGTTAATTGATACTACTTTTAATCTAAAATATAAATCCTCTCTAAATTCTCCATCGCTTACAAGTGCGTTTAAATCTTTATTAGTAGCTGCAATTATTCTTGCTTTTATCGGGATTAAAGTTTCTCCTCCAACACGTTCAAATTCTTTTTGCTGTAAAACTCTTAATAACTGAACTTGCAGATTAGGAGATATTTCAGAAATTTCATCAAGGAAAATTGTACCTTCACCGGCAAGTTCAAATTTACCTTTTTTATCGCGTATGGAACCGGTGAAAGCTCCTTTTACGTGACCGAATAATTCACTTTCGAGAAGGGATTCAGTTAAAGCTGTACAGTTAACGGGAACAAAGGGTTTATCCTTAGTAATGCCGCTGTAATGAATTGCCCTTGCAACAAGCTCTTTTCCTGTACCGCTTTCACCTTCGAGAAGAACTGTTACTCGGCTTGTTGTAGTCTGCCCTATCTTTTTATAAACATCTTTCATAACTGAAGATTTACCAATAAGGGTATTCTCTGACTGATATTCTTCAGTTTCAACAGTAATAAATGAAGTGAGCTGCTCGCTCATTTTTTTATTTTCAAGAGCACGGCTAATAGTAATTTTCAGCTTATCTATCTCAAGCGGTTTCTCAATGTAATCATAAGCACCTTGCTGCATTGCTTTAACCGTACTGCTCATATCATCAAAAGCGGTAATCATAATAACGTGAATGTGCGAATCAATTTCTTTTACTTTCTTTAAAACTTCAAATCCATCTGCCTTTGGCATTTTAATATCGGTTATCACTAAATCCGGAATTTCCTTTTGTGCAATTTCAATTCCTTCAGAACCATTAGAAGCTGAATAGACATTAAAGTTTAATTTCTTTAAATAGTTTGTTAAGGTTTTTCTAATTGATTCATCGTCATCAATAACAAGTATTTTATAACTATTATTTTCTGTCTTCATATCATTGCTCATATTGACTTTTCTGTAAATCTTTTTCCCGATTATTTAATTCATTAAGAGGGAGAATTATTTCAAATACAGTTTCACCTTGTTTTGATGAAACCAAACCGATTTTTCCTTTATGCTGCTCAATAATTTTTTGTGCTACTGATAAACCAAGCCCAGTGCCGGAAGATTTAGTGGTGAAAAATGGTTCAAACACTTTTATATCATCACTTATACCGGTGCCGCTGTCTATAACTAGAATCTGAACATTATTTTTATCTTCATCAATAAATGATTTCAATTCTATTTTACCATTGCTGCTAATGGCTTCAATCGAATTATCAATTAAGTTTAAAAATACCTGCGTTAATCTTTGCCTGTCAGCCATCAAATCAATTTTACCTAAGTTATTAAGTAAAGAAATGTTTTTACTTTTTAATTTACTATTAAGCTGGTGCTTAATCTTTTCGACCAAATCAAATAAATTAAATTCAGAAATATCTAATTCCATTTGCCTGGAAAACTGCAAAACATCTTTAACTAAATTGTTAAGCCGGTTAATTTCGGTTTGAATAATCGCAATATTTTCTTTTTCATCTTTGTTTAACTTTAATTCTGCAGCAATGATATCTGTATTCATTTTAATAGAAGTTAAAGGAGTTTTTATTTCGTGGGCAAGTACTGCAGCCATTTTACCAAGTGCTGCAAGCTTTTCTGATTTGACCAACTGTTCTTCCAGCTTCTTTTGTTCTGTTATATCAACCTCGATAAATAAATATCCATTAAACTTGCTGCCCGTTGAAGATGGCGTAACGTATATTAAAAGAATCTTATTGTCATAATTCAACTCTCCTCTGAATTTTGAATAAAGCTGAAGTTCATTTTTTATCATAGTGAAATATTCATTTAATTCACCTTTAAATTGAACGTCAACTAAATATTCATCTATTATTTTCTCCCTGTCGGTTTTAACTATTTGACAAAACTGGTGATTGGCTTCTATTATTCTGAAATCTTCATTAACAATAGCAATTGCGGCAGAAGATTCCTCAAAAGCATTCAGCAATAAAGAAATCCTCTCTTCTTTGCTCCTCAATTCAGAGGAATTATTTTTTAATGTTTCAGACATATTATTAAAAGCTTCTGTTAATTCACCGAACTCATCATTAGAAGAAAACTCAATCTTTATGCCATAGCTGCCTTTTTCTATTTCGTGGGCTTTATTCTTCAACATCTTTAAAGGATTTGAAATGATTTTAACAATAACAAAGGCAATGATTATGCTTACAACAACTCCACCAAATACACTAATAATAAATAACCTGTACAGCTCACGGTTACTCTCCGGCTGGAAAATAAATCTCATTAAAGGGACTTGCACCAACAAAATAATAATAGGTACAAGAACAGAAGCGCTAAGTATAATTTTTTTTGATATGCTGAAGTTATGTATCCTTTGCATTGAAGCCCGGAACATATCATATCTGTTTACGGCTACTGTTGTAAAGAGAATAACTCCGGCTAAAAAAGAAAGCGGACTGATTTCCACTAAGTAATAAAAACCGAGATACCAGGGAAGGAATAAACCAAATATAAAAGATGCAAGATTTGTTATGATTAAACCTAAGAACAGCAAAAGAATTTGTTTCTTCTGAATCGAATTTTCTTCCGTGTTATACCTTTTAATCAACCAGTAAAAGTTTATTGCAACAAGCAAAGCATACCATAATAAAAATACCGGATAAAGTGAAGAATATTTAACAGTGAATGAATGCTCGTGAGCGTGTGATTCTTCAATGAAATATCCGGTCCATAATAAACCCAAAAGAATAACAGAGGGAATTATTATGAGCATACTCTTAATAACACCAATTCTGCGGGGTTCGGGAAAGTTCCACGTAAAAAAAGTAACTGCCACAATAATCATCAGCAGAAACGAATGGCAGGAGTTATCAAGTATTGTAACATTCGATGAATGCATTATCAAAAAATGAAATGCGTGAGATATTAAGTAGCCAATCACTAAAAGCAGAATCAAAATGAACAACCGGCTTTTAACAGACTCACGATTTCTCGAATATATAATTACTATTAATCCTATGGCGGCAAGCAATGTGGATGCAAGAAAAATAGTCTGAGTTAAATCAAGGTCGAAGATTGAGTGGGTTAACAGTAATGCTATGTAAGTAAATATAAAAGTCATTATTAAAATCTTTAAATATTTTTAAACTTCTTAAATCTTTTTTTCTTCAATCGTTGCTTTAACGTTAATTTAACAAAAATGATTTAGGGCACACATCTTGTCTTTTTCTAATTAGAACATTTTAAAAATAAAACATTACGGTGCAAAAGTGAATAACAAAAGCAATTCTTTGAGGGATCCTGTTTGCGGTAGAAAGATAAATCCAAACAAAGCTTATGCTAAGATAAAATACGGGAAAGAAACATATTACCTTTGCTGCCCGCTTTGCCAGTCTGAATTCGAGAAAGATCCCAAAAAGTTTATTAACAATATAATTAAATGACAATGGAGATTAATTAGCTATGAAAAAGTTAGAACCATATCCGATAGCAAGTGCATTGTTTTACATCTTTACGGTTTTTTACGTGGTGTGCATTGGTGTTAAGCTTATACTTGGAAGCTTAGGAATTGATGGCTTCTGGCATATGCACAAAATATGGGAGATAATTCTTCCCTGGTTCGGTGGATTAGATTCATTAAGCATTATAATTGGTTTGCTTGAAGTTTCTCTCGGCTCATATTTAATTGGCTATATTGTTGTTCCCGCCTATAATCTTTTAGCAAGAAAAAAAGTAAGTGAGCATAAGATAGAAGTAAAACCAGTTATTGTAAGATTTAAAACTCTATTCTTAACATTTGTTGTTTATGTTTCTATTCTTTTTACCCTTTGCTTAATATATGATTTAATTGTTCCCGCTGAATATCAAATGCTTGGTTTATGGAAGCTGCTTATTCCCGGCTTTACAGGATTAAATTTTATCAGCTATCTGGTTGGCATTGGAGCTATACTGATTTACAGTGCATACACTGCATTCATCTTTTCTAAAACACTAAACTTTTTTGAAAAATCCGAATTAAAAAAATCTGAGAAAGAACTTGCTTCCCAAGATAATTCTTCAGTTGAAGTGTCGAGAGGAAAGAAGTATGACGAAAAATATTTTGGAGTTGCAACCGGAGTATTTGCAGCGGCTATTTTTATTCTTGCAGCAATAAAGATGATTTTTGGTGGAGAAGATTATTCTACACTAATCAAACCGCTCATTCCATTTTTTAATTCTGTTAGCCTAATCAATACTATTGGAGGAATTGCAGTTTCGTTTTTATGGGGCTGGGTGATGGGTTATTTCTTTATGGTTTTTTACCACTGGTTTGATAAAAGAGTCAGTCCTAAGCAAATAAATGATTAAGGATAACTAAAATGACAAAAGAGGTAAAACCATACTGGACAATATTTCTTCTCTCCCTTTCTACTTTAAGTTTTGAAATAATTCTCGCAAGAATATTTTCATACGTGCTTGCATATCATTTTGTTCTTATAATTATTGCTTTTGCAATACTCGCCCTTGCTTTAGGACAGCTTTATGCTTCACGCCTGGCAGCAAAAAACTCTTTATCTTATAATAAATATTTTATTGTTCTCCAATTATTATTTCCGGTAAGTATTGTTGCAATTTTTATTGTACCTTCTATTGAAAGCGTCGGAAGCGGCTCGGTTGGTTTAATCATTTATATTCTTCTTGCAGGCGTTACTTTCTTTTTAGTAGGAATTATTACTGCTTTAATATTTCAAGCCAACGGAGATAAAAGCAGAACACTTTATGCTCTTGATTTAATTGGCGCTGCCGGAGGTTCTTTACTTGGTTTATTTTTACTAAATACATTTAGCATTGTTCAGTCTCTCGCAATAATTCTGATTATCTTTTCAATTGCTTCCATTCTTTCCATTCCGCTTGTTAAAAGAAAAGGATTTATTCTAACAACGGCTTCCATAGTACTCGCGTCACTTTACCTGATTTTATTAACTCCCGATATTGAAATAATTATTGCCACATCATCTGAAAAAGATTTACTGCGATTAAAGAGCAATCCTTCAGTTAAAACAACTACTGTTGAAAGTAAATGGAATTCATTTGGAAGAACCGACCTTGTAAAATTTATCTATCCCGATTCCACAACTTCAATGTCAATGTTTATTGATGGTGCTGCGGGAACGCAAGTAGTAAACATTTCTGAATTAGAAAAAGATAAAGAAAAATTGTTTCATACCTTGATGCATTCAAATATGTTTTTTGAATTTAATTTTTTAAAAGATTCTGAAAAAGATTCTGCTTTAATTATTGGTCCTGGCGGAGGCATTGATATTGCCGCTGCTTATTTCGGTAAAACAAAGCAGATAGATGCGGTAGAAGTGAATCCCACCTTTGTTGATTTTATGAAGAAATATAACAAAACTACCTTTGCTGGAAAACCTAACATCAATGTAATTGTTGGTGAAGGAAGAAATTTTGTAAGAAATACAAAAAACAAATATGATTTAATATTTCTTACTATCCCTATTACTAAAGGTGGACGCTCAACCGATTTTGTCAACCTTACAGAGAACTATTTATTTACACAGGAAGCCTTAAAAGATTATTTACATATACTAACCGACGAAGGAAGAATAGTTTTTACTACACATAACAGAGAAGAAACTTATAAGATTATCTCAAATTATCTGGATTTGCAAAATAAATCCGGTATAACTAATCCCGAAGCTTCCAATTACTTTTACGTTGCAGATCAGGGTATGATGCCTTTGCTTGTTATTAAGAAAACACCTTTCAATAAAGATAAAATTGAGGAAAGACATTTTATTTCACATCAGGCAGGATTCGACAGAGGAGTATCATTCTTCCCTTTTACAGAACAAATAGAAATAGATACAGTTGTTCGCAGGCAAAATATTGAATGGAGTATGTTCGATAATGTCCTTTACGATGTTTCAGAAAACAAATATAACTTTCACGATTTAACCACGAAAGCTTCGATCAATCTTCATCCGGTTACTGATAACTCTCCTTTCTTTTTTAATTATGAATTAGGACTGCCGGACAATTTGAATGTTCTGGTTTTTGCTGGAATTATTTTGTTGATTTGGTCTATCTATATGTTTAGGAAGAACTGGGGAATGAGCATCAACGCTCATAAAGAAACCGAATTTAGCAGAAAAAATTTAAGAATTTTAACCATTGTATCTTTTCTACTCGGATTTACCTATATACTCAGTGAAGCATATCTCTTTCAGGCAATGAATCTTCAGTTGAATAATCCTTTGAAATCATTTTCATTATTGTTATTCGCATTTTTAGTTGGTAACGGAATTGGCAGCTTTCTCTCAAATCTTGTAAGTCAAAATCGTCTTAGAATAGTGGGGTTAGCTGTTATCGGAATACTTTTAATTGTTGTTGTTGAAGCATTCTTAATATTGCCGGATTTAAGAACAGGTGTTTCTGAATTCTATTTGTTTATTCTTGTCTTTATCCCGGCAATAGTTATCGGCATTCCCTTTCCACTTTTGTTAGCAGAGATGAATGAACATAAGATAAGAAATGGAATTGCAGTTTTATTAAGTATATCGGGAATTGCAGGATTCATCGGTTCAATTTTTACAATTTCAGTTGCAATACTCGTTGGGTACAATTTTGTGCTTTACATAGCTGGTGCTTGGTACTTATTTGTAATTGTAATAATATCAATGAATCCAACAACTTCACATCAGCCATAGCAGATCGAATAACCAATATTAAAGTTAAGGGGCGAGGAAAACAGATTCAGAGTATCTCTCTATTAAAATATTTAACAAAATTTAAATTCTTTAAAAATTTCAGAGAAGAAAGCATTATATAACCTTAAAAAACAAACATTTTCAGTTGGCTTATCTTTTGGATTCAATTAGAAAACAAAAAGGAAAATTTTAATGCACGGTGTTGATATTGGCGGTTATGCATACGGATTCTGGACTATGGTTGCGTTCAGCATTCTGATAGTTTTGTTTTTAGTGTTCAGCTTTGTAAAGCCAAAAAATAAATTCGAGTGGCGTTCTATGGGTGCATTCCTCGGATTCATTGTTGCCTTGTTTACAGAAATGTATGGAGTGCCGCTTACAATATATTTTCTAACCGGTTGGTTCGGCAATAAGTACCCGGTATTTGATCCATTCTCTCACGCAAGCGGACATCTGTGGCTTGTTTTTCTTGGTTTATCACATTCTGTTCTTGCAATGACAATTCTGCACATCATTACAAACGGAATAATCTTCTTCGGATTTTATATGGTTTACAAAGGGTGGAAACTGATACACGATGCAAAGGAAGATCATTTAGTTACAGAAGGAATTTACTCTTACATCCGTCACCCGCAATATGTGGGACTGTTTCTGGTGACTCTTGGTTTCTTTATCCAGTGGCCAACCATTATCACACTGTTTATGTGGCCAATACTGATGTTTACTTATTACCGGCTTTCCAAAAGAGAGGAAAAAAATCTCGAAGAAAAATTTGGCAATAAATTTTATGAATATAAAAAGCTTGTTCCCGCATTTATTCCAACCGGGAAAAAGACTAACCGAACAAATACTGTAATTAATTGAAAGGAGATTTAAGATGCTTTGGCTTATTATAACAACTGTAGTAATTGTGGTAGGTTTCTATGTTTACTTTCTTTCAAAGAAACCAAAACCACAGCCGGTATTAACTGACCATAATCAAGCTCATAACCATAAAAACGGTCACGGCTGCTGCAGATAAAAAATAACACGGTTCAATACACCTAAAACTTGAAAGGAAGATAATATGATTATAGATGAAATTACTTATAAAGACCGAAGCGAATTCTTAAGGGGTTTTGCGACAATTATAAGAAAAAATAATTGTGGACATAATGGTGAAAGAGCCATGTTCTTAACGATTGGTAAATATTTTGGTTTCGAGAAAGAATTTTGTGAGTATGCAGCAGAGAATTTATTAGCCAACAAATATATATCAGAACATCCGGCAATATTTTCAAATAAGCCCCTCGCAGAATTTTTTATTAGTGATGTAGCTAAAATAATGCTGCACACAAATTCAATGACTGACGCTTCCAAACAATGGCTGCTGAAAACTGCAAAAGCTAATAAAATAAAATTTAATCTTTATGAATTTGATTTAAAATAGCAAAATTAATTAACTGATTATCAAACAAAATTAAAAGAGGTGTAAGATGACACACGACCCGGTTTGCGGAATGGAAATAAAAGATATTTCCAAAGCAGAAAAATTGGATTACAATGGTAAGACTTATTATTTCTGCAGCACTCTTTGTATGGTTCAATTCCAGAACAATCCTGAAAAGTATATTAAAAAAGATAATGGAGATGAGCATAAGCATCATCACCATTAAATAAGTAAACTTTAAGATATGTCGAAGCAAAAATCTATATTAGTAATTGGTGCCGGTCCGGCTGGTTTAACAGCAGCAATTTCTCTGGTTAAAAATGGCTACGATGTTAATTTATATGAACAGAATAATGATGTAGGATTAAGATTTAACGGTGATTTTCAGGGGCTGGAAAATTGGTCTGATGACGAAGATACGTTGAAAATATTACGCCGGATCGGTATCGAAATTAATTTCCTGTGTCATCCATATTCCGGTGAAGATGGATTTTTTTACGGACCTGTTTTAAAGAAAATAAAGGTAAAAACATCGCGTCCGCTTTTCTATTTAATTGAAAGAGGTTCTGACTCAAATTCGCTTGACCAGGGATTAAGAAGGCAAGCCGAAGAAGCGGGAGTAAATATTTTGTGGGGTCAGAAATTAGATTCGGTAGATAGTCAAACTGCAATAGTTGGTACAGGACCCAAAGCAGCAGATGCAATTGCAAAAGGGATGGAGTTTAAAACATCCCTCCAAAATATGTTTATCGGATTTGTAAATAATAAGATTGCACCGAAAGCATATGCTTACCTATTAGTGAACAACGGGAAAGCAACATTCGCTACTTGTATGTTTGAAGATTTTAAAAACGAAAAATTATACTATGAAAGATCGCTTAGAGTATTAAAATCTGTTATAGATATTGATGTTATTGAGCCGAAAGAGTTTGGCGGATTTGTTAATTTCTTCAATGAGCCGGTTCCATCAAAGGATAATAAAATTCTTTACGTTGGTGAGAATGCCGGATTCCAGGATGCACTTTGGGGATTCGGAATTAAGTATGCAATGCTTTCAGGTTATCTTGCTGCAAGAAGTATAATTCAGAATAAATCCTATGATGAACTTTGCAAGGCATACCTCTATCCAAAACTTCAAACTTCGCTGGCAAATAGATGGCTGTTCGCACACTTATATAATACAGGATATACCTTTATCCTTAATAAAATGAAATCAATGGATGATGTAATCCCGGCTTTAAGAAAACATTATAATACTTCAATAAGCAAAAAAATAATCTATCCTATAGCGCAAAGATGGTATAAAACAAGATTAATAGATAAACAGTGTATGCACGAACATTGCGATTGTGTCTGGTGCAGGCACGGTAAGCTTGCGCACGCTACAGAAGAAAATTGTTAGATAAAATGTGAGGTGCTAATTATGTCTGAAACCTCAAATAATAATGGTAATAAGTCACGGCGGAATTTTCTTAAATATTTTCTTGGCGGCGGTTTTACTGCATTTGCTTTTTCTGTTATGTACCCGATTGTAAAATATTTAATACCACCGAAATCTACCGAGCCTATACCAACTTCAGTTATAGCTGGGGAAGTTGGTGAATTGAATACAAACAGCGGAAAGATTTTCAGATTTGGCAATGAACCCGGTATCCTTATAAATACACCGGAAGGTGAATTAAAAGCATACACTGCAATTTGCACGCATTTAGCTTGTACTGTACAATACCGGGCAGACCTACAGCATATTTGGTGCGCCTGTCATAACGGGCATTACAACTTAAATGGAATTAATATTGCTGGTCCGCCTCCAAGACCATTAACAGAATTTAAAGTAAATATTAAAGGAGATCAGATTTACGCATCAAAAGAAAGTTAGAAAAGTCTATTGATTAAGATTAGTTGGATAAAAAGGAGATGAGAAAATGTCTGAAACATTAATATACATAATCATATTTGCAGCTATAATGTTTTTTATGCACAGGGGACACGGCGCTCACGGCGGAGGGGGAATGGGCGGCTGTGGCGGGCATTCACACGGGCAGCATAAAGGACACGGGCAGCAAAATGATGAATCACAACAAGATAGAAATGCTAAAAAAGAAAGCGAACATCAGCATCATCATTAAAGGTATATGGGTATATGGTATACGGGTATAAGGTTGAGCAAAGTAAAAAGTTATGAGTGAAATAATTTATAAATCAGTAATTCAATGTCCTTTCTGTGGTTTTGAGAAAGAAGAAATGATGCCCGTTGATGCTTGCCAGTTTTTTTATGAATGTACAAACTGTAAGAAAATTATTAGACCTAAAGTAAGTGATTGTTGTGTATTTTGTTCGTATGGCTCAGTGAAATGCCCATCCATACAGAAAAAACAGCTTGCGAAAAAATGAATTGGAGAATTAAAATGTTAATTATCAGTAACAACACATAATAATATTTAGCTATGAAAGTCCGATTCTTAATTCTTTTAAGTCCGGCTCTTGTGTACGGAATTGTATGGTCTTTTATCTACTTACTTTTTTCCGGATTTCACGGTATGACGAGAATGTTTAATGAGAAATTCATTTTCTTTACAGCAAATCTTCTGAATATTGAACTAAACTCGGTTACATCAGGTTTAATTTTCGCCTTTTTGGATGGAGCTTTATTTGGTTCACTATTCGGAATTATGCTTCTGATTATTTATAGAAAAAATTCTGATGAATAGTTTTAAATAAAAGGTGTTAACAATATGAAAGACCATAATAAATTTCAGCACACAATCTTAATGCTGCTGTTTTGTTTGCTGCCGCTGTTTGTGTTTTTCGTTTTGGCAATAAACGGTGTTGAACTAAACCCGATGCTTTTCTTTCTATTTATTGTAATCTGCTGTCTTGCAATGTTTTATTTTATGAGAGGGATGCACGCTCAAACAGAAAGAGAAATAAGGGATGAAAATCAGGATATCAGGAAAGAGGATATTAAAAGTATTATTCCCATTCCGAAAAGTTTTGGTGAAGTGTTCCGGGCAAATTATGTTGAACGAATTGATGATACTTTGATTTATACCGGCAATTTATTAACAGATGCAGATACGGCTTATCAAAAACTAAAAGAAGGTTCTGATAAGCTTGGTGTGATTTCATTACTTCAGGAAGATGATGCCGGGAACACTATTGTGCTTGTTTCCAAGAAATCATCTGCACAAACCGCAGCTCATACCGGAATGCATACAGGAAATGAATCAATTGGAGAAGCAAAACCAGCCAGACCTGCTGTAAATTTAACCTTATTTATTTTGACATTTGTAACCACAACTTATGCAGGTGCACTTCACCAGGGAATAAATCTATTGAAAGAGCCGGAAAAGTTTAATGTTGGCTTACTTTATGCAATAGCTTTGATGGTAATACTCGGTGCACACGAACTCGGACATTACTTTGCTGCTAAGCATCATAAGATGAATGTTACGCTTCCATATTTTATTCCGGTTCCTTTTGCTCTGGGAACGTTTGGTGCTTTCATTCGTTTGAAATCACCTTCAGAAAATCGTAAGGCATTATTTGATGTTGGTGTTGCCGGTCCTCTTGCCGGATTAGTTTTTGCAATTCCGGCTTTAATAATCGGGTTAAAAAGTTCAACGATAGTTCCTATGACCGATCAACAATCAATGATGGGCGGCTCTGATGTTGGTTCATCTATTTTACTCGCTCTGCTGGCAAAAATATCTGTCGGTAAAGATTTAATTAGCGGGCACACATTTCAATTTAGTCCTTTAGCATTTGCCGGCTGGCTTGGACTTTTTGTTACGGCTCTTAATTTATTGCCAATCGGACAGTTAGACGGCGGGCATATTGCTCACGCTTTATTCGGAAGAAAAAATGCAAACATAATTGGAACCGTTGCATTGTTCTCACTTTTCTTGCTTGGCTTATTTGTCTGGAGCGGATTGTTAACGTGGGCAATTATAGTTTTCTTCTTAGCAGGAATTAAAAGTGCACCACCATTAAACGATTTAACAAAGCTCGACAGTAAAAGAGTTGCTATTGGTTTAGTTGCTTTCATTATTTTATTTATGATTCTTGTGCCGGTACCGCACTCGTTTTATGAAACATTGGGAATAAATTGTCCGTATGCATAGAAGCAGTGTGAAAGCTTTCTGTATGGCGTTTATGCCGGTTTGGTCTTCGTACCAATTTATAATTTCTTTTATAAAAGATGGAGTGTTATAAAATAACATTAAAATAATTATCTAAAACTAAATGGAAACATAATGCAATATCAATTCTTAGGAATAGGATATCTGACCTGGATTACTTTTCTTCCTCTAATAGGTATGGTCGTTGTGATGCTGATTCCAAGAGGTAAGACAAATATAGTTAAATGGACTGCGCTGATAACAACAATGCTTCAACTTGTTGTTGCAGCATTTATCTGGATAAATTTCGATTCATCTCTTACAGGAATAAATGATCCGAATGGATTTCAGTATATAGAGAAAGCCAGGTGGATTGATATAGAAGGTTTTGCGTGGATAGGTAACGTAGCTATTGATTACTTCGTGGGAATTGATGGTCTTGCTTTACCAATGATTATGCTTACAGCTATTATTTCATTCATCGGAGTTATTGCTTCCTGGAACATTAATACATCAATAAAAGGATATTTTGCTCTTTACCTTATGCTCGTCACAGGAATGATGGGTGTTTTTGTAGCGCTCGACTTCTTTCTATTTTATCTTTTCTGGGAATTAACTCTGCTCCCAATGTATTTTTTAATTGGAATTTGGGGCGGTCCCAGACGTGAATATGCAGCTATAAAATTTTTCCTTTATACTTTACTCGGCTCAGTCCTTATATTACTTGTAATTATAGGTTTATATGCAAGTGTTAGAGTGCTCGATCCAGCGTCCGGGCAGAACATACATACTTTTAATATGCTTGATATGATGGATCCCCAAAATTTTGTACCTGGTTCTTTGCTTGCAGGGATTGGAACATATTGGAGATCCGTTGCCTTTATTGCATTGTTTATTGGTTTTGCTATAAAGGTTCCTGTATTTCCTTTCCACACCTGGTTACCAGATGCTCACGTTGAAGCTCCGACAGCAATAAGTGTAATTCTCGCAGGAGTTTTGTTGAAGTTAGGCGGCTATGGCTTGTTAAGGATCAGTTACTCAATCTTTCCCAATATGATGCTTAGTTATGCCTTCCCTATGGCAGTGTTAGGAATGATAAATATAATCTACGGTGCTTTCTGCGCTATGGCTCAGAAAGATTTTAAAAAGATGATTGCATACTCGAGTATAAGTCATATGGGAATAGTTCTTATTGGAATTTCCGCACTAAATTCAATGGGGGTAATCGGAGGAGTAATTCAGATGTTTAACCACGGCATTGTTACTGCTATGCTATTCTTAATAGTAGGAGTAATTTATGACAGGACACATACACGCGGTATGGATGATTTTGGCGGATTAGCTAATCAAATGCCAGTTTATACCGGAGTTACCACTATTGCTTTTTTTGCTGCAATCGGTTTACCTGGTCTTAATGTATTTGTAAGCGAACTTTTCTCATATATTGGTGCATTTCAATCGTTTCTTTGGATTGCAATTTTATCAACTACAGGAATTGTTTTAGGAGCAGCTTATATGTTGGGTGGCTTTCAGCGTATTTTCTTTGGGCAACTTCCCGATAAATGGAATTCACTGACTGATGTCGATAAAAGAGAACTTATTATGTTCGTTCCACTTATAGCAATTGTAATATTACTTGGTGTATATCCGTCAATTATTATTGATCCGATAAATTCCTCATTAAACCATTTTGTTGATTTCGTTCAAAAAGCAGGACTGGGATTACTCAGTAATTAAATGTGTGGCAAATCTTATTAATATTCTATGAAATATACTTTGAATAAAAATTTTAAACTTTTGTGAAAATGAATAATGCTTTGTGTGAAAAAAAATTAATTAAACTTATATTAACTAATTATAAAGGTAAAAAAAATGAAAAACATCTTTGCTCTAATAGTACTTGCATTAATTTTTACTGTTTCCGTTGCCGCGCAGGATTCATCAGATCATAAACATATGGATATGAAAAATACTCATCATGATATGAAATCTATGGATAAGACTCAGCAAGAAATTACCCGCAATATAGATCCTAAAACGGCGGCATCAATTAAAGAAATTGTTGGGTATTATCTGCAGCTAAAGGACGCATTGGTAAATGACAAATCAAAAGATGCTGCAGCGGCCGGCAAAGAAATAATTGACGCATTTGAAAAGCTGGATAAAAATTTCTTAAGCCCGGAGCAAAAAGAATTATATGTTGAAGTTGAAGAAGATGCTAAAGAAATGGCAGAACACATAGGCGATAATGCCGGTAATATAGAGCATCAGCGTGAACATTTTGATATGCTTAGCGCAGATATCTACGATCTGGTAAAAGAATTTGGCGGCGGACAAACATTATATAAGATTTACTGCTCTATGTATAATGATAAGAAAGGAGCAATTTGGCTAAGTGAATCAAAAACCATAAAAAATCCCTATTATGGTAAAAAGATGCTTACCTGCGGTACTGTTGAGGAAGAAATAAAATGATTTCCAAAAATGTTATAAAAAAAATAGCACATTGGATATTGTTGTCTTTGATAATCATATTTATTGCGATACAATTTATTAGACCTGACCGCAGCAATATTAGTGGGCAGACTTTACAAACAGATATTTCAAAAACGTTCAACATTCCTGATAGTGAATTTTCTATTTTAAAGAATGCTTGTTATGATTGTCATAGTAACAACACAAACTATCCATGGTATTCCAATATTCAACCGGTCGGATGGTTATTAGCTCAGGATATTAAGAATGGAAAAGCTCAGATTAATTTCAGCGAATTTGGTTCTCTTTCCAGACGAAGACAAATAAGCAAGCTGCGCGGAATTGAGAACCAAATTAAAGACGGTACAATGCCCTTACCTGCATACCGCTTGCTGCATAAACAGGCGCAGCTTACTACAGAACAGAAAAAATTGTTAATTAACTGGTTTCGAGAAACAAGAGACAGCATTTCTCTTAACAAATAAATATTATTTCAACTTCTATGAAAAAAACAAATATCATTTTGATCTTTATCTCGATGGTTTCTATAAATATCTATTCTCAATCTGCCCCGACTTCTTCGAGGAGAACCGTTAGGTACGATTTATACATTGCCGATACTACAGTTACTTTAGGAAAAAATAAAACAAGTGCTATTGCTGTAAATGGAACTATTCCGATGCCTACATTAACATTCACTGAAGGTGACACAGCAGAGATTTGGGTATATAATAATTTAGACGAGGAAACAGCTCTGCACTGGCATGGTCTCTTTCTACCTAACAGGTACGATGGCGTGGCTAATCTTACACAAACACCAATTAAACCTCATTCAACATATTTGTATAAATTCCCTATTATTCAGCACGGCACGCATTGGTATCACAGTCATTTTAAGCTGCAGGAACAAATTGGTATGTACGGCGCTTTTATAATACTTAAAAGAAATGATGAACCGGATATTCCAACGCTAAATGTGGTATTAAGTGAGTGGACTGACATGAATCCTGAGGAAGTTAATCGAAGTTTAAAATCTGCCACAGATTGGTTTACAATAGAAAAAGGTTCTACCCAAAGTTATGGTGAAGCATTAATCCGTGGACATTTCGTAACGAAGCTAACTAATGAATGGAAACGAATGACAGCTATGGATGTAAGCGATATTTATTATGATAACTTTTTGATAAACGGGAAGAACCAAAGTGAAGAGCCTCAATTTAAGGCAGGAGACAAGGTGCGGCTGCGTATAGCCAACGCCGGCGCATCTGATTATTTCTGGCTAACATACTCGGGCGGTAAAATAACTGTAGTGGCAACTGATGGCAATGATGTTGAACCGGTTGAAGTTGACCGGCTTATCATCGCTGTTTCAGAGACCTACGATGTTATTGTTACAATTCCTGATAACAAGAGTTACGAAATTTTAGCAACTCCGGAAGACCGAACCGGATCAGCTTCGTTATGGTTAGGCAGCGGAGAAAAAGTACCGGCGGCAAAATTACCTAAACTAAAATACTTTGAAGGAATGAAAATGATGAACGATATGATGGATATGAACGGCAACATCATTGAAATGGAAGGAATGAATATGCAGAACCAGGTAATGGATATGAATACCGTTATGTACCCCGAAATATCTGGTCCTGAAAATGCTGAAGATACTATCAAGAATGAAGACATGCAAGGGATGAAAATGGGTGAAGAGAATTCACATATTGTAACTCTTAATTATGAGATGCTTCGCTCCCCTGAAAAAACTACTTTACCTAAAGGAACCTGGAGAGAATTAAAATTTGATTTGACGGGAACTATGAATCGCTATGTGTGGACGATGGATAATAAGACTATTTCGGAAAGCGATAAGATTCTAATTAAGAAAGGAGAAAACCTAAGAATCATTCTTTTCAACAATAGTATGATGCGTCACCCGATGCATTTGCACGGTCATGATTTTAGATTGCTTAATAGTCAAGGTGAATACGCTCCTATGAAAAACATCATAGACATTATGCCAATGGAGCGGGATACAATTGAGTTCGCGGCTTCCGAGTCTGGTGGTGATTGGTTCTTTCACTGTCATATTCTTTACCACATGATGGCAGGAATGGGCAGAATTTTCAGTTACAAAGATTCTCCACAAAATCCTGCTTTACTTGATCCCGAAAATGATTTTCAAAATTTCCTTAACGATCACGGTGGTGAATTTTACCTAATGGGACGCGCAGGAGTAGAAAGCAACGGAAGCGATGGTGAAATAAACTATGCCGGAACCCGTTGGGAGTTGCAAACATTATGGCATTTAGGTTATAAGGATACGCGAGGTTATGAGGGTGAAGCTAACTTCGGACGCTATCTTGGCAAGATGCAGTGGCTATTCCCTTATATAGGATTCGACTATCATTATAAAAAGGCTTCTCAGGAAAAGAACTTGTTCGGCCAGGTAAGCAACAAAAATGATAGAAAAGCATTTGCAGCCGGAGTGCAATATACACTACCAATGCTTGTAATTGCCGATGGAAGAGTTGATTCAGACGGTAAATTTCGTTTCCAACTTAGCAGAGAAGATATTTCCATTACGAGCCGTTTGCGTCTAAATTTTATGGCAAATACCGACAAAGAATATATGGCTGGCTTTAGATATATTGTTACCAAATATTTTTCCTTTTCAACACATTATGACAGCGATATGGGTTATGGTGCTGGCATAACACTGACTTATTAATTCCATTACGAAACTGCGATTATGTCAAGCAACTCGAATACAAAACTAAACAAAGCTTACTTATTAATTATTTTCTTAGCTGCACTGCTAGGAGCAACGGTCGGCGGTTTTGCCGTTTACTGGATTACTTCGTCAGACTCGACAAACCAAGCTTTTCAAAACGATGACAAAGTAAAACTGTTTCCCCAACACATAGAGTCACTTCCAATAGTTGATATTGAAACTGCAGTAACTCGTGCTGTTGAAAAAGTGAGTCCGGTTGTTGTTACAGTAATAAATAATTTGACTGAGGTAAGAAGAGGATTCTTTGACAGTCAGAGAATGCAACAGAAGGGTTCAGGATCTGGTGTTATCGTATCTGAAGATGGATACATAATTACAAACAATCACGTGGTTGAAGGTTTTAATTCCCTTGAAGTAATATTAAGCGATGGCAAAACTCTTCCCGCCGAATTTATCGGCGGAGATAAATTCGCCGATATTGCAGTTATTAAAGTTGACGGTAATTGGAATAATTTTGCTCAATTAGGCAACTCTGACATACTTAAGCCCGGTGAAACTGTAATTGCAATGGGTTCTCCACTCGGTGAGTTTCAAAATACTGTTACTGTAGGCGTAGTAAGTGCACTTGGCAGAGCAATCGAAACATCACAACAATTTTCGATGGAAGATTTAATTCAAACTGATGCTGCAATAAACCGCGGCAACTCCGGCGGACCTCTGGTAAATTTAGCCGGGCAGGTTGTTGGTATAAATACTTTAATTGTTAGAGGCAGCGGTTATTCCGGGGATATCGCTGAAGGGCTTGGTTTTTCTATAGCATCCAATACTGTTGATGCTGTGGCTAAGCAGCTTATAGCGCAAGGTTATGTAGCAAGACCTTACCTCGGAATAAACTGGCTGCCAGTAAATCCGCAACTATCTTACAGATATTCTCTGCCGGTAGAATGGGGCGTTTATATTTCTGAAATCAGCAAGAGTTCACCCGCTTATAAAGGCGGACTAAGAATTGGCGATATAATCACTCAAATTGCTGATGAAGAAATAAACGAAAAGAATCCTTTCATTAATATTTTGTTAAAACACAAACCGGGTGAAAAAGTAAAAGTAAAGTATTACAGGGATGATGATGAAAAAACTTCGGTGGTAACTTTAGGCAAGGCGGAGAAATGAACGGAATATTGGAATGATGGAATGATGAATGCTGAGAAATGGAATAATGGAATTATAATCTGCTGCCTAAAAGAAAAAACAAATGAATAAAAATCTTTTCTATATCTACCTCTCAATTTTTTTGGTTTATGTGGGATACGGATTAACCCTTCCACTGCTTCCTTTCTTTGTTGAAAGAATGTCATCAATAGTAATGAACCAGGAAACTGTTTCATTACACGTTGGAATGATAACCGGCGTATTTGCGCTGATGCAGGTTTTGTTTGCACCTCTTTGGGGAAAGCTTTCGGATACTATAGGAAGAAAGCCGTTGTTTTCTATCGGCTTAATTGGTACTGCATTATCAATCTTTATTTTTGGAATAAGCAGCAATTTATACTGGCTTTATTCTTCAAGAATAATTGGAGGAATATTTTCAGCAGCAGTAATTCCGGTTGCAAGCTCTTATGTATCCGATTTGTCTCCAATAGAAAACAGAGGGAAAGTGTTAGCGTGGATTGGAGGTGCAAGTGCAATTGGTGCAACTGTTGGGCCAGCAGCATCATCTTTTCTTTCCAATATTAATTTACCGGTCTATTCTGTTTCTAATTTTTCTTTTGATGAATTCTCTATTCCGTTTACTTCAATATCAATACTGTTGGGCTTTAATTTATTTTTAATAAAACAATTACCGGAAATTTCAAACGTAGATTCTTCAGGTTTTATCGTTTCAATTCCTCAAAATGAAAAGATTAGCATTGTTAGTATTGTTAAGAGTATACGATTTCTTTTAATCCTTTCGTTTGTAAGCCAGTATTCGTTAATGTTGTTTGAAGCAACTTTTTCACTGCACGCAAAATATTTAATTAACTACGGCACACTGGAGCTTGGAATAATATATTCTTTTTGCGGCGGGATAATGGGAATAGCTCAAAGTTTTTTTATAGGACACTTAATTGATAAAAAAGGAGAGAAAGTTTTGATGCCGTTTGGCTTTTTACTAACTGCCATTGGAATTATTTCTCTTATGGTATTTGAAAATTTATTTCTAATCATATTAAGTGTTACGATACTTTCAATTGGAATTTCTTCAATAACTCCTTCGCTTTCTTCGCTAATCTCAAAAAGATTTCCTCAAAATACAGGTTCTGCTTTAGGCGTTCAGAATTCTGTTGATAATCTTGGCAAGGGAATCGGAGCAATTCTGGGGGGGATACTTTTTGCATTAAATATTCATTTGCCGTTTTTATCTGCCGGGTTGCTGCTGCTGATAATTGCTGCCGGTTTATTTGGAAAGTATCATTACTCCGAACCCGAATCGGATTCCTATTAACAAATTTAAAAATTTTTAAGATTTTTAAATCCTTACGATAAAGAAAAGCTCAATTATTCATTTAATTAAAACATTTCCCCGGCATACCATTTGGCTTCATAATATTGGACTTTAATAAGTCGATGTTAGATAAAAATATTATAAAACTTTTTAAGGAGAAACATATGGTACGGGGAATTTTGTCGTTGGTTATAGTAACGGGAATAGCAATAACATTATTGTTAAGCTCTGCTATAGAAGCGCAGCCGTTATCTAAAAGAATTGGTAATAAATCTTTGAGTGAAAGAACCCATCAAACTTTAATTCCATTCGATTATTCCAATTATAAAAAAGTCGGTCCTTTTTCCAGGAATGTATATACTCGCATCCGTGAAAAGACAGAAAATAGTAAAAATGTGTTTGCAAATGGCAATCAAAACTTTTTTCTGAAACAAAAAAGGCATTCAGCTTCTCTTACAACAGATAATGAATTCACATTATCCAAGAAAAGATCGGTAAAGAACTTTTTTCTTGATGGGAAGAGACATCAATAAGAAAAAAGTAAGTTTTAATCAATTTACAAGGGTTGGTGATATTTAATTCATCAACCTTTTTTAATGCACTTGGAACTGCCCCTTAACATATTTAAATATTTTTAAGATTCTTAAACTTTTCAGAAATCAAAACCTTTGTTATGTATTATAATCACAACTTTTTAATGGCATCTCTCTTGTCTAATCTACTATAAATCAAAATCGGAGCAAAAAATGTTAAATGAGATTTTAATTGTCGGTCTGAGTTTATTCAGTATAGTTTTGACTTCCAAAGGAATTTCAGCAGTCAGAAAGCTTCAGCCGATTAAAGTAAAAAGCAAAAACGAAAGGAGTTGAGAAAATGTTAACCGAAATTTTAATCATTGGTTTAATCTTAACCAGCTTGGTTTTAGTTGTACTTGGGATTTTTTCAATAAAAGAAAAATTTGTAAGAAGGTATTTTTTATTCGTTGCTGTATTAACCGCTGTGTTTTTTGCAGCTACGCTGGCAGCTAACGCCCAGGAAAAACCCACTGAAAAGAAAGAGCACAAGATGATGATGCAAGATGAGGATATGCAGAAATGTATGGATAAAATTGCATCCGATGAGCACATGAGAGGAATGATGATGCAAAAGATGATGGAACATACCAAAAGTGATTCCTCCGGAATGATGCAGATGTGCAAAATGATGATGGATAATCCCGAAATACACAAAATGATGATGAAGATGATGCACGGTGAAGGAATGATGGATGGAATGATGAAACACGATATGAAAGATGAAAAAAGTGATACTATGAAGAAGAAGGAAGAAACAGAGCATAAGTCTCATCATTAATTAAAACTAAAAGCAAGTAGTTAATAGCTTGAGAAAGGAGTTAAATAAGATGGCACACGATCCGGTTTGCGGAATGGAAGTGAAAGTACCCTCGGAATATTATATTGATTTGGATGGTAAACGATATGAGTTCTGTTCTGAAAATTGCCAGAATAAATTTGCCCTCGATCCGAACATTTACATTGAAAAAATGAATAAAGTTGAACCAACGTACAGAACAACTAGTGATGGAATAGAGAAACTTACTTTACCAATAAATGGTTTACACTGTACTTCGTGTGTAAATACAATTGAAAGAGAAGTAAAGAAACTGCCTGGTGTTAGAGTAGCTCGTGTTAATTATGCAACAGAGATGGCACACGTTGAATATATGAACGGTGAAACAAGTACCGAAGCGATAATCGGGGCAATTAAAAAAGCCGGCTATCAGACAGGACAGTCAACTCTGAAGATAGGAATAAGAGGAATGTATTGCGGATCGTGTGTCTCTAAAATTGAAAAAGAATTGAAGCAAAAAAGTGGAGTTATTTCTGCAAGTGTTGATCTTGGAACTGAATCGGCAATTATAAAATACGTACCTGGTTTAATACAACTTGACGATTTAAAAGATGTAATTGAAAAACTCGGCTATGAAACTTATCCCATTCAAGGGTTCAAACAAGAAAAGAAAACTATAGAAAAAGAAACTAAAGGAAAGGTTGAAGAATCGGCTGATGAAAACCAGCTTGCACGCGAAAAAGAATATAAAACTTTGATGAGGAAATTTATTTTTGCTGCAATTCTTTCCTTGCCTGTTATCCTTTTCAGTTATCCTGATTTATGGGGCTTACCAGAACAATTCCAAAAAGGAACGGAACTGTTGACATATATCTGGTTAGGAATGGCTTTCCTGAGCCTGCCGGTAATGTTCTGGTCTGGTTCCCAGTTTTATTCCGGAGCTTGGGCAGCTTTTAAAAACCGTTCAGCAAATATGCACACATTAATTGCAACCGGAATTTCTGCCGCTTGGCTCTATTCTGCAGTTGCTGTTTTATTTCCGGAAATTTTTCCTTCCGAACAATTAGCTGATGTATTTTTTGATGTTGTGTTTGTCGTTGTGGCTTTGGTTGTTCTTGGGATGGCACTAGAAATTCGAGCTAAAGGAAAAAGTTCCGAAGCGATTAAAAAGTTAATTGGGCTTCAGGCAAAGACCGCTAGGGTTCAGCGAAATGGAAAAGAGACTGATATTCCTATTGAAGAAGTTGTTCTTGATGATATTATAATTGTAAGACCCGGCGAAAAGATTCCAGTTGACGGAGAGATTGTAGATGGCTCTTCCACAGTTGATGAGTCAATGATTACTGGAGAATCTATTCCGGTTGAAAAGCACATTGGTGATGAGGTAATTGGTGCATCTATAAACAAAACCGGTTCATTCAAATTTAAGGCAACAAAAGTTGGTAAAGATACAGCACTCGCACAGATTATTCAGATGGTTGAACAGGCACAAAGCTCTAAAGCGCCAATACAAAGAATTGTGGATAATGTTTCGGGTTATTTTGTTCCTGCAGTAATTATTTTGGCAATTCTTTCATTTGTCACCTGGTATGTATTTGGTCCGGTTCCTCAAATAATTTATGCTTTGATTGTTTTTGTTACAGTGCTTGTAATTGCCTGCCCGTGTGCTCTTGGTTTGGCAACACCGATTTCTTTAATGGTTGGAGTTGGCAAAGGTGCTGAAAACGGAATTTTAATCAGAAGTGGTGAAGCTTTGGAAACTGCACAAAAATTAGATTCAATAGTTTTAGATAAAACCGGAACAATTACTCAAGGTAAACCATCGCTCACTAATGTAATAACTTCAAATGGCTTTAAGGAAGATGAAGTGTTAGCACTTAGTGCAAGTGTTGAGAGATCTTCGGAACATCCATTGGCAGAGGCAATTGTAAGAGGTGCTGAGGATAAAAATCTAACCCTTAATGATCCGAAAGAATTTAACGCAGTTCCAGGTCACGGCGTTGAAGCAAATGTTGATGGAAGGAAAGTGCTTCTTGGGAATCTTAAGATGATGAATAAATTTTCTATACAACTTAACGGCTTGGAAGAACAAAGCCGTAGGCTTGCTGATGAAGGAAAGACACCGATGTTTGTTTCGATTGATAATAAAGCTGCCGGTATAATTGCTGTTGCAGATATTATTAAACCGGATTCAAAAGAGGCAATTGCTCAACTTAAAAAACTTGGTTTGGAAGTAGTAATGATCACAGGAGACAACAGCAGAACAGCAAATGCAATTGGAAAACAAGTAGGTATTGATAGAGTTCTTGCAGAAGTTCTTCCGGAAGACAAAGCATTTAATGTGCAGAAGCTTCAGAATGAAGGAAAGAAAGTTGCAATGGTTGGTGATGGAATTAACGATGCACCAGCATTAGCTCAGGCAGATATTGGATTAGCTATAGGAACCGGAACTGATGTGGCAATAGAAGCTTCTGATATAACATTAATTAAAGGAAGTCTTAAAGGTGTTGTATTGGCTATCCAGCTTTCAAAAGCTACAATGAAAAACATTAAAGAAAATTTATTCGGTGCATTCTTTTACAATGGACTCGGAATTCCAATTGCTGCCGGATTACTTTATCCCTTCTTTGGATTATTACTTTCACCACTAATTGCCGGTGCTGCAATGGCATTTAGTTCTGTAACTGTTGTAACCAATGCGAATCGTTTAAGAAGATTTAAACCAAAATTGAAATAAGGAGATATCAAAATGGTACTCGATCAAATATTAGTAATTATTGGAGGGCTTGCATTATCCACTTGGGTAGCGTGGTACTTCTGGTTCTCTGAAAAAGAAGCTGTAAAAATTCAAGCTGCCGCAGGAGGAATACAGGAAGCAGTGATAAAAGTTAAAGGCGGTTACACACCGGATGTTCTGATATTCGAAGCCGGTAAACCTATTAAATTAAATTTTGTAAGAGAAGAAACCGCTGCCTGCACAGAAGAGGTTATTTTTTCAGATTTAAATAAAAGGGCAACGCTAACTCCATTTAAAACTATTCCTGTCGAATTAACAATTGATAAACCGGGCGAATACGGTTTTCAATGCGGGATGGGAATGGTAAAAGGGAAATTGATAGTGCAATAAATTCCTTTACAAAAAAAAGGAGATGTTAAGGTGAATCAGGAAAATTTTATTCGTGATGTAGTTTGTGGAATGTACTTAATAACTACTGAAGGATGTAAAGTTAGTGAAGTCAATGGGGAGAAATATTATTTCTGCTGTGATACTTGTAAGGCAGAGTTCGATAAAAATATGAATAAGTATATTGATAACATTCCACAAAACAAAAAGGGTGAGAAGGATTCTGATAAAGTTGAATGGGAAAGAGACCCTGTTTGTGGTGAGAGAATTAAAATAAATGATGCAAAAGGTATAAGTATCTATAAGAACGAGAAATATTATTTCTGCTGCGTAACCTGCAAAAAAGTTTTCGATAATAATCCTTCTGTTTATGCTGACAAAGAAGAAGGATATTTTGATCCAAATAATCCAAATGATTTCTTAGATGGAAGCTTTAGGATACTTTAAATGATGGCAACTAAAATGGATGCTTTTAATACTAATGTTACAACTAAAAAATTTGACGAAATAATTCAACTTATAAAAAAATCAGATTTTTTCAGTAAGCATAAAACTATCAGTATCAATAATCAGCAGTTAAGACAAATATATCTTAAAACAATTGATTTACCATTAAAGTTAAAGTTCTATGCTGATAAACAGAACATTTTTACACTCGAACATCTCTTAAATACAGAAACCAAATCGATTTTAAGAAACAGAAATATTGGAGAAAAAACTATAGTAAAGTCAAGGAGAATAATACTTGAAAATCTAAAGAAGATAAAAGATTGCTTAGTAGGAACAGAACCAGAAGAGTATTTAACTGCATTTAAAGATACAGACTGTTTTGTGGGGAAATACTTCCCGTTACTTAGAGATAATTTCGCAACAACACAAATATATTTTAATCTGGCTAGCCAGGATATATCTTGCATTAAACTGCCTAAATTTATTAAACAATACATTTTGAAAAAGAAAAAAATAAAATGCATACTTGATTTACTAAATGTTGATTATAACGAACTTATTAAGGAACCAATGATCGGGCATATGACAATTAGAAAACTACAGACAGAGATTATTGACCTTTTGAATTTAAGAAAAGTCATATTCCTCAGTTAAGACGGTAATAAATGAGTAATATATCTGCTTGACATTTTATTATTCAATTTCCATACTGCTGTTTACTAATTCTAATTTTTTGTTTATTGAAGAAGTACAAATTAAATTGTTTTACTGACAGCCCTTTATCTCTCACAAATTTTCCATGTGAAAAATTGTAAACAATTGCTAATTTTGTCCGAAGGATCCTTTGGAAAAACAAAATTTATAGTTAAACATATTTAACCAAATGAAAACAAAAATAATTTCTTTTTGCTTGTTACTGTTATTTACTACCTCATTTAACAAAGCACAGGAGTGGGAGTTTGTTGGTTTGGATTCGATGATTATTTACGGATTAGAAGTAAGAGGCGATACTATCTGGGCAGGCACGCGCGATCTTTCAATGAACGATAATTCAGGATTGTATAAGTCAATTGATCAAAGTCAAACTTGGGAAAAACTGGATAGTTCATTGGGCAATAAGACCGTCACTTTATTTTCAATAGATAAAAATAACAGTTCAAAAATTTTCATTTTAAAACTATATTATCAAACAGGATATTTCTTTAGAACAACGAATAATGGTTTAAGCTGGGATTCAGTTGGGACTCCGGGAGATGCACCTATTACAGATTTTATTATTTCGCCTATAGATCCAAACGAATATTATGTAATAACTCATACCCGTGGTCATGAATGGGAAACCATTGAATTGTTCTATAAAACAACAGATGCTGGAAATTATTGGGAATACAAATGCTGTCCCGGCGAACAGGAATTCGGAATAGTAATGACTTTTGCTATTGATAAAATAAATCCTAATACTCTCTACATAAGTGGAGCTTCTGCAGGAGAATTTTTTAGACGCAGTACGGACAGAGGAAACACATGGCAAAACCTGTCTAGTCCAAATGTGTCCATAGTGTTTTTAGATTTTTTCATAGTAAACCGTATCTACCTTTTTAATTATTCTGATAAAATTTATTCTGATGATGGTGGTGTATCGTGGCAAAATATGGCAGGTGATTATACACCCAACGCACATTTTATTTCAGGTTATCAGGACTCAAAAACATCTATAATTTATGCATGGTTCAACGAAGGTTTATTTTATTCAGAAAATGATAATATATATTGGAGATTAATTCCTGGTTCACAAAATTTACCTGTTATTCAACCCTCAATTTATGCACGCACCATGAAAAATATTTCAACAGATAATAATTTTATATATATAGGTACTGCGAACGGTATTTACAAAACAGATTATGCTACGGGAATTGACGATATATCAAATAATACTTTACCAGCAGAGTACTACCTCAGTCAAAATTATCCCAATCCGTTTATAACCCTGCTACTACCATTTCTTATCAAATTCCTGAAAAGAGTTTTGTTTCCTTAAAAGTATATGATATACTGGGAAATAAAATAATAACCTTAGTGAATGAAGAAATATTACCAGGAGAGTACCAAATAGTATTTGAAGGTTCAGAACTACCAAGTGGAGTTTACTTTTATATCTTCACAGCAAAATCAGAAATTAGTGGATATTATACAGTAGGAAAAAAGATGATATTAATGAAATAGAATGTTTTATATCTCGAATAAGGTGTAGCCCAATCATATGTTTGCTTTACAGGAATAAGAGTCGATTATTTTTTAGGGGTAAGATCATATACAATCGATTCTCAAATCAAATTTTTTTATGAAACAATATTTAAGCTAAAGGAGGGAAATCCTCCTTACTCAAGATCGAGATTTGTATACAACTTTATAATTGTGAACCTTCCAAAGTTATTCTTTAATCGAAACGTTCCATTCTTATCAGGCAATCCAAGCTCAACAGCTATTCTCCTTCCTGATTCAAGTGTGATCTCAGCGTAGTAGGTTTCTACTTCCGCAGTAATTTCAGAAATCTGAATGATTACGTAATCATCCTCTTCCGACCATCTGATATCCTTTGTCGAAGAGCAATTGACAAAAAATAAAAGTATAAAAACAATCAGATATTTCATTTTATCTCCTGTTTGAATAAATTAAAAATGCCGGACTAACTGCCGGCATTACTTGTTAAATAAGTTTCTCAGTTTAACGAGAGCTGACTTTTTTTTAGCTCAGTCTCAAACAGTTCAATCACAGGTTCTTTACCCTTCTTTCTGACATCCAGATTAACCACGATCACTCTTAGGTCTGTTGCCTTAGTGATAATATCAGTAATCTTTCCATCTTCAATAATCAGATATATTTCTTCCTGCATATCTGGCTCCGCTTAATTATATCCATTAGGCGTGATCTTGCTTCTCGCAATAAACAATGTCACTGCGAGCGATTTGGCATCCATAAGTCCACCGAGTTCATTTTGTATACGAACTGCATCTCTGCAGGAGGTTAACATCAGATTAAAATAATTATCATCCAGAATTTTATTGTTGACTTTCTCTGGACTTTCAACATTATTCGGCAGAACCTTCACTTCGAAAGTCGTAACTACTTTACTTCCTCTCTGCTCAGCACGTTTACAGATTTCCACTTTATCTCCTCTGCGGAGATCTTTCAGTTTCTCGTGAACTTCTTTATCAGGAAAGAAGGTTAACTCTTCACCAGTTCCGTTACGGACATTGTAGAGATAATACTCCCCGTAGCGTGATGTTCCAGTAAGACATTGATCCTGCAATAATTCGATCTTAACTGGCTTGTTTAATTCCAGTTCCAGTTTCAGTTTTTTCTCCGGCATTTTCTTCCTCGTTGTTTAGTTTATAGCTGAATTCAATTTCGCCCTCAATTACTTTAACTCCTTTTGGAGTAGGTCTGGTTTTGATATGATTCTTGATAGCCAGGAGATTTGGTTTTATTTGCTCAGGAACAACAGTCAACCATTCTTTACGTGCATTTTTCAAGAACAATTCTAGGTCTTCAATTTCAACTCGATCTGGCTTTTTGTGCATTTTCAATGTTCCATTGCACAGTGATATTGTTTTGTCTCCTCGTTCACGAATGTATGCTTCAAGCTTCATTTCAAGCCATTTTATTCTTTCCTGGATCTGAGAGTTCTTAGAAAGAATGAAGTTTCGAATCATCTTGCATTCCTTTTCAGCTTCCTGAAAGTTATGCTCGATCTCAGACTGAAATTTTTTTATTGCAAGCAGCATAAGATCATAACTTGCCTCAGTCTGTTCCTGTTCTTTTGCTTCTACTTCTTTCAGAAGCTCATCCATAAAGTTTATTTCCAAAATCTTACTCCTTTAATTCTTTTAGTTATGATTACAATTACTATCTCAATAGCAATTCTACCTGCGATTTTAGCTACTTCTTTTAACCAGTGATTTCTTCCTGTTCGCATTTTTTCGTTTTCCTTTCTCATCATTCCCAAGTTCTTCTTTAAGTATTTCAATTATTGATTCTGTTATCTTCATTGCGATTCGTATCATTTTCTTGCTTTCCATTATTTGATTTTATCCTTTCTAAATATTGTTCAACAGCTTCGTTAACTAGTTTTGTCATAGGTGTCTTTCTTTCATCTGAGTGCTTAAGCAGGTAAAGTTCACGAACAAGTTCCGGTTTGATCTTTGGACTATATGACATAAAGATCCTCCTCATTTATTCCCATTCCACATACTTCGCATTTATTGAAGAGCTTTCCATCGTGGTAAGTAGTCTGACAGAAACACCAGGGACATTCAATCATTAACTCATCGAAATTAGATGCAGCAGGGTAATGAAACTGTCTGTCAAACCATCTGCTTTTAGCAGGATAGTATTTCTGGTAGGATTCAACACCATCCTTGTTTATGATGAGTGCATAATTGTTCTGCATCTCGTAGAAATGAAAGTCCTTTTCTCCAAGATTAAATCCTCTTTGAGTAACTGATTCAATGTTCAGTGACTGCTGCATTATTTCTCTTTCACTGCAGAAGTAGAGAATATCACTCCTGGAATCGTAATACAGATCAATAGGATTATCTTTCTTAATCAGAATAAGTTTCTCAGGATCATTCCTGTCAATCATAGCAACAGCAAATGAACCTTCAATTCGATCAAATAATCTTTTTAATCTGTTACCTTTTGTTTTTGCAGAAAGCAGATGAAGAATAGACTCACTATCAACCTCACCGTCTCTCTGCTTCTTTCCGATTATCTCTTTGTCATTATAAATGATTCCGTTATGAACTATTGCAATTCCATTCTTTGAGAACAGTGGGTGATTGTTAGCGTTATTCTTTTCACTGCCTTGAGTCTTCATTCTTGTATGAAGAATCATAACTCTTGGAAGATCAAGACTTTTCCAATCAGCTTCTTTAATAAGTTCAGATGATTTGATTGGCTTCTTATGGACGATGAGATTATTGTCCTCAATAAAAGCAAACCCGCAAGCATCTCTGCCGCGGGATTCTAAAAGAGAGAACATTGTCGTTATTTTATCTTTATCGGGTATAGTTTTCCCAAAGGAATACCAGCCCATTATTCCGCACATATTAAACTCCGTTTAGTTATTAGTAGGTAGTAAGTAGTTGGTGGGCTATCCTGTAACGAGTTCCTGAACCGTAGTGATCAGCTTTATCAGTTCAATGATTTGCTGCTGGTTATTCCTACGAAGTGTTAATGATATTCCAAGTCTGTTACATCCAGGACTGGATACAACAATTACTTTGAGATCATTTAAGAGGACATAACTCTGTACTCTGTCAAATAGATCACTGCTTGCTGATAGTTGATATTCATCTCTTTCGATAAGTCCGAATACATAAATCGGATTATCTACCAAACCGACTTTATCCTTAATTGTTCGAAGCAGAATATCTTTATCATTTATGAATATCGGTCTTCTCGTTTCAACTTTTCCCTGAAGCCAGCTTCGAGATAGTTTTATTACGTGTTCTCTGTCGGAATCAGTAACATCAGGATTATCGGGACAGTCATCATCGTAATCTTCCTGGAAACAGTCTGAGCAATAAGGATCTCCATCATCATTGTAATGAGCGTTCTCTCTATAAATAACAGAATCACACCTGCAGCAATAGTTGAACATATTATCAAAACAATCTTCGCAGTAAGGTTCTTCAAAAGCCCAACGGACCTGATCATCTCTAAGTTCATCATCACAATTATGACAATGCATTATGCAGCCCTCCTTAATCCCCAGTTAGGTAAGATGTCCTGATTCCAGTTAAGTCTTTTGCCAAGAAGAGTATCAAGTTCTTTAAGACCTTCTCTGCAATCATCAGGAATTGTATGAAGTGAATACTTGAGTGATTTAAGAAATGTGCAAGAATGTTGTCTGTTCTTCAGTTCATTGAAATCAACCTTATCCTCAAGAACTCCAACAACTGCAAGTTTAGCAAGAGTGAGATGAACAAGCGTAATTGAAGGCGAAAGCAAGAACGAACCAGGCGTACGATATTCAAAACCGTAACTCTTTCTTCTGTAAGCTCCTTTCTTACCATAACCACTGCGTTCTCTTTTTTGTCTCTGAATTTTATCATCGATGCAATTACTTAGTGAACCAAGAACAATATCCAATCCTTCTATAATTTCAGGAATTGGATCGATAGAAAAATGTGTGTGACCTCCAATAGCGTAGTCACTCACATAATGACCCGAAATGAACTCAAGATCAGGTGCTTTGTCATGACCGTAATCCAGTATCTGATAAATCTTTGAAGTTAGATCAACCGGTGATTCAGAAAAACCTGGACGGATTTCTGCTGTGCTTTCGCAACCATCTAGACCAAAGCTTGAATTAGATTTGAAAAAATTATGAGCAGGGACAAACTGACCGTTACGATGAAGAATTAGTTCAGGATCGCAACCCAAGGTGAAAGAAGACATAGTAACACTCCTAATTAGTTAATATTACTATTCTTATTCCAAAAAGTATTGTGAAAATGTTAGACTTACATTTTTACTTTCCTTATTTTTAACCGCGTTGTTTTATAATCAGCTATACGATGACAATCTCTCCTTTATTCCGCAGGCTTTGAGTTGGTGGGCACATTCAATTAAGAATTAAAAAATTATAACCAAGAATTACTTAATGACTGACACAAAATCCATTCTTATCAAAGAATACTTTCATAAAGTAAAGCAGGCTAACAAAGAGCACACAAAGAAAGAAGCTTTTAAGGATCTGTTAAACAGGCTTTACGCTGATGATAAAGACATTCTAAAATTGGTTGATAAAATTTCTCTTGGGTCTGAAAAAACAATTCTTAACATTCCACGAAAAGATAAGCTGCATAAAGGAAGTGCTGACACTCTTTACAACAAAATCATTATTGAATTTGAGAATGATATTAAACAAACTTTAACTCACGCTAAAGAACAACTAGCAGGTTACCTGTTAGGACAATTCAATTCGGGCGAAGGTTATAACTTTACTTTAATAGCATCTGATTTTATTACCTGGAAAGTATATGCACCTGCCGTTGAATGTATTGATAAACTGAAAGAACTTAAAGAGGATGAACTTAAACTTGATGAAGTTAAAAGTGCCTCATTTGTTTTGAATGAAAAGAATGCTGAAGATTTTTATTATTGGATCGATAGGTTTTTATTCAAAGAAGAAAAACAACGAGCTACATTAAAACGAATTGAGGAAGCATTTGGCTATCAAAGTAATGTATTTATTGAATCTTACCAGGTATTAAACCATTGGTTTAAAGAAGCAAAGAAATTTGGAGAAGTCCAGGTTTCTTATGAACAATGGAACAAATTCTTAAGCGTTGCTTATGGTTCCTTTGATGGCAGAGACAGCATTTTCTTAATCCACACTTACCTTAGTGTGTTTTCAAAGATGCTTGCTTACAGCGTTGTTTCCAATGATGATTACATTGATGACAAAGAATTAAAAGCAATTCTTGATGGAAGTGTATTCCACAAATACAACATCAGAAACTTTGTTGATAATGATTTTTATCATTGGGTTGTTAGTGATAGAAACTTCAAGAACCTCAAAAAAGTATTCCGTTTAATTGCACAGGAAATCTCGGCTTTCGATTTTGACAAAGTTGATGAAGACGTACTTAAAGGTGTGTACCAGGAGTTAATCGATTTAGACACAAGACACTCACTTGGTGAATACTATACGCCCGATTGGTTGTGCGAACGAATTGTTAAAGAATTTGATTTTACACAAAAAGATAAAATCCTCGATCCGGCTTGCGGCAGTGGTTCATTTTTAAGAGCAGCTATTCACAGGATTAAAGAGCTTAATCCTGGTGCGACAGTTGAAGAATTAAACGAGCAGATTTATGGAATTGATATTCACCCGCTTAGTGTTCAGATAGCCAAAACAACTCTGCTGCTTGCCCTCGGAAAAGAGATTATAAATGCAAAGAAACCTGTTTTCCTTAACATAATTCTTGCAAACACACTTCTTGCACCTGAGGGAGTGCAAAATCTCTTCGGCAATGAATTTCTTTTGAACATAGATAAAGAAAAGTATCATCTAACCACACAGATACTTGAAGATGTCAAGCTGTTTGATGAAGCACTCGGAATTTGCGATGAACTTGCTGAGCAGACTATGGGTAAGAAGAAAGAGAACGAGGAAGTATTTGAAAATATTTTCAGAAAGCATTTTGCAAAGAACGGAAATAAATCCGGAGCAAATAAGCAAGTAATCGAAAGCTTTTATAAGATTTATACGGGATTAAAAGCAGTTAAAGAAAAGGGGAGAGACAGCATCTGGAAGTTTATTGTGCAGAACCTTTACAAACCTTATTTCCTTGCAGGCAAGTTTGATTATGTTATCGGCAACCCACCCTGGTTTACTTACAGCTCAATTAGGAATGAAGATTACCAGAATATACTGAATGCACTTGCTGATAAGTATGAAGTAAAGCCGGTTAAAGTTGCAAACTTTCCTCATCTTGAAATTGCTGCTATATTTTTAGCTTACTGCAGCAGCTACTTTTTGAATGACAAAGGACAGATTGTTTTTGTTTTGCCGAGAAGTTTCTTCAGTGCCGATCACCACGATAATACAAGAAGCGGAAAGGCTATTGGTTTTAAGCTAAAGCAGATATGGGATTTGAAAGATGTTTCACCTTTGTTCAGAATTCCAAGTTCTGTTTTCTTTGCAGAGAAGTATGAGAAAAAGAAAGTTCCTTTCTCTGGTTTGCACGGAAATATTTTTAGCGGAAAGTTGACCGAACATAACTGCAATTTATTAACTGCTAGGGAAAACATTACTGAAGATGCTGTTAAATGGTATTACGCAAAACAGGGGAAAGCTTCTGCAATCTCAGCGAGAAAAAGCAAAAAGCAACAAAGTGAAAATCCTTATAAGAAACACTTTCGACAGGGAGCTACAATAGTCCCCAGATGTTTTTATTTTATTGAACTGACACAAGATGTCCCGCGGGATTTCAAAGACAGGATAATAAACATTAAAACTGCCGATTCCCTTAAGAAAGATGCAAAAAAACCGTGGAAAGGATTGGAGTTTACTGGACGAATTGAAAGCAAATTTATCTTCAGAACTGCACTGGCAAAAAGTATATTACCGTTTACAATGTATAAACCTGATTTGGTTGTTCTGCCTGTTTTAATTGAAAAGAATAATGGAGGGGGAAAGGAAATCAAACTACAGTCTGCTAATGATTTAATGCAGGGAGGTTATTTGAATGCTTCCAAGTGGTTTAGTAATATTGAGAATACCTGGCAACTTCTTAGAACTGAAAAGAATAAAAATATTTCAAGTGAAGATTATCTGAACTGGCAGAATAAATTAACAGAACAAAATCTTAATTATCCTTTTATAGTTTTGTATAATACATCGGGGAAGGATGCAAGTTGTGTTGTTTTAGATAGAAGTAAATTGGATTTTGAGTTTACAATTGATCACAAGAATTATTGGTTTGCAACTGAAAACCCAAATGAGGCATTTTACATTTCTTCTATTCTGAATTCTTCCATTCCCAACAAAATGATGAAAGACTTTCAATCCAAAGGTTTATATGGTCCAAGGGATGTTCATAAAAAGATACTCGACATTTACTTTCCTAAGTTTGATGAAGGCAATGATATACACCTGCAGCTTGCAGAGTTAAGTGAGAAGGCTCACCAAAAAGCTGCAAAATATTTACAAGACAATCCACCACAAAAAGAATTAACCGCAACACGACTCGGCAAACTCCGTCTCGACATAAAAAAATACCTTACAGAGGAGATGAAGGAGATAGATAAGTTGGTGAAGAAGGTGGTGGGCTAAGAATCATATGTCAGAAAATTTGAATACAATTTTTTCACGAATCGACCTTGCAATAAAAAATGCTGATTTTATGGGTGCGTTAAAAGATGTATTTCTGCTAAAACCAATAGTTGAGAAATATTTTGAAGAAGTTAAAAATATTGAGTTAATTAAAGAAGGGGACAAGAAAACAGATTATTTTTTGAAAACAATATTTAATTATGGTGGTTTTTTAATTGACTGCGGGAGTATGATCAAGGATGAAAAGTTACTTGATGAAGGAATATTTTATACCAAAAATTTATTCAATCGGGTTACAAATGAAAACAAGCTTTACGCTAATTTTGCCTATAATTTAGCAAATGGTCTTGAGGGAAAGATAAAGATTAAACAACATACTTCTAATCATCATTATTGGGTTGGTGATAAAAATACAGAAGAATCTAAAAATTTATACCGTACTATTTTAGATCAGATTTCAAGTAACAATAATTTAATTTTACCAATTCTTACTAATTATGCGAACTTGTTAAACGGTCGTTTAGGTAGGGTTCTTGAATCTCTAAATTATTATAATAAAGCGTTATCAATTGACTCCAATTTCTCGATGGCTTTAGCAAATAAGGGATATGTGCAAAGTTTATTTGCAACAGTATTAAGTGGGGAAGCCAGTGGAATTTTTCTACACGAAGCTTATTTCAACATTGAGAAAGCACTGAAAATTGGTTTGGAGGAAGGGCCGAGAAGATATTTTAAAAATGTACAAGAACAAATAAAGGAAATATTTCCAGAAGTTGGAGATTTAGGCGAAGATATAAGCTGTGAAAATGTCTTAAATGATAAAGTGGGATCGTTTGAGACATTTTATAAAAATTTTTGTAATACAAATAATCTTTTTCTTAATCCAATCTCTAATAACCATAAATGTGAAGCTGCTTTATACGATCCATTAACGATAAAAAGAATGATAGTGAATAAAGGTGAGGAGGATAATAGGTTTTATAAAATCACAAATTATTTTAACCAAATAAAACAGGAATTCGTTTTAGCGCGTTATTTAGCCGCACAATCTTTCTACCAAGATAAAAGCTTGAAGTTTATTGATGAAGGTGTAGTACTTCTTGACACATTAGACTATTCAGTATTTAATATTTATTTGGAACAAGCAAGAACTTCTTTCAGAATTTCATACAGTATTCTTGATAAAATAGCATATATATTTAATGATTATCTTAACCTCGGCCTAAATGAAAAATCAATTTACTTCTATAAATTATCTCCTCTTTATTCTGATAACGTTTTTAATAAATTATATCCCATACAAAATCCTTATAAATCTGCAATCCTAGACTTAGCTAATGATTTTAGAAACGGCTATTTTCAAAAATTAGCAGATCTAAGAAATTCATTCGAACATAGATTTAAATCATTGCACATTTATGCTATTCCAAGAAGAGTTACAGAATCTGATACAAAAAATGATGCTGCAGAAATGCTAACACCCAGAGAATTTCGTGACCTTTTAGTTGAACTTTTAACAATAGTTAAATCCGCTATATTTTACTTGGTTTTAATGATTGATTGGGAAGAGAGATTAAATGAAAAAAAATATGAGGGTAAATTATTCCCAATGTTCATTCGAGAGATTCCTGATAATCTGAAAATTGAATAAAGAAAACAAATATTTTGACTATCCTAGCCAAAAATGAGGAAATCAATATCTACATTAATTGGAGATGTGAAACACTCGATAATTATATAACACAGGTCATCTCTAGCTTTAAAAACTTACAGAAGAGAAGATAAAACTTTCTCAGAGAAAAATGGACATATAACTAAGATTATTTTATAAAGAAAAGTGAATATCTATTACCTTAAAATCAAGGTTATACCAACGCTTAATAATGAAAAGTTCAGCGATTTGCAAGGTGCATATGCACATTGTTGGATAAAAGAATTATCCGATAGTGCAGCATATAGGAAAGCAGTATTTTATGTAAAAAAATATGATTGGAAAATAGAAGAAGTCGAAGCTTATCCAACATTAGTTACACGTGAAAATTTTAATGACAAGGAAATGGGATTAGAAAATTTTGATAAAGCCCAAAAAGAGGGGATGGCATTTGTCTATGTATCTTGGGCTAGAGATGGAAAATCATCATTTGAACCAGTTATTTTAAATTCCTCTTTGAAATTTGATTTGGAGAAATATTTAAAACAAATTAAGAAAAGCAAAAAAGCTGGAAAATGTTTACATTTTAATGCGGGAATTGAATGTGATCAAAAATTAAGTAATGCACACTCTATTCAAAAAAAGCAAATGCTTGTTAAAATTCAAAAAGATGGTCAAGTTTATACTCTGGATAGCAGTTTTAGTAACTTAACAAAAAATAAAGGAAAACTAAGTTATAGTAGGACAGGTATTGGTGTTTTTTCAATCTTTCGTGGATTTTGTGAAAAACACGATAATGAACTTTTCAAATTCATTGATACGCAAGAATTAATTCCGACTGATCAACAAGCTTTCTTATATGCATATCGCTCCTTGTGTAAAGAATTATACAATAAAGAAATTGCATTGAAGGTTTATGAAAGTCAATTGAAATCAGGAACTAATCTTAGCGTTGTAAACGAATCATTAAAAAGTATGTTATTGGGGACAAGATTTGGATTAAAAAATTTATGTATTCATAAAATAAAATTTGATGAATCATTAAGAACTGGACATTTTGATAATATTAGATATGTTCTTTTTATTTCTGATCAATCACCCAACATTGCTTTTTCAGGAGGGATATTTCCTGATTATGATTTTTTAGGCAGACAATTACAAGATTTAAGCGATCATAGTTCTATTCTGGAAATGATTACATTTTGTTCTGCGCCAATTAATTCTGGTTGGGGCTTTTTATTTGCCTGGCATGAATCAAGTTCGGAAGTTTCTATAGAATATATCAAATCATTAGCTACTAGTGCTTATCAAACGCATTCAGTTGAGGATTTTCTTTTTCGTCTAGCAATTACAAGTGAAAACCATGCAATTGCTCCAAGTTGGTGGGAAAAATTATCTACTGAACATCAAGAGGAAATAATTGAAAAAACGTCTGAGACAGTGAATACATTCTCTGAAACTCCAAGTAATTATTTAATGAACGGAGTTGAAGGAATATCCGGATGGAAGTTTGAAAAAGTAACGCAAAATTATTAATAGTCTTAACTAAATTGCTAAAAATATAATGGGAACTAATGAGCAACCATTATTCTAAACTAGAAAGCAATTACAATATCTAAATTTAATTTTTTAAGAACTCTAGATTTTACATTTATAAATGCAAGCATTACTAATTGGAATATTAAGTAGCTTAATCGCAGCAACTATAATTGCCTGGGTTAGTAAAATTTACTTGAGATCTAAAAACAAGATTACTTCTATTTCCAAGATTGAGCTTGAATCAACCCCATTTTTTAAAAATGGATCCTCATTCACATTAGAAAAAGTAAATTATCTTTATGGCCCAAATTCATCTGGTAAGTCTGCTCTGTCTGAGTGGATTTCAACATTAGAGGGCGATACTAATATTCAGAGATGGTTTGAATTGGAATCTACTTTACCAATAAACTTTTTAATTAATGTCAAAGGCTCCAAAATTTCTCAGGTTCGGATAACGATTGATAAAGATGGTGTGAATTATAATTATGAAAGCACAAAGAGTTTTACGAGCCCAGTACCATTCAAATTTGTCTTTTTGAAAAATGAAAGGATTCAAGATGATGAAATGACTGCTATTTCTATTCTTGCTAAACAATTGAAGATAACAGATTCGTATTTATGCAAACTAGTTGAACAATTTAATTCCAACATAAACTTTTCTATACAAGGCTTAAAAATTCAGACAGGTGAATCCAAAAGTAGATTATTAGTTAAACTAAATAAATCACGATCATATCAAAATTATTATGGCTTGTCAGGAAGCGAACAACAAAAAGTATTAATTGAATTAGGAATAAATCTATGTAACCATTTGTGTACGAAAAGTCCTTGTTTGTTAATTATTGAACAAAGTTCTTTTGATATTGATACAGAATATTTTGATTTTATAATTGGTAAATTAACTTCAAAATTCTTCAAATTTCAAACACTGATTATCAGCGTAGAGAAGCCACATTATCGTGCAACTGATAATTATAAGTCACTTGTTTTAACTGGTAAAGTACCAAATGTTGAAGTAGTGGAAGTATAGCGGTGGAATTTCGTATTATTTGCATCTGTTAAATCGATAAACTCATCCACTACAATGATCGAAATACACTGATCCCTCCTAGTTTCTCTTCCAACCGAAGTGCATATTATTTCTTTCCTGAAACGAGCTCCGCAATAAATTTTGCAAAGTCATTAATATTTTGTTCAACACTGGCTTTTTCTAATGCAGTCATATAGTCGTTTCGTCTGTCTAAAGTAATAATAGTCCAGGGGAAACCTCCTGATGCCAGCATTACATTCATAAGAAATCTACCTATTCTTCCGTTACCATCTATATATGGATGAATATAAACGAAAATAAAATGTCCAAGCACTGCCCGGACAGCAGGTTCTTTTTCCTCCTGCAGCATTTCAAATAATACTGGCATCGCATCCCGGACACCGTCACAATTCATCGGAATATGATTTGAGTTAGAAATGAAAACCTGTGAATTCCTGTAGCCTGCGAGATCAGATGCACGTAATAAGCCTGCTGTTACAGATGGGCTGAACATTTCTCTATACCAATCGCCATGGTCATCGTCTGCTACTTTCCCGGGATTTTCACCCTCAAATATTTTTGCTATGCTTTTTTTAACAGCTTCAAAAGCAAGAAAATATCCACGGGCTGCCATAGCATTTTTCTGTTCTTTATCTTTTTCATTCTCGTTCGGGTTCCAATTACCACCCATTACACGTTCTATTAGTTCTGATGTAACCCTGTAACCTTCAATAGATAATGAATGGTATGCATCTGTTTTATAATTATCATCAACAAGCTTGAAATAGGCTTCTTTATTCGTGGGTATTCCTGGTGGTTTGCTAAAGTGTTTTAGCACAGGTTCACGCATCTGCTGCCACATCAATTTAATTCTGTTTACATATGGTGAAGTGGAGCGGCTTGTAAATGTATATTGAAGCTTGTTCTCAAATGGGTCATTTTCCCGAACATCGTGTCCTGCTGCTTTCATAGCTTTAATAATTTCATCAGCAATGCGGTCTCTTTCTATATTTCTAAATGCACCTGCTAACCTGCCTGCAATAACACTATTACCGCCATCAAGAAGCGGTGACAATATTTCTGAGGCATCTTTTACAGCGGTCAATGCTGTCCGTGCATCTATTGAATTTTGTAAAAAGAAATTTGGCGTACACGCTAACAAGGCAGAAGTTAATGAGAAAATACGTATTCCATTCTTTTCAATTATATCTTTTTCTGCAGGCATTGCTAATACTGCATCTAAAAGAGATGTATCAAATAAAAGGTTGGTAACATTATTGCTTGCTCTGGAGGAACGAATCAGCAGTTGCTTTGGTATCGTCCAGTTTTCACAATGCAATAGTATTGACTGTTCAGGCGAAATACACCAATCCTTATTAAATCGATCATTCAGATAAACAGAACAAAATTTCCAGAAAGATGAATACCAGGAAGTACTTTCACCTTTTCTTTCCTGCGGATTATTTGAAATGTACCATCCTTTCATTACCTCCTTTATAAAGCCATTTTTCAGCAATCGTTCTCTATGGGTTCTTGAGAGTGCATCTGATTTAATTATTGCTATTCCCTCTTTATCCTGGAATTGCTTTAGCACTTCAAGCGATTGAGCTAGTTTTTCGTTTGGTGCTGCCATTAGATTTTAGTTTATTATGTCGTTTAATTTATAGTTTTTTATGCTTCATTATTTATAGTTTATAATGAAGTATGGTTTATAGTTTATTATGCTAAAATATTGTATTTGCTAAATAAAAACAAGTTAAGAAATAAAAGAAAGGAGTAGATAAGTAACTGTAGAATGTATTGCGAGTAATTCTAATTATAGATCAAATTTCAACAAAAAGACCACAGTCTGGAGTAATCTAGCTTTATCTCCGATTAATTTGTTTTTCAACTCCGGTCAACCTTAATCTATAATTTATCATATCCATACTTGCACCGAAATGATCAGATAATTCATTAATGTCCAATCCTTTATAAATCATTTGTACCAAAGCACGCCGGGGGACCTGTAGGCATCCTCCCAACCATTTAGCTTCATCTTCTTGATCAGAATTATAATCTCGCAAAGGGAAAGGGAAATCTTTTCTAATGATGATCTTTTCCATTTTATGTTCACAAATTATATGCGCAAGTTCGTGCATCAAATCACTCTCTCTTCGTCTTGGAGAATGAGTAGGATTGAAAATAATTAAATATGAATCTAAATAGTTTTTTATCGTTATTGCTGACCAGCTATCGTGATAATGATTGAGAAGTAATGTCTTATCTTCCAAGGATAGACCAGGAATATTATTTGGTTCTATTAACTGAATACCTAAATGTTTTGCTAAATCTAATCCTGTTAATTTCTCATAATATTCTATCGAAAGTTCATTTCTCAGTTCAACAGCTTTTTTTTCCGCCCAACTTTTAAACCCTCTTCTCAACGATTCTTCCTATCAACTTTATAAGCTAATTCAATCATTTTAATTAAGGAGGTAGCTGTTTCTGGTTTCAAGTTCTTGTCAGCTCTCAAATGAGCAATGATTTGCTTTTCACTTTTGAGATCAGTTTTAGTCTGAGATTTTGTAAAATTTTCTGCCGAGACTTCAAGCCAATCACAAAGTTTTAAGAAAGTTTCAACATCAGGGAGTTTCCCTTGTTCAATTCTGGATAAAGTTGATGCACTAATTCCTCCAATCTCTGTTGCAGCTTCTCTCAGTCCTTTGTTATTACGCTTAGATTTGACCATTTCAGAAAGTTTTTGAGTGTTAATTGTATTACTCATAATGTGCGCCTTTTTTTGTCTCATTAAATATACAAAAATTTTACTTGCGAAACATAAAAATAATCTGTATCATTGGTGCAACAAATATAGAATATGTGCAACAATACAATTATATAAAAAAAAGGAGTTCAAAATGAGTAGAAAAACACATCACGTAGTCCACAACCCTAACGGTGGTTGGGATGTTAAAAAAGGCGGTTCTGATAGAGCATCATTTCATTCAGATAATAAATCAGATGCTATAAACGCTGGTAGAAAGATCAGCCAGAATCAAAAAACGGAATTTTTAATTCATAACAAGAATGGAAGGATTTCACAGTCAGATAGTCACGGCAATGATCCTAATCCACCCAAAGACAAAAATTAATAATTAATAATTTATAAGGAGAAAATAAAATGGATACTAATATTGAGAGCACAGACATAATTGAAATTGAAATTTATGCTCGAGAAGGTAAAGAGGTTCCTAAAAAGAAGAAATATAAAATTCGCGTAGATAAAGAAAAATTTACTATTTCTAATGAAACCATATCTGGACTTGAAATTCTAAACTTAGTAAATAAATCGCCAGAATCTTTTTACCTTTATCAACATTTTCATAAAAAAGAAACTAAACTTATTAAACCTGAAGATATTGTTGATCTCACGGCCAAAGGTGTAGAGCGCTTCTCCACTATGAAAATCGAAAACAATGAAGGATAGTGTAAATGAGGCGGATGTTCGAACTACCGGAAGATGATCGGGATTACTTAGATTCGATAGATAATGATTGGGAAACCATAAAAGAAGGCGATGTCCGTTGGTTGATAATAAAATCCTTTGCTGTACCAGCTGGTTATAATAATTCAATCACGGATGTTGCATTACGTATACCTGATTCATACCCTGACGTTCAAATTGATATGGCTTATTTCAATCCCTTTTTAGCACGATCAGATGGAAAGACTATCAACCAATTGTCTAGTTTAAATATTGATGGCAAAGTATGGCAACAATGGTCAAGACATAGACTTAATTCAAGTGATTGGCAATCAGGCATTGATAATATAGAAAGGCATTTGTTTTTTGTTATAGCATTTCTTGATGGCGAGTTTAAAAAAAGATGAAATATTCTATAAGGATTTCTGGTAAACATTATAATATAATTCGGGATCATCTTTTCCCTGGTGATGATAATGAAGCTATTGCTTTTGCAATTTGTGGTAGACATAAAACTGATAACATTGAGGTGCTACTTGTGCATAAGGTTATACTTGTTCCATATGCGTTATGCAATCGCAGTCCACTTAACGTAACTTGGCCAACTAATATTCTTAAACCTTATCTTGATGAAGCAAAGAAAAAACATCTTGCAATCGTTAAGTTTCATTCCCATCTAAACGGATATGAAAAATTTTCTGACATCGATGACTTTTCTGACTCTGAAACTTTTAGAGATATATCAAATTGGCTGGATGACGGCAAACCACACGCTAGTGTAATTGTGCTACCGGATGACAGAATGCTTGGGAGAATGATTTATGATTCACAGAATTTTCCTTTAACGACCATCTCTGTAGCAGGTGATAATATTTCCATTTGGGATTCAACATCTGATTTCTCTGAACTTAATCCTGTTTTTGATTCTCAAAAGCAACTGTTCGGCAAAGGTACCATAGATAAATTGTCTAAACTTAGAATTGGTATCATCGGTTGTTCCGGGACTGGAAGTATTGTATTAGAGCAATTAGTACGTTTAGGCGTAAAACAAATTGTACTTGTTGATCACGATAAAATTGAAGATAGAAATTTAAATAGAATAACAAATTCTAAAAAAAACGATATAAATAAGTTAAAAGTGGAAGCTCTATCAGATGCTATCAGATCGATTGGTCTTGGTACTGATGTTTTACCTTTATCAGTTAATATCTTTAATCCTCAAGCAGTTAGTGCAATTGCAGAGTGTGATATAATTTTTGGATGTGTTGACACAGCAGAAGGAAGACAACTCTTAAACAGAATTTCTACTTTTTACATAATTCCATATTTTGATGTAGGTATTCATCTTAAGTCTGATGGAAATGGTGGGATAAGTGAAGCAAGTGGTGTAGTTCATTATATTCAACCTGGTGGTTCAAGTCTTATGAGCAGAAAAGCAATTAATCAAAAACGCATTCTTGCTGAAAATTTGTTTCGAACAGATCCGGAAGCATATGCTGATCAATTTAGAGCTGGTTATATAGAAGATGTTAAAGAACAATCACCTGCTGTTATTAGTTTAAATTCAACTGTCTCGAGCCTTGCAGTGGATGAGTTTCTATCAAGGATTCATCCTTTTCGTTCTTGTTATTCAAGCGATGTTGCTGTCATTAGAATTAATTTTATGGAGACATCTATGATTAGAGAAGAAGAAGGTGAACCATGTAAAAATTTAACTCCATATGTTGGTAGAGGTACTATCACTCCATTATTAAATATGCCATCATTAAGTCAATGAGTATAATATGAACTTATTATTTTGGTTTCGTAAACTCTATTGTCTATTTACAAATCAATCAATTCCAAAAGCATCTATTACTGTTACAGAAGAACCGGAAATACTGCACCCTGATTTTATATATCTAATTGGTAATCAAGGTTATATCTGGTTAGCAGCCATGCAATGCCCTTGCGGTTGTGGAGCTATAATTAAATTAAATCTTCTTTCAGATGTCCGTCCAAGTTGGAATTATAAACAGCATTTAGACTCGACTGTTTCCTTATATCCTTCAGTTGATAGAATTTATGGATGTAAAAGCCATTATTGGGTTCAGAAGGGCCTTGTTAAATGGGTGAATGTTAAGTTTCATTAATTTTTTAACGGATGGATCTTGGAATCTCTATTCAAATTCTGCACACGCGAAGAAGGAAGTGTTATAGATTCTGAAAATAATGGATAAAAGAATTGCTTTATTGCATTCTATCTTCGTTGAAATATTCGTCGGGAGAGGTTCTCAAAAACTAATGGTTTATGGCATGAAGATTTGGCTGAGAACGTTACTTCCCAGCCAACATTTTAACACAATATTGATAGGTAAAAAGCTCTTTATTGTTAGAAAAGAAAGTTCTAAGAGATTTAAGTTTGCGGAGCCAAATCAGCCCTGAAAATTTTAGGGCTTTTTTATTTTCTGATTGGTTAACCAATCCATAACACCTGATGTAGTAGAAATCACGTCTAATAAATGTTGACGATTGTTTAAATACATTTGGATACTAGCCCTCTTTAGTAAGTTTAATAAGTTTTGAAAATCGAAGTTTCTTAAATTTTACTTACCAGGTTTTTGATTCTTGCTTTTAATCAGAAAAAAGTCAATTTTCGTTCGTCAGGGTTATACCGATCTTTTTAATAAAATATTTAACACCAAAAGAATAATAAAAACTTGAAATGCTAAGGTATATTTATACTTCTGTATTGCTGTGTCTTCTGATAATTTTTTCAATACAGGGTTCGGTTTTTGCTCAGCAAGAAAAAATTATCTTCGAGCACTACTCAATTGCCCAGGGTATGTATGAGACTAATATTTCTTCATTGATCCAGGATGACACCGGCTTTCTGTGGTTTGGTACGCATAGCGGTCTTGAAAAATTTGATGGTCACAATTTCACTAATTATAAAAACGATCCTGATGATACTAATAGTATTGATAATGCTATCGTGAATACATTATACGAAGATTCAGAAGGATATATTTGGTTAGGTACACGAAACGGACTCGATAAATTTAATTACAAAACTGGTAACTTCGCTCACTACCAACCAACTCCAGATGAACCGAAATCTAAACTAACAAATAATGTAGTATCAATTTATGAAGATGATGACAACAATATTCTCTGGATTGGGGCACTTGATGGATTACACAAATTCAATAAACTATCAGGCAGATTTATTAAAGTTCCTCTTGATGAAAATAATTCCAATTATACAAACAACCCATTCATAAATGTAATATTAAAGGATATATCAGGTTACTTTTGGTTCGGTACAAGTAATGGCCTTTACAGGTTGAATAAAACATCAGAAAAGTTTGAACATTTCTGGTTTAACTCAATGGATAGCTCCTTTTCATCTGATTATCATGTGAATACTGTTTTTGAAGATAAGGCCGGTTTTTTTTGGTTGGGGACACAAAATGGTCTGGTAAAATTTGATCCTAAAACATTTTCTTCTATCCGGTATCTTAATGGAGAAAGTAATTCAATCACATCAATATGTGAAGACGAATATGGAACACTTTGGATTGGAACTAGTAAAAATGGTCTTTATACAATTGATAAAGTTAAGTTAATAATCTCCAGGTACGCTCATAATGCTGAGGAACGCAGCAGCATAAGCAGTAATTATATTTCATCGGTTTACAGAGAGCGATCCGGTACTATTTGGGTGACTACATCCATAGGCGGAGTTAATAAAATAAATCGTGTAAAGATGCCGTTCAAAAAATATCCTGTCGAAGGTGTTACACAAATCATAAAAGGAAGCAACGATAAAATCTGGATAAGCACAACAGAGGGTTGGAAAATATTTTATCCGGAAGATGAAAAGATTGTATCATATTCCTTTGGCTCGGATTATTTGGTCGAAGAAGAAAAATCGGGAGATTTATGGATAGGTAAATCCTCTGGGGGTATTTACAAGCGCAATGCAAATGGAAGTATAACAAATTTTTATAGTTCATCGCCAAAAGAATTTACTAAACCTATTTCATGTTTTTTAAAAGATTCAGAAGGTAGAATTTGGCTTGGAACTAAAAAAGGTGAAGGCGGGATTTATAAAATTGAACCAAATCAAAATCGTGTTGTAAAGGTTTTACAACTTAATGGTAACATCAAAGATTTTTATATGGATGATTTGGGAGTTTTATGGATCGCAACTTTCGAACGTGGTCTGTTTTGTTTTGATCCAGCAAAAAACATTATTATCAAAAATTATTCTTCGCAATCTCAATATCCATATAGGACCAAAGGTCGCACTTATTTTGAAATAGTACCTGATAAAAGAGATCTATTATGGATTGCCACAGAAAAAGGATTGTGTAAATATGATAGATTAAAAGATAGTCTTATTTATTACACTGAGAAGGATGGGTTACCGCACGAGCTAATTTTTTCAATGCTTATTGATAGCAATGGTGATCTCTGGCTGATTACAATGAAGACGATATCAAAATTTGATACGAAGACAAACAAATTTCAGAATTATGACGTATCGTATGGAGTACCAGAAAACGGTTTAAGCTATATTTATGGATGTAAAACTGAAAATGGTGAAATGTATTTTGGATATCCGGGCGGTATCATCCGTTTTCATCCTGATAGTATCAGAATCAACTCCTTTATACCTCCCGTTGTAATTACTGCTGTAAAAAAACTTGATACAACTCTTCCCATAGCAAAAGAAATTAATTTTTCATACGATGAAAATTTTTTGTCATTTGAATTTGTTGCATTAAGTTATCTGAGCCAGGAACGAAACCAATATGCTTATATGATGGAAGGAATTGATACTGGATGGGTCTATTCAGGTAAAAGAAGGTTTGCAACATACCCAAATCTTGAACCCGGTAGTTATGTTTTCAAAGTAAAGGGATCAAACAATGATGGAGTCTGGAATGAAGCAGGCACTTCAATAGCAATATTTATTTCTCCACCATGGTGGAAAACCTGGTGGGCGTATTCTTTCTATGCTAGTTGTTTCATCTTTGCATTATATACATTAAGACGTTATGAGATGAACAGGATATCATATAAAAATCAGTTAAAAGTTAATCAGGCTGTACTGCAGGAAAAGGAAGAAACAGAAAAAATTAAATCAAGATTCTTTGCAAATATTTCTCACGAATTCAGAACCCCTCTTACATTAATTCTTGGACCTGTGGAGAAAATCCTTTCAAATAATTCAAAAGATATAGTTAAAGATGTTGGAACTATTAAAAGAAACGCACAACGACTGCTTCAGTTAGTAAATCAATTATTAGATCTTTCCAGATTGGAAGCAGGCAAGCTTAAACTGGAAGCATCGAAAGGAAATATAGTCTCTTTTGTTAAGGGAATTGCTTTATCATTTGAATCACTTTCCGAATCAAAAGATATCACATTAAAACTGCAGTCAGATAAAGATCATATCGAACTTTATTTTGATAAAGAAAAGATGATCAAAATTCTCTCAAACATTCTGTCAAACGCATTTAAGTTCACACCGGAGGAAGGAAAGATCACCGTATCAGTTAGGAAATGTCATGGTGAATTTATTTCAGCATCATCTTTTGGTCAAGAGATTCCGAAACGAGTTCGGGATGACAAGATGAAAGAATACATCGAGATAAAAATAAAAGACACCGGAATAGGTATTCCCCAGGAGGATATACCAAAACTATTTGACAGGTTTTACCAGGTAGATAGTTCGCTGACTAAGGAATATGAAGGCACTGGCATTGGCTTAGCTTTAACAAAAGAGTTAGTTGAGCTACATCATGGAAGCATCAGTGTAGAAAGTAAAATTGGAGAATGGACAGAATTTACAATAAACTTTCCTGCGGGCAGAGATCATTTAAAAGATGAAGAGATCATTGAAGAAATAGAAATAAAAACGGATGTCATTCTGAATCCCGATGTAATCGGGATGAAGAATCTCACCCTTCAAAACCCAACCGTGACTAATAAAAAAGAAGATTCTCTGCGAGTTACTCAGAATGACGGTGAAGATAAAACCATCATCTTAATCGTTGAGGACAATTATGATATGAGAGAGTACATTAAAGATTCTCTTGATCCAGGTTACCAAATTGAAGAAGCGATAAATGGCGAACAGGGAGTAAGTAAAGCAGAAAAGATTATTCCCGATCTTATCATTTCAGATATGATGATGCCAAAGATGGATGGTCATGAGCTAACAAGGATTTTAAAGAACAATGAAAAAACCAGTCACATCCCCATAATTCTTCTAACTGCAAAATCGGAACAATCAGATAAAATTGAAGGATTAAAACAAGGTGCGGATGATTACCTCACAAAACCATATGATGCAAAAGAGTTGCAGGTCAGGATTGATAACTTAATTTCGATCAGAAAAAGATTACAGGAAAAATATGGTAGTGTTCATAATGCAGTTAAGCAGGTAGAAAAGAAATTAAATAATTTAGATGAAGAGTTTATGAGAAGAGTGATTGCTGTGATAGAGAAAAAATTGTCCGATGAAAATTTTAGTATTGAAGAATTTAGTAATGAGCTAAACATGAGTCGGATTCAGCTTCATAGAAAACTTAAAGCAATAACCGGAAAATCGGCGAGCCATTTTCTAAGATCTGTAAGGCTGGAAAAGGCAAAACAATTTATTGAAGAACAAAAAGGCAATATATCTGAGATAGCTTACTCAGTTGGATTTTCAAGTCCGGCTTATTTTACAAAGTGCTTTAAAGATGAATTTGGTTACTTACCAAGTAATTTGCAGAATAAATTATAATTCGTTTCTCATATTATTTCTCTCCTCGAAACTTCAAAATTTAAAGATTTTCAAAGCTGGTAACATTCGTTATAGCTCATGTTAATTCTGTCATATCAGTTGGTACAAAATTGATATTAAAAGTTACATAGCTCATACACACCCCCCTCATTTGTTTTGTTTATTTGCAGCCATCAAAAATAGATTAACAATTATGAAGAGGCTTCTATGAAAAAATCTTTAATCATTTGTTCGTTTTTTATTTTGGCATTTTTTATTGGCTGTGAGGAAGTCCAGACTCCGGTTGAACCGAATGTAACCCAAACACTGCAAAAAGGCGGTGTAAAAATAATCCTGGTGTGCAACGTAGAGCAGCTTTATGATGCAGTAAATAATCCTGCAAACATGGGCAAGTATCTTTTTCTAACTCCAGGCACCTATGTGCTCTCAGTAAATGATTCGTCGGGCAATCCCCGCCTGAATAGCGGACGACTTGAACTTCAGAAGGACATGTCGCTATATGGAGTATTATTTAATCGTTCAGCTGTCGTCATAGATGCATCGGGCTTGCCTAATGCTTCGTTCCTTACTTCATTTGGACGCACAGGACCTATTCGAATCGGACGCGGTAAAAATTCTATCGAGTGGCTTACAATCCTGGGGAATGATTTTGCAGCAGGAGGTATTGAAACCGATCTGATTGGAACTCCGACAACAGAAATTAAGGTTGCACATGTTGTTTCAGGAGGAAGCTTGCGGGGAATTGACGTCAGAAACATTGGGGCAACTATGATCGGGCGGCGAATTGACGCAAAGATATTTGATAATGAGTGCTTCGGTAAAGTGGAGGGAATCAGACTCGTAAACACCAATGGTGCGAATCAAGGACAAATATATGCAGAACTCCGAAATAACTACGCACACGATTTCTACTTTGGCATAATTGCAAACAATAACCGGTGCACATCCGGAATAGTCGAAGTAACATCTCGTGGTGACAAGTTTGAAGGAAATGGACTTGGCGGGTTGATCATTGGGGGAAGTGCTCTTGCCGGCACATCTGTTTCAAATTCCACAACCTTTGAAGCTCACGGATCTAAGTTCATTAACAATAATGGTCCGATCAATCCGGATATTACAGATGCCGGTGGATTATTAGTAATTGGTGCTGACGCATTTGGTCCAGATGTAACATTCTCCAATACAGTTACTGTGCGTCTCTGGAATACAAAGGTATATGGTAATCAGAATATTGATTTTCAAGGATTCGGCAGTCGGTCAATTTCAGTACCACCTGTACTTGGTGGAACGGATAATCATGCATTAATAAAACTTTATGGCACCAGCAGATGGATTGATTTGGCAGCAACTAACAGCTTACCCGAAGATCCAAATAACACAAATACGGTGACGATTATTCGCTGAAGATGAAAAGGAAAAGTGTTTTGTATCAATAAAATATCATAAGAGGAATAATCCTAAGAACAAAACTTCGATGATTTTACTATTTGCTGTCGCATGGTGGTATTTAGCAATTCCTATTAATGCCCAATGGATGCGAGTACAGGGTATTATACCATTTAATGTAACGGTTCGGTCATTTGTAAGTTATTCAAACGAATCAGGAGAAAGGATTCTTTTTGCTGGAACTGAGGGTGCGGGAGTTTTTCGTTCTACTGATGATGGTCTCAACTGGATCGCAGTAAACACAGGATTGTCCGATTATCAAGTTTATTCTCTTGTCATTTCTGACACAACTATATTTGCGGGAACCGACACTGGTGTGTTTCGATCCTCAATTAAAACTATAAATTGGAGCGAAGCTAATAAAGGAATGACGGGATTTGAAATCTATTCCTTTGCTATATCAGGTAGTGATATTTATGCGGGTGCTTTTTGGGGTGGCGTATTTCGTTCAACTAACAATGGTAATACATGGATTTCAACTGGATTACATTATGTTTTGTCTCTTCTGTCCTCGGGTGAATATCTTTTTGCTGGAGATGCTGCAGGTCAAGTATGGCGTTCTACAGATAATGGCTCAAGTTGGTTACCGTCAATTTCAGGATTACTCTATACTACATACAATGCTCTGGCGATGACTTCAGAGGGAAATCTTTTTGCAGGTTCTTATTTGGATAGCTCCGGAGTCTTTCTTTCAACAGATAACGGTATAAATTGGATTCAATTTGACAATGGACTTACAAACAAAGAGGTTTATACATTTGCTGTATCAGGTTCAAATCTCTTTGCGGGTACTTTTGGATTCGATGGTGGGGTTTTCTATTTAACTAACATTGGATCAAGTTGGGTGCCCTTTAATGAAGGATTTAATTTCGGTCCCCACGTTTGTTCTCCTCAAATCTCAGGCAATTATATTTTTGCAGGAACGCTAAACGGTTTATGGAGACGACCATTGAGCGATATAATACCAGTTGAACTAACATCATTCACTGCGACTAACAAAAACAACACAATAGACCTGAACTGGGTTACCTCATCAGAAACAAATAACCGGGGTTTTGAAGTTCAAAGAAGTAATGATGAAGATTTTGAATCTATCGGATTTGTAGAAGGAAATGGAACAACAATAGAAAGTAAATCGTATTCATATATAGATAGAGAGGTAGCAACAGGGAAGTATAAATACAGATTAAAACAGATCGATTATGACGGAACATTTGAATACTCGAAAGTAGTCGAAGTTGAAGTATCCTCACCATCGACATTCTCACTTGAGCAAAATTATCCAAATCCTTTTAATCCAACAACAAAAATAATTTTCAATCTGGCAGTTGAATCGATCGTAAGCTTTAAGATCTTTGATATACTTGGTCAGGAAATAATGTCAGTACCGAATAAGAATTACAGTTCCGGCAGCCACACAATGTCTTTAGATGGCAGTTCATTAAATAGCGGCGTCTATTTTTATAGGATTGACGCTGCAGGTGTTAATGGAAAGGAATTCATTTCAGTTAAAAAAATGATTCTTGCCAGATAATTTCTGGCGATATGAAAGAAGAAGAGGAAGGGCGCAGCAATGCGTCCTTTTATTTTTAGAGCCGATCTATATTTATTCACCTATATTTTCAATTTTACAATTTGACTCTTAGCCAATCGAAGAATCTAACCAAACCCGTCATCACTCTATATATTTTCTTAAATTTATTCCACGAATAATTAAAAATTTATATGAAACAAATAACGTTTTTTCTTCTGCTTTTTTCAGCTTCACTTTCTGCTCAGGAATTAATAACCAATATACATAACAGGAATACTATCAGCCTGAATGGTGATTGGTCTGTCATCATCGATCCGTATGAAAATGGTTTTTACAACTACAGGTACGAAGAGAGTTCAAACGGATATTTTAAAAATCAAAAACCTAAATCCGTGTCTGATCTTGTTGAGTATGACTTTGATAAATCACCAACTCTAAAAGTTCCGGGTGACTGGAATACACAACGCAGTGATCTTTTCTTTTACGAAGGAACTATCTGGTATAAAAAATCTTTCACTATTCATCCTGTTGAGAGAAAAAGATATTTCATTCACTTTGGTGCGGTTAATTATAATGCTAAAGTTTATTTGAATGGTGAGAAGTTAGGTGAACACACAGGCGGATTTACTCCGTTCAATTTTGAAATAACTGCTTTGTTGAAGGAAGATGAAAACTTTGTAGTTGTTAAAGTTGATAATAAAAGAGTTCGTGAAGGTGTGCCAACATTAAATACAGATTGGTGGAACTACGGCGGCATAACAAGAGATGTAAACATTGTTGCGACTCCTGAAATTTTTGTGCAGGATTATTTTATTCAACTTGAAAAAAACAGTATGGATAAAATTTCAGGTTGGGTTAAACTTGAAGGCTCATCAGCGAATCAGGACGTAACTATAAAAATTAATGAAGCTGGTATTGAACATCATATTACTGCTGATAAAGATGGGTATTGTAACTTTTCCTTTAAGGCAAATTTAAAACTTTGGTCCCCAGAAAATCCAAAGCTGTACGATGTTGTAATTGAAACTCCATTTGAAACCCTGAATGATCAGATAGGTTTTAGAAGAATTGAAGTTGCCGGAAATGAAATTTTATTAAATGGAAAATCACAGTATCTGCGGGGGATATCTATTCATGAAGAATCACCGCTGCATCCCGGTAGAGCTGTTTCTATTGATGATGCTGAACAATTATTAAAAAGTGCAAAGGAGTTAGGATGCAACTTTGTTCGGCTTGCGCATTATCCGCATAACGAACACATAATCAGACTCGCAGATAAATTGGGAATGTTGGTCTGGTCTGAAATACCTGTTTACTGGACTATACTTTGGGACAACAAAGAGACATATAGTTTAGCTTCGCAGCAACTTTCGGAGATGATTAACAGGGATAAAAACCGTGCGTCAATAATCATCTGGTCAGTAGCAAATGAAACTCCGCGCTCTGAAAAAAGACTGACGTTTTTATCAAGCCTGATTAAAGAAGCCAGGAATATTGACCCGACTAGGCTAATATCAGCAGCAACGGAACTTACATATAACGGAAAAAATATAACTGTCGATGATCCGCTTTCGCAACACCTTGATGTGATTGGTGCAAATGAATACCTTGGCTGGTACTCATATTCAATAAATGATATGAAAGATTTTACATGGAAGAGTGAATTTCAAAAACCACTTGTGATCTCTGAATTCGGCGGCGGCGCACTTTACAACAATCATGGTAATGAAGGTGAACGATGGACAGAAGAATATCAGGATGCCATATATCGTGAACAGATAAGTATGCTGAAAAATGTTGATTTTATAAAAGGTATGAGTCCCTGGATACTATATGATTTTCGTTCGCCGCGCAGACCGCTGCCCGGCATTCAGGACTATTATAACAGGAAGGGCTTGATTTCAAATGACGGCAATAAAAAACTTGCTTTCTTTACTCTTAAAAAATTTTACGAATCAAAAATGAATGAAGAATAAACTCTTCAAATTTCAATAGAAAATTTTTATGTACGAATACCAGAAAAACCAGATTTACTTTGCACAGGTTCCGGGAATGATGGAAGAACTATGCAAGGAGGAATTAACTGAATTAGGTGCATCAGAAATAAATACAACTTACCGCGGTGTTTATTTCAAAGCTGATCTTGTTAATCTTTATAAGATCAATTATACATCAAGGCTTATTTCCAGGGTACTTGCACCACTAATCAAATTCAAATGCCCGAACACAAATGCGCTTATTAAAGCTGCTAAGAAAATTAATTGGGAAGATTTCTGTTCAGTAGATAAAACTTTCGCGATCACCTCGACAGTTACAAAAAGTACAATTACAAATTCACTTTATGCGTCGCAATGTTTGAAAGACGTAATTGCTGATTTCTTTCGGGATAAGTACGGCAAACGTCCCGATGTTGATACTGTAAATCCTGATGTTCGTTTTAATCTTCATATTGAAAAAGATGATGCTGTTTTAAGTCTCGATACCTCAGGCGACTCGCTTCACAAAAGAGGGTATAGGCTTCTTGCAGGCGATGCACCGATGCAGGAGACTCTTGCCGCAGCTATAATCAGGATAAGTAAATGGGATGGCGAAAATAATCTTTGGGATCCGATGTGCGGCTCAGGTACAATTTTGTGTGAAGCATTAATGCATTATTGCCGGATTCCTGCCCAGTATTTAAGAACAAAATTCGGTTTTTCAAATCTTCCTGATTTCAATTCTGGTGATTGGGAAAAAATTAAAAAAGATGCAGATAAAAATATTCGTCCATTGCCTGGTGGATTAATTCAGGGGAGTGACAAATCCCAAAGAGTTATTAAAGTTGCAGAAGAGAATTTATCGCGTTTACCTTTTGGTGATTCAGTGGAACTATCAGGACAGCCTTTTCAGCATATAAACAATTTTGAAGATGGAACTTTGATTGTCAATCCTCCTTACGGAATTCGTCTTGGCGAAAAAGAGGAAGTGCAATCACTGTACAAAGAGTTCGGTGATTTTTTGAAAACAAAATGTAAAGGCACCACTGCATATATTTATACAGGTGATCCTTCATTAAGAAAATCAATCGGTCTCAGAACATCAAGAAGGATCCCGTTAATCAATGGTAAACTTGAAGGTGTACTGCTTCAAATCGATAGTTATGAAGGAAGTAAAAAGCGCAAGTACCGCAACGAACTCCCCGATGATAAATAACAATTATTTAATCAATAGCATCTTTTTAATCGTAGTATCAAAAGCTTCCAGCTTATAAAAATAAACACCTGAAGCAAGATCAGAAGCATCAAACCCAACTTCATAAACTCCCTTTTCCTGGTATTCATTAACAAGTGTTTTTACTTCACGACCAAGAATATCATACACTGTCAGTTTCACCTTATGAAATGCAAGCAGCTCATAAGCAATAGTTGTTGCGGGATTAAAGGGATTCGGGAAATTGTCATACAGAAAATCTTGCCTTTGTTCCGGATAGAAAAATGATTTAGAAAAATCCAGGTCATCGATTCTTTTTACATTTGCCCAGATATCTACTCCGGTGTTACCATTTATACTGCTTTGATACGCCAAAACTATTTTATCATCAGATAAACTGATGCCATAATCATACTCGTATTGGGTGGGGCTCGTTAAAAGATTAATATTTTTTTGTACAATAAACTCAGAAGTTTTTCTTTTACTATCATTCGCATAAAAACCCCAGAGAGTATTATTTGTATTATAAATCAAAAAGATATTTGCATCTTTAAACTCAAGGATATTCGAAGGCAGAGCATTATACCCGGCATATCCGAAGGAAGTACTGGTTGTTTTTCCATCTTTCGACGGATAAATTCTTTTAAGATCAGTAATTCCATTATTTGTGTACATTACCGCAACGTCCCATCCATCTTTTCTGCAATCAATATCAGTTACATAACCGGCAAGACTATCAATTACAAAAGCTGATTTTATATTCCCCCGGCTGTCGAAGTGAACGCAGTGAAGATTTTTGTCATATTCATTTATGGAATTATTATAGTATTGCAGAGTAACTAATAAACTAAGATCATCGTCTATATATGTATCAATAGCTCTATAGCTAATTGGATAATTTATGCTTAGTAAAGTTATTTCATTTCTAATTGTAGCCAGATCTCCGTCGAACATTTTATACTTAACTCGATAACTATCATAAAAACACATAGCAATTTCATCATTGGTATTAATTCCAAGGTTTATTCTTGTGTAATCAGGAATTGGTTCCTGAAGTATTTTGTTGTTACCAAGTTTTTCCCCGTTACGACTGATTTTTTGTCCTACCAAATATGTCGGGTAACCATCATCGCTTCCTAACCAGACTACTATAAATGTTCCGTCTGATAAAGAAACGATGTCTTTATAATAACCTGTTGACCAATATATGGGTGTGTCGCTTAAACAAATATTTGAATTTATGGGATTAAAATCTGCGTCGTACAATTGTGCGTATAATTCATCTCTGCCATTACGCTGATCGTACCATACAATAATTGATTCTCCAATTGAATTAAATTTTACCTGTGGTTTATATTGATTCGAACTGCCCCAATCGTCATTGATTTTAACTGGTTCACTTTGTGGTGAAATATCGTAGTTGAATTCTTGGTAATAAACCTCTGAATTATTAGCAAAATACTTTAAATACCCTACTATAAAAGAATTGTTAAATAAATCAGTCATAAATTTATAGTAACTATATCCTAAATCAGGATTATTTTCGATTGCAATTGGATTGCCAATATCGTTACCCAATTTATTTATTCTCTTTACCCGAAGTGAGTCATCCAGATAAAGTAATAAAAAGAAAGTACTGTCCCTGTCACTCGAAATTTCAAACGTGTAGCTTATTCCTTCAGGTTCAAGTAATTCAAGTACATCTGTTACAAAGTAGTTAAGTGAATTGAAAATCCTTGCTGAAACACCACCACCATCTAATCGCCAGGCAATAAGAAAATTTCCGTCTGAAGTAGATGTAATCTTGGAAAAGTAATTATGTTTTAAACATAAAGAATCTGAAACGATCTGATTTTGTCCTATTCTCTGTCCTGTATTATTAAGTAATTGTAAATAGATTTTTGAGTTTGTAGTTCCACCGGATGAACTCCAGGTAATACAGTAGTTACCCGCATTGTCTTTAGATATATATTTTGTTTCACCAAAACTTGAAACCTTATTGTTATAATCGTTTACCACAATATCACTGCCAACCTGTAGACCGGATGAATCGTATCTTCGTGCGAATAAATCATTTGCTTGCCCGCCAACTTCTCCTGTAAATGTAATTAAAAAAGACCGATCGTTATTTAGAATACCAGAAGGATATCCAAGATCTGAATAATAGCCACCAGAGATAAATATTTGTGAACCGATTTGCGTTCCAGCCGAATTGAATCTATAGATTGATATAGAATAGTATGTTTCAGCAAATGTTATTAAAAAATCACCATTGTCGTTTGCCGTAACAAATGGTGAATTATTCCAGTTGAGATTAGAAACCGATATTGGTTTATTAACACCGACTTTAGTTCCGTCAGCGTTATAAAATTGGGCATAGATTTGATCGCCTCCATTCCGCTTGTCAATCCATGCTGCGCAATAGTTGCCCGAGCCTGCTTTTGCTATACTTAAACTATATTGTTCTGAACCTCCAATACCTGCAATTTCATTAACCATAAAGTCAGGTTTAATTATTGGTAGCTCTTTGGGATTATCATTGACCTTTGATGTTGAGGATTGATTCTGAATTACAAGAAATGAATCTTTGCTTATGGGAATTTCTTTATAAAACAAACCGTCCTGTTCATATACCTGGGAAAAGGTTAATGTACTTAGGCAAAAAAGAATTAAAAATCTCTTTATCATTTTATACCCCGCTGTAGAATGAAATCCAACTTATTGTCAAAAATAAAAATTTAATCCCAACCCGAATCGGGTATTGACGTACGAAGTTTTGTACTCACGGCTGCTCGAATAAGTTGTTTCCTGGCCTATATACGTAGACCTTGAATCATATTTGGCAGTAGTTGCCGAGTACAAAAACCTTATGTTTGAAACCAGTGATAATGATTGGTTAAAAAAGTATTCTGCACCAAACCCAAGATTAAAATGCCACGGTGAATTTAAATCTTCCAGGTATTCTTCAACATTATTTTCAAATACTAAAGTATTCGGATAAGTTGAAAACAATACTTCAGAAGTTTCTTCGGCAAAAGCAAACTGTTTTCCAAAGCCTGCCAGCACGTATGCAGAAACTTTGCCGGGTATACGGTTGTGCAGATAATATTTTAAACCTATACTGAAATCAAATACTGATAAACCGCTTTTAGTAATCTCACCTTCATCAAAATTATTGTACATACCTCTTGAATGATCTTCACTCCGGATTTCACTTTGAGTATCCGAATAGGAAAAATCAAGAGATACACTAAAATCAGGTTGAAAGTTGTAAGCCAATTGCCCCTCTAAATTGATTTCATTTTCAGTAATGTAATAAGTACTAAAGCTGGGTGGATTTGAACTCGAGATTACTACATTATATAATCTATCAGTAAAATACGGTACGTATAGAACTCCAAACGACCATCTGTTTTTTGATTCATCTCCTTTAACAATGTATTCGGTACCCTGTACGCCTCTATACACTACATTACCAATTTCACTTTTATCATTAACCACTTTATTTTCTGTTGAGATTCTTTCTAACTCGGCAGCTATCTCTTTCTGCTTATTAAACTCATCGATTCGCTTTTCAAAAAAATCATTGAGATAATCTGTTTTGTAGCTAAATCCTTTCTCTGCTGAATAAATTTCACCGAGCTTATCAACAGTTATCAGGCTTACTGCTTTCAATATTGTTTTTTCAGGTACATAATTCATATAGATGATTTCAACTTTTTCATCTGAAATGCTTGTCACCATGCATGGAAAAGATTTTCCGTTTACCAGAACGAGATTATCAGTATAATTTTGCTGAGCAAATAACAAAAAAGGGAAAAGTAGGATTGCTAAAGTTTTCATTGTAGCCCCGATTAATTTGTTTTGAATTGATTTTTAAAAATGCCTGCCGTGCTGCTGTCATAATACTATATCATTATGTTTTATTACCCAGATTTCTGCCTAAAAGAATTATTAATAATTCTATGCTTAACTTAGAACCTAATTGACTAAAATGAAATTGTCATATAAAAATAATTTGTGGTAAAAATTTATCTGGAGTTAATTGATAAACAAAAATTGTTGCTTAGTATAAAATGTACAGTTGTTGAATTAATTCCTCAAAAACTATATTGTGTTCGACCTGGAATTTTTTTTGGATTATTAATTATCATAAACGGAGTTTATATGAATTACCAGCCTGACCCATCACGCTATCAAAAAATAAAATATGTCCGATGCGGAAAAAGCGGAATAAGACTGCCTAAAATTTCACTTGGATTGTGGCACAACTTCGGCGGGGTTGATACAATTGAAAACAGCAGAAAGATGCTTCACCGAGCATTCGACCTTGGTATTACACATTTTGATTTAGCTAATAATTATGGTCCGCCTCCCGGATCTGCTGAGGAAACATTCGGACAAATACTTAAAAAAGATTTTGCGTCTTACCGTGATGAACTTATCATCTCAACAAAAGCAGGATGGGATATGTGGCCCGGACCTTATGGAAATCTTGGCTCAAGAAAATATCTCATCGCAAGTCTTGACCAGAGCCTAAAACGAATGGGACTTGATTACGTCGACATCTTTTATCATCACCGTCCTGATTTAAAAACTCCTGTTGAGGAATCAATGGGCGCACTCGATCATATTGTAAGAAGCGGAAAAGCACTCTATGTTGGAATCTCTCAGTACAACGCTGAACAAACATTGAAAGCTGTTGAGATTCTTGAAAAACTTGGAACGCCCTGTCTTATCCATCAACCCAGATACAGCATGATGGATAGATGGATTGAGAACGGGTTAACAAATGTACTTGCAGAAAAAGGTGTCGGCTGTATTGTGTTTTCCCCGCTTGAACAGGGCTTGCTGACGGATAAGTACTTAAACGGAATTCCTTCTGATTCGAGAGCGGGAAAACAAGGAACATTTTTGAAAAAAGAGTCAATCACAAATGAGGTTCTTTCTAAAATAAAAAAGTTGAACGACATTGCTAAAAAACGCGGACAGTCACTTGCTCAAATGGCGATTGCGTGGGTGTTAAAAAATCCTGTCGTAACTTCAGCTTTGATTGGTGCAAGTAAGGTTGAGCAGATTGATGACGCTTATAATTCACTTAACAATACCGAATTTTCAGATGATGAATTAAAATCGATAGATGAAATTCTGAAAAATTAAATTGAACAAAAATGGTTTATACTCTGTTTAGAGGATTTGGTATATTTACTCAGACATTTTTTTGGATTATGTAAATCCGATTATATTATAAGGAGAAAAACCATGCACGAAAAAAGTATCGAACTATTAAACAAAGCTGTTGCAGATGAACTATTAGCTGTTCATCAGTATATGTTATTTCATTTTTTATGTGATGACCAGGGATATGATCTGCTTGCAGGACTTTTTAAAAGAACAGCAATTGAAGAAATGCTACACGTTGAAAAATTAGCCGAAAGAATTTTATTTCTTAAAGGTGAAGTTATTATGAAAGTCGGTGGAGAAGTAAAGAATGTTAAAGACGTAAAGAAAATGCTTGAAACTGCTGCTAGTATGGAAAATGAAAGCGCACGTGATTACAACCTCTGGGCAAACGAATGTTCAAAGAATGCTGACTCCGCAACCAAACAAATTTTTGAAGGTCTGGTTATGGATGAAGAAAGACATTTCGATCAGTACGACACCGAACAGGATAATCTTACAAAGTTCGGCGACAGGTATCTTGCATTACAATCCATCGAAAGAAGTAAAAATATTTCCGCAGGAAGACCTACAGAATAAAAAATTGTTTATAGTTCATAGTTAAGGCTGGTCAAATGATCAGCCTTTTTTATTATCGGTTGAGAGACTTATTTAGTTCAAAAATCTTGAGTGCATTTTTGCTTTTAATGACTAACCTTTTCCAGTTTTTTTGCGATAATAGAACTGGAGTGTCAGGCACTAAACCAAGCCGCCTCCCTAATATTGTTAGCTGTTTGTCATCTTAGCGCTGCACTAATAATATTTACTGAATTGTTAATTCTAATAATCTTAAAGCGAGGGGTCGGAAGCATATTGTCCGGGATCAGGTATGACAGAAGAAATACGGGTACAAAATACCACTGCCAGAATTTTACTTATTGATGATAATATTCAAAACATCAGTTCTATTGAAAACGCACTTGTAAATTCATCCTACAAATTGATCGTTTTAAAATCATTATCAGATGATTTAATAGAAATATTAAAAAATGATCTTCCTGATCTTTTCCTTTTGAATCAATCATTGCTTGATAAAGGGTGCGGCATAAAGCTATTTAAATTTATTCACAATGAAGTCAACGTCCCCCGGATTATTATTTGTGATTCAAAACACTTTTCGGAAAGGAATCATTCTCATTCAGACTATGATTTTATAACTCTGCCAGTCGAGCCGGTAAAACTTTTAGTTTCAATTGAAGTGAAACTTTATAAATCCAGGTTGATGAAACATATTCAGGAAAGTGAAAGCAGATCGTTTGCATTGTTCAACGGCAATCATGCTGTCATGCTGCTTGTAGATCCTGAAACAGGGGGTATTCACGAGGCAAATAAAGCTGCTGAAAAATTTTACGGTTATAGTGCTGCGCAGTTCAAATCAATGAACATTAGTCAGATCAACGTAAAATCGAGACCGGAGATAATGCACATTATACAAAAAATTATTTCCGGAGAAAAAAACAGGTTCTATTTTAAACACAGGCTGGCATCCGGTAGTGTCAAAGATGTGGAAGTGTTCAGCAGTCCGGTTCTATTTAATGGGAGAACCTTGTTATACTCAATAATACATGATATTACAGAGCGCAGAAAAAGTGAGGAAGCGCTCGCTAAAAGAGATGAAAGATATAAAGCTTTAATTCAAACTACCGGGAACGGATTTCTTTCAATGCTGTCTAACGGAAGAATTGTTGAAGCGAATGATAGTGCCTGTCAAATGCTTGGTTTTGAAAAAGAAGAACTCTTTACAAAATATATAAATGACATTGATGCGAATGAATCACCGCAGCAAACCCAACAGCACATTGAAGCCGTAATAGCTGAAGGATGGGACAGGTTTGAAACCCGACTGCGCCGTAAAAATGGCGAGATTTTTTCCGTTCAGATAAATGTTGTTTACATAAACTCGCAGGGCGTGTTCCTCTGTTTTGTTACTGATATATCAAATCAGAAAAACAGTGAAGAACTTATACGGAAAAGTGAGCAAAGATTAAGAACCGTAACTGAAAATGTTGATGCAATTATGTTTTCGATTGACTGCAGCGGAATTGTAACAATGGCTGACGGCAAGCCTCTGCGCGATCTTGGATTTGAGCCAGGGGATATTATAGGGAAAAACGTATTTACAGATTTTAAAAATATCAGGAACATATCCGAAAACCTCACAAAGAGTTTGAGAGGGATTGAAACCAGGGATGTGATAACCATACGGGATCTGTTTTTTAAATGGTCTGCGAAACCACAGCACAATCTTCATGGTGAAATAGTAGGCGTAATCGGAATAATGTCTGATATAACCAACAGGGTAAAACAGGAACATCATATTAAAAAGTTATCACAGGCAGTTGAACAAAGCCAGGTATCAATTGTAATAACTGATGTTCAGGGTAATATCGAATATGTAAATTCAAAATTTACAAGTGTAACCGGTTACTCATTTGATGAAGCTAAAGGTCAAAATCCGCGCATTCTGAAAAGCGGTGATCAACCTGAGGAATTTTATAAAATGCTTTGGGATACGATTACTTCAGGGAAAGAATGGACAGGTACATTTCGAAACAAGAAGAAAAACGGTGACCTGTTCTGGGAGTATGCTAACATTTCGCCGATAGTAAATGAAGCCGGAAAAATAACCAACTTTGTCGCAGTGAAAGAAGATATAACCGCAAGGATCGAAGCTGAAGATGAGTTAAAAAAATATCAATTAAAATTAGAAGAACTTGTTGAAGAGCGGACTGGCCAGATCAAAAAGCAAAACAATTTCTTTAAAACTCTTCTTGATACCATACCCAATCCTATTTTTGTAAAAAACACAGATGGTGAATATACCGAAGTTAATAAAGCCTTTGAGGAATTTTTCGGAATTGAACGTAATTATATCATTGGAAAAACTGTTGATGATGTACCGGGAGGCGAACCCGCCGTTCTTGCAAAAAAATACGATTGTGAACTATATGCTTCTCATAAAAAAGTAGTCTATGAAACCAGTGTTGTGAACAAAGAAGGTCAGCAAAAAACACTGCTTGTTTATAAAGCCTCATTCGGACAGGGTGGAAATACTCCGGAGGGAATTACAGGTTTGCTTATCGACATCACCCGCCAAAAGGAATACGAACTTCACACTAAAGCAGCACTTGAAAAAGAAAAAGAACTGAACGAAATGAAAACTAATTTCATCTCGATGACTTCGCACGAGTTCAGAACACCGCTTACTTCAATTCTGTCATCTGCGGATCTTCTGGAGATGTATATTGAAAAATGGACAAAGGAAAAATCAACCGGGCATTTGAAAAAAATACAAAATTCGGTTTTGTATATGACAGATATGCTCGATAAAGTTCTTACAATGAGCAGAAGTGAACGGGGACTTTTTACATTTATTCCTCAGAAGTTTAATCTTCAATCATTAGTAAGGGATATTGTTGAGGAATCACAGAGTCAATTCGTTACTCATAAAATAAATTTTGAAAATCAGTGTTCGGCTAAAAATGTTTTTGCTGATCCCAAATTAATTTCTCACATACTTAATAATCTTATTTCAAATGCGATAAAGTATTCAACAAAGAATAATGAAATCAACCTCACGGCTGTTTCTGATGGTGATAAAATTGAATTTATAGTTTCCGACAAAGGAATCGGAATCCCTTCCGACGAATTAAAAATGTTATTTGAACCCTTTTTCAGAGGCAGAAATTCCGGCACAATAAAAGGCAGCGGACTTGGATTAAGCATAGTTAAAAAAGCGGTTGAATTACACAACGGCTCAATCAGTGTGGATAGCGCTTTTGGTAAGGGAAGCACTTTCAAAGTAAGGCTTTCGTGTGAAAAAAATACGGATATAATAATTCCTGTAGATAACAACTAAAGGCAGGCAATGGCGAAAATCCTTTTAATAGAAGACGAAGATTATATAAGAGAAAATTTTTTTGATATTTTTTCTGAAGACGGCTATGAAGTTATCACTGCCTCTAATGGCAGTGATGGAATAATGCTTGCCAGGAAGACACTTCCTGATATTATTTTATGTGATATAATGATGGACGGGATTAATGGTTATGAAGTAAAAGAGGAAATATCCTCACACTCAGAAACTTCCCGCATACCATTTATTTTTCTTACAGCAAAATCTGATTTGAACGATATCAGAACCGGACTTTCTCTCGGTGCCGACGATTATATCACAAAGCCGGTTTCAGCCAAAGATCTTTTAAAGTCGGTTCGGAACAGGTTGAAGAGAATAAATGATTTAAAATCTTTTACCGACGCACATTCGGTAAAACCGGATGTAATAAAGACAGAAAGATTTATTGTTAAAACATCTGGCAAGACGGATATAGTTGATATTAAACAGATAGTCCTTATCTCAGCGTCGGGTGATTACACAACTGTGCATACTGCTGATTCAAAAAAAATTATGATGAAAAGATCTTTAAAAAACTGGGAAAAGAATCTTGATCCAGGTTCGTTCATACGTATTCACAGAAATACAATTTTAAACATCAGTTTCATTGAAAAAATTGAACCTATGTTCAAGGGGGCTTTCGCAGCACGGATAAAACATCATCACGGCACTATTCATTTCAGTCAGCGCTGTTCCGCATTAATCAGAAAAAAACTTTCTCTCAAATAATTCGTCTCAATTTTCCCGCGTTCATCGCCATAATTTCCGCGCTTACCGATCATATTAGTCTTCTACAGAAATAAAGTCTAATAAAAAGCGGTCCTTTCGATTATACTACCAGTATAGTAACAGGAAATACTAATGAATGATCTGGTTTTGGTTGTAGAAGATGAGAATGATGTACGAAGTAATCTGGAGGATATTCTGTTGAATCAAAACTACAACGTAATGATATCCTCATCGTGTGAGGCAGCAATTGAAGCGGCAAATCATAACAAACCGGACATTGTAATTTCAGATATAATACTTCCCGGGTTAAGCGGTTACGATCTTCTTAATTATTTCCGCAAAAACCCGATGTTGTCATCAGTTCCATTTGTATTTCTAAGTTCAAAAACTTCCGATGATGATTTGAGATACGCAATGAACCTTGGCGCCGATGACTATCTCAAAAAACCATTCAGGGCTACAGATCTTATCAGAGTAATTACAACCAGGATAAAGCGTAAAAAAGAATTGAATACTTAAATCAATTTTATTTTTGAAAATGTTAAAGCAGTTAGATAACAGGAGAGCATAATGAATATCAATCAAACAATTAAAGGGGAATACGACGAACTTCTTCAATTGGTAAGTTTTAATCTTGATGAAGAAGAATACGGTGTTGACATACTCAGTGTGCGCGAAATAAACAAAATGATGTCAATAACAAAGATCCCTAATTCACCCGTATATGTGGAAGGTGTTATTAACCTTCGGGGCAGAATAATACCTGTTGTGAATCTTCGTTCTAAAATGGAATTGACAAAAAAAGAAAATGATAAACACACCCGGATAATTGTGGTGGATATAAATAATAAAACAATCGGGTTTATTGTAGACCGTGTCAGCGAAGTATTACGCGTGCCTCGCACACTTATGGAAACGCCTCCTGAAATAGTGACGGACACACAATCAAAGTTTATTACCGCTGTGGGTAAACTGGAGGACAGGCTTCTTATACTTCTTGACCTGAACAAGGTATTTAGTGCGGACGAATATTCTGTTAAAGAAACTATCAATTGAGAAAATAAACATTAATTAAAAACTAAGCGGAGAGAAAAATGTTGAACTATATGAAAATCGGAATGCGGCTGGCGCTGGGATTCGCATTTGCTTTAATAGCACTCGCATTTATAATTCTGTTTTCGGTCACAAGGCTTTCAGGTCTTGATGAAGAAGTAAACTTTATGGCTAACGACCGTTTTCCTAAAACAGTATGGGCTAATAATATAATTGACAATATTAATGAAGGCGCGAGAGTAATAAGGAATATTTTGCTTGTTACTGATCCATCGGCAAGAAAAACTGAATTCGACCGGCTTCCAAAAACTGCCGCAGCAATTGATGCCAATGTTGATTCATTAAAGAGAACAATTACAACGACTGAAGGGAAGGCTCTTATTCAGAAGTTTGAGGATGTAAGACAGAACCAATATTATCCTGTCAGGGAGCGGGTAATAAATGAAATAAATAATGGAAATGAAACCGCGGCTGTTGAAATCCTTCTTACAGATTTTAGGGAAGCTCAAAGGAATTACATGAATGCCTGCAAGGAGTTAATTAACTACCAGACCGAACTGATGCACCAGAGCGCTATCCTCGCGGACGAAAGCTATACATCTTCGCGTAATCTCATGTACATCATAGGTTTAATTACAATTATTGCTGTTCTCGGTTTTGGCTTGGTAATTACAAAAAGTATAGTCAGTCCAGTAAGTCTTGTTGCTGAAAGGATTCAGCAATTACAGACAGTCTGTATAACTAATCTGGGTAACGGACTTCTTGCAATGGAAAAAGGCGACCTGACAGCAAAAGTTGAAAAAGCAACCAAACATCTTTCATTAAACAGAAAAGATGAAGTCGGGAAAATGGCTGACACTGTAGATAAGATGATCACAATGGCACAGGGCGGTATTGATGCTTATGAAGGAGTAAGAGAAAAAATAAAAGATCTAAGTCATGAAACCACAAAGCTTATTAACGATGCAAAAGAAGGCAGGCTGGATAAACGGGCTGATGCATCAAAATTTGAGGGGGCTTACAGTGAAATCGTTACAGGATTTAACGGTGTACTTGATGCAGTCATTTTACCTGTTCAGGATGGCGCAAAGGTTCTTGAAGAAATGGCAACGGGTGATCTTACTGTGCGCGTCACAAAAGAGTATAAGGGACAGCATCAGAATATTAAGAACAGCATTAATAGAATGGGTGAATCACTTAGTTCAGTAATAAGTGATGTAGCTGAAGCAGTTGCGGCCGCGGCAAGCGCAAGTACACAGATATCATCAAGCACTGAAGAAATGGCAGCAGGGGCACAGGAACAAAGTTCACAGGCTAATGAAGTTGCGGCAGCGGTTGAACAGATGACAACCACAATACTGCAATCATCCAAACATGCAAGTTCAACTGCGCAGACTGCAAAGAATGCGGGCACGTTTGCGCGTGACGGCGGAAAAGTGGTGAAAGATACGATAAACGGCATGGGGAGAATTGATGAAGTTGTAAGTGCGGCAGCAATAACAGTAAGGGAACTGGGCAAGAGCAGTGATCAGATCGGTGAAATAGTTCAGGTAATAGATGAGATAGCTGATCAGACAAATTTGCTTGCTCTAAATGCAGCAATTGAAGCAGCAAGAGCTGGCGAACAGGGCAGAGGATTTGCGGTTGTTGCTGATGAAGTCCGCAAACTGGCAGAACGAACAACAAAAGCGACAAAAGAAATCGCCGGCATGATTAAGAAAATTCAGGTAGACACCAATGGTGCGGTTGATTCAATTGGGCGGGGGACAGAAGAGGTTGCTAAAGGCAGGGAACTTGCGACCCAAGCAGGGGAGTCCCTCGAACAAATTATCAAAGGTGCCGAAGAAGTTGTTGATCTTGCAACACAGGTTGCATCAGCAAGTGAGGAACAATCAAGTGCTGCTGAACAGATCAGCAAAAATATAGAGGCAATCAGCAGTGTAACTCAGCAAAGTGCGGCAGGTACACAGCAGATTGCCAGGGCGGCTGAAGATCTGAACAGGCTGACAGATAATCTTCAGTCTCTTATCAGTAAATTCAAAGTTGATGATAAGAAATCAGCATCAAAATATGGAGTAAGACAAAATGGTAAGATCGTAGAAGTCTAAGAGTCTCTCCTCACACTTACCTGCCGGGTGGATGAAAGTTCACCCGGTTTTTTTTTGCTGTTCAGAATTCCCAAGACATAACTTTTCAGAAAATTATTTCAGGGTTTGATTCATTCCGTTTGGATAAAAAGTTGCCCGATGCGCGGGCAGGACACATCGGGCATGGGGGTTAGGTAATTCTGCAGACTTTGTTAAGGGCGTCCCCGTCAACAAAAATTACCATGCGAAAGTTAAATTTGTTTTAATATTTTGTCAAGTAAAGATTGATGCAGAAAAAGATTTTTATTTATTAACTCGTCTGAATTTCATGTAAAACGTTGTTCCGGCACCTTCAATGCTCTCAAACCATATCTCACCGTTCATTAATTCAACAAATTTTTTTGTTATCGCGAGTCCAAGCCCGTTTCCTTCGAATTTCCTTGAAAGTCCCTCGCTTGCCTGTCTGAATGGTGAAAATATATTTTGCCTGAATGAATCAGGTATTCCTATCCCGGTATCCGCTACTTTTATTACAAATGAATGATCGATCTGCTCAAGTGAAAGATCAATATGTCCTTTTTCTGTAAACTTGATTGCGTTGTTGATAACATAATTCACAGATTTATTAAATAGTGATTCATCCGCGAACACAAACGCGGAATCAATTCCATTGGAATAGTTAAACGTTAATTTTTTTGCTTCTGCCTGCGCAATAAATGGTGAAATAATTTCCTTTAGTATCGGAGCGATATTTAACTCACATATTCTTACAGGCTGTTGACTAGATTCAATTTTTGATATATCTATTATTGAATTAAGAGTATCATTCAGGCGTTTTGCACTATTCAGTATCAATTCGGAAAATTCTTTTATTTCCGGTTCATTTGATTCCTCATTAATAATTGATGCGCCTCCGAGTATACCCACAAGCGGTGTTCTTAATTCATGACTCATATTTGCAAGGAAAGCGCTCTTTAGCTTGTTCATTTCCTCAGCTTTTTCCTTGGCTTTTAATAGTTCGGACTCCATTATTTTTCGTTCAGTGACATCTTCCTTAACAGCAACGAAATGCAGTATCTCACCGGTATCGTTTTTAACCGGTGAGATGACTGCTGTTTCCCAGTACAGTGCACCATTCTTCTTCCTGTTTAAGAATTCTCCTCTCCATTCTTCACCATTTAAAATGGTTTGCCACATCTGTTCATAAATTTCTTTAGGTGTTTGTCCTGACTGAAGTATTCGTGGATTTTGTCCGGTAACTTCCTCACGTGTGTACCCGGTAAGTTCAAGGCACTTGGGATTTGCATATTCTATATTTCCATTGATGTCCGTGATTACTACAGATGTAGGACTTTGTTCAATGGATCTGAATAATAATTTTATCTGTTCTTCATGTTTTTTTAGATTGCTCATATCCCGGATAATTGCCTGTACCAACCCGTTATTATCCATATTTATTTTTTTAAGGCTGACTTCAACATTCAAGGGCTGTTCAAAAAACCTGTAATGTTCCCATTCAAATCGCACAAACCCGTTTTCGTTACACTTCTTCAGGTAGTATTCAGAAATGATTTCCGAAATGCTTCCATCCGGTTGAATTGCAGGTGATAAATCTGCCGGCATTTTTCCAATTATAGAATTTTCATCCATTCCGAATAATTCTTCTGCCGCCGGGTTGCAGTCAAGAATTCTATAAGTTTCAGGATCAATCAAAAGTATAGCATCATTGGCAAGTTCATACAGTGACCGGAATTTCAATTCTGAATCGGCTATCTGTTTCTGTATTTTTTTTCTTTCAGTTATATCAAGGGCTGTGCAGAATATCATTTCCTGATCATTAAACTTTATACCCGTTGCTGAAATTTCAGCATCGATAGTAGTTCCGTTTTTCATTTTCATTGTCGATTCGAACAGGTTTGGTTTTTCAAACACTTCTTTTTTTGCTATCTGAAAAACTTCGCCGGAGTAAGATTCATTCCAATCGGAAACATTTAGCATAAGGGCTTCATCCGAGGTATAACCAAGCAGTTTACAAAATGCATCGTTCGCCTGAATTACATTTCCGTTTCCATCAAGTATATGAACAGCCGCCGCAGTAGATTTTAACAAAGTATCATACCTTAAATTCTGATACCTGATGGTTTCTTCCATTAGTTTTATTTCAGAGATGTCGGTAACGGATCCTACAAACCCGCTGGTATTTCCTTCGCTATCAAATTCAGAAGTAACACTGCCAAGTACCCAAACAATGGAGTTGTCTGATTTTATTAATCGGTATTCAGCCGAAATGGTCTCGTTATTTTCGAGCAATTGTTTCCACTTGTTCAGAACAAGATCTTTATCAGCCGGGTAGATTGATTTTAACCATCCTTTGCCAAATGCTTCATCAGGAGTCATCCCTGTCAGCTCGCACCATTTTTCATTTACATACAAACAGTTTCCCGCAAAGTCTGCCCGGTACATTCCCACAGGTAAAAATTTTGCTAAGGACTTGTAACGGTGTTCACTTTTTTCAAGTGATTTCTGAATCATTATTCTTTTGGTGATATCCCTTGCAGAACTGTATATGAACTCGATATTCTGGCTTCTGTCAAAATGAATTATCCGTGTCTGTTCCATCCAAACGGTGTGACCATCCTTTGCAATGTATCGTATCACCTGACTTTTTTGTTCACTGGGACTTTTGTAATTGCCGAATATATTTGCCGAGTCATCCGGGTGAATTAATTGCAGTTCAAATAACGGGTTGTTGTAAAATTCCTCGGGCTTATATCCAAGAACATTTTCAAGAGAAGGACTGACAAATTCAAAATGAAGTTTTGGTGTTGTACGGTAAATGTAAATCACATCATCACTTGTTTCGGCAAATGTCCTGAATCTCTGTTCGCTCTTCCTCAAAGAATCCGCTGCTGATTGTCTTTCAGAAATGTCTCTGACAATTGCCTGAATATATTTTTGCCCGTCAACCTGAAAAAATCGTGAGCTTACTTCTACGGGGAATGTTTTTCCGTTTTTAGTTTTATGGCTGGTTTCAAAAATGTAACCATCGTGTTCATTTATATGCTTCAGATGCTCTTCGAAATAAGTTCTTTCACTTTCAATCCGCACATCACCGGAATGCATTGTTAAAAATTCTTCTTTTGAATAACCATAAACATTGCACGCTTTTTCATTTGCGTCAAGAATTTTTCCTTCTTCATTAATGAGGAAAATCATGTCATTAGCGTACTTACTTAGAAAATCATTATAGGTCTGGAGTTTGTTCTTTTCGGTTTCAAGTTTAAGTTGTTCTTTATAAAATTTTGCTGTGTTTACCTTCCATTGCCCGATTATTATTGAAAGTACTGCCGCGAATAAAATTACCGCCGAAATAAAAATATAAATTCGTGCAGGAGAAAGGGACAGATCTATTTCGCTCTTATTTATCTTGGATACGATAACGTAGTTCGTTCCCGGTATCGAATCTACATAAGCCAGCACTTCATCATTTTTGTAATCGAAGCCTTCTACAATTCCACGTTTACCTTTAATTGCCATCGATGCGGGAAGGGAATCGGACATCGGAGTTTCAAGTTTTAGATCAACAGTTTTTTCATTTATCAGTTTGCTGATAAACCTGACATTATCACCGTCCTGTGTGGCAATAAGAGTTTCACCTGTTGATGTGGAAAATGGCCATTTGGGAACTGCCAGAGTAAAAATATTTTTTAGGGAGAATTCAGTTATTAAACTGCCGACAAATTTATGATTCCGATAAACCGGAACCATGATACTATGGTGAATATCATAATCTTCAGGCTGATGGATTTCAGAGATCTCAATTTTCCCGGATAGTTTTGCACGGGCTAAAAGTGGTTCAATGGATTCATAGAATACTTTATGCGTGTCAGCTATGGAATAAATTAATTCATATTTTGAATCAACGAGAGAAATATTCAATAGCTCATCGCTGTACCTGTAGTGCGAAATGGATTTTACAAGTGCTTCAATATCAGATTTACCTGCTGATCCCGTATTTGCGGAAATCAGAAAATCAGCAATGCGTTTATCGTTGGAAATCATTTTAGCGTAATCAAGCCGCTCGTCATTCCATTTAACAAGGATGTCTTTTTTTAATTCGGTGAGTGCTTCGAGTGAGGCAGCATATCCATCAACGACTGCGGTTTGTCTGTAGTCGTAATAAAATATTGATATCGCTGCAATAACCATTGCTAATCCTGAAATCAGGATATAATATTTTCGCGGAAACCTGTTAAAATTCTTCATTTTTTTAGCCAGCTAACTTTAACTCGGATACAACATAGTAAGCTCTTAATTGAGGGTCAGTAGTGTGAAAAATGAATTTGCAGTAGTATTTGAACTACAATATTTTCAGATATTTGCTTAGTCATAACAAATAATTACGTGAAAATTTAACGGGACTAACTTCTGATAGTTTTTTATTGGCATATAGCACTTTAAATTATATCGCTGTATTTTTTGATCACAATTCTATCAGTTAGTCAAATGCAGGGTTTTTGTGAAAGCATATATTAAAATATCCATAGCGTATCTTCTCATTGCAGGGATATGGATTATCACATCTGATTCAATTCTAAGTCTCTTCGCACAAAATCAGGCTGAACTAACAAATTTACAAACGTATAAAGGATGGTTCTTCGTCATTGTTACATCTTTGCTGCTGTTTACAATGCTGCGAAGATGGATGAATAATCTGGAACGTGCATATCTGAGTGAGAAGCAATCCAGGATAAATCTTGAAGCTGCAGAATTGAAACTCCGTAAAGAAGATGAACTGAACCGGGTATTGATTCAGCAGGCAGCCGATGGAATTTTTGTAACCGATGAAAAAGGAATGTTGACTGACGTAAACACTAAAGCGTGTGAGATACTGTCAGTTGAAAAGGAAAAAATAATCGGAAGGAATCTTTCAGAAATTTTCAGCACAACTTCGGAAGACAATAAATCTGCTACTGAACATTCCCAAATGTCCTGGAAGGGTGAAAGATTAATCCAGGGCGATGGCTCCTCAGTAAAATACATCGAGTTAAATACCGCTAAACTTTCAGACAACAGAATGATGGTGATTGCACGTGATATTTCTGTAAGAAGGAAAACTCAACAGGAGCTTAAAGAAATGAATGATACACTGCAGGGTATTGTTCATGCATCGCCGGCAGCTATAATTTTATTGGATAGAGATGGAAGAGTCGGACAGATTTGGAATAAAGCGGCTGAAGAGATCTTTCAATGGAAGAGGGAAGATGTTATCGGGAAATTCCTTCCAATAGTTCCACAGAATAAAAAGGAGGAGTTCTTTACTTTCTTTAGTAAGCTTGTTGCAGGTGAAGCACTCTATGGAGTGGAAGTTGTCCGACAGAGGAAGGACGGAAATCCGGTTCACTTGAATTTATCAGCAGCACCGCTATTTAACTCTTCCGGAAATGTGCATCAGATAGTGGCTGTGGTTACAGACATTACTGATAAAGTTTTGGCGAGGGAAGAAATTCAGGCATCAGAAAAAAAATTAAGATCACTTGCAAGGTACCTGCAGAATGTTCGTGAACAGGAACGTGCCGCTATTGCACGTGAGCTGCACGATGAATTGGGTCAGATACTTACTTCACTCAAAATTTCATTGAACTTTCTCAGCAGGGAAATCATTCAGAATAAGGGTAAGTTCGATGAGGAAAATTTTAAGAATGAAATGAACTCAATGAATGAGATGATTAATCAATCCACGATGCGGTTAAGAAAACTTATTTCAGAACTAAGAACCGATATACTGGATAACCTTGGATTGTTAAGCGCCATTGATTATGAGGTAAAACAATTCTCAGCTAACAGCGATATAAAATGTTCATTCAAATCAGAAAATTTTGATGATGAGGTCAATAAAGAAAAAGCAAATACGATACTCAGGGTAATGCAGGAATCATTTACTAACATTAAGAAACATTCCAGAGCAGCAAACGTTTCTGCAAGTCTGATAAAAAACAACGGAAGTATTTTATTGACTATCAAAGACGACGGCGAAGGTTTTGACACACAAATTTTAAAAAGTAAAGAAACATTCGGGATACTTGGTATGAAAGAAAGAGCGCAATCGATGGATGGTAAACTGACAGTTGAGAGTATGCCCGGAAATGGAACCACAGTAATTTTAGAATTGCATGGTGAAGCTTAAAAATGCAAAAAGTTAAAACCGTAATTGTAGATGATCATATTCTTATCCGTGAAGGATTAAAAAAACTATTAGGCAGTCAGCAGGAATTTGAGATTGTTGGAGAATATAACCTCGCCGCATCTGCAATTGACTATATTCAGGATAATGAAGTTGATCTTTTGATACTGGATATTAATCTGCCTGACAAATCAGGGATTGATGTACTTAATCACTTGAAGGAAATAAAATCCGGGCTGAAGATTCTTGTCTTGAGTGCATACCCTTAGGAACAATATGCTGAACGTGTTTTCAGAAGCGGGGCAATGGGATATGTTACCAAGGATTCAGCATCAGAAGAATTACTGATTGCAATAAAGAAAATTATCAGCGGGGGAAGATACGTAAGCAGTAAACTTGCGGATATGATAGCAACGAGGATTGATTTCGACATGAATAAAAAACTTCATGAAAAATTATCTGAACGGGAATTTCAAATTATGATCATGATTGCAAAGGGGATTAGCCAGGCTGATATTGCGGCACAGCTTTCATTGAGCCCGACTACAATTAATACTTATCGAACCCGCATACTTGATAAACTTAATCTTAAATCTAACGCCGAAATGATTCACTACGCGATCAGGAACAACCTCGTTCAATAATTCTTTTCACACTAATTCTATTTCATCAATGCTTCCGGCGATAAAGACAAGATCATTTTCGCTGTGCATACTCACCGGATGAAGATAATATTTTGATTTTAGTTCGCCGATTTCACAATAAAGATATGCGGGTATCTTCAGGTAATAATTCAAACAGTTCCCATCTGAAAAGCTTGATCTGAAGAGAGTCATCCCTTCAGGCTGGTTGATGCAATTGAAAGACTTCTCGAACGCTCTGTGCAGCATTGGATCCAGTGAATGATATTGGTTGTCATCAGGCAGTTTTATTTTGTACCAGGTTATAATTTTTTCAATTAACATAATCGTGTTTTTATTTTATTATCGAAAAATATTACCCGGTTTGAATAGAAGTCTTGATACAATTACTGTAGGATAAATCCTACTCATCACCTTCCACGTGAAGCAATTTCAAAACTGCAGGCGCAAAAGTTTTAGCAATTTTGTATTCAGCAAATAGATTTTGTGGATCAAAGGGGAAGTGAGGAGGAATTCTTAAATAGAAATAACTATATCGTTTGTCCAATGCCTTGTCTTTAAAAAGTGACATCCCTTGCGGTCTTGCTAGTTGCGTGAAGAACACACGGAAATCATTTAAAAATTTTTTTTCTTTTGAATTTGTACTGATGGAAAATTTAATACAATACCAGGTCATGTTACGCCAATTATTTTTCGGTATTATCGGAGAAATGCCGGGAAAGTTTAAACAAAAAAATGCCCGAAGTACCGGGCAGGAATACTTCGGGCTGGGGGTTATAATTCTGCTTTTTATTTTCTACTGCAGATAGAAAAACAGAATTACACTGCTAATATAAAAATTAAATCTCATTTATCAATATAGATTTTAGGTCAATAAAAATATTTTTTATCAATTGACCGGGGTCAATTTTTGATCCAGGTAATTATTAGAACTCTTCACCCGGAGAGAAACCTTCCTGCTCAATCTGGTCACGTTTTGGTTTATAATTATTAAAATTCCATCTTATACTTAGCATGACAAATGGCGATTCTCTTTCAAAATAGTTGTAGTTATAAAAGTCCGGACCCTGGGAAGTGAATTCGTGTTTTGCAGTACCAAATATGTCCCTGACCTGAAGAGTTAGTGACAATTTCCGGTTAAAAAGATCGTGCTTGACAGCTGCATCGGAAGAGAAAAATCCTTCACTTCTACCCTGAGATGAAACAGTGGGGCTGTTGTAGTTTACATTAAACTGCATACTTGTCGCCGTACCTAACCTGAAAACATTATTGATTCGTCCGTTCCAGTTGTTGCTGTTTCTTGAAAATGCTTGTGAGTTAAGGACACCCTCTACTTTATAGTTATAAACATTCGCCATTATATTCAGATTCCAGAAGTCGAAGGGATCGGCAATGATCATGAATTCGCTGCCTATTGCATAATCTGATCCAATGTTCTGTACTGAGTTTAATGTTACATTCTGCTGATAGACAGATCTTACGTTCTCTACTTTATTATTAGTCTTTCTGTAATAAACTTCCGCTGAAACAGAAACCTTACCAATAAAGGATTGTATTCCTGTTTCATACGAATCGATGAATTCCGGTTGAAGTGCCGGATTACCAATCCTTACGTTATTTGCATCCATCCAAGTAAGAAACGGTTCAAGCTGCCAACCTCTTGCTCTTTCAATCCGTCGTGTATAGCTTGCCATCAATTGTGTTCCTTCACTGAACTTATATGAGGCATGTAAAGTCGGGAAAAAATCCCACCTGTCGATTTTAAATTCCTGACTCTGTTTTAACAGTTCTATAGTCCGGTATGTATATTCTCCTCTGACTCCTGCCTGAATGCCTAACGGGGAAAATTCATCTGAGTAAATTGAATAAATAGAATGTCCGCTTTCATTGTAGCGTGTCCTGTTTGAGAACTGATCTAACAATTCAAAAATACCAGTCTGAGGATTAAACTCGGAAAGATCATTTCCTTCATCAGAGATTTCAATTTCACCGTCGTAGCCTGCTTCAAATTTATTTTTTTCTGAAAAGGGAAGTGTGTAATCAATCTTGCCTTCGAATTCTTTTGAAGGACCAAACTCCCTTGTTCTCCTTCCCCCAGTTTGAATATTATTTTCAATCTCACGGGTCAAAGTAAATTCATCTGATTCATCGTAACCAAAATTAAATTCAGTTTTCAATTCATGTCCTTTTACACCGAGGTTTTTTATATAACTGAAGTTCGCTGAATAAAAATCTCCGTTTCTTTCCCTCTCACTGTTACTGGTAAAGTATGAATGCTGCGGGTTAGCCAGCGACCACTCCTGGAAGTTAAGGTTTGAATTTCTCTTACCATCCCTAGAACCATATCTTATTCCCAATCCGACAAAATCATTTTCACTGAATTTTAATTCAAGACCTCCGCGCAGTCCATAAGCTATTCTTCCCCATTCAGCTGAACCGCTGGAGTTAAGGAATGATGTTGAACTACTTGTTATAAAGCGGTTTTCTTCACGGCTGCTTCCGGGAAAAATCCTCTTGTTAAAGTCCACGCCGAAAGTTGTTGTAATTGTTTCGGAGCGGTTTTCAAATAGGAAATCACCGCCATACTTATCGTTTAACCCGACATTGGTATTTAATATTCCGCTCATTCCAACATTTTGATTTTTCTTTAACAGAATATTAATTATTCCCGCTGTGCCGTCAGGATCATATTTAGCTGAAGGATTGGTAATGATCTCAATTTTTTCAATTGAACTTGCAGGTATTTGCTGAAGTACATCCTGTCCATTCATTACTGAAGGTCTTCCATCGATAAGGACAGTAAAGTTTGAACTGCCCCTAAGACTTACGTTGCCTTCAATATCAACTGTAACTGATGGAACATTCTCAAGCACATCCGCAGCATTGCCAGAAATAACCGTTTGCATTTTAGAAACATCAACAACTTTTTTATCGATGTGATATGTTACGGGAGAACGGTCACCCTCAACAACTACATTTTCAAGATTAATTGCTGTGGGCGAAATTTTAATGTTATTAAGATTAACTTCGTTTGCTGATGATGTTATTTCAAATTCGAATCTTTCATCTTCATAACCAATAAACCTTACATCAAGGTAATACGAACCCGTTCTAATTCCAGTCAATGAAAACCTACCGGTTTTATCCGTAATGGTTCCGCCTCTCATCAGGGAGTCGTTAGTTGAAAACAAAACGATGTTGGCATATTCTATCGGCTCCCCGGAAAGCGCATCAAATACAAATCCGGAAACAGTTCCGGTTGAAAGATTGCCTGTTGGTTGGGAAAAAGAAGTAATTGTGAGAAAGAAAAATATTATTATCAATTTAGATCTAATCATCGCGCATATCCTGGTTTTATATTCGGTTGTATGACAGTCCGGCGGGTAAATTAGTTTAAAGAGCCGGTAGAAAAATTTTAATCGCTATAAATGAAAAATTTCTTTCCAAAGATAAGATTTCTTTAGAACAAAAATAGTGCTATCCGTGGTACTCCACACGGTGTTCAGATTCGTTCAATGATATTCTAAGTTATATTACTTTGAAAAGCGAATAGTATTTGGAAAGTAAATTGCCCGGAAGCACTGTTACATTCTTTCTGTGATAAATCAGACTATCCTCTTCGAATAATGCAGGTGTGAGAATGAAAATTTTTCCTTTAGGATTTTTTTCCTCTTCATCCCTTAAATAACTGTTTATTGATGCAGCATCTGCATTTTCTGTTGTAAGACATTTAGCTGACAGTTTAACTTCCTGACCGAATTTTACGGCACTGCCCGATATATTTATATCATTTGGAATAGGAGTGGGTTCTGATTTCAGATTTTTATATCCAAGTTTAGTAAAGAACTGAATTGATTTTTCAATGAACTCAGCGTTTGAAAATTTTTGAATCTTCGTTAATGTACTGATAATTTTTGCTTCTTCGCGGCTCTTATCATAATCACTTGCTACATCAAGTATCTTTAACCATTCATCATTCGTTATCAGATCATTTATCATTTCCGGGGTAAGGAACTCTATAATGTTTTCCTCGCCGAGTCCCTTGTCAAACAACATCTCTTTTATTTTTTCTTCAATAGTTCCCTTAACAAAATAATTAATCGAGTTCAACATCTCGAATTGTGCCGGATTATTTTTGTCCGGGTTGTTTACGTTTTCTTCCGTCTTTATTGTAGATACGGGGTTCCACCATTGATCAAAATTTATTAGATAAGATGCCTGACCAAGATTTACTTTCACTCTGTCGGTTTTTACTCCGGCAATAAATGCTGTAACACTTTTATCTGTTGAGAATGATTTTATTGCCGATTCCATTTCTTTCATCGACATACCCGATTGATAACTTACAAAGTTGATTCCTAATTTTTTAAATAGACTTTCTATCCTTTTTACTCCAAGCTTATCATACTGTGAAAAGATAACGACCTTTTTATTATTCTTTACAATGATATCCATGTGTTTTTGGAGCAACTCTGATTTGCCGCTCGATTCAGCGTTAGCGCCAAAATTGCAGACTTGCTTTAACTGGTGCAGAAGTGTAAATACATTCGACTGAATCAGGAATGGGTTTCCGGCATCAACTAATTTTATTATTCTTTCTCTTCCGAGTTCAAGTGTATTATCGTATTCAATTTTCTGAACATCATCTAACGGAACCCAATAGTCCTGCCGCATAACAGGAGGTGTATACTGAGCCAGATCCGTTTTTATTTTTCTTGAAGCAACCAGGTAAGATTTTGCAGCGCTGATCACCGGTTTAAGTATTCCTTCAATTTCATCCTGAATTTTATCAAGAGGCATGTTGGATAAACACCAGATATATTTTGTTTTTATACTTCCGAACAGTTTGCCCAGTTTGTGTTTTGCCTGCGCAAGATTTTGAACGTCATCAAATATCAGGCAGTCAATCTTCTTGAACTTTTCTGAATCAAGAATTTTTGCGTCAAGTCCGCCATAAAATGTTTCGTACGTTGTGAAGTAAACCTGCGATGATTTTTTTAATCCTTTGAGTATTTCGTCCTCAGTTCCGCTTAAATCGGAGATAGAAAGCTCGGGTGCCCACATATTTAAATGCCCGCTCCAGCCAATCGGCATTCCGGTACGTTCGGTCAGGTCATTATCACCGGCAAAATATGACGGAGAAACTATGAGAACATTTTTTATTCTTCCTTTTTTTAGCAGGAGTTTAATTGCAGCAATTGTCGAAACCGTTTTTCCTGTTCCGTATTCATCTGCAAAGAGCACATAATTATTTTCTATTAAAGTCTGAACATCATCTCTCTGGTAATTATAAAGCCTGATAAGCATATCATCCGCAGAATGCATGTCCGCCATCATACTTGGATTTAATACTGACTGCAGTATATGCTCAAGAGATTTTTTATCTGACTTTTTTTCTTTTGCTTTTTCAGGATCTACAATTAAATTTTTCCAGGATTTGCTGCGAACAGCATGCGGAACTTTAAATTTATTGTCCGAGATGACTGATTTATTAAACTGTATGAAAGAATTCTTTTTTACCTTGGCTGTAATTGGCTGAATATTTTTAGCGACGAACATTGAGATTTTTATCTTGTCAATTCCGGTCAGCTTAATTTTGCTGATCTTAGGCAGCTCTTTAATCATATCAAATGGAACCGATACAATCTTTTTGTAAGTGGCATTTTTACTTAATGATTCCACAAGCCTGTCAACATTCAACACATCAATTTGTTTTATCTCAGGGATCGAAGTTAGATTTGGCGGAACTTTTATGTTCCTGAGTTTGATTTTAAATCCTTTAAACGGGTTTACAAACTTATCGTGACTTTTAACTGATACTTTTTTATCGCCGAATCCAAAAGCGTATGAATTTATTTTTGCATTATAGGATTCCGCTGTCAGTTCTTTTGCGTTTAAAAGTTGAATGGTTATTACTTCAGACTGAAGATTGGACAGACAGTCTCTTGTATCAGGGACTTTTAAATCAAGGGATAATTTTTTAATAGCTGCAGAGGGGACAGCAGCCTGAAGGGGTCGGGATTTAATTTCAGGGAATCTTAAGTCAACAGTTCTAAATGCCGGTGTTAAGCAAAACGAAGTTTCGGATTTTTCTTTTTTTTTTCCTTGTAGAACAATTTCAGTTTATCGAATACAAAGGAAGAAGAAAAAAGCATGCTGAATTTAAAATCAGCGTTGAACTTAATTTCTCTTGGAAATGGTTTCCCGAATCCGAAAAATATAGCATTGGTTTTTGACTTAGTCAGGTAAAACTTCTTCGCGTATTTAAGGAGTTTTACTTTAGCAAACTTAATATCTCTTGTTTCGTTTGCCGGTATTTCAATTTCTTTTTTAAGATTATCAAACTGCAAAACACGGCTGGACATCGAACCCGGGTTCATCTCCTCGATTACGGGTCTGCGCAGCCATTTGTGCCAGACAAACTGCTCGGTAGTTTCAACTTCACTTACCGATTGAGCAAGTTTTTTTCTAATCTTTTCGTACATAAGATTATTATTCACCAGTCTTTTCTAAATGAACCTGTTCGCAAGCTATTTTTAAGCGCTCGAAAGGTTCAATTAAATTTCTGTTTTCTGCGATTGCATTTAATCTGTCACGAATTGCAGGTAACTCGGATTCAAACTTCTTTGATGTTTCAATAAATATTTTACCTGAATCGCTGCTCATTGATTTTATTTCTTCTTTAGCCTTGCCGGATCTTCCTTTGTCTTCGTCATCCTTGAAAATTCTTACAACTCTTACTCCCTGTTTATTATTTGCACCAAGGAATAAAGGATCACGTACAAGTATCAGATCAAGTTGTTCATTTATTGCGCCGATAAGAGGTACGGAAATAAGCTCCACAAGTATATGTTCGAGAAGAACATCTCCGTATAATGTTTTCTGGAAGTTAGTAGTTTTGATAGGCGCTGTAACACGGAATTCAAGCGGTTTTGTATCTGCATCGCTGACTAATATGGCACCCATTACTCCGGCATTATTTTCAACGGAGTAAGTTTCAAGAAACGCAATTTTGGCTAATTCCATTTTATCCTCTATTACTTAATTTAATTATTAGTTAATCTAATAATTTTTTCACTATTTTCAATTATGAGCTGTATGCAGGTCAAACTGAATAGCAACATGCCCAATACCATTTTTACAAGTTTTTCATAAAATTTATTAAGAGATAGCATATACAATGCCACAATGTGTTAGAGTTGGATATGAATTGTGATTCTACTCAATGATGATGAAGTTTACATGCATCGCTCGCCAGAGCTTTACTAAAATAATATCGCTGAAAAGATTTGTGTTGCCGGTTGTTCAGTTCACAAAAATTATTTTTGTAAGCCACTTAATAGCCTTTATTTTATTGATAATTATCGATGACAGAAATTTAATTTGAATGTTAACCGGTCAGTTTTAACAAATTATATTTGACCTGAACTTAAATATTTAGAATAAAACTAAAGTGGAAACGATTCTTAAGTTTTGATTCCAGTTATTGTCCAAAAGGTACTTAAAGAATTGTTTTGTATTTGTTTGTTATAGCTTGTGAATTCCATGATTTACCTTTGGAATGTAATTTTTACCACAGTGTAAAATGTTTTTAAGCAATGAAATATCTGTATGCATAGATGAAATTATATCATATATTTATCCATAAAATTTCTATAACTAATTTTAACCTATGCAATGTCCGGCTTGTAAAGATGAACTAATTATTCTCGAACTTAATAAAGTCGAGATAGATTATTGTACTAATTGTTCAGGAATCTGGCTTGATGCCGGTGAACTTGAATTACTATCCGGAAATCAAATAAACGATGAACTTGAGCAGCATTTCAGGGCTGCCGGCGGACTTAAAGAATCAGCCCGGCACTGTCCGATCTGTAATAAACATATGAAAAAATATTTTTTCGGTAAATCAGATGATCTTGTACTTGATGTTTGTGAATACAAACATGGTATCTGGTTTGACAATGACGAACTGAAGCGCGCAGTAAATCTGATTAACTCGGATTCGGGAAACGAGATCTCTGAATTTTTAAACGAAATTTTTAATTATTCAAAAAAATAGCGGAGTAAACAATGATATTTGCTATTGTTCTTATCGTACTTATTGTGATAGTGATATTCTATCTCATTTCTATTTACAATTCACTTGTTGCATTAAGGAACCAGGTGAAAAATGCTTGGTCACAAATTGATGTTCAATTGAAAAGACGTCACGACCTTATACCAAATCTCATTGAGACGGTTAAAGGTTATGTAAAACACGAGAAAGAAACATTAGAGAACATCACACGTTACCGCAGTCAGGCAATGGGTGCAGGAACAATTAGTGAAAAATCAAAAGCCGAAGGATTGCTCAGCGGGGCATTGGGTCAACTGAATGTTGTAGTTGAAAATTATCCTGATCTTAAGGCAAACCAGAACTTTTTAGCATTGCAGGAAGAGTTAACATCAACAGAAAATAAGATTTCATTTTCGCGGCAGAGTTATAATGACCAGGTACTTTTTTATAACAATAAAATTGAAATGTTCCCATCGAACATAATCGCGGGAATGTTCAAGTTTGTTAAAGAAGTATTCTTTGAACTGGAAGACCAAAAAGAAAAAGAAGTTCCGAAAGTGAGTTTCTGATCCGGGTTAAGTAAATATGTGGGAACTGATAAAAAGTAACAGGCGTAAATCGATCATCATTTTTATCGGGATGGGTTTACTGCTTATCCTTTTAGGCTTTCTAATCGGGACTGCCTATATAGGAGATGAAGGTGGTTTTGTTGGAATATTCTTCGCTATAATTCTATGGACCATACTTTCTTCAATAAGTTATTTTGCGGGAAGTTCAATTCTTTTAAGTGTCAGCAAAGCAAAAGAAGTCACCCAATCTGTACATCCGCAATTATTTAACGTTGTTGAAGAAATGAAAATCGCCTCAGCGTTGCCTTACATGCCAAAGATCTACATCATAAATGAAGAAGCCCCAAACGCATTTGCCACAGGTATAAAACCAGAAAAGAGTGCAATCGCAGTAACATCCGGATTATTGTCAAGGTTAAACCGTGATGAACTGCAGGGTGTGATAGCCCATGAAATGGCGCATATCGTTAATCGGGATGTCTTGTTAATGACTTTTGCCGGAGTAATGCTCGGCAGTATTGTAATAATTTCAGAAGTGTTTTTAAGAAGTTTATGGTTAGGCGGAGGCAAACGTTACAGTTCTAAATCCAAAAGCAGTGGTCAGGCTCAGTTGATAATTATGATTGTCGCTTTGGTCTTTGCAATACTCGCACCTATTATAGCAAGGCTACTTTATTTTGCCATCAGCAGGAAGAGAGAATATCTTGCTGATGCCTCAGCCGTCAGGTTCACAAGGTATCCGGAAGGTCTAGCATCAGCTTTAGAAAAAATTTCATCAAGTAATATTGAACTTCCTTCTGCGAACAAAGTCACTGCCCCAATGTATATCATTAATCCTCTTAAGAAAAAGGGGATGAAACTTTCAGATCTTACCAGCACTCATCCTCCCATTTCTGAACGCATTAGAATTTTGAGAAACCTTGGCGGCAATATTGATTATAGATCTTATCAAAATGCTTTTAATAAAGTGCATGGTGGTACATCGAAGATTATTCCCGATTCAGCTATCACAGGTGATACGATGCCATTGATGGCAATTGCACCTGTGGCTTCGGAACAGAAATTTGACTACAAAGAAAATAAGAGGACTGTTGGTGACGCTGTTATGAAGTTGAATGGCTATTCAATTATTAATTGTTCGTGCGGAATGAAATTAAAACTTCCACCAGGTTTTGGTAGTAACAAACCTCAGATAATTTGTCCAAGATGTAAAACTGTACATAAAATTTCTCAGGCAGTTTAAGTAATCTCATTTTGTAATTCTTCTGTATTGAAATAATTTCTGCTCGTAAAAAAAATCCTTCCCTGAAATTATTACAAGTAAAATATTCAGCGATAAATTTTTGCCCTCTTTTTATTGCGGATTACCAACAATTTGTCTCTGGCATATTATTTACTTAAATGCCACAAGCTACCATAGTAATATCCAACTCAAAACTAAATAAAGGCACTCAAGTGAAAAGTGGAAACAACTTTAATAAAATAACCGCGTGGGATGAAACAGCGGCGCGGCACATATTATCAAGAACACTTTTTGGTTATAACCTGCAGGATATTGAGTTCGCCCTCTCAATGACACTTGATGAATTTGTTGATAACCACCTTCTTGCTGATAAGCCCGAACCCGCAAGCCCGGGATTTTGGGTTAATGATACTTCTTCGGATAACCGAACGGAAAGAACAAGAGAATTAATCAACTGGTGGTATTATGTAATGATGAACCAGGGATACTCCCTTCGTGAAAGAATGGTGTTGTTCTGGCATAATCATTTTGTCAGTGATGTTACAAAAGTTGTTCTGCCGCAGAGAATGTACTGGCAAAATAAACTGTTCCGTGATCATGCTATGGGAAATCTTATCGAGTTTACAAAAGCAGTAACATTAGATGCAGCAATGCTTATTTATCTTGATGGAATAAGCAACCGTAAAGGCGCACCCAATGAAAATTATGCACGTGAACTAATGGAACTATTCACGTTAGGAATAGGAAACTATACGGAGACTGATATTCAGGAAGCAGCAAGAGCATTAACAGGCTGGCGGGTTGAAGGATTAACACCTTACTTTACACAATCGCGATTTGATGACGGTGATAAAACTTTTATGAATCAAACCGGAAATTTTACTCATACTGAAATTGTCGATATTATTTTCTCTCAGCCGGCTGCAGCTATGTATTTCTGCAGGGAACTATATTCAGAATTTGTTCACGTTGTTCCCGATGAAACCAATGTTGAAATAATGGCGGAGATTCTCAGATCAAATAATTATGAACTGAAACCGGTTCTGTCAACACTCTTTAAGTCTGTTCTATTTCATTCCGATGAAATCCGGGCTGCAAAAATAAAAAACCCGGTTGAGTTTATACTTGCAACAATGAAACAGTTTAATATAAGCACACCGGACTACAGCTATATGCGTTCAGTTGCGAGCCAGTTAAGACAGGAATTATTCTCACCGCCGAACGTAAGCGGTTGGGATGGTGATAAGACATGGATAAATACAACAACACTTCCGGCAAGAAATATTTATACTGACGCGATAGTAACAGGAAACAAACCCGGCGGCGGTAATTTCACATTTGAAATTGATCTTGTTGAGTATGCAAGAACATTTCCTGAACCGGAAAATGCAGTTCAATTGATAGATGATATAGCAAGAATTTTTATTCAGTTCCCGTTAAGTGAAAACAGGAAAGCATACCTTTTAAATACTTTGCTTGATGGTGCTGAAGTATATGATTGGTCTACCAGCGATCCCAAAGCTGAAGACAGGCTTAAACTTTTCTTTAAAGCGTTAATGAGATTGTCAGAATATCAACTTACATAATTGGAAAGACTTTTATGGATAGAAGATCATTTTTAAGAAACCTTGGAGTAATAACCGGAGCCGGAACTGTCTCAATGGCTCTCGGCAACATTCCCGTTAAAGCATTTGCAAAATCTTTCCTGAATATTCAGGCTGTGAATGGAAAAGTTATTGTACTGCTTCAGATGAGCGGTGGTAATGACGGGTTAAATACAGTAATACCAATTGAAGATAGTATGTACTACAACGCACGACCGAACATCAGGATACTAAAAAATGACGCACTAAGGTTGAATAACCTTACAGGTTTACATCCTTCAATGCAGCCCATCAAATCATTGTATGATGAAGGTAAAGTTGCAGTTGTGCAGAATGTCGGTTATGCAAATCCCGACAGATCGCACTTCCGATCTACTGATATCTGGTTAAGTGCATCAGATTCCAATGTTGTAATTGATGATGGCTGGGTGGGAAGATTTCTTGCAAGAGTATTTCCGGAGTACACCGAATTCAATTTAGATCACCCGATGGCTATACAGATTGGTTCAACACAATCTGCGTTGCTTGAATGTACCTGCCAGGGAACAATGGGAATTTCGTTTGAGAATCCAAATCAATTTTATCAGCTAATAAATGGAAGCACAGCCGATAACGATCCGCCGCCAAACACAATAGCGGGGAATCAGTTAAGATACATCAAAGAAATTGCAGCACGCTCAATACGTTATGCACAAATAATTAAGGAGAAAGCAGACACAGTACAAAACCTGGCTACATATCCAAACTCTCAGTTAGGAAGACAGCTTGCAATCGTTGCTGAACTAATTGCAGGCGGACTTGAGACACCCGTATACTTAACTTCAATCGGTGGATTTGATACACATTCGGGTCAGTCCGGAAGTCATGCAAATCTGTTAGGCGGTATGTCAGAAGCAATAGCAGCCTTCCAGCAGGATCTTGAATTGCTCGGTGTTGCAGACAGAGTTGTACTGATGACTTTCTCTGAATTCGGAAGAAGAGTTGAACAGAACGGCAGCGGCGGTACCGATCACGGAACTGCTGCACCATTATTTGTAATTGGAAAAAATGTTAAAGGCGGAGTGGTTGGAAATAATCCTGACTTAGCTGATCTTGATAATAACGGTGATATAAAATATGAGTATGACTTCAGACAGATTTATGCAACTTTATTAAGAGATCAATTAGGTATGCCTGCCGACAGAATGCCTGAAGTACTGACAAGAAGTTTTGAAACACTGCCATTGATATCTGTTAAGAATATTGCATCTGGCGGACCGAGTGCTTTCCAGATAAGACAGAACTATCCGAATCCGTTTAATCCATACACAACGATAAACTATTCTCTCAGGGTTCCGCAGTCAATAAAATTAAAAGTATTTTCACCTGTCGGTGATGAAGTTGTCACACTAGCAAGTGGTTACCAGGAAGCAGGCAACTACACTGTTCGCTTTGGCGGCGGTGATTATCCAAGCGGTGTTTATTATTGCAGGCTTGAATCAGGTTCTTATCGACAAACAATTAAAATGGTGTTATTAAAATAATTTTTTACTAAATATTTTATTAATGAAAATGCTGAATGACCTTCAGCATTTTTTTTGAATAACATTGATAGAAATGAAAAGCCGGTCAATTAAAACAGAATAAGAATCGTTCATTTGCCGAATAAAAAAAATTAGCACTTGTCAAATATTCACTTCTGCTTTACGATTCAAAATTATTAATACTCAGTTAACAGTTTTAATATTGAAATACTTTGCATGGATTATTACTTTTTGCCCAGCAGATTTTTGATTGATTTATTCAAATCAACTAACAAAAAATTCAGTTTCATTATAAAAAAGTATTGGAGGGTGTATGAACTCCTCAATTGTTGATCACACAAAACTGTACCGCTTACCTTGGACTTTACCAGATAACGCAATCTCCTGGCTCGAACCGACATCAGCCTGTAACTTAGCCTGTGACGGTTGTTACAGGGAGAATGTTAACGACTCGCATAAAACTTTAGATGAAGTAAAACACGAACTTGATGTCTTCCAGAAAATGCGTACATCGGACTGCATATCTATCGCAGGCGGTGATCCACTATTACATCCGCAGATAATTGATATTGTTAGCGATATAAAATCGAGAGGAATAAAACCAGTCTTGAACACAAACGGCAAAGCATTAACTAAAGAACTTCTTACTGAACTTAAAAAAGCCGGAGTGTTTGGATTCACATTTCACGTTGACAGTAAGCAGGGAAGACCCGGCGAATGGAAAGGTAAGAATGAACTTGAACTGAATGAACTCCGTTATCATTATGCAAGAATGCTCGCTGACGCAAAAGGTATTTCATGTTCATTCAACTCGACAGTGTATGAAGATACACTTCAGTTTGTTCCTGATATGATTGAATGGGCTCAGAAGAATATTGATATAGTGCAGACTATGGTATTCATCGCATACAGGTATGTGATTCCTGATATGCCTCTTGACTGGTATGCCGGAGGACAGAAAGTTGACTGGGATAAAATAATGTATCACACAGACAGAGTCAGAAAAGTGGATATTAAATCAACTGATGTTCTTGCAAAGGTAAGAGAAAAATTTCCGGAGTTTACTCCGGCGGCGTATCTTAACGGCACCGAAGCTGCTGATTCATTCAAGTGGATGCTGACTGAAAGGGTTGGAGTGAAAGGCAGAATATTCGGTTATATGGGTCCTAAGTTTATGGAATTTGTGATGAGCAGTTACCACTTCAGAACTGGAAAATATTTGTCGTATGCTTCACCAAAAGAAACAGGATTGGGTAAATCAATTCTTTTGCTGGCTATATTAGATAAAGGTGCTGGAAAGTCTGCAAAGAAATATCTTGGTTATCTTATCGCAAATCCATTCAGGATTTTCAAGAAGCTTCACTTCCAATCAATTATGTTTATACAGCCGGTTGACTTTATGCAGGATGGTGGACAGAATATGTGCGATGGCTGTCCGGACATTACTGTTTGGAACGATAAACTTGTTTACTCGTGCAGACTTGAAGAACCGAAAAAGTTCGGAACGTTTTTACGAAGTGTTCGCAAGGATGTGAATTAGTACAAACTGAATTGATTTAGATTATAATTATCTGAGAACCAATTTATTTTTTCGAAACTGTCGCAGACATGACTGCGACAGTATTATTAAAATTGTACTTTCATTTATTCATTCAATAGCTGCCAGAATCTCACCTAACTTTAGATAGTCTCTTGCTCCTGTTCACTCTATAATTACGAGCTCATAAGTTCTGCTTCCGATACCAAGCATTTCACCATGTTCAAGTGTATGTATTGCATTTTTTTCTTCCATTCTTTTAATCAGATCATGTCCGTCGTGTGCTTTATAAACGAGATCAACACAAGCCTGATCAAGTGCAACAGGATCGTCGGATGATAATATACCGATATCATTCATAGTTGGTTTTGTCGGGTTGTTATTACAATCACAATCAATCGATAAATTGTTCATAACACTTATATAAAGAATCTTGTTACCAAGACTTTCTATAATCGCACCGGCAGCTTCTGCCATTGATTCAAGAAATTTATCCTGTGGTATTGTAAATGCTTTCATAAATTCTGTGGTCTTATCAGTTAAACCAGCAGTGTGTATCCACACTTTACCGCCTGCAGAGGCAATTCCGATAGACATATTTTTTATCGCTCCTCCGAATCCACCCATCTGATGACCTTTGAAGTGAGATAAAATGATAAACGAATCATAGTTCCTGAAATGTGAGCCGACGAAGTCTTCCTTTATATTAACACCTTTATCAAAAGGCAAAGAAATTGAGCTGTCTTCATCAAGGATATCCACATTAGCAATCGCGGTAAAACCATGATCTTCAGCTACCTTTTTATGTGACTCAGTTGTTGACCTTGGACCACCATATGCCGTGTTACATTCAACGATTGTTCCGTTTACTTCGTGGACTAATTCTTTAATCAAATCCGGTGAAAGAAAATTTTTCCCACCCGGTTCGCCTGTACTGATTTTAACTGCGACCTTTCCAGGTAATTTATGATTCAGCGCGTTGTATACAGCCATCAACCCATCGGGAGTAATATTTTTAGTCATATACACAATTGGTTGATTGCCTGTATTTGTTGCGGCAGATTTTTCTGTGTCCAATCCCTGCGGCGCTGCAAGAATATTAACGTTTGAAATGATTAAACCGATAAGAAGAAGAGATTTGATATACTTTAACATTTTTATTCTCCCTTTGTACTTATATAAAAATTTTCTAAGGGAAAACTTACGTCAGTAAAAATGCTGTATCAAGAGCTATTTGTAATTTCTAAAATATTTTTGGTTGGTTTGATTTTAAACAGATACCCGTTTGTAAAAAAGTTATAAAGATGACATCTTCAGGAAAAGATGTCATCTTTAAAAATTAACATACTACACTTCACCCCTTTTTTTTCTCTGCAGTCCGTACTTACTGATCTTGTTGTAGAGAGTTACTCTGTCAATGTTAAGCATCTCCGCGCTGCGCGAGATGTTCCATTTATTCTCGTGGAGTATAATGGTGATATGCTTCTTCTCCATTGCGGAAAGACTCTTATCGTGACCATCATAATAATAATTCTGTGAGCTTATCCTGAATGGGAGATCATCAACTTCAATCGTTTCTTTCTTACTGACAACAACAGCTCTTTCAATTGCGTTCTCAAGTTCGCGTACATTGCCGGGCCATTCGTAATTCATCAGGAAATCCATAGCCTCACGTGAAAAACTTTTTTCACATTTATTCATTGACGCAGTAAATTTTTTGAGGAAGTGATCTGTCAGTATTGGTATGTCTTCAATCCTTTCACGTAGTGTAGGCAATGCAATTGAAACAACATTCATTTTGTAATACAGATCTTCACGGAAGGTACCTTCCTTAACCATTTCATCGAGCGGTGCATTGGTCGCTGCAATAAGACGGAAGTCCGTTGCAATAGCATCAGTACTTCCTATACGCTGGAACTGTTTTGATTCAATTATTTTGAGAAGAGCGAATTGCATACTTGGTGAAAGTGATGCGACTTCATCAAGAAATAAAGTTCCTCCCGCGACAGTTTCCAGCTTACCTCTGCGTTTAAAATGTAAACCTGAAAGTGCATCCTTCTCATGTCCGAACAAGTCGCATTCAATTAGCTGATCAGATAACACACTGCAATTAACCGATACAAACGGTTTATACTTGCGTTGACTGTTTGTATGGATTGCTTTTGCCAGCAGTTCTTTACCCGTACCGTTTTCACCTCTTATGATGATATTTGTGTCGGTAGGCGCAACAGTTGTTACCTGCGCCAGGATCTTTTTCATTTCTTTGCTTTCACCGATAAGCGCATCGGGTGTTACCATCTGATCGATACTGCTTTTTAGTGCGATGTTTTCAAGTTTCAGTTCACGCTGCTTTACAGCGTTCGCGGCAAGATGAGAAAGTTCATCAGGATCAATTGGTTTTGTGATATAGTCGAACGCGCCGTTCTTCAAAGCTTTTATTGCTGATGGGACTGAAGCAAATGCAGTGATCAGAATTACTACCACATCAGGGTCAACCGCTTTAACTTTGATGAGAAGATCAAGTCCGCTCATTCCGGGCATTTTCATATCAACGAACAGCAGATCAAATTTTCCGCGTTCAAATTTTTCAAATGCGGATTCACCGTCTGATGCGGTCTCAACCAGGTAACCATCTTCTTCAAACCAGTGTTTAAGTGATTGCCTGACAATTTGTTCGTCATCGACTATCATTAGTTTTGCTTTTTTGTTCATATCGCTTCATTAAAATTTGTTAGTGGTAGTTGAATTAACATTGTTGTGCCCCTTGCCGATGTCTGCTCAACACGCATTTTGCCTTTATGCTGATTAACAATTCCGTATGCAACAGGAAGTCCTAATCCTGTTCCGCTTGTTTTTCCTTTTGTTGAAAAGAATGGTTCAAAGATGTATGGCTGATCTTCTTCAGCAATTCCTTTGCCTGTATCTGTAATTCTTATGTTTGCAAATTCTTCATCAGTTGTTAAATGTATGTCTATTGTTCCCTCTGTCCCAATTGCCTCGATTGAATTGACAATTACAGCGACAAGCGCCTGAACAATTTTCTGACTGTCGCAGTATACTTCGGGATTCTCACTGCAGTATCTGTGTATCACTTTTATTTTATTCATTTCAAAGTGATGGCGGAGAAGCATTAAACTTTTATCAATGATGTCGGATAAATAATTATTGGAATAATCGGTCGTACCTTTACGCGCAAACAACAGAAGATCTTTAACAATTTTTCCGCATCGTGTTGATTCGTCCGAGATGAGTTTAAGGTAGCTTATCATTTCAGTGAAATCATTATTCTCATTTAGCTTTGCTAATTTTTTTGAAATAAGTTTTGAATAAGTGAGAATACCCTCCAGAGGATTATTCAATTCGTGTGCAACAGTTGCAGAAAGTTTGCCCAGTGAGGCAAGTTTTTCAGTCTGTGATATTTGTTCGTAAATGTTTTTTAGTTCCTCGTTCTTCTCATTCACCCGCTGATTAAGTGTTTCAGACCAGTCCTTAATTTCTTCGTATGCAGTTTTAAGTTTGTTGGACATTAAATTAAACTGAAGCGCCATCTGACCAAGTTCATCCTTTGAATTTATATCAATCTGGTAATCAAGTATACCGTTTGAAATTTCTTCAATACCCCTGGATATCTTACTAAGTGGTTTTGTTATCACAATGGCAATCAGAAGGATTGAAAAAACTGAGATGAGTGCAGTTATTATTAAACCATTCGAGAAGAGATCGCTAATGTTAGCTTTTACAAGTTCATCATTTTTTTCTGTTGAGAGAATTACATCAAGTACACCAAGTATTTTTGTATCGGATGAATGTGCATGACAGGCATCGTTATAACAGTCCTCATCATTTTTTATCGGATTGATTAATCCAATTACTTTACGACCATCAGTCCTTGTAAACTCTCTTATCATTTTTTCTTTTGGAAGAATGTGAGGAAGTTCTTTCTGTGAATGACAAACAACACAGGCTTCATTATACTTATCTACAAATTGTCCTATCTCACTTGCATCGGTAGAAAAACTTATATGCCCGGATTTGTTGTATATTCTTATCCTCTCAACACCTGATTCAGTTCCGACTGTATTGATTATCTGGTAAACATCTTCGCGCCTGTTTAACAGCATACTATAGCGTGTGGATTTTTTTATAAGGTCGCTTGTATTAAAAGCACTTTCAGAACGTGCTTCAAGCAGATTAGCTTTTAAATGTTTGTGGGTTATGTAAGTGTAAATTGCAAGGTTGATCAGCAGGATGGTGGAGATGCCAAGTATAAGCTTTATACTAAGCCTGCTGAAGAGTCGTTTTATAATTTTTAGCTTGTCCCACATTTTATTTTATGAGAGTTCATACTCCCTACATGAATGGATCACAAAACCTGACGTAGATATACAATAATTAGTCCACTTTGCTGAATTTTACAACGTGAAATCGGGCTTCAATACAAAGCAAAAAAAGGGGAATTAATTGCAGTGTTGAATAATTTCTCATTAACGGCAAAAAGAAAAATCCCTGCTTGTCAACAATGAGAAAAAAAATAATTGCTGAATATCAACCGTTAAAAATGTTGTTGTTAAATCATTCAATTTTTCTCTTTATTGAAACTCAATTGTTAATATCTACAACAGTTGTTCTGGCATAATTTTCTATTACTTGCACCAGCGTGATGAATAATTTTTCATCAATGATTTTTCAGTAGAAATACCGGGGACAAAATGGCTAAACAAAACCGAAGAGACTTCTTCAAAACCACTGCACTGCTCGGCGCCGGAATAACCGGGTTATCTTCCAAACCTGCCAAAGCTGCACCTGAAAATATTTTATCCGAAGACCGTATGGGAGTACTGGTCGATACTACCGTCTGCGTTGGCTGCAGGAATTGTGAATGGGCATGTAAAAATGCTCACGATCTTCCCGCAGGAAACATTGAGGATTACGCAGACAGATCAGTTTATGAGAAGATGAGAAGACCAAATGATAAAGCATTAACAGTGGTGAACGAATATAAAAATCCCACGAATGTTTCACTTCCGTACGATGTTAAAGTTCAATGTATGCATTGCGATCATCCGGCGTGTGTTTCGGCCTGCATAGTTGGAGCGTTTTCAAAGCAGGAGAACGGCACTGTTCTATGGGATACGGATATGTGCATAGGCTGCCGCTATTGTATGGTTGCTTGTCCTTTCCAGATTCCGGCTTTTGAATATGAAGAAGCATTATCACCTGATATAAAAAAATGTGATTTTTGTTTTGACAGAACAAAGGAAGGAAAACTTCCTGCCTGTATTGAGATTTGTCCGGTGGAAGCACTTACATACGGACCACGTACTGAACTGATTAAAATTGCCCGCGAAAGAATTAAACGAAATCCTGAAAGATACGTTGATCACATTTACGGCGAATATGAAGTTGGCGGCACAGCCTGGATGTATCTGTCAGGTGTTGAGTTTGAAAAATTAGATTTCCCGAAACTCCCCCAAAATCCCGCGCCCGGTGTTTCTGAATCAATCCAGCATGGAATATTCGCTTACTTCGTTCCACCTGTTTCACTTTACGCTTTGTTAGGCGGACTTATGTGGATAACAAAAAAGCGTGACGAGAAGGAGAAGGTGTAACAATGGAACATGTAAATGCTGAACCGGTATTAACAAAAAAATTCTGGACACCAGGAGTAATGATTCTTGCTGTGATTGCAGTGAACGGAATTGTTTTTCTTCTCGGTCGATTCTTATTCGGGATGGGTGCAGTAACAAATTTAGATAATCAATTCCCCTGGGGTTTGTGGATTGGAGTTGATGTTGCAGCCGGTGTTGCGCTTGCGGCTGGCGGTTTTACTACAGCAGCATTGGGTCACGTTATGCACAGGGAAAGATATCATGCTGTTGTTCGTCCTGCATTACTTACTGCAATGCTTGGTTATACATTCGTTGCGTTCGGAGTGTTTGTAGATATCGGACGTTATTATTTTATCTGGCATCCTCTCGTTATGTGGAACGGTAATTCCGCGTTGTTTGAAGTTGGTATTTGTGTGATGATATATCTTACTGTTCTGTATATCGAATTTCTGCCGGTTGTAACAGAAAGGTTCATCGGCAAGGTTAAACTTCCCGGATTCATTTCAAAATTTAACAAGCCGGTGGATTCGCTGCTAAGAGTACTTGACAGGGGATTATCAAAAACAATGTTCATTTTTATTATCGCGGGAGTTGTTCTTTCATCATTGCATCAGTCTTCATTGGGAACATTGATGGTGATAGCCGGTTCAAAAATGCATCCTCTGTGGCAGACACCAGTTCTTCCTTTGTTGTTCTTGCTATCCGCTATTGCAGTCGGATTCCCAATGGTAATATTTGAATCGCTTATTGCATCAAGATCATTCGGATTAAAACCTGAAATGGATGTACTATCCAGGCTTGGAAACATGGTTGCCCCGATCCTCGGAATTTACCTCGCTGCAAAAATAGGTGATATGTTCATCAGGGAAACATTTGTTTATCTCGGTGAAGTAACAACTGAAAGCGTAATGTTCACAATTGAAGTTGTTGTAGGAGTAATTATCCCGTTAAGGATGTTCCTTTCTCGTACAGTATTAAAATCACCGACGCTGATATTTATTGCAGCAGCACTTGTTGTCTTCGGCGTTTTCATAAACAGGGTTAATAATTTTATTGTTGCTTATACACCACCTTATGCTTCGCATTCATACTTCCCGTCATTTGGAGAAATATCTGTAACAGCAGGTTGTGTTGCTTTACTTGTTCTTGCGTACAGGTTTATTGTAATGAACTTTCCTGTAGTAAGTGGTCACGATAAAAAGCACACACCAAAAACAAAGTATGCTATCAGGGGGACAGGAAAATGAAAAAAGTTTTATTTCTTATTTTGATTTTATCAGCAGTACTTGCTGCCCAAAACAAAATTAATTCAAACCATTCACGGCAGCTTATTGATTGTAAATCATGCCACGCATGTGATCTTCCAACAAAACAGAACCCCTGTCTTCTTGATTGTCCAAGAATGGAATTGATAACCGTACATCAGAAAGCTTCTGATAGTCCGGAAGCAATCGTTATCAGTAAACTTGAATCACAATATAATTCAGTTGTGTTTTCGCACAGGATACATGCTGAGATGTCTGATATGTCGGGAGGTTGTGCCGGCTGTCATCACTTTAATACTTCAGGACCAATACAAAAATGTGAGAACTGTCATGAAGCTAACCGTAAAAGAGAAGACATAAGCAAACCAGACCTCAAAGGTGCGTATCACAGGCAGTGTATGGATTGTCACCGTGAATGGAGCGGTTCAACTGATTGTGTTTATTGTCATAGTCTGAAGTCTGATAATAAATCAGGCGACCCGATGCAGAAGGTAAAACAGATTTCGGAAAAGAAACATCCTGAAGTAAAGGAGCCGGAAAAACTTGTTTACAAAACCAATTCTGATAGAGGTTCGGTTGTAACTTTCTTCCATAACGAGCATACAAAACTATTTAGTCTTGATTGTAAAAGTTGTCATAAGAATGACAACTGTGTCAGCTGCCATAAGCTTGATAAGAAAATCTCGACTGTAAAAACAACCAGCAGTGAGTCGCTGAAAAAATCATTTGAAGAACAGCATAAACGATGTATATCATGTCATGAAAAAGATGATTGCAATTCATGTCACTCAGATAAAGAAAAACTGCCATTCAATCATGGTGTAAGTACAGGCTGGGAGTTGAGCAAATATCACAAACAGTTGAGCTGTCAGAAATGTCATGGTTCGGGAAATAAATTCAAAAAACTGGATCGTAAGTGCGAATCATGCCATAAGAATTTTGTTTCCGGTTCATTCGATCATAGAGTAACCGGATTAGTTCTCGATGAGACCCACAGCAGCTTTGATTGTGGTGATTGTCATTCAGAAAATAATTTCAGCAAAAAGCCTGATTGTTCTAATTGTCATGAATCAGACTTTTCTTTCCCAAATAAAAAACCGGGAAAGATAATTTCACTTAAAAAGTAATTGAGCGATACGTTAAGATATGTTCAGAAATATTTTTCATAAGATAGGCTACAAACTGATATTCGCCGTCGGCATTACGACGCTTCTTATTATCAGCGTGTTTGCTTATTTCAATATAAGGACAAACAGCAGCGCCCTTCTTGAAGAAGTTGAAAATCATGCTAACCAATTAAGTGAAACGGTAAAATACAGCGTTCATTATGATATGATGTTGAATCAGCGTGAACGCATACATAAAATTATTAATACCATTGGCGAACAGGAAAGTATCAGGGAAGTTCGTATTCTGAATAAAGTCGGTGAGATTATTTATTCTTCACACGAGAATGATATTGGCAGGATGGTTGATAAAAAAGCTGAAAGCTGCTATGCATGCCATGCCGCAGATCAGCCGCTGGAAAAACTATCAATCACACAGAGGACGAGAATATTCCGGCTGCATCCTGATTCATCACGTGTACTTGGTATAATCAATCCCATTTACAATGAAGAATCGTGCTGGGCTGCAGATTGTCATGCTCACTCAAAAGATCAGACAGTGCTTGGTGTACTTGATGTTACTATGAGTCTTGATGATGTTGATAAAAGCATTCAGACAATTGAAATTGAAATTGCAATCTTCGCACTCATAGCTATTGCGGCAATCAGTTTTATTATCGGAATGTTAGTAAGAAAAATGATAGACACTCCCGTTCGTGAACTTGTTGATGCAACCAAGCAGGTGGCAAGCGGAGATCTGAATTATTCAATTAAAGATAAGGGCAATGATGAATTAGGCTTACTTGCCAGGTCATTCAACAATATGACTAAAAAACTTTCCGAAGCCAGAATGCAGTTATTTCAATCGGATAAACTTGCATCACTCGGAAGATTAGCAGCGGGTGTCGCGCACGAAATTAATAATCCGCTTACTGGTGTGCTTACTTACAGCAGTTTCCTGCTTAAGCGTACACAGGATAATCCTGAAATACAGGAAGACCTGAAAGTGATTGTCAGAGAAACAAAAAGAAGCAGGGAAATTGTTAAAAGTTTACTTGACTTTGCCCGACAATCCGTACCAAAGAAAAATGCCGCCGATCTTAATGAGATAATAAATCAATCAATAACTGTAGTTGAAAGCCAGCTTACTTTAAACAATGTAAAGATAGAGAAGCATCTGGATGCTGAGCTTCCCCGCATAACTGTTGATTCAAACCAGATGCAGCAGGTATTTATCAATCTTGTTGTTAATGCTTCCGATGCCATCGGAAAAAATGGAGGCACTGTTACAATCTCAACTACGTTGCTAAAACGTTCACCGGTTGGTATTACACAGATAAAGAAAGCTTCATGTCCCAAACGTCATGATCTGACTGATAATGAAATAAAAATTGACGGACTTCCATCGATTAAAATAAAAGCAAAATCAAATAACAGTGAAGGGTTTATTTACCTTGATCCTGTTTACGGAAAAAACCGGCATCAGTATGATGTTTCTCTCGAACTTAAAAAAGAAATTCAAATGATGTGTCCGCAGTGTAATACATCACTCACAGACGAGACTAAGAAATGTCCTGATTGTGGTGCGCCAGTTTTTTACCTGGAAGTCCCTCAGCACGGCAGATACGAAGGATGCAGCAGAAGAGGCTGCAATTGGCAGCGCTGGGAGGCAGTGGACCAGTCGGGACAAAAGGAATATGCTGAAATTAAAATAAAGGATACAGGCTGCGGAATACCCAAGGATGAACTGCCGAGAATTTTTGAACCATTCTTTAGTACGAAAGGACAGAAGGGAACAGGACTTGGACTCGCTGTTATATGGGGTATCATCGATAATCATGATGGTTCAATTAGTGTTGAAAGTGAGCAAGGCAAAGGAACAGTGTTTACAGTAATACTTCCGGTGAGTAAATAAAAGTATGAGCAGGAACGCAGATATATTAATTGTCGATGATGAACAGGTTGTGATTGACGCTGTAAAAAAAATCTGTTCGCTTGAAAAAATAAATGTCGACACCTCTCTTGATGTAAGTGATGCTGTAAAAAAAATATCTGGGACTAAATACAATTTAATTGTCTGTGATATTATGATGCCTGAAGTTGATGGATTTCAGTTCCTGGATCTGCTTGTTCAAAAAAAAATAGATACTCCTGTAGTAATGACAACAGGCTACTCAACTGTTGAAAATGCAGTAAAGTCACTCTACAAAGGTGCAATTGATTTTATTCCAAAGCCGTTCACTGCGGATGAAATGCTGAATGCAATATTGAGAGGTCTTCGTTATGCAGAAATACAAAAAATGATTTCTGCTAACCGGACCAATCAGGATGATACGATAATTTATGTGCCTTGCCCGGCGAAGTATTCAAGACTCGGATATTCAAGCTGGGTCTCGGTTGAAAGAGATGGAACAGCATTAATCGGATTGACAGATCTGTATACAAAGATCATAAGTTCTTTAAAGGAAATTGAACTCTTCAGAATCGAAGAGGAAATAGTACAGGGAAACACTTGCGCTATTATCACAGATATTAATGAATTGAATCATCCCGTTCTTTCACCTATAACGGGAAGAATAATTGAAAGAAATGAAGAAGTAACAAAAGAAGCATCTGTAATTGAAAAGGATCCATACTTCAAAGGCTGGTTGTACCGCATTATTCCTTCAGATGTTGAATATGAATTGAAAAACCTTGTCCCATGCAGCTCAGACAGATTATGAGGATGAAAAAAAATAAAAGTATAGTTGAACAGTTTACGCCAAACGAAATTTATTTCAAGGAGAATTAATAATGGCACTCTTTATACTCGCAATAGTAATATTCGTCATTGCTGATATTCTTATTAGAATGGTCGGCAGAAAAATGCAGGAGAAAAAAGTAAAACTTGAAAGGGAGAACGTTCTCCAGGAAAGTCTTAAACTTGACTTCAGCAAGGAAGCTAAAACATTAAAACGTGCAGAAGTTGAAAATCCAAAAGCGCGGATACTCTGCGTTGATGATGAAGAAGTTATTCTCGGCAGTTTCAGAAAAATTCTTGTACTGGACGGCTACTCTGTTGATACTGTTGAAACAGGTCAGGAAGCACTTGGGCTTATTCAAAAACATCATTATGATTTTGTGTTCACAGACCTGAAGATGCCTGAGATGAGCGGTGTTGATGTTACGAAGTCGGTAAAGCATATGAGACCTGATATTGATGTTATAATTATTACAGGTTATGCTTCAGTTGAAACAGCAGTTGAATGTATGAAGTACGGTGCAATGGATTATGTTCAAAAACCATTTACTGAAGATGAATTGCTTGAGTTCGTAAAAAAGACTTTAATTAAACGTCAGGATAGGATTGAAAAATTACTTAAACCAAAAGTTCATATATCACATCTTCCTGAAGCAGAATATTTTCACAAAGCGGAATTTGCTATACCAGGCGGAGTGTTCATATCAAAAAATCACTGCTGGGTTAGTATGGATCAGGATGGTTCCGCTAAAATCGGTATAGACGACTTTGCTAAAAAGCTTGTTGGTAAAATTGATGACATTGAACTTCCGAATCTTGGTATGAATGTAAAAACAGGTCAGCCTTTGTTTACAGTCAGGCAGAATAATAAAAGCATAACATTCAGTTCACCTGTAAGCGGTCAGGTTTCAAGTGTAAATCTTCTGTTGAAAGAAGATCTGGAATCACTTGATACAACACCGTATGAAAGGAACTGGTTCTGTGTAATTGACGCTGAAAACATGGACTCTGAAATTTCTAGTCTTAAAATTGGCAAAGCGGCAGTTTCATTTTTCCAGGAAGATATAGAATCATTCCGCTCACAGGTATCTAAAATATTAAAACAAAAAAATCAGGACTATCCGGATAAACCAACAGATGATTTATATGTAGGTGTTCTTGAAAATTTTGATGATGGGGACTGGGATAAAGTTACAGAACAATTTTTCAAAAGATAAATACTAGATAGCCCGAAAAAAAAGCCCTCGTAATGAGGGCTTTTTAATTTCAGTATTTATAATTCTCGCGCCAGAACTTTGCAATATCTTTTGGCAGAACATGCCAGTACTGACCTTCATATTTACTTTTAATGTATTCTAAAAATCCTGAATATAAACTGACAGGAAATTCTTCCGGACCATTTTTTTGTCCGTCAAAATTTACATAATCAGGATGTACATCAACAAGCACCATTCCGCCTTTTGATGCTATCCAATCAACTTTGTTTTTCCAGATGCTGTTGTCTTTTTCTTTCATGATAATGTACAGAGCAAAATCCTGCGGTAGTGTGTATGGAAGTTCGACGTAACCTTTGAAGTTTCCGTTTCCTTCAACCCAGAATGGGAAAATTGTTTCGGCACCATCGGGCTGAGGTTCAAACGGATCGGTATCAAATGTTGATGCATCGTGTTCAATGTTCAGATTGTGAATCCACTCCAGGTTATGGTGCATTGCCGGCGATCTGAAACCGACTGAATTCCAGTCTTTTATATATTCATTTATTTTTTTTGCGCGGTAAAGAAAAGTTTCTTTCGATTCGTAAAGTCTGCCGTCATGATTTAAACCATGCAGTCCAACTTCAAAACCATTTCTTACCATTTCATCGCGCAGGTTAGGATCTACTTTATATCTTTCAGGTACAATATAAAAGCATGACCGAAAGCCCAACTCCATTTCGAGTTTCATTAATTTTTTGCATTTATCATGACCACCTTGCAGTTCAACGTCGTGTGTAAGTACGAGAGCAAACTTTTTATTTTCAGGCCAGCCCTTCCAGTTTTTAGGTGGTTGTGCTGCCTTTTCCAAAACTGGCCAAACATTTGCAAACTTTTTTCTCTGTGAGCGAACAAGAATTCTTCTCATCATAAGCTGAAGAGAGCGGGGAATTAACGGACGCGTGAGGTAATAAGCTTTTTTTAAACCGGAATTTGCCATTGTGGTTTACTTAATCCTGCTGTAAAAATTAATTGATAAATAACATATGAAATGGTTGAGAAGGCTGAAAATCTTCCACCCATTAAAGTGACTCCGCAACTTTGCAATCCTGATACTGACTTGATCAAATCAGAGAAACAAAGAGTATTCCCCGTTTTGTATTTCAATATAAACAAAAAGTTTAATCTCTGAAAAGAACTTTATTTTTTAACTAGAAAATTTCCGATCGCAAGATATTTTAATCCTGACTGATTAAAAACATTCAGCGCATCTTCCGGTGAACAGACAATGGGATAACCATGAAGATTGAATGAAGTATTCAACACTGCGCCTATGCCGGTTAACTTTTCAAAATGCTTAATAAGCTTATAGTAATCAGGATTCCAGCTTTCATAAACAACCTGCGGTCTTACAGTTTTATCGTACGGATGACTTGCCGCATAAATTTTATCATGATCTATTTTTGAATCAAAACTCATAATCATATATGGATAGTCCATTTTCTTGGGGTTTACCACATAGTCATCCATTTTATCAGATAGTATTGAAGGCGCAAAGGGCATCCAGAAATCACGGTTCTTTATCATTTCATTAATTGTTTTTATCACATCTATCGATGCCGGGTGAGCCAGTATTGAACGGTTGCCAAGTGCTCTTGCACCAAACTCCATTCTGTTTTTGAATCTTGCAACAACTTCGTGATTTGATAAAAGTAAGGCTGCTTCGTTTTCTATATCAGTTGAACGGTGAAAATTATATTTACCTTCTTTTAATATCTTCTCAATGTATGCGTCCTTGTATTCCGGACCGAAGTATAAATTTGAAAGTACTTCAAGTTTTTGCGGGTTACCTTTTAATTCACTCTGGTTGAAGTAAGTATAATAGCAAGCACCCATTGCATTTGTAGGATCGCCGCAGGATGGATAGACAAAAAGTTCACTTACTTCCGGAAGTTCAAGAATTTTTTTGTTCGCTTTAACATTTAGAAAAATTCCTCCGCTCAAGGCTACCTTGTTAATACCTGTTACTTTTATGCAATTTTTTACCCACTCAGAAAGAAACTCTTCAAGAAATTCCTGTGCTGCACCGGCGATGTGATCGAACCTTGCCTGTTCGATCGATTTTTTAAAAAACGAATAGCTATACTGAGTATGCGGACATCCGTTTGTCCGTTGCCAGGTTATTCCTTTATCCACATCATTGAAACGGAAATATGAACGGAACTTTTCTAAAAGATGTTTATGCTTTGATGAATGTGAATAAGGCGCTAATCCCATTACTTTATATTCATGTTCTTCAGGAACCATTCCCAGAAGGAATGTTATCATTGAGTAAAAGTATCCTAATGATTCACTTACATTCACACTTGCAAGTCGTGTCATCATTCCGTTTTCACCAACTGAAACTGTTGCACAGAGACCATCACCTCCTCCGTCATTTGTAAGAACAAGTACTTTTTCATTTCGCCACCAGGGTGAAGCAAAATAAGCAGCGGAAGCGTGTGAAAGGTGATGGGCGACAAAAGAAATCTGCTCAATCCTGAAGCCGCAATTCAAAGCCATATTGATTCGTTCTTTTGTCCGGCGTTTAACAACATAATTGTAAATGAATTTTCTTTTTGCCGCACGTTTTAACAAGGTACAAAATGATGAAGACTCAAGGTATTCATTCATTAATTCTTCCCGGTTTTTGTAAGCCGGCATATGTTTACTGCTGAAAACAAATTTATCGATGTCAGACGGTTTTAAATTGCATTGATCCAGAATGAACTTTAAAGAATTGGTAGGGAATGATGATTGATTTTTTATGTGAGTTAATCGCTCCTCTTCAATTGCGAATTCTATTTTACCATTATTCAGCAGGCATGCGGAAGCATTATGTCCGTCATGAATACTAATGATTTTCATGATTTCTCCGAATGTAGTATACCCGTCTTCATAGAAGTGTTAGTCCCCGGCAGATATTTCCGATATTAATAATGAGTTTACTTTGTAAATGCTGTTTATATCCGTATACCAATTTAATGAATTATTGAATATGTATAAATCGTATACCAGACAAATCTATTATTTTTGATGAATGGTCATTTATTATTATCCCATATGCTTGTAAAAAATATCACCGATTTTTTTGAGCAGTGTTACCGGCAAATGTTTAAAGATGGATTCTATTCCGTAAGCCGGGTGAATAATTTTTTTTATGAATACTTTTCTCCGGACGTCATACTTGAAATATGGGATTAAACGTTCTTCACAACCCCAGCCTAATTTGTAGTGTCGCAGTCCTGCCGCTGTCAAATCAGTTCTGCCAAAATCTAAATTTAAATGACCTGCTGCTTTGTAATATGTTATTGCCTCCCACATAATCAAATTGTTAGCGCGCAAATGTTTATACTCCATATCCGATGCTCCAAATTTAAACAACGCCTTATTACCTATATGGAAGAACATCGCCCCAGCTATGTATTTCCCGTTGTGAGATGCAAGCATTAATATCCCGGAATTTTTCTTTATGATACTCTCGTGAATCTGTCTGTAAAAGTTCAACGGTTGTGTAGGAAGTCCATGTCGTTTCCGGGTGATAGACATAAGCTCATAAAATATTTTAATTGAGTTGAAATCATCAGTAATATCAACCCTGACATTTTCCCTTATAGCTTTTTTGATATTTCTTTTTGTGTTCAGTGTCAGGGAATTAAAAATATCTTCAACAGATTTTCCAAGAGACAGGGAATGACCCAGTACATAATTGTAAATGTTTTTTTCCGGAAAGAAATTCTCACCTCCGCGAAATTCAATCGTCCTCCATTCATTCAAAATTCCTATCTCATAAATTTTACTCAGGAACGATTCTGCGTCGAGTCCGATCTCATTTATTGGTTCACAGTGGTCACTAAAAGGCAGTGATATTGCGCGTCTGTGAGTAAATGAACTGTTTATCTCCATCAGTGGAAGAAGGAATTTTACTGTATTATCACTTTGTGATAAAATATAGAATGGCTTATATCGATAAGAATTGACAAGAACTTCAGCCCACATTGAAGTGTGGAAAAAAGAAAAATTATCCTTTGTTGTAAGTGATTCATTCCACGAAAAATCGTGTAATAGATTTACAATTGTTAGCTCTGACTCCAAATCATTTCCTGAAACGAACCGTGAACTGACTTATTTATTTTGTGCAGCTTTATCCATATCGGCTTTTAATTGTGCTGCAAGCAGCTGTACATAGGGTTCTACCAGCATACCTCTTGGATAAATAGGGAGAGTAGTAATATCAACTCCCTCTGCTGCCAGATTTCCCCAACCGAATTTTTCATCTGTATAACCGGTAAAATCTTTTTTGGGTTTGTACAATTTAATTTTACCCGGATAAAGCCTGGGCTCATAATCAGCCTGTGCTTTATCATTAATCTTATCTATCTGTAGGTGATGATATTTTAAAACTTCATCCGGTCGGAATTTACCCGCGATTTTATTTTTAAAAAGTCCCCACTTCATCTTTATACGGTTTAGTTCGATTGTGAACTTTTCAAATAGAAACTTTTTCCTTTCGCCGGACCTGATCGAATAAGCATTCTGAAAATGAAATACTACATTCTCAATAGTGCTGTAGTATTTCTGAAAGGGCGGTAACTGGTTACAGTTAGATTTGATGTTATATGTTTCAAGCATTCCCAGGAAGGCAATTTCGTCACCATTAGATTTCAATTGCTGAGCCATCTCAAAAGCTATGGCACCGCCAAGACAATAACCGGCGAGGTAATATGGTCCATCAGGCTGAAGTGATTTTATCTCATTGATATAGTCGGCAGCCATCTCTTCAAATTTTGTATGCATATCATATTGACCATCGAGTCCTCTCGATTGCAAGCCATAGACCGGCTGATCCTTGCCCAACTGATTTGCGAGTTCCCGGTATAACAATACATTGCCTTCAGCACCGTGCACTAAATACAGCGGCGGTTTTGTTCCGTTAGGTTGAATAGGAACTAAGGATGACCACAATTTTTTATGGTCTTTTTCTTTTATGATGTTTGCTAACAGTTCAATTGTAGGAGCCTGGAATAGTATCGCAAGCGGTATGTTAACTCCGAATATCTTTTCTATATTCGCGAACAGTTGTGCGGCTAACAGAGAATGTCCGCCAAGTTCAAAAAAATTATCCTTAATCCCGATCGGTTTTACCTTAAGCATCTTTTCCCAAAGTGCAGTTAGCTGAATTTCAATTTCATCTCTCGGTCCGTTGAATTCACCTGTCGATTCAGTCTTAGAGGCGGAAGGTTCAGGTAAAGCCTTTCGGTCAATCTTTCCGTTTGGAGTTAAAGGAAATTCTGATAAAAATTCATAGTGCGCCGGAATCATATATTCAGGAAGACTGATGCGGAGAAAATCCCTTAAATCATTTGTTACGGGGTTCCTACCGTTTGTTGGAATTAAATATGCAACTATCCGTGTATCACCTGAAACCGGTTGAAAAACTGTCACAACCGCTTGTTTTATTTCCGGGTGATTTCCCAAAGCAGATTCAATTTCACCAAGTTCTATTCTGAATCCTCTTACTTTCACCTGGTGGTCAAGTCTTCCAAGAAATTCTATAAACCCGTCACTTCTCCATCTGACCAGATCACCAGTTTTATATATTCTGGACTCACCATTGGTGAAGGGATTTTTAATAAATTTTTCATTCGTTAGTTCAGGACGATTTAAATATCCGCGGGCAAGTCCATCTCCTCCAATATGTAACTCACCGGCAACACCTATTGGAACGGGTTGATTGTTTTTATCCAGAATATAAAACTGCGTATTGGCAATTGGTTTACCAATTAATACAGGTCCGTTTTCATTATCAATCTTTTTTACTGCTGACCAGATTGTGGTTTCAGTCGGACCATACATATTCCAGAGTAGCTTTTCTCTTTTTATTAAGTCACTCGCGAGTTCTGCCGGCAACGCCTCGCCGCCGCAAAGAATTTTTATGCCCAACTGTTTATCCCAGTTTGCTGCGAGCATCAATCGCCATGTAGATGGAGTAGCCTGCATTACTGTAACAGATTTTGTTTTGATCAAATTAATTAATGCTTTACCATCAAGAGATGTTTCTTTCGGCACCAACAAAACTTTTGCGCCTGCAATGAGTGGTAAATAAATTTCCAGACCAGCGATATCGAATGAAAGAGTTGTTACCGACAAGAGCACATCAGTGTTTGTCAATCCCGGTTCTTTTAGCATTGAAACCAAAAAATTAACAACAGCTCTTTGTTCTATTTGAACTCCTTTGGGCTTTCCTGTTGAGCCTGATGTATAGATGACATACGCCAGGTTTGATGAATTACTCTTAACTGATGGATTCGTTTTTTCTTTTTCCTGGATTTTCCGTTTCTCAGTATCAATTAAAATTTCTTTACCCTTAAATCCGGCAAAGCTGCCTGATAAACTATTCTGTGTTACAAGTGTTTGAATACCCGCATCCTCTAACATATAAGCCAGTCTGTCCTGCGGAAATAATGGATCCATTGGTACATAAGCGCCGCCGGCTTTCATGATACCCAGAAGAGCAACAACCATTTCAATTGAACGTTCGAGATAAATTCCAACCAATGATTCCTGTTTAACGCCGTGTTCAGCCAGATAAAATGCCAGTTGATTAGCTCTTTCATTTAGCTCTTTATAGCTTATCGTTTCTTCTCTGAACTCAACAGCAGTTTTATCCGGATATTGTTCAGCAATATTTTCAAAAAGCTGATGAATGGTTTTGTCGGAAGGATATTCAAAAGAAGTTTCGTTCCAGCTTTTCAATGTCAATTCTTTTTCATCCGCAGAAAGTACTGTCAGTTTTGCAACGCTTGTTTCAGGATTGTTAACTATACCCCGCAGAAGCGTACTGAAATTACTGAACATTCTGTCGATCGTAGATTCTTCAAACAAATCAGTATTGTATTCAAACAGACCGGAAATACCTTCTTCATCATCCCACATCCAAAGTGTGCAATCAAATTTTGATGTTCCGCTGTGAACTTCGAAGGACTCACATTCTAATCCCTCAAGGTATAATTTCATTGGAGGATCCTGGAACATAAAACTTACCTGGAATAGCGGATTGAAACTCCCATCTCGCATCGGGTGAAGTTGTTCAACTATTTGTTCGAATGATACTTCCTGGTTAGAATGAGCTCCGAGAGTAACATCCCGAACTTTATCCAGCACCTGTTTGAATGAATCAGTTTCAGAAAAAGAAGTCCTTAATGGAAGTGTATTCATACAGCATCCCATCACTTCTTCAAGTCCGGGTTGATTCCGGTTGGCAAACGGGCATCCAACCGTAATATCGGTTTTATTTGTATACCTGTGAAAAAGAATTTTAAAAGTTGTAAGCAGAACTACAAAAAGAGATTTTTTCTCGCGCCGGCTGAACTCACGGATTTGTTCACTCAGTTCTTTACTGAATTTTACTTTTCTTTCCGCACCAACAAATGTTTGTCTTGAAGGACGTTGCCTGTCAGTAGGTAAATCCAAAAACTGAAGCTGACCTTCAAGCTGCGACTTCCAGTACGCAAGTTTTTCATTCACAGCAGCAATTTGTGCTTCTTCTCTCTGCCAGATGACCATATCTGCATATTGAATTGACGGCTCAGGAAGTGAGTGGTTACGGTTATTGATTTTAGCTTTATAGATTTCCGTTAATTCATTTGTGAAAGCCAGAACCGAGGTGTGATCAAGAATGATATGATGAAAATTAAAAAGCAGGATTGATTCATCATCTTCAGTCAAAATTATTCCTGATTTGATCAGCGGACCTGTAAATAAATTGAAAGGAGCTATTGTATGATTTTTTATTATTTGATCAGCGAGTAATTTCTTGTCAGTTTTTTCTCTTAGATCATGAACTTTTAATGGTAAAAATAATTCAGATGCGATGTACTGCTGAAGTGCTCCTTCAGCAAGCGCAAAAGTTGTGCGGAATGTTTCATGGCGATGTATTATCTCGTTAATGCTTTGCTCAAGTGCACTAATGTTTACTTTACCTTTCAGTTTAAAAGCAAACGGAATATTATACACAGCGCTATCCGGATCCACCATATGCAGAAACCACAACTGCTGCTGTGCATATGATGCCGGGAATGCATAAACTTCATTTGTCGGAGTAACTTGATTATGATCGGTCAAAATATCCTCAGTTCGATTCACAAGTTATTATAATTTGAAAGATTAATATTTTCACACAGTTAAAATATAATGAACTTATTTAACCCGATACGCCTGTCTGGAGACAGAAGAAATTACCGTAACAGGTTTATCAGATTTTGATTCACTTGCTTTGTTAACTTCCCGGGCGAATGCTGCTATAGTCGGTACTTCAAACAGGTTACCCAGTGAAAGATCTATTGAAAACTTTTTTCTTACTTTCATTACTATTCTTGTAAGTAATAACGAATGTCCACCAAGTTCAAGAAAATCATCGTTAATTCCTATCATATCAACGCCTAATACTTCCTGCCATACCTCTGCAATTGTCTTTTCAACGTCCGTTGATGGCGGAATATATTCAGTAGAAAGATTTGGTCTGGAAGATTCACCTGTAGTTGCAGAATCAGCAGTTGTTGTCTTATTTCTATCCGATCGGATCATGTTGTCGAACAGTGCATGAAGATTTTGTGATACAACAATATACTGTGGCAATGAGGGATTATCCGCGATCATGGAGAAGACCTCTGCACCTTCACCCGGAAGTATACCTTCACGCTGTCCAAGCTGCAAAATGTTATTACTCATTGCTTTTGGATTTACAGGATTATGTACACCTTCAATACGTTCAGTGTGACCGGATTTTTGTTTTGATTCTGATAATTTATCATCTCGGTTAATTTTTTTCATCACAAAGTCTTTAACTTCAATCAAAACGCTTCCTGATTCGTCAGCGATAGTGATATCAAACACCAGAGAATTTAGATTATTGTTTTCCGAAGGTAGATATTTTATATGACTATAAAACGATTGAGGCAGATCATTGTAAACAACAACCTTTGAGTATGAAAAGGGGAGATAAAAATCTTTATCCGGATCAAAGCCCGCTAGTGATTGAGCACAGCCTGTTGCCGTGTCCATCAATGCAGGATGCATTCTGAAATCGGATATTTCGGATTTAAACTCCGTTGGGATCTGAATTTTAGCAATTGCCTCGTTAGTACCATATCTTAATTCAACAAGATTTTTCCAGCGGGCACCAAAATTCATGTGCGGATGATTAATTTTTTTATCTTGTATCGGGATTACTTTACCGCAGTTCGAAATTATTTTCTCTAACTTAATTTTTTCACTGTTTGCACGCTTAACAGTGCTTATGAATCCACGTACATTTTCCTCCCAGCCTGATCCGGCTGAAACAGGTTTTGACAGAACTGTAAATTCATATTCGTCATCAACTTTGTTGAGTTTTATTTTTAACTCCTTCGTTTCATCCTGCTTTAAAAGTACTGGTGAAAGAAAGAATGTATCTTTAATTTGATCAACCGAATCTGCTTTACCGTTTTTAACGGAAGCCAACGCTAACTCCAGGTAACCTGTTCCGGGAATTATATAATCGCCTTGTTTGGTCTGATGTTCATTAAGTATCCAGAAATTTTCGGGCTGCAGCAGGTTTGTAAATTCCAATTCATCGGGATTATTTATTGAATTAATACCAAGCAAAGGATGCTCTGATTTTTTTCCGCTGACAGGCTCTTCGATTATTCCAAGACTTTGGGCAATTCTTGCGGCCATACCGACTTCCTGCCACTGTCCCCAATTAATTGAAATAAATCTTGTCCCTTCTGAATCCTTTTTTGCCTGCGCAAGAGCGTCAAGAAAACAATTGGCTGAGGTATAATCAACCTGACCAGTCGGTCCCAGAATTGCACTTGCTGATGAGAACATAATTATAAATTCAGGGTTGTATTTTTCAGCTAATTCTGCTAACAATAAAGTTCCGTGTACTTTTGGTGCTAAAACTTTATGCGCATCTTCCTTTTTCTTGAACAGGATAACACCGTCATCAATTGTACCGGCGGAATGAATAACACCATTAATTTTTCCAAAATTATTTTTAACTGATTCGAATAATTTTTCCAATTGAACCGTATCAGTAATATCAGCTGAAACATATTGTATCTCAGCTCCAAAATTCTGGATCTCAATCAGTTTATGAATAGTATCTCTAAGTCTTAGATTCTGTTTTTCCGATACAATTATTTTTCCCCATTCCTCCGAAGGCGGAAGCTGCTGCCTTGAGACAAGCACTAAACGCGCATGATATTTTTTTGCAATATCCTTTGCCAGGGTAAGGGATATGCCTCCAAGTCCGCCTGTTAAAATATAAACCCCGCCATCTTTAAATAGCGGTTTTTGCTTTTCAATACTATTTATGTTCAGTTTCTCAAAGGTCTGCACGAGTCGGTTACCATCTCTGTAAGCAATGGTGCTATCCTTAAACTCTCTGTTGAACTCAGATAAAATTCTTTCAATTGTTGTTTCAACCGGTGTATTATTCTCAATATCAATTGCTGAACATTCGATGTCAGGAAATTCTTTTGGAATAACTTTTACGGGACCAAGATTAACTGACCGAATATATGAGTTTATCTTTTCTGTTCCTGTTTTATGAACAGAATCAGTTACTGAAATGATTTTAATCTTCTTTTGCAAATCCTCATTGCCAAGTGCTTGGGCAAGAAATAACAGGCTGTAAAAATTGAAATCAATTTCATGATTTATTTGTTTGGTAATTTTATCATTGCTTTCCGTAGTACCCCATGCGTGTAATACAAAATCAGGAAGCATATTAGTTTTGGACAGATTCTCTATCAACAAAATAAAATCATCGTGACTTCCCGCATTTAGTGAGTAAGATACTTCGTTGTGTTTAATGAAACTTTCACCGTGTTTTACAGTAATCACATGTTGATTGAGTTCAGAAAGCCTGCTATTCAGTTTTACCGATAAATCATTTTCAGAGATTAATAACAACCATGATTTTTTTGTATTCTTAAATTCAGATTCGTTAAAAGCAGCGAATTCCGATTTCTTCCAGACGGGTTTTGAAAACCAGTCAGACAGGTTTGTGATTTTTTTCAATGGATCAGAGTCTTCTATCATTCTGCCTGAACTCTTACCTGGCTCAATCCAGTATGGCTGGTGATCGAATGCATAGGTAGGGAGGTTGATTCTTTTTCTTTTTTCGTTCCCGCGCACCAAGGACCACTGAATATTTAAACCTGCCAGCCACAATCTTCCCACTGATCTCAGGATATATTCGTAGTCTGAAACTATTTCCTGAGGATGCCGCAGGGACGCAATTACGGAGTGTGAATTTGTTTTTGAAGGGTGGCTTCTGACTAATGAACTTAATGTATTGCCGGGACCAACTTCTAAAAATACACTGTTTGATTCCTTTAGAATCTCAGATAAGCCGTCGGCAAAACGGACAGTTTTTCTTAGGTGGTTAACCCAGTAATCAGGTGATGTAGCTTCTGATTTTTTAATCCATGTTCCGCTAAGGTTTGATACAAAAGGAATTTTTGGTTCACTTAGTTTTACTTTAGCCCAACCTGCTCTGAATTCTTCTAAATATGGGTCAAGCATTTTTGAATGAGCCGCAACAGAAATTTTTATTCTGTTTGCATCTACACCGTCCGCTTTTAATTTTATTTCTGCTTCACTAATTGAATCTACGGTACCTGAAAGTACAGTAGTACTTTCACCGTTAACAACAGCGACGGATAAATTTTCATTCGTGTACGTCAGTACTTCAGCTTCCGGCAATGGCACACTGAGCATTCCGCCTTCCGGCATCTTTTCAAAGATTCTTCCGCGTAATTCAACCAGTGCCAATGCATCTTCAAGTGACATTACATCTGATATACATGCGGCTGCATATTCGCCCATACTATGCCCGGTCATTGATGATGGTTTTATTCCCCACGATATCCACATCTTTGCCAGGGCGAATTCAGTTATAAATATTGACAGAATTGAATTTAAAGGTTTCTGTAATTGCGCGGCAGCTTCTTCAACTTTATCTGCTTCGGGAAAGAAGAGCGGCTGTAAATCAAGGTTGAACTTTGATTTCAGTATTGAAAGACATTTGTCGAGCTCCTCGCGGTAGACATTTTGATGAATGTATAACTCTAATCCCATATTCGGATATTGTGCGCCGCCTCCGGGAAACATAAATACAACAGATGGTTCCTGCCCCTCATGGATATTTCTAAATAATCTTTTGGGATCTTTCTGTATTAAAATCTCACGCGCTTCTGAAGTATTTTTTGCGACAAGAATTTGTCTGGCGCTGAATTCCTTTCTTCCCGTCTGAAGTGTAAAAGAAGTATCTGCAAGGTTCACTTCTTTTTCTTCTTCAAAAAAGTCGATGAATTTTTTTGTAACGCCATCAATCGAGGCCTGGTTCCTTGCAGACCAAACTAATAATTGATATGGTTTCGAAGTACCTGAACTCTGAAGTGCAGGCGCTTCCTCGACTATTACGTGCGCATTTGTACCACCGACTCCGAGTGAACTAACCCCTGCGCGCCTTGGGATATTTGAAATTGTCCAATCGGATAATTTATCATTAACGTAAAAAGGACTGTTTTCAAAATTTATTTGGGGGTTGGGTTTTTCAAAATTTAAACTTGCAGGTATTTGTTTGTGTTTAAGTGCCAGAATAGTTTTAATAAAACCGGCAACACCGGCGGCAGTATCAAGGTGACCTATGTTTGTTTTTAGTGAGCCTATCCTGCAGTACTTATTTTTCTTAGTGAATTTTTTAAATGCTTCAGTCAATGCTGTTATTTCAATCGGATCACCTATTGCCGTGCCTGTTCCGTGAGTTTCAATATATGTGATTGTTTCCGGATTGATATCAGCGATTGTCAACGCCTCAACTATTGCTTGTGATTGACCATCAACACTCGGCGCCAAATAACCTACCTTCATAGAACCATCGTTATTTATTGCCGTTGCCTTAATTACACCATGAATTATATCACCATCATTAATCGCATCCTGTATGCGGCGAAGTACAACCACTCCGGTACCGCTGCCGAATATTGTTCCGGAAGACTGATGATCAAACGCACGGCAATGCCCGTCAATTGAGAGTATTTCACCTTCTTCATAAGTGTATCCGCGCTTTTGCGGCAGTTCAATTGTAACACCTCCGGCAAGTGCCATATCGCATTCACCATTCAGCAGACTTTGAACCGCAAAATGTATTGCGACAAGTGAGGTTGAACAAGCTGTTTGAACATTCACACTTGGTCCGGTAAGATTAAAATTATATGATACTCTTGTAGTTAAAAAATCTTTGTCATTGCCTGTATGTCTTAATAAAAATAATCCCGTCGACTTTATAAGTTTAGGATTGGTAAGAATATTGAACATGAAGTATGAATTCATTCCACAGCCGCCGAAGACTCCTATTGGTCCGTTAAGTCCCTCAGGGGTATATCCCGCATCTTCAAGCGCTTCCCAGGAACATTCCAAAAAATGCCTGTGCTGCGGATCCATTATTGCCGCTTCTTTAGGACTTAATCCGAAAAACCCTGCATCGAACATTTCGACTTCATCAAATACAACTCCGGCTTTTACGTAATTCGGGTTGTTCAGATGTTCTTCGTCTACTCCGGATTTTCTCAGATCCTCGTCGCTAAAAAAAGTAATTGATTCCTTTGCTGATACAAGATTTTTCCAGAACTCGTTGTAATTCTTTGCATCCGGCAGGCGGCATGCCATACCTACTACTGCAATGTCGGAGTCATTATAATTCAATTGTTTCTCCATTGTTATTCAGCCTCCTGAACATCTACATCATTCCCGCTATCGTTATCTCTTGACCTTGCTCTTGCAAATCTTTGTTTTGACATTTTTGCTCTCTTTGATTCACTCTTAACAGTTGTAGTTTCAGTTGTTTTGGTTTTCTTTTCGATGTATTCAACAATTGTACTGATAGTCGGAAATCTGAATATATCAATTAGTGTCAGTTCATCATCAACAGATTCTTTTAATCTTGCGTGAAGTTGAACCGCTAAAAGTGAATGTCCGCCGATATCAAAGAAATTATCTTTCAATCCTACTTTTGGAAGTTTCAGGAGATCTTTCCATATCTCAGAAATCTTCAGCTCAAATTCATTATTTGAATGAACTGCTTCATCTTCATCAGATCTTGTCACTGATGAAGACGGGGCGGGGAATGATTTCCTGTCAATTTTTCCATTAGGTGTTAAAGGGAATTTTTCCATCACAACAAAATTTGATGGAACCATAAACTCCGGTAATTTTTCTCTCATCATTTCTCTGATGGAGTTTATATCAATCTTATTATTTTCTTGTGGTACAATGTATGCAACCAATCTCTGGTCACCTGGAATATCTTCCCTTGCCATCACCACTCCTTCCCGGACACTATCATTTTTACAGAGAAGAGTTTCAATTTCACCAAGTTCAATTCTGTACCCTCTCATTTTAACCTGATGATCCAGTCTGCCAAGGAATTGAATTGTACCGTCGTCACTATAATAAGCCAGGTCTCCCGTTCTATAAAATTTTCGCTTTTCTTTTCCAACAAATTTATCGTCGACAAATTTTTCAGATGTCAGCTCAGGTCTGTTAAAGTATCCATTGCTTACTCCCTCACCGCCGATACATAATTCGCCTGGTACACCAATAGGATTTAATTGCAGACTTTCATTTAAAATATAGATGTCGGTATTAGCAATTGGTTGTCCAATCGGAATCATATCCGGTAATGTTGAATCAAGTTTATATACAGTTGACCAGATTGTTGTCTCGGTAGGTCCGTACATGTTCAGGATGTCACCTTTTACTATTTTTTGAAGTGATTGCGCAAGATGTAGCGGGAAGGCTTCACCGCCTACCAGCATAACTTTCAGAGATGATAACGCTTCTGCCGAATCTTTATCCATTGTGAGCATTTTTGCCATTGAAGGTGTGCACTGCATATGTGTAACGGAATGTTTTTTTATTAACGAGGGGATAGAATATTCACTTTGATTCTCAGCAGCATGTAATTGAGTGTTTGATTCTCTGCGCAACTGGTTCAGGTAATATAAATGAGCAAGAACAAGATCAGAATCAACTCCAAAATCTATTAAACATGCGATCTCATCGACGTCAATTTCTTTAAGCTTACTAATTATTAGTTTGCATGATTCAGGTGTACCAAATAAACCGCTTGTTGAATAATATCTTTCAAATGAATAATCAAGAATGGCATCAAGATCTTCAGGTGTCAGATTATCCATATTAAAGTTACCGTCTTTACCGGTGGTAGCATTTTTAAATACCGGAAATGACCAGGCTGCTTCTTTAACAAGATTTACTGCACTTTTGAGATAATGTTTCATTGGTCCGCGTACCGTTTCTTTTACCATCTTTTCATCTGTGCCGATAAAAGTATGAAGCATTAGTGTAAGTACTCCCTTGCCTTTATGTCCTGCTTCTTTCCATGCCTTTCGGTAGATACTTATCTTTTCTGAAAGTTCAGAAATACTTTGTCCAAGCAAATGCGTTAAAAGATTATGACCAAGCATACCAGCCATCTCAAAAGTTTCAGGATTTCCGGCTGCAGTCACCCAAACTGGCAGTCTCTCCTGCACAGGTCGGGGTAGAATTCCTATTTGTATTTCCTTTCCGTTTGGATTGTTGAAAGGAACTTTATCTCCTTTCCATAATTTTTGTACTTCATCAATTTGCCGGAACATGAGATCTTTCCGGTCTTTAAAATTTTCCGGCATAATCACAAAATCATTTGGCTGCCATCCTGCAGCGAATGAAATTCCAACACGACCCAATGAAATGTTATCAACTACTGACCATTCTTCTGCAATTCTTATTGTGTTATGAAGAGGTGATACAACACTTCCCGCACGGATATTGACCTTCTTAGTTATTGCAGCAATCGCAGCGCTTGTAACCGATGGATTAGGGTACAACCCTCCGAAATCATAGAAATGTCTTTCTGGAGTCCAGACAGAATTAAAGCTATTTTGATCCGCAAATTTAGAACCCTCGAGAAGTAATTTGTATTTGTTTGTGTTCTTTTCTCCCTCATAGCTTGAGAAATAGAATAGACTAAATTCTATTGAAGTGAACTGGTTAGAACCTTCCTGCAGTTTAAAATCATCACCGGTATATAAAACAACTTTCAGTCCGCGAGTTAATGTCCATAATAGTTCAAGAACAGAAATATCAAATGATAAACTTGTAACGGCAAGCCATGATGAATTTTCATCGAATGGGATATGATGATCCATCCCTTTGAAAAAATTAATAACATTTCTATGTGTTACCATTACACCTTTTGGTTTGCCTGTTGAGCCGGAAGTGTAAATCAGGTATGCTAGAGATTCTGAATCTGCTGCCGAAGATAAATTATTTTCAGGCAGGTTTTTAACTTCTGAAAATTCAGAGTCGAGTATTAATTTTACCGCCTTCGACTCAGGCAATTTATTTAAAAGTTCACTCTGGGTAATCAGAACATTGACTTCGGAATCCTCAACCATAAATTGTATACGGTCTTTCGGGTATTCAGGATCAAGAGGAAGGTAAGCTCCGCCAGCTTTATGTATTCCGATTATTGAGGCAATCATTTCAATTGATCTTGAAGTGTAAATCGCAACTTTATCTCCGGGTTTTACTCCCAAAGATTTAAGCTTTTGAGCGACCTGGTTTGCCCGTTTATTAAGTTCAGAATATGTAATCGTTTTATTCTTTACTGCCAGCGCAGTTTTTTCAGGATATTTTACTGCAGTCTTTTCAAATAATTGATGAAGGCATACAGTTGAGTCAAACTCTGCTTCGGTATTGTTCCATTCATTTAGGAGAATTTCCTTTTCATCCTTTGTAACAAAAGATAGTTCTGCAACCTTCCTATTTTCAGCTTGAATCAGCTCACCAATTATGTGTTCAAGGTGCTGATTGATCCAAACGGCTGATTTATTTGAGAACCTGCTTTTATCATATTCAAGTTTGAAAAATAATTCTTTATCAAGATATCCGAATAATGTAAGCGGGTAATTAGTTTGTTCAAGTACTTTAAAATTTCTGTTCAGCCAGTCTCCGCCCTGTTCACGCAGATGTGAATCAAGAAGATAATTCTCAAATACAAGTATACTTTCGAATAAGTGTTTCTCACCGTGGAGTTCACTTACATTTTGAATTTTCATCAGGTTGGTATGTTCATGACCTCTTATACTCAACTGTTCTTCACGAATTTTTTTAATCCATTGTAATACACCGGATTCATAATCAATTTTTATCCTGACTGGTAATGTGTTAATAAATAATCCGGCTATATCGTCAACACCATCAACCGTATTTTTTCTGCAGGATCTTGTTGCGCCTAAAACCACATCATTTTCAGATGAGTACCTGGAAAGAAGCAGTGACCATGCTGCAAGTACAATTGTATATACAGTGAGATTCTTTTCTTCTGCAAATGCGATTATAGCTTTTGTTAGTTCTTCAGACAGGTAATGATAGTGAACATCATAACCTGTTTTCGATTCTTCGTTTTCATATTTGAATTTATTAAATCCAAGTGGAGTAGCAGATTTGAAGCCTGCAAGATATTCTTTCCAGAATTTTATTGAATCCGATTCATCACGATTAGTCAGCCAGTCAATATATTCTCTAAACGGTTTGGAAACCGGTAAAGAGTCTCCGGAATCTTTCTGATTATAAAAGTGGAATAAATCTTTAAGTACGATAGGGAATGATCTTCCATCAAGAAGTATGTGGTGGAATGTCCATACACACACAAATTTCTGTTCAGTTAGTTTGAATAAAGCCACACGCATTAACGGCGCGGAATTTAAAGAAAATCCTCTTTTACGATCTGAGGAGTAATAGTTTTCGAGATGGTCTTTCTGATGCAATTCATTTTTTTGTGTCAGGTCCTCAAATACAAAATCTAATTCAACATTGTCATTAACATGCTGAATCGGATTTTCAAGACGTTCCCACTCAAAAGAAGTGCGAAGTATCGAATGTCTCTGCAGGATGTTAAACCAGGAATTCCTGAACTTATTCACATCTATTTTTTCATTCAGTTCGGCAACAATTTGTTCAATATCCACACCTGAACCCGGTGAAAGCTGTGAATGAAAGAACATTCCCTGCTGCATTGGAGATAGATTATAAGATTCCTGATTTTTCAGATCGCTCATATAGATTTTTCTTAGTAAAAAGGTGTAAAAGGATAGAATTTCAAAAGCGTAATGCCAATATACAATCTTTACAAAAACAGTAAAATATATCAGTATTAATTCTATGAAAACTTTTTGTTGACTGTCGTAATTATTGAGTTTAGGAAATACTATCCAATCTTAGTCATTCAATCATTTTAAACGTTTTAACCTTTGTTTTGATAATTCAGCTCGTTTTGAAGTGACGGGTTGTTTAACCACTTCTTCATCATTCTTTTTCTTTTTGATGTAGTCAACTAAAGAAATTATTGTGGGGTAACGGAAAATATCGATGAGGGTTAATTCTTCGTTTACTGATTTCTTAATTTCCGAATGCATTTGAACAGCGAGTAAAGAGTGCCCACCAATGTCAAAAAAATTATCTTTTACTCCGACTTTGTTAGTATTTAGCAGTCGTTTCCATATATCGGCAATCGCAATCTCTAACTCACCATTTGGCAGTACAACATCAACGGTTAACTCGTTTGTAGCTTCATTCAAAGGCGGAGGAAATACTTTTCTATCAATCTTTCCATTCGGTGTTAAGGGGAATGACTGCATATTTACAAAATGTGCAGGAACCATGTACTCAGGTAATTTATCTTTCAGGAATTGTTTTAGAGCATCCGACTCAACCAGGCCATTCTTTGAAATAATATATGCAACTAATCTTTGATCGCCGGGAATATCTTCACGGGCAAATACAACTGATTCACGCACATCAGGGTGTGAAGTAATTTGTGATTCAATATCACCAAGCTCAATTCTGTAACCGCGGATCTTAACCTGGTTGTCCGATCTTCCTAAAAATTCAATTGTTCCGTCGGGTGAATAACGGGCGAGGTCTCCAGTCCGATATATTTTATTTTTCGTGTCTTGTGAAAAAGGATTTTGTATAAATCTTTCATCAGTAAGCTGCTGCCTGTTGAAGTAACCGTTTGTAACGCCATCGCCGCCAATACATAATTCTCCTGCAACACCAATTGACGAAGGATTGTTTTGTGAATCCAAAATATAAATTTGTGTGTTGGCAATAGGTTTGCCAATGGAAATCGAATCCTGAATTGGTTCCGAAAGTTTATATAGCGTTGACCAGATTGTGGTTTCTGTTGGTCCGTACATATTCAACACACTACCGCTAACAGTGTTAAATAATTTTTTTGCAAGATTAACAGGGAAAGCTTCACCACCAATCAGCATTGTTTTTAATCCCTTTAACACTTCTGATGATTCGTCACTTACAGTTAACATCTTTGCCATTGAAGGTGTGCATTGCATATGTGATATATTATGCTTCCGTATCAGCCATTCAATTGAAAAACTTTCTTCATTTAAATCGTTTACATTTTGATTGGAAAGAACTCTCAACTGATTAAGATATTGCAAATGAGATAGAACAACTTCTGAATCGATACCAAAATCTATAAGGCATGCAATCTCATCAACTCCAATTGATTTTAATTCATCAACTATTTTTTGACACGATTCAGGAGTCCCGAATAAACCGCTGGATTGATAGTATCGCTCAAACGAATAGTCAAGTATTGCGTTAAGATCATCTGAAGAAAGATTATCTAAACTGAAATTTCCATCTGAATTGGTTGTAACTTTTTTAAACGTCGGGAAAGACCATGCAGCTTCTTTAACAAGATTAACAGCACTCTGCAGATAATTCTTCATCGGCTCTCTAACAATTTCTTTAACTGATTTTTCATCAGTACCGACAAATGTGTGAAGCATCAATGTCAGAATGCCTTCACCGGGATGTCCGGCTTCTTTCCAGGCTTTACGATAGATTTTTATTTTATCTCCGACTTCAGAAACAGATTGACCAAGTAAATGAGTAAGAAGATTGTATCCTGCTCTGCCAGCCATTTCAAATGTTTCGGGATTTGAAGCAGCTGTAATCCAAACAGGCAAACTTTTTTGCACCGGCTTAGGCAGGATATTTATGTCAATCATTTTTCCAATAGGATTCATAAAACTTACTGATTCACCGCGCCATAGTTTTTTTATCTCATCAATTTGACGGAACATTAAATTTTTTCTGTCTTCAAAATTCTGCGGCATAATAACAAAATCATTTGGCTGCCATCCTGATGCAAATGCAATTCCAACTCTTCCCATTGATAAGTTATCAACCATTGACCACTCTTCTGCAATACGTATCGTATTATGAAGAGGTGAAACAACGCTTCCGGCACGTAGTTTTATTTTTTCTGTTACAGTTGAAATAGCAGCACTTGTTATTGAAGGGTTAGAGTACAAACCTCCAAAATCATAAAAGTGTCGTTCAGGTGTCCAAACAGCAGCGAAATCATTTTTATCACCAAACTTTGCACCTTCAATTAGTAGTTTATATTTGTTCTGATCTTTTTCTCCTTCATAACTTGAAAAATAAAACAGACTGAAATCAATTGGCTGTGATGGTTTTGAATTCTGTGCATAGTTAGTCTGAACTTTAATGTCTTCACCAGTATAGATGACTACTTTTATCCCACGGGTTAAAGTCCATAATAATTCAAGAACTGAAATGTCGAAAGAAAGAGATGTTACTGCTAACCAGGATGAATCATCGTCATACTCAATATGATCGTCCATTCCGGAAAAAAAGTTGATAACATTTCTGTGCGTTACCATCACACCTTTTGGTTTACCGGTTGATCCTGATGTATAAATTAAGTACGCAAGATTTGTCGAATCGTTATTATCAGGGGCTGTGCCATTGAAACTATTAATCTTTACATCATCTGTGTCCAACAATACAAGTTCAGCAGATTCTTCCCCGAAATTATTTTTTAATATTGATTCAGTAATGATGACTTTGCAATCTGAGTCTTCACTCATCATACTTGTTCGTTCTTTGGGGAATTTCGGATCAAGCGGTACATAAGCAGCACCTGATTTAAACACTGCAAAAATTGCAACCATCATATTGATAGAACGGTTTAACGAGATTCCAACAAAACTATTTATCCCGACACCCTTTGATATAAGGTATGCTGCGAGTTTGTCTGACTTTGAATTTAATTCTCTGAAAGTTATTTGTTCATTCTTACAGATTACTGCGATATCATCTGGTTTTTGTTTAGCCTGTTCTTCAAAAAGTTTGTGGATAGTTATGTTTTTATAGTAGGTTTTATTTGTGTTGTTCCATTCAACTAATAATTTATTTTTTTCATTTGAAGTAAGAACAGATAATCCCGATAGCAGTCCCTCAGGCTTAGTAAAAATATTTTTGATGAATTCAGTGAACTGATTTATGATATTCTGGCATTGTTCGGCGCTAATCTGACTGTTGTTGTAAAAGAAGTAAAATTCCTTTTCGGGTATTGAATAAAAAAGAACCAAAGATGAATGTTCATTAATTGTACTTTTACCAAACTGACCATCCTGAATTGTAACAGGGAAATGATTAAAATCTATACCGGTATTACGTAATTCAGGTGTACGCGCTATAAGATCATAAATGTATGTCCCTGATTTATTAATCTTTTTATACACGTCTGAAGTTTTTAATATTGCTTCATCAACTCTTAAGTTGGAATCCAATTCAATATTAAAAGGAACAACATTTGTGAAAAGTGTATCGAACGAACTTGTTCCTGAAATAACGGGGTCCGGCATATAACCAATATCAAATCTTGCTTTGTCGAGAAGTTTGCCGAGGTAAAGTGCAAAAGCTGATTTAATTAAAGTTTCTGAATCCATCTGTGAGGGAATGTGGCTGCCGGATAGTACTTCATTATCTAAAACAATTTTTATTGAATGAAATTTTGATTCAGATAATTTATTGCTACTCTTGAATGGCAATTGTATAGGCTCAAGATTCTGAAGTGTCTTAATCCAGTAGGGTTCACTTTTACAAATGCGTGAATAAAAATCCGTCAGGTTTTTTTTCCATGATTCACTTAATTCACTAAATGAACATCCGACAGAAAGATTATAGTTGTTAAGTATTTCCTTAACTGAGAGACTTTTACCTGTTAATGATTCAAACGAACTTAATTTTACCAACCCTTCCTTTGCGGCAATAGTTATCGAGTTATCATCTGTTTCTGTGATTACACCGGGTTCAATTTGATGTTTGCCATCGATTTCTACCGCATCCTTTACAATAATATGGTCACCGTTAATTCTGATTTTTGCCGAAGCAAGAGGATTAAAATAATTACCAAAGTTCAGGGAGCGAATTAAAGAAGAAATTTGATTTGCAGTTTTTTTCCATGAAATTACACCGGCAGAATCCGGCTTTTGAAATTTAGAAAAGTACGATTTCTCATTTTCATTTTGCTTTACCTTTTGAACAGTACCAAGACTGATCTCATCAACTAAAGTTTCAAATGATTCGGACGCAGCAAGAAAACATTTTGTGTTAAGTGAAACTGCAGTTTCATCCGGCAGAATATCAATCGATACCTGCTTTAGAATATCACCTTCATCCACCCCTGCCGTCATAAGATGCCAGGTTATTCCATGAGTTCTTTCATTATTTAACAGAGCCCATGATGTTGCATTTAATCCTGCATATTTCGGTAAAGGACCATCATGAAAATTGATCGCACCTTTTTTTGCGACCGACAGTATTTTTTCAGGAATGACTCTGAGATTTGTGATACTGAAAAGGTAATCACAGCTAAGATTACGAATGTAGTCTTCAGTAAATGATGAATAGTTAATACAATTAATATTATTTGAAGCGGACCAGTTCTTTATTCTTTTACTATCTGACACAACAAGCTGAATCTTCTGCTCTTTGTTTAGAAGAGTCTCACAGCACTGGAAAAGCAGGCTATCTTCACCCACAACAATGCATGAAAAGTGTGGAACCGAATTATTGTAGTCCATACAATCCTTTTTTTAAGAAATAAAATTTTAATGAAGGCTAAACTGTAAAGTAACTGACTTCTTTTATTTTGCCGCACAATGCAACAGCGGCAGAGTAACCTGAGGGAGGTGTTAAATCTTTAATCCGGCAATTGATAAATTCTTCTGATTCATACTCATAGGATTTATCAACACTGATATCACCATCTCCTGAAACATCGATCATTTTTAATGGCGCAGAAAGTCCGTGACCAACTGCTTTGATTACTGCTTCTTTACGTGTCCAGATTTTAAAAAAAGATTCAGCGGCTTGCTGGTCAGATTCCAGCAATAGTTTATTTTCTTTGGACGTATAAAGTTCTTTTGCTATATCCATCATATCAGGAATCTCTTTAATTAACTCGATGTCAACTCCTATTTCATCATTAAGGGTGACAGCAATCATTGCATGACCTTTTGAATGAGACAAATTAAATTTGATTTTATCGATTCCGTTATTGTTTGCGATTTCGGGTTTGCCGTGTTTACCGTAATCAAATAATATTTCTTCCGGTTCAAGTGAAAGATAACCACTCAGCGTTTCCCTCAAAAATCCACGGCAGCATACGTACTCATTTCTATCTTTTTGAAAATGAAATCTTTCCGATCTCGCTATCTCATCATAGCTCAACAAATTAAGATAGTAGTTGTATCTCTCTTCACTATCAGGAATTTCCAATTTCCAGATATGTATAATATTTTTTTCGATTGACGTCTCTTTTAAAAGCACCGTTGTATCCTAAAATAAAAATTTGTGATGACTGATTAAGTTGGATTAACAGTTCAATACCGGAAAAATATGGTCTGACCTGGAAATCTGCTCTCAAAATGACAATATTCATACCAAGCAAGATGCTGGATTAATTCAATTATCAGACATATCACACAAAAAAAGAAACGAAATTGAGAAAAATTATTTTGTTTTGATTCAAAACATTACAGATGTAATAGTCCCTGTATTTTTAGAATCAGTTTAAATTTTAAAACAGAGTGAAGTAAGAATAATCTACAAATAATTTCATAAAATCACTAAGGGGCTGTTTATCTATTCACCATCAATACTTACCATCCAGCCTTCCACCATACCTTCTTTTACGTCAGAAATAAATCTTGATGGAAGTGACAACGTCATTCTGGTCTCACGGTCATATAAGTTCATAGGGTAAGTGATGTATAAATTTTGCTTAGCCCTTGTGGCAGCAACGTACATCAGCCTTCGTTCTTCCTCAAGTGATTCCACACTTTCAACTGCTCTTGATGAAGGGAAAAATCCGTCAACTGCATGTATAATAAATACGGTATGCCATTCAAGTCCTTTAGCTGAATGGATGGTAGAAAGAGTCAGAAATTCATCTTCCTTTGTCGGCACATCAATATCAATTACACTGTCGATAATTGGTTCAATAGCCATATCGGCTAACAGTGTATCAAGCGACTTGTAATTTTCAGTGATATTTAAAAAGATGTCTATATCTTTTTTGCGCTTATTAAAATCATCATACTTATCACGAAACAGGGGATAATAATATTCACAAACCTGCTGTGCTTTTTCTGATGGAAGTGATTTTGAAGTAGTAATGTTATACAGAAGAATGAAAAGGTCATACAGTTTTTCATACCTGAATTTCGATGATGATTCAGGGTTTTCCTTTACAGAAATTTTTCCTGTACTCAATTCATCCAAAATTTTTTGAGCCGTCTTTGGTCCAACACCTTCGTGCAATAATAAAACCCTGTACCAGCTTACAACATCTTTTGGGTTTGCGGCGATTCTAAGGAATGCAAGAATATCTTTAATGTGAGCTGTTTCAATAAATTTCATCCCGCCGAATTTTACAAAAGGAATTCCTGCTTTGTTTAATTCAATTTCCAGGTCGAAAGAAAAAAAAGATGAACGAAACAAAACTGCAATATTGTTAAGAGAAACTCCTTCTTCCCTTAATTCTAAAATCCTTTGGACTATAAATTTTGACTGATGATTTTCAGTAGCAGCAGAAATAATTGTCGGAAGTTCACCTCTGCTTTTTCTCGTATAAAGCACCTTTGTGTACTTTTCAATTGCTGTTTCGTTAATGTGATTTGCAAGGTTTAATATCGGTTGTGTGCTTCTGTAATTTTCTTCAAGTTTTATTACCTGCACATTGTTAAACAGTGACGGGAATTCAATAATATTTTTAAAGCTTGCGCCGCGGAATGAATAAATTGCCTGCGAATCATCACCGACAACCATTATATTATTGTTAAGCTGAGTTAAGCCTTTTATAATGTCTGCCTGTAATAAATTTGTGTCCTGATATTCATCAACCATCACAAATTTGATTGAAGATAGTAGAGATCTTACTGAAGGACTTTGACTTTTAAGGAACTCATTCAGGTAAACAAGAAGATCATCATAGTCCAGCAGGTTGTTGCGGTGTTTATAGTTTATATAAATTTTTTGAATGTCAAGAATTTGTTGAGTCAGTTCTATAAAGTGCGGGTAATTCTCCTCAATAATATTTTCAACAGATCTACCTGTATTAACATTTAAACTGTAAACTTTATTCAACGTCTGTTTATTTGGAAATCTTTTTTCCTTTGGAATGAATCCCGCCTGTGATCGGATAAGATTTATAACATCCTCACTATCCGATTGATCTAAAATCGTGAATGAAGAATCAAGATTCATCGCCTTTGCGTATTTCCGCAAAGTAAGATTTGCAAAAGAATGAAAAGTACCGCCGAGAATTTTTGAGCACCTGTTATCAAGAAGGATTGATGCCCTGTTAAGCATTTCATTTGCGGCTTTTCGTGTGAATGTTAAAAGTAAAATTGATTGAGGATCATAACCGAGTTCGACTAAACGGGCGACCCTGTAAACAAGTGTCCTTGTTTTGCCAGTGCCGGCACCTGCAATTATAAGGTATGCGCCTTCAACCGCGGATGCGGCTTCGAATTGAGCGGGATTTAATTCATGCTGATAATTAATAACGAAACGGGCTTCATCTATTATTTTTGCAACGAAGCCCGCTGTGTCAATTTTTTTTAAAGTATATTTTTTTTGATTCATCTTCTCAGGGCTTTGGGCTTTCCTAAAATTTCTGAGATGATGACAAAATCCCTTAGAGATGAAGGATCACGCAGTTTTCTTCTAAGGTCTGTTAATACTTTTTTATTTTCTTTTTTTGTCGGAAAATATTTTTCCGTTTGTTGAGCAGACTTAGGTTTAAGCTTTGACCTGTAGTTAGCATCATCATACGAAATCGACTTTGAAAAAACATGTTCAGACAAAGTTGCAGAATGTTCAGAAGCGACTTTTTTAGTATCTGTTTTCAGTACGGACTGTGGTGCCTGTTTAATTGGCTCAACTCTTTGAGGAACCCGTTCAGGACTTTCAGCCGTTTCCGTTTTGAACATTTTTTCGATCTCACGCAGAATATCATAATCATCGACTTCTTTTTTTTCTGCTTTAACCGGAGTTCCTTTATACGTTGTAACGGACACAGATTCTTCGTTATCGAATGTTCCGGTAGTTTTTGGTTGTTCCTTTGTTTTTTTCTTAAAGAACGAACTCAGAAAACTGATTATTATGAAAGCATAGATAAGTATTTCAAATACATTATCCATTGTTATCCTTGTCCTTCTTTTCTTCAGGCTTTGCTATAGCGCCGCGCATTTCCGTGTCGGCCTGAATGTTCTTAAGGTTATAATAATCCATCACACCTAAATTTCCTGTCCTGAATGCTTCCGCAATTGCCTTTGGTACTTCTGCTTCTGCTTCAACAACTTTTGCTCTCTGCTTGGATACTTCAGCAATCATTTCCTGTTCAAGCGCAACTGCAGCAGCTCTTCTCTCTTCGGCTTTTGCTCTTGCAATTTTAAGATCAGCCTCTGCCTGATCTGTCTGAAGTTTAGCTCCAATATTTTCACCAACATCAACATCAGCGATATCAATTGATAAAATTTCAAATGCTGTTCCTGAATCAAGTCCTTTTGCTAAAACACTTTTTGATATTCGATCAGGATTTTCCAGTACCTGTTTATGGTTGTCACTCGAACCGATTGTTGAAACTATACCTTCGCCAACTCTTGCAAGTATGGTCGCTTCACCTGCACCACCAACTAATCTGTCAATGTTGGCTCGCACGGTAATTCTTGCGATTGCTTTTAGCTGAATACCATCTTTTGCAACTGCTGCTACAACCGGAGTTTCAATTACTTTAGGAAGTACAGACATTTTAACAGCTTCAAGTACATCTCGGCCTGCAAGGTCTATCGCAGTTGCTCTTTCAAAAGTTAATCCAAGGTTAGCTTTATCTGCTGATACCAACGCATTTATTACTTTGATTACATTTCCACCGGCAAGATAGTGAGCTTCGAGTTTACTCATTTCTACTGTGATACCAGCTTTTGTAGCAGTAATCATACTTCTCACAATTACTACAGGTGGAACTTTTCTCAATCTCATACCAACAAGGTCTTTAAATATTTTGAGCTTAACTCCGGAAAAGTAAGCTGTTATAAATAATCCAATTGGTATGAAGTAGAGGAAAACTGATAGAAAAACAATAACCGCTATTATTATCACAATTGATAATCCAGCAACAGCATCCATAACACTCTCCTGATTAAGTTGGAATAAATTCAATACGAATATATGTTATTTTGGAAAAAGATTAAATGAGATGGGAATTATAATATCATTACTTCTTACTCTACAATAATTGTCTGATAGTTTGACATTTATGGAATAATAGTATGCAGAGTTATGACAAACATACAGGTTAGCAAAGGTTTTTGCTCCATTTTGTAAATAAGTTGGTGGTATAATATTTGTCCTTTCAGTTCTTAGTACAAATTTTAATTTGTTATAACATATAATAGTTTAGTTATTTGGAATTTTAGCAAAATAGACTAAATTCCAACAGTCTGATTAACTGTTTAGGTGAAAATATTGCATAATGAAACCAAACAGTAAGATTTAGTGTTTAATAATTTGTCATCATCTAGAACAAGGATTAAAAAATGGATGGAAATTTTTCAGATAGACTCCAGGATGTAATCAGATTAAGCCGTGAAGAAGCATTACGATTGGGGCATGATTATATAGGTACTGAACATTTACTTCTCGGTATCATACGGGAAGGTCAAGGCGTTGCCATCAGGATTCTAAGAAATCTTGATTGTGACCTGATGAAACTAAAAAAAGCAATTGAAGATACAGTAAGAACTTCGGGTGGTACTTTAACTATCGGTAATATTCCTCTTACAAAACAAGCTGAAAAAGTTTTAAAGATTACTCAAATTGAATCAAAGATTTATAAAGCTGATGTAATTGGAACTGAACATCTGCTTCTTTCACTCTTAAGGGATGAAGATAATATAGCTACCCAAATACTTCACCAGTTTAATGTTTCTTATGATTCTGCCCGTTCAGAACTGAATGCTATGCTAAGCAGTTCAAACCCGAAAGATGTTTCAGGAGGTCAGGTTCCACCCGCTGATAAAAAAAGTGAAAGAACAAAAACTCCTGTACTCGATAACTTTGGAAGGGATCTTACAAAACTTGCAATTGAGGACAAACTTGATCCTGTAGTTGGCAGAGAAAAAGAAATTGAAAGAGTTGCACAGATACTCAGCAGAAGAAAAAAGAATAATCCAGTACTGATTGGAGAACCGGGTGTAGGCAAAACCGCTATAGCTGAAGGCTTGGCTTTAAGAATCGTTCAGAAAAAAGTTCCAAGAACTTTGCAGGATAAACGAGTTGTTACGCTCGATCTGGCAGGCTTGGTTGCCGGTACTAAATACCGCGGTCAGTTTGAAGAGAGAATGAAAGCTTTGATGAACGAACTTGAAAAAGCAAAAGATGTAATTCTTTTCATTGATGAACTTCACACAATCGTTGGTGCAGGCGGTGCCTCAGGTTCGCTGGATGCTTCAAATATGTTCAAGCCGGCACTGGCTCGGGGTGACATTCAATGCATTGGCGCAACAACCCTCGATGAATACCGAAAGCATATTGAAACCGACGGTGCATTGGATAGAAGATTCCAAAAGGTAATGGTTGAACCGCCAAGTTACGATGAAACTATCCAGATACTAAATAACATTAAATTTAAGTATGAAGAACATCATCACGTTAAATATACAAAGGATGCAATCGACTCTGCAGTTAAATTAAGTAACAGATATATTACTGACCGACATCTTCCTGACAAAGCAATTGACGTTCTTGATGAAGCAGGTTCAAGGGTTCATATGGGAAATTTTGAAGTCCCTAAAGAAGTGCTTGATCTTGAAGGTGATATCGACAAAGTCCGTCAGGAAAAAGCTGCTGTTGTAAAGCGACAGGATTATGAAGAAGCGGCAAGGTTGAGAGACAGAGAACGCACACTTCAATCCGAACTTGAAACTGCAAAGAGGGATTGGGAAATAAGGACACGTGATATAGTTCACGATGTTGTTGAAGAAGATATCGCTACGGTTGTAGCAATGATGACCGGGATTCCTGTAAATCGTGTTGCGCAAACTGAATCAGAAAAACTTCTTCATATGGAAGATTCTCTTAAAGGTTTTATTGTTGGTCAGGATGAAGCAGTTTCCAAACTTACTAAAGCTATCAGAAGAACCCGAGCCGGTTTAAAAAATCCTAACAGACCAATCGGAAGTTTTATTTTCCTAGGTCCAACAGGAGTTGGAAAAACCGAACTTTGTAAAGTTCTTGCTCAATATCTTTTCGATTCTGAAAATGCGCTCATAAGAATTGATATGAGCGAGTATATGGAAAAGTTTTCACTTTCCAGGTTAGTTGGAGCGCCTCCGGGATATGTTGGATATGAAGAAGGCGGACAGCTCACCGAAAAAGTACGTCGTAAACCTTATTCAGTCGTTCTGTTTGACGAAATTGAAAAAGCGCACCCGGACATTTTCAGCATACTTTTGCAGGTGCTGGATGATGGTGTACTTACTGATAGTCTTGGAAGAAAAGTTGATTTCAAGAATACGATTATCATAATGACATCAAACATTGGTGCAAGGGATATAAAAAATATCGGGTCATTCGGATTTGGCGGTGAAAAAGCAGAGGATAGATATTCAAGTCTTAAAAACACCGTAGAAGACGCAATGAGAAAACTTTTCAATCCTGAATTCCTTAACAGGATTGATGAGGCAATCGTATTCAGAAATCTTGAAAAAGAAGATATTCTTAAGATCATTGACATAGAGTTACAGGACCTGTTCAAAAATATGAAAGAAAATAAACTTGAGTTAACGCTTGATGTTTCAGCAAAGAATTTCCTTGTTGACAAAGGCTTTGATCAGAAATATGGTGCAAGACCTTTAAGGCGTGCAATTCAAAAATTTGTTGAAGATCCTCTCGCTGAAGAAATACTTCGTGGTTCATTTAAAGATGGTTCAACAATAGTTGCAAAACACTTTGAAAACACAGAGGAACTTGTTTTTATTGACAGCGAAGATAACTCAGATATTTCAAGTGAGGAAAAAGAAAGAACAGATTCTAATTAATTCTTACTCACAAGTTCATTTTACAAAAGCGTATTATTTCTAATACGCTTTTTTTTGTCTAAATTTGCGCAGAACACAATATGATGGAGGCGTGATGAGTTTATTTTCAGTAGAGGAAATTCAATCTAAACTAAAGTCATTGGACGGCTGGGTATTTGAAAAAAATCAAATCGAAAAAACATACCAGCATAAGGATTTTGCTAATGCTCTTAAATTCGTTAATGCACTAGGTGAAGAGGCTGAAAAAATGGATCACCACCCTGATATTTTTATTCATTCTTGGAATAAAGTGAAGATCACAATTTCAACACATAGTGAAGGTGGTGTTACTCAAAAAGATTTTTTATTGGCCGGAAAAATCGATGCTCTGTATTGATGGAAGAAAATAACCATTCAAATTTTTAATCAAACTATAAAAGAGGGAAATCAGTCATAGGTTTCTTAATCAGAGGGAATACAGAATGAACTCAAGTGAAAATTATGTGTTAAATATATTCAGACAGACAGGTGCCTTACTCGAAGGGCATTTTCTTTTAACATCCGGCAGACACAGCAATATTTATTTTCAATGTGCAAAAGTATTGCAACATCCAGAGTACACTGAATTATTATGCTCCAAGATTGCGGAAAATTTTAAACACCAGGTGATTGATACAGTTATTGCACCTGCAATCGGCGGTATTGTAGTTGGTCAGGAAGTAGCAAGAATATTAAAGAAGCGAAGCATCTTCGCTGAAAGGGAAGATAAAACCCTGACACTTCGTCGTGGATTTTCTCTTGCAGAGGGAGAAAAAGTACTAGTCTGTGAAGATGTGGTAACAACAGGCGGATCAGTATTTGAGGTTATTGATATCGTAAAGTCATACGGCGCCGAAGTTGTAGGTGTTGGATTTATTGTTGATCGCAGTAATGGTAAAGTAAATTTTGGATTCCCACAGTTCAGCACAATGCAGATAGAGGCTGTTTCATTTTCACCAGATGAATGCGAGTTATGCAAGAAGGGACTTGAACTTGTAAAACCGGGCTCCAGGAAAATTCTTAAATGATAAAACTTCTAACATATCTGCGTGAATTTCTTGGCAGCGATCTTCTTTACCAGATAATAATATCAGCAGTAATGATCCTTGTCGGGATCCTTCTTTCAAAACTGGTCAGTTTCATTACAAAAAAAATAATTCAGCCTTTTGTAAATAAAACAGATACTGATCTTGATGATAAACTTCTTGCTTTGTTTGAATCTATAATTTACCGCGTACTTATTGTTGGGAGTATCTATCTCAGTTTCAGAAATCTTGGAAGCGAATATTTATTTGTCATAGGGAAACAAAAACTTAATATCGAAACAAACTATCCCTATCTGAATGAAATAGTGAATTTTGCCGGTTATGCGCTGTTTGTTGTTTTGATAGTCGTTATACTCATCGCAGGATTCCGGATAATCAACATCGGGTTTGACTGGTATCTTAACAAATTAAAATCAGAAGACAACCGCAATCTCAGCGGAAGTCTATTCCCGCTGCTTAAAAAAATTGTACGGATAGTTTTTGCTGCTGTCTGCATCGTGATTGTTCTTTCAAAATTTAATGTAGATATCAGCGGATTACTTGTATCACTTGGTGTTGGGTCACTTGCAATTGCACTTGCAGCTCAGGATACACTTTCAAACATGATTTCCGGTTTCATTATAATGCTGGACAGACCATTCAGGATAGGGGACAGGATAAGGTTTGGTGCGAACCAGGTCGGGGAAGTGGTTGAGATTGGAGTGCGAAGTACAAAGATACTGGACTTCGATAATAACATATTAATTATTCCCAACAATGATATTGTTAAATCACAAATTGTAAATATCACTTACCCCAATATTGATACAAGAGTACTGGTGGAAGTTGGTGTTGCTTACGGTTCCGATATTAAAAAAGTAAGAAGAGTGATACTTGATTCAGCAAACAAACACCCTCTTGTACTGCAGGAGATACCGCCTGAGGTAGTTGTATTGTCGTTAGGTGATTCTTCTGTTAACCTGAGGCTTGCGGTAAGGACAGCAAATTATTTAAATGCTTTTACTCTTCAATGCGAATTAAGAGAGATTATTTATGAAGAGTTTATTCGCGAGAATATTGAAATTCCATTCCCTCAAAGGGTTGTTCACGTCATTGATAAAAACAAAAAAAGTTAAGTAAAAAATTTCAAAAAAAAATCCCGGGTTATTTATGAAAACATTAGTTCTGTTCCTTGGTCTTTCAACCATTTTGTTCGCTCAGATTAATTTTAATGAATACTTTGAAAACAAAACACTGCGGTTGGATTATTTTCATAGTGGAGATAAAAACAGTGATAGTTACACATTTGATGAGTTAATTGAAGAACCTTACTGGGGCGGGTCTCAGAAGAACCTGCTTGATATTTTTAATTATGGAAGCTATAAATTTGTTTTACGTGATGATGCAACACAGAACGAAATTTATTCGCGAACATATTCAACTCTGTTCTACGAATGGCAAACAACAGATGAAGCAGCTAAAACTTCAAAATCTTTTAGTGAAACCGTGACCATGCCTTTCCCTAAGAAAAAATGTACAGCAGAGTTTTATGGCAGGGACAAAAAAAATAATCTCATAAAAAAGTTTGAATATAAAATTGATCCCGCAAACTACTTCATAAAAAAAGAACGAAATAAACAATTTGAATCTTTTGAAGTTCTTGCGTCAGGTGATCCATCACAAAAAGTTGACATTGTAATTCTGCCAGATGGTTATACAGCGGGGGAGATGGAACAATTCAAAAAGGATTGTGAAAAATTCTCCGGGTTCCTTTTTAAAGCAACTCCTTTTAAAGAAAATAAAAACAATTTCAACATCCGTGGAATTTATGCGCCATCAAAGGAATCAGGCACAGACATTCCTGCTGATAATACCTGGAAAAATACTCTGCTCAACTCTACATTTTACACATTCGATCTTGAGCGATACCTTATGACATCTGACAATAAATCACTGCGTGATGTCGCATCCAACGCTCCCTATGATCAGATATATATTCTTGTCAACACAGATAAATACGGCGGCGGAGCTATCTACAATCATTACTCAGTTTGTGTGAGTAAGAATAAATATGAAGAATATGTATTTGCTCATGAGTTCGGTCACGGTTTCGCATTTCTTGCTGATGAGTACTACACATCCGATGTCGCATATAATGATTTTTATCCTCTTGATGTTGAACCGCTGGAACCGAACATTACTACTTTAGTTGATTTTGATTCTAAATGGAAAAGTCTGTTGGAGAAAGATACACCGGTACCAACGCCATCAACAAAAGAATATGAAAATAGTGTTGGTGCTTTTGAAGGGGGCGGATACGTGGCGAAAGGCGTATACCGCCCGAAACAGGATTGCTCAATGAAATCTATTTCGGTTGATAACTTTTGTCCGGTATGTAAAGATGCGATCGAACTGATGATAAGATTTTATTCAGAATAAATTTATAAGAAAGAAATCCGGATTATGGATCAGCGCAAACTTTATAAGATGATCGATTCAATAGCTTCACAAAAATACGGCACTGAGGATGAGATGCTTATTGCCGTACTTAATGAAATAGTTGAGCATCAGAATATTAATGTAAGCGGCGGAAGGATTTGGGCGCTTGTAAAAGATGATTCGGCTTACAAACTGCTTTACCAGACGGGAAGTGTTGAGAAGATTAATACGGATTTTGAATTGAAGATCGATGAGTACCCGATCTTTGAGTACGTTGCTAAAGAACGGACTATACTTGCAAGTGAGACGAACACAGTTCTTCGCAGTAAAGGTATATTCAAGTATTCAGCATCAGGAGTAGGGGATAAGATCAAAATAAACGGTAAATCTTTTTTTGAATTCCTGCTAGCACTTAACATTGCTGAAGTTGATGAAGAGCAGTATTTCACTTTGAATATAATTGCCACGGCACTCACATCGCAAATTAAGCAGAGGCGATACTCAGCGAGTGCTTACCATCTTAAAGCTGATATAGATAAAGCACGCGAATTACAGAAAAGTATTTTACCTGAACACGAATTCCGGTTTTCAAATTTTGAATTGTTCGGAATAACAAATCCTGCCGAAATAGTTGGCGGTGATTTTTTCGATTATATGGAGATTGGAGATGACTCAGACAGGATTGCGGTTATTGTCGGTGATGCTGCCAGTAAAGGAGTAAGTGCTGCTGCTGAAGCAATGTATATTTCCGGCGCCATGAGAATGGCATGTAATTTTGAAATCAAAATTTCGCCGCTGATGAAAAGAATGAACCAGCTTGTTAACAAGATTTTTGCCGACGATAAATTTGCATCTCTTTTTTATGGAGAACTTTCAACTGATAAAGGGGGTTTATTTCTTTATGCCAACGCCGGACATAATCCTCCCATTTTTGTGAAGGCGAACAGCGGGGAAGTAACTCTGCTTAACCCTACAGGACCCGTATTGGGACCAGCCCCGGGTGCAACTTACAATGTTGATAACATTAATTTCAGTCTTGGTGATGTGCTTCTGATTTATTCAGATGGCCTTGCTGAGGCTACCAATAATGATTACGATGAGTTCGGTGAACAGAGACTCATTACCACATTGACAAAATCAAAACATCTTTCATCGAGGGATATTGCTTACACCATTCTCGACGAGGTAATTAAGTACTCAAAGAACGGACTCTATAACGATGATAAAACTTTAGTTGTCATTAAAAGAATTAAATAAGACTTGAGAAATGTTAAGATCAATAAATCCATTTGATAATGCTCTTGTTCGGGAATATCCCGAGTTGTCTCCGACAGAAATTTTGGAGATAACAAAACTCTCTTACGAGGCATTTAACGAATGGTCACAAACTTCATTTGCATACCGTGCGGAAAAAATGAAACACGCTGCGGAAGTTCTTAGAAAACAGAAAGAAGAGTTATCAAGATTGATGACGATTGAAATGGGAAAACCTATAGTTCAATCAAGATCAGAAATCGAAAAATGTGCCTGGGTTTGTGAGTACTATGCAGATAATGCAGAAACTTTTTTATCTGATGAAATTGTGAAAACAGATGCGGCAAAAAGTTTTATTGCATATCGACCATTAGGTCCTGTACTTGCTGTGATGCCCTGGAATTTTCCTTTCTGGCAGGTATTTCGTTTTGCAGCACCCGGTCTGATGGCTGGTAATACAGGTATCCTTAAGCATGCATCAAATGTGACTGGTTGTGCATTGGCTATTGAAAAGATATTTAACCACGCTGGTTTCCCCTCAAATGTTTTCAGAACTATAACTGCATCATCAAAATATATTGCGCCGGTAATAGCAGATCAGAATGTAAAAGCAGTTACTTTGACAGGAAGTGTTCCTGCCGGGAAAGCAGTTTCATCTGCCGCGGGGGCTTCACTCAAAAAAACTGTTCTGGAACTCGGAGGAAGTGATGCCTATCTTATTCTTGAAGACGCAGACCTGAAAACTGCCGCGGATATTTGTGTCATATCACGTTTAATAAACGGAGGTCAAAGTTGTATCGCGGCAAAACGATTTATTATTGTTGAATCAGTTTATAATAAATTTGAAGAGTTATTTGTTGATGTGATGCAGTCAAAAAAAATGGGAGATCCTTTTGACGAACAAAATCATTTAGGTCCACAGGCGAGTATCCCTTTACGAAATGAACTTCATCAGCAGGTGCTGCAGAGTGTTGAAAAGGGTGCATCAATATTAACCGGAGGTTTTGTGCCTGACAGCAAGGGCGCTTTTTATCCACCAACAGTTTTATCGAATGTTAAAAAAAATATGCCGGCTTATGATGATGAATTATTCGGTCCGGTTGCATCATTAATAAAAGTAAAAGATGAGAGTGAAGGAATTATGGTTGCAAACGATACTTCATTCGGGCTTGGTGCCGCAGTGTTTACTGCTGATACCGAAAGAGGTGAAAAAATTGCTCGTGATAAACTTCACGCAGGCTGTTGTTTCGTTAATGACTTTGTTAAATCTGATCCAAGACTGCCATTCGGCGGTATAAAAGAATCGGGTTACGGAAGAGAGCTATCGGTTTTTGGAATAAGGGAGTTTGTAAATATTAAATCTGTTTATGTAAAATAGCGGGATGAAAATATCATCCCGCTGATGTTTAATTCTCTGATGTAAGTTTTGTGAGGAGTTCAATAATAGTTTTTTTATCGAATGGCTTTGAAAGATAATGTGTACAACCTCCTTCAAGAAATTCTTCCTTATCGCCTTCCATTGCGAAAGCCGTTAATGCGATAATCGGTTTATCTGAGTATCCCGGCAGAGCTTTAATTTCACTTGTTGCTTCCAGCCCGCTCATACCGCTGCCCAGATTAATATCCATCAGTATTGCGTCGTACACTTTTTGCTTTGCCATTTGCACAGCCTCTATTCCATTTTGGGCAATATCCACATCAAAATAGTTTTTCAGAAAAAATTTTGTTACATCAATACTTGCCGGATCATTTTCTACAAGCATTACTGATGGCTTCTCGCCGTTACGCTCAAACATTTCTGCGGAACGGGAATTGGCTGGTCGTTGCTCAGATGAGTACTTGCTGTCTACAACCTGACCGTTCTGTGTAGGGATTTTAACTGTAAAAGTTGAACCCTTGCCTACTTCACTTTCCAATGATATTTCTCCGTGCATTAGTTCAAGTAATTTTTTTGTTATTGTAAGTCCAAGACCTGTGCCTTCAAACTGTCGGCTCAATCCTTCGCTTGCCTGCCTGAATTCTTCAAAAATATATTTCTGGCTTTCTTCCGGTATTCCAATTCCGGTATCGATTATTTTTATTTCAACCCAATGTTTATGCTGTTTGTATATTTCATTTAATTCAACATTCACACGACCCTGCTTTGTATACTTAAGGGCATTCCCAACAAGATTATTAAGAATTCTTGTATAGATCTGCTTATCAATCAATACTTCTGCTTTGCTGATAAGCGGATGGAATTCAAGAGTTAATTTTTTATCCTCTGCTATTGACTGGAGTGATGAAACAATTTTTTGTGTTTCATCAACAAGATTGAGTTTCGAAACTTTCATTTCAATTTTATTTGCTTCGATACGGGAAAGGTCAAGAATAAGATTGATCGTATCCATCAATCTTTTCCCTGAGTTCAGGATAGTCTCACACATTTCCTTAAGTTGTGGTTTCTTAACTTCATCGAGTAATATTGAAGTGAATCCAAGTATGCCAACCATAGGAGTCCGGATTTCATGACTCATATTGTTGAGAAAACTTGTCTTCAAACGGTTCATTTCTTCAGCGTGATTTTTTGCCTGAACCAGGTCTTCCTGTGCCTGCATTTTTTCAGTTATATCGCTTGCCATAACAAGCCGTGAATTTTTCTGCTTCAGTAAAGGAAGATCATGGGTGACTATCTCAACATTAATTACCGAACCATCTTTTTTCCTGTGACGGACTATGTTGTCACCTGGAACAATACCGCTTTTATCATTGCGTTCGCTTAGCTGAAGTACATCTTCAATCGGACGCAGTTCATCGATACGCATCGAAAGAAATTCTTCTTTGGAATAACCGTAATGCACCACCGCTTTATTATTGACATCAAGCAGCTTCAGGGATTTTACATCATACACCCACATTGGGTGAGGATTATTTTCAAATAACGTTCTGTACTTTTGTTCATTCTCTTTCAGTGCTGATTCTGCGGCACGGAGAGCAGTTATATCGCGGGCAATAACATGAAATCCGACATACTCACCGTTATCATATTTTAAGGTAGCGTTTTGACCAAACCATTTGATACCCCGATTCTTCGTCTGGAAAGGAAATTCAATATAAGTGGTCTGCTTTACTTCAAGCACCTGGCGCATATAATGGAGTACAAGTTTATTCTTGTATTCAGGCAATACAAGTTCCCTGAAGTTGTGAGTCAGAACTTCATCAAGTGTAACACCGAGATTGTTTAACAGTGTTGCATTTGCGTAAGTAAAATTTCCCTGCTTATCAGTTGTGTAGATAAGGTCTGAAGCATTTTCAATCACCTGCCTGTATCTTTTTTCAGATTCTTTTAATGCCGCTTCTGAAAATTTCTTTTCTGTAATATCTCTGTAAATTCCCTGGTAGGCTTTTTCACCTTTCCACAAGATTTCTGTAACAACTGCATCTATTAAAATTATCTTGCCTGTTTTGGTGATCCCTTTAAACTCATAAGTAGATGGAAAAGAGACTTTGCTTCCATTCCTGTTATCATATTTGCTCTGAATAAATCCAGCACTTTCAGGCGCTACAATCTTCATTACATCGAAACTTCCATTTACTGCTTCTTCAGATGTATAACCGAACATTTTTTCCCAGGCGGGATTCACCATCAGAAGGCTTCTATCTTTTAACACATAAATAGCATCAATTGATGAGTTAGTTAAAGTACGGTAACTTTCTTCCTGCTCAGCCAGTTTTTGCTGCGCAAGTCTCTCATTTGTAACATCAGTTAATATGCAGTGAGTTTGCCTGAACACACCATTAACATCACGGCTTACTTTTCCGTTTATCGATGTTATTATTCTTTCACCGTTCTTTTTGACAACAGTCAGTTCAGTGGAAACTTTTCCGTTAAGTTTAAATTCACCGAAATTTTTATTGAAATCATTTCTTTCTTCAGGTGATAAGAGTTGTGAAAACTCAATTCCGATAACTTCTTTTTTTTCATAACCGAATATTTCAGTGAAAGTATTATTTATCTCTAAAATTTTTCCTTCACCATCAAGTGATTGGTAACTAAGAGGCGCACCTTCATAAAGCTTACGGAAATTTTCTTCACTGAATTTCAAATCGTTTTCTGCCTGAATTCTTTTTTCCTCTCTGATGTAGGATTCAACTGCGAATGAAATATCCATTGATATTTCTTCGAATAGTTTTATCTCATCGCTGTTGAATGCATCCACTTCATCGGAATAAAGAGCAAAAACACCATGTACTTTTTCAAAAATCTTTATAGGGAATACTCCGACAGACGCAAACCCGTGTTCGATGGCAGCCTGTTTATGAACTGCTGATGGTCCTGCATTTTTTATATCATTCAATACTACCGGCTGACCTGTCACTACTGATTCACCAAGTACTGATGTTCCCTTCTTATTAAAAAAAACAGGGAAGGTGACCTTCTCAAGGTAATCGATTTTTTCACCTGCTGAATTAACCGGAATAACGAATGTGCGCTCTTCATTCAATTCACCTATCCAGCATAATTTAAATTTGCCGTATTCAACAAGCAGTCGTGTTATCAGATCGTAAAGGTTGTTCTTTTCTTTCGTTCTGACAATTGCCTGGTTTACCTGGGATAGGATTGAGTAAAGCCTGTTAAGGTTTGTAGACTTCTCCTGCGCCTTTTTTAATTGAGTGACATCGGAGATGAACCCATCTAAATACAACAGCTTTCCGGATGAATTGTATAATCCCCGACCTTTCTCCCATACCCATTTTAATTCACCGGATTTGGTTTTGATCTGGTAGGTGATTTCAAAAAAGGTTCTTGATTCAATGGCTTCAAGTATTTTTTCTTTTACGTGAGTTTTGAATTCGGGGAGAATTATATCGCCGTAAGAAATTTTATTGTTATTATAAAGTTCGGCAGGGCGGTAACCCGTTAAATGATAACATCCTTTACTTACAAAAAGCATTGTCCATTTTTCATCGGTAGTACATTTGTATGCCATACCCTGAAGGTTGCTTAAAAGCACTGATAATTTTTTTCTGCTTTCGCGAACCCTTCGCTCATTCTTTTTCCGGTCGGTTATATCCCTGACAATACTCTGGTAATAGATCTGACCATTAATTACAAAAGGACGCGAACTGATCTCAACAGGAAATTCACTTCCGCTTTTTCGTTTATGCGCCGCCTCGAAAACAATACCTTCCGATGCAGCCATTTGTTTGAAGCGTTCTTCTGCCGCGGCACTTTTACCATCCTTGCGAAGAATATATATTTCCTGTCCAAGTAGTTCTTCCCGCTGGTATCCGTAAACTTCAACAGCCTTCTGATTGAGATCTACAATCAGTCCTGAGCTGTTAAGAGTGAGTACTATATCATTAGCCTGATCAAAAATAAATTTAAAATTCTTTTCAAGAATTTCTTTTTCGGTTTGTGCGGTCAGCAGCCGTTTTAGCGTATCAACCTGGTAATTTCTGAACAGATAGAATGCAATAACCACAATCGCTGTTAAAAATACTACTGCAAAAAATCCAATCAGTAGAATTCTCTCCGCAACCATTTCATAGAGTTCATCAGTCCTCAGCCTTGTAACAAGCTGCCAGTCAGTACCCGGGACATCAGCAAGCAGAGCAATAACTTCATTCGATTGATTGTCAGAAGCTATTATGTATTTCATATTAGAAGATACATTCTCAAGAATTGTTTGGTTATTTAGAGATGCGGCTGGATGAGTTTCAATATAACCTGTTGCTCTTATGATTTTGTTGACTTCTTTAGATTTCTGAAAAAGAAATACTTCAACATTTTTTAAAGGTGACGGCCATTTATGAAGCAGCGCAGTTATTACATCGGTCACTCTCAGATTACAGAAGACAAACCCGGTTACATCATTGTTGGAGGAAATAACCGGAATTCCCAACACCAAAAATATTCTCTGTTCCGATGGGATAATTAATTCTTTAATCAGGGTCTCATTCCGGTTCGTGGAAAAATCTGAAATGAAATTTTGCAAGTGAGTATTGAAAGACTTGTTTGTTGTGTTTGTATAAAGGATCCCGAGATTTGAATCAGTAATGGTTATCTCATCCCCAAATTCGTTTTTTAGTTCCTCAAGCTGGGGAGCGACGTATGTTCCTGAAATATATTTTGGAGAACTACTTATTATCTGACCAAGTTTCTTCCCAAGCAATTGATTTTGCTGAAAGGAATAAGCATCCTCTTTAACTTCCTTAATCCACTGATTGAACTCGTTAATTTTAAATTCACTGACAGCAGTAAATTCATGTTTGCGGAATAACAGCTTTTCATTTGTGGCTTTACTGTAGTATGAATAACCCCATAACAGGAGAAACAGTATTATAAATCCTGTTACGGAAAAAGCTATCAGTTTTGCTCGTTTGGGAAAATTATTTGAAGCCATAGTTATCAGTATCTACCACATATAAAATTAAGATTTTGGCAGCCAGAATTTAAACGTACTTCCCTCATTGATCTTGCTTTCAACCCAAATCTTACCGCCGTGTCTTGCGATAAAATCCCGGCATAGTAACAATCCTAAACCTGTTCCTTTTTCATTTGCAGTTCCGGTAGTTACAATATTTGATTCAAGGTGAAAAAGTTTTGATAAATTTTCCTGGGAGATTCCCACACCTGAATCTGTTACCTGGACCTCAATAAAACTGTGAATGCTTAATGAACTTAACTTGACCTGTCCTCCCGGTTTGCTGAATTTAATTGCGTTTGAAACAAGATTATTAAAAATACAACTAAGCATATACGAGTCTGCGAATGCTTCTACTTTGTCATTAATATCATTTACCAGGACAATCTTTTTTTCCTCTGCTACAAGTGCATGTGAATTGATAGATTCTTCCGCGAATTTTTTTAAATTCGTTATCACTGGTGAATACTCAATTCTTCCTGTTTGAAGCCGTGACCAGTCAAGCAGTTTTTCTACCAGGTCATATTGCTGCTGCAGTGATTTGTGGAGTCCCATGGTAAGAGTTGATACTTCATCAGCCGAAAGATTCTGAAGTTCATTAGCTAATATTCCGGATACACCAAGCAGTCCGTGAAAAGGACTTTTCAGATCGTGAGCTATTATTGAGAACAGTTTATTCTTGTTACTGTTCATTGTATTCAATTCTTCAGCATACTTCAGTAACTGCCGTTCGGCTTTTTTTCTTTGAGTAATGTCGCGGGCAATTCCCTGAATGGCAAACGGTTTTCCGCTCTGATAAATTATTGTCGCGATTTGTTCTATCTCAATTATCTGACCATTTTTATGTCTAAGTTGAAACTCTACTCTTTCTTTTTGTCGCCCTAATAGTCTGATTTCTTCAATAATGCCCCGAGCAGCAGGTATTTGTTCAGGAGAAAGTATTGATGCAAAATTTAATCCGCGCATTTCTGATTTACTGTATCCTAAAAGATTAAGTGCAGCATCGTTCGCGTCAAGAAAATTTCCCTGGAAATCATGCAGATATACACAGTCCATCGAACGCTGAAATAGTGATGCGTACCGTTCCTCACTTTCCTGTAATGATTCTAATGCTTTTTGTTTCTCTGTGATATCTCTTGAGATTCCAAGTATGCCTATGATCTTTTTGTCAATATCATATAAAGGAGTTTTTGTTGATGATACCCATCTGAATTCGCCATCAGCTCTTCTTATCTTTTCTGATTTATCTATGAGCGGGATACCGGTTCTGATAATTTTTTGTTCATCGTCAAATGCATCGGCGGCATGATCGGGTGTAAAGTAATCAAAGTCTGTTTTACCAACCGCGTCTTCTGAAGTTTTTACGCCGAGATTGTAAATCTGTGCCCTGTTTATCAGTATAAAACGGCTGTCTTTATCTTTGAAGTAAATTGTATCAGGAACATTGTCAAGAAGGTTTTGTAGGAGATTTTTATAAAAGGCAGCTTCTTTATCTTTTTTTTCCAGTTCTTCTACACGGGCTTTAAGCAGCTCAATATCAGGCTGCACATGATTGTGTGGTTGTGCATGCAACGGATATTCGTCTGAATTTCTATTTGAAGCAGAATCCTGAAATAATTTATTAAGCATAACCAATCACTTTCTCAAAACTCCCGGTTTTAATAGCTCTTTTATTTTTAAATCAGCTAAACCGGTTTTTGGCACAATCACCCACTATTATTATCGAACAAATTCAAAATAAAGTTTAGGGGATAAGTGGATTTTATTCAGTTTTTCCACTTAAAATCTGAGACAGCAAGTCTAAAATGGATGTTTTGCTAAATGGTTTGGAGAGATAATGAGAACACCCTGAAGCAATAAACTCGTTTTTATCTCCTTCCATTGCAAATGCGGTAAGCGCAACTATCGGTGTGGATTTATATGCCGGCAGGTTTCGGATCATCTGAACAGTTTCAATGCCGCTTAAGTCTTTTCCCAGGTTAATGTCCATTAGTATAACGTCATACAAATATTTATTTGTAAGCTGTATGGCTGTTACTCCATCCTCGCAGGAATGAATTTCATACCTGTTCCTTAAAAAATATTTTGTTACTTCAGCACTGACGATATCATTTTCAACGAGCAGAATTTTCGCTCCCGGAGTATTTTTTACCTCAGTTACTTTTTTCTCCGGGAATCTTTCAATTACTTCACCTGATTGCTGATGTACTGATTCTTTGCAAGGGAAGATGACGGTGAATGTCGATCCCACATTCACTCTGCTTTCAAGATAAATTTTACCATTCATCATCTGAACAAATTTTTTCGTTAGCGTTAGTCCAAGCCCGGTTCCTTCAAACTGGCGGTTGAATCCCTCGCTTGCCTGTCTGAATTCTTCAAATATCATTTCTTTACTTTTATCTTCAATGCCGATTCCAGTATCAATCACTTTAATTCTGCAGTGACGGATTTCATTTTCAGTAAATATATCCGATTCAACCTTAACACCGCCTTTAAGTGTGTACTTTAGAGCGTTGTTGACAAGGTTATTAATCACCTGAACTAGTATGTTTTCATCAAGGTAAACTTCGAGTGCTGATGTATTAAGAGATGTTTCAAGGGAAAGATTTTTTGTATAGGCAAATCCGTCAAAAGCTTTTACAGTGTTCTCAATTAATTCATCGAGAATAAATTTTTTATAATTAAGCTCAATTTTATTTGCCTCAATCCGGGCAAGATCCAGAAGTGAATTAAGTGTATCGAGTAATCGTCTGCCGCTGTTCAGTATCATCTCGGTCATTAATTTTTTTTCACCGGTGTTATCTTCATCAAGAATCATTTCCGCAAAACCGAGAATACCAACCAGCGGTGTGCGGAGTTCATGACTCATATTAGCAAGGAATGATGATTTCAGTTTGTTCATTTCCTCTGCTCTTTGTTTAGCCGCTACCAGTTCTTCCTGAGCCTTTTTTCTTTCTGTTACATCGGATGAAACACCGATTAAAGCAATTTCTTTTCCGTTGTCATCTCTTATAACCGAAGTTGAAAGATAAACATAAAATTCTGTGCCGTCTTTTTTAACATTAAGTAATTCTCCCTGCCAGCCTCCCCTTAGTGTATCATTAAGAATGTCTGCTGTTTTTTCCGGAGGATTATTAAATGACCTGACGCGTGTAATAGGCTTTCCGATAAGTTCCTCTTCCGTATAACCGTAAGTGGAAACAAACGCGTCGTTAAGAAAGATGATGTTGTCAGACATGTCTGTGATGCTTACGCATTCACTTATACTCTTAAGAGCATGAGCAAGAAGAGTGATTTTACTCTCGGCGCCTTTCCGGTCAGTAACATCTCTGACAATTGCCTGCAAATAAATTTCATTACCGAATTCTACCTTATTCAAACTTACTTCGGCATCAAATAATTCACCATCAAGCCGGGAATGTTTCCATTCAAAAAATTGCGGTAATCCATTAAGTGCTTTATGGATTAATGTCATCCCTTTGGCGTCAGAGAATTTACCATCGGGTTGAAAAATTGGTGAAAACTTAAATGGGTTTTGTCCAAGTATTTCTGAACGATTGCATTTAAATATCTCGAGTGTGCGTGTATTGCAATCAACAAAAATGTCATCCTTCATAATGAAGATTGCATCGTTAGCGTGGTCAAATAAGGCTTTATATTTTATTTCGTTTTCAACAAGAATTTGCTCAGCTTTTTTTCTTTCTGTGATATCCCTTGTTATAGATAAAATGCAGATTTCATTTTCAACTTTAATCAGACGGGCAGACATTAATCCAATTCTGACTTTTCCGTCCTTTAAACGAAAAGCCGCTTCAAAGTCAGTTACCTCACCGGATTTACTCAGAAATGCGACAAGCTTTTGCCGTTCGTTTATGTCATCCCAGATATTAATTTCTCTTGATGTTCTGCCAATTACTTCATCTTTGCTGTAACCTGTTAAACTCTCAAATCCCTGGTTAACGTCAAGGTACTTTCCTTCACTCACTGTATTTATGTTTATAGAATCCGGGGAAATATGGAAAGCCTTGAAAAATTTTTCTTCTGAAAGCCGTAGTTCATCTTCCTTTTTTTTCTTGATTGTTATATCGTCGCACACAATCAATATTTCATTTTTGCCTTCCAGATCCTTAAACGCGCATGAATGTTCACCAGCCCAGATTGATGTTCCGTCTCTCCTTAACATCTTTATTTCACGCGTAAACATTTTGTTCATTCGTCGAAGGCATTTATCAAGATGCTGTGAAAATTTTTTGTGTTCATCAGATTCCAGTAATTCAGAAAAGTTTTTCCCCTGAAGCTTTTTATTTTCAAATCCGAGATATTCTTTAACCTTCGAATTTGTTGTCAGGATATTTCCGTCAGTATCAAGAGCAAAGATCATCAACGGATTATTTTCAAATAAAATATGGAACCGTTCAGCAGGGTGAATGGCTTTACGAACTGACTGATCTGCTTTTGCAGATTTTGGATTCCTATCGCTTATGGAATTTATAACAAGCTGATGTGTTTTACCCTTAACCGATATACCGACCTGGACAGGGATTTTTGTTTTTCGTTCGGCAATTAATTTGGTGTTAACAACCTGTGCTTTTTTCTTCCCGGTTTGTTCATAAAATTTATCAAGACTCTTTATAAATGATCCGGAAAACAAATCCGATACAAAAAGATCTTTATTTGATTCTATGGCAGGTAAAATAGAAGAAAGCAGCTTAACCGAGTCCTTTGAAATTCGTCCGCTTGCTTTACTAAAGGTAAGCTTTAAATTCAGAAAATTATATTTTATCGTTGTTCCGATATTCTCAGGCATTATGTGACCCCTGTTGAGAAGCGTTCACTAAAAATCACTACGCATTTTAATTATAAATTCATCAGTAAATTATCATAAATACGGATGCCAAATTACTAAAATATTTTTAATTCATTGCACACATGGTTTGTAAAATAAACCTAATTCAATAAGTTAGACAACAGGATTCGTTGAAGATGATTCATTTTTGCAAAGAAAGTATTTTTTATTGAATAAGGAAAATGATTGAACAATTATAAACTGATAATTCAGTATGACGGAACGAATTACTGCGGCTGGCAGATACAGGAGAACGCAGTAACTGTTCAGCAAAAGATTTCAGAATCGATCGAATTACTATTATCAGAAAAAATAAATCTTATAGGATCCGGAAGAACAGATTCCGGAGTACATGCTATTGGTCAATGCGCAAATTTCAGATGCAGCCGGGAGATCGATATTTACAGGTTCAGACATTCTCTCAATTCAATTCTGCCGTTTGATATTTCAATTGTCGGAATGGAAAAAGTCCACGAAGATTTTCATGCGAGATTTGATGCAGTCAGGCGAAGTTATTTGTATATCATAACAAAGTATAAGTCCCCGTTTTATCTGAATTATTCTTACTTCTATCATGACAGGATAGATGTAAACAAACTCAATGCACTCAGCAAATCATTTTTAGGTGAGTTCGATTTCACCTCTTTCTCCAGAAAAGTGACTGATACTGAAAATAAAGTCTGTACTGTGTATAATGCATCTTGGCGGGAATCAAAAGGATTATTTTTCTTTTACATCGAAGCTGACAGGTTTTTACATGGAATGGTAAGAACTATTACCGGCACATTACTAAAAACGTTGAAGCTTGATTTAACTGACAACTATATAATTGAAATCATAAATCAAAAGAATCGTGAAGCAGCCGGTGAAGCCGTTCCGGCAAAGGGATTATTTTTATACAAAGTGAAATACAAATGATTAACATTAATTTGACAGGGAAAAAAGTTTTGGTTACGGGGGGTTCAAGAGGAATAGGAAGAGCCTGTGTAAAATTATTGTGTGATGCCGGTTCGGAGGTTATTTACACATACAACAATGATATTAAAGCATCAGACAGGTTAGTGACAGAATTAAAAAATAAAAATGTTCAGGCTTTTAAAATTTCATTTAACAAAGCAGACAAACTCCAGAAAGAATTAGCCGTTTTGACAAAACAGGCAGGCGGCTTTGATATTATAATTAATAACGCTGGGATCTGGGAACGCGGTGCATCAGATGAAATGGATGTTAAAGATTGGGAGAAAACAATTGAAATAAATTTAACATCAACATTCGTGGTCTGTAAGGTATGTATTCCATACATGAAGAAAAGGAAATGGGGAAGAATAATAAATATTTCCTCGACAGCAGGTCAAAGGGGAGAAGCATTTTATTCACATTATGCAGCCTCAAAAGGCGGAATCATTTCATTCACAAAATCACTTGCTGATGAACTTGGCAAACATAACATCAATGTAAATTGTGTAGCCCCCGGCTGGGTTTTAACTGATATGACCCGATCTGTACTCAGCGATAAAAAGACAATCAAAAACATTCGCAATAATATCCCGCTTGGACGTATAGCATCACCGGAGGATATTGCGGGAAGCGTGCTATTTCTCGCTTCAAACTTTGCAAATCATATTACGGGTGAGGTAATTAATGTTAACGGAGGTTCAGTGCTTTGCGGATAAGAATTATTCAATGAGTAAGAGTGCTGTCACTAAGCCAAAAAAAATATCACTAAATCATAGAAGGGGTCATAATCAAATTAATCGTGATAAAATTTTAATAATGAAAGGTTGAGCAAATGGAATTTTTAGCAGAGTTTCATCCGAAAGTAATTCATTTCCCGATAGCGTTTTTTCTGCTTTATATCCTCCTCGAAACCATCGGAACTGTTTTCAAAAAGGAATTCTTTTCCAAAGCGGCGCACCTTTTACTTTTCTTCGGTGTACTTGGTGCATTGGCAGCGGTGTTAACAGGTGAACAGGCGTACGAAGCTTTTGAATACTGGAACAAAGCAAGCGAGGAACTTGTTGAAGCTCACGAAAATTTTGCTACAATTACTTTGTGGTACTTTACCGGTTTACTTGTACTGCGTACATTTGTAACCATAAAGAAAAAGTTTTCCGGAAGTTTAAAATATGTGTTTGTGCTGCTTGCTGCTGTCGGCGGATATTTTGTGTTTAAGACAGGTGACCTTGGAGGACAAATGGTTTACAAACACGGTGCCGGAACAGAATATAAAATAAAAATAATGGAAGCTGAAGAATAACTTTGAAAGACCGTTTAAATTACCTGCCGTTTATCCTCTCAATATTCATAGTAAACACGGCAGGTTTTTTATTACATTATTTTGAACTGCAGGCTTACATAATCATTCTTGGTTTCAGATTTCATCCAGGTTTATTTCTTCCTTTCCTTTTTTGTTTCTATTCAGAATTTCAATCAGGCTTAAAGAAATATTTTATCCCAGCAAAAGAAAAAAATTTAGCAGGTGTTTTAGTAATAGTTTTAATTCCTTTCATTGCAGTTATCGCTGTCTCATACCTTTTTTTAAAACTTAAGATAGATGATCCTGAATATTTTTATGAGTTTGGATTATCGTCTATAGCGGACTTTCCTGTTTACTGGTTTTGGAATTTACCGCAGCTTGCCGCTTTTTATATCGTTATAAATCACTATGCAGGAAACAAGAAGGTATTTTTAAAAGCATTCTTATTTATCGTAAGTCTGTTTTTGTTTGAATTGATTCCGATCAAACTGACCGGGTTCAGCTATATGAAAATTGGTTCGTTACTAATTTATATGATATTGGTTTCGCTGGTTATAACAAGAATCAGAAATATGTATTGGGCTGCGTTAATAATTTTTGCAATACCGTGGATTAACTTCCTGGCATTTGGAAGTCAATCTGAAACCATTATCAATATACTGTTTGCACGTCAGTATGAAAACTGGGAAGGATTTTTTTCGTTGCAAAAACAGTATAAAGATTATTTATTCCCGGCACATGTACTGTTAACAATCATTGTGTTATTGATACACACCGGATTTAAATCAGCTAAACATCTTAAAGCAGTTTCGGAAGATTAGTCATTTTTTGTATTTTAGATGAGCAAATGAAATCAAGAATGAAAAATTTTTTTTTGTTTCTCACTCTCATAAACCTGATTTTTATTTCTAACACAGTCGCTGCTGACAGAGCCCGTGGTGTATTTGTAGCATTCGGTGTTGGTCCGCGTCTTCCTGTTTTTGATTTGGCGGGTTCAACTGATCTCGGATATGGATTCAATTTAGAATTTTCATATACCGACAGTGAATTTCTTCCAATATTTCTTTTTGCAAAAGTTGGTTATGAGCAGTATCCCGGTTCACAAAGTTTTTACCAGGAAACTGAATACGCGAATCTTTCAACAAACGTTTTACCCGTGAATATAGGTGCAAGGTATTATTTCAAACCATTACTTGAAAATGTTGTATTGTTGATGCCGATAGTTGAGGTTTCAGCCGCGTATTCATTTTATAATAAACTACATCAATTCAAACCTTCATCGAACAGGAATAATTATACGGAAGAGTCATCTAAATTCGGAGCCAGCGCAGGCATTGGTTTTTCAATGTTCCTTATGGAAATGATGGCAACTTATAACTACCTGCCTTCAAACCAGTTTATTGCGTTTGATTTACGTGTAAGGATCCCTTTGTTTATTAATTATTGAGGTGTTAAATGCAGTACGAAAATCTTTTGATTGAAATTAAAAATAAAGTTGCAATAGTGTCTGTCAACCGACCTGATAAACTTAATGCTTTGAACATTGAGACAATAAATGAATTAAAAGAAGCATTCACACACATCAATGGTGATAAAAATATATTTGTTGTTATTCTAACTGGTTCAGGTGAAAAAGCTTTTGTTGCAGGAGCGGATATCTCTGAACTAAATAAACTTGATGTTGAATCAGCAAAAAAATTCTCAGAGAATGGTCAGACGGTTTTTAATCTTATCGAAGACCTTGACAAACCAGTAATAGCAGCGGTGAATGGTTTTGCCTTGGGTGGTGGTTGTGAACTTGCTCTTGCGTGTCATATACGAATTGCCTCGGAGAATGCGCGGTTTGGTCAGCCTGAAGTTAACCTGGGAATAATTCCTGGTTATGGCGGGACTCAAAGACTCACAAGATTAATTAATTCCGGACGTGCGATGGAATATATTTTAACAGGTGATATGATAGATGCTAATGAAGCACTTCGTATCGGGCTTGTGAACAAAATCTATCCTCAACCGGAGCTGTTCAATAAAGCAGTTGAGATGGCTGAAAAGATCGCTTCAAAAGGTCAGTTTGCAATCAGGCAATCTTTGAAGTGTGTAAATATTGTTGATGAAGTCACCGGAAAACAAGGTCTGGATTTTGAAGCGGCGGCATTTGCGCTGTGCTGCGGAACAAAAGATTTTCAAGAAGGCACTACGACTTTTCTTGAAAAGCGTAAACCATCATTCACAAACGAATAATGGTAATGAGGGAAAACATTTCTTTTAATGGATAATCATTTCAATAAGAAAAAAGTAATTCGGATACTTTTAATCAGCTCAATCTCTTTATTACTCATTAATATTGTTGCAGGAAAATATTTCACCAGCAAAACAAAAAATGAGTTGAATAAAGTCTCCCTTGAAACTGCAGATAAAGTATTTCTCCAATCATTGTTCGCTCTTGGCATAAGCCAAGAACAAATCAAAACCAGAAAATTATTAAAGAAGACTGAGGTTAAGAGTTATGTTCTAAAAGTCCCCGGTGATCTCCCGATTCCTAATATACTTGTTGAACTAAAAAATAATTTTGATTCATTAAATGTGAAGATAGCTATAAAAGAAAAAAATATTGGCGGTAAAACATTAATAAATATTTTTTCCGGTGAAGATGAACTCATAAGTGCGGAACTGAATTACGATTCAGAGATAATTCGTAAAGGAGGTCACGTTGCTTTTGTACTGCAGGGTGTTTCCAATCTTGATAATGATAAACTTAGCGAACTTCTATCAGCGCCAGAGCTATTTGGTGTATTGATAGTTCCTTCAAAAAGTAATTTTGCTTTTAAAGATTCGCTGTTAAAATACCGTAAAGAATCACTCATCCTTCTGAACGATGAGAATAACGAACTTAAATACAAACTTGATGCGGGATATTCTAAACTAAGATTGCGTGCTTCACTCAAATCAATTGTTGATGATTTTCAAAAATCTGTATGTGTGGTTATTGATGAAAATTCTGATATGAGTGAACCTGAATTATATAATCTTCTTTTTGAGGTATTTAAAGTGAGGAGTATTCGTCAGTTGAAGTATGGAGATTTTTTTATCCCGTCTGGAACAAGTATAGAAGAGAAATTAAATTCTTTTAATGCTGCAATGGAGAAGATAAGAAACAACGGTAAGGTTTTAATTCTTCTGGATGCAATGGAGTATTCCGCATTTCTTCCGGAAATTGTTCGCTATAGAAAAATCGGGTATAAGTTTATCAATCCATCTGAAATTATAAGAAGCTTAGATAAATAAATTATTGTCAGAAGGATTCAGAGTAACAATATCATTTTCATTAATAAAGTCTAATTGTTTTTTTATCTCAGATTCATCTCCCGCAAGTACGAATAAGGCTTCGTCAGGGTTTACAATTGATGTTGCTTTATTTATTTCATCCACACCTGTGGCTTCGATTTTACTTGCGTACTCCTTAAAATAGGAATCAGGAAGATCATACTTGAACAAGACTCCTGAATTTCCATTCAACTGGTTATAAGTTTCAAAAAAGAGCGGGAACTTTTTAATAAGCATTGAGCACGCAAATTCAGCTTCGGAATCTGTGACACCTTTTTTTATTTCACTTAGTTCAAATAAAATTTCTTTTACTGCAGCCCCTGTATTTGCTGTGTTGACAGAGGTGGTTACGCAAAAGAATGCATCATATTTCCAATAGTTAATAATTGAAGAAGCTCCATAAGTGAACCCATTACGTTCCCTGAGATTCTGATTTATTCTGCTGGAATATTGACCGCCAAGAATGGTATTCATTAATACTCTGCTGTAAAAACCGGGTTCATTTCTGCCAGGTGATTTATTTCCGATCCGTATTTCGCTCTGAGCTGCCCCGGGATAATTTACTATAATAACTTTTTGTGTGCTGAGCTTGTTTGTAAAATTAAACGGACTGACTTTATCCCCGCTTTTTAATTCCGTAAAAAAGGAGTTCAACTTTGAGATCACAACGGATTCGGAAATGTCACTTGTAATTGCAACTGAAAGTGTTGAACATTGAATATTTTTTCTATAAAAATTTTTAATGTCGTCAGGGGAGATATTATTAATTGAATCCGCTAATCCAATTACGGGATACGCGTATGCTGATCCGGCCCCGGTTAATTTATGAGTAAAAATTAAATCAGCCATTTCATCGGGGTAATCAATTTGCTGATTGATCCTTGTTATAATCCTGCTTCTCTCCCTGGAAAAAGCCTCATCAGTAAAATGCGGAGATAAAATAACTGAAGCAAAAAGTTCGAGTGCCTCATCAAAATATTCAGTCATACATTGTAGTGAAAAATAGATATAGTCCTCATCACAACTTATACTGAAGTTAGCACCAATAAAATCAAATTTATCATGCAGCTCAAACTCTGAGTACTTGCCGGCACCTTCATCGATTAATGCGCTGAATAAGTAAGCCAATCCTTTTTTATCTCCTGGATCAAGTCTGCTTCCACATTCAAACATAAAAGTTAAATTGATGATCGGGAGACTGTGCTTTTCAACAAACAATACCGGGACATCTTTTGAAATCTTCAGACGTTTTATTTCAGGCAGATGAAAATGATTCTGGATTTTGGGCTGCGGTATAGTAGCTCTGTCGACTATCATTGGGTTGCTTTCTTATTGCGGACAATTTGTAATTCAACAAACGGATTGAAAAAATATTTATCAACCGCTGATTTTATTTCATCAGGCTGAATTGATTCGATCTCATTGAGTTCATATTCAAAATTATTCGGGCTGCCTAAATAAAAATTATATGAATTGAACTGGGCAGCGAGACTATCAATATTCTGAATTGAATAGATAAAACCAGATCGTGTTACATTCTTACACTTTTGCAACTCAGTTTCTGTTATTCCGTTTTTACTTATACTATTCAATTCGGATATGACAATTTCTTTCACACGCTCCGCATCAATTCCGGGTTTTAAAGTCGCAATTATATAAAAGTAACCATCGTACTTACCGGAGAACTGGTTAGCCGTGATATCCTGTACCAGTTCGTTTTCATAGATAAGTTTTTTTTGAAGTCTTGAACTTTTTGAACCTGTAAGTATTTCTCCGAGTATATCCAAACGTGCATCAAATTTTGAAAATATCTTATCTGTTTTCCAGGCAAGATAAATCCGGTTTAACTGAACATCCTCATATCGTGTGATCTTATTTCCTGTCACTTTCCAGTCAGCAATAAATTTAGGAAGTGAGTTTTTACCATTTGAATTAATCTCACCAAAGTATTTTTCAACAAGCTCAACAATATTTTCGGGATAATCACCCGCAACAACTAATGAAGCATTTGAAGGACAGTAATACTGTTGTGCAAACTGCAGTATATCAGTCAGTGTTGAGTTTGATATATCGTTTAGAGAACCGATAACTACAGAGTGATATGGGTGATCTTCCGGAAACAAATTGGAATGAATTATTTCCCATGCCAAACCGTAAGGCTGATTATCGTATCGTTCAAGTCTTTCATTACTAACAACGTCAATCTGATTTTTTAATTTTGCTTCATCCAGTGTAGGAAGGAGAAATCCCATTCTGTCAGATTCCATCCACAAAGCAAGTTCAATCTGGTTTGAAGGAAGCTTGTAATAATACACTGTTCGGTCAAAGCTTGTTGCGCCGTTCATTATTCCGCCGGCTTCCTGAACAAGTTTAAATTGCATTCCCTTCGGAATATTCTGTGAACCCTGGAACATCATATGTTCAAATAGATGTGCCAGTCCGGATTTTCCGTTTACTTCATTTGCTGAACCTACTTTGTATAAAAGATGTAACGCAACAAGGGGCATTGTGGAATCTTTATAAAGGATAAGTTCCAAACCGTTGTTCAGTTTAACTGAATTACTTTTAAGATTTTTTATATCCATACCACTTTTATGAAAATTGAGTTTGTAACTTAATATTTCTGAAACAAAAAATGATGATTGCGCCGGATAAATTGTTGCAGGCAGAAAACAAAATATTTTTGGAATCGCGCTTATTAACTGAATGTTAATTTTTAAAAATGATGCAACTTTGCTTGACATAGATAGTCTTTAAAATGATATTTGGCTGTCATTTTTAAATAAACTTCTGCAATAATGTTCGAAAAATTTCATCAAATAAATCTTATCACTAATCAACCAATTCTATTAATTAACCAGGAGAAAAAATGAAATTATTTTCTACCAGATTTCATCTTCTGTTCATTGCACTTTTTACAATGTTGTTTACTACAGGGCTTTTTGCTCAGGGATTAACAACGGCGGCAATAAGTGGAACTGTTACAGATAAAAACGGTGATCCTCTTCCGGCAGCGTCAATAATTATTGAGCACATGCCGTCCGGAACACAGTACGGAACTACCTCACGAAATGACGGTAAGTTTAATCTGCTAGGTTTAAGGACAGGCGGACCTTATACCATTACTGTTTCGTACGTTGGATATACAACTCAAAAGTTGGAACAACAATTTCTTGAGTTAGGTCAGACTCTCAGAGTTGATTTTATTCTGCCGGAAACTGCAGTTGAACTAAAAGATGTTACAATCATTGCTGAAAAGAACCCAATACTCAGCGAAGGAAGAACAGGCGCTTCAACTAACGTTTCAAGAGACCAGATAGATAAACTTCCAACCATTTCAAGAAGTTTTGAAGACTATTATAAATTGTCCCCATTATTTTCCGGCTCAAATGCAGCAGGAAGAAACAGCAAATACAACAACATACAGATCGACGGATCAAATTATAATGACCTGTTCGGGCTTGGCGGAACAACACCAGGCAGCCAATCGCGGGTTACTCCAATAAGCCTTGATGCTATTGAAGAATTCCAGATTGCTGTTTCTCCATATGATATCAGACAAGGTGGATTTACTGGTGCAGGTATTAATGCTATTACAAGAAGTGGTACCAACTTCTATCATGGTTCAGGTTTTTATTTCGGAAGAAACCAGGATTTTGTTGGTAAAAGTCCTGACACAAATAAAACAAAACTTGCTGAGTTCACTGACTACCAGGCTGGTTTCAGAGTCGGCGGACCGATTATAGAAAACAAATTATTCTTCTTTGCGAATGGGGAAATAACACGCTACAAACAACCATTAACAAGAACATTCGGTAATCAAAGATTCAGTACTAATGCTTTTACAGTTTCACAGGATTCATTAAATCTTTTGACAAGTCATTTAAAGAATACATATGGTTATGACCCGGGTGCATGGGATCAGATGAATTTTGAAAGACAAAGCGATAAAATATTTATGCGTTTTGATTACAACCTCGGTCAGGATCACAAACTCACCGCTCGCTGGAATTATCTCAATGCTACTGATGATAACACACCATCAAGAGGAAGAGGATTAACAGATCTTTATTCTGACTATGGCAGATATTTTATTGATAACACAACAAACTCAATAGCTTTACAGTTATCGAGTGTGTTCAGTAACAGATTTTCCAATGAAGTTATAATCGGTTATGTAAGACAGGTTGATGAACCGACTTATAAAGGAAGTCCTTTCCCGACATTGTATATCAGAACCGCAGATCCATCCAAACTCGATCCGGGTAACCAGACACTGGTTCTTGGTTCAGAACAATTCCGTCATCAGAATGTTCTTGAACAGGATGTAGTAGAATTAACGGATAACTTTTCATACTTCACTGGTGAACACACATTCACTGCCGGATTAAAAATTGAATTCTTCAAGTTCAGAAACCTGTTCATTCCCGGAAACTTTGGTGTGTATACATATAACTCAATTGCTGATTTCATAAATAATGTTAGACCTGCAGCATATGAATACCGCTATTCGGCTACATCCAATCCAACACAGGATGCTAACTGGGGCGCAAATCAGTTAGGATTTTATTTGCAAGATGAATGGGCTGTTTCACCACAGTTCAGACTTACTGCCGGTATCAGGTTCGATGTCCCCATTTATCCGGATGAACCAAACTTCAATGCAAGGATTGATACCTTCTTCGTACAGCAGAGAGGAATGGATATCGGTACTGACAAACCACCTAAAACTACAGTTAATGTTTCACCAAGAGTTGGTTTTAACTGGGCGCTTGATGATGAAAGAAATACTCAGTTGCGCGGTGGTGTTGGTGTTTTCTCCGGTCGTTTCCCAGCAGTATGGGTTTCTAATCAATACAGCAATACCGGTGTTGATTTCTATACTAATACAACAGCACCAACAGGTTTCATATCAGATGTAAATAATCAGTTTACAGGTGGAGTTACTACTTTACCCACAGCTGAGGTTAATCTAACGGATCGTAATTTTAAAGCTCCTTCAATTGTAAGATCTAATCTTGCAATAGATCATACATTACCTTACAACCTTGTACTTTCTCTTGAAGGTGTTTATTCAATTACACAGAATGATGTATTCTTCAAAAACCTTAATTTAGCCGGGCAACAGTCAAACAGCGGATTAACACCAAATGGTATGATCGTAGGTGAAGACCGCGAGGTTTGGGGAACTTATAATGCCGGAACAAGAAGATTCTCCGTTAATCGTGTGAGCAGTGCTTTTACCGGCGTCTACTTGCTTACGAATACGAGCCAGGGTGAGAATGCTAATATTACAGTTCAGCTTCAAAGATTAGCTACTACCGATGGTTTTTATGGTAACTTAGCTTACACCTGGGGACTATCTAAAGATGTTAACTCCGGTGTAAGTGCACAGGCTCGTTCATCCTGGAGATTTAATCCGAATCAGGGTGATCCTAATTTACCGGTGCTTACATTCTCGGTAAATGACAGACGTCATAGAATTCTTGCAGCCATTTCATACACATTGGACTGGGGTGTGCAGGGTTTAAAGACGAACTTTGGTATTTTCTATAATGGTTACAGTGGTCGTCCTTTCTCATACTTTGTTAACGGCGATGTTAACGGTGATGGTGAAACAGATAACGATCTCATCTATATTCCCCGTGACGAGAATGACATTATCCTTGTTAACTCACAAGGAGTTGAATTGCCCAAAACCGATGGAGCTTATGCAACTCTTTTCAACTACATCAACAATGATGATTACCTGAAAGATAATAAAGGAAAGATGTCAGAGAGAAACGGCGCACGTGAACCCTGGACTCATCAGATTGATTTGAGAATCAGCCAGCAGGTTGGAACATTCAGCGGACATAATATCGAATTCACATTTGATGTACTGAATGTACTTAATCTTATCAACGATGAATGGGGATGGCAGAAGCAAGTTGCGAATCAAAATATTGCACCATTGTCATTCCACAGCCTTGAAACAACCCAGGGACCAAATTATGGCAAAGCAAGATATACTTTGAATAATACAAGTGATCCTGCTGCACCGCTTAATCTTGAATCAAGATGGCAGGCTCAGTTTGGTATCAGGTACACTTTCTAAAATTCAGTTCTTAAACAAAAAAGCCCCCGGATATCGGGGGCTTTTTTATTAGCTAAACTCATTGGTCAGTGCAATAGTTTTAAAACTCTGTCAAGTCTTATTGATCCCAAAAGCTTAAACAATTCCGAGAACGGAATTTCTCTGTCCCACGAAAACAATGTTATAAATGCTTCTCCAACAACCATATCTCTTGGTACAAAACCCCAGAAGCGGCTGTCGAGACTATCATCCCTGTTGTCGCCCATCATGAAGTAATAGTCTTTTTTGATAGTGTAGGAATCAACCTGTTTGCCTTCTATATAAACAATCCCCTGTCTTACATCAACTACACGTTTACCAAATTCTCTGTCGATAATTGTGCGCCATTCTTCGATGTTTGCCGCATTTAGTTTGATTACATCACCTGCTTTTGGTACAACAAGGGGACCGTAATTATCTTCATTCCAGGGTTTACCTTTTGGAAATATTCTTGGTTCAACATAGCCTTTGGGACGAACATTCGGTGAAAGATATTTTATGTGAGGCGGAATCCAGAATTCCTGTCCGTTTACAAATACAACCTTGTTTACTATTGCAATTGTATCACCCGGTTCACCAATACATCTTTTCACATAGTTAACACCAAGTTCATTTGCCTGAAGCTGATCCCTGTCCCCGGGATATTCAAACACAACTATGTCTTTCTTTTTTGGTTCCTTAAGTGATGGCAATGTGAAGTAGGGGAGCTGCACTTCCGTAAACGGAATATATTTTGGCGATGAAGCACCGAATATAAATTTGTTTACAAGAACAAAGTCACCGACAAGTATCGTGTCTTCCATTGAGCCTGTTGGTATTCTTGTATTCTGAATTACAAAAGTAATAATGAAGAATGCCGCAATTGCCGCAAACAAGAGTGATTCGAAAAACTCTTTAATTTTTTCTTTTGGTGATTTTACTTTATTCACTTCTTCTTCGGTTTTAATTCCAAAGAATCTTTTCATTCCGCTTTTAAATGACAATTTAATCTCCCGTTTATGTAACAGTTATTTTATTTTTTATTATGCTCTGCTTTGAGTGCTTCAAGCTGCTGCCTGAGAATTTCGTTAACCATTTTTGGATTTGCTTTACCGGATGTTTCTTTCATAATCTTTCCGATAAAAAAAGAAAAAATCTTCTCTGTTCCGTTTATATATTCGTTAGTTTCAGTCGCATTTTTTTCAAGAGTGGATTGAACGATCCGGCTAATAACATTTATGTCTGATATTTGTCCAAGATTCTTTTCCTTAATTATCACATCGGGTTCTTTACCTGATTTTATCAGCTCAGGAAAAAGTTCACGCGCAATTTTATTACTGATCGTTCCGTCATTAATAAGATTTATCAGTTTACCCAAACGTTCCGGATGAAGATTAAAGTCGGTGATATTAATTTTTTCTTCATTTAAGATTTTCATCACATCAACCATTACCCAGTTGCTGGCACTTTTGTAGTCGTTTGTTTCCCGTATAACCGATTCGTAGTAATCAGCCAGCGGTTTGGATAAAGTTAATATTTCAGAATCATATTCAGGCAGATTAAAGTCTTTCACAAATCTTTTTTTTCTTTTATCAGGGAGTTCAGGCAGATCTCTGTAAATTTCATTTTTCCATATTTCATTTACGATGATGGTGAAGAGATCTGGTTCGGGAAAATATCTGTAGTCGTGAGCGTCTTCTTTACTTCTCATTGGATGAGCTTCATTTAAATCGGCATCCCACAAAAGAGTCTGCTGAATAACTTGCTCACCATTCTCAACCATATCGATCTGACGTTCAATTTCAAAATTAATTGCCCGTTCAACATTCCTGAATGAATTCATGTTTTTTATTTCGGTTTTTGTCCCGAATGTTTGTGAACCTTTTTCCCTAACAGAAATATTTGCATCGCATCTAAGCGAACCCTCTTCCATATTTCCGTCGCATATATCAAGGTACTGTACTATCTGCCGAAGTTTCATAAGGTAGTTTGCGGCTTCTTCGGCTGTTCTAATATCAGGCTCACTTACTATTTCAAGTAAAGGAACACCACATCGGTTAACGTCGACTAATGTACTGTCTGCATCATGAATTGATTTGCCGGCATCTTCTTCAATGTGTATTCTCGTTATACCAATTTTTCGTAGACCGTTCGCAGTGGAAATTTCCAGATGACCATTAAGACAAATCGGTTCTTCATATTGAGATATCTGGTATCCCTTTGGAAGATCAGGATAGAAATAATTTTTCCTTGCTATAACTGACTTTCCGGAAATATCGCAGTTGCATGCTAATCCTAAAAGTACGGCAGATACAACTACCTGTTTATTCAGAACCGGTAATACTCCCGGATGTCCGAGACAAACCGGGCAGACATTTTTATTCGGCTCATTTCCAAACTGAGTTGAGCATGAACAAAATATTTTAGATTTGGTGTTTAGCTGAGCATGTACTTCCAGCCCGATCACCGCTTCATATTTAGAATTAAAATCCATATAGTCTATTTTGAAAGTCAAATATATGAAAGATTGATTATATGAGGAAAAGATAATTATAGTAAGTAATCTTTGATGATAAAAAGATTTAATAACTGACGATTTATAGTCACTTAATTTTGACCAGAAATTATTCAGGTGATTTACATCGATTCAGTCAACGATTTTTTCTTACACCCGAAATAACTAATTTCAAATAGAAAACATTATTGCAAATCAACTTTATGAGCACATCTCAAAAGACCGGACTATGGATCGGAATACTTGCTGCTGTATTTATTCTGGTTTTTGTTGAGCTGGACTATCGAAATCCGGCTTTAACAAAAATGGCGGCTATCGCGCTCCTGATGGCAATATGGTGGATGACAGAAGCTATTCCGCTTGCCGCGACATCACTTGTTCCGTTGATTCTTTTCCCTCTGACTGGTTTGATGAAAGGAGAGGAAATTGCATCAGCTTATATAAACTCTGTGATCTTTCTTTTTCTCGGCGGATTTATGCTTGCTATTGCAATGGAAAACAGCGGACTTCATAAAAGAATTGCACTAAAAATTATCACAATGTTCGGAGCGAGTATTAACTCCATAATACTTGGATTTATGTTTTCCACTGCTTTTTTATCAATGTGGATATCAAATACAGCAACAGCTGTTATGATGCTGCCAATCGCAATGTCAATCATTGCAAAAATTGAAGCTGCATTCGGGACAGAACGTACAAGAAATTTTTCAAAATCACTCATGCTATCAATCGCATATGCATGCAGTATTGGCGGCATAGCTACATTAATCGGAACTCCGCCGAATCTGGCGTTTGTGAAAATCCTTAGCATACTCTTTCCACAAGCCCCGGAGATTTCATTCGGAACCTGGATGCTGCTGTGCCTGCCTGTAACAATAATACTTTTATTCTTTACTTATTTCCTTTTGACCAGAGTTCAGTTTGTATCCGATAAAAATTTATCCATATCAAAAAATCTGATCAATGATGAATACCAGAAACTCGGTAAAATAAGTTTTGATGAAAAGAGTGTCGGGATGGTTTTTCTAACTACTGCGTTGCTGTGGATATTCAGAACAGAATTGAATCTTGGATTTGCAAAAATTCCCGGCTGGTCATTGATTCTACCCAATCCCGATTTCATTGATGACGGAATAATTGCTGTGATGATGGCGTCCAGCCTGTTCTTTATTCCTTCGAAGAGTAACGAAGCAGGAAAGAGCGGAATCCTCGATTCGACAGTTTTCAGTAAAGTTCCATGGAGTATTATTTTGTTGTTCGGAGGAGGGTTTGCTCTGGCAAAAGGATTTACAAGCACTGGGTTATCAGAATTCATCGGTGCTCAATTTAATGGTATGCAAAATTTATCGCCTGTCTTGATTGTACTTACTACAGCAATAGTCATAAACTTTTTGACTGAACTTACTTCCAACACAGCAACCGCTCAGATGATACTTCCTGTTGTAGCATCTGTTTCGGTAGCCATAGGATTAAATCCTTTAATGCTTATGATAACCGCGGCATTGTCGGCGTCAATGGCATTCATGCTTCCTGTTGCAACTCCGCCAAATACTGTTGTTTTTGCGAGCGGAAAACTGAAGATCATCGATATGGTTAAAGCCGGAGTTATTCTTAATATTACTTCGGTAATAATAATCAGTTTACTTGTATATTTACTTGGCTCAATTTTATTTTCACTGCATGACTTTCCTGATTGGGCCATTATCAAATAATTTTCAGGCGGATGAAATGATACTTTACAGCGTTACTATCAGTGTAAAAAAGGATGTAGAATCTGAGTGGAAAAAATGGATGAACGAAATACACCTTTCCGACGTGATGGCAACGGGATATTTTTATGAATACAAATTTTATAAAGTATCAATTCCCGCGGGCTTGCCCGATGAATCAACCTACATCGTTCATTATAAGTGTAAAACAATTGATGATTACGTGGCATATGCTCAGAAAGAAGCCAACAGGCTAAGAGAAGAGCATTCATTAAAGTTTCCCGGAAAGTTTACGGCGGCAAGAGCAATAATGGAAGAGATCAAAGAAGAATAAATGATACTCAAGACAGAATATTTTTTAAACCGTTCAAACTTTTTCCCTTTACAAAACATCTAAGTTTTAACATCTTGTAACCAAAGTTCGCTATCCTACAAAAAAAATAAATCGGAAATAAAAAAAGGAGTCTTTGTGATGAAAAAAACTGTTATGCTTGTCGTATTCGCTGCGTTTGTTGCTTTAGGATTTGTTTACATGCCTGAAAATTCCGTCATCTTAAATAAAAACTTTGCAGGTGATATTAGCTCAGTCGAAAACTTTACTTTAAAAGATGTTGAAGGAAAATCTCATTCCCTTAATGATTACAAAAAATCAAAAGCGATCGTGATAATATTTGTTTCCACTCAATGCCCGGTTTCAAATGCTTATAATTCCCGTATGGCTGAATTGTACATGGACTATAAAGATAAGGATATAACCATACTTGGTATTAACTCGAATAAAGCTGAGGGTGTCGGCGAAATAAAATCCCACGCAGAAAAAAATAAATTCGGTTTCCCGGTTCTTAAAGATGAAAATAATGTTATTGCTGATAAGTTCTCAGCAAGTTTTACTCCTGAGGTATATGTACTTGATCCTTCCTTTAATGTTGTTTATCACGGAAGAATTGATGACAGCCGTGATGCATCATCAGTTTCTGCTAAGGATCTGGAAAATGCTTTGAATGAAATCCTTCAAGGGAAAAAAGTGAGTGTAAATAAAACAAAAGCTTTCGGCTGTACAATTAAGCGGGTATAACCTTGAGATTAATTCTGCTGATATTGTGCGCAGCAGGTTTTCTTTTTATTTCATCCGGCTGTGAATCAAACAATGGGAAAAACTCAACCGATGTTGATAAAAATAATTTATCAGTCGGAGTAATGGGACTTGACGATCTTAAGCGAAAAATTAATAATCGTGAAGGCAAAATTCTTTTTATTAATTTTTGGGCTACATGGTGCAAACCTTGTGTCGATGAATTTCCTGCCCTGGTTAAACTCGCTGAAAACAATAAAAACAATGATGTTGAATTTTTGAGTTTAAGTGTCGATCTTATAAAAGAAATTAATTCAAACGTTATTCCGTTTATTGAAAAACAAAAAGTAAACTTTCCTGTATTTGTTATTCCGGAAAAGGAGAGTGATGAAGTTATCGGATTCATCAGTGAAGAATGGAACGGAGCAATTCCGGCGACTGCCATCTATGACACGCAAGGGAAACTTGTTGAGTTTATAACAGGTGCTGAAACGTATGAATCATTTCAGCAGAAGATTGAAAAAATTCTTAATCAATGATATGATTATCTGTAAAAAAATAATTTTACTTGTCCTGATCTGTACGGCGTTTATATTAAATTCCTGCCGGGAGGAGATAGTACCTCCCGGTAATCCTGCCGGCAATATAAACGAACCCGTGCAGGAAAGTTATATCGACTACTACACCTTCAAGATCAATGCTTCAAATATCACTTTTTCAAAAATCGATTACACATACTTTAACGCAACAACTAACTACCTTTCATTTTCACTTCTGGATCATAAAAGCGGACACGTTGACCTTGAAATCTGGAGCCGGAATAATGTAATAATTTACAGCACGCGCTTCACCAAAGATTTCAGCAGGACGATAATTACAATTGACGGAAATGTGCCCGAACTGATCAGAATAAAATTGAATGACTTTACAGGCAAAGTCAGTATAGAGTTAAGCAGGTATTAACACCTCAGAATTTTCCAAGATAGATATTAAAAATAAATCCGCCCGATGGATATTTATCATGCAGATTAATAAATAAACCGCTTCCTAATCCTAAAAAATCAGTTATATCCTGGCGAAATTCTATTTCCAGAGGAATACTAACAAATGTATTGCGCTCAGATTTATTTGAGTTGATTAAATGCCCTTCAATTTCAGCATCAGGAATTTTTTGATATAAATTGTACGCAATTCCCGCACGCCATAAAATTTTATAATTAAAATCCTTTTTAATTAACAGCATAAAAGGAAACGGAAGCAATAAACCCCTCATCTTAAATTCTTTCGCTCTACCGTATTTTAATTGAAAGGATTGAATGGTTTCTGAATGATAACTAAATAAGGCAAGTTCATAAAGTTTCTGATAACTGAACGAGAACAAGTTCCTGTCTTTTTCAAATGTTAAGGTACCGTTGAATCCCAAACCGAAATCAGTATCTGAGAAGTTTGTAAATCCTAAACTGTAGCCGCCGTTCGCCCATAAGGAAAAATTTTCTGCTGATCCCTGATTGCCGGAATTGTTGTCTCCGGTTTCATAATTTAAATTCTGTCCCTGCACTTTACCGGCAGTCACCAAAATAAAAACAATAAAACACTTTGTTAAAGTCTTCAATTGAATTAACCCCTCTAAATATTAAAATCACGATCCAACTTAAATTTATTTACAACTCAATTTCAAGTGCGAATATTTATCACCTGACTTGCTGAAATATGCCTGAACATTTTATTATTTTGCATCACACAAAATGAAGAAATAAATGCGGACAAAATTAGATATTGCCAAAAACTGGCTTCCACGCTATACCGGCACTTCTCTTGACGAATTCGGCGACTACCTGCTGTTGACAAATTTCCATAACTATGTAACAAAATTTGCAGACCAGTTTAAATGTGATGTTAAAGGCATTGGTAAACCAATGCAGACTGCTACCAATTCACATGGGCTTTCAATAATTAATTTTGGAATTGGTTCAGCAAACGCAGCAACTATTATGGATTTGCTGGTCGCAAAAAAACCGAAAGGTGTGCTCTTTCTTGGTAAGTGCGGCGGACTGAAACGTTCAACTGAGTTAGGACACTTCATTCTTCCGATTGCGGCGATAAGGGGAGAAGGTACGAGTGATGACTATCTGCCCAAAGAAGTTCCTGCGATGCCTTCATTCAAATTACATAAGTTCGTATCGGATAAAATTGCCTCACGCGGACTTGAGTACCGCACAGGAGTAATCTACACAACCAACAGGCGTGTATGGGAATGGGATAGTAGTTTCAAAAAATATCTAAAAGGATTATACACGATAGGTATTGATATGGAAACCGCTACACTTTTTATAGTGGGACTTGTCAATGAAATACCAAGGGGCGCTCTGCTTCTTGTTTCCGATATGCCGATGGTGCCCGAAGGTGTAAAGACTGAAGAATCAGATAAACTTGTTACCGAAAAATATTCTGACCTTCATTTACAGATAGGAATTGAGGCGATGACTGATATTGAAGAAAAAGGTGAGTTCATTAAACATTTTAAGTATTAAGTCAGTCTAAATGAATAATAATATTTAAACAAACCGGTAAATTTTTAAAAACAAAATTCCAGAGGGAAAGATGAAACTTTTTAAATCCTTAATTATTCTAATTGCTGCAATAACTTTTTTTTCCTGCAGTGAAGAATTAAAATTCAACGGAAAATTTTCATATTCACCGGCTTCACCACAGTCTTCTGATAATATCAACGTAATGTATTTACCCGATAGCACAATGTTTAAAGACGTTCCCGGAATAAGAATGTTCGCTTACATGTACGGTAAAGAACTTATTAACACTATCGAAGTTCCAATGAACAGGAAAGAAAAAGGGTGGACAGCTAATTTCAAACCTGATGAATCGGCACTCGGAATTGTTATTAAATTCCGGCATGATCAGGAATCTGATAACAATAACAAAAAGGGATTCGTAATAAATCTGCATGATGGTTCAGGAAAAATTTTGAAAGGCAGCCGCATTGCATTAGCCGGCGGTGCCTATTCCTGGGGTTACTATGCTGATATTGAGCCGGATAATGATATGGTCAAACAACTCATTGATGATGAGTTAAAAGCATATCCGGATGCTAAGCATGAATACATCGATGATTACCTTAAATTTCTTTCAAGAACTGAAAAGGAAAAAGGCGACAGCCTGATAAAAATTGAACTCACGGAATTTGAGAAAACAAATCCTGATGATGAGTATGGAACTGAAGCGCTTTATTCATGGTATTCCAGGATAAAAGAAACAGGAATTGCAGAAAAGTATCTTTCAATTCTTAAAGAAAAATATCCCCAATGTAAATCACTGCAGACTGACAGGTACAGAAAGTTCAGGGCTGAAATAGATGTTACAAAAAAATTAGAGTTAGCATCACAATTTGAAAAAGACTTTCCCAAAAGTGATTACATTGTCACCCTGTATGATCTTATAGCTAATGATTACCGTGATTCAAAAAAGTATAATGAGGCGTATGAATATCTCAAAGCTAATAAGAACAAACCTTCAGGTTACCGCTTCTATGCGGTTGTTAACAGAATGATCGATGAAAAAGCATCACCCGAAATAGCAATGGAAATTATTAAACTTGGAGTTGAACGAAACAGGGAAGATGTTAAGAACCCAAAAGGAGAGAAACCCGAATATTACAGTCACGATGAATGGAAAGAAGACCGTGAATACATACTTGGTCTAAATCTTCGTGCACTTGGTAAACTTCAATCTGATGGCGGCAATAATACTGAAGCTGAATCAAGTCTTAAAGAAGCGGTCGCTTTAACAAAAGGAAAGGAATCATCAATCAATGAACAATATGCAAAAGTATTAATTGATCTTGGAAAAAATAAAGAGGCGATTGATGAGATAAGCAGTCATATAAAAAAGGGTACAGGCACTGTTGAAATGAAAAATCTTTTGAAGACAGCTTATGTAAAAGACAGGGGCAGCGATGCCGGCTTTGATGAGTATCTTTCAAGCTTTGAAGTACTTGCAAAAGAATTGATGATCGATAAACTAAAAAAAGATATGGTGTCGACTCCCGCTCCGGATTTTAAACTTACCGATCTTGAAGGGAAACAGGTTTCATTAAAAGAATTAAAAGGTAAAGTTGTTATTATAGATTTTTGGGCAACGTGGTGCGGACCCTGCCTCCAGTCTTTCCCCGGAATGCAGAAGGCTGTCGAAAAATATTCAGACAATAACAACGTAAAGTTTTTGTTCATCAACTCATGGGAGAATGTTGTTGATAAAGAACAAAACGCTGTGGACTTTATCAGTAAAACAAAATATCCTTTCAGGGTTCTTCTTGATCTTGATAACAAAGTAATTGAATCATTCAAGGTTACTGGGATCCCAACTAAGTTCATTATCGATAAAGCAGGTAACACAAGGTTTGTAAGTGTTGGTTTCAACGGCAACCCGGATGTGATGGTCGATGAACTAAGCACAATGATCGGAATGCTCTTATAAGTTTTTAGAAATTATTTTGATAAATCCCGCCTTTGAGCGGGATTTTTTTTTGTGCATAGTTTGAGGTTGGAAAGTCCGGATTCTTTTATTTACATTTCCGGCGGAGATGTATTCAACGACATGTTTTTGAAAATAAAAAATATAATACCGGCTGCAGCAGTTCTTTTGATTTTGTTTGGTGATGTACGTCCGCTGTGTGCAAACCCGTTGTACGAAGATTCATCTTCGGCACAAAATCAATATTATCAGCTTGCGGTTGAGAATGTAAATAAAAACACACCGCAAAGCCGGACACTTGCCAGGGATTATCTTCGTAAAGCAATCAACTCAGAACCGGGTAATATTCAATACAGGCTGGAACTTGCATCATTGCTTGAAGATGCTTTCAGCACAACTGCGGAAGAAGAATATAACGGTGTACTTTCAATCGACAGCTCAAATACAAGCGCCTTACTTGGACTTGCTAAAATCCGTGAACGTGAATTTTATGAATGGCTGAACTCAGTAAAAGTATTCGATGATAATATAATTATTGAGTTCAATGATTATGCTATGGAAGACTTTGAACTTGCAGAATCAAATTATAAAAAAGTTATTTCAATCGATCCTGAAAATTATGACGCAAACATTAAACTGGCTGTGCTTTATGAATCTGTTGATAAGAATGATGACGCACTCAAGTCAATACAAAGCCTGGAATTAATTTATCCTGACTCATTCCAGGTTTTTCTTTATAAAGGATTGATCCTTTATAACCTTTCAAGAATAGAAGACGCCAATAAAGAATTTCTTCATGCATTCAGTCTGATGCCTTATGATCTGAAAACTGAGTACAGGATCAAAACTGTCTCTGAACTGCTTGACCCTGTTCTGAAAGATAAAATCAAAAATTATGATATATCGGAACAACAGGATTTGTTTGAATACTACTGGTCTATCAGTGATCCTCTTTACCTTACAGAATACAATGAACGGCTGACTGAACACTATGCGAGGATAATTACATCAAACCTTCGTTTCACTTTGAAAAATAATTCAAAACCGGGATGGCTGACTGACAGGGGTGAGATAATAATGAGATATGGTGAACCACAAAAAACCATGAGAATAAGACCCGGTGTTGATTGGGGTTCATTCAATGTTAAAACCGAAGTATGGTACTACAAAAATATGGTGCTTGGTTTTACCGATACATACTCTTCCGGTGATTATGTTTATAACATTCCATCGTCGCCAATTGATCGTGTACGTTCTCAATTCAGCGGGAACACATTTGAGTTTGTTAATGAACTTAAGCGGAAGTACTATGATTCGTACACTCCAAAATACGAAGGTCCGTCATTCCAGGTCGCGTTAAATACGGTTCAGTTCAGAAGTGAGCAGAACAAATCCATGACAGACATTTACATCAACTATGAATTTACTGATTCACTTTCTTTGTCGTCAGAAAATTATCTAAATCATGAAAGAGGAGTTTTCTTCTTCAACGATGCATTTGAAAAAGTTTATGAGAAAAGGAGTAGTGTTTCATCCGGAACTTACCGGCAGAATTCCGTAAACATTAATACCGCTGAACTTGTACTTAAGCCCGGTACGGGAAATCTTGCGTTTGAAATTCTTCGAACAGAGGATAAAGGTGTCTCCAGTAATCACGGCGGATATACTGTCAGGAATTTTTCCGGTAAAAAACTTTCAGCAAGTGATCTGCTCATTGCGGTATCAGTAAAGTTCGATGAAACTGACAAAACATTTATCAAACGGAAGAATATAAATTTACTGCCTTCGCCCACTTTATCATTTTCAAAGGATGATGGACTTTACATTTACTACGAAGTATACAATCTCACAAAAGGAAATAACGATTACAGTTTTGAACAGACTTTCACGCTAAAAAATTTATCCGATGAGGAATTTACTGTCGGAAAAATTTTCGGATCAATACTTAGCTTTACCGGGTTACAATCTGATGATGAAAGTGTTTCAATTTCCTCTGTCATTACTTCATCGGAAAGAGATACAGAAATACACCTGCAGTTAGATTTAAGGGATTATGAACCGGGAGAGTATGAACTCACAATAAATTTACGTGATATAAATTCGGATGATTCCGCAGAAACAAAATCCAGGCTGACTATAAAATGATTACATCTGCAGGTAAATATAATTACAATCGCAACCTGGCAATTTCATTTGTCATAAGTATCGTGATTGTTATAAGTATTTTTCTTTTTACGCCTGAACCTTCCGCAAAAAAAATAGTAGTTAAAACAACGACTGATAATTTCATACCGGTCGAATATATTCCGGTTACTCATCAATCATTATCAGGGGAGAAATTATCTTCGCAGGTATCAGAGAATAATCCTCCGGAGATCGCAGTAGAATCCATTGAACCTGAATTGGCTGATGAAACTGAAACCGCATTAACCGATATTGAAACTGCATCACTCATAGGCGACAATGGTAATGAGGAAAATGTTAATGAAGAAACTCAACCCGGTTATAATTTTTCAGCGAGACAGATACTTGAAGTAATTCCCGGTAAAAAAGAAAAAATTAATGGCAGCATCAAACTTTCCTTGCTGGTCAATAAAGACGGGCTGGTGAAAGAGCATAAAATAGTTTCAAGTTCACTTGATTGCGGTGACTGCCTGGAAAATATTCTTGATGCAGTCTATAAATCCAAATGGCAGCCGCTCGTTATTAAAGGAAAGAAAACAGAATTCTGGACAGACAAACAATACGTTTTCAACTGATCAGATCCTTCGCCTGAATCCCTGCCCATGCACTTCGTGCACATTATTAATAATCACGAACGCGTCCGGATCAACTTCCTTTATCAATTGCGTAAGCTGACTTAACTCCTTCATAGTAACAATTGTAAAAATAATTTCGCGTTCAACATTCCTGTAAAGTCCGCGTGCCTTTAATGCTGTAGCGCCGCGGCTAAGATCGTACATTATCTTTTCACCAATCTCTTTATGCTTGTCTGAAATTATATAAACGACACGTGCATAATCAAATCCATCCATAATCACATCAATCAGCCGGCTTGAAATTAACAGAAGAAAAACTGCGTACATTGTCAGCACCGCGGCGGGTCTGTCCGGAGAAAGATCTTTTATGTCGATAATAAATCCTGCAATGGCGATGACAAAAAGATCGGTTATCATAATTGCCTGCCCCGGTTTGATGCCGTAACGTTTTTGCATTATCGCTGCTACAATATCCGAACCTGCGGTGGTTCCTCTGAACTTAAACACAATTCCAAGTCCGACACCAAGCAGAGCGGCACCAATAACAATAAGAAAAAGAAAATCAGTCTGAAAAATATTTTTTATTGTCTCGGTTTCCTGCAGTTTTACAAAATCTATAACAGGTATATCACCCCTGAAGAAATCAATAAAGAAAGCGTTGAGAGTAAAAGCATAAAAAGTTCTTACGCCGAATTGTTTACCTAGTTCCTTTACTCCCCATAAGTACAGGGGAATATTTAAAACCCAAATCAGCACACCGACGGGAATTGTATTGTTGGAAAGATAATGTATCGCCATCGATAGACCGCTTACACCGCCGGGAACAACCCTTGCATCAACAAGGAATACGCCGATACCGATTCCCATTATTGCGGCACCGACTGTCAAAAAGAAATAATCAATTATCGCCTGCTTCTTTAACTTTGAACTACTCATCATTCTATCTTTCTATAAAAAAACGCAGCAAAATATTAATGCTGCGTCAGACTTTTACCTCTTAAAATATTACCGATCGAAAATACGTCCCGGCTGTTATCACAGCATTTATTAAAAACTCCCGTAAAATTATCCACATACATTCAATGAAGCAATCAGTATAAAAATAAAAGTAACCGGTCATTTCGAACGAACCCCTGTTTTCATCTGGTGAGAGAGAAATCTCATCGGAGAGAAAGATTAAGAAAAAGATAAAGATATATCCCATCCCTTGAACGAAATAGCAATAACGGGATTCGATATGACAGGTAAAAATAATTTGTCACTTCGAACGAGCCCTGGATTTCATCAGGCGAGAGAGAAATCTCACCGAAGAGAAAGATTAAGAAAAAGATAAAGAGATATCTCACCCCTTGAACGAAATAGGAATGACGGGATTCGATATGACAGGTAAAAGTAAATTGTCATTTCGAAAGCTCGCCCCAGCACGCTATTAAACGATTGTCATTTCGACCGTAGGGAGAAATCTCATACCCAAAATTGATGAACTATTAAAAACGGAATATGCTAAATGCCGAAACATTCCTTAACTTTGTACAGTATCAAAACACAAAATCATTTAACTAAGGAGTACACCAAAAATGAAACTCAAAAGTCTTGTAACATTAATTCTTGTTATATCCTTCATCGGAATAACATCAGCACAGGAACAGAAACTCGCGGTAACAGTTTATAACGCAAACCTCGGCGTGGTAAAAGACCAGAGAAAACTTGATCTCAAATCAGGCGTGTCAAACATATCCGTAACAGACGTCGCGCAGTACATCGATCCAACAAGCGTTCACATAAAACTTAACGGTGAAGTGATTGAACAGAACTACCAGTACGATCTCGTCAGCCTCGATAAAATTGTGCAGAAGTATATTGATAAAGATGTTCAGCTTATAAGCGAAACAAGTGAATTGATTGAAGGAAAACTTTTATCTGGTGGTGCGGGACAGGTTGTTCTTCAGAAAAAAGACGGCGGACTTGTAATGCTTCCAAATCTTACCAAGTACAGATTCTCGGTTGGTTCGCTTCCTGAAGGGTTGATAACCAAACCCACACTTGTATGGCTGGTTAATTCAAACTCATCAGGCAAACAGGATGTTGAAATCTCATACCAGACAGCAGGAATGAACTGGCATGCAGAATACGTCGCGGTGCTTAACAGCAATGATACAAAAATCGATCTCAATAGCTGGGTAAGTGTTGAAAATAATTCAGGTACAACTTATAAAGATGCAAAGTTAAAATTAGTTGCAGGCAATCTTAACCTTGTTCAGAACATTCAAACTCAAACCGGAAGAATGGACGGAATGTATATGGAAAAATCCGTAAGCCAGGATCAGTTTGGTGAAAAAGAATTTTTTGAATATCACATCTACGATCTTAAAAGACCAACAACACTTGCCAACAACGAAACAAAACAGATTTCATTATTTGAAGCAGGCAATGTTGGTGTAGTAAAAAAATATTTTTACAAAAGCGGTTCAAACTACTACTATAACCCGGGCTTAGCAGGCAAAGTAAATGTAATTGTTGAATTTGAAAACAAAGAAGGCAATAACCTTGGTGTGCCGATGCCTAAAGGAAAAGTAAGAGTATATAAATCGGATGGTGAATCAGTAGAGTTTATCGGTGAAGATATGATTGACCACACACCAAAGAACGAAAAACTAAAACTTAAAATCGGTGATGCGTTTGATATAGTCGCGGAAGAAATACAGACAGAAAACAAAAGAATAACCGACCGTGTAAGCGAACAGGCTTATGATTTGAAATTCAGGAACAGGAAAAAAGAAGATGTAGTGATAGAAGTCGAAAGGGGATTAGGACTTAACTGGGAAGTACTAAGCTCATCCATCAACTATGAAAAGAAAGACTCACAGAACATCACATTCAAAGTGCCTGTTAAAGCTGATGGTGAAACTGTGCTGAAGTTTAGAGTTAGGTATTCGTACTGACAATTTATTTTCTTTACACTTGGGCTGTCACGGTCCAAACCGTGACAGTTATTTCTGAAGGAGTATCATGAAAAAGAAAGGACTAAGAAAAAGTATAGCACTATCTCTTTTTGCTTTATTAATCATGATTTTCATTTTCATTGCTTGGCCCTTGAAATACCCTCCATCTATATCATTCTACTTTGATAGTGAATTGGTATATGTAATTAGCTTAATTCTATTAGTGGTTCTATTCATCCTTAAGCTGAATCTAAAAAATAAAACTGAACCCAGCTCAAACTCTACAAGTGGAACCGAAAAGAATATTTCTGAAAATAAAAAGGATTTGTTTCTGGCTAATCTATATGAACAATTATTTAACCTCATAGGAATTTTCATTAGTGTTTTACTAGCCATAAACTTAGCTAACGATCAAAGTAAGGAATCAGAAAAACAAAAGTATCGAGCTTTACTTTATACAAGCATAAAATTAGATGAATTTTATATTGATGAAACAGAAAGAATAATTAATTCAAGAACAGAATCAGACTATGTTGATTTAGCTAATATTTCAACGCTTGAAAAAGCAAAAGAACAGTTCATTTTGTATGAAGTAATAAAAAATGGTTACCTATACAGCTATGCTTCTGATTTTTTCAAAAACTGGATAACAACTCTTATAAATAATATTCAAAAAAATGATCTTACCAGCGTACAAGAAAATACTGCTATCATCGATTCATTGAGAAAATATTTAATCTTCAAAGAAGATATTGTAAAAATCGAAATTGCATTTATTGATAGTTCTTTGGATACATCCACGATTGCGGATAAGTATAATGATGCTATAGTGAAATTAAATGGTATGAATATTTTCATAAGAGTTGATACTTCAGAACATCAAATACCTAATTTGGGAGCGAACTCAGAATATTGGAGTAAATTTGATGAAATTAGACCGAGCGATTTAATTTTTGGAGATAGTATAATCTCAAATCATAAAATAGTGACTGGGGAATACAGGCCATTAAAGGAAATTCTAACTAGGCTGTTACGGTCCAAACCGTGACAGAAAGCTATGAGCCTAAGACACAGAAACAGCCTAACCGAATGTTCGATATTCTTTGTCACGACAACCGTGATAAACTTCCTCAATGTCTTCAAGAACCCTGCTGCCTGTGATATACTCATCCACAACATAAGACACTACCAGAAACGATATAACTTCAGAATACTTGCTTACGTTATAATGCCATCACACTTCCACTGGATAGTAGAAGTGGACAGAACAAAAGGAACCATCTCCGACCTAATGAGAGATATAAAAAAATACTCAGCCTGGGACATAATGGAACACCTGACAAAAACTAACTATGAATCTCTACATCAATTCAAAGAAGCGGCAAAAGAAATAATCGATCAGAAAAGAAAATTCTGGATGAAAAGATTTCACGACGAAGTGATACGAAATGAAAAAATGTTCTGGACAAAACTTCACTACATACACAACAATCCTGTTGAGGCAGGATTAAGTCAAAGAGCGACAGATTATAAATATTCCAGCGCACGAAATTATATTGGAGACCAATCAGTTATATTTGTCGATACGGAATATGCCGGTATTGAGATTAAATAATTCACTGTCACGGTTTGGACCGAGACAGCCCAGGAAGTATATGAAAAAGATACAATATTGTTTTTTTATAATTGCACTAATTATCGGATGCAGCGATAGTAATGAGAACGAACGGTTTTTTAATGAAACACTGGAGAGAAAAGTTCTTTATTCTAAAACTGATAGTGTCGCAATTAATATTAAAGAACTTGTTAGGTTTGACTGGGACTATTTTATAGTGATCCCACCATATACAACTATTGATCGGCTGGAGGATTCTATAGATGTAAAATTAGAAAAAGTCAAAGACACCAGAATTGAAACTAATGATTCTTTTGTCGTTCTTGCATTCATAAAGGAACACACGTTGATTGATTGTTTCACCACTAAATATCATCCAATTGACTTTTCAGTACTGAAACCATTTTTGCCATACAAAAAAGAAGAAGCGAATTTTATATTTGTAAAAAATGGGAATAAATATTTTCCCTATCACTTATATTCCAAACCATGACAGGCAAGGAAATCCCTCCCAAAATACTATTGCGCTCCGCACCCCGTAGGGGTGAAATATTTATAAAAAGAACCGCCCCCAAAAAACAAAGCCCCATCGGGGCGATATATGTTCGTAATTTATGAACGTAATTATATGCGGCTATGTCGTCCCTACGGGACTATAACATACAGATCGTTATTGGTTCTACCAACATTTAGTCCCTAACGGGACTTCATCTCCATTCCAAATCAAAACTCGTGTAACATCTGAACTCTACCCTGAGGCACAAATAATTTATAAGATATATCCTAAGTCCACACTAAAAATACCGTCGCACATTCCTCATCCCATAGGGATGAAACATTGTTAAAAAAAGAACTACCGTATACAGCATAAGTCCCGTAGGGACGATATACTCTGAATGAAAGGACGAAACGCAAAAACTGTTCAAAAACCCAATAATCATTCACGAATTATCAACTAACATTCACAAAGCATCAATTAACATTCACAAAGTACCAACTAATATTCACAAAGTATCAATCAACATTCACAAAGTGTTAACTGACATTCACAAAGCATCAACCAACATTCACAAAGTGTTAACTGACATTCACAAAGCATCAACAAACATTCACAAAGTACTAATCAAAATTCACAAAGTGCTAACTAACATTCACAAAGTGTTAACTAACATTCACAAAGTATCAACTGACATTCACAAAGTATCAACTGACATTCACAAAACTTCATTGAAACTTCACGAAGTATTTACTAATTTCATCCCAACATTTAGTCAACAATCCATAAACATTCGGCAGGAGATCAACATGCTTACATACAACCTTCAATTGCTTTTCAGGCAGCGTGCAATAAAGAACCCGGTTTCATTCTTAATGAAAGCAGGCTTCAACAGGCAAACAGCACTTCGCATAAAGAACAACAAATTCAAAGCACTCAAACTCTCGCAGGTAGAAAAACTCTGCATCGCGCTTTACTGTACTCCCAATGATTTAATCCAATACATCCCTAACCCCCAAAAACCGATTTCAAACCATCCGCTCACAAATCTCGTACACAAAGAACAATCAGAACACCTCGCAAACTTCCTCGACGATATTCCAATTGAAAAACTCAGCGGATTCACTCAGCAAATAAAACAACTAAAAACCCAACTCCTTAACACCTAATAAATTCTAAAATTAAATTCCCTCTCCTTTTTAAGGAGAGGGCAGGGTGAGGTTAATTTTATGTGAACAACCCCCAAACACAATCTCTCCCCCAAAAATAAAAAACCCGCACTCGGCGGGTTTCAAATAAAAATATTTTTATAAACTTACGAACGTGCTTTAACCAGCACCGGCAGTTTTGCTTGTGCAAGTTCAAATAACCCGAACATTACTCCCGCAAAGAAGAGATCGCCAATCACTGTGTAATGAAAGAAGGGAACAGCCGCAACAAAACAAGCTGCTAATCCTTCGGCAGTCTTGGGATATAATGTTCCAAGCGCCCACATTCCAAAATTTGTTATAACAAAAAATGAAACCGAAGCAGCGAGTGATGCAAGCACAACATTTTTTACTTTTACATTCTTAAGCATAACCTGTCCGATAAACACGATCAGTAAAAATCCTACATACACAGCAAGCATAGTATCGTGCAGACCGATTATAAGATCAGTTAAAAACATAGCGATAATTGGTAACGTGTAAGCGAGTCTTCTGTCATTAAAATAAGCGCCTCCGAACAAAGCAATAGAAGCTATCGGCGCAAAGTTAGGCGGATGAGGAATAAATCTTGCAAACGCTGCTAATAAAATCATTCCGGCTAAAATCCAGAATCTTGGTGTTATTAATTTTTTCTCCATCGTATTTCCTTTCATTGAATTTCTTTTAGAAAATTTATTCCAATAATTGTTTCAAAGATAAAGTTTATTAAGTACATATTCCAAACTAAGTTTTGAATGCCGGTTTAGTTACTAAGAATGTCACCATAATTTTTGACAGTCACATTGAAGTCATTTCGATGGCGCAGCCAGAGAAATCTCAAACCTCAAATTGAATGGGATTTCTCCTCGCCGAGGCGAGCCTTCGAAATGACACTATATCACAGCCAGCATCGGGATAACAAAACTCTTCAAAAAAATCTGTATACAAAGCAGAACTCTATTAAAGGGTAACTTTTATTCCTCCATAAAACGACTGACCCGGTGTAGCATAGCCGTAAACTTCTTCATACTCTTTATCCAGCAAGTTCTCAACACGTAAATGTATTCTCAGGAATTCAAACACATCATAGTGTGCGGCAAGGTTTACAAGGACAAAACCTTTTAACTCTGTCCTAAGGAAAGTTGAGAAGTTAATATCCTCCCTTGTTCCAACCCAGGTTATATCCGTACTTATATTCGCTTTATTCAAAAAGTTGTATGAAGCATAAAATCCTGTTTTGCTTTCGGGTCTTCTTACAAGCCTTGTATCAAAGTTTGAAGAGCCGTCACTTTTATCGCGTGCATCTGTAAAAGTGTAATTCAGTTTCAACTCAATGTCATCAATCATTTGTGATTGAGCAAAAAATTCAAATCCTTTTGTCTCTGCTTTATTTATGTTAATTGTTTTGAATGTAACCGCATCAAACCCGAACATATCTTTAAAATTATTATTGAAGTAAGTAACACCAAGAGAAATTTTTTCTCTAAAGAAGAACTGCTCAATGCCTGCGTCCCAGCCAAAACTTTTTTCGGGATTGAGTGATTCATTACCATAAGCCGGATCAAAAAGGTAATAGAGTGATGGTGCTTTAAATCCCGAACCGACGGTTGCTTTCAACTTCGTTCCTGTTTCCCAAATCATAATTGCGGGTGCAAATCTGTAAGTAAACTGTGAACCAAATTTACTGTGGCCATCTAATCTTCCGCCGATTGTTGCGTAAAGTCTGTCAAAAAGATTAACCTGATCCTGAATATATAGTCCCAATGTTCTTGTTTGCTGCATAGGTACAATACTTTCGAACGGGAAGGAGGGAGTTTGGTATGAGTTTGAATAGTACTCGCTGAATGCTTCATCGAATTCAAGTTCAGCACCGATTGTAAAAACGTTTGCATTAATAAAACTTAAATCATTCTGCCAGTCGAGTTTATATTTTTGTCCGTCATAAAAACTGTTTGAATAAAATATGCTCGCAGCGGAAGTATCGAATTCATATTTCCGGACATTCCTGATGAATGATGCTCCTATTTTTGAACTCAACTGATCATTAAAAAACTTAAACTTTCCTTCACCGCGAAAGAAAATTTCCTCCTGGTCAAAGATATATGATGGGTCATCACCAAGGATTCCGCCGAATTGGTCATAATCAGATTTTGATTTTGTATATCTTGCATAAAGATTCACATCAGTATTTTCATCAACTGAATATCCAATTACACCGGAAAGATTGTTGAAAGTATATCCATCTTTTTCAGTATTGCCGTATTTTTCAGAAGCCGCAGAAAACCCATCGCTTCCAGCACGGTTAAATGAAAGCGAATAGTTAAACCTTTCAGTTGATCCGTTCATACCAAGTTGAGCCTTATAAGTATTGTATGAACCGCCTTCGGTAAGTAAAGAAAATTTCGGTTTACCATTTCCTTTTTGAGTGATAATATTTATCAATCCAGCAAGTGCGTCAGAGCCGTATAATGTCGATTGCGGTCCTCGGACGATTTCAATTTTCTCAATGTTATCCAGAGGTAATGTTGAAAAATCATAAACACCGGATGGATCGCTTGTAAGATTCATTTCAACGCCGTCTATCAACACCAGAGTGTGTCCTGAGTTTGCGCCGCGTATGTAAAGGTTGGAAAGAGTACCAACTCCGCCCTGCCTGGTAAAACTAATTCCTGTTTCATTTTTTATTACATCGAAAACATTTGTCGAGCTGCTGTTGGCAATTTTTTGTGAATCAATAACCGTTACTGAATTTGCAAGTTCCAAAAGATTGGATTCAGTTTTTGTTGCCGAAATGACAACATCATTCAACCGGTAAAAGCCAATTGTGTCCGTCTTTTGTATAACTGAATTCTGAGAGAATGCCTGAAAGGAAATTACCAGGAATGAAAAACTCAGAACAAAAATTTTATTGAACATTGAAGTTACTCCTTAAGAAAAAATTAAAAGTAACTTCGCGGATTAAAAAGTTGAGATAAAACGAATGGAGAAATTGAGAGACCATCGTTAATCTTACCTTTTGCGCGAAGGTTGATTATAAGCTTTTACGGCAGGTCTCCTGGCTTGGTCAATGTACAATTTATAATTTACAATGTATAATGTTTTTGATTGTACATTATACATTTTGCATTGTACATTGCTTTACAGTTGCGCGACAGCGCCGGAATTGATGTTTGTTCGTCTGTCATCCTGAACTTGTTTCAGGATCTTAGGAAGATTCCGAAATAAATTCGGAATGACGAGATAGCACAAAACATCGCACCGGACTTCCCTATAGTTTTCCGTTATCCAAATATTTTATTGGGATCGGAACACCGTAAAAATTTCAAAAGAACTTGGAACAAAAATAGAGTTTAAATCAAAGATGTCAATGGTTTAAAAAGATTTTTTTATTTGTTGATAATGAGAACCGCATTCTGTTAATTACACATAGTATAAAAGAAAAATAGTTGGGTAAAATGGAAAGTATTTTTCTTACAGATTTAAATATATCGTGCGACAACATATTCAAAAGAATCACAATTATTTTGGGGGAAATGATGAAGTCAATCTATAGTATTTTCCTTTTCATTCTTATCTTTTCAGGATTCTCTTTAACCCAGGAACAAAACAAAACCAAATATGTGTCAGGTTATTCACCTCATTACCAAACAATTTCCATCAACCAGTTAAAAATGATTATCAGCAATGATGGAATGGGTTCATACAATCCTGAAACAGGAGGTGCTGGTTTGTTCTGGCCTGGTGGAAAGCTTGCAGATAAACCTCTAGCTACAAATGATGGTCTTTACTGGGTAGGTAAAATTGGTGACTCAGTTTTTGCCGGCGCATCGGCTTATAACACAAGTTACCAACCCGGAAAAATTCTTAGCACCGGTCTTGCAGATGATCCATCAACTCAGCATTACAGAGTTTATAAAATTAATAAACAATGGGAATCATATCCATATGGTTCTGAAAGAGAGAAATTAGAAAAAGACTTTATTGAGTGGCCGGTTGAGGATGGGGCGCCTTTTTATGATTCAAATAATGACGGGAGGTTTGAAAAGGGAATTGACGAACCACTTTTTTACGGTGATGAACAATTATGGTTTGTTGCTAATGACCTATTTGCGGCACAAACGATCTATTCAACCGGAACGTTTCCAGCGGGTGTCGAAATGCAGGTCCTTATTTACGCGTTTAAATATGCGGGACTATTTGAAAATACGCTCATAAAAGTTTACAGGCTGATTAATAAGGGCGGACGAACTTTGGACAGCCTCTATATAGGTTATTTCGCTGAAGCAGTTCTCGGTGACCCAAATGATAATTTTGCAGGGTGTGATACTATTCTTAACCTTGGATATTTTTATAATGCCAATCCGGTTGATACACTTTATAGTCAGCCGCCAGCAGTAGGGTACAAGTTACTTCAAGGACCGATGGTTGTTGGTTCCGACATTGACTCAGCAAAATTTAACGATTGGTGGATGAAAGGTTTTAAGAATTTGGATATAAATTCATTCATTGCCTCGTTTCCGGAATATTCATTTCACGGAAATGGTTGGCTTAATAATCCATTAAAAGGCAGAGTTGAAATAGGGGCTATGTTTGCTGGAGTCGAACTTTTCTTACAGTCAAAAGGTCACTTTTGGGATGGAAGCAAATTCAATGATCCTCTTACCGGAGAGCCGACGAATTTTATTTTGTGCGGTGACCCGGTCTTACAAACGGGATGGTATGAAGGCACTGGCTGGCCAAATGGACCGTTGCCAGGACGGCGAGCTTTATATATGAGTGCCGGACCAATTAATTTTGCACCAGGTGATACGCAGGAAGTAGCTTATGCGATTCACGTTGCACAAGGCAATGACAATATTGATGCTATAGACAGATTAAAAAGGAATGCAAAAAACATTCAGTATTTTTATGATCATTATTCGCCTCAAAAATCAAATACAAATTTTAAACCACCTTTACCGGAGTACTATCACCTTTCTCAAAATTACCCGAATCCATTTAATCCTGTTACTGTTATTGACTATTCACTACCTGTAAAGGGGCAGGTATCACTAAGAGTCTATGATATTCTCGGTAATGAAATAAAAGTTATTGTCAATGAATTACAGGAAGCAGGAGACTACAGAGTTCAGTTCAATTCCGATGGACTCAGTTCCGGTGTTTATTTTTATAGCATTAATTCAAATGAATTCCTGAGAACAAAAAAGATGATGGTCATAAAGTGAACTAGTGAATAGTATTTTTTGTTTACTTGTTTACACAATCAAGGTTGAAATGAAATACTTTATTTTACTACTCGTAATAAGCTGCAATCTTAATTCATTACCACAGGACAAAAAAACAGTTCAAACAGTAAAGTATGTTGACCTGAAAAAATACGTAGGGCTGTGGTATGAAATATCAAAAATCCCAAACAGGTTTCAGAAGCAATGTATAAGTAATGCAACCGCTAAATATATTCTTGACGAAGATGGTGATATAAAGGTAGTTAATAGCTGCGTTGATGATGAGAATGAAATGGATATTGCTGAAGGTGTTGCAAAAGTCGTCGATAAAAAATCAAATGCAAAACTTGAAGTTAGTTTTGTAAGTTTTCTTGGTATTCGTCCGTTCTGGGGTGACTACTGGATAATTGGTCTTGATGATAATTACAATTGGGCGGTTGTCGGAACACCAGATAGAAAATATGGCTGGGTATTAAGCCGAACTCCTGAATTAGCCGATGAAATTCTGCTTCATATAAATAATATCTTAAAAGAGAACGGCTACAAACCTGAAAGTTTTGTAAAATCACCTCACTAATTGTAGTTGCAGCTGACAATTCTTTTGTAATTCACTTTTGATTTTCAGTAACCCTTTTTCTAAGTTGCGGCAGATTTAATTGTTAATTATCAATGAATTCTTCCGATTGTTGACTCTTACTGATCACATACTTGTCTTAATAATTTCCCGTTCGTTTAACGATACGGAAATCCAATCAATTAAAATTTATAATTGCTGTCAAACGCTTACTAAAAGGAGATGTTAATGGGCTGGTTTCTAAAATTTATCAACTCATCTATCGGGAAAAAATTTGTTATGGCTGTAACAGGACTTTTCCTGGTAATCTTTCTTGTTGTTCACCTTATCGGAAACATTACACTGTTCTTCGGTGCTGAAACTTTTAACCAGTATGTTCTTGCTCTTGATGTCGTTAAACCGGCAATCAGGGTGATCGAACTTGTACTTCTTGCGACATTCATTCTGCATATCCTGAATGGCTTAAAACTATGGATGGAGAATAAAAAAGCAAGAGGGATAACTTATAAAGTTAATGGCTCCCCTGAGAACTCAACTTTATTCTCACGTTTTATGGTTGAGACAGGATCAATAGTTTTTATTTTTCTTGTTCTTCATCTCGCAACATTTTTTTGGCGGTTTAATTTTCATGATCCGGAAGGATTGGCAGATCATCACAGGTATTTTGATATCGTAGTAAGTTTCTTTCAGATACCGTGGTATGCAATCTTCTACATCATAGCAGTTGTGCTTTTAGGATTTCATCTTAATCATGGTTTTCAAAGCGCCTTTCAGACGTTCGGATGGAATCATAAAAAATATTTTCCGCTCATCAAAAAGATTGGGACGCTCTATGCAATTGTTATGGCAGTTGGTTTTGCATCTATGCCTGTTTATTTCTTTTTCTTTTACGGAGGTAACTAATGGCAAAGCTTGATTCAAAAATTCCAGCAGGAAATATTTCTGAAAAGTGGACTAACCATAAATTCAATATGAAGCTGGTTAACCCGGCAAATAAAAGAAAGTATGATATAATAGTTGTAGGAACCGGCCTGGCAGGTGCATCTGCAGCCGCGTCACTCGGTGAACTTGGTTACAACGTAAAAGCATTTACTTTTCATGACAGCGCAAGAAGAGCACATAGTATAGCAGCACAGGGCGGAATAAACGCGTCTAAAAATTATCAGAATGACGGTGATTCTGTTTTCAGATTATTTTATGATACAGTCAAAGGCGGCGACTTCCGCGCACGCGAAGCGAATGTTCATCGACTTGCTGAAGTCAGCGGAAACATAATTGATCAATGCGTTGCGCAAGGAGTTCCGTTCGCAAGAGAATACGGCGGCTTACTCGATAACAGATCATTTGGCGGAGCGCAGGTCTCAAGAACATTTTATGCGAGAGGTCAAACGGGACAGCAATTACTTCTTGGTGCTGTAAGCGCATTGAACAGACAGGTTGGAAAAGGTTCGGTTAAACTTTATACAAGACGCGAAATGCTTGATGTAGTTGTTGTTGATGGTGCGGCTAAAGGAATTGTTTGCAGAAATCTTTTAACAGGTGAGATAGAAAAATATTCTGCACATGCAGTTGTACTTGCAACAGGCGGCTACTCAAATGTTTTCTTCTTATCAACAAACGCGATGAATTGTAATGCGACTGCAATCTGGCGTGCCCATAAAAAGGGTGCCTTCTTTGCAAATCCCTGCTTTACGCAGATTCATCCAACATGTCTTCCACTTCACGGTGATTCACAATCAAAACTTACATTGATGAGCGAATCACTTCGTAATGACGGACGTGTTTGGGTATCAAAGAAAAAAGGAGATTTGAGAAACCCGGGTGATATTCCTGAAGATGAGAGAGATTATTATCTTGAAAGAAAATATCCTTCATTTGGAAATCTTTCACCGAGAGATATTTCATCAAGAGCCGCTAAAGAAGCTTGTGATGATGGTCGCGGTGTAAAAGGAGGGGAAGCTGTTTACTTAGATTTTAAAGATGCGATTAACAGACTGGGACAAAAAGTTATAGAAGAGCGTTATGGAAATCTTTTTGAAATATATGAAACGATAACCGGAGAAAATCCCTACAAAGTTCCGATGATGATTTATCCCGCACCGCATTACACAATGGGAGGACTCTGGGTTGATTACAACCTGATGAGTTCAATCCCGGGACTGTTTGTTCTTGGTGAAGCAAACTTCTCTGATCACGGCGCTAATCGTCTTGGCGCATCTGCTCTTATGCAAGGTCTGGCAGATGGTTATTTTGTTATTCCATACACAATGGGAAATTATCTTGCAGGCGATAAACCTTCAGCAGTCAAAACGGATCATCCGGAATTTGAAAAAGTTGCCGGTGAAGTTAAAGACATCACAAGTAAACTTCTTTCAATCAAAGGGAAAAGAACAGTTGATGATCTTCACAAAGAACTTGGACGCGTGATGTGGAACAAAGTAGGGATGGCAAGAAATGAAAAAGGATTAAAAGAAGCTGTCGGCGAAATAAGAACCATCAAAGAAGAATTCTGGAAAAATGTTACAATACCCGGAAGCGGAGATGATATCAATCAAACTCTTGAACGAGCAGGGAGGCTTGTTGACTATTTTGAACTTGGTGAATTGATGGCACTTGATGCATTAAACAGAAATGAATCATGCGGTGGACACTTCAGGGAAGAATTCCAGTTTGAAGATGGTGAAGCAAAGCGTGATGATGAAAATTATTCTCACGTTGCTGCATGGGAGTACAACGGACCTGAAAAATGGACGATGAATAAAGAACCGTTGAATTTTGAATATGTAAAACCTGCTATAAGGAGTTACAAATAATGGAAACCAAAAAACTAAATCTGAAACTCAAAATCTGGAGACAAAAAAATTCTAACTCCGTAGGCAGTTTTGTTGACTATGATGTATCCGTTTCACCTGATGCTTCCTTCCTTGAAATGCTTGATGAACTGAACAACACACTTGAAGCTAAAGGTGAAGAAGCGGCTCACTTTGAAAGTGATTGCCGCGAAGGTATATGCGGAACATGCGGATTGGTTATAAACGGACACCCGCACGGACCGTTACCGAAAATAGCAACCTGTCAACTTCACATGAGAAATTTCAAAGATGGTGAAACACTATGGATCGAACCATTCCGTGCCGCAGCATTTCCGGTTATAAAAGATCTTATTGTTGATCGTGCGGGATTTGATAAAATACTTCAGTCTGGTGGATATGTTTCCGTAAATACCGGCGGAGTTCCTGACGGAAACATGATACCGATTTCAAAAGAGGTAGCAAGTGACGCAATGGATGCAGCCGCCTGTATAGGATGCGGTGCGTGTGTTGCTGCCTGTAAAAATGCTTCGGCAATGTTGTTTGTATCAGCCAAAGTTTCACAATACGCTTTGCTGCCGCAGGGGCAGCCTGAAAGATATGAGCGTGTTGAAAAAATGATAAAGGTCATGGATGATCTTGGATTCGGAAGCTGCACAAATACTTATGCTTGTGAAGCTGAATGTCCAAAAGGAATTTCAGTCACGAACATTGCAAGAATGAATCGAGACTTTGTTGTTGCAAAGTTTAAGAATAAAGAAGTAAGTGTTTGATTCACTTTGCTTCATAAGTATTAACCAAATGAGGATGTTGGATAAATCATTTCTGTCAACCTGAACTAGATTCAGGTTCTTGTTATTTACGAGACACTTATTTCAAGATTCCGAAACAAGTTCGGAATGACAGTTGTACAACAACCTGCGAAAGCCGACAGGTATAGGAGAATTTTTATTGAAACAAATCCCGGTTAATAAAATCGGGATTTTTTATGAAGGAGAAATTATGAAGATAATAGCAATCGAAAAAGAAATAAAAGGTGTAAGTGATTCACAATTCACAAAATCAATACTGAAAGACGAAGCAGAACAAGCATGGCAATTTTATCAGCAAGGATTTTTCAGAGAAATGTATTTTACCAGAGGGACAAACCTTGCTGTAATAATTCTTGAATGTGATGGAATTCTTGAAGCAAGCCAGATTCTTAATCAGCTTCCACTAGTTAAACAAGGATTAATTGATTTTGAAATAAACGAACTTTTACCTTACAATGGTTTTGAGAGACTTTTCACCTGAATTAATTTGTCTCGTAGTGTTCTGAATTCACAATAAGTCATCCCGAATTTATTTCGTGATCGTTTAAGCTGAAGAAGATTCTGAATTAATCCGCCGCGGCGGACAGAATGACAATTTATTAACCGTTTTCTAACCGTGAACTTAAGTCACTACTCCCCGAATTCTATCCTGCTATTTAATCAGGAAATTTTATATTTTGCGCACAAAATTGGAGTTAAGAGGGTAATGTTCGAAAAAGAAATTAATTTCATTTCAGATTTTAGTTTAAACAAAGTAAAAAAATTCGGTTCATTCGTAACCTTTGAAAAAATACTTGCAACTGATATACATCCCGCTGTAAAGCAATATATCTCAGCCGAATTGGATTACCTGATTTTTAAAGACAGAAATAAACTACTTCAGGATTCTGCCTTTGATTATTCAGGACAGGAAATAACAAAGTATTTTAATCTCATTGCGCTGGAGATAAAAAAATCAAAACGTATATCTTTTGAAGATATGCGGACACTAATCACACAAGCTGTTTCATTCAATATTAATTTTCTCATAAGACCAAAATGGTCACTGGCAAATCTGATATTCGATAATTCCAAGGAGCATACTGTACAGGAAGTCGTGATGATGCTCAACTATATTTATTACTACGAATATCTCAAAGATATTTTGAATGAATATCTTGAAAAAAGAAAAGTGATCATCATTAATCTTACTGAGTTTGAACTGATCCTGAACAAGCTTGACAGGGAATTATTTACTTCGCGGGCGAACTCACTGCTTGAAAATGTTTTAGTATCTGTTGCTGAATTTTTTAATGAAGGCGGAGTTAATAAATCAAAAATTTCTCCTCTTTCTATTGAAACATTTTTGAAAGAGAAGAACCTGATGGATCACCTTGTCACGTTGCGAAAATCAGTTCCTGCGGAGGACAGGCAGAAATATGATATCTCAGACTTGCGCAAAATACTTTTTGTAGAACCTGTTGTAAAACAGGAATCAAAGCAATCTGTCAGCGATGAAGACGATCATACACTTGCCGAAATTGAGGATGGCGGTGACAATATTCTTGCTGAAATTGATGATGAAGAAAACTCAATTCAACCAGTACAGGAATATGAATCCGTTTCGGAAATTAATGATGTTAATGGTGCCGGAAATTCGGAAAAGCAAAATGATTTTGCCGATACCAGTGTTGAAGCCAAGAACGAACCTGAATCAGAAAATGAGGAGGATCTTTTATCATTCTATGAAGCTGAGATAAAAGCTCTCGATGATGATGGATTATTTAAAGGTATTGATGATGATTTCGACAAGGAATCCTCGAAAAATGAAATCATAGAAACAATGGATGAAGATGTTACCATTCAGAAAGAGAATTCCACAACTTCAGAGAATCAGTATGAACTTGAATCAAAGAATGATGAAGTGATAAAGGATAAATTACCTGAGTATGAAAAAATAGAATTTGAAGAAGAAATCTTTACGATTGATGCTGACGATAATGATGAAGATGAATCCCGGGAAAGTATTGAGAGCGCTAATCATACGGATAATGAAAATGGAAGCACTGTACAGGAAGTAAAAACCAAAACTGAAAAAGAGCTGTTCAGTTTTATGAGTGATAAAGAAATGGAAAAGATAGTAGGGACTGTTTTCAATGATGATCGTGAAGATTTTGTTACAACACTTGAACGGATATCAGAGTGCAATACTTATGAAGAGGCATCTGAAATTCTGAAAGGAGTTTACTTTTCGTACAAAGTCAGTCCTTATTCAAGGGAAGCACTGTCGTTAACCAATATTGTCTCCTCATATTTTCAACAAGGTTAGTAAATGTTCATTGATTACGCTGAAATAGAAATCACCTCCGGCGATGGTGGTAAAGGGGCTGTTACATTTAGAAGGGAAAAGTATGTCCCCAAAGGCGGTCCATCAGGAGGAAACGGTGGTAACGGCGGAAGTGTAATTTTTGAAACTGATATTAATTTATCCACGCTGCTTGATTTCAGATATAAAAAAAAGTACAGTGCATCCAGCGGTGCGATAGGCGGCAGTTCATTAAAGGATGGCAAGAGCGGGAGTGATATAATAATTAAAGTACCGGTTGGTACTATCATTAAAAATTCTGCCAATCAAAAAATCCTTTATGACCTAGATAAAGAGGGAATGAAAGTCACTGCTGCAAAAGGTGGCAAAGGCGGAAGAGGTAACAGCAACTTTGCAACCCCCACAAACCAGGCACCAAGATATGCGGAACCCGGTACACCCGGCGAATCAAAAAAAGTTATCCTCGAATTAAAATTAATTGCAGATGTCGGATTAATTGGTTTTCCAAATGCTGGTAAGTCAACATTGATTTCTACTATCTCCGCTGCGAAACCTAAAATTGCTGATTATCCATTTACCACGTTAGAACCTAATCTTGGAATAGTGAGGTACAAAGACTATAAAAGTTTTACAGTTGCGGATATTCCGGGTCTAATTGAAGGGGCGCATACAGGTAAAGGTCTTGGGCATAAATTTTTAAGACATATCGAACGCACCAGGATTTTATTGTTTTTAATCGAATCAACATCAGAAAATCCTCAGCAGGATTATAATGTTCTGTTGTCTGAATTAAAAAATTACAACCTTGACCTGGTGAACAAGAAAAGGTTAATTGCGTTTACTAAATGTGATCTGTTGACTGAAAGTGAGATTAAAAAACTTTCAAAGAAAAAGTTAAAAAATAATGAAGGTGAAATTTCAGTCATTTCATCTGCAACAAAAGAAGGAATAGAACCTTTATTAGATAAGCTTTGGAATATGCTTCATAAAAATTAAGATGAATCAAACAAACAGGTGAGTATATGAAAATGAAAAAACCAATTTTGTATTTACTTTTTATTTTCTCCATATCGTGTTTTAACTCTTGTGATTCCGGTATTAATGTTTTTTCAAAAGCGGATGATGTTCAACTTGGTTTAGATGTTAGTTCGGAGATAAAGGGCAATCCGCAGGAGTATCCAATCTACCAGGGTGACCCAGCACTCAAAGCTTATATTAATGAAAGATTATTCAATCACATTCTTGCATCGCCGCAGATTGAAAGCAAAACCATTTATCCATATCAACTTGAAATTATTGACAAGGATATTTTAAACGCTTTTGCATTACCCGGCGGTTATTTATATGTATATACAGGATTATTGAGTTACCTTGATACAGAGGCTGCACTTGCAGGAGTTCTTGGTCATGAAATAGCCCACGCAGAAAGACGTCACGCTACACAAAGAATGACTTCTTATTATGGTGTTTCATTCCTGCTTAGTCTTATTCTTGGAGAGAACCCTTCTCAAATTGCTGAAGTTGCAGCTAATCTGTTCGTAGGATTGGCATTTTTGGCAAACAGCAGATCAGATGAAAATGATGCCGACGAGTACTCCTTCAATTATTTAAAAGATACCCGATATTATCCCGGTGGTGTAAAATTCTTTTTTGAAAAAATGAGAGATGAAGGGTTAGTCAGTTCACAAAGTGATAAAATTGCAACGTTCCTGTCAACTCACCCGGATCCGGTAGACCGTATTGCTAATACCGATCAAAGATTATCTACGGGCGGTTATTCAATTAAAAATTATCAAAGTTCGGGTGAAGGAATATATCGGGAAGAGTATCAGGCTAATATTAAAAACCGGTTAGGGAAGAGATAATTTTTAAGTTATCCTGCTGACATGCGGGTATATTTATCTTTGAAATCATCGATTTTGTGGATATATTTGCAATCTAAATTTTGAAATGGCGGGGTAGCTCAGTAGGTTAGAGCAGTGGAATCATAATCCACGTGTCGGGGGTTCGAATCCCTCCCCCGCTACAAGAATTAAGGAGAATATCATGTATACTTTATTAGTAGCTTTATCAATAATAATTTCAATTTTGCTGATCATTATTGTACTTATGCAATCCAGCAAGGGCGGTGGATTAGCAGGTACATTTGGCGGGGCAGGCGGTATGGGCTCAATGTTTGGAACAAGAAGAACTGCGGATTTCCTGAGTAAAGCTACATGGTGGCTTGGTGGAACTCTTGCAGTTTTAGCAATTGTTATAAATTTGTTCTTCCTTCCGGGACAATCAAGTCAGGATCAGATTGAAAGTGTGATTCAAAAATCAGGAAGACAAAATGTACCAACAACCCCGACTTTACCTCAAAGTACTAACACAACCCCATAGTTTTGATAATAAAGCCTTAGGATTTATTTCCTAAGGCTTAAATCAGATTGCCAATCAGAAAGTAAGAGAAGAATTTCATCCTGAACTCGTTTATGTAAGGAAGCTCTTCCATGAGAAAATTCAAATATCATTGAGATAATCAAATCATTACCTTCGGATGTTGTCAGGTAACCGCTTAATGAACTAACGCCATTTAATGTTCCAGTTTTTCCACGAAAATTACCCTGAATTTTTGTGCCTATCATTCTCCCTTTAAGGGTTCCATCTACGCCCGCAATACTTAGCGAATTAAAAAAGTCATCAAAGTTTGCCAGGTCGAAATACATGTTTTCTAAAACACCAACTAATGCGGCAACTGTCACCTGGTCAAACCTTGAAATTCCTGAACCGTCTACAAGTGAAGTACCTTCAGAATAAATTCCATTGTCGCGAATGTAAGTCAACACAGCCTGTTGTGCATAGAATGAATTTCCTTGTAAACCGCTTGATTCGGCTCCTATAGTTTTGAATAAACATTCTGCAAAAAAATTATCACTGTTTTTATTGATGAATTTTATTAGTTCAATCAGAGGTACTTTCGACTCATAGAGTAAAGTAACATCATCGGGTGTTATTCCAGAATTTGAACTACCTTTTACATTAATTTCATGATTCAACAATCTATCCCGAAATACTTTTGAAATAAAAACCGGAGGATTGTCAATGTTCACAATATAATTCCAGGTTCTTCTTTTATATTTTCTTGCGACAACAGTTTTGTTATTCTCATAAACCAGAGCCGAGACAGGCGGTAATGTTACATTCGCAACCTCATCCGGTATCCAGTCGGTTCTGGAGTATATATCATCAAAATAGGAATCATCTCCAATAACATTTCCTGTTATTTCGGTTATACCTATTTCCTTCAGCCGTAAAATTGATTTTATAAGATCATCTTCTGAGAACAATGGATTGCCAAATCCTTTTAGATAGATATTTCCATTAATAACACCATCGTTCAGGTTATCATCATCTGTAAAAATTTTGGTTGAAAGGTTAAATTCTTTTCCCAGGTAATTAAGTGCGGCAGCAGTAGTAAAAAGTTTTGTATTTGATGCAGGAATCATTGACTCAAGACAATTTTTGCCGTATAGCGTGTCTCTAGTAATCGGATCATAAATCAGAATACCCGCGCGTGTAGTTGATGGAAGCTTCGATAGAATTTTTTCAATTTCAAATTTTAGCTGCTCATTTTGTGCGGAGATATTAAATACTGTAACAATGACAAACACAATTGATTTTATAAACGACATTAAACTTTTATTCCTGACAGGATTTTATTTAAAGATGACGTAAAAACTTTTCTTAAACTTATGAGAAATATATTATATTACAATCAAAATGAAATGATTTTAATAATCGATTTTTCAAAACGAATCATTACCCCACAACAATATGGCAAAAATAAAATCACCCCTGAAAGCTTATGAGAATCTTGAGTTTTTAAATTCTTCTGATGGCAGATCACTCAGAATGTTAGCTGAATTTCTTGAACCTCAAACAAAATTCCGTAAACATAAAATTGTCGATACAATCGTTTTCTTCGGTTCAGCACGACTCCGTTCAAAGAAAGAGACGCTTGCCGAGTACAACAAGTTTATAACAATGAATCCTAAAACTACTCCCAAGTTCGCTGAAAAATTAAGAGTAGCCCAGGAACAGGTTAAGATGTCAAAATACTATGAGGATGCTGTTGAACTTTCAAAAAAATTAACAGAATGGTCAATGAGTCTAAGTACGGAAGCAAACAGATTTATTATTTGTACCGGCGGAGGTCCTGGAATAATGGAAGCCGCGAATAAAGGTGCAAAGCAGGCGGGAGGTTATTCAATCGGTTTGAACATTAGTATTCCATTCGAACAATTCGTGAATAAATATGTAACTCCCGATTTAAGTTTTGAATTTCATTACTTTTTTATGAGAAAGTTCTGGTTTGCCTATCTTGCAAAAGCATTAATTGTTTTTCCGGGAGGCTTTGGAACGATGGATGAATTTTTTGAAATCCTGACACTCATTCAGACCGAAAAGATAAAAAAGAAAATGTTATTGATAGTGTATGATGAAAAATACTGGAAGAGTATAATTAATTTTAACGGACTAATTGAGCAGGGAGTAATCAGTAAAAGTGATATGAATTTGTTTTCATTTTGTAATTCTACTGCTGAGGCATTTCATCTTGTGAAGAATTATTTTGAAAAATATTATCTGTCAGGTAAAGGATTGAAAGAGGCAGAACCAAAGCTTCATTTAAAATAAAAAACCCCTCAAAGAGGGGTTATAGAATTATTGTTCCATAAAGTCTGTGCGGTGAGCACGCCTGGCAGCTTTCAATTTTTCCATTCGTTTTTTAATCGAAGGTTTTACAAAGAATGTTCTTTTCTTGAATTCTTTAAGAACTCCAGAACGTTCATATTTCTTTTTAAATCTGCGAAGAGCTTTATCAATGGACTCATTATCACCTAATGAAATACCAACCAAAATATTCACCTCACTTTATGGTCGTTTAATTATTATAAAAGTAACGATTCAACTAATTTTTTGTGTCCGGATTTTTGAAATTCGACTGAAATGGAACTTTGACCATTCGAGAGAACTTCTTTTGACACTACTTTTCCAAAGTCATTCCAGTTTTGATGATAAATTGCTTCACCAATATTAAAAGATTTTTTCGGTGAATAAACCGTGCAATCACCATTCTCAATACCATCTAAAGAAGGTTTTAATTCCTTAACGTCCGAAGCAAGATTTATAACCATAGTTTGCTTACACTTCTTACATTTTGCCCATCTTTTTGTTTCCTGTTCGTTACTTGAGTACTCACCCGCCAGTTCCATTTTCCTCATTGTATTACAAACAGTACAAAAAGCCTCTACATTTTTAACTCTTGCCATCAAAATACCTCATTATAGATTTCTCGAGCATCAAATTTATTAAAATTACTTTTGCTAAACAAGTTTGAAAATTGCCGAAACTACTTTTCCCTCTCAGTGGGTGTGGTCACTAAAACCGGTATTTTTGAGTACCTGATGACTTTTTCGGCTACACTGCCTAAAAGTGTATGCAGTATACCGGTTCGTCCATGTGTGGCTATGACTATTAGATCAATCTTATTCTTTTCCGAATATTTGATAATTTCTTCAAAATCAACTCCTTTTCGTATAACCGGGACTATTTGAAGCTGATTTTTCGTGCTGATCTTTTTTATTGCCCTTTCCATCGATTCATTTGCGTCATCTTCAATCGATTTTTTTATCTTTTCTTCAGAAAGGTCGAGTGATCTGATGGTGAGGATTGGCGGTGTTTTTTCTAAAACATGAAGCAGGTGAATCTTTGCGTCATTCTGAACACAGAGCCCTGCGGCAAATTCTGCTGCAGAGAGTGATAAATTGCTAAAGTCAGTCGGCAAAAGAATATTTTTAATCTTAAACATATTTCCTCAATTTAAATTGCAAAATGATTCGTTTAGTTCTCTGGCAGACAAATCTGATACAATAGCGCAAATATTTTTTTTTGATTTTACAAGTAAGGTTGAAGTCGTTTGAGATGAGAAAGAATAGCATCTACCTTCATCAAGAAAATTTAAGAGATCTGGTGTAAGCTTTAAACGTTCACCAGAAACCAGTTCCGTTTCATCAACCTGGTATAAGTAAACAATTTTGCCATCGGAATTAGTATAAACATGGTGTGCACATTTTTTACCTTGTTCATCGGACACCACCGCACCCAACAACGTAAGGTTTTCAAATACAGGAACAATTGTACTATACTTAACTCCGCTCTGCTTAAAGAATTCCTGAATAGTCTGAGCATTATCCGATAGAAGCTGTGGTTGAAGTCGACCTTGAATTATAGCAGAAAAATTATTTTGCGCCTGAACAAACATGTTATCTTTTCCTTGCTGTCCAGCTGCAAAGTTATAAGTATCAACTATAGGCGGACGATTGAACAAAATTAATATGATTGCTAACACGATAACTGCGGCGGTAGCATATGTCATAAATGACGGGGTGAATATAAGTGTTAAAGCCGGATCATTTGCAGGAGTGGTTTCTCTTAACAATCTACGATTTATTTTTTTGTGAAGACGTTCCGGAGCCTGCACAAAACCCATATTCATTTTTACAAGATTTTTGATAAGTAACTGAACTTTATAGTCATACGCTGCTGTGGAATCTGTTTCAATCAATGTCTTCAACTCGTTTTCCAACTGCTGATCAGAAATTTCTCCGTCAACGAGTGAAGTTAGTAATTCTATTTTATCTCTATGAGCCAACTGATTACCTGGTCAATCTTGTTTTGAAATATATCCGCGTTCTACAGCGTATTTATGAAGTTTTGTAAACATCATTTTACGGGCTCGATGAAGTCTGCTCCTTACAGTTCCAACAGGAACATCAACAAAATCCGCAATCTCTTCGTATGAAAATCCTTCAATATCACATAGAATGATTACCGTTCTGAAATCTTCGGGAAGTGATGCAATGGCGTTGGAAAGTTCATCGTCAAGTAATTTATCATAAATATCTTTTTCAAGATGAGAATCATTTGCGGTGGGAGTTTTAATGTTTTCATAAAAGTTTTCTATCTCATCATAGTCAACTTTATCAGGTTCATTTTTAGTTTTACGGTACTTATTTATATAAGTATTTCTTAATATCCTGAACAACCAGGCTTTGCAGTTAGTTCCTTTTTCAAATTTATCGTAAAACCTGAAAGCTTTTAAGTAGGTTTCCTGCACAAGGTCATCTGCATCATCGCTGTCTCCGGTCATTCGGAGTGCAAAATTGTACAGAGCATCCATATGAGGTATTGCTTCACGCTCAAAGTCAGCATATAACTCTCTGGATTGTTTGATGACCGCCAATATTATCGGAAACATAAAAATCAGTGTGGCTGGTAATTGTCTATGTTAAGTTTTTAACTGACCAAGTATACCAAATATTACTTTATTAAACAATCAGACGTGTTTGACGATTGAGTTTTGAATTACACCAGAGTTAGTTTCGATGTTGTAGATAAATCCATTTATAATAATGAACTTAACTTCATCGTTTTTAATGATAATTAAATCTGCGCCCTCTCCAACCTTGATGTGATTTGATAAATCATGATTTAAGTTTTTCATTCTTAAATTATAAGTGAAATCTGTAAACACTCTTTGTGTATTTAACTTTGAAATTCTGACATCTGTTATCCCTTGTCTCAGGAGATTATGTTTGTCTGTCTCACGTAAACTCTCTACCGATTCAAAAACCTTATCGGAGATTTTTCCGGGAAGTACTTCGTACCCGGTAAAATCATGATCTTCAATTCCACTGTACACCGAAAGGTCTCCAATCTCCTCAATTGTAGATTTGTAATATAGTTTCCCTTCTTCCCAAAGCTGTTCACGGTTGATTCCTATATCTATCTTCACCCTATGATTATTAATTTTTAACCAAAGATTACGAAGAACCACATTCATAAGGTACTTTGTGTTTTCAGGAATCTTCAGATAATCATCCGTTTCAAAATTCAAATAGCTGGATGAAGTTATGGAATCAAACGCAGTAAGCAGTAAAACAAAATTCAGCTTTCTGATAAATTGTTTCTGCTCATCATCTTTCCAACCGCCTGACTCAACAAGAACAGTAGACATCCCCCACTTCTGAAAATTATCACCAAATGCTCTTGGTTCAAATTCATCACTATAGCGGGCAATATGCCCTGGAATTATATCACTTAATGCTGCCGTTATACCAGCTATTAACTGCATTGCGCGTTCTCTGTTTGGGGATACGCTGTTTGAAAAATCCGCCGGAGGTGCCAGGAAAGAAATTGCTGCCTGCCTTTTAGTGTTTCCTACAGAATATTTTTCATCCTGATCATGTAGATTAAAACCAAAATCAGGTTTTATTTCATCAAATATAAACTTGAGCAGTTTTGATTCAGGAGATTGCAGAGATAAGGCATCACGATTTAAATCGATATCGAATGAATTTCTGCGATTAAAATATTCAGCCCCGTCCGGATTAAGTAATGGTAAAAAGTATAAGGTGTTTTTTTCGTAAAGAATATTTCTAAATGCATCTAACTCGTCGCTTGAAGACAGAAAATTAAAAATATCGAACAACGCTTTTGTCGCGGTGGATTCATCTCCATGCATTTGCGACCAAAGGAATATTTTGCGCGGACCTTTTCCCCAGCTCAGTAAACAAATATCTTTTTCAAGTACAGATTTTCCCGCGGCACTAATATCAAAATTTTCTCTTGGTAAATTTTGAATGAGAGGCTGAATATCGCTATGTCGTACCCATTTAGTTTTGAGTGAGGGTTCCATGTATCTATCATAATACTGATAGAAAATATTTGCTGCTTCTTTTAATGATATCATAATTTTTCCTTACTGTAATTTAGCGATTTCCATTATCTCATAATATTGTCTAATTTTATTTTTAGAACTTGATAGGAGTATGAATATGTTAAATCAAAACACCTTGCAGATCGGAAATGCGCTTCCATCGTTTGAACTGAAAGGTACAGACGGAAAGATACATTCAACTGAGGATGAAACTGAAAAAGAATTAATACTTGTGATTTTTAGCTGTAATCATTGCCCTTACGTACAGGCTTATGAAAACAGGATCATGAAAATTCAATCAGATTTTGAACAGAGGTTGAAACTTTTTGTAATTAACTCAAATGATGATACTCAGTACCCTGATGATTCATTCGATAATATGAAATTACGCGCCAAAGAAAAAAAAATTAACTTTCCATATTTGCGTGATGAAGATCAAACTACAGCAAAGTTATTCGGTGCGACGCATACACCTGAAATATTTTTATTTAATAACGAACGAAGACTTGTCTTTCACGGAAAGATCGACGACAACTGGCAGGATGAAACGAAAGTGAAGAACCAATACTTAAGGAACGCCATTTCTGAATTACTTAGCGGGAATGAGATTTCCGTCCCTGAAACTTTCACCATCGGATGCACAATAAAATGGAAGCCGAATGCTTAAGTAGCGATTCCAAGGTTCTCTTCAAATTCTTCTAATAGCCTCAAGGGGTCAGGGGTTATAGCGAAACAATAAAGCGGGTACAGTTTAGAAAATGCTTTTATCATTTCAGTAAGAAATGCAGGCTTAAAAAGAATTGCTTTTCCATCAGGAATAAATTTTTCGAGAAGTATAAACTTTGTTTTATTCAGTAAGTCAGAGTCGTGTTCATATTTAAAATTTTTCTTGAGGATGGTAGGCTCTTTTTCAAATGTCAAAAGATTGTACTTCCCATCTATTCCATATTTTGTAAAAACTAGTTTTAAATCGTTTTTGAACTTTGGAACATTTTTATCAAAGTAAAGATTTTCGTCCCTGCTGTTATTAAGGAAGAGACCATACGATAAACCGGTTTTATCGATATAAACATAAAACTCACTGTCCATCTTAAATCTGCCAAAGTGAATCAAAAAATAATTTTTATACGGTGCTCCTTTTGCAAATCGCATATCCTTATTTAAGCGCATTAAGGTTGCATTAAATTTTGGTTCAGTTCGTATTGCGGGATTCAATTGATTAAAGAAAGGTCCGATGGCTGTTACAAAAGCTTTTGCCGGCTGGACAATATTGTTTTGATAAAGTTCACGATTTTTATTGAACCATTCTAAGTTGTTATTTTTTTCTAATAGTCTGAAAAATCGAAAAGTCAGATTAGTAAAGCCGTTAAATCCCGGTTCAATCACACTCAATACATCATACCGATATTTATAGTAAGGTAAACACCACCAAGATTCTTTTTGAATTTTCCTTCAAGACTTTCGACACCTTCATCAAAGAAATGAACTATGTAGTACCTTAAATTGATTCCAACCAGACTTGATTTATCCAATCCGAAGTTGGCGCCAAATCCGAAATAACTGCCCATAGCATAACGGGCATGTGCTTTACCGAACGAATTAAAAAACTCAAGTTCATAAGGAGTAGTAACTACCAGGGTTGGTCCAACGCCAGCGTTTATATACGGGCGAAGATTATCGGCAATTACACTCTCAAATAATCGATACTGAATACCAAAGTTAAGTGGCAGTAAAAATATTCTGTTCTTTTTGCCTATTGAATAAGCGTTGCCGAAATAATCAATGTACTCAAATTCATTTTCATCTTTAGCTTCTGAGATCGAAAAGTCTGTAAACAGAGTAAACTTTTGTGAGAGTTGTCTTCTGTAGAAAGTACCAAATCCAAATCCGCCTTCACTGAACATTATATCCAGTCCGAACGCGTTATCAGGAAAAACTTCCGGCGCTTTTTCAGGTGCCAGTTCACCGATTCCCTGCGCATTTACATTTAAGCAGGTTATTAGTAATATTGAAATGAATATTAGTGTTTTCATAGTTGTTCTAATTTTTATGTAAAAAATAATCATCTTAATCTTAATATCAATAACATAATTTTTCAAATCTATAATGTCTGCCCTTGTTGACAAAGCCTCTTTCTGGAATTCAAAATATGTGAACAGTGAATCAAACTGGGATTTGAATTCTCCAAATCCAGTTTTCATTGAACTGCTTAAAGATTCATCAATTATTAAGCCGGGTAAAATTTTAATAGCCGGATGCGGAAAAGGTTATGACGCAATCGCTGTCGCCAAAGCTGGTTTTGATGTTACCGCCGTCGATTTTTCATCTTTTGCGATTGACTTTACAAGAGATTTAGCCGCAGCCAATGCTGTTAAAATTACACTTATTGAAAAAGATATTTTTGAACTTGATGAAACTGTTACCGGTCAATTTGATTATATATATGACTACGTAACTTACTGTGCGATCAATCCTGATAGAAGAAAAGAATATGCTATTAAAATCGCGTCTCTGATTAAACCAGGCGGAAAATTTATTGCGCTGTTTTTCCCTGTTGAAAAAAGGGATGGCGGTCCCCCTTTTGGAATTACACTTATTGATACGTATAAAATTTTTAATGAATATCTAAAACTTGAATATTCAGAAAAGCTGACCAATTCCATAAAGCCAAGAATGGGCAGGGAAGTGCTCCAGTTATACAAAAAATAATTCTTTAAAATAGTTTTCAATGCCGCTTAATCTTGAAGTTAAAATAAAAGTAGATTCATTTTCATCACTGCTCAGGAAATTGAAATTTATTAATGCTAAGTACACTTCTACTTTGAATCAACGGGATATTTATTATAAGAATGAAGATGCATTACTAAAACTTCGTATTGAGAACGGAAAGGAAAGTCTTATTCGTTACAACAGAAATGAAAAGGCAAAAAACAGGTTTTCGGATTATCAGGTTATTCATCTAATGTCAAAAGGAACAGAAAAATTTTTTGAAAAACTTTTTGATGTTGAAGTGATAGTTGATAAAAACCGGAAGCTTTATATGTTTGATAATACACGGATTCATCTTGATGATATAAAATTTCTCGGAAAGTTTATTGAACTTGAAACTCTGGTAATAAATGGAAAACGGGATGCAAGAAAGCGGTTTGATTTTCTTGTAAGCGCACTTGATCTCAATCTGAACAACCAGATACGGAAATCAAATTTTCACCTTATGAAATCATACCTGAAAAAATGATTTTAACCACCGAAAAAATCAGTGAGATAAATCTCGATGCTGAATTGGATTCAAGAATAAAGCATTCGGAATTCAATTCATTCATATTAATTGTACCGACTAATCGACGGGTTAGAAATCTCAAACGAAAATTTATTGATATGTCACCCGCGCAAGGAACCGGCAGGATCAATTTAGAAACGCTCTCAACATATTCTTCATCAATTTTATACCAAAATGCTGTAACCGGAAATAAAGTTTTAAGTGAAGCTGCTGCTGCTGTACTGCTCAGGAAAAGTTTTCAATCAGTTAGTCTGAAATATTTTTCAGAATACAAAGGAGAAATTCCATCCGGTACATTGGAGAGAGTGGGGAATGTAATTTCTGAATATAAACGACAGGCAATTACACCTTCGCTTTTAAAGCTTGAAGCGGAAAATTTATCCGGCTCAGAAAAACTTAAAGCTTATGATATAGCAGAAGTTTTTGGCGATTACAAAAAAAGATGCGAAGAACTCGGGGTAAAAGAAATTGGAGATATTTACGAATCAATTCTGCAAATGTCGCAAAGTGAATTTGAGACGGGCTTCAGAAATTTATATGCTTCAGCTAACCTGATAGTGATAAATGGCTTTGATGAATTCACAACTCCTGAAATTGAAATCCTGCACAGAACAGCACAGATAAGGGGGCTCCGGACTTTTGTCACTCTGGATTATTACCGGAACAATCATTCAATTTTTTCACACCTTGATAAATGTTTTAAAAAGTTCACTGAAAAAAAATTCAGAGTGGTTGAAGAAAAATTCACCGGAAGTTTTAGTGAGTTCACATTAAACATCCGGGAAAATCTTTTTAATAACTTAAACAAAACTCAGGTTGATAATTTTAAAGAGAATATCACACTGATAAAGTCCTCAACACGCGAAAAAGAAATTGAAAATATTGCAAAGGAAATAAAAAATATTCTCAGCCAAAAGGACATCAGACCTGCTGATGTGTGTGTTGTATTTAATCTGATCCAGCCTTATTCAGCGCTCATTCGTGATATATTCCCTCAGTACTCAATACCATTTAATCTTACTGACAGGTTCGCTCTCGATACTTCTTACCCGGTTATATCAATCATAAACTACCTGGAGATAATTGAAAACGATTTTTATTATAAAAATATCCTCCGTGCGCTAAGCAGCAGTATGATAGAGACATCGATAGATGTTTCAAACCTGCTTTATGTTTCGGTCAAGTATAAAATAATTTCGGGCTATGAAAACTGGAAGAGTGTTATTAGCGATGAATTGAAATCAGCGGGACTATACAGTGATGAATTTGAAAACGTATCCTCAGAAAAACAATCACTTAAAAAAGCGTATGATGATATTGAACAGATTTATGATTTGCTAAAACCATTCACTAAAAAATTATCACCTGAAGAATTTGAGGATAATATTCTTCAATTAGTTTATTCAACAGGAATGAATTTTTCACTTCTGTCAAAAGATTCAGACTCTGCCGAAAAAAATGTTAAAGCCATAACCACCTTTATAAATCTGGTTAACGAAGTGATGGACCTTTTGAAACTTGAATTCGGCAATGAGAAAAAATTCAATTTAAGATTTTATTTAAATCAGATGCGGACAGCGGTCACATCGTCACGGTATAATATAAAAGAGAAACCCGGTTATGGTGTGCAGATAACTACTCTTAATGAAATCCGCGGATTAAAGTTTAAGTACTTATTCATATCGGGATTAGTTGATGGCAGCCTTCCAACGAAATACAATCCGGAAATATTTTTTTCCGGATCATTTGTAAAAAGTGAACAGAACCACCAGACTGAACAGCGATATTTATTTTACCAGGCTTTGTGTACATGGGAGAAGCGTCTTTATCTTTCTTATCCTTCAGTTGAAGATAAAAAAGAACTCACTGTTTCTTCTTTTGTAAATGAATTTAATTCACTATTCAGTTCACAACAATTGTTACAGAATAATTTCAACAAACTAATTTATTCAAAGAAAGATCTGTTAGCCGTACTTAATGAAGAAACAATCGACAATAAAATTTATGCTGAGAATGCGGGTAAAGCAGGTATCGATCTAAATAAAATCAGGTTTGCTGTTGATATTCAGAACCAGCGGAAAGAATTAAATAGCACATCTGAATATGCGGGAATAATAGGAGAGAATATCAATCGTGAAGCAAAAGCAAAACTGAATGATTTTAAGGACAGGATTTACTCAATATCACAGCTTGAAACATACGCCGGTTGTCCATTTAAATATTTTGCTGAAAGACTTCTTGGAATAAAAAGTCTTGAGGAACCCGGTGAAGAAATCGAACCGCTGGAAATGGGAAGCCTCCTTCATTCAATATTGTATGAATTTTATTCAGCTTTAAAGAAAAAGAAAATAGTACTTCATAACTGTGACGATAAAACATTTAAACTTGCTGAAGAATTAATTTTTTCAATCGCAGCCGGACAGTTAAAGCAATTCTCTTTCAGTTCACCTGTAACATTTTATGAGCAGGAAAAAATTATGGGAATTAATGGGGACAGTAACAATTCAATTCTCCACAAGTTTATAGAATATGAACGGGCTAACGAAGATAATTTTCTGCCGAAATATTTTGAGTTTCAATTCGGAAAATTTGCTGCTGAGAAGAAAGATAAGACTTTACCTGATCTCACAATCAATGATGTAAAAGTACGTGGTAAGATAGACAGGATAGATATTGACAATCAAAACAGTACTTATAAAATCGTTGACTATAAATTGAGCGGCAAAAAACCTTCACGTGCAGATCTTGAAAACGGATTAAGTTTACAGCTTCCTGTTTATATGCTCGCTGCCAAAAAATTTTTAGAGAGTGAAGAACAGGATGTATTCGCTTTTGGCGCGGATATTTTTTCATTGAAATATAAAGATGATGAATTCGGTTTTAACCAGGTCTTGCCATCGGCTAAGGAGAAAAAATTAACCACTCAAGAGATTGATGAAGTGAATAGTGAACTTATTTCAAAAAGCTCCGGCTTCATCAGACTGTATGTAGATAATATTGCGAAAGGGATTTTTAATCTTTCTTCTTTACCCGACAGAGAAAATAAAATATGTGCCTATTGTACTTTCAACACTGTCTGCAGAGTTAAGGAACAAGATAATTATCAATGACTATTGAACCTTATAAATAAAAAAGATATTTTTTAACCACTTCAAATAACTTCCGTTTTATCATACCATTTAAGAAAGGTATTTATATGATCAAGAATCTACTTCTCCTGACCTTTTCTTTTATTCTACTGACCGGTTTGTTGATGGCTCAGCGTGATAAGGTAAGATGTGTCACGCATGAATATATGGAACAACTTCAGGCTGAAAATCCTCGTCTTGGTGATTTACTCACCACTAACGAAGATAGAATTCAGCAGTTCATTAGTCAAAATCCTGATATGTTATCTGCAGAGACTGTTGTTACGATTCCTGTAGTCGTACATGTAATTTGGAATACAGCTTCGCAAAATATTTCTGATGCAATGATACAATCACAGATAAGAGTGTTCAATGAAGATTTCAGACGTATACTTGGAACACCCGGCTGGAATAATAATCCCGTCGGTGCCGATACTAAAATTGAATTCCGTTTAGCTGACAGAGATCCAAACGGAAATCCTCATTCAGGAATTAACCGTGTTCAGACAGCAGTGACAAGCTGGAATTATCAAACCCAGAATGCACAGTTAAAAGCATTATCCTACTGGAACTCCGCAAACTTTTTGAATTTGTGGGTTGCGAATCTTAGCGGTGGTATTCTTGGTTACGCACAGTTCCCAGGCGGTGCACCAGCTACAGATGGAGTAGTAATTCTCTGGAGTGCATTTGGTTATAATTCACCTGCTGTCCCATATAATCTCGGAAGAACAGCAACACACGAAGTTGGTCATTGGCTGAATCTTTATCATACATGGGGTGATGTTACTAATTGTTCAGGCACTGATTTATGTAATGATACACCGCCGTGCAGCAATCAGTATTTTTCCAGCTACCCATCTTGCCCAAACCCGGTTCAATGTTCAGGTATGGAAAGAATGATTGAAAATTATATGGATTACTCTGATGATGGTTGTATGAATATTTATACTGTTGATCAAACTTCAAGAATGAAAGCTTCATATCAAACTTCAAGAACACAGCTTTGGGTATCACTGAAAGAAAAAATTGCTGTCAGTTCTACAGGAGTTGATTACAATTTTACAAATCTTCAGGGACAAACTTTTGCTACATTGAATTTTTCCAGTCTTGGCACCACAGATTCAGTCACTGTTGAAGTATTCCCTAATCTGCTTCCGCCTAATATGCCTGTAGGCAGTAAAGCAGTACGACGTTATTTTAATGTTACTCCTAACGGAACAGGTTACAATGCAACGTTGACTGTTAACTATAATGATCCTGAAGTAGTTGGTTTTGTAAATGGTGATGCTAATCTCAAACTATTCAAATATACCGGCGGTAATTGGGTTTATATGGGCGGGACGGGAAATCCCACCGCTAACACTGTTACATTAAGCGGAGTTACATCATTTAGTATGTGGGCGCTTAGTGATCCTACGGATAACCCGCTGCCTGTTGAGTTAAGTACCTTTACAGCAAATGTAAATGAATCAAACGTCACACTTAACTGGAGTACAGCTTCCGAGCAGAACAGTCATGGTTTTGAAATTGAAAGAGCTTTGATCACCCTTGATTTTTCAAATACGACCTGGGAAGAAATAGCATTCGTACCTTCACATGGTACAACCACTGAGACAAAATATTATTCGTACACTGATACTAAACTTAATCCCGGTAATTACAACTACAGGTTAAAGATGATTGACCAGGATGGAAGTTATGATTACAGCGCTGTGGTGAATGCTCAAATCGAAACTCCGGCTGAATACACATTGTACCAGAATTATCCTAATCCATTCAACCCTGCAACGGTTATTAGTTATCAATTACCGACTAAAGGTCATGTTTCATTAAAAGTTTATGACGCACTCGGTGTTGAAGTTGCAAGTTTGCTTGATGAAGTAAAAGATGCAGGTTCCTATGATGTTAACTTTGACGCATCTAATCTTACATCGGGAGTCTATTTCTACACTCTTATTTCAAATAACTTTATGCAGACAAATAAGATGATTCTTGTTAAGTAGTTTAGAATTAAAAATTATGAGTTAAGAATGAAGGCGGTTCAATTTGAATCGCCTTTTTTATTCTCCTCTCGCAAATCAATTTATAAAAGATTAAGTTACAACCAGTGGTTATAAACCGACGGGTAACTTTATGAAACCAAAAATATTTCTTCTTCTTTTCCTCTCACTGTACATTGTAAATTGTACATTATACATTACTCACGCTACTACACGCTATGTAAGCAAAACCGGCAGCAGCACACCGCCATATACAAGCTGGGAGACCGCGGCGGATAGCATACAGAAAGCAATTGATGTGAGTTGGATTGATGATACAATTATCGTCGCTAAGGGTGTATACTACGAATCTCTTTATATAAATAGAACAATACATCTTATTGGAAGTAGTATGGATAGCACTATTATTGACGCAACAAATAATACTGAACCAAATATCATTTACTTTTATAATAACAACTCTTCGATGAAATATTTTTATCTTTTAAATTCTCTGCCTGGTAGAATTGGGATTAATACAAGGAATTCAAATATTAAAGCGGAATTTTGTAGAACAAAAAATTTAACTGCTGCATTATCAATCAACTTTTCATCTGTTCATATTTCAAATTTTATTATTCGGGCCTATAACCGTGCAATTAGAGATGAATGCCCTGCAGATACTTGCCATTCGGTGTACATGAATAATATAATATATGGAGAAAATGTTTCTGAGACACCTGTTCTATTTGCATTCGGTGGAAAACCGACCTTTATAAATAACATTGTATTCGAATCAGGTTACTGCTTAAGAGGTGTTGATCTACAATACATCAGCGGGGGAGTAATTAAAAACAATCTTGTCTCTGGTTATGAAGGTGTAAACATAAGAGCAGGGCAAATAGTAGCCGATACAGTCTATTTTGAAAATAATATCTCACTCAATTCTGAGATAGGTTATTCAACCTCAACAGCACATAGAACGGTGATAAGAAATAACATCGCTAAGGATGTCTTGAAAGGAATACAGGCATCAAACGGTGCAGTAGCTCCTGACTATAATTTATTCTGGAATGTAGGTGAATTGACAGGAGGCACAGCAAGCCTTGGTAATAATAATATATTCACTGATCCAATGTTTGTTAAAGCACAATACCAAGAATTGGCGGAACATACGATTTACATTTGCAGAAGTATTCACCTGCAATAAACAAAGGCGACCCGAATATTTTAGATAAAGATGGAACACGAAGTGATATTGGTATGTATGGTGGTCCATTAGGTGAAACTTACAATTATCAGGATTTAGCTCCCAGACCACCGACAGGATTATCAGCACTAATTGATTCTTCGATTACAGTCAGATGGAAGAAAAATATCGAAGCAGATATTGGGAATTATAAATTATTCAGAGATACCGTAATTAATTTTACAGTAGATTCAACGAAGTTAATTACTACTCAGCTGGATACTTTTTACAAACATCAATCACCACCGGGTAACCATAAGTATTATTACAAACTGACAGCCGTTGATAACCAGGGCAATGAATCAGAATTGAGCCTTGAGTTATTTGTTAATATAACCTCTGTTGAATCGGAGTTAATAATCAGTGATTATAAACTATATCAGAATTATCCAAATCCATTTAATCCATCAACGCTAATCAGCTATGAGATAAAAGAGAGGACATATGTAAAGCTGATGGTATATGATATTAAAGGAGAGTTGGTTTCTGTGCTTGTTAACAAAGAACAAACTGCAGGATTTTATGAAGTTGAGTTTAATTCGCAGCGTCACTCTTCCGCCTCAGGCGGATTGTCCGGAATCAACGACCTGGCATCAGGAATTTATTTGTACAGGATAGAAGTAATTGGTGTGGGGCAAATTCCTGTTTATTCTGATATGAAGAAGATGATATTAATTAAGTAGCAAAAGTTAGGGCGATTTTTCTGAATCGCCTTTTTTATTTTTATTGATATTGACTTACTGGACAACATTTATAAAGTTCTAAGTGAAGATATTAAAACGAGGGTGAGATGAAGATATTAATTTCTTTTCTAACGGTTTTACTTCTATCGGCGATAACTTATTCACAACAGTTTGATGAATCAATAATCAAATCTGAAATGGAAAAGTATTCCGGTTCTTTTAAGGCTGGGAAAATTAATTATCCCGGCGATACAAATATTGATGTGACATTTTATAATCTTGATCTGAAATTAACTTATTCCCCGAACTATCTTATCGGCAAAGTAACGGTAAAAGCCAAAGCCCTGAATACTCTGACAGATTTTTTCCTTGATCTTAAAACAGCGCTTAATGTTGATTCTGTGAAATCATCGGGAGTGAATGTCTCGTTCACTCATAGCGATAATAAAATCAATATCACACTTGAAAGAAATTATTTATCCGGTGAAGAATTTGAAGTCGATGTTTTTTACCAGGGACTTCCGGTTGCAACAGGGTTCGGAAGTATAATCTATGAGATACATAATGGAACACCAGTTATGTATACACTCAGCGAGCCTTACGGAGCGAATGACTGGTGGCCCTGCAAAGATACTCCTGCTGACAAAGCTGACTCCTCCGAAGTTCTGATAACGTGTGATGAAAATTTATATGCTGTATCAAACGGAATTCTTGCTGTTATACAAACAAATCCAGATCAGACAAAAACATATCATTGGAAGAGCAGTTATCCTATCGCTCATTATTTAATTTCTTTTGCGGTGGCTGACTATCATATCTATTATAATTATTTCAATTACTCACCGACTGATTCCATGCCGGTAATTCATTACATCTTTCCCGATGCCTTTTCCGGTTTTCAATCTGAACTCGACAAGACCACACATATGCTTGAAGTATTTTCTGATCGTTTTGGATTGTACCCATTCATAAATGAAAAATACGGTCACGCTCAATTTTTAGGCGGCGGTGGAATGGAACACCAGACAGTATCTTCTATGGGTACTTTTAATGAAGGATTAGTCTCACACGAATTAGCGCACCAATGGTTCGGTGATCAGATCACCTGCAGGGACTGGCATCATATATGGCTTAACGAAGGTTTTGCTACTTACGCAACCGGGCTTTTTTATGAAGTGAAATATGGAAATCAATCATACCATGATTATATGAATGGAATTATTCCCGCTGCAAAATTTGCGCAAGGGTCGGTATATGTTCAGGATATTACAGATCCTTATTACATTTTTGATGGTTACCGGAGTTATTCGAAAGGCGCATATATTCTTCATATGCTAAGAGGTATTGTGGGTGATTCAATCTTCTTCAGCTTATTAAGAAGTTATACATCAAGCCCCAATTTAAATTATGGTACCGCAGTAACAGAAGATTTTCAGGCAGTTGCTGAGAGTGAATACGGATCATCACTTGAGTACTTTTTCCAGGAATGGATTTACGGAGAAAATTATCCAAAATATTTATTCAACTGGTATTCAGAACAAACAGGCAGCGGATATGAATTAAGATTGGCAGTCGAGCAGGAATTAAATACTTCTCCAATGTTTTTTACGATGCCCATCAAAATAAAAATTGAAAGAGCATCAGGAGATACTACAATTACAATTCTTAATGATCAGCAGTATCAGCAGTTTATTATCGGGTTAACAGAAGAACCAATTGCAGTTACTTTTGATCCGGATAACTGGATATTGAAAAATCTCACCATTACCACGAATGTTGAAGGTGAACCCGCGGACGTCAAATACCGTCTTGAACAGAATTATCCTAATCCTTTTAATCCAACGACAATAATTAACTATAGTATTGACAGAAAAAATTCAGGTGCATTTGTTACATTAAAAGTTTACGACCTGCTTGGGAACGAAATATCTGCATTAGTTGAAGAGACAAAACAATCTGGTGATTATACTGTTGAATTTATTGCATCGGATGAACTGGCTTCGGGAATTTATTTTTATAGGTTGACTACAGGTGAACATTCACACTCAAAAAAAATGTTACTGCTTAAATGATCAAAACAGCGTAACAATTAGTTTTGCTGGATCATAAAAGAAACCTGTTGGAATATTTGTCATCAAACTACGTGGATATCCCAATCCATTGTACCTTGCTTAACAAAAACCCGTTATTTAATTTTGTCCGAATTAAAAAAATCAGAGAGGAAAATGAACACGTTTAAAACAGTAATATTAATGACAGTAATGATGGGATTATTTCTCCTTGTTGGCTATCTGCTAGGAGGAAAAACCGGAATGACAATAGCATTTGTCTTTTCACTTATAATGAATTTTGGTTCGTACTGGTTCTCAGATAAAATTATTCTTAAAATGTACAGAGCTAAAGAAGTGACAAGAGAAACTTCACCAAAATTTTATGATATGGTTCAGCAGCTTGCAACAAGAGCTAATCTTCCAATGCCAAGAGTTTACATTATTGAAGATCCTACTCCGAACGCTTTTGCCACAGGAAGAAATCCGCAAAACGCCGCCGTTGCCGCGACAACAGGAATACTTAGAGGATTAAATAATGAAGAACTCGCGGGTGTTATGGCTCACGAACTGGCACACGTTAAACACCGTGATATACTATCGGTACCATTGCGGCTACAATTGTCGGTACTATTACATACGTAGCTCAAATGGCTGGCTGGGCAATGATGTTCGGCAGAAGCGATGATGACAGGGACGGTGGAGGAATATCTTCACTGCTGCTGCTGATAATTGCTCCAATCGCTGCAACATTATTACAGATGGGAATATCACGTTCACGTGAATTTCTTGCTGACAAAGGCGGAGCCGAAATAAGCGGAAATCCAAACGGACTTGCTTCGGCATTGATGAAGATATCACGCGGCAACGAAATGAAACCGCTTGAAAATGTTGGTCCGGCTTCAGCACATATGTTTATAATAAATCCGCTTACCGGCGGAGGAATTATGAAATTGTTTTCAACTCATCCGCCTGTTGAAGAAAGAATTCAGCGGCTTCAGCAGATGTCAATGGGAAGAGCATAAATAAATTATTTGGATGGTCCTGTCCAACACAGGATCATCCATTCTACATTAATAAAAACGAATGGTTAAAGAAAAATTTTGAATCATTTTCATACTCCTCTAAATAGAAAAATCATGATAACAGCAGGAGTATTATTTATCAGTTTTCTTTTATTTGCAGGAAATATTTCCGGGCAGACAAAAACCAATCTCGAGTCGCTTTACGTTTTACTGGATTCAGCATCTACTCATATTGCCGTAGAGTTGAAAGAGAATAAAGATTCCGTTTCAATATCTTTAACCTTCGGTTATGGATATGAGGTGCTAAAAAATTATTTCCGGTCATCACTTAATTCAAAGATTAATAAATTGAAATTTGTCTTGCAGGAAGAATCATCATTACTAAATGTGACTTTAGATGAAGCAAAAGTGGAATACACTGAAACATTTAAAGACGGTTTCTTCGGAAGTTTTTATACTGAGCGGGTTTTTACAATTAATGGAAGTTACTTCCTAAAATCAGATCAGAATCTTAGCGATAGATTTAATTTTACTGCCAGTGATACAATTCCAACTTCTGAATTACAAAGTGCTGAGAATTTTTCATATCCGTTTACAACTGCTGAAAGACCTTCGGAGCCTTTTTTCTCAAGTTTGTTTGAGCCTGTCGTTGCAGTCGGTGCCACTGCATTAGCCGTGATTCTTTTCTTCACTATAAGGAGTAAGTAGCAATAAATACCTTTGAACGCGGATGGAATTTCGTTATTATTGACTGTAAAATTTAAAACTATTAGTACTCAAATTATGAAGCACATTTTTTATCTGTTATTTATTCCACTCATTTTCTGGGGTTGTTCCGGTTCAATCGATACAACAAATCTGACACCTGAAGAAAAACTTAATTACGCAATAGAATTATATAACGATGAAGACTACGAAGAAGCGATCAACGAGTTTCAGGCAATAATTCTGCAATATCCCGGTAACGCTGTAGTGGATGATGCGCAGTATTATCTTGCTATGACGAGGTATCATCGCGGGGAATACATACTCGGCGGTTATGAGTTCAGTAAACTGATAAAAAATATGACAGCGAGTGAGCACATACCGATGTCGCAGTTTATGTTGTCAGAATGTTATTACCTTCTGTCTCCGAATTTTAACCTGGACCAGCGATATACAAAAAAAGCGATTGAAGAATACCAGGCATTTATAGATTTCTTTCCGACACATGAAAAAGTTGCTGAAGCCGAATCAAAAATTGCTGAGTTAAATGATAAACTTGCTCAGAAGGAATTCAGTGATGCATTGATTTATGAAAAACTTGAATACTATACAGCGTCACTTATGTATTATACAAATGTTATAGAAACTTATCACGACACACGTTATGCACCGATGGCAATGTATAATAAAATTGTTCTGCTGATTGACAGGGATAAAAATTCAGAAGCACTGACCGAAATCAATAAATTTCTTGCCCGGTTTTCAGATGATTCAAGAGCAGAAGACGTTCAAAAATTGAAAACTTCACTTGAGGGAAAGCTCTCCGCATCAAATTAATGACAAGCGTAAAAAAAGTAAGTGAATCAGTAATAACAATGACTGAGCTGGTTTTACCTCATCATACAAACCAGTTAGGCAATTTACTTGGCGGGCAGTTAATGCACTGGATTGATATTTGTGCAGCGCTCTCCGCTGCAAAGCATAACCAGAGAATTTGTGTTACAGCATCTGTTGACAGAATAGATTTTCATCACCCGATTAAACTTGGTGAAGCTGTAACATTAACGGCATCGGTGAACAGGGTATTTAATTCTTCTATGGAAATTGGTGTTAAGGTTTACGCTGAAGCATTCAAAGAGGGAAAACGTATACACACAAATACCGCTTACCTTACATTTGTTTCTGTTGATGCAGACGGCAAACCAGTAAAAGCCATAGAAGTAGTTCCGGAAACTGAAGATGAAAACAGAAGATATGATGAAGCCCTGCAGAGAAGAGAAAACAGGCTTAAAACAAGAATTAAACAAACTTAGTCTTTTACTTTTTACAATTCTACTTTCACAGGAATTAAACGCACAGATACCCATAAATGGATTCTGTAAATTGAATTCCTACCAGGTTAAATCCGGTTATACTGCTATCGCCTCACTTAATTTCAATAACGATTCTTATACTGATCTCATACTTTTTAATAAAGGGACAAAAAATCTTTCTTTGATAAGAGGCGATGCATCTGACAATAAAGTAAATGAACTTTCAGTTAATTCTCCCGTTGAACTGAATCAGTTCACCAGTTTTTTTGGCAAAGGTTGGCAGTCAGTTAAATACGGATTCACTTCACGCAAAAACCGTCAGGCGGGATTTATTAATATTTCACCATCGGGAAAAATGGTAACTAATAAGTTTATGAAATTTGATTCGTTCCCCGAAAATATTTCCGCTGCTGATATTAATAATGATGATTCACCTGAACTCCTGATTTCCGGCAATGGTTTTAACGGGCTTTCAATCTTATACGAGGAGAATGGGAAATTATCAGAGCAAAAACCTGATGCAAGAAAAATTTTTCCTGAAGCAATCTTCATAGACCTTAACAATGACGGTAACAAGGATATTGCCGCTTATGATCTTCTGAATAATTCAATTAATTTTTACTATAACCATGGTTCTTACAGGTTTAGTTTGACAAGAAGTTTTCACAGCGGAACTGAAGTTCATAATCTTAAATCGACCAATATTAATCTTGATCTTTATGAAGATCTTATTTATACAAATGGCAACAGCATTGTAATAATGCTTGGTGATGCCGTTTCATCTTATTCCGAAGTGATCACTGTAAAGACAAAATTCATTCCTGATAATTTTATTACCGGTGATTTTAACCATGACGGAAAAATTGATATCGCTTATATCAATAAAAGCAATTCGCTTTTATCGATAATATTTGAAAAAGGTGATTTGCAGTTTTACGATGAGATACCTTATCTGAAAAGAGAAGGCTTGCAGTCAATCATTCCTTACTACAGCAAGTTTATTGATGGAATAGCGGCAATTACTTCTGATGGGGAATTGATCACCGTTACTAATTTGCGCAGTCTCTCAGGTGACTTAAACATTATCCCCGGTATTGAACCTGTATCGCTAAACTACTTTGATTATGAAAACAATGGAATTATAGATGTTAGTTTTATTGACAGGTACGACAACAAACTGAAACTTATCACCAGGAATAATTATGGAATTCCTGACTTGTACACAGATGTTTCTATGAACGGATTTCATGAAGAGATAGCAGTATTTAATCATAACGCATTCCTTAAATCATTTTATTGTTTTTCATTCAACGCAAAGCTTATTGAAATAGTTAAAGTGGATTTCAAATCGTTGAAGAAAGAGAAAACATCTATCTATACTCCCGGGAATATTCTTGATTTGCGGATCAGCAGAAATGAGGAGAATGAACCAAGAATATATTTAGCTTATGAAAAACAAAACCAGGTTGCTGCAGGTTTTTATGATTTTAAAGAACCCCGTTACTCATTCACAATGTTTCCCGGAAGGTTTTCAGATGTTTATGATCTTTCCATTGGTGCAGGCAGTTCAGTACAGTTAAATTACTGGCAGTCTGATGAAGATGATATAGTTCTGAAATCAGTTGAACTTGGGCAGCCGTCGCAAAACATAACTCCAAAGATGCGGATACCTTTCGACTACCGTGTTAATATTAAAAGTATAACTGATGATATTCTGAATGATGATAAACAGTCTTTCTTCAGTTTTGTAGAAACAAGCAACTCCGTCTATACAGCATTAAAAACAGGTAACAATGTTTATTTAAAAGACTACAGAGAAATTCCTCAGAAGATGAGGATAAAAGACCGGAAGCAATTATATTTCGGTGAGATAAAATTTCAGGGATTAAAAAAAATTGTTGCATATTTCCCGTCAGAAAAGTCAATTAAAAAAATTGACTTTACAAGGGGAGGAAGAAGTTATATTGCAACAGAAATCATCGACGCGGAAAATATCAACAGGTACTTTATAAAAAATATGAATTCAAAAAATTATCATCTTGTTTACACCAACAGTTCTTTAGGGTGCATAACAGTCAAACAACTGCCATGAAAAAAATAGCAATAATTCTGTTTACAGTTTTTGGTTCATTTGTTTTTGCACAGGAGTATTCCAGGCTGCATCTGGATTCAATTTATGCTGAGTACCTTTCTATAAAAGCTCCTCATTTATTAACTGATAAGCAGTTAAAAATTATTGAAAATACTGGCACAATAAAATGTGCATTTGGTACCGTAAACTTTGTTCGGATGAATAAAAATCTGTTCGATGCAGAACAACAGAATCAGATTGAAAAGATAACTCAGCGTACTCCTAAACAAACAAGCATTGTTTCTCCGAACGGATTTTTTAGAATTCATTTTAACACTACGGGAAATGATATTCCGAGGTATAACATTGCACAGACTCCATTGCAAAATGCGCAGTTAGTCGCACAGGCGTTTGATTCATCATATACGTTTGAAGTTAATTACCTCGGCTATCCTCCGCCCCCGCTGGATGATACATCAGGCGGTGATAATCTTTACGATGTTTATATAAATGAACTTGGCTCGGGTCTGTATGGCTACACAGAATATGAAAGTGAAACTTCACCCGGATCAGGAAAATTAAGATCATTTATTGTAATAGATAACGACTACGTGGGATCGTTTGCGACGAACGGGATAGACGGTGCGAGAGTTACTGCAGCACACGAATTTCATCATGCCATCCAGGGTGGTAATTATATATTCAGGGATGCGGACAGATTCTTTTATGAAATAACTTCAACAGCAATGGAAGAATTTGTTTACGACTCCATAAATGATTACTACGCATACATGAATAGTTATTTTAATAATCCAGGAAATTCTTTTGCGAACAACAACGGGTATAATCTGGCTGTATGGAATATTTATCTTCGTGACAGTTATGGTTATGATGTACTGAAACGTCAATGGGAATTGATGCCCCAACTGAGAGCTTTAAATGCGATTTACAACAGCCTGTCTGAAATAGGTACATCACTCAGAACTGAGTTTAATAAATTCGGTATATGGACATTTTATACACGCAGCCGCCGAATCCCCGGAATGTATTTTGAAGAAGCTGCTGCATATCCATTAATCAGAACCGGAACACCACTTACTTTCACTCCGCCGGCAGATACCATCAATGGATCTTCATATGGAATGGCAAATAATTTTATCACACTTATAAATCCAAATGCTTCACCGCAGGACACGTTTGTGGTTTTAATTTCAAACTCAGATGCAGACAGAGGAATAAACGGTCCCAATCTGTCTGTACCATACAGTTATATATTAAGCGTTGATTCAATTGAAGGGAGTATAAAACTTTCGCCGGGTTATTATGCATTCTTTCAGCAGAACGATCCGCAAAACTGGGCTGTATCGGAATTCCTGAACCGTCAGCTTGTGCGTGAAGATTCATCAATAATACTTTTGCCAATAGAAGTAAATGAATTTGTTTTTCCAAATCCATTTGTTTATAACAAAGCAGGACACACGGAAATTAATCTTACTCTCTCAGGTAATATAAATGAAGAAGTTGATTTGAATGTATACTCTTCTGCGATGGAACTTGTTTATGAATCAACAAAACAGATAAGAAGTTTCGGTGAATACAGAGTTATCAACTGGAATGGATTAGATAACAGCGGTAAGAAACTCGCCAGCGGTGTTTACATTTATGCGATTAGAAAAGGTGATGATATTTATAAAGGCAAACTGGTAATTTTTCATGACTGATTAGAATATCTTAATTATGAATTTTCTTTATTGGAATATCCAAAACAAAGACTTAAGTAATTTAATTGCTGAACTTGTTTTGCAATTCGATATTGATATAATAATTTTATCTGAAGTAAAAAACATATCAAAAATAAAATTACTTAAGACTATTAACGCAGATCTTGAATTAAAATTCACATTTCAAAATAGCCCTGTCAATGATCCGATTATATTAACTAGATATAAAAGTGATTTTGAATGGATATATGATGATTTAGGTATATGTTGCCGGAAATTTAATCATCCCTTAGGATTAGATTTTAATCTGATTGTTCTCCATTTAGGGAGCAAATTATATCAGGACAAAGACGACCAGGTTCTTAATTCAACTCGAGTTCGTGAAGTCATTGACGTAGTTGAAAAAAAATCTGGGCATAATAGAACTATATTAGTAGGGGACTTGAATATGAATCCATATGAATCAGGTTTAGTTGGCGCGGATGGAATTCACGCAATTATTGATAAAAATATCGCATTGAAAGAAAAAAGAACTATTGGAGGAAAAGAGAGATATTTTTTTTATAATCCAATGTGGAGTCATTTTGGATATGGTAAATCAAAGCCCTTAGGGACTTACTACTACAACAACAGTAGACAAGTTAACCACTATTGGCATATATTTGATCAGGTGATAATTAGACCTCAACTAATCAAGTATTTTGATGAAGATAATCTTGAAGTTATAAGTGAGACAAAGAGTGGTAGTTTGTTAAACAATAATGGACAACCAAATCAAATAAAAGCTTCGGATCATTTACCAATAAGATTGTCTTTTAATTTAATAAGGAGTGAAAATGTCAAATGATGATTTGTGGGGTGATTTACCAGAAGTGGAGAAGATTCGAACTCCGCTAGATATTTTATATGACCAAGCGGATGTTATCAGCAAAAAAACGAATAATTTGATAGAAGGACGAGTAGCAGTAAGAGATGGTAAAAGTTATTTAGTCGATGCTTCGCTTGTTCTATTGTCCAACATTCTAGGATATTCAGCTACAATTGTGAGAATCACCCATAATGTTGAAATGTATCCAGTAACTGTTTTAGACAGGTTATCGAATGTAAATTATGCTGCTGAAAATGAAAATGACTTTAAAGAAATTCTAAAAGAGATATTTAATTCAGATTCTGTAAGGAAAATTTTAATAGCGTTGTTGACTCAAATTAAATCAAGAGAATAAAATTTTTCATGAATGATTATTTTCTCAAGGCTGAATCAATAAATAAAACTTTCGGCAGAAGGTTAATCTTTAAAGACCTATCATTTCATTTTAACAAGCCTGGTATATATGGAATATCAGGTGCGAATGGTTCAGGTAAATCAACACTTGTGAAGATCATTGCCGGTATTAATTCACCATCAAATGGTAAGATAATTCACTCAATAGGCGGAGCGGAAATTATTCCTGAAAAACTTCACAACTATATCGGATTTGTTTCACCATATCTTGTTCTTTATGATGAATTCTCCTCAATGGAAAATCTCAGTCATTTTGCTTCAATACGAAATATCAGTCTGAATACTGAGCGGATAAATTATCTGTTCAATGAATTTAAAATATTCGACAGGAGAAACGACCTTGTAAAAACATACAGTTCAGGGATGAAACAAAGATTAAAATTTATTTTTGCGTTGATGCATACTCCTGAGCTTATCATACTCGATGAACCGACTTCCAACCTTGATGAAGACGGGAAAAGTAAAGTATACAAGATCATTGTTGAAGAAGCTAAAAATCATATTGTACTTGTGGCTTCAAATGAGCGGACTGATCTTCAGTATTGCAGTGAGGAGATCATTCTTGAAAAATATAAGAACAATACTGAGTAAAACTGCCTGATGTCATTAAGATCAAAATCATACGCCCTGTTCAAAAAAGATTTCAGTTCGGAACTAAGAACGCGATATGCGGTCAATTCACTTGCAATGTTCATCATCGTTGCAATAAGTGTTATACTCTTTTCTGTTGGTAACGAAAAAATATCTGAAAGCCTTACTGGGGGATTGTTCTGGGTTGTGATTTTCTTTACGGCAATGTCCGGGTTGTCTCGCGCATTTGTTTCTGAAGAAGAGAGAGGAACTTCTCTTACTCTTCAGCTTATTGCTTCACCATCGACAGTGTTTACAGGTAAACTGTTGTTTAACCTCATTCTTGTTTTCTGTATGAATACTGTTATAGCGATACTTTACTCAGCATTGTTTGAAGCATTTGTTATGAAAAATTTTGTCCTGTTTCTTACCTCATTTATACTTGGGAATATAGGTCTTGCAGCAGCATCGACAACTATTGCCGCAATAATTTCTAAAGCCGGAGCGAAAGGAACATTATATCCCGTTCTTTCTTTCCCGATTTTATTGCCTTTAATTTTAACATCGGTTCAGCTTACATTATTTGCGATAGATGGCACATCCTTTGAAGAAAGTAAGTTTGAATTAGCAATAGTTGTTAGTTACGATGTTATAATGCTGACAGCTTCCTATATGCTGTTCGATTTTATCTGGAAAGATTAGTAAATTCACTCAAATTTTAATCAGGTTTTTATGGTTTGGAAAATATTTCTTTTTCTACTGTTGAGTTTTGTATCAGTCGCGGGAATAGGGTTTCCCATAGTCGAGAAACCATCTGCCTGGTATGAGTTTCCATTCATTCCCGGTTTGGAAGAAAACGCGAAAATAATTTTCTTCCATGTTCCCACAGCATGGCTGACATTGATCGCTTTTCTTATGTCAACGATTTACAGTTTCAAATACCTGCGTAAAAAAAATCTTGATGATGATGCAAAGTCTTACGCAGCGGCACAACTCGGAATTATTTTTTGTATCCTTGCAACAGTAACAGGCGCGGTCTGGGCTAAGTTTGCATGGGGTTCTTACTGGAGCTGGGATCCGCGGCAGACTAGTATATTTGCTTTGCTGCTTATTTATGGAGCCTGGTTTGCATTACGTTCATCTATTGAATCGGAAGAAAAACGGGCGACGCTTTCTTCTGTTTATTCAATGATTGCTTTTATTACGGTTCCGTTTTTTATTTTTATTATGCCCCGTATAATGAAAGGACTTCATCCCGGTTCAGCAGATGATACAAACGCAGGACCGGTTATCGATTTTAAAATGAACTCGAACATGCAATTAATATTTTTCCTTTCGATGATCGGATTTACAATTTTGTATTTCTGGATGTGGAAGGTTGGATATAAATCAATTATTCTAAGAGATAAAATTAATAAACAATTAATCAGAGGTTAAACTTGGAAGGTTTTCACCAGTTCCTTGAAAAGAATGCAATCTATATAGTGATGATAATCGTCCTTATTGTATGGACAGGAATCTTCCTGTACATGCTGAATCTTGATAAACGTATAAAAAATGTTGAAAAAGAAATAACGGAGAAGAAAAATGAAAAATAAATATATATTCGGCGGAGCGATAATTGTGTTATTCCTCAGCCTTATGGTTTATCTTTTTACCCAGAGTAATATTCAATATGAAGAAGACTTTGCAGTTGTAAAAGCAAATGGCAAAACAGTTAAAGCTACAGGTCAATGGGTTAAAGAAAAAAATTACGAAGTAAATAAAGAACAAAGGACATTCAGTTTTTATCTGGCTGACGCAAAAGGAGTTGAGATGAAAGTTCTTTATAACGGATCAATCCCTAACAATTTTGAATCAGCGGTTTCAGTTGTAGTTACAGGTAAGTATGAAAACGGACAATTCCACGCAAGGGATATACTTACAAAGTGTCCAAGCAAGTATGAAGAGCAATATGAGGAAGTGAAAACAACAACATCAGTGATGTAAAAAAATTAGAATGAGAAACTGACTTTCTGAACTCTCCGCTTTTATAACTATGTGAAATAAGGAATATGAATTATGATTGGTAGTATTATACTTACACTTGCGCTTGCAAGCAGCATAATAGCGATGATAATGTTCTACCTCAGTTACAGAGGATATAATAATACTTTGAACATTGGAAGGATCGCTTATCACTCAATGGCAATGCTGGTAATTGTTGCGTCTACTATACTATGGTATGCGCTGCTTAACCACCAGTATGAATACAAATATGTGTACAGCTACAGTGCCAATAGTTTGAGCACCGGGTTTCTGCTCGCTTCTTTCTGGGGCGGACAGGAAGGCAGTTTTATGCTCTGGTTACTGCTTACCTCAATTGTTGGAATAATACTTCAGTCATACTCTTCCAAAAGAGGCGACCTTGAACCAAGAGTAATGGCAGTGTTTACACTGGCGACAAGTTTTCTATTGGTGATGGTATCACCATTATTTAAAAATCCTTTTGCATCAATCTGGGCTGAACCTGTTTTCCTGAATGCAAAAAGTATTAACCCGGCATATTTCGGCATGCCGTTCCTGCAGAGTTTTATGTTCAGTGACGGATCATCCGGACAGAATTTTGTAAAGATGAGCGCTGAACTTGTCGCTGTACTTAAAGGTGCAGGAATTTCTCTCAATCAGTTTATTATTGACGGTAAAGGATTGAATCCCCAGCTTCTGAATTTCTGGATGCAGATACATCCGCCGATTTTATTTATAGGATTTTCAATGGCAACAGTTCCGTTTTCATTTGCCATTGCCGCTTTAATGAAGAATGATTACAAAGACTGGGTAAAGCAATCACTGCCATGGGTTCTTGCCGGTTCGGGAATATTGGGATTAGGTATTATGCTCGGAGGTTACTGGGCTTATGAAATGCTTGGTTGGGGCGGTTACTGGGCATGGGACCCAGTTGAAAATTCAAGTTTAATACCATGGCTGGTTGGTGTCGCATCAATACATACGATGCTCGTTCAAAAGAAAAGCCAGTCAAAAGGCGGTCCGGGTAAGTATATAAAAACGAACCTGATGCTGAGCATGATGACTTATATACTTGTACTATACAGTACTTTCTTAACAAGAAGCGGAGTGCTTGGCGATGCGTCAGTTCATTCTTTTGTTGATCCCGGTATGCTTGTTTACTTATTCCTTGTGATTTTTATTTCTTCATTCATACTTCTTGGAGTTGGAATGATTGTTTACCGGTGGAAAACTCTAAGCCAGGAACCGCCGGCTGATGAGAGCATTCTTTCAAGAGAACTGGCATTGTTTACTGCGGCTATCGTGCTTTGTGCATCTGCTGTAATTGTTCTTGTCGGAACTTCCGCTCCTATATTCGGACAAGCTGTTGATACATTCTTCTATAATGAAATGCATCTGCCTTTAGCTATCATCATAGGATTACTCAACGGTGTAAGTCTTTTGATAAAATGGAAACAATCGACTACACAGGAGTTGATTAAAAAATCGATAATATCTGTCGCCGCATCCATTCTTTTCACAGTAATATTGGTTATTGCAGGATTAACTGATCTTATGATGATCATCCTTGCGTTCGCTACATCGTTTTCACTTTTAGTTAATCTTGAAATTGCAGTAAAAATTATTCGCGGTAATTTAAAAATGCTTGGCGCGTATGTTTCTCATATAGGCATAGCACTGTTTATACTCGGCGTTATAGGTTCAGCATTCGGCAGTGATGAAGTGGATATTGATTTGATTAAAAATCAACCCAAAGAAGCATTCGGTTATGAAATGACTTTTACAGGAATTGAACCGATAGAGAATAACACCAAGTACGCATTCCACATTAATCTGAAAGAAGGCGATAAGAATCACACAATTTCCCCGGTTATGTATATAAGTGATTTTAACAATGGATTAATGCGTGAGCCTGCCATACTTTCGATGCTGACTCGTGATGTGTATTTGTCACCGTTAGGTTATGAAGAAGGCGGAGATGATGGTCATAATCACGGTGGTTCAACAGTTACTTTAGAAAAAGGCGGCACAACTGAATTTAATGACGTCAAAATAAACTTTAATGAATTCCTTATCTCCGGCGAAACTATGACAGCAATGCAGACCGGACAGGATTTTGAAATGGGCGCAGCTTTAACAGCGGAAAAAGACGGGAAGAAAAAAGAATTTAAACTTAAACTTATTTCTAAACAGGGAAACAGAGAACTTACATCTGAATCCTTCCCCGACTTGAACATGAAAATTGAATTGGTGAATCTTCAGGCAGGTAATATCCAGGTAGCATTATCTGCACTTGATAATTCACAGCCTGAAACAACTGCGCCGAAGCAGGAAGTTCTTTCAGTCACTGCTAGTATAAAACCATACATAGGACTTGTGTGGATAGGTGTTCTGGTTATGTTCCTCGGATTTTTAGTTTCGGTTGCTAGAAGATTGAAGGAATCATTGGTATAAAAAGCTTATCAAAGGGCGGTTCATCCGCCCTTTTTATTTTACTTCATAACGCACATCATTTTCATTCATAACATTTTTAAACCATCCCTTTACTGTTTTTATTATATTTGCCGCATAAGCAAGTAATAAAATTCCGGAGGTAAATAATGTTCACCAGCCATAGCAGATTTATCAAATACTTTTTCATTCTAGTTTTTCCATTCATTACTGCGATGATACCAACAGTTCCCGATGAAGGGATGTATCCGCTGAGTGAAATACGGAAACTCGATCTGAAATCAGCAGGCTTAAAAATCAGTATAGATGAACTTTATAATCCCGATGGTACAAGTCTTATCGACGCGCTTGTTAATATTTCCGGATGTACAGCATCGTTTGTTTCAGCGGATGGTTTGATGATCACAAATCATCATTGTTCGTTCGGGGCAGTACAAAGAGCAAGCACACTGGAAAATAATTATCTTGAAAACGGGTTCAGCGCGCCGACAAGAGACAAAGAAATTCCGGCTGAAGGTATTACAGCACGGATAACGGTTTCGTATGAGGATGTTTCAAAAATTATTCTTGAGGCTGCGAACAAAGCGGATGACATTACTAAAAGAACCGAAGCCATCTCGAAAAAAATCAGCGAACTAATAAAAGCTGAAGAAGAAAAAGATCCTTCTATTAAAGCATCTGTCTCTGAAATGTTTACCGGGCAGTCGTATGTATTGTTCAGATATAAAACTATAAATGATGTACGTCTTGTTTATGTCCCACCGAGATCAATCGGTGAATTTGGCGGTGAATCTGATAATTGGGTTTGGCCAAGACATACAGGTGATTTTGCGTTTTTGCGTGCTTATGTCGCACCGGATGGTTCACCTGCAAAATACTCTGAAGACAATGTGCCGTTCCAACCTAAAAAATATTTAAAGATAAATCCTAACGGTGTCGACGAAGAAGATTTTGTTTTTATACTTGGATACCCCGGAAGGACATACAAACATCAGCCGTCACAATTTCTACAGTACCAGGAAAATATTTTACTTCCTTACGTGTCTGAACTTTATGCATGGATGATGGATTTACATGAAGAAGTCGGAAAGAATGATCCTGAATACGCGCTTGAGATTTCTTCACTTGTAAAAAGTCTTGCAAACACTGAAAAGAATTATCGCGGTAAATTACAGGGTTTATCAAGGCTCGGTCTCGTACAAAGTAAAAAGGATGAAGAAATTGAATTGCAGAAGTACATTGAAAGTAAAACCGAATTAAAATCTAAATACGGAAATTTGCTGAACGATATTAATGATGTTTATAAAGATAGATTTGAGTCAGGAAAACTGCCGCTTGTAATTCAGATGCTATCGAGATTTACCACGATGTACAGGGTCGGAGATTTGTATGTGAACTATAAAAAAGAAATGCAATTACCCGATGCAGAGAGAAGATCTTCATTCCAGGAAAAGAACAGAAAAACACTACTCGACCAGATAACCGCCATATACCAGGATTTTCGACCGGAAGTAGATAAAGAAATAATGATGAAAATTCTTGTTGATGCACTTCGGTTTAAAGAAGTGACAGGTTCTAAACTATTTGATTTTGTTGATGGTTCTAAAACAACGAATGAATCGCTTTCAGCTTTCATTGATGAGTTATACTCCTCATCCGAATTTAATGATGCTGAAAATGTTTTAGCCCTCTTTGAATCTCCTGATCTTGAAGATGATCCGCTTCTTGATATGGCAGCTTGTATAGGTTCAGTTAAAGACGTAGAGGATGAAAAAAATAAAATACGTGAAAGTAAACTTAATCTTCTGCTTGCTGAATTTATGGATGTTAAAAAAATGTGGAAGGAAAAACTTTTTATTCCGGATGCTAACAGCACACTCAGACTTACATACGGATACATCCGCGGTTATGCACCTGCAGATGCTGTTTACTATTCACCTATAACCACTCTAAAAGGAGTTGTTGAAAAAGGGAAGGACTCAGGAGACTATCAGCTTCTGCCAAAAATAAAAGAGCTTTACAACAAAAAAGATTTTGGAATTTTTACGGATGAAAAGTTAAATGATGTTCCTGTCGCCATTTGTTATAATACAGATACGAGCGGCGGAAATTCAGGAAGCCCGATATTGAATGCTTATGGTGAACTTATCGGTGTTAACTTTGACAGGGCATTCGAAGCTACGATAAATGATTTTGCATGGAGTGAAGTTTACAGCCGTTCAATCGGAGTTGATATAAGGTATGTGTTATGGGTTACTCAAAAAGTCGGTGGTGCTGATTATATTCTTAATGAACTTGGAGTGGAAAGCAAATAATCTTTTTAATCCATTTAAATTCGGGGTTATTTTATGAAAAGCCCTAACCAAAAGTTATTTACAAGGTGGAACACCGCATCGTGGGTCGTGATTATTCTTGGATGCGGATATGTTTATGCTGGTTTCTTTTTTCCTGATCCGGTTTTATCAAAACTGCATTGGGGACCGCAGGCTGTTTTACTCGGGATAAAAATAATTATCCCGATCATTCTTCTTGGCGCAGTTTACTTTTTCTACGCAATAAGAGTAGGGAAGACAAAGCCCGGTGCTGTAGTACTTCTCTCAATTGCCCTGCTTGTTTTCGCTTCTATACTTTACCCGGTCGGAGATTACTTTTATCAGAAATCTCTTTCAAAAAAACTTGATGAATTCCATTCACTGCTTCAGATAATACCGCCCGGTGTTCCCATTGTGGAATATTCAAACTATAATATTTTTTGTCTTGGTGGTTCCACAACTGAGTTTAAAGATAAAGCGGGACGCGACTGGACCAAAATGGTTGAGGATAAATTAAGTGATGAGGTGAATTCAAAAAAAATAAAATTTTATAACCTGGGCAGGCAATGGTATACCTCACAGCATATCCTTACAAACTATATTCAGAATATAAGACAGCATAAACCTGATATGCTTATCGTTATGGTGAACATAAATGATCTTCTTCACAATGCAGATTTTTCAAGGTTCAGTAAAGGTGATTTCAGAGAAGACTACGGACATTTCCTCGGACCATTAACGAATGTTATAAACAGAACAAGCCTGCTTCAAATGATAATTCAAACTGTAAAACAAAACTGGTATTACACAGAACCCGAAGAAGTTAATTCAGTTTCATTTTCCGGGTTAAAATCATTTGAGAATAATATTAATACTCTTATTGACTTATGCAGTATGGATAGGATAAAAGTCCTTTTAATGACTGAGCCAAATATTTACAAAGAAGCTATGCCGAGTGTTGAAATGGAAGCTCTGCATATGCTTAATACAGAAGCTATAGGAAACGGGAAAAAATGGAGCCTGCAAACTGCAATGACAGGTCTTTCTGCTTATAACCAGGTAATAAAACAGACCGCATCAAAACGCGGGACGATGTTAATTGATCTTGACAAAGTTGTACCAAAATCACTTGAATATTTTTATGATGATGTTCATTATAAAGATCAGACGTATGATCTGATATCGGATTATATTTCCGGTGAGTTGAAAAAACTTAAACCCTGGAAAAAATAATAGGAAAGAGTAACTCAACTGTTTAAGGAATTCAGAAGTATTCTGAAATGGGCTAACCCATCTTCAATAAAAAAGGCGATTCAATGAATCGCCTTAATTGTAAATAGCAAATAAAAATCTACTTGAGAAGGATCATCTTATTTGTTCTTGTAAACTCGTTCTGGCTGCCTGAGCCGATTCTAAGAATGTAGTAATAAATTCCTGATGAAAGATCCTTTGCATCAAAATTAATATCATAAGTTCCGGCAGGTTTTACTTCATTAACAAGATTCGCCACCTCCTGACCAATCGCGTTGAAGATTTTCAGACTTACAAAATTATCTTTTGGCAACTGGAACTTGATCATTGTTGAAGGGTTGAAAGGATTCGGATAATTCTGGTATAAGGCGTACTCAGTTGGTTTAACTGTAAATTCAACCTCAACAATTTTTGAATACTCATACTGTCCGTCGTTATCGATCTGTTTCAGCCTGTATGAATATTTTGAAGAAGACTTAGGCGCATCGGTGAATGAGTAATTTTTTTCTGAGTTTGAATTTCCGTGTCCTTCAACAAAACCGATTTTGGAAAAATTGATTCCATCACCTGACCGTTCAATATCAAAACCAAAATTATTTACTTCGGTCTTTGTTGACCAGTTAAGTTGAATTTTGTCATTCAAAAGTTTTGATGTGAATGATGTTAGTTCAACAGGGAGAGTGACATTCGATGCTGTGCTTTGATAATACCAAAGAGCTGGATTTACATTAGCACGATCTGCTCCGCCAAGTTCAATGTACCATTGACCTGCATCGCTAGCAAAACCACCTGGACATAATTCAAAACTTCCGGTCCCAACACCACCTGAAACTGTAACTGTTAGAATGGTATATTCCACACCTCCAGTATAAGTAGTACTTGCAATTAAACTTCCGGAAGCATAGATAATGTAATCGTACGAACCACTAGTTGCCTTGGCTCCTTGATTAACGTATCCAAACGAACTTGATTCTCCCGACAAATTCACTCCAGCACCGAGTGATGAAAGCCAGCGAATTCCGAAATTTCCACCGGTAAAGCCACCAGTGATATCTGCACTTGGTCTGAATCTTACAGTTAGTGTTGTACCAGATCCAAAAATTCCTCCATCTGCAGTCTGAGCATAAACAGAAATCTGTAAAAGCATAACAGACAACAAAAACAATAATGGAAATTTAATCTTCATTTTTACCTCGTTAAACTTATTATTATAAAGTCATTTACTAATTTGGAACTTGAGTTGGTCTGGTTACGTTAAAACCTGCATTACCAATTACATTATATATCAATAACCTGTCATTATTACTCAAGTTAAATTTAACTACACCGTCTAAATTAAAATCTTCAGGATAGTAGCCTGACGCGGTTGCATTGAATCCACCATTACCTATGCGATTATAAATCAAAAGTCTATCATTATTAGCTAGATTAAATTTCACAACTCCATCACCATTTGCATCTCCTGTCCATAGACCAAATGCAGTACCGTTTCCTAACAAATCCAGCATCGGGTTTGTTCCAAATGCCTGGGTTTGTGCAGTGCTAAAATCATATTCGGAATTTCCTCCAATCAAGTAGGAACCGGAAAGGGAGCTGGTCAAAGATAAAGAATTTGCACTCATAACCGCAAGGTGGTTTCTATGTCTGATAACAACATAATAACTTGAGATGTCGCCCGCTTTATAAAAATTCACCGGGCTGCTGCCGTCAAGATCGACAATGGTTCCGTCATTCAAAATAAAGCATGCTCTCTTTTGCACGGTTGAAGAATCTGCGGTGTTACGTCTCAGTTCAACCAATACCCAATCAACAACACCTGTCGGGATTGAAGCTACAGTTTCGTCACCGGTATAATTCCAGGGTGCTGCACTATATGGCTGAGAAAGCGGAATAAAATTATTTGTGTTTAGTGTGGTTGTCATAGTTCCGCCGCTGTAAGGTCCTTGCAGAAAAGCTGAAAGTGTGACAGCAGTTGAAGTTCCTGAAATACCGCCTGAACCAATTCCGCCATTGTATTGTGCTGTTGTAACTGTGCTGAAAATAATAATAGCTGAAAAAATTATTTTTAATTTCATTTTTAATTCCATTTAAATTTTATTCCTCGGTTCTTACGCATCTGAACCCGTTACCCCCTGTACGTCCCGCACCGCTGCTTGCATAGGTACGTGCCGATACCTGAAGTGATTCAGTTGAATTGAAACCTCCGCCGCGACCTCCGGATCCATTTGCAAACTGAACGCTTGTAACAACAAAACCCGGCCAATCAGAGTTTGTAGCTGAGCCGCCTTCTGAAAGCACGCCATTACCGTTTGAGCCTTGAAAATTTCTTCCAAGACTATCCGCACTGATAACCGTTTCCCAGATATTGCCTGTCAATTCCATCACACCATAATATGAACCGCCTGAACCCTGTCTTGTATTTAAAGTAGCCGCAAAGATACCAGATCTTAAAGGTCCATAAGCACCATCGCCGTTACTGAAAACAGTAGCACCTGCGTTTGTGTTCATATCACCAATTACGGTTTCGGTACCGTCTTCAGTGCCGCTTACGTTACCGGTATAATCAAGAAATGTATTTCCCCATGCGTATTCACCTGCGACTGGTGTAACTGTTCCTCTGCATGCTTTTTCAAATTCGAATTCAGTCATCGGTCTTAGACCAGCCCATCCGGCATATGCGGCTCCATCCATATAGGAAAGGTAATTGCACGCTCTTGATGGTCTTCCAGCAACCACCCAGGGGTGAGCGCCGGTTATGGTATTCCTGTCGGCGATTGTTACATCAAACCGGTTATCAGACTGAAGTGATGTTACGGTATTTAAAAAGTCAGCGTATTGACCTTGCGTTAATTCATATTTCATAATATAAAATGCATCGAATCCTTTTGGATATGCTGCAGGTATGACCCCGGTATCGTACCTGAATTCTCCGGTTGCCCAGAGACTATTCGGGTTTGGATTAATGCTGATAGTATCATTCAGGGTGATAGCGTTCTCGGAACTTATCGTGAACGGTGTTGAAGGATCGCCGGCTATGTGAAATCGGTTAGTCGAATTGCCGTCTCCAACCTGGAAACTTCCCTGAGGTATATACACCATTTCAATTGCAAATACTTTTACTGTGACCTGAGCATCATCAGCAACTCCATCTGCTGCATAATTCCATCTTAACATTACATCATCAAAAATATTTTCACCTGTTCCATCGGCGCTCCGGTAAATGAAAATTCCTTTACCATCTGATACTGCTGATATTGTTGAACCGGTTGGAGCAGTGTGATTTAATGATGTGGAAGATAGAGATGCATGAAGCCAGTTACCGCTGCCGACTCTGTACTTGACAAAAATCCATGCAGCATCCCAGTTAGTAGAATTCCGCCAGCTATTTTGCCAGTTTAAATCAAAATTTACAAATGTATGTGAACCGTTCACTTGCCCGGTCAGCAAGACATTTGTGACTCTAATATCATTTGCCTTGACTGAAGAACAAAATGCGATAAAAAATATCAGCATCGCTTTCATTACAAATGATAAATTCCAGTTTAATTTAGTTTCCAAGAACCAACCTCTTTGAATCTTTAGATTTGAATTAATAAAATGTTGCAAGTTTGAAGCAACATTCAGACCATATTTTGAATGATATTCCGGTTTATAAAATTTATTTTCCCGCAAATAGTGCCCACATTAAAAAACATAAAATGGGATTGAGCCGGATTATTAATATTATTGAGACAAGATAAATCGTTTTGTACGATTATGAGAACCCGATTTTACTCCTACTCTTCTTCCCTGAAAATACTATCAGACTATTTTTTTGGGTGAATTAAAATACTCTTTCAATCAATAAATTACAATCATTTTTTTTGAACAGAGTATTTACCTTCATTACTATTCAATACCTTTTATTATTTTTGAAAAGTAAAACTGAACATCAAAAAATATTATAAACGGAGAATCTTCAATTTCTGAAATTCAAAAAAAATATTTAGTTAAGGAATTAGACGAGTCTTACTCAAGCGAGTGGATAAAAATACTTGAACAGGATAAAGATGCAGTTGTATACAATCATCCTTACTGGGTTGATGCACTCAGGAATGAATATGGTCAGAAAGCTATAGTACTTGGTGCCTTCAACGATAAAATGAATCTGACAGGTGTTTTACCATTTCTTCGATCAAAAGGATTTCCATTTGGAATTGGCGGTATAGTCGCTGGTAAAAGAATTTCTTCATTACCCAGAACTCCTGTTTGTGGACCTGTTATCGCAGACACTGATTGTATTCCCTCATTATTAAATGCCGCGGCAGAAATAAATAAGTCTGAGCCAGATTGCAGGATACAGATCAAATCAACCATTGCAACATTGAATTCAGAAGAAAGCAGAGTAGTTAAAATACCGTGGAGGGAAACATACACACTGTCATTACCGGATAGTCACGAAGAACTTCGATTTGGAAACAAGACAAGAAACCACAGAATTAAAAGTGCTGTCAGTAAAGCCGAAAAGTCAGGTATTAAAATCCGATTAGCTGAGAATGAAACTGACCTTAAAGCATGGTATCAATTGTATCTTGAGACGATGCGTTCAGTTGCGGTTCCGGCGCGTCCCTACAGGTTATTTAAATATATGTTTGAAAAATTAAAACCTGCCGGGATGATGAGATTATTGCTGGCTGAGTTGAATGATAATAAATCAAAACGATTGTTAACCGGGTCAATTTTTTTATCATACAACAAAACATTTTATTATGCGTTCAACGGAAGGAAACTGGATGAGCCGGCGTTACATCAAAATGATTATGTACTATACACTGCAATTAAAACAGCCCGTCAGGAAGGATTTAAATATTTTGATTTCGGTGAAGTGACTTCAGATAATGAGGGTCTGGCACGTTTTAAAAGCAAATGGGGATGCGACACAAAACAGCTTTATCATTATTATCATCCGTTACCGGAAGATTTTGATATTAAAACAGTTGATTCAGGTTCAAACGGAAGTTCGCTGAGAAAGTTAATCTGGAAGAAGCTTCCTTTAAATGTAACACAAATTCTTGGCGATAAGATTTATCAATATCTTTGACATAATCTTATCATAAAAGTTGATTGATCTTCATATTATCCCAATAAACATCCGTTCATATAAAATATTTACATTTTTGTACAATTAGCTTTATTTTTCACCGGAGTCTGAATAGTAATAGTTATTATAATTCAATTTTAACAGGAAGATGAAAGCGAATCTCCTTCATTTAAGGAAGAACTCACGGTTCCGTCTGTTTATCGGAATAGTCACTGCTTTGTTCTTTTATAAAATATTTCTAATCAAAAATGAATCTTTAGTCACGTCTTTCATTGGTGAATTATTAATTCTTTGTACAATTATAACCCTCACATTTTATCTTACTGAAATTATCCGGTCAAGAAAAATTAATCCTCTTTCTGTGGTATTGAATATCGGTATCCTTAATGCCGTTTTATTTTTTATCATAACATTCTCTGGAGATTTGTTATCCGGTCTATTTGGAAATATTGAAGCAAAATTAAATCGACCCGGGTTATTTTTCTCAATTATACTTTTTGCTTATGTGCTATTTGTAATAGTCTCTGTTAGCTACATTTTTCTTTCATTCAGAGAATTGTTTTACTTTAAGCAAAAGCGGAATGTAAGTGTGTATTTCAATACAATGGTTGTGTTCTTTGTATTAGCATCACTAACAACCATTCTTGATTCAAACGCGGACCTGTCATTTATCAGCAATACATTTTTGATAGTATCGATTATTCTTGTTTCAATTAATTCGATCAGGATTTCGTGGATTGCATTCATCATAAAAAAAGAAAAAATATCACTCCTGATTTTATCCGTAATTATCTCTGCGCTTTTCATAGTTAACCTTGTTAATTCTAATGATGCAAATTCACATACAAAATTATTATCGGCATATAGTCCCGCACTATCAAAATTTTTACAGATAATTTTGATTTACGGTGCCGTCTATTTCAGTGTTTTATTTTTTACGACTTTATTTCACATACCAACAGCTGAAGCTTTTGACAGGAAAGCACAGGAAGTATCATCGCTTCAGTTTTTCAGTAAACTTATAACAAGAGTACTGGATTTCAGTGAACTTGGAGAAACTGTTGCTGACCTTGCCATACGCATTTGCAACGCGCATTCTGCCTGGGTAATCTGGAATGACGGTGGTGAATTAAAAACTCTGTCGTATAAAAATATTGGTTATGTGGATGCGGAACTGATCACAAATTTTTTCCTTTCAACAAAAAGAAAAGGCGATATAAATTCTACTGTGACTTTGAACCTTGCAAAAATTGAAAACAGGGAATCACTGAATGAAAAGTATAATCAGGCATCTGTTTCACCTTTAAAAACCCATAACGAAATTAAAGGCTACCTTATCACATTAAAAAAAGATGACCAGATTTTTGATGAAGAAGACAAAAATGCACTTGATACATTTGCCGATTACGCGTCAGTAGCATTTGAAAATTCCAGGCTGCTGGAGGAATCAATCGAAAAAGAAAGAATGGAACGTGAACTTGATGTGGCAAGAGAGATCCAGAGAAAAATTCTTCCGTCGCAGAATCCATATTACAAAGGCATTCTTATCTCATCCGTATTTATTCCGGCATTTGAGGTGGGAGGGGATTATTATGACTTCTTCAATATCAGTCAAAATAAAATGGGATTTGTAATCGCTGATGTTTCTGGAAAAGGAATTTCAGCAGCTTTTATAATGGCTGAAATGAAAGGCGTGTTTGAATCGTTATCACACACAATCAGCAGTCCGAAAAATATTTTAGTTAAAGCCAATCATATACTGAAGAATTCACTCGATAAAAAAAGTTTTATCAGTGCAGCATACGGTGTTATCGATCTGGACGATGGAGTGCTGACCCTTGCACGTGCAGGACACTGTCCCGTATTATTAATACGCAACGGAAACGTTGAACGTCTAAGACCCTCAGGAATTGGGCTTGGACTTGACTTTACAGCCAACTTTGAAATGCAGCTTGATGAAATTAAAATTGAGCTGAATGAAAACGATCTGCTGATCCTTTACACTGACGGTATCACCGAGGCAAAAAATTCGGAGATGGAAGATTTTGGTGAAAATCATTTTGAAAAGATACTGATTGAAAATGCTGACCACGATCTTGATATAATCTCGAATAAAGTGATAAAAGAAATAACACTATTTTCAACAAATAATTCTCAGCACGATGACATATCTTTAGTTATTTTGAAATGGAAAAAACAATTTATTAAAAACGAATCGGGTAGCTTGCCCGGCTTAAATAAAATGGAGAAGAAGAATGTCGGAATTTAGCACAATGGTTTCGGATAAAGGTGATGTGAGTATAATTTACCTCAAGGGCTATCTTGATGCACACACAGCACCTGCTTTGGAAAATACCTTTGCATCTCTTATAGATAAGGGTCGATACTCTACAGTCGTAAACTTTAAGGACCTTGCATACATTAGCAGCGCCGGTCTTGGAGTATTTATGGCTTTTATCGAAAAAATGAGAGAGAATAAAGGTGACATAAAACTTACAAATATGACCGATAAGGTATATAATATTTTTGATCTGCTCGGTTTTCCTTTGTTGTATGAAATCTTTAAAACTGAAGATGAAGCACTCACTAAATTTAACGAGATAAAGAAAAGTGAAAAGTGATAAGAAAAAAGCTTTACGCAAAGAGCTTGTAGTTAAAAGTAAAACCGATAATCTTTCAAAGATCAGGGATTTTCTGTTTACCGCCGCAAAGGAAATCGGGTTTACTTCAGATGCTATAGATAATATGACACTTGCTGTTGATGAAGCCTGTACGAATATTATCAAGCATGCATATAAATCACATCCTGACGGAGAAATCATCATCCGGCTACTTTATGCTGAAGGCAAACTTACCATAACGATTATTGATTACGGTACTGCGTTTGAACCCGACACAATTCCTCCGCCTGATCTTAAAAAATATTATCAGCAGCACAGAGTCGGAGGACTCGGAATGTACCTGATGAAAACTCTGATGGACGAAGTGAAGTATGTTTCAATCCCCGGGAAATATAACCAGGTTCTTTTGTCTAAAAACTTAAATACTCCGGGTTAAAATGAGTGAAGTTGACGGACTAAGAGTAAAGAGAAATCTAACCGCCTTAATTGACTTTAGCCGGATCATTAACTCCAGCCTTGATCTAAATTTTATTACAAACAACGTTCTTCTTACATGTATGGGAAAATTCCTTGCTACAAAAGGAATGATTGCGCTTAGCCTTGACGGAAAAATCGTTCTGAAAAATTATAAAGGAATTTCGGAAGAAGTAAAAGATAACTTTCCAGACCTTGTTGCAACAGATGAATGTATCGACAGCAAGGGGTTCCGTGACTACCTGTTCGAGAATGGTTTTTTTGCTGTTGAAAAGATACACTCATCAAATGAATGTGTTGGACTGGTCTGCCTTGGAGAAAAACTTAATAAATCATCATATACAAAAGATGATCTTGAATTTTTACGGACAATCCTGAATATTTCAGCATCAGCAATACAAAATTCACTCGTCATTGACGAACTGAAAAAAGTAAACCGCGCACTTGATTCACGTATTCAAAGATTGAACGCTCTGTTTGAGCTTAGTAAAGAGTTCGGACTTTTTTCTGAAAGTACTAAAGTCGCCAAGCTATTAGTTTATTCGGTTATAGGACAATTCCTTATCTCGAAATTTGCAGTTGTTCTTTTTGATAATGAAGATATACAACTGCTCGAATCAAAATTTGATAATGATGCTTTGATAAACTCAATAAAAAAATATGGGTTTAATAAACTGAGCAATTCAATAACAAAAAAAGAAATTACCAGCACATATACAGAACTGGAAAAACAAAATATTGAGATCATCGTTCCGATGCAGCTGCAGGGGCAGACAAAGGGTTTGATCATTTTAGGAAACAGGATTCATAAACTTGAATACACTCCGTCAGATATTGAATTCATATATTCTGTCGGAAGCCTTGCAATAATTTCGTTAGAGAATAAAAGATTATTTGTTGAAGCACTTGATAAACAAAAACTTGAAGAAGAGCTTGAAATAGCCAGGGACATTCAGCGAAACTTACTGCCTCATTCAATACCTGATTTCAGAAGTTTTGATATTGCGGCAATGAATCTTTCCTCAAAACAGGTCGGTGGTGATTATTACGATATCATTCCGCTTGATGATAAAACTTTTTGCGTTGCAATTGCAGATGTATCCGGGAAAGGCGTTCCGGCTGCTTTACTTATGGCAAACATACAGGCATTCTTAAAAATAATCTGCCGGCATGGGATGAACCTTGATGAAGCAACTGCATTAATAAATGATCTTATTACAGAAAACACTTCCGACGGAAAATTTATAACATTCTGCTGGGGAATACTTGAAGAAGATAAAAAGACACTCAATTATGTTAACGCTGGTCACAACCCTCCGCTGCTGATACGAAATGGAAAAATTCAAAAACTTGAAAAGGGCGGATTAATTCTTGGAGTCATGAAAACGTTCAGACCTTATGAAACTGAACTTATTCAACTGCAGCCAGATGATGTGATTGTAATGTTCACGGATGGCATAACTGAAGCGATGAATAAAGTAGGTGATGAGTTTTCAGATGAAAGACTTGAAGCACTCGTGATTAAAAATACCGATAAAAACGCAGCGGAGATTCTGTACACAATCCAGCAGGAAGTTAAAAACTTCGCGACGGGAGCGCTGCAGTCCGATGATATAACATTGATTGTAATAAAAGTAAATGGTGAAACTGAAACCAAAGGAATATCGGCATGAATGATATAAAAAGTCTTCTGCTGAAATTCCGTAATCATCTGATAGTTGCTATATCTGCAATACTGGTAATCATATCTATTATTAATATTTATTATGTGCTTGAGATCAGGGTAACATCAAATGATGAATGCCTGTGGCTTTCGAAAAAAGACAGCACCGGTACTGCAAAACTTTTCTTCGATCTTGTAAAGGAAAATGGAGTAACGTGGAATGCTGGTATCAGGAATGGTGATCAACTGATTTCAATTAATAATGAAAAATTAAAAGACCAGTTTCATGCCCAATCAATACTAAATTTATTCAACAGCGGGGAATATGCCCCATACACATTTATACGTGACGGTAAAGAATATCACACTACCGTATATGTGAAAAAGTTAATCCAGTTTGGTTCCCTGGCTGCTTCAATACAGGGATTAATATTGATACTTATTGCATTTGTTGTTCTACTTGCCAAACCCGATGGAACTATACAGAAATTATTTTATGCAATTGGTGCCGCAACCGTATTTGCAGGGATGAATATCATAATTCAGGACGACATATTTTTCCAGACACAAAACAGCAATCCGTTTGGGATGGCATTTGTCGGGTACTTATGGTGCCTTGGCGCAAGTTTTATCCCGTTCCTTACGATATATTTTTTCTGGATGTTTCCGCTTCCATTTAAGTTCCTTGAACAAAGGTTCCTTAAAATATTTTTGTTCGCCGCACCCTCGGTGATCTTTCTGACAATTTTTGTATTGGGATTGTTAAGCTTTAGCGGAACAAGGGAAACACTCAACGCATTTTACCTTTCAATAAATATAATAGGCGGATTAGTTATAGTTGCAAATATTATCGGTTACGTTTCACTCATTATTAACTACAGGCGTTTGAAAACTTCTGCTGAGAAGAAACCTGTATTTATTATTATAGCTGCGCTGACACTTGGTTTATTTGCTTCCGCATATACAGCATGGATAGCGCCTGCAATAACTGATACGATTTTTAATTCGCCTGAATTTTACATGCCCGTTATTCTTGTCACAATTGTTCCCATCGCCTTTGGGTATTCTATTTTCAGATACCAGTTGATGGATGTAAGTGTTGTGATAAAAAATACCGTTGTATATGGCGCGGCTACTCTTACTGTTGCAGCTATATATTTCTTTGTGATTTATGTGATAGGGCAGAGTATTAGCAAGGTAATAGGCACAGACTACCAGGGACTTATCGCAGGAATAATCTTCATCATATTCGCGCTGGTGTTTCAGTCAACGAAAGACAGGTTCCAGGATTTTCTTACATCTAAATTTTATCCTGAACAATTCGCTTATCAAAAAGTATTGCTCAGATTCAGTAATGAAGTTTCAACAGTTGTCGGACTCGAAAATATTCTTGACGCAATGAAGGAAACTTTTGTTGAAGCATTAAAGATAAACCGGTTCGGCCTGCTACTTAAAGAACTTGGGACAGATACTTTCAGGCTTGCCAGGCATAAAGGATTAACGGTTGATGAATTCAAGATCAACAGTACTTTTCTTGAACACTATCTGAAGGAAAAAGAAAATACATCACAGCGGTTGGTTATTGAACAAAATGAATTTGATCTGTTCTTTCCTGAACAATCAAAAGTTTTAAAGGATCAGCAGATATTTACTGTCATTCCTATGATACTTAAATCACGTGTTGTGGGTTTATTGCTGTTCGGATTAAAACACTCCGGTTCACAGTTTGCCGGAAAAGATCTCGATCTGTTAAATGCAGCGGCTGCACAATCGGCAATTGCGCTTGAGAATGCCCGTCTGTATGAAAGTGAAGCTGAAAAAATAAAACTTGAACGCGACCTTGATCTTGCAAGAAAAATTCAACAGGGGTTGCTGCCACAATGTATACCATTTCTTAACGGACTTGATATCTGTGGTGAGATGATTCCTGCAATGCAGGTCGGTGGTGATTATTTTGATTTGATCCCACTCTCGGATAAAAAAGTATTTATTGTTGTGGGAGATGTTTCAGGCAAAGGATTATCTGCGTCATTATACATGACCAAACTTCAGACTATGATACAGTTGTCCTGCGTTGAAGGGAAATCACCAAAAGATATTCTTATCGAAGTGAACCAGAAAATTTATGCAACAATGGAAAGAAACTGGTTCGTTACAATGACACTTGCTTTGTTTGATGTTGAAAAAAGAACATTAAAATTCTGCCGTGCCGGACATGTTCCGTTGCTAAAGGCGATGAACGGAACAGTGAATTCATTCCGTACACAGGGTATTGGAGTTGGACTGGAAAAAGGTGAAGTCTTCAGCAAAACACTCACCGAGGAAAACGTAACCCTGCAGGAAGGTCAGATATACGCTTTCTTTTCAGATGGAATTGTAGAAGCGATGAATGAGAAGAATGATCTTTTCGGTGAAGATAAACTGACCGAACTGCTCAGGCACAAGACCGATAAGCGTTCATCTGAAATTATGAAAGATATCTGGAATTCACTCGGAGTCTTCCGCGGCAGCGCTGAACAGAACGACGATATGACAATGGTTATAGTGAAAATTCTGGAAACATCTGACAGTTCAGTACATCACATCTCTTGAATAATCCACTATCCTGATTTATTTTTGGGCAGATACTTTTAATTCAGGGGAAACTCATTTCAGGTAATCACCACGCCTTTCAGATCTTGGTTTCCCTATCACTCAAAATAAACAGGGAGAAAAAATGTCCACCCGCTTTAACGCACCAACCTTAAACAGGATAAAAAGCTTTTTCTATTTTTTAGTAATCGCGGTTTGCCTTCATCCGTTTAGTAGTATCAATGCTCAAAAAATTCCACCTCCAAGTCAGATCCAAAGTGTGGGTCTGTCGATTTCTATACCTTCAACCTTTAAACAGAATGAATTAATTCATTATACGACTGACGGAACAGTAGAGAACAAGGAAAATATAATAGAAGACAAAATTGATATTAATATGGGAACTACCGAGCTGTTCACATTCAATAAAAATAAACTGACGGCTCAGTGGATCAGCCCTGATTACAATGAATATTTTGATGAGCTTATTACACTTGAAGCTGAATATGCTTCGGATATGAAATCAGTTAAGAATATGCATGTACGACGGATCAGGATCGGGCACGAGCCGATGGACCCTAAAAAGAATCACTCAAGGCTCGAACAGGATTTAACGTTCTCCAACCTTGTTATGCTGGGTAATTTTTTTATTAATCTTACTGTCAGTCATGTTGATGGTAAATCAAAAACGGGGAACATCTATTCAAAGCATTATGAACATTCAACACGGTTTCATTCATACTCGGATATCAACACAGAATTTGCATCAGTGAACAGCAAACAACCGATGTACGTTTCACTCACGCTAAATTATAATAAGAACCTAAAGCCATCTGATTATAGTTCGATTTTAGTGACAGGAAACTGGACGGCAAATCCATTACTGATTGCGGAGCTTTCAGGTAAACCCGGGTTAAAGGTTTATGATCAATCAAAAAAAGTCAAAGAGGCAATTGATACAGAAAAGTTTCTCCAGGAAAACGGTCTGATAAGTGAAGGAACTTCAACAAACACTTCGGGTAAAACTCCTTCCAAATATGATGTTGAAATTGATCTGACTCGTACATCAGAGTTAAAATATGATTTATCAGTACTTGTAAAGATCAAAACAGGTGCAGGCAAACAGGCTGAATTTACATACCCGATTGATTTCACAAATCATCTCGAAACAAATGATGATTACAGAAGCAGTTTAATAGATGTGAAGTTTAAGCTGACAATTTTAAAAATATTGAATGAGATAGATAAACTTGTCAGGTGAAAATTAAATGGTTTAAAAAACGAAGAGGCTATCTGAACAGATAGCCTCTGTTATTTTAAACCTTCTGACTAATTAAAACTGAACCTTCTTTTTATACTTTTCTGCGTACTCAAGTACAAGTGCACTTGCTACGAAAATGGATGAATAAGTTCCGATTATAATTCCGAAGAATAAAGTAAATGCAAACGCTCTTAAAACCTCGCCGCCGAACAGAAGCAGAACAAAGATTGTTAAAAGAGTTGTACCACCGGTTAGAATTGTACGGCTCATTGTCCTGTTAATACTCTTATTCATAACTTCCTGTATCGGTTGTGTTTTATGAATTTTGAGATTTTCTCTTACTCTGTCGAACACGATTACAGTATCATTAATTGAGTAACCGACAAGCGTCAGAAATGCTGCTACAATAGTCAGATCGATCTCAAGGTTAAGTCCGGGAATGACATTGTAAAGCACCGAGTATAAACCAAGTGTGATTAAAACATCGTGGAACAGAGCAACAACAGCTCCAGCGGCAAAAATAAATTTAAACCTGAATCCAAGGTAAATCAGAATTGCAACCATTGATAGCAGCACTGCAATTATTGCATCCTGCTTTAGTTCAGCACCTATCTTTGGTCCGACTTTATCTTCTTTCAATACTGTGAATGAATTACCGGAAATCTTCTCACGAAGGTTTTCCTTAATCCAGTCAGCGATACCAATAGCCACGATCATTTCAGTGTTTGTTGGTTCTTCTGAAACTCTGCTGGCTTTAAATCCTGCATCCTTTAATTTATCTATAAGAATATTTGTAGTATCAGGATTCGGGAAGGAATAAGTTACTGATGTACTTGTAGAATCTATGATTCTTGTCGGAAGACCCGGTATAACAGATTCAATTTCTTTTTTAATGTTGTTTAAAACTACCGGGTAAACTGAAACCGGAAGCTCCTGCAATTCGGTTCTAACAAGAACGCCGGTTTGTCCGCCGAATGTTTTCAATTCAACATTTCCTATACCGATGTTAGCAACGGCATCCCTTACATTTGCAATCTCAACCGGCTTTTCAAATTGAAGAACTATTTCAGATCCTCCTTTGAAATCTATACCAAACTGAAGACCGCGGAATGCAATGTTAATGAACCCGATAAGGAATAATAGTCCTGAGACTACGTAAAAGATTTTTCTTTTTCCTAAAAAATCGTAGTTAAGATTTTCGAATAAACGCATTTATAAAATTGCTCCTTAAAGCTTTATTAATTAGCCAATACTTATTTTTGATCCTTTAGAGACCATATAATCAAATACAACTCTTGAAATTACCAGCGCACTGAATAAACTTGATGCGATACCAATCATAAGTGTTAAAGCGAAACCCTGGATTGGACCGGTACCAAACTGGTAAAGAATAATTCCTGTAAAGAATGTAGTTATGTTTGAATCCACTATAGCTGAATTTGCTTTAGAGAATCCGCTGTCGATAGAAGCCTTCAGAGTTTTACCTGTTGAAAGTTCTTCTCTTATTCTTTCAAATATCAGAACGTTTGCATCCACTGCCATACCGATTGTAAGAATAATACCTGCAATACCGGGCAGTGTAAGTGTAGCTTTGAATCCTGCCAGCACACCGAGTATAAACAAAACAGTAAATGTAAGTGCGGCTGCTGATATGGTTCCCGCTTTCCGGTAATAGAAAATCATAAAAATGCCGACAAGCAGATAACCAATTAAAGCGGAATTGAAACCGCTGTTAACAGAATCCTGACCAAGTGACGGACCAACTGTTCTTTCTTCAATCATATCAACAGGGGCAGGAAGCGCACCTGCTTTTAAAACTATTTCAAGAAGTTTTGCTTCTTCAAGATCGCCCATACCTTCTATTTGTGAACGACCGCCTGTAATTTTATTATTTACATTCGGTGCAGAGAACACAACTCCGTCAAGTATGATGGCAATTCTTTTATTAACATTTGCGCCTGTGATCCGTGCCCATTCTGTAGCACCTTCTGAGTTCATTGTCATATTAACTATAGGTGCTGAACTCATCGGGTCTATATTTGCCTGTGCATCTGTAATAACTCCGCCTGTTAGTTCAGGTTTTTTATTTACAAGGTATAACCTGTAAAATTTATCACCGGTTTCCTGACTGACAATCGGTTTAGCATCGAAGACAAATTCCACATTATCCGGAATAACTTTTTGAACTTCATCTCTTTTCAACATTGACTGGAGCAGAGATCGTTTATCTTCCTGTACAAATCCGTCTGCTGTTCCTGAATTTTGATTGAACCCATAGATTGTGAAAAACGGATGTTCAACCGCAAATTGTTCAGGAGTCATTTGCTGTGTAGTATCATTCACTAATGAAGTGTCGCTTTTTGTAGTATCATTAACGGCGACATCTTTATTATTGGTTGAGTCAGCGTTTGTTGAATCGGAAATATCTTTACCGGCGAGTAGATTATCTATTTTCTCAATTATACTTACAGTGAATTCAGGATCTTTCACTATTCTAAACTCTAACAGCGCAGTGCCTTGTAATAATTGTTTTGCTTCTTCTTCTCTTGCTATACCGGGTAATTCGACAATTATTCTTCTCGCGCCCTGTCTTTGAATAGAAGGTTCAGAAACACCGTACTGGTCAACTCTGTTCCTGATAATTTCCATCGCACGGCTAACAGCATCTTCGGCGTCATTTTTTAACTGATCTATAATATCAGAATCTTCATCTTTGATAGTTCCGAAATACCTGCTCAATCTTATTCCGCGTTCACTGAATTTTCTGCCGACTATATCAACTACTGATTCTTCCGATACTGTGGCTTCTTTTTCTGCTTCAGCAAGAACTTGTTTAAATGTGGCGTCAGGATTTTTAGCAATCTTTTCAATCAGTTTGCCTGTATTAACTTCAAGCACAACACGCATACCGCCCTGCAAATCGAGTCCTAGTTTAACTCTTTTCTGTCTGTTCTCTGATATAGATGGGTCAGCTTGTTTTATACTGTCAGAGATGTACTGCAAAGCATCATCAACCTGATCTTTTGTATAGTTCGGGTTCATGGTTTTGAGTTCTGTCTTTTTAGCATCAAGAACTTTATTTATTTCCTTTGTATTCTGATAATCAGAATAAGTAGGATACAGCAGGTAGATGCTTAATGCGGTGAAAGCTAGAATTAGAATGAGTCTGAATCTGAATTCTTTCATATTTAATTTTAATTTTCTTTTAAGGGTTTTATAAAAATTAACTGCCAAAATTACCTGTAAACACTTAGAAAGTCAATTAAAATTAGTGTTAATACCTCATGAGCATGAGTATAATTTTGACGGCAGATTTGAACAAACCGGAGTTAAATCAATTCGATTGTCTTTTTCAGCAATCGTTCAAATGTGGTTTTAACTTTATTTGCGGTTTCAGTTACTTCAGCATGTTCAAGCTTTGTAGGCGATATACCGGCAGCAAGATTAGTTATACAGGATATTGCCGAAGTCTCAATTCCCTTATAAGCTGAGTAAGTAGCTTCGAGAACTGTTGACATTCCAACGGCATCACCTCCAAGTTTTTTTATCATCCTTATTTCGGCGGGTGTTTCATAACTTGGACCTTTGGAGTACCAATAAGTTCCTTTCTTCAGATTTATTTTTTCCTCTAATGCCGCGGATTCAATAACATTGTTTAATCTGGCTGACGGGAAATCTGAAAAGTTAAGTTTACCTTTTTCACTGGCTAATCCGAAAAAACCTGAAAGTTCTTTTTTTATAGCAATGCTGTTGAATGAATTTATCAGCATAAGATCACCAGGAACAAAATCAGGATGAACACCTCCTGCGGCATTGGTAATCAATAAAGATTTGCAACCCATAATCTCAGAAATGAACGCCGGTAGTATGCTTTCTGAAATTGTATAGCCTTCATAAAAATGAATCCTACCCTGGAAGATCAATAATTTTTTACCAGCAAAAGTTGCGAAATGTATTTTACCGGCATGACCAACAATTGTAGAAGCAGGGTAGCCGGGTATTGAAGTTGTTGATATACTTTTTTCAGTATTAATATTATCAGCAAAGTCGCCAAGTCCGCTGCCGAGAATCAATCCGAACTCAGGAGAGAATGGGGATTCTTTTTCAAGGAAACTTATTAATTCTTTGTATTTAAATCTCAGGTCTATCATGTTCATTATGAAAAGAATATTCCTGCTAATGTAGCAGTCATTAATGTTGCCAGTGATCCTCCTATAACAGCTTTTATTCCAAGCGATGCAATATCAGATTTTCTTTCCGGGGCTAATGGTCCAAGTCCGCCAATCTGGATAGCAATAGAACTGAAATTAGCGAATCCGCACAATGCATATGTCGCCATAAAAATTGCTTTACCTGAAAGGAGAGTTTTTGCTTCTATCATTTTACCCATCTCAAGGTAAGCTACAAACTCGTTCAGGACTATTTTAGTTCCGAATAAACTTCCAAAGTTTAAAGCATCATTCCAGGGAACACCTATACCAACAGCAAGAAACTGAAGTACCAATCCGATTATCAATTGAAAATTTAGCGGCTGGCCATAGTGCGCAATTAATGTTGCGTTTAAACCTGTTATATCTCCAGCTTGCTGTAGTAAATAATTTATTAATGCCATAATTGCTATGAACGCAATTAACATTGCTGAAACATTAAGTGCCAATGACAAGCCATCACCAGCTCCATTAGCGGCTGCTTCAATCACATTTGAAGAGTTCTTTTCTATTTTAATTTTGACGGTTCCTTTCGTTTCCGGATCAGAAACCTCAGGGAAAATTATTTTGGAAATTACTAATGCGGCAGGTGCAGCCATAACACTTGCACCTAGTAACTGAGTAGCAAATAGCTGTTGAGCTTCCTTTATAGGAATTCCCATTGCTTGCGCATAAGCATTGCTGAGGAGAGCGATGTACGCAATCATTACACCTCCAGCAATAGTTGCCATTCCACCAACCATTATTGTAAGTATCTCGCTTTTTGTCATTCCTTTTATGAATGGTTTTATCATCAACGGTGCTTCCGTCTGCCCAACAAATATATTTGCTGTGCAGGATAACGATTCAGCTCCGCTTGTCCCCATAACTTTTGCCATTACCCAAGCCATAGCTTTGACTACTTTTTGCATAATACCTAAATAGTAGAGCATAGACATTAAACTTGCGAAAAATATTATTGTTGGTACTATATGGAAAGCAAAGATGACTCCGTAATTACCACCTTTTTCTGGTGTTATACCGAGCTCACCAAACACAAATTTTGTTCCTTCAAGTGTGAAATCAAGGATCACTAAAAAAAATCCGCTAACCCAGTTAAAAAAATCTTTCGGCCAGGCTAAAGGTGAAAAGAAAGAACGCATCTGTTCGCCTTTAAGAATCAGGATAGCGAATGCTGCCTGCAAACCGATTCCGCTTACAACCAATCTCCAGTTTATTTTCTTTTTATTGTTTGATAAGAGGAATGCAATTCCTAATAATAGTATGATTCCAAATAAACCATGTAGTAGTGACAGGATATCCATATTCAGCCTTTAAGATTCTGATGGAATATAATGACATTTTCTGCAGCGTGCTTCATATATATCAGCCGCGCCTACAACAACTCTTTCCGATGATGCGGTTTTTCGTTGCGTCCTGTCTGCCGGGTTGCCGCACTCAACACATATAGCAAGTGTTTTTGAAATATACTCGGCAATCGCCAGAAGCTGAGGCATCGGCTCAAACGGGATTCCGCGGTAATCCATATCCAGTCCCGCAATGATGACTCTTTTGCCTTTATCAGCCAGTTCATTACATACGTTGATTATATCTACAGAGAAAAATTGTGCTTCATCTATTCCTATAACCTGGGCGTCGTCTGAGTGATTCAAGATCTCTTTTATATCGCTGATAAGTATAGATGGAAGTGATTGTTCGTTATGGGATACAATTGCGCTTGATGAGTATCGTGTATCAATTAAAGGTTTAAATATTTTCACTTTCTGTTTTGCAATTTGTGCTCGTCTAAGGCGACGGATAAGTTCTTCTGTTTTCCCGCTGAACATACAGCCAGCTATTACCTCTATCCAGCCTGTTTCTTTCGGCATTGAGTGAGGAGTAAATTCAAGCATTAATTTTTTCCAAATTTATTTTAAATCTATTGTTTTTAACCGCAAAGACCGCAAAGAATTATAAGTTATTCACTATTCTTTTAATTCCATCTTTCAATTTCAGGACATTAAAATTAATTAGTAATCCAAGTTTTAGATCAGTTAATTTTAAATATGTCAATACTTGTGCAAGGTGAATTTCATTCAGTGATTCAACTGCTTTAATTTCAATGATTACTTTTGAATCAACAATTATATCCGCTCTGTAACCGCAATCAAGCTTTACTTCTTCATAGATAAGCGGTATCGGTTTTTGTTTTTCAATTCTTAAGCCTGATTTAACTAATTCATAAACAAAGCATTCTTCATAAGCAGATTCTAATAAACCCGGGCCCAAGGCAGAATGTACTTTTATTCCACAACCAATAATAATATTTGATAATTCGTTTTCCGTCATTACTATTTCTCAGCGTACCTTTGCGTCAATAAATGTTTTAGAGTCTACTTTGCGCTCTTTGCGGTTAAATTGTTCTTCAAACCAGAAATGTTCTATTTCAAATCTGAATCTCCGAATGCATAAGGCAGCAATCCGGATGTTTTTAAAATCTTTAATTCTTTCTTTGAGTTTATTAATACAATATCAATCTCACCGCAAAGATCACTGATAACCTGTCTGCACGCCCCGCAAGGTGATAAAAATTCTTCAGTATCACCGGCTATAGCAATAGCTTTAAACTTTCTTTCACCATCTGATATGGCTTTGAAAATCGCGGTTCTTTCAGCGCACATAGTAAGACTGTAGGAACTTGATTCAATATTACAACCGGTTATTACTTTATCATCCTCTGTTAACAGTGCGGCACCAACATGAAAGTTGGAGTAAGTGGGGAGTGCTTTAGATTTTGCTTCGACAGCTTTTAGCGCGAGTGTTTGATAATCCATTGTATAATTATTTTTGTTGCAAAAATATGTTATTTGAAAAGGAAAACAAAAGATGGGTGATGGTTGATGTAATATGGAAGATGTGAAATAAAAATGTAGCGAACAGTCACAGACAGTTCCGTTTAGCTTAATCCTACTTCCATTTATCCGGCAAAATTATTCCTGCAAAAAAGTTTATAACTAACATCACTTCATAAACCGGTTGAAGAAATATTATTTCAAAGAAATTAAATGAGTAACCGAATTTTTTCTGAAGAGATAAAACTACAATCACGTCAATCAATAGTTTTAGAATGAAGAAAGTTATATAAATAAGATTTAATGGAATCAGAAATAGTGACAGCATCAGTAAAAGATTTGCAATGTGCCACAACCCAAGTACTAACTGAGATTTGAATAAGTAATGCAATGACGTTTTTGTATGTCTTGATTTCTGAAATAAATATTCCCTGAATGTTTTTTTAGTTTCAGAATAAACAAAAGCATCAGGTTCAATTATACAATCAATTTTCATCTTAGCTTTTACTGCTTCCCTTAATAAAAGATCATCATCACCGCTAAGAGTTTCAGTGGTGTTTGCATAACCTTTAACTTTTTCAAATGAGGATTTTTTAAAGCCAAAGCTCCGCGCTGCTGCTGAATATGGCATTCCAAGTTTTGCTGCTGTAAAAGTAAGAATGCTGCTTCTTAAATTTTCAAAAGATGAAATCTTTGATATAAAGTTACCTTGCTTAGTGAGTTGTGAAGCATTCGATGATTTTGATTCTATAAAAGAGTGAGATTTCTCCCTTTGGTCGAAGTGACAATCATCCTGAATGTGAGATTTTAAACTGTCATTTCGAAGGAGTCCTCGACTGAGAAATCTCTGCCGGCTGTTATCATTCTTTTCCGAAAAATAATTTAGTTCGTCCAGGTTATTCGTTAAAGGTGCAGCACCAAAAACAAAATCAAATCCAGATAAAAATTTATTTGCAAAAGTTTCAATCCATTTTTCGGATACAACACAGTCAGCATCTGTAATTAGTATGAAATCGTATTTGGAGTATTGAATTCCCAGCGCGAGTGCCCCTTTTTTCCCCGGGTAGGGTTTATCTTTTGCAGTCACTACTTTAAGATTTGAATGATTGCCTTTGAGTGAATTGATAATTTCAGTTGTATCATCCTGTGATCTGTCATCGACAATAATTATTTCAAAGTTTTCATAGGGGTATTTGCAATTTTTTATTGATTCAAGAAGACGGGCGATGTTATCCTGTTCATTCTTTGCAGCGACAACTATTGATACACCGGGGATTTTATTTTCCGCTTGTGGAGAAGGAAGTTCATTTCTTCTTAGTCTTAAAAGAAAAAGAATATTCATGAGCACAAAAGAGAACGACACAAGAATAAAAAAGTATATCATCAAACAAATTTTATTAATGCTGAAATAATCCTCATACAAAGATAACCAATGATTTAAAATTGTTTTTGAGAATTTTTAGTTTTTTTATTCATGTAAATCACTATTTTGCAAAAGAAGCTCATCAGTTTTTTGAGAGTTGCGTTATCACCAGTTTATTTTTTATTCCTTATTAAAAAAAGAATATTGTCCGAGTTTAAAATAATTTCAGTGCTTACTTCAAAAGCTAATGAGTTTTGTCCGCGTATAGAGTCACAGGTATACAGAGTTTTATTTTTCAGCAAATCTTATTTGGAGTATTATAAGTCTCAGATATCTGTAAATAATTACTATAATGGGGAAAACGCCTTTGCTAAATCCTTCGGGCTGTTTTCAAAAGAAAAATCTGAATTAAAAACTTTAAATCTAAATCCACAATTAATTTCCAAAACAAAGGAGACAGGATGCTAAGAAAACAGACAACTTTCATACTTGCTTTGTTTGTAAGTATGATGACTGTATTATCGTACGCGCAGGATCAAAACACACTGCCGGAAGAGGTATGGTCAAAAATTAAGGTGAAGAATAATGACGTTATTCAACATCAAACCGATTTTGAATATATACCTGTTCCGCAGGTAACACGTTACTTTGATCTGAAAGAGGGAACAGACGCAACAGTATCACCTAACTTCAGACCCTGGCCTACAACAAATACAACACAATCTGAATTAAGTGTTGATGTTCATCCAACAAATTCCGATATAATTTTTGCAAGCGCCAACGCCACACCATGGCCTGTTTCAGGTATATATGGTACAGGCGTTTATTGGTCATTAAATGGAACAACAACCTGGACAGGATTTGATAATCCTCCGTTCGGTGGTAACTCAGGTGACCCGGTATCTGTGATCGGAACTAACGGATATTTTTATGAAGGGTATATAAACAATTCAAGTGGTCAGGGAATTTCAGTTTCATCAAACAACGGAACCTCCTGGTCATCATACACAGTAGCTCCAAATCCTGGAAGTCTTGCCGACAAAAATCACCTGATGGTTGACAGGCATCCTGGCAGTCCCTTTGAAAACAGAGTGTACGCAGCATGGACAGACTTCGGCGGTACAAATGATTATGATGTTGTTTTCAAGTGGTCTTCAAATAATGGACAGACCTGGAGTGCAGCCATAAATATTTCCAATTCACTTAACAGTTATCTAAATCAAGGTGTAAACATACAAACCGGACCTAACGGTGAAGTGTATGTAATATGGGCTGTGTACGCAACATCACCTGTTACTAATGGTGAAGACGGAATTGGTTTTGCTAAATCTACTGATGGCGGAGTTACATTCTCAGTACCATCATACATTTACCAGGCAACAAACTTTGGTATAAGAGGAACACTTTCAAGCAAAAGCGGTATCAGGGTTTCTTCATTCCCGTCAGCCGCAGTTGATCGTTCAGGCGGAATTAATCACGGTAATATATATGTTACCTGGCCGCAAAGGGGTGTAGCTCCGGCTGGAAGTGATCCGGATATTGTAAGCGTTAGATCAATAAATGGCGGAGACAACTGGAGCGCGCCTGTAAGAGTGAATAGCGATCCAATGAATAACGGCAAAGATCAGTATTATCCATGGATGACAGTTGATCAGGCTACCGGTCAGGTCAATTATGTATTCTATGACAGCCGTGATGTTAACAACGACAGTGCGCAGGTTTATATGGCTCGTTCTCTCGATGGTGCACAGACTTTTGAAAATATAAAAATCAGTGACGGCAAATTTAAACCGGCACCAATATCAGGATTAGCTGGCGGTTACCAGGGAGATTATATCGGAATTGCAGCATTAAATAATATAGCATATCCATACTGGGCTGAAAGCAGAACCGGAGTTTATCAGGGATGGATGGCTGTCGTTACTTTTGGTCCCGGAATTTCTCATACCCCGCTGACAAATACAGAAAATCTTGCAGGTCCATACGTAATTAATTGTACAATTGAATCAACCAATCCGCTTAACCCAAACAGGATCTATATGCACTGGGGAAGAGGCGCGTTAACTGATTCTGTACTTATGACAAACACAACCGGAAATAATTATACAGCAAGTATTCCGGGTAACGGATTACCTGCTGTTTACCGTTATTATATTTATGCAGAAGATAATACCGGCGCAACCGGTACATTACCGGGCGGCGCACCGGGAAACTATTTCTCATTTGAAGCTGCAACAGATATTGTTCCTCCTGTAATTTCTCACAATCCTCTCGGCAACCAGCCGGAAATCAGATGGCCTTCTGATGTTTCCGCAGATGTAACAGATAACATCGGTGTTGATACAGTAAGCTGTGAATACCGTGTAAACAACGGCGCACTTACCGGATCATTCCTTATGCCTCTCGTTTCAGGAAACACTTATGAAGGAATATTCCCTATTGATACTGCACTGATTGCAATCGGTGATTCCGTTGAATATCGCATCAGAGCAAGAGATAACTCAAACGGCGGCAACATAGGATTCAGTCCTGCATCAGGTTATTACAAGTTCTACATAATAGATGTTAAAGGTGTTGTTCTCGTTGTAGATGCAGACGTTACTCTTGAAGCAAGAATTTCTCCTGAAAAGGGAAGCGGCGGAGATCTTGTTACTCCTCTCGGTGCATCTTCCACATTATTTGCAAATACTTTGGTAGCTGATGGATATGCAGTTGATGAAGTTACTTTCTCTGCAATGAATCCGGCAACACTTGATGATTATGACATAGTGATTTTATCAGGCGGTGTTGCAACCACAAATATGTTCAATGACGCTACCAAGCGTACTGCTGTTATTAACTACACTCTCGCCGGTGGAAAAACAATAGTTGAAGGCGGTGAGGTTGGATATATTTACCGTCAGCAGACAACCGAAGTGGATGTTAATTTCAGAAGAACATTACTTTTAGACAGCAGCTGGATAAGTGACGTTTCAGGCGGCTCCCTCTTAGTCAGAGTGCCTGCTCACCCGATGTTCAATAATCCAAATACTATTCCCGGTACAGTAGCTGTTACTAACTCAAGTGGTTCAGGTTACGGTGCACGTGATGCTATGAGAATTTTACCTAATGTACCTGGCGTAAGAAAACTTGCTGGTTGGAGTACTTATCCTGATTCAGCAGGTATCTTTATTTATTATGTGAACAACGATACAACACAACCCAGAAATATTTTCTTCTCGTTTTCTGTTGGACAGATCACAGATCAGAATATTGCTGCAAACCTGATTGAAAATGCTGTATGGATATTAAGTCCTGCAAACTCTGTGGTTCCTGTTGAACTTGTTTCATTCAATGCAAACGCAAACGGGAATAATGTTAATCTAAACTGGACAACAGCTACAGAAGTTAACAACTCAGGTTTCGCGGTTGAAAGAAGAACTGCCGGAACAATGTTTGAGAGAATAGGATTTGTAAGAGGCAACGGTTCAACCACACAGGCTTCTGTATATTCATTCACAGATTCCAAACTGCCTGACGGAAATTATACTTACCGGTTAAAACAGATAGACTATGACGGAACAACAAGCTACTCAAATGAAGTTAATGTTGAAGTTGCTTCACCAAGAGTATTCGCACTTGATCAGAACTATCCTAACCCGTTCAACCCGTCAACAGTTATTAAGTATTCTATTCCTGCTGATGGATTTGTAACACTTGCTGTTTACAATCTTCTCGGCGAAAAAGTTGCGACACTTGTTAACGATAATCTTAAAGCAGGCGGACACGAAGTTAACTTCGACGCTTCAAACCTTTCAAGCGGTGTTTACTTCTACCGGCTTGAATCAGGCAGCTTTACAGCGGTTAAGAAGTTGATGCTTCTCAAGTAAGCTAAAGTGTCAACAGTCAAACGTCAGAAGTGAAACGAAAGACGTGAGACGAAAAATTAAAGCCAGTCCTTGTGACTGGCTTTTTTATTTTTAAAAGATCACTGGTAGCCGCAACCCCTGTCTGCAGCAGGCAGATTTAGGTTGCGCCGAAGCAGAAGGGATCAATTAAATTGTCACTTGAATGGTTTTGGCAGTCAGGAATTTGTGCAGCAAATCTCCGGAACAAAAATTCCGTGATTTTAATTTGCCATTTGGCAAATAAAAATAATTTGACAATGAGTTCAACAGTAGGCAAGTTAGAACAGGCAAAATAAATAAGGGAGATGAGCGGGTGAAAAAACTTCTGTCATATAATCACATAAACTTTAATTGTAAGCCAATCTTATTAATCATTCTGTGAAAAATTTTGAGTGCTTCTTAATGATTTTTAATTAAGGAGATAAAACATGAAAATCATCTATACACTTTTTTTACTGGCATTATTAAAGTGCATTGTTCAGGTCTACGCACAAAACGAAACCTTACATTTATTAGATGAATTAAATGACCCATCAATGAGGGTGAGACTATCTGCACTCGAAATTATTAATAAGGAAAACTTAACTGAATATATTCCTCACCTCGAAGAATTGTATTATGCCCAATCCGAACCGTTGATGAAATATAGTTTTTTATTCACACTAAAAATATTAGGCTCCGAAAATATTATAAGTTATTGTATCGACTTCATTAACGAAGCAGATGCATTTGATCAAATGTTTCCGCCAAAAGATCCATTAGAGATGAAAGTGGAAGCAACTTTACTATTATTACATTCGGGTTATTACGAAACCATTAATTATGTTTTTGAGTTAATAGAGCGCGATAGCACAAATATTACAGCTGTTTCATTACACTCTCTGGAGCTGATTGCAGACAATGTCCCCGAATCCAGAACTGAAGTAAAAGAATATCTGAATTTTTTTATCGCTAATAGCAATGATGATATTCTTCGGTCAATTGCACTAAATATTTTAGCCAATCAATTTGGTAATGAGAGCGAAGAAGTACTTATTATGCGATCCAGGTCTGATCCAGAATTAATGGTGCGTTTGCGTTGTCTAAAAAACTTAATTTCCATTAAGTACCCTGAAATAAAAAATCTTTTGTATGAAAGATTGCATGCAGAGCCTGAGCGTTCTGGTCGGTTATATATTGCCGATACACTTCTCACAGCCTTTGGTGAGCCCTTGGATTTGCAAACAGTTAAAACGTATTCTTCTATCGAACCAGATATTCAAATGAGACCACTGTTTGATTATTTAGTTAGTAGTTTTAAACCTCATAAGCCTTCAATCCCTACACATGAAATGATAGACAGTCTCAACTCATACACAGATCAGCTGTTTCAATTTAGCTGGATAAAAAACGAAGAGGATTACAAACACTATAAAGAAAAAACAAAAAACCTTCGGGAACTGTTTGAGCAAAATAAAACAGACGAATTATGTTCAAACCTGAATTGGATTATTTCTCAAGCAGAATCACATTACGGAAGGGATGTACTTACAAAAGAAGGTTATAAGTTTTTATTTTATTACACGGGTTACATAAAAGAAAAAATTGAAACTGAATTTGATTGTCACAACTAAAGGGTAATTAAAATGAAAAAATATTTATTACTGGTTTTAATATGCCTTGCATTTCAATACTCAACTGCACAGATAAATGAACTTCCATTAGAACAGTTTTTAGACGGGGGTGAATCTCAAAAGATTAAAACTTTAAAGGATATTACTGATAATAATTTAACAGAATATATTCCTGCTATAGAGGAAAGAGTATTCTCCCAGGAAACATTGTTTTTACAATGGTTATTTCTGGAAGCTCTTCAAATTCTTGATTCCCCAAATGCAAAGGAACTGATCAACCACTTCATTGATCAGGTTGACGGGTTTAAATCAACCCGTATTGAAGATCCGCTTGAGTATAAAGCATTTGCAGCGATACTTCTTCTTGAACCAAATATTCAGGATTACTCCCGGTCTGAACTTATAATCGAATATTTTGAGAATACTACTGCAAATTATAATGCGAGAATTTTCACAAAGCTTAATGATGTTTATCAGAATGTTCCGAATCTTGATCAGCGGATTATTACTATTCTATTGAATTCTTTCAACTCTGGTGGAGACCCATTAAGTCACTATTCATTAATTATGTTAAATGAATTCAACTATAGCGGGATCATTCAGATTTGTTTGAATAGTGGTATCAATTCTCAAGATGAATGGATAAGAAATTATTGCTATGCTATTCTCCAAGACAGGAATTACAGTGAATTAAAAGATTTGTTGAAGGACAATATGAGCACAGAATCTTCAGGAAGAATCAGATACCGTCACTTAGGTAACCTGGTAAAATCGTTTGGTCAGCCCTCAGATATCAAATTCTGTATAGAATATTTGCCTAATGAGCAAGACCTGGAAATAAAACAGATGATGGAGTTTTCTCTAAAAGATTTCATACCAACCAATCCAAATTTACCTATTCCCCAAATGATAGACAGCCTCAACTCATACACTGACCAGTTATATCAATATGGCTGGATAAAAAACGAAGATGATTACGAAAGCTATAAAGAAAAAACAAAAAACCTTCGCGAACTGTTTGAGCAAAAGAAAACAGACGAATTATGTTCAAACCTGAATTGGATTATTTCTCAGGCAGAATCACATCACGGAAGTGATTTATTAACTGAAGAAGGTTATAAGTTTTTGTTTTATTACACGGGTTACATAAAAGAAAAAATTGAAACTGAATTTGGCGTTTGCAAATAAACAGGATTAATTATGAAAACCATATTCATCTGTTTTCTGTTTTTCTATTCAGTAATGTTTAGCCAAGACTTACCTCTCAAAGGGAAGTTAGAGTCACGTAGTTGGGGTTTAAGATGGGCTGCATTAGAACAGATCTCAAGAGAAGGATTGACAGAATATATTCCACTCCTTGAAGAACAGGCGTTAGATCAACCGATCTATGATCTTCGATATTCTTTTCTAAAAACATTAGTTGATCTTCATTCTAAAAACGCACAGAAATTAATTGTTAGGTATATCTCAGAAATTGAAATTAAGATTCCTGAACCACCGTTTAATAATTTAGACATTAATGAAGCGAAAAATAAAGCTGCAATTCTTTTAATTGATCTTGGGGACTATTCGCAGGTCGATTTAATATTCAATTATTTATCTAATGAACCTGTTTCTACATCAACCTCAGGTTTCGTTTCGTTACTAATATGGATCTATAACAAAGTCCCCGAAAAGAGACCTCAGGTAATAAGTCATTTACTTAATCATTTTAACTCTGAAAAATGTTCGAGTTTGACAAGAACTACTATTCTGAGATTTTTTGATTCTATTAATTATGAAGATATAGTTGAACTCTCCCTTTCCGGTTTTGAAGATGAAAATGATGAGGAACTAAGAAATATTAGTGCCTGGATACTTTACGAGCGTAATATTCCTGAATTAAGAAAAATATTAATGGCACGGATTCCAATTGAACCAGCACCTTCCTCCAAAATCCATATGATTTCCCGGTTGATAACAATGGGAGAACCATCCGATATTAATTACGTAAAGAACTTTATACCAACAGAAAAAAGTGAAGATCATAAATTCATTCACGAGATAAATCTTTCGAAATTTATTCCTAAAAAACCAGAGTTCACTGTTGGAGAAATGATAGACAGTCTCAACTCATACACTGATCAGTTATATCAATTTGGCTGGATAAAAAACGAAGTCGATTACAAACTCTATAAAGAAAAAACAAAAAACCTTCGCGAACTGTTTGAGCAAAAGAAAACAGACGAATTATGTTCAAACCTGAATTGGATAATATCTCAGGCAGAATCACAGCACGGAAGTGATTTACTTACAGAAGAAGGTTATAAGTTTCTGTTTTATTACACCGGCTACATAAAAGAAAAAATTGAAACTGAATTTGGTACATGTAAATAGCACTATGTTTGAAACAAAAAAAATATTTCTATTTGTCTTCATTTTTTTTGAAATGATTTCAGCGCAATGCGATTTGAATGAACTAATTATTTTGGTTCAGGAAGGAACCTTATCGGAAAAGCTGGAAAGTTTACAAGCTATCCGAGAGTGTGGGTTAACAGAATCTTTTCAATTTCTGAATGAACGAATAGAAATTGAGGATGATTTGTTCGTGCAAACTATGATTTTAACAACTCTTTATTTTATGGAATGCCCCAACATTGAAGCTGTAGCAGTGAATTTTTTGGATGTTATTGATAATTCAAATTATTCAATACTTGAAGAAACGGATAGAGCGAAATTAATTGCATCGGCAATTCTGCTGGAAAGAAATAACTGTTCTTATACCCAAAACATTTTTGATTATTTGACTCAATATGATATTAGGAATGGATGGATTTTCTCTTCGCTGAAAGCAATGCTGGAAGTTTCACAATTCGAACAGGTCTCAAGAAATGAGCTTATAAGCATACTTCAATCATCACCATATTATCATTCACGGGTTAATGCACTAATGATTATGACAGAGAAATACGGTGATCAGCAAACGCTTAATGTGTACAAATCAAGTATGATTAATGACGATTCAATGGGGGTACGGTTGTATAGCCTCAAAGCGTTATGCAAATATGAGTATGGCACTTTAGATATAGAATTAAGATCACTAATAGAAACGGATCCATCCTGGTATTTACGCAGAGTTTTTGTTGATACATTACTAAGTAAATATGGACAACCAATAGACCTATACGCTGTTCAAAATCATATATTAGTGGAAGAAAATGAAACTGCCCTATGGTGGATGCAGAACTCCATTAATAATTTTATTCCTCATAATCCAAATTTAACTATTCCCCAAATGATGGACAGCCTCAACTCATACACTGACCAGTTATATCAATTTGGCTGGATAAAAAACGAAGTCGATTACAAACACTATAGAGAAAAAACAAAAAACCTTCGCGAACTGTTTGAGCAAAAGAAAACAGACGAATTATGTTCAAACCTGAATTGGATAATATCTCAGGCAGAATCACATCACAGAAGTGATGTACTTACAGAAGAAGGTTATAAGTTTCTGTTTTATTACACCGGCTACATAAAAGAAAAAATTGAAACTGAATTTGGTGATTGCAAATAAATGGTTCTAAAATATTATCCTTCTTTTAATGTAGGGATCGGTCACAGATCGCTCCCTACTTTCTAATTGCTTCCGATTTAATTATTTTTGCATCAACTCAAATGATATTAAAACAAGAAGGATTGGAGCTTGGATGGCTTTGTTACCTATAACCCTTTACGGTGATAAGATACTAAGAAAAAAAGGGCATCGTGTTAAGGAAATTGGTATCGATACGATAGCGTTAATTAAAAATATGTTTGATACTATGCGCAACGCTAACGGTATCGGGCTTGCTGCAAACCAGGTCGGTTCGGATAAATCAATTTTCGTTGTTGATGTTTCAGTCATTGAAGGTAATGAACATATCAAACCTATTGCACTTATCAATCCGGATATAAAATTCTATTCCGAAGAAAAAGTTTTTATTGAAGAAGGATGTTTAAGCATTCCCGAAGTCAGAGCGGATGTTGAACGACCAAGGATGATTAAGATAACTTACCAGGATACTGATCTTCAGACTCATACGGTTGAAGCAGATGGAATACTTGCAAGAGTTATGCAGCACGAGTATGATCACCTGCAGGGAATATTATTCACTGACAGAATTTCCGATGAAGTTAAAAAAGAACTAAAGAAAGAATTAACCCAGATTCGCAAACGGGAAATTGAAATAGATTATCCCGTAACTGAAGACCCCGAATATCAACTTAAATAAAGCAGCTCGCCGATGAATATTATTTTTATGGGCACTCCGGATTTTGCAATTCCTTCATTAAGTGCACTCGTTCAAAGTAAACATAAAGTTGTCGCTGTTGTAACAACGCCGGATAAGGAAAGAGGACGCGGACAGAAAGTATCTTTTACTCCAGTTAAAGAATTTGCAGTTAAAAACTCAATTCCAGTACTCCAGCCGGAAAAATTAAAAGATGAAAAGTTTATTTCTGATTTAAAATCTTTTAATGCTGACTTATTTGTTATAGTCGCGTTCAGAATATTACCAAGAGAAGTATTTACAATTCCTTCAAGAGGGAGTTTTAATCTGCACGGCTCTTTGCTTCCAAAATACAGGGGCGCAGCGCCGATACAATGGGCGCTTATAAAAGGTGAAAGTGAAACCGGACTAACAACGTTCATGCTCGCTGATAAAGTTGATACAGGAAATATTCTTCTCCAGGAAAAAATAGAAATACAATCTGAAGATAATTTCGAATCACTCCACGACAGGATGAGTCTTAAAGGCGCTGAATTAGTAATTAAAACTGTTGATAAAATTGATTCCGGAAATTTTGAATTAATAAAACAGGATGATTCACTCGCTACTCCTGCACCGAAGATCACGAAAGAAATTTGTTTGATTGACTGGAATAAGTCTGCGCAGGAAATTCATAATCTCATAAGAGGATTATCACCGCATCCTGCAGCTTTCTTCCATTCCAATAACAAAGTGATTAAGGTTTACAAAACAGAAATAGTCAGTGACAAAAATTTAAAACCTAACGAAATCTATCAATCAAAAACTGAACTGATTATCGGCTGCGGAAAAGATGCTTTACAAATCCTTGAAATACAGCAGGAAGGGAAGAAGCGAATGAGTGTTGAGGAATTTTTGAGAGGGTTTAGTTTTTTGAAATTATGAAATTCATTCCAAAGTTTCGATTATATCTTCTATTTGCGTCTTATTTGTTGGTAAATGATTAACAGCAATATCCCATATCATTTCGTAATCTATCCCAAAATATTCATGTGATATTTTATTTCTCATATAATACATTTCTTTCCATGGTACTTCTGGGTACATCGCGACTAAATTTTCGGGTAAATTTTTTGCTGCTTCACCAATTATTTCAAAGTTTCTGACAACTGCATCAATGGTTTTTTGATCATTCATAAAAGAGTTAAAATCCATCCCAGCGATATATTCCGAGATTCTTCTCATTGACTGCAGCATATCATCCAAATACATTTTATATATGCGATCGTCTTTCTTCAATGTCAGATATACTGGACTTGATTCAGAATAAATTTATTTAACGGGGCTTTTAACGCATTCTTAGTAACCAGGTCAATCTTTCTGCTAAAAACTTTTTCAAGAAATATTTCTAAAGTAAGTAACTTCCAGCCGATTGGTCTTTCCAATTCAACCAATAAGTCAATGTCACTCTCTGCATTAAAAGTTTCATCTGCAAAAGATCCGAACAACCCAATGTTTTTAACAGAATATTCTCTCTGCAATATTGGTTTAATTTCATTTAATTTTTTTAGAATCTCTGATTTCGTATTCATATTAGTCCATCGCAATATATTCCTGATTGAAATATAATACTTAATATGGTAGAATATATAACAAGTTTTTTTTTCTGAAAGAATCCAACTATCTATTCACCACAACAAACACTGGCGCCTGTTGGTATTTATAAGTTGTATCAGTCAATTGTTTTATTTCTTTTGTCTTCCAGTTCATCAGCATTATGTGATACTGTGATTCATCATTAGTACTATGATCATAAGCAAGCCAGTTGCCATCAGAACTCCAGTCGTGCCAGCCTTCATTATCAGTACTGTTTGTTAATTTCCATTGTTTGCTTCCGTCAGGAGAAACTGCGAAAATATTGTTCCGTCCATCCTGTTTGGAAATGTAGGTGATAAAATTTTCTGTCGGGTGCCATTTGGGCGGACCCGCTTTATATCCAAAATCTTTAGCTGAAATATTATCCTCAGGATATGTTGTTAACTGTTTCATTCCTGAGCCATCAACATTCATTACATATAATTCTTCGTGTGTTGATCTGTCTCGTTTATCCTTCTGATACGCGAATACGATTTGTTTTCCGTCAGGTGAAAAGCAGGGGTCGCGGTACATTGCGGCAGTGTCGTTCGTTATCTGTTCATACTTCCCGGTTGAAGTATTTACTAAAAATAATTGATAACGGATTTCCTTTCCGATTCTCCCAGCAACTACCATTTCTTTGCAGTTATTCCTGCTGCTCATCCAGCTATCTTCCAGCCGAAGGTCAGTAACCTTCCTGATGTTCTTTCCATTCGCATCCATTTCATATAAAAAATAATTCCTGTAAGCTGTGTCACGGTCACTGATAAAGAAAAGTCTGTTCTTGTAAGAGTTATATGTCCATGCGACATCTTTATGTGCTGTCAGATTTTTTTTGTTGTTCCCATCAATGTCCATTATCATTACTTCGTAGTTGTCGGGCGCTGAACTGTCCGGGGCAAAAACATTGTAAGCAATTCCATATTCTGTCTTCTTCGGTTCATCTTTCTTTTCACAGCCTAAAAAAATTATTGAAGTTAAAAGCAGAGCTAATATTGGTTTCATAATTTCACTTTTACTTTATATGTGTGCGGTTATAAGATTGAATTAGATATTCAGAAACTTTTTTGTTAAAATGTTTTTCATCGGTAAGAACGATCATGTGAGAAATTCTCGGCATTGGTCCTGTAAGTTTTGATTTCTGAAGTGTGTCATTAAATGCGACATCACCAAGATCCATTCCCATTCTCAGTTCTTTTGGTTTAATGTTTATAGCAGCAAACTCCCTTGTTGCTGTAAACGAAACATAAGTTTTCTTGGCTATCATCTGAGTATCAGGAAAATCTTTCAGGATTTTTTTAGATACAAAATCAAACAATGGTTTCATCTGCTCTGATTTTACAAACTGGTTTTCCAGAAGATTATCTTCACTCTGATAAACAGGTTTTCCGTTATTCAGATAAATGCCTGCGACAAATGAAGCCTGCATATGATTCAGCTTATGTTCACTCTTCAGCCAGTTAAGAATTTCCATCTGTTTGGTAAAGCCTTTAGGTTTAACAACGGCTAACCATTGCTCAAGTGTTTTTCCGGTTTTTTCTTTTGCTGTTTGTATGAACTCTAATTCGAATTCGCCTGATGTTTTTGCCATATTACCTCCAGGCTCCGAGTATGAAGCCGATGATTGTGAAATAAACTACTATGTATCCGCCGTTGATAAAAATATATTTCCACGAACGTAATTCAAATAATGCAATAACTGCGAAGATTACTGCAGCCCAGCCAAAGCCGGTAAGGAAGCCTGCAGTCGCGCCCCATGCCGCATCTGTTTTTGCATCACCAAGAAAAAATGCCAGGTTATAACTCATTATCACTGAGAAAAGAATTGTCAAACCATACGTCTTAACAGGATTAACTTTCTTAAGAGCCTCCTCTGTTAAATTATTTTCTTTCTTCCATGCATTGTAAAACATTACGGGAGAATACCAGAGAGCACCAAGAACTAAATTGAAGATTGCGCAAACCGCAACAGCAAGATGATTTATATAAATGTCTTCCATCAAATAACTCCTGAATAATTTTCACGAAAAATATGAGGAAGGTCATTCGTTGTATTGTAAAAAATTTACCTAACCAACAGGAACATAATTCAACTGGTCATTTTTCATTTGAAGGTACTGTTCCGGTGAGAGCCCCGAAAAATTCCTGAAGTCGTGAATAAAGTGTGCCTGGTCGTAATAACCGCTTTCAATTGCTATTGCTGTCCAATCAATTTTATGTGAGATCTCAATCTCCTGTACAGCCTTTTGAAACCTGATGACTTTTAAAAAGGATTTCGGAGTAAGCCCGACATTTTCTTTAAATAATTTAATAAAATGTTTTTGTGAGTAACCGATCTTTTCAGAAATATTTTTGATCGATGATTGAGATGGCGAATGAACTATTTTATTCACCGCAAATTCAATAGCAGGGATTACACCCAGTTTCTTTGAATAATGTTTTAACAAATATTTTTCAGCGACGAAAAATTTATGATCAATGTTTTCAATAGAAAGAATCATTTCCCTCAGATTCATTATTTCATTGGTCAAAACAAGATCGCCGTCAACAACGCTGTCAGTAAGCTCGTGCAAAGGCATTTGCACAAACGGGTATGCTTTGCCTTTGTGGAAATTAATAATAAACATTTCGCTGTCACGCCCGGAAGGGATGGATATATAATTATTTCTTATTCCTGAAAACCAGACATTTCTGCATGCCTGTATTTCTTTAAGAGTATCATTGTCATAAATATATTTCGGGTAATCTGTAAGGTCGAAAACAACATTAATATTTCCATCCGGCAAAAATCTGTCGATAGAATGGACCGGATTAAAATCCCTGTAATAAATAAAACTCTCGATGAATAAATTTAACGGGTAGGACGGAATATGAAGTTTAAATACCATCAGGAAAAATAATTTAGTTTCTAAAATTTATTCGGATTTACGGGTGATGAATTCAAATGAGTATTTCATATTTCAATTGAATTACTGACTTATTATACAAAACCATAACCGTTAAATGCAACAAGTTGTTTTTAAATTCTTTGGTGCTAACCGCAAGTGTTGACAGAAAAAATGGTAAGGAAAAAAATGGTTCAACGGATTAACTCGCAGCAGATTTATTTTTTATAAGTGTAATGCCCGATGATCTTATAATCGAAGAGACAATCTTCCATCACCTGCCCGGCGCCGATATTGTGTACAATCATAAATCTTTTCCCATCTGAAGATTTTTTATTTACGAGAATACCGATATGAGTAACTGCGGGTCTGAGTTCCCAGCAAACAATATCACCGGGTAAATAATCCTTCGCATTACGGGTTATCGGTTTTACCATTCCGTGTCTCGTGAAGAATGTCATAAGATTCGGAACCCTGCGATGGTCTATGTTTTTATCAGGCTGTGTCAGTCCCCAGTGCTTAGGATATTTGCTGAAATTATTTTTCATATCCTCGTGGACTTCCTTCTGCAAATCAATTCCGAGTTTCCTGTAAGCGCGGATAATAACATCTGTGCATACACCTTTGTCTGCTGGTACATCTCCATTGGGATAAGTTATTGTAACGTAGTCGGGACTGTACGTAACTTTTTGCTTTGTTAAAGTGAGAGTGGAATCGGCGAGTTCAACAAAGAAATCACTTTGAGCTGAAGTGAGGGACGTGAAAATTATTAAAGTAAGAATAGAGAATGATCTTAGCATAAAAACCTGAATTGATTAAAAAGAAAATTTATTTTATACGGAGTTCTTCAAGCATTCGTTTTACTTGAAGATCTCCAAAACCATAAATACTTTCTCTTTTACAAAATTCTCTGAAAATTGTTCCGAAGTGTTTTGTATTTAATTCATTGGAAATATTCAGCAAGGTTTGTTTGGGTCTGCCTGGATTTCCTTCAGAAGGAATTAGTTCAATGTGTGCTTTGACAGCAGGGAGAAGAAAAGGATAATGTTTATTCAACTGTGTGGAAATTCTTAGAAGTTCGTTGACATTGTTATGCTGATAATTTTTCCAAAGGTGCTTTAACTGAGAAAAATCCGTTGGTGAAACAGGCTGTCTTCTACTGAAAGCTTGAATAAGTTCATCCTTGTTCATTCCGGCAAAACCATATTGAAGTCCTGCCGAAGGATGAACAAGGAAAAGAGAATTATCAATCCCATATTCATCAAGCAGATGGAAAACAAACCACATATTCACCTGGCAGAAAAGATCGTCCTCAAACCACAAGTTTATTTCTGAATCTTTTGGAATAGATCCTATTTTTTCAAACTCTGTGACCACATAAGAAAAATAATCGATATGTTTGGTTTCTTCATCAGCATTGTTGAGGAACTCTGCTCTTGCCGCAAACAACTTATCAAGAGTATCACCTTCAACACTTCCATCAACTAAACATTCACGGCAGATGATAATTTCTCCTGGTAAATCTTCCGGGAAAATGTCTTTCAGCGCATCGCCGTTAAGTATGTGAAAATTATTTCCCAACTATTAGCTCTTTCAAAACTTTTTATTCGTTGGACTTTTCGAAAGTTAATTCCATTACACCATGTTTCCAGATTGTTTCACCAAGTTCTTTCAGAAGTTGTATATCTTCATCAAAAACTTTTGCGAAGATGTTGCAGCAATCAAGACCTTTACCTTCGCCGTAATAAATGCCCATGCAGTTTGATGTTTTTGTACGCGCAGGTTTTAACGGACCATAAACAACTTCTCCCGGCATTGTAAATACTGATGCGTTTTCCTGGATGATGTCGAGAGGCGGTGCGTTGTCTATCCATATTTCCTGTCCTGAAACTCTTGCATGCATAAATGTACGGGTGAAGGGGAGAAGTGCGCTGAACGCTTTGCAGGTAACTGGTGCATCATCCGAATAATATTTGAAACGGATGATTTTGTTGTTCGGTGTTTTTAGGATGAAGGAGGGCATAAGATTTGTTCCTTACCAAAATTTCCAATTTTTTATTCTATTTAATATGGAATTGAAACTTAATATTTTCCTTGAATCTCGTTCGATGGATTCAGGGGAAAACGGAATATTTATTTCTACCACTTCATTTATTTTTGTCCACTCTTCGAAATTATCAAGGCGGAAGTTTTTATATAAATCTAAAATATCTGAAACCTCTTTTTCAATCTCGTCTATATCTCCATATTTATCATTGATTGCCAACTCATGATAATCATCCAAACCATACAAAAGATATTTTTCATTTTCGGATAAAACTGTGTTATAGGTTATCCAATTTAATATTTCTATAACTTTATCAATTGGTATCCTACCAATTTTCAATTCTAAGTAAAGTATTCCCATTATAACCCTTATTGGGAGAATAGAATTTACTTCACCGATGTAATTGTAAATCATAGCAACTATATCAGAAATTTTCTGATGACCGCTCAGGGAAATGTCTAAAATAATATTATCAGGCAGTTCATCGTGTTCGATAATTTTATCTGCCCATTTTATAATTTCATTTTTGTCGATTAATCCAAATGTCAATCCAAGACGATAGACTTCTAATAGTTCGATATAATTTTTAGGATTTGTAGTTTTCATTCTGAATATAACGCTTGCTATTATCTCTTCTTCCTAATCATCCCCAAAGAAAGCCAGCCAATGAGTATTATCATCACAAACATAATTACTCAGAGCCAGAATTTATTTTCAAAAAGAGATTTGATATCTGTCTTATCATCTTGTGTGAAAATTTCTTCAGCACCCAGTCTTAGATAAGTCAGTTTTATCAAAACTGCTTATGATTTAGTTGAATTGTCAATTTTTTTTATATAATTCAGGAACTGTTCTTTTATTATAGTGTCTATGTTACTTCTATTTGCATCATCCCAGTACCATTGATTTTCAGATTCATTCAAATCCTCTTTTGCAAAGTAAAGTAAATAAAAGTTCATGTACTCCTGATCATAATCTAAACCAAGACAAATATCTTTTAATTCTTTTAAAGTCGCGAGATAATTTTCAGGTTTAGCAACTGTATTGGAAATTATATAATAAGCATAGTTTCTAATTGTTAAATGCTTATCCTTGTATTCAAGATTTAGTTCAGATAAAACTTTGTGAGTCAATTCCTGAAGTTCGAATTGATTATATGGTTTAGAAATTCCAGCGAGTATATATAAACTATCAGATTCGTAACCTGCTAGCATCATTTCAACTGCCCAGTCAATCCAGCTTTCATCAATGTCTTCATTGAAAGCCTTTTTATATAATATTCGATATGTGGATAAAACTTTTGGCGTCATTTATTATTTCTCCTCAAAAATATATCTCTTAATTTCTTGCAATAAACTACTTAAAAATCTTACTCTGTTCAAACAGGGGAATACATCCTCAAATTTTCACTTCACTATTTCTCTTTCATCATTGCCAACTATTCATTAAAATTGGCGCATCCAAAATCAAAATTAGGACTCACCTTGGAATTCAAGAACAGTATTATCGATCAGATCGGCAACACCCCACTGATTAAATTGAATAAATTGAGTAAAGGATTAAAGCCACAGATATTTGCAAAGCTTGAATCTGCAAATCCCGGCGGAAGTGTCAAGGACAGGATCGGTCACGCAATGATAATTGATGCTGAACAAAAAGGTATTTTAAAACCCGGCGGAACTGTTATTGAAGCGACAAGTGGTAATACGGGAATCGGGCTTGCACTAACAGCTGCAGTTCGTGGTTATAAATGTATCTTTGTTGTTACTGATAAAGTCAGCGCAGAGAAAATTAATTACCTGCGCGCTCTTGGTTCTGAGGTGATTGTTGTTTCAAGAGCAGTTGATCCTGATGATCCTGAGTATTATGTGAATGTTGCAAAGCGTCTTCACAAAGAAATTCCTAATTCATTTTTTGCTTACCAGTATTCAAATCCATCCAATCCGGAAATTCACTATCGGACTACCGGACCTGAATTATGGCGGCAAACAGATGGAAAGATTACTCACTTCATTTCAAGTATAGGCACTGGCGGGACAATCAGCGGAACCGGAAGATATCTTAAAGAACAAAACCCGAACATAAAAGTAATAGCTGCTGATCCGCTCGGTTCAATATTCAAACATTTCAAAGAAACCGGTGAAATAATAAAAGGTACACCGTATCTTGTTGAAGGTATTGGACAGGATTGTCTTCCGGAAAATGTTCATTTCCAGTATATCGATAAAATTTATAACATAAGTGATAAGGAATCTTTTGCCGCCGCAAGAAGATTAACCAAAGAAGAAGGAATATTTGTTGGCGGAAGCACCGGAACAATTGTTCACGTTGCACTTGAGGTTTCAAAAAATTTAAGTGAAAATGATGTCGTCGTTTTTATTGTATGCGATACAGGCGAAAGATATTTGTCAAAGATGCACAACATTGAGTGGCTTAAACAAAACCGTATGCTTGAGCCTGAAGTACGGACACTACGCGATCTTTCAGATATCAAAAAGCAAAAAGGTTTTGAAGAAATAATTTCTGTAAAGGAAACAGATACAGTAAAAGATGTACTAAATCTTATCAGCAAAACAGGTTACTCACAAATTCCTGTTATGCATGGAAGGCAATCTATAGGCTGTATCAGAGAAAACAGACTGCTTACAAAAATGGTTGAGAATCCGTTGCTATATAATTCATCTATTAAAGAGGTGATGGAAGAATCGCTTCCAATTCTCGAAGCAAAAACCGAAATTGAGGAAGTGAAAAATTATCTTAAAACAAATTCAGCGATTCTGGTTAGTGATTTTGGTCTTGTTACTGATATAGTTACTCGTTACGATTTAATAAATTTGGACAGTATAAAATAAAAACTAAGTGAGCCTAAGTGTTCTTAGTGCCTTAGTGGTAAAGCCCTTTTCACCACCTAGACGCTTGGTTCACTAAGGAACACTAAGAAAAAAGGAAAAAGTTAATGGGATTTTCAACAGACGCTATTCATGCAGGACAAATTCCTGATCCAACCACTGGAGCAGTGATAACACCAATTTATCAAACCTCTACTTATGCCCAAGAAGAGCTTGGTAAGAATAAAGGATTTGAGTACGGACGCACACACAATCTGACACGTGCTGCTCTTGAAAAAAATATTGCCACACTCGAAAAAGGGAAACATGGGATCGCATTCAGTTCCGGTCTTGCTGCAACTCATTCATTGATGAGCCTGTTGAAAAAAGGCGATCACGTTATTATGTCCAACAATGTGTACGGCGGAACGTATCGCTTGTATGAATTGGTAATGAAGGATTTTGGAATTGAATTCTCCTGGGTCGATACAAGTGACCCGGCAAATATAATCTCTGTTCTTAAACAAAAAACGAAAATGGTTTTTGTTGAAACGCCGACAAACCCAATGCTTATACTTACTGACTTAAAAGCTGTCGCTGATATTTGTAAAGAGAACAATCTTATTTCTGTTTGCGATAATACTTTTATGAGTCCGTACTTTCAAAACCCGATTGACTATGGAATTGATATTGTACTTCACAGCACAACTAAGTATTTGAATGGTCACAGCGATATAATCGGCGGAATACTTGTAACAAATAATGATAAATATCACGAACGATTACGATATATTCAGAATGCTGCCGGCGGAGTGCCATCACCATTTGATTGCTGGCTTGTACTTCGTTCAACCAAAACACTTGCCGTTAGAATGAAACAGCATGAAGAAAACGCAAAAACTATTGCTGAATTTCTTTCTAAATCAGGAATTGCAAAAAAAGTAATTTATCCCGGACTTAAAGATCACCCGCAGCACGAACTTGCAAAAAAACAGATGCGTGGTTTTGGCGGAATGATTTCAGTCGATTTCGGAGATGAATACAAAGCAAAAAAACTGTTGAAGAATGTTAAAATATTTGCGCTTGCTGAAAGTCTGGGCGGAGTTGAAAGCCTGATAAGCCATCCATCAAGCATGACGCACGGTTCGGTTCCGAAAGAAGAGAAAGAAAAATTCGGGTTAACCGATTCACTCGTTCGTTTCTCTGTCGGGATTGAAGACGTAGAAGATCTAATTGACGATATTATAAACGCACTCAATTAAAAAGTATTTTCAATATGTATAGAATATTATTTGTACTTATTATTTTTTTATCATTGAACACCACAATGTTCAGTCAATCTGAGGAAACTCAAGCTGATTCAATTGAAATTTATATCGTGGATTCTTTTATTACTCCTGAAATTCCGAATACATTCAAACTGACTTTCTTTACTAGTGATGTTTGCAGGACAAAAGTTATTCTGGATAATAAGCATGAGTATACAGTCTCCGATGATTTGAGTGACAGTCACAGGCTTGAAGTTGTTCTTACTGATATGAAATTCGCGACGAAGAATATTCCGTTCAGAATAATCATAACGGACTCTCTCGGCAATACATTTCAGAGTGAGTTGAATGAAGTCAGTCTTCCTTATGAATTAAAAGTTGAAAGCGAGTCTAACTTCCTGATGCTGTGTTTGTTCGGGGGTACTGTTTTTCTTGTCCCCTCACCGGGAATTGTTATAACAGGTGACGAGTCATATTTCAGTCTTACAAAAGAAATTCCACTTGTGGCGTTTCGTTCAGGCAGTTTCACTTACCCGATGAGTTATTTTTCGGTTGAATACTCTCACATCTTTAATGCGCCTGTCAGAAATTATTTCAGAGTAGGCTACAAACACATATTTGAAGTTCCTTATATAGAATACGTCTCACCGGGCATTAATGGATTTACAAACTTCAAAGGATTCAACGGAATAAGTCCCGAAATTTCGTTAGGACTTTTCCGGCTATTCAACACTTTTACAGTTTACAGCCGTTACAGGTACAATGTAAAACCGAATGAGTCGGGCAGCGGATTTCATGAAGTTTCAATCGGATTGTACTCAAGTTTCTTTTCGATTTATTTCTGATAATTCTCCATCAATTTTGGAATGATTTTTTTAGAAAAATTGTTCTAACTTTGAAGTGAAAAAAACAGGAAATTAATTGAAGTACTTTCTTCTTGCAGCGCTTTGGATAATCCCTTCGATAATTTATTCACAAACAGGGAACATTAAAGGAAGAGTGAGTGATGAACTATCCCCCATTCCATCGGTGAATATCATACTACTAGATACCCAGATAGGTGCTGCCAGTGATGCTAAAGGATTTTATGAGATAAGAGAAATTCCCGTCGGTGAATATGAAATAAAATTTTCTGCGGTTGGATATGATTCAAAAACGATTGACATCGAAATAACCCAGAACAGAACGTTGGAATTGAATGTTATTCTTTCAGCAAAAATAATTGAAGTACAGGCTGTTGAAGTCACAGGCTTCAAACAGCAGGAACAATCAGATACAAGAACAAGTCTTATTGATCTTGATCCGCGTGATGCAAAAATTCTTCCCGGCGCTGTGGAAGATGTTATGCGTACACTTCAGTCGCTTCCGGGAGTTTTAGCGCCGAGTGATTTTTCATCCCAGTTAGTTATCAGGGGTAGTGGTCCTGATCAGAATTTAATTCTTATGGATGATGTTGAAATATTTAATCCATACCGGCTGTACGGTGTAATCAGTATGTTCAATCCTGATGCTGTCTCTAATATTGATTTGATAACCGGCGGCTTTCCCGCAAAGTACGGCGACAGACTTTCGGCAGTCCTCGATGTAACAAACCGTGAAGGTACTGATAAAAAATATTTTACCGGGCGAATCAACGCTTCAATAGTTGATGCGAATGTTGTACTTGAAGGAAAGAATCCGTTTAACCTTAGAGGTAGCTGGCTGGTCAACTCACGAAGAACATATTATGACCTGGTGATAGAACCGTTCGTTAAAAGCGCGGGACTTGTTGATGAGAATACAACCTTCCCGAATTTTTATGACTTCCAGGGTAAACTTGTTATCGGACCATACAGTGGACATAAGTTTTTAATCAACGGTATCTATTCACGTGACGGAGTGGATGTTGTAAGTGGTAGAGAACGAAATACTCCTGACAGCATTGGAATATATAATGTCACAAAGAATGATATTCTTAGTGCGGCTTGGCACTACGCACCATCAACTAAATATTTCAACAAACTTGTGGTTTCATGGTATAAGAACAGCGGTGTAACTGATTTTGACTCAGAAATTCTGGACCCGTCTCTTAACAGGAAAGATTTTGAAGAGACAATTCCCGATACACTTTCTCCTTATTTGTTAGGCTTTAAATTCAACGGAGATTTTTCTTACCGCAAATTTGCTTTGGATGACCGGTTTACTTTTTTATGGGGGGAAAATACTTTCGAAGCCGGTGCAGGCATGGATCTGATGCAGACAACATTAAACTTTAATTTTGAAATTGATCCTGAGCTTGAAGCATTCTTTGCATCCAATCCGCAATTCAGAGCCGTTCTTAGTGATCTAAGAGATGTGAAAAATTATAATCGTTACCGCGCGTATGTTCAGAATAATTTTGCTATCTCAGATAAATTTAACCTTCAGCCAAGTTTAAGATTTGATCATTACGACATTCTCAATAAATCATACTTAGCTCCAAGAGTTTCATTGGCGTATGCACTTGATGACTTAACCACACTCAGAGCAGTTTGGGGAGTATATTATCAATCTCCTGGCTACGAGCGGTTGCGTGACAGGAATGTACTTTATGATTTAAATGATGAGTACACTCATGCTCTTGACGCAGAAAGAGCGATGCATTACGTTCTTGGTGTAGAAAACTGGCTGACAAATGAATGGAGTCTTCGGCTTGAAGGATACTACAAAGATTTTACAAATATGATGGAACAAAAAATTGTTTCAGGTCATGTTTACTATACAGAACGTGTTCCCGGCTCAGATCCAAGATATGCATCCGGATGGACTCAACCTGTTTCATTCGTTGGTGATTCGCTGACACAAATACCGATTAATTATTCTGAGGGAGAGTCATACGGACTTGAAGTTCTTATCGCAAAAAAAAATGTAGCTAAAGGTTCAAGACTTACAGGATGGGTATCATACGCTTTGGCATTTGCGGATCATTTCGAACCCGGAGAAAAAAGACCTTTCCGTTTTGACCAAAGAAATACAATAAATGTTGTTTTGAATTACCAGGTTAATGACTGGTTTGATATAGGTGTAAGGTGGCAGTACGGATCGGGATTTCCATATTCGGAACCGCTTGGTGTGACTCCGAGAATTGTGCTTGCAGATTATGATTATGACGGCAAACCTGAAACACCAGTAATTGCAACGCGAAAAAATTCCGGAGGTGAGTCAGAAGTTATTTATGATGTCGACTATGGTCAGAATAAACTTAACGCAAGAAGACCCGCTTATCACAGGCTTGATGTAAGGTTGAGCGCACTTGCAGATTACTGGGATCTTGACTGGACGTTTTATCTTGATGTGATCAATGTTTATAACCGCGCTAATGTTATTGGTTATGATTATTATGTAAAAGAAGATCTGACACTTGGCAGGGAACCGACTAATATGTTCCCAATCGTTCCAACTTTAGGATTCAGTGTAAGGTTTTAAATGAGCAAAATAAATTCTGAAACAATATCTGTATCTGAGCTTACTAAACAGATCAAACTTGTTCTCGAAAATGAATTCGAACAGGTTAATGTTGTTGGGGAACTATCAAATTTTAAAGCTCACTACTCTGGACACTGGTATTTCAACCTCAAAGATTCCGATGCGGTTATTTCATGTACTATGTGGAAAGGAATGAATAACTATGTATTCTTCACTCCGCAGGATGGAATGAAGGTTATTGTAAAAGGCAGACTAACTTTATATCCGCCAAGAGGAAGTTATCAGATTGAAGTAAGGTCAATGAAACCTGCGGGGATTGGTGAGCTTCAGGCAGCGTTCGAAAAACTAAAAAAGAAATTATCTGAAGAAGGTCTTTTTGATGACGAACATAAAAGACCAATTCCTTTTATGCCTCAAAAAGTTGGAATAGTTACAGCGATTGATGGTGCCGCTTTAAAGGATATTGTTAGTGTTGCAAAAAGAAGATTTCCTTTGCTCGAATTAGTGATTGCCCCGGCAAAAGTTCAGGGTTCAGGTTCAGCGGACAGTATTGTTGATGCACTCGAAATTCTTAACCAGAAAAAAGATATTGATGTTATTATAGTTGCAAGGGGTGGAGGTTCAATAGAAGACCTTTGGTCATTCAACGAAGAAAAAGTGGCACGCGCTATCTTTAATTCAAAAATACCGGTTGTTACAGGTGTAGGTCACGAAGTTGATTTTACAATAGCTGATTTTGTTTCTGATCTGCGTGCCCCGACGCCATCAGCCGCGATTGAGATCATTACACCGGACAGAGCAGATGTGCTATCCGTAATTAATGACAATGCCGGCTTAATGAATAAAACTATTTTATCAAGAATCAGGGATTACAAGGAGCGTATTAGTTACAGTCTTGGTTCATATGGTTTTCGTCTTCCTATTGACCTGATTAAAACCCGGTTTCAAACCCTGGATAATATCATTTATAAAATAATTCAGGGGATGGACGTTAAAATTTTAATCACAAAAAACAGACTTAACCTGAGTACGAATAATGTGAGATTATTCGATATACAAAAAACTTTAAAGAAGGGTTTTGTTTTAGTGAAGCAACATGATAAATTTATAACCAGAGCTAAGGAGTTTGTTGAAGAAAATCCTGCTCAACTAAGGTTTTATGATGGTGATATTACCATCACAAAAAAATAATACCGGTCTTATCAATGACAAAAAAAACAACTAAAGATTCATTTGAAAAAAAATTAAAAAGACTCGAGGAAATCTCATCTCTGCTGGAAAGCGATTCTGTCGGACTTGAAGAATCAATAGAATTATTTGAAGAAGGTATGAATCTCTCCAGAGTCTGTATGAAAACTTTAAAAGAAGCTGAACTAAAAATAACCACTTTAAAAAACAATTTGACTGAACTAAACTTTGCTGAAGAATCAGAAGAATAATTAATGGAGTAATGAAGGATGTTAGACCCTAAGAAGTATGAAATACTTTCCAAAGTAAATGTACCTGCCGATATTAGAAACCTTGATGTACCGCAGTTAAAAATATTGTGTTCTGATATACGCAATTTTATGGTTGATACAATTTCCGAAGTTGGCGGACATTTTGGTGGAGGGCTTGGTACAGTTGAACTAACCGTCGCACTGCACAAAGTATTTAACACTCCCGAAGACCTCATTGTATGGGACACAGGTCACCAGGCATATCCTCATAAAATTCTTACCGGCAGAAAAGACTTACTAAAAACTATAAGACAGTTGAATGGTATAAGCGGATTCCTGAAAAGAAGTGAAAGTGAGTATGACACATTTGGTGCTGGTCACGCTTCCACATCTATTTCTGCTGCTTTGGGAATGGCAGTTGCACGCGACATTCATAAAGAGAATAAAAAAGTTGTTGCCATAATAGGTGACGGTGCTATGACCGGTGGAATGGCTTACGAAGCCATGAACAATTCAGGTATAATTAAGTCTGACATTATTGTTGTACTAAATGATAACAATATGTCGATAGCACCAAATGTTTGGCAGATATCAAACTACTTTACGGAGATGATTGCACATCCGGACTATAACAAGTTCAAAGGTCAGATATGGGATCTTACCGGAAAACTTGATCAGTTTGGAGACAGGTTAAGAAAAATAGCAGTGAGACTTGAGAATGGGATAAAAGCAGTTATCACTCCGGGTATGCTTTTCGAGGCGCTCGGTTTCAGATACTTTGGTCCGTTGAATGGACATAATATTCACCAGCTTGTAAAGATATTTGAGCAAGTCAAAGATCTGAAAGGTCCTATACTTGTTCACGCACTGACACAAAAGGGAAAAGGATACAAACCGGCAGAAGGCCACGTTCAGCGGCTTCATGCTTCAACACCATTTGATAAACTTACGGGTAAGGCTCATAAAAAAGGTGGAGGAGCTCCATCTTATACTTCTATTTTTGGAAATGCTCTTGCAGAGATAGTTAAGGATAATCCAAATGTTGTTGGTATTACCGGTGCTATGCCCGACGGTACAGGATTGGATATTCTTCAAAATAAATTCCCTCAAAATTATATTGATGTCGGAATTGCAGAGGAACATGCAGTTACATTCGCAGCTGGACTTGCAACACAGAATGTAATCCCGGTTGTTGCTATTTACTCAACGTTCCTACAAAGGGCGTTTGATCAGATTGTACATGATGTAAGCCTTCAAAAACTTCATGTAGTTTTTATTCTTGATAGAGCCGGTTTGGTTGGAGCTGATGGTCCCACTCATCACGGCGCTTTTGATATTACATACTTAAGAATGATACCAGGTATGGTAATTATGGCTCCGAAAGACGAAGCTGAATTACGTGATATGGTGTTTACTGCAGTTAAATATGAGAAAGGTCCAATTGCTCTTAGATACCCAAGAGGCTCAGCGATCGGAGTAGAAATAAAACCGGTCTTCACTCAGCTCGAAATAGGCAAGGGTGAAATAATCAGGAAAGGTGCTGATGTTGCATTAGTAGCAATTGGTTCAATGGTTCAATATGCCTCTGTAGCCGCGGAGAAACTTGAGAGCGAAGGCGTTCATTGTGAAGTGGTTAATATGAGGTTTGCAAAGCCTCTGGATACTCAACTACTTGATGATATAGCAAAGCGTTTTAATAAGATCATTACTTTAGAAGAAAATTCACTTACAGGAGGATTTGGGTCTGGAGTAATTGAATACTTCAACGAATTAAATTATAAAAATGATATTCTGAGAGTAGGTCTTCCTGATTCATTTGTTGATCATGGAACACAGGAGGAACTGCATAAACTTCTTGGAATTGATCCGGATGGGATTGTGACAAAAGTTAAAAGTCACTGTCAAAAGAAAAATGTAAAACACGGAATGGCAGTATAATGGATAAAACTAAAGTGGGCATAATAGGACTTGGGGGAATCGCGCAGCTTGTTCATCTCCCCAACCTGAACAAAATGAATAATGTGGCTGTGTCATCTGTTGCTGAAGTTAAAAGAAGCAGACTTGATACAATTGCTGATAAGTTTAATATCAGTGCGCGATATACTGATTATAAAGATCTTCTTGAAAAATCTGAATGCGATGCAGTTATTATTGCCACTCCTACTCATACACATAAAGATATTGCACTGGATTGCTTAAAAGCAAAAAAAGATATTCTGGTTGAAAAACCATTAGCCAGATCTTTTGATGATGCCAAACCGATAATCGAAGCCGCAAAAAAAAATAAACGAAAAATTATGGTGGGAATGAATTTAAGATTCAGACCCGACGCTATGATTTTAAGAAGCTTAATAAATTCAGGTGAAATAGGAGAACCGTTTTATATTAAATGCGGATGGATAAGGCGGCAAAGCAGCAGTGAAAAATGGTTTACCAAAAGAGAAGAGTCCGGAGGCGGAGTTATCATCGATTTATCAATACTATTGCTTGATCTTTCACTCTGGCTTCTTGATTACCCTCCGGTTGAAACTGTATCTACACAAAGTTTCTACCAGAACACAAAAAATGTCGAAGACACATCAGTCAGTTTGTTAAGATGTAAAAACAACGCGCTTATAAACCTGGAAACAAGCTGGTCACTGCCGCTTGAAAAGGATGTTTTTTATCTGACAGTTTTTGGAACAAAAGGAAATGCATCGCTTAATCCGTTCAGGGTCTGTAAAAAAATTGACGAAAATTTTGTTGATCTTACTCCATCACAAGTGGAAAACAGTATGACGCTATTCAAAAAATCCTACCAGAATGAACTCAAAAGTTTTATCGGTGCAGTGAGAGGTTTAAATCCCGTTTTTTCTTCCGGTGATGAAGCGTTATCAAGAATGAAAGTTATTGATGCTATGTACGGATCCTCTGCTCAAAAAATGGAAATCAAATTATGAAAAAAATTTTACTGGTCGACGACGAAAAAGATATTGTCGAATTCTTGCAATATAATTTGAAGCAGGAGGGTTTTGATGTAGTTGTTGGCTATAACGGTGAAGAAGCATTGTTAAAAGTAAATGAAAATCCTGATCTTATAATTCTTGACATTATGATGCCCAAGCTAAATGGTTATGAAGTTTGTAAAAAAATCAGAGGTCTGAAAGGGTTTGAACATACTCCAATAATATTTCTTACTGCAAAATCAGGAGAGATGGATGAAATTCTTGGACTTGAATTAGGAGCTAACGATTACATACAAAAACCAATTTCTCCCAAAAAATTAGTAGCCAGAGTAAAATCAAATCTGAGAAATACAGAACATCCTGTCGAAGAAAAAAATGAACCTGTACGGATAAAAATTGGTCCGTTGGATATTAACAGGGAAAAATATTCAATCCACATAGATGGCAAAGAAAAAATATTTCCCCGCAAAGAATTTGAAGTGCTGTATTATCTTGCCAATAATCCTGGGCGTGTATTCAGCCGGGAAGCAATGCTTAAAGATGTTTGGGGAGCTGATGTATACGTTGTTGATCGTACAGTTGATGTTCATATCCGTAAGATCAGGGAAAAGCTTGAAAAATATGCCGATCTTATTGAGACGATAAAGGGAGTGGGGTACCGGTTTAAAAGTGTGGAGTGAATTCAAATTAAATTTGCGTTCTGCATCGGTTTTTTATAAAGAGTTTTTTCTTTTCACAATCATCTTCTCTGTCGTAATAATTTTTACCATTCAGGAACTCTCAAATATTATTCTACTAATTTCACTTCAGTGCTTCATCACATTGATTCTTTTAAATGGCATTGGAAAACGTCACCGTACTGAAATAGATGAAATTAAGTCTACGATTTCAAACATTCGGAAAAATCATTTTACTTCGCCTGAACAAATAACCCTCAGTGAAAATCTTTCGGGTTTACAGGACGAGATAAGGCAGATGTTTGAAAAAGCAAAGAGCGACATTGAGTACTTACAAAAACTTGAAAGGATGCGGACTGAATTTTTGGCTAATGTATCTCACGAATTGCGCACACCTATATTTGCGATTCAGGGCTACATTGAAACGCTAATTAACGGCGCGATAGATGATAAAAATGTTAACCGGTATTTTCTTGATAAAGCGAATCATCATACTTTGAACCTGAGTAACTTATTAAATGATCTTATAGACATTTCAATGATTGAATCCGGTGAAATGAGAATGAGCTACAGGTATTTTACTTTTAATGATTATATGATACCGTTAATTCAGGAACTTGAGTCGATGGCTAACGAAAAAAATATTAAACTTCTTTATAGTCCTGTGAAGGAAAATCTTCAATTATTTGGTGATAAAAACAGACTAAGACAAGTTTTCATCAACCTTATACAGAACGCAATAAAATATACAGAGCAGGGGCAGGTCGAAGTATTAGTTGAAGAAGAAAATAAATTTGCGAAGATTATCGTCCGTGATACAGGAATTGGAATTCCCGTAGAAGATGTGGCAAGAATTTTTGAAAGATTCTACCGGGTGGATAAAGCAAGATCCAAAGCTGCGGGGGGTACTGGATTGGGATTAGCCATTGTAAAACACATCCTCGATGCCCATGGTGCTAAAATCGAAGTAAAAAGCGAAGTTGGTAAAGGGTCAGAATTCTCATTTCGCCTAAAAAAGTAGATTTATACCATTTCCCGCCTAGAAATATTTGTCATTAAACCAGTAAATTTTTTCCCCGGGAATTTGACATATATATAGTTCATATTTAAATTAACAGTTCACTTTTTAGAAATTTTGAGGTAGAGATGTTTGCTGTCGTTGATATAAAAGGACAACAGTTTAAGGTTACAGAAAATACAACTTACTATGTTCCAAGATTACAGGAATCTCCTGAATCTGAGGTTTCATTTCAGAGCGTTATAATGCTTGATGACGAAAAAGGAACCAAGATGGGTTCGCCATTTGTTAATGGTGCTAAAGTCATAGCAAAAGTTCTTGAACATGTTAAAGATGATAAAGTAATTGTGTTTAAAAAAAAAGAAGAATCAGTTACAAAAAGAAAAACGGTCATAGACAGCAGCTTACAAAAATTGAAGTTACTAAGATCGGTTAAAACAGGAGAAAATTATGGCACATAAAAAAGGTCAGGGATCATCTAGAAACGGAAGAGATAGTAACGCACAAAGACTTGGTGTTAAGAGATTTGGTGGAGAGAAAGTTGCTGCAGGTAATATACTTGTAAGACAGCGCGGCACCAAATTCCATCCGGGTGTTAATGTCGGTATTGGTGGAGACGACACCTTGTTTGCGCTAAAAGATGGAGTTGTAAAATTCGAAATTCGTCGTGGTAACAGACAGTTTGTGCACATTTCTGCTGTTGAATAGAACTGAGAATATTGAATAAAAAAACCCTCGTAAGGAGGGTTTTTTTATTTTAAAAATGAATGTGATCAGAATCCAAGTCGTTCCATATCCGCTACAAGAGATTTGACCGCGGACACTGAGTTATTCATCAAACTCTGTTCTTCTTCATTAAGTGATAGTTCAATAATTTTTTCAACACCATCGGAACCCAGAACTGCTGGAACTCCTACATAATATCCTTTCACTCCGAATTCACCGTCCAGCAATGCACAAACCGGCAGGACTCGCTTCTCATCATAAACTATTGATTCAGCCATAGCAATTGCAGAAGATGCCGGTGAATAAAACGCTGAACCGGTTTTTAATAATTTTACAACCTCGCCGCCCGCCATCTTAGTTCGTTCGACCATTGCAGTCATTACTTCTTTAGCTTTTGCTTTGTCCTTATATTTTCTTTCAAGTAATTCCATAACCGGGATACCATTTACATTTGCATACCTTGTTAACGGTACCATTGTATCGCCGTGCCCGCCAAGTACCATTGCATTAACATCCTTAACAGAAACGCCAAGTTCCCATGCAATAAATGTCGCAAACCGTGAAGAATCTAAAACTCCTGCCTGACCAATAACTTTATTTGCTTTGAAGCCGCTAACTTTTCTGAAAAGAGTAACCATTGCATCAAGCGGGTTTGAAATTATTATAACAATAGAATTAGGCGCGTTATCTCTTACACCCTCAGCGACTGATTTCATTATTTTTGCATTTGTCACGAGCAGATCATCTCTGCTCATACCGGGTTTTCTCGGCAATCCGGCAGTAATAATTACGATGTCTGAATCTTTTATATCTTTGTAAGAATTTGTGCCTGTTACATTAACGTCAAAACCATCAACTCGCGCCGCTTCAGCAATATCTAAAGTTTTTCCTTGCGGCATGTCTTCTACAATATCAAATAGCACAACATCACCTAATTGTCTCAATGCAATTAATTGAGTGAGTACTCCGCCGATTTGCCCTCCCCCGATCAGTGATATTTTTTTTCTTGCCATAACCATCCTCCTGTATTCTTAATATAATTTCTTGAATTTATTTTAAAATAAGCTAAGGCGATTCAAGAAACAATATGTCTCTAAATCGTAATTTGAATTTGAAGTTTTTAAGTGAATAATTTTCAGAAGCCCGAGTTTAATTTTAGTGTTAAAATTGTTTCGGTGCCGTCTGGAGTGACATTATATTTAAGGTCATCCATATAAACTCTCATGAGATATAGCCCGCGACCAGAGTCTTTCAATAAATTTTCAGGTTTGGTTGGATCGGGTACTTTACCAGGATCGAAACCATGACCTTCATCTTTAATGCTTATTAATAGATCTTTATTCTCAACCCTTGCAGATATTTTTACACTTTTACTGGCATCACATTTATTGCCATGAATAATTGCATTTGTAGTCGCTTCCGTTACAGCCAATAATATTCCCGGAATCTTCTCCTCATCAACTTTCAGATCCAGGCAGAAATAGTTAACAAACTCTTCTACGGTTATAAGATTATTAGGGTTGCTTTCGATGTCAAGTGTATAAAGGTTTTCAGCCAAAAGTATCTCTGAATTTTGATTGTCAAATTAATAAAAATAAAATGTTTTCCAATTTCAAAAATTCCAATACAAAGTCATACTCATGTTTACCTGTTCCTTTTTAATCTGGTTGGTTTGAGTAATGAATTCATACCAGCCATATAACCGCAGGTCAAGATCCTTTACGAATAAAACTGATATTTCACCGACAGGACCTAAACTTGAATAGCGGCTGTCAATAATCTTTTCTTTTAACTTGTAAGAATAAGTATTCAAACCAAAATATCTTGCACCGATAGAAAATTTTAATTTGAAGTAGATCATTGAAATCTTTGGCTCTGTAAATAATTCCTGAATAAATCTTGTAGGAGTTGCGGAAAAGGAATTCCATTTAAAGTCACCCTGCTCTGAAAGTTTCAGGTATCCGTAAAATGAAAAACCAAATCCATTACCAAGATTTATCTGTGTGGAGTCAACTGCACTGAATTGTCTGAATGAAAAACTCTTGTAGTTTGGATTCAAATCTTCAAAATCATAAACGGTATAATTAGCAGAAACATCAAATGTATTTGACGATGAGACATTCTTACCAATGTAATTTCCCCCGGATGACAGCCTGATAACTCTGTTTACATTATTGTTTGAACTCTTGCTTGCAAAAAGGTAAACGGTATTACTGATTGTGCCTTCTGTGCTTGCGAACAATTCAAAGAACGATGTAAGTTGTTTTGAATATCTAAGCCTTACTATGCTTAAGAGTTCATCCCTGTCATCAAAATTAATTTCACTGGGAGTATCGTAAACAAGTTTATTCTGGAACAGGCTAATTGATAATCTATCAGTAGATGAAAACCTTAAATTACCGGCAAAGGAGAGTGAAGTACGTGAAGAAGTATTGTTCTTACTCGCTTCAGAGCGGGAACTGTTTTCAAAAAATGTTGGATTGCTTCCCGGATAATTTTTTGTCCTGTGTTTTTCATCTCGTTCATTATAAACAAACCTTAAAAGCCCATCAAAACTCTCCCAGAAAAAATATGAGACTGCTTCAAATTCAGCTTTGAATTCAGTTATCTCGGTATCGAATTGTGTCGGGGTTTCAGTATTGCTGCTTCTGTATCTTGTATCACGGTCAATAGTTCTCCAGCCAATTTTCCCAAGCAGATCAACCGTAAAAGTGTTGAGCACATTTTTAAGATTTAAAGCATTCTGGACAAGATAATTTGTTTCATCCCTTGTTTGAATGTTATTTGTAACATTGAATTGCTGCGATGTAAGTGAATCAGCTTCGTAATAAAAATCTTTCCTGTTCTGTGCGTATCTGAATGAAAGGTTATTGCTCACATCATCATTAAAAATATTGAAGACCCCAGCATTCAAATAACTGAACAGATTCTTTCTCGGTAATATATCTTCATTCCGCAGCTTCAGGTCTGAATAAACTATAAAATCCCCGGTGTTGTAATTATCCAGGAAAGCCTCTGTGCCATATATAATTCCATTATCAATTTCGCCGATCTGTCGATTGCTAGTATAACCTGCAAATGGGGCAATCGTGATTTTTTCAAGAGGCTGATATTGTGAGTACAACATTAATATTGATGATGAAGCCTGGTTAATTTCAATTCTCCTGCTGTCTGAATGGATCCTGTTTTCAGCAAGAATCCCAAGTTTGAATTGATTTGAAAAATTATAGCCGCTGCTTAACTGCAGGAATTGCTCATCCCTTATATTTTTTTCTGCGGTTTCAATAAAGGTTGATTGAAAATTTTCGTGAACAAAAAAATCGAAATGCCCAAATGATTCATTTACTTTTAACCATGTTTTTAATGAGTAAATGTTTAATTGTTTTTCGAAGAAGGTTTCCGTTCTGTTTTTCTGGTTCTCTATTGAAATAAGACTTAGACTATCCTCATTTGTCTGAGCGATTGAAACTGATGCAAAGATCAGCGGCAGTATGTAAAATAATTTTTTCAGATGCAGATAAAGTATCTTTTATTGTATTATTGCAAAATTCATTAATTGTGAAATACTGTTAGGCTCATTTGAGCTATATGTAATTATCCGCCAGTAATATCTTAAATCAGTTCTGGGATAAGGGAAATCAAATTCAATATTTATTGTATCATCAACAGTCTGGGAAGTAAATTGTTTACTCCAAACTTCTCCGAAGAACTGATTTTCCTGCAATATTATTTTATACGTAGCAGGATGTGAGAGTGACAGAATCTTAAATTGCTCAAAATAATTTACTGACGAACCATCCGGTGGGTATAATAAAACCGGAAAATCATAAATCTCATCGGAGACTAAATCGCTTGATTCACTCAGCAGCCCGCCTTTATCGACAGTTTTAATTCTGTAATAGTAGCGTTTGTTCAACTGCAGATCTGAACTTGTATCATTAAAACTTGTAACAGGGGAGAAGTTCACGAAAGTGGTTGAATCAGGAGTGAATGCGGGATCTTCACTTCTGTAGATGTAATAACCGGAAATATCTGTATCAAACCATTTCTCCCACCTGGTAAAAATGGATTTTTTCCCTTCCCAGTTTCTTGCATTAATTTCCGGGTATCTTGGTCTGGTAGGATTATACCGGTTTATCGGTGTTGCATTGACTTCATAAGTTGTTTCACTTTCTTTTCCTGAAAAATCGACAGCACTTATTTTATAGTGATAAGTTGTATCGTAGTATAAAGAATCATCTTCCAAAAAGTCTGATGCAGTAAATCTTATTAGTTGAAAAGATGTTGAATCGGTTCTTCTGAAAACATTATAACCTCTCATATCGGGTTCAGAATTGTGCAGCCATTCAATTCCGATTTCGCCATCACTGGCATAATAAACACGAAGTCCGGAAGGAACAGCAGGAGGAATTCCATCATCATTGTTGCTTAGGTCTGTTGGTCTTTCACAACTGAGACTGAACATCAGTAATGTCATTAGAAATAATTTGAGAATGAGAATCCGCATTTTTCTTATGATAGAATTATTAATAACCTTGAATTAAAATATTGAGAAACATCTTTATATAAAAGACTGTAATTATCCTCAAATGATTGAGGAATATGAATAAGTTGCTTGTTCTTTAAATTGACAATATCTCATTTTTTGGATAACTTGGGCATCAAAATTTCAAAGAAATCCTTAATGATTGAACAATATTTACCCATTTTAATAGTGATTGGTGTTGCCGCAGTTTTTGCAATAGCAACTGTTGGCGCTTCAAAATTATTTGGACCACAACGACCTACCAGTGAAAAATTTTCGACCTATGAAAGCGGTATGCAGCCGGTTGGAACTACACACGAACGGGTTTCAATAAAATATTATCTCGTAGGTATGTTCTTTATAATTTTTGATCTTGAAGTTATCTTTGTTTATCCGTGGGCAATCCAGTTTAAAAAATTGTTCGGTCAAATAGGAACTCCGGTCTTCTTCTCGATGTTAATATTTTTGATTGTGTTGGAATTAGGTTATTTGTATGTGTATAAGAAAGGCGGCTTTAAATGGGATTAGAAGCTAAGTTAAATCAGGATGGATTTATCACAACTACTGTAGACGCTATTGTTGCATGGTCAATGAAAAATTCCGTGTGGCCAATGCCGATGGGAATTTCATGCTGCGCAATTGAAATGATGGCTTCGGGCGACCCTAAATATGATATTGCAAGATTCGGTTCTGAAGTAATGAGATTCACTCCCCGTCAATGTGATCTTATGATTGTTGCCGGAACAGTAACTTATAAAATGTCGCACGTCGTTAGGAAAATCTATGACCAGATGCCCGATCCTAAGTGGGTGATTGCGATGGGTGCCTGCACTTCGTCAGGCGGAATGTACAGATCATATAATGTTGTGCAGGGGATAGACCAGTTTTTACCTGTTGATATTTATCTTGCAGGATGTCCACCTCGCCCGGATAATCTTCTTAATGCATTGATTCAGATTCAGGAAAAGGTTGGAAGAACAAAAGTCCGAGAGTTTACTAATAAACCAATGCCTGAATTAACCGTACTTCAGAATAACTAATCATGACAATAAACGAATTAATTGAATCTAAGCTGAAGGAAAACTTTAAAGATGTTGGGTTTACCTTCACAACTTATCTTGATGAATTAACTGTAAGCTTCAATAAAAAAAATATTGTTGAAGTTTGCAGTTTCCTTAAAACAAATCCTGAACTTGAATTTCTTTTAAGTGAAGATATAACCGCGATAGACAATGCGACCCGCAAAAACAGGTTCACAGTTGTTTATCATATCTTTTCTTTAAAGAATAAATTCAGACTAAGATTAAAATGTGATGTTGATGAATCCGATTGTAATATAGATACTGTCTCATCTGTCTGGAAAACTGCGGATTGGCAGGAACGCGAAGCCTACGATATGTACGGAATAAAATTCAACAATCATAGTGACCTGAGAAGAATGTATATGCCGGAAGATTTTGAGTATCACCCGTTAAGAAAAGATTTTCCGTTGCTGGGAATTCCCGGTTCACTTTCATTACCTAAGAAATAAGAGATTATGGATAAATTTTTAAAAGACGATGTTCATCCGAAAATAATTGAAGCGCTGTTAAAGATTGACACAGGCGTTAAACTTGATGATGCATTAGATAATGAAATGATCCTGAATATGGGTCCGCAGCATCCAGCCACCCACGGAGTTTTGAGATTGGTTCTGCGTCTTGATGGTGAAACAGTTATGGCTTGCGTCCCTGAACTCGGTTATCTTCACCGCGGTTACGAAAAGATGGCTGAGAACATGAGTTATTATGAATTCATTCCTCACACTGATCGGCTTGATTATCTCGCACCTTTATCAAACAATGTTGCATGGGTTTTAGCAGTTGAAAAACTTGCAGGCATTGAAGCTCCTCCGCGTGCACAGTATATCAGGATGATGGTTTGTGAGATGTCAAGGATCGCTTCTCATCTTGTTGCAATCGGAGCTTTGGCACTTGATGTCGGAGCACTTACAGTTTTCCTCTGGACATTACGCGAACGTGAAAAAATTCTTGATATATGGGATATTCTTTGCGGTGCAAGATTCACGAACAGTTATACGCGTATTGGCGGTGTTGCTAATGATGCTCAGCCGGAAGTTCTTCAAAAAGTAAAAGTTTTTATTGAAGAGTATGAAGAGAATCTGCGCGAGTGTGAAAAACTTCTTAACACAAACAGAATTTTTATCGAACGTCTTGAAGGCGTAGGAATTATTTCTGCTGCTGACGCAATTGATGTTGGTCTTACAGGTCCAAGTTTAAGAGGCAGCGGAGTTGATTTTGATTTGCGCAGAACAAAACCATATATGTTTTACAATGATATGGATTTTAATATTGTAACATTTTCTGATGGTGATTCGCTTGCAAGATATTTTGTTCGTGCTGATGAAACCCGTGAAAGTGTTAAGATTGTAAGACAGATTCTTGACAAGATGCCCAAAGGCGAAACCATGCTTAACCAGCCTAAAAAAGTTTTACCGAAGAAAACAGAAATCTATTCAAGGATGGAAGAACTGATTCATGATTTTATGATCGTTAACTTCGGAATAAATCCACCGGTTGGAGAAGTTTATCACGCAATTGAAAATCCAAAAGGCGAACTGGGATTTTATCTTGTAAGCAAAGGTGAAGGTCATCCGTGGAAATGTAAAATCCGTTCACCTTCGATGATAAATCTACAGTCTTTACCTCAATTGGTTAAAGGTCACATGGTTTCGGATGTTGTTGCAATAATCGGAAGTATTGATCCTGTAATGGGAGAAGCCGATAAATAAAGGTTGAAAATGGAATTCAAATTCACAGAAGAAAATATTCAGAAAATAAATTCAGTACTTGTAAAGTATCCGACAAAAAAAGCTGCTGTTATGCCTGTGTTATACATTGCGCAGGAACAAAACGGATGGATATCACTTGAAGTGATGAAAGAAGTAGCTTCGATTCTTGAGATCACTGAAGAAGAAGTACTTGGTGTAGTAACATTTTATACAATGTATCACCAAAAGCCGATGGGCAAATATCATATACAGGTTTGTACAAATGTATCGTGTATGCTTAGAGGCGCTTATCCTATTTATGATAAAGTCCGCGAAAAATTTGGAATCAATAATGGTGATGTTACTGCGGATCAGAAATTTTCTTTGGAAGAAGTTGAATGTATGGGTTCCTGCGGCACCGCACCGATGATCGCAGTCAATGAAGATTTTTATGAAAATCTTACTTTAGAAAAAGCAGAAGAAATTTTAGAATCTTTTAAGAATAGAAATTAATGGAAAGAATAGTTCTACCCGAAATAGAAAATCTTCATCAGCTTGATGTATATATTCAGAACCAGGGATATGAGGCTGCAAAAAAAGCATTCTCACAAACCCCTGATGAAATAATTGACCAGGTAAAAAAATCAGGTTTACGCGGAAGAGGTGGAGCTGCTTTCTCTGCGGGACTTAAATGGTCGTTCATGCCTAAGACTACAAACAAACCGAAATATCTTTGCATCAATGGTGATGAAAGTGAACCCGGTTCTTTTAAAGACAGACAAATTTTTGAATTCAATCCTCATCAATTAATTGAAGGCATACTTATCACCTGTTATGCAATCGGTGCAAAAGTTGCGTACATCTACATTCGTGGTGAATATCACAAATGGATAAAGCTTATGCAAAAAGCAGTGGATGATGCATATGCTGCCGGTTATATTGGTGAAAAGATGAAAGAAAAATTCAGCAACGAATTTGCCTGTGATATATATATTCACAAAGGTGCCGGTGCATACATCTGCGGAGAAGAATCTTCATTGATGAATTCAATTGAAGGACAAAGAGGGTACCCGAGAATCAAACCACCATTTCCTGCACAGAACGGATTGTGGGGTTGCCCAACAACAATTAATAATGTTGAAACAATCACAAATGTTCCTGCTATAATAAATAAAGGCTGGGAATGGTTTTCTAAAATCGGTGAACCTAAACATCCCGGAACAATTCTTTACGGAATAAGCGGACACGTAAACAAACCCGGTGTTTATGAATTGCCAAGCGGAACTTTGTTAACAGATTTGATTTACAAATATGCAGGCGGTGTTCCGGGAAACAAAAAAGTTTTATGTGTTATACCCGGCGGCTCATCAATGCCTCCAATCAGAGGAGATCAGATTGAAGGTGTTAAGATGGATGCTGAATCTCTTAAAGCAGTGGGTTCCGCAATTGGTACTGCAGGCGTTATGGTAATGGATGAAGATACTGATCTTGTAAAAGTTTTAGCGCGGATATCAAAATTTTATCATCACGAAAGCTGCGGGCAATGTACACCTTGCAGAGAGGGAACAGGCTGGTTAGAAAAAATTCTTAACAGACTGGTTCGTGGAGAAGGCTCATCAAGTGATCTTGATCTGCTTATCTCAGTCGCAAACAATATTGAAGGAAATACAATCTGTGCATTAGGTGAAGCTGCAGCATGGCCTGTTAAATTTATGGTAACAAGATTCAGAGATTATTTTGAAGCGAGAGTGAAGAAGCAGGTAACACTATCTGTTTCAAATAAAGTTCATTCGATGAGGCAGACTGCAATTCCTTTAGCAGATGTGAGTAAATAAGATTTTTTCTTATAAAAAAATCCCGCACTTGCGGGATTTTTATTTTAAAATATTTATATCTATTAAGAAGTACTTGCTCTCATTCCCATTTCGCGGTCAAGTAAATAAATACCATTCTTAGTATCGCCAAGAAGTTTCATCCTTTCAATTATACGAAGCGCAGTTGATTCTTCCTCAACCTGTTCACTAACAAACCATTGTAAAAAGTTTGTTACTGCGTGATCTTTCTCCGCCATCGCAAGATCTACAATTCCATAAATTGATGCTGTTACTTTTTTCTCGCTGTCATAAACATCCTGAAATACTTCGAGGAATGATTTCCATTTTGCTTTAGGAGTATTGATCTGTTTCAATTCTACATTTGCACCAGCCTGGTGAAGAAAATCATATATCTTCATTGCATGTCCGTACTCTTCCTGTGATTGAAGTCTAAGCCATTTGGAAAATCCTTCGAGACTCTGCGCTTCAAAATGTGAAGACATAGATAAATATAAATATGATGCCTGAAGTTCATCATTTAACTGTTTGTTCAAAGCTTTTTGAACTTTGTCTTTGATCATGACATACCTTTAAAATGATTGGAGATTTGTGGTTTGTTTTCTTTCTGAACCCAATTTAGTAAAAATGAAACAAAGAAAAACAATGACGAAAGATATTTAAATATTAATTCCCTTTATATTTAACAAGTCCTCCACCATATGTCGCAATCCATTTATGATCATTTGCATCAATAGCTATTGAAAAAACTCTGTCGTTGCCAATGCCTGAATTGGATGTGTTATAATGTATCCATGAACCGTCGGTTGGTGTCAAACCAGGTCCAGTGTACTTTGATATTCCACCGATGGAATTTGCAAACCATTTATTATTTCCCGGATCAATAACTATTGTATTTACTGAACTACTTGGAAGCAACGCAAAGATAGTCCAATCTCCAAATCCTTTATATGTTGCGCTTCCACCGGGGACATCGCCCTCTTCGCCAACAGCCACCCATGTAATACCCGAAACATCTAAAGCAACACATTCAATATTATTATTTGGTATTCCGGGTTTTGGAGGCGCCGGCGGTGGCTCCTGAATTGGTTTTGTGTTGTCTTTGTTGAATGTCTTCCATACACTATTATCAAATTTTGAAACGCCTGCATTGGAAGTCCCGATCCACTTAACACCGGTTGGATCGATAGTTATGGATCTAATCCCATTTGAAGCTAAACCTGAATTCGATGTATTGTATAAAGTCCAACTGGTACCTTCAAGTTTTGCAACACCTGCATTTGCAGTTCCTATCCAGGCTGCACCGTCAACATCAAATGCCACACATTCAACCAGGTTTGATGGAAGCTGAGAATTACTTGAAGTGAATATAGTCCAATTTTGACCATCCAATACTGCTAACCCTGATGAGGTGCAAATCCACTTTTTACCTGATGCATCAATACCAATCATGTTCACGTTATTTCCGGGTAAAGGTGAATTTGTCTCATTGTAATTAATAACAGTCTTATCATCAAACCGTATCACTCCTTCAGAAAGAGTGGAAATCCACTTTATCCAGCCTGACTCAATTGTAACGTGTGTAAGATAATCTGTTGGCAAATTTATCCTTTGACTCGTAAAGTTAACCCAGACCAAAGAGTCTTTTAAACTTAATGTTGCATATCTGGTTTTAGCGCTTTCAACGTAGCTGGTTGTACTGTCTATCCAATAACCTTCCTTCTTAAATTTTATTGTATATAACCCTGGAAACAAGTTATGAATAGCCACGGGAGTAAATTTACCTGTGCTTGAATCACCTATAAACACTTCAGCGTCGCGAGGGTTTGAGTCACAATACAGGCTGCCTCTCATATTCGGGTTTCTTGTGTAATCCAATCTGACTTTTGTTACTTCCGATTGATTAACAGTTACCACTACATTAGTATCTTTAAAGTGATCAAGCTTAAGCGTTAGTTTATAATTTCGTGAGTCCAGCCACTCTATCGTATCCGGAGTTAATTGACCTGTGTTTTTATTATCAAGATAAATCTTTGCACCTTCTGGTTCAGATTCAATAAATAACTTCAAATTTGGTTTCTGAACATCATCGGGACTTGTTGAAAGTGATTTTTCGCATGAAATATTTAAGAACGCCAGGACAAATAGTTGAATGATAATAAATTTTTTCATTTTAGAGTTATTCGTGAATCTGTTATTAATTCTTTTAATTACCTTTATATTTGACTAATCCGCCACCATATGTTGCCATCCATTTTGCCCCCTGTGCATCAATAGCTATCGATAGTACCCTGTCATTTCCAATTCCTGTGTTGAGTGTTGTATAGTGAGTCCAGGTACCATCGTGATTGTTTAATCCTAATCCGTTATACTTTGAAATTCCTCCGTATGTATTTCCGAACCATTTGTTGTTCTCATCATCCACGGTTATATAATGCACTGAATAACTTGGGTTTACATTAAAATCTATAAAATAACCAAATCCTCTATAGCTGGCTGTTCCGCCGAGTTGATCTCCTTCTTCACCCATCCCAACCCATAATATCCCGGATAAATCGAATGTTATCGTTTCAACATTATTATTTTGCATACCTCCAAGCGGCGGATCGCCTGGTAAAGCAGTATTAGATTTATTGAAAACCCGCCAATAAACATTATCAAATCGGAATAATCCGGCATCACCTGTTCCAATCCACTTGACGCCAGCGGGATCCACAGCAACAGTTTTTATGTTTACGGATGTCAACCCTGAATTGGAAGGATTAAACACAGTCCAGCTAACATCATCAAATTTTGCAATGCCTTTGCTTGCTGTACCGATCCACTTGGAGCCATCCGTGTCAAACGATATGCTGATAACATGATCACCCGGAATACCTGAGTTTGATGTATTATATACTGTCCAATTTGAATTATCAAACTTAATCAAACCAGCATCTGTGCACATCCATTTATTATGCTGATCATCCACACCAATAAAATAAACGGTGTTGGTTGGTAAAGATGAGTTTGAGTTGTTGTAAACGGTATATTCTCTGTCATCAAACCTTATCACACCGTGTGAAGGTGTTGAAACCCATTTTATATATCCTGATTCAATTGCTACGTGATTGAGATAGTTAGTTGGAAAGTTATGTGATTCTTCGGTAATATTTATCCAGACCAGGGTATCCTTTAGTTTTGCATTCGCATACCTGATTTTGTTGCTCTCAACATTAACGCTGACCTTTCCATCCAGATATCCTTCTTTCTTAAAGATAACATTATAATTTCCGGGGTATAAATTCTGTATAGAAATTGGAGTAAATTTTCCTGTACTTGAATCACCAAAAAATATCTCAGCCCTTCGTGGATCTGTATCGCAGTACAAAGTTCCTCTCATATTTGGGTTACGTGTATAATCAAGAAACACTTGTGTTAATTGTCCCTTGTTAACAGAAATAACAACATTGGTATCCTTAAAAAGAGGGAGTTTTAGAGTGAGTTTATAATTCCTTGCTTCAAGCCATTCAACAGTATCGGGTGTAATGTGACCTGTGTTTTTTCCATCCAGGTAAATCTTCGCTCCGGCAGGGAGTGAGTTAACTAATAATTTATAGTTTTTCGGCAGTACTTCCTCCGGAGAAGTTGTGAGCGTTCTATCGCAGGACGTAAAAAATATTTCTGACATCATAATTAACATAATAACGATTTTATCTTTCATGTGACCACCCTCACATTCTGATTTTATCTTAAATTAAACTTAAGGATTAGCTGGTACGTACCCAAAAGATTCAATATACTCAGTCGTTATCCTTGCACCTCTTTGTTGTTTAATGTATGAACCAAAAATTCCAAATCCACCTGTTATATTTGTATAATCTGATTCGTCAACACGAATAGTAAATTCATCAAGGAATCCATTTATACTTGAATAATATTTAGAGAGATTATCATCAAATATCAACACCTCCAAAACGCCGCCAGTAATTGTATAATTACTTTTGTTTGGATCGCCCTGTGAAATCCATGTAAACACAGAGTCTAACGAAGAAATAGGAAATCCGACTCTTGTTGAACGGCTTGGGGATGGATATTTTGCAATCATTCTTCCGTTTTCCTCAATAAAGCCTGCAGGTACTTCCTTTCTGTAAAATACATCAGTCCCGTTCTCATTTTTTTTATAATAAACTGAAAATCGTGTAAGATACCAACCGGTATTATTTCTTCCAGCCCAGGTAAATTCAAAATTATCTTTGTCAAGCGGAGGTATAATAGCATCACTTTCGGAGGTGAAGGTAACCGATTGTGGAAGTTTCGTAAAACCAACCAGAGTTTTTCCGGTTGGCAACACTGCACGGATTTCCATTTCCTCATTACTTCCCGGAAGGAAATCTTTGATGTAATAACATTTAATTGGTTCTGAATATCGAGATGTATCACTTCTAACGAGCAATGTATCTTTCATAAAATACACATTGTCATCGTGCCAGATTCTAATATCTGCACCGCCAATAAATGGATCAATCTGATTTTCATAAGGATCAAATCCGGAGACACTATAACTGTGAGAGAGTGTTGCCATTTGTAGGGAAGTATCCCCTCTAACAATACAACTTAAAATAAATTTTTCTTTGTAAGCAGTTTTAGGGCTAAAATCTTCTTCACATGACACCATTAGAAAACCAGATGTCATTAGTAAAAAGTACAAAATCAATTTTTTCATAATTCCACCTTTATGGAAGCAGTTGGAAGTATAGGAAGCATATTAACTCTTTTACCAGTATCACGTTCAAAATAGAAAATATTTTTTCTGTCATAAACGTTCATCACATCAAAGCTTAGTAATATATCCGCAAAGTAGACTTTTAGTTTTTTGCTTAAACTCAGGTCCAACCGATGATATGTTGGCAATCTGCCAAGGTTAGGATCAGATAAAACGGTAAATGGGTTATAAACACCGTACAATCCACTTGAGAAAAATAAGTTTTCAAAATAAAGTTTGTCGTAGTATCCAAGTATCTGTGTGAATGGTAATCCCGAATTGAAAAACCAGCTTGCACTCGCAATCCAGCCATCACCAAAATCATAGTTTATATTTGTGGTTACTGAGTGTCGAACATCATATTTGGGATTAGATACCCAGCCAAATAGCTCTTTGTAAGTCCAGCTAAGTGAATAAGAGGCACTGCCGTTTAAGCTGCCCGCTGAGTACTGAACAAGCAATTCTCCACCATAGGATTGACCAGAACCTGTAACAAAATCGGGTTCCTGGTCTGAAGCTTTTAAATGATTAATTTCAGCAGTTCTTCTTAATAGTTTGTAATAAAATTCTGATTTGATCGACAGTCTTTCAATACGACTCAACTCAAGTCCTGCGACATAATGAATTGCTTCAGGTACTTGAAGATAATCCGGCACAATCAACCATGGTTCGAAGATTGAAATGATTTCATTTTCATCGCTAAGTGTTATCAATTGCTGGGTATAAATTCCCCAGGCTCCTTTAAGAATAAAACCGGGTAACAACTGATAAGAAAAATTTATTCTTGGTTCTACTATAGACAATTTTTGATTACTAAGCGTCAGCCCATTAATCCTTGATCCTATATCGACACCAAAATCCTCGTATCTTAAAAATTTATATTTGCCATATAGTGTGAATCCCAGTCCATTATCGTTTATTGTTGATTTAGTTCCTTGCTGATTTTCAAAGTTCAAATCTGTTTTGATTGATTTTAGTTCATAACCAATGTGCAATTCATCTCTGCTGTCATAGATGTATGCAAAATCGGTTTTAAGAGTCACATCATTAACAGAGTTGATCCTTGTTTTTGCATTACTAAGTTTTGGTAAAATCTCTCCTGAAAATTTACTAAGCGAAATGCTTGCTTCAGAATAAATGGGAACATTTTCCCATGCCTGAAACCAGTTCCCTCCAAGAATACTATTTGTCCATTTATAGTCAGCTTTCTCCGAGTCTTCATTCAATAGTTGATCTCGACTGTTAAATCCGTGCAGGGATATTTTGGTTAAACTTGCAGCATCTGAACTAAAATAATTTGCTTTACCGGAAAAATCATAAAACTCAAAAGGTGCATCCTTAAAATTTATAAATTTTTTAAGAACGTCATTGAATAGGCTTTTTCGAAATGTAACCATAAACGAGCCTCCGGGAATTGGACCTTCCACTAAACCCTTGGCTGTAAGAAAGCTGAGACTTGCACTACCTGAATACCTGTTTTTATTTCCGTCTTTAGTGATAAGATTTAAAACCGAAGAGAGGCGTCCGCCATAATCAGCAGAAAACCCGCCTTTATAAAACTCAATGGCATTGATCATTTCCGGGTCAATTATACTAAATAGTCCAAGTGCATGAAATGGATTGTATACCGATACCCCATTCAGTAAAACTAAATTTTGATTGCTGCCACCTCCTCGAACGTAGTATCTTGCAGATACATCTCCAGTCGATTGAACGCCGGGAAGAAACTGCAGTGAACGGAAAATATCTGTCTCCACACCTTTGGGAAGCAACTCAATATCCCTAATATCAACTTTTTGAAGTCCAAGATTTGTCTCATTTGGCTGGCTGACTTTCTCTCCGATAAATTCTATAGCTTGAAGCTGTACATTGCTGGATGAAAGTTCGATTTTTAATTGAATTATTTCATTAGGTTTTACTGTAACATCCAGGAATTTTGTATTATAACCAACAAAAGAGATTCTTAATTTATATTTTTTTGCAGGTATTCCTGGAATTGTAAAATTCCCATTCAGATCGGCAGAAGCGCCAAGTGTTGTACCTTCAAGTAATACATTTGAATAAGGTAGTGCTTCACCTGATAGTGAGTCAGATATATTTCCTCGTAAAGTTCCGTAGTTTTGAGCTAACAGAGAAATTGAATATAAAAAAATAACGAGCAACAGGTATATAAACTTTTGCATACTATATCATTTAATTGAGATAATAAATTTTGAATTATTATTTAATTTTTTAAAGCTAGTTTCAGTGAGATGTGATAAAAACCGGTTTGAGTTACTACTATCTGTAAGAACCAAAATCATATTGATAGATTTAATATACCCAGCATAAAATTCTTTCCTTGCGGCACGAACATAAATCAAATTCGCTTAATTTACAAGAGATGAGTTAATCACACTTTCGATATAGATAAGTATGTAAACAAAACACGCTGTTTTTAATTTCTCTTTAACTCATCACTCACTACCATAACAATTTTTCCACCTTTTAATTCGATTTGCATTTCCATATATTTGCAATCAAAATTTTTAAACATTTGAAAGTCTATGATCAGTTTAAAATCCCTTAACCCCGAACAGAAAAAAGCAGTTGAATATGATGAAGGTCCGTTAATGATTGTTGCCGGCGCCGGCTCCGGTAAAACAAGGGTGCTTACGTATAAAGTTGCTTACTTAATAGATAAAGGTTATGAAGCTGAAAACATACTCGCGCTCACATTCACGAATAAAGCAGCCAATGAAATGAAATCCAGAATTCGCGAGCTTGTTGGCGCAAAAGCGGATAAAATATGGATGGGAACATTTCATTCAATCTTCGCAAAAATATTACGAATTGAAGCACGTAACCTGGATTTCAAAAGTAATTTTTCAATTTATGATGTTGAAGACTCTCTTTCACTTGTACAGAATATTATGAGTAATCTCAATATTGAAATTGAAAGTTTAACGGCAAACTCTGTCCGGCACAGAATCAGCTATTTGAAAAACCATATGACTATGCCTAAACAGTACAGGCAGAAACATAAAGGTTCAACGATTGAGGAAAAGATTGCTGATATTTTTGATGAATACCAGGTAAGACTTGTCGAAAATAATTCAATGGATTTTGATGATCTTCTGTTAAAGCCTATCGAGTTATTTGACAGGCATCCAAAGATTCTTCAAAAGTATAAGAAGATGTTTCAATACATTCTTGTTGATGAATTCCAGGATACAAATAAAGCACAGTATGAGCTTCTGAAAATGCTTACTTCACGCGACGGAAAAATTTGTGTTGTTGGCGACGATGCACAAAGTATATATAGCTGGCGCGGAGCGAATGTAGGAAATATGCTGGATTTCGAAAAAGATTTTCCGAAACACAAAATCATAAAACTCGAGCAGAATTATCGTTCAACAAAAACAATATTATTAGCCGCTGATTCTGTTATAAAGAAAAATAAAGAACAACTTATTAAAACTTTGTGGACAGAGAACAATGATGGGGAAAGTCTTACGCTTGTCAGATGTTCGGATGAAAAAGATGAAGCTTACCAGATTGCTAAGTCCATTAAACAGGAAATATCAAAGAAGAAACTGGCGCTGAAAGACTTTGCAATACTATACAGGACAAACGCACAGTCGCGTGCTCTTGAGGATGTTTTCAGAAGAGAAAAAATTCCATACAGAATAATCGGCGGAATTGAATTTTATAAGCGAAAAGAAGTTAAAGATGTAATTGCTTATCTAAGAATCCTTTCAAATCAGAATGACGAAGAAAGTTTATTAAGAATAATGAACTTCCCTCAGAGAGGAATCGGAAGCACTACAATAAAAAGAATGATAGCATTTGCCCGCAAACATAATATTACTTTGTTTGATACAATGTCCCGCGTGTTTGAAGTTATCGATATCAAAGAACGTATACAAAAAAATGTAAAATCGTTCAGAGTACTTCTTGAAAAATATATCGGACTGAAAGATAAATTATCCGTTGGCGAACTTTCCCGCGCATTACTCGATGAACTTGGCATACTCAGAATGTTTAAAGAAGAAAATACACCCGAATCAATGGGCAGATGGGAAAACATAAATGAGTTACTTTCTGCATTGAGTGAATTTTCAACCGCAAATAAAGGGGCTAAACTTGAGCAATATCTTGAAGAAGTTTCTCTGGTAGCCGATATAGATCTATACGAAGATGAACAAAACATTGTGACTTTACTCACTGTTCACAGTGCAAAAGGACTCGAGTTTCCAATCGTTTTTATTTCAGGATGTGAGGAAGATATATTCCCGCTCTCAAACAGGTTCAGTACAGATGCAACTGTTGAAGAAGAAAGACGATTATTTTATGTTGCTTTAACAAGGGCGCAGCAAAAAATATATATCTCGCATGCAAGATCAAGATATCGTTTCGGCGAAGTTGCATATCAGAGCCGTTCAAGATTTATTGATGAGCTGGATCCGGCAACCTATTCCGAAATCCAGGGAGGTTTCGGCAGAAAGAACGCACTCCGTAAATCCAAAAAAGAAATTTATTACGAATACTTTGAGAATGTTGACTACGAAGATTTTAACCAGGACAACAAATCACTAAAACCCGGCAGCAGGGTTATGCATGATAAATTCGGTCTTGGAAAAGTTACGCAGGTTACAGGTGCCGGGGATATGCTGAAAGCAACCGTGGCATTTGAAGGTAACAATGTAAAACAACTGATGTTGAAATTTGCGAAGCTGAAAGTTCTCTAATTAATAAAAGTGAAAGAAAAAATATTTAAGAAGGAGTTGAGACGATGTCTATAGCACCTAAAAAATTGGCAATCCTGGTTGGCGGTGGCCCCGCTCCTGGAATTAATAGTGTTATTGGTGCTGCAACTATCAGGGCCGCTGTTGAAGGTGTTGAAGTTATTGGTATTAAGGATGGATTTAAATGGATTATGGATGGGGATATTTCGCACGTAAAAGATCTTACAATTCATAATGTAAGCAGGATACATTTCAGAGGAGGTTCATACATCGGTATTGCAAGGGCAAATCCTACTAAGGATAAAAAGCATCTTGAAAATACAGTCACGTCATTACTACGGTTGAATGTTGATAAGCTCATTACAATTGGCGGTGATGATACGGCTTTCAGCGCTTTAAAAGTTGATGAAATGGCTGCCGGACGAATTAAAGTTGTTCATGTACCAAAGACTATTGATAATGACCTTGACCTGCCGCATGGTATTCCGACATTCGGATTTCAAACTGCACGACACATCGGTGTTGAAGTTGTAAAAAATCTTATGGTTGATGCACAAACAACTTCGCGCTGGTATTTTGTAGTTTCAATGGGAAGAAAAGCAGGACATCTTGCACTTGGTATTGGTAAAGCAACCGGTGCAACACTCACGTTAATTCCGGAAGAATTTCCAAATCAGAAAATCAGACTTCCGCATGTTGTTGATGTGCTGGTTGGAGCAATAATAAAGCGATTGAGTTATGGCAGAAAAGATGGCGTCGCAATACTTGCCGAAGGATTGGTTGAACATCTAGATGAAAAAGATCTTGAATCATTAGTTGATATTGAGAGAGATGCTCATGACAATATTAGAATAGCTGAAGTTAATTTTGGTGAAATACTAAAGTATAAAGTCCAGGAAAGATTGAAACAGTTTGGAATCAAAGCCACCATCGTAGCTAAGAATATCGGTTATGAATTACGATGCGCTGATCCGATCCCTTATGATATGGAATACACAAGAGATCTTGGATTTTCGGCAGCACAATTTATCCTTAATGGAGGAACGGGTGCAATGGTTTCTATTCAGAATGGTCACTTTGTTCCATTGTATTTCCATGACATTCTGGATCCCGTAACAAATCGTGCAAGAGTAAGGATGGTAGACCCTAGTTCTGAAACATTTTATATTGCACGAAGATATATGCTGCGTTTAAACCAGGCAGATTTTGAGGATCCACACGAACTTGCCAAGTATGCAGCCACTTGTGGAATATCACTCGAAGAATTCAGAGATAAGTTTTTCTATCTGATGGAAAATGATATGCTTTATAAAAATCTGAAAGACGGTAAAATTAAACTTGCAGCATCAGAGAATAATACAGCACATAAACCATTTTCAGATTATCCTGTGGATGAACAGAATAAAGAAAATGGTGAAGCGATTACGAATTAAGTAAGTTTAAATAAGAGATGAGAAGTACTCATCTCTTATTTCTTTCTTTCAGATTTGAATACTCTGTAGAAACAATAAATAGTAAGTGTAATTATACAAGTCCAGGCTACTGCAAGAAAAATAGTTCCTTCTGTTGTCAATCCCATTTAAACTTCCTCCGTTCTGTGATTTGCCCATGCTTTCTTAACAAGATAAACTAAGCCGGCGAAAAGAAGTACCATTAAACCCCGTGACGCCCATATATACGGGACATTTTCAGGGGGGGCATTTGTGAGTAACAAAGTGGGTATTGCATCATTTACAAACCACCATATCATAACAATTAACAGTACCAGTGGTGTTACAAATTTCATTATGTAATAAAAAATCCTTGGTATCTGAAAATCTCCGCCGGCATTCATTTCTCTCCATGCATTCTCGGAGCCAAATACCCACATAAACAACACAGTTTCAATTAATGCAAAAACTACCAAGCCGAAAGTTCCTGCCCAATAGTCCATCTCATCAAGGAATCCATATTTAAGGAAGAAGACTACAAACTGAACAGCGATCAGAACCACAAGTGCTAAAAGTCCCACAGCTTTTTTTCTATCCATTCCAAACTCATCTTCAAGGAACGCTACAACAGGTTGACCCATTGCGACAGAAGATGTTATCCCAGCAAAAAAAAGTAATAAGAACCATAGGAACCCAAAGACAGCACCAAGTGGAAAAGCTTTGCTTCCGAAAATTAATGGCATTGATACAAATCCCAGATCGAATGCACCGCCTTTTGCAAATGCTTGTGTTGTATCAAGACCAAAGAATGCAACTGCAACAGGTATAGCAATACTTGCACCTAAAACAACTTCAACAAATTCATTTGTTGATGCGGTTGTTAATCCCGAAAGCGCAATGTCATCACTTGGTTTTAGATAACTGGCATAGGCATGTATTGTTCCCATTCCAACTGATAGCGTAAAGAAAATTTGCCCTGCGGCTGCCAGCCATATTTTCGGATCACCGAGTAAACTAAAATCAGGATTCCAGATGAAACCAAATCCATTTAATACTGAGTTTTCGGGTATTGATGGATCGGGAGTTCCAAGCGTAAAAATTCTTATTGCAAGAATGATAGCAAAGATGAGTAGTAAAGGCATTGCAATCTTTGCTAACTTTTCTATTCCTTTTGATATTCCTTTATACAGCACCCAGAAATTCAGGAAGAAAGTTACAATCATAATTCCATATGCTGGCAGTATACTTGTGAAATGATGTCCGGTTTCTCTTCCCTGATAACTGTATAGAAAATTTTTCATTGTGTCAGCAGTTGTTTCGTCGAAGTATAATCCGGTGATTGAAAACAAACTGAAGCCAAGCGTCCATGATTCTATATAAGTATAATAGATAAGGATTGTCATCGAGATGAATAATCCAAGTGCCCCGAAATATTTGGATAATTTATTTTTCCAGATAACATCAAACATTCCAGGTGCACTGCCGTGTTTGTAACGACCTCCGTTTCTGCCGATTCCCCATTCAATCCACATTAATGGAATACCGAGTATGAGAAAGAAAATGAAGTAAGGAATCATAAATGCACCGCCGCCATTTTGCGCTGCCTGAACAGGAAATCTTAAAAAGTTACCAAGCCCGACTGCGTTACCCGCAACAGCAAGTATTAATCCGATCTTTGTTCCCCATTGTTCGCGTTCACCATTTTGTGGCATTAATCCTCCGTTAAAGTACCGGAAATAAATCAGTTAGGAAAAACTAAAATGTTCACTCGAATATGAAAACTTTAATTAAGAATTTCAAATAAAAACAAGATTGATTCTACATAAAAGGAAGCTAACTGAATATGTGGTTATCTTGTTAATGAACAATATTTACTTTAATTCAATACTTAACATTTGTTTATTATTGAAAATAAAATTATTAAATTTGACGCGAGCTAAAAAAGATGGATAATGTTTATGCCTAAAAATTTTGTGTCTAATAAAGATGAAACTGTACGGATGTTTGAGAGTGATTTCCTTGAATCCTTTTCGAGGGTACATCCTTCAGTCCCGGTAATTGTATATTTACCTGTGATTGCATACTTCCTGTTCATATCAATTGTTAAATACGAATTAACATTTATTACCATTATTTCATTATTTGCGCTGGGAGTTGCCGTCTGGACTTTAACCGAATACACTTTACACAGGTTCATTTTCCATTATCGTCCGAAATCCAAAGTCGGTGAAAGACTGCATTTTATTTTTCATGGAGTACACCACGATTATCCTAATGATTCAAGAAGACTTGTTATGCCGCCATCTGTTAGTGTTCCGCTTGCAATGATGTTTTATTTTTTATTTGAATTGATTCTGGGTACTGTACTTGTTGCACCGTTTTTCGTAGGGTTCATATTGGGGTATCTTGTTTACGATATGACGCATTATGCTGTTCATCATTTTAATATGCATAACAAATTCTGGCTTGCGATAAAAAACCATCATATGCGGCACCATTATATGGATTCCGAAAAAGGATTTGGAGTAAGTTCTCCAACATGGGATATTATTGTCGGAACAGATTTCGAAAAAAATAAAAAATAATTTTTTACGGCAGGATTTTTAATTTCATCCTGCCAGGCTTTTAGTCACTTCTTTGATTTTTTCATAGCCGGGGAATTCTAACTTTCATTTTCAATTCATTATTTATGCCTATAAAGTATTACATACCTCTGCTGATTCTGCTTTTTAATTCTTCGAGTCACAGTACTTCTGACAGCATTAATATTTTTATTAGGATAAATCAGGTTGGTTATCTAACTGATGGTATAAAGTCAGGTATAATTTTTTCAGAAGACAGACTTGATTTTGATAGCTGTTATATTCACTCGGTTATAAATGATCAGGCGGTGTATGCTGCTGAAATAAATTTCCTGCCCAATGATTCGCTAAAATACGGTTTCAGGAGTTTTGGATATTTTGATTTTTCCGCAATCAAAAGTGAAGGTGAGTTCTATATTAAATACAAAAATACATGCTCTTATACTTTTAAAATTGGTAATCACATTTATAATGATGTCACAGATTCTCTTCTTAAATTTTTTGAAGTACAGCGTTGTGGTCCCACAAATCCATATCTTCACGGTGTCTGTCATCTTTCAGATGTTACGTCTATCAACAACATTCCGGTAGCTGGTATTAAAGATTTAACAGGCGGATGGCATGACGCCGGTGATTATGTTAAATTTTTATCAACGACTGCATATACAACTTATCTTCTGATGTTCTGCTATGAATTTGATCCTGTTAAATTCGGGTTTGATCATAATGGGAATGGAGTACCTGACGTCCTTGATGAAGCGAGAATCGGCATCGACTGGTTATTAAGATGTAATTTCGTAGATGATAGTCTGATTGTGCAGGTACAGGATTCCTCCGAACATTTAGTAACTTGGCGAATGCCTGAAGATGATCCACTGGAATTTAAAAGAACCGGATTCACCGGAATAGGAAAAAATATTATCGGGATTTACTCTGCTGCTTTAGCGCTTGCATCAAAAATCTGGATGAATGTTGTTAAGATTGATTCATTGTCACAAATTTGTTTTAACGTTTCTAAAAAATTTTATGATCTTAGAAACCTTGTGGATGATATAGATACTCTTCATTCAACACACTACATTGATAAAGAATTTGAGGGGAAATTAGGACTTGCAGCCGTTGAACTTTATGAAGTTACAGGCGAAGAACATTATTTATCTGATGCTGTTGAATATTGTATTGCCGCTGGCGCTGATTACTGGTGGAGTTGGGGAAATATAAATTCACTGGCTCATTATAAAGTAGCCAGGCATGATGTTACCACTTTAAGATTTATCCGGGAAAGTTTGGATTATTATAAAAAGAACATGAAACAAAATTTATTCGGTGAACCATTAAGCTACTCGTGGGGCAGTACAAATTCTTTTCTCGGTACAGCTTTGACGGAAATACTTTACAGATCGATATCAGGAGATGATTCTTTTCAAATGATTTCAGTTGCTCAACGTGATTTCATTCTTGGTAAAAATCTTTGGGGAAAAAGTTTTATAACTGGTAGCGGCGATAATTTCCCCATGAATATTCATTCACAAATTGCATACATTAATTTCTGCAGCATTCCCGGCGCAGTAGTAGGCGGTCCCGCACCTCTGGAACTGATGAATAAATTAGAAATATCAAACAGTAAAAATTTGTTACCGCAGTTTGATTATCATTCAATAGTTTATTCTGATGATCACTTAAATTATATTACAAATGAAGCAACCATAACAGGTAACGCAACTGCTTTGTTCGTTTTTGGTTACTTCTCAGGAAGATAAAATATTGAATATCAGTTTCATTATTCTTGTTGCATTATAGTACAATAAAAAAATCTTGTCTCTGATTAGGTCATCACAAATTATCCTTTGTTGAATATTTAATAAATAAATAACATTTAACTGATAATTCTGCGGCATAATAATTGGAAAATTAACGGAAATTCCGAGGGGCTATGAGGAAAAAAATTCAACTTATACCGTCTGGTATTGCACTGGTAGATAATGCCTGGAGTGGGTTCTACCGGGGCGGTACTTATCTTTTAATCGGACCTCGAAAATCCGGAAGGACACTAATCGGTCTTCAATATGCGATGGAGTGCGCACGTCAGAAAGAGGTTTGTCTCTACTTCACAAGTATGAGACCGAAGGATCTTCTTATCCACGCTGCATCTATAGATTTTGATCTGCAGCACTATATGAACCAGAACCAGATTATTGTAGTCAGAGTTGCGCCCCCGGGCAATCTGGCTGAATCAAATAATCCTGATCCTTTTCTTGCTGAATATCTCAAAGATATAGTTACTGTTGTTGAACAATATCAACCTACCAAAATAGTCTTTGACGAGCTTACACCTTTTATAGGGTTTAATGATGTAAATCTGCTCCAGGAAGTTTTCCTTCAAGCAACAGAGAGCATTGAAGAAGCATCGATTACAAGTTTATTTATTATTGGCGATCCTGCAACGCAAGGAGCCAGAACAATTACAGATGCTCTCGCTGCATATTCAACCGGTGTAATCTATCTTCAGAAAAAAGAAGATTCGCACAGACGTACACAAGGCGGCAGGATGATCATTACTCCGAACGTTGGTCATACCGAAGGTCAATTCAAAGCAGATTATCACATAGAACCATACAAAGGAGTTACAGTAGATTTTGAAGACAATAAAGATGTTGTAACCTCACCAAAAAAATATTCACGAACCGGCGATACACGTTATCGTTCTTTAAGTGAGATGGAGATTTCCAAGGAGGATATCTTTTTTTCAAATCTTTATACAATTAATGACTTCAGCCTGATTGTGAATAACCAGATTGCTCTTTTCAAAAGTACTGGTCAAGTATTCACAATGGTTTCATTTAGGCTTGATATGAGCGCGGAAACCAAAGGTATACTTACCCTGAATCAGCTTCAGAATGCAATAAGATTATCAACCGACAGAAAAGATAAGATCTGCGCAATGAAAAATAAAATTGTTGTTCTTATGACTAAAGAAGATCAAAAAGGACTAAACAGTTTACTTGCAAAGATTCGCAGCAACCTACCCGGAACAGATCCGGTTTACCTCAACAAAGCAATGCAATATATCTCTGTGTTTGCTGCAATTGTAAATGACAAAATTGAAAATGCGGATGATATGTTCCAGCAGCTTCTTGTTGATGAATCACAGGAAAAAGATCAGCCCGGATATTATTAACGGAAGATAGATGATCAAAAAAATAATCATCCTGTCTCTCTTAATTTATTCTATCCTTTTACCGCAGACTAATTCTGATGCGTTACGTCGTGAAGCACTTGACCATATGAAATTTGAAAGATATGGTGAAGCTATTGATCTGCTTAACAGGTACATTTCTGCAAACCCACGAAAAACCGACGGATATACATTTAGAGCTTTCTGTTATGAAAAGAGAGGTCTATATGAATCTGCTGTTTACGATCTGAGAACTGCTAACAAAATTAATTCGTCCGATAAATCAATTAATGAAAATCTATCCAGGGTCACTGAAACATGGTATGCATTGCTTCATAACAGGATAGCAGGATACAAGCGTGAAATAGCGATTGATCCTTCAATAGCCTCCAACTATCTTGAAATCGGCAAAGCATATAAAAATCTTGGTAACTGGTCGGAGGCTGAAGTCTGGTATGATAAGTACCTGACAATGGAACACGCATCATCAGATGAAATTCTTCGTTACTGTGAAATTCTGGCAGCATTAAATAAAATATCCAAGGGTGAACCAATTCTTAAAAAATACTGTGAACTAAATCCGGATGATCATAGACTGTGGTCGAGATATGGATATTTCACTCTGTGGCTTGGTAAAAATAAAATTGCAATTGATGCTTTTGAAAACTCTCTTAAATTCCGTCCATATTTTAAAGAGGCACTCGATGGACTTGCGCAGGCAAATGGTAAGGGCTTTACATACCTGGTCAATGATACAACAAAAAGAAATTACAGCACTGCCTCCAATAAAGGATATGCGATTGACAACTATATCCGGCGTTTGAAAAATAATCCAAACGATAATGCAACAAGAATATTGTTGATAAAAGAATTACTCCATGCAAACAGGTTTAATGAAGCTGAATCAGAACTTAAAGAACTTGGGAAGGATAAAAACTTCAAGAAAGAATTTGAACAGTTAGGTGCTGATCTGAAATTAAAGAAATCAACTTATTATAAAAATCATATCTCAGATTTAAAAGAAAAGTATGAAAGCAATAAGGAAGAGAAAGTTCTTCTTAAGCTTACGGCGGCATTTGTAAATATGAATGATTATTCATCCGCAAAAAAATATTATGAGGATTTTCTTTCAGCTTACCCGAATTCTGAAGCCGTTAGGTATCAGTTTGCAGTTCACTCAGGATGGTTTATGGATTACTGCACAGCAGGTGAGCAGATAGCAATACTCAACAGTCTTTTTCCTGAAAATACTGATTACAAATTGTTGAAATTAAAGTACTCTATTTGGACAGATCAATTCTCCAGCGATTTAATTACTGTTATAAATGAAATTCAGGATAAACAAATAAGTAATTCTGAATTTGAAGTGATTGCCGCGAATATTCTTGTAAAATTAGAAAAACCTGATCAGGCAGAACATTATATCCGGTTGGCAGAAAAAAATAACCCGCAGGATCCCCAGTTGGAACTTCTTAAAGGTCACCTTGAAAATTTAAGATCCAAAATTGAAGACAGAAATCTTTTTTCACTACTTGAAGAAGCACGGACAGCGGCTTTCCATAGGAATTGCATTAAAGCGATCGATCTTTATAAAAAATATCTTACCGCCCAGCCGGATGAATTGAATATCTTGCGGGAATTATCATCCTCATACGAATGTGACGGAAATTATAATAAAGCAATTTCAATTTATACTCAGATACTTGATAAAGAATTTTCTTTCACCGATGCACTTCAGCGAGCAAAACTTTATCTATGGAGCAGGGATTCTGTTTCTGCTTTAAGGGAATTCAAAAAACTTTATGCTGAAAATCCGGATAACAATGAAGTTAAACTGTTGCTTGGGGATGCATACTTAGCAAACGGTCTTGAACTAAATGCAAAAAACATTTATTCCGAAATGTTATTGCAAAATCCAGGTTCTTACATAATTAAAAAGAGAATGAATTGGCTTTCACCCGATGATGATTCTAATTCAAATAAATTTTTTACCAATTTAATGTTAATACCCGAAGCAAATTTTTTTAGTGATAATATAAGTCTGAGATACAAGACCCAGGGAATCGGTTTGCAGGTAGGATTAACGAAATTTATTGCAGCAGGAATTTCATTTTACAACGGAGATTTAAGATCTGATTCGGGTGATACAGATTTTAATATTATCAAAGGCACAGTTTATCTTAAATTAAATCGAATTGTTTCAGCTACAGCCGGTTTCGGCAGGACAAGATTTGAAAACGAATTTAACAGCAATATAACAGAAGTCTCTTTACGTGCTGAAGATGAAATGAAGTACACAATAATTGCATCATTTAATTCTTCTGATGCCAGCCACATTATGTACTCTCCGTTTCTTGTCGACGAAAGATTGAACGCAAAGAACTATTCTTTGAACGCAAAATATTTTGCGACAACAAATACTTTTCTTGCCGGAAGATTTATGTATAATTCTCTTTCAGATTCCAATGATGGATATCATCTTGATCTGAAGCTCGGTGAAAATTTTAACAACAGAATTTCCGCAGGGTATGTATATTCGTTTATTGATTATAAAAATAGATCGCTGCTTTACTGGAGTCCGGAAAATTTTGAAGCTCATAGTTTATGGGCTGACTGGAAATTTATTTCAAACAAAGAAACAGAAGCAGTGATCGGCGGAAAAGTCGGAATAATACCAGAGAATGATTTTATCCTGAGAGAAATTTCCGGTTCATTGAGCCATAAATTTTTCGATAAACTAACACTTCGACTCAGAGCTTCAGCAGGAAGCACAGTCAGACAGGAAACCGGTTATAGTTCAGTATCGTTTGGAATATCCGCGTTCTGGTCATTCTGATAGCATCTCTAAAATATGAGGGTGATTCAGCTATAGGATAACTATTGTTAATCGATCAACTTGGATTTAAGTGTTGTTGTTCTACATTGATACAAAATAATGAGCGTATCCAATAGTGCTACAAGTCGTTTTAGTTTTAGTTGAATCTAAAATCAAATAATGATGTTTTTGGTGGCATTATTATTGAAATTTTGCAAAAAAACGCAATTTCATGAAATCGAAAAATAAAGATCGTTTGCGGCGGACTGTTTTAGTTTTTAATAATAAAAGTGAACAGAACTCTGATAATAACTACAGCAGAAAGTATCTTCGCCGGATTATAGTTAGTGGGATGCTTTCATTAATACTATTGATGATTGTTATCTACACCTTACCTCAAACTGTACTTTCCGTCAGCTCATTATTTGAATATGCAACAATTGTTGCGTTAGTAATTTTCCTTTTCATTTTGCTGATAAGATATTTTGCCATTCTTGCAATGGCGTATCTTTATCTGAATGAATACACATTCAAATCAAAAAATGGTTTTCAACCTTTCGTTTCAATAATAATTCCTGTTTACAATGAAGAAAAAGTGATCAGGGAATCAATAAGATCATTACTAGAATTGAATTATTCCAACTATGAAATAATTATCGTTAATGATGGTTCAACAGATAACACAAAAGCAGTGGCAGAAGAACTGGTTGGTTTCAGGAAAGGGAAATTATCAGAAATTAAAATCTCCTTGATAAACAAACCAAACGGCGGTAAAGCAACTGCACTTAACTACGGTATAAAAGTCTCGGACGCTGAATATGTTTTGTGTATGGATGGTGATTCACAACTTTCACCGGATTCAATAAAGATGGCAATACGCCATTTTACAAATCCTGAAATTGGTGCTGTTGCCGGCAACGTTAAAGTTTTGAACAGAAGAAAATTCATTACAGACCTTCAGGCACTGGAGTATATCGAAGGTTTGAATATGGCAAGAAGCGCACAGAGTTTTGTTAAACTTGTTAATATTATTCCCGGTCCGATCGGGTTATTCCGCAAAAAAGCCATTCAGCAGGCAGGTTATTATTCCAGCGACACATTTGCTGAAGATGCAGATCTTACACTAAAGATTTTAGCAAACGGCTGGAAAATTTATTATGAACCTAAATCCATTTCATATACCGAAGCACCTGAAAAAATTCAGCAGCTGCTGAAGCAAAGGTACCGATGGACAAGAGGGATAATTCAGTCAATCAAAAAACATAAAAGATTGATGATCAATCCGACGATTAACTTCGGCGATACAGTAATTTTATGGATGATGTTTTATGAAGCGCTTATCTGGCCGGCAATGAATATCGCAGCAAATTTATTTTTCATTGTAGCCGCTGTGTTCTTTGGTTTTTCATCATTAATATTTTTCTGGTGGGCGGGGCTCGCACTTCTTGACCTGATAACTGCACTATACTGTGTTGCCGTTGAAAAAGAAGAAATCAGATTAATTGGTTACGCAATAATTTACAGGATGTTCTTTATCCTTATCATCGATATTTGTAAAGCTATGTCAACTATAGAAGAGTTCCTTGGTATAAGAATGGGCTGGGGAAAACTTGAACGCCTGGGGACAGCAAAAATTTAAAACTATTTTTATTCCGAAAGGTTTTTATGGAACTGATACCGATACTCTCAACAATAATACTGGTCGCAACCATCAGCACATTTCTGCTTGCGATAGGTGCTTACGTACTTTATAAGATCAGGGAAAGAAGGGGAGAACAATTTCAGACCGTTCCTCCGTCACAAGTAAAAGCTGAGCTTGTAACACCTGATGATGCGAACCTTCCTCAAAGTATTTATGTCGAGCAGCCTGCATACAGTGAGGGCTCACAAATGCATCAGCCGCTGTTCTTAAATTTTGAAGCAGACAGGGAACAGAAGCGTTCACCAAAATCAGTTCAGTTCGATGAAACAGGTTTTGAAACTGTTAAACCCAGAAGAAGTACTTCATATTCGAGATCATCACAAAATAAAAATACAGAAACAAAATTTCTTAAATATACTTCCGAAGGTTATGTATCAACAAAGGAAGATAAAGTTACCGGTGCAATGAAGTGGAGGTAATCACCAAAAAAAAAGGCGGAGTCAGCCATGGACTGATTTTACTTTTCGGTCTTACCATTCTTATTGCTTCAATCCTGATCTATCTCTTCATATTAAAAGGTGTATACGGCAGATTCTCAGCAAATGAACTAATTCCTGACACGGCTGTTTTGAAAAATGCTCTCTTTGGAGAGAAACCTAAAATTGCAGTTCTGTATTCACGATATACTGAGAATATGCTTCCGGCAGGCAGCACCTGGCTTAATGATAACATAATCACCTGGCGTAAATTTTTAAACAATACCCGTTATGATTATGATGTTATTTCAGATACTGATCTTGAAACAGGTGACATTTCACACTACAGCCTATTAGTTCTTCCGGGTTCAAAATCACTAAGTGACAGAGAAATTATTCGCATTAAAAAATTTATTGATGCCGGCGGAAGTATCTTTGCAACAAGCGGTATTGCATCATATTCAAATGACGGCAAATGGCGAGGCTGGGAATTTTTATCTGAAATATTTGGAATAAAATATTCGAAAGAAATTTCTAATGACGCAGCAACCAAAATTCATACATTGCGAGGAGGACTTAATTTAACCGCAAATATTCCAACCGGATTTCCTCTAAGAGTTGCGACCTGGGATCTGCCCATCGCTGCCGAAGTTTTAGACCCAAGATCAACACAAGTAAGTTTCTGGTATAACTATAAACTCGAAGGGGGATTATCACGCGAAGAAATTAAGCACAGTGCCGGAATTGTCAGCGGAACTTATGGCAGCGGAAGATTTGTATGGATGGGTTTTGAAATTAACTCAGTAATCGGAGTGCAGGAAGATTACGTTTACTTTGATCGGTTGTTTAACAATTCAATTAATTGGCTGACATATCAACCAATAGCTTACATAAAAGACTGGCCTGCTGATTTTAAAAGCGCCGCGATGATTACTCCTATGACTGGATCTGACCTGCAGAATACGGAGAATCTGTTAGAAGTACTTTCATCCGAAAAGGTAAAAGCATCTTTCATTGTTGATCCTTCTCTTTTAGCAGTTCAACAGAAATTAAATATTAATCTTAAAGCATATGGTGATATTTCAGCTCTGGTGGATATAGGTTACAGACCAACTGTAACTGACACATCATATAAACTAAATTCCTTACAACTTCAGCAGCAGAAATTAAAAAGTGCACAAAGCAGTCTTGAAAATTATTTTAAAACCGAAGTAAATGGATTCCTTCCTTACTACGGAACTTATGATAATAACACGATACAGGCAGCAGTTAATAATAATTACCAGTTTATTTTTGTCGATTCATTAACCGACCGTTCAGTGCCCAAAACATTACTCGCCGATGGCAAGAGAATAATTGTCTTCACTAAAACCGCGAGAGATGATTATGAAGTTATAAGAGACTATGGATTAACTGAAAAAGAATTTCAATTCTATACTTACCAGGAAGATATTGACAGAGTTTTATTTGAAGGAGGTTTATATATTTTTAAACCTCACAGCGAATATCAATGCAGACCTGAGAACGTAGAAGTTATACGCGATGTAATAAAAGAACTTAAAAGAAAAAATTTCTGGATTGCTACGGCATCAGAAATAGGAAATTGGTATAAGAGTAAAGACAGGGTAGAATTACGCGTTGACAAGAGAGGCAAAACCCGCGTTGTATTAAACGTTTCAAATTCGGGATCAGAAACACTGAATGATCTTGTCGTTGAAGTCGATCTTAATGATAACGCTGAACAAATCTCACTTGATGCAGAAATCATCGGGACCAAACCGGCAAAATTAAAACACTCGCCTGGAAGCAGAATAATTCAGCTTTATGTAGATGAATTAAAACCGGATGAATCACGCACATATTATATAGATTATAACAAACCGAATGTTTAATCAGATGAAAACATTCTTCAAAATATCAATCATAGTACTCTTTGCCTGCGTATCATCTTTCACCCAGGTAACAAAAAATAAAATTGCGCTGGTGATGAGCGATGAATCAAATCGTGTTTCCGCTATTAACCAAAAGAAAATTACAGATCAGGTAACCACGTGGGAATTGTTGTTGATGAAAAACAATATTGATTATGAAGTGTTTTCACAGGACGAAATTATTAATGCGGATCCGGAGAACTTTGATTTTCTTATTGTTGCAACTGACTTGACCTTTTCAGAAGAGCAATGGGACGCGCTAAAAAGTTTTGCTTCAGTTTCCGGTGGAATTTATTTTTCATCAAAGATCACAGTTGATGATAAAGATATAAAATTGAACTTTGTTCAATGTATAAAACAGTTGACCGGACTCGCAATTTCTGAATATAAAAATTCAAAAAAATTATCTGCGAGACAGGTTTTCACAGGAAGTAACAGATTGACAAAAGACATTAATGATGGTGAATCAATACTGCTTTCATTGTCAGATGAACTTTATTTATCAGATGAAGGAAATTCAAATTCATATCATATCGGTTATCTAGATAATCCGGAATCAAATGTATCAGCGTCTTCTATTGTGTATGGCTATCATGAAAACTTTAAATACGTATGGACCGGGTTTGATATTACACAAATAATTGGTGGTGTTACTGATTTAATTCTATTCGGCAGATTCTTTAATAATTGTGTCGACTGGTTTTATGAAAACAATTTCACACAGGCAGGAAAAACTTCCGGAATTTCAAAATATCAGCTTTCATTTTCTCCGGTTATCAATGGAAGAATTGATCAGACAGAAAAAATATTATCTGTTCTAAGCGACTCCAAAATAACCGCAGATTTTTTAGTTACTGAAACTGCAGTTGATGATTCAGTGCTCTTAAGCAATTTTATAGGATATGGGAATTTTGGGCTACTTATTCCTGATCTGAATAGTTCAATAGAAAATTTATCAGTGTTATTAAATACACTTGAAAAAAATACCGGCAAAAAAGTTGATTATATAAGCACATATTCTGTAAAAAATGTCATCGCATATAGTGAGCAACTCATTGAATCCGGTATTAATTCTGTATTCATTTCTGAAGGTGAAACCAGATTCACTCCATATTTTTTAGAGGAATCAAGAAATCTTTTGATAATTCCTGAATCCTATTGGCTGGATGTGAGCGAAGGTCAACTTAATAATATTCTAAATAAAGCAGGAAGCGTAAGTGGAAGTTATCATGACGGCTTTATGAATCTCCCAATGAACTTAGATTTATGCGATGAATCGACTATCAAAAATCTCAGAAAATATTTATCCGAATTATTTCAACAGAATTCTGGTAAATCTCATTCTATTCTATCAACGAATATAAGCTTAGTCAATGAATGGTACCGGTTAAAAAATGATGTCAACGTTAAAATCATAAGTGAAAGCAACTCCGAAATAAATATAGAACTAATCAATAAAAATGATTCTGGAGTAGATGATGTATTTTTTCTTATCTCAACAAAATCACTAACAAGCGAACCAATGCTTTATGAAGGCAATCGCGTGAGCAACCTGAACTTTGAATACAATAAATTGAAACAGGAATTAAGAATTTTTGTAGACCATCTTGATGCATATGAGACGAGAAGAATACGTGTTTCATTAAATGAAAATCTTTAATTTATATACGAAGTAATAATCCTTTAAATGTTAGCTGTGGAAACGATAAAAAATCCTTTTAGTAATGTACTTGGAAATATCAAAGACTCATTTATAGTTCTTGATATGAAGGGAAATATTTTATCGTTCAATAAAAGTGCAGCTTCATTATTCTTTCTGCCGGAAACACCGGGAAATTTTCTGGACTACTTAAATCCTGAAACTGCTGAAGATATAAATTCACTGCTGCTTAATATTAAAGAACAAAAGGATCTCCCGATTTCAGCATCATTGCATATGCATTTAAAGTCGGGCTCTGAATTCAATTGTACTGCAATTCTAAATCTTTATTCTGAAGAATCGGAAGATTTTGTGTTGTGTACCTTTTTGCCTGAAGAAAATATAATTCAGTTTAAGAATCGCTCCGAATTAAAAATTAAGACTGAAAATATTCTTTCCCTGATTTCTAATAAAGAAGTGCTTTCAATTCTTGATGAAATAAGAACCCATTTCCCGTTCACATTTGTCGGAAGAGAGAAGATACGCAGGCAGATAGATAAACTGGACGAATACGTTGTCATTAAAGATAAAACAGGAATCATTCTTCTTGCTAACAAAAAATACCTGAATAATTTATCCCTGAATGCAAAGCAGGTAGAAGGAAAGAATGAAAACTTTTTTATCCCGTCATACCTTAACACTTTGTACGAATCTGTGAACAGGTATGTGGTAGACTCGGGAAATTGTTTTACAACAGAAGGAATACCATACCCGGTTTTTCAGCAGGAAGGTTACCAGAATATTTTAATTCCGTTGAGTGATTCCGGTAACCGGGTTGCGGCAATAATATCTCTGACACAGGAAATAAAACCGGAAGCCGGAAGCGGAAACAAGTCAGCAACCTCCCAGGTACAAACTGCACTTGATGAAATTCCTTTGGCAGTACTTGTGACTGACAGGACGGGAATGATAAGAAATGTAAATGCTGATTTTTGTAATTTATTCTCGATTAACGTATCAAATATTACTAAAGAAACCCTCGCAACTTTAATTTCAAAGCGGTTTCATGATAGTTTTGCGGAATTTGTAAACGGTACTGAATTTGAAATAACATTTAATTACAAGTTCAGATCCGTAAACGCAGACAGCGAAGAAAAGATATTTATAAAGAATGTTAAAATTAAACGACAGAAAAATAATTCAGGAGAAGAGGCTTTCTGGTTCTTCTTTTCAGAAGCTGACCGGGAAGATGATCTGGAAAAATTAATAAAGAGAAGAGGAAGAATGTTTGAAGTATTAATTCAAAAAAACCCTGAACCGGTTTTTGTTTATGACAAAGAAAACCTGCGCTTTCTTGAAGTGAATGATGCGGCACTTCAGCTTTATGGTTATTCGCGTGAAGAATTTCTTCAAATGGATCTTACCGACCTTTATACGCATGAAGATATTCAGACATTACTTGATTCTTCCAGCAGCGCGATGAAAGAAGGAGTCTTTCACGGACCTTTCAGGCATAAAAAGAAAGACGGCACTTCAGTATTTGTTGAAATCAGTAAAACTTCATTTTCATTTTCCGGTAAAGATGCGCACTTCAATATAATCCGCGACGTTACCAGGCGTCTTGATCTTGAACTTCAATCACAGTTATTTAAATCAGCTTTTGATAATTCCAACGATCTTATTTTTATCACTGACTCTACAGGCTTCATTACATTTACTAACCAGGCGGTTACCAGACAATTAGGTTATACAAAGGATGACCTTCTAAAAAGTTCCTTCACTGCCATAGTCATTAATGATGAAAGAGGTACAGTCAATAAACAGATATTTCAGGCAGGGCTGAAGAAAACGGAAACGATTTCGGCAAACCTAAAATCAAAAAAAGGGGATTCTGTTGAAATAATACTTGCCGCCACTCCGGTTTTTAACTATCGGAATGAAATTGAATCATACAATATTGTAGGCAGTAAGATTCAGGAGTTTAAGACAGGTTCTGCTGATGAAATAAAATCAGTTTCACCGGAAAGCGGCATTGCTACAGATTCAGTTTTTCTTTCAAGTCTTTTTCATGAAATACTTACTCCGATGAATGTGATACTTGGATTTGTCCGTGAGTTAACTGAAAGCATGGAAGTAATGACTCCTGAGCAAAAGGAAGCTGCGGAGATTATCGATCAGAACAGAAGCAGTTTATTAAGTACAATGAACCTGATAATTGAGTACACAAATATTCAGCGGAACAATTTTGAATTTAATCCCGAAGAATTAAGTATAACTCAGATCATCGACGGGCTTCAGCAGGAACTTTCAGCTATTACACAATCAAGAGGAATTGAACTGGCGTTCGGTAAAATATCTAACTCATTAAAGTTTACAAACGACAAACAGAAGTTCCAGATATTGTTGTCACTCCTCGTTAAAATTGTTACAAGATTAAGTAAAGAGAAGAAAATTTATCTGTCAGCCTATCAGCACAATGAGGATTCGTTTATTGTGGTTGTAAAGGATAACTACTCGGAAATTTCTGATGTACTGAGTCAATCATTAAGCTCTCTTTTCCAGGGAGAAGAAAGTCTCATCATAAAAGATTTCGGAATACCCAAACTAAATTCACGTCTTGCAAAAATATTGTTAACCATGCTCGGCGGAAAATTCGCAGCATTTGAAAGCGACACAGAGAACTATGAATGTGGTTTTACATTCCCTCTGTTACATACTGCGGCAGTTCTTCCCGCTAAAGATGAAAAACCTGTTAAGGTAAAAGACGCTGTTGCTGATGAACCTGTTCAGTTTGATGAATCGTTCGATACTAAAAATTACCGCAGCAACATTTCAACAAAACATTCGGATGACCTTAATACTGAAGAGAAAGAATTCAGCGAAACAATTGTCGGGACAATTGAAAAAGACAATAAGTACAACAAGTTGTCTACTGTTGACCTTTCACAATTAAGCTGTCTTTACATTGAAGACCAGGTTGATTCACAAATCCTGTTCAAAGTTCAGTTGAAAGAATTAAGAGAAATTAAATTTGCAGTTAGTTTTGAAGAAGCGCTGCCTCTTCTTGACCAGCATCATTTTGATTTTATCGTTATGGATATAAATCTTCAGGGCGAATACAACGGTCTGGATGCTTTAAAGATAATCCATAAAATGCCTCAGTACGAAACCATACCCATTATTGCTGTCACGGCTTATGTATTACCCGGCGATAGGGAAAAATTTATCACTGTTGGTTTTAATGATTTTATCTCCAAACCGATTTTCAGAGATAAAATGCTGGAATCACTGGAGAAGATTTTTTAATCCCGGTTTCAGTTTCTTTCTAAAAATTTCCAGAAAAAACTTTTAGCAGATATTGACTATTCATATCTGCTTCTTTACATTTCACCATACAAATGTATGGTATTGTTAAGAGCAAGATAAAGATTAAGGCTAAGAGTAATATTTCAATAAAATCGTGATAAAAACGTTAATCTTTTTTTTAATCTTAGCTTAACTCTGCCAGCGTAATTTAACCGGAGTTTCAATTATGAAAAAAGAACTGACAGAAGTTCAAAGTAAAATCCTTGATTATCTTATCGATCAGAAAGTATCGAAAGGTATGCCGCCTACACTTGCAGAGATTGCTATAAAGTTCGGCTATAAAAACCGTGCAACGGCTCAGCAGCATTTGCAGGCAATAGAAAGAAAAGGATACATAAAAAAGAGTCCTAAAATATCGAGAGGTATTGAACTTAACTTAGAAGATAAGTTTTTCATTCCCCGTCCTGTCCTTGGTGAAGTTGCGGCGGGCAATCCGCTTACAATTTATCCGGACGCAATTGATACTATCGAACTGCCGACCATTGCAAGGATGCCCAAAGATTCTTTCCTGTTAAGAGTTAAAGGCGACAGCTTAAAAGATGCATACATTTTCAGCGGAGATATTGTTATTGTTAATCCAAATCTTGAAGCAAAGGACGGGCAGATTGTAGTTGCAATACTTGATGATGCCGCGGTAGTGAAAAGATTTTATAAAAAGAAAAATGAAATAGAATTAGTTTCAGAAAATCCTGAATACAAACCGATTGTAATTGATAAGAAGTATGCGTCATTCAAAGTAGTAGGTACTGTTGTAGGTGTTTACAGGAGTATGGGAAAAAAGGCAGGGTGAAATTTATTAATTGAAAAAGAAATCTCAGAGTTTTATTCTGTTTTCAACATTCAAAACAAAAGGTTAAAAATGAAAAAGAACATTTTAATTTTTCCGGTTATGGTTCTCTTAATTCTGATCGGCGGACAAAAATTATTTGCGCAATGTTCGGATGCCGGTGTTTGTTCAATCAGCGGGCATCATTCCGAAGAAGAAAGCACAACACCGCTTACAATTTCTGCTTCATATAAATTTGGAAGCAGCGGCAAAGATGAAGATGTAAAATTCCATTCCTTACAACTTGGAGCTGGTTATAACCTTTTTGACAACAGTTCGGTTCAGCTTTCACTTCCGTATAACATACAATCGGGTCCTGCCGGTAATGTAAGCGGAATAGGGGATTTGATTTTAAGCTGGACTCAAAAATTATTTTATGACGGCACTTCATCTCTTGATGCTTCTGTAGGAGTTAAACTGGCATTGGGTGATGATAACAAAGATAATCTTCCGCAGGTTTACCAAAGCAGTCTTGGCACAAACGATTTATTAATTGCTCTTAACTATACTTATGACAAAATAAGTATCGGCGCCGGTTATCAGCTTGCAGGCGGAAGAAACAATAACCTGCTTAAACTTGAAAGAGGCGATGACATTCTTTTGCGCGGCGCTTATGAGTTATCATTTGAAAAATTCCGTGTTGTTCCCCAATTACTTTTTATAAAACGGTTATCCAAATCAAGTATAGTAAATTTTCTTTCAATGGCACCGGCTGAAAGTTATATAGATGTTGAAAAGAGTGATCAGTCGCAGCTTAATCTGCTTACAATGATTGAATATTCCGTAAATGAAAACTATTCATTGTTTGCTGATGTTGCTGTTCCCTTCCTTAAAAGGGAAGTTAATGTTGATGGACTAACCCGTGCATTCAGTGCCTCAGTCGGGATTAAGTTATTAATTGAATAAACAGTAAAATATTTTTGATGCTTCATAGTTGAGTTAATGATTGAACTAAAATGTTAGAAAATGATTTTTCACCTGAACCGGATTTTTCTTTCAACCGTAATATTTCTTCACTGCCGGTAAAGCTTTACAGGGATATTCCAAGGCAGCAGAACGGTATTCCATTCGATATTTACAACTATGAATTTCTTTTTAGTGATGCTGAAACAGTTCGCTTAATACGGAACGGTTTAACTATAGGATGCTTTTATATAGAATCTCCCGGAATGCGCTCGTTATTAAAAAGACTTGATGTTGAAACTTTTGAAATGCTTACCGCCGCAAGTTCAATCATTCGTCCCGGTGTTGCGGAAAGCGGAATGATGCAGGAATTTATTGCGCGTCACAAAGATCCTTCAAGAAGAAAATATCTTCTTCCTGAAATGGAAAAAGTTCTTGGAGAAACTTATGGTGTGATGATCTACCAGGAAGATGTAATTAAAGTTGCTTACCACATTGCCGGCTTAACTCTTGATGAAGCGGATGTTCTGCGCAGGGCAATGAGCGGTAAAATGCGCTCGCATGAAGCGATGAAATTAATAGTACAAAGATTTTTTCAATCCTGCGAAGCTAAAAAAATACCTGCTGAAATATCAAAAGAACTTTGGCGGCAGATAGAATCATTTGCAGGTTATTCATTCTGCAAAGCTCACAGCGCAAGCTTCGCGCTTCTTTCTTTCCAGGTCGCTTATTTAAAGGCGCATTATCCGGCAGAGTTTCTGGCTTGTGTATTAAACAACGGCGGAGGTTTTTATTCAAGAGCAGTTTATATACAGGAAGCAAAACGTATCGGGATAAATATTCTTCTTCCCTGTGTTAATGAAAGTGAAAAAGAATACAGGGGCAAGGACAGGGAAATACGCATAGGACTAATGGCTGTAAAACACTTTTCCTATTCATCGGTAGAACAAATAGTCATGCAGAGGAAGGAATTCGGCAGGTTCGTTTCGCTCGCCGATTTTATTGTAAGGGCAAGGATAGGAATAAAAGAAACACAACTTCTTATCAAATGCGGGGCAATGGATTGTTTTGGAGAAACACGTCACACTCTTTTAAGGCTGACGGATATTTACTTCAACAAACTTAAAATGCTTGAAGAAGGTTACAATGATCTTTTCAGTTATGAGTCATTTGAACTTGAAGAGATTGTAAAAACAAAAAAAGATTTTTCGCTTGAAGAAAAATGTATTGCCGAGTATGAAGCCTTCGAGTATATGGTGACAAAACATCCGCTTGAGTTCTTTACCGAATGGGATAAAAAATTATCCTTAACTCATTCAGACCAGATGAAAAAGTATCCCGGCAAAAAAGTTAAGATGATAGGATGGTATATGTCATCAAAAAGGATAAGAACAAAAAAAGGTGATATAATGAAGTTCCTTTCCTTAGAAGATATGACAGGTACTTTTGAGGCGGTTATCTTTCCGCGCGCTTACAATAAGGTCGCCGAAAAAACTCTTTCAATGGGTCCTTATATAGTTGAAGGAAGAATCGATTCTCAAAACACCAGCAACATAATAGTAGAAGACCTTCAGATACTTGCCCACGAAACAGTTAAACTTGAAGCACAGAATGACAGCGCTGAAAAGTATTATACACCGGATGATGAAGGTCTGAGAGAAACAGACATTTATTTTGCAACATCTTTAAATGCGGAAAAACTAAGAACGGCTTATGCAGGGTAAGACAGAAAATGTTTTTTGTAAACAGCAGGAACCTTGACCAGGTTCATATTATTCAGGATTAAAAAAAATGTTCCCTCTTCACATGCATTCAAGTTATTCACTGCTCGAAGGTGTCATCACAATTGATGAGATACTAAGTAAAGCAGTTGAGTACGGATTAAAATCCGTTGCGCTTACAGATACGAACGGAATGTATGGACTGGTTTCTTTCTATAAAAAAGCAATGGAGAAAAAAATAAAGCCAATACTTGGCGCTTATATCGATCAGCCGGAGGCAGATAGTCATCCTGAATTTATTTCAGGATCAAAGGATGTAAAAAAAAACTATAAAGGCAGCCTGAGCCAGGTTCAGCATGACCTTCAATCAGTTTGTAATGACACTTCAGGTAGCACAAAAAGAATTTACGCTATCTTTCTCGCAAAAAATTTTAACGGTTATTCAGATATATGCAGAATTATAACTGCAAGAAAGCTGAAGGAAAATTTTTCTTTGTTCGAAGTTCTGCAGGATGAAATGCCTGATGTTTTTATCCTGACAAGTTCAATCGAACTTTTGCGGAACATTCCAAACTATAAAAATATTTTCGCTGAACTCATCATAACAAAAAAGAACAGGCTTAAAGCAAGGAGTCTGTATGACTTTGCAGTAGAAAAAAAAATCAGGTATGTGATCTCAAACCCTGTTTACTTTTCTGAACCAGAAGATTGCCAGCTTCATAAAGTTGTTACAGCAATAAAAAACAGAAGCACCGTTGATAACCTTTCTGATGATGACATTGTTGATGAAGAATTTTATTTCAAACATCCGGCAACATTCAGTCATCTTAAAGATAAACTGCCCGAAGCTTTTGCGAATATGGAATTTATAGCCGAACACTGCAATGTGGATCTTGGTCTTGGTAAACATAAAATCCCATCCTTCCCTGGTACTACAAAACAGTCTGCTTATTCGCTGCTGGTGGACGAGACTTATGAAGGGCTTGAAAGAAGATACGGGAAAACAGATGAGAGCGTTAAACACAGGCTAAATGAAGAACTGCATGTTATAAATGAGCTGGGACTTTCTGATTACTTTCTTGTCGTTTATGATATTTACCAGGAAGCAAAAAGAAGAAAGATGATGACGCTTACCAGGGGTTCGGCGGCGAACAGCCTTGTATGTTACTGCCTTGGTTTAACCGAAGTCGATCCGGTTAAGTATGATTTTTATTTTACAAGATTTCTTAACAAGAGCCGTTCCTCATTGCCTGATGTTGATATTGATTTTAGCTGGAAGGAACGTGATGAAATTGTTCAGTACATTTTTAATAAGTACGGCTACAGTAAAGTAGCATTCATATCAACTCATGTTACAATGAAAGCACGTTCTGCTTTCAGGGAAACAGCAAAAGTATATGGCTTTTCTGACAGGGAAATTTCGAAGTTAAGCAAGTTCATCCCATGGACTGATGCAAGAAACCTGCCTGATATTTCGCAGCGATTTCCTGAGGCACGTTCGCTTAATTTTAAAAATGAACCCTGGAAAAGTATAATTAACATTGCATCACGGCTTGCAAATTTTCCGCGTCATCTCAGTATTCATCCCGGCGGAATAGTTATCTCGCCATCGGCGATTACAACTTTTACTGCGCTTGAGTATGCTAAGAATAAAGGTGTCGGTTTAATAATAACCCAGCCTGATATGTACGGAGTTGAAGATCTTGGACTTGTAAAAATTGACCTGCTTAGTCAAAGATCATTAGGTGTGCTGAGAGATACAATTCAGCAGGTAGGGGAGAGCAGTTATTTTCTTTCAGCAGAAAAGCATCTTTATAATTAGAGGAGTTAACAGATGCAGAAACAATCAAACTGTTTTGGTGAGATAATTATTTCAGCTTAGTGCTTTTAGTTCTTTAGTTAATTCTTCTTTGAGAAAAGAAAATTTATTTGCCAGGTAATACTTTCTTTCTTTTTCATCAAGGATCGAACCAAGAGTTACTTTGTACTCCGGTTCTTTGAAATTATTTATAACATTTAATGAAGAAGATAATTTTTCTTTATCGGCTGGCAGGATTATGCCGCGCATAAGCAAAAACTCAATATCGAATGCATCACGGATTAGTTTTCGGGATGTGAGAGCTTCAATTTTATTTTTCATCATTTGGTTAAGTGTTAATGCTTTTAACTGAACCTGTTTATTTGTAAATCTTGAGAAAGCTATTTTGCGTTCCCACTCAAAGTCAGTTTGTTCTTTCCTGATTTCAATTTTCAGACTTCGGTTTATGCGTGAAGATTTAACTTCAAAAAGGATAGTATTCTTTTTGTTAGCTGAATCAGTCAGGATGTAATAATCATTCAATAATATTCTGCAGGAACTATATATCTTCTTAGGATCACTTTTAGAATCCAGCCAGAAATCGAGATCAGTTGAATACCTGTTAAGGTTATGACAAAGGCGAAGCATCGTGCCTCCTCCGAAGTAAAGTGAGTCAAGCACTCTTATACTGTTTAACAATTCAAGTACTTCAATTTCGAGTATTTCTAAATCTTGTAAGAGACGCATAGCTTCTCCCAATATTTAATAGTTCTTGGATTTGTGTTTTTTAAGAATGTATCAACTTCAGTACGATTAAGTTTACGAAAGTCTATTGCATTAAAATCACAATCATATTTGCCGATGGACGATAGATAAACAACATCGGCAAAAGCCTTTGCCGGGGATGCTATGAAAAAGTTTTCATTTAAAATAAAACCCGAATAAAATTCTTTGCTCACAATGAAATACCTAAACGCAGTTTCATTCACTTTTAATAATCGGCTTCTTTTTAATGCAACTGATTCAATAACATTTTGCTGCTGTTGAGTCGAAATATTATAATACATCAATGCAGTACTGAGTGATATATAAGACGGTGTTTGAAGAAGGTTTGCTGTCTGGAAAATCTCTATTTCATCAAGCTGTTTAAATTTTTCAGGAGTTATATAAAAGTTTTTTTTTATCCTGAGTAAAAGTCCTTGTTTAACATAACGATTTGCGGAAACTTTAGCGGAGTCTTTTTCAACAGATAAAATCCTTGAGATATCCTCAATGCTCAGTATCTTTTTTTCGCTCTTATTTAATTCATTTATTCTCATAGTCTAAATATAGATAATTGACAGTAGTGCTAACTTACTATATTTAGTATAAATATTCAATTTATGGTGTACTTATGCCCAAATATAACATAGGAACAGCAGGCTGGTCATATAAAGACTGGGTTCCGAACTTCTATCCTAAAAATCAGTCAGGTGGTTTTGACTGGCTGCAGTTTTATTCACATTACTTTAATTGTGTTGAAGTAAACTCGACTTACTATACTTATATCAGCCCAAAAATTGTTCATGGTTGGATAAACAAAGTACAGGATTCAGATGACTTTATCTTTCATATAAAACTTCATCAGGATTTTACTCACAAAAGAAAGTATGATGAACAAAGTATCAGTGCGGTTAGATTTAATCTTGAACTGTTAAAGAAATCTGAAAGACTTGGCGGATTATTGATACAGTTTCCTTATTCATTTTCGTTTGATGGAAATTCTGTACAGCATATTCAAAAACTGAAAAATATTTTTTCGGATATAAGCTGTTTTGTTGAAGTCCGTCATTCAAGCTGGAATAATAAAAGAGCGCTGGAATTCTTTGAAGAAGCTGACATAACATTTTGCACAATCGATCAGCCGCAGATTGGAAAGGCGATTGAGTTTGAACCGATAATAACGAATGATAAAGCATATATCCGGTTTCATGGGAGGAATGTTGAAGCATGGAAAAAATCCCTTGCAAATTTCGGGAAAGAGCAGAGTTATGAAGAACAAAGTTCGCGTTATAAATATTTATACTCACCAGGTGAGCTGGTTGAAATAGTGCAGAAGATAAAGTCGTTAAGCGAAAAAGTAAAAGAAGTAAATGTGATAATGAATAATCATCCGCAAGGTGATGCGATAGCAAATGCGTTTGAGTTGATACATCTGCTTGAAGAGAAAGATAAAGTCGTAATGCCACCAACTATAATTAAGGCGTACCCAAGGCTGGAAGAAGTTATGGTGAATTAAAAAAATAATCCCCTCCTCTTTGAGGAGGGGTGTTCCGATGAAATCGGAACGGGGTGGTGTAGTTATATGAAGCAAAACAAAGAAAAAATATTTAACAAAAAAGAAATTAAACCTAAAAGAAAAGAACTGAGGAATAATCTAACTTTTGCTGAAGTTATTTTTTGGCAAAATGTAAAAAACAAGCAGGTCGCTGGAAAAAAATTTAGAAGACAAACAAGTGTTGGTAATTATATTGTAGACTTTTATTGTTCTGAAGAAAAATTAGTAGTAGAACTTGATGGGGAAGTTCATTTTAATGAGGATGCTGTTAAATATGATAATGAAAGAACTAAGTTTCTTGAGTCAGTAGGATTGAAGGTTATTAGATTTGAGAACCTTGAAGTTTTGTCTGATATCGATGACGTTTTAAAGAGAGTTGCAGCATGCTTCAAGCAAAACACACCACCACCCCTGCTTTTGTCTTCGACAAAAGATTCCCCTCCTCAAAGAGGAGGGGATTGAAGAGTTTTTTATGCGAACAATATTTCATCTTGACCTTGACGCATTCTTTATTTCCGTAGAGAGAATTCTCGACCCCAAACTTAACGGCAAGCCTGTTGTAGTCGGTGGAGATCCTAAATACGGACGCGGTGTTGTTGCCGCCTGTTCTTATGAAGCACGTGCTTATGGGCTGCATTCTGCAATGCCTATTCGGCAGGCGTATAAACTCTGTCCGCATGCTATTTACATGCACGGACATGGTGATGAGTACACACATTTTTCTAAAGCCGTAAAAAATATTCTTGAACAGTATTCACCTCTGATTGAGCAGGCATCTATTGATGAGTTCTATTTGGATTTCACCGGCTGTCAGAAAATCTATGGGTCTATGTTTGCATTCGCATCGTTCATTCAATCTGAAATATGGAAAAAACTTTCACTGCCTTGTTCAATTGGAATTGGCAGTAACAAAACAATCGCAAAGATTGGTTCTGACTGCATGAAGCCGCAGGGTATTACATATATATTACCCGGGCTTGAAAAAGAGTTCCTTTCACCAATGCCTGTTGAAACAATTCCAGGAGTCGGTAAAGTACTTGCCAAAGATCTGCACAGCAAAGGATTCAGAACAATTGGTGATATATCTAAAACTCCGTCTGATTATTTCTCCGCAGCTTACGGAAAATACGGAGTTGATCTCTGGCGAAAAGCCAATGGTGAAGGAACGGAATATCTGACTATAGAAAGAGAACGAAAAAGTATTTCACGCGAAAATACTTTTGGTGAAGATATTATGAATATCGAAAAGATCAGAACATCTCTATTTTATCTTACAGGAAAAGTTTGTCACAGTCTTCGTAATAAAGAATTAATGGCATCAACAATAACAATCAAGTTGAGATATACAGATTTTGAGACAATGACAAGATCAAAAACAATAAAGATTACAGATGATGATAAAGTTATTTTTGAAATTGCCTGGGACCTAATGAAGAAAGCACATACACGAAGGGTTGGTGTAAGGTTAATTGGTGTTGGCGTAACTAACCTTACAACTTTTAGCGAACAGGAATACCTGTTTGAAGATTATGAAATGAAGAGAAAAAAAATGTTAAGAGCGGTTACGGGAGTAAGAGATAAATACGGATATAAATCGCTTTTATTTGCTGACGGAATGAAATTAAAATCTGAATAATCTCATCCGGGAGGCCAGTTCATTTTTCTGCCGCCAAGAAGATGCATATGCAAATGATACACATCCTGTCCGCCGTTTTTGCCACAGTTAATTACAAGTCTGAAACCTTCTTCAGAAATTCCCAGGTCTGAGGCAATTTTATTTGCAGCATCAAACAATTCACCAAGTAATTTGGAATGTTCGCTTCCTTTTAAGTCACTAACTTTAGGTATTTCAATTTTAGGAATTATAAGTATATGATGCGGTGCCTGAGGATTTATATCTTTAAAAGCTAGCACAGAATCAGATTCGAAAACGATTGCAGCAGGGATTTCTTTCCTGATGATTTTAGAAAAAATTGTCTCACTCATTTTCATTCACCTTTTTCGATGTCATACTTTTTCATTTTGTTATAGAGATGGCTTCTTTGAATATCAAGTATTTCAGCCGTCTTACTTATGTTCCAGTTATTAGCTTCAAGCTGTTTCAGGATAAAAGCTTTTTCCGCTTTCTCTTTAAATTCCTGGAACGAGTTGTTGATATCGATCAAATCGCCGATTGAATTTTTACTTGCAGAATACAAAAACTCTATATCTCTTTTTGTTATTTCAGACTTACCAACGATTATGATAATTCTTTCAACAGCATTACGGAGTTCACGGACGTTGCCTGTCCATTGCAAAGATTGTAAAAACTTAAATGCGTCTTCGGAAAACTTAACTGATGGCTTTTTGTGTTTTGAAACTATGTCATTTGCAAAATGCTCGATCAGGATTGGAATATCTTCCACTCTTTCTTTTAGGGGAGGAATATGGATCGGGATAACATTCAATCTGTGATAAAGGTCCTCCCTGAAATTTCCTTTTTCAATTTCGTCTTTGAGATTTTTATTAGTGGCAGAAATAATTCTTACATCAACTTCAATTTTTTTACCGCCGCCGACTCTTTCAATTTTTCCATCTTCAATAGCACGCAATACTTTTGCCTGAGCCTGTAAACTCATATCACCAATTTCATCAAGGAAGATTGTCCCTTTGTTAGCTAACTCAAATTTGCCAATGCGCTGCTGCACCGCACCTGTGAATGATCCTTTTTCATGACCGAATAATTCAGATTCAATTAATTCATTTGGAATAGCAGCGCAGTTAACTTCAATAAGTGGTTTTGCTTTTCGTTCACTCTTATTGTGAATGGCTCTGGCAACTAGTTCCTTACCTGTTCCGTTGTCTCCGGTTATTAAAACTCTTGTATCAAGAGGAGCGACCTTATCAACCATTTCAAGTATGTTTTGAATTGCTTTACTCTTTCCAAGAATTTTATTGTCGCCATGCAAAGATTTTTTATACTCGCGGTTTTCAGTAAGCAGGTTCGATTGCTCTACAGCATTACGGATACTGATTAAAAGTTTATCACGATCAATTGGTTTTTCAATAAAATCGAATGCACCAAGACGTGTAGCTTTAATTGCATTCTCTAAGCTTGCATGAGCTGAGATAATGATAACAGATAAAGTAGGTTTAATTTCTTTCACCTTGTTTAGCACTTCAAAGCCGGTCATTTCGGGCATCTGAATATCAAGCAGCAGAGCAGAGAAATCAGTTGCATTTACTTTTTCAATTCCCGCGGAAGCACTTGTTGAGTAATCTACATTATAGTCTTCATACTCAAGAATCATTTTAATGCTTTCGCATATCTGAAGTTCATCGTCTATTATAAGGATAGAATTCATTGTGTTGGTCTTATATAAAAAAGTGTTGGTTGAATTAATATGTGAGAAGGACGGACTTTATCATTTTCTTTTAACATTGAGCCAAACAGTTGTCCGAGTTTGTTGGTCTGCATATCACGCAAATCGATTGATGATTGTACTTTAAATTCCGCTTCAAAAACTTCCACAAAATAACCAATTAGATTTCCTAAATCAAAAATGGTTGAACCGTTCATCAAATAAGCTGAACCGAAAAAATGCGCACATTTATCCTTGTCTCCATATTCATTTTGCGGCGAATCAAAATAAAGATAACGGGGAAGTTTTTCGTTTTTTTCTAGAAAAGTTTTTTCATCCGCGGAAATGAGCGGATAATTCACAATGCTGCCGACTAAAGGTATCTGTATTGGAACTTCACGGTAGGGGACACAAGCAAATGCTAATGCTAACAATGCCTCCTGTGTATCACCGCAATTTTGTCTGACAGAAAAAACAAATATTGAATCAACGATCTGTAAATCACCTTTATCAGTGTTGCTTTCGAATGATGCTATATATTCGGAAATACTGTTAACATTTATTGAAAGTTTGCTTTGCTGGGGAAATATATCCATCGCCATAGAAAATATTGAAGCAACTAAAACAAACTTAAGAACGATTTTTTCAGGTGATTTTTGGAACAACTTTTTCAGAGATTTTTAGTAGCGAAAAAAAATAATAATTTGATATTAAAATAAATATTTACTTATGAAGTTATATAACCCGTTCAGTAAAAAGTATTCTCATCTTAAATAGTATGTCTGTAAAAAAAATAGTTAAACTTTTTCTAATCAATGTACTTATAGTAGTGCTAATGTTTATTCTTGCTGAGCTAAGTGTAAGGGTATTTCTGCCACAAATAAAATTGCCGGGGACTGAATCTACGCTTCTTCAAGACAGTATTTATTTTGATTCACAAGGGTTAAGAAAAAATGCAGTTGGTAAAAGCATGGGCGTTTTGAAGCAAACAACTGCAGTCAGAACCTGGAAGTATGTAAAAAATAATAATTCGAATAGAAGGACATTATTCCTTGGGGATTCAGTAACAATGGGGATAGGTATTGAGAATGATTCAACTTTTTGTGGATTAATAAATAACGCTGATACAAGTATCAGGGTATTTAATCCTGCGTTGATTGGTTATTCTGTTTATGATTATAAAAATATTGTACGAAAAATTCTGGTTGATGATGGAAATCAGAATAAGATTAGTGAAGTAATAGTTTGCTGGTGCCTTAATGATATTTATTCAAACGAAATAATTCAAAATGTTCCTCAGGCTACAGATGAAACATTATTGGGCAGGGTTTTAATATTCTTTAGAAGCAATTCGTACTTATACCAGTTTGTCAAAAATCTTTTTAGAGATAGATCGAAGGAATATTATTTGTTCGATGATAACTTTTATTCGAATAACAATAAAACGTTTCTGAAAGGATTAAAAGATCTTGATGAGATTATAACTTTGCTGAATTCAACCAATGTAAAATTAAAAGTTTTACTGCTGCCTTATGAGTTTCAGATAAGAGATAACAATTATCGAGAACTAAATAAACCTCAACATTTATTAAGTGAGTTTTTAAAATCCAGGGATGTAGAATTTTATGATATTGCCAAAGCTTTTGATGGTAATGATGAAAATATTTCTGACTATTATTTATATGGAGATGGGCTTCACTTTTCTGAAACAGGGCATAGAATCGTTGCTAATTACATTTTGAAAGAAATACTATACTAATCAATTATGTCTGAATTACACCCGGATTAAACTTAGGCATTTCAGGATTATTATTCGCAACTTCCAAGCACATTGATATCCATTCACGGGTAAAAGCAGGATCAATTATTTCATCAATCCAAAGTCGCGCGGAAGCATAAACCGGATTACTTTTTTCATCATAAGATTTAAGAATATCAGTGAGCAGTTTCTTTTTTTCTTCATCACTGAATTTATGTCCGCTCTTTTCTTCCTGTTTTAGTTTGATATCCATTAAAACACTGCTTGCCTGAGAGCCGCCCATTACAGAAATTTTTGCATTAGGATACGCAAATATAAATCTTGGATCATAAGCCTTACCGCACATTGCGTAATTGCCGGCACCAAAACTATTACCAACAATAATTGTTATCTTGGGAACAACAGAGTTCGCAACTGCATTAACCATCTTTGCGCCGTCCTTAATTATACCGCCTTGTTCTGCTTTGCTGCCTACCATGAACCCGGTAACGTCCTGTAAAAATATCAACGGGATTTTTTTCTGGTTGCAGTTCATAATAAACCGTGCAGCCTTATCTGCCGAATCAGAATAAATAACTCCACCGACCTGCATCTCGCCTTCCTCAGTTTTTACAACTGAACGCTGGTTTGCTACAATTCCAACAGCCCATCCATCTATCCTTGCGTAAGCAGTAATTATGGTTTTACCGTAACCGGATTTGTATTCGTCAAGTTCAGATTTATCAACCAAGCAGGATAACAAATCATAAGTATCGTATTGTTTTAAAGTATCCTCCGGCAGGATACCATAAATCTCTTTTGGTGAATGAAGAGGCTGACTGCTTTCAATTCTATCAAATCCTGCTTTATTATTTGTTCCGAATTTTTCTACAAGACTTCTTATCTGCTTTATACACTCTTCATCATTTTTCATGACGTAATCTGTAACACCGGAAATGTTGGATTGAACTTTTGCACCGCCGAGTGATTCATTGTCAATTACTTCACCAATTGCCGCTCTAACTAAATGTGAACCTGCAAGAAAAACAGAACCCTCACCTTCAACAATTAAGGCTTCATCACTCATTATCGGAAGGTAAGCTCCACCCGCAACACAAGGTCCCATTATAGCGGCAATCTGAGGAATTCCCATCGAGGACATTTTTGCATTATTGCGGAAAACTCGTCCAAAGTGTTCTTTGTCCGGGAAGATTTCATCCTGTAACGGAAGGAATACTCCGGCACTATCAACGAGATAAATTATCGGAAGATTGTTCTCCATTGCAATTTCCTGTGCACGAAGATTTTTTTTAGCGGTAACAGGAAACCACGCACCGGCTTTTACTGTTGCATCGTTAGCAACTATGACACAAAGTCTGTTGTGAATTCTTCCAATCCCATAAACTGTTCCTGATGAAGGTGCGCCTCCGTATTCACCGTACATTCCATATGCTGCAAATGTGCTTAGCTCATAAAATGATTTCGGATTATCAACTAATGAATTGATTCTTTCTCTTGCTGTTAGCTTACCTTTAGCTTTGTGTTTTTCAATTGCTTTCTGTCCGCCGCCGAGTTTTATTTTATCTTTTTCTGCTGAGAGTTTCCGCAAGAGTTCTTTTTGATAGTCATCCCGTTTGTGAAAGGATTCGGTTTCAGGATTTATTGAGCCAACTTTTTTCATATTGATAGATTTATTTCTTTGAAAAAGGTGAAAATAGTTACACGGAGAACCACTGAGAAAGCACAGAGAAACACGGAGATTAAGATTCTTTCAATAAATCCCGTGCAATTACTATTCTTTGAATTTCAGATGTACCCTCGCCGATGGTTAAAAGTTTTACATCACGATAAAATTTTTCAACAGGATATTCTTTTATGAAACCATATCCTCCGAAAATCTGTACAGCATCGTTTGCTGCTTTTTCGGCAATCTCACTCGCAAATAGTTTCGCTTCTGCTGCTTCTTTGGTATTCGGGATTCCGTTGTCTTTCATCCACGCTGCGCGATGTGTAAGTAATCTTGCGGCTTCAATATTGGTTGACATTTCTGCAAGCTTAAATTGAATTGCCTGAAAATGTGAAAGATGTTTTCCGAATTGTTGCCTCTCTTTTGAGTATTTGACTGAAGCATCAAGACAGCCCTGTGCAAGTCCGACGCTTAATGCGGCTATTGAAATTCTTCCACCCTCAAGTACTTTCATTGAGTTAATAAATCCCATTCCTTCATCACCGCAAAGGTTTGATAAAGGTACTTTACAATTTTCAAATGCGAGTTGTGTTGTATCGCTTGCACGCATTCCAAGTTTATTCTCTTTCTTGCCTATGATAAATCCCGGCATTCCCTTGTCTAAAATAAATGCTGAAATTCCTTTCTTACTTGCTTCCTTATTTGTGATTGCCATAACAACAGCTACTTCACCTACTGTACCATGAGTAGTAAACTGTTTGCTGCCATTTAAAATCCAGTTGCTACCATCTTTTACCGCGACGCTTTTTAACCCGGCTGCATCACTTCCTGAATATGATTCAGTTAATCCCCAGGCACCAATTTTTTTTCCGCTTGCGAGATCAGGAAGATATTTTTTCTTTTGTTCTTCACTGCCAAATAAATTTATGTGGTTGGTGCATAGTCCGTTGTGTGCTGCAACAGACAACGAAACTGAAGGATCAACTTTTGCTAACTCTTCAACAATTATAGCATACTCCATATAGCCAAGTCCGGCACCACCGTATTCTTCAGGAACAAGTATTCCCATGAAACCCAATTCGCCAAGTTTTTTCATTATCTCCATAGGGAATTTTTGTGATTCATCATACTCCATTATATATGGTCTGATGTGTTGTTCTGCGAAGTCACGGATTGTATTTTTTATTTCCAACTGGCTGTCAGTCAATTCGGAAATAAATTGAGTTGCTGTAATTTCCATTACATTCCTTTCCGGTTTATAAATAATTATTAATTGTCCCTCAGTAGAATCAGAAGGAAGATAGCACTGTTAACGGCGAACTAAATATGATTTTTAAAATTATCGACGATTTCTTCTGCTATATGGTAAGGGGAAAGATTTCCCAGAACTACTTTTTCTAATGATGAATTTAAGGAATTTTCTCCAACTTCACGCCACAACTTTTCACGAATTATTTCTTCAACAATTTCTTTTATTCTTATACGAGCCCGTTCTTCACGTTTCAATTGAAATTTACCCGATTCAATTAAATAATTGTTATGACGTTTTATCTCTGCAGCGATTTCATCAATGCCTTTATTCTCTAAAGCGATTGATTTAATTATTTCAGGCATCCAGGATTTTTCATCATGATCGCGCATCATTAAAATTGTTTTTAAAGTAGTAACTGCCTGCTGTGCTGAGGGTCTGTCACTCTTATTGACAACAAAAAAATCAGCAATCTCCATTAACCCCGCTTTCATTGCCTGAACTGCGTCACCGGATTCCGGAACAAGTACAACAATAGTTGTGTCAGCAGCATTTGCAATATCAAGTTCAGACTGACCAACACCAACTGTTTCAAAAATAATTATATCGAATCCGGCAGCGTCGAGTACATCAGCGGCATCAACAGCTTTTTTACTTAACCCGCCAAGGCTTCCGCGTGTTGCCATACTTCGGATAAAGACCCCCGGGTCCTGACCAATTTCTGACATTCGTACACGATCACCAAGCAATGCGCCGCCTGTAAATGGACTTGTGGGATCAACAGCAATTATTCCTACGGTTTTATTTTCACCACGGTATAATTTTGTAAGCTGATTTGTGATTGTACTTTTTCCAGCGCCGGGTGGTCCGGTTATTCCTATTCGATAGGCGTTACCAATCTTATGATAAATTTGTTTTAGAAGTTCAGCGGATTTTCTGTTTGAAGTTTCAACTACTGTTATAGCTCGCGCAACTGTTCGACGATTGTTGGATATAAGGTTATCAATAAATGTATTACTAATCATTGGATCTGTTACAAACACATTTCTAATTTAATTGAGTGCGGAAAAAATCAACTGTTTTTTGGAGTCCTTCTTCAACTTTAATTGATGGGCGCCAGTTTAGTTCTTTGTAAATTTTATCTGCGCTGATCACGCTTCGCATCTGCTCACCCGGTGCGGCAGGTCCGTGCTTTTCTGAAAAATTTGCGCCGGAGATAAGATTAATCTTTGAATAAAGTTCATTCACATCCGTTTCAATTCCGGTTCCTATGTTGTAAATAGAATTATTGTTATTGCTTAATGAAATTATATTCGCTCTAACAACATCACCAACAAAAACATAATCACGAGTTTGCTTTCCGGTTCCATTAATTGTCGGCTGATCTTTCTTTAATAAACGCGAAGCAAAGATTGCAACTACACCAGCCTCTCCGAAAGGATTTTGTCGGGGTCCATAAACATTTGAATAGCGGAGTATATTATAGTTCAATCCGTACTGTGCGTGATAAAAATAAATATATTTTTCTACTGCAAGCTTTGAAATACCATAGGGTGACAGAGGATTAGTTGGATGATTTTCATCAGCAGGGAAGTATGATTGTTCACCATAAACTGCTCCTCCCGTTGAGGCAAAAATTATTTTCTTAACTCCGGTTGAAATGCAGTTCTGTAAAAGATTAATTGTCCCGATGATATTGCAATCCGCATCGAATGAAGGATCAGCGACTGATCTTCTTACATCCATCTGCGCAGCGTGGTGATTTATCAGGTCAAATTTTTCATTATTAAATAATTCGGAAAGATCTTTATCGCGGATATCTGCTTTTACAAATTTTGCTTTGGGATTAATATTCTTTTCAAACCCGGTTATCAGGTTATCCAGGATAACTACATCGTGTCCTTCGTTAATATAACCGTCTGCAATTTGGGAAGCGATGAAACCGGCTCCCCCAGTAACTAAAATTTTCATTTATTCCTTATATAAATTTTGTGCGCTAATATATTCCATTACTTTTTGCGGGACAAGAAAATTAATGGGCAGATTTTTCTTCACCCTGTCCCTTATTTCTGAAGCGGAGATTTCAATCTGTGGTGTATCAAGCAACACAGCGTTTGAAAAATATTTGTCCGGATTTAGAGGATGTGATTTAATTTTCCTATCCATCACTACAAGCTTCGCAAGGTTTAGGATCTCATCGGGATCTTTCCAGGTACTAAATTCTATTAAGTTGTCATAACCTATAATCATTTCAATGATATTGGTTGAGCGCTTCAATTCACGTATAGTATCAATTGTATACGAAATACCACTTCTGTTAAGTTCAATTTCAGATACTTCAAAATGCTTAATACCATTGACAGCAAGTCTTAACATTTCTAAACGGTGTTGTGCTGATGAAATTTTCTTCCCTGTTTTATGAGGTGAGATCAGGTTAGGTACAAAAATAATTTTAGAAAGGTTTCTTACTTCGTATACAAATTGAGCAGTTATTAAATGACCGAGGTGAACGGGATCGAATGTTCCGCCGTAAACTCCAATTACACTCACCTTAACAATTCCTTGTATTCAATAAAAAGATTAGTAAACCTTTCGTGCATTTCCTGGCTGCAGTAAGTCCAGCTCTCTCTTCTTGATAAATCTTTATACAGAAGTTTAAAATCATCAAGGGTTAACACATTGATAAAATTTTTCATCATAAAAATGAAGTACCGGGAAGGTTCGACTCTTCTAAGCAGGTTATCAACGGTTAATGATTCTTTCTGGAAATCACCAAAAAAATCCCTGTTAAAATTATTAAAGCCAAGAAGTGAAATAGTCCCGTCATCTCCAGTGCCTACAACAAGGGTTTCGTCGTCTTTTGATAGTAGTCCGAATATTTTCTGAATATGCGAAAGGGAGATTCCAATAGTGTGTGAAAAGATCATAAGGTTCTTCGGTGTAAAGGAAAAATATTTTTCAGATAATACTTTCAGGCAGGATTCGGGATCATTCATATCGCTGTATAGTGTAGTGATATTTGCTTTTAGGATTTCGGACGGGACATAATTCTTGTCAGCATTATCAAAACATAATGTAAGGTTTAACCGAGGATTTAGAGTATAAAGGTTTTGAAAGTTTGTTGTGAACAATGTGCTGTTAAGCGCAAGACTGTCAAACTCACGCAGAAAGGAGTAGTTCCTCTGCTTTTGAGGATTGAAAATCGGTTCCTTTGAAAACAAAAATATTGATGAATTTCTTTTCATATAACTTTTATATCCCCCGCTGGTTTTCCTAACAGATTTCCTATAAAGTTTCTGTAATGTAAAACTTCCTGTTCATAATAAATTTTACTTGAACCATGAGAATTTTTAAGCTGCATTTTTCTAAAAGCCAGAGTGGTTGCAGCTTTAATATAAATGGTTCTTATATTTTCATCAACCCATCCGCGTTTGCGCCTTAATGATGAGTTAAGAATGCTAAGATGATCTATGGGTATTATACCATTATTAACTTCTTCTATAAGCTCTGTAAATAAAACTTTTTTCTCACTCATAACGGATAGTGAAAATACCACTGTGAATATTATCACTGTAAATCCCATGAAGAGAAATCCAAGCAATGCTGTTGATTCAAAACTTACGCTGAAGTTCCAGGCAAAATGTATAAACATTGCAGAAAATAATCCGGCAACTCCAAGTGCAAATTTTGAACCGGTAGTTTTAAATTTTGCGTAACCCAGGAAAGCACCGAATGTGGCTGTTGCTACGCAATGCATAACGGCTGAAAACAGTGTTCTTATTACAACAATCACTATCCAGTTTGCGACAGATGTGCCGTACGAAACAAAGTAGAAGAAGTTTTCAGTCATCCCGAAACCTAATCCAATTGCACCGCCGTAAACAATTCCATCTGTCATATTATCAAATTTAATATTTCTTATCGTCAGGAAAAGAAAGAATCCTTTTGTTATCTCTTCAACCAGCGGGGCAATAATAATTGTTTCGGTGCGAGCAAGTAAATCTTTATTTGACAAAAAATAAGAAACTAAAGATGAAAGAATGCTGCTGCCGATTACCGCAAGAATAATTGCGCCAAGCGCACCCCATAAAAAATTCAGCAGAACCAACCCGATTGGTTCACGGTCATACCTGTCAACAGCCCATATGATTGAGAGATAAAGTAACATAGGCACAACCGCAGCAACCGCTGATGCAAAGATTAACATTGCACCACTTCAACAGTTTGAAATATTTTTTTTATCAGCATATTTTAATATTGGAAGAGGTTGGAAAATATCAAAATTAAATTTATGGATGACATCGACCAATCAATCATCATTTTTCTTTTAGCCAGGATAACATTTCCTTAATGCGCGGGCGTTTTCCGTAAGACAATATACCTATCCTGAAAATCTTTGCGGAAATTGTTATCGTCACATAAATCGAAATGAACAGTACAAGTGATGTAAGAAAAAACTCGTAGTAATCAATTTCAGATATATTCAATCGAAGCATCATAATTGACGGCGTTGTTAACGGGAAATAGGAAAGTATTCTTATTATCAATGTATCAGGATTCTGTATTGCTGTTATTGCAAACACGATCGGAAGAATGAGTATCAAACTTATATAACTTGTTATCTGCTGCGCTTCCTGCTCAGTTGTAACCACTGAACCGATGCCAACAAAAATTGCGGTGTAAAAAACAAATCCCAGCAGAAAATAATAAAGCATTGGCAGAATATTGGTAAAGGCTTCAAAAGGTATTAAGGTGCTGCCTGCTAATATAGTCCCGATAACAGCCCATAAGAGCAGCTGAGTCAATCCCAGCATGCTGAGTCCTAATATTTTTCCAGCTAACAGTTCATCGGCGGTTGTACTCGAAATTAGTATCTCAATAAGTTTGTTTGATTTTTCTTCTACAAGACTTCTGATTAACATACCGCCTGAATAAAGTATCATCATCATAAGCAGCATAATAAATACGAATGATGAAAAAAATATGATGAGAAAATCGGATTGAGTTTCATTCCCGGCTTCATCAATTTTGATTGAAGAGAATTCAATATCCTTCGAGATATTTGATTTTTCTTCATCGGGTATTCCATACTTCTCAAGTGAGTAACTTATTCTTGTTTCATTAAATGCGTGTTCCAACCTGCGTATATCCCTGTTGCTTGCTGTGGATTTACTTCTGAATTCACCACGCACAGAATCAGTTCCACCGTTAATAATTAAAATGTATCCGTCGAGATAATCGGATATCACTTTCATATCAGCAGATGCTTTTAGATTTTCTTCTGTCCTGTTTTGCTGAGTAAGATCAATAAAAATATAATTTGGCTGACCGTTCTTTAAAATATAACCGTCAATTTTTGCAAGCATTCTTGTGTAAAAAATTTCAGAAGTATCAACTATGCCAATAGCCTTTGAAGTGTTTTCCTCCTGTTCGGCAAGTATCGATGGCAGAATTGAAAATAATATTATTATGCCGGGAGTGATGATCAGTGAGATGATGAACGCTCTTGTTTTTATTTTTTCCAAGAATTCCCAGCGGGCAATTGTTAATATCTTTCTCATTTAACCTCACCGGTTTTTGCCCTGTTGACCACATCAATAAATATCTGGTTCAGTGTCGGTTCAAGAATTGAGAAGTGAGTGATCGAGATTCTGTTAACGAGCAATTTCAGAAATTCTGATGGAGCTACTTCAGACTCTAATTTTATTTCCGCGTAGTTGCTGTAAACATCCAATTGTTTGATACCGGGAAGCGATCTTATTAGTTCAGGGTTGCCTTCAAAACCAATCTTAACATGATTCTCTGCAAAACTCTTTTTAATGCTTGCCAGACTTCCACTGCAGACATCTTTCCCTTTATCTATAAGGAGAATTTCAGAACATAATTTTTCGGCAGTATCCATCTGATGTGTTGAGAGAATAATGATCATTCCGGAACTAATGAATGAAAGCAGCAGATCCTTTATTTGCTGCTGATTGATTGGGTCAAATCCGCTGAAAGGTTCATCAAGTATTAAAAGCTGCGGATTGTGTATCACTGAACAAATGAATTGAATCTTCTGTTGGTTTCCTTTTGAGAGTTCCTCAATTCTTTTGTCTTTTAATCCTGAGATGTTCAATTGTTGAAGCCATTCCTTTGCCCGTTGAATTGAAGCATTCGCCGATAGTCCCTTCAATTGCGCAAAGTATTTTATTACATCTATGACTTTACTTTTTTTATAAAGCCCGCGTTCCTCCGGTAAATATCCGACTACATTATAAAAATGAGGTGAGACGTCTTTTCCGTCAAATCGAATTGAACCGGAAGTGGGTTTTATAATATTCAGTATTGCTCGGATTGTTGTTGTTTTACCGGCACCATTTGGTCCGATTAATCCAAAAATTTTTCCTCTGTCAACAGTAAATGAAATATCCCGGACAGCAACAAGGTCTTTATATTCTTTCCTAAGATTTTGAACAGTCAGCATTAAGTAGTTTAAGATTCGATAGCTTTTTAAAATTTTAATATTGAATAACTCGCTGGCAAATCTAACTAATTATAAAGAATTAAACGAGAATTGAGTTGAGAATCGCGTGTCAGCAATTTACTCTGTCTGCCGGTTCCTCAAAAATTATTTTTCCAGCCACAAGTAGGATGAAAAGAAATCGTCAAATTATATCATATGAAAATATTTAAGAACAAATAGGGAGCGAAGGATCGATGCAGATGAATAAGTTATTATTATTGATGATTATTTTTTCAGTCCAGGTGTTTAGTCAGAACTATAGCATGAAGATAAATCTCAGTGATGGCTCATCAGTTGACGTCAGTGTGGATGAAATAAAAAAGATAAGTTTTGTTATACCGACAGCCGTAGGTGATGACTCTCAAAAAGAAAAAATAAATTCTTTCCGATTAAATCAGAACTATCCTAATCCGTTTAATCCTTCAACAACAATTACCTACCAGATTCCGGATTACTCAAATGTAAAAGTGAATATCTATGACCTGAGCGGACAGCTTATTAAAGAATTAATCAATGAACCTCAAGGTAAAGGCGAATACAAAGTTGTTTGGGATGGAACAAATCAAAATAATTTTGCTGCAGCCAGCGGAGTTTACATCTATTTAGTAAGAAGCAATGATCGTCAGATTTCCAAACAAATGATCTTATTAAAGTAACCTGATTAAGAAGAGAGAAGAAATTGAAAAAAAATATTCTAACCATTATAACGCTATTTGTTTTTTCGTCTGTAACACTGCCACAATATTTAAAAGTAGAGAAACAAAACGGGGAAACACTTGAATACACTTTATCGGATATTGACAGTATTACCTTCAACATAGAAAGTCTTGAAAAACTAAGTACTCTAAACCAGATATTATCTTTTGACAAACTTATCATTCACAATTCCGGAGTAATAAACGAAATAGCAATTTCTGATATTGTTAACATTGCTTTCAATGATACAGGCACAGTTATTTATTTTCAGACGACGGGTGGGTTAAGTCAGTATAACATTTCAGAAGTCGATAGTATCACATTCAGCGGTATTTCTGATTCTACAGTTTACATAGTTTATAATGAATCGGGTGTCGGTGTTACAAATCCATTAGCAAGTCTTGGAGTTTTAATTGAAGTACAGGGATCAGATGTTGTTGTTAATTCAACAGCCGGGATAAGTGATATTAACTATGTTTTATCAGGTATGACTTCGGATGGTATGTTTAAAATTTACTCGGACAAAAAACTTAATCTTCATTTGAACAACGTTCAGATAACTAATAATGACGGACCTGCAATCAATATTCAGTCTAGTAAAAAAATAACAGTAGATATTGTCGAAGGCACAAACAATATTCTTACAGATGGAGTTGTCTATTCTACTCCACCCGATTCTGAAGATCAGGACGCAGCTTTTTTCAGTGAAGGACAATTAATTTTTACGGGTAACGGAATCCTTGAAATAAATGCAAACGGTACGGATCAGCACGGAATTAAGAGCGATGATTATATAGAAATTAATAGTGGCAGTATTAAGATAAATCATTCTGTAAAAGATGGAGTAAATGTCAATGATGGTTTTTATATGTTCGGTGGTAGTCTTGATATAACTGCCACCGGTGATGGAATAGATGCCGACGAAAACTTTATAGAAATTTATGATGGCTCAGTTACAGTACTAAGTTCTTCTCAGGATGTAAGCGCATTAAAAGCTGATAGTCTGATATCCATTTCAGGAGGTCTTATCGATATTACTGTTCAGGGTAATCAGTCTAAAGGATTAAATTCAAACCGAAATATTGAAATTAGCGGAGGCAATTTTCAGATCAATACTTCTGGTGGCGTAGTTCTTGAACCTTCTGGATTCGGTTTTAACCCTTCGTATTGTACCGCGATAAATGCTGATTCACTTGTTCGAATTGATTCTTGTACTGTAACGATCAGTACAAGCGGGGGAGGATCAAGAGGAATTTCTTGCGATGGACTAGTTATTATTGAATCAGGAACAATGAGTATAGTTTCAACGGGGAACGGAGCTACCTATACTAATTCAACAGGTCAGACAGATGCCTACACCGGACCTTGTATAAATTCTGATGGCAGGATTTATATATCGGGAGGTGAAACTTCATTGTCACATTCCGGAAGAGGTGGAAAAGGAATTTATTGCGACGCTCAAATAATTGTAGGATCAGTTGACTTACAGCCAACACTGAATGTTACAACAACTGGTCAATCCATCACAATTAGTAATGGAAATTATGCAGAAGCAAAAGCTATCTCAGCCGATAGTCTGATTAAAATTTACAATGGAAATATCACAATTTCCTCTGCGGATGATGGGATCAAATCAAAGACATACGTAGATATAAATGGCGGTACACTGAATATCAATAATTCCAAAGAAGGAATTGAAGCTCCGAATATTTTTGTTAATGGCGGAGAAGTAAGAGTTAATGCAACAGATGATGGATTTAACGCAACCTACGGCAATGGTGGTGAATTTGATGATGGAAGTAACCTAACTTTCAACAATGGTTATGTATATGTAAGTTCGACGCAGGGTGATGCCATAGACAGTAATGGCGATGTTAATTTTAACGGAGGGGTAATTATCGTGCACGGACCTCAATCATCACCTGAAGTCGGAATGGATTATAATGGAACTTGTAAGGTCACAGGTGGTTTTGTTGTAATCTCGGGGACAAACTCTAACATGACACAAGCTCCGGGAAACACTTCAACACAGCGTTCTGTTCTTTTAAGAACGTCACAGAGTCTTAATGCAGGAACACTTTTCCATCTCGAAGATACAAACGGGAATACTCTTTTAACCTTTGCACCAAACCGAAGATATTACTCAATAGTATTTTCTGATTCTGCATTAACAAATGGTACATCTTACAGAGTTTATACGGGTGGAAGTTCAACCGGAACATTAAAGGATGGATTGTATACCGGGGGTACTTATTCAGGTGGAACACTTCGTACTACATTTACGCTCAATAATATTGTGCAGACGGTCACATTTTAAAATTTAACCAATCAACCTTATTCAATAATACTGATGCCGGGTAAAAATAATTATCCGTCATTTTTTAAGAATCTTCATTTTGAAGCATCTGTATTAAGGAGTTATCACTTTTCAAATTAGATCTCTTGCAGATCGAATAGGTGACGTATTTAAGCGGCTGACGTAACTAAAACGAACAAGATTTCAATTATTAGATAAATTCTTAATATTTACGTTCGTTTGTTAAATTTTGGGGAACATCTCATACTCTTCTTACTTCTTTCATACATCAAAAAAGTTGTTTATCTTTGTAAGGATTGATATATTTCAGCTTGTTTTTGAAACTTTTTGTGACAAATGATGATAATCAAGATCAGCAGTCTCAGTGACGGTGAACATAACTTTGAATTTATTGAGAAGTCAGAAAATGTTGGTCTTACAAATCCATTTGAGGGTGATACCCGCATAGTTCTGAAGTTAAGGAAAACTCATTCCCAGGTTATTATTGACAATGAGCTTTCAATTAACTGTGGTTTTGAATGCGACAGGTGTGGTACTGAGTTCAAGCAGAACATTGTAACCAACTACCAGATAGTTTATTTGTTTGGAAAAGAGCCTGTTGAAAGTGATGCGGTCAATGTAATTTATCTGCCAGTTGATGCAGATAAAATCGATCTTAAACCTGAGATAATTGATTACGCTACACTTGCTGTACCTATGAAAAAATTATGCCGGGAAGATTGTAAAGGACTTTGTTACAAATGCGGAAAGAACCTGAATGCAGGTGAATGCGGCTGCTCTGAAAACACAACAGATATCAGGTGGCAGCCATTAGCAGATTTGAAAGATAAATTAAATAAAAAATAAATAACGGAACTACAATGCCAAATCCAAAACGTAAGTGGTCTAAAAGCAGAAGAGACAAAAGAAGAACACATTACAAAGCAACTGTACCTGCATTAAGCACCTGCTCTCATTGCGGTGAAATGAAATTATCTCATCGTGCCTGTCCTTCTTGCGGTTACTACAACGAACGATCAATGTTTTTACCGAAAAGCTAACTCATTAGTTTTTATTAATGAGCAATTCCGATCCATTACCCGGAAAATGCAGAATAGTGGTTGATGCTATGGGGGGCGATTTCGCCCCTCAGAATGCTGTTTTAGGCGCACTACAAGCATTTGAGGAACGAAAAGATTTTGAATTGACTTTAGTAGGTGATGAAAAAAAAATTTTGCAAGTGATCAAATCCAACAACCTCAACCAATCGGGAATAAATCTACATCGCACCTCTGAAATAATTGAAATGTCAGACAATCCTACCACAGCAATTAAGAAAAAGACAGATTCATCAATCGTTATCGGTGCTACACTTGTAAGAGATAAAAAAGCAGATGCCTTCGTTAGTGCCGGCAATACGGGTGCGATGATGGCTGCTTCAACATTGATAATCGGAAGGATTGCTGGTGTGGGCAGACCTACAATTGGGGCCTTGATGCCGAATGAGTCCGGGGTTTGTGCACTGTTTGATGTTGGTGCAAGTGTTGATTCAAAACCAAGACACTTACTTGAATATGCAGTGATGGGATCAATTTATGTCAAAGAACTTTTTGGCATTCAAAATCCGAAAGTCGGTGTGTTAAGTGTTGGTGAAGAAGACAGCAAGGGAAGCGAAGTTTCGCTTGCAGCGCTTGAACTTATACGCAAAACCAACCTCAATTGTATTGGTAATGTTGAGGGAAGGGATATTCTAAAAGGTACAGCACACGTGATCGTCTGTGATGGCTATGTAGGGAACATCCTTTTAAAATTCGGTGAAGGCGTGCTTAATCTCCTTAAGTATAAATTTAAAGACTATGCTTCACGCGGTTTTATTAATAAATTGAAAATCGGATTGATGAGAAATTCATTAAGAAGCATGCTAAAGGATTTCGATTACCAGGAATTTGGTGGTGTACCATTGCTTGGAGTTAACGGAATAAGTATTATTGGACATGGATCCAGTACACCTAAAGCCATAAAAAATATGGTAATCCGTGCCCAGGAAATGTATGCTAAGAGCCTTGTACAAAAGATAGAAAATTCAATTAAACAGTATTCGAGTCTATAAATTCCGGAATAATAAATGTCAAAGAAAAATAAATACAGTGCAGTGATTACAGGATTGGGAATGTACGTCCCGGAAAAAATTCTTGATAATGCCTATTTCGAAAAAATAATTGAAACAACTGATGAGTGGATAACAACCAGAACCGGTATTAAAGAAAGACGTGTTCTTGAAAACGGTGCAACGAGTGATCTCGCAATTCGTGCAGCCGAAGATTTACTAAAAACCACCAACATTAACGCTGATGAAATTGATGTTATAATAGTTGCGACTGTTACACCGGATATGTTCTTCCCGGCAACCGCGTGCCTTGTGCAGGATAAAATCGGGGCTAAAAATGCCTGGGGTTTTGATTTATCCGCAGCTTGTTCAGGATTTTTATTCGCATATCAGACGGGATGCTCATTAGTTGAATCAGGTGCCTATAAAAAAGTTATGGTGATAGGCGCAGACAAAATGAGTGCGATTGTTGATTACACTGACCGGAATAATTGTATTCTTTTTGGTGATGGTGCTGCAGCCATACTTCTTGAAGCAAGCGAAGATCTGTCAATTGGATTACAGGACTCACTTCTGAAAGTAGACGGAAGCGGCAGAGAAAGTCTCTATATGAAAGGTGGCGGAAGTCTGAATCCTTCTTCCTATAAAACAGTTGATAATAAAATGCATTACCTTTACCAGGATGGTAAAGCAGTTTTCAAAGTTGCAGTAAAAGGAATGGCGGATATTTCTTACGAGATAATGAAGAAAAATAATCTGACTTCTGATGATGTTGCCTATCTTGTTCCGCATCAGGCAAACCTGAGAATCATTTCTGCAACTGCTGAACGTATGGGAATTGAAAAAGAAAAAGTTATGATCAATATTGATAAGTACGGAAACACAACTGCCGCAACTATCCCGCTGTGTCTTGTTGAGTATTACAGGCAAGGTAAAATCAAAAAAGGTGATAAACTGATTCTTGCTGCCTTTGGCGCGGGATTCACTTGGGGATCGAGTTATCTTGTCTGGGGAATTTAATTTTTAAAAATTACTTTATACTTTATTGCTGATGAATAAAATTGGTTTTCTATTTCCGGGTCAGGGTTCCCAGTATGTTGGAATGGCAAAAGACCTGTACGAAAATTCCGTTGAAGCAAAAGAGATGATTAAAACCGCTGATGATGCACTGGAGATTAATTTATCTCATATCATATTCAACGGACCGGAAGAACATCTTAAGCAAACGGAATTTACCCAACCCGCAATATTTCTTCACAGTGTGGTCCTCTCAAGTATTATAAGAACAATTAGTCCATTCGCCGCAGCCGGACATTCTCTTGGTGAGTATTCTGCCTTAGTTGCAGCAGGGTCAATTCAGTTTTATGAAGCAATAAAATTAGTTCGTGAACGGGGAAAAGCGATGCAACAATCCGGCATTGATAATCCAGGTACAATGGCTGCAGTTGTTGGTTTAGAACAAGTTAAAGTTGAAGAGTTCTGTAAACAAGCTTCTGCCGAGGGTGTAGTGCAATGCGCAAATTTTAATTCGCCGGGACAGATTGTAATATCTGGTTCTGTTACCGGAGTTCATAAAGCAATGGAAATTTGTAAATCAAACGGCGCAAAAATGGTTAAGGAACTTGTAGTCAGCGGTGCGTTCCATTCACCTTTGATGAGTTCCGCAAAAGAAAAATTAAAAGAAGCACTGGACGCGACCAATTTTTATAACAGTAAATTTCCTGTTTATGCTAATGTTACCGCACAACCGGTTAACGACAAGGAAGAAATAAAAAAACTTTTGTACCAGCAGGTTACCTCGCCGGTTAGATGGGAAGAAACAATTCAGAATATGGTAAAAGATGGTATTACTGAATTTATCGAAATCGGTCCCGGTAAAGTTTTGCAGGGACTAGTAAAAAGAATAACCCCGGAAATTCCTTACTCCGGTATTGATAAATTTGCAGATGTGGAGAAGTTCCTTTGAACTCAAATGGTAAAGCAAAATATGTTAACGGATTAAAAATAGATCCAACGATTTTTACATTCACTTTTTCATGTAAATGTAATGGTGAATGCTGCCACTACGGTGTTTATACTGATTTGGATGAATCCAAAATGATTCTAGGAATAAAAGATAAAATCATTCCATTGATGGATGAAACTCAGTCAAAAAATACCGCAGACTGGTTTGAAGTTCCGGAAGAGGATTCGGATTTTCCTTCAGGCATAGCTGTCGGCACCAATATTATTAATAAAAAGTGTTCTTTCCTGGATAAAGATGGTTTGTGTACACTTCAAAAACTTGCCGGACTTGAGGGCAATCACAAATGGGATTATAAGCCTCAGTACTGTATACTTTTCCCATTAACTATTTTTGAAAACTCGCTTACTATAGATGATGAACACATAGACCGTCTTCATACCTGCAATAAAAATCCAAATACAACACAATCAATTTTTGATGCATGTCGTGAAGAAATAAGACACTTTTTTGGTGAAGAAGGATTTGCTGAGATTGAAGAATACAGGAAAGAATTCCTATCAGAACATTTTGCGGGAGTAGAAAAAAATGATAAGTAATCAGGATAACTCACATAATAAAAGGGCAATTGTTACAGGCGGAACAAGAGGGATAGGCAGAGCTATTGTGAAAGAACTTGCCTCAAGAAGCTGCTGCGGCGTATTGTTTTCAGATGTCGCGTTTGTTTACAATAGCTGCGATGAATGCGCAGATGAGTTAATGGCTGAAGTTGATTATCCCGGAATAAAAATACACGCGTTCAAAGCGGACGCTTCATCACTTACGGATGCGCAGGCATCAGTCGATGCAGCCATTGAAAAACTTGGGGGTGTTGATATACTTGTTAATAATGCCGGAATAACACGTGACAATTTACTTCTTAGAATGAGTGAAAAAGATTTTGATGATGTTATTAATGCAAATCTTAAAAGTGTATTCAACTACACCAAAGCAGTATTAAAACCAATGATTGCTCAGAGATATGGAAGAATAGTAAATATAGCTTCTGTCGTTGCTCTTATAGGAAATCCCGGACAGGCAAATTATGTAGCATCAAAGGCAGGTGTAATAGGGTTTACTAAATCAATGGCACGTGAACTTGCATCAAGAGGAATAACCGTTAACGCAATCGCTCCCGGTTTTATTGAAACAGATATGACCGGCAAACTAACTGACGAACAAAAACAAAAGCTTGTTCAGAATGTGCCGATGGGAAGAATGGGTAAACCCGAAGATATAGCGAAAGTAGTCGCATTTCTGTGCAGCAAAGACGCCGACTATATAACGGGACAGGTAATAGCTGTCGATGGCGGCATGACGATGTAACCATTTATTTTATATGGTAGGATGTGAAATTTTCTTAAATTTAAAACAGTAAATAATAACTCAATAAATAATTAACTAAAGGATAGGAGAATAAAATGGACGTTGAAGCTAAAGTTAAAGAGATTATAATAGACAAGTTAGGTGTTGAAGAATCTCAGATTACACCCGAAGCTTCTTTTACGAATGATTTAGGTGCAGATTCGCTTGATATAGTAGAACTAGTTATGGGATTTGAAAGTGCTTTCCAGGTATCAATTCCTGATGAAGATGCAGAGAAAATTGGAACAGTTGGAGACGCTATAAAATATCTAAAAGAAAAATTAAGCTGATTTTTTAATGTGCGGGTTTTTCCCGCACAAACAGCTTAATACCAATTTATTTCACTGAAAATTTCTCAGGAGTTTTGAATGAAGAGGCGAAGGGTAGTTGTAACCGGGATGGGTGCAATTACTCCTATTGGAATCGGAGTAGATCAGTTCTGGGAAGCAATGATGCAGGGGAAAACAGGTGCTAATTTAATTACAAAGTTCGACGCATCAGGCTTTGATACAAAATTTGCTTGCGAAGTAAAAAACTTTGATCCCCTAAACTACATAGATAAAAAAACTATTCGGCGAATGGATTTATTTACGCAATACTCCATTGCATCCGCTGAAATGGCTATTTCCCAATCCGGAATTAATCTTGAAAAAATCGATAATGAAAGATTCGGAGTAATTTACGGCAGTGGTATTGGAGGAATGGACACGCTTCAAAATCAGCATTGGATATATTTTGAATCTAAAGACCCGGGTAAAATAAGTCCGTTCTTCGTTCCAATGATGATCTCAGATATAGCTGCGGGACAGATATCAATCAAGTACAAACTTAAAGGTCCCAATTATGCAACTACATCGGCTTGCGCCACATCTTCGCATGCGATTGCAGACGCGTACATATTAATAGAAAGAGGCAGTGCCGACCTGATGATATGCGGAGGTTCAGAAGCTGCGATCACTGAAATGTCCATTGGCGGTTTCAATGCGATGAAAGCGCTTTCAACATGGAATGACAGGTATGCGGAAGCTTCAAGACCATTTGATATTGACAGAAACGGTTTTGTTATGGGCGAAGGTTCTGGTACACTCATACTTGAAGAATATGAACATGCTGTAAACAGAGGTGCAACAATATTTGCTGAAATTTCAGGAATCGGGCTTACCGGTGATGCACACCATATAACAGCCCCGGCTCCCGGCGGCGAAGGTGCGGTAAGATCAATGAAAGAAGCTTTGAGAGATGCGGGTATCAGCATAACCGATGTTGATTATATAAACGCACACGGCACATCAACTCCGCACAACGATATTAACGAGACTATGGCAATCAAAACTTTGTTTGGTGATCATGCAAATAAGTTAGTTGTCAGTTCAACAAAATCAATGACAGGTCACCTGCTTGGTGCTGCCGGCGGTGTTGAAGCAATTGCAACTGTGCTTGCTATAAAAAATGATATTGTCCCGCCAACAATAAATCTTACAAAAAATGATCCCCAGTGTGATCTGTTTTATAGCCCCGTAAAACCGACCAGCCGAAAAATAAATTATGCTATAAGCAATACATTTGGTTTTGGCGGACACAACGCTTCACTTTTATTCAAAAAGTTTGAGGAATAGTTTTGGCTGGATTCTTCTCCTGGTTGTTAAAAATAATCAAGCAACGGGAAGAAACAATCCGTTCAAAAAATATTTCAAGATTTTTAACTTCTCAGAAATTTGATGACCTTGAAAAATCAGCAGGCATAATTGTAAAAGACAAATCCTTTTACATACAGGCACTAATGCACAGGTCGTATCTTGAACAGAGTTCAGAGTATCTTGTATCAAACGAAAGACTTGAATTTTTAGGTGACTCAGTATTAAATCTTGCAGTGGCAGAATATCTGTTCAAATCGTTCCCTGAACAGAACGAAGGATTTCTAACAAAAGTAAGAGCAAAATTAGTTAACAGGGTCGCGCTTGCAGATGCTGCCGATGGAATAAATCTTTCCAGGTTTCTGCTGATAAGTAAAAATCTTTCCACCACTTTTTCTAACGGATCAAAAACTATTCTTGCCGACGCTTTCGAAGCATTGATCGGCGCAATTTATCTTGATGGCGGTCTCGATGCTGCCAAAGAATTCGTAAACCGTACTCTTATTATTCCAAATTCAAAAGCCGGTGACCATTTGATTGATGAAAACTTCAAAAGTCAGCTGCTTGAATATGCCCAGGCAAACAGGCTGGATAATCCAACTTATATAGTTGTGAAGGAAGAAGGTCCGCAGCACGACAGAATATTTACAATCAAAGTAATAATTGGTGACACTGAATATGGTACAGGTCAGGGCAAGAATAAAAAAAGCGCCGAACAGAACGCAGCACAAAGAGCATTAAAGAAAATTAATCAGCAGTTATCCTGATATTTTTAAGGAACACCACTGTAATTACCCTTCAAATTTTAGACTTCTTTTATAAAATAATTAGTTAAATTTGGTAACGAAAAATAGTTCTGTTTAAAATTATAATTTTTGTAGAGAGAGAAGACATATGCGTATCCCTGAACATCCTGATAAGTTTGTTGACAGACACATTGGACCGAATGATGATGAAGCTTTGGAGATGATTAAAGCAATTGGATTAGATTCAGTTGAAAGATTAATAAGCGAGACTATCCCGCCGCAGATAAGACTTGAAAAAAAATTAACCCTTGATGAACCACTCACAGAGTCACAATTCCTGGAAAAACTAAAATCTGTAGCTTCAAAAAATAAAATTTTTAAATCGTATATAGGTATGGGATATCATCCAACAATACTTCCTCTGGTAATTCAACGCAACCTGCTGGAAAACCCGGGATGGTATACTCAGTATACACCTTACCAGGCTGAAATTGCCCAGGGAAGACTTGAAGCATTGATTAATTTTCAAACTATGGTTATTGATCTTACAGGGTTACCTGTTGCCAATGCATCTTTGCTGGATGAAGGAACTGCAGCGGCTGAAGCAATGTCAATGTTCTATGCTTTAAGAAGTGTTAAAACTGCTAACAAGTTTTTTGTTTCCGAACTATGTTTTCCTCAAACAATTGATGTTCTGAAAACAAGATCTGCACCTCTTGGTATTGAGATTATGGTTGGTGACCACCAAAAATTAAAACTTACAGAAGATATTTTCGGAATACTTGTACAATACCCTGCCTGTAACGGGGAAGTTTATAACTACTCAGAACTTTTTTCGCAGGCAAAAGACAAAAAAATATTCAAAGCTGTTGCGGCAGATTTATTTAGTTTAACATTATTTACTTCTGCAGGTGAAATAGGTGCTGATGTAGCAGTTGGAACTTCACAACGGTTTGGTGTTCCAATGGGATATGGCGGACCACACGCAGCGTTTTTTGCAACAACAGATGAATTTAAAAGACATTTACCCGGAAGGATAATCGGGATATCAATTGATCAGCAGGGTAATCCCGCATACAGAATGGCTCTTCAAACACGCGAGCAGCATATCCGCCGTGAGAAAGCAACAAGTAACATTTGTACAGCACAGGTTCTGCTTGCAATCATATCTGCAATGTATGCAGTGTATCATGGTCCAAAAGGAATTAAAGCAATTGCTGAGAGAATACACTTATTCACAAAGTATCTTGACCATGCGATAATAAAACTTGGTTATAATCAGCAGAATAAAAATTATTTTGATACTCTTTCAATTTCATTTAATGATAATTCAAAACATTTGGTAAGTGAAATAAAATCACTTTCTGAAAAACATCAGATTAATTTCCGGTTTAGCCCTGACAATTCAATTAATATTTCGCTCAATGAATGTACTGAACTAAGTGATGTTATTGAAATTGTAAAGATCTTTGCGATTGTTGCCGGCAAAGAAATTAATGAAGACCTGCTTGTCAAAGAGTTTTTAAAAATAGGGATTGACATCCCATCTGCTTTTAAACGTAAAAGCAGTTACTTGAAACACCAGGTGTTCAACACATATCAGTCAGAAACTGAAATGATGCGTTACCTAAAAAGTTTAGAGAATAAGGATCTCTCACTTGTTCATTCAATGATACCATTAGGATCATGCACAATGAAACTTAATGCGGCAACTGAAATGATAGGTATAACGTGGCCTGAATTCTCAAACATTCACCCGTTTGCACCTGCTGAACAGGCTGAAGGCTATCATCAGTTATTTGCGGAACTCGAATCATCACTTGCGGAGATCACCGGTTTTGATGCAGTTTCACTACAGCCTAATGCAGGAGCGCAGGGTGAGTATGCGGGCTTACTTGTAATCCGCGAGTATCATATTCATAATGGTGATCATAACAGAAATGTTGTGCTTATCCCATCCTCTGCTCATGGCACTAACCCGGCAAGTGCGGTAATGGCAGGGATGAAGGTAGTCGTTGTAAATTGTGATAAGTATGGAAATGTTTCACTCGATGATCTGAAACTTAAGGCTGAACAAAATAAAGCGGTGCTTGCTGCTTTAATGATTACCTATCCTTCAACTCATGGTGTATTTGAACACAAGATAGTCGAAATTTGCGACATCATTCATGATAACGGAGGATTGGTATATATGGATGGCGCAAATCTAAATGCTCAGGTTGGATTAACAAGCCCCGGATTTATCGGAGCGGATGTTTGTCATCTTAATCTGCATAAAACATTTTGTATACCTCACGGCGGCGGTGGTCCGGGTATGGGACCTATTGCAGTCGCCCCGCATCTCACAAAATATTTACCTGGTCACTCAGTAATTAATATTAATCGTGATAAAAGTATCCCAGCAGTTTCTGCTGCACCCTGGGGCAGTGCAAACATATTAGTTATATCATATGCTTACATAAAAATGATGGGTGCTGTTGGACTAACAAAAGCTTCCGTTACAGCTATACTGAACGCAAACTATATTAAGGCAAAATTAGAATCACACTATGATGTTTTATATGCGGCTAAATCAGGGCACGTTGCTCACGAATTAATTTTTGATATGAGGAAATTTAAAACATCAGCTAATATTGAAGTGGAAGATATTGCTAAACGTTTGATGGATTATGGATATCACGCGCCAACTGTTTCTTTTCCTGTTCCGGGTACATTGATGGTTGAACCTACAGAGAGCGAATCGAAATCAGAACTTGACAAATTCATAAGTGCGATGATTTCCATCAGGGAGGAAATAAAGGAAATAGAATCCGGAATGTCTGATAGCCATGACAATGTTCTTAAAAATGCGCCTCATACTATTCAAACATTATTATCTTCAGATTGGAAACATACCTACTCACGTGAGAAAGCAGCTTTTCCTCTTCCCTGGACGAGAAACAATAAATTCTGGCCATCAGTTGGTCGTGTAAATAATGCATACGGTGACCGTAATCTTGTTTGCAGCTGCAACCCAATCTCTGATTACGCTGAAGAAATTGTATCCTAATATTAATCTGCCGTTAACTTTAGCGGCAGAAACATTTCTCAAACAATTTTCAAAATTGAACTCAATGATTAAATATCTGATGATATACATATTCCTGTTGAGCAATTTTTATACTGCAGCTCAGACGGATTCATCGATGATTAATTTTAAGCCCGCAGTAATAAAGGTTGATTCAATTCAGATCTTAGGGAATAAAATAACCGAACCCGATATAATACTAAGAGAAATGACTTTCAGAACAGGCGATACGATTTCGTATGATCAGCTAAAATATAACCGTGAGCGAATTTACAGTCTTGGAATATTTACTCATGTTGAGCTTAGTCTAACGGAAAGTGATAGCATAAATACATTGATCATTAGCGTTGAAGAAAGCTGGTACATTTATCCCATTCCGTTTGTTGAGCTTGAAGATAAAGACTGGAACAAAATCTCTTATGGTGTTTATCTTGTTGTGAAAAACTTCAGAGGTATGAATGAATCGATCAGCAGTCGTGCTGCACTTGGTTATGATCCTTCACTGAATTTAAGTTATACCAAACCTTATCTGATAAGAGAACATGAGATTTATTTCAGTTCAATCGTATCCTATGTTCACGCCCAGAATAAAAGTAATACTGCTGAATTGCTTTATGGCGGACAATTCGATCAGAAATTTATAAGTGCATCTGTTACTTTTGGAAAAAGGATGATGTTGTTTCACAGGGCAGGTATTAATTTATCATTCGACTATGTTGAAACACCTGGTTATGTAAGTATGATTTCTGCATCGGACGATAGAATAGATCATATCATCTCGCTAGGGTTTAACTATAACTATGATACAAGAGATCTTGCCCAGTTTCCTCGTAACGGAATTTTTGCTTCATTCGATTTTAAAACAAAAGGACTTGGTCTTGACGGCATAAATTATCAGGTGTTAAATGTCGATTTCCGTGAATACAGAAAATTATTTGATGAAGTTGGTGCAAAGTGGCGTTTCACATCGAGGATTACTTTGGGGAATAACATTCCATTTTATGACAGATCATTTCTTGGATTAGGTGAGAGGATAAGAGGATACTATAATAATGAACAGGAAGGTCATGAATATTACCTTGGATCGGTTGAAATCAATTATCCGTTAATTAAAGAATTGAATATTAATCTTGACTTTATTCCCGTTATTCCAAAACAACTTTTGACTTACCGTATCGCTTTATTCCTGGGTCTGTTTGCTGACACAGGCACTACCAGGTTACATGGTGAGGCATTGAGTTTAAAAAAATTAAATTCCGGTTATGGTACCGGTTTAACTCTGCTTGTTCTGCCTTATAATATATTAAGGATTGAACATGCGTTTGATGAATATGGAAATAATCAATGGGTATTGGATCTTGGAATTTCTTTCTGAAATAGAATTGTATTACTCACCAAATGTTATTGGTGAAAAAGTCAAAATTATTGGAGAAGAAGTAAGGCATATTTCAAAAGTGATGCGGCATAAGCCCGGTGATAAATTGTACACTACGGATGGCAAAGGATTTTTATATGAGGGTACAATTGAGAAAATCTCAAAAGATGAAATCGAGATCAATATTATTTCAAAGAAATATTTTGAAAATGTACTTGAGAATATTTGGTTTTGTCTGCCGAAAATAAAAAGTCAAGATCGTATTGAATTTGCGATTGAAAAATGTACAGAACTCGGCATAACAAATTTTATTTTCTACAATGCTGAGCGGGAAATAAAATCAAATCTTAAAAGAACTCGAATCGAGAAAGTAGCAATGTCAGCAATGAAACAATCCCTTCGATTGCATTTGCCCAAAATTGAAGAAGTAAATTCCATAACTGACCTTAATAAATTCAATCATAATTTAATTGTACTTGAACAGAAAAGTCCTTCCCGATTATCCGATTTAAAAATAATATCAGGTTCACAATTTTACTTTCTCTTTGGACCCGAAGGAGGCTTTTCTGAAAAAGAAACTTCCCTTATTTGTTCTGAAAATCATTATTCTCTTGGTCTCAGTCGTTTGAGAACTGAAACTGCGGCTGTATCTTGTGCTTCCATTATTCAAATGTTAATTTAAAACAAATTAAAATTAACCTTCAGAATATTTGAATGGTTCGGATTAGTTACTACGTATTTGCTGCTGTCTGTATGCTGGTATTAGCCGGATGCAGTAGTTCACCAAGATTCACATCTGAAGATAAAGATACTAATCATCAACCTCGTTATAGAAACGAACCTGAAGAATCTGGTTCAGATACAAGAACAAATAATAATCCCAAGGTTATTGAATCCACGACTGAGATCGCGTCATTTTATGCACATAAATTTCATGGAAAAAAAACTGCAAACGGTGAAACATATGATATGTATGCAATGACAGCGGCTCATATCAGCTATCCATTCAATACAGAAATTCGTGTTACAAATCTTTCCAACAACAAGCAAGTGATTTTAAGAATCAATGATAGAAAGCCGGATACAAATGGCAGGGCAGTTGACTTATCTTATCGCGCCGCTGAATTATTAGGAATGATTGATCAGGGAATTGCACAAGTCAGGGTGGAAGTACTAAAATGGGGGCAATAACCTGATTGTTTGTGTTCTTGTTGCAATTAAAACTTATTTCAATTCTTAAATAAAATCCGTGTAATGACTTTAAAAAAAACAACCCAGTGTTGGGGAAACACTGGGCGCGATCCATTTGCATCAAAGGGCAGGGGAGAACCCTTTGAAAGGATCATATAAAAAATTGTTTAGGATTGTTGGAAAGATAACAGCATTAGAAACAGAAGTCAATACTGTTTATAATTGAACGAAAATTTATTTTGAAATCACTGCGGTAGAAATACTTTTCCACCATTCATTTTTGATAATACCATATTTTGCTTTTTGCTTATTATCGAGCAGCTTTTCAACTTCTTCTTTCGCAGAATTTAATGAACTTTCACTTCTGTTGTTGAAGTATGAATGTAATATGTCCTTAACTTTTGTTACTTGTTCATTATTCAACAAAACTTTTTGTTCGAGTTTTGTAGTCAGGTTATCGACAACACTCTGTTGAGTTGAGTTTTGAGATTGACCAGAGATAGTTGCCGAACTCAAAATCATCAGAGCGAAAATAATTAGTGCTGTCAGATTTGTTTTGTTAACCTTTGTCATTTTTTTCTCCTATAATTAGAGAATCTATTTTAAAACTAATACCAGTTCGAGTTAATGTCAATGAAACAATATAGAATTATTATAAGAACTATTGTTTCTGCAAAATTTACATAACAACTCTCAGACCAGTTTTATAATTACTGCTATTTGACTATTTTTGCGCAGTAATTTTATTTAACAGGCAAAGACTAGTTGGAAGAAAAGGCTGAAAGACAGATAATATCATATTTAGAAAAACTGAAAGCACTAAACTATACAGTCGATGATTATAAAAAAGGGCAGTATAATTTTTATTCATTTCTCTATGATGGTGATAGAAAAGCTAAACTGACAGTCTATTATGGCAAGAATGGAATAAAAACTTTTCTTCAGGGCGATACTAGCCAGTCATTCACAAACTCAATTAATAGTATTATTGGTCTTGAAAATCCTGTAGCCCCCTCAACTGAGTTTAATGAGCCTGATGAGTACATTGGAACAGATGAATCAGGTAAGGGTGATTACTTTGGTCCTCTTGTAGTTGCCGGAGTATATCTCGACAAAGAAAATCAGAAGAAGCTTAGAGAAATAGGAGTTCGTGATAGTAAAGAAATTTCTGATAGTCAGATTAAGATTTTAGCAGCAAGAATCAATCGCATCATCAAGGATAATTATAATATAATCCTGATTACTCCGAATACATATAATAAACTTCACCTTCAAATGAAAAATGTAAACAGAATTCTTGGATGGGCACACGCTAAAGTAATTGAAAATATTTTAGAAAAAACTCAGGTACCAGAAGCAATAAGTGATAAGTTTGGTGATGAAAAACTTATTCTAAGTTCTTTACAGACCAAAGGAAAAAGTATAAAACTTTCACAATTTACCAGGGCAGAACGGTACGTAGCCGTTGCTGCTGCTTCTGTCTTAGCCAGAAAAAAATTTATAGATTGGTTTTCTTCATCAAAAGAAAAATATAATTTTGAACTGCCAAAAGGCGCTTCAAGTGAAGTTATAAAAAAAGGAAAAGAATTTGTCACAAGAATGGGAAAAGAAAAATTAAATGAAATTGCAAAAATTCATTTTAAAACAACGAAGCAAATATTAAACTAATTATCAGAGGTTCAAATATAAGATGTCAAACAGATCGAAAATAAAAAGAATTGGTGTATTGACTGGAGGCGGTGACTGCCCGGGTTTAAATGCGGTAATAAGAGGCGTGACCAAACCAGCAGAAGATTATGGTATGTCCGTATATGGAATCATAGACGGCTTTGAAGGATTAGTCGAAGGTAAAGCAAAAGAATTAACCAATGAAGATGTTTCAGGTATTTTGGCAAGAGGCGGCACGATACTCGGTTCTTCAAATAAGGGTGATCCATACCATTGGCCTGTTTCAAGAGATGGAAAAATAGAAATCTTTGATAAATCCAAGGAAGCGTTAAGAAATTATCAAGCCTGGGGACTCGATGCTCTGATTGCTATCGGCGGTGATGGAACAATGCATATCTGTGACAAACTTTCTGCCCTTGGTATGAATGTAATTGGAGTACCGAAAACAATTGATAACGATCTTGAAGCAACGGATCAAACATTCGGACATGACTCAGCAGTATATGTTGTTTCAATGGCATTGGATCGGTTACATACAACAGCGTCATCACATCACCGTGTTATTGTCGTGGAAGTAATGGGAAGATATGCCGGTTGGATTGCGTTGAATGGGGGTCTATCCGGAGGTGCGGATATAATTCTGATTCCCGAATTTCCATTTTCATGGGAAAAAGTTTATGATAAAATTTTACAGCGGGAATTACAGGGAAAAAAATTCAGCCTGGTTTGTGTTGCTGAAGGTGCAAAACCAATGGATGGTCAAATGGTAACTAAAGGAGAAGATATAAAGAGGACCGATCCGGTAAGACTTGGTGGTATTGGTGAACTGGTTGCAAAGAAAATTGAAGACAATACAGGAAGAGAAACACGTGTTACCGTGTTAGGGCATTTACAGAGAGGTGGAAGCCCAACTCCATATGACAGGATTCTTTCAACTAAGTTTGGTGCATTTGCTATTGAACTTGCGGCAAAGAAAAAATTCGGGCATATGGTTGCTTTGAAGGGTAGTGAAGTAAAGAATGTTCTGATCAAAGATGCAATTTCAAAGCAAAAATTAGTTAGCGTAGATAATCAGGCTGTTAAAGCAGCAAGAGCGATAGGAATTTCATTCGGAACTGAATAATTATATTGCAAAAATAAAATTGCATTATTGCTTTTAGAGCCTGATGCTCATATATTTGGAAGCGTTTTTTGAAAATGTTCCGGGGTCGTAGTTCAGTTGGTTAGAACGCCTGCCTGTCACGCAGGAGGTCGCGAGTTCGAGTCTCGTCGGCCCCGCCAGATAAAGCCCTGTAAGTTAAGCACTTACGGGGTTTTTGTTTTTTAAATTTTATGCCATTTTTGACCAGAGTACGTGAGTCTTCAACGAATAGCCTTAAAATATGTTGAAGTCTTCCTTCCTAAAAATCCTTAATTTTTTAATCTATGTATTTGGTTTTTTTGTCGCCAGAAAAACTCACAATATATCTTGAAGCCTGACGTGATGCTGGACCGAAATTTATAACAATCATGAATTGCGTGAATGGTTGTTAAGCCACACACGTAATAACAGGTAATAAACTTTCAAAGTAACTCAAAGATATAATGGTCCATCCGGTCCAACGGGTAATCCCAGCCACATCCAGATGACCAGAAGCAGCGTCCAGAATATAGTCAGAAGTATTGTGTAGGGAAGCATCGTTGAAATAATAGTTCCTATTCCATATTTCTCATCATACTTTTGTGCGAAGGCAACTATCAATGCAAAATAGCTCATCATCGGCGTGATAAGGTTTGTTACTGAATCACCGATACGGAATGCAGCTTGCGTCAAGGCCGGATGATATCCAAGCAACATAAACATCGGAATAAAAACAGGCGCCATAATTGCCCACTTTGCAGATGCACTTCCCATAAACATATTTATAAATGCCGCAAGTATAACAAATGCAACTATAAGTGGAATTCCTGTCAGTCCTATATTTTTTAGAAAGTCGGCACCTTCAATCGCAAAGATTAAACCAAGGTTACTATACCGGAAAAAATAAACGAACTGAGCCGCAAAAAATACCAGCACTATGTAAGTTGCCATCGTCCCCATCGACTTGATAATATGTTTCATCAGGTCTTTATCATTCTTGATTGATTTTACTACCCAGCCGTAAACTAGTCCGGGGATAAAAAAAAGAAGAAGTATTCCTGTGATTATTCCATCAAAAAAAGGTGAATGAAGGACTTCTTTAGTTTCAGGATTTCTGAATAGTCCATTTTCAGGAATTATCGATAACGCAAGTAGAATGGTGAGGACTAAAGCGGAGACACCAGCCCACCTTAATCCTTTTTTTTCGGACGGTGAGATCTGGTCAAGAGGGAGTTTTTCAGCATTGCCGGTATAAGTTTTTAGTCTCGGTTCAACAATTTTTTCCGTCACCCACGTACCGACTATAACTACAACAAAAGCGGAAACAAACATAAAATAAATATTGACGGCAGCATTAATTTTAATTTCCGGATTAATTATCTGTGCTGCTGATTGTGAAAGTCCCGCAAGAATTGGTTCTACAGAACCGATCATAAGATTAGCACCAAACCCACCGCTTACACCGCAGAATGCAGCCGCAAGTCCAGCCATTGGATGTCTGCCTAAAGCATAAAAAACCAGAGCACCTAATGGGATAAGGATAACATAACCCGCTTCTGAAGCAAGATGTGAAAGGATACCAGCGAGTACAAGTGTTCCTGTAATTAATTTTTTAGGTGCATTGAGTACAAGTGCGCGTATGAGAGAAGTGAACAACCCGGAACCTTCTGCAACGCCGATGCCGATCATTACAGCAAGTACATAACCGAGTGGAGGAAAGTTCACAAAGTTTGCTGTAATGTTTGTATAAATCCATCGCAGACCATCTTCACTAAGCAGACTGTTCACCGAAATTATGGAATCATTAGCGGGATGTGTAACCTGCCAGTTAAGTGTTTTACCTAACCAGGATAGTGCTGCAACCAGCACCGCAAGCAGTCCAAACAATGACGCCGGATGAGGAAGTTTATTCCCGACAATTTCTATATAATCAAGTGATTTGTTAAATAACCTGCCTGCAAGCGATCCGGTTTTCAATACATCCTCCTGAAAATTTATTGCGCAAGATAATGCATTTAGTCAATTGCAAAAAGAAATTTATTACTCCTTTTCCCGCTATTTAAAAACAAAAAGGCTGCTCATCACAAGCAGCCTCTTTAGAGGAAACGAACAATTTTATTTCATAAGTATCATCTTTTTTGTGGCAGAGAAAGAATTGCCGTCTTTACTTGCTGCATTCATTGTGTAATAGTAAACACCGCTGGAAAGTCCTGAAGCATTAAAATTAATTTCATGTACACCGGCAGAAAATTCTGTATTTACAATTTCAGAAATCTTTTGTCCGATAGTATTAAAAAGATTTATACTGACATCAGCATCAGCAGGCAACAGGAATTTTATTTTTGTAGAAGGGTTAAACGGGTTTGGATGATTCTGACTTAATTCAAATCTATCAGGAAGTCCGACATTAATTGAAACAACATTCAAATACATATAACTTCCATCAAAATCGGTTTGCTTTAACCTGTAATAGTAAACACCGGTTTCAACTGATTCATCAAAGAAAGTATACGTAGATGGAGAAGTAGTTGTGCCGTTACCCTGTATAAACTTAAGCTCAGAAAAATTTTCATTGTCTGAACTTCTTTCAATTGTAAAACCTTGATTATTAGTTTCAGTGGCTGTGACCCAGTTAAGCCTTACGCCTCCAAAAACTTTTTCAGCGGTAAAAGAAGCAAGTTCAACCGGTACTCCGTCAAGGATTGTAAAATTCACATTTGAAATATCAAAGAAAATATTTCCAACTGCTTCTACTTTAATTCTTGCCTGGCTTGTTGGCAGATTGGGAAGTGTAATCGCTTCCGACCCGTCATTTGGCGTGTTTGCAAGAACAACGAAATCGAATGTCTGTCCGCCATTTGTAGAAAGTAAAATCCTTACATTAGCACAATTGACCGGAGCAATGTTTGTACTTGAAACATCCCAGGTTATTGTTTGAACAGTGTTTCCTTCCCAGCTTACATTTGTGTTGGGTGATGTTACCACAAATGGTCCGGCTGTTCCATCAACATTAAATTGAAGCTGAGCATAATTAACTCCACCACCTCCGGCTCTGCCATCGCGGGCAACCAATCTGAAAGTCAAAGTACGTGCATATGATGGAAGTATCTCTCCTATAACTGTTGAGTTATTTAAAAGATTTTGCAGACGTGGAAAATATCTTGTGGGAGATGCAGTCGGGTTCCACACTCTGAATATAGGCGCATTGCCTGAAGGTGCCGGCGGTGCGCCTGCAGGACCAAGATCAAACTGTTCCCATGAGTAAGTAAGCGGATCACTATTCGGATCGGTTGCAGAGCCTGTCAATGAAAACGGAGTGCTTTTGGGAATTGTAAATCCACCGGTGGGAACGGAAACAGTAGGCGCATCATTACCTGTTGCAGTTGTTACAGGACATCCGTTGCCGAGTCCTGAATTTGTGTATGCAACTATCTCATCAAAATTAATTACATGAAAATAAGGATCACTATTACTCTGGAGATTTTGTGAACCGCAAATACCGGCATAAGCCATGATTGTTGAACCGCTTCCGGGTTCATAAGCGGTTGCTGCATTTCTGTTTCCACCTGAGCAGCTGCCCGCGTTGCCGTTGAATGAATGATTACCTGCAAATTGATGTCCCATTTCGTGAGCTACGTAATCAATATCAAATGGATCACCAACCGGAGAGCCGGAACCGGTAACACCGCGTGCCTTTAATCCCGCTCTGCATATTACGCCGAGTGATGCAACACCACCGCCGCCTGTACTAAACACATGTCCAAAATCGTAATTAGCTGTGCCAATATAATTATCAATTGTCGTCTGGTTTTGACCAAGCATTGTACTGCCGTTGTTATTTGTATACGGATCAGTGGACGCATTAGTAAAAATGAGTGTATCATTATTCGCGACTAAAACCATGCGAACGGCGACTTCTGTTTCATAAACTCCATTGACTCTGTTAACACTTGTAACGACAGCGGCTAATCCTAACGGAACTGTTCCGCCATGAAATGCGGTGTATTCACCAGTAGCAGCTACAGCGACTCTGTAAGTCCTTAGCTGAGGTCCGGTAGGTGTATCTATGTGCAAATGATTTAATGCTTCCAGTTCGGTTCTTACGTTGTCATCAATTTCAAGTGAACAATCAAAGTCTGTTCCTTCTTTTACAAAGTTCTTTGTAAAGTATGAAATGTAGTTTATCACATCGCCTTTATTATGGGGGTCAATAAAAACTCTTCCATTGGGTGAAAGTATCTGTGCATGAAAACCATGCGGCGTAACATCGAATCTTACGCTGGCAAGCTGATCATCTATTCCCTGACCTGCATAAGTTTTTATTTCAGGATATTTATCGGAAAGTTCAGGTGCCATTACAGGCGACTCAACAATTTTAAACTTTTGAAGACTTCCATCAGGCATTGGCAAAAAGATTACTGTTCTTGAAGAATTGATCTGAACTGAAAATTCCATCGGCACTGTTTTTAGAAATTCTTTCATTGATGCAACATCAAGCCTCGCAGTTCGATATGATTGCGGGATTATCAGTCTTTCACCGGTAAGTGAAATATCGGATTCATCAATAAACTGCCAGAAATTACCCTGCCTGTTTTGAGCGAAAGAATATACTGCTAACACAAGAAACAGAACTATAAACAATTTGCTGAATTGATTCATAACTACCTTGTAATAAGTTTATAAATGATTTTAGTTGCAGCAGAGTGGAAAATGTTGGAATGAAATTTTCATTTCAATTCTCATTTTAATCTAAAAACAATAGAGGAGAGTTCCAAAAAAAATTATTTCGGGACAATTTTATTGTCGACATACTTTCTGACTCGATCAACATAATCTGTTTCTATACCATCAACACCAAATTCAATTGCTTCCTGTATGGCTGATTCACTCTCAACACCCCATGCTATTACTTTATACCCATTGGACTGTGCATCCTGTACAAAAGATTTCGATAGAAAAAATCTGTGCGGCTGAAGGTAATCCGCATCAATATCAAAAATACTTCCGAAGGAGATTCCGGTGTCAACAATTAATCCAAGCCATGGAATTCTTAAAGCATAGACATAACACAGTTGTATTTCCGGCGCTATTTTTCTTAGTCTTTTAATCACATTCGGATTAAATGATTTCAAAATTGTCTGATCCTCAAGTCCGCTTCCTCTTATCATATTAACGACTCTCTGCTCGATTCCCGGATGATCGTCATCATCTGCTTTTAATTCGATAATGATTTTTATCGAATCATTGAGCAAAGCAAGCACTTCTTTAAGAGTCGGGATTCTTTCACCGGAAAAATTTTCATCGAACCAGTTCCCCGCATCAAGTTTCATTAATTCTTTATATGTTAACTCATCAACTTCTCCTTTTCCGTCAGTTGTCCTGTCAACAGACTCATCATGTAAAACGACTAACACACCGTCTTTAGTTTGACGCAAATCAATTTCAATTGCATCTGCACCTGATTCAATCGCCATTTTAAAAGCTGTGATCGTGTTTTCGGGGGCATACCCTGCTGCACCGAGGTGAGCAATTACTAACGGTTGAGCATGAAGTAATACTTCAAGACAAAGAAAAAGAAATATTATCTTATTCATTATTTGAATGAAAACTGTTTCTGATATTTGAATATAATAATCAGGTATACGTAAAAAAATAAAAATTTCTTGATTAACTAATCAGCATTAAGCATATTCATAGCCGTTCTCAACAATTAACAAAACCTTTAGGAGGGTGCTATGTTAAAGTTCGCGGGTGTATTTTGTTTATTTGTTATTATGATCTCAGCCACTGTTACAGCACAACAATGGAGTGCTGAACAGACTGACGTCTGGAAAGGTGTTCAGGCTTACTGGGACGCAGGAACTTCCGGAAATGTTTCTGCTATGATGGAATACTGGGATGATTCTTATTACGGCTGGTCCTATAACAACGAAGCTCCCGGTGTTAAAGCTGATATCACAAAAGCAATGAGCTACTGGTTAAAAAAAGGAAAGGAACAGTTTCATGTTCTTACTCCTGCCAGGATTTGGGTGAATGGTGATTTTGCCTATGTGCATTACTACTACTCACAGGTAATTGAACAAGCTGACGGAACACCAATGACAGAAAAAGGTAGATGGACTGATATACTTATGAAAAAAGGAGGGAAGTGGGTGCTGGTCGGGGATCACGGCGGAGAGATTGATGACGATTAATTAATTTAGTAAGGAAGGCAGTCACTAACGGCTGCCTTCCATTACTTGCAACAATCCTACTTTAACTTAAATTCAGGTATTCTTCCCGGTGTCCACGGTGCATCATACTTTTCAAGATCATCTTCAAGATTATTTATATCAACTGAATGAATCCTTTTAATTCTGTCGAGTACCGGAGGAAATTCTTCTGTTAAAATTTTATAAGCATTTTTTTCATTCATTGTAATAGGGGACGTTGACCTGTTGTGAACATAAACAAGTATTCCAAGTCTTTCATTGAATGTCGGAGGTGAAGGCGGTGTTTCTTCAGCGCTGGGTCTGTCTGAGTCACGTCTGAATAAGAGGCTGATATCTTTCAGTTCTTTCTCTATATTTTGAGCACGAAGCATCAGGTCAGGCGGGGCGAGTGGTGTACTCAACAATGCTATTTTAATTGCTTCAATTCTTTTCAGCAGATCATTTAAGAAATTCTCACTACCTCTTACAGTACGTAACATTTCATTAGCCTGTTTCTGGAATGCAACAAGTTCTTCTCTTTGTGCAATCGGAAGCGTGGTATTCATAAGCGGTTTTACTTTAAACTCAACGGGACTATCAAGTTCCTTTATTCCTTCTCTGCTTACAAGCGATAGTGATACTCTGTATTTGCCGGGCAGAACAAGCGTACTACTTCTTTGGTCAGCAGTGGGATTAAATTTGTCTCTGTCATTTACAGGATTAACTGAATGATAACTTAAATCCCAAACAATCCTGTTGATTCCTTTGGAAGCAGATTTTGTGAGTTTTCTTACAACACTTCCATTTTCATCTGTAATTGTTAAGATAACGTACGGTGCCTTTTCTTCCTTTTCCAAACGTAGTTCTTCATCAGTCGGCTGATAAATAGGTTCACCTTTTTTGAAAAGTTCTTTCTCTTTATCCTTTCTTATCTTGTTCAATGTTTTTGGAACATCCTTCAGATAAAATGAAATAACCGCACCAAACTCTGGATTAGATGCTTTGTAATAAGTATCTCCCTGACCGTAACGACCGCCCGATTGAATATATGTCAACGCATCTTTCACAGGAAAAAGATGAGCATCTTTTTTTGTCATACTTTCATTCAGATCCCGCAAAGGAGAATAATTATCAAGTATATAAAATCCTCTTCCGAATGTTGCCAGCACAAGATCATGTTCGCGTTTTTGTATTGCAATATCCTTAACTGAAATTGTAGGAATACCGTTCTTCAACTGTGTCCATATTTTTCCGCCGTCAGTGGTAAAGAAAATTCCAAATTCTGTTCCTGCAAAAAGTAAATCAGGATTAATAAAATCCTGTTCAATTGTATGAACGCTTCCATTCAACGGAAGATTTCCGGAGATGGAAGTCCATGATTTGCCTTTGTCATCACTTCGTAACACATAAGGTTTGAAATCATCTCTCTTTAAATTATTGAATGACGCAAACACAATATTTTCATTGAACTTTGAAGGAGCGATATCACTTACATATGTGAACTCTGGTACACCGGGAAAATCAGAAATTTTTCTCCAGGTTTTTGCGTCTTCGGAAACCTGTATCAGTCCGTCATCCGTTCCTGCATACAAAAGATTTTCTTTAACGGGAGACTCGCTTAAAGAAATTATCGTCCCGAAAAGAGAAGTCGATTTATCTTTGGCAACTGCATCAATACTCCAGAATTTTCCCATCACCTGCCACGTATTTCTATCAAGCTGACGTGTAAGGTCATCACTTATTCTTGTCCAGCTATCACCTCTGTCCTCACTTCTGAAAACAAAGTTAGCGGCAACATAAACTCTTTTATTATTGTGCGGGCTAATCAAGAGGGGAGTATCCCAATTCCATTTATATGTCAGTTCACCTTTTAATGGTTCAGGACGAATATCAATTGCTTCACCACTCTTGCGGTCATAACGTACCATGTTTCCGTACTGTGCTTCAGCATAAACTATGTTAGGATTCTCGGGATCGACAGCAGTCCAAAACCCGTCACCACCATTTGTAACGAACCAGTCATTATTAACAATTCCATCGGAACTGATTGTTTGTGAAGGTCCGCCCATGCTGTTATTATCCTGCGTACCGCCGTAGACATAATAGAATGGATAGCTGTTATCAACATTAACCCTGTAAAACTGGGTGATGGGAAGATTCTCTTTAAAATCGAAACTGGCACCGCAATCAAACGATTCATAAATGCCGCCGTCACCTCCAATCATGAAATGATCGGGGTTACCGGGATTAATCCACATAGCGTGATCATCAACATGCCTGTTCTTTGAGTTGATGGGCTTCCATGTTTTACCGGCATCAAGTGAAACTTTTGATACAACCTCTAACGAATAAATCTTATCCACATTTTTAGGGTCGCACACAATTTCATTAAAGTATTGTCCGGAAGAAGTATAATCACTCATCTTTTCCCATGTAGCACCACGGTTCACCGATCTGAAAAAACCACCTTTATCTTCAGCCGCTTCAAGAATAATATAAAGGACATCCGGATTAACAGGAGAGACAACTATATCCATTCCGCCTAAATCAACTTTAGGTAAACCGCTCATTATCTTATCCCAGTTCTCACCACCATCAACAGATTTATAAACTGCAGTTTCGGGTCCGCCGCCGATTTTTGTGAATACATGTCTTCTTCGTTGTTCAGAAGTTGCGTACATCACGTCAGGATTTCTTGGATCGAATGCGAGGTTGTTAACCCCGGTATGCTCACTGATATCTAAAACCTTTTTCCATGTTTTTCCGCCGTCAACAGTTTTGTATAATCCTCTCTCACCACCGGGTCCCCATGCCGAGCCTTCAGCAGCGACAAAAACTATATTCGAATTTCTTGGGTCAATAATAATTTCACCAATCTGCCGGGATTCTTTTAATCCCATATTTTTCCATGACTTTCCGCCATCAACAGATTTATAAACACCGTCACCATACCCTAAGGCTCTCTGATGATTATTTTCACCAGTACCAGCCCAGACAACAAACGGGTTGTTAGGATCAAGTGCCAGGCAGCCGATTGAGTAAGATCCGTGATTATCAAATATCGGTTCGAAGGTAGTGCCTGCATTATTTGTTTTCCAGATGTTACCGCTTGCAACAGCAACGTAATACTCACTGAAATTATTCGGATTAACAGCAAAGTCTGCAATTCTGCCTGAACAGAAAGCAGGACCTATGTTCCGCCATTTCAATCCGCCTACCAGATCTGAAAGCGATGAATCTTTTTTCTCATCATCATTTTGAGCAAATGAAATTGAACCGGCAGCAACTACCAGTAAAAACAGTATCGGAAATATTTTTTTCATAATTACCCGGGAAATATTAAATGTGAAATTAATTAAGTGCATTTTTATGTATGAATTTTTGATTGTTTATTTTTTTGCAAATCTAATGATGATTCACAAATCATACTATAAAAAAATGATTTATGGTTATGATTACCTCAATTTTTCTTCATTCAATATTGGATAAAGTAAAAGGGACAAACTTATATGACTTCACTTAAACCGGGCGATCTGGTTTTATTCTCTCATACAAGGTTTTTTGACAAACTCGTGAGGTGGTTCACAAACTCCGAGTTTTCTCATGCCGGAATCGTATATGAAATAGGAGAAAAATATATTTTAGTAGGAGAAGCGTGGGGAACCGGTTTTGATATACGCAAAAGAAGAGTAAAGGAAATATACTCCTGTCGCGTCCGAAGATCTTCAATTGATCTTGTTGATGTGTTGCCTGTGATTAAAAAGTATGTCGGTTCACCTTATGATAAACTGAACATTTTTGGATTAGTGTTTTATAAATACTTTAGGATAAAGTTTTTTGAAACATCCGCTAATAATCTTACCTGCAGTGAGGCTTCGGCAAGATTTTTTTATGACTCAAGTAACAAAGGAATTAATTTCGAAAAGGAATTCAGCAAACCATATGATTACATAACCCCCGCTGATCTTAGTCTGTCAAACCAGCTTTACGACCTTGACATTCACCTTTGATTATTGAATATCCCAGATGCTTGCATCGACTTTTAACTGTGAAAGTTTTTTCCCTGCATCCATGAAAATTGAAACGGGCACTGAAACTACCAGTTCAATACCATTGGAGTCAGCGTATTTTGAGAGTGCTTTTAATGTAATATCTTTTCCTTCAGACGTGAGTGTTGCGGACGTCTCAACTTCAACAATATAATTTTTACCGCTTTTAACTGCTGTTGCATCGGGCAGATATGGTTCATTTAAACCGTTGAGAATAATAGGCTCAACCTTTTCAGATTCTGAAAGCATGGATTTAATATTGGAAAAGTAATTATTCTTAAGGCGTTCTAACACCTTTTGAAGTAGTTCATCATGTTCATTCATTTTTACCTCTCAAAAGACTGGTTGATTAAACACAAGCCGAATATAAAAATTGGCTGCAAAAAAATCTTTCAGAATTTAAACTTTAAAAAAAGCCGGATGATAAATCACCCGGCTCCCAAATTCCCTGTTGCTAATGTATCAGAATTGCATAGCCTTACTTGAAGGGACAAGGAATTTGATGGGTAAAATTTTTCAGATTAAAATGCCACCAAAGTTAATTGCTATGTTCATGATATTTACTCATTAGTACGTTTTCCACCAAACCAACAAGTGCTTTTTTCTCAAATGGCTTAGAGAGGTAATAATCAAATCCTTCAGCCAGAAGTCTTGATTCATCTCCTGACATAGCAAATGCAGTAATTGCAACTATTGGAACATCACGGTAATTATCATTAAGCCTGATACGCTTTGCAGCCTCTATCCCATTTATTCCGGCACCTAGATTTATATCCATCAAGATAAGTGAGTATTGCTGGCTAATGGACATTTCCACGGCTGCTAATCCGCTTGCAGCATGATCAAGTTTACAAACATTTCTTAGATAAATAGTCGTCAGTTCTTTATTGAGAACGTCATCTTCGACAAGGAGGATTATTTCATTTTGAGTTGAAGTCTTAACCTGCTGTTTTTCAAGTACTAGCATTTCCATATTCATTACGCTCATTTTTCGTTTGACACACTTTATTATCGGATTTTTTGTCCAAAAGTTGAGCAAATGAATGAAAATTTAGTGAATCAAAAGGAAGGGGAGGCGGGCAAAATAAAATAGGGGAGACTAATTGATGAAATTTGCAATCTTTCTCAATAGCTGGTCCTTTGTTACCGGTTTAGATATATAATCATCCATCCCTGCATTTATTATCTTTCTCTTATCATCTTCCATAGCATATGCTGTTACAGCTATGATTGGAATGTTTTTATAAAGCTGATCCTCTTTTAACTGCATCGCAAGTTCAACACCGTCGAATGGTCGTTGAAGATTAATATCCATAAGAATAAGATCGATCTGATTGGACTGAAGCATGTTTACGGCATCTTCTTTGTTTTTTGCGCCAAGAACTTTGTACACATCAAATAGCAGCACTTCAACAAGTTCATAAGCATCAATAAGATCTTCTACATAGAGGATATTTTTTCGTTCTGTTAATTGCATAAAAAAATCAATTTATTGATAAAGTGGAATTTTGATTGTAACAGTAGTACCTAGATTCTTCTTACTCTGTATTGAAATTTGTCCTTCCATGAGTTCAATATATCGCTTAGTCAGTGCCAGACCAAGTCCGCTGCCTTCATATTTTCTGTTCCATCCCATGTTTTCCTGGCTGAATGTTTCGAAAAGATGTTTTTGATATTCTTCACTCATACCTATTCCTTCATCCGCAATTTTACAGATACCGAATTGATGATTCCGTTCAATAGTAATTTTTATTGTACCCTTATCACTATACTTGATTGCATTGTTTAAAACATTGGTAAGTACTCCATTTAAACAATACTCATCTGCACGCACATAAAAATCAGGATCGGGCAAATCACTTTTTACAGATAAACCTTTATCGTCAGCGAGTATTTTACAGATGTTCAGAGTATCAACTACTGATTTACCGATAAAAATCCTGGTTAGATTAACCGAAAATTCATTGGCTTCAATACGTGAAAGATCAAGGATAGCCGAGATTGTTGTTAAAAGCCGCTTACCTGCTTCTTCAACATAAGTAAAATATTTTTGAATGTTTGCCGCACTCTTTGAAAAAAATATCTCCTTCAAAACATAATTGAACCCGAGTATTGCATTCAAAGGGGTTCTTATTTCATGAGACATTGCTGCGAGAAAACCTGACTTCAGCCTGTTGGCTTCTTCAGCTTTTTCTTTTGCTTTGATTAATTCCGCCTCAGCTTTTTTTCGTTCGGTTATATCCCGCGTAGTTCCCTGGATGCCGGCAGGTTTTCCTTTTTCATCTTTAAGCAACGATGCATGAATTTCTACCGGTACTAAGTTTCCGTTTTTGTGAAAAAGTTCGCTTTCAAGAATAACACCTCTGTTAAAATCATTAGCTTGAACAGTTCTGATTATAATATCTTTTAATCTATCAAGCTGCTGCTTAGTTGTTAACTGCGCCAGACTGGTGTTGATGTGTTCTTCAGGAGTGTAACCCAGTGTTGTGGTGATGGCAGGATTTACATATCTGATGAACAAGTCCATATCCATTTGCCACATAATATCAAGTGTATTATCCGCAATAAACCTGTATTTCTTCTCACTTTCATCAATGGCTTTTTGTGCCTGTTTGAAATCAGTCATATCCCTGGCTATAGCGTAAAATACTTTTTTACCCGGTGATGAAGTCCCATTCCACATAAACCATTTGTAATTTCCATCTTTGCAGACGATCCTGTTTTCCAAAGAAAACTTTTCAAGTCCGTTTGAAATATGTTCAAGTAGTTGCCTGGTCGCCTGTTTATCATCTTCATAAACAAGTTCAATTAACTGTCTGGATAAAAGCTCAGTAATACTATAACCGGTTACGATTTCCCATGCAGGATTTAATTGCAGCAGTCTTCCGTTGAAGTCCGAAATACAAATCAGATCATAAGTAAGGTTAAAGATTCTGTCCCGTTCTTCCTTCGATTTTTTATGAAGCCGGTGAGATTCTGCCTCGCGAAGTTCACGTTCAATTGCAGTGATTAGTCTTGTAAGATTACCTTTCATTATATAGTCGTTTGCACCTGCCCGCATCATGGAAACGGCAAGTTCTTCTCCAATGGTTCCGGAAACAATAATGAAAGGAGTGTCAATACCGGCGTTCCGTGTGATCTTAAGTGCTTCACTGCCGCTGAAATGAGGCATTGCATAATCCGAAATGATTATATCCCATTCAACGCGATTTAGTTCTCTTCTAAAATCATCTTCAGTCTGCACTTGTGTATGCTCAAAATTTAACCCGGATTTTTTCAACGTCCGCATCAAGAGCAGTGCATCATCTTCGGAATCTTCAACAAGCAGTAGTTTAATATGTTCTTTCATTATTCCTGATTTCTTTTTACAGGAGGATTTTCATTTAACAGCAGCCAGTAGAGTCCAAGATTCTGAACAGCTTCAACAAATTTATTAAAGTCGACGGGCTTTCTGATATAACTGTTAGCACCAAGTCCATAGCTGGAAAGTATATCCTGTTCTTCTTTGGATGACGTGAGTATAACAACAGGCAGTAAGCGTGTGCTCTCGTTTGACCTGATTCTTTTTAGTGTTTCAAGCCCATCCATTTTGGGAAGTTTTAAATCAAGCAAAACCACGGTAGGCAGTTCATACATATCTCGATTTTCATATTTGTTTTTTGCGAACAGGTAATCGAGCGCCTCTACTCCATCTCCCGCGACGACAAGTTCATTTTTGATGTTGTTCTTTGCCAATGCCCGTTTCGTTAAAACGATATCATCAGGGTTATCTTCAACTAAAAGTATTATTCTTTTTTCCATGGTTCCTCCATGTTGTGCCCCTGTTATTCAGTGAATTGTTTAATAAGTCAATAGTTGTCAGAGCAATTAGAGCGGTCAGAACGCTTATAACTTTATTTACCTGTAAGGTGAGACTTGTTGTGAATGAGAAGAAGCTTTACAGATATGACTCAATATCCATAGCAGCCTGATTGACTATCAGTAACTTAAATAAAATTTCAAATAGCAATAATTATCAGCTAACAACCAATAGAAATTAAATTAAAAAAAAATAAAATTTCAAGTGGGTTTCCATTCAAAGAGAAAAATAAAAAGTACTTCCGCTTCCCTCAGCGCTTTCTGCCCAGATTTTACCTCCGTGTTTTGAAATTATCCTGTGACAAGTTGCCAGGCCGATACCTGTTCCGGGAAATTCATTTAAAGTATGTAATCTTTGAAAAGCGCCAAACAGCCTGTGAGCAAATTTCATATCGAATCCGGCTCCGTTATCTTTGACAAAAAATACTTTTTCTGATTCCTTTAATAATGAACCAAATTCAATTTCAGGAGAGGGAGTTTGTGCAGAATATTTAAATGCATTTCCCAATAGGTTTGTTATCACCAATTCCATTAATCTTGGATCGGCATTTACCTTAAGGTCTTCTTCAATATGAACCTTATAAACTTTTTCTTTATAGTCATTCTGAAGTTCATCAGCTATATGTCGTGCAATTTTACTTAAATCTACTTTTGAACGAACCAGTTCATGTCTTGATACTTTTGAGAGATTCAACAGGTCATCTATTAAGTGAGCCATACGCTGACTTGCGTTTCTGATTCTTCCAAGATAATCTCTTCCCGTTTCATCAAGGATATCATGATAGTCTTCAAATAAAGCCTGGCTGAAACCATCCAGACTTCTTAATGGTGATCGTAAATCATGCGATACTGAATAACTGAATGATTCAAGTTCTTTGTTAACGGATTGTAATTGAATCGTCCGTTCCTCAACCCTGTTCTCAAGTTCTTCGTTCATCTGGATAATTTTTTGTTCATTTAATTTTTGCAATGTAACATCGTTAGCAAGTACCAGTCTTGCTTTCTGCCCGATGTACTCAAGTTGATGTGAATAAATTTCAACAAAAATCTCTGTCTGATCTTTCTTTCGATGTTTCCAGATACCTGCATAACGTGGTCGCTCCTGATTGGAAGAAATGTATTCAGCCAGTCTTTCCCATTCATCCTGCGGACGAATATCCTTTATTGTCATGTTTAGAAATTCTTCCTTTGAATAACCATAATATTCAATTGCTGCATTGTTAACCTGGAGGAACTTTAAACTCTCTTCGGCAAAAATCCACATAGGGAGGGGGTTTGACTCAAATAAAAATTTATACCTGCTTTCGGATTCCTTTAAGTCTTCTTCAGCTTTTAATCGTTTTGTAATATCTCGAAGGATTACGGTGAAATATTTTTTATTACCAACTTCTACCTGTGAAATGGAGGCTTCGATTGGAAAGATTTCTCCGGATGATTTTAATCCATAAATTTTTCCAAGACTCCCCATTGTCCTGTTTGTAACACCGGTCATTCCGAATTTATTTATGTGATGAAAATGTTCGAGCCTGTAGTTTGGTGGTATCAGCATTTCAAGTGATTTGCCAATAACATCATTTTGGTTGTAGCCAAAGATGTCTTCTGCCGTACTGTTGAACAGAGTTATTTTCTGCTCCTCATCCACTGTGATAATAGCATCCATAGCTGAACTGATAATCGACGCAAATTTCTGCTGACTTTCAAGCAGTTGATGTTCTGCAAGTTTACGTTGAGTAATGTTTTGCGTAATAGTCATTCCGCCATAAATAAATCCATGCGAATCGTGCAGTGGTTTTATCTGGATTGTATAAGTAAAATATCCATAGATAAATTCCCTGAAGATCGTTTCGCCATTGAGAGCTCTTTTGTAAAGAGGTATAAGGAGGTTGCGCGTTTCTTCATCAAGAACTTCATACAAAGTTTTACCTTCGAAATCCTCCCGCTTCAGACCAAGACGCGACATCTCAGTACCGTCAGCAATAATAAACCGAAGATCCTTATCGAACAGGTACAGGTTTGTCTCAGGAATATTCGCTGCCAATGACCTGTAATGATTTTCTGATTGTTTTATTTTTTCTTCAGAAATTTTTCTTTCAGAAATATCCCGAACGATGCTGTGATAAAATTTTTTATCACCTTCTTTCAATAAACCCATTGAAACCTCTACAGGAAAGGCGGTGCCGTCTTTTCGCTGATGAGTAGTTTCAAATACAATTCCTTCCGCACTCTCTGCGAGTGCAATCTGGATGTCAAGTTGCTGAGCAGTCAACGGAGTTCTTAACTGCCGGATATTTAGTTTAATAATTTCATCGTATGAATATCCATAGACATCTAGAGCTTTCTTATTTGCCTCAATAATTTGTCCGTTCACATCCCAGAAAAATATGATGTCATTCGCCCTCTGGAATATCATTTCATAATGTTTTTGATATGAAGTTCCGCTTAACGAATTGTTCTCATCTTTGTTTTCATTTTTACTTTTTTTGTTAAACACTCCGAGTATTGTAAATAAGCAGATTGTGAGTAATACAGCGAACGCAAGAGACTGAAAAGTATCTTGGGATACAACTGTGATAAAAAAAGTTAGCGGATAGAATTTAATATCCATAGTTCATTCTTATTGTATTGGGTTGAGTTGTATCTGCTGGTTATAAACTATCTGAATTCAAAATTAAAATCAGAAGAAAAAATCAAACATTCAATTTTTTAAAGCAGCAGATTATTTTTATTGAAGGAGGGAAGGAAGGTTTTTAAAAGCCTTCCTTCGTGCTCTTAGTGTGCATTTATGAGGGTTATTCTATGAAGTCCGGGATACGATCCAGCATAACAAATCCAAGCGGTGTAAGCCACATATTTGATTTGACTATGTTTTCACGTACAAGTTCTTCTCTTTCTTCTGGAGAGAGCGTTTTCACAAAATCTTTAAATTTTAAAGCAACTATATCATAAGGTAAAACAGAAAATCCGTGTATTCCTTCCATCCAGTTTTTTACTTTGATGAAGACCGGGCTTGCATAAGTAATGTTATTTTCAGTTGAATACATACGTAACCTATAATTGAAATTAATCTTAATTCTAAGGCATATTACTTAAACGGGTAATAGCCACTATTATTATCGGATAAAAATCAGAAGAGTTTAGAGGTGTAAATTATTGCTGATTCTGAATAATCAGAAAATCATAATTTGGGGAATGAACGAACAGGAATGGGTTTCAATTTCCGTGTGTGTTGTACCGAGAACTTATAATACCCGAAAGGAAGCTTTTTATAAATGAAGGGCGGTTGAGGAACAAAAATAATTATTCTGTTCAGAATAGAAGAAATACCGGAATATATTTTAATCATAGTTTTATCTGCAAAATTCTTTATGGATATGGTAAGCGTTCATGAAACCTAATTTTCCCGCTTCAATAAAATCTGATTTACTTCCTTCTTCATCACCGTTTGTGCGCTTTAACATTGCCCTGTTGTTAAACGCTTCTGCGAGCTTAGGATTTAATTCAATCGCACGGTCATAGTCTATCTCAGCTCCGGCTATATCATTCAACAAAAGTTTTGTATTTCCTCTTTTGTAAAATGCTTCTGCAAATTTAGGATTGAATTCAATCGCCATATTAAATTCCTGTATGGCACCTTTAAGATCTTTTAATAATTTTTTGCAGTTACCGCGGCTGTAGTGTTCCAACGCCTTTTGATAAGTTACGTTGCCTTTTTTTCCAGTTTGCATGTACAAATCTCCTTTGTGAAAATTGATAACTCTCATTTTACCCCTGGAATAAGTTGTTGATACACTGTAAATTATTTTGAAGCTGAATTAATATTACAACTGGCGTGCCGTATCAATTATTTCCTTTTTGAAAGACATTTTAAGCCTTGTGGAATCAGTTTGGCTCAAGTTAAGACAGGGTATGTAGGGGGTTGCAAATTGAGGCTATTCTGCATTTTTCAAAAGAAAACCGGTAGTTTTTTGATCTTCTACCGGTTCTTAATCGAATTTTAAATAACCAGCTGCTACTTCATCAAACTCATTTTTTTAGTGAAAGTTTTATTCCCAACCTGGAGTTTGTAAAAATATATTCCACTCGGCAAGGAATTATTTACATGATAAACGAGTTGATGAGCACCTGCTTCCTGCCATTCATTAAGAAGAGTTTCTATTTCTTCACCGAGTGAATTATAAACTTTTAAAGTAACATAATCTCCCTGAGGGAGTTCCCAATTGATTGTAGTAGCAGGATTGAAAGGATTAGGATAATTCTGCGATAGTTTAAATTCTCCCGGTAAAGTGGTGACAAGAATTTCATTTGAATATGTAAATGTTCCATCGTAGTCAATTTGTTTAAGCCGATATTTATACACTGTAGAACTGTTAACAAAAAAATCTTCGTATAAGTAGTTGCTTGCCGTTGTACTGTTTCCTTTCCCGCTTATCAATGCAACTGAAGCCCATTCACTACTCTTATTCAATTCCAATCTCTGCAACTCAAATCCGGCATTATTAATTTCCGAAGCAGTAGTCCAGCAAAGAGTGATTTTATTTTTTTCATTCACAGCATAGAATGAAACAAGTTCAACCGGCACAACATTATCTACATCAGATAACGAAGCGAATGTACCGATACCAAGCTTTGCACACTTAAGAAAGTATGGAAAATTAAAATACTGGATCCTGTCACCCGTAGTATGATAACGAGGATTAAAATCTCCGTAGTAATTTTCAATTAATAAAATTGCCTGGTAACTTCTGTTCCAAAATGACGAATGATCACTTGCTGTTAGCCCGGGATTAATTGTTGATTGAACAAGTCCCATCCCGTAAGTATTATTAATTTCTATCATCTTATTTGAAAGTGTCATCGAGGCAGTACGTGTATGAATCTCAGCAACGTTATCATTGTTTCCATCGTAAGCTACCATATCAAAATTCAAAACTCCCTGAATATCCTCCGCATTTCTCCAGGCTGAATCTGCGTATGCTTTACTGCCGATCAACCCCTGTTCTTCTTCATCCCAGAGAGCAAAGATAATTGTGTACTTGGTTGAAACATCATTCATCACTCTTGCGGCTTCAAGCACCAGAGCGGTTCCGCTTGCATTATCATCAGCACCGGGTGCAATAGCTCCATTCGGCATTGAATCAAAGTGCCCGCAAATAATATACTTTTTATCAGGATATGTAGAGCCGGTTTTAACTGCATAAATGTTCTTACCCGTCACTGAAAATGACTGTTCATAAGTCACTAAGCCATAGCCCTGCAGTTTTTCTTTAATGTGTTGTGCTGCAAGATTATTTCCCGGATAATTTTTGTGCCTGGATACAATTGTTTGTGTCACTCCACCTACGATTACAGGAACTTCTCCTGAAAGTTCATTCACAAATTTAGTCAATGAATCAATGTTCACACGATTTATTATTGCCTCAACATCAGGATCAACCTGGGCAATTAAGGAATGACTTAGAAATAAAAATAAAAATAGACTGTAGAGTTGTTTCATAATTCACCTCTGAAGTTTGGAAACGGTATGACGAATCTATGATGTTGCATACAACTATCATTGATTTGATGAATTTTGCGACTGGTAAAAACCAATCCCCTTTATTTATCCGCCTGCATGACAATTAGTGCATAGCAGGTCTTCTATTTGCTCTCCTACATCAACCGGATGCTGGAATTTTAATCCTTTCAGATCTACACGTGTGTTGCCGAAGTTGTCTGTCTGCGAGATGATGGTATGACAACTGTTACAATCATTTGATATAACTTTTCCATCATCACTAACGTGATTACCGTCATGACAACGGAAACAGCCCGGTGTATAAACGTGTGAGATATTATCTGGAAAATGTTTCCAGTCAGCATTCATATAGGGAAAATAATTTCTTGAATATATTTTTTTTACCTGCTCGATATTCGATTCAATTTCATTTTTTCTGTCGCGATAGATCTTCGGATAGTTCGTCATATAGAAGTTATTAATTCCATAACTGATGCTGTCTAAAGCCGCCGTCTTTGTTGTATATCCTTTTTCAAGCGATTGCACAGAAATACTTTTAATAAACGGCAGACTCTTACTCATTTTCCCCTGAGATAAAAATAAGTTAACCATCTTATCAGGCTGGTGATAAATATGAGATGGTCTGTTATGACAATCTATACAATCCATTGTTCTAAGATTATCTGCATTAAAATTCTTCTCATCAAAGTTAACATCCTTTTGCCGGAAAATAGTTTCCTTGCCTTCTTTAGATGTTACCTTTACCCATGGAATTTCAAGCCTGCGTTCATCAGTATAAATGTATGAAATGATATTATCAGGATTAACATGCCAGTGAATGCCTTCTATCGAACCAAGCTCACTTCTGCCGCCGCCGATTTTAATCAGCATACTCAGATTTGATTCGGTATTATCTTCATCCGATAAATAATAAGTGTGATCGACTTTTTTCTCATTGTAAAAGTGTGATGGATTATGACACTGTTCACAAGTTCCTTCTGCGGGTCTTAATTCTTTTACTGGCGTAGGTATTGGTCTGGAATATTTGTTGAACAGAACTGAATAAACCTGGTATGCCCCGGAGAATTTTGATTTAACATACCAGCTTGTTCCCGAACCTATGTGACAGCCAACGCATCCGACCCTGGAATGCGGTGAATCAAGATATGCGGTGTATTCAGGCTCCATCACAGCGTGGCACACAGTTCCGCAGAACTCATCTGTTTCAGTATATTCATACGCTTTAAAACTTCCGAAGGCTGAGAACATCATCAAAATGATTGTGCCTAATGAGAATGTAACAAACATTGCCCGCTTTTTGGGATCGTTCAAATCAAGAACAGGTAATCTTTTTTCTCTTACCTTGCCGGATTTTTCTCTTTTACGTTCCCGGTAAATTCCAAAGGCAATAAGAAGCAGACCAAAAATTAAAATTGAGGGGATAATTATATAAGTGAGAATACCCATATAAGGATTCTCTTCCGAGCTGAAAAAGTCCAGAACAAACAGGAAGAGAATTAAACCAAAACTGATTAAAGAAATTCCGGCGCCGGTAAGAGTTATTGGATTGTAAACATAATGAGGAAATCTGTTTCGCATTTTATTCTCACTAAATAAGGAAAATATATTTTACTAACTCAGACCTGTTAACTGTTGTCTTCTTGTTCCGTATCGGTTGAAGTTTTTTGTCTCTCTTCAGCTTTTTGCTTTTTTATTCTTTCAAGTTCAAGCGGATGTTCTTCAACCATTTCCTCTTCGGTAATTGTTCCTTTAAACCAGGCAAGGCTCATTGGATATATATCAGGATTAAAAATCACAAAATAGAAATGCCAGACAACTATGGCGAGAAAAGCTAACCACGCTTCATAGTAGTGAATTGTTCGTGCAATATCCCAGTCAAGTTTTGAGAAGACACCGATATAATCAATGTAAACCCACATCAACAGACCTGTAAGAGTCATTACAATGGTTCCCCATATCAATGCCCAGTATTCAGCCTTTTCTATATAACTGAAACGGTCAAGCTTTGGTTTTGTTTTTGAAATTCCAAGATTATACTTGGCTACGCCTATAGCATCAATAAGGTCCTGGTATTTTGGGAAAAGATCTTTAATTAATTGTCTTCCTCTTTGAGTAAAAGCCACGTAATAAATATGATAGAGAGAAATTATAACCATAGCAACTGCAGCAATTCTGTGAATCCAGCTCCTGTATTCGACTGCATCAGTGGATATATCACGAATATGACTTACCCACCATGATTCAGGGTAACGAAGCATAAATCCGGTTATCACAAGAATTATAAAGCTAAGTGCCATTGTACCATGTTGTATTCTTTCGCTCAGGTTCATCCTTAAATACAATGAATGTCCATGATGCTCTTCTCTTATCTTACCGCGTTGTTTTAATTTTTTGATCTTTGCTTTTTTAATAAAGTCGAGAAGATTATGGACAAACATTCCGCCTAACACTGAGATCAAAAGAAAAATATATGTCGTAGATATCCAGTAAAGTATCGGTTCATCATCTTCTTCAAGTGTAACGTGGATAGTACCTTCCGTGAAAGTCGTATTCGCACCAGGGTGACAAGAACCGCACGTTTTTACCAGGTTATCTTTATGAACCATAGAGGTCGGGTCAGAAGAAGGTTTTATGTTATGAACGCCGTGACAACTTCCGCAGTTTGCAACAGCAGCAGAGCCGCCGGTCAATGCAAGTCCGTGATATGATTCAGAGAAAGTTTTATACCTGTTTGCTGAAAGTCCGTATTTCTCGGAGAGTTTTACTGATTCGTGGCAGGGCGAACAAATTTCTTTAGAAACATTTTGGAAGGCTACGGGCGCGTTAGGATCATCAGTCTTAAGAATGTTATGCTCACCATGACAGTTTGTACAGGAAGGTGCATCATTATTTCCTTTAAGAACAAACTGACCGTGAATACTTTCATAATACTCTTCTTTAATGGAACTATGACATTTACCACATGTCTCAGGAATGTTCAGCTTATAAACTGTCGAACGTGAATCAGTTCCCTTAATGATCTTATGTGAATCGTGACAATCGGTGCAGCTTGCGGCGTCACCATTTTTGTTATTATGTAACGCAAAGCCGTGAACACTTTTGTCGTAAGCATGAATAAATCCGGCAGACGGCGTGGTCCTTTTTCGTACATCATCGTCATCAAGGTGACACGATAAGCACAATTTTTCCTGTGCAATCTTCTTATCAACCTTGTTGTCGCCAAAAGATGATTTTGTAATTGCAGAGCTGTGACATGTTATACAACTTGGTGCGCCTGTATCACCATTTTTGAAAGCCTCAGAATGATTGGAAAGGCTGTAATGCTCGGAAGCATCCTTATGACATTTGCCGCATGATACTTCAATATTCTGCCTGTTCCATTTACTTTTTGGATTATCAACACGGACTACATCATGAATACCATGACAATTTTTACACGAAGTATCCGGGGTCTTTCCGGTTCCTTTTGATTTGATGATTTGCGGGTGAAACGAATGTTGTGTTAAAGCTTTTTGATGGCAGCCTGAACAGTCTATCTCTTTAATGTTTTCAGCGTGAGGAAGATTTTCAGGATCAAATCCTTTATGACAAGATACACAATTGAGTTTGGCGTGTACAGATGATTTGAGAGCGTCTTCTTTAACGAACAGTGAAATCTCTTTGCCGTTTTTCTCCATCGTTAGTTCATTGTCACTGTGACACATCAGGCAATCATCATTGGATTGTGCTGTTGCAAGAGGAGAGTAAACTAAGCATAAAAGAAAGATCAGGAATACAAAAGGATGATTTGCAATTTTAAACAAATTGTTTCCGGATTGACTTATCAGGTTTGCCTTCATAAAGAGTAAATATTTTTGAAAGGTAATTCTCGTTTAGTTTTTCTATTTCTTTAATGATACAAGCCAACTGACAAGAGCTTTAAGTTCTTCGTCTGTTCCCTTAAAAGCTGTCTTGTGATCTTTACCATCTAATTTTTCTGCTTTCTTTAAGTACTTAGTCAGAAAATCCGCAGTCCTGTTTGAACCTGTTACTGATAAATCAACAGCATCTTTTTTCTTTGAAGTTAATTCAACTGAGTTTACAGAATGACAGCTACCGCATTTTTTTTCAACAAATATTTTTTGACCTTCTGGTTCAGTATTCTGAGCATATGAATACGCGAATCCAAATAACAACACTATCGAAACAACAAACAGTAAGTACATCATCAGATTTTTCATTTTTCAAAACTCCATTTCGGTTTGTCTTTAATACGAATTCGCCTCACAATTACAAAGACAATACCACCTTTTAACCGAAAATATCGCTGATAATATCAACAATTTTTGAGTGAGCTTCTCATCTTTGAGAAGCTAAAAGTTATTATTTCGCAAGATTTAGAATGAAACCGCACCAATTGTTAGTCGGTTATCTGCAATATCCACTTGGAGTTGGGAATCAAGATAGATAAAAATTTATTAAATGTCCTTTAATTTTTTTTATCAAGAGGAACGTCAGACGGATGGAGTCAGTTTGCTTTCAAGTGTAGATAGTTTGGAACTGACTTCATTAAGATCGAATGGTTTATAAAATATAGAATCAACGAAATGACGGATGGATGATTCAGCTTCCTTGCTCTGAGGTTTAAACACATAGGTAAGTATAATCTTCATCGCCGGAGTTATCTTTTTTATTTCCTCTAGAAGATTTTTGGTTTTATCGGAAGGCTCCATATCCAGGATAACTGCATCACAATCAATGAGTGACTTCACGGCACTCACATCATTTGTTACACTTACTTTGTACTTGTCCTGCAAATACATCAGTATACTGTAACACATGCTGAAATCGGGACTATAAAAAACTATTTTCATAACTATTTAAGTAATTTTTCTATATGGCTATGATGAGCCGGTACGGATTTATTCCATTTATGTGCCAACATACTATCCTTAATCAGATTTAGTATTTATTAGCAAAGAGCGAAAAAATCGAAGTGAAATAATTAGAAAGGGGTTATATCGAAAGATGAAACACGTTTTCCATTCTCGTTTCTGAAAATAAAGAGGAGATTATTTATAATCTTTGAGAATAGGGCAAAAAAAAGTGTTTAGAAATTAAGCTTTTATATCAAGCTCTTTTAATTTTCTATATAAGGTAGAAAGACCTACCTGAAGTACTTCAGCAGCTTTTTCTTTGTTGTAATCATTTCCCGCTAAAGCTTTTAAAATGATCTCCCGTTCAAACTTCTTTGTAGATTCTTCCAATGAACCGCTAAGATTGAAGTCAACGGATTCAGCATTCGGACGGAATATCTGGGGAAGATCTTTAAGTGTAATGAATTCTTCTTTGCAGAATATTACTGCCCGTTCAATTATGTTTTCAAGTTCTCGGACTTCACCACGCCAGTCATAATTTATCAGTGCGCGCATCGCCTCACTGTCAATACCTTTAACATTCTTTTTCAAGTCTGTTCTGTATTTGTTCAGGAAGTGATCAGCCAGAAGCGGAATATCTTCTTCACGTTCTTTAAGAGAGGGTAGATTAATATCTATTACGTTTAACCTGTAGTACAGGTCTTCACGGAATCTTCCTGCCTTTACTTCTTCTTTCAGATCCCGGTTTGTTGTAGCAATAAATCTTACATTAACAGGAAGCGATAGAGTTGTACCAACAGGAGTGTATTCTTTTTCCTGCAATGCTCTGAGTAATTTTACCTGTAACTGTGGAGGCATCTCACTTATCTCATCGAGGAATAAAGTACCGCCGTCTGCGGCTTTCATATAACCTTCTTTGTCAGTGATTGCACCGGTGAATGCGCCTTTTTTATGTCCGAATAATTCGCTCTCAATCAGGTTCTCTGAAATAGCACCGCAGTTAACAGCAATGAATGGTTTGTTTTTTCTTCTGCTTTTAAAGTGTAAAGCGCGGGCAACAAGTTCTTTTCCTGTACCGCTGTTCCCGCTTATCAATACTGTTGAATCAGTTTCAGCAACCGTTTGAATCATATCATAAATTTTTTGTATAGCGGTACTTTTACCTACAATATTCTCAAAATCAAAATTGCGTTGTATTTCTTTTTTCAGAATCCTGTTCTCAAGAACAAGATCTTTAACTTCGAATAACCTCTTAACTTTAATTATCAGTTCATCAAATTCAACCGGTTTAAGTATATAGTCGCTTGCACCATTTCTTAATGCAGATATAGCCGTATCTAAAGAACCGAACGCTGTGATTATGATTATGGATGTCTGAATATTCAGCTTCTTGATTTCCTGTAACAGTTCAAGCCCTTTCATTTCAGGCATCTCAAGATCGGTTATAACAAGATCAAATGTCTCTTCGAGTATTTTATCGTAAGCTACTCTTCCGTTCTCAGCTTCCTGAACGTAATAACCTTCCTTCTTTAATATGAAGGAAAGTGATTCACGTATTATATCTTCATCATCAACAACTAAAATTCTTTCTGCCATTATTTTCCCTTTATGGATGTATTGGTAATGTAATGATAAAAGTCGTTCCTTTGTTCATTTGGCTTTTAACTTTTATATCTCCCTGGAAACTTTTTACAATTCCGTAACTGACCCAGAGTCCCAGCCCGGTTCCTTTACCTTCTTTTTTCGTAGTGAAGAATGGTTCAAATACTTTTGCATAATTTTCTTCACTTATACCTTTGCCTGAATCCGAAAAAGTTATTATTACAGTATCTTCAGAAGGATTAATATCTGACCTGGATGAGATACAATGTTTCCGTGCTTCATCAACTTCGGAAATTGCGTCAACGGCGTTTAGGAGAATGTTCACAAAGACCTGCTGTATCTGGTCGGCGATGAGAGGGAGGAGCGGGATCTTTTCATCAAGTTCGAGTTTAAATTCTATATCTTTTGCTTTTGTTCCAACCCTGGTTATCTCAACTGCTTCAATAATATTTTGATTGATGTCGGTCAGTCTTAATTCATAGTTAGATGGTCGGGAAAAATCAACAAGGTCACGTATGATCTTTGAAATCCTTGTGATCTGGCTTTTTACCAATCCAAGTTTTTCATTTATAAAAGGGTCCTGAGTTGAGCGCTGCGCAACCTGTACAAGGGCAGAAATTGATGCAAGCGGATTACCGACTTCGTGAGCAATACCTGCTGCGAGTGTTCCTATACTTTCCATTTTTTGTGTATGGATCAACTGTTTTTCCAAAACCCTTTTTTCGCTAAGGTCTCGGTGAACGCCGAAAAATCCTGTTACTTTTCCTTCACGATCAACGATAGGGGAGATAAGCAGTTGTGTATAGAACGGTTCACCATTCTTCTTTTTATTTTCAACCTCACCAACCCAGACTTTGCCGTCAGTGATTGTCTGCCACATTTTAGACCAGTATCGTTTGGAATTTTTTCCGCTGCCGAAGATACTTGGTTTTTGTCCAAGCAGTTCCTCCTTATTGAATCCGCTGACATGGCAGAACGAAGGATTAACATAAATCATTTTCCCTTCAAGGTCTGTTATCTGGAGCGGATTAACGGTATTCTCGGACACATAGTAAAACCTGAGAAGATCGTCTTCTTTTTTCCATTCTTCTGTTAAATCATGCGCGGTAAGAAAAACAAAATTTGCTTTAGCACTATTTTCCGGAGCTATGAAGAGTAGTTCAACATCATAAAGTGAATTGCCGTTAGTGAACTTTGAAGTTATTCTTTCACTCTTTCCGGTTTCAATACATTTGTTGAATGAGTTTAAAGTTTTATCCTTGTAAGAAGTTTCAAGCAAATCAGAAAATGGTTTTGCACCTTTTCCATTTAACCCAAATTTTGTTGAAGCTGATTGATTCGCTTTTAAGATTTCGCCATCTGATGATATAACGAAAAAGTAATCGACAAAACTATCAAATAGTCTGAAATCGAAATTGTATGTAGGTTGATTCATCCGGTTATACGGCAATTTTAAAAATTATCGTTACAAAAATACTAATTGGGATTTAGTTAAGAAAGTTATAAGATAAAACAGAAAACAAACCTGGTAAAGAAAAAGTTCTATTTATTTGAATTTATTATAAATATCCTTTTGCTTTCATCAATTCTGCGCAAAGAATCGCACCGCCGGCAGCGCCTCTGACTGTGTTATGCGAAAGTATTACAAACTTGTAATCAAGCAGTGTGTCTTTCCTTAATCTGCCGATGGAAACAGCCATGCCTTTATCAATGTTCCTGTGAATACGCGGCTGCGGATATTTTTCATTTTCAAAATAGTAAATAGGATTTAACGGCGCTAAAGGTAAACCAAGAACCTGCGGTTCAGCTTTAAACTTTTTCCACACATCAATTATTTCTTTTTCCGATGTTTGTTTTGTCAACTTAACCTGCACACATTCTGTATGTCCGTCAATAACCTGCACTCTGTTACATTGAGCACTAACTTTTAAATCCAAATCTTTTATTGACGTTGAATTAAGTGAGCCGAAAATTTTTCTTGGCTCTGCTTCCACTTTCGGTTCTTCACCTCCGATAAATGGAATTACATTATCAATACAATCAAGACTCGCAACGCCGGGATAGCCCGCGCCGGAAAGTGCCTGCATCGTTACTACATTCACAGCTTCCAAACCGAAATTGTCCAGCAGAGGTTTAAGAGCAATGACCAATCCAATCACAGAACAGTTGGGATTAGTCACAATACAGCCGCCGTTAAACTTTTGAATTTTTATAAGTTCAAGATGATCACCATTAACTTCGGGGACGAGCAACGGAACATCTATATCCATACGATGATTTTTTGAATTTGATACAACAATGTAACCGGCATTCGCAAAGGCAGTTTCCACTTCACCGGCTACTGAAGAATCAAGTCCGGAAAAAACTAACTTACTTTTTAAATTTGGTTCGCATGCTTTTACTACTAATTCTGAAACTGAATCCGGAATAGATGATGATAAAAACCAGTTCACGGCTTCTTTATATTTCTTACCTGCTGATTTTTCTGAAGCTGCGACTTCGGCAACTTCAAACCAGGGATGATTCGATAACAATTCAATAAACTTTTGACCGACACTTCCTGTTGCACCTAACACACCGACCTGAATTTTTGTATTTGTACTCATCTTTCCTGTTTTCTAATTTAAAAGTGATTTAATTTCGGATGTGAAAGTACAAATTTTTTAAATAAAGAGTAAGATGAAGAATTGCACAAGGCTGAAGTTAAGGCTAAGGCTGAGTGTTACTAAAGAAAGATGTCATCTTTTATTATTAGCTCTTAATCAAAAGGAATTTTATGAAAATAGGTTTAGTTCAGTATTCACCGGTGTGGGAAAATAAAAGCGCAAATCAGGAAAAAATTAATTCGCTCATCAAAAAGTGTAACGCAAAGTTTGATGTAATCGTTCTTCCTGAAATGACACTTACAGGTTTTACAATGAACAGCAAAAAAATGGCAGAGGTAAGCGAAGGAGACAGCTTCAAATATTTTTCTGATATGGCTGTAAAGAATAGTTGTGATGTGCTTGCTGGAATAATCGAAGTTGAAAATGATAAGTACTTTAACACGTTACTTCATATAACAAGTGATGGTATGCTAAAAAATCATTACAGAAAAATTCATCCGTTCTCATACTCAGATGAGAACCTTCACTATGAAAAAGGCAACACAACTGTGGTGACTAAAGTTCAGGAATTTAATACAGGATTGTCGATCTGTTATGACCTAAGGTTCCCCGAGCTATACAGACAATATGGAAAAGCACGGACAGAATTAATCGTTAACATTGCAAACTGGCCTGTGACAAGAATTGAACACTGGCGGACTTTACTTAAAGCCAGAGCAATAGAAAATCAATGTTATGTCGTGGGAGTTAACAGAGTTGGCGATGATCCCAAACTACATTACAACGGTTACTCAAGTGTTTTTGATCCTATGGGGAATGAACTACTCTCAGTTGAAAATGAAGAAGGAGTGTTTGTTGCCGAACTAAGTTTAGAAAAGGTAAAAGAAGTAAGAACTAAGTTTCCGTTTTTGGATGATATGAGATTGATTTAAGTATTCTTTGCGACTTAGCGTCTTTGCGTGAAGTCCTAAATTTTTTTTGTCTTAACCATCAACAAATGGAATGTCACCCCAACTGCAATTCCAAATAAGAGCAACTTTATATACAGCTCATCAGTAAGAAAAATTGCAGACAAAGAAATAGAAATCCACAACAAAGCGATATTTATAATTTTGGATTGAACTGTTAGCCCGGTTTTATTCTGGTAATTGTCTATATAACCGCCAAGCACTTTATGATTTCGAAGCCATTCATTTGCACGAGGTGAACTTTTAACAAAACAAATCGATGCAAGAATCAGGAAAATTGTCGTCGGCAGAAGCGGCAGAAAAATTCCGATTACCCCAATAGCAACCAGCAAAAAGCCTGCGGCAATGTATAGGTATTTAGCAACAGGAGAAACTACTTGAGTATATTCTTTTTGTTCTGACAACAATTTTTCCTTTGTAATTTTTTTCCTGATCGGTAACCCAAAAATAAAATTTTAAGTTAATATCACAAATTGAATTAGTTTATATTTGTATAAAAAAGATTTACCACAATCCGAATCTTAACGATATGATATCCATCAAAAGAAAAGTAAGCTTTTATGACTGCGATCCTGCAGGAATAATTTTCTATTCAAAAATATTTGACTATTGCCATTCAGCTTATGAAGAACTCATTAATAGTTTTAAGCTAAATGAAAGCTATTGGAATAATGAAGAATATATTGTCCCCATAATTAAAAGTGAAGCAACATATTCCAAAGCAATTAAGTATGGTGATGTGATTACAATTGAGCTAAATGTGACGCAAATAAAATCATCATCATTTGAACTTGAATATATCTGCAAAAATGAAAACGGGGAAGTAACCAACACTGTGATGACCGTTCACGTCTTTGTTGATAGAAAGAACTGGAAAAAGATTAATATCCCTGAAGTAATAAATAAAAAATTAAACGCTGTTTGAATTATAAAATGTAGGGGCGCATATTTTGCGCCCTGAAAATATTCAAAACGTCCCGATTATTTTTTCAGCCGCTTCTTCACCTGAGTTAATAGCACCTTCCATAAAACCCTGCCAGTCTGCGAGATGTTCACCGGCAAAATAAACTCGATCGTGGTTTTTATTTAGCTCAGCTCTTACTTCAAGCCATTGATGTTTATTGTAAATAGCATAAGCGCCCTGAGTAAAAGCATCAGAACCCCAATAGTAGCTTACGAGATTTTCCGCATATTTTTTCACATCACCGAATGCGGGTTGTAAAGCAGCACAAATCTCATCAATCTTTTTGTCTTGTTTCATCTTTGATAGAACATAAGCTCTGTCCCCAACTGCGTAGGATGTAAGTATTCCTTTTGTGCCGGTTTGATTTTTTGTTGAATGAAAAAAATAATGAGGTAGTGTATCAGTTATCATATCAAGTGATTCATTCTTCCAGAATCGCTCTTTAAAAAGTACAGATGATTTTATTATCCTTGAATACTGAAGTTCGTTTAATGCTTCGAGATAATTCTTAGATAACAATGGCTGCCAATCAATTTTTAATAACGCGTATGTTGGTATCGTGCATATCACATTGTCGCCTTCGTATGATGCGCCGTTATCACAGTGGACAAATACTTTCCCGCTTTTCTGTTCAACCTTTATTGCTTTGGTTTTAAGAATAATATTTTCATTACCGACTGCTTCAGCAAGCTTAAATATTATTTGACTGTTACCACCCTTGATATGAAAATCCATTTCATTCTTTTCACTTGATTCAGCATACTCAGCTATACCTGCATAAGCAGAGACCTGTCGTATTGTTTCGCCAAAATCTGTGCTGTCGAGAAGTTCTTTGAGTTCAAGATCTTTTTCGTTTATCCCGTTGTTTACAAGATATCTCCACCAATCAAGTTTGTCAAAATCTTTTTTGAGTTGTGAATCTTCAGGAAGATCATTGAAAGACTTTAGTAATGCTTCATATTTCTTATTCCACTCAGGAGAAAAATCCCATTCACCTGATTTTTTGTATTCACTATTCATGATCAAATCAGTTTCAAACTGGTGATTCTGTAGTTCCAATCCGAACTCTTTGCATAATTCTATTAATCTTGTGTGAGACATTCCAACCCATTCTGCACCAAGCTCGCAAGTCAGGTTTTCATCGGGAAAACTGTGAGTGAAGATTCTTCCGCCGATCCTGTTTCTTGCTTCGATCAGCGTAACATTTATTCCATTTTGTTTAAGCTTGTATGCGGCGGCAAGTCCCGATATTCCGGCTCCGATAATGATTACATTTTTAGATTTAATGTTCGCGAATGAAAATCGCGGAAGAATTATAGAACCGGCTGCAGCAACACCTGTAGTTTTAATGAAGTCTCGTCTCTTCATATCACTCCTTGATTGAAATGAAAAATATTTTTAACTGAAGGTTATAACTCTGAAGGATTGTGGAAGGAATTTAGTGAAAATTATTCAACAGTAAACATCGCACGGATTTTTTCTTTTTCGATTTTACTGAGTGGAGACTTTGGCAACTCATCAATGAAGATAAACTTTTTCGGAATTTTGAATGACGCAAGATTTTCTTTTAGAAAAATTTTCAATTCAGATTCAGAAAGACTAAAATTATTCTTTAATACAACTGCTGCACACACAACTTGTCCCCACTTCTCATCAGCAATTCCTACAACCGATGTTTCACTAACATATTCATTTGAGAGTATAACATTTTCTACTTCAAAAGTATTTACATTCTCACCACCTGTAACTATAATATCTGATCTGCGTGAAGTGATGAACAAAAATCCTTCATCATCCAGGTAGCCAAAATCACCAGTGTGATACAAGCCATCAACCAGAAGTTGTGATGTGAGTTCAGGATTATTTAAATATCCTGGCATAACGGAGTCAGATTTAATATGAATTTCACCTTCATTGTTACTACTTAATTCCTTTCCTGATTCATCAACAATTCTGATCTTGACATCATCAAATATTTTTCCGGATGAATTTATTTTTTCCGGATAATCATTAACGGAGAAACCTGCAACCATAGCGGAAGTTTCGGTTGAACCGTAAACCTTTGATACTTTCCATCCTTTATTTATAGCTTCCGTCATTAGTGATGATGAAGATGGTCCGCCGCCGATCAAACAATTTTTGATTGATGAAAATTCAAAATCAATTTTTAATAATTCTGAAAGTTGTGCGGCAACAAGTGAAATCAATGTCGGATGAAATTTTTCAATACTAACTGAAATTGACTTAGCATCAATATCTTCAGGGAGAATAACTGGAATTCCAAAAATCAACGAACGTGTTAAGATTGAAAATCCGCCAATGTGAAAGAAGGGAAGTGAGGCAAGCCATTTATCCGATTCAGTATGTTTGAGCAATTGATCAGAAGCCAGAGCACCTGCAAATAAATTTCTGAAACTAAGCTGAACTGCTTTAGGTTTACTTGAACTTCCTGATGTGAAAATGATAACAGCAATTTCTTCTTCGCCAGGAGTATTATGTTCTACTAATTCATGTTTATTAAAATCTTTTGAGGGGACAGAAATCGTTCTTATGGATTTTGCATTTAATCCGTTAAAAAGATTATCGGTTATTAAAAGACGACTATTCAGAAAATCAAGCTTAGCAAATAATTCAGAGTTAAGCTGTTTTGTACTTAATGGAACAGGCACTGCACCAACTCTCCACAATGAAATCACCGTTACAATAAAGTTGATATTGTTATCAAGCAAGATCGGGACCAATTCACCTTTTGAAACCCCGGAAGATTTTAGAGTATGTGCATACCTGTTTAATGAAAGTTCGAGTTCAAATGGAGTTAGAGAATTTTCATTGTTGATGAGAACCGGAGTGTTTTTATCGTAAATCGAAGAAGTGAAAAGGAGATTCTTAATACTTTTCATTATTTCTTCAAACTTATAAATCCATTTCTTATCGGAAGAATAAATTGTTCTATGTCTTCTTCAAAATATTCGCCGACACTTAAACCGTGGGCAACATCATCTTCAATACAAGCTGCAGCGAATGTTGCAAAAGCTCTCCCCACTGCTGATTCAAATGATGATGAGATTACGCATTTAATTCCTGATCGTTTTGCGTTATCAATTATCTGTAATGTCGGAATCAATCCGCCTATCATCATTGGTTTAAGGATAAGCACATCTGCAGTTCCGTTGATGATTATATCAAGCGCATCATCATTTGTTCTTAATGACTCATCAACTGCCAGGGGAATTTTAGTAAACGATTTTAGCTCTGACATTTCATCGTTACCAGCAACCGGTTGCTCAGCATATTCAATATCAAATTCTTCAAGCCTGTTAAGAAAAACTTTTGCGCCTTCAACATTCCATTTTCCATTTGAGTCAATTCGTAATGAGATTATATTCCCGAATTCTTCACGCAGTTTTTTTATAAGGTTATAATCGTCTTCAAAATTATCACGACCTGATTTTACTTTTACAGTTGAATATCCTTTAGCTAAAAATGATTTGACTTCATCAAGGGCTTCCTCAGTGCTTACCATCCCAAGTACTGCATTCACTTTTACAATATCTTTTGGATTCACGCTAAGTAATTCCGAAAGATGCATGTTCATTTCAGAACAAACGAGTGAAAGCAATGCCTGTTCTACACCATGCCTTAAAGCAGGGAAGTGGTGAAGTGGTTTTAAACTTTCTTCTATGCTGTTTAGCGGATCGAGTTTGTCAATCTTAACATGCAATTCACTCTTTGATAATGCGAGTTCGGCTTCTTCATAAGTTTCAGAACTAAATTCAGGAAAGGGTGCACAATCACCAACACCCGATTTACCATTTTCGCTTGTAAGACTTACAATGAATCCTTTTCGCGAATTAAAACTAATGCCTGATGTAGCAAATGTTTTTTTCAATTTAAATTCATAAGGAAGATAACTTAGCTCGAGTTTTTTCATATTGCCAATCCTATAGAAAACAGAACTCCGTACATTGCTGAAAATTTAGCGGTGAGTTCAAGTGTTTTGTTTAACTGTGTCCCGTTAAGAGTGTATAACATTCTCGTAAGAATAAATGCCAGCGGAATTAATATATATGTTAAAAAAATCCAGTAACCAAAATTATATTGTGCGTACAGCACGAGCGGAACTAAAAATGAAATAACATTAAAAAAGATAAACTCATAAATCGAAAAAGTTTTACCAAGTTTTACCGCAAGTGTATTTTTTCCCGCTGCTCTATCTTCGTCTATATCTCTGAAATTATTTACAACGAGAATGTTAGTGATCAATGCGCCAACAGGAACCGAAGTCATCACAGCGATAAATGATATTTCATTTGTATGCAAATAAAATGTGCCGACAGTTCCAACCAACCCAAAGAATATAAACGATGCGATGTCACCAAGCCCTTTATAAGCCAGCGGGAACGGTCCTGCTGTATATGCTATACCAGCAATGATTGAGAGTATCCCGATAATCAATATCAGTATCCCTGAAGTAAATACTAAATAAAGTCCAAGAAGAAAAGCTAAACCGAACACAACTGCAATTCCGGTTTTCATTTCATTAATTGAAATTAAACCACTTGCTAAAACTCTTGCCGGACCTTTACGTTTGTCGGTATCAGCGCCTTTATAAAAATCGAACAGATCATTTGTAAAATTTGTTCCGACCTGAATCAGTATTGAGCAGAGAAGTGCGATTGCAGATAGATGCCATTCAAATTTATTTTGATTAATTGCTAATGCAGATCCAACCATCACAGGAACAAATGCTGCTAACAAAGTTTTTGGTCTGCTTGCTAAAATCCAGGAGTTAAATTTTGATGTTACAACCTTTACCATAATTAATAGAGATTAGACCATAGGTTATTTAGCGGTCGCAAATTGCGACTACATTTAAACTTATAATCATAAATTTATTTTAATGTTTATTAAAATCTAATAGAACACTGATTTAACTGATCAGACTGATTAAAACTGTCTGCAAAAATCAGTTCCATCTGCATTATCTGTGTTCTATTTCTTCTACGGCAGCTTCGGAAATTTTTTGAAATCCGGTTTACGTTTTTCAAGGTAAGCTTTCTTTCCTTCCTGTGCTTCCTCACTCATATAATATAAAAGTGTTGCGTTGCCCGCAAGTTCCTGTATTCCTTGCTGTCCGTCAAGCTCAGCATTGAATGCGGACTTTAAAATTCTTAGTGACATTGGACTATGCTGCAATATTTGTTTAGCCCATTCAACACCTTCTTCTTCAAGTTGTTCAACAGGAACAACTTTGTTTACCAATCCCATAGCCTCGGCTTCCAGTGCATTATATTGTTTGCAGAGATACCAGATTTCCCTGGCTTTTTTCTGACCAACAATTCTTGCAAGATAACTTGAACCGAATCCGCCATCAAAGCTGCCTACCTTTGGACCGGTTTGACCGAAGATTGCATTATCTGCGGCAATTGTAAGATCACAAACAACATGAAGAACGTGTCCGCCGCCTATTGCATAACCGGCAACAAGAGCTATAACAGGTTTGGGAATACTTCGAATTAATTTTTGAAGATCAAGAACATTTAATCTTGGAACGCCATCATCTTTACCAACATAACCTTTATCACCACGAATTCTTTGATCACCGCCTGAACAGAAAGCGTACTTACCATCTTTAGCTGGTCCTTTTCCTGTTAAAAGTATTACACCTATTTTCTGATCCTCACGAGCATCAACAAATGCGTCAATCATTTCCTTAACAGTTTCAGGGCGGAATGCATTTCTTACTTCGGGTCTGTTGATTGTTACTTTAGCAATCCCTTCCATCTTTTCATATATGATGTCGTTATAGTCTCTGACATTTTTCCAGTTGAATGACATATTCTTAATTCATCCTTTTATTAAAAAATCCTAAAGCAAAATATTGAAAACTTTTGTGAATTAGAATGTAATTGGAGATTTATTAATGATTGAGATATAAGATTCTGTACCTTCAAGATGCACATTATGTCCAACACCACTCACAATACTATGAACAGCATTTGACAGTATTTTAGCCATCTCAAAATTTATTTCAGTGAATTTTTTATCTAACTCACCGGTAATGAGCAAGGTTGGAACTATGATATCTTTTAACTGCTCGTACACGTGAGGCATTACACCTGTCCCAAATCCTTTGAGGGAATTTGCAAGTCCTGTTTTATTGTTTAATAATTTTCTTTCACGAATCTCATTTAGTTTGTGAGCAGGTAATTTTTTTTGGGTCCCGAAAATTTCGAGGTTCATCCATTTATCAACAAAATATTCAATCGGATTAGTTAAAATAAATTGAGCAAGATTATTATCTGATTCAACGCGTTGTGTTCTTTCTACTTCATCTTTAATTCCAGGAGAAGTACTCTCAAGAATTAGCGCTTTTACTTTCTCGGGATACTTAACGGAAAAAGTCAAAGCAGCTCTTCCGCCCATTGAATAACCGAGTAAACATACTTTCCTGTCAGTGAAGTGATTTATAACATCAAGAATTTGTTTCGAGATTGCATCCGCAGTATAGAGAGAAATATCGTCAGGGGAGTCACTTTTGCCGTGACCAATTAAGTCTACCGCAATTGTAAAAAATTCCGGTGATAAATTTTCAATCAATTCAGTCCAATCGAGTGATGAACCGGTAAATCCGTGAAGAAGTACTAAAATATTTGTGTCGGAATTTAAATTGCCCTTTACATAAACATTTATGTTAACACCGGAAGAATTAATCAGCATTTTTCAAACTCATTTCAGCCTGAGCAATTTTTCTAAACTCCACTCTTGACTTAAGTGATTTTTTTGAATCTGTTTTTACTTCAAGAACAACCTGCAACTTCGACTTAACAGCTTGCTTAAACCATTTCACTAATTGTGCTGAGGATCTTATGTGAGCGTACTTAACTCCAAATGACCGAACAATTGATTTATAATCCAGGTTTTGCGCGGTTATAAAATACTCTTCGAAATGCTTGCGGCTTTTTGATATTGGGAGCGCCCGAAATAGACCTCCGCCGTTATTGTTAATCAACACGACTATAAACGGAGTTTTTACTTTTTTAAGATTGACTAAAGAATTGATATCGTAATAAAAAGAAAGATCGCCGGTTATTAGTACTGTCGGTTGTTTTGAATCAAGGGCAACACCGATTGCGGTTGATGTAATACCATCTATACCGCTGGCGCCGCGGTTGTTGTAAACCCTGATATCTTTATCAGTCTTTGAACCAAAAGTATCGAGGTCTCGCACCGGCGTACTGTTTGAGATAAACAAGTTTGATTTGTCAGGCAAATTATTTATCACTTCAGTCAGCACTCTTACTTCATTTGAAAAATCTTTTAATGAAAAATATTTTGTCTTTAATTTTTCAGACTGCTTATCAAGTTGAAGTAATTTTTCATTTCTTTTATCGATTTGACGGATGGATTTTTCTTTACTCAACTCGTGAATAAATTTTTCAAGAAAAATTTCAGGAGGACATTGAAGAATTTTATGTGCAGTTCCCTGCGGGTCGAACCTGTCACCAAATTCATTGATGATATATCTTTTTGAATTTACAGATGCAAAAAAATCTTCAATCACCTTTGAAGTTGGCGTCCTGCCTAATTGTATAATCAGATCAGGATTAATTTTGTTTATTAACTCAGGTGAACTAAGAATTGTGTTATAGTTGGTAATCACATTTGATTTATTGTGAACACCAAACCGCAATTGTGAACAGCCATCAGAGAGTATAGGGTAGCCTGTAAGTTGTGAAAAAGCTGCCGTTAATCTTCGAAGCCTGTATCTTGGTTCACCGGGACCAAAAATTATCATTCCATACGGAGTGTGCATTATTTCTTTAAGAAGATTTCTTTCCCAAAGGTCAAATGTTTTTGATTTATTCCTTGTAATGATTGGTTTTTGAGCGAAGGTAAAAATAGATTTAACCTGACTATCGGAAATACTATCAGTAAAAGATTTTGGCTCAAGTGGTTTTTCAAAAGGGAAGTTAATATGAACTGGTCCGCGATCCGTAAATAATCCTATACCTAAAGCCTTTCTGACTTTACTCAGGAAAGAAAGTATATCCTTATTTTTAGTCGATGGTAAACCCGCATCAAAAAAAAATCTTATGTGATTTGCATAAATATTATTCTGATTGATTGTCTGGTTTGCACCGGTATTAACAAGATAATCAGGTCGGTCTGCAGAACAAATAACAAGCGGGATTCTTTGTTGAAAGGCTTCAATAATTGCAGGATAAAATTCGGCAACAGCAGTACCGGAAGTACATACCAATGCTACTGCGGTCCCGGAAGACTTGGCAAGTCCAAGTGCGATAAATGCAGAATTTCTTTCATCAACATTAATAAATGTTTTTATTTTTTTGTTTGAAGCGAAAGCAAGAGTAAGTGGAGTACTTCTTGAACCGGGAGAGATACAACAATATTTAATTCCAGCAGCAGCGAGAGTTTCTACAAAAGCTTCACACCATAAATAGTTCCGGTTAACTTTTTGCATTTCAGGAAAAGACGGAGAGAATGGATTTTAACTTTATTTCTGTTTCAGAGTATTCTTCGTCGGGATTACTGTCAGGTACAATTCCGGCACCAGAATATGCAAGCACCCGGCTGCCAATGCTTAACCCTGAACGAATTCCCACAACAAGTTCAACTGAGTTATTAAAATTGAACCAGCCGATTATACCTGAATACAAACCTCTCTGATCAGTTTCAAGGTCTTCAATAATATTTAAAGCCGTTTCTTTCGGAACGCCACAAACAGCAGGAGTGGGAAAAAGATCTTTAACCAATCCGAAAATATTTGATGCTGATGAATTGTGACACGTTATTCTTGTATAAAGGTGCTGAATATTTTTCAACTTGCGAACTGTAAGCTGTTCAACTGCAGGGACTGATCCTGAATAAGTCTTTAATGAATTGATGATATGCTCGGTGACCAGATTATGTTCACGAAGGTTTTTATCGCTCTTCAATAAATCGGATTCAAGCTGTTTATCCTCGGCATCATCTTTACCACGCACTGATGAGCCGGCAAGAGCACCTGTTGTAAATTCATTGTCATTCAGTTTCAATAGTAATTCAGGTGATGCGCCGAAGAATGCTGATTTATTATTCCGGTAAATAAAAATATAACAACCGTCATTAGACAACCGTAGTTTATCTTTTACAAATCCTAATGACGGCTCATCTGTAAGCTGTAATTCAACCCTTCTTGATATCACTGCTTTCTTAAGTGACCCATCTTCCAGTTTATCTATGAGCTGCTGAACAATGGTCTTCCATTTTTTTTTATCTTTAGGTGTATTACCTGAAACGGCTTTAATTGTAACTGAACTAGTTTCGTCATCCTTAGTCTTTAAAATGATTTCCAGCTTAGACTTTAGTTTCTTTACAACTCTGTCTTCCGATGAAGTTGAAGGTACAAGTGAATTGAAAATCAGAAATACTTTTTCTGACTGCTTGAAAAAAATAATTTCCGGCAGAAACCATGTTGAATCATTAAAATCTTTCCAGTCATTATCTGAATGCTCAACTGTGAATTTCATTGCACCGACAAATAAAGGAAATTGCATCCCGTTATAGTCAGACTGATTTGAAATAAATTTTTCCCGCCAGCCTTTTAGTTTTTTTTCAGTGGCAGCAAATCTGCCGTCACCATTCTCAGCAACAGTTAGAATTTCATCAAGCGCAAGAAATGAAAACTTTTCAACCGGATTATTATAATAAAATGATCTTGGAAATAATTTTGAAAGCGAATCGATTTTCTTTTCAAAGTCAAAACCCGGAATTGGTATGATGAAATTAATCAACACCTGTCCATCGGGTGCATCTTTTATTTTTGATTTGGAACCGGCAAGAAAATTATTTAAAGAAGAAATTATTTCTGTTGATATGTCCTGCATTGAATATTCTGATATTTTTTTCTCAAATATAATTTTTATTAAAAAAGATTCAAATGAAGAATATTTTAAGTTTGATAATAAACTCTCTAAAAATGGATGTCAGTTTCCACAGTCTCCAATAATCTTAAGTAACTTTCATATCTTTCTGTGCTGATAAGCCCATCATCCACTGCTGTTATAACGGCACAACCGGGTTCGTGGCTGTGAGTACAGGTATTAAATCTGCAATTATTGCTGAACTTTGTGAACTCAATATAATAATGACCAAGGTTTTCTTTACTCACACCAAAAGGTTCAATTTCGCGAATGCCCGGAGTATCTATAACATAAGTATCAATATCTGTTTTAAGCATCGTTGCGGTTACTGTGGTATGCGTCCCTTTAACAGTGAATGTTGAAACATTACCTGTCGCAAGATTAAAACCCGGAAATACAATATTAAGCAGCGATGATTTTCCAACACCTGAATGACCAAAGAACAAACTGACTTTTGATTTGATTTCAGATTTTAGCTGATCTATTCCAATATTGGATGTTACGCTCGTAAGAAAAACCCGGTAGCCAATGCCTGTATAAAGATCAATCCAGAAATCCATTTGTTCATCACGAATTAAATCGGATTTGTTGATGATGATACTTGCAGGTATCTGTGAACTTTCTGCAAGAACAAGAAACCTGTCTACAACCTTGTTGTTAAATACCGGTTCATCGACGCTTGTAACAACAAACAACTCATCGATGTTAGAAGCGATAATCTGTTCAAGTCTTTCACCTCTTACACCTGCGCCTTTCAGTTTTGGGGCTTTACGAGATAAATAATTATTCCTAGGATTAATTGAAGTGATAACTCCTGTGTTGTCATTGTTTAATTGAATTTCAACTCTGTCTCCAACAACAACAATATCCGTGTTATAGAGTTTATCTTTTTTGTGAAGTAGATCTTTTTTGAATTTTCCCGGCAGTGAACAGCGTAGATTTTCCCCCTCATCACTTATGAAGTAATAATCCTTACTCTCAATTCTGCAGATTGTGCCTTTGATTTCTTTCTCCTGAAAATAAAAAACGCCATAAAAATATGGCGCTTAATTAATAATATCAAACTTCAAATTTATTGTCTAGAACCTGTATGTAAACGACAGCATAAGATGATCGTTTGTAAGCTTTTGGAAGGTACGTGATTGAATTTCTCCGTTAGGTCCGCTGTAATTATCTCCGAAATCTTCCCACCAACCATGTGCATAACCTATATCAATCCCGATCATTTCACTGGTAAGAAATCCTAATCCGGCAGTGAGATATTTTTTATCAAATGTTGATGGATCTTCTTTATAAGCAGATGGAATGGTGAAGTAACCGCCTCTTAGTCTTAAGCCGATAACCGGAATGGTATATTCCGCACCGACATTATACGCGAGTACGGTACCGAGCTGATCTTTTATTAACTTATTTTGATTTGCGAAGTAACTATCTGAAATTCCTTGCGGGTTATCGAATTCAAGTTCTGAATAATTTGTCAAAGACACCTCAGCATTTGCAACAAGTCCTGCCAGGTTAATCGAAAAACCTGCTGAGAAAGTAAATGGAGTGATGATATCGAATTCAACTTCGTCTGAGTAATCTTCCGGGTTTAATTCATAAAAAGTAGTCGCAAATTCACTGCTGCCGTTTACAGTAAACTTCTCTTTAACAGTATAATATTTGGGGAATTGTATAGTTGCACCGAATCTGGCAAAATCATGAAATTGATAAAGCATTCCAAGTTTGAAATCCCACCCGGAAAGTTCCCAGTCAAGGACGCGATTCAGTTCAAATGTTTTAAAACCCATTGTTTCAGGATAACCGGGAGCTGTTTCAACATTAGCATAAATCCCTATGTTATCATCCTCGAAATAATCATTAACGGAATTATAATCGCCGCTTATGATACTTAGGTTTCCACCAATAAAAAAGTTTTTTTGAATTTCTATTGCACCCGAAAATGTCCAGTTATCAACTGAGCCTTCGGTTAATATATCCCCGCTCTGGTTTAACCTTCCATTGATTACAGATACATACCCGCTGTCATCACTTAGAAAAAGATCATAAGGAATGTTGGTGTTCTCAAGATCCTGGATTAGAGAGTTATTGTTGGGATTGAACCCGTCGAATTTAAGTGCTGATGTAAAATCTTTGGTGCGGTGATAAGAAAGTCCAAATACCAGACTTCCTCTCATCGTTGGAAAGGGGAAAGCAAAACTAAGTCTGTTCAATTGTGTAGTGCTGTTTGAATAGTCGGACTTATTATTAAAAAATGTTGCCTCATTATTTACAATGTTGTGTTCGATTCCGCCTGAAAACTCAAGTCGTTTTATTAAACCGAATCCGGCAGGATTAAAAAATGATGCAGAAGCATCATCACTTATTGCTATATAACTGTTACCCATACCTAAAGCTCTTGCGTTTGAGCCGAGACCATTAATTCCTAAACGGAGAGCATCATTAATATTTTGTCCGAATGAATACGATGCAATTATGATGCTTAGAATTACAATCCATAATTTTGAGTTTTGTGTGAACATTATCTTCTTTTCCCGTCTGAATTTCTATTTCCGTCATTATTCCTGGTTGAATTCTGGGAACTTCCGGAATTATTTGTTCGGTTTGTATTATCAGTTTGAATTGTTCTGTCCGTATTTCCTGAATTTGAATTTCCATTTGAGGACTGAGAACTACCATCCCTGGTAGGAGGAGGAGTTGTTAAGACTTCATTGGGATTTCTTGAATTTCCTGAAACCCTTCCGCCTCCATCATTTCGCAGAGTATTTATTGCGGGATTCTTGTCTCTGTCAATGGTTCTTTCTTTTGTTGGGGGAGTAATACTTAACCACCAAGGATAGTTATAAAAGTAATCATAATGTCCGTAGTATTGACCATCGTAATAATTATCATATGATACTTCTGAATTACTTTCATCCGGAAAATCCATATCAGGTTCCCACACAACAGTGTAACATCCTGTAACAGGAATTAAGAATAAAAATACAATCAGAATTAATGCTTGCTTTTTCATAATTATCTCCTGCGGTCGCGTGAACCGCTGTTCTGACTTCCGTTATTTCTTGGAGGATTAGTATTAGTTCTCGGTGGAGTATTATTCTGTCTTGGAGGATTATACTGCTGTCTCGGAGGATTTGTATTCCTGTTCGTTCCGACGTTTGGTGATTTAGTATTTCCTCTTGTATCACGGTTTACACCAGGGCTCTTTCTTTTTTCCGGTGTTTTAAATTTTTGATTATCTCTTCCGGTATTTTGATTACCATTATTTCTCTTCACATCACGCTGTTCGGTTTTCTTTCTATCTAAAACCCTTGGAGGCGTAACCTTTCTTTCTTTATCTAATGACTCTCGTTTATTTCTATCAGTAGTAACTTTACGATCTTTGTTCCGCGTTGTTGTTAATACATCTCGTGTAGTCCTTGTTCTATTTATAGCATCTCTGTCTTTTAGATCACGATCTCTCTCATTTAATGCTGTCCTGTTTTTATCTCTGATAGATGTTGGGTTTCGCATAAGATCTCTATCCCGTGATCCTCTGTTACCATCAACAAGTGAACGATTGTTATCTCTTGTAAGATTTCCACGCGTCACAAAACTATTTCTCAACCCATCGTTGTTTCTTAATCTGTATTGATCGCGTGTCCTGTCCCTGTAAATCCCTCCGTTGTTATCCCAATGGGAATAGTAATATCCTGGATAATAGTTATACCATGGGTAGTAGTATACATAAACAGGAGAATAATAGAAGGGTGAGCACCAACCAGGATACCAAACCGACCAATAAAAAGGATCCCAGCAAAACGGATCATAGTAGGAATATCCCCAATATGCACCAACATAAACTGATGGATGATAACCCCAATAATATCTTCTGTATGTCGGGTAACCGCCGAAGTAATAATTATTTTCAACTACAGTTTCTGAATCTTCATACTCGGTTTGCTCATCACCATAATATGAAGTGTCATCTTCTGTATCATCGCTGTAAACTGTTTGATCATCATTCCAGTCCCTTCGGTACACATCATCCTGGTAATCTCTGGTTGCCAGTTGTGTGTAACAGCCAGTAAATGTCAGGATAACCAACGGTAGCACTACTAAAACTATTTGTCTCAAATCCTTCATTTTGATTTCCTCCATAAAAACTGGTTTAAATTCTGCAAAAATCACGCCTGATAAAATATAGAAATGAATGCCTGGGGAGAATTGATTTTTGCTTTGTGTACACTAAAATGAACTTCATTGTACAATCGAGTTAACAGATTTTTTAATATCTGGTCAGAAAATACTCTTGATATACTCAATTCGTAGCGATCTGTCCGCACTGCTCGGTTTCCATTTTTTATTATCAAGAAGGTCTCTTAGATCAAATCCGAGAGTAAAGCCCTCACCGACTGACCATCTTACTCCGATATTTAAATAGCCATTTCCTTTTCCATAATAAATATTGGAGTTATCATTCAGTGAAAAATTATAATCTGCAACCAATGAAAAAACTGGACCGAGTGTTTTTTCAATACCTGCAAAAAAGTTCAGATAGTTATCACCATCTTTATTTTCAAGAGAATAGTTCACTGTGCCATGAATACTCATATAACCAAGTAAATCAAAATTCTTACTTACTGCTCCAAAAAATCCAGGTGATTTTATCGCGTAACGGTTATCATCGCTGAAGTATTCGCCTTTTCCCTGTGAATCAAATCCTAAAGTGATTGCCGGAATTGTTGTTGATTCATTTAAAACACGGACTCGTAAATTTACTCCGGGAAGTTTGTACCATCGTGGTGAACCTGCGCCGATTATGTTTGCGCCGCCGTATGAAATTCCGAAACTAATATTTGTGAAAACTCCTACTTCCATTTTCGAAACTACAACACCTTCCGGCAGCACATCGGTAGTAATACCGACAAAACCTTTTTCAAGAATTCCTGCGGTCGGCATATCAACAAGTGAGCGATACTCAAACTTTGCAGTCTCACCGGCTGAGCCTTGTGCAAATCCTTTGCATGAAATTAAAACAATGAATAATGAAGGAAGGATTATCAGCTTTTTCATAAATCCTCTGTAATGTAAATATGAATTTTCATCCGCAGCAAAAATACAAATTATTTTTGATGATGTTCATCTATCATCAAAGTTAAATTCGGTTGAACCGGTACTCTTACTTCACTTGGGAGTAGTGCTTTCTCCGGCTTTATAAGTACAACGACCATTCCGGGAGTGTCTTTCGCTTTCAGTTTCAGCATACCTGATTCAGATTTCATATCAACTATATCTACCAATTCTTTTCCTGAAGTGATTTCAAAGGTCGCATTTATTTTTCTGAATGGGGCTTTCATACCAAATCCATTAATCGGATATACTTCAATCAGAACCGTTGATGAATTATCAGCAAAGAGTTGCTCTGGTGTTACCCTAATTTCAACTTCGTAAATGTTTGTCACATACATCATTACGAAAACAGTTAGTAGTATCAAAACCGGTACAAGAATGTAGATAATAGTTTTCCTCATTTAGTGTAATTTATATTTCATTACTTTGACGTGAGCCCGTTTTCTTTACCGACATCATCAAAGCAGTTACAATCTTAAAAATTATTTCGTCCGGTACTCCGTCAAAGTGTGATGATTTGAATCTCATATCACATTGATCGTTTACATAATCAATTACAACAAACTTGTTACTGTTTGTCAAAACAATTTCCGTTGAAAAAAAATCCAGTTGACTAATTCCTGCAATTGTTTTTGTAATCGAAATCAGTTTCCTCAGACTTAAGTTTTTGGTTTCCTCAGGCGTTATGACCTGATAAATATGACTAATATCATCCCACCATACCGGTATTGCCTTACCAAAAGCCCAGAAAGATCTGAACCATGCACGTTTATCATTCAGAATTTTGGGTATGATTTTTTCCTGAAGAATATACTTATCACTTTTATGATTGATGCGTTCCTGAAGAACTTCTTTTAGAGATTCAGCACCTGTAACAACTCCAACACCACCGCCTGTGGTGTTGCAAGGCTTGATTATAAACGGTCGCCCGAGTATTGCGAGATCCTGGACTGATAACAGAATATTTTCCTTGTGGTTGTACGGAGGGATAATTATAGAATGCGGAACTTCGAGTCCGCTAGTTATAAATTCCAGATGCATACTGGCTTTGTCAATCGAGTGCTGCACATTTTTATAAGGATTAAAAATTCTTATCTTTTTTTTAGAAAGCAATCGGGCGAGTTCCTCAAATTCTTCAGCAACATCGGATGCACGATCGAGATAAGAGTGGAATAATAATTTCCTGGACTTTACCTTTTCAGTTACTTCTTCAATATTGTGATAACGAATGATATATGTAGACAGCCCTTCATTCTGTAATACGTGTTCAATGAGGCTAACGAAATCCTCATCATATTCCCATACATATGAAATGGCAAGATCGAATATGTCCATAGTATTTTACAATTTTTACAAAGATATTGTTTGCTATATTTGCAAGCAAGAAATCAAAATGAATAAACATTCAGATATTAATTTAATCAATGACTTAAGTAAGTTCAGGATATTATGTACAGAACTCTGATTTTAATATTGGCACTTTTTATCGCGGGTTGTGCCTCGGAAAGTAAAATAGGTAAAAGTGAAGATACCGGATCAAATGAAAAGGTTATTTCCGCAGGCGACTCAAAGAAAAAAGCTCTGGAACATTTTATTGCCGGTTCTACTGCTGAAACTAAAGGTGATTATGCAACCGCAATTCTAGAATTTCAGGATGCACTACGCTTGGATCCTGATGCTGGCATTCATTACGCTCTTGCAAAAAATTATTTATACCTGAACAGATTGCCGCTTGCTCTTCAGCATTCCAAAAAATCAGTTGAAATGGATTCAACCCCAGTTGAGTATTATGAATTACTTGCGGATATTTTCTCAGTAACAAGACAATATGATTCTGCGGCAGTAGTACTTGAAAAATTAATTAGTAAAGATTCGTTAAGATTCAATTCTTATTACAAGCTTGCACGCATTTATGAAACTTCAAAACCATTGCAGGCAATAACAATCTATGAAAGACTTTCTGCTATTGTTGGACCCGAGTGGAGTATCCTTGTCCGTGTTGCAGAACTTTATGAACAGCTTGGCAGGAATGAAGATGCTATAAGAACTATTGAAGAATTGTTGGAAATTGATCCTGCAAATATCCCGCTTCAAAAACTACTTTCTGAGTTGTACCAAAGAGTTAAACGCTATGATGAAGCCATCGCGGTAATTGAAGAAATTCTTGAATTAACTCCTGATGATCTGGATGCCCGTGAAAGAAAAGCACAAATATTTATTGAGCAGGGTAATTGGAATGCAGCAGCGGATGAATATTCTTATTTCCTTAGTAACAAAGATATTCCACTCGAATCAAAAATAAGGATTGGTTCGGCTTACTTTGCACGTTCGCTTAATGACAGCACATTAACACCCACAACCAAAAAGTTTTTTGAAACGATTGATAAAGATACAACCGACTGGCAGGTGAAAATGTTTCTCGGTGCCATTGCCATAAACGAAAAAAATGATTCCAGCGCAATCAAATATTTTGAAGAAGTTACACAACTTGCTAACTGGAATGTTGAAGGATGGATAAGACTTGGCGGACTTTATTTTGATAACGGAAAATATAAAGAAGCCGCAAAGTTAATGCACGAAGCAATTCTTCAATTTCCTGATGAGTTTGCAATCAACTTAATATTGGGATTATCACTGGCTCAGGATAATCAGCACGAGCAGGCACTTGAACATCTTAAAAAATCTGTTGATCTGAACCCGCAGGATTTGAATGCTCTCTCAGCTTATGCTTACACATTAAGCCAGCTTAAACAAAATGAAGATGCTATAAGTTATCTTAAAAAAGCACTGTTAATCAGTCCGGATGATGTAAACATATTAGGTACACTGGGCTTGATATACAATTCACTTGAGATGTGGAATGAGTGTGACAGCACTTACTCAAGAGCGCTTGAAATAGATTCTATGAACGCGTTGGTAAATAACAATTATGCATATTCACTTTCAGAAAGAGGAGTGAATCTTGAAGCTGCATTAAGTATGGTCAAGATCTCAATCGAAGCTGAACCAGACAACACTTCTTACCTTGATACTATAGGCTGGGTTTACTATAAACTTGGAAATTACGAACAGGCAAAACATTATCTTGAAAAAGCTATTGAAATAGGAGGTGAAAGACCTGTGATGCTCGATCATCTCGGAGATGTTCTGTTCAAGATGGGACAGCGCGAATACGCTTTGGAACTATGGCAGAAGGCTTATGATCTTGATACAAGTAACCAGGAAATCAAAACAAAAATTGAAAAAGGTGAAATTTGAAAAAGTACTTTGTAATTCTTATTGCTTTACTCAACACAATAATTTTATTTGATGGATGTGTTCCTTCAAAACCAACTGAGGAAGTTGAGATTCTTTCATCTGAAAGATTAATCAATAAACTTGAAGTGAACAGAAGACGTATAAAAAATTTTGAAGGTACCGGTACCTTGACGGTTAAATCGAACCAGTTAGATAACCCAGCTTCATTTCGTGTGGTACTTCAAAAGCCTGATTCAATCTATCTTTCTATAATGGGTCCGTTCGGGATTGAACTCGCTCAGGCATTAGTGACAAATGATAATTTTATCTTTTATGATGTACTTCAGAATACATCCTATGAAGGCAAACCTGATGATGACGTGTTGAGAACCATATTTAAAATTAATCTTGGCTTTAATGAATTGATGGACTCTTTCATCGGTTCAGTTAATCTGACAGAAAATCTTTATAAAAATCCGGACGATTATGAAGTTGTATATGATAAGTACCTGCTTACCTATGTCGACAGGGAAAGAGAGAAGGTGAGTAAGTATGAAGTTGATGTGAGGGAACTCGCTATCACAAACTACAAAATAACTGATCTTAAGGGTGAAGTATTATTAGAGGGTCAATATTCCAAATTCAATACTCTCGAAACAGTAGCTATTCCATATCATATTATCGTTCAGAATAAAACAGAAAACCAGCGCGTTACTATCGATTATAAAAATGTCAGAACTAACGGGAATGATATCTATATTGATTTCAAACTACCCGGTGATGTGACAAGGATTAAATGGTAATAAGAATTAAATATATTCTCCCGGTTTTACTCCCTGCGCTGTTTATCATCTATTCACAGGAAGAGATAAAAGAAAAACAGGATGAACTTTCCGATATTAAAAATGAGATTGTTCAGCTTGAAAATGAATTGAAACAAAAAAATAAAAAAGAAAAAGAGTCTTACACTGTTCTTGAGAAATACAACCGCCAGAGTTTTCTAATTAACAAAGTAATTTCCCAATTGAGAAGTGAAGAACAACTCAAATCATCGCAGATATATTTTACTGAATCTGAAATCGACAGCCTGACTGATGCAATTAAAAGACTTCAGGAAAACTATTCACATTATGTCGTTTCAGTTTATAAATACGGACAGCCGAATGAATTACTAAGCCTGATTGATGCTGAATCCTTTAACCAGGCTTTACTCAGATTGAAATACCTTCGCGAATTTTCAAAACGGCGCCAGAATGATTTAACAAATTTTAACGAGAGCAAAGAACAATTAATCGCAGCTAAAGCAAAACTTGAACAGGAGAAAAGAGAAAAGACGGAACTGGTTTCAAAGAAAGTTGATGAAGAAAAGAATCTATCCGCTAAGCTTACAGAGCGAAAAAAAATTCTTGCAGCTATCAGGACAGACAAGAATGAATTGAAAAAAGAGATAGAAGCTAAAAAACAGGCAGAAGTAAAAATTAAAAATCTTATCACCAAACTGATAGAAGATGCCGAACGTAGAAAACGGGAAGAGCAAAGACTTCTGGCAGAAAAAAATAAAAACCTAAAACCCGGCGATAAAAAAGAAACAAATATTAAAAACGAAAATGATTCATCATCCGATTTTAATATTGATACAAAGGGGCTTTCATCTTTTGCAGCATTAAGAGGTAAACTGAACTGGCCGATAATGAACGGAAAAGTTTTCAGAAAGTTTGGTGAAAGCCGGAACCAAAAACTTAATACAGTTACTCTCAACTATGGGATCGACATTAAAGCATCTACCGATCTGAATGTAAAGGCAGTTGCGGAAGGTGTTGTTTCAGCCATTGACTGGATTCCGGGTTACGGAAGTGTTATAATCATCACGCATAAGGATGAGTTCAGGACAGTTTACAGCCACCTCTCAGAAATTTTTGTCAATGAGGGTGACAAAGTAAAACAGGGTACTTTAATTGCAAAAGTTGGTGAGAGTTTGGACGGAAATGTATTGCATTTCGAAATCTGGAATTCACGGGTTTATCAGAATCCGGAAACGTGGCTTGCAAGAAAATAATCTTCTGATAAAATATTGAAGAACCCGTTTAAAAATAGGGAAGGGGAAAAGAAAAATTTAATAAAGAATTTTTCTTCACTGACACTTCTGCAGATATCAAACTATCTTATCCCTATGGTCACATTGCCGTATATTGTAAGAGTTCTTGGTCCGGAAAAATTTGGACTCGTTAATTTTGCTACAGCGTTTTCGGCTTACTTCGCACTAATTACTGATTATGGATTTACACTTTCCGCTACTAAAGATATTTCAGTTAACAGAAATGATAAAGCAAAGCTTAATGAGATATATTCTTCTGTGCTTGGTGTAAAAATTTATTTGTTCCTGCTTTCGGCAATCTTTTTCCTTGTTATCCTTCTTACGTTTGAAATATTTTATAAAGATCTATTACTCTACATCCTTGCTTTTGCTACAGTTATTGGCTCAACATTTTTTCCTGTTTGGTTTTTCCAGGGCATTGAAAAAATGAAATATATATTATTCATTAATATTTCAGTAAGAGCATTGTTTACAGGTTTGATATTCGTTCTAATCAGATCAGAAAATGACTATATGATGCTTACCGCAATAAACTCATCAACTCAAATTGTAATCGCGGTGGTCGGATTATTTATAGTGCACAGAACTTTTTCAGTCAAATTCAGTTTCCCATCTTACTCCGAAATGAAATACCAATTAAAAAGCGGCTGGAGTATTTTCTTATCGCAGGTTTCAATTAACTTATACACAACTTCAAATGCATTTATACTTGGATTGTTTACCAACAATACTGTAGTTGGATATTATACCGCTGCTGACAAAATCCGATCTGCACTTCAGGCAATGATGAACCCGTTATTGCAAACTGTATTCCCTTACGTCAATCATCTATTATCCGTTTCACAGGAAGCCTTCATCAACTTCAATAAAAAAATACTCCGCATCGCACTTGTCGGCGGAATTTCAATTTCATTGACCCTGTTTTTTTTCGCCGGTCAACTGGTGGATATAATTTTGGGTGAAGGTTACAATCAATCTGTACTTGTACTTAAGATTATTGCATGGCTGCCATTCCTGATTACATTCAGTAATGTTACCGGTGTGCAGACAATGCTACCTTTGAAACGAGAAAAAGCATTTGCTGTTATTCTGTTAGTTGCGGGAATATTGAATGTGATGGTTTCTTTTATTCTGGTTCCGGTTTATTTTGAAGTTGGAACATCGGTTTCTGTCGTGATAACCGAAACTTTTGTCACAGCATCTTTCTTATTCTATTTGATCAAAAGAAAAATCAAGATTATATGAATTGCGATTATCTTATAGTAGGCGCGGGTTTTGCCGGATCGGTATTAGCTGAAAGGATCGCATCGCAGCTTGACAAAAAAGTAATCATCGTGGAAAAACGTAACCATATCGGCGGTAACGCGTTTGATGAATATGATGAATATGGTATTCTTGTTCATAGATACGGTCCTCATCTTTTTCACACCAACAGCAAAGAAGTTTTTGATTACCTCTCTCAGTTCACTGAGTGGCGAAAATACGAACACATGGTCCTGGCAAGAACAGGAAATGAGTTTTATCCGATACCAATAAACAGAATTACAATAAATAAGTTTTATGAATTGAATCTGAAAAATGAAACTGAAACTGAAGGATTCTTTAGCAGGATTAAAGAGAGCAGGTTTCCCATAAAAAATTCTGAAGACATTATAGTGAACCAGGTCGGACAGGAATTGTTTGAAAAATTTTTTAAACATTACACATTCAAACAATGGAATTTGTATCCGGAGGATTTATCACCGACAGTATGCGGAAGAATACCTGTTAGAACTAATGACGATTGCAGATATTTCACTGACAAGTTTCAGTTTATGCCGCTTGAGGGTTATACAAAAATGTTTGAAAGGATGCTTGCTCACAAAAACATTGAGGTTGTTCTTAATACAGATTACAAATCCATTCTTGATTCAATTCACTTTAATAAAATGATCTATACCGGACCCGCTGATTATTTTTTCAATTATGAATTCGGAAAGCTGCCTTACAGATCGATCAGGTTTGAATATGAAAATCACAAAACCGGTTCATTCCAGCCTGTCGCGCAGGTTAACTATGTAGACGCACAGCCGCCATACACAAGAGTTGTTGAGCATAACAAATTGAGTGGTCAAACGACTGAATCTACAACTGTCTCGTTTGAATTTCCCACGGCTGACGGCGATCCTTATTACCCGGTTCCGACGAACAGTAACAGGGAAGTTTATAAAAGAATTAAGGTTGAAGTTGATAAACTTACAAACGTAATTTTTATCGGCAGGCTTGCTGAATATCAATACTTCAATATGGACCAGGTTGTCGCTGCAGCTTTGAACAAATTCATAGAAATATCGAAACAATGAAAAAAAAAGTTGCCGCTGTTGTTGTAACATTTAATAGACTTGAACTGCTTAAAGAATGTATCTCAAGCATTCGAAAACAAACATATGCAGTAAATGAAATTATAGTTGTAAATAATTCAAGTACAGATGGAACAAATGAATGGTTAACTACCCAAAACGACTTAACTGTAATAACACAGGAAAACAGCGGCAGTGCCGGCGGACAATTTACCGGAATCAAAACTGCTTATGAAAATGGGAATGAATTTGTTTGGTGTATTGATACAGATATTGTCTTTGAAAGTGACGCTCTGGAAAAGATGTTTGGCAGTGATCTCACTGAAGAAGTAAGTACAGGATTCATCAGTAGTACAATTTATTTTACCGATGGAAATCTTGCTTACCCGAACATTCCCGAACTCGTTGAACCTTACAGTTTATTGAATTCGATAACTTCGGAAAAACCGGTACCGGTTCTTTCAGCATCATTCGGCTCTTTGCTTATCCGGAAGGATGTGATAAAAAAAGCTGGTTATCCTTGCAGAGATTTTTTTATCTGGGGTGATGATGCAGAGTACACTTTGAGGATAATAAAACAAGGCTACAAAGGGTTTATGATTGTTAACAGCAAGGCAACCCATTACTGCGGTACAAACAATCCAAAACCATATCTCAATCTTAAAACTTCGGACATCAAGTTTCAGTTTGGTGTTAGAAATATGGTTTGTGTTGCAATACTCCGGAATAGTATTACTCATTCTTCAAGGTTAAGAGGTTATTTAAGCGGATTGTTATTTGTCATCAGATTATACAGAGACCAATTATTTCACTCAGGAAAACCTTCACTGAAATACCTTTACAATTTTCTGATTCTTTATTTGAAAGGAATTTTTTTCAAACCCAAGATAGAATTCCCTGAGAAATAAAATGAATCTTAAAACTAAAAACTGGTTTGAAAGAAAAAGACAGGATCTCGATTTATTTTATATCAAACTACGCGCGTACATTTTTCAAATCTCTTATTCTTTTTTCGTAAAAATATTCCTGGTAAAAAACAGTGAAAGTAAGTCGGCAAATATTCTTATCGTCAATACAGAAAAACTTGGGGACCTGGTTTTATCTCTTCAGTTTATCAGTAATGTTGTATCAGTTGAAAATGGTAAAAATGTTTTTCTGCTGACCGATATTAAATTCAATAACGGATATTTTTCTGAAAACAAACCATTTAAGACCTTCGCAGTTGATACGAAAAAATACAAACGGTCACTTACTTACCGTATAGTTATTCTTAATTCATTAAGAAAATTTAATTTCAAAAAAGTACTGAATATCAGTCCTTCCCGCGGCATACTCAACGATGAAATTACCCTGAACTGCCTTGCACGATTTACTACAGGTGTGGTTAGTTTTTCGAAATACCTGCCTAGTCCAATTCTTAAACAAAATAATGCGAGGTATAATTTTGTTTTGCATTCCGATGAAATTAATGAAAGCACAAGATTGCATTTACTCTTTCAGAGTGTTTATGGATCAGTATATTCAAAGCAGAATAGTTTTACGGAATTAATTTCGTGTAAAGAAACCCAGCTTGATTTAGCTGACAAATTCATTCTTATAGCTCCGTCCTCGTCAGAGAGTATCAGAAACTGGTCAACAGAAAAATTTAAAATGTTAGCAAATAAACTTGCAGAAAAATCCCGGGTCATACTGTTAGGGACAGAAGAGCAGACATCAATTATTAATTTTATTTCGGATGGAAATAGGATTAAAGGGTATGCCGGTAACTTTTCATTTGCTGAATGTGTTTACCTCATTAAGAATTCTTCTCTGTTCATCGGTCTTGATTCAGGATTTACACACATCGCGCAGTTATTTGGAAAACCCTATGTTGCTATTATCGGCGGTGGTAACTTTAACAGATTTTTCCCTTATACTGAAAGTGAAAACTCTTCTTGCGAATACTTCCAACTTGATTGTTTTAATTGCGAATGGAATTGTTCTTATATACAACCGTACTGTCTCTCACTTGTAGAGGTTGAGCAGGTTTATAAAAATTGCATTGAGTTAATGGAAAGAAACTAACGTGAACATTTTATTTATATCACCAGATTTCAATTATGCCTGTGGTGTGAGTAAGCATGTTTACATTCTGATAAAAAGACTTTGCAATAACCCGCAATACAAAATCTTTTTTATTACAAATTCAGGTGACTCGCTTGACAGGTTAACAGCGATTAATAATCTGAAATTTTCCAGGATGAATTTCAAAAAAGATCATTCAAATCCGTTTCTGCTTATAAAAAATTTAGTAAGCCTTTTCCTTTTTTGCAGACGCAATAAGATCGAATTGATCCACACTCATCATCGATACCCCGAATTAATTTCTGTTTTGGCTGCTAAGTTGCTGCGTATAAAAACTATAACCACAGTCCACAGTTTTGTTGCCGGTATGAATAATATCAGCTTCAGGTCGGATAAAATTATTGCTGTAAGCAGGTCAATTGAAGATCACTTAATTAAGAATTTCCCTCACTCCCGAAACAAAATCGTAACTCTCTACAATTGTATAGATGAATCTTTTTATAGTGATGTAGAATACCATCCCGACGATTTAAGGAGGTCTTTAAAGTATGATAGCAGCGATAAAATAATTCTGTTCGCAGGAAGAATAAGCAGGATAAAAGGAAGTGATGTGCTCATCAAAGCATTTAATAAGATTGACAAATCATTAAACGCAAAACTTATTTTGATTGGAACAATTACAGATAACGATCTGGATGTCGAGCTAAGAAATAACGAATCAATTAAAATTCTTAGCCCTCAAAGAGATTTGAGACATTATTTCAAAATTGCTGACGTAGTTGTTCTTCCTTCAATTGAAGATCCTTTCCCTTATGTGATGATTGAAGCCGGGGCTATGAAAAAAGTGTTCATCGGATCAAGGACGGGCGGAATAGGGGAATTCATAGATGATAATGTAAATGGTATTCTTGTCACGCCTGGCAGTAGTGATGATTTATCGTCAAAGCTTGAAAATGTTCTAAAAAATTTACCTTCGATATCGAAAATGGGAGAAGAGCTATTTCAAAAAGTTAAATCCAGTTGTGATTGTGAAAAATATTTTTCAGAACTATCCGGCATTTATAATACTCTTATTAAAGAAGGTTAAATGCGTTTTGCAATCTGATATCAGGAAATATAATTTGTTCGGGGTTACATTTTCTAACCTGGATTATAACAGTATTGTCAGGTTAACTGAAGATTCAATTAGTAATGATGAAAAGATTTCAATCGGGTATGTTAACCCACATACAGTAAGATACGCTTCAAAAAATAATATTCTGAAAGAGAACATAAATTCATTCACATATAATCATATAGACGGGAAGGGGATGGAGATTGCCTGCAGAATATTTTTCCCGCACGATGACTTTAAAAGATTAAACTGGACTGATGAGGCAAAAAAATATTTAAAACAGTCGGAAGAAAGCGAATGGAAAATATTTTTTTTAGGCTCGGATGAGCAGACAATTACTACAGCAATTAAAAAAATAAAATCTGATTTCCCTGAACTGAAAATTGCAGGACACCTGAACGGGTTTGAAGATATTAATGATTCAACTGTTAAAAAAATAAATGAAAGTACGGCAAATATATTGTGGGTGGGTCTTGGTTCACTTCGCCAGGAAAAATGGATAGTTGATAATATTAACAGTCTTAATTGTAATGTTATTCAATCCGTTGGTGATTTGTTCGGAAGTCTTGCCGGGAAACGTTTCCGGGGTCCGGTGCTATTTCAAAAACTCGGACTTGAATGGATGTTCAGATTGATTCAGCATCCGATCAAATATTTTGACAGGTACGCAATCGGAGTTCCCGTATTTTTCTTTATGATCTTAAAACAAATTCTTAGCCGTAATGATAAATCCATTTCAAATGACTGATGGGCAAGAGATGCTTTTTTTTATTATAATTATGCAGGCACCTTTACAATATTAAGAAGGTTCGTCAATGGTTGAAATTCATCATCAAACAATTATTTGAGATTAGATGAATAAAAAAATAAAGCACTTTGTCTTAATCTCTTTGTTATTCCTAACCGGATATAAACTGCCCGCACAGGTGATTGATCCTGAAAAAGTCAGGACTAATTCATCGGGATTAGAATTTAATTTCGTAAATACTTTAGAGGCATTACTCAGGAATGATGATGGAACTTATACGCTGGAATTTCCTGAAGGAATAAATGAAGACTCACCGGGTAAACCTGTTTTTCCGCAACGAAGTTTTATTGTTGCGATTCCTCCTTATTCAAAACTAAATGTGAATCTTAATTCAAAAGTCGAAAAGGAAATTGAAAACATAAATTTCCAGGTTAGTCCTGCAATCAGACTTAATCCTGATTCATCATTATCGCTGGTTAAGAATGATTTGGAGTTAAAATACTTTTCCGGTGATCTTTATCCCGAACAGGAAGTTGAAGTCATAGATTATTTCTGGCTAAGGAATTTTTATTGCGCTGTTGTTCAGTTAAATCCATACCGGCTTAACTGGAAAAATAAATCTTTGACAGTTATTGAATCGGGGAAAGCCGAATTGAGTTTTTCTGATATCAAACCCTTCATAAAAAATGTTGAACCTATGAGCATCTTTGAAAAGGATTTGAACTCAGTCATTCTGAATTATGAACAGGCATTGGACTTCAGGAGTAAAGTGAAACCTACCGATAGTCAAACCGATTCGTATAGCTGGATTGATTACAGTAAAACACATTATAAACTGGCTATAATTAATGATGGCATTTATAGAATAACTTATAATGATCTTATTTCTTACGGTATAAATCCGTCTTCAGTCAACCCATTGACTATAAAGCTTTTTGAAAAAGGTGAACAGATACCTTTAAGAGTTTTCGGTGAAGCAGATCAGTCATTCGATCCTGATGATTACATAGAGTTCTGGTCGACAAAAAATTACAGCGGTGATGATTATCATTCAATTGTAAATACGGGTCAGGAATACCTTAACTACATGAACCGTTATACAGATACAACATTTGCCTGGCTTGTATGGGGCGGCGATAATGGTTTACGGTTGAATGAGACTGCGGGAATTCTTGCAGCTGTTACTGATACTATTACCAGCCATCTTGCAAAACTTCATTTCGAAGATGAGCAGCGTATATGGTATTACGATGCCGAACTTCCAAGGACTCAGTTACCTTTCTGGCAGGAACATAAAGTGTGGACATGGCTTACACTGAGTAATAACCAGGTTCAACAAATAAATTTTCAGGCGACCGATTTTGTACCATCAACATCGGTAAAGACTTCAGTAAGATTGATAAGTAATGCTGGCAATATTGTTATACAAACGCATAAACATGGTTCAAGTATTAATTCAACGTCTGTACAGGATTCAGTAACTTTTGATTACAGGGCTACCGTTAACTTCAATTCAGTTTTTTCATCATCTCAACTTCAACAAGGGAATAATGCCTTCAGGGTTTTCGGACTGGCAACTTCTGCGTTATTTCACAGGTCACTTATCGACTGGATTGAAATTGACTACCACAGGCAGAATATAGCAGTTAATGATTCCCTGACTATTATTATCCCTGATTCGATTCCAACCGGCATCAGAAATGTTAAACTCACAAATATTACTTCACCGGATACTTCAATCCTGATCTATAAGGTAATGCCGGATATAAAAAGGATCAGTTCATTTTCTTTGATTGGTAATGAACTGGTCTTTAGTGATACTGTTACGGGCGGTGATAAATATTTCATTATGAAAACATCCGGTGTAAGAACACCAATCTTTAAATATCAAAAGCAATTTGTTAATCTTCCCGATCCTTCAAGAGGTGCTGATTATATATTGATAAGTAATAGAGTTCTTGCGGCTTCCATGCAGCAATATGTTCAGTTCATTGATCAGCAGTATGATGTAAGAACTTCTTTAATTTATATCGATGACATTTATGATGAATTTTCTTTCGGTGAAAACAACGCGGAATCTATCAAAGAATTTTTAATAACGGCGAATCAAAACTGGACTTCACCATCTCCGACTTATCTCGTTCTTGCCGGTGATGCAAATTATGATTATAAAGAAAAATGGAATCCTGCTCCTTCTCCGCGTAAGCAGAATCTTGTTCCATCTTATGGTTTCCCGGTAAGCGATAATTGGTATGCGTGCTGGGATTCGACAAACATAAATATTCCACAAATGTATGTCAGCAGAATCTCCGCGAATAATGACAGTGAAATACTGAACTTCTTACAAAAGCATCAGAATTATGTAGGAAGAAGGTTTGATGACTATAACAAACGCTTCACATTTTACAGCGGCGGTGATCCGTCAAATATTTCGGAACTAGCCCAGATCAAAGCAGCGAATGATTCACTGTTAAATAATATCGTGCGTCCTTCACCTGTTGGCGGAAAAGGAATTCACTTTTACAAAACCGTAAGTCCGCCGACTAACTTTGGTCCATACACAGTTGAAGAGATACGTAATGCTGTTGACAGCAGCGGATTGTTTATCTCTTACATCGGGCACAGTGGAACAAGAACTTGGGACAATGGAATCACGGAAGTTGAAGACATAAAGAACGCTTTCATAGACCGCAATCCGTTGATTTCGGACTTCGGATGTTCTACAGGTAAATTTGCTGAGCCTGATGTTGATGCGTTTGGTGAGTTGTTTGTTTTTCAGTCAGCTAACGGACAGGCGATAAGTTATCTCGGCAACTCAAGTCTTGGTTATGTTTCAACTTCATTACGTTATCCGGGTTTGTTCTACAAACTTCTTCTGGTCGACTCGGTAACAAACATCAGCAAAGCACACTTCCAGGGAAAAATAAATCAGCTTAACCTTTATGGATTTAATGAAGTGAACAGGGTGTTTAATTATTGTAATCTTTTGTTCACCGACCCGCTGATAGAATTTGCGATTCCTGTTAAACCGAATTTTGTGTTAGCGGGCAATTCTGTGGTCTTAAACAATTCTCAGTTGAATGATCTTAATGATTCAATTTTTGTTTCTGTCAGGATAAAGAATTGGGGCAGGGTAGTTTTAGATTCACTTACAGTATCCGCAGAGAATAAATTTGGTGATTCCGTAATCTTCACGTCAACATTCAAAATTGCTTCGCCGGTGCTTGAGTCAGAAACAGGATTTTATGTAACAACTAACGCACTGCTCGGTCAGCATTCGCTTACAATCAGGCTCGACCCCGATAACAACATCGATGAAATATATGAAGATGATAATGAAGCAATAGTTGAATTCACAATTTATTCAACTTCATTAAGAGCGGTGGAGAGTGAACATTTTTATACGACAGGTAAAGACACTATTAAACTTCTTAATCCAACTTATGAAAATATTTCCGGCATAAGTGATCTGATTTTTTCTATAGCAGATAACGAACAGTTTAACAGCGCAAGTGAATACCAGGTTTCCCTGACAGATCTGTTTACTAAAGTACCGCTCCAAAGTCTCGTTGATGATCAGCGATACTGGTACAGAGCAAGACTTAATGCCAGCCAGGTTGAATGGTCATCAGCATTTTCGTTTAAGAATATTAGTCATCAATACGATTGGTTCGTTGACAGATCACACAAGAGCCAGGACTTTTCATTTAAGAATGTTGAATTTGACAGCGTTAGTAATTCCTGGAAAATAAATGAGTCGACGAATCAATTAAAAATAACTTCCGCCGGTTCTAATGACGGAAAATTTGCGTCAATGTTATTTAATAGTGAAGAACGTTTACCCAATACATTCTTCTGGGGAATGGTTAGTGCAGAGATTGATTCAATCACACTCGAACCGACAAACATCAGGTATTTTGCTGCGCCTAATACTATAACGCAAAACGCTGATTCTATCATTGCTTACATTGCGTCATTACCGGATGGAAAATTATTAGCGCTTGCAATAAGTGATGATGCTGCACAAACAGTGCTGGGATTTAGCGGCGGTACTGCTGTCAGGCAGGCAATCGAAACACTTGGCAGTTTGTACATTGATAGTGTCAGGTACAGAGAATCGTGGTGCTTACTTGGTGTTAAGGGCGCACCGATGGGATCGGTACCTGAATCATATAAAAAACTTTTCCAGGGACCCGCAATTATTGATACATCCCAGTTGGTTGTTAATGAAACGGGACATATAGTATTTCCATCTATTACCAAAAGCACATTTTGGTTTGATATATTTAAAAAAGATTCCCTGCCCACCGGCTCATCTGTTGAGTACATCCCGCTCGGTATAACCTCCGCGAAAGATGTCGATACATTATCAGCGATTGCATTTCCCGGGGATAGTGCTTCAATCAGTTTTATTGACGCATCGGTTTATCCTGAAGTAAAAATGCTTGTGAAATTATCAGCTAATGAATTGAAAGAATCACCCGGAATTATTTCACTCGGTGTAAACTTTCAGTCGGTGCCCGAACTGGCTGTAAACTACCAGGTTGTAAATACAAATAAAGACAGCCTTGTGCAGGGAGAATCCATATCGATTAATTATGACATTTATAATGTCGGAGATTCTCCGGCTGACTCTTTCAATGTTCGGCTGCTGGTTATAAAACCTGATAACAGTTCAATTACAATTTCAGATAGTATGGTAACTGTTCTTGACCAGGATCAGAAAATAAATTTTTCTGGAACTTATCTTAGCAATATTGCAGATGGTTTTGGAGATATGTTATTCCGAATCCTTTTAGATAGTGAAAGCAAAATTCCGGAACTTTATAAGGATAATAATTTATTCGAAAAAGGGTTTTATGTTATACGTGATACGCTCACTTCGATAAGTGAATCAGCAGTTTCGGTTACATTTGACGGAAAAGAAATTTATGACGGTGATTATGTTTCTTCAAAGCCTGAGATTATAATTAATCTTAACTACCCGGTTTGGTTCCCGTTAGAAGATACTACATCGCTTCTGATTTTCCTGGATACTGAAGAAATAACTTTTTCAAGACTTGATACTGATTATGATACTGTAAACCGTATTGCTCAGTATAAATTCAATCCTGCAATTGTGACCGGTGAAAACAGGTTGAGGATTTTTGCAAAAGATGTGAGGGGAATTCCCGGATCGACACCAATCTTTGAGAGATATTTTTCAGTATCTGATCAACTCAAAATTGAAAATGCGTATAACTATCCTAATCCTTTCTCCGAGTCAACTTATTTTACTTTTACACTTCCATCGGTACCTGAAGAATTGAAAATAATTATCTATACAGTTGCCGGAAGAAAAATTCGGGAAATGACTTTTACATCACAACAATTAATTCCAGGATTCAATTCGCTTTTCTGGGATGGTAAAGATCAGGATGGCGACATACTTGCTAATGGAGTTTACTTTGCAAAACTAATTCTGACAACACCTGATAAAAATTATCATATAACTCAAAAACTTTCGGTTATAAGATGAAATTAGTTTGCAGGATATCAATAGCGGTTTCAGTATTATTAATCACGCTGACAAATGTAAGCAACGGACAAAACTCATTCTCCAAAATAAAAAATAATAAACCGCTGCCGGTTGAACTGGTTTATTTCTATGCTACGGTAATCAGTAACGGTGTTCAGCTTAATTTTGGCACTGCTACTGAAACCAATAATTATGGCTTTGATGTAGAACGATCTGATTCAGCTTTTAACTTTTCGGCGATCGGTTTTGTGGAAGGCAACGGAAATAGTAATTCCCCGAAACACTATCAGTACATTGACACACTTGTTGAAATGACTGGTGTAGTCCATTACCGACTGAAGCAGATTGATTTTACAGGTTCGTTTGAATATTCTGATACTGTTGTGGTTGATTTCATTTCATCGGTAGAATTAATTGATGATGAAATCCCGGGAGAATTTTATCTATCGAATGCTTATCCCAATCCATTTAATCACCAGACGAAGATTGAATTTTCAATTCCTTATGTATCAACAATTACGCTTGAGGTGTTTAATTCTTCAGGAGAAATTGTCAATAGGGTTTTGACAGATTCATTCCCGGCAGGTACATACTCAACTACTATTGATTTAAAGGAAGCTGTATCAGGAATGTATTTTGTAAGGTTAAGTTCAGATAATCATTCTTCAGTAATAAAAGTTATTCTACTCAAGTAAATGATTTTAACAGATCATTTTATATTTTGCATTTAAGTTTTATCAACATACATAAGGCAGAAAATGAAAAAAATAGTTGTGCTACTATTCGCTGTTTTGTTTTCATTGGACACTTTTGCTCAGTTTAATCAGTATCCCAAACAGGATGAAGGACATTTAACAGGCGGACTCGGTTTAATGTGGATTGATGGTAAACCGCATTATCGTTTTAGCTTCAGACCTGAAATATCCTTTGCTAATTTCGGTGTAGGTCTTGATCTTAATCTTGATTTCGATTCAGATGGAAAATTAAGAAAAGAAAATTTTAACGAAACCTCGGACTATCTGAGTCTTATAAGATATGCCAGGTATGGTGTAAAGAATGATCCTGTCTATGTAAAAGTCGGTGCGCTGGACTATCATACTCTTGGACATGGAAGTATAATGTACCTCTATAATAACAGTCCTTCCTTTGATACAAGAAAAATAGGAATGGTATTGGATATCGATTTCGGACAGTTTGGTTTCGAATCGATCTACAGTCAGTTTGCAGAAGCAGGAATTTTGGGACTGAGAGGTTATGTTCGTCCTTTGCAGTTTACAGAACTTGGGATGATACCCGTAATAGGCGGAGTTGAAGTCGGAGCGACAGTAGTTTCCGATCTGCATGAAAATGCCGGTGTGGTGAGAGGATTTTATAATCCAATTACAAAAAAGTTTGAAACTACACAGGATGAAGGCTCAATGACTATAATCGGGTTTGATATTGGTTTCCCGCTTGTCAGAACCGATATACTTGATCTTACATTGTATGCAGACTATGCAAAGATACTCAATTTCGGTAGCGGTGTTGCAACAGGTATTAAAGCTGAATTAAGTGGTTTAGGACTTGTATCGCTTTTTGCAAAACTTGAGAGAAGGTTTAACAATAAACAGTATATCCCATCTTACTTCAATTCATTTTATGAGATTGAAAGATTTAAAGCAGACTCAACTTCCGGTGGTGCATTCTCAAGCAAAGCTGCTCAGTTAACAAACCTTACTGAGACAGCAAATGGATTTTACGGAGAACTCGGCGTTGATGTTTTAGGATTGTTCAATATCATAGGCAGTTATCAAAGACTTGATAAATATCCCACCAGCGGAATACTTCATCTTGGAACCGAGATCGCACCTGAAGAAGCACCTTTCGTTGCACGTGCGGGTTATGACAAAATAAATATTAAGGATGAAGTCGACTTGTTCAAACTTGATGACCGTTCTTACCTTTTTTTCGAGTTGGGATATAAACCATATCCGTTTATGCTTGTCTCATTGGTTTATCACTGGACGTTTACACCTGTCCGAGATGCTGATGATAACATTCTTGAATATGAACCGCAGAAAAGAATTGAGCCAAGAATATCATTTATTTACCCGTTTAGTTTTTGATCGACAATTAAGTTTTCAATCACGGAGGAAAATTCAGAGTAATACTGAGTTTTCCTCTTCCATTAAAAAACTGCCTTAAATATTTTTCTCCAGCATCTCTTTCAATTCATCCACTGAATGAAAAACATAATCGCTTTTGTGTTTAATAACTTCCGATTTGGAATAACTATCCCATAATACCGAAGCAATACTAACCCCAGCAGCGCGTGCAGCTTTAATATCGGAAACGGCATCGCCGATCATTAAAACATCATCAGGATTTAAATTATACTCTACAACAAATTTATTAATACCTTCAGGAGAAGGTTTATGCTCCGCAACATCGTCACCTGTTACTATCATATTGAAATAATTTATTATTCCAAGCTGACTTAATGTAATGATTGCAGAATCACGACCCTTACCGGTGTAAATGGAGATCGGAATATTTTTTTGCTTTATTGATTCAAGCACTTCCTTAATGCCGGGATACAAATCAGCCATATGATGATTATCCCTGTAAAAAGAATAGTATTCCTCGCGGGCTGTGTTATAATTATCACCGCACCAGTCTTTGAGTATTACATCCTCTGTCGGACCGAACAATGCAATGATCTCTTTCGGAGTAAGATTTTTCCCGAGATATTTATTTGTGATAAAATTGAAAGAAGCGAATATCAGTTCATTTGTTGATGTGAGCGTTCCATCTATATCAAAAATTATCCCCTTAAATTTCGGCATAAATCCTCAGTATGATTTTAAATTCATTTTTTAAGATTGAAACAATAAATTATTCCATCAGAATTTGATGTAACAAAAACATCATCGTAAAAGTGAAATACCTGGTTTAATCTTGAGTTCCCGGTAAACATTATTTTCTTTTGATTATATGATTTATCCACCAGAAGCAGAGTACCATTTTTTAATGGGAGTAAAATATTTTCATTCCATACTTTAATCTCTAATGGTGTTGTATCAAACCCGTTTTTCAGATCAAGTTCTTTTATAAGCTTCCCATCAGCCGAGGAAATGATATTAAGTTTGTCACGGAATGATTTAATATATACTTGTTTTTTATCCTGGCTGATTCCAGCAGATTCCCATGCACTAAATTCCTTTTTCCAGTTTAATGTGCCGAGAAGTAAATCAATTGCATAAACATTTTTATCAGGCGATGTTATAAATACATTTTTTCCGTCACTCACCGGTGTGCATCTGGCAGGCGCAAAATAAAAATTATTTCCGGACGACCATTTCCAGTTTAAGATTCCGCTTCTGCTGTCTACACAATAAAGATTGGAATCCCAGCTCCCGAAAATAATCCTGTTGTTAATAACCATCGGTTCAGATTCAATCATGTCAGTGGCTGAACTGTTCTGCCATAACAACTCAAATGAATAAATATTGTAGCAGTAAACATTGCCGTTAACTGTTCCCAAAATCACTACCCGGATTTTTCCTTCCGGTACTTCTATGGACGCACTTGTTAAGCGTGAAGTTATCGGTTCTCCAACTCCGATTGTAAGGAAAACATCTCCCGTATTAGCGTTAAGTGAAATGAGATCTCCTTCCAAAGTGCCGGTTACAAGCAGATCACCTTCTTTAACAAGATTGTTGATCGAGCTGCCGCCTATTTTAGTTTTCCATTTTACTTGCCCTGATCTTGTCAGGCAGGTTATTTCTCCGTCAGGTGTTGAAGCAAATATCAGATCATCCTTAACTACAAGAGAATTATTAATCGAGTTATTCAAATCATATTTCCACATCAGTTGGCTCTCCCAGCTAACGAAATCAATTGAATCTATCACATTGAATGAAGCGGGAGAATTTATTGACTGGTTTATAATTGTGTTTTCTTTCCCCGATTTGAACGATTCTATTAATTGCAGAGTATCATCAGAAGTGTCCAGAATAAAATAACTCCACTCCTTATTCTTCGAAGTGAAGCCTTTTGCATTAATCGTTATTACACTATTTACTGTTGTTGCTTTCGTTTCATCACCTTCAGAAGATAAAATGAACAAGACATTTTTATTCAATAGTGCATTTGTCACCTTGAACCAGTTGTCGACAGTCTGATTCAATGGTTGATTCAGAAAAAGTATAACAGGAATATTATCGGGAAAAGTATCGCTGAGCGATTTTAACCACTCGAGGTCTTCACGTCTGAAATGCCCGCCCTCACCGCGCCGTTCAATTGCGGAAGTCATTCCTATAAATACAGCATCATTTTGTTTTAAATAAAACTTATCATCATTAAATATATTTTTGAAAATTTCTGAATTACCATTTAGCCAGTTATAGTCGTTGGTGCCGGGGATAAAATAAAATTTTTTCTCTATTGTATCAGTGACAGCTTTAAGAGACAAAAATTGTTCTTCACTACTGTTCAAAGAAATGTTCCCGGTGACTATGATATTCTCTATATCATTTCGTTGAGATATATTCGAAAGAATTTCCCGGAACTTCATATCGTTACTCTCTGAGCCTGCCTGCGGGTCAAATATCCACGCGGTTTTATTCTGCGAATAGATTGTTGCGGCAAAAGAGAGAAAGAATAACAGAAGATAAAATTTTTTCATAAAGTATTTAGCATTAATTTCACTGATCAAAATTAACGATTTTAATTCAAACTTAAATCCATTTAGATGAACAGATTGAGGAAGAAGACAATTGAGTTATCCTAAAATATTTTTGAAAAAGAACGAAGACCGAAGAATCAGATCGGGTCATTTATGGATTTTCAGCAACGAGATCGAAAAAACAGATGGCAATCCTGAAAGCGGAGATATTGTTTCAGTATATGATCATCGTGATGAAATAGTTGCGCAGGGATTTTACAATAAAAATTCTCTCATATCAGTCCGGATCCTCAGCCGCAATATCATCGATGATCTTCAAAAACTGTTTGCAGATAGATTAGCTAATGCTTATAAGTTGAGAAAATCTTTTTATCCTTCAAGAGATTCATTCAGATTAGTATTCAGTGAAAGTGATTATTTGCCGGGACTGATTATCGACAAATACAATAAGACATTTGTGCTGCAGGTTTATTCTGCCGGGATGGAGAAAAATATACAGTTAATTATCCGGATACTTAAAGATGAATACAGCGCAGAAAATATCTTCGCAATGAATGAAGAACATTTCAGGGTAATGGAAGGATTATCAACTGATAACACGATTTATTATGGTAAGATTGATAATGAAATAATCGAGGATGGATCAATAAAATATAAAGTTGATTTTGCAAGTGGTCACAAAACCGGATTTTATTTTGATCAGTCGGATAACAGATTTTTTATAGAAAAAATATGTAAAGAAAAATCTGTACTGGATGCTTTCTGTAATTCAGGAGGATTTGGACTGCACTCACTTAAAAGCGGTGCGGACAGAGTGACTTTTGTTGACTCGTCTGCAGCAGCGATAGAATTGGTTAAAGTCAATCTTGAACTGAATATGTTCACTGATAAATATGATCTTGTAACCAGTGATGTGTTTGACTACTTATCAGACTGCATAAATGGAAATAAAAATTTTGATGTGGTTATGATCGATCCGCCGGCATTCGCCAAGAACAAAAAAAATATTAACCAGGCTAAAAAAGGATATGAAAAGCTTAACAGGCTGGCGTTAACATTAATTAACAATTATGGTTTTCTGGTAACATCATCTTGTTCTTATCATCTGCCGGAGAGTGAATTTATATCAATAATAAACTCAGCAGCTGTTAAAACAGGGAGAGAAATTCAATTAATTCATTTCAACAGGGCATCCTTTGATCATCCGGCTTTACCTGCTATGCATGAAACTTCGTACCTTAAGTTTGCTATTTTCATGGTCAGGTAAAAAGTTTGACACTAAATTTCTTGAAATAATACCGCAACATTTTTAAGTTTGCACGCGTCTAAAAACATTACTTTAATCGTGATCTTAATTAAAAATTAAGGAGAGAAATAATCTTGGACATCACCGTTTTGAATGAAAAAATAAAGCAGGAAAGCGCGTTCATTGACCTGTTGATGAATGAAATCGGCAAAGTGATTGTCGGACAAAAGGCAATGGTAGAAAGACTTGTAATTGGATTACTCGGCAACGGTCATATACTATTGGAAGGCGTTCCAGGGCTTGCCAAAACCCTTGCAATAAAAACACTCGCTTCATCAATGAAAGCAGGATTTCAAAGAATCCAATTTACTCCTGATCTTCTGCCTGCCGATCTTATAGGCACGATGATTTATAATCAGAAAGAGGGAAACTTTTTCATACGGAAAGGTCCCATCTTTTCAAACTTTATACTTGCAGATGAAATCAACCGTGCGCCTGCCAAAGTACAAAGCGCATTGCTTGAAGCTATGCAGGAACGACAGGTAACTATTGGTGAGCAGACATTTAAACTGGATGAACCGTTTCTTGTTCTTGCTACACAAAATCCTATTGAGCAGGAAGGAACTTATCCTTTACCCGAAGCACAGGTTGACAGGTTTATGTTGAAAGTGAAAATAACATATCCGTCAAGAGAAGAAGAATTAAAAATTGTAAGACAGAATATTAATGACGAAGCAGCGGAGGTTAAACCCGTAATAACTCCGGCTGATATAATCAACGGAAGAAAATTAGTCGGTGAAGTTTACATCGATGAAAAAATTGAAAAGTATATCCTGGATATTGTATTTGCTACGCGTAGCCCAAAAACATTCGGACTTCAAAATCTTACGAACATTATAAGTTATGGTGCATCACCCCGTGCAAGTATAAATCTTGCACTTGGCGCAAAAGCCATGGCATTTATTAAACGGCGCGGTTATGTTATTCCTGAAGATGTTCGTTCGATATGTTATGATGTACTCCGTCACCGTATCGCAGTCACTTATGAAGCTGAAGCAGAAGAAATAACAACTGAGAATGTTATCAGCGAAATCCTGAACAAGATAGAAGTACCGTAAGATGATAGGCAAAGAACTTCTTAAACAGGTCAGGCAAATTGAGATACGTACCAGAGGACTTGTTAACCAGGTTTTTTCGGGTGAGTACCATTCTGTCTTCAAAGGAAGAGGAATGGAATTTTCGGAAGTACGTGAATATCAGTTCGGTGATGATATAAGAAATATTGACTGGAATGTTACCGCACGCTTCGGGCATCCTTTCATAAAAATATTTGAAGAGGAACGTGAGCTTACTGTGATTTTAATGGTTGATCTCAGCGGCTCACTTATCTTTGGAAGTATCGAAAAAACCAAGCAAAGAATTGCTGCTGAGCTGAGTGCGATTCTTGCTTTTTCTGCTTTAAAGAACAATGACAAAGTCGGGCTGATTTTGTTCACCGATAAAATCGAAAAGTTTGTGCCTCCAAGAAAAGGGAAGAAACATGTGCTCAGAATTATACGTGAAGTACTCTCATTCAGACCTGAAGGGAAAACCACAAATCTAAAAAGCGCACTTGAATACATGAATAATGCTGTCAAAAAGAAAAGCATCGTCTTTCTTCTTTCAGATTTTATGGATAGCGGTTATGATAAGATTTTAAGTGTCGTTGGTAAAAAGCATGACCTTATTGGTGTCGTCATCAATGACAAACGTGAAAAATATATACCCAAACTAGGACTTGTAAAATTTGTAGATGCTGAAACAGGTGAACAACGCTGGATAGATACAAGCAGCCGGAATTTCCAGATCTCGATGGAAGAATTACGTAAACGAAATGAACAGTCAATGAAATCTTTGTTTATGAAAACAAGACTCGATAGTATTATTGTTCAGACAGGTGAAGATTATGTAAAACCTCTTGTTCAGTTTTTTAAAATGCGTGAGAGAAGATGGTGAAAATAGTTTCAGTACTTCTTCTTCTTTTCATATCTGCGTCTGTACTGACAGGTCAGACCGCCAAAGTTACAGCCAAAGTTGACACAACTGACTATCTTGTTGGTGATCTGATAAATCTGTCAATAAAAGTTGAAACCGCAAAAAATTTTCTAGTGAATCCTCCTGCAATTAAAGATACACTTGAAGGACTTGAAGTATTAAGTCAATCCCAATCCGAAATTGAGGAAAGCGCGAATAATAAAGTTATCATTTACAACTATACTTTGGCTGGATATGATTCTCTGCAGGTGGACATCAAGCCGATAGAAATTATACTTCAGGATAAGAACGATACGACAAAAATTTATGCTTACTCCAACGCACTTTCTCTTAATGTAAACCGTGTTGAAGTAGATAAATCAAAAGAGATAAAGGATATTAAAGAGCCGATAAGAATTCCCCTTGATTGGAAAATATTGTTGTTGTGGGCAGCAGGTATCATTCTTCTGCTTGCGATTGGCTTTTATTTGTTTAAAAAGTTCCGTAAGAAAAAATTAAATGAAGTTGAAGTTACTCCCGTTGTTGTACTTCCGCCGGATGTAGTAGCATTAAGTGAGTTAGATAATCTTGGACAAAAAAAATTATGGCAGAGCGGTTTCATTAAAGAATATCACTCGGAAATAACCGGAATTATCAGAAAATATTTTGAAGGCAGATTTAAATTTCCAGCGCTTGAATTATCTACCACGGAAGTTATGAATGCCTTGGACCATATCCGTGCCGGGAAAAAAATAGTTGAAGTGACTTCTGATTTTCTTAGTAATGCCGACCTGGTAAAATTCGCAAAATATAAACCGATGAACGAGATAAATGAAGAAATGATGAAGCAGGCATATCAGATTGTGGAAGTAACCAAAATTGTAACTCAACCTGAGGAAGAACACTCAAATGTTTAGTGATGTTACATTTGCATATCCATGGGTTCTTTATCTTTTGCTGATAATACCGCTGATGCTGTTCTGGTATTTCTTTAAAGGTAAAAAAAATGAACCTTCAATAACGTTCTCTTCAATCAATATTATCCGCACTGAAAAAACTACAATAAGAGAGAAGCTCAGACATCTGCCAATAATTTTACGCGGAATTATAGTAGCACTTGTTATAATTGCTTTAGCCAGACCTCAGACATTTTCATCGGGTGAAAATATTTACAGCGAAGGAATTGATATTGCAATGGTGCTGGATATTTCCGGCAGTATGCTTGCAGAAGATCTAAAACCAAACAGGCTTGAAGCGGCTAAAGGTGTAATCGATAAATTTGTCCAGGGCAGAACTACTGACAGAATCGGTCTGGTTATTTTTGCCAGGGAAGCATTTACGCAATGTCCGCTCACAGTCGATTATTCGGTGCTTCGGGGACTTTTAGGTGATATTAAAAGCGGAATGGTTGAAGATGGTACGGCAATAGGCAATGCAATTGCAAACGGTGTAAACAGGCTTAAAGAAAGCGAAGCTAAAAGCAGAATAATTATTTTATTGACTGATGGTGTTAACAACAGCGGCGAAGTTGATCCGATTTCTGCTGCACAGATAGCCCAGACGTACGGTATCAGGATTTATACTATTGGAGTCGGAACAAGAGGTGAAGCACCATATCCTGTTCAAACTCCATTTGGAATAAGATACCAGATGGTTCCTGTTGAGATTGATGAAGATGTATTGAAAAAAATTTCTACTTCAACTGATGGTCAGTATTTCAGAGCGACGAATAACAGGACCCTTGCTGAGATTTATGATAAGATAAATCAGCTTGAAAAAACGAGGGTCGAAATTACATCTTACAGAAACGCTAAAGAACTTTTTTATCCATGGCTTGGTGCGGGAATTCTTCTTTTATTATTTGAAGCTGGACTCGCAAGAACTTTACTAAAAAAATTACCTTAGAGATATGTTTAGATTTGCACATCCGGAATATTTAAATGCTCTTTATCTTTTACCAGTATTGATCCTGCTGTACTGGTATCTGCAAATAGCCCGGAACAGATTAATAAAAAATTTCGCTGATGAAAAACTGCATAAGACTCTTCTGCCTTCGTTCAGTTCATTGAAACGTCACACCAAATTTGGATTGGTAATGCTTGCTTTGCTTTTCTTAATAACGGCTATTTCAAACCCGCAGGTAGGCAGCAGACTGCAGGAAGTAAAGCAGACAGGAATAGATGTGATCATTTGCCTGGATGTATCATACAGTATGATGGCTGAGGATATAAAACCTAACAGGATGGAGAAAGCAAAATTTCAAATAGCGAACCTGATAAAAAAATTGAAAGGGGACAGAATAGGGCTGATAGTTTTTTCAGGTGCAGCTTATGTCCAGATTCCTTTAACAACAGATTACTCTGCGGCTAATCTATTCTTGTCAGCGGTTGATGTCAGTTCTGTACCGCAGCAGGGCACTTCGATCAGTTCGGCGATTGCACTCGCGACAAAATCATTTGACCAAAAAACAGAAACTGAAAAAGCAATCATTGTTATAACTGATGGAGAAGATCACGAAGGTGATATCGAAGCGGCTTTGTCAGAAGCTGTTACTGCGGGAATAAAAATATTTACCATTGGTTTAGGTTCAACAACAGGTGTACCCATTCCTGTGTATGACAGGAATGGTCAGTCTGCCGGATTTAAAACAGATAACAGCGGAAATACTGTCCTGACAAAACTGAACGAAAGTATTTTACAGGACATCGCCTCAAAAGCTAATGGTGTTTATTACAGAGGTACAAATTATGATGATAACCTTGACCAGATTTACGATAAACTATCGTCACTGGAAAAATCTGAGTTCGGTACAAAAAAAGTGACTGATTACGAAGACAGGTTTTATTATTTTTTAATACCTGCTCTCTTACTGTTGGTGATGGAATTTTTTATTTCAGAAAGAAAATCTGCTATGTTCGGAAAACTTAGCAGTGTGGTTTTCAACAGTTCAAAGGTTGGCAAGAATGAAAATGTATAAGCTATTATTTTTCTCTGTTGTAATTATTTTATTCGGTTGTACGATAAGCATTCACGCTCAGTCTCTCAGAACACTTAATAATGATGGTGTGGATAATTATAAAGAGGGTAAGTACACTGATGCCGAAGTGAATTTTAAGAAAGGTCATGAGAAGGAACCCGGTTATGTAACCACATTTAATCTTGGTGACGCATATTACAAACAGAAACGATATGACGAAGCAATCAAATCATACGAGAATGCTTTAACACAGCACGACGATAAAGAATTTAAATCGAAAGTTCATCATAATATCGGTAATTCATATTTACAGTCTCAAAAGTACAAAGAAAGCATTCAGGCTTATAAAGAGGCGCTCAAGCTTAATCCTGACGATAATGAAACTAAGTATAATTTATCCTATGCATTATCGATGTTAAATGATCAGCAGAATAAGCAGCAACAAAAAGATGATCAGAATAAAAATGATCAGAACAAAGATCAGCAGAAAGATCAGGACAATAAAAACCAGGATCAGCAGAAACAGAACAATGAAAACAAAGGACAGAATGATCAAAACAGACCTGATCAGAATCAAACAACAAAGCAGGATAATCTTAAACAGCCTCAGCAGAATAAAATATCAAAAGCTGAAGCTGAGCGTATATTGAATGCTCTGAAAAACAGCGAACAGGATCTGCAGAAGAAATTAAGAAAGCAGAAAGGCACCCCTGTTAAAACGGAAAAAGACTGGTGATATGCTTCAGCAAACCGTAAAAATATTTTTTTTAATTCTGGTAATTAGTTTTTCTTCAATTGCCCAATCCTTTGAAGCAAGTGTAAATAATACAAAAGTTGGAGCAGGCGACAGATTCCAGGTATCATTTACATTTTCCGGTGAAGATATTAACAGCCTTAAAAATTTTTCTCCGCCGGATTTTAGCGGGTTTATGGTTTTATCCGGACCAAATCAATCAACCAGTATGCAGATCATTAACGGTGCTGTATCTGCATCAAAAACTTTATCTTATATTTTGCAACCTAAGAGTGAAGGTAACTTCACGATTGAATCCGCCTCAATTGATTTCAAAGGATCAATACTTAAAACGAAGCCGATAAAAATTGAAGTAGCAAAAGGCACAGTCAAGCAGGATAATTCCAGTAACAAATCTTCGGTTTCTAATGAAGAGATTGCAAAAAATTTATTCATAAGGGCTACAATTGACAAATCACGCGCGTATGTTGGTGAACAGGTTACAGTTGTTTATAAGCTTTACACACGACTGAATATTGCTGCTCAAATGTCAGTTTCAAAAATTCCACAGTACCGGGGATTCTGGGCTGAAGAACTTGAAACATCAAACAATCTTTCATATTCGATAGAAGTTCTGGACGGCAGGCAATTCCGGGTTGCCGTGCTCAAACGTGTGGCGTTGTTTCCATCTCAATCAGGTGAGCTATCAGTAACACCATTCCAGTTGACCGTTCCTGTTCAAATACAAAAAGAAAGAAGATCGAATAATATTTTCGATGACTTCTTCAGTGATCCTTTTGGAAGAAATGAAATCGTAAATGTTGAGGTGAAATCGAATACACTTAATGTAAAAGTGAATCCGCTTCCCGAAGATGGAAAACCTGAATCATTCAACGGAGCAGTCGGCAACTTTACTTTGAATGCTAAGCTGGATAAACAGGAGACGAAAGCAAATGAACCCGTTGCACTAAAAATAAGTATTGCCGGCACCGGCAACATAAGTCTTATTGAACTTAACGAGTTAAATCTGCCGCCGGGAATTGAAAAGTATGATCCGCAATCAGATGAACAAATAAATCGCTCAGCGAAAGTCGGCGGTAAAAAAAATCTTGAATATTTACTTGTCCCGCGCGCAGTTGGAAAAAAAGAGATACCTGCAATTGAGTTTTCATTCTTTAATCCTTCTGATGAAAAATACGTTACTCTTTCCGCTGGGGGGTTTAATCTGAATGTGTTGGAAGGTGAAGGCGGCGAGATTTACACATCCACATCCAAAGAAGGTATAAAAATGCTTGGAAGGGATATTCGTTTTATAAAGACAGATACCGGTTCAATATCAAAAGGCAGCGGGATACTTTTGCATCAAACAGGATTTTTATTGGCAGTATTTTTCCCGATGATCATTGCGGTTGGAGCGATTTCCTGGAAAGTAAGGAAAGATAAATTGTCCGGTGATGTTCGCAGGTTGAAGTTTGTTCAGGCTGAAAAGATTGCAAAGTCTCGTTTGAAGAATGCAAAAAAACTCCTTGAAACAAAACAGCAGCAGAGTTTCTATAATGAAATTTCTCAAGCGCTGTTTGGCTACCTGGAAGATAAACTGCAAATTCCTAAATCCGAATTTACTCTTGAGCGTGCTGTTGAGGAACTTGAATTGAAAAAGTTAAATCCGGAATTGATAAACGATATGAAAACATCGATAGAAAAATGTGAATACGTGAGATTTGCTCCAAGAAGTAATGGTCAGGCTGAAATGAACGAAATGTATTCACGATTATCCAACGTTATAATCGGAATAGAAAAAACTCTTTCATCGAAATGATAATGAAAAGATTAACAATCATATTACTGATATTACTTGCAGTTAATCTGTTGATGGTAAGTGATTCAAGCGCTGTTCAGCAAGTTGATGCTGAATCATCTTTAAAAAAAGCAAATGAACTGTACATAAATAAAAATTATGATTCAGCCATAAGCGAGTATGAAAAATTAGTATCTGAAGGATTTGAAAGTGTTGAGTTGTTTTATAATCTTGGAAATGCATACTACAGGTCAGGCAGATATGGTTATGCTGTTTTGAATTATGAACGTGCATTAAAATTATCTCCGGCAGACGAAGATGTAATTCATAACATCGCACTGGTTAACTCACAATTAGTTGATAAAGTTGACACGCTTCCAAAGTTTTTTCTGTTTCAATGGTGGGAAAGTTTACTTGCTGTATTTTCATTAAGCGGCTGGACGACCATTGCTTATATACTCCTAATTTTGGTTTTATTAGCTGCTATAGGGTACTTTTTTTCAATCACTTTGGTTCAACAAAAAATATCAGTTGTATCAGGCATTGTTTCGATTATTTTACTTCTTTTATCTGTTTCGATATTAATAGTCAGGCTTAACAGGGAAGTCAATTTAAAAGCAGGTGTAGTTGTTGAACAGGCAGTCACAGTAAAATTAGCTCCTGATGAAAAAAGTAACGATGGTTTTATAATCCACGAAGGATTGAAAGTAAAAGTTGAAGACCGGATAGATGACTGGCTGAAGATCAGGCTTGAGGACGGAAAAATCGGCTGGATTCCGGGGGATAAAGTCCGGGTCATTTAAATAGGGCTCAAAAATTCCTTTGCGCATCGGCAATATTTTTTTAGATTGAACTATCAATAATTGGAAAATGTTACGCAACTAACTGTTAGCAAATAATTTTAATCAAATAAAAAATAAAGGAACAAAAATGAAACTACTCACATTATGCTTTGTACTTCTTGCAGGGACTCTGTTGTTTGCACAGTCGAAAGAAAGTAACTGCTGCTCTGACGATAAAAAAGACGGAGTTACTAAAAAGATGTGTGAAGTACCTGAAACCACATCAAAAGTTGAAGTAAAAAAGGAAGTGACCACAACATCAACAGCTCCTGCAACTACAGTTGATAAATCACAAACTGTTGAAGTAAGCAAACAAGTTGGTAAACAGGAAAAAGTTCTTGTCGACGAACAAAAGAAAAAAGATTGCTGTACAGTTGAGAAGAAAGACAAAGTAAAAGAAAAAGAGAAAGAATAATTTTATTCATTTGTTGTTAGTCCCGGTTGTTTAAAATAACCGGGATTTTTTTTGCCCGGACCCTTATTTGATTGAAAAACTATTACTCTTAATTTTAAGTATGGATTCCAAAAAATATAATAATACCAAACTCGCAATAGGAATATCAAAAAGTATTGTAGTATTTGTACTGATTTTTTTATTCGTGTTTCTTGATTACAGTCTTAAACTTGACAACTACCTTTTTCAAACATTTGAAAATCCCTATCTGCGATTCATCATTTTTATTTTGATAATCGGGTTTGCGGGTTCAATACTTTTTTCTCCGCTGAGTTATTACTCCGGTTTTTATCTTGAGCATAAGTATAACCTATCAAACCAGAATATCTGGAAGTGGATCCTGGAAAATCTTAAGGGATTAGTTGTATCGTTGGCAGTTGGAATTCCGGTGTTGTTGATCTTTTACTATTCACTTGAAAAATTTAATACTGACTGGTGGCTGCCGTTTTCCATCGCAATGTTTTTTATATCTGTTGTATTAGCCAGGATTGCGCCGATAGTCATCCTTCCTTTATTCTACAAAATTATTCCAATTGAAAATGATGAACTTAAATTCAGAATCTCTGAGCTATCAAAGGACGCGGGTCTGAAAATAGACAATGTTTACAAGTTTGATATGAGTAAGAATACAAGGAAAGCGAATGCTGCTTTTACAGGTATAGGTAAATCAAAGAGGATAATATTAGGCGACACATTGCTTGAAAAGTACTCGAATGATGAGATCGAAACTGTACTGGCTCATGAAATGGGACATTACAAAAAGAAACACATTGTGAAAGGTATTTTCTTCAACACTGCTTTAAGTTTTATAACATTTTTTGTCATTGCGAAATTATATGAACATTCTATCGCCCTGTTCGGATTTAATTCCTTAACACAAATTGGAGCATTGCCACTCCTTACTTTATGGGCTATGGTTGTGGGATTATTCCTTACACCTCTTGGAAATATTCTTTCAAGGAAATATGAATATGAAGCTGATGAATATGCAGTAACTGCAACCAGCAAAGCTGATGATTTTATCTCCACTTTAAACAAACTGAGCGAACAAAACCTTGGTGATAAGCAACCTCATCCTTTTGTTGAATGGTTTTTCTACAGTCATCCTTCTATTGAAAAGAGAATCAAAGCAATAAAAGAATTTGCAGGTACGAACAATTATCGAAACACAGAGTTAGCAGGTAAAAGTTGACAACTTATATCAGAATATTTTTTATAGTTTTATTCACAATTATCTGTTCAGTATTTGCGATAATATTTGCTCTGGCAGATAAAAGTTATCGCTCATATTTCTGGCTTTCAAAAATATTCTCAGGTGGAGTTTTATGGATCAGCGGAATCAAACTTAACGTAACAGGAATTGAGAATTTCCAGCCTGAAGGAACATATATTCTTGTCTCTAATCATAGCAGCCAGTTTGATATACCCGCAATGCAGTATGCAATACCAGTCAGAATGAGTATTGTGTTTAAACAGGAACTCGTAAAAATTCCGTTGTTCGGGTGGCAGTTGTATTTAGGACCTTACGTAATGATAAACAGAAAAAAAGCTGATGAAGCTGTAAAGAGTATCGAGCGCGCAAAGTTTCTGATGAAAGAAAAAAAAGTTTCAATCCTGTTATTTGCTGAAGGAACAAGAAGCAGGGATGGCGAAATTCAGCCGTTCAAACGCGGCGCTTTTTATCTTGCATCAAGAGTCGGGCAGCCTATAATTCCTGTCACAATTTCAGGCGCACAAAAAATATTGCCTAAGGGCTCATTAAGAATTAATCCGGGAACATTGTCGATACACTTTGATAAACCGATCTATACAACCGGAAAGGAATCAAGGCAGGAAGAATTAAATCTTATGCAGCAGGTAAGAGAAGTGGTTTTAAAAAATTATCAGTCGGTGGTATAATATGTCAGTAACAAGAAAAGATGTTGAGCATATTGCTAAACTTGCAAAATTAAAATTTGATGATTCAGAAATTGAAAAACTTACTTCTGAAATGAATAATATTCTTCTTTATATGGAAAAGCTTAATGAAGTTGATACAAGCTCTGTTGAACCGCTTTCTCATCCTGTTGAAATGAACAATGTTTTTCGTGAAGATATTAAAGGAAAGAGCTTATCAGCAGAAGAAGCACTTAAGAATGCTCCATCAAAAGATGATAAATATTTTCACGTTCCTAAAGTAATCGGCTGAATCACTTGTGCTGAAATAAATTAATTTACAGGTAAGTTCCGGTATGGAAAAACAAATGGTTGTAGGAATAATTCCTGCCCGCTTTGCATCTACAAGACTTCTTGGCAAACCTCTTGCGGATATTGGCGGTAAACCTATGATTCAGCACACATACGAAAGTTCGCTCAAATCAAAGCTGCTTAATAAAGTTATTATTGCTGTAGATGATACGAAGGTTGAAGAAGCGGCTAAAAATTTCGGCGCTAACGTTTTAATGACACCAAAAGATATTCCCACAGGCTCCGACAGACTCGCATATGTAATTAAAGATATTCCCGAAGCAAAAATTATTGTGAACATACAAGGTGATGAACCATTTATTAATGGGACAATGATTGACCAGGCAATTGAGCCGTTGTTATTTGACAGATCGATCAGTATTTCAACATTGGCAAAAAAAATTGAAACTGTTGAAGAGCTTAAATCTCCGTCAATCCCTAAAGTTGTTTTTGATTATAATAACTTTGCAATGTATTTCTCACGCTCTCCAATTCCTTTTGTACGTGATGCCCGTTCATATCTAGAACGGATACAAAAAACAGATATATATAAACATATAGGACTATATGTTTACAGACGTGAAGCATTACTTAAATTCACAAGACTTGAAGCCACTGACCTGGAACAGACAGAGAAACTTGAACAGTTGAGAATGCTCGAAAACGGGATGAAGATAAAAATTGTAGTAACAGAATTTGATACACTCTCAGTTGACACGCCTGATGATCTTTCACGGGCAAGAAAATATTATTCACAATTAAAGAAGACAAAATGATGTCAAGTATCTCACGGATAAAACTGACAAATATTCCGACCCCGCTTCAGCAGGTAACATTTGAGAATCAAAAATTTTTTATCAAACGGGATGATCTTACCGGAATTGAGCTAAGCGGCAACAAAGTAAGAAAACTTGAATACCTGTTATCTCAGGCAAAAAAAGAAAAAGCAGAATATATTTTTACCTGCGGAGGTGAACAGTCAAATCACGCACGCGCAACTGTAATTGCTGCCTCTCAATTAGGACTTAAAACAAAATTATTCTTATGGGGAAAAGCTGCTAAATCTTTTTCAGGCAATTCTTTCTTTTATAAGTATTTCAATGCTGAAATAAAATTTCTTGACAGGAAAGAATATGAAAATGTTAATGAGATAATGACTGCTGAAAGAAATAAGTATGTAAAAGAAGGAAAGAATGTTTTTGTCATTCCCGAAGGCGGGTCCACCTCAATTGGAATTATGGGCTATATGGATTTTGTCGATGAATTACAGAAACAGATTGATCTATCCAGAATCAAGGGAATTGTTTTAGCAGCTGGCAGCGGCGGCACTGCAGCGGGTATTATTGCTGGTTTTACGCACAAAAAAATTAAAGCAAAAGTATACGCAGTCAATGTCTTGTACTCCAAAGAGGAAATCAGAAAAAAAATTCTAATGCTTGCTGAAGCGTGTCTGCTTGAAAATAATATAATGACAAAAATTAATCCCGAGCAGCTCGTGGTTGTTGACGGGTATTCAAAAGAGGGATATAAAAATATTACTCGCAAAAAATTATCATTGATTAAAAAGTTTGCTCTTGAAACAGGAATCATACTTGATCCTGCATACACAGGCAAAGCTTTCAACGCATACTATGATTTATTCATTAGTCAGCATAAGTGCGGCGGAAATATTTTTCTGCATACAGGTGGAATATGGGGAGTAATGAGTAAAAGCAAAGAATACCTATCAATCAAATAAACTCTAAATGGAAATTTTCTGATGAAGAAAGAAAAATATTCAGTAGGTGTTGATCTTGGCGGAACTAATATCAAGATAGGAATCGTTTCTAATTCCGGCAGAATAATTTCCAAAACATCGTTGAAGACAGAAGCAGATAAAGGTCCGGTTCACATTATAAACCAGATAATTGCGGGTATTGATTCAGTACTTGAAAACCGGGATATGAAAATTAAAGGAATAGGGATTGGATTTCCCGGCACAGTATCTAATAAAAGCGGATTAGTACAAAGCCCTCCGAATCTTCCCGGCTGGGGCAAAGTTGATATCAGGAAAAAGATTGAGAAAAAGTTTAATAAGAAAGTTGTCCTCGAAAATGACGCAAACGCTGCTGCGATTGGCGAGCTTATTTTTGGTGCAGGCAGAAAATATGATTCATTTATTATGGTGACACTTGGAACAGGTGTTGGCGGCGGAATAGTTATCAATAAAAAAATATTTCATGGGGAGTCGGGAGCTGCCGGAGAACTTGGTCACGTTATAATAGATAGTAATGGTGCTTCCTGCAATTGCGGGTCCACCGGATGTGTGGAAGCTTATGCCGGTAATAACTATTTGAAGAACAGAGTTAAGGAAGAACTGCCGGCAAACAATGACTCAAAACTCTGGGAAATTATCGGGAGCGATCTTCAAAACGTTTCTCCAAAAAATATTCAAAGGGCTGCGGAGGAAAATGATAAGTATGCATCCGGCGTCATTACTGATCTTGGTGTTTATATCGGGACAGCTCTAACTTCTGTCAGTAATATTCTTGATATAACCACGTTCATTATTGGCGGCGGAATATCCGGATTTGGTACTCCTTTATTATCATCGATAAAGGATACAATCGTAAGTAAAGTTCTTTTCCCTAAACGTAAAAGAATAAAAATTATTCCTGCGCGATTAAAGAATGATGCGGGTATAAAAGGTGCATCAGCACTGGTGTTCTATAAGTCCTGAAAAGTTTTGTCATATTAAATAAAGCGGGATATTTATATTTTCGTATATGAAAATAATCGTTCCTCTTGTTATTCTGTTTTTTAACCTTCAACTGTTTGCGCAGGATGTTGACTCGCTGAAACTTGTCGACTCACTTTTCACTTCTTTAAATGATTCTCTTAATGTTGTTGATTCTCTCAAATCAAAGAAATCGGATGTTGATACAATAATTTATGTCAGTTCGGAGGATTCACTCATCTTCAATGTGAAAAACAAAAAGATGAATATTTATGGGAACGGCGAACTTAAGTATAAAGAGACGGATTTGAAGAGCGCTTCAATGTTAGTTGACTTCAACACAAGTACAATTGAAGCTATAGGTGTTGAGAGTGATTCAGCTGAAGGGAAATATGACGGCACTCCCGTGCTGGTCGAAAAAGGCGAAACATACGAAGGCTTCAGGATGAAGTATAACTTCAAGACACAGCAGGGATTTATTTCATCGGCAGGAACTGAAGATGATGGGACGAAATATTCCGGTGCCAAAATTAAAAAGATGGATAAGGAAACATATTTTATTGAAGATGGAATTTATACTACCTGTACAGAGGATTGTCCGCATTATCATTTTTCTGCAAAGCATATGAAGGTGATTAATAAGGAACAGATAATTGCTGAGTGGATATGGATAAACTTTGGAGGTGTTCCATTTCCAGTACCCATACCGTTTGCGGTTTTCCCGATTGAGAAGGGAAGAAGAAGCGGAATAATTCCTCCGGCATTCGGTGATGATGGAACTTATGGAAGATACTTTTCCCGTTTTGGATATTTTTGGGCGATCAGTGATTATATGGATCTGAACCTGACCGCAGACTATTATACCCGCGGCAGTTACAATCTTAACAGCCGTTTCCGGTATGCACAACGATATAGTTATACAGGAAATCTTGAAACAGGTTACTCATTCTTTAAGACCGGCGAAAGTACTGATGAAAATAAAGATGAACGGACAGACTGGAGAATAAGGTGGAATCATAATCAAAGTATTACACCTACTTTACGGTTTGATGCCAATCTTGAATTCATTTCAGGAAATTATTTAAGAAGAAACGTAACTGATTTTAATGAACTTCTTAGGAATGATATTTTTTCAAATGCAACCGTATTTAAGTCCTGGGAAGAATCAGGAATAAGTTTATCGGGAAGTTACAGCCGGACTCAATCACTCGAAAGCGGAAATATTAATGAAGTACTTCCAAGTATTTCTTTCAGCAAATCGCAGATGTATCCGTTTCAACGAAAAGGCGGTTCGGGAGAAAAAAAATGGTATGAAACTTTTGGAGTCAGTTATAACTCGCAACTTCAGAATAACCGGGTAAAGACAGATGGTGACCTACGTATAAGAGGCGGTATTCAGCATAACATCTCAACAAGCTTTGCCCCTAAAATCGGTTATTTTAGTTTTACACCAAGTTTCAGATACCAGGAAAAATGGTACAACAAGATGGTTGAGAAAAGTGTCACAGGTATTGATACCGCGGGAAGAGACGTTGTAACAACCGATGATGTTTATAAAATTAATATGGTAAGAACATTCGGATTGGGATTAAGCGCGTCGACAAAAATTTATGGTATGTTCCAGCCTAATTCGCTTGGCGTAAGTGCGATCAGGCACACAATAAGCCCGACAATTTCATATAACTACACTCCTGATTTCTCGACACCATTCTGGGATTATTACTCTTCTTATGTAAATTCAAAGGGCGAGGAAGTTAAGTACAGTAAGTTTGAACGTGAAATTTTCGGCGGTGCTTCAAACCAGGAACAGCAGAATATTTCGTTTTCTGTCTCAAACATATTTGAAATGAAAACCGCTGTTGATCCTACAGATACAACATCCAGAGAAAATAAAATTCAACTGCTGAATCTTAATGCCTCTGTCGGTTATAACTTTGCCGCCGACAGTCTGAAATTTTCTGACATCAGTTTAAATTACAGAACACAAATCGGGCAGTACTTAAGTTTTTCCGGTTCCTCAACTTATACACTTTACGATTACAGTGAAGAAAGCAATAGGATCAATAAATTTCTTATCAACCAGGGAAAAGGATTGCTAAGACTTACGAATTTTAATTTTTCAATTTCGACAAGTCTTTCAGGAGACAGGCTCACTTCGGGTGACGGAAGTGATTATGTACCTCAGCAGCAGAATGATCAATATCAATTGGGTAATACAGGGAATGTTTACCAGGGTATTTACAACGAGAAGGATGCTGACTTCTCCATACCATGGGATATTTCACTTAACTATAACTATTCAGTCAACAAGCCAACACCGCTAAAGATGACAAAATTTTCAGGGCTAAGCGGAAGTGTTAATTTCAATATTACAAAGAACTGGAAATTCTCATTCGCCGGCAGTTATGATCTTGAAAGAAAAGAATTTGCAGCACCACAAATAAAAATATCTCGTGATCTTCATTGCTGGTTAATGAATTTTACGTGGCAGCCGCTTGGAATTTACCGGGGCTATAGGTTCGAAATAAGAGTCAAAGCTCCGCAGCTACAAGATCTGAAAGTAACCAAGCGCGATGAATTTTTTGATGGAAGATAATCCTTCGAATGAAGACTTATATAATCGACGGTAATAATCTGATTGGCAAAAGCAAGCAGCTTGCAAATCTTCAAAAGAAAGACGGGGAGGCATCCAGGGAAAAACTTGTAAACATCATCAACAATTATTTTCATGATAAAAATCATAAAGTGTTTATTCATTTTGATGGATTTGAATCATCGCCTTTAAATTCAACCAAATCAAAAATTGTATACTCGGATTCAAAAGAAGCTGACCATAAAATAAAAGAACAGATCGAGCACACCCAAAACAAAAAAAATGTTATAGTTGTTACATCGGATTCAAATCTTCAACAGTTTGCAAAGGTTTGCAGATGTGAATATTTGTCCAGCGAAAACTTTTTGCAAAGTATTTATGCGGATAAAACCGATGATGAGGAAACCCGCCGGAAAGAAATTGATGATAATGATGAGTTCAAAAGATTATTCGGTGTTTAGGCTAAGTCCCGTTTTATAAAGCTTTTTAACTATACCTGTATCCAATCACCTTATTTTTATTTTGAAGACCGGATTGATATTCTGATCAAAGAAAGTAAGTAACTATTTGCTATGAAAATATCTGTTTGATGTGACTACTTGCTGACTGAGAATGTGATAAAAACTTTAACTAATACATCTCCGAAATATTTAAAACTTATGTTGTAAACTTGAAAATATTTAATATTTTAGGACAGAAATTCTTACGCTTCTTGACGGGGAATTTACCCCAAACACTAAAACATAAAAATTATATCAAATTATTTTCCTGCGGTACATGTTTACTGCCAAGCCGTAAAAAAATAAGGGAGACGGATAAATCAAAAATCAATTTTATAACAAGAAAAATTTTATTTAACTCTAATTTCAATTCATAAAAAAAAGAGAGGTAAAATGAAGATGCCGCGTACTATTTTATTTCAGTGTTTATCATTTTTGTTGATAACTGCTGTACTACTATGCGGAGATGCATTCGCACAGTACATCGATGATCCTAACATTGATAATGTTCCTGTTTGGATGCTCGATGAATATGTCCCTACATCATTTGAACTTGATGTTATAACCACTCCTGATGGTTATGATAATTTTGATATCGGTACCGCTTTTGCAGAACCGCACATATCAACTAATCCCCTGAATCCTCTTCAGTTTTTCGGAGCCTACAATACAAACACCGCATACAGATCTAATAACGGACATGACTGGACTACCTCTACTCCTCCTTTCGGTGTTTCAGCAAACGGAGATCCTGTAACTGCTTATGATAGTCTTGGGAATTTATATTATGAAACAATGTTCGGCGGTATAACAGGTTGTAAAGTTATCAGGTCAACAGATAACGGTGCTACCTGGGGTGCTTCAGTAACTGCTATAAACGGTAATGATAAAAACTGGATTGCCGCTGATCAGTCAGCAGGTCCTTACTCAAATTACGTTTACACCACAATGACAAACAGCGGATCTGGTAATTTTGCGCGCAGTACAAATTTTGGAACATCATTCACTAATACCGCAACCTTTGCAACTCAAACATTACCGGGAATGATGGTTGCCGTTGGTCCGAATACAGTCGGCGGTGATGTACCCGGCGGATGTGTTTATGTAGTTACTCACTCCGGTACAAATGCAGCCGGTATTTATACGTTCTATCGTTCAACAAACGGCGGACTTAATTTTACTCAGCAATCACAGCATCAGTTTTCAAATCTGATAGGAACCCAGATAAGTGGAAGATCAACAGTGCAGGGAATGAGATGCCGTCCTTATCCTTTCATCGCTGCTGATAATAGTTATGGTCCATACCGCGGAAGATTGTACCTGGTTTATGCTTCAAATAATCCAGCCGGCGACGGAAACAGATCTGATATTTTTTTACGTTATTCTACAGACCAGGGCGCAACATGGTCAAGTGCGACTGTAGTTAATGATGATCCAAATTCACAGAATAATTTCCAGTTCCACCCTGCAATCTGGTGTGACAAACAAAACGGAAGATTATATGTGAAATTTTATGACACAAGAAATGTTCCTACCCGCGATAGTATGGATGTTTACGCTACTTACACTGATGATGGTGGTCAGACATTTGCACCAAATCAGAGAGTTACAAACAGGCATTTCAGAATTAATTTAAGCGGTGGCTCAGGACCAAACTACCAGGGTGATTATGATGCTATAACTTCTTCAGGCAATCAGGCTCTGGCTATGTGGACAGATTTCCGCAACGGCGGATACGGTAGCTTTGTAGGATATTTCCCTGACTTTGCAATGCTGATGTCGCATTCTGCTGATACAGTCTATGTTGACAATGACAGTACTATGTTTACCGTTAATGTACCTGGCGTAAAATTATACGATGATGTTGCGAACTTTACGGCTGTAGTTACACCTACACCAGCTTCAGGTACAATTACCGTTACACCTGTTGGATCAGGATCGCTTTCAACTTTTCCGGGTGCGGTTCAATTCTGGGCGAGAACATCCGGCAGCGTAACTCCCGGTAACTATACAATAACATTTACCGGAGCCGGTCCGCAAGGTATTCCTGTTCATAGAAGAACTGTAACACTACACGTTTCAAATGTAATACCTGTTGAGATGGTATCGTTTAATGCTTCTATCTCAAATGAATCTGTGGATCTTAGCTGGGTTACAGCAACTGAATTAAATAACAGAGGATTTGAGGTTGAACGTTCGATTGAAAATAATTCAAAACGAACTGAGTATGAAAAGATTGGATTTGTTGATGGTTACGGAACAACCGCATCACAACAGGTTTATTCGTTTTCAGATAAGCAGGTATCACAACCCGGAAGATATTTCTACAGGCTTAAACAAGTTGATTACGATGGTTCATTTGAATACTCAACTGAACTAGCTGTTGATGTTAATAAACCGCTGGTCTTTAATTTAGATCAGAATTACCCGAATCCGTTTAACCCGTCAACTACAATAAAATACTCTGTTCCTGTAACTGAACATGTAACAATAAAAGTATTTGATATTCTCGGCAATGAAGTAACCACACTCGTTAATGAGCAGAAAGAAGCCGCGACTTATGAAATAACATTTGATGCTAGCCAGCTTTCAAGCGGTGTATACTTCTATAAGATTAATGCCGGAAGTTTCAGCGATACAAAAAAACTTATGCTGATGAAGTAGGTTAACGTCAAACGTCAGACGTGAGAAGTCAGACGGTTGTAAAATTCAATTAGTATTAAGGCGATCAGTTTGATCGCCTTTTTTATTTCCCACTCGCAAATCAATTTATAAAAGATTAAGTTACAACCAGTGGTTAAAAACCGACGGGTAACTTTATGAAACCAAATAAGTTTCTTCTTCTTTTCCTCTCCCTGTACATTGTAAATTGTACATTATACATTACCCACGCTACAACACGCTATGTAAGCAAAACCGGCAGCAGCACACCGCCATACATAAGCTGGGAAACTGCTGCGGACAGCATACAGAAGTGCATTAACATCTCTCAGTTTGGTGATACTATTTATGTTGCAAATGGTGTTTACAAAGAGCAGGTAATTATGATACCTGGCTTGTCACTTATTGGTGCGGGGATGGATAGTTGTGTGATTGATACGAGAGAACTTGTTACAAATTCTCAATATCGCGCTGTAGAGGTTAGGGATAGCTGTCACTTCAAAGGATTTCATATTATTCCATATTATAATTCCGATATGGCATATGGCATATACGGAGTAGGTAGTAATTTTATTACAGAAAACAAAGTAACAAATGGCATAGGTGGAATATATTCAGGGTTGTATTCAACAGTCTATAAAAATGTCATAATAGATAACCGGGTAGAAATTTATGTCTTCAATTCTAATGCAATTGTTCGTCAAAACTACATTACTCAAAATAATTATCAGGGAGGTTCGGGTATTCATATTGAGGGATTTAATTATTCATTCACCCCTATAATTGATTCAAACTATATAGAAACAAACGAAATTGGGATTCGAGGGATTGACCAACTGGGAGGTGCAAGACCTATAATTGCACACAATACAATTGTAATGAGACACGGTCAGTGGGGAATAAGTTTATACGTATCTGACTCAGCAAAGGTTTACAATAATCTTATATATGCAGAAAGTGGAGTAGAAGGAATACGTATTAACGGAGTGCCATACATTGACCTTCAGAATAACTTTGTAACCGGAAACCTCGGTACAGGAATAGTAATAGGACCTGCACCCAATGTAGCAAAGCACAATGTTGTAATCGGTACAAACACAGGTATTGCAAAATATTCAACAGAACCCAATCCGTTAATTCAATACAATAATGTATGGAACACCAACACAATAAATTATTCTAACTTTACACCTGACAGCACCAACTTATCATTTGACCCGATGGTAGTTAATGATGACACAACACAAGGCGAGCTGGATTTCCATTTGCAGAAATATTCTCCATTGATAGACGCGGGTGCCCCAAATATGAAAGACAAAGACAGCAGCAGGATAGACATCGGTTTATATGGAGGATTGTATGGAGAAGTTTATAACTACCAGGATTTAGCACCACGTCCACCAAGAAATGTACTTGCACTATTTGATTCAGGAACGATAACAGTTAGGTGGAACAGGAACACTGAAGCGGACTTTAACGAGTATAAGCTTTTCAGGGATACAGTCGCAGACTTTACAGCAGACAGCACAACACTTGTGTTAAACCTTACCGATACAGCCTATTCACATCTTACTCCACCAAATGTTGAGACTTATTATTACAAACTAACAGCAGTTGATAACCAGGGAAATGAATCAGGGGTAAGTGAAGAGATTGCAGTAAAACTCACGGCAATAGATGACAATCCCACAATTGTAAGTGACTACCGGCTTTATCAGAACTATCCAAACCCGTTTAACCCATCAACAATTATTGCATATAAATTGAAAGAATCAGGTTATGTAAAGTTATATGTCTATGATATCAAAGGAGAGTTAGTGAGAGTGTTGGTAAACCAGTGGCAGGAAAGAGGTTATTATGAAGTTGTGTTTCACCCAAACACAGAAGAGAGGCAAAGAGCGAACGGTTACAAAATGCTGGTTGGAAAAACATACAGTGATATAGCAACAGGAGTTTATATATACCAGATAATGGTAAAAAGTGAAAACAACATTCCTGTGTTTAGTGATACAGGAAAAATGATGCTCTTAAAGTAAAACTGTATTCAGTAAGTGAAAATTTTAGGCGATCAGTAATGATCGCCTTTTTTATTTTATCATCGAATATAAGTCAGGTATTTTATAAGTTTAGTATTAACAAAGGTATTATTATTAAAATTGTTCCTGTTGGATTCATTTTTATTCAGAGGTAGTAATGAAAAAACTAAGTTTAATTTTTTTAGTTGCGGTTTGTTTTCAGTTCACACTCGCCCAGCATAAAACTGAAATAAGAGAAATCAGTGATGACGGCAAATTCACTAATAGTTATATCAAAGGTCAATCCGGTGAAGTGATACAGACATCTACACGCTTAGCTGCACCATTTGGAACAGCGCCTGACTGGCAGGCACAACGTGACCGTCAGATAGGCGGACTTGCCTGGGGCGATTATGATGGTGATGGCGATCTTGATCTTGCGGCAGGCTGTTATTTCAGTAACTCATTCCCTCCAATTAATGATTATGAAACAATGATATTCAGAAACGACGGCGGAGTGCTTGATACTTTACCGGCATGGATTTCAACTGATGAACGATCAACAACAGACGTGAAGTTTGCTGATGTGAACAAAGATGGTTTGGTTGATCTTCTTGCCGCTAACGGTAATGAAGGTTATGTGCCGTCAGTCATTTATATGAATTCTCAAACGGGACTTGAAACAACGCCTTCATGGATTTCAAATGATGCTGCATGGACGGTTGGTGCTGCATTTCATGATGTCGACGGAGATGGTGATCTTGATCTGGCTTTTGCCAACCAGGGTAATTCTGTAATTCCAACCAAGCCGATTCAGATTTTCTTCAACAACAATGGTGTTCTTTCAAATACGCCGGGCTATTCTTCTGCGGATGAAATGATAACTAATACCGTAGCATTTGCTGATATGGATAATAACTCAGTCAGAGATAGTATGATGACATTAATTACATCTGTTCCATCGAGTGTCCTTCATCTACAATTAACGAACATTGTAAAAATTGATTCGATAAGAATTAACGGTGTGATCACCACAAACTATTGTTATGATGCACTTAATGGCTGGGTGTCATTCGGGATGAATATTGATCCCGGTGATATGATTGAAATGCGATTCAAATATATGACTAAAGGCGATATGGCAGCCTGCAAGTGGGTTAACTATCAAAGCGGAATCTACTTTAACAGCAATGGTGTTATGTCAACGCTTCCGGGATGGACAGTCGGAAATACTATTTCACAGAAAGGATGTGCCTGGGCTGATTATGATAACGACGGATATCTTGATCTTGCATTAGGCGGAAGCGGCAATTCAACTGTCATATATAAAAACATAAATGGCGTTATGAGTTCATCACCTGTTTGGAGTTCAGCAAGTACAAGTACATCATCTCAGGATTTGATTTGGGGTGACGTAAACAGGGATGGATTTCCTGATCTGGCTGTTGTTCATTTCGGGAACCGAAGAACAGAAATCTTTATGAACGACAATGGTGTAATTGAAACCACTCCGTCCTGGACTTATATAGCATCGTCATCATCAAATGCGATTGCGTTTGGTGATGTGAATGGGGACGGCTTTTTAGATCTTGCTATCGGTACTGCAAGAGAACCCGTTATGGTTTTTATTAATACATCAGTAATCCCCGTTGAACTGACATCATTTTCCTTGGAAGTAAATGGAAGTGATGTAACTTTGCATTGGCAGACATCATCCGAGATAAATAATTCAGGATTTGAAATTGAAAGAAAAAATTTGTCATCGGATCGATGGGATAGAATTGGTTTTGTAAATGGATACGGTACTACAACTCAAGTTCACAACTACAGTTATCCTGACTTGGAATTGCAGCAGGGGAAATATCAATACAGGTTGAAACAAATCGATCTTGATGGCACATTCAAATATTCACATACAGTAAACGTTGAAATAGCTCCGGTGAATATTTTTAAGCTTCAACAGAATTATCCCAATCCTTTTAATCCTTCAACAATAATTTCATATTCAATACCTTCAGTGGCAACGAGGGAAGCCTCATCTCTGCGGGTTGTTCTGAGAGTCTTCGATATACTTGGAAGAGAAGTTGCTGAATTAGTCAATGAGGAAAAATCATCAGGACAATATGAAGCAGTGTTTAACGCTGAAGGATTATCAAGCGGAATTTATATGTACTCACTTGCCGTTCAATCTAACGGTGAGACTTTATTCCGTCAATCAAAACAAATGATACTGATTAAATAGTAATTTCAGTAAGTTTGGATAGAGCATCGGCGGATTTATTTCCGCCGGTAATATTTTTAATAATTTTCCGGGGTAACTAATGAAAAAATTTTTCCTTTTCGTAATCCTGCTTTTTTCATTTTCTTCAATACACTTCACATTTGCTCAAAACATTGTCGATGAAATCTTTAAAGACAAAACCGAAATATATTTCAACTTTAATGTCGCGGATAAATGGGAAATAAACTCTCTCACAAAAGTTATTTCAATTGATGAAGTAAATGGTGCAGAAGTTTATGCGTATGCCAACCGCAAAGAGTTTACTGAATTCCTTAAGCTTAATTATAATTACAAAATCCTTCCGCATCCGGGAACACTAATAAACCCGGAAATGAGTGATGACATTGATGAGATAGCTGAGTGGGATTCATACCCGACATATGACGCATACGTCAATATGATGAATATGTTTTCGATCAACTATCCCGGCATCTGCAAAATCGTTGATGCAGGAACTACCATACAGGGAAGGAAAATACTATTTGCTGTTATATCTGATAACGTAATGATTCACGAAGCTGAACCTCAGTTTATGTTTTCTTCCAGTATGCATGGCGATGAAACTACAGGATATGTATTGATGCTCAGGTTAATAGATTCTCTTCTCAGTACTTATTCAACTGATGCAAGAATTAATAATCTTGTTAACAATCTGGAAATCTGGATAAACCCACTTGGAAATCCCGATGGAACATACAGAACAGGCAATTCAACAGTGAATGGCGCGACGCGCTATAACGCAAACAATATCGATATCAATCGTAATTTTCCTGACCCTGCTGATGGACCGCATCCTGATGGAAATGCATGGCAGCCGGAAACAATCGCGATGATGAATCTTGCTTATGCAAATAACTTTGTACTTTCCGCAAATTTTCATGGCGGTACTGAAGTAGTGAACTACCCCTGGGATACATGGGCAAGACTTCACGCTGATGATAGCTGGTGGCAGTATATATCACATCTGTACGCAGACACATGTCAGGCAAACAGTCCTTCAAATTATATGAACGGATATAATGATGGAATCACAAATGGTTATGCCTGGTATAGGATTACAGGGGGGAGACAGGACTTCTTTACATATTTTGCAAACGGAAGAGAACTGACAGTTGAAATTTCCGATACCAAATTATTATCACCTTCTTTACTTCCGGCACATTGGAACTACAACAGAAAATCATTTCTTAGATATATGGAACATTCTCTGCATGGCATCAGAGGTTTAATTACGGATACAACAGGAAATCCTTTGAAAGCAAAGATCACTGTACTCAGTCACGATATGGACAGCTCATTTGTTTATTCCGATTCATTGACAGGTGTTTATACAAGAATGATCTTCGCGGGTACATATAACCTGAAAATAACAGCGCCCGGTTATTATGATCAGATAATTAACGGTGTTACTGTTCAAAATTTAACACCGACTATCCTGGATATCGAACTTGTTCCTACTTCAGTTGTTCCTGTTGAACTGAGTTCCTTTTCTGCTGAGATTGCTGATCATTCCGTAGTTCTTAAGTGGTCAACTAGTTCTGAACTAAACAATGCCGGATTTGAACTTCAGCGAAACAGTGATGATACTGAATGGGATGTGATTTCATTTATTAATGGTGCCGGCACAACAACTGAAATACAGAATTATACTTTTGCAGATGAAAATCTTTCTTCCGGAAAGTATCAATACAGGTTAAGGCAAATAGATTTTAGCGGCTCATATACCTTTTCAGAAGTTATTGAAATTGAAATTTTATCTCCTGATAAATTTTCTCTACATCAAAACTATCCTAATCCATTTAACCCTGCAACAAAGATCAAGTATAGTCTGGATGAGAATGACAATATGTCTTTATCAAATCAATGGGTAAGTCTGAAGGTATATGATATTTTAGGAAATGAAATTGCTACACTTGTAAACGAAGAAAAACCTGCTGGTGTTTATGAGGTTGAATTTAATTCCACAGCAAACATGGCGAGTGGTTTTTATATTTATCGTTTAGTTGTGAATGGAAATAGTTTTACCCGTAAAATGATGCTGCTGAAATAACCAAAAAAAAATCTTTTTATATCATAATATTTTTTTTAATTTGAGGTGTAGTGATGATTCACTCACCTCATTTTTTTACCATTACAGAATCTGAACATGAAAATAACTGCTACAATCATATGTGTTTTTGTTTCTTTTGTATTCTATGCGTTCTCAGGACTTTATGAAAACGCAAGAATCGGCGGTACCCAGTTAAACGGCAACGGCTGCGTGTGTCACAATCTGTATGAAAGCCCGCTTGTCCACGTGTGGATTGATGGTCCTGATACACTTGCTGCCGGTCAAACCGGGATTTATCGCATGTATATGTATGGCGGACCTGCAGAAGCCGGTGGTTATAATGTTGCAGGAAGATTTGGTGTGATGGGTCTTTTGGATACACTCTCTGTCTGGGATTACCGCGAGCCAGGCGAATTGACCCAGGCTTTTCCGCTTCCGTTTCCAACTACTCAGGATACAATCTTCTGGGAGTTTGCATATACTGCCTCTGATTCATCATCGACAGATACTTTATACTCCTGCGGCTTAAGTTTAGTATGGGATGCTGTTCCTGATTCAAATGATAAGTGGGCATTTGGTCCAAAGTTTCCTTTGACAATAACTGAAGGTAATACACCGGTTGAATTAGCATCATTCACATTAACACAAACAAAAAATGGAAATACACTTGAATGGTTGACTGCAAGCGAAATCAACAACAGCGGATTTGAAATTCAGCGGGCGACAAGTGAACAAAATTTTGAACTGAATAATTATTCCACTATCGGGTTCGTAAAGGGTAACGGGACAACAACAAATCCGAACTCGTATTCTTTCTTTGATGATGCACACGGTAATTTTTCTTACAGGTTAAAGCAAATCGATCTTGATGGTAAGTATACTTATTCAAAAGTTATTACAGTTGAATCAGCTTCAACAGTTGATGCGTTTGAATTGGATCAGAATTTTCCTAATCCGTTTAATCCAACCACAAAAATATTAGTCAATATGAGTATGAAGACTCAGGCTTCATTGAATATATATAATGCTAATGGCGAATTTATAAAAAATCTTTTTGATGGAATTTTGGAAGAGGGTCGACACGAATTTGTTTTCAATGCTGAAAATCTTGCGAGCGGGATATATTATTACTCGCTCGAAAGTTCAGGTAAGAGAATAACAAAAAAAATGCTGCTGCTTAAATAATTAAAAAGCAGTGTGAAAGATTAAAATAAAACTTGAAGGTCTGTCAACCGGATTATCGACACCAGCAGAAAATCCCCAGCTAACTTCTTCCTCGATTTGTTTATTATGTGATGCAACCAACCTTACGGCGTTAATAGCGCTTGCAATTCTGTTCACAAGCATAGCACCTACGATAAATCTCAAATTGTTATAAGCCTGTTCACTTGAAACCCAAAGCCCCCTGTAAGTTCTCCTGTTGTCATTTGTTTTCCAGTCCCATGCCGAAGCAGGGCTCGTTAACATATCACTGAAATTTCTTTCAAGTGCTTTTTCACGATTGTATTGCTCAACACTGATATACTCGCTGATTGTAGCAAAATAATCTTCATCCTTGCCGGCTGTGTTTACTCCACCGTTGGAGGCAGCAAATGAAACATAACGGTCTTTCTGCCAATTGCCGTAACTATTCATTCCGATGTAAGTCAGCCATAGCCCGCCTTCCGCAATTGTAAAATATTTACCGCTTGAGTAAGAGCCTGAGTACAGTTCACCCATCCCGGGCAGAAGAAGAGAATAAATTATTGCGAGTCCGGCACTTTTCTTTACTTTAACATCAGTCGCCACCAGTGGTTGATTGTCAGCATTAACAGTTGATTTTAATTCTTGTTCAAGCTGAAGTCTTGATAACGTAGCATCTGATTGTGCAATAGTGAATGAGTAAGAAAGCAAAAATAAAACAGCAAATATTTTCATTTTTTTAATTTCAATTTTAGAATTAAGAAGCTAATAAGTCAATTGAATTTTTCGTATCCATTATGTTACAGGAACATAAATCTCCGTCTAAGGAGTTAAGTCTAACAGTAATAAGTTTGTTTTCAAAAATATTTTTCGCCGGGTGTGCAACCCTGATATAGTTTGAAGTGAACCCTTTTATTAAGCCGTCATTGCAGGATTCAAATAAAACTGTTTGATCTGTTCCGATCATACTTTTATAAAATTCATGCTTTTTCTTGATGCCTAATATCCTAAGCCTGTTATTCCTTTCGCGCCGCTCAGCCACATCTACTTTTCCACTCATCGAAATAGCTTTTGTATCCGGTCTTTCTGAGTACGTAAAAACATGAAGATATGATACAGGAAGATCTTTTAAGAAATTATATGTTGTCATGAAATCATTTTCATCTTCACCGGGAAAACCAACAATAACATCAACGCCGATTCCGGCATCGGGAATTTTATTTTTTACTCGTTCAATAACATGTTGATAATCCGAAGTGGTGTATCTTCGCTGCATTAACTTAAGAATTTTAGGACTGCCGCTCTGCAGAGGGATATGAAAATGATTACATAATTTTTCAGAATCTGAAGTAAGATCAATGATCTCTTCATTCAACAAATTTGGTTCAATAGAACTTATCCTTATCCTGAAATCACCATCAACCTGAACAAATTTTTCGAGGAGTTTTATAAGCGGGTAATTAATGGAATTACCGTAGTCACCGACATTAACACCTGTGAGAATTATTTCTTTGTATCCGGCATCAACAAGATTTTTTAATTCATCAACTGCTTTTTCAGGATTCATACTTCTGCTGATACCTCGCGCTAATGGTATCGTGCAAAAAGAACATTTATAATCACAGCCATCCTGAATTTTAAAGTAAGCTCTAGTACGGGAATCTGCATCGCCTGAATGCGCAATCCCAAACTCATTTATGCCTTTTATTTCATTTACATAAATGCAGGCAAGGTCTTTCTTCTCAAAATCTTTGATGAAGGAAAACAACTGGAACTTTTCATTACTGCCCAGGACGGCATCAACACCTTTTATCGATGATATTTCCCCCGGTCGCAATTGTGCATAACAACCGGTTACAATAATGTATGCATCCGGATTTTTTCGTTCGATCCTTCTAACAATCTGGCGGCATTCTTTTTCAGCGTTCTCAGTCACAGTACATGTATTCAGAACATATACATCCGCAGAATCGTTAAAATCTACTACGTCAAATCCGTGCTTGAGAAAGTCATCACCGATTGACGATGTTTCTGCAAAGTTTAATTTACATCCAAGTGTATGTAATGCGACTTTTCGTTTCATTTGATTTAAATAAAAAGAAAGCGGGCACATATCCGCTTTCTTAACTTAACATTAGTGTAATTAGTTGTTCTTTTCAGCCTGAGAAGAACTTTCTTCAGTTACCTCAAAGATAGGGAAGTCTGAAGTGTCAACTGTTCCGGTTTCTGAATTAAGTATTTCCTGAACAGAAATTTTATCAAGCTTATGATTATTCAGATAAGTCTTGATTTCATCTTCAGATTTTTCCTTCAATGCTGCTGTTGCACTAAGAACAATTTTTTTGTTTTCCTTATCGAATTCAATAACCTTTAAAGGTATTACTGAATCAACAGGGAAATGGTTGGCAACATTTTTTATTTTCGATGTAGAAAGTTGAGTAGCGGGAACAAATCCGTCAACACTGCCGGGTAATTCCGCAATCAATCCTTTTTCGATTATTCTAACAACCTTTCCATCTGTTGTTGCTCCGAGTGAATACTGCTTTTCAAAACCATCCCACGGATTATCAGTAACTTGTTTATGTCCGAGAGATATTTTTCTTTGTTCAACATCAACACCCAGAACGATAACTTCAAGCTTTTCACCTTTCTTAACAACTTCGCCGGGATGACGGATTTTCTTTGTCCATGAAAGGTCAGAGATATGTACAAGACCATCAACACCTGGCTCAAGTTCAACGAACACACCAAAATTGGTAAGGTTTCTTGCGATACCGGTATGTCTGGAACCCACAGGATATTTCTGCATTAAAGTTTCCCATGGATCCGGTTCAAGTTGTTTGATTCCGAGAGAAATTTTCTTTTCATCTTTATCAAGCGAAAGGATTACTGCTTCAACAATTTGTCCCATTGCAACAATTTGTGACGGGTGCTTGATATGCTGGGTCCAGCTCATTTCAGAATTGTGAATGAGCCCTTCAATACCTTTTTCAATTTCGATGAAAGCGCCATAGTCAGTAAGAGAAACAACACGTCCCGATACTTTATCACCGATTTTGTATTTGTTATCAATATCTTCCCAGGGATGCGGAAGAAGTTTTTTGAGTGAGAGGGAAATTCTCTTCTTCTCTTCGTCAAAGTCTGTAACAACTACTTTTATTGTCTGATCTAATTTCACTACTTCATTCGGATGATTAATTCGTCCCCAGCTTAAATCGGTAATATGAACCAAGCCATCAACACCGCCTAAGTCGACGAACACACCGAAGTCCGTAATTGCTTTTACGATACCTTCAAGTATCTGTCCTTTTTCAAGTCCATGTAAAATTGCATGTCTTTGATCTGAGATTTCTTCTTCGACGAGAACTTTATGTGATACGACAACATTTTCGGTTGGTATGTTAACTTTAACAACTTTGAAATCCATTGTCTGACCGACAAATGCATCAAAATCTCTGATTGGTCTGATATCGATTTGTGAACCGGGTAGAAACGCTTCCATTCCGATAAGGTCAACGACCATTCCGCCTTTAATTCTTTTAAGAATTTTACCTTGAATGATTTCACCGGTTTCGTGTGCTTTAACAACTCGGTCCCAGATTCTAAGGAAGTCTGCACGTTGTTTGCTGAGAACCAGGTTTCCTTCCTGATCTTCTACGCTTTCAAGTACGACTTCAATTTCTTTTCCGACTTTTATTTCTTCATTTTCATGAAATTCGCCTTTAGGAATAGATCCTTCTGACTTGAATCCAACGTCAAGGATTACATTATCTCCCTGTATACGAACTATTTTGCCTTTAATCAGTTCACCTTCTTTAACATCTCTGAAAGAATCTGAATAAAGGTTTGCGAGAGCTAAGAATTCTTCACGTGAATATTCTTCGTCATTGAACTTACGTGCTTTTTCGTAGTCATCGTTTGTCACAACTTTTTTAATCGTTTCGGACATCGGTCCTCCTGAATTTTTTTGCATCATCAGTGTATTAGCCGCTTACAAAGATGCTGCAGGTTTTTAGTTTAACATATTAATTAATTGCGGCTTAAGTGTTTTCTAACTTTAGTTCCATTCCTTTTTTTGAGGCTGCTTCTTTTACTTTTTCGATAATGATATTTACCTGTTCTTCAATAGTCACATAAGAAGTATCGACTTCAACAGCGTCAGCCGGTTTTATCAAAGGGCTTACTTCTCTCGTGGAATCGATCTTATCCCTGTGAAGCAGATTTTCTTTTATTGTTTCAACGGGTACGGACATTCCTTTATCAATAAACTCAAGTGATCTTCTTTTCGTTCTTTCATCAATTGTGGCAGTTAAAAAGATTTTTACATCAGCATCAGGAAAAACCACGCTGCCGATATCTCTTCCTTCCATGACCACACTCTGGTCACCGTGACCCATTTGTCTTTGCTTTTCAACTAATGCTTTTCTTACACCCTGGATTTTACTTACATCACTAACTTTTGAATTTATCTCAGGTGTGCGTATTTCATTAGTAACATCTTCACCATTAATTGAAACTCTTGTTGAACCTTCAATATATTTCAGAACAATCAAAGCTTTTTCGGCTAACAATTCTATTTCTTTTTGATCAGAAAGAACATTCTGCTTCATTGCTAAATAAGTTACCGCACGGTACATGGCTCCGGTGTCGATATACAAAAATCCCAGTTTTTGAGCAACAAGTCTGGCTGACGTACTTTTTCCGGAACCGGCAGGACCGTCAATAGCAATGACTAACTTTTTTAACATAGGACTTCAAAAATATGGATTATTCTTCCAACTTCCTAAATTATTCTTGGGGGGATTCTCCCATGAATAGTCTGATAATCAAGCTAAAATAAAGGTAATCAGGGGTTAACTATTTTACCGCCGAGTTCAGTAATAATAGCCAATTGAAATTCATCAGGGATTCCATTTTGATTTGTATCGGGAAACGCAGGGATTTCAGATGATTCATCTGTGGATTTTTTTTCTGTTTCAACGACTTTAAAAGATATTTTCCTGCCAAAATATTCCTGTGCTTTAGCTGAAAGAAAATCATTATGCTGTGAGAGTGTGATAGTGGCATGTGGTTGTCCTGATTCAACTACGAGTAAATTTCCTTCAAGTTTTACAGGTCTGAAATCTCTTACTAATGGTCCTACCGTCCAATTGCGCTCAGCAGAAACGGCATCGACATAGTTTTTCCAGTTTGCGACAATTCTATCAAAACTGAAAACTGGTTGAGAAGCGGAAATATTCTGTTCAACAGCTTCCTGAACTAGTTCTTTTTGTCCTTCAATTTTTTTAGAAGATTTTTTCGAATCTGATGTGTGTTTAATTTTTATTTTAGGTTCGCTAACCTGATTAGCTGTCGGTTCTACTGTAACCTGCTTTTTTTTTTGCTCTACTTCAGGAAGGTTTGATAACAAATCAGATATCGTAGAAGTTCGTTCAAGCGAAATAAGATGACTAAGAGCAATCTCAACTTTTAATTTATGGTTTTGAGAAAATCTTATTTCCTGAAGTACCTTATTCAGATAATTAAGAAGGCGCAGTATGTCGCTCTCAGAATATCTGTCAATATATTCAAGGTACCGCATTTTGTAAACTTCAGCGGATTCAACAAGGTCGGATTTATGCGTTAATACAACTGTCAGAATGTTTCTGAAATGTTCAATCAACCCATCAATCAAATCAGAAAAACTCCACCCTTTTTCGTATACATAATTTGTCACATCAAAAACTACATTGAAGTTTTTATCTAGAACTGCATCGCTTATCTTGAAAAAAATATCCTCGTCAATAAGGTTTAACATCTCCGATGCAGATTCAGCATCGATTTTATTTCCGCAAAACGCTACAACCTGATCGAAATAACTTTCTGCATCTCTTAAAGCTCCATCAGCTTTTTTCGCAATGATCGTCAGCGTTTTATCATCGATCACTATTTTTTCTGAATCCGCAATTTTTTTCAATAACTCTTTTGTTGTATTGAGTTGAATCCGCCGGAAATCAAACCGCTGACATCTTGAGATAATTGTTAAAGGTACTTTCTGAATATCCGTTGTCGCAAAAATAAAAATTGTGTGAGCAGGCGGTTCTTCCAATGTTTTGAGGAAAGCATTGAATGATTCCTTTGTTAGCATGTGAACTTCATCAATGATGTACACTTTATATTTGCCTTTTGTTGGTGCGTACTTCACCGACTCACGTAAACTTCTTATTTCATCAATACCACGATTGGACGCGCCATCAATTTCAATTATATCAAACGATTGTGAGTTTTTGATCGACCTGCACATCTCGCATTCGTTACAAGGTTCGCTGTCTTTTGGGTTAAGACAGTTTAAAGCTTTTGCAAGAAGTCTTGCAGTTGTAGTTTTTCCGACACCTCTTGGTCCGGTAAATAAATAGGCATGCGCAATACGGCTATTTTTAATTGCATTTTTTAATGTTGATGTAATATGTTCCTGTCCAACAACTTCACCAAAAGTTGAAGGTCTCCATTTACGTGCTGTTACCTGAAACTCCATTTAGTCTCTTTCAATTAAAAATATTTTCAGAAAGATATATACACATTTCATTTAAGTACCTGCTGTCAATTTCGTTGAATGAATCATACTGGTTACTATCAAGATCAAGTACTCCAAGTAATTTACCGTTTTTTAAAAGCGGGATGACAATCTCAGATTTTGAGTCAACATCACAAAAAATATGTCCCGGAAATTTATTTACATCAGGGACGATTATTGTTTTTAGATCCTCTGCAGCTTTGCCGCACACTCCTTTACCAATTTCTATAGTAGTGCAGGCGACTTTTCCCTGGAATGGACCAAGATACAATTGTCTGCCGTCAAAAAGATAAAAACCCACCCAACTGATTTTTTCAAACGACTGCTTCAAAATTGCCGTGAAGTTTGAAAGATTGGAGATAAAATTTTCCTCACTATTAACCAGTGATTTTATCTGCGGCAGCAAAGCTGAATATTGCTCCTCAAGTGACGAATCTTTATTAACTAAGATTGCTTCAGCCACTTACTTTTTCCTTTTGGAATTTTGTTTTAGTTCTGCTTTCTTGTTCCATTTTTGCTTCGGGAAAACGTAAACTAACGCATCTTCCATTTTCTCAATCGGAATTATCTTTAATCCTTCTTTAACCTGCTCGGATATTTCCTTCAGATCAACCTCATTATCTTTAGGGATAAGAACGGTGCCTATTCCATTCCTCTTAGCTGCTAAAAGTTTTTCATTTAAACCACCGATAGGGAGGATGTTTCCACGTAAAGTAATTTCACCAGTCATCGCTACATCATTTGAAGCAGGTTTTCCGCTTACTGCAGATAACATTGCCATTGCCATTGTAATCCCCGCAGATGGACCATCCTTTGGTATTGCACCTTCAGGAAGATGTATGTGGATTTCTTTCCCCTTAAAGAAATCAGGATTCAATCCTAAGCCTTTTGCTGTTGAACGAATGTAGCTAAGTGCGGCTTGTGCTGATTCTTTCATTACGTTTCCAAGCTGACCGGTAAGATTTAATTTACCGCCCCCATTCATAATAGTTACATCAACTGTTAGAATTTCACCGCCGACACTTGTCCATGCCAAACCTGTGACACTTCCGACTTTCAGTTCTTTGTTATGTTTTAGATGACGATACCTTGGGTTCTTCAAATATTCATCCACCAGGGATTCATCAACAACATATTTTGTTTTCTTTTTATGTTTTCCGTTCTGGGATTCTTTTATAACAATATCACGAGCAAGTTTTCTGCATACCGAGGCAAGTTCTCTTTCCAAATTTCTTACGCCGGCTTCACGTGTGTACTCTGTAATTATTTTTTTTATTGATTCATCCCTGAAGACAACATTTTTTTTATCAAGACCGTGTGCTTCAAGCTGTTTCGGTACAATGTGTCTTTTCGCTATCTCGATTTTGTCATACTCAAGATAGCCGGATAGTTCGATGATCTCCATTCTATCCTGTAGCGGCAGGGGAATATTATAACGGACATTTGCGGTAGTGATAAACATTACCTGCGACAGATCATAATCAACTTCAAGATAATGATCATTAAAAGTATGGTTCTGTTCAGGATCAAGAACTTCGAGCATAGCAGACGATGGATCGCCTCTGAAGTCCATACTCATTTTATCGATCTCATCGAGAAGCATAACAGGATTTATTGTTCCTGCTTTCTTCATTGACTGAATTATTTTTCCCGGCATTGAACCGATGTATGTTCTTCTGTGTCCGCGTATTTCAGCTTCATCTCTAACTCCGCCTAAACTGATTCTTACAAACTTTCTCCCGAGTGCCCGGGCGATCGATTTGCCTAGTGAAGTTTTTCCAACTCCGGGAGGTCCTACAAAACAAAGTATCTGACCGCGCATTTGTTTTACAAGATTAAGAACAGCAATGTGTTCAATTATTCTTTCTTTTGGTTTTTCAAGTCCGAAATGATCTTCATCCAGAATCTTTTGCACGTGCTTTATTTTAAGGTCATCCTTTGTTCGCTTTGACCATGGTACTTCTGTAAGCCAATCAAGATAATTTCTGATCACAGTTGATTCAGGCGACATTGGCGGAGTTTTTTTAAGTTTATTGAACTCTTCAATCGCTTTATTCTCAGCATCCTTAGGCATCTTTGCTTTTTTTATCTGATCACGGATCTTTGCAAACTCAGGGGAGACATCATCTTCATCGCCTAATTCATCCTGAAGAATTTTTATTTGCTCCTGGATAATAAATTTTCGCTGTGTCTTTGCAATATTCTCCTGAACTTTATTGTCAATTTCCTTTTCGATTTTCAGAATATCGATTTCTGAATTAAGGATTTTTATTATTTCATAATACTGTTCCTTGAGCGAATACTTTTGAAGAATAGTCTGTTTCACGTCTATCGATTGGTTGATGTTGGCGGCAACATAAAATAGTTTCCGGTCAACTTCTTCAATATTTTCATACGCTGTTATGGTTTCATTCGGGATGTTTCGGCTTATCTTCACATAACTCTTAAAAAGCTGGGACATTTGCCGTTCAAGCGCGTGCATTTCATGATCATTGATTGTTTCAGTTAAAAGTATTTCAATCTTTGCTTCAAAAAATTCTTTCCTTTCAGTAAACTCCTTTATTCTGCCTTGTAACATTCCGTCAACAAGTATTTTCATCAGCCCATTCGGAAGTTTTAATATCTGAACTATCTTTGCGATTGTTCCTTCTATATAAATATCATCTTTTTTCGGATCGTCTATATTTGATTTTTTTTGAGTTGAAAGAAAAATAAACTTCGTTTTCTCTAGTGCGTAGTTAGCCGCGCGAATGGATTGTTCCCTTCCTACAAGTACCGGAAAAATCATATAAGGAAAGATTACGATATCCCTTAAAGGAAGAACGGGGAGTACTTCGGGAATACTGTCAACTACTGTATTTTCTGTATGGTTAGTAACTACTGTTTCACTAAAATTATCCAATAAGAACTCCTTTTTATAATTCAATTTTGCTGTTGAAAATATACCAAATAAAGATTGGGCATTCAAGGAACTGAAGCGTGAGTTGATTTTGATAAAAAGAATTATTCTTCAATGTGAAGATAAACACAGGTTAATTTTTTCGTTGATAATCTGAGTGATTATATTTGACCATTAAAAAGGGAAAATTATGATTGAAGATATAATTCAGATTTCAAAAGCAGCGGGGGAGATAATCAGGGATGGATTTGGAAAGAATGTCGGAATTGATTTCAAAACTAATGAATCAAACTTAGTCACTGAAACTGATAAAGCCTCAGAAAAACTTATTAAAGAATTCATTGAAAGAAAATATCCAACTCACAGTATACTTGCTGAGGAAAGCGGAAGGCTCGATAAATCAGGTGAGTATGTCTGGGTAGTTGATCCCCTCGATGGTACGACAAACTTTGCGCATAAGTTCCCGATTTTTTCTGTATCGATAGGTGTACAAAAAAATGGTAGAACAGTTGCAGGTGTTGTTTATGATGTTATGCAGGATAACATTTATGCAGCGGAAATCGGTGGTGGTGCATTCATTAATGGAATAAAAATTTCTGTAAGCGAAACGAAATCACTTGGCAGAAGTTTACTTGTTACGGGATTTCCTTATAACATTTCAGATAATCCGGAAAATGCTTTTCAAAAGTTTGCTGCGTTAACAAAAGCATCACGTGGAATGCGAAGACTTGGTTCCGCAGCAATAGATTTTTGTTACGTTGCAAGGGGAGTGTTTGATGGATTCTGGGAAGTATTTCTCAATCCATGGGATATCTGTGCAGGCAAATTAATACTTGAAGAAGCCGGTGGCATTGTTACTGATTTTATCGGCACAGAAATTAATATCGACTCAAAAAGAATTTTAGCAAGCAACGGAAAAATTCACGGGCAAATGGTCGAGATACTTTCAGCTAATTAGTTCAGTTATCAGCGTACATCGATTCGATCAGATGTTTGTAATGCTCTTCAACAAATTTTCTCTTGACGCTAAGTTTTGGAGTAATCTCTCCAGTTTCAATCGAGAATGGTTTGTCAAGCAGTACAAACTTTCTGACTTTTTCATAATTAGCCACTTGCTTTTGCAGAGCAAGCATTTCTTTCTGAACAAGGTCATATATCTGCTTATTGTTTGCTAACTCATTTACATTTTTGTACGGTATTTTATGTGAATCAGCAAATTCCTTTATCGCTTCAAAGTCAGGTACAATCAATGCGCTAAGGTACATTCTTCTGTCACCGATCAGTATAAACTGATCTATATATTTACTGGCAAGAAAAATATTTTCTATTTGTGTCGGGGCAATATATTTTCCTGTAGAAGTTTTAAATAGATGTTTTTTTCTGTCAGTAATTCTTAAAAAACCTTCCGAATCGAATTCACCGATATCACCCGTGTGCAGCCAGCCATTCTTAATCGTTTCATCAGTTTCTTTTTTATTTTTATAATAACCTTGCATGATATTCGGACCGCGTGCTAATATCTCACCATCGGGTGCAATTTTAATTTCTATGTCGGGGAATGCAACTCCTACTGTTCCAAATTTATAACTATCAATTCTGTTTGCGGAAATAACCGGGGCAGATTCTGTTAAACCGTAACCCTCAAGAATAAGTATTCCTATTGCTTCAAAAAATTCTCCGAGTTCTTTTGATAATGGTGCTCCTCCGGAAATAAAGAAACGTAATTTCCCACCTGTTTTTTCTTTGATCTTTTTAAAGACAAGTTTATCTGCAAGTTTATTTTTGAAATTTAAAGTGACGGGAATGCTACCGCTCCTTCTTGCTTTTGCATAGGCCTTTCCCGTTTCGATTGCCCAGTTAAATATTTTTTGTTTTTTCTCCGGTTGGGATTCAACATTCTTTATAATCTTTGAATGGATTCGTTCAAATAATCTCGGAACTGTTGTGAGAATTGTTGGCTTAATCTCAAGCAGATTTTGAGAAACAGTTTCAATACTCTCCGCGTAACAAATCATTCCGCCGGATGAGAACGCTGTATAGTATCCTCCCATTCTTTCGAAGATATGACATAAGGGCAGGAAGGAAAGAAAAATATCATCTTTATTAATCGGATATGCTTTTAAGGCGGAATTAACATTCGATAAAATATTTTTGTGTGTTAGCATCACGCCTTTGGGTTCACCTGTAGTTCCTGAAGTGTAAATGATAGTGCATAAATCATTTTCCTTAACCTGGCTTATGCTTTCAGAAAGATGATGCGAGTGATGCTGTTTATAAATTTTTCCCATCTCCTGTACATCGGTAAATGTATATAGAGATGATTCTTCAGTCAACATATCCTTTTCATTTAAAAGGATTATGTGATTAAGATATTTCAGTTTGTCTTTAGTCTTTAAAACTTTATTCAACTGAAGTTTATTCGAAAGGATTATCGCTTTGGATTCAGAATTATTAAGAATGAACTCAATTGAATCAGCAGTTAAGGACGGGTATAACGGAACATCGATAGCGCCTAACGCAAGGATTGCCATATCGGTATAAACCCACTCCGGTCTATTCTCGGATAGAATCGCTACTTTATCACCACGCTTAATACCAAGTGCAGCGAGTCCATAAGCCAGCAGTTCGGTTTGTTCACCGAACTCATTATAAGTGATTCCCTGATATTCGTTATTAACTTTTCTTTGCATCAGGAATCTCGGATTATCTTTTCCATATTCCTGTGTTAGAAAAACAAACAGTTCAGGTATAGTTTTGCAAGCCTTTAATAACGCCATTCCCTCTCCTTTGTTGTGCGCTACAACTAAAATTTTCGGACTTATTATAACAATATTTTGTGATTTGGAAAAACAGTTATTTATTAGTCAATGTTCAAACTGTTGATGAATTAAACACTGGTTTATCCAGTCCGGTTTTAGGAATTTGGCTATTCTGCTGGTGTAAGTCATTCCTTAAACTTAAAATTGAATCTCAAAGTCAAATGCCGTAATTTTTCAACCACAATTTTTAATTTTAAGGATATCAAATGTCAAACGCTTATTTCAAAGTACCCCAGCCGATTAATGAACAAGTAAAATCTTATAAACCAGGTTCGCCGGAAAGGGAAGAATTAAAAAAGAAATTAGTTGAATTAAAATCCAAACAAATAGAAGTACCGCTTATTATCGGCGGCGAAGAAGTTAGAACAGGCAACACCGAAAAAATGGTTATCCCTCATAATCATAGTCACGTTCTTGGTGTTTATCATAAAGCAGGGAAGAAAGAAGTTGATATGGCAGTCGAAGCCGCGCTTGAAGCCCGCAAAACCTGGTCAGAAATGCCGTGGGAACATCGGGTATCAATATTCTTAAAAATTGCTGAACTCTTAGCCGGACCCTGGCGCGCAACAATCAATGCTGCAACAATGCTTGGTCAATCTAAAACTGTTTACCAGGCAGAGATTGATTCTGCCGCAGAACTAATAGACTTCTACCGCTTCAACAGTTTTTATATGGCTCAGCTTATGCAAGATCAGCCATACTCAGGCAGCGGAATGTGGAACCGTTTGGAATACCGTCCGCTTGAAGGATTTATTTTCTCAGTAACACCATTCAACTTTACGTCAATAGCCGGTAACCTTCCTACAGCACCGGCAATTGTAGGAAATGTTAGTTTGTGGAAGCCCGCATCAAGTGCAGTTTATTCCGCTTACTGGCTGATGAAATTATTTGAAGAAGCAGGATTACCAAAAGGAGTTATTAACTTTGTTCCCGGTTCAGGCGGACAGGTTGGAACACCGGCATTCACAAATACGAATCTTGCCGGAGTTCATTTTACTGGTTCGACAGAAGTTTTTCAAAATATGTGGAAGACAATTTCAGATAACTTAAAGAATATGAAATACTATCCCCGTATTGTTGGAGAAACAGGTGGTAAGGATTTTATATTCGTTCATAACTCAGCAGATGTTGATGCACTTGTAGTTGCAGCACTTCGCGGCGCATTTGAATACCAGGGACAAAAATGTTCAGCAGCGTCAAGAATGTATGTACCCAAATCACTTTGGAAAGAATTCAAAGAAAAATATGTCGCTGAGATCAACAAAATAAAAATGGGTGATATAGAAGACTTTACAAACTTTATGGGTGCTGTAATTGACAAAGGTGCTTTCAAATCAATTACTGAGTATATCAAATACGCAAAAGAGTCAAAGGATGCAGAGATCATTACAGGTGGAAATTTTGATGATTCAAAAGGATATTTTATTGAACCGACAACGATTGTAACAACTAACCCTAAATTCAAATCGATGGAAGAAGAAATTTTCGGTCCTGTTCTTACAATATATGTTTATGAAGATGATAAGCTTGATGAAACATTAACTCTTTGCGATGAAACTTCTCCTTATGCTTTAACAGGAGCTATCTTTGCACAGGATAGACATGCAATTGTTAAAATGTCAAACAGGCTCAGAAATGCTTCGGGTAATTTTTATATAAATGATAAACCAACCGGCGCAGTTGTCGGTCAACAGCCGTTTGGCGGCGGCAGAGCATCTGGTACAAATGATAAAGCCGGAAGTGCGATGAACCTGATGAGATGGATGACAGCAAGGACAATAAAAGAAACGTTCGATCCTCCGAAAGATTGGCGTTATCCGTTTATGAGTGAAAAATAGAAATTGAATTTTTATCTCTTAGTTATATTATAATTAGGATTATTTTTTTGATATTCTTTACAAAGTGGTTGAAACATTAACTTTAATAAATCAATGGATGCTAAATGAAAATACATGAGTATCAGGCTAAAGAAACACTTAAGAAATTTGGTGTTCCTGTTCAGGATGGAATTGCTGTTAAAAACATGATTGAATTTGATGAAGCAATTTCTCAGTTACAATCACGGGGAATTAATCAGTTTGTTGTTAAGTCACAGATTCACGCCGGAGGCAGGGGAAAAGGTAAAGTTTATAATTTCAGAGAACGCGATAATCTTGTTTTAGAAGGCGGAATTAAGTTTACAACATCACCTGAAAAAGCCGCTGAGTATGCTGAGAAAATCCTTGGAAATATATTAGTAACTCATCAATCAGGACCCGAAGGAAAAGTAGTAAAAACTCTTTTCATTGCCGAAGGGTTAGACTATAAAAAAGAATTATATCTTGGAATATTATTAGACCGATCTGTATCTAAGAATGTAATTATGGCTTCAACAGAAGGCGGTGTTGAGATTGAAAAAGTTGCCGAGGAAACTCCTGAAAAAATAATTAAAGAATGGATTGAACCCGGTATAGGACTTCAATCCTTTCAGGCACGTAAATTAGCTTTTGCACTCGGACTTGAAGGAAACGCTTTTAAAAGTTTTATTCCCTTTATAAAAACACTTTACAAAGCTTATGAAGCGACAGATGCATCACTTCTTGAAATTAATCCATTGGTAATTACAAATGATGATAAAGTGGTTGCTCTTGATGCTAAAATGAATTTTGATGACAATGCACTTTTCAGGCATCCTGAAATTATGGAATACAGGGATCTAGACGAAGAAGATCCATTGGAAGTTAAAGCCTCAAAATTCAATCTTAACTATATAAAACTTGATGGCAATGTGGGCTGTATGGTTAACGGTGCCGGACTTGCGATGGGAACTATGGATATTATAAAACTTGCAGGCGGTGAACCAGCTAACTTTCTTGATGTTGGCGGCGGTGCAAATAAAGAAACTGTTGCAAATGGTTTTAAGATCATACTTTCAGATCCAAATGTAAAAGCTATACTCATAAATATTTTTGGCGGAATAGTAAGATGTGACAGAGTTGCTCAAGGCGTTATTGATGCCGCCACGGAAATGCATGTTCATGTTCCTATTGTTGTAAGACTGGAAGGTACAAATGCGGGAGAAGCAGGGGTTCTGCTTCGCGAATCAGGTTTGAATTTTGAAGTAGCAACCAGCCTTAAAGATGCGGCTGAAAAAGTGACAGCAGTTCTCAATAATTGACAGAAGGTAAATATTTCGTTTAAAAAAAGCTCTGTTTTGACTTATTTTCGAACAGGGCTTTATTTTTATCAGATAATTCATCCGGCATAATAATTTCCCTTTTAAAATCAACTTGCATTTCTGTTTTATTAGTTATAGATTTTTTTCGGTTAAACTTAAACACGGAGACTGAATGGCATACTTCGATTCTGATTTCACACAAGATGAAAATCTTTTTGAAAAAAAGAAAAATATTGATGATGAAATCAGAAAATGCAGGGAGACAATAGAGAAGGGGAACATATACAATTCCTTACAAATGGTTGAAGAAATGATTCAGTTGTGCCTCGAGAATGAGAGGTCAATGGATGGATTATTTTTCGCCGAATGTCTAATCGAACTTTCCCCTTACAATTCTGAATACTGGCTGCGCAAAGGTGTCTTTCTGAATTCACTTTTTAGATTCGATGATGCTGTGCAAAGTTTTGAAAAAGCTTTATCACTTAATCCAGGGGATACTGAAGTTCTTATTGAAAAAGCTGCCGCTGAAGAAAGTCTTGGAATGATTGAATCCGCTGAAGAATCACTAAAGAAAGCGCTAGATATTGAACCTGATAATGAAGAAGCAATATTCAGTCTGGGACTATTAAATCAACGTGAAGAAAAATTTAATGAAGCAATAACATTTTTTCTGAAAGCTATTGAAATAGATCAGGAATATTCCGAAGCATTGTATGAAATCGGATTCTGCTATGAAAATATCGGTAAGTATGAAGAGGCATTGCAATCTTACGATAAATATCTTGAGTTAGAACCCTACAGCGCAAACGGCTGGTATAACAGAGGTATCGTGCTTGTTAAACTTAATCATCTGGAAAAAGCTATTGATAGTTATGACCTTGCAACCGCGCTTAGAGATGATTTCTCAAGTGCCTGGTTTAACAAGGGCAATGCACTTGCAGATCTTGGAAGATTCAAACAGGCAATTGAATGTTTTAAGAAAGCACATGAAGAAGACCAGTTTGATGAATCAGCATGTTTTAATATTGCCAACATTTATGAAGAACTCGGTGATATCCCAAATGCAGTTAAATACTATACTGATGCGATAAAAATTAATAACGAGTACTATGAAGCATTCCTTGCAAGAGGTTTCTGCCACGATACCGCGGGCAAATATCATCTCGCACTCAAGGATTTTAATAAAGCAATTTCTCTTTCACAGGACAGTGCGGAAGCCTGGTATGCAAAAGCTGATCTTGAATATTCACTTGGTCAACTAAAAGATGCCGCTGAAAGTTACCGCGCAGCTTTAAAAATTGAGCCTGATAACTATGAGGTTTGGTGTAATCTTGCAGAAACACTTTTGGAATTGGGTGACTGGCTTGACTCTTTAGGCGCGTTTGAACATTGTATAAGAATAAATCCTGGTGATGCTAACTCCTATTACGGTAAAGCTAAAATAAATTTTATTTTAAGCAGGACGCAGGAAGCTGTTGATTGTTTAAAAACAGCATTCATACTTGACCCCGGGAAAAAATCAGAGTTTGCAGCCGAGTACCCGGAGATTAAATCATCAAAATTATTTAAAAAATTACTCGGCGAAATTTAATTCTGTCATTCTTCACTTATCAAAATAGTGGGTATTACCCGGTTCGTAATTAATTCAAATGCGGATATGACAAAGAACTCCAATCATTCCAATACAAAACTGCTTGGCTTACTTGGGCACCCAATAAGACAATCCTATTCACCCTTTATTCACAACGTAGCTTCGGAATTGCTCAACCTTGATTACATATATCTTCCGTTTGATGTTCCAACTTCAAACCTGAAAAATGCTATTAAGGGAATGATAGCTCTTGGTATAAGAGGATTTAATATCACGATTCCGCACAAGGAAAATATTCTGCCTCATCTGAATAATCTTTCTGAGGAAGCATCTCTTATCGGCTCGGTTAATACTATTGTGAATGAGTTAGGAAAACTTAACGGTTACAATACGGATGTTCATGGAATACTGGAAAGTTTATCGCCTTACAAAGATGAAATAACCGGAAGTCAGGTTACCATTATAGGAAGCGGAGGTTCTGCCAGGGCTGTTCTATATACTTTGATTAGACATCTGAAACCCAAAAAAATATTTTTAATCAACAGAACTGAACAGAGAGCTGAACATCTTAAAAATTATTTTCGTGATAAGATGAAATATACATCCATAAGATGTGCTGAGTTTTACCCGCCTTCAATGGTTGATGTATTGAATTCCTCCAAACTGGTTGTGAACGCTACTCCGGTTGGTATGATTCCAAAATCAGATGATACAATCACTACACTTGGTGAATCGTTTACGAAAGGTCAAATTGTTTTTGACCTTGTTTACAATCCGACACAAACAAAGTTATTGAAACTGGCTTCAGGCGAAGGCGCCGTAACACTGGATGGATTAAAGATGCTTATTCACCAGGCAGCAAAATCGTTTGAATTGTGGACAGGTGAGAAGATGCCCATCGAGCAGGTTTATAAGTCATTGCAGCTTTATCTTGCCAACTGAAACTTAAGTAAGATGTGATAAAGCCTGTTTAAATCTTATCATCGCTTCCTTAATATTTTCCATCGATGTAGCATAAGACAAACGCAGGAACCCATCAGCACCAAATGCGCTTCCTGGGACAGCAGCAATTTTGGCTTCATATAAAATGTGCATAGCAAAATCAAAGGAATGTTCAATCTTCAGCACCGAAGTTTTCTTACCAAAATAGGCTGAGACATTAGGAAATAAAAAGAATGCACCTTCAGGTTTGTAACAGGTAATTCCGGGTATTGAAAGCAGCTGATCATACATGTAATCTCTTCTTATTTTGAATTCATCAAGCATTTCATTGATAACGTATTGAGGACCTGCGAGCGCTTCAATAGCTGCAGTCTGTGATACCGAAGAAGCATTGGAAGTGGAATGACTTTGAATTTTATTAATGCCTTCAATAATGTGTTCATCACCGGCGGTAAACCCGATTCTCCATCCTGTCATTGAATACGCTTTTGAAACTCCGTTAACAAGCATAGTTTTTTCTTTCATCTTTTTGCTGGTGGAAGGGAAACTGACAAATTCAAATTTATCGTAAACTAATTTTTCATATATCTCATCAGCGATAACTAATATTTTTTTATCATCAATTACTTCAGCAAGTTCATGTAGTTCTGTTTTACTATAAGCAGATCCTGTCGGATTGGAAGGATTACAGAGTATAAATATTTTTGTTTTAGAAGTTATTGTTTTTTCTAATTCGCCAGGAGTTAACTTAAATCCATTCTTTTCAGATGTTGAAGGGAAAACTGAAATCCCATTTGCCATGCTCACCATATCCGGATACGAAACCCAGTAAGGCGAGGGGATTATAACTTCATCACCCTCATTTACAGATGCCATAATTGTATTGAACACACTTTGTTTGGCACCGTTACTCACGATGATCTCTTTCAGATTGTAATCAAGATTGTTATCTCTTTTCAGCTTCGCTTGAATGGCTTTTCTTAATTCAATAGTTCCGGCGTTTATTGTGTACTTGGTGTGGTTTTCATCGATCGCTTTTTTAGCTGCTTCTTTTATGTTATGTGGTGTAGGGAAATCCGGTTCACCGACACTAAGATCGATAACATTTATCCCCTCTGCGCGCATTCTTTTGGCTTCAGCAGCAACCTGCATTGTTGGTGAAACAGTGATTCGATTTATTCTTTCAGATACCAAGATTTACTCCTTTACTTTATTAGATATAGCTTACCACACTTTGTTGAAAATAAGATAACACAATCCGGGAAATTGAAATCGGCTCGCGGAGAACTCTGGCAAATATAATACAACAGTAACGAGATAGAAATAAGTTAGAAAAATATTTTGTAAAAAAGTTCGGGAAGAAATTGTTGATAAGGTAACTTCAATAAAAAGATCACTGTGTAGTAGAATTATTAATTAGAAACTGTTGAATGATGCATTTTATGAAACAGGCTAGTTGAACACACAATTAATCAGGTGTAAAAAATCTTACACTTATTCAGGAATATTTAATGAAAACATTTTTTATTCGTTAATTATGGTGAAAAATTTTACACGTGATAAAAAAAATATTTAAAGAGAATAAAAAAGTTTGGCAAGTATAAAATTGAATTAGTATGTTTCAACCGGCAATTCTACACCCCACCTTGAACTGACTAAATCATAGTAGAATTGCTAACCCCCAGCCCGGAGTGTTCCTGCCCGTCGCTCCGGGCATTTTTATTTTAAACAATCTCTTCGAATAGCATTAATCCAATTGGTTATTGGTTTGGTTTGATCGTCTTTGAAGTGAAGCTAAAGAGGAATGTCTTACTGAATTCGTTTCAGCATCTAAAACACATTGACAAAAAATTAATTCTACCAAAAGAGGTTATTGATGATCAGTACTTATGATTCCACCACTTTAATAATTCGGGTTTAGGATTTTTAGTTTCAGCATAATAAACAGCACAACGGAAAACATATAACAGGCATCGGTCCTGTACAACGCCTGCAAACTTGTTGGACTTATCGTACAGCTTTTGCGGATCTTTTCCTTTTAGATCACTGACTGATTTTATCCCGATGTCAATTAAATTCTGTGCGATTGATTTTCCAACACCGGGGATTTCCATAAGAGTCTTTACTATCGTATTTGATTGAGCTTGCATTTCACAAATTGAAAAAATTATATCTGTCTAAAGTGAGACTCATCTTAACAATTAATAGCAACGCTAGATGAGTCTCACTTTTAGCAAATAACTGATGGCTCATTTAAGCAAAATCATTTTTTTAGTTTCTGAAAAACTACTGCTCTGAATTCTATAAAAATATATTCCGCTCGGCAAGTTGTCTGCATCGAAATTTCCAATATATTCTTAAATCATAAACCAAGATATGATTTCCAATTTTCAAAATGATAAACTTTAATAGCAAGAATAAATATTAGTAACAATATCTTTCCAATTAGATATTCTGTTAACACCCAGTATAGAAAAGCATTATTTGATTCCTTATGCTTGGCTGCAATTCTGATCCAGTCCTTTTTAAAACGTATACCTAGTAATACTGATGTACTGAAATGAATTGAATGCAACCATTTTGCAATCTCTGGAATTTTTGGTGATATCCTCATATGATCAATAAATTTCAATCCAAACTTATTCTTAGATGGAAACTTTATATTGTAATGCGGGATTAGTTCCAGATCTGCATCAAACTCCTTGTTCTGTACATATGCAACAATATTATAAAAGAATAGGTACCATAGAAAGAAGAATAAGATTATAAAAACAAACACAGGAAATAGTAAATATCTAAGGGGTTGATAACCATATCCAAATGATACTCCGTATAACCATTGTGAAAACTCACCTAGAATTATTTCTTTTTGCCAAGCCAACTCATATAAAACATCATCCGCAGATGATTTGTCATTTTGGGAAAGAAAATTTTTTGCAAGCGTTTTATAAATTTCTTCTATTATTTTGTAGTCATCATCGGAATTTCCTGTGGAGCGCTTCAATTTAATCTTTGGGCTATCTTTACCTTTCATCTGGTCCCAATAAAAAACTAATTCCCCTTGGTCGAAATAAATATTTTCCAGAAAAATTGTATTACAATTGTCTAGATTAATTCTCCTTAGATCAAGTCCTTTTTCAAATTTTGAATTTGATATGTCAAAAGTATCCTCAATGATTATCCTTGCAAACTCTGGTTTTGAATTAAAGGTGATTTTGTCAAGTATTAGATTGCGAATCCGGGAATCACTTAAAATAATTGGGGCTTCAGATTTGGTGTTAGATAAAATTAAACTTGATTCAAAATTCGAACTATCGATTTCAAGTCCGTATTTATAGTAATTAATACTTAAATCGACGGTATCATTAAATATAGAATTAATGATACTTAATCTTGAAGTAAGAAAGCTGTCCGAATTACAGCCGAAGTAGTTTTCAAATTTACAATTTGAAATTTGACTCCAACCTATAAAATTGTTTCCGAATAGCCTAACACCTTCAACGAAGTGAAGTTTATCAAAACCAAATATGTTAGTTATTGTAGAACCAGTGATTAGAATATACTTTTCAATTTTTCTAGTTGAATCGTTGAAAGGTAGGTCAACCCAAAGTCCCTCAGCCTCGATATTTAATAACCAAATCATTTCTAATTCCCAAGACTTGATCATTTTAGAAACTCTGTCGACAACTAAATTAGTATCCTTAACCAAGAAGAAATTATTTGCATTAACTACTCCTTCTTTATCGAATTTACCTCCTAATCCAATAAATTCCGAAGTATCGTTGTTAAACCAAGCATGACCGAAACTATATTCCCTCAACTCAGGAGATTTTTGCTGAGAGATTCCAGCTTGAGTAATTATTAGTATTAATATTAAAACAATATTTGAATAATTTAGTATTGATGCTTTAGTACAACCATTAAGAATATCTATCATTGAATTGCCCTTCATATGAACTCACTATTTGTTTGTGCTAACATACATTCGTAAGAATTTTAAATCAACCTGAAAGTTACCTGATTATTTGGGTTGATTCTAAGTCAACAGAATTTGGGATTGACTAATAAATTATCCGAAAATAAAAAAGGCGATTCATCCGAATCGCCTTAATTCTGTCTTCAGACTTCTGTCTTCTTACTTCTACTCCTTCTTCATCCTCTTCGGTCCTGCTGCTTTTACTTCATCCGAGCAGCCGTCTGAAAAGAGTTTAAAGTTTTCTATGAATCTTGCAGCAAGTGCGTCATACTTCTTCCAGTATTCATCTTTGCTGCCCCAGGAGTTTGATGGTTCAAGCACATCATCCGGTACTTCAGGACAAGTGAGCGGTACTTCAAAGCCGAACAGTTTATCCTTGCGGTATTTTACTTTGTCAAGTTGTCCTTCCAACGCAGCGTTGAGAAGATTTCTTGTGTGACGAATACTTATTCGTTTGCCAACGCCGAATCTTCCTCCAACCCAGCCTGTGTTGACAAGCCACACATTCGCTTTGTGCTTTAACATTCTTTGTTTCAACATTGCCGCATATTCAAAAGGATGACGAACCATAAACGGCGCACCGAAACATGCACTGAATGTAATTTGTGGCTCGATTCCCAAGCCAATTTCAGTTCCCGCTATCTTTGATGTGTAACCGCTTATGAAATGATATTGTGCCTGTTCAGGATTTAATCTTGCAATTGGCGGCATTACACCGGAAGCATCACACGTTAAGAAAATAATATTCTTCGGATGTGTTCTTACATATCCATCAGGTACAACATTAGGAATGAATTCAAGCGGATAAGAACATCTTGTGTTTTCAGTTATGTGATCATCATCAAGATCAATGTTACGACTTACAGGATCGTAAACAACATTTTCGAGTATTGTTCCGAATCTCCTTGTCGTTGCATAGATCTCAGGTTCATGTTCAGCAGAGAGACGAATTACTTTTGCATAACATCCGCCTTCAAAGTTAAACACACCCTGGCTGCTCCATCCGTGTTCATCATCACCGATTAATTTTCTTTTTGGATCTGCAGATAGTGTTGTCTTTCCTGTTCCGCTTAATCCAAAGAACAACGCTACGTCACCATCTTTTCCAACATTTGCTGAGCAGTGCATCGGCAGCACATCTTCAAATGTTAAAAGGAAATTAAGAAGAGTGAATACAGATTTTTTTATTTCACCGCCGTAAAGTGTGTTTGCAATAACCGCTGTCCTTTGTTCGAAGTTAAGTATGATAGCAGTTTCAGTTCTTGTTCCGTCGATTGCAGGATCGACTTTAAAACCGGGTAATGCAATCACAGTAAAGTCAGGAATAAATTTTTTCAACTCATCCCTGTTCTCTGTTGTGATGAACATATTCCTGGCAAATAAACTATGCCATGCTTTCTCAGTGATGATCCTTATCGGCATCCTGTAATCAGGGTCAGCACCGGCATAACAATCCTGCACAAATAATTCTTCACCTTGCAGCCACGACTGAACTCTACCCATCAACTGGTTAAATTTTTCTGAACTGAATGGACGATTGTAAACTCCCCACCAAATCTTGTCGTTCGTACTTTGTTCCTGCACGATGAATTTATCTGCCGCAGCGCGTGCAGTATGTTTGCCGGTATGTATTACAAGCGGACCTTGTTTGGAAAGTTTTCCTTCGTTACGAAAAATAATTTCTTCATATAATGCTTCATCAGGAAGATTCCAGAAGACCTGGTCAAGATCGGTAAATCCCTGGTTCTTCAATCTGAAGTCTGAAGCAAGCTCCATTGCCTGCTTTGTTGCGGGCGTATTGAATTCTAAATATTTACTCATGACCAGTCCCTCACTAATTTTCTGTCGCCGATGTAAAGTTCATTTGGGGAATCAGGATCGAGTGCCCATTTCATTCTCTCAATACCTTCCTGGATATCTTTTATTCCACCACAGTAACTCAGGCGAAGATATCCGTCAAGACCGAATTCTTTTCCCGGTACTGTTAAGACCTGGACTTTATCAATTAAAAATTCTGAAAGTTTGTTTGAGTCTTTATTGTAAACTGAAAAATCCGCGAAGCAATAAAATGTTCCGTCAGGTTTTGTTACTCTTACACCGTTAAATGATTTAAGAAGATCGATCATCACATTGCGGTTATTCTCAAGAGTTGCGCGAAGGCTTTCAACTCCTGATTGAATACCATTGATTGCACCAACTGCGGCTTTCTGTAAAAGTACAGATGGACCAGAAGTCTGATGTCCCTGTATATTGCTCATGGCTTCAATTACTTTTTTATTACCGACAGCCCAGCCGATTCTGTATCCTGTCATCGCGTATTGTTTTGAAACTCCGTTGATGATAATGATCTTTGAGTTTTCGTCCTGCTTCTTCGCGAACTTAAAAACGTTGATCGGTTTTTTACCATCGAATACTAACCTGTGATAGATGTCATCCATAATCAGCCAGATATCTTTCTTTTCACAGAACTCAACTACTTCGCCGATAAAATCTTCCGAGTACATTGCGCCGGTAGGATTGTTCGGACTGTTAATGATTATCGCTTTCGTATATGAACCAACACGGCTGGTAATATCATTTATTGTTGGATAGAAAGTTCCGTCTTCAGGAAGTGCTGCAACCGGAATTGCGCCGACAAGTTTTGCCATATCCGGATAACTAACCCAGTAAGGTGCGGGATATAAAATTTCTTCCTGCGGATTTAGTATTGCCTGCATAGCAACCATTATTGCCTGCTTTGCGCCGCTTGATGCAATTACATTTAACGGACCAACCTTTCTTTCATAGTACTCTTCTGTATAACGAATGATAGCTTGTTTGAGAGCAGGTATTCCGTCAGCAGGTGCATAACGAACTTCGCCCGTATTAACGTGAGCAACAGTTGCAAGCAAAGCATCCATCGGTGCTTTGCTTTTTGGTTCGCCTCCGCCGAGATGAATTACCGGGTCACCTTTTTCTTTCAGTATGGCAAATTTCTCGTTTAGTTTGAGAGTGGGGGAGGCTTTGATCGATTTGGCTATTAAACTTAGACTCATAATGGTCCCCGTCGTTAGTAAAACTTATACAAATTGAAATTATTTACACTGGCAAATTATTTTTAGTTGTGATGAAAGGCAAGAAGAATCTGAGGTTAATGACTGTTCAGATAATCTTTTTATGATAACCCTTTGAGTGGTGAAGAATGCAAAAATTTTATGTAGATTAATATTATATGAATTCGAAGAAGGCTTCGCAATATTTATAAAATGTATTGAGTTTGAAATTAAAATTCACTTAATTTCAAACAAGTTTTCTCTGGATTATTAACGAGGGCACTTATGAAAAAATTTTTGTTAATTATTGCAACAATTTTTTTAGGCTTCATCACTTCTACTTTTTCACAAATATCATTTGAATGGATTAAAACATTTAATGGTCCAAACAATGGGTATGATAACCTAAGTGCAATAGCTCTAGATGATTCAGGCAATATTTATGTCACTGGCAATGCTTCAAAATGTACGACCCTTAAATATAATCCCTTAGGTGAAATTCAATGGATAAGAGAATATGATAATCCAGATAGTAATGGAGTTCTTTCAGTTGGAATCAGTATAGACAATTTTAATAACGTATTTGTTATTGGCAAGCATTTCCAAAATTCCGTTGGTTACCATATTCCAGTGATTGTTAAATATAATAGTGATGGCGAAATAATCTGGGAAAAGGAATTGTTAATTCAAGTTTCATGGCCACTTTTCTTAAAATTTGATTCCGTTGGTAATATATATTTAGTTGGAGAAGTTTATCAAAATGGAAACGACATGTTCGTTACTAAATTAAATTTAAATGGTAATCAGGAATGGTATAAGAACTTTGATATCAGTGGAGATCATGATCTATTATGGGATGCTACCATTGACACAAATGGGAATGTTTACTTGCTTGGAAGCATTGACGGAAATATTCTGGATATAGTTACTTTGAAAATTGATACAAATGGTGAGACAATATGGAGTCAAATATTCGATGGTGGATTTGGAGATCTTCCGAGTGCCATAACATTATTAGATGACAATAAAAATTTGATAGTAGTTGGCGATTCGGATGGAGGTAATAATCTATTGATAATCAAATATGATAGTGCGGGTGTCCCGATATGGACAAAAACTTTTAATACAAATGGGAGTTCTGATCATCATAATTGTAGGGTTTTAAGAGACGCTGAAAATAATATTTACATTACTGGTGCTTGCTACCAAAATGGTTGGAAAATCTTGACAGTCAAATACAACTCCGATGGTGAAATGCAATGGTATAATATGTTTCAACCACCAAGTTCTAATATCATTAATAATATTTTCATTCAGAGTGGCGATGACGGAAAAATATTTGTTGCAGGAAATGCTGGATATTACTCTATTCCTTATAATATTTATGATTTCATAACGATTGAGTATAATAAACTTGGAGAACTTGAAAGATTTGTAAAATACAATGGTACTGGGAATGGTGACGATCAAGTTTCCGGGATGGTTAGCGATCGATTCGGAAACATTTTTGTAGCTGGCACTAGTTACCGGAGTGGAACCTATGATGATTATCTAATAATTAAATATAACCCAACTATTACTGATTTGGAAGATGATAAAGAAACACTTATTGAAGACTATTATCTACTACAAAACTACCCTAATCCGTTTAATCCAAAGACAAAGATAAGTTGGCAGTCACCAGTTGGCAGTCATCAAAGATTAAAGGTATATGATATGTTGGGAAATGAAGTATCAACACTTGTAGATGAATTTAGAGAAGCAGGCAGGTATGAAACAGAGTTTGATGCAAGTAATTTATCAAGTGGAGTTTATTTTTATCAGCTCTGTTCCGGTAATATTATGTTTACTAAAAAAATGTTGCTAATTAAATAATAGATGTAGTAATCGAATAATCCTTTATAATTTTTAGTGAGTTAACAATTTTAGCTGCTCAAGTTTCTCTTTCCAAAATTTTTTTTGTTTAGCTGCTAAGGTTTCATTTTTAATTTTGTTATGCTCAAGCATTACCTGTGATTTGTCTTTCCCTTTGGAATAAAAATTAACTTCAAGGTTTGTTGCGTCTTTCAACCAGGAAATTCTTATCGACTTATTCTTTGTCGCTTTCCTTATTTCAATCTTTTGTTTGCCGAGCCACTTTGTTCTAAGCTCATCATTAGTCCAGAGTGAAAATAATTTGCTGACAGGTAAGTCGACAGTCTTACTTCCACTGATTTGAAATCCTTTCTCTGTTTCGTGTACTTTTCTTAATCCCCGCGCTTGTTCATATCCGACGGTTATCATCTGCTGCCACCAGCTTCCGATTCCATAATTTTCTTTAAGCACCGCTACAATTTCTTTGTGATTCATTTTTTTTGCACCCGCTTTATCGAGTACTTTTATCCATTCATTCCAGTCCTTCCCGGTTTTTGATTTAACTGCTTCACCACTTATTCCGCCAACTTTTTCAAAACTCATTGTTTCTCCTTTCTATTTTCTCTGTGTAACTCCGTGTATTCTCTGTGGCTCTCCGTGAAAGAATTACACGGAGAACCACGGAGTAAAAATCAGAGAACCACGGAGATTTCTCTGGCTTTGCCATCGAAATGACAAATCTAAATTATTTCATTTTCCCGGAAAGTAATTCATCACTTAATCTTGTTGCTCTATAGAGATCTCTTATCGCTTCTATCATTCCTGATGAATGAACACTTACAGTTCTGTTTGCTTCTGTTGTATAAATATATCTCGCGGACAAACTTTCAATATTACCATCGAAGGCAAGACCAACTATTTCCGCATCACGATTAATTACCGGGCTGCCTGAGTTGCCGCCGATTATATCATTTGTCGAAATAAAATTTAACGGTGTGCTCAAGTCAAATTCTTCGGGAAGATTTTCCCACATTGGTGAAAGGTTAAAAGGAAATTTTTTGTCATAAGAATAGTAATGATCAAGCACTCCGTAAAATGTTGTTTTAAGCGGAGCTTTTGTTCCGTTGTAATCATAACTTTTCATTACTCCATCAGCGATGCGTAAAGTGAATGTTGCATCAGGAGGAATAACATCACCGTAAACTTTATATAATGCTTCACCAAGAAGCTGGTTATTAATTGCTTCTCTGTTCTGGATTTCAATTTCCTTTTTGGAAATTTCCGCGAGTCTTTCCCTGGTGCTTACTCTGAATTTTATGAATGGATCATTTGAATTTAAAATTTCATCCGGTGTTAGTTTGCATAGTTCATCAACTTTTTCTTTTGAAGTCAGTAGTGAACGGTTCATAATAGATTCGATAATATTTCCTCCGGTATTACTACCAACAAAATCCTTTACAAATTTATTTTCACTTCCAAGGTTTCTTTCAAATAAATTCAATTGAAGTTCAAAAAGTTTTTCCTGTAAAGATTCATCAATGTATTCAGGAAATATTTTTGAGATTGTTTCCTTTAATGCATCACCTCTGAATTCGGGTTTTCTTTTATCTTCATCGAGTTTAAGCTGGTCTGCAAACTGAATTACATCCCTGGCAATCCTGAAATAAACAGGCGAATAAAATGAACTGAGACTGTATGAAAATAATTCACGGGCGTGTAATGATGCTTCATTTCTCGATTGACTTATTTCATTCCAGATGTGTCCATATTTTTTGTTCAGTTCAATGTTACTTTGGACAGCTTCTTTAAACTCCTTCTCAAAATTTACTTTCCTCGCCATAAGATATGGATCGAGCAAGCCCTTATATGTGCCTTCATAAACTTTCAAACCATTACCGATTGAATATAACCTTGCAACCATCTCAAAATTTTCCGCATTATCCGCCATGACCATTTCCTCGTAAATCGCATAAAGATCTTTAAATAACGCGACTGTCATCGGTGTTTGTATATCACGTGCAAACTGAATCTGTGCAATAGTATGGATACGTGTAGTTGTCCCGGGATTTCCAACCACGAAGATAGGTTCATCTTCAACTGCACCATTATCACTCCATTCAAAATAGTTTTCGGTTTTTACAGGTTTACCGTTTTCATAGGCACGGAAGAAAGCGCAATCCAATCCGTAACGGGGATATGTAAAGTTGTCGTAATCACCGCCAAGTTTCGCTGTTCGAAGGTCAGGAACGAAAACTAATCTGATGTCATTATATCTTTTGTAACCGTAGAGTGAATACTTGCCGCCGTTGTAAAGTGTCACCACTTTGTAATACAGATCGGGATTTTTTTCTTTACCGGCGGTTTCAATTTCAAGGATACGTTTTCTTTTCAATTCAACTTTTTCATCATCATTTGCTCCCGCGTTCATTGATGATTTTATATCATCAGTTACATCTTCAATTAAGATTAACTGGTCAACAAATAATCCGGGCATTTGTCTTTCTTCTTCTGAAGTAGCGGCGTAAAAACCATCACGTAACAAATCTTCTCCCTCTTTTTGAACATCCGGAAGATCACCTCGTGTGCAGTGATGATTTGTCATTATCAATCCATCACCGGAAACAAATGAAGCGGAACAACCATTACCATATCGCAGTGCGGACTTTTGAACTTTGTCTAACCATTCTTTTGATGGTGAGAAATCATATTCTTCTTTAAAATATTCCAGAGGAGGAAAATCGAATGTCCACATCTTTCCCATATCAAATCGTTGAGGTTTAACAGTATCAGGGTTTAATGTGAGATAAAAGTTGTTGTAATTTGTCTCCTGAGCAAAATTCTGAAAACAAATACCGATCAAAAAAACGAAAAGCAGGAAGGTAAAATTTCGGTTATTCATAGTTTATAATGTTTTGTAGTTATAAAAAATTAACAATTATTAATGACAAATTTTTTTGCAAGATAAAAATTTTTTGTAAAAATATGTTTACCGTTCAACATAAACAGTTACTCATCAAAAGAATTCCGCTTCACTTAAATATTATAGTTTGCCTTTTCCTTCTGCTTGGGCTAAATTTATCTGCAAGAATCAATTAACTTTTTTGAATAGATATTATGTCTGAATACCCGATAAGAATTCTTGCGGCTATAATGTTCACAGATATGGTGGGCTACACTGCTATGATGCAGGAGAATGAGGGAAGGGCAAAACATATTCGCGATAAACACCGCAACGTCCTCGAAGACGCGATGATGCAGCACAACGGTCGCATTTTACAATACTATGGCGATGGTACTTTATCAATTTTCGGAAGTGTAATTGAAGCGGTTAAGTGTGCGATTGAAATTCAGAAGAAACTTCTCATAGAACCAAGAATTCCCGTACGCATAGGTATTCATGCCGGAGATATTGTGTATGATGATGACGGCGTGTATGGTGATGCAGTGAATGTCACCTCAAGAATTGAAACAAAAGGTATTGGTGGTTCCGTCTTAATTTCCGAAAGAGTTTATGATGAGATACGAAATCATCCGGGTCTCGACGCAGTTTCGCTCGGCAAGTTCGAATTAAAGAACGTTAAAAAACCAGTAGAAATATTTGCTATTAAAGCTGAAGAATTAGTTGTTCCGTCAGTGAATGAGGTGCAGAAGAATAATCCGCTTAATAAACCAAGTGTTGCCGTACTTCCATTTATTAACATGAGCGCCGATCCTGAAAATGAATATTTCAGCGATGGAATTACGGAAGAGATATTAAACGCGCTGACTAAAGTAGAAGGACTTCTTGTCACATCAAGAACTTCATCCTTCGCTTTCAAAGGAAAGAATGAAGATATACGGGATATTGGTAAACACCTCAATGTAACAACTGTGATAGAGGGCAGCGTAAGAAAATCTGGTGAACGTGTACGCGTTACTGCCCAGTTGATAAATACAAATGACGGTTATCACGAATGGTCAGAAACTTATGACAGGCATGTAAAAGATATCTTTGAAGTTCAGGATGAGATATCAAGAACCATCGCAAATAAACTCCGGCAAAAACTGGCATACACAGATGTTTCACATCCGCTGGTGAAAGCAGCCACAAAAAATATTGAAGCTTATAACCTCATGCTGAAAGCACGTTACTACTGGAATAAATGGACACCGATGGATGTAAAAAAAGCAATTTCAATTTATGAAGAAGCAATAGAACTTGATAAATCATTTTCTCCTGCATATTCAGGGATTGCGAGTTGTTATATATATCTTGGCGCTATCGGATTTCTTAAACCGACAATTGCATACCCAAGGGCAAAAGAATATGCACTTAAGGCAATGGAATTAGATGACTCACGCACAGAGAACTTGATAAGCATTGCACTCGTACAGTTATTTTATGATTGGGACTGGGAAGAATCAAAGAAATCTTTTGATAAAGCTTTCAATCTGGGAGAGACAAACGCAAACCTCCATTATACTTATTCTCTTTATCTTACTGCGGTCGGTAAAACACATGAAGCATTGACGGAAATGGAAATAGCTTATAAGCTTGATCCTTTATCATTGCCGATAAATGGTGCGTTAGTAGATGCGTACTTTTCAAACGGAAGAATTGAGGATGCGATTGAACATAGTTTTAAAATACTTGAACTCGATCCTAACTTTCGCACCTCGTTGTATTCGCTTGGGTTTTTATATCTTCACAAAGGCGATACTGAAAATGCATTTAAATATCTCCATGCTGCCCAGGAAAAAACGGGTGACAAGCGAAAAGGTATTACTCCATTAGGTTTTGCTTATGCAGTTACAGGTCAGACTGAAAAAGCTCTTGAGTGCATAAAATTACTTAAAGAACGGGAATCAATGGAAGAGACAAGTTCTCTTTGCATGGATTTTGCCATTATCTATACCGGACTTAAAGATTACGATAAAGTATTTCATTATCTTGAAATTGCTTTTAATGAACGGCTCGGCGGACTGATATTCCTCGCAGTGCATCCAAACTGGAGAATGCTGCACAATGATCCGAGAATGGAAAGTATCATGAACAGAATGGGTCTTTCAAAATTTTTTAGTTAAGTTTATCCGGCTTTCCTTTGTCATTTTCAAATATCAATTATGAAGCGATTGCAAATTTACACTGTGCCTTTAATCATCTTGTGTGTTTCCGCATTCACCCTAAGCACTGAAAGTATTTTAGAAAATTATAATCTTTCATCATCTCCGAAATCTGTTCATCTCACCGGTTCACTTACAGAAATATCAGGAATTGCCTTTACACCGGATAACAGACTATTTGCGCACCAGGATGAATCGGCTGTAATTTATGAACTGAACATCGGTAATGGAAAAATTAATAAATGGTTTAATGTCGGCAGGTTTGTGCTGACAGATGATTTTGAAGATATAGCTATAATCAATGTGACATTTTACCTGGTTACCAGCAGAGGTGATCTTTACCGATTTTACGAACAGCCTGACAGAGGTTACTCACAGTACACAAAATTTTCGACGGGATTAAAACCTGAATATGATGTCGAAGGATTATGTTATGATCCTGAAACTCACAGCTTGTTACTTGCCTGCAAAGGCAGTCCTGATAAAAAAACTGAGTTTAAATATGTATACTCATTCGATCTTAATTCAAAAAAACTTTTGACAAAACCACGTTTTCAGCTTTCATTAAAAGAGATTAAAAATAAATCAGGTATTAAAAATTTTTCACCGACAGGAATTGAACGTAATCCTGTATCGGGAACATTTTTTATAATTTCATCAAATGAAAATGCAATCATTGAAATTTCAAAAGACGGCAGGTTACTTGCTTTTTCAAAACTTGATAAATCAATTCATAAACAGCCGGAAGGAATTTCATTCAGTAAGGATAATTCACTTTTCATTTCGGATGAAGGAAATAAATCTGAAGCAAGACTTTCAAAATATTCATTCACAAAATAATGGAAAATCATGAGCAGGGCTGGAAAATCTAAATCCAAAAAATTTCGCGTCGTTCTTTTAGTCCTGATCGCTTATACCGTTGCAATTTATTTTTTTGCCGGAAGCAGTTTGGAAGGAACTTATGTTTATCCCGGACATGCGTTTAACAAAGGTTCCGACTCAGATAAAGATGAAGTGCTCTCAAGAATATTATTAATTGGTGATGCAGGCGCGCCTGCTGAAACAGGTGAAGAACCTGTATTGAATGCACTAACAATGCAGGCGTCTATAATCCCTGAAAAAACTCAGATTATTTTTTTGGGAGACAATATCTATCCGCGCGGACTTCCCGATGATGGTGATCCTGAGAGAGCTGATGCAGAAAGAAGATTGGTGCAGCAGATATATGTTGCCGAGAAAAGTAAAGCCGGAGGTATTTTCATTCCCGGAAATCATGATTGGGATAAAGATGGAGAAGCAGGCTGGGGAAGAATTCTGAATCAACAAAAATTTATTGATGGGTTGAATTTACCTAAGATTAAATTTTCTCCTAAAGCGGGATGTCCCGGACCTGAAGTATTTGATATTAACAGTAAAGTGCGATTGATAATACTTGATACACAATGGTGGCTGCATCAGTACGGCAAACCAGAAGCAAGCGACAGTGTGTGTTATCCATGTACCGAAGATGAAATCATTGCATCGTTAGATTCAGGTATTCAATCAGCGAACGGCAGATTTGTTGTTGTGGCTGCACATCATCCTCTTGAAACTTACGGTCATCACGGCGGATACTTTGAATGGAAGGATCACATTTTTCCTTTAAGACATATTAATGAAAACCTTTGGATTCCGCTTCCTGTCATAGGCTCTTTATATCCGCTTCTTCGGAACATGGGAATCGCAAATGTTGATCTTTCGCATAAAAGTTATCAGAATCTTAAAACAAAACTCGAAAAAGTTTTTACAAAGTATCCTTCATCATTAATTTATGTTACCGGTCATGAACATTCACTACAGGTATTAAATGGAATTTCCGATAATCTGTACCTTGTCAGCGGGTACGGAACTTCAGATCATCGCGAAGGTCTTATGACGGGTGATAAGACTTTATTCGCAGCATCTTACCCGGGATTTATGCAGCTTGATTTTCTAAAGAGCGGAAAGATCAGGCTGGATGTATTCAGTCCGACAATGTCTGACGGCGGTCCTGAAACAAGATTCAGCCGATGGGTGAGAGATTAATTAAAATGAAGAAAGCGGAACACATCTCTCAAATAAAATCATGTGTATATAAATGTGTTTTAATCATCCTTCTTAATTTCAGTTTTATATTTCCGCAGCAAAATAATTCTGTCCAGAAAATTGTAGTAACTCCGGGCGCTGAATATGAAGCCGGTTTTTTGCATGAGTTTTTTTTCGGAAGTCATTGGAGAGATGTATGGACGACTCCACTAGAAGTTGAGGTTCTTGATTTAGATAAATTTGAAGGCGGAATTGTACCAATCAAAAAGGGAGGCGGATTTCAAACAAAATCTTTACAGTTCAAAACTAAAGATGGATTCATCTGGAAGTTTCGTTCAATCAATAAAGACCCGAAAAAAGTTCTTCCCGAAGATCTGCGTAACTCACTAGCTGGTGATGTTATTCAGGATCAGATCAGTTCGTCAAATCCGTTTGCGGCATTAGTAGTCGTTCCATTGCTTAACGCTGTTGGAGTGCTTCAGGCAGAACCAAAGCTCATAGTCATTCCCGATGATGAAAAACTCGGTGAGTTCAGGAATGAATTTGCCGGTGTACTTGGCATGATTGAACTTCATCCTGATGAGAATGAATTTCTCGATACGGTTTTTGCCGGAGCTGAAAAAATATCCGGGACATTTAATCTTCTTGACAGACTCGCAGAAAAGAGAGATGAGAAAGTTCTTTCAACTGATTTTTTAAAAGCACGGTTGATGGATATTTTTATCGGCGATTGGGACAGGCACACTGATCAATGGAGATGGGCAAAATACGCAGCTGGTGATGGTGAAGTCTGGAAACCAATTCCACGTGACCGTGACCAGGCATTTGCAAAACTAGATGGTGTACTTCCTTTTGTTGCACGCACAATAGTTCCACAATTAAATCATTTTGATTATGATATTCCGCCGGTAAAGTTCATCACCTGGAGCGGAAGATTTCTTGACAGAAGATTTTTATCCGAACTTACTAAGACTCAATGGGATTCAGTTACAAATTTTGTAATCCAACACATCACAGATGAAGTTATAGATGAGGCTGTGAACAGGCTTCCAGCCGAACATCATCAAATTACCGGAAAGGAAATAAAAGAAAAACTTATCTACAGGAGAAGCCGGCTTTCAGAAATATCAGAAGATTTTTTCGAAAGGATTAATGAGATAGTTGAAATTTACTGCACTGAGAAAGATGACTACATTCAGGTGAACAGGCTGGATGATGAACAAACTGAAGTCGCGATATTCAAACGTGATAAGTCTTCAGGCAAAAAAGAAGGTCAGGCACTTTACCACAAAATCTTTGATAATGATCTCACGAGTGAAATAAGGCTGTATCTGCTTGATGGAGATGATTATGCTCTACTCACTGGTGACGTAAATACAAGTCCACTAGTAAGAATTATCGGCGATGAAGGAAAAGATACTTTTGCTGACAGTTCAAATGTAAGCGGATATTTTCTCGCTTTCACCCCTGTGCCTGATGCTGAAAATAAAACTGAAATTTATGACAGCGGAAAGAAAACTGACATCGTTTTCGGCAGCGGCACATATTATAACGATGATGAACAACCATCACCAGTAGATGATTTTGAAAAGTATGAACCAAAAAAATTGGACAGGGGACATGATTTTTATATTATTCCCGTAATCAATTATGACAGCGATAACGGTTTTATACTTGGTGCCGGTCCGCTGATCTATAAGTATAATTTCCGTGTTGACCCTTATGAGTACAGGATCAAATTACTCGGTTCATACACTTCAATACCAAACAGCTATAGTGTAGAATTTAATTCAAAGTTTTATTCCCTGATCAAAGGTACCCGGATAGATCTTCGTGTATATAAAAGTGAATTAAGTCTCACAAAATATTTCGGGTACGGAAATGAAAGTTTTTTCAGTAAAGATTTAGAGGGACAGGGATTTTATGAACTCGACCGTGAACAATTTCAATTTTCTCCTTCAATCGGAATACTGCTCGGATCAAACTCCGTATTCTCAGCCGGGTTTACATACGAATATTCAAACTCAAAATTAAAGAGCGATACACTTATTTATCTCTTCCCTTATGGCGAATATGGAAATGGAAGTATCAGATCACTAACACTGCATTCACAATTTCAGTATGATGACAGGGACAATGAAGATAACCCTCATTCGGGATTTTTAATCAATGTGTCCGCAAGTATTACTCCGGATATCCTGGATGTAAAACAGAATTATTACAAAGCGGGATTTGAAATAAGAAAATATTTTCTGTTAGATTTTATAACCGAAAACATCCTGGCATTAAGAACGATTGGTGAAAAATTGTGGGGCGAGTACCCGTTCTATGAATCTGTATTTCTTGGTGGAAGTGAGAACCTGCGTGGTTACATCAGGGAAAGGTTTTCAGGTGATGCGGGGCTGCTCGGGCAGTTGGAGTTAAGATCATTTTTAACCGACGTTAAGCTAATATTAAAAGGTAAAATGGGGTTAAGTACTTTTGTTGAAGCAGGAAGAGTTTTTACAAAGAATATTAAATCGGAGAAATGGCATCCTTCATTCGGCGGAGGATTATGGGTTTCTTATTTAGACAGAATGCTGAACATTACTTTAACTTTGGCGAAGTCTGATGAGAGTTTACAATTCTACTTTGGAACTGCTTTTATGTTTTGATTCTATCCAGACTAATATTTATGACTAATGAATGAATACAAAATTTTCTGCTTCGGAGTTAAATAAACTAAAGACAGTTTTAACAGTTTCAATTGCAGGAATCATCATAGGCATTCTGTTTGCGAACATCGCATTCGGGTTTACTTTTTACAGGGTTGTTAAGGGCGCGTTAATAGGTTTTCTTATAACTTCGATCAGTTCATGGGTTGAACTGTTTTACTTTCAGAAAAAATTGATAAGGTTAAATTTTTCTGCTGAACTTTTACTAAGAACAATTTTTTATATAGTCCTTATCACATTTACAACACTAACTGTTGTTGTGATTCATGAAAGTCTTGAAGATGAAATGACTTTAAGCGATGCTTTGTTGGGCAGCGATGTAGCTGATTTTATCAGCACTGATTTTACTTACATTTTTATTTTTGCAATCGCTGGAAGTCTTATCATTAATTTTACCTGGCAAATAAGCAGGATGCTGGGAAAAGGTGTTCTGACAAATGTTATTCTTGGCAGGTATAGACGTCCGGCGATAGAAAAAAAAGTCTTTATGTTTCTTGATCTTAAATCATCAACTATGCTTGCAGAAAAACTGGATCCTTACTCTTACAGCAGACTGCTTCAGGAATTCTTTAATGACATTACTGATCCTGTGATTAATCATTCCGGGCAGATTTACCAGTATGTTGGCGATGAAGTTGTGCTGATGTGGAACGCGGATGACGGAATTAAGAATAATAATTGCGTTAACTGCTTCCGCTCAATTTTGAGTAATATTTCCCGGAAGCAAGAACAGTATCTTAACCACTTCGCATTTGTTCCTGAGTTTAAAGCCGGGATTCATATCGGCGATGCTGTTGTTACTGAGGTTGGTGAACTTAAGAAAGAAATAGTTTATCACGGTGATGTGCTAAACACTGCTTCACGTATTCAATCAGAGTGCAACAAACTTGGAGTCTCATTACTAATTTCAAATGATGTGGCGAAAGCTCTTAATAACGACGAGAGTATTCAACTTAAATCAGAGGGAAAAATTCTGCTTAAGGGGAAGGAGAAAGAGGTTGAATTATTCTCTGTTCAGTTTACCGGGGGTATGATTTAAATAATCATAAACAGCGTATTGAGCCCGCACCTTTTTAACTGCTGTTGACTTTCTGAACAGGTTTTTTTGTTTCATATCAATTAACCTTGCTTTAACATTATCCCGCAATTGAATGTTAATAATATTTTTTAATATCCTTTTTATACTTGTATCATAAACCGGGAAACAGATTTCTATTCTCCTGTTTAAATTACGACCCATCAAATCCGCAGACGCAACATAGTATAAAGTATTTCCATTATTGTTAAATATGTAAATCCTTGCATGCTCAAGGTATCGATCAACAATGCTTGTAACTTTAATATTTTCACTATGACCTTTTACACCGGGTACAAGGCAGCAAATTCCTCGGACAATAATATTAATTTTCACACCCGCATTTGAAGCTTCATAAAGTTTTTTAATTATCTTTTTATCCTCAAGACTATTAAGCTTTAAAATTATTGAGGCTTTTTTGTTCTGCTGAGCATACAGAATTTCATTATCAATTAATTCCTCTATGCCTGACCTTAAATTAAATGGTGCCGTCAGTAAATAGCTGAAACTTTCTTTAAGACTTTTTCTTGTCAGAATTCTGAAAACTTTTTTGCATTCTTTGGTTATCCTTTCATCACTTGTGAATAGCCCAAAATCGGAATAAACAAGAGCAGTCTTTTCATTAAAATTTCCTGTTGAGAGGTATGCGTACATTTTTATCGAATTTTTTTCTTCTCTTTCAACAAGGCAAATTTTTGAATGTACCTTCATACCCGGAAAACTGTAATGAACATCAACACCTGATTTAGAAAGCGCCAATGCCCATGATAAATTTGCCTCTTCATCAAATCTTGCTTTCACTTCTACAAATGCGGTCACAGTCTTGCCATTGTTCGATGCTTTAATAAGTGCTTCCGCTATTTTGGATGAAGATGCAATCCTGTAAAGAGTGATTGAAATAGATTTAACCTTGGGATCATCTGCAGCTTCATTCAAAAATTTAATTACGGGGTCGTATGAATGGTAAGGAAAGTGAAGCAGCAAATCCTTTCGGGATATTAATTTGAAAGCTGATTTATTTTTATCAGACAATACACTTTGCAAAGCCGGCATTGGTTCGTAGTACAATTCAGTTTTATTTATAAATGGGAAACTGAAAAAATCGTGGAAGTTGTGATAACGTCCGCCGGGAATTAAATCATCTATTGTGAGAGAGAGTGAATCACTAAGAAATTTTAGAAACTCTGCCGGCATAGATTTGTCATATAAAAAACGGCAGGGAAGGCCAGTCTTTCTTTTCGACAATCCCTTATGAATTTTTTCAAGAAGGTTGCCGGAGAATTCATCGTCAATATAAAGCTCGGCATCACGTGTTAATTTTATTGAATATGCAGATTCAACATAATACCCGGGAAAAATATTTTTTAAGTGCATGCGGATGATGTCATCAAGGAATATCACGTAACGGTTTTCACTGTTTTCTTCTAGCAATAAAAATCTTTTTAATTTGTCTGAAGGAATTTCCACAAGTGCATACTTACTTTTTACCGAATTGGTCCCATCCGGTTTTTTCAATTTTAGTTTAACTGCAAAATAAATATGACGGTTATGGAGGAATGTTGTGATTTTATTTCCATCAAGAATTACCGGTTGAATAGCAGGCAAGACCTGGTTTCTAAAATATTCAGTTACTTCACTAAAAAATTTTTCCGGAAGTGAATTATCATCGACAATGTGAATACCATTTGCGGCAAGCTGAGGTATGATCCTTGTATTATAAATAAATCCGAACTTCTCCTGCTGTTGATGAACAGTGCTGTGGATTTTCTTTAAAAGTTTTTCAGGATTAAAAGATAATTTCTTTTGGGTGTTCTTTTTTAATTCAAGTAAACTTCTTATTGAAGCAACTCTCACTCTGAAAAATTCATCGAGGTTTGATGAATAAATAGCCAGGAATTTTATCCGCTCGAACAACGGAACCGATTCATCTTCAGATTCCTGCAGAACCCTGTGATTAAATGATAGCCAGCTTAACTCCCTGTCAAAATTTTTTTTTGGTGATTTATTTGTCATACTTGTTTTAAGTTCAGGTTATTATCAAGGTGTGTGCTTCTTTGGATAATCGAACCACAATATTTCGCAGCTTTCTCTCACAACATCTTTCCAGGTGTTTACATTCAATTTTAAACAAACTACTCCTGTGGTTGGAATGTTTTCAATGCCTCCGTCAGAAATAAAATTAACAAAATTTGTAAGACCCGGATTATGCCCGAATATCATCACTGAATTTATATAGTCTTCAACTTCTGAAATTACATTCAGTATATCCAGTGAGTCAGCTTCATATAAATTTTCATCAGCTTTTATTCTTGAGTTTAGATATCCTAAAATTTCAGCAAAACATTCGGCGGTTGTAAATGCCCGGTTAGCAGGGCTTGCGATAATAACCTCTGGAAGGATTTTTTTCTTCAATAAAATTTCAGCCATAAACGGAGCGTTCTTTTTCCCGCGTCTATTCAACGGTCTGTCAAAGTCATCAAGTGAAGGATTAGACCAGCTTGATTTTGCATGCCTGACTACATAAAGCATTTTCATATTAAAACTATTCGATAAGGGGACTGAGGTTTGTACCGCCTGGATGAAGCATTATTGCGATGGTAAATGCAAGCACCGAAATGATAAGTCCGTACATAAAAATATTATAACAAATTCTCAGGTACTGATATTTTCTTCCGACGACCTGTCCGAGAAAATAAAAATCTTTTATCATGCTTCGGTAAAGGTAGTCCTGGTCTTTCATCAACTCCAGCATACCCCACTCAAAATTTTTCAGATCCATTTTGAAAAAGTTTCCAAAGAACAAAAGGTTTGCACGTTTCTGTTCAATATCCTCTTTTGTAAATATTCCGGATGTTATTTTAGGTCTTGTAGCAACTGTCGCAAAAATTAATGTAGTTAAACTTACAATTGTAATAACAGCAGTCGGAACAATAAGATGGGGATTTGAATCAAGCTTTCGTGCAAGCACAGCTATTATAGCAGTCAGCAGCAGGGTATTTACGCTGATCATAATATTGGCTTTGTTGTCCGCCATTGCGCTGAACTCGACGTGTGTGCGCATTGTGTTCCTGAACATTGTTTCAATACCGCGTTCAGGCAGTTTTTCTTTTTTGGGTTTATCCTCAACAGGATTAATTTTTGTTGCATCATTTGAAATGGCTGACGGCTGATCCATAATTTCTTTCTTTAATTTTTTTTGAAGCTTGGAAAGATTGGCATCTTTTTGTTCGTCGAATAAAAGTTTTGCGCACTTTGTATGGAATTTAGTTTTGTTAAGAAATTCAATATTAATTTTATACCAGTCCGTGTCAGAAAATTTTTTCCCTGCCATAGTTTCCCATTCCGCACGAAGTAACTGTGTGCGTGCGTTGTATCCTTTTCTGCCAAGGTGTGCAAGGTCCGCGTCACAGAGTACCTGCTCTGAAATGTCTGAAGGTGATTGAGGAATTTGTGTGCTGAGTATCATCTTTCCGACTTTTTCAATTTTATTTTCAGGAAATGAAATCTGTTTCAGGAAAGATTTACTTAGCTCGACGCTCTTTTGTTCATGCTCTTCATAGTTTTCAGTCAAACCAAGATCATGCATCCAGGCGGCAATTAATGTCAGTTCCATTTCCGCATCTGTTAAATTAGAATGCTTTCCTATTTCCTTAACCGATTCAACAACTTCTGTAGTGTGAGCAAGATTGTGATACACACAGCCTGCAGGCAGTTTTTCTGAAAGAAGTTTTGTAGCGTACTCGGCAACTTTGTTAACAAAGGAAGTCATGTTAACCCTCAAAAGTGATTTGAAGTAAACTTAGAGATTTTTATTCAAAAAGAAAATCGAATAGTCTGATGAATAATTTTTAAAAGCTGATTAGAAGTGAAACGCCGTTTGGGTTAGGCATCAGGTTTATTTTTACTTGCTCATTCTCAGGAACATGTCTCTCATTCTCTCTGTTAACTACAAACAGTCCTGTCCCAAGCCCTAATAATCCGCCTATCACAACGTCTGAAAAGAAATGCTGGTTGTTATAAACTCGTGAGAAAGCAGTTATAGAAGCTAATCCATAAAATCCAATTCTTGCCCAGAGATTATCAAACCGTTCGGCTAATACTGTGGATAAGGCGAATGCGACAACTGTATGCCCCGAAGGAAATGATTGAAATTCATTATCGATATTAAAACCCTTAAACGCCCATTCACCTTCATTATAATACGGACGTACTCTTCCGGCAATGTATCTTGCAATCATAACTGTAATTCCCGAGTAAGTAAGGCTCTCCAAAAGCAAACGACCTGTCACCCGAACATCATCTTCCCGCGAAAGTAATCCGGTTACATATACCCCGGCACTGAATAAATTAGCGTAGGTTACGACACCATAGCTTGTACCTATATCCCAAAAATCATCATTGAATGAACTGATAGTATTTCTTCCAACTTTATTTTTTATCTCTTCATCAAGACTAATCATTAATAATGTAGTACCGGTAAGCCCTGCTGTTAATAACCAATCGTTGGTATCAAACCGTAAGGGGAGCGTGAAGTAACTGCCGGCATCTTCAAGAAAAATTTTTCCGTCATACAATAAATCATCTGCAATTGAAGAACGAATATTAGAAGTATCCTGTGAATGAATTGAAATTCCATACACAAACAAAAGTGCTGAAATTATTTTTGTGTTAAATGTACAATACTTCGGGAAAAACATGTTAGTACTTAAATGATTTTGTGATAATTTTAAGTATGAATAAATTGCTTTAAAAATAAAATTAATTCGTCATCAAAATAACATACTTGAACACAAAAACAGACTATGAAAAAAAATATAAAACCAGAATTGTCATCATTAATAAGATTACCCGCTGAATGGGAAAAACACCAAGCTACATGGATCGGCTGGCCTCACAATAAAGAAGACTGGCCAGGAAAGTTTGCACCAATCCCCTGGGTGTATGGCGAAATTGTTCGTTACATTTCAAGAGGTGAAAAAGTACGAATCGTTGTTGAATCAAAAGAACACGAAGCAAAGGCTAAAAAAGTTCTAAAGTCAGTTGATGCTGTTATGGAGAATGTTGAGTTCTATCAACTAAAAACTAACAGGGGATGGACACGGGATTCCGGACCAGCATTTGTTAAAGATGGAGATCAAACTGTTCTGATAAATTTTGGATTTAACGCCTGGGCTAAGTACGATAATTTTAAGAAGGATGAAAAATTTCCACCCTTCATTTCTAAAAAATTAAAACTGCCTTTAGTTGAAGCACTGCACAATAATAAAAAAGTAATTCTTGAAGGGGGGAGTATTGATATAAATGGAAATGGAACACTCATCACAACAGAAGAATGTCTGATGGATACAAAAGTCCAGGTAAGAAATCCCGGATTTGCAAAAAAAGATTATGAAGAAGTATTCAGAAAATACCTCGGAATCAAAAATGTTATATGGTTAGGAAAGGGAATAGCAGGGGATGATACGCACGGACACGTTGATGACTTATGCAGGTTTGTAAATAAAAATACAGTTGTTCTAGTCAGAGAAAAAAATCAGGCAGATAAAAATTATAAACCACTCGAAGAAAACTTTGAACACAGCAAAGACATGAAACTCGAAGATGGTTCTCCGCTAAATGTTGTTGAGTTACCTATGCCTTCACCGGTTGTGTTCAAAGGAGAAAGACTGCCGGCAAGTTATGCAAATTTTTATTTTACTAATTATGCTGTGCTTGTGCCTACATTCAATGATGTGAATGACAGAAAAGCACTTGGTATTTTATCAGAGTTAATAACTGACAGACCTGTAATCGGCATTCACGCTGTTGATCTTGTCTGGGGATTGGGAACGATACATTGCCTGACGCATGAGCAGGTTGTTTAACCTCTCTCAATACCTTAGTTATAAGTGAGATAAAAAAATAATTTGCATCTGTCATTTTTTTTTTTTTTTTTCTTTATTACAGCAGGTAAATAAAATTTATTTAACGGGGGTTAAAGTATGTCAGTAAAAATCCCGGCATTTACAGCCACAGTCATTTCGAACGAGCTTGTGTTTTCACCAGGCGAGAGAGAAATCTTAAGCAATTTCATCACACCTTACAAACAAACCAAAGGAGAAAAAACTATGCAGTAACTAAAACAAATATTGTTTAAGTTTTAAATGAACTCATTAATAATGAGGATAAAATGAACTCAACATTTACAAAGCCAAAGCGGCAAACAAATAAAAAATTAGTCCCGCCTGCACAAATGTTACGGCGGGCAAGCTTTCTCTTGCTCTTATTTTTTCTCTCCAATGCCTTCTCTTGCAAAGAAGACCCTCCTGTTATCCCGCCACCTCCACCACCAGTTCTCAAAGACACGCTTACAGTTGCAATCACCGATGTCACGCACCGAAGCCTTTCTGTGAATGTACAATGTACAATGTACAATGTACAATCCCTGGTGAGGTTATACAGATTATTTAACAGCAATGAAACACTCGTCTCTGAATTCCCGATAACTATACAAGACACAACCATAATAGATGACAACAACGGAACCGGTTTACAGCTAAACACAAACTACTTTTACTACGCTGTAAGAATAGACACGCTTGACGAAAGAAAAGACAGCAGCAACTTTGTTGAAGCAGCAACACTTGATACAACCAGTCACAACTACACCTGGCAGGAGTTTGTAATAGGTGAATGGCAAAGCTCACTTTATGATGTTTGGGGTACAGATGAAAATAATGTTTGGGCTGTGGGAGGACTAACCATAGGTGGAAAATTCTACGGTGCAATGCATTGGGATGGTACCGATTGGACACCTGATAGCACAGTAGGAGGAAGTGCAATTTTTGGATTTTCAGCAAATGATATTTGGGTAGCAGGTGGTGGAATATTTCATTACGATGGTCAGAACTGGAATGATATGCTATTTGTTGATCCTCTTTTTATAAACAACATTCCTTACACCTCAATCTGGGGTACAAGCAGCAGCAACCTGTATCTTGGAAACCAATGGGGAAAAATAATTCATTGGGATGGGAGTAAGGCGAGAGTTATTCAATCTTATGATGGAACTTATATAACTGACATTTCAGGTATCGAAAATGTAGGATTATATTTAGTTGGTCAGCCTAACACTTCTTCTGGTAATAATATTATTAGTTTCTTTAACGGTATTCAATGGGTGAACATTAATGATCAATCCGTTCTTAATACATATCCTAGAACTATCAAAATGTTCAATAAGAATATGGTGTTTATAGGAGGAAACAACTTATTTGAAAAACAAGGTCAGAGTTGGACATATAGATCAATTGGAAACTATGGTACTATAGAAAAAATATCAGGTTCAAAAAGTAATAACATATTTACAGTCGGTTTTTTCAAAGAATTGTATCACTTCAATGGTATCACCTGGCACTTTTATGAAGAACTAAAGGCTCAGCACGGTGTGTTTAATGGAGTGATTACTTTAGGTAGTAAAGTATTTATTGCAGGACAAAATCAAAATATGACTTCCGCAGTAATTTTAATTGGTAATAATTAGGAGGGAAAAATGAAACTGATAATCGTGATTTTAGTATTTGTAAATTCAATTCTTTATTCTCAACATCAACCTGAAATCTATATTAACGTCTATGATTACTTTCTTAGAGATTGGGATATCCGTGCATCAGCAATTAGTAATGTTTATAATAGACAAAGAGATTTCACGCCATTATATCAAACCGCAAATGAATTTATTCCTGCAAATGGTTTGGCACGTTATGGATTTGATTTCATTACAGATAATACTGGTTTTGGTACGTGGGAAATCATCGCCTTTGGCACATATACCATTTCCTTCTTTCCAGAGGATAGTGAAGAAGAAATCTGGAGTGTCACAATTGATTTCAGATACTGCGATCCTTTGTATACTTTTCAAGATATTTATCTCTCACTATATATCGATCAAAATAATAACATTTCATTCAGCTGGCATTGGAGTGCGTATCCTCCAAACTTTATCAACAATAATTCATCATTAAACTATTGGGAAATGGTTAATTTTTCTTCAAACCAGGAATGTTTTGATGCAGAATTTTATTCACACAATTATTTAGCCCGCTTAACAGGGCTTGAGGATTATGGTGTTCTATATATTGACAATGAGAGTTACAATTCTGGCACTGATTTATTTCAAACGATAAAGGGGAACACTCACAATTTTAGAACATATCCAACCCCGATTGAAAATGAAAATTTTTTGTTCAGAAACTGGAATATCTTTCAAGGCTCATTTGAAAATCCGAATGACATAAGGATTATAAATAACAGTGATATTGAAGCATACTTTTATCCCACCCAACCTCTCACTGTCACAAACAGCCTCGAAGGTGGGACTGGTGGAAATTATAATTTAACCTGGACTAACAAATCATTAATTCCCGAACTCTGGCAATATGGTGCGGTTTATAATGCATTCGATTTTAATTTAAATAATCAGGATAGATATAATATTGAAGCCCCGGCTTTAACTAATGTATTAGGAACAAACTGGCACTTCAAACATTGGGAAAATGGTTGGACAAGTAGTACCCGAAACAATTTAATAATACCCGATTCTATACCAGCCTTGGGTATTTCACAGCCAACTACAAGGGACATTTAAGAAGCAACACATCATCAGCATACAACCCAACTCAACGCAAAATGTGGAGGTTAAACAGCGGAGATTACCACACCATCTATGAATCAATAGACAAACTCTGGGCAACAATAAGTTCTGAATCTAACTTTTTAGGTCAATGGCAGGAAGAGCAGGATATACTTTTGAATTTGGACTTTCCCTCCACAGCAAAAGCAAAAAATCCATCTATCGATGTAATCGGAGATTCAGTACATATAGTATTTGAATATCTTGAATCAGAAAATGCGACCACTGCTCAAATTTATTATGCTACTGCAAACTTTGACCGACTTGTTTTAATCGATTCATACCCGGCTGCTTTCTTTGGACAGGCAAAACCAGTGATAGCAAGGTTTTATAATACAGGAATTGATGAAATATTTTTTCTGTATAAAAAGAATAACACCGAAGGCATCTATTACAAACGAAGATATTTAGATGTTAATTATTACTGGCAATCCGGAATTTTGCCAAATACAAATAGTGAGTGTATAAATCCGGCCATTACTGCTATTCACGGCAACAGTGAGTGCCCCATTCATATCGTTTGGCAGGAAGGGCTTCAGATAAGATATCAACTATCAAAATATTACCCGGTAAGAGGTCATTATTTCTATGAAAAAATTTCTAAAGGCAGCGGCTATACACATAATTATTCTCCTTCAATTAGTATTACCGGAAATGGCACAGTGATTACGGTATGGACAGTTAATAATCAAAGTGGTATTGAAAAAAGAACTTTAAAAGAAAATGATGCAGTTGTGTACAAAGCAATGGCAAGAGTTATGCAGAACGGCGTGTGGGGAAACTTTTTTATAGCCGGGGATAATGTAGCCAACACAACAAACAATTCAACTTCATCATCTACTTCCGAATCTGTAATTGCCTGGTCAGAGAACAGTGGTGCAAATGCAAAATGGGTAAGAAGAGTCGGAACAGAATATAGCTGCCTGTTTTCACTCAGCCCTTCCGGATCAGTGCCGGTAATCTGTAATAGTCCTGATCTCATATCTGCTAAGGCTTTGGTCTTCAATCAGTCATCTCTACCTTACGTAATAGAAAAGAGCACAACCAACTTTAGTACTGCCTGTGAAGGCGGCGGAGGCGGAGGAGATCAGGGGAAAATTACAAATGAAGATGGAACAATGTATGGCAGACGCGGTATTGTAATGAAAAATGGTGTAGAGTTCATTTTCAATATTGGTGATGTTGTTGTAGATGACAGTGTGATGAATTTTATCCCAAGAGCTGATACAATTGCTTATACTGATTATACTCAACTAAATGATGTTGTAAGAACAGTTCCGTTTCAACTAAATCAGAATTCAGAATTTTATTTTAGTAATCTTTATTACACTCTTTACGGCGAAGTTGCAGATACAGCCTTAACCGAAATCGATGCTGTTTCATTCAGGGTAGAACTAGTTGACCAATTTACTCAAACTGTTGTAGGTACATTTGATGATATTACTTATAATAAAAACAATCTTGAGAAGTATGAAAATATTTCTTACCAGGTAAATTGTTCAAACATTCAACCTGGAGAATATTATCTTAGATTGGTTACAACGGCTGTGGGTTCAACGGAATATAATCTGGCAAATGTTCAAACAAGCACATCTAATCTGGCTAAGAAGAATTACGAAACTATATTCTTTGATGGAAAAGGATTACCGGAAGAATATTCTCTTGAACAAAATTATCCTAATCCGTTTAACCCTACTACACTTATTAATTACCAAATACCAAAAGATGGACTAGTAACAATAAAAGTCTATGATATAATAGGTAAGGAAGTAACAACACTGGTGAATGAAACCAAATCTGTTGGAAGATACTCGATAAATTTTGATGGCAGCAATTTGGCTAGTGGTGTTTATATCTATCAATTAAGATCGGGTGATTTTGTTTCATCTAAGAAGATGATGCTGATTAAGTAAACTTTGTAAGAATCATCAAAACACCGGCTAATGGCTGGGCTTTATTATTCCCACTTGGAATCAGTTAATACTATTCTATTTTTTCCTTCCCAATCTCATCCGCAAGCATTTTATTTATTGATGCTGCGGCTCTTCTGCCTTCTCCCATTGCGAGTATAACCGTTGCGGCACCGAGTACAATATCACCGCCTGCAAAAATTCTGTCAACACTTGTCTTTTGGGTTTCATCAACTAAAATGTTACCCCATTTATTAACATTTATTTCAGGTGTTGTCTGGCTTATTAATGGATTACTTCCGTTGCCAATCGCGACAATAATTGTATCAACATCAAGTATGAATTCACTTCCGGGTATAACAACAGGGCGTCTTCTTCCGGATGAATCAGGTTCGCCTAATTCATAGCGCAAACATTCCATCGCGTTAACACGACCTTTTTCATTTCCCAAAATCTTTTTGGCATTTTGAAGGAAATAAAACTCGATGCCTTCTTCTTTTGCATGCGCGACTTCTTCTTTACGCGCGGGCATTTCAACTTCTGTTCGCCGGTAAACAACATAAACATTTTCAGCGCCGAGACGTTTTGCCATTCTTGCGGCATCCATAGCAACATTTCCGCCGCCAAGTACTGCAACATTTTTTGAAGGATAGATCGGGGTGTCTGCTTTTCCTTTTTCAAACGCACGCATAAGATTTGCACGTGTAAGGTATTCGTTTGCTGAAAAAACTCCGACTAAATTTTCACCTTCAATATTCATAAACATAGGAAGTCCCGCACCGGTACCAACGAACACAGCGTGATAACCATCTTTGTTAATCAGGTCCATTAATTTTCTTGTTTTGCCGACAACAAAATTTGTCTGGAACTCAACTCCCATTTGTGTAAGAGTATCAATCTCTCTGTCGATAATATCATTCGGTAATCTAAATTCAGGAATTCCGTAACGAAGTACACCACCGAGTTTATGGAATGCTTCAAACACTGTAACGTGATGACCTTCTCTTCTGCAGTCAGCGGCGACAACAAGTCCTGCAGGACCGCTTCCCACAACCGCAACTTTTTTCCCGGTTTCATGTTTTACTTCAGGTATAGAAATTTTTCCGGTTGATCTTTCCCAATCAGCGATGAACCTTTCAAGCCTGCCGATTGCAACAGCTTTATCTACATCTTTCAATGCTTTGCCTACCATACAGGTTTGCTGACATTGAACTTCCTGCGGACAAACTCTTCCGCATATAGCTGGAAGCAGACTTGCTTCTTTAATTACTGCGGCAGCATTTTCAAATTCAGCATGTGCTATGTGATTAATGAAACGCGGAATATCTATTCTAACAGGGCAATCATCAACGCAGGTTTTTTTAACACATTGCAGACATCTCATTGCTTCAATACGTGCCTGTTCAATCGTATATCCGAGTGCAACTTCATCAAGATTTTTAATTCGAACTTCCGGTTCCTGTGAAGGCATTTCCTGCGAAGGTATTGCTGTACGTTCTTTATTTTTTAATTCATCATATTTGTCAAGATAGTTGACGATCAGTTCTTTTGCTTCGATTGACAACTGTTCCGCAGATTTGTGATTCATATTCCCCGTTCCTTTCTATCAATTTCAGATTCAAGGTAGCAGTTGTGCATTTCCTTCTCAAATTCTTTATATGAATTAAGTCTTGAGATCATATTATCAAAATCAACTTTGTGCGCATCGAACTCAGGACCATCAACGCAAACAAATTTTGCTTCGTTAGCAACGTTAACCCTGCATCCTCCGCACATACCTGTGCCATCAACCATAATAGTATTTAGAGATACTTGTGTAAATACATTAAAAGGTCTTGTTGTCTCAGCGCAGAATTTCATCATAACAGGCGGACCGATAGCGATAACCATATCCGGTTTTGGATTTCTTTCACAAATTTCTTTTAAAGGTTCAGTGACAAGTGATTTCCTTCCATAAGAACCATCATCAGTACAGACAATAAATTCATCCGCGATTGTTTTCATTTCATCTTCAAGAATTAGCAGATCTTTATTTCTTGCACCTATGATTGTTATAACTTTATTGCCGGCATCTTTTAATGCCTCTGCAATAGGATGAAGTGGAGCTACACCAATACCGCCGCCTACACATACAACAGTACCAAACTTTTCTATGTGAGTCGGTTTTCCAAGTGGACCAACAAGAGCAGGAAGTTCATCACCCTCATTAAGTTTGGAAAGCTGTTGAGTAGTTTTTCCAACAACCTGGAATATGATCGTGATACTTCCTTCAACAGGATCTGCATCAGCGATAGTCAGCGGGATACGTTCACCATAATCATCATCTACCTGAAGAATTATAAATTGTCCTGCTGATCTTTCCTGTGAAATAAGAGGTGAGTGAAGTTTCATCAGAAAAACATCTTGTGAAAGCTGTTTTTTATAGAGGATTTTATTCATATCCTGTCTCCGCCTGGGTTCATAAAATTTCTTAATGCAAAGATATGGGAATTTTGTCCCTAATAAAAAAAATTTATTACTTTGTTAAACAGATAGCATCGTAATTGATTGAATTACATCTAACAAATGATTTTGCGCAGTTGAATTGAATTGTTAAATTAATTCAGCCAGAAAATAATAAGGAGAAAAAATTGATAATAGCCGTCCCAAAAGAAATTATGGAGGGAGAGAACAGAGTTGCCCTCGTTCCTGATACCGCCTCAAAATTAATTAAAGCTGGTTTTGAAATTCATATTGAAAGTGATGCCGGAATTAATTCCGGTTTTACAAATGAAAGTTATTCTTCAGCAGGAGTAAAAGTTATTTCAGATTTAAATGAGCTGTATAATACTGCTGATGTTGTGTTAAAAGTTCAAAGACCGATGGAACATCCTGCAAAAGGCAAACACGAACTTGATCTGATTAAAAAGGGATCAATCCTGATCACCTTCCTTTATCCTCTACACTATTTTGATCTGGCAAAAACCTGTGCAGAAAAAGGTGTTAATGTTATTTCAATGGATTTTATTCCACGCACTACACTCGCGCAAAAAATGGATGCACTAAGCTCACAGGCTAATATAGCTGGTTATAAGAGTGTTATACTTGCCGCTAATCATCTTGGAAAAATATTCCCGTTGCTAATGACAGCCGCAGGAACAATCTCTCCTGCAAAGGTAGTTATTATGGGTGCTGGTGTTGCAGGTTTACAGGCATTGGGAACCGCGAAAAGACTTGGTGCTGTAGTTGAAGTGTCAGATGTTCGCCCCGCAGTTAAAGAAGAGGTTCAGAGTCTTGGTGGAAAATTTATTGAAGTAAAAACAGATGAGTCAATGCAGGATGCCGGCGGTTATGCGAAGGAAGCTTCTGAAGAATTTTTAAAGAAACAAAAAGAACTACTTTTTAAACATATAACTGAAGCAGACATAGTAATTACAACAGCATTAGTTCCCGGTAAAAAAGCTCCGGTGCTTGTTACTGAAGAGATGGTAAAGGATATGCGACCGGGAAGTGTTGTGCTTGACATGGCTGTTGAGTTTGGCGGCAACTGTGAAGTAAGCGAAAAAGGAAAAACAGTTGTTAAACATGGAGTGACAATAATCGGTGAGCCAAATCTTCCAAGCCTCGTTCCAACCCACTCAAGCGAAGTTTATTCAAAAAATCTTCTTAACCTTATAAACCATATTGGTAAAGAAGGAAAGATAGAGTTAAAACTTGATGATGAAATTGTAAAAGGGTCACTGATAACTTACAATGGTGAAGTTGTTAATCCCCGTATTAAAGAATTACTAAACAAATGATTTTAATTAATTAAGAAAAGGGAAATCAATTATGGATGGAAGTATCCTTATGCTTATTTACGTATTCGTACTGGCAATATTTGTCGGCTTCGAATTGATAACTAAAGTTCCTCCAACTCTTCACACACCGTTAATGTCGGGTTCAAATGCGATATCGGGTATAACGATTGTCGGTGCGCTGCTAAGTGCCGGTATGGAAGAGTTTACTATAAGCACAATACTCGGAATGATTGCAGTTATTTTTGCAATGATTAATGTTGTCGGCGGTTTTATGGTTACTGACCGCATGTTAAAAATGTTTAAGAAGAAGTGAGATAAACATGACAATATTAATAGAAATTACATACCTGCTTTCCTCAATATTATTCATCTTCGGGATAAAAAAATTAGGTTCCCCCAAAACTGCAGTTCGCGGAAATCAATTAGCAGCATTGGGAATGCTTCTGGCTATTGTAGCAACTTTAGTCGATAAACATATTGTTACTTATGAATGGATACTGATCGGATTAGCGATAGGTTCATTGATCGGTGCGGTACTGGCAATTAAAGTTCAGATGACAGGTATGCCGCAAATGGTAGGACTGCTTAACGGTTTTGGAGGTGCGGCTTCAACGCTTGTAGCATTATCTGAGTATTATAAGATTGCACCTTACATAGCAGTTGATACAGGAATAGCAATTGTTCTAAGTTTACTTATCGGCGGAATAACTTTTACGGGATCTTTAATTGCATTCGGAAAATTACAGGGAATTGTAACCGGTAAAGTTGTTAAGTACCCGATGCAGCATCCTTTAAATCTGCTGCTGCTGCTTTTTGTTGTTGGTTCCGGTGTTTACATAGTGATGAACCCTGATATGCCAGACTTTTTACTTGCAATAACCGGAGTGTCATTAATTTTAGGTGTGTTGTTAGTGCTTCCTATCGGCGGTGCTGATATGCCTGTCGCAATTTCTTTACTCAATTCATATTCAGGTATTGCTGCTTCAACAACGGGATTTGTACTACGCAACAATGAATTAATTATTGCAGGTGCTTTGGTAGGTGCGTCCGGAATAATTCTTACACTTATTATGTGCCGCGGTATGAACCGTTCATTGATGAATGTGCTTCTTGGCGGCTGGGCAAGTGCCGGAGGAAGCGGAACTTCAACAACAGCTTCACCTAAAGGTGATGTTAAGTCAGTTGACAGTGAAGAGCTCGCAATGATTTTTGATTCAGCAAGCAACGTTATAATTATTCCAGGTTATGGAATGGCTGTAGCTCAGGCACAGCATGCGATTCGTGATCTGACTAATGTTCTTGAAGCAAAGGGAATAAAAGTTCGTTTCGCTATTCATCCTGTTGCCGGAAGAATGCCCGGACATATGAATGTTCTTTTAGCTGAAGCAAACGTTCCTTATGATAAATTATATGCGCTTGAAGATATTAATGATGACTTCTCAAATAACGATGTCGCGTTGATAATCGGAGCGAATGACGTTGTAAATCCCGCTGCGCGGCATGATCAGAACAGCCCGATTTTTGGAATGCCCATACTTAATGCTGATTATTCCAAAACAGTCGTTATAAATAAACGATCTATGAGCGCTGGTTATGCAGGAATTGATAATGAATTATTCTTCTATCCGAACACTTTGATGTATTTTGGCGATGCGAAAGACGCTATAACTAAGTTGACAAACGAAATAAAAAATCTTTAAAAGATTTTAGGTCATTCATTTATTCAGAATCCTGCTCTGGTTTAGGGCAGGATTTTTTATTATTGTTAACAAGATAATTTTTCCGGTTTATTAAACTGACAATAATGAAATCAATTTTTATCCTTTTCATTTTATTACAAGGCTTAATCTTTGGGCAGGAAAAATCATTCCGGTTTGAACTATTCAGAGTCGACATCACAGATAGCGGTTTTATAGTTCTTACTGAAAATGATTCAATCATATTTCAACAAAGTTTCAAAAGTTTTTCGTGGCTTGCCAAGGATCTTGACCTGGATTTAAATGATGAGTTTATAATAATTGAGAATGATTCACTTACTCACTCAGGTCACATAATTTATCTTTACAACACACTGGACGATTTTTTTCTGGTCGATTCAATTGTTGCGGGAAAAACAGAGCCGACAATTATAGATTCAGATGAAATACAATACCCGGTATTAGTTAGCGGCAATCCTGATTTTGATATTTTTTTCTCTGATCTGTACGATAACTACGAGCCGATAAATATATGGAAGTATGAACAAGGCGAGCTTTTCCTTGCTAACGAAGAAATCTATGACCTGTTCATATCTGAAAATGAGAATCTGACTGACCTTCTTACAACTGAACTTTCACCATCAATGATTAATTGCTCATCAGTAAAACCGTTTCTGTCGGTGATAGCTTCTTTATATGCAAATTATCTTAACGCAGGTGAAAATTCTGTCGCTGTTCAGACTCTGAAAAAATACTACCCCTGTGATGATTATGAAAATTTTAAACAAACTCTTGACGAACTTTTATTTATAAAGGAATAAAAATGAAAATTGACTGGAATGAATTTCTTGGTAAAACCATAAACGTAACTATGCACGAAAATTATGGCTACAGCTTTGACGCAAAGTCAGATGCGCCTGTTTATGAGATTGTATTCAAGAGCGGGGTTTTGAGTTCTGCTTATGATGAAGGTCTGCTTCTTGAAACACAAAGAGAGGGTGAGCAGATAAGGATTTTTATTCCTCATGGTTCAATCAAATGCGTGGAAATATTTAATATCTGAAGGGCAATAAATTGAAATCATATATCGTTTCACTTCTGTTTTCTTTCACATCATTGCTTACTGCTGCTGATGTGGAAATAAAATCGTTACGTACATATCCTTACGGCAATGAAGCAGGGTTCCCGGTTATCGTTTATAACCAGGGGCAGGGTGGTCTTTTAACAATTGAGTTTGATGTTAAGTCAAATTCAGTTCCCGATTTTCATATTGTCTTTAAGTTGTGTGACAGGAACTGGCAGCCGCTTAACAATGCTTTTCTCGCAAATCATGGTAAGAACACAGCGTACATTCTCGACTATGCAAGTTTGCCGGGCACGGTGGAAGATGCACGTTACCATTTTGTAAATCATTTTCCTGATGATCAGGGATATGTGGAATTTCCTTATTCAGGCAAATGGATTTATTTTATAACAGATGCGTTTGACGAAAGTATTATTTACGGGAGCGGAAAATTTTATGTTGTTTATTCTGAGCTGCCGTTATCACCGGGAATTAAAAAAGAACAGCTTGAAGATAAAATTTATTTTCCTTCAGACCTTGCCAAAGTTTTTAATTTAACAACTTCATTTAATCTTTCGGATGAATACTCTCCTTCATTTGTAAAAGGTGTTGAAATAGTTGAGAACAGAAAAGTTAATGAACCCGTTTTTGTTGGACGCGATTTCAATACTAACACCAGGCAGTTCTACTGGGATGGCAACAGGAATTTTACATTTACCGCTCGTGATCTTAGACCCGGGAATGGATTGAGAACAACTGATTTCAGGAATACTAAAAAATTCGGTTCAAAAAATATTAGAGCACAATTTGACGGACTTGAATATTCAAGATATCATAGATCACCTTTAAACGATTTGAATGGATCATCTATACTTACGGATTTTAATGATGCTTATGCCACATATATGGTCGTTAATTTCTCTGTTCGTCCGCCTGAAGAATTAAAACGAACCGTCTATCTGGTCGGAGCGTTTAATGAGTGGCAGCTTCTTCCTGTGTATGAGATGAAAGAATCAGCAGGTATTTTTTCAATTGATGTAAATCTAAAAAGAGGTGCGTACGATTATCAGTATGTTTTTGCTGATGATGTGAACGGAGAAATTAAAAACGCTGACTGGTATTCACTCGAAGGAAATAACTGGGAAGCATCAAATGAATATCATATTTTTTTATATTACACATCACCGGATTTTGGTGGTTATGATAAAATAATCGGTTACTCAACAATTACGAGCAAACAAAAATGAAAAACTTAAAAACCGGGGTTATCGGGACCGGGCATCTTGGCAAACTTCACATCAAAATGTTTAAACAGATTACTAACTGTGAACTTATAGGAATTTTTGACAGTGATCTTAATCATGCAAAAGCTGCGGCTGATGAATTCGATATAAGATTATTTGGTAAACTTGATGACCTGTTAAATGAAGTTGAAGCTGTTTCAATTGCCGCAACAACAACCGCGCATTATGAACTCGCAAAACTTTGTCTGCTGAAGAACATTGATGTGTTTATAGAAAAACCTATCACTGCTACAATATCACAGGCTGAAGAGCTGGTTGCAATTGCAGCTGATAAAAAGAAAATCCTGCAGGTCGGACATATTGAAAGATTTAATCCCGCTCTTCTTTCACTTGAAAAATATATCGTTCAGCCAATGTTTATTCAAACTGACAGGTTGGCGCAATTTAATCCAAGAGGAACTGATGTTGCGGTAGTGCTTGATTTGATGATACATGATATTGACATCATACTTAGTCTGGTAAAAAGTGACGTGATCAATGTCGAAGCAAGCGGAGTAGCGGTAGTATCTGATACACTTGATATCGCTAATGCAAGACTTCAGTTTGCTAACGGCGCAGTTGCAAATGTAACAGCAAGCAGAATATCCCAGAAAAAAATGAGGAAGATGAGAATATTCCAGCGTGATAATTATATAAGTCTTGATTTTGTAACCGGAGTTTCTGAAGTGTACAGGTTACTGCCGGTAAGTGAATATGTAGATTCATCATTCATTTCATTCGGTGAAATAGGTATAGGTGAAAAAAAGAAACGGCTTGTTTATGAACAGCCTGAAATGAAAGAGGTTAATGCTTTAAAGTATGAACTTGAATTATTTGTCAACACTGTGCTTAATAAACATAAGCCTGTTGTATCGGGTGAAGATGGATTACGCGCACTTAAAGTAGCCGAAATCATAATTCAGAAAATCGAAGAATCACAAAAATTAATTGACGGCAACTGAATTAAAATCCGGAGTTAAAATTATGAATAGAAAATTACGTCTGATAACCTTCTTTATTGTTAGCCTGACATTTGCATTTTCAAATATAAGCTGCAGTGTATTTCAAACGATACAAAACCTGTCACGGCTAAAGTTTAAACTTGGTGCTGTAAACCAGTTTACATTTAACGGGGTTAACATCTCCAACAAAAATAAACTTGGAGATTTCAGTGCTATGGAAATTATTTCTATCACGTCGGCAGTAGCGAATGGTAAACTTCCCGTTTCATTTACATTAAACATTGATGCGTTGAATCCGAATGATGGTAAAGGCGGACATCCGAGAACAAATGTTTCATTAACTTCATTTCCCTGGCGGTTGTTGATTGATGATAAGGAAACTATTTCAGGTAATATAAGTCAGCCTGTTCAGGTACCGGGAACGGGAGAAACTTCTATTATTCCGCTACAGATGAATTTGGATCTCGCATCTTTCTTTAAGGATAAAGGATATGAATCACTCATTAATCTAGCTCTCAATATCGGAGGTAAGGGTGGTTCTTCATCAAAACTTACGTTGTACGCAAAACCGGTTGTCGGTACATCAGTCGGCAATATATCTTATCCGAATGAACTGAAAATTGTTAACTATGAATTCACGAATTAAAATAAAACTATAACAAAACGGTTTAACACATTTGTTTTGCCGGAAAGGTTAATATTCTTTTGCTTTGCCAAATAGGAATATTAACCTTATTTTTTATGTATGGATTGTGTCTTTTGTAACATAGTCAAACGAACTATGCCGGCAGAAATTGTGTTTGAGAATGACAGTATACTTTCATTTCTTGACATAAGACCTGTAAACCACGGTCATACACTTGTTATACCAAAACTTCATTATGAAAATTTTCTTTCAGTTCCAATTGATGAAATCAAGGAACTCACTACCACAACTCAATCCATAGCGGAAGCATTAAAAAAAAGTTTAAAGGCAGATGGTTTTAATCTTATTGTTAATCATGGAGCCGCTGCGGGACAGACTATTTTTCATTTTCACTTTCATATTATACCAAGGTACTTTAATGATTTTAAATTCAAGCCGGTATTTAAATCTTATGAAGGTGATACAATGAAATCTTTCGCAGATAAAATCCGAACAGAACTAAATATTTAACAGAGGAAAAATGGAAAAGAAAATCAGGGTATTGGTCGCAAAAGCAGGACTCGACGGTCATGACAGGGGAGCAAAAGTAATCGCAGCGGCTTTGCGCGATGCGGGTATGGAAGTTATTTATACTGGTCTCCGTCAAACACCTGAAATGATAGTTGAAGCGGCAATTCAGGAAGACGTTGATGTGATTGGTATCAGTATTTTATCAGGCGCACATATGACGATCTTTCCTAAAATAAAAAAGCTTATGGATGAAAAAGGAATCAGTGATGTTTTGTTAACCGGCGGAGGCATTATTCCTGATGAAGATGCCGCCGAGTTGAAAAAAATGGGAGTCGGTGAATTGTTTACTCCCGGTGCGGTTACAACAACAATCGCTGAATATATCAAGGAGTGGTGTAAATCAAATCCACGAGACTGATAATTCCTTTTCAACATTTTTGTTCAATTAAATTTAAAGGGAAATAAAATGAAAAAATTATTACTGTTGATGTTGTTTGTATTTACTTCAACAATTTTTTCACAAACATTAGTACACTACTATGAGTTCCCGAGATACAACTCTTACAATTCATTCTGGGGAATTACGGAAGCAAGCGATACATTCTGGATTGGTTCCGATTATGAAGGATTGTTGTACAAAGTCACCAAACAAGGGGTGATAAGGGACAGTCTCGTTACACCATTTAATTACAATCATGGATTGGAGTGGGATGGAACTGATTTCTGGATTGCCGAACAGTTCAGGACTGCCGGTGCAAGGATTTATAAGATCACAACTAACGGAACCATAATTGACAGTATATATCTCCCTTCATTAATTGGCGGCGCATCTGGCGGAGTAGGTGATATTGCACTGGATGGAAACTCACTCTGGTTTTCTATTTACTCTCCTGATTTTACAAGCTACCCGTTTGCTTATGCATATGAAATGGATATTACGTCAAGAACGATTATCGATACTATTCCGTTAAGAGGAAGGCAGGTTCAGGGAATAACCGTAAAAGGAGACACTATCTTTTATGTGAATGAAGCTTTTCATTCCGGTGATCCGGAAAAAATATATGCTTATAGTAAAATTACAGGCGACACTGTGATGGCATTTGACGTACCTGATCCGGACCAGGATTGTAATCCAAGAGGATTATACTGGGATGGAGAACTACTGTGGCTGATTGCTGATAGAATCGGCAACAACCAGTTTTTATACAGGGCGCTTTATGCTTATGATATTTTTGGTGCAGGTACACCTGTTATCAGTACTATAAATGCTATCGATTTTGATGATGTGATTATTGGTTCACCTGAAAATTATCTGTTTAACGTCAACAACAACGGCACCGGAACTTTATTTATTGATTCAATGAAGATTGACAATGCTCTGTTTACAGTTTCACCAGTTGCTAACCACGATACCATAAATCCTGGTGCATTTAAAGATTACACAGTTACGTTTAATCCCGTTGCATACGGAAACCAGGTTGGCACTCTTTCGATTTATAGTAATGCTCCGGGATCTCCTGTAAAAACGATCTCATTATCAGCCCGCGGAATATTCGGTCCCGCACATATTTCATTTTCTGAAAGTCCGGTTAACTTCGGTGCTAAAAGAATAAACAGTACTTCCTATAAAAGTATTATTATCAGTAATGAAGGTTCTGGCAATTTAACAATTGATTCTGTCCGACTTGCAGGCGTAGATTTTTACTTACAGAATTTAACAACTCCAGTTACTATTGATTCAGTTTCTGCATCTTCATTCAGAGTATGGTTCAATCCTGAAACTGTTTCAGCATACGGCGATTCAATCGTGTTTTATTCCAACGCTTCTAATGGAGCGGTAAGAAGTCTGTTATTAAACGGAAATGGAATTGTAACAGATACAACTCTTGGTACAATTTTATGGGAAGGTGTTATTCCAGATAATCCGGCAACAACGTTCGATGATCTTACAATCCGTTCTATGCGTCAGATTCAGGATATAACCGGCGACGGTGTTATGGATTTGATTGTAGCATCTGAAAACTACTGGACGATAGCTTATAACGGAAACAGTTCCGGCACAAGTGATATAATCTGGATGTTCTCATCATATCCAAATAACAATAACGCCGGTTCAGTTGATTATATACAAGGATTACAGATCGCATCTGATTTAAATTCTGATGGAGTTAACGATGTGGTAATCGGTACAGGCGGAGGTAATGAATTTGTTTATGCACTTAACGGATTAACCGGCGAAAAATTATGGGAACACGGAGACTCAATCAACTTTGGCAATGGTGATATTATGGGACTGGATGTAAGCAGGGACTTTAACGGTGACGGTGTTCCCGATGTACTTGCTAATGCCAGCGGTAATGAATCGACGGGAGAAGGTAGGTTTTCTGTTTTACTTCTTGATGGCAGAACAGGTTCTCTGATATGGACAATCAACCAGGCAGCACAACAGAAATTAAAGTATATGGTTGCTGCAACTGAAACCGGTGGTGCAGCAGGTTCAAGAGTCGGAACATTAAATGAAGTTATCGGTTTTGACAAACAGGGAAATATAAAATGGATTTTCCCGACTACCGGTACACCGTGGACAGTTTATGGAATTGAAGACATTGGCGGCAGCAGTGTTTCGGATGTTATTGTCGGCACTACTACAGGACTTGTATACGCTTTATCAGGAGATTCAGGAAATGTAATCTGGTCACGCAATCTTGGAAATGTTTTTATTGAGGACCTGAGAATTACAACCGATATTACGGCAAATGGTAAGAGCGATATACTCGTCAGCGGTATTAATCCAAATATATTTTTACTTGAAGGAACAAACGGAGATATTATCTGGCAGAATGGTACCGGAGGAAACATACTTGGTATAAATGAAATCGGTGATATAGACGGTGACGGATTACCCGATATGGTAACGTCATCATTAAATAATGCGGTTCATATCTGGCAGTCAAGATACGGCACCCAACTCTTTCAATACTTATTTGGTGGAGGCGGAACAGGAACTGCGGCAGAACACACGGTGAAAATGGATGACATTGATGGTAACGGAAGTTTTGAATTTACATCGGCATGCCGTACAGGAAGAATTGTAGCATTCTCAGGTGGAAGTGCAATTGATGTGCCTGTAGAGATGACAACATTCGCTGCTAATGCTAATGGTAATTCAGTTACTCTGAGCTGGTCGACAGCTACTGAACTGAACAACAGAGGTTTTTATGTTGAGAGAAGAAGTGATGTGAGCGCTTATAAGGAAATCGGGTTTGTTGAAGGGCACGGGTCTGTGACGAATCCTGTTCAATACCAGTACGCTGATAAAAACTTAACATCTGGAAAATATTTTTATCGATTAAGGCAGACGGATTTTGATGGATCATATGAGTATTCAATTGAATTGGAAGTTAATGTCGGGCTGCCAATAGATTATTCACTGGATCAGAATTATCCGAATCCGTTCAATCCTTCGACAAAAATAAAATATTCAATCCCAACAGCAGGTACAGTTAAACTTGTTATCTACAACCTGCTTGGTGAACAAATAACAACACTCGTCAATCAAAATGTTGAACCTGGATTCTATACAGTCGAATGGAATGGTACAAACAATTTTGGTGTCAGCGTTCCATCTGGTATTTATTTCTACAGGATTGAATCAGGAAATTATGTAAATGTTAAGAAGATGCTGATGGTTAAATGATGTAATCATTTAACCAGAAGTCCCTTTGGGACTGATGGTTAAGTAATGTACAGTGTATAATGTACAATGTACAATTAAGAAATTGAGGCGATTCAACTTGAATCGCCTTAATTTTTTACATCTCATAAAGATGGTTAGAATTTATGCCCACCACCAAAATCTGCATTTGACTCAATAATTTTTATTATCAATCCCACAGCAAAGATTGCAATAAAAATACCCAGAACTAATCCACCGGTATCAAACCTTTCGTAGCCGGCAACTTCTATGTCATCAGGATTTAACCTGTAACTTTCACTTTCAATTATTTTAAGAAGAGCTTTTTCGCCGGCATAATTAACAGGAGCTTTGCTGAGCTGATCCCGTGTCGAACATTTTAACAACAGAGTATCACCAATAACTTCCCAGCTATAGCAATAATAACAATCGACGTTTTCAATAACTATGTTGGCGTCAAGTTCATCTGCTGAGTCTTGATTGGAGAGAATAAATTTTCTTCCGTCTTTTGTTATAACCGGAAGGGTTTTGTCAAAAGAATGATTTTTTATTTCTTCGGTGGAGATTATATCATATGTCCGGCAGCCCGTATACTGAAAAAGTATCAAAGGGACAAGAATAGCTGCAACTAATTTTTTTAACTCTGCCATTATCAATTTCCTCCCGCAATAATATTTAAATGACCTACTTTAATAGTAACATTTTACGAGTCAGGCTGAAGGAACCTGAAGTTAATCGATAGAAATAAACTCCGCTTGGCAATGATCTAGCATCAAAAACAACTTTGTAATTACCAGCAGGCTTATAATCTTCAATGAGTTCTGCAATGTGATTTCCAAGTACGTCATAAACATTTAAACTCACTCGAGATAATGAACTATAGTCCTTCTCAGGTATGGGTATATTATAAATTATTGTTGTGGTAGGGTTGAAAGGATTTGGGTAATTTTGGTGAAGTAAAAATCCCGAAGGTAAAATATTTGAGTTTTCATTAATACTTACTAAACCATCGGTTGAAATCTGAAGGATGTGCCCAAAATATCCTGCAGTAGTAGCTTTATTAGAATCGGTCATGAATACCGAATTAAGCAGAATACCATCTCCTAAATTTCGTTCTGTCCAAGTATTGCCTGAATTAGATGTGGTTAAAATTATTCCTACATGCCCGGCAATCGCACCATTGTTTTCATTACTAAAATGGACAGATTTCAAGTCATTGGTACTACCGTTTCCAATTGAATGCCAATCTTGTCCACTATTAGTTGTACGAAAAATAGCTCCATCTTCTCCCACTGCAATATAAGTACTATCATTTAAGTTACCTACCGAATTAAAAAATGCAGGGAGATCATTAGATAATAAATTCCATACTGTACCTCCATTTGTTGTATTTAATATTTTACTGCCTCCAACAGCAATACCATTGTTCATATCCGAGAATGCAAAAGAATTAATTCCACTCACAACATCCGCAGTGATGATATTCCAGTTATTTCCTGAATCTGAGGTCAGCAATATTTTATCTCCACCCATTGCTATAGCTTTATCTTCATCAAATAAATGTATAATACTTAATTCTACATTTGTAGCAGTGCTCTGATTATCCCATGTCAGTCCCCCATCAACTGTCCAGAGAATAGTTCCATTTGATCCGACGATTGCACCTTCGTATTCATTGATAAATGAAACCGATTTTAACCAATTAGTTGTTCCGCTGCTTAGTTCAACCCAATGTGATGATGCATTCGAAGTTTTTAGAATACAACCTTGCAATCCTACTGCAAAGCCAGTGGTTTCATTTACAAAAGAAATTCCGAATAATGAGTTTATACTTCCAGAGGATAAACTTATCCAATCATTCCCAAAATTTTCCGATCGAATAATTTTGCCATACCGACCTATCGCCATTGCGCATGAATCCCCCAATTTTGAGATTCCTACTAAGTTTAAATTGGTTGTACTATTTCTACTCGTCCAATTTTCACCACTATTACTAGTTTTAATCACTGTACCATTAAAACCTACGGCAATACCGTTCAAATGATTAAACATAGTTATATCGGTGAGACTATAAATTATTCCGGTCGTTTTAGCTTGCCAATTCTCACCACCATCAGTGGTTTTAAAAACGGTTCCTCCCCCACCAACAGCAATCGCTAAATCCGATGATATATATGACACTGCAAATAGTGATTGTGGGTAAGGTGGATTCTGGGTTACCCATTGTATTCCTCCATCTGATGTTTTTAAAATTGTACCATTAATACCCACGATCATTCCATGAAGAGTATCTGCGAATTTTATGTCAAAAAGATAATTTTGAGTGACGCCTGATAGGTTGTTCCAATTATTTCCTCCATCTGAAGTGATAAGTATTATGCCTTGTGCCCCAATTGCAACTGCCTTATTAACTGTAATAAATTCAATACCTGTGAGTGCTACAGTTGTTCCTGAATTCAATTGTTCCCAGCTATTTCCTCCATCTGTAGTTTTTATTATAGTACCTGACCAACCAACTGCGATTCCGTGTAGTGAATCTTTGAAACTGACGTCCTCCAATAATTCGTTAGTTCCGCTTGATTGGAACCTCCAGCTAACACCACCATCATTTGTTTTTATTATGGTTCCACTCTCACCGACTAGAACGCATGTTGATGAATCCATCACTGATATTCCAATCAAACTATGACCTTGTGGTAATGGATTTTGCCAAATAAAACCACTTTGTGCGAAGCCTGTAATTGTAAGTAAAATAAAAAAGTAGGTAAATCTCATTTTCTGCCTCGTAATAAATATTTGATTATTAATCAGTGCTAAATGAAAAATAAATTTATTAAGTTCTAAAATACATTCATTAAATAATAAAATTTATTATAATTATTTTTGGATACAATTTAAAATTTTTTTCGCCATTTGCTTCATGTTTGTCATTTTATAAGTAACATTTTTCGTGACTGACTGAATGAACCGGCGTTTATCCGATAGACATATACACCACTGCTTAATGATGCGGCTTCAAAAACTACTTTGTGTTTACCAGCTGTTTTATGTTCGTCGATTAAAGTTATGATTTCATTTCCAAGCAGATCAAATACTTTCAATGATACATTCCCATCATTGGGTATTTGAAAATTAATCACTGTATGCGGATTGAAAGGGTTAGGATAATTCTGTTCAAGTTTAAAACTTAATATTGAATTCACTGTCGCTTCAACCTGGGATGAATATTCAAACGAACCATCAAAATCAATTTGTTTCAGGCGGTAGATATATTCACCAGCCGGTAAATGACTATCATCAAATGAATACGATTGTAATTGTGTCGAAGTCCCTTTGCCTTGAACGAATCCAATTGCATTCCAGTTTGGTTCTGATGAATTCTTTCTCTCAATCTCAAATCCCTTATTGTTTAATTCAGTTGCCGTTGTCCACTTAATCAAAACATTTTCATTATCGACCGAGGCTGTGAAACTACTGAGTTCTACTGGGATCTGAGTATCAGTGAAAATGTAAACACCTCCGTTTGTAGTTCCGGTTACACAGACCATAATCTTATTCTCGTATGTCAGTATTTTATTTGAGCTGAAAGTCAGGTTATGATTCGCGAAACTTACTCCTCCGTCGGTTGATTTAAACACACCTCCATTACCAGAGATATAAATATCATCTACTATATCAAGTGTTCCGCCTCTCATCGCTCCGGGCTGATTTGCAGTTGTGGTCCACGTCGCACCGCCATCAGTTGATTTTGTAAACGGGTAAGGGGAGAGTGTTGTGGGAATATAAAGTTCGCTTGAATTGGTTTGCAAAACATCCCATACATTTACGGAGTTTGTTGAAGACCCGAATGTCACACCACCATCAGTGGAAATAAAGAAACCGTTTGCTGATGTTGATGACGCTCCTGCATAAATAATATCCGGATTGAATTTATCAACTGCGATTGTTACGATTGAAAGAGTCTGCAATGCTGTATTTGTGAATGTAGCACCGAAGTCTGTACTTCTCCAAACACCGCCGGTTGTAGCTCCTGCAAAAATATGTCCGCTTCTACCGCAGGCAACAGTGTTCAATGTATTGTTCCCAAATGTTGAAGATGGGATAAGTGTAAAGGTTTGTCCGCCATCAGTTGAGTAAACCATCCCGTTTGATGAGTTTGCAGCGTAAATATTATTTAATGAATCGCACGCGATTCCAAGATAGTTTGAAGTACCGGTTGAAAAAATATTCGTCCATGATTCACCTGCATCTGTTGATTTGAAGATTCCGCGTGCACTGCCTGTGGTTCCGGCATAAATATTACCAGCAAAGTCTTTACCTATTGACCACATTGAAAAGCCCTCAACTTTTCTCACCCAGGTTTGAGAGTAGTTAAATTGTGCGGTGACTGTCAGGAGTATAATTGTTAGCAGAAAAATTATACGGAAGAAAAAGTATAATAATTTCATCAGTGTTTATCCTTTAAACTAATTTGATGATTGATTCGATTTATTATACCCCTACTTTTATATGAGTGAATGGTTGCAGGTGAAATTATTTATTAAACCCGTCAATTACAAGGATTGCATGTAATGAATATTAAGGGCTAAAAAATCCCGCCGAAAGGCGGGATATGTATTGAACATCTGAATGACTATTTAATTCTTACAAAATTTTTCACACACCATCCTAAAGCCCATCCTTCGGTTTCATTAGTATAATACTCAGTGCACTGTTGCGGCGCATTAAGTTTTAATCCGTCATCTTTGGATTTTATCCTGTCATTAATTTCAGACGTAATCTTACTAAGGAATTCAAAAGCAGTTTGATATCCAACATTGGGGTCTCTAAGATAAACACGACAAAAATGTTCCTGCTTTCCAGATGAATATGGATACCAGCTTTTTCCACTATCAGTTGTATGTATTATTGCACAATGTATATCCATACTTGAAAATAATTCACTCGTGTTTATTTCTGAAATAATTTTAGTGTCGTCCAATTTCCATGTAATTCCATTGTTGGTTGATGTGAAGCGTTCACTTTCAGTTGATATTGCAATGACTGTTGCATCTGTAAAAAAGAAAATCGTATATATTTTTTCGCCTGCAATTGCTGATTCCCAGTAGTCATAATCCTGCGCTATATTTTTAGAATAAAATATCAATGCGGCTAGTATTGAACAGAAAATTATTTTCATAATTGCCTCCTGAGACAATATCACATTTGTTAAAAAACAATTTACTCTAAGGGCTGACCGGTTGATGAATAATATTAGTTATTAATAATCTTTTGGTGCTAAGTATTAAATCATAATACAGGTTGAATTCTCATTTCATTCTCATTCACCCCGGTCTGATAAAAAACTGTCTGAACTAACTATAGAAACTGATTTGATAGTTACACTGTTCAGTGATATTAAATATGCTATGCGTATTCTGATATCTTTCCTGTTTGTAACCGAATATTCCTTTTGAAGAATTCCCGTTCCATCTTCACTCATAAACAAATCGTCTTCAGAATAATCTTTAATTTGCCAGCAAAGATGGACCAGCCCAAGCCTGTCACAAAGAACAGCATTAATATCGAGAGTAAGCCGGATGGTTTGACATGCCGTAACGAGTGAATTTGCCGGAATAATTTGATGTGTGTAGAATATCATTCCGTTTAACTGACATATTCCGCTGTATGGATCCTGAAGCTCACAGCAGATTTCCATTTTTTTGATCCCTTCTTTCGAAATTTCAGAATTCGAAGTGGTCTCATTTGGCAGTGGTTCGCTGCAGCCTGTGATAATTAAAATCAACAGGATCATTATTGAATTAATTATAGTTTTCATTTTGATTCCTCATTTTATTACAGGATGGTGTTTGATTAAACACCATCCCTTGTTAAAAATCTATCTGCAAAAGTTGTTGCTTGACCGACGATAACTTTGATTCATCATTGATTAATATTGACTTACATTTGCATGAGGTGTGAACACGCTGCAGCATAATTTTATTTCTTTAATTGATACTGATGACCGTGTTACTTCATACATACAACTAAGATATACTTTTGGGAAGCCATAAATTTTGTATTTCTTTGTTATGAATACTGATCTTGCACCATTCGAAGGTATATTGAATCTATCAAATGATTCAGCCCTGATTGTAAAATTGGGAAACAAATCCTGGTCAGCGGGCTTTAATAGTCTTGCATCGATTTTGATTTTAAGAGTAGTATTTTCAAAATCCTGGTACTGCGCCGTATGATCCGGAAAGTGGTGTAGAGTATAAATTATATTACCCGTCAAGATATAGTAGAGATTTTGACCAAAACCCTGCGTGGGATCCTGAAGTAAAACATCCAGCTTTATAGTGTTCTCAGTCGAAGGTGTTTTATTAATAGAGAAGTTTTGTTGAGTGTCATTCTGAGGATTATCCATTATTGGATTTTCCTGACAAGCAGTAAAAACTGCTGCGCTTAGTAATGCTAAGCAGAAATTTAAATATTTCATGACCCGCTCCTTTTTGTTAAAAAATGTTTATTAAAAGAACCGGTACAAAAAAACAAAATATGGGAGGGGAGTGCCTATCAGGTATGATTCAATTACGTGTAATTATGTTGCAAATTTTAGTGCAGTTGAATATTTGATGAAATTTTAAGCAGACATCAGGATAGAAATAAATTATTTTGTCATTTCACTCGGTGCGTAACCGAATTCTTCCTTAAAACAATGACTGAAATAAGAGGGGCTGTTGAAACCTACTGAATATGCAATTTCAGATACGTTATTCTCATTATTTTTTAACATTACTTTTGCTTTTGACAAACGAATCGACCTTAAATAAACGCTGCATGATTTTCCTGTAAGCGCTTTAATTTTTCTGAACATTTGAGAGCGGCTCATTCCGACTTCATTTCCAAAATCTTCAATAGTAAACTCTTCTTCTGAAATATGCTCTTCAATTACTTTTAATACTCTTTGCATAAACTCTGCATCTATTCCCTTTAACTTTTTTCTGCTGACCGGTATAGCAGCCAAATTATCTGCATTAAATATTTCCTGAAGTTTTTTTCTAATTGAAATAAGATTAATAATTCTTGCCATCAATTCGTGGGCATCAAATGGTTTTGTAAGATAGTCATCTGCACCTGTTTCAAGTCCGGCTATCCTATCCTCGCTGCCGGATCTTGCAGTTAGCAGTATTACCGGTATATGACTTGTTCTTTGATCAGCTTTAAGTTTTTGGGTCATTGCATTACCATCCATGATAGGCATCATCACATCACTGATAATAAGGTCCGGTATTATATCACATGCTTTTAAAATTCCAAGTTCACCGTTTTCTGCTTCTTCGTAATGGAAGGAATCACCGAGTGCATCTTTGATAAATTCCCGTACATCATAATTGTCTTCAACTATTAAAAGAATATTTTTTGTTGTCGGTGCAGATGACTTTTCGTCACCAGTTAAATGAATAAATTCATGTTTATCAATGTTCGACTTTGACTCCGTGTATACGTGGAACTCAGAATCAATTTCAGACTCCGAGAGATGATTCTTTCCCAGAGGGAAAGTCAGTTTAAACTCTGTCCATTCGTTCTTCCGGCTTGTGACCTGGATTTGACCATGATGCAGTTCCACCAATTCCTTAACTAATGACAGACCTATTCCCGTGCCTCCGGGATTTTTATTACTTAGGTTATTCACCTGGTAAAACCTGTCAAAAACTTTCGGCAGTTCATTAGCATCCATACCAACCCCGGTATCCCTTATTGATAAAGTCATATTATGTTCATTGGTTGTGAGGCAGATAGATATTTCCTTTCCGTTTGGTGTGAATTTAAAAGCGTTTGATAAAAGATTTTTCAGAATGGTTTCCATTTTTGATTTATCGAAAAAAATCAGTAATTCATCTGAAGGAACATCAAGTTTCAGTGTCAATGAATTTATAACAGCTAAAGATTCGAAAGACATCACCATTCCTTTCAAAAAAGGAATAAAGTTCTGTTCGGATGCTTGTAATTGCAGCTTTCCTGAATCGAGTTTTGACAGTTCAAGCAACTGATTAATTAAACTCAACAGATTATTTGCATTTTGTTTAATCAAACCGACATTCTTTTTTAGTTCGTCTTTAGATTGTGAATTAAGAATTTGTTCTGCGGGTCCGACTATCAGCGTCAAAGGAGTACGAAACTCGTGAGAAATATTTGCAAAAAATCGTGATTTAATATTGTCAACTTCTTCGAGCTTCTCAGCGTGTTCGTGTTCAAGTTTCAACTGATGTTTTAATCTCTGCCTCTTTAGATCATACGTTCGTACAGAAAATAGAATCGCAAATATTACAAGAGCATATCCTGAATATGCCCAGTTTGTTTTCCACCAGGGAGGAGAGATTATGATTGATACTGAAGTAGGTTTATCATTCCAAATACCATCTCTGTTAGTACTTTTAACATTGAATATATATGTTCCATGACTAAGGTTAGTATATGTAGCAACTCTTCTATCAGATTCAACCACAGTCCATTCTTCATCAAAGCCTTCAAGTTTATACGCATATCGGATATTGCCCGGTGAAGAATATTCAAGAGCAGAGAATTCCAATGAAAAGACATAATCCTCATGGGTTAAATTAATATTATCTAATTCAGCAATTGAATTTTTTAGGATTGTCCTGTCAAGAATTTTATCATAACCAATCTGGACAGGTTTATTGAACAAATTAAATTTTGTCAATACCACATTAATAGTATTCGTATCATCAGAAATTTCATCGGGGTTAAAAACAGTTAAACCATTTACGCCCCCAAAATACATCTTACCACTATTACCCTTGAAATACGCCCACTGATTAAATTCTTCGTTGAGTATTCCGTCATTTGTATTATAATTTCTGATTCTTCCGCTGCGGTAGTTGAACCTGCACAAGCCTTTGTTTGTACTTATCCAAAGATTATTATGGTTGTCTTCAAGTAAACCATAGATTGTATTGTTAGGTAATCCTTCATTTGTAGTATACCTGATAAATTTTCTGCTCTGTTTACTGAATTTATTTAGTCCATTGTATGTACCGACCCAAATTGTTCCTTGAGAATCCTGCATTATCGATGAAATATTTTTATCACTCAGACTTGCAGTGTCATCCTTAGTATAGTGATAGGATACGGATTGCCCGGTAGCTTTATTGTATGCGAATAATCCGCTTCCGTAAGTACCAATCCAGATGATTCCATCGCTATCTTCAAACATAGAATATATCCCAGCTTCAGTTCTTCCCAGTGGATCGTTAGGATTATAGATAATTTTTGAAAATGTACCTTTCTTTGAGCTGAATTTATTTAGTCCGCCGCCAAATGAACCAATCCATATATCACCATCGATATCTTCAAACATTACTGATACTGCATCAATACTAAGACTGTTTGGATTACGTGGGTCATGCTGATAGCGAATGAATTTTCCTGTCTTGCTGTTGTACCTGCAGACACCTGCACCATCTGTTCCGATCCAGATCTTGCCTTCTCGATCTTCAAGCAATGAGTAGATACCATCACTGGAAATACTGTTATTATCCAATGGGTCATATCGGAAGTGTGTCCAGCTGTTATTCCGTGTATCATATCTGTTTAAACCACTTACATCAGTTCCAAGCCACACATTTCCATTTCGATCTTCGATTATTGCATAAATACCATCAGCACTCAGACTGTTTTTATTTTCAGGGTCGTGTCTGTAATGACGAAACTTACAATCAGGAATTAATTTATTAAGACCATCAGTCCAGGTACCAATCCACAGCACATTTTTGTTATCGTGAAATAATGCATATACCGTGTTATCTCCAATGCTGCCGGGATCTCGTGAGTTATGAACAAATTTATAAAAGGTTTTAGTTGCCGGTTCAAATAGATTTAAACCGCTGGTGTATGTGCCCACCCAAAGTCTTTTTGCCTGATCCTGGTGAAGTGAGAGTATTGAATTATCACTTAGAGAACCCGGATTATCGGGTTGATTTACAAAATTAGTAATTTCGTTTTTAAGGATATCCAACCGAAATAATCCATCGCCTAAAGATCCTATCCACAGAACATCATCTTCTGAAAGAAATAAGCAGCAGATGTGTTCTACACTTTGGTTTTTATTGAATGGTGATGCAAGTGTGTATCTTATAAATTCATTTGATGCCAGGTCAAGTTTATTAAGACCGCCTGTTTTTGTTCCAATCCATACAACATTTCTCTTTTCATCGTAAGCAAGTGATGATATAATGTTTGAACTGATCGAGTTTGTTGTACTGGAATCAAAAAAATATTTATCAAAGGTTTTTCTATTTACATCATACTTGTTAAGTCCATTAGAGGTGCCGACCCAAATATTGCCCTTCTTATCACAAGCCAACGCATAAATGTTATCACTGCTTGTTGCTTCACTGCTATTTACATCAACAGGGATACGAATAAATGATTCCGTTTGCCGATTAAATTTATTTAACCCGCCGGTATAAGTTCCAATCCAAAGATCACCTTTTGTATCTTCCTGAATTGCATAAATTGCATTGGCGCTAAGGCTTAATGAATCGGTAAGATCGTTTGTGAATACTTTAAAATTGTAACCGTCAAATCTGTTTAATCCTTCGTGGGTTCCAACCCATAGTAAACCTCGGCTATCCTGCATTATGGATAGCACTGTATTAGCAGAGAGTCCGTTGGCTGATGTGATATGTTCAAAGGAATATCTGCTTTGCTGTGCAAATTCAATCCTGATAAATAATAAAATGAATACAAGAATTTTAATACATATCAGGACTTTATAAGATATGCTCTTTAAATTCATAAAATGAGTTAATCAGATTTTGAACTCTGGTCAATTTCGCAACTAATTTGTTTCGAAGTACATTCTCCTCAAGACCCGCCTTGACAATGATAATCTTCGCTGGAGTCGTTTGCCCAGGAGGAATCGGTATTTGAGGGCTGTCACTATCCGCATCATAGTAATGAATACCCTGGCAGTTGATACCAAATATATCTGCATCTGCAGGGGTTGTTCTGACTTCCAGATCTACCGGAGCTTGGGGTGTAACGGTTATTGAATTTTGATCATAATCACCGGTGCTAAAAAAAGGTGTAATAATAAATTGAGCATTTTGCGCAGCGAAATGTAAGGTATCCCCATCCTCGACATTTACCTGCTCAGGGACAACTGTATCACCGCTCTCTGAATGATTCAATAGAATATTAAATGTTGACATTTTTTTCTCCTTGTAATTTTTAATTAGTTATTTGTAATACAAACTATTGTTGAACTCACAAAATTCGTAATCTAAAATTATCCTGGAAATATTTGGTAGACCCTGACAGTCGTGGAGTGCACAATTTCAGAGAAGTTACTTCGTAAAAAAAATTGCCGTTAATTCTTAGCAGGAAGAGTAAACGTAATTCGTTTTACAAAGCTGAAGAAAATGACTATGAACAACTATCAAATATTTTTTTCAAAAGTCAAAGATTATCGATTTACGATTCACAATTATTGCTATTGGGATAATAAAAAACCCCGCTGGCTTGCGGGGTTCTATAAAGAATCTAATCAGATTTTTATTTCAGTATAACCATCTTCTTAACAGAAGTGAATTCACCAGCCTGTAAACGATATATGTACATACCGCCTGCATAACCGGATGCATTCCAATCATACTTGTAGTAACCAGCTTCAAGCTGCTGATTTACAATTGTTGTTACTTCAGCGCCAAGTGCATCGTAAACTTTAAGTGTTACAACTGCATCTTTTGGAAGAGCAAACTTAATTGTTGTTGAAGGGTTAAATGGATTAGGATAATTCTGTTCCAATTCAAATGATTGAATTAATTTATGATAATCAATTTCTATAATACCTGAGTATTGAAAACTTCCATTATAGTCGATTTGCTTTAATCTGTATTGGTACGTACCGTTAAAAATATTTTTATCTCTAAACGAATAGTCAACTACTTGCGTGCTGTTTCCGGTTCCTTCAACGAACCCCATTTCAATCCAATCATTATTTTGATTAGTTGTGCCGTCATCACCGGAGAAGGAATTTACTTTTCTTCTTTCTATTATAAAACCATAATTGTTTTCTTCACTTGCTGTACTCCAGTTCAAAAAAATAACATCATTACGAACCTCTGCAGAAAAATTTATTAGCTCAACCGGAATTGATTCAGAGATTTTGAGTAACCAGACATCGTGCACACCCGCACCATATGAAAGAGTGTGGCCGGTTACAACAAAGCTACCATCAATCGTTTCAATTACTGAATAGGCAATTTCAGAACTTGTACCACCAAATGTTTTACTCCACATCTGGTTCCCGGCATAGTCCGTTTTTACAAGCCACAAATCATCTCCGCCGGCGCCGAATGATAATGTGTATCCAGCTATTATAAAACCACTGTCACTTGTTACATCAATAGAGTAACCATAATCTCTGCCTGTTCCACCAAACGTCTTCATCCATGACTGGTTGCCGATGCTGTCGGTTTTTATGAGCAGCATATCATCCAATCCCGCACCAAATGATGATGTATATCCTGTAAGTATATATCCGTTATCAACCGTTTGTTGGACAGAGTAAGCTCTGTCAACATCTGCACCGCCAAAGTATTTGTTCCATTGTTCATTTCCTGCTGAATCGGTTTTAACAAGCCAGGCATTTCCAAGAGCACCAGGACCCTGAGAAAAAGTCCAGCCCGCTATTATAAATCCGTTATCAGATGTATTTTGAATTTCCCATGCACCGTCAGAACTAAGCCCACCAAGATTTTTTTGCCAAACTAAGTTTCCTGCAACATCTGTTTTTACCAGGTAAAGATCTCTTCCTCCTGAAGTGAAAGATGATGTCACGCCTGCAATTACAAATCCATCGTCACTTGATTGAATCACTGAGTAGCCTTCGTCGTCACTATTTCCTCCAAAAGTTTTTTGCCACTGCAGACTGCCAAGTGAATCAGTCTTAACAAGATAAACATCCTTTACACCTGCACCGAATGAATTTGTTAGTCCTGCAATTATGTATCCACCGTCATTAGATTGTTTAACGCAGTGCCCTTCATCATCACTATTTCCGCCTAAAGCATTATTCCAGATTTGATTTCCATTTTCATCCGTTTTTATCAACCATAAATTTCTTCCGCTCATCGTTCCGAATGAACGAGTATAACCTGTTATGATATATCCACCGTCTGATGTTTGTTCTACTGAATGACCGATATCTATATTTGTTCCACCAAATGTTTTTGTCCATATAGAATCAACAGTTTGAGGAATAATTTCAGTTGTTAGAAACATTAAAGACATCACAATCAGTTTAATGAATTTTAAAGAAGTGAAAACACGATTCATATTTCCTCCCGAAAAATTATTCATTGAGTAATGGTTGAATCATTTATTCTTTGATTCAGATTTCATTAAAAACAAAACAAATTCAGTCTCACGTAATCGTTCATTCTTAAATTACCAAAATTCTATCTGACTTATTCTTGAAGAATAAAAAACCCCGCTGGCTTGCGGGGTTCTATAAAGAATCTAATCAGATTTTTATTTCAGTATAACCATCTTCTTAACAGAAGTGAATTCACCAGCCTGTAAGCGATAAATATACATACCACTTGCGTAACCGGATGCGTTCCAATCATACTTATAATAACCAGCTTCAAGCTGTTGATTTACAATTGTTGTTACTTCAGCACCAAGTGCATCGTAAACTTTAAGAGTTACAACTGCATCTTTTGGAAGAGCAAACTTAATTGTTGTTGAAGGGTTAAATGGATTAGGATAGTTCTGTGAAAGTTCGAACTCAACCGGAACAGGTGAGTATTCTACGCTTACAACATTTGAGTAAGCGAATGTTCCATCAAAGTCCATTTGCTTTAACCTGTAATAGAGTGTCCCTTCAACTTCGATCTTTGAATCCGTAAAAGAATATAACTGGGTTTCAGTTGTTGTTCCTTTACCTTTCATGTCACCGATCTTTGAATAATTTTTCCCGTCAACACTTCGTTCAACTTCAAAGCCCATATTATTCAATTCACTTGCCGTTGACCATTTAAGTGTAACAGTATTTTCTTTCACAGTAGCGTCGAAAGTTGCCAACTCAACCGGCACAGGCAGCACTCCAAAGAAATCGAGCATCCTCATCATTAGACTGTCTTTATTTGATGGTGATGTTCCATTTACAAGACCTGCGAACTCAAATGCTGACCCGATGGTTCTGTAAGTTCCGCCGTTGTACTGAACTGTAACACCATACGCAGGTGAAACATTGTTGAACATCATTACAGCAGGCGCGATAGCTGAGATATGATCGATGTAGCTGTTGTCACCATTGTATGTGAATGTCATTGTCTGTCCAAGAGAATTTGTCTGACCTAGCACTGTGCCTAAGTCTCCTGTACCATCGGAAATACCATTGATCATGAACATTGGATGAACAGGTGTAGCATCATCATAATACCAGGTATCACCACCTTCCATATACAATTTTCCGCCTGCAGTCAGGTAGTCAGCTAATTGCTGACCTTCTGCCGTTGATAGTACATGGTTGTTAGTGTATATACCGAGGCAAACAAAAATTGATGAATATAAATTCAGGTCGGTAGGGAATGAAGTTACAAGCTGTGAAGATTGTCCGCAGTTTGTAACACACTGCTGTATTGTCGTAGCTGAGTTATGATTTTCATCCATGTCTATGATAAGAACAGGAATCTGACCAACAACGATGTTGAAGTTTCCAGTTCCTGCAACACCTAAGTTTCCTTCAAAGTCAATTTCGAACGATACAGTATGACCCGCAGGAGTTGAAGATGAAGCAGTAACACTGTACTCTTTGGAAATCACAGCATTTGTATCAACATCACCATACACAAGATTATTAGTGTTGATAGTTAAATACGGATCTATACAAGCCAGGTTTCCGCTCACATTAAATGCTTTGGAAGTTCCTGAGTTGGTTAATGAAATAGTTATTGTCGCGGTTTCGCCCGGATCAATTTTACCATTGTTGTTTCCTGTAGGATCCTGAATCGTAAATCCGTTGTATTCAAGAACAGGTGAGTGAGCAGTTATTGAGAAATAACTTGTCCATTGATTTGCACCGTCTGTCGCAACAAGTGTAAAGTTGCATGAATGATTGTCGGGCACACTTGAAGATACAGTAATCTGGAATGCATCGAGAATCCATTTTGATTCACCGGCAACAAAATCACCGAATGATTCAACTGAATCTGAAATTGATATATACTGATCTTCAGATCTTAACACTGCACTGACATTAGTAGCAGGCTGAGTACCGACATTTTCAAGTCTCATATCAAGGAACGGATTTTCACCATAGTCAAGAAGTCCGTTGCCATTTCCACCATCTACTGAAACACCGGGACCATCAGCAATGCTCAGAGAATCAAATACAACATAAGCACCTGCCGGCGGGATTACAGGAACAACTGAGGTGTATCTGTAATAATTTTGTTTTGTAACAGTCACTACAAGATTGTCGCCTGGTGAAAGCATCGGTATGTTTATGTTCACTGGTGAGCCTGTACCATCTGCAGAACCGATTAAGTTTCCGTTTAATGAAAGACCAATGAGTGAATAAGCATCTGATGTGACAGTAAATGTTGAAGAACCACTGATTATTACAGGGTTGTGAACAACTGTCAGGTTTTGCGGCATCTCTGAATAGACTGTTGTGAACGCGTCACCGTGATGATGAAAAAGGTAATACGTCACTTCTTTGTTGCTGGTATTATACGGCCAGCTTGATGACTGCAGAAAATATTTACCTGCAACATTACCGAATGCTGGAAGAATGTTAACCGGACCTGCTGTTCCAAATGTCGGCATAAACTGAGGCCAGAAATAATCCATCATACCCCAAAGGTAGGTATCATTTACGAATGAATATGAAACTTCAGTAGCCGCGATTAAGCCAAGTGCGCCTTTTGAATGACGATGAAATGCTTCAGCAAAACATTCACCGGAGTAATCGAACTTTCCTGTGAGACAGTTTATCGATAGAATAAAAGGCAGATCATTATTATTTAAACCAATGAGATTTGAATTGCTGTAAGCGGGTTCGCCCCAGCCATTTTCAGCACCGTGATCTCTGTGTGAAAGCATAAATGCACCACTATTAATATCATTATTAATGCGTGTTGCATTTCCTCCCCAGTCAGTTAAGTGGGCGGGTGTTGAAGGAATGTAATTCGTACCGGATGGTCCAAAATAACTGACTATCTGGCTTGTATTCTGATTCGAAGACCAGGAAGTACTTGGAGTGCCTGAATAAATTGCGTTCTCTCTTACAGGATGTTTTCCAAGACTGTACTGCCAGAAACCATTTACAATTTCAGAACACAACTGGAACCATCTTTCAGTCTGCCAGCCCATTGCCGTGATTGGTTTATCATAAAAGTTTACATTGGTGGAAGGTGTTCTTTCATTCTTCAACATCTTACCAACTATAGTTGCAAGGTGTGATTCATTCTGAGCTGTAATTCTTGCAAAAGCAATTTCTGCCATGTGATCTCCATTTACATCCGCGTAAATGTGATCCGATTTGCAATAAGAATTATAGATCGGCGAACTAATTCCATTGCCTGTAGCCGCGCCTGTTCCGTAGTCAGCTAATAAAAGAACAGCGACAGGTGGAATTGTCCATGTGTTATATGCGTTATTGATGTATGATTCAATTGCAGTGGTCGTATTCCCACCGATTTGTGTAAGGGTAACTACACCTGTTCTGATACCTTGCTGATTTCTGAAATTTTTTATCGTATCAGCCCAAGCCAGGTAAGTAGGATTATCAGGACTAACAATTATGTATTCAAAATCCTGATCAAGTACATCTGTAATATTTTGATTTTTATAATCGATTACTGGAAGTGTATTGTAGTTAACCAAAGCATCGCGCAATATCGGGTCAAACCAGCGGTTTCTTAAACGTGTTTCACCGAATTGTCCGTTACCGCCGTTGAATGTCACTTCAATTTTTAAATCTTTATAAACAACAAGTTCTTTGCTTACAGGATTATATTGAAAAGGAGTAATACCTATAAGAACTACATCAACTCCTCTGATCTGTGTTTGTTCCGAAAGCTGAACAGGACTTGATGGATAGTACCTGTCAGATGAATATACCTGGGTGTTTCTTTCATAGTGAAGCGGTCCGACTTCGGTATCTTTTGGAATACGAGGCGCTGGTGCGACTTCAACGTTTGTGAAAGTTTCTGTTCTTTGTGATATAACTCTGAACGAAGCATTTGAACCATGCGGGATTGCAATGTATTTACCGATTCCTGCAAGATCAGGATAACCTTCATTGTTTGGTAAAAAAACATCCGGCAGATGAATTGTCTTTTGTGTTAGTCCATTAATCTCAACATCATCCATCTGGAATTGTGTTACAGAATAGTTAAGCGAAACACTGTTCGAAGATTGTCTTTCTACAGTAAGTCCCTGACTTCCCCAGCTATCCGAGTATGTATAAACCTGTGCATTTGTTATTGAAGCGGCAATCAGGATTGAGCATACGAATAACAGAAAGGAGTTAAAAGAAAAGAGTGAGCGGTTTTTTCTCATGGTACAACCTCTTTAGTAAAACATAGTACTTATTTTTTCCCCAGAAATATTTAACGGATATTGGGTGATCCGCATACGAAACTTAGCATTATAATTTTTTAATCAGAACAAAAAAATATTTTTTCCGATAACGTTTAACAACAATTGCTAACTCAACACTATAATGCCTCTGAATATCCTTTGCAATTCTTAAACCAGATGGTTATCGATTGTACATTGTAAATTGTTAATTCTACATTATCCTTTGTGCATTGAATTGATATTAAAACTCTCATTGACTAATTTTAATACACATTTTAGATAAAATATTTTTTCAAAAAGGAGTTCTTGTATGGCAATTAAAGTTGGAATAAATGGATTCGGAAGAATAGGTCGTTTGGTATTTCAGGCTATTTACGAAAAAGGATTATTAGGAAAAACCATTGACGTAGTTGCTGTGGTTGACATAAGCACAGACGCAAAGTATTTCGCCTATCAGTTAAAATATGATTCCGTGCACGGGAAGTTTGCGGGTAAATTAAGTACTGAAAAAAGCAGCCCTGAATTAGCTGATGATGATACATTCATTGTCGACGGATATAAAACAAAATGCGTTATGGCAACCAAAGATCCGTCACAGCTTCCCTGGAAAGAGCTTGGCGTTGATTATGTTATTGAATCAACAGGAATCTTTACACATTCAGATCAGGCTAAAGGACATCTTGCAGCAGGCGCAAAAAAAGTTATTATATCAGCACCGGGCAAAGGTGAAGTTAAAACAGTTGTACTTGGTGTTAATGATCAGGAAATCGATCTGTCAAAACATGATATTATTTCAAACGCATCATGCACAACAAACTGTTTAGCTCCTGTTGTTCATGTTCTTCTTAAAGAAGGAATTGGAATTGAAACAGGTTTGATGACAACAATTCACGCATATACCGCAACACAAAAAACTGTTGACGGTCCTTCAAAGAAAGACTGGAGAGGCGGAAGAGCAGCTGCAATAAATATTATCCCTTCGTCAACTGGTGCTGCAAAAGCTGTCGGCGAAGTTCTTCCTGCAACAAAAGGTAAATTAACCGGAATGTCATTCCGTGTACCCACCGCAGATGTTTCTGTTGTTGATTTAACTTTCCGTTCAGTTAAAGAAACTTCAATTGCTGAAATTGATTCACTTTTGAAAAAAGCATCCGAGACATATATGAAAGGTATTCTCGGCTATTGCAACGAAGAAGTTGTTTCAACAGATTTTATACACGATGAGCGTTCATCAATTTATGACTCATTAGCAACTATGCAGAATAATTTTAAAGATGAAAAAAGATTCTTTAAGATTGTTTCCTGGTATGATAACGAATGGGGTTATAGCTGCCGTTGTGTTGATCTGTTAATGAAGATTGCAAAATAATTTTTGTGTTTGATTCATCTGTCAGTCTGAGCTTGTCGAAGACTGACAGAATTCATTTCAAATTCTATCATCCCTGAGAAGCAAATAATTAAATTCAAACAGATGATGGGTGTAAATGAATCAACATCAAATAAACAACCAACCTGCGAAAAATTCTTTCTCACTTCGAAATACTAATGCAAAGAATTACAGGTAAATGAATAGAAAATCTTAAGGGTGAAAAAATGAATAAACTGTCTATCGACAAAGTTGAACTGAAAAATAAAAGAGTTCTTGTTCGTGTTGATTTTAATGTTCCGTTAGATGAAAACCTGAATATTACAGATGATATTAGAATAACTTCATCACTGCCTACAATAAGAAAGATAATTTCGGAAGGCGGCAAAACTATTTTGATGAGCCACCTTGGACGCCCAAAAGGAAAAGTCAATCCGAAATACAGTCTTAATCCCGCAGCTGTTAGGCTGGGAGAACTGCTCGGGCAGAGTGTTATTTTAGCACCTGATTGTATAGGTGATGAAGTTTCTAAAATTGTTGACGCTATGAAACCGGGTGATGTTGTTCTTCTGGAAAATCTTCGTTACCACGAAGAAGAAGAAAAGAACGATACCGAGTTTGCAAAAAAACTTGCGTCACTTGGTGATGTTTATATAAACGATGCTTTCGGAAGTGCACACAGAGCACACGCATCTACAGAAGGTGTAACAAAGTATATTAAAGTTTGTGCCGCAGGTTATTTAATGCAGAAAGAACTTGAATATCTCGGAAGCGCAGTTACAGAACCTGCCAGACCATATTGCGCAATTCTCGGCGGCGCAAAAATTTCCGGCAAGATCGATGTGATAATGAATCTTCTAAATAAAGTTGACACACTTATCATCGGCGGGGGAATGGCATTTACATTCTTCAAAGCACAGGGAAAAGAAATCGGCAAATCACTTCTTGAAGAAGAAAAGCTTGATCTTGCAAAAGAACTTCTTGAAAAAGTTAAAGGAACAAAATTAAAATTTTTACTTCCTGTTGATGTTGTTGTTGCAGAAGAATTTAAAAATGATTCACCATCAATGACCGTTAAAACAGAAAATATTCCTTCTGCTAAAATGGGATTGGATATAGGACCCGAATCAGTTAAATTGTTCCGCGAAGAGTTGATGAAGGCAAAGACAGTTGTTTGGAACGGACCTATGGGTGTTTTTGAAATGGATAACTTTGCAAAAGGCACATTTGAAATTGCCAACACGCTTGCTGAAGCAACAACAAAAGGTGTGGTAACAATAATAGGCGGCGGAGATTCTGCTGCCGCAATAAGTAAAGCAGGATTAGATGATAAAGTATCTCACGTATCAACCGGCGGCGGAGCTTCTCTTGAATTTCTCGAGGGAAAAGTTCTTCCCGGTGTTGATGCTTTGAGTGAAGCATAATTAATATTTAGTAAAGGAATTTTTGTGAGCAATTATTACAGACCGGGTTTCGGAGGATTCAGTTTTTTCCCGCCCGTGATCAAGAACCTACTTATTATAAACGGCGTTGTTTTTTTTCTTCAGCTTCTGATGGATAACCTGACAATTGGCGGTGTGCCTGCCTGGTACACATTAAATAAATGGTTTGCCCTCAATCCTATTTCTGGAGTTGACAATAATGGCTTACCCTTCAACTTTCAGGTATGGCAACTAATAACATATCAATTTATGCATGGAGGTTTCAGTCATATCTTTTTTAATATGTTCGGACTTTGGATGTTCGGAATGGAAATTGAAAATATTTTCGGTTCACGAAAGTTCCTTTACTTTTATTTGCTGTGCGGAGTTGTAGCTGGTTTATTCCAACTTTTCCTGACACCACTATTAGGTGGAGGCTCAGCTTATACTATTGGCGCTTCAGGCGCAGTTTACGGGGTTCTTCTTGCATTCGCTATGTTATTCCCTGACAGATATATCTTCCTTTATTTCTTCATTCCGATCAAAGCAAAATATCTTATCGGGTTTTTAATAATAATGGAATTTATGCTTGTGGATAGTGCTAACAGCAGTGTTGCACATCTTGCACATCTCGGAGGTGCATTTGCTGCGTTTGTTTATTTAATGCTTGATAAAAATCTTAATCTTGAATTCAAAAATTTATTTAAACGATCTTCATACCGGACAAACAAATCATTTAACCCGTTTGGAAACTCTTCTTCAACTTTCAGAAATAAAAAGCAGGATGTTCAGGAAGCGAACTATTACGACATAAAGGATGAAGAAGATAAAATTGATCAGCAGGAAATTGATGCTATTCTTGATAAGATAAGTCAATCCGGATATCAAAAACTTACTGAAAGGGAAAAACGGATTCTCTTCCAGGCAAGTAAAAAGATGAAATGAAAATCATTAAAAATCTTTCCGCTGTATTTTTTTTAATAATCATTTCTACGCTAATCGGCTGTGATAAAAAACAGCCGATTCCTGAAGAAAAATTCCTTGAAGTTTATTCTGATCTCACTATTGCTCAGGATACGTCTGCAACAAAAAACAAACATCAGCGTGATTCAGTACAGCAAATGGTTTTTAGCAGGTACAACATTACTGTTGATGACTATGAAAAAACAACAGAATACTATTCAGCAAATCCTGAAAAGTGGGAGACATTTTTTAACAGGGTTATCGATTCGCTTGAGGCAAGGAAAAAACGGGCGGCAAAGTAGTCCTGTGTTTTGCGAGTGCAATTCTTAAAAGAGGGTAATCAACCTTATCTCCAAGAACTTTTTTCAGAGATTTTAATTCAGTCACGCCGTTTTTAATTTCACTTAGTATTTCATCATAAAGATTTGCCGGGTACAGATGACGAATATCTGTTTCAGGTTTGTATTCAAGAATAGTTTCAATCTGCATCGATATGACCGGCTCTGCGAGCTTTCTCAATGAAGCTATAGCATTGAGATCATATCCCTTCAACAAAAGCTGGTAGGTTTCATTTATACTTTCAGGTATCTGCTTCTTATTCTCTGAAACACTTACTTCAATCTTTCCTTCAAGAAAATCATTAACAGTTTCAAGAATATCATTGCCAAGTTTGTTGAACATCCTGTTATTAAAACCCGGGATATTCAAAAGCTGATCTTCATTTACGGGTTTGGTTTCTGCTATTGTTCTCAGTATTTGGTCAGAGCAAATCAGGTATGGTGTCTGCACAAATTTTTTAGCCGCGGCGTTTCTTACCTCACGTAACCTGTTGAATAACACAAGATCTTTTTCATAGTCAGTTGTTTTTAAGTTTGAAGTGGATGTCTGTTCACCTTCAAAATTTAATTTGAAATCCTTAAGTACCAGTTCAAATTTTTTATATAGTGAGTGCTCAAGTTTATGTGACGCAAGAAGTGTGCTTATTACGTTTTCGATATCTGATTTTGAATAGAATGCACATACTCCGAATGTTGTAAAACCGCGATACTTTTCTCTTTTCCCTGAACCTGTAAGAATACGGATCAATGAATGCCTGTTTATCGATCCGTTACTTTCGGATAATGTTCTTAAAATTATTTCTGAAAGATATTCTTCTGTTGAAGATGAAACTTTTTCTGTGGTTAAACAGCGGTCGCACTTTCCGCATTTGTAGTCAGTTACATCTTCACCAAAATATTTTAAGATCACTTTGAACCTGCATTCATTTGTAAAAACAAGTTCAAGCATCTTGTCTAATTTTGATTGAAGCCGTAAATAGTTTTCGTTGATCCTCCGGTAATCCAGTTTAAGTCGTTCCGCTTCGACTCTTGGTGATGTAAGAATAATATTGTCGCCTGTTATACTTCGTTTGTATTCGATCATTCCAAGATTATCGAGAATTGTAAATTGTTCATCAAGCGAACGTGCATCAATATCATAAGCTGCTGACATTTTGGACAGTGAAAAACCGATACTTCCTGAAAAAAGATTTGCGCCGTATTCTCGGACAAGTTTTATCAAAAGATCTTTTACAGAATCACTCGCCGGAGAATTTTTTATAAACTCTCTCAACACGGTTTTATCAACAAGAACCCTGATAGATTCTTTCGATTCAAGTTCAGAAAGTTTTTTGAGATAACCACCGCCTTCAAGTATCTTTAACGCCGAATGTAAAAGTCCGCGATTGATTTCCCGTTTTGCCGTTGCAGAAATGAAATCAACATTCAGAGGAATTGGTGAATCAGAAATATTACCGACTGCAATTCTGCCGTAATCACACACAGCATCATAAACAGAGTGCAGCAATTTCTTGTCCGGGTTGGATGCAGAGATAAAGTAGTTTTGAATTTTAATATCATCATCATTATGAAGAAGGAAAGCATAAGACTCTTCACCATCTCTTCCAGCTCTTCCGATTTCCTGGTAATAATTTTCAATCGAACCGGGAGTGTTTAAATGAATTATCAACCTGATATCGCTTTTGTCAATACCCATTCCAAACGCATTGGTGGCTGCTATAACAGGATACTTGCCATTAATAAAATCTTCCTGAACCCGTCTACGTTCTTCTGCCGGAAGACCGGCGTGATAATACACACAAGGGATTTTATGTAGTACAAGATATTCGGTTATCTCCTCGGTTTTTTTACGCGATGAAGTATAGATAATTGCGGGAGTACCAAAACGTTTTAGCAGTTCAACGCATTTTTGTTTTTTACGGTTTGACAGAAGCACGTTGACGGAGATATTTTTTCTCTCAAATCCTTTAACAATTATTTCAGGTTCTTTAAGACCGAGCTGCAATTTTATATCCTCAACAACTTCCGGTGTTGCTGTTGCGGTAAAAGCCGAGACTTTTTTTATTTCAAGGTATTCGATAAAGTTCTTTATGTTGGAATAACTTGGACGGAAGTTATGTCCCCATTCACTTATACAATGAGCTTCATCAACAAATAGAAAAGTCGGGTTAAGTTTTTTTAGTCTTTCAGCAAACGAACTTGTTTCAAGTTTTTCCGGTGCAAGGTAGAGTAATTTAATTTCTCCATACTGAATTGCCTGCAGTACATCTTCAACTTCACTGAATGACATAGTACTGTTAATGAACGCGGCGATTCTCTGGTTTTTATTTAACGAATCAACCTGGTCTTTCATCAATGCAATCAGAGGTGAAATGACAATTGAAAAATTATCCGATATAAGAGACGGTACCTGGTAACAAATAGATTTGCCTGCACCTGTCGGTAACACCGCAACAATATTTTTGCGGGAAAGAATGGACGTAATTATTTCTTCCTGTCCTGGGCGAAAAGATTTGTATCCGAAATATTTTTCTAAAGCTTCGTATTTAGTCATTAAAAAAAATGAATTTATATCTGATGAAAGATATGAATAAGTGCTGTAAAGTGCTTTTGGATTGCAATCATGTAATTTTTATTGTCACTGAATTCCGATTGAGGTAACTTCTATATTAGAAACGACGGATAAATATTTGTCCTTATCTAAATTAACGTAGTTCACTATGGTATGATAATTGTCAATTGTGTTAATTATTCAATAATAAAATGTTAACTAAAACAGGTAGACCAATGAAAAAACTTTTCCTTTTTGTTTCCATACTTTTGATTACAGCTCAGAGTAATTCGCAGGTCAGATATACAGACCAGCTGCTGGATAATACAATTTACAGTAATGCGCCGGATGAGGTTCGTAACAGGAAACCGTTTATACGTGAGTGGATGTTTTTTGAGGAACGTGCTTATCCAAATGGTTTCATTCCCGCTGATGCTTACAAAAATTCTCTGGATCAAAAAAGATTAATGGAGAATGATAACAGTAATTCGACGATGGCTGTGACCTGGGTTAGTCTTGGTCCAACGCCCGGTTCATATCCCGGTTATGGAAGTATTTCCTCACGCATTGTTACCGGTGCTTATCATCCAACCGATCCGAATATAATATATATCGGTCCGGCAAACGGCGGTGTTTGGAAAACAACTGATGGCGGAACAAACTGGCAGCCGTTAGGCGACAATGAAGTTTCAATGTCGATGGGTGCAATTGCAATTGATCCGGTTAATCCGAATATAGTTTATGCTGGAACAGGCGAGGCAACTTACAGCGGCGCCTCTTATTACGGAAGAGGTTTATTAAAATCGACTAATGCGGGCACTTCCTGGATAAATATAACATCGGGACTACCTTCATCATCATATTTTTCAAGATTAGTTCTAAGACCAGGCAATCCATCAGAATTGCTTGCTGCGCTTGGTTCAAGCGGACTTTACAGAAGCACAAATGCGGGAGTTACATGGACACAATTATCAGGCGGACGATGCGACGATGTTGTGTTCACTCCAAATGGAGATACTGCTTTTGCTGTCGGATCCGGAACAGGGATTGTGAGATCTATAAATGGTGGAGCATCGTTTTCAGCTTTTGGAAGTTCAGGATTACCATCAGGTACAAGGACACATTTTGATTTGTGTGCCTCATCTTCATCAGTAATGTATGCTGCGGTTTATACTTCAAGCACATTCACAGCACATAAATCCACTAACTCAGGATTGAACTGGACTCAAGTTTCAGCGAGTTACAATTTTGACGGCGGACAGGCGTGGTATGATATGTATCTTCGTGTAAATCCTGTTAACCCAAACCAGGTTTTTATAGGAACGATTGATATTCATCGTTCGACTGACGGAGGATCGTCATTCACAAATATTACTAACGGTTATTCAGGTGGTAATGTTCATGTTGATCAGCACTTCATGTTTTTTCATCCATCAAATTCAAACACTATCATAGCAACGAATGACGGTGGTATTTACAGAAGTACAAATTCGGGAACTTCATTTGTTAATCTGAATCAGAACCTTACGCTTACACAGTTTTATCGGATAACGGCAAGTCCGTTCACACCATCAAGAATACTTGGCGGAACCCAGGACAACGGAACACAGCAGACATTCTCCACAATTAACTGGGCTGCTGCGTTTGGCGGTGATGGCGGTGAAGTTGCTTTCAATCCGTTTGACGCAAACTTTATCATTGGCGAAACACAAAACGGCGGTTTACGCAGAACTACGAACGGTGGTACAAGCTGGGTTTCCGGAACCAGCGGAATAACAACATCCGAGAGTGTTGCGTGGGTTGCACCTATTGTAGCTCATCCAACAACATCAGGAACATTCTATACGGCGCGTCAAAGAGTTTACCGCTCAACAAATAACGGCGGAAGCTGGACTGCTGTTTCCGGTAATGTGAACGGATCAAGCGCGGTAAGAGAAATGCACATTTCAAATTCAGATCCGAATATACTCTGCGCTTCTTCTTCATCACAGGTTTTCAGATCGACTGACGGCGGTGCAACATTTGTGAACGTATCAACCGGTCTGCCAAGCAAAACAGTTAGCTCGGTTTATATTCATCCCGACAGCGCAAATGTTATGCTTGTAACATTCCTTGGATTCGGCGGTGCTAAAGTTTATAAGACAACTAACGGCGGAACAAGTTGGTTCAGTGTTGCGGGTAATTTACCTGATACACCAATCAGCGATGTTTTTATTTATACTGAAGATGCCGGAAACCCTTCAACATATTTTGTGGCAACCGACATCGGTGTTTTTGTAACAAGGAATGAAGGACAAACCTGGGTTGATCTTGATGACCAGTTACCCAATACAGTTATCAAACATCTTGATTATTCACCTTCAACACATACTTTGAGAGCCGGTACACACGGTCGCGGTGTGTATGAAGCTTACATAGACTTTTATCTTCCGGTTGAACTTGCTTCATTCACAGTAATTGCCGGCGAAGATAAAGTCGTGTTAAACTGGTCAACATCAACAGAAAAAAATAATAAAGGTTTTGAAATCCAGAGAAAATTTAAAAACCAGGATTGGAAAACTATCGGTAATGTTGATGGAAACGGAACAACAACTTCGCCTGTCAGTTATTCATTCACTGATAATTTTCTTTTCACTAATTATGAAGGAAAAGTTTTATATCGTTTAAAGCAAATTGATTTTGACGGCAGCTATGAATTCTCATCAACGGTATTTGCAGATGTTAATTTTGGTGAAAAGGGATTTGTGCTGTATCAGAATTATCCGAACCCGTTCAACCCTGTAACCAACATACGTTATTCAATCCCGAATGAGAGTAAGGTAAGTCTGAAAATATTTAATGCAATTGGTCAGGTTGTGGATGAACTTGTTAACGGTATACAGGATAAAGGTTACAAACAAATTACCTGGAACGCGGAGAACTTTTCGTCCGGAATTTATTTTATTTCACTCGAGGTAGTTGACGGAACTACCCAGCAGCAGTACCACGAGATGAGGAAGGTTACGTTGATGAAGTGAGAAGGAGTAAGAAGTAAGAAGACAGAAGCAAGAATTGAGGCGATCAGAAATGGTCGCCTTTTTTATTGAAGATGCGTGATTGTTTGATTGACTGAATGGATGAATGTGGATGATTTCGTCCCTTAAAATTCATAAATCTTAAATCGTTAATCTTCAATCAACATTCAAAGTCAATTTCCAATCAGCCATTCAGTCATTCATTCAACTCTTCGCTTCTCCCATTCCCAGTTCCGCCGATTCTTTCCTCACCTCATTCAACATTAAACATTTAGCATTTGAAATTAGCTTCGCGTTGCTTTAAGTTGCTATTGTTTTTATGCGCCCATTCTCAAATTCCCGGGGCAGTGCTTTTTGGCAGGTGTACAGGTTTGGCTTGTATGTGGAAAGTGGATCGGGAGGAAAATTATATCTCATTAGGTATTCTAACTATTTTTTAAGAAATATGGTTACTAAAATTGTTAGTTAAATCTTTCAATTAAATGTCTCTATTGTTCGAGAAAACATTAATTCAAAGTTAAATAAATGATAGTCCCGAACTCATTTGAAAAAATATTAGACATTTCAATTTATTTGTCAAAACTGACAAGAAAAGTGAGTTGCTCAAGAAAAGCAAGTGAATGTTCCATTTTTTTTCAAAAAAATATACTTAGTGCATATACCGTTTTTACAATTTATAATCCAAAACCTGTTATTAGTCTTCCTGCACTCTCTGTGGGCGCTGTATTTCAAGATTTTCCATCAGCATTTGTGATAGTTCGTTCTATGTTCGAATCGTATATAAATATGTGCTATCTGTTATTTGATTCTGTCTCAGAAGAAGAAATTGAACATCGTTTGGATTTGTGGGAAAAACATGGATTAGTAGAACAGAATATTTTATTAAAATATCGTAATGTTCATAAAGAGAAAATAAATGAGAATCTTAGTGACATTGAGGAAATAAGAAGTAAAATTTTGAAGAGTAAACATTTTATAAATTTATCTGATTCTGATAAACAGTCAATAAGTTATTCTGACAAATGGACAAGATTAAATAAAATGCAGCTAGCAGAAAAAGCTGAGATTAGTTTATCATTGTCACAATTCATTTATAAGTTTCTCTCAAATTATACACACTCAGAAGCTTTTTCATTGATGCAAATAAAAAGTGTCTCATCATTTGATGAATCTGTTCAGCTTTCAACGCTGCCAAAATTATTTGCTGAAATGATACTGGCCTTGACGCTATGTAAGTTTACGAAGCTAAATTTATTCGACAAGAAAATTCTAACTAAAGACAAAGAGATTATTAGGATAATTAGGTACTGGAGTATAACAAGTAAGAAGGAATTTGAAGATTTCGTTTCTGTAAAATAATAATTATAAAATCATTAAATCAAAAAAATAGGAGTTAATATGAATAGCCCTTTTTTAGTACAATTTAAGAAACAGAGGTCAAATGAAATTCTATTAAACTCAATAGAACTGAAATACGATTCTCAATTGAATTATAATATCTTAGAATCAAAAAATGATATCGAATTGCTGACAATGACCAAGACTTCAGTTGTCAAGAGTGAACAACCTGACGAGGATTCTGAAACATTAAGCAAAGATAAGTTGAATAGATTATACTCTCAAACAAAAATAATAACTGAGGTTAAAACTGAAAAGTCCGAAAATCTTGTAGAAGATTTAAGCTCTTCTCAATTAAACAAATTATATCTTCAGACAAAGACTATAACAAGAGTCAAATCAGAACAACCAGACGAAATAGAGGATAGTTTATTTCAGTTATTATTATCAACACAAACATTCACTAAAGCTATTGGCGAAGGTTCTGACGAAGATTAGTATGGATACTAAATTCATATTAATAGTATCCAATAAAAGAGATGTTACTACTGACCTTGTGGTTAAACGTCTTAGTCAATTAAATATTCCATTCAGAAGATTTAATACAGAAGAATTTCCTCAAAAAGTTAATTGTACATTAAACCTAACTAATTCTGAAACTGACATTCTAATATCTAATAACGACTGGGAAATGACTTACAATGATATAGCTAGTATTTGGTACAGAAGGCCAAAAATTTCCGATTTTACCAATACTAATTTGACACAAGATGAATTCAATTTTGCATTAAGAGAATCAAATTCCTTTCTTTTAAATTTATGGGCAATATTAAGGGACAAGACTTGGATTAACAATCCATTTGATTTATATATAGTTGAAAGAAAAGCATATCAATTAAAAGTAGCTGTTGCCGCTGGATTCACAATCCCAAACACTATAGTAACAAATGATTATACTGTCCTATTGAAGTTCATTGAAAATCATGCTGGAAGCATTGTTGCAAAACCAATTAGTCACGGCGGATTTGGTGACAACAACGAGTTTGCAATCTATACCAATGATTTGGGAAGTACTGAATATTCCCTCAATGAAGAATCTGTGAATTGTAGTCCTTTTATTGTCCAAGAAAAAATTACAGATAAAATTGATGTCAGAGTAACGATTTTTGGTTCTAAAGTATTTGCCCATAAAATACTTGTGAAGAATCAATCACTCGTAATTGATTGGCGTGTCTTACAACCTGACCAGCTATCTTACGAATTGATAGAAGTTCCTTGTGCATTGCAAAAATCTATAACACAATTTATGCAATTAACTAATTTAAAATATGGAGCTATGGATTTTGTAATAGATAAAAATAATAATTGGTTTTTTATTGAAATAAATCCAAATGGTCAATTTGCTTGGTTGGAAATAGCTAATGGTGATAAATTAATAGATTCATTAATAGATTTACTATGGACAAACAAAAATGAATTACGAAATCTTTGAAAAATGGTGGGAGTATTTTCTAGTAATATTCTGGGCTTTTTCACGCCCTTCAAATAAAAAATTGATGAAGTACGAACAGGTAACAAAGGAAGATTTGAAGATTAAATATGGTCCCAGAATTTCTGATGTATTAAACACAGATGATTTGGAAAAGATTAAAACTTTAACCGAATTTATTGACAATAAATATTTAGAAGAAGATGAAAGGAAAAAGACTATTGAAAACAAAGCTCATTCTTTAATTGGACAAACAAGTTTGGCAGTGTCATTCCTCTTAGCTGCTATTTCATTTGGTAGTACTCAAAATGATAATTTACCATTGTACTTTAAAATAATAGTTTGGTTATTATTTTTTCTAATCATTCTTAATTTCGTAACCGCTGGACTACACGCAAGGAATGTAGTCACTGCTTTGGAAGGTTTCGCGCATCATTCAATAGAAAATTTTTTCTACCCAGACAATAGTAAATATAATCTTCTCTTTGAAAAATTTTTTATGAGTGAGTATAACTTTTATCTTAATAATGTTAAAACAACATATTTACGGTTTTCACATTGGTATTTCAAATTTAGTTTTATAATTACGGTTATAGTTGCGCTTATATTGCCTCCATCAATAATGTTTGTCTATAATCAAGATTTAGAATTTGAATCACCAACTAAAACAAGTAATATAAAAGTGGAAAATTATTATTGGAATAAAAGTAAAACTAATGATTCTATTAGCATCAAAGAAGATTCAATAAAGCAAAAGTTAAGTGATGATACGTTATTAAATAAAAAAGCAGCTATTTGTGAATAAGGCAGAATTAAAAACAAAAATAGTGGAATCATTAAAAGGCGAAAAGGAGATAAATAGAATTATCATTTTCGGTTCTTTTAATAAAAGCGATTCACCTAATGATATTGATATTGCTGTCGTTCAGAACAGTAAGGAAAATTATCTTACTCTTGCTTTGAAGTACAGGAAATTGATAAGAAGTGTTTCCAGAGAAATTGCTGTTGACATATTCCCGGTAGTAGAAAAAAACGATAATAGTTTTTTTGCTTCTGAAGTTGCCTCAGGCGAAGTTATTTATGTTAGAGGAAATTGCTAACAACTATGAACAGTGATGAACTCCGCGAAAAAGTTTACCAGGGCGTTAAGCTTGCAATTGACAAGCTGATTGAAGAACGCGCCAAAGAAGACGGTTACCTGGTCATATCAAGAGACGATAAGATTATAAGAGTCCCGGCTAAAGAATTATTGAATGAGAGAGAAAAAGAAAATTCTAATCCTAAATAAGTCTTCTTAATCTTTAACCATTCTTTCATTCACCCATTCATCCAATCAACCACCCATTCAGCATTTCAACATAATCTTTTCAATTTCGTATTCACTTTATTCGTAAATTTGTACAACAATTACGGGATGTTATGGCAATTATAGAAACCAACAGTCTCTCAAAAACTTTTACCTCTACTTTTGGTAAAAAAACTGTTAACGCTTTAAATGAGTTCACACTCGCAATAGAACCGGGAACAATATTCGGTCTGCTTGGACCTAACGGCGCAGGTAAAACCACTCTTGTTAAAATTCTGCTCGGTATAACTTTCCCTACTTCAGGAACGGCGGCAATGTTCGGAAGTCCCTTAAATAATTACCAGATTAAAAAGAAAATCGGTTACCTGCCGGAGAATCATAAGTATCCTCCATACTTAACCGGCGGTGAAGTGCTGAACTTCTTCGGTAAGTTAAGCGGACTTGATGGAATTCATCTTTCAAAAAAAATAGATGAACTGCTTGAAATTATGCAGCTCGGCAAATGGAAAAAGATAAAAGTAAAAACGTATTCAAAAGGAATGATGCAGAGACTCGGTCTTGCTCAGGCAATGTTGAATGATCCCGATTTGATTTTCCTTGATGAACCGACAGACGGTGTTGATCCGATTGGAAGGAAAGAGATACGAGATATTCTCATCGACTTGAAGAATAAAAACAAAACGATATTTCTTAACAGTCACTTGTTATCAGAAGTTGAGTTGATCACTGACAGGGTCGGTATTCTTAACAAAGGAAAACTGCTTAAAGAAGGAACAGTAAAAGAACTAACTGAAAAGAAAGAAGAGTATAAACTTGAACTGGCTTCATCTATTGCGGATGAAAACCCGTTTGCAAGATTTAGTCTCGCAAAAATCACAGATGTAAGTTATACAGTTAGAGTTAACAGTGATGAAGAGTTGAATCATTTAATCGACCAGTTAAGAAATTCAAACCTGATGATAAAAGAAATCGTAAAACAAAAAACCACACTTGAAGATATGTTCATCTCGCTCATTAAGGAAGCTGACAAAGGAGTAAAATCATGAAAAACACCTGGCTTATTACATGGTTTACACTCCGCGAGGCAATGGCAAGAAAAGTTTTTATTTTCTTTGCTATAATTTCATTGCTGGTCATACTCGGATCAATTTTAATTTTCAGTGTTATCGATACCGAATCTCTCATAGGCGGGTTTGCAGTTGAAGGACAGGAACTTCAGCTTGCACAGATTGTAACCGCGCTTGAGTTAATTATAATATCTCCGTTAGCAGGACTTTGTCTGCTCCTCGCAATATTTTCAAGCGCCAGTTTCATTCCTAATATGCTGGAGAAGGGTAATATTGATCTGCTGCTTTCAAAACCTGTTTCGCGCACACAGTTGTTATGGGGCAAGTATTTCGGAGGAATTATTGTCGTCTTACTTAATATCGCGTTTCTGATTTTGGGAGTCTGGTTAACTATTTCTTTTAAATTAGGTTACTGGGACATTTCATTTCTCTCTGTAATATTTGTGGTTACATTCACATTTGCGGTACTTTATTCGATAATAGTATTATTTGGTGTTCTTACAAAAAGTTCAATATTCGGTATGATGGCGGCTTATTTCATATTCATCATTTTAAGTCCGTTGATGAATTTTGCGAACACACAATTAAAAGTTTTTGTTGAAAGTGAAACGATTCGCGGAATAATCAAAGTGATTTATTACATAGTTCCTAAAACTTCTGAGTTGATGGGACAGATAACGCTGAATCTCGCATCCGGAAAAGGAATAACTGACTTTCAACCTGTTTTAACATCGTTTTTATTTTTAATTTTAGTTATGGGAATTTCAAATTTTATTTTTGTGAAGAAAGATTTTTAATGTGATTAAGAAGATCGGTTTATTTTCGGCAGTTGCTCTGGTTCTGGTTTGGGGCTGCGGGGGAGAGGAAAAGAGAGATGCACTTACAGCAAAGCAGTGGCAGATAATATCTTACCTTCCGGTTGACACCGAGTTTCTTCTCTATATGAATCTTGATGAACTTCGCAGAACTGAATTTTGGGAACAATACTTTAAAACGTCAATCCAGAAAGCGCCAGGTAATAACTGGCTTAGTGAATTTGAAGTTCAAACAGGCATCGGAATAAAAAAGGGTATTGCCGGTATTTATGTAGCAACAACGTGGGATGATAACAACGTTTTTGTTGTTCAGTTCAGCGGGAATATTCAACCCGTTAAAGAGTATTTTAATAACGCCGGATATTTCAAGCCGGGTCAGGTTAATGATAAAAAATTCTATGAACTTAAATCGGGTTCCCAGTCAAAGTTTTATTTCGTGGATGATTCAACTCTTGTTGTCATGAATAGTTCTGCATACCTGATGTCACTGCTGGAACAGAAACGTCAGTCACTAAGAGAGAATACCAAATTTGTACGGCTGATACAGAACATTCAGAACAAACGTCACTATTTTCTTGTAACTGATAAGGGATCGTTTGCCGCAGCTTTGTTCGGACCGATTCTCGGACACAACAAAGATCTTCCGGTAAAGGAAATAATCGGTTCTATTACTTCAATCCATTTATCCGCTGAGTTTGATGACGGCGTATCAATTGAGTCTGTATGGGAATTCAATAACTCAAAGAACGCTTACCTTCTTGCAACAGCAATTAAAAGTGCAATCGCGGTCGGTATATTTGCGCAGAAAGATGTAACACTCGGAAAAATTGTTGAGGATATGACTATAAGCAGGTACGATACAAAAATAAAATTTACACTTGAACTTGAAAAAGATAAGCTGAATGAGATCAGGCATTCAACATTGAATAATAAATTGGATCTAAATTAATAAGGATAAAATATGCAGGGAGAAAATCTGAAACTTGAAGACCTGTTGGAAAAAACTAAATCTACCGATGGACAGGAAAGAATAAATAATATAGCTATTATCGGTGCGGGAGTTATGGGTCAGGGAATAGCCCAGACAATAGCCGCCGCCGGAATTGAAGTACTTCTCATTGAAAGAGATGTCAATCATCTTGAAAAAGCTAAGAGTTCACTAATTGAATATATCGACCGTGAAATAAAACGATGGGCTCTCACAACTTCGGAAAAGAAAGCGATACTGAGCAGGATTAACTGGTCTACCAACTATGATAAACTTGGCGAATGCGATCTTATAATTGAAGCTGTTGATGAAGACTTTGAACTGAAAAAAAATATTTTTCAGCATCTCGATAAACTTGTAAAAGACGATGTGATATTTGTATCGAACACATCAACATTAAGTCTTACAAAAATTGCTGAAGCTACCGGAAGACCGTCAAAGGTGATCGGGATGCACTTCTTAAACCCGGTACCAAAAATTCCGATGGTTGAACTTGTAAAGTGTCTTCACACTTCCAATGACACTGTTGAAGCTGTTAAAGTTTTTGCAGCGAGAATCGGTAAAACTCCTGTTGAAGTTTATGAATACCCGGGATTTGTTACTACAAGAGCAATTGTTCCATTGCTTAATGAAGCAATGCATATTCTGCTTGAAGGTGTGGCAACTGCAAAGGACATTGATACCGCGATGAAACTTGGTTACAATTTCCAGTATGGTCCGCTTGAAATGGCTGATATGATGGGACTCGATGAAGTTCTCGCCTGGATGGAAACTTTGTGGAAGACTTTAGGTGAGCCTCGTTACCGCGCCTGCCCGATTCTGCGTAAACTTGTAAGGGAAAGAAAACTCGGTAAAAAAACCGGCGAAGGTTTTTACAAATACAGTGAGAGCGGATTTATAATAGACACTAAGTGATGATAGAGTAAAATAAATTAAAGTTTATGATGCCTTGTCACACTGAGCCTGTCGAAGTGTGACGACATCTAGTACGTCAGTCTTCGATGCCCGGATGATACGGGAGAATGGCAAAAAGTGTTTGAGAAAAGTAGAAATCAATTAAGAAAAATATAGTTAGTATTCATTTATAGAAAAGAAAGATCATGAAAGTTTTAGTTCTAAATTGCGGAAGCTCTTCAATTAAGTACCAGTTCTTTGATACTGATAAAAAGGTTGCACTTGCCAAAGGTCTTGTTGAACGTATCGGAATGACCGGTGCTGTTCTAAGTCATACCAGATATGATGGCGACCAGATAAAAGTAGTTGGTGAAATCCTTGATCATGCAATCGCTATCGAATATGTTCTTGCGGTTATGTTAAGTAAAAATCACGGTGTGATTGATAACAAAGAAGATATTGAAGCGGTTGGTCACAGGGTTGTTCATGGCGGAGAAACATTCTCCGGTTCGGTTTATATAACTGACGAAGTTATTCAAGTGCTGCAGGATAATATTGAACTTGCACCTTTGCACAATCCGCCAAATATAAAAGGTATCCAGGCTGTTAAAAGAATAATGCCGGATACACCACAGTGCGGAGTATTTGATACAGCTTTCCACACAAAGATGCCTCCTAAAGCTTACCTTTATGGAATTCCTTATGAGCTTTACAAAAAATATAAAATCAGAAGATATGGATTTCACGGAACCTCCCATCTTTATGTAAGTAAACGCGCCGCTGAAATGATGGGGAAAGATTTAAGTGAATTAAAAATTATTACCGCACATCTCGGGAATGGCTGCAGTATGGCTGCTGTGGACAGGGGTGTTTCCGTTGATACAACAATGGGATTCACACCGCTCGAAGGTTTGTTAATGGGAACAAGAAGTGGTGACATTGATCCGTCAGTAATACTTTACATTATGGGTAAAGAAGGTTTGTCAATGAGTGAAGCAAACACACTTCTCAATAAACACAGCGGACTGATAGGCATAAGCGGTGAAAGCAGTGACATGCGCGAAATTCAGGCGGCGATAAAGGATGATCACAAACGCGCCAAATACGCTTTTGATATTTTCGTTTACAAAATCAAAAAATATGTCGGGGCTTATGCTGCTGCAATGGGCGGACTTGATGCGCTGGTATTCACAGGCGGCATCGGTGAAAATTCAGCAGAAGTAAGAAGTGAAGTTTGTAAGGATATGAAATTCATCGGGATTGAAATTGATGAAAATAAAAATGCCGCGAAGGAAGAACTTCTTTCAACAGCATCCTCCCCGACAAAAGTTTTCAGAATACCGACTAATGAAGAATTAGTTATTGCACTGGATACAAGTGCAATTGTAGCTGAGATGAAGGAGACAGCAAAATAAATTTTGATTTCTTCTTCATTTAATTAATAATCCGGATGAGCCTGGATAATTTTATTCAGGCTGATTTCTTTCTCATTCACATAAATTTTTTGAGGTGAGTTTATGGAACTGGGGTTGAAAGATAAAGTTGCCCTTGTTACAGCATCCAGTAAAGGCATAGGCAGAGCAGTAGCAGAAGGATTAATTGAAGAGGGTTGTAAAGTAGCCATCTGTTCACGAAGCAAGGATGATCTTGAAAGTGCTTCGTCAGAAATCAAACGCAAAACTAACTATGAACCGTTCTGGTGTGTTTGTGATCTCAGCAAACCAAAAGATATTGAATCCACTTTCACCACTGTCCACCAGCATTACGGGAAGATAGATATACTAGTTAACAATTGCGGCGGACCCGTCACCGGTTTCCTTAAAGAGCTTGATGAACAAAACTGGCTCGAAGCGTTTGACCAGGTTCTGATGAGTACAATAAGATTTTCAAAATTAGTTCTTCCTGAAATGATCTCACACGAATGGGGGAGAATAATCAACATCACTTCAATATCAGTTAAGCAGCCGATAGAAAACCTGATGCTTTCAAACACATACAGAAGCGGAATAATCGGTTTTACAAAATCACTCAGCAATGAATCAGCGAAGTATGGGATAACTGTCAACAGTGTGGCGCCGGGACATACATTAACGAGAAGAGCTTATGAGCTTGCTGTGAGTAAAGCAAAACTGACAGGAATGTCACACGAAGAAGTGCTTGCAGATATGGCAAAACAAATTCCCATGAACCGCCTGGCGGCACCTGAAGAGATTGCATCACTAGTAACTTTTCTTGCATCAACTAAAGCAGGATACATAACCGGCACCACGATTCATGTTGACGGCGGATTTGTTAAATCAGTGATGTAAAATTATCAGGGCTTTTGAATATCGAGTATCGAACAAGGAATTTCGAATGATGAAGTTTTAAAAGATAAATTTGTCAATGACACTTTTTCCTCATAGAAAGAGGACAGCAAAATGAAACAGCAAATTGAAATAGTAGTACCACCAGATAAGATTGGTAATCGTGATTACCAAAAATTGACAGCATCTCAAAAATTAAAAATCCCGCCTGAAGAAATAACTGCGGTTGTTCCAATTAAACGATCAATTGACGCACGCAGAAAAGAGCCTGTTTATCGTATACTCGTTGATGTCTATGTAAATGAAGAATCCGCAAAGTCCGAACTGAAATTCGATTATAAGAATGTTGAAAAAAGTAAAAGCGTAATTATTGTTGGCAGCGGTCCAGCAGGATTGTTTGCCGCATTAAAATTAATTGAGCTTGGAATTAAACCTGTTATTATCGAACGCGGCAAAGATGTTCAAAGCAGAAGGCGTGATCTTCGAGCGATACAACAGGAAAGTTTAGTCAATCCTGATTCTAACTATTGTTTTGGTGAAGGCGGTGCGGGCACTTACAGCGACGGCAAACTTTATACTCGTTCAAACAAACGCGGTGATGTAAACAGGATACTGGATATTTTTATTAATCATGGTGCCGATACTGATATTCGCGTTGACGCTCATCCTCATATCGGTTCAAACAAACTCCCAAAGATCGTTCAGAGTATTCGTGAGACAATTATTAATCATGGAGGAGAAATTGATTTTAATGAACGAGTAACCGACTTTATCGTAAATGATTCAGAAATGAAGGGTGTTGTTACAAACACGGGAAAAGAATTTGTTGGTGAAGCGGTTATACTTGCAACGGGACATTCGGCTAAAGACATTTTTTATCTGCTCCACAAACACAATATTTTTATCGAACCCAAACCATTCGCAATGGGAGTCCGCATTGAACATCCTCAAAAACTTATTGATGAAATTCAGTTTCACTCACCAGTGAGGAACGAAAACCTTCCAGCCGCTTCATATACATTAAAATGTGAAGTTGGGGAAAGGGGAGTGTTTTCATTTTGTATGTGTCCCGGCGGAATAATCGTTCCATCAGCAACAGCGAATGATGAAGTTGTTGTTAACGGAATGTCGTTATCAAGAAGAGATTCTCCATTTGCCAATTCAGGTTTTGTAGTTGAAGTAACAGAAAATGAATGGAAGAATTATGAATCAGAGTTTCCATTTTCAGGATTAAAACTTCAGATGGAACTTGAACAGAAAGCGTTCTTACTTGCTGAAAAATCCCAGCGGGCACCGGCACAGAGGGTTACTGATTTTGTAAAAGGAAAAATATCTTCAACACTACCTGACTCATCATACATCCCCGGTTTAACTACGGCATCACTTCACAAAGAGCTTCCGGATTTTATTTCATCAAGATTAAAAACTGCACTAAATATTTTTAATAAGAAGATGAAAGGATATTATACCGAAGAAGCAATCCTTGTTGGTGTTGAATCAAGGACAAGTTCACCAATCAGAATTCCAAGAGACAGAGAAACACTGATGCACACAAATGTAAGCGGACTTTTTCCTTGCGGAGAAGGTGCCGGCTACGCAGGCGGAATCGTATCAGCAGCTATTGATGGTGAGAATAGTGCAGAAGCAGTGAGAAAATTATTAACCAAAAAATTATGAACTTATTCCTTGGACGCTTTTCATTACTTTACTATCACAAACTTCTTAATATCACTGAATACAGGGATGTTGTTATCACTCTTTACCATCAACTGATATATATACACCCCGCTTGATAAATCACTGATCCCGGATACCTGATTCCGGATACCGGATGAATTGAACTCTACTTCATAATAACCTCCTGCCTGGTATTGATTTACTAAAACTGCTATTTGTTCTCCCTTTATGTCATATACATAGAGTTTTACATAACCCGATTCTTTTAACCTGTAACCAATGGTTGTTGATGGGTTAAACGGATTCGGATAGTTCTGATAAAGACGGTAGTCACTAATTGTAATTGGGTCATCATTCACTGATGTGATCTTTACTGCAATCTCTTCACTCACTTTTGATTCGTTTCCTTGATTATCAACTGCTATTAGTTTGTAATAATAAGTTTCAACATCAGGTGGTGTTAGATGTGAATATGCCGTATCTGTTAAACTTAAAACAAGTGTTGTGCTGTCTGCTGTAAATTCTGCAACTGTATCCCTGAAAAGTTTATACTCACTGAAATCTGCTTCTGTGTTCCTGTTCCATTTTACTGTTATCATTGCTGAATCATAAACTGCAATTAAATTCCTTGGTGGTCTTGGGGCTAAATCCTGGTAGTTATAAACTTCTCCATACAATCCTCCATATAGACCGATGTCTATCCTGCTGCTGTCTTTGTCTTTCATATTTGGGTCACCCGCGTCTATCAATGGAGAATATTTCTGCAAATGGAAATCCAGCTCGCCTTGTGTTGTGTCATCATTCACTATCATCGGGTCAACTGATAGGTTTGTACTGTCAGGTGTAAAGTTAGAATAATTTATTGTGTTGGTGTTCCATACATTATTGTATTGAATTAACGGATTGGGTTCTGTTGAATATTTTGCAATACCTGTGTTTGTTCCTGTTACAACATTGTGCTTTGCTACATTGGGTGCAGGTCCTATTACTATTCCTGTCCCGAGGTTTCCGGTTACATAATTATTCTGAAGATCAATGTATGGCACTCCGTTAATACGTATTCCTTCTACTCCACTTTCTGCATATATAAGATTATTGTAAACCTTTGCTGAGTCAGATACGTATAAACTTATTCCCCATTGACCGTGTCTCATTACAATTGTATTGTTTGCAATTATAGGTCTTGCACCTCCCAGTTGATCAATCCCTCGAATCCCAATTTCGTTTGTTTCTATATAGTTTGAATCAATGAGGGGAGTATAGGAATAATTAGAAGCACTTATTGATATACCAATTCCTTCGGGATAATTATGATAAATGTTATTGCAACGTACGATAGCATTTGAACTTGTAACATATATCCCAATTCTGTTACCTGTTGAAATATTTTTATAAACGATCCCATTTGTCCCAGCGGTTATTCCACTTATTCCATTTATTACTCTATTTTGAATGATCGAACAATTTCCCAATCCATAAATCGAACGTCCCATATCAGAATTTTGATAAACGATTACATAGAATCCTTGAAATAAACAACTATCGGCAACTTGAACTGCACGAAAAGATGAAGTAGTAACTAATTCTCTCGTATCAATTACACAACTATCCATCCCGGCACCAATAAGAGATAAGCCGGGAATCATAATTACCTGCTCTTTATAAACGCCGTTTGCCACATAAATAGTATCACCAACTTCAGCAATGTTAATTGCATTCTGTATGCTGTCAGCGGCAGTTTCCCAGCTTGTGTAGGGCGGTGTGCTGCTGCCGGTTTTGCTTACGTAGCGTGTAGTAGCGTGGCTAATGTATAATGTACAATTTACAATGTACAATGATAGAAGAAGAAGAAACATTTTTGGTTTCATAAAGTTACCCGTCAGTTTATAACCACTGGTTGTAACTTAATCTTTTATAAATTGATTTGCGAGAGTAGAATAAAAAAGGCGATTCAAATCGAACCGCCTTCATTCTTAACTCATAATTCTTAATTCTAAACTACTTCAAGTACATCATCTTAATTATCTGGGTGAATGTTCTTTCGGATGCTACCGATTCAGCCTGAAGTTTAGCGTAATATACTCCCGATGAAAATTGATCAGCATTCCATACAACTTCCGAACGTCCTGAGGTTTTTACCCCGTCAAATAATTCAGTAACAACTTCACCAAGTACATTAAGTATCTGAAGTTTTATCCTGCTTTCTTCAGGAAGATTAAATCTTATTGAAGTCGAAGGATTGAACGGATTCGGATAATTCTGCTCAAGAGTGTAATCCATCTTTTTCAGATCAAGATTTACAAACAGTTCTGAAGAGTAAGAGAAAGTTCCGTCAAAATCTATCTGCTTAAGTCTGTAACCGACTGATCCTTTAAAATCATTATCACCGAAATCATCTACATATTCATACGAAGAGCCGTCAGTTGTGGTTCCGTTTCCTTCAACATAACCTATCTTAGCCCAGTTGTTATTAAGGAACCGTTCTATTTCAAATCCACGGTTGTTTGTTTCACTTGCCGTTCTCCACTTTAATACAACTGAACTTTGCACAGCATTAGCGGTAAAAGAAGTCAGTTCAACAGGTACTGATGTTATTATTTCTGATGCCTGGTTGCTATAGCCGGAGTTGTCAGTTGAGTTGTATGCAAATACTCTATAAGTATATTGAACCGTATCATTCACACCCGCATTTGTGTAAGTAGTAACATTTGCACCGACTGAATCAATCAACACAAAACTTGTGGAAGATGTTTTCCTTTCAATCTTGAATCCAAGTTCGTTATTTGAATTATCATTCCATGTCAACTGAATACTGTTTGGAGGAACGGGAGTGGTCTGTAAGTTTGAAGGTGCAACTATTGCTGCAGTCGGCATGAATTTATATATACGGTCGTTACTTCCTGAAAAGGCACAAACGTAGAGTTCATTATTTTGATCCACACCAAATGAAACAGGGGATGCGGAGGCAGTCAACAGCAAAGTATTAACTGCGGGATTTATTCCATCATACTCAATTGACCATACTTTTCTTGAACCATAATCTGCGTAAATATATTTACCGTAAAGTCCGGGCACATTTGGACCACGATAAACAAATCCGCCTGTTACTGAATAACCTTCACTTCTTGGATAAACCCAAATGGGTGAAGTATAAATTTCATTACATCCGGCTGTGTTGTACGGAGCGTTGCCTTCATAACAGCGCCAGCCATAATTTTTACCGAGTTCGATCACATCTATTTCTTCATAAGCATTCTGACCTACATCACCGGTCCATAACCACCCGGTTTCCGAATCAAAACTGAATCGCCATGGGTTACGCATTCCTACTGCATAGATCTCTTCTTTAAATCCCTGAGTATTACCAGCGAAAGGATTGGTAGGTGGTATTGCATAGTTCAAAACACCCTGAGTTGAATTAACATCTATTCTTAAAATCTTTCCAAGCCATGCAGCTTTGTTCTGACCATAATTATCAGGATCACCGCCGCTTCCGCCGTCACCCATCGCGATGTATAAGTATCCATCAGGTCCGAATGAGGTTTGTCCGCCGTTGTGATTTGAATACGGCTGCGAAATTGTCATAAGATTTAATTCTGTGTTCTTATCTGCAGAATCAGGATTTGATGTTACCTGGAATCTTGAAACTTTTGTGTTTCGGGGACTTGAAGTCGTATAGTTTACATAGAAGTAACCGTTATTTTCATAGTCAGGATGAAACGCAAGACCAAGTAATCCCATTTCGCCGCCTGATGAAACACGGTCTGTTATATCAAGAAACACTTTTGTAGTTGTCGCATTAGGGTTGTTCTGAAAAACCCGGATAACACCCGCTTGTTCAACAATAAAAATGCGGTCTGTACCATCACCTGCGTTTTGAAAATCAACAGCATTGGTGAAAGTAAGATTTGGGAATGCGTCCTGTAACTGGTACTGGGCAGGTGTTTGAATATAAAAAGAAAAAAGAATTACGAATGATAGGAGTAGTTTACTTTTTATCCTTTCCAAGCTTACCTCTGGTTTGTTTTTGTTTATGTTTTTTTGTTTCAATCTTTTTGTAATCTTTTAATAGCTCAAGAAATTTATCCACGTCATACCCGGCATTTATGGAAATTGGTTTCAAAACTGTGAAGTCTGCTTTAGGCGGCTTCGTTGTTTTGCTGGTCCCTGATAAAGTGGATTTAGATTTTTTCTTGCTTGCTGTGGTAGCCGGTTTTACGATTTTTTTGTCAGATTTTTTCTGAACTGAAAAAATACCGGTGAGAATTGTCAGCCATTGTACGAACGATTCAAATCTTTCTTTATTAAAGTACCTGATACCGTCGTATTCATTAACTAACAGCAAGTTAAAGATTACATCATTTGAAAACAAATCAGAAATAAATGTAACAAGAGGTTGTTGGTTAGTTGATTTTTTAGTTGAAATGGGTTTTAATTTTTTGCTCTTAACAATATTTGATTGATCCCCATTTAGTTTTTCTAACGAACTTATAAAACGAGGATCAAGAAAAACTTTTATTAACTGAATTCGTGAACTTACGGCTTCATTATCATCTCCGGTTGAATTGAATAACGATTCCAAAAATTTATTCAGCAATATTTTTTCAAAAAGGACTCTGCCGTACGCAGAGTCAGATATAGTTTTTATCATTAATTGTTTCAGCAGGCAATAAAGTATCATGAACAATTGATTGTTTTTGCTGCCTGTTAAAAATTCTTTTTCATCGGAATCTTTTTTCGTAATTGCTTTGAGATAGGTAGAAACCTTGCCAGTCTCATTTTTAAAATTATTATATAATTTCCCTGGTTCTTCAAGAGTAGTTTCTTTGGAAAACTCACTTACTAATTTTTCAAACTCGACAGGGATTGCAGAAACATCTTCCGACTTACTCTTTTTTATTTTTTTTGTTGGAGAAGGCGAAAAAGTTTTGTCTGATAATTCTTTGAACGAATCGCTGTTTATATAATTATTCAGCGCGTTGTGGATTGGTTCGTTCTCAAGTTCCTTAATAAGTCTGTCTATTGATTCAACGCCTTTATTACTAATTCTTCTGTATAACTCTTCAAATTTTCCATCCGCATCATAAACTTCGCTGAAGTCAAGGAAGATTTTATATTGGTAACCTCGAAGATTTGTGTGGAAACCGTGATCTGAAATTTCTCTTCCAGAAAAAAGATATTGAAGATTAGTCTTGTGTTCGCGGCAGATATAATAAAACTTAGAGGAAGACTTAAATCCAAGTGCTGACGCAACCCGCACAAAACCATTCTGGTATTCAGTTGATTCACTATAAGCTTTCGCTACAGAAAAATTAATTGTTCCCTTACATTCATTATATGAATTGTTGTAGAGAACAAGTGCAACTTCACTTCCAGCTCTGTTTGTATATGCGTATACATTTTCGTTTATGTTGCCGTGACTATCTATGAAATCATAGAGCTGGAAAAATCCTGCCTGGCTGAACAAATATCTTTTCTTTAACAGAGGAAATATTTCCTGCTGATGCTGCCATATCAAATGCTGGTCTGGAATTTCATTGTAGTAAGCCCGCTTATATTCCATTCCATATTTTTCAGAGAAACCTTCAACTTGTCCGTGACCGAACATCGGAAGTCCGGGAAGAGTGATCATCATCAAAGAAACACCGAAATATTTATCGCCTTTACCGAACTGGTTAACCGCTGTTTCTTCATCGGGGTTGCTCATAAAGTTGACGTATCTTTTAAGAATTTCAGGATTGAAATCCAATGTGTTTTTTACAAGCAGCCGGTACTTTTCATTTTCCTCCTTCATCATCATGTGCATGAACGCGCTGTTGTAAACGCGGTGCATACCAAGTGTTCTTACAAAATAACTTTCCATTAACCAGAATGCTTCGGCAAGCAGAAGAGTGTTAGGCATTTCAGCATTTATCCGGTCAACAACCTCACGCCAGAATTCAACCGGAAAAAAATCATCGAATGATCCTCTTGTCATTGAAAAATCCGAACGCGAAGGAATAGCTCCGCCTGAGCCGGGTTGCGGATACCACAAACGCTGATAATGTTTTTTTGCGAGAGTCATAGCTGCGTCAAATCTTATGATGGGAGTTTTCCTCGCGACATGCATTATCGTCTGTATGAGTGATTCTCTTACTTCAGGATTCAATAAGTTAAGCTGAGCTGTGTCATTCCACGGCATGTTTGTTCCGTCGTTACCGTGATAAATATATTTTGCGCTGCCTGTATATGAATCAACTCTCTGGAAGACTACAGCAGCATCTGCTCTTGAATAATATTTATCTTCAATCCTTACCTGCACACGCTCATCTTCTGAAAGATTCGGACCAGTGAATGAGTACGATGGATAGGGCTTATCATCACGTTGTATAAAATAGTCTGGTTTTTCGACAACCCATTTTGAATAAATGCCAGTGTGATTCGGAACCATATCGCTTGCCATTCTGATTCCGCGTAACATTGCGCGGTGTTTCAGATTATTAAACGCATCTTCTCCGCCAAGTTCAGAAGCTATCACATAATCAAATAAGGAATATGCTGATGATGTTGCATCTGTATTACCGGTAAGCTGTTTAATTTTTTTTGAAGCTGAACTTCTTTCCCAAATTCCGATTAACCAGAGGCATGTGAAATTCCATTTTGCAAGATCATCGAGTTCTTCATCAGGAACCTGATCTAATGTTGAAATATTTCTGTGGTATTTTTTTGAAAGCTGGTCAAGCCAGACGAACGTGTTCTTTGCCAGCATTACTACCTGCGGCATCCATTGGGTGTCTTCCGTAAACTTTTCGATCTCGCTGTAATAAAAAAGATGTTCGTCAGATGTAAGTGTTTGCCCTGATTCCAATTTCGTTTTCAGTTCTTCAAAATATTTTGAATCGAATTCATAAACCGGCACTGGCGGCGTTGCTTTTTCCCCGCCTCCGTGCTGCACAAAGATCTTGTAGTCTTCTTTTATTAAATCACTGCTTTTTAAAATTATGTCGATGAGATTTTCCGGAATGTACAACCCCCATTTTTCTTTAATGAATATCAATTGCTGTTCAATATCAAACGGGTTTGTAATAATTGGTCTTTTCAGAAAGTTAAATAAGGATAAATTATCCGAACCAACTGGCTTTTCGCTGTCAAAAAAAACTTCGGTCTGCTCGATGACTTTTTTATAGCTTGTTGAGTCCGCTAATATTTTATCAGAATAAAATTCACTTAACCTGTTTGTCGCAGGATTAATATTTTCAAGATGCAGGAGAATTATTTCTTCAATAATTATTTCTCTGTTCGGTTTGCCGGATGTTTGTCCTTCAAGATATTCTTCGGCTGTAACATCATTCTTAAATACAGTGACAGGTGGGAACTCTTCGATAAATTTTAAAAGTGTGCTATTAACTTCATCTTCAGATAAACCGTCACTTAGAAAATTTAATGCTTTTGAAAATACTCCCGGGTTTTGATCTTCTTCATATTTCCTGATAACAAGATGAAATAGTTCATGCAGCAATCCAAGCGCGTTTATATTTCCCGGTGTTACAAGATAATCAACATCGCCTTCCGATCTTCTTACAGCATTTATTTTTTCAGAAACTTCTCTTGCAAGAGGGAAGTTTGAAATAATAAGATTACCTATTAATGAGAATAAGGAATCTTCAAACTGGTATTTAACTCTGGAATTTTTGCTGACGTGAAAATCGTATGTAGTCATTTTAATGGAGTTATTTGGTTAACAAAATTTTGTGCAAAAACTATCAACACAACTCTGATTAAAATAATGATTAATGGTTTTAAATGAAGCGTTTGCTGATTAACTATATTAATTATTCAACCGGATGAAATGCAACGCTTGAACCCACCCAGGTTTTATTTTTGTTGAAGTCGACTCCCATCATTTTGCCTTTGCTCATCCGGATGAGATTGTTGACGAGCAAAGGCTCATCTTTCCAGAGGAACATCATTCTTATTTCAACTTTGGAATATCCGTCGGGAGTTTTTATAAGCGGTGCGTATTCAATTTTTTTCTGAAGAATATAGTTAGATCTGTCCGTGATTGAATCAAGAAGTTCTTTTGTAACATCAACTTCAACTCCTGAACCCGCGAATGAAAAGAGAGGTTTAAGAACATAATTTTTCAGATCAGCAGGATATTCATTCAATTCATTCAGGAAAAAACACGAAGGTGAATATTTATTTTTTAAGAGTGGAAGAGAAAATTTACTTATCCTGAAAAACCAGTTAGGATGTCCAGCCCAGCTAATATCAAGGTCATTCTTAAAGTCAAAGTTGTATTTAATCTCTTTGCGGATCAGTTCATCAAAAATAACGCGGTTGTAAATTCTCTTTATCTGAATTTCGTGTCCATCGTTATTGTAAAAAAGTTTATTGCCCTTTTTTGTGATCTTAGTTATACAAACAGGTTTTATACCGACATACTTTTCAGTCGCGGCAAAATCAATTCTTGTTTTTTGCTTTTCAGGTTCTATTTCAAGAAGAATAACATTCTCAGGATTGTTGCCGTCGAGTATAACTTCTTCAAGAAAGTTCACATAAGAATTAAAATCGTACCCGCTGAAATAGCTTGTGAAGTCTTCGGGAATATTAAAATGATTTCTAATTATATCTGCAAAGTAAGCCTGGAAACAATACAGTGATGGAAATCCCTGCAATTCAATTAATTGTGGAATGAAACCGCCTTTTCCATCTTCACAAATTGCAAAGTCAATCTGAAGGAAGAGCGGATGTTCATCTTCATTCGGAACAAACAGGGAAGCAGGTACTGCGTCATTTGATCTTTTAATGAATTCAGGAGTTTTAATCTGATTGATTATTTCAGCACAGGCATTTTGTAATTCCGCAGAAAATTCTTTTGAAAGGAATAAAGGTGTTTCAGAAACCCTGAAATCAGTCGGATATTGTAAACCGGAATCAAGAGCCTTTAAAAAATTATTGTAAGCCGTTTCATTAAAGTTTGAATTGAATTCTTCCCTGAGCTTAGGAATCATGAAATCTCTTTCAGATAAGTTGTGGTATTAAATGTTTACTGAAGTAAGTTCTTCAATTGCGTTCCTCAGAAAATTTGGAAGAACAGTTTTGCGAGTCAATTTTATTTTGTCAGGCTGTTCGAGTAAGTCGATCATTTCAAAATACTTTGCTTCACCATATAATTTTACAACATGATCTTTTCGTTCCTGCTGTTTTAAATGATAGATCATACTATCAGGATCAGCTTCAGGGTGAAACTGAGTTCCGGCAATTTCATTTGATATTCTTACACTCATAATCGCGCGTTCATGTTTTTCTTCTTCGGGAGCTATTTCGGTGGCGATGATTTTTGCACCAAGTTCATCAAATACTTTTTTATCTGGTTGAACAACCTGGAACTGCCTGAAATCAGCGCTGTAAAACGGGTTTGACAGATCTTTTAAAAGAATATCATTTGAACCGTCATCTGTTCTGTTAACCGGAAGAACACCGAATGATTTTATTTTGCGTTCAGTGACTTCAGCAAATTTGAAATGTCTCGCCATCATCTGGAATGAATGGCAAATAAAGAAAATATATTTTTTTTGATCGTTGTTTTGATTGTGATTCCAGATTTCATCCAGCAGATTAAAATATTTTCTTTCCCAATCAGTTCCTTCACCTTCAAAGGGACTTCCGGGTCCTCCCGAAGAAATATAAATGTCATAATCTAACGAGGGAATTTCCGACTTATATCTTGTTTCATAAATATCATAACTCACTGACGGACCATCATTTCTCTTATCCTGATCTGAAACAATTTCCTTAATACAACGCATACCTTCATTTACTTCATTGTTATAAAGATCAATGATCGAAACTTTTATTTTATTCTGATTCATCACTTCCTATTTTTCTTATTTGTTAATCAAGACCGATATGAGTTTCTTCTATTATATAGTCCACGACATTTTTAGCATCATAAGATTGTTCCCACACATCAAGCTGCCTGTCGGCTCCGGTACCCATTTCAAATATTTTATAGATTTTTTTGACTTCCTCTCTTGAATTGAGTTCATCAAGAACATCATCAACGAATTCGAGTAATTCATCTGTCAGCAACCTGAAATCAACTTCCTGCTTTTTACCGAAGTCAATCAATTTACTCTGAATACCATAACGCGCAGCACGCCATTTATTTTCGGCAATAAGAGCACGGCGATAAAGTCTGAATCCTAAATTCTGTTTTATCAGTTTATGAAGTTTCGCAACAACAGCCTGAATCAAAGCTGTGATAGCAATGGTTTCATCAACACGCATTGGTATGTCGCAAATCCTGAATTCGAGTGTTTCAAAAACGGGATGCGCGCGTATATCCCACCATATTTTTTTAGCGTTATCTATGCAATTCGTTTTGATTAATAAATTTACGTAGTTGTCGTACTCAGCAAGGCTGCCGAAGTAATCAGGAATTCCTGTTCTGGGGAATCTATCAAATACTTTACTTCTGTAAGATTTAAATCCTGTGTTCCTTCCTAACCAGAATGGTGAGTTAGTTGACAACGCAAAAATATGAGGAAGAAAATATCTCGCAGCGTTCATAATGTGAATTGCAGTTTCTCTGTCATCAACACCAACATGTACATGAAGACCGAAAATTAAATTAGCACGTGCAACCTGCTGCATATCACTAACGATTGCTTTGTATCTCGGATTGGAAGTTATCTTCTGATCTTTCCAGTGTGAAAAAGGATGAGTCCCGGCAGCGGCTATTCGCAATCCGTTTCGTTTGGCAAGTCCAGCAAGATCTTTTCTGAGTTTGGTAACCTGTCTTCTTGCATCATGAATATCTGAACAAACATCTGTTCCCATCTCAACAACTGACTGATGCATTTCAGGTTTTACATTTTCAGCAAGAATTAATTTACCATCATCAAGTATTTGCTGGATATGTGATTTTAGCTCCCGAGTTACGGGGTCAATTATCTGGAATTCTTCTTCCACACCGAGAGTGAACAAGCCAGGCTCTGTCATATTTTAATTATTAGTTTTAGTTATCACAACGGTTTATTATTTGCGAACGATGTAATGAAATCTCCCCACGTTAAATTGTTCTGACCGGCTTTATGAGATTTCGCTCGGCGGATAGCCATATTAGCTGCGGCTTCAACTATCCATTCAAAATTTTCTTCACCGACTGAATGAACATCAGCATCGGGTGCCGGGTTGCAGAAATCTATTGCATAAGGGATACCGTCCCGCATTGCAAATTCCACAGTGTTAAAATCATAACCAAGCGCGTTATTCAATGCAAGAACACCTTCTTTAACTTTTTCAAGAATTTTGTTTTCGACAGGTTTACCACCACGCACATAACGGAGATGATGCGGTTGTTTCGGATCATACTGCATTATGTGAACATCGCGTCTGTCGAGACAATAACATCTGAAATATTCTTTAAAGATCACTTCTTCCTGAAGCATCATTACAAGCTGACCTGTTTCATTGTATGCTTTAAAAAATTCTTCGGCGTTGTTCAGCTTATAAACATTTTTCCATCCGCCGCCTGCAAATGGTTTGAAGTAGGCAGGAAAGCCGACGTAATTGAAGATTGATTCCCAATCCAAAGGATAAGCCAAATTTCTGAATGAGTTGGAATTAGTATCGGGTGGATGAACATTCGACGGAAGTAATACAGTTTTAGGAACAGCTACTCCAATTTTTGTTGCAAGTGCATTATTAAAAAACTTTTCATCCGCGCTCCACCAGAATGGATTATTGATAACTGCAGTTCCGCTTATTGCTGCGTTCTTTAAGAAGCCTCTGTAAAACGGAACGTCTTGTGAGATTCGGTCAATAATAACATCATAACCTGATGGTTCGCCCTGCACAACTTTGTCAAGTTTAACGAATTCAGCAGTTATACCTGATTCTTTTTTTGAATTTACTCTTTCAACAAATGCCGGAGGAAAAGTGTTTTCCTGTCCGAACAGTATCCCGATTTTTTTCATCTGACTCCCGAATGAATAATATATTTTAAAATTTTTAGTTAGAAGATGACCGGTTCAGTTAATCATTTATCTGGCTGAGATAATATGGGAACATTTCGCGCCACCAGTTCCAGTCGTGACCTGTTCCTGATCGTACATCAAGCCAGTGTTTAATATTCTTTTCATTTAAAATTTTTGAAAGAATAATATTTTCATCAAGGCACATATCCCATTCACCGGTACCAAGTACAATTCCCATTTCCCTGTACCTGCTTAAATACCAGAGGTCGTTAAGTCCTGAAAGATAGTCCGGCGGATTATTAAAGTAACAGTTGTCATCATAATAACCCATAACAAATTGTTTTATGTTATAGGCGCCACCCATACATAACAGGTAACCGACTTTGTCAGGGTATCTGAACGCCATATTAGCAGCATGGTAAGCACCGAAACTGCATCCCGCTAAAGTCACTTTTCTCATACCTGAATCATACTTTGCAAATTCGATGACATCGTTGAGTATAAGCTGCTGGTAACCAATATGAGTTTTAACTCTGTCAGCAGGATGTATGGAATAGTTATACCAGCTTTCGGAATCTATTCCATCAGGACAATAAATTTTTATTCTTCCTGAATTAATTAATTCAGATGCGGATTCAACAAGTTTAAAATCTTTACACTGATAATATCTTCCTCTTGAAGTAGGAAAGAGTATAACAGGGAATCCTGAATGACCAAAAACCAACATTTCAAACTCCCTGCTCAAGTAATGGGAGTGCCACTTATGGTATTCTTCTTTCAAAACAAATCCGGAATTATCATTGAATAAAAGGAATCTTGACGAATGATCTGATTTTGTTATTCATCAATTTGAGGAGCAAATATATAAAATTATAATCTCTTTTCAAGTTTGGTAAATTGATATTATACACTTATTAGAGTATTTTGGAATCCGATTTTTGATACGGATATGCAACAAACTCCTTTAATGTCTCAGTACTATAAGATCAAACAATCTTACCCGGATACTATTTTATTATTCAGGGTCGGGGATTTTTTCGAAACTTTTGAAGAAGATGCTAAAACTGCATCCAAAGTACTTGGGATAACACTAACCAAACGAGCAAACGGCGCCGCTGAACATGTTGCACTTGCCGGATTTCCACACCACGCTATTGATACTTATTTACCAAAACTTGTAAGAGCCGGTTACCGTGTTGCAGTCTGCGAGCAGATGGAAAACCCAAAGTTTGCTAAAGGAATTGTTAAAAGAGACGTTGTAGAAGTTGTAACTCCCGGTGTAACTTTATCAGATAAGCTACTCGATCATAAAAAGAATAATTATCTCTTTGCGGTTTGTATAAAAGAAGAAATTGCTGGAATATCATTTTGTGATATTTCCACCGGAGAATTTTTTTGTTATGAAATTCATTCATCACGATTAAATCAACAGATCGAATCAATACTTCCCGCCGAAATTTTAGTTCAGAAAAAAGAACAGGAAAATATTTTAAAGATTCTGAATTCAATAAACCTTAATGCAAGAATTTCAAAACTTGATGACTGGATTTTCAATTTTGAATACGCTAACGAATTGTTCAGAATGCAATTTAAAACGCAGACGCTTAAAGGATTTGGAATTGAAAATCTTCAAACAGGAATTATTGCCGGCGGAGCTATTCTAAATTACCTGCAGGAAACACAGAAAGTAAACCTGTCACATCTGAACAAAGTTGCGTTGTATAATCCTTCCGATTATATGATACTTGATCAGTCAACAAAACGTAACCTGGAAATAACTTACTCGATGCAAGAAGGCAGCAGGGAAGGATCGCTAGTCTCAATCCTTGATAAAACAAAAACTGCAATGGGGGGAAGACAATTTAAGAAATGGATTTCATCACCATTAAAAAAACTTGAAGCAGTTTTAGTGCGGCAGAAAAAAGTTGAAGCATTCGTTGGTGACCGGAAGACGCGCAAATCATTAGTTGAACAGTTGAGTGAAATCGGTGACCTTGAAAGACTGATTTCAAAAGTGTGTACAGGCAGAGCAAACCCGAGAGATATTTCGGCATTAAAAAGTTCGCTTCAAAAAATTCCTGTCATTTCAGGAATATTAATAAGCAGTGAAAAGGATGAATTCGGATTAGTTTCAGAAAAATTAATCCTTCTTGATAAACTTGTTCAAAAAATTCAAACAGCACTTGTTGATACTCCTCCTGCAAGTTTAACTGAAGGCGGTATTATTCGAAATGGTTTCAGTCCTGAACTAGATGATCTGAGAAATATTTCAGTCCATGGTAAAGACTGGATCGCTAATCTTCAAAAATCAGAAAGAGAAAAATCAGGGATCTCTTCTCTCAAAGTAAATTTTAATAAAGTGTTTGGTTATTACATCGAGATAAGCAACGCGAATAAAGATAAAATACCTGCTGACTATATCCGCAAACAGACGCTTGTAAATTCGGAAAGATATATCACTCCCGAACTAAAAGATTATGAAGATAAAATACTTAACGCTGAAGAAAAGATTTATGAACTCGAATCTCAGTTGTTCAATGAATTAAGATTATTTATTGCTGACGAAGCAGAATCAATTCAAACCAATGCGAGAATAATTGCTGAACTTGACTGTTTCATTTCTCTTGCTGAATGTGCCGAAGAATACAATTACTGCAAACCGGAAATGAGCAATGATGATCAGCTTGAAATTGTTGAAGGAAGACACCCTGTTATTGAACGGCTGCTGTCGCTGGGAGAAAAGTTTACTCCAAATAGTTGCAAGCTTGATAATTCACAAAACCAGATAATCATTCTTACAGGACCAAATATGGCTGGCAAATCTGTTTATCTTCGCCAGATAGGACTGATTGTTCTGCTCGCTCAAATTGGTTCATACGTTCCGGCTAAGTCTGCAAAGATTGGAATGATCGATAGAATATTCACGCGTGTTGGTGCAAGTGATAATATCACTGCGGGTGAAAGTACGTTTCTTGTTGAGATGCAGGAAGCGGCAAACATACTCAACAATGCAACGTCAAAAAGTTTAATACTTCTTGATGAAATCGGAAGAGGTACAAGTACATTTGACGGGATTTCGATTGCGTGGGCTATTACGGAATTTATTCATGAAAACCCTGATGTGTCGGCAAAAACTTTATTTGCTACTCACTATCATGAATTAAATGAAATGGCTGAGTTATTTCCGCGGATAAAAAATTATAAAGTTGAAGTCCGTGAATATGATGATAAAGTTATCTTTCTTCATAAAGTCAATCCCGGTAGTGCCGATCACAGCTATGGAATACAGGTTGCACAAATGGCTGGTCTTCCACTTTTTGTTACAAACCGTGCGAAGGAAGTACTTGAGAATCTTGAGAGCAAAGAACTCACTCCCTATGAAGTGAAAAAGGAAAAATTAAAAAAGATGCAAAGCGCAAGCGATAACCAGATAAGTTTGTTTGAAATTAAAGATGATAAACTAAGAACTGAAATTGGTGATCTTGAAATTGATAGTCTTACCCCGATTCAGGCGCTTAACAAACTGAATGAACTGAAGAAGAAAGTAAAAGAAGATGTTGAGTCGAGATAAAATATTTATCATTTCTGCATTGGTAGTTTTTATCATAGCCGGATGTGCGAAAGAATATTCACCTGAAATTCAGAAGTATATTAATGAAGTAGAAAAATCGCGTGTTGAAAAGAATGAGTATATGAAAAACGATCCTTCATCGCCTTTCAATTTTAAAGGAAAGATTGAATTTCATCCTCTCAAATACTTTGATATAAATCCGGAGTTTGTATTTGAAAGTAAATTAACTGAATATGATCCAAGGGATACAGTAATTATTCTCGGGACAAAAGGCGAAGAAAGAAAACTTTTGCGTTATGGCTATTTCACTTTTAAATATTCCGGAAAAGAATTTAAGCTGAATGTATATGAAGGCACTTCTAAAACAGGTGAAACATATCATATGATCCAGTTCACGGATAAAACAACAGGAGAGGACACATACGGTGTAGGACGTTATATTGATTTTGAATTATCATCTGATAAAAATATTGTTTATACAATTGATTTTAATCTTGCTTACAATCCTTATTGTGCGTACAGCAAAGATTACTCTTGTGCTATCCCAACTAAAGAAGACCATTTAGATCTGGCAATAGAAGCCGGCGAAAAAAACTATCACTAAAATTTAGGCGGAGAATATTGTGGTTATCGTTCTTGAAAAAAATGTGACTGATGTTCAAATAGAAAATATAATTAAACGATTGGAAGACTTTGGATTCGCTGTTCATCGTTCAACCGGGCATGAACAGATTGTGCTTGGCGCAATCGGTGTGCAGCCGAATTTTGATATCCGCAAAGTAAAAATACTTGAAGGTGTTGACACAGTTTTCAGAATAAGTGAACCTTTCAAGCTCGCAAGCAGAAGTTATCAGAAAGAAAATACACAGATAAAAATTAAAGATGTTCTGATCGGCGGTGAAGAAATTGTTGTAATGGCGGGACCCTGTTCTGTTGAAAATGAAAAACAGATTTTTACAATTGCTGAAATGGTTGCAAAGTCAGGCGCAAAGATTTTGAGAGGCGGAGCATTTAAACCAAGAACTTCGCCGTATTCATTCCAGGGATTGGGAGAAGAAGGATTAAAGTATTTAAGAAAAGCCGGGGATACTTTTAATCTGCTTGTAATAACCGAAGTGATGGAAACGACGCAAATACCGCTGGTTGAACAATACACTGATATTTTCCAGGTCGGCTCAAGAAATATGCAGAACTTTTCTTTACTTCGTGAACTTGGTAAAACGTCAAAACCGATTATGCTGAAAAGGGGAATGTCAGCAACCATTGATGATTGGCTTGGTTCAGCAGAATATATTTTATCAATGGGTAATAAAGAAGTGATGTTGTGCGAAAGAGGCATAAGAACGTTTGAAACATACACACGGAATACTTTTGATATTTCAGCAATTCCTGTTGTGCATAAAAAAAGTCATTTGCCGGTGATCGCTGACCCATCACACGCAACGGGAATACGTGATAAAGTAATACCAATGGCTCGCGCCGCAGTTGCTGCAGGCACTGACGGGATTATGGTTGAAGTGCATCACGATCCGGATAAAGCTCTGAGTGATGGTCCGCAGGCACTGTTACCTGACCAGTTTGATTCAATGATGAAGCAGATAAAATTAATTGCTGAAGTGATTGGAAGAAAGGTTTGATCACGTCAAACGTCAGATGTGAAATGTCAGACGATCGTTATTTAATCAATAACATTTTCTTACTCGATGTGAAATTTCCGGCGGTAAGTTTGTAGATGTAAAACCCGCTTGCAAGGGATGATGCATCAAATACCACTTCATAACTGCCTGCATCTTTAAATTCATCAACTAATTTTGAAACCTCATTACCGAGTATATCATAAACTTTCAACGTTACCCGATGTAGAGACAAGACTTGCCTCGTCTCTACGGATGGAATTGAGTATTTAATTTTTGTTGCAGGGTTAAATGGATTAGGATAATTCTGTTCAAGTGAAAATGTATTTGGAATACTTTGCACTTCAGCATCAAGCACCTCGCTGTAGGAATATGAACCATCTATATCTATCTGCTTTAACCTGTATGAATATTTCCCGGGGTTAACATTTGTATCCACAAATCTATAATTCTTTTGTGAATTGGAATTACCATAACCACTAACAAATCCAACTTTAACAAAATTGTGGACTGCGGACTGCGAGCTAAAGACTTGCCTCTCTATATCAAACCCATAATTATTTGTTTCCGTTTCAGTTGTCCAGTTAAGAATGATATCGTTGTCTTCAACTGTGGCTGTGAATAATGACAGTTCAACAGGAAGAGGTGATGAAGAAGGCGACTCAAAATTTCCTTGTGAGGTTCTTTCGGTTGTAAACCAGGGCGAATTACTATCAAGAGAATATATAACGCATTGATTAGGAGATTGTTCTTTCCATATCAATCCTGCTTCACCTGAAAAATTATTTATACCGCTAATAGTTATTTCAGCGACCTTTGTCCCGGGTTCAGTATAACTGATCTGTGCTGACATTAATTCAAAATCTTCTTCGTTTAGAAAAAACGGGGGCAAAACATTTAAAACAATTACATTTGAATTTACTATTGATATCTCCGAAGTATAGTATTGAAATACTTCGCTGTTGTTAACGGATATGAGAGGATTTAAAAAATCATTATGGTTAAACGAAAGTGAGAAATCACTTGCCCCAAGATAAAAATCAGATTGAACATCAATCTTAATAAAGATGTCGAAAATGAAATCGCTCCCGTTGGAATGCTGATTTTTAACTGAGACAGTATATGATTGAGAGTAGGAAGTGCTTCCCATCAGTACAATCATAAAAATAATTGCAAAACTTTTTTTCAAATTTCTCCCCTGGTTCTTTATTTATTTCAATTCACACCTGAAAACTTATTTTTATTTTTCCACGCAAGTATTTTATCAGCGTTATCAACTATGCCGTCCATATTTAAATCAGCATTATGATAGCCGGATGTGTTATAAAAATTCCAGATGTTGTTAACGTCGTGTGCGTTTACCTGTTCATCGGCATTTATATCACCTGCTGCAGAGCCCCATATTCCTGGACTTAATTCGATCAAAGCATTATTGTTAAGAGTATTATTACTCGTTGAAGTAAAATCAAAAATCTCATTTCCCTGTGACGTCAGATGTATTGCAGATGAGCTTATTAACTTTAAATGAGTTCTGTGTTTTATTTGAATGAAATAATTTCCCTCATTCACATAATAAAATCTTAATTGGGTGTTTCCGAAAATATCTGTTACCATTCCGTCAGAATTAATCAAACAGACTTTTGAATAGGATGTTGTATCAGCTCCGGTAATGCTTATTAAAGTGCAAAGCAGCCAGTCAACCGTGCTTTCGGGAATGCTGTCAACATACTCTTCGCCGGCATAGAAGTAGGGCAGAACATTATAGGGTTGTGTCAGCGGAAGTAGTTCATTCATTGCAAGTGTGTTTGATAATCCGTTACCGTTGTAAGCGCCTTCAAGAAATAGTTTGATGTTAACACTCACACTATACGAACTTAGAAGTGATGAATCATTCACTGCTGAATTGATATTAAGTTTTCCATAACCATAAATACTTCCCGAAGTACTTCCTGTGAACTCATCTTTTAAAGCATTGTTCCTGATTGCAGAGTACATCTCGGCAATAGAAAGATTGGGATAGACATTTAATATCAATGCAGCACAACCAGCTGCAACAGGCGCCGACATACTTGTTCCTTCCATCACATAATAATTTATATCGCCACCCGGAGTACCATCATTATCTATCCAATATGGATTAACGGCTGTCAATACATCCCTGTCACGAATTGAAATCAACGCACTGCCAGGAGCAACAATATCAGGTTTTTGTAATCCATCAATCCTTGGACCCCTGCTTGAGAAATCAGTTACTTCATTTAATGTTTGATTGAATGAATAAATATTTGAGTTTGATGCAGTCCAATTTTCACGTGAGACATAAGCCCCGACACAAAATGCATAGTCCGCTGTTGACGGAGATACGATTGTATAATTTGGATCAGGGTTATGAAAAGTTACTGTCCCGTTTTTATAATGTTCGTAGATATGAAATTTCTGGACAGAAGATGAATGATTTACAACTCGTAAATAATATGTCCCGTTTCCTTCAGGCAAAGTTGAAAGTGTTTGTGAAATAGATGATTCAGTTCCTCTTATGCTTTCGGTTGTCGGGAATGAATATGAATTTGTCAATTCATTAAAGTTTGAGTCATAATACTTTAATGCAAGATTATTTCTTACGCCATATCCGTCAAACCAAACAAGATTAAAATTTAAATAAGTTGAGTTTGCGGTAACACCACTTACATTAACTCGAATAAAATCTGATGAATCATTTGCACTTACAGTTCCTGAAAAATGTCTTGCAGAATTTCCAAAATTACCTGAAGCAAGAAATACAGCAGTTCCATTTGAATAACACCAGTCAACTTTCTGATCCTGTGTTGATGAACCATCATGAAATGTATCCCAGTTTCCATAGCTCATCGAAATAATTTTTGCGTTGTAGGTGTTAACGGCTGCATCCATCGCCATTACAATCGATGTTGTACTTGCTGCACCGGAAAAGTCATTGCCGATTTTTAGAAATATAAGATCAGCACCAGGAGCAGTTCCGGAATATTTCCCTCCGCCATTTCCGGTATTATTTTGTGAAAGTGAACCGTTTCCGATTAGCAATCCTGTGACATGTGTTCCGTGACCGGTAATTCTGTTTTCAACATCATCATCAAGAGTCGGATATGATGAGTAATCTTTCTTAGTAATGTTTGACGGCAGGTCTTCATTCAAAGGTTCGGTGTCGAGTCCCGAATCAAGTACAGCAACTTTGACACCTTTGCCTTTATATCCGTTCTGAAACAAGATATCAGCGCCGGTTTTTCTTGTAACTTCATTTCCAGCCGGGTATGATTGAGAATCAGCGAAATCAATTTTCTCCAGAAAAGGTAAGGACAGTATATCATTAATTTTTTCAGGTGAAAGTTGTGCAATAAAAAATCCGAATGGATGATTTGTGAATGGGGGAGTCCAGGTTTCAATCATTGGAATCAAACCTGCTGAGTTGTATTCACTTATCTCCGAAGAATTGGGGAAAGATCTCTGATATACGATTACATTTATTTTCTCTGCCTGCAATAATTTGTTTAGTGATGCCGATTTAATTTTTTCACTTACTGCTTTTACCAGATCGCCGCTTAGTAATTTATGGGAGTGGGGAGGTTGGATTTCAACTATATCTTTACGCTTTATAGAGAAACCATTCTGCGAATAAAGATTAATTGAAAGTAAAGAGATTAATAATAAAACAAATATAAATTTCACTCGTACAGCTCCCCTGCTAAACTATGCTGATAAGGAATAATTTATAAAATAGATATAATACAATATTCCGACTCATTGCAAATCATGACATTCTTATGATACATTCCGGGCACCGACACAACTACTGACAATACATTCATAACATAAAAAACGATGCACGCCGATTAATTATCGTAAGATTAAGGGCAAAGTTGAGAGAATATTTTAGTCAACTTTGAAAACAGCAAAAAATACCTTTATCATGTCTCCAAATAATTTTAATTTAGAATACATCATTAATAATTTAATAGCCTGAAATTGATCAACAAGATTTACACGTCCGGATTACTCATGTTAGTAATCACTGCTTACAGCCTCGCTCAGCAAACTTCAGAAGCAGAAACAAAAAAAACTTTCTATCCAAATGGTATCACCAAAACTGAAGGCACATACATAAACGGTAAATTGAATGGTACTTATTTTGAATATTACCCAAACGGCAAACTGTGGAAAGAATGGCAATTTGTCGATGGAGTTGAAGAAGGTATTTCCAACTGGTTTTTTCAGGATGGTGTGTTAAGTATTACCTGGAACTACAGGAACGGCGTTAAGCAGGGCGTTTCCAAATGGTATTATGAATCCGGTGAATTGTGGTCGGAACAAAATTATCTCGATGGGAAACTTGAAGGTATAACAACTACCTATTATAAAACCGGCGAACTGCAGGGCGAATGGAATTATATTAACGGGTTTCTTAATGATATTTCTCGTACTTACTATAAGTCAGGCAAAGTTGAAGTTGAAAGACGATACCGCGACAACATTCAGCAGGGGATTACGCGGATATTTCATGACAGTAATCTGAACAATGTTGCGCTTGAGGCGATGTTCATCAATGATAAACTTGAGGGCGAAGTAAAAATATTTGATATGGCGGGAAGTGTCCGCGTAAAGGATGATTATAAAAATGGCGAGCTTCTTAACAGGATTCGCTATGATTACCAGGGCAAGTTTGAATCCGAAGAAAAAAATGTTCTGGAATATTTTGAAAACGGATCACTGAAAAAGGAAATGTTCCTTGAAAATGGTATACGTGAGAACTCCACGAAAGTATATTATGAAAGCGGCTATCTGAAAGAAGAATGGAATTTTAAAGCGGACACACTGGATGGCAAGTCATATTTATTTTATGAAAACGGTATTGTTCAATCAGAATTAGAATACATAAAAGGTGAACAAAAAGGTATTACCAAAAACTATTATGAAAATGGAATTCTGAAATCTGAAATTATGTACAGTGAAAATACCAGGAACGGAATTGCGATCACATATTATGATAATGGAAAACTTCAGTCATCCGGGTATTACAATAATGATGTATTGACAAATGAGTTTAAAGAGTATCACGAAAACGGACTTCTCAAGACTCTAGGGACTTATATCAATGGTAAGCTAAATGGTAAAAAACTAACTTATTATAAGAACAGTTTCCTTAAACAGGAAGAGGAGTACATTAACGGTGAACTGAACGGCTGGCTCAGAAGCTATTATGAAAACAGGAAAACTGAACGCGAAGAACTTTATCAGAACGGGAACCTGGTTATTAAAAGAGAATACGGAATTGATGGAATTCTTGTAAGGTCAAATGGAAATTAAGGAGTCAAAATGAAAAACATAAAAATGGTAATTACACTTTTAATTTTAACTGCATCAGTAAACATGGCGCAGGACGGACTCATCCGTTCCTACTACACAAACAAAATGTTAAAGCAGATTGAGAATTTTAAGAATGGAAAACTTGAAGGTACGAACAAGTACTACACAAATGCCGGAACATTGAAGGAAGTAATTAACTACAAGCAGGGGATTAAAGATGGAACTGCACTTTATTATTCAAATGATGGTGTGATTAAAGAAATCATCACCTTCCGTGATAATAAATACAATGGCGAGTTTAGAACCTTTTATGAAAACGGAATCCTGAAAGAAACCGGCACATATAGTAATGGTGTAATTGATGGTGAATACAAATCCTTTTATGAATCAGGTGAGTTATTTGCTTCTGCGGATTTCAGTACCGGTAAACGTGTCGGGGTTTCAAAAGAATATTATAAGAACGGAATTCTGAAAACAGAAGCCGAATTCAAAAATGGAATTCAGACAGGAACAACCAAATGGTATTATGAAAGCGGCAAGATCAAAAGCGTTAACGAATATGACGATGGGCAGCTGCACGGAATGACGACAGAATATTATGAAAGTGGTTCAGTAGAAGCAGAAAGGAATTACGCTTTTGGGAAACAGAATGGAACAGCTAAGGTTTATTTTGAAGATGGCAAGATAAAGTTTGAAGAGAATTATAAATCAGGTGCTAAAGAAGGCATTACAAAATCTTATTATAAAAGCGGCTCAGTGTGGACTGAACAAAACTTTAAAAAAGATAAACTCGAAGGTGAAACAAAAATTTATCGCGAAGATAAAACTCTCTGGTACATCGAAAAATATTCAGACGGTGTTCTGAAAGCATCAACTGAATACGCTAAAGATGGATCAGTAGCGGGTGAAACAAAATATTAATCCGATAAAAAAAATAGAATGAATAAATTCTTATGAGTTCAAAAAAGAATAACCGAAAACAAAATTCAATTCCCGTAGCGCTGATCCAGATTGCATTATCAAAAAATCCTGACTCAAATCTGAAAAAAGCAATTGACTGGATTATTAAATCAGCCAAGACAGGCGCAAAAGTTATCTGCCTTCCCGAATTATACCGTTCACAATATTTTTGTCAGAAAGAAGACATCAAATATTTTGACCTGGCTGAGACGATTCCCGGACCCTCAACTGTGGAGATTGGAAAGATTGCCAAAAAATTAAAAGTCGTCGTCATCGTCCCGATATTTGAAAAAAGAGCAGCAGGACTTTATCACAACAGTTTGGTCATCATTAATTCTGATGGAAATGTTACGGGGCTTTACAGAAAAATGCATATCCCGGATGATCCTGCTTTTTATGAAAAATTTTATTTCACACCCGGCGATCTTGGGTATAAAAGTTTCAAAACTGAATATGGTAATGTTGGGACATTGATCTGCTGGGATCAGTGGTATCCTGAAGGCGCGAGATTGACAGCACTGCAGGGTTCAGATATTATTTTTTATCCAACAGCAATTGGCTGGCATCCTCACGAAAAAGCTGAACATGGAAAAGCCCAGTTCGAATCGTGGCAAACCATCCAGCGTTCACATGCTATCGCTAACGGAGTATTTGTAGCCGCAGTTAACAGGGTCGGGCTTGAAAAAGAAAATCCATCATCACCGGGACTAGAATTCTGGGGCTCATCATTTATCGCCGATCCACAAGGCATTATCATTGCACAGGCATCCGCTGACAAAGAAGAAATTGTTTTTGCCGATATTGATTTAAACAGGATTGAATACATCCGAAGGAACTGGCCTTTTTTACGTGACAGAAGGATAGAAACTTACGGACAAATTAAGGAAAGATTTATAGATCAAAAAAAATCCTGATTCCATAAGATGAAATCAGGATTTAGTATTAATTACAAAATAAATTTATTCAGGCTTTACCTTTGCTTCTTCAAGAAGCACAGCGTAAGAATAACCTGAACCAAAATCTTTATTCACAGTAACTTTTCCTTCAGCAACAACAACCTGACCTACTTCTACCTCATCATTACTCGTTACCATCAGATCAAAATTACCCTGAGCACCGGTTCCATCCTGAAGGTGAATCCAGTTGCGGTTCATTATCTGTGAATTTACTTTTACAACAACACCTTTAACTTTAACAATTTTTCCAGAGAGTGATTCTTTTTCCGAAAATATTTTTTCAATTGTGTAACCGTCAGCAAGCGGCTCAACTTTTATATTTTCTTTCGTCGCAGATCCCACAACTGAATGCACATTTGATAATTGTTCTTTGTTTACCTGAGGTATACGGGATATATCTTCGACAAACAAAACTGATTCAAAAGTTTTATTGAGTGTTTCGCTTTTAAAATCTTTCATCTCCATACTTTTTGTAAAGTAAAGTGTTTCTCCTTCTTTCACTTCCATCTGAGGTACGGCTATCCAGAATTTCTGTCCATTCTCTTCAACATTCAGATAAGTATAGTTGGAAGCATCTAATTTTTCCGTGACAGTAACTGCTCTTGTTCCTGGTTTAGTGTTCTGGTTTATGTTTTCCGTCTGTTCTTTATTCTCGCATCCTGTTATCAGAAATAGTACTATTGCAAAATAAAATAGCTTTTTCATCCTTTTCCTTAATTGTTATTTATTCCCGGTAAATATACAGAATAGAAATAATATTCTTCATCCTGAAATTCAGATTCATTCAAGATATATTTTTTATGCACTAGCGTAGAATCATTTCTAACTGTTTTTTTTGTTCCATTGAATGAAGAAGATTCTTAATTTGAATATCAAAATTATCAGACAATTATAGAATTATACCGGCAGTAATATGAAATCTTTATACATCTTCTTTTTAGTAATGCTTCTTACGAACATGATATTCCCGCAGGATCTTCCTCATAAAATGAGTGAAACTGAAGAATACCTGATGCGGACTTATCAGCATCCTATTCCTGAAACGGACTGGATAACACCTCCTGTCAAACCTGTAAGAACTATGGCTGAATGGGAAGAGTTAAGCGGAGTTATTGTTACATGGACTTCTTACCAGAGTATATTAAGACAAATAGTAGATTATGCACAGGAAGAATGCATCGTCTATATAGTTTGCACTGATTCAAATTCTGTCCGCAGTTATTTGACAAGCGGAGGAGTTCCGCTAAGTAATCTGAAATTTATTTTAGCTTCATATAATTCAATATGGGTAAGGGACTATGGTCCGTGGTGTGTTTACTCGGATGATGCAGACAGCATGTACATTGTAGACTGGATTTACAATCGTCCCCGTCCCCAGGATGACTTGATTCCATCAGTGTTTGCTGCGAATAAAAATTATCCTTTGTACCAGATGACTGTCGCGCCAAATGATGTGGTTGCTACTGGCGGAAATTTTATGACAGACGGACTTGGTACAGCGTTTTCTTCAAATTTAATTTTGAACGAGAACCCAACAAAATCCGAAGCACAGATTGATACGATTTTCAAAAAGTATATGGGAATTGATGAGTATATAAAAATGCCGACTCTTCCTTATGACGGGATTCATCACATAGACATGCATATGAAACTACTTGATGAAGAAACATTGCTTGTAGGACAATATCCTAACGGTGTATCAGACGGACCGCAGATAGAAGCCAACCTGCAGTACATCATGAATAATTTTCAGACGAAATACGGGCGACCATTTAAGGTTATTAGAATTCCCATGCCTCCGGATGCATCTGGATCGTATCCGAGTTCGGGTGGCGATTACAGAACTTATACAAATTCGGTTATCCTGAATAAGACTGTTATTGTTCCGACATACGCACCGCAATATGACACAACTGCACTTAGAATTTACAGAGAGGCTATGCCAGGCTACAATATCGTTGGGATAAACTGCAACCAGATTATAACCGCATTGGGAGCTATTCATTGTATAACCAAGGAGATTGGTGTTGAAGAGCCAATATTTATTTCACATCCTAAAATTCTGACAACCCAAAATTCAGTAAATGGTTATGAAGTAAAAGCAATAATTAAAACAAGGACAGGAGTTTCGACAGCAACATTATTCTGGTCGGTCGATACATTAGCAGGATTTAATTCAGTACCGATGACGAATACAATCGGTGATACATTCACTGCTGATATTCCATTTCAAAATCTCAGCACAAAAGTTTTTTATTACATTTCTGCGACGTCTAATTCGGGAAGAGTAATTAGTAAACCGATGACATCGCCATCAGGTGCTTACCGGTTTATTGTTGATTCTGTTGTTCCTGTTGAACTGATCAGTTTAAATGCAACTGTGGAAATGAAACAGGTGATTTTAAAGTGGAGCACTTCCACCGAAACAAATAATTATGGATTTGAAATACAAAGATCATCTGCTGATCAGCCAGAATGGAAACAAATTGGTTTTGTAGAAGGAAATGGTACATCTGTTCAGCCGCATTCTTATACTTTCACTGACAAAAATTTAGTCCGCGGAAAATATTCTTATCGTTTGAAACAGATTGATACTGATGGAAGTTTTGAATTTTCTGATGTAGTCACTGCTGATGTAACTACCGTAGGTAATTATTCTATTGAACAAAACTATCCTAATCCATTTAACCCGGAAACAACAATAAGATTTACAGTACCCGCCGATGGTATTGTTATGATAAAAGTCTTTGATATATTCGGTCAGGAAATTAAAACACTTATCAATGATCAACGTTCTGCCGGCGAATACTACTGCACGTGGAATGGTACTGATGAAAACGGAAATTCTGTTGCAAGCGGATGTTATGTTTATCGTATTGAAGCAGGGGATTTTAGTCATTCGCTGAAAATGCTGTTGATGAAATAAAATCAAAAACATTTATAAATAACATTTGTTTATTAGGAGGATTAATGCCTGTAAAACCATCTGAAAAAGAAGATGAATATTTTTATCGTCTTGAGTTTGAGGAAAGAAGAAAAAAAGAAGAAGAAAAAATTGCCCGTCAAAAAGAAGAGGAAAAAATAAAGTTAAAGGAACTGCATTATATGCATTGTCCAAAATGCGGTCAGCAGCTCATTGAAATTAATTATAAAAACATCGCAGTTGATAAGTGTTCCGGATGTGAAGGTATCTGGCTTGATGCCGGGGAGCTTGAATTAATTTCCAGGATGGAAAAAGGCACACTGGATAAATGGTTCAGCGTATTTAAAAAATAATATTTCCGCTTATTGTTCGGTTTGCAAAAATTCCATTGTCAGTGGGATTTTTGATTTTAAAATAATCCGGACAATAATAAATTGATCTTTTTTCCGGCAACACCTAAAGCAAATCAGATTTTATACGATTATATGAGTGTCGCAATTGATTTAATGGCAGCGATATATGTGCTAATGGTACTATGGTAAGTGACGGGAATTAAGATAGATTTATTTGATAGAGAAAGCGGATTACAAGCGGACTTTGAACGGTAATTCAGTCTTTCAACTGTAATGATTATCACACAGACAAAAGCGGCTTGATATCAAAACAGGGCTAATCAGGGTATACTTTTCTTCCCGTTAAACTATAATCAAGTTTTTATGGCTCTTAAACTGATTCGCATATAAAGGAATTAAATACGGGAAAAATTATGAAAACCTCTTCTTTCAGTACTTCGATATCTCGAAAAATTTCAATGACTGTGGCTATTGGAATTTTCTCCTTACTCAGCATCGCTCTTGTTATATTCTTAATCTATTCTGAAAACTCAAAACAAAATTCAGCTAATGAAACAATTCACGAATTGAACAAGTCAATGAAAGAATCGATTGTCTTCTCAATGTCGCAGGGTGTAACAGAAGTTGAACCGTTTATTGAACGGATGAAAACAATAGAAAATATTAAGGATCTGAGAATAATTCCGAGCGGCTTAATAAATGAAGATGATGCAAAAAAGATGGATAGTGAAGAACAAAAAGTTCTTTCATCTAAAGAGGAGATAAACATTGAGGAAGACTTTAATAACGTCCCTGTTTTCAGATCTGTAAGCCCAATTCTTGCTGAAGAAACGTGTCTTGATTGTCACGACGGAAAAGCCGGCGATGTTTATGCTGTAATGAGCATACGGTATTCAATGGAAGAAACTCACGCGGCAATATCAAATGAAAGACTGAGCGGAATTATATTTATTCTTTTCCTTGTATTTTTTGTATGGGCTTTTATTGTCTTCCTGGTTAAGAAAAATATTCTTAATGATCTGTTCAAGTTTATAAAAGCGACAAAGGAATTCTCAAAAGGAAATCTTAATGTTGAAATCGACTGCGTAAGAAAAGATGAATTCGGGGAAATGGCAGACTCATTAAAACATCTGCAGCAAAATCTTACATCACAGGCTGATACACTCCAGGAATTTGCTAAAGGTAATTTTGATGCGGATGTAACCGTGCTTTCATCAGAAGATAAACTTGGTCACTCAGTTGAACAAATCAAACATTCACTGAATAATTTATCTAAAGATGCAAAGTCTCTTTCAGTTGCCGCAGAAGAAGGTAACCTGTCTGAACGCGCAAATGAATCGGTACACGCAGGTATATTCCGCAAGATCATTCACGGCTTCAATAAAACCTTTGACTATTTAACTGAGCCTATCAAAGAAGGTTCTGCCGTTCTTGCTCATTATTCACAAGGGGATTTAAGTCTGAGAATGAATGGTGAATATAAAGGTGAACATCAACATCTGAAAAATGATATTAACAGGCTTGGCGAATCTTTATCAGAACTTATTAACCAGGTCGCCCAGGCAGTGCAGGCAACTGCGAGCGCGGCAAACCAGATCAGCTCAAGTTCCGAGGAGATGGCGGCAGGAGCGCAGCAGCAATCATCTCAAGCCGCTGAAGTAGCAAGTGCGATAGAAGAGATGACAAAAACAATTTATGAAACTACAAAAAATACAGTCAGTGCTTCCGATGCAAGTAAACATGCCGGACAGGTTGCTGATGAAGGCGGTGAAATTGTAAAACTTACAATCGACGGTATGAATAAAATAGCGGATGTGGTTAGAAAGAGCGCGGTAACAGTACAGGCATTAGGAAAAAACAGTGACCAGATCGGTGAGATAATCCAGGTGATTGATGATATAGCTGATCAGACAAATCTCCTGGCATTAAATGCAGCGATAGAAGCTGCCCGCGCCGGTGAACAGGGCAGAGGTTTTGCAGTTGTCGCTGATGAGGTCCGCAAACTTGCAGAGAGAACAACCAAAGCGACGAAAGAAATTGCTTCAATGATTAAAAATATTCAGCAGGATACTTTCGATGCTGTCGATTCAATGCAAAAGGGTACGGATGAAGTGGAATCAGGCAAAGCCCTTGCAGAAAAAGCCGGCTCATCACTCGAACAGATTATTAACGGCGCCGGAAAGGTTGTCGACATCGTTACACAGGTTGCAGCAGCAAGTGAGGAACAATCAAGTGCCGCTGAACAAATCAGTAAAAACATTGAATCGATTAATCACGTTACTCAGGAAAGCGCACAGGGGATACAACAAATAGCAAGTGCGGAAGAAGATTTGAACAGACTTACAAATACACTTGAAGATTTAATCTCACGATTTAAATTAAGTGAAGCAGGCGGTCATGCAGTCAGGTAAAATGGGAGGCTTGTTACAATCTGATAAACTATATAGTAGTTTGATACAGTTGATTGCAATAAATAATACGGGTCAATATTTTACACGAGGCAAATGTTCTAAGTGGAATAATAACTATAACTAAACAATTCTGAATTATCTCCGATAATCACAGCAGATAAACTTGAAATAAGTTCAAAAAAAACATACATGGCACGAAAGTTTATTTGAACTTTATACTATAATAAATGCGGAGCTCTTTTTAATGAAATACTTTTCCTTCCTTATAATTTTTTTAGCGCTTACCATAATTGGATGTAATGATAATTCAGATTCTTTAACCGGTTCCGATCAAAATCAGCCCGGCTCACTCTTAAAATTACCCGGCTCACATGAATTTTCAATTAGCCGGTTAATTAATGGTGACCTCGGGGGAGAACTATTAATTGACACCAGTTATGCAGGCGGACCTTTTGATACAGTCAAAATTCATTCACATATCGTTTTCCCTCCAAATTCATTTGATGGTGAAGTTAATATTTCTATGACGATTGAGGGCACTCAGGCAGTCCTGGTCTTTGAACCTTCAATGATGTTTGATAGTTCAGCTACTCTTAACGTTAGATTTGACGGACTGGATTTGACGGGAGTCAATCCATCGACGATAAATTTTGTTTATCTTAATGATGACGGAACAACAAATCGTGTTAACAGGAAAGATCTGAAAGTCGTTTATGGTCTTGGCAGGATACAATTGGTTGATGGAAACATTCCTCATTTTACACGATTAGGTTTTACGAGGTAAAAATATTTTTAAACACGGAAGAAAGTATTAAATAAAAATTTTCTGAATTAAACACGAATAAAAAATATTGTTAGCAGTCAAGTAATTCGTATGATTTACATGTAACAATTGCATTTATCTCTCTGACTTTGAAAAGTAATATGCGAATTGGATAAGTATTACTTTCCATCCCTCATGGCATTTCCTTTGTGCAAAATTGTGTCTAAACCATAATATTTTAAATGAGGGAGAGACTCATCATGAAAAATTTCTTATTCATTGCACTTTTTTTATCGTTGATTATCGGGGGGTGCGAAGATAAACCCGAATTATCAACTAAACCCGACGGCTCAAATAAAGCTGAATGGATCAAATTACCTGCAAAAGTTAACAGCACACTCGAAAAAGTTTTTTATGTGGAAAAATCTATTAATGGGCAGACAGGTGGAGAAATACTTTTGGACGCAAGCTATGCTGGCGGACCTTTAGGAACTGTGTATGTCTACTCAAAAATAATTTTCCCTCCAAATTCTTTTAATGGTACTGTAAACTTTACAATGACAGTAAGCGATGATGAAGCAGTATTAATTTTTGAACCTTCAATGGTTTTTAATCTGCCTGCAATTCTCGATGTAAGGTTTGAAGGTCTTGATTTAACCGGGATTGATCCTGCTGCCGTTAGTTTTTATTATAAAAATGATGACGGAAGTGTTGAGTATGTTGACCGTAACACACTTACAGTCGATGTTCGCAAAGGGAAACTGCACCTTGATGATGCTATAATTCCTCACTTTACAAGACTGGGATTTACAAGGTAAATCAAACACAAAACCATTCTATAAACCCGCTTTTATAAGCGGGTATTTTAATAAAAATCAAACTTGCTTGCCTCAAATTCACAGACTAAATTTGATTTGTAAATAATAAGTTAAACTGAAAAATATTCTGAAGTTTAACAGTTAATGTTCACTTTACATTTAGTCTTATGAAAAAATACAATTACCTGCTATCGTTCTTATTAATAATTTTTGGCTGTTCACCTAAAAGTGATCTGTTGAAAAATGAAATTGAATTTTCACCCGGCGGAAAAATAGTATCTGTTTATACTACCGCCGACAGCACTGAACTGAGATTGACCAAAACAAATACTCTCTCTTTCAGTCACGCTCTTCAGCCAATCGAATCTGAAATATCTGTTTTTGTTAATCCCTCAAAGCAATACCAGGAGTTTATCGGAATAGGCGGCGCGATTACCGATGCATCAGCAGAGGTATTCTTTAAACTTTCAAGTGAAAAGCAGAAGGAATTACTAAATGCGTATTACAACAGGGAAGAAGGAATCGGTTACACACTAGCGCGTACAAATATTCACTCATGTGATTTTAGTTCAGGCAGTTATACTTACGTATCCGATGAAAGTAAAGAACTAAATACTTTCAGTGTTGATCACGATAAACAGTTTAGAATCCCGTTGATAAAACAGGCATTGAAAACTTCAGGCGGATTACTTTTATATGCAAGTCCATGGAGCCCGCCCGCTTTTATGAAGGACTCAAAAAATATGCTTAAGGGAGGAAAACTTCTTCCTGAATATTATCAGTCGTGGGCAGATTATTTTACGAAGTTTATCAAAGCTTATGAGCAGGAAGGAATTTCTGTTTGGGGTATTACAATTCAAAACGAACCAATGGCTACGCAAACATGGGAGTCATGCATTTTCACAGCTGAAGAGGAAAGAGATTTTCTCAAAAATTATCTCGGTCCAACGATGGAGAAGGAAGGTCTAGCAGACAAAAAAATAATTGTCTGGGATCACAACCGTGACCTTGTTACTCACAGAGCAGATGTGATTTTTTCAGATCCGGAAGCTTCAAAGTATGCATGGGGTTTGGGCTTCCATTGGTATGAGACATGGGCTGGCGGACAGCCGATGTATGATAACATCACAAATGTACACGAATCATATCCGGATAAACATTTGATATTCACTGAAGGTTGCGCTGACAGCTATCAGCCTGATCAATATCAGAGGTGGAGAAATGGAGAACGATATGGTCAGCAAATGATCAATGATTTTAACTGCGGGACTGTTGGCTGGACTGACTGGAATATTCTGCTTGATGAAAAAGGCGGACCAAACCATGTTGGTAATTTTTGTTTTGCCCCTATTCACGCTGATACACAAACGGGAGAATTAATTTACACTCCATCATATTTCTATATCGGACATTTTTCAAAATTCATTAAACCCGGTGCAAGAAGAATCAGCACCGCCAGCAGCAGAAGTCACTTGTTAAGTACCTCATTCATTAATACAGATGGCAGTGTTGCTACCGTCGTAATGAATCAAAGTGATTTGAAAATAAAATACAAATTGTATGTTGGGTCAAAAGCGGTTGAAATAGAGATACTGCCTCACGCAATTCAGACATTGCTTTACTAGAGTTTATAAGACTCATATCCGAATTAAAGGCTCAACTCGTTTGAGCCTTTTTCATTTACTCAAACCATTTCATTTTAACACTGAAGAAAATTGGTTTCAGCCAAAGGGCTAGATGCTATTATTTTCTTTCAACCAGTGATAACCGGAAATGGATTTGAAGAACTTTTCTCTTTTCATTGCTTCTGAGCGAGTTGAGAATTCTTCGAAGTAGATTAACTCCCAGGGCTTAAATTTTTTAGTATAGGTTGAAAGTCCGGAGTTATGATCACTTAATCTTTTTTCAAGGTTCGAAGTGTGACCAAAGTAATGTTTATTATTGACTTTTGATTTGAGAATATAGACTAAAAAATTATTCATAAAATGGAAAAGCCTCCGTTAGTGGAAGCTTTTGCGGAGAGGGAGGGATTCGAACCCTCGGTAAAGGTATACCCCCTACGACGGTTTAGCAAACCGTTGGTTTCAGCCACTCACCCACCTCTCCGGGTTTTTATGCTGAAATTTTTGCAGTGCAAAGATAGTACAATTCTCCAAAACTTAAAAAAGTTTTTGAGAATGTCAGAAGAACAACTTATAAGTCAGCCGAAAATTTCTTGAAGCTTCCGGTAATATCACTTTTACGCGTGATAAATGGTTCCTGTATTCCTTGTTGAAAATATTTTCTGCAACGAATGAAAAATTATTAATAACAGGACCAGCGACAAGAGAATATTGTGCAAACCCACCGACAATTCCATAACCTGATGTTGGCTCTTCATAGATATCTGTTCTGTTCTGCTTTGCTGTCAGTTCACAATTAATTCCTATCCCAAAATTTTCAGAAGTATACCTTAATTCCAGGTTGGTTTTAAATGGAGGTATCTGGGGAAGGGGAGATGAACTGCTTTTTATTTCACCATATGTATATGACGACGAAATATGAAATGAAATATTTTCTACAATTTTTATGTCACTTGAGAATTCAATTCCCCTGAAACCAGCCGATACTCCTTCTGTTTGATAAATAGGTAGTAATGTTTGAAAATTAATTTTACCTGAATTTCTTGGAATGATATAATAGTCCAGTTCATTCGCAAAAAAAGTTAGTGATGATGAAATCCATTCATCGCGGTAAGAAAAATATAACTCGGTGCCGATTCCCCGTTCATCCCTAAGATCGGGGTTTCCGGTCTCGTAAGAATAAGCTGCGAGATGAGGACCTGCAGAGTACAACTCTTCAATTGTAGGAACGCGGGACGATCTGCTTAAATTCAATCCTGTCAAAAAATTTTCAGCGATCTTATGTGATACCGATGCAGAGAGTGAATATGTAAAGAAATCTCTTTGCTTAACTTGTCTTCCGTTAATTGATATGCCGGTGGCTGAAGGTTTCAACTGATCGTACGAAAACCTTATTGCAGTTTCAAAATTAAAATTCATTACTGAAAATTGTTGAAAGCTAAATAAGGATGTTTTAAGTGAGGTTGTAGCAGGAGTAAAAACGAAACCACCGACTTTAAAATCTCTGAATTCGAATGACAATCCCGTTAAACCTTTCTCTGCGAACAAAAGTTTTTTGTTATGAAGTTCAAGCTGACTTCTATAATTAAAAATTGTAAATTCTGCACCAATCAGATCAGCTCTTTCATATTCTGTTTGTTTAAAATAATCTCTGGCAAAATCAAATCTTAAATTTGAAAAGTGTTCCGTATCGATTTTTATTTTTGATTTAAAGTTGATCTGTCTCTTAAAAATTTCAATGTCTACACCATTTGGGTGAGCACCGACAAATCCTCCGGGAATTCCGTATTCAGAGGAATATTCCCTGATTGAAATTCCATTATTCCCCCAATCATTTATAAAACCCAAGCCAACACTATAATTTTGTGTAAAGATGTTTGAGTTTTTAAGTTTGGCTATCGGTGTAGTTATATCATCTGTTTTTCTTTTAGTGAACTCACCACGTAAAACGAAATTATTAATTGGAATTGAGACTACTCCTGAACCAAGAAAACCTTTATTTACAGTTTCTCCATAAATTCCCAGCAGTCCTGTGATAGATGCTGGAATATTGTCTGGTATTTCTCCCCGTATAATATTTACAACTCCGCCAATTGTTGTTGAGTTTTGCGTAAGAACTTTTGGACCTCTTACAACTTCAATTCTTTCAATCGTGAATGGCTCTATTGCAACAGCATGATCAGGCGAGGTGGATGATAAATCCGTTGATTGAATTCCATCTTCTGTAATTTGAATTCTGTCATTACCCAGTCCTCTTATTACAGGACGTGCCGGCGCTGGTCCCATACTTCTTATTGCCAGACCCGTTTCATTTTTTAAAGTGGAAGCAAGAGTAAGGCTTATTTCCCTTTCAAGCTCTTTTCCTTTTAAAACATTTATGAACTCATTCATATCATCAAATTGATAATCTTCGTGTGTGCCTGTGATGACCACCGTTGAGGTTTCAAGAGCAATCGGACTTAAGTGAACTATTATACCTTTAATAATTTCTTTGTCAACCAGAACTTTTAAATATGAAGTTTTATATCCTATGTAACTTATCTCTAAAGTATAGTTGCCATACGGAAGATTTGGAATGGTGAAAAGACCATTTTTGTCTGTTATATCTGCGTGAGTGGTTGAAGCAACATTCACCAAAGCTTTATCAAGCGGCTGATCATTTGATATATCAAGTACTATTCCCTGAATCTCTCCCACAGTCATCTGCTGAGGCAAGATTATGAACTGTACCGATAAAATTATTGCTGCAATCACAAAATGATTGCAGCGTATTCTCTTTATTACTTTCATTTATGGAATCACTGTTATAGTGATAGGGAAAGAATCAAACTCAGAACTACCACCAACAATCAGACTAAATGTGATTGTGCATGTGCCTGCAGCTTTTCCTTTTATCTGAATTACCCAAGGTTCATCAGTTTGAGTGATTACTTCAGCAATACTACTATCACTTAAAACAGATTGCAAATGATGCAGCGGGTACTCAGGCTGAAAATAATGTCCCAGTGCATCAAAATATTCAATTAAAATGTGATCAGTTGTTGAATCTTTTTGGACTTCAATTGCACCAGTTGAATTTGTATCTGACGCCGTTGCAATGAGGGTTCCATTTTCCTCATAAGTTAGACGTAAACCAATGGGTTCGCCGTGGGCAGTTGTATCAACATCGATAAGCACAGGAATGTATGGAGTTCTAACGTCAACATGTCCAGCATGCAGAACCTGTAATTCAATTGAAGTGGATCCGGTTTGCTTTCCTTTAAGATGAAAAGCCCAGTCACCAGGACTATCCTGAACAATCGCCAATTTACTTGTATCGGAAATTGTCCATCCAAATTGATGATCAGCATCTGAGGGGGGATTAAAAATATTTCGTTGTGCATCTAAGAATTTTACTGTCAAGTGATCAGAAAGCGCATTTAAAGGTGCTTTAAAAGTTGTATCAACCGTTTGACTATTCCATGAACTTTGAATAACACCTTGCCAAACCACTAAGATTGGTTTTTGAGTGGCATCTCGTATTAGCCAACCCTCTGGTTCAAAGTGTTCTGTAGGCGGAATTACCGGGTCACTTTCGTTGCAGCCATTAAATAGAACAATTGAAAGCAGTACCAGTGATATAAACTGAATAAAATATTTGGTTTTATTAAACATAATTATCTCCATTTAAAATGTTAAGACAGGAATTTTCCTGACAATTCTAATTATAAGAAGAGGATATAATTATGAAAGTGGTGGAGCTCTAAGCGAATGCTGATCTGATAGTACAGAAAAAATCTGACCCGGTTGTTTCCTGAAATGCGAAAGTCCTATAGAAGGAAAAGGCTTAATTATTTCAGAAGAAGTTTCAAATTTTAATAAAGTTAGAGAAGCATAATTGGCGTATATAGAACAGGATTGATTCTGAGTATAAAGAAATATATGAGAAGAGGCTGTGGGAACTTTAGTTTCTGAATATTTATTTTCAGCCAGTAAATCAATGTGATGATGATGTACTGTGTTCAATCCAATCAGAAATGTATAGCATAGCAGGATTAGGAATGAAACTCTTCGTTTAATATGATTTTTGAAATCTAACTTCATGTCGAATGCAAAATTAAGCAATTGAAATTTTAATACAAGTATAAGATTTAATGACCATTGATTAAATCAGATACTTACAAGATGATAAATACCCTAAATATTTTTTTTGTAAAGTAATATGGTTGAAGCCTAGTTTGGTAATAAATACTCCATTTAATAACTTTGATTTCAAATTTTGAAAACATAGGAGATTAAATGCCCCGGTTTGAATCTGTAGATTATTTTAATACTGAATCACTTTTGGTCGATGAAGAAAAGATGATTAGGGATGCAGTTCGTGATTTTGTTTCATCCGAAGTATTACCAATAATAGAATCATATAATCGGGAATCTAAATTTCCTCAGCACCTCGTTCCTTTAATGGGTGAATTAGGCTTGTTTGGAATTACACTGCCTCAGGAATATGGTTGTGCCGGATTGAACAATGTGTGTTACGGACTTGTGATGCAGGAATTAGAGCGTGGTGATAGTGGGCTCAGGAGTTTTGCGTCAGTTCAAAATTCACTGGTTATGTATCCCATACATGCATTTGGAAGTGATGAACATAAGAAAAAATGGCTGCCATTACTAGCAACCGGTAACAAAATAGGTTGTTTTGGATTAACTGAACCGGATTTCGGATCAAATCCTGGAGGGATGAAAACTAAAGCTGAGAAAACTGCAGATGGGTTTGTTATTAATGGTGCCAAGATGTGGATCACAAATGGAACTATTGCAGATGTTGCAGTAGTTTGGGCAAAACTGGATGGAACAGTAAGAGGTTTCCTTGTAGAGAAGGGAACCAAAGGTTTTACCGCCCCTGAAATGAAGGGGAAACATTCTTTAAGGGCATCAGTAACCTCAGAATTAGTTTTTGATAATGTTGAAGTGCCGTTTGAAAATCTTCTTCCAAATACCAGCGGATTAAAAAACGCGTTGATGTGTCTTAACCAGGCACGATATGGGATTGCCTGGGGTGTGGTTGGTGCAATGATTGCCTGTTATTCAACAGCATTAGATTATGCCAAATCAAGAATTCAATTCTCAAAGCCGATTGCAGGTTATCAGATAACGCAGCAGAAACTTGTTTATATCTTAACAGAAATTACTAAAGCCCAATTGTTGAATTTGCAGCTTGGCAGATTGAAAGATTCAGGAGCACTTAAGCATACACAGGTCTCAATGGCAAAATTAAACAATTGTGAAAAAGCTCTTGAGATTGCAAGAATTGCCAGAGAAATTCTTGGAGCAAACGGTATCCTTGATGAATATCCGGTTATGCGGCATTCCGCAAATCTTGAATCAGTCAAAACATATGAAGGCACTCATGAAATGCACACACTAATTATTGGTGAAGATATAACTGGCTATCCTGCTTTTGAATAAAGATTTACAGCGTTTAATAAATTGAATTAATATGAATAAAGATAAAAAATATTTTGAAGGTCTTACATTTGACGACATTCTTTTAGTACCAGGAAAATCCTCCGTATTGCCAAGAGAAGTTGATACGACCACTTTCCTAACAAATGAAATCAAGCTTAATATTCCTTTGGTTTCTGCAGCAATGGATACAGTCACCGAGTCTGAGTTAGCGGTAGCAATTGCGAGAGAAGGTGGAATGGGCATTCTTCACAAGAACATGAGCATACAGGAGCAGTGTGAGGAAGTGGATAAAGTTAAGAGATCAGAAAGTGGAATGATCAGAAATCCTGTAACCCTGAAACCTGGTCAAACGATTGGTGATGCATTAGATGTGATGAAAAAATATCGGGTGTCTGGAATACCGGTGATAAATGATAGTGGAAAGCTGGTTGGTATTCTGACCAATAGAGATCTTAGATTCGAACCTAATAAAAGTCTCTTGGTGAAAGACCTGATGACTAAGGAAAATTTAATAACTGCACCACTTGGGACCAACCTTGAAAAAGCAGAAACTATTCTTCAAAAGTATAAAATAGAAAAACTGCCCGTAGTTGATAAACAAGGAATGCTCAAAGGATTGATTACTTTCAAAGATATTCTGAAGAAAAAGAAACACCCATTAGCGTGTAAAGATCATCATGGCAGACTTCGAGTTGGAGCAGCAGTGGGAGTTACATATGACACGATTGATAGAATAGCTGCGCTTGTAAAAGCAGGTGTTGATGCGGTTGTAATTGACACTGCTCACGGACATTCCGTGGGTGTTATGCGAATGATTAAAGAAATCAGGAAAAAATTTAAATATGAGCAACTAATTGCTGGTAATATTGCTACTTATGAAGCGGCAGTTGACTTGATAAATTGCAAACTTGATGCACTTAAAGTTGGAATTGGACCAGGTTCTATATGTACAACTCGCGTTATTGCCGGGGTTGGTGTTCCTCAAATTACTGCCATTTCGGATGTATTCAGAGCTGCGAATAAAACCGGAATCCCGGTTATTGCAGACGGAGGGATCAAACAGACCGGAGATGTAGCAAAAGCTATTGCTGCCGGAGCAGATTCTGTAATGATCGGCGGATTATTCGCCGGAGTGGAAGAGAGTCCCGGAGAAAAAATACTTTTCGAAGGAAGAAGTTTTAAATTGTACCGCGGTATGGGGTCATTATCTGCAATGAAAAAAGGAAGTAAAGACAGATATTTTCAGGATGCTGAAGATGATATCGCTAAACTTGTACCGGAGGGTGTTGAGGGAAGAGTACCATTTAAAGGACCTTTAGCGGATACAACTTATCAATTGATCGGTGGATTAAGAGCCGCGATGGGATACTGCGGTGTTAAAAATATTAATCAGCTTAAAACAAAATCCAAGTTTATTAAAATCACTCTAGCTGGTTTAAAAGAAAGTCATCCGCATGATGTGATCATAACAAAGGAAGCCCCAAATTATCATTCTTAAAATTGTGTCTTCTGATTTATTACGTAATTCATTTTTCGGGAATCCCTGATGTTCAAAGTTCTGGTCATAGCTTATTACTTTCCACCAATGGGGCTAAGCGGAGTTCAACGCACACTTAAATTTACCAAGTACCTGAAAAAATATAACTGGGAACCTACTGTAATTACGGCTTCAGATACGGGTTACTTTGCCCATGATAATTCACTACTTAAGGAAGCTGATGAAGCTGGTATCCGTATATTGCGTACAAAAGGAAATGATCCGAACTCGCGATTGGCTAAATTCGGAACTATAAAACCACCGCATGAAATCATCCGAAAGTTATTTAGTAGAATCAGTCAGACTATCTACATCCCTGATAATAAAATTTCATGGTCACGACAGGCATTTAAGTTATGCTCCGAATTATTAGAAAAAGAAAAATTTGATTTGATATTTGTCACCGGTCCGCCATTCTCCGCTTTCACAATGGCTGCTAAATTGAAGAAAAAATTTAACATCCCTCTATTTGTTGATTATCGTGACTTATGGTTTGACAGCTATCATGCTTTTTATCCAACCCCGTATCATAAATATCTAAATAAGAAATACGAATACCAGGCGCTTAAAGCTGCTGACAGAATAAGTGTGACAAACAGAAAGATAAAAGAAAAATTAATTAACACTTATAAATTTTTAACCTTCGAAGATATTGTCATAATCTCACATGGTTTTGATCCTGAAGATTTTGAAAAAATAAAAGCCGATCCTAAACCGAATAGAAAAATGATCCTTACCTATTCAGGAATATTCTATTCTCACATAACGCCAAAATATTTTTTACTAGCATTCAAGCAGCTTACAAAAGAACTGCCACATATAGCATCAGAAATAGAATTACACTTTGTTGGGCATCTTAACAAAACTAATCAGGCGCTTATAAAAAAATTAAATCTTGAAGAGTTTGTTAAAGACTTTGGGTACTTAAATCACAATGAAGCAGTAAAAAAGATACTTTCAAGTGATGTTTTATGGATGATGCTGGGGCGATGGAAAAACAGCGATCATATTCTTCCCGGGAAACTTTTCGAATATATAGGCGCACGTAAACCATTTATTGTTTCAGTTCCTGATGGAGCTGCAAGAAGCGCCTCTGAGAGTTATGGCGCTGCGTTTATTACTGAACCTGATGATGTTGAAAAAATAAAAAACACCATTGCTGAAGTTTACCATCTTTACACAATCGACAAACTTCCCTTGCCGGATGATGAATACATCTCTAAACATCGGCGGGATTACCTCACCGAGCAACTTGCTAAACAATTCCAGGGAATTGTAAAAACCGGGATAGTATGAACGTATTACTTATTGGGTCCGGCGGTCGTGAACATGCATTAGCAATAAAAATCTGTGAGAGCAAATCACTTACAAAATTAATTTGCTCACCCGGGAATCCTGGGATTTCCAAACTTGCAGAAATCCCTTTATTAAATATCTCCAACTCATCAGAAGTAATAAATTTTTGTAATGCAAACAAAATAGATCTGGTTGTAATAGGATCTGAAAAGCCGTTAGCAGATGGATTGGCAAACGTCTTAAGGCAAAATAAAATTAATGTATTTGGTCCTGATGCTGAAGCTGCAGCAATCGAATCTGAAAAATCTTTTGCCAAAAATCTGATGATCAAGTATAAAATTCCTACAGCATCTTTCGCTGAGTTTGACAATAGTCAGATTAATGAAGCAAAATCTCATTTAAAGAAATTGAGTTATCCATTAGTTATCAAGGCGGATGGGCTTGCAGCAGGCAAGGGAGTAATAATTTGTCACAATCAACGTCAGGCGATTGAAGCGGTTAATGAAATGCTTGTCAATAAATCATTTGGAGAAGCAGGCAATAAAATTATCATTGAAGAATTTATGGATGGCGAGGAAGCTTCAATCTTTGCTATAACTGATGGGAAAGATTTTGTATGTCTGCCGGCAGCACAGGATCATAAAAGAATTGGTGATAATGATACCGGAAAAAACACCGGCGGGATGGGTGCATATGCACCTGCGCCGTTGATCACAGATGAATTACAAACATCGATTGAAAAATTAATTATCGAACCGACCATAAATGCTTTAATGGATGAAGGCAAACCGTTTGTCGGTTGTTTGTACGCCGGATTGATGATTACTCCGGATGGACCGAAGGTAGTTGAATTCAACTGCAGGTTTGGTGATCCTGAAACACAGGCTGTACTACCGCTTTTACAGGGAGACTTTTTAGAACTACTTTACACTGCAGGTTGCGGTAGAATTAATACGCAGAGTATCAGTTATAATGGTGGTTCATCTGTTTGTGTTGTACTTGCTTCAGGGGGTTATCCGGATGAATATAAATCAGGTTTTGAAATATCAGGATTAGGTGCACTTCCTGAAAATATTATTGCTTATCACGCAGGTACAAAATTAAGCGAAGGAAAAATTGTCACTGCCGGGGGCAGAGTATTAGGAATAACTTCGGTGATTTCAAATAATGATTTAATGTCTGCGAAACAACTTGCTTATAATGCCATCTCACAGATTAACTTCGAAGGAATGTACTTTAGAAAAGATATTTCGGATAAAGCAATCAATCGGTAGGGAACTTTTATTTAAAAACTAACTTTCAATTTCTAAGTGATAAAAACTCAGAGTCATACTTTGTAAGATGACCTGAAATCGCAAGGAGTATCAGGTTCTCAACAATTTTTATAATTCCAACCCTTGAACCCCCGGCAGTTCCGAAACACCCGCAGTCAATATTTAATCCACGCAGCAAACTAATGGCTATCATAATAATAAAAAGCACAAGCAGTGTACTTATTATCATTGAGTTTTCTTTTACCGATACTCCGAAAATCAGCAGCAATCCTGCGGCTAGTTCAATCCATGGTAAAGTGATAGCAATAAAATTTATAGTAAAGTCCGGAAGCAATTTATAGTTGACTATTGAATTTGCGAACCCTGAAGGTTCCAATGCTTTTTCCAAACCGGCATAGATAAAAACGAAACCTGTTATCAATCGTAGGACAAGTAACAAATATTTATTTGAAAAAAGTTTCTGCATGACTACATCTCTTCATAAGGAATAGATGAAGGATACTTTGCCGCTTCCCACTCTTCCCATCCGCCGACAAATAAATAGATCTTTTTATAACCCATTTCAAAAAGTACATCTCCAAGCATATCACTCATATCACAATCTTTACCATTGCAGTAAATCACAAAAGGTTTTGTTTCAATAATATTTTTTAACTCACCTTTATATCCTTCAAACTGGTAGAATGGAATATTTATAGAATTGGGAATATGATTTCTCAAAAAATCTTCCCGGTTCCTGGCATCTATAAATGGCATTCCTTGATTAAAGAATTTATATGCCTGTTTGATGCTTATGGCTAAAGGCTTATCAAATCCTTTATCCTCAATTGGAAATTGTTTTTTGACCGTGCGCTTATCATTTGTGGAATCAATCTTTAAACCTTCAGTCTTCACAACAATAGTGTCGATGTGTGCTTTTAGTGAATCTATACTCTTATAAGAATCAGGTTCACCAATTTCTAGTGAATCAGCCCAGGTTCGTTCGGTCTCACTTCGGATTAATCCAATACCATCCGGATTAAAGTAGTTAAATACAAATCCGGTGAGACTGCTGAAAATGATTATTTGTAAAATTATTTTTTTCTGCATACGGTTAAAAAAGTTGCCGCTAAAATGATAAAACGAAAATGCAATTGCAATGATAATCTGTATTGAGTTTTATTGCACTCGAAGTATTGTAAGAAATATAACCCGACCAATAGATTTTATTAAATCCATTGTCTATGTTTGCATAGCCGACAATCCACAGGGAAACCAAATGTCTTTAAATGGTGTTTTGAAAATATTCCTGCTAACAGTATTAACGCTTACATTTTCATTTCTGCCAGCATCACCTAAAAATTATTCTGATGAAAATAAATTTATCAGTATTGACAAATCATTATTAAAATCCGGCGATATTATTTTCAGGAGAGGATTAAGTTTTGTCAGTAATATGATCCTGATGGCTGACAGCAAATCACCATACTCACACACCGGACTAATTGTTTGTGAGGGAGAAAAAATATTTGTTATTCACACCACACCGGATGAATCTGATGATGGAATCGACATCGTAAAATATGACTTACTGGAAGATTTTTTAAGGCTGGACAGAGCTTCGTCGACTTCTGTTTACAGGTTGTCCGATTCAATGCAATCTGTTTATTCAGTGAAATCTGTTGAGGCAGCAAAAAAATTCTTTAATGAAAAAATATTATTCGATGCGGCGCTGGATTTATCAACGTCAGATAAATTATACTGCACTGAACTGGTATGGAAAGCATATCTTGCTTCGGGGCTTGATCTGATCGATTCTAAATTTGAATATCTTAAAATACCACTGAGCAAAGGTTCATACATTTTACCGGGAACGTTAATCAATAGTCCATATTTAAAACAAATAATATCAAACACCCAATACAAGGAGTAACAATGAAACATCTTCACAAGTTCAGTTTTATAGCGGCACTTATTATTTTTTTATTTGCAGGATGTGGCGGATCATCAGGACCGGATGATGTGGTAAATGATTTTTTCAGATCAATTGAATCGGGTGACACAGACAAAGCAGCTGGAATGATGTCATCTCAATTAGTATCTATGATGGGAAAAGAAAAATTGGCAACTGCACTTGAAGAGCAAACCAAGGAAATGAAGGAGAAGGGCGGAATAAGTGATATAAAAATTACCGATAAGGAAGAGAAGGAAGAGTCGGTTACGATGAACGTAACCATAACTTACGGAGATGGTTCAACCAAAAGTGAAAAAACGAAATTAGTGCTTGAAGACGGTGAATGGAAGATAGGTATAGCAAAATAGTTTTGAGCTTAAATCAACACTAAATAAAAAGTCCAGCTATGCTGGACTTTTTATGTACCGAAGGCCGGACTCGAACCGGCACCTGGTGTAAGCCAGACTGGATTTTGAGTCCAGCGCGTCTACCAATTCCGCCACTTCGGCATTTTTAGAATTAAAAAATCTAATCCTAATCTTATCAACTTAATACTAGATAGCCTCCAGGTTCCACCACTCAGTATACAAAATAACCCAAGAGTTTTAGTTATTTTTTGCGATGCAAAGTTATACTTAATTCATTTTATTATCAAGAAACTTTCCTTTAGTTATCAAATAAAAATTACAATTACATCTTAACTTTGATTAGCAACTGTCATTTCTATATTTTTGTAGTCAAAATTGAATAACAAAAAAGAGAACACAAATTGAACGACAAATCAGAAACTCTAAATGAAAGATCAAAAAATTTTATTTACGAAATTATTGATGAAGATATAAAAACCGATAAATGGGGAGGAAGAATTCATACAAGGTTTCCCCCCGAACCTAACGGCTATCTTCATATTGGTCACGCAAAATCTATATGCCTGAACTACGGCATTGCAAGAGATTATAGAGGCAAATTTAACCTGCGCTTCGATGATACTAACCCAACCAAGGAAGAACAGGAATATGTTGATTCGATTATTGAAGATGTTAAATGGCTCGGCGGAGATTTTGAAGACCGAATATTTTTTGCATCCGATTATTTTGATAAAATGTATGACCTTGCAGTTGAACTTATTAAGAAGGGTAAAGCTTATGTAGATGATTCAGACTCTGAAACAATGAGAGGACTAAGAGGAACCGTTACTGAAGCAGGAAAAGAGAGTCCGAACAGAAACAGATCTGTTGAGGATAACCTTAACCTGTTTGAAAAAATGAAAAACGGAGAATTTAAAAACGGTGAAAAAGTTCTTCGTGCAAAGATTGATATGACCTCTCCGAATATGCTTCTTCGTGATCCTGTTATGTATAGAATTATTCACTCAAGCCATCATCGTACCGGTGATAAGTGGTGCATCTATCCAACTTATGACTGGGCGCACGGACTTGAAGATTCATTCGAGGGCATTACACATTCAATCTGTACACTTGAATTTGAAGTTCATCGTCCGCTTTATGATTGGTTCCTTAACGAACTTGGAGTTTATCATCCGCAGCAGATGGAATTTGCCAGGCTAAATCTTAGTTATACTGTAATGAGTAAAAGAAAATTACTTGAACTTGTTCAGCAGGGATTAGTTGATGGATGGGATGATCCGAGAATGCCGACAATCTCTGCATACAGAAGAAGAGGTTATACACCGGAAGCAATTCAAAACTTTGCAGAAATAATCGGTGTTGCCAAACGTGATGCACTAACTGATATTGCATTGCTGGAATATTCTATCAGAGAAGACCTGAATAAAAAAGCTCAGCGATTAATGGCGGTATTGAAACCGTTAAAAGTTGTGATCACAAATTACGCTGATAATATGATTGAGGAACTCGATGCTGTAAATAATCCTGAAGATGAAAGTATGGGGCAAAGAAAAATTCCTTTTGCAAAAGAATTGTATATCGAACAAAGTGATTTTATGGAAAATCCTCCTAAAGGTTATCACCGATTAATTCCTGGAGGAGAAGTACGATTACGCTATGCTTATATAATCAAATGTGAAGAAGTAATTAAGAATGAATCAGGTGAAGTTATTGAACTCAGGTGCACATATGATCCTGAAACCAAAAGCGGTAATTCGACCAGCACAAAAAAAGTGAAGGGCACTATCCATTGGGTCTCTGTCAATCACGCTGTAAGTTCTGAAGTAAGACTTTACGACAGGCTTCTTACGGTTGAAGATCCTTCCGCTGAAAAAGAAAAAGACTATAAGGAATTAATTAATCCTGATTCACTTGAAATTATAAGCGACGCAAAGATTGAACCATTTGTCCGCAATGCCGAACCCGGCGCAAGATTTCAGTTCGAGAGACAGGGATATTTCTGTGTTGATTCAAAGTATACAACGAGTGACAAACTGGTATTTAACAGGACAGTAACTCTTAAGGATACGTGGACAAAAGTTTCGGGAAGAAAATAATTTTCTTATTAACTGATAATTTTTATGGCAAAGTTGAAAACAAAAAAATACTACTCTGTTATCACCGGTGATATAGTCAAATCCTCAAAACTTCCGGTTGATAAACACAAGATGCTGATAAAGGTTCTGCGCAATTGTTCAGCAGAACTACCCGTTGTTTTTCCAGGTGTTCTTAAATATGAGCCTGAATTATTCAGGGGTGATAGCTGGCAGCTATTAATCCAGAAACCTGAAACAGCTTTGTCAGTTGCATTATTTTACAGAGCTTACCTTAAAGCAAAAATGCAGATCGACAGTATAGATGCAAGAATGGCAATCTCATTTGGTACTGTAGATATAGCAGCTTCCGTGTCAGGTACCGGTGAGGCATACAAAATTTCTGGTAAAGCCCTCGACAAAAAAGGCAGGCGCAAAATGAAATTTGTATCGGGCGCAATTTCAAATCCGGAACAGATTGATTTGATAGTTCAGAACACTGATTTCATTTCTTCCCGCTGGACAAGCCGGCAAAGCAAGATTATTCTTCTGGCTATTCAGAATAAAAATCAAAAAGATATAGCCAGGAAACTGAGGATTACACAGCAGGCAGTCTCTCAGCATTTAGATTCGGCAGGGTGGACGGTAGTTTTAGAAAATATTTTATACTATGTAAAGTCTATTGCTGCATATAACAGGCTTCTGAAAACAAAATAAAGCTATACAAGTGTTAAAGCTTGTATTATACTTATACAAGCTTAAAAGCTTGTATTTATAATTTACAAGAAATCAGGCATTTAATTATGAATAGTATTTTGTTACAGGTATTACTGCCTTTAACTTCAGCGCATTTGCTCGGGGATTTTATATTCCAGAGCGATAATGATGTAAAGAATAAAAAGAGATACAGTATATTCATAAAACATATCCTGATACTTACACTGCTTAGTTATCTGCTAACGGGTATGTGGAATGATTATATAATACCGCTGTCAATTCTGGTCTCTCACACAATCATTGATTTGCTGAAAAAACAAATTAAAAAAGATACGTTTATCCTTTTCGCAGCAGACCAGTTTGCACACCTGCTGGTAATAATGATATTAGTGTTTTATATGCAACCGGCTTTTGAAAGCGGTGATGCACAAAGTTATTGGTATAATATTTTTGGTAACGGATACTTAGTCACATTGACTATTGCTTCAGCGCTGATAATGACTACGAAGGTCAGCAGTATTATTGTCACTTATACTATCAAGCCGGTTCAGTTTAAATTATTTCAGAGTGATTCGTCAGAAATCCAGATAAATACGGGACGTTTAGTCGGTCAGCTTGAACGAACGATTATACTGTTGTTGTTTATTGCAGATATGCCTGCAGTGATTGGATTTTTAATTACCGCAAAATCTATTTTGAGATATGGCGAGATTAAAAACGAAAAAGATAAATCTATGGTTGAATATATTTTAATCGGAACGCTGATAAGTTTTGCCCTTGGAATTGCAATCGGCTACTCCACAACTGAATTTATAAAACTTATAAACTGAATCAATTCCTCAATGCTGTAATAATCGCATCTATTCTTTTCAAAACTTCATCCTTACCAAGAATAAAAAGCAGATCAAACATTCCCGGACCCGTACTTTGTCCTGAGACTGCCAATCTTAGCGGGTGAATTAACTTGCCTTTACCTACATTCAATTCATTTGCAACAGATGTTAAGGCATTTTCATAATCCTCTTTTGAAGGATTTGTAAGCAGACTAAATGCATCTTTTATTTTTAAAAGATGTGAGGGGGTGTCTTCTTTCCAGTTTTTTTCAATAGACTTTTGTTCATAAGTATCGGGAGAGTTATAGAAGTACGCACAACTTGTAATAAATTCTTTGACAAAACTCACTCTTTCTTTCATCGACTGAATAACAAGCAGTAAATACTCATCTGTAAATTTATACGAATCAAATTCAGGCTTTAAAAATTCTGCTTTGAGTAATTCAAGAATATCCTTGTCATCCATCTTACGCAGATGTTCAGCGTTCAGCCAGTTTAGTTTCTGGATATCAAAAACAGCTCCAGACTTATTAACTCTTTCAAGAGAGAATGAATTGATGAGTTCATCCATTATATAAAATTCTTTGTCATCGCCTGCATTCCATCCAAGCAGTGCAACAAAGTTGATTAGCGCATCTTTCAGATATCCTTTATCCCTGTAATCCTCAACAGCAACATCGCCCTGGCGTTTGCTTAATTTTGATTTATCCGGATTGAGAAGCAAAGGAAGATGAGCAAACACAGGTCGTTCCCATCTGAATGCATCGTACAACAAAACATGTTTTGGTGTTGATGATAACCATTCTTCGCCGCGAATCACGTGAGTTATTTTCATTAAGTGATCATCGACAACATTTGCAAGATGATAAGTAGGGAAGCCGTCACTTTTAATCAATACCTGATCATCTACATTATTACTTTCAAATTCAACGTGCTCTCTTATCACATCATCAAATTTTATTGTTATTCCAGATTCTACATTTAATCTTATCACATATGGAATATTTTCTGATAACTTTTTCTCCACTTCACTTTGAGAAAGATGAAGACAATGTTTATCATATTTTGCCTGCGGAAGTTTTTGTTTTTCCTGTTCTTCCCTTAAAGATTGAAGTCTTTCCGGAGTACAAAAACAGTAATACGCCTTTCTGGTTTTGATGAGCTCATCAGCATGAGATTTATAGATTTCCAATCTTTGTGATTGCTGGTAAGGACCGAATTTCCCATCTAATTCAGGACCTTCATCATAATCAAGCCCTGCCCATTTCAATGCAGAAATAAGATTTTCAACGGCACCTTCTACAAACCTGTTCCTGTCAGTATCTTCGATACGAAGTACAAAAGTCCCATTATTTTTTTTTGCAAATAAAAAATTATATAGCGCTGTTCTTAGTCCGCCAACATGAAGATATCCTGTCGGACTTGGAGCAAATCGAACACGCGGTGAATTGTTGATCATGTGTTTTCTTTAGATGTGATGTTAAACAAGAAAATTCTGAAATGATTTCATTTAGCTTAAGCGGAAGAACTTCAATCACACTTTAACTTTTGATTCAGTATAGAATTTTACTTTCTCAATAAATTCCTGGCTGTCAATTGGTTTGGGAATATAATCCGTTGCGCCTGCATCAAGACATTTTTCACGGTCACCTTTCATTGCAAATGCTGTTAAAGCTATGATCGGAGTGTCTTTGTATCCCGGTAAAAGCCTGATTTTTTCAGTAGCTTCAAATCCATTCATCACAGGCATCTGCATATCCATTAAGATGAGATTATACTTATGAACCTTAGCTTCTTCCAGTGCTTCAAGTCCATTCTCAACAACTACTATTGAATCAAAATTATTTTTCTTTAATAACCGGGTTACAATTATCTGTGAATGTTTATAATCTTCAACCAGTAAAATCTTTACCGCATCTTTTTTAGCAACTACTTCTTCAGGGGTTGAAGGTTCGTCGTACCTGTTTATCATTGCATTGATGGTCTCGGCGAGGTCTTCGATATTTGAACTGCTTTTTTCGAGAAGCTCTTCAAACATTCCATCAATTTTCTTCAGGTCTTCTTTATAATTTTCTTTCCCGGTATAGATGATAACAGGAAGTTTTTTGAACTCAGGTTTTGTTTTGATGAGCTTAATAAGTTCAAATCCATTTAGCTCAGGCATATCAAGATCGATGATTGCAAGATCCAGGTTTTTTCCTTCAATCAGCGACTCAACTTTTGATGAATGAGATTCAGCAACCGCATTGAACCCGGCTTGTTCAACAGCTTCACGTATCAGGTTTAGTGTTGGTATATCATCATCAACTATCAGGATATTTGAATCCTTTTTCAACTTGTAACTTGTGAGTACTTCAACCAGATATTGATATTGAATCGGTTTTACAAAGTATTCAACAGCACCCATTAAAAATGCTTTTTGCTGTTCAGCTTCAACAGAACAGATTATTACGGGTGTGTGTTTTGCATTTTTCTTTTCGCGGATTTCCTTTAATAGTTCAAGACCATTAGCATCCGGGAGTACTACATCTAAAAGTATAGCAAGGAAACTTTCACGCTCAATAATTTTTAACGCCTGCTCAGCAGAGTTTACAATGGTGGGTTCATAACCCCACTTGTTGAGATAGTTACTTAATAATTTGGAAGTTGCGTAATCATCCTCAACAACAAGAACACTATTTTTCTTTCCTGGTTTTGGCAGCGCGCTGATCTGGCTTTCAATTGCTGTCATTGATTCAGTCGAGATACTGAAATTATATGTAGAACCTTTTCCGACTGAACTGCTTATATCAATAGTACCGTTAAGGTATTCTATATACTTTTTGGTAAGAGCAAGTCCGAGACCTGTGGTTCCTGCAATTTTATTAGTGCCAAGTTCAAATGGAACAAATGGTTTGAAAATATCTTTCAATTTGGCAGAAGGAATTCCGGCACTTGTATCTGAAATTCTGAAATTAAGTCTGTCAGCAGAAGGCATTGAAACGGAAATTGTAATTTTTCCGCTGTCCATTTGACGCAACGAAACCGCAATGACATTATTAATTACATATCTAAGTTTCTGAGTGTCAAATTTTACCTGCTTATTTACATTCTCTTCCACATCAACCATAAAGTCGATTTTGGATTTATCTATCTTTTCAGAAATTAGTTTTAGTATTTCTTCAACAAAATTTTTAGGATTTACAGAAGCTGCAGTATCCTTTGTACTTCCGCTTTCCAGTTTTGCTAGATCAACAAGGTCATTGATCAGCGACAATAAGTTGTAGGCATTTTCCTTCAAAGTTATTACATACTCGGATTGCGAGGGAGTAAGACTTTCCTCATTCAGAAGTGAGGCAAATCCCATTATGCTGTTTGTGGGGGTACGTAATTCATGCGCAATGTTCGTAACGATTTCTGACATTTGGGTGGAAGTGTTTAGCTTATCTCCCATCCAAAGGCTTAGAAGATGGCTGACTGATTCTCCAATAACCAAAAAGTTTTCATGATCAGCTTTTGAAAAGGGTGATTTCTGAGCGATCTTCAGTAAAATTTTTTGTCCGTTGGGTAAAGTGATAAACAAACAACTTTCATAAAGCACAAAATCCGACGTCTGAAGTTCACAATCAGGTTGGGAATTTAAAGTGATTGCAGATGGCTGGGTCTTTAATGAGGTGCATACTTTACATTTGTGTACGGAATTTTTTGTATATGCTTTTTTAGCAGAAGCTGATTTTCCCAGTACCACAAGATTGTCATCATTAACTTTAAATAAGACAACGGCGCTTAACTCATATTCGGACACCAGGAAATCACTTAAAATTTCCGGGAAATCGTAAGATGCTTTTAGAGCTGTTTTAATCAGCTTATTGTATGAACTTAAATTTTCGATTTTTGAACTTTGCATGTATTCCCATTCATTGCTGTAAAATCAGGTACAATCGCAAAATAACCCGCACCAAATATAAATATTTAGCTTTCAAAAGAAAAATAAACGCATTGCAGATAAAATCACTTGAGGTTATTATATAATTAAATTGTGCTTCTACGCTGCAGCAAAATCAAACTAATAAAACATAATTAATTAAATCGAAAGGCGATGATGACTGATAATAACCAAAACCAGGTGTCGTTTATTTCCAGGAGTCTTGGGATAATTGAAAAAGTTGGTAATGCACTGCCTCATCCCGGAACTCTGTTTGCTTTATTTGCGGTTGGTGTAATTATTATATCCGGTATTACAAGTATGTTCAATCTGGAAGTGACTCACCCCGGAACCGGGGAGATAATCCGTCCGGTTAGTTTGTTGTCTGTTGACGGGCTTCACAGAATTGTTACTTCAATGGTAAATAATTTTACGAGCTTTGCACCATTAGGGACTGTACTTGTTGCTATGCTGGGTATCGGTATTGCGGAGGGGAGTGGTTTAATAGGAACAGTATTAAGACTTCTTGTAATAAAAGCCCCTAAAAAACTTTTGACATTTGTGATTGTATTTGCCGGTGTTCTATCTAACACCGCCAGCGAGGTAGGTTATGTTCTTTTAGTTCCCTTAGCGGCTACAATTTTTCTGGCAGTTGGAAGACATCCTATTGCCGGTTTAGCGGCAGCATTCGCAGGAGTATCCGGCGGATATAGTGCAAACTTACTGCTTGGTACTGTTGATCCTTTATTAGCTGGTCTTTCAGAAGAAGCAGCAAGAATTATTGATCCCTCCTATGTAGTAAATCCTGCAGCGAATTTTTATTTCATGTTTGTCTCAACATTTTTTATTGCGATTGCAGGGACCTGGGTAACAGAAAAGTTAGTTATTCCGAGACTTGGAGATTATAAAGGAAAGTCATCTCACGAAGAAATAAAAGCAGTAACATCCGACGAGAAGCGAGGATTAAAATATGCACTTTTCTCAGTTGTCATTTTTATAATCATTCTTGCCATCGGGTTGATTCCGGAAAATGGATTTCTAAGAGAAACGGGAACAGGAAGTATACTACATTCACCTTTCCTTGAAGGAATAGTTGCATTTATTTTTTTGGGTGCGGCGTTATTCGGTATTATGTATGGAATTGGTGCCCGGACTTTGAAGAGTGATTCTGATGTGATGAAAGGCATGGGAAAATCAATCGAGACTTTAGGTGTTTATATAGTTCTTGTTTTTTTTGCAGCCCAGTTTGTTGCGTTCTTCAATTGGACGAACCTTGGTATTATCATTGCAGTTGAAGGCGCATCAATATTAAAGGCAATCGGACTTGGTGAAATTCCTTTAATGGTTGGATTTATTTTGCTTACTGCTTTTATAAATCTCTTTATGGGTAGTGCTTCTGCAAAGTGGGCGATAATGGCTCCAGTCTTTATCCCGATGTTCATGCTGCTTGGATATACTCCTGAGTTCACACAAACTGCTTATCGTATCGGTGATTCAGTCTCCAATATTGTATCTCCGATGATGACTTACTTTGCATTGATAGTCGCATTCGTTCAGAAGTATGATGATAAAGCAGGAATAGGAACGGTGATTGCCACAATGCTGCCATACACGGTTATCTTTTTTATACTCTGGTCAGTTCTGTTTTCGCTCTGGATATTCTTTGGGCTGCCTGTTGGTCCGGGTGCTGAATTGTATCTTGTTGAATGAACTAATTATATTGGACTTTGAAAATCAGTTCAACTTAAAACTCAGCAATGAAAAAACGTAAAGTTATAATTATTGGCGGAGGATTTGGCGGGATAAGTGCGGCTAAACTTTTTAATGATGAAAGATTTGACGTACTAATTATCGATAAGACGAATCACCACCTATTTCAACCGTTGTTATACCAGGTTGCAAGTGCGGCATTGTCTCCTGGTGATATCGCATTCCCGATCCGTGAGATCTTCCGTAATTACAAAAATATCCAGGTAATCATGGATGAAGTAATTTCAATCGATAAAGAAAGTAAACTGGTTATTTCTGCTGCGGGCAGATATGAGTATGACTATCTCATCATAGCGACCGGGTCAAGACACTCCTATTTTGGAAAAAACGAATGGGAACAATTTGCCCCCGGATTAAAAACTCTTAAAGACGGACTGCTGCTGAGAGAAAATATTCTTAACTCTTTTGAAGAAGCTGAAAAACTTGGTAACTCAAATGAAGCAAAGAAGTATCTAACTTTCGTAATTGTCGGCGGGGGACCAACAGGAGTTGAAATGGCTGGCGCAATTGCAGAGATAGCCAAAAAAACTTTGCTTAAAGATTTCAGGCGAATTGACCCTTCCGCAACAAGAATAATTTTACTCGAAGGTTTACCTAAAATACTTTCTGCTTATCCTGATAGTCTTTCAAAACATGCTGTTGATGTATTGAACTCACTTGGCGTTGAAGTGCGATTAAATACATTTATGACCGATGTTAATCCGGATGGTGTAAGGGTTGGCGAAGAAACTATTGAAACCGTCAATATAATTTGGGCTGCAGGAAATGAGATCTCACCATTAATAAAATCATTGAATATCGACACTGATAAAGCAGGCAGAGCAAAAGTGAATGCTGACCTATCAATACCCGGTAACCCTGAAGTTTTTGTAATTGGAGATGCGGCATTAGTAATGCAGGATGAAAAACAACTGCCGGGAACAGCACCAGTAGCAATGCAGGAAGGAAGATATGTTGCTCACACAATTATTTCCGGGAAGGATTTTGAAGATCGTGTACATTTCAGGTATTTGGATAAAGGTGATATGGCAACTATAGGTAGAGCACAGGCAGTTGCAAATATCAGGGGGCTAAAACTCACGGGATTTTTTGCGTGGCTTGCGTGGTGCTTCATACATATTTTTTATTTGATAGGATTCAGAAACCGATTCCGTGTTATGGCTGAATGGATATGGTCATATATCACTTTTAAGAGAGGAATACGATTGATAGTTGGTAAAAGGGGTGACGGTTAAAAATTCAGATCAAGCTGCAGACTAAACCTGTTATCAACATTTCCATCTATTTCTGAATTTCCCGAACTTAATTTTTTTTCATTCGGTTTGTATGTTTCTGAATATTTAAATGAAATCGTAAAAATTTTAAATGGTTTGATTCTTCCAACTAAATACCAGCGCAGACCCTCACCAAATAATGCGGGGTTGTACATAACTCCTGTCAGATCATTTTCATATTCATAAAGTGCAGAGTTGAATGAATCAGTCTTAAAAAATATTATCCGGGCTGAAATATCAGCAAGACCGGTGAATGAATATTTTAAATCTTCGAAGAAAAGAAAACCTGATTCACCCTGACTTCCTTTTATTAAAAAAGTATTATACTCGAAACGTGTTCTCAGTCTGAATTTTTTTGTTGCTGTATAGATTACTTCCATCCTGTAATTTTGCTTCAACTGTTCGCCTACATTTCTGTTTTGTCCATCATTGATTGAAATATCTTTCTTCTCATACTTGTACCTGGCTTTACCTTCAACAGATCTGGATAGTGAAGATGTTAAATCAGCAAGTATTTCATTCCCTCCGGAAGGTAAGGGTGTATTGAACAGAGAGTAGGGGAATTTGAACTGGTCATAATAAAAATTCAATATTCCTATTGGTGACTTCCACCTGAAACCATTATAAATGGCAAATTCATTTTGGATTGTACCACTGCGTTCAGCAAGAGCAAAGCCGTGAAGAGAAAAATAATTACGCGGATAATTTCTTATCGAAGTTATAAAAATAAAATCCCTTGTAAACGCAAATTGAAAATTGTTTATCGTGGCAACAGAGATGGAATTATATGCTGCTTCGCCTGAAACATTGAGGTTGCCAAAATACAGATCATAACTAACTGAATAGTAATCGAATTTATTACCTGATATATCGTACACATTGTCCGGTAAAAAAACTGAACTGTATGATGATCGATAATAGAGAGCTGAAATATTATTCCTTGAATCCAAGTTATACCTGAGAATTGAACCGTAACTTGTTTCCGTCAAAGTTTTTCTTCTGTTGATTTCGCCTTCCGTTCTGTGTAGACCATCAACTGGAGTTGATGTTATAAATCCATCTTCAATATTTGCGTCAAGTTTATTCTTAGAGAAAAACGGAACAAAAGTAAAATCATTCCAATTAATTTTAGCAGCAGTCCCCCGGAAAAAATTATTTTCAGTCGCACTGGTATATGCTTTTATGATTTTCGGAATTTTTTTTATAGGATAAACAGCATCGCTTCCTTTAGAAAGACCATACGGACTCCATAGAACTAATCCCTGACCATTCTCAAGAAGAAAATCACCGGCAATAAAATTTTCTATTGGTCCAATTTCATTAATTGTCAAATGATATGAATCAAATTCATCAATAGGTTTTTCGCCGGCATCTTTTTCAGTCAGCACTCCGATTTGATATTTACCTTTCCCGTTTAAAAGGATTCGGTTATAAATTTTATACTTTGATCCTTCAAAACCTCCATCGGAAAATCCTTTTCTGTTCTGGAGATCTGTAGTCACTCTGTTCCGCATTTTTATACCTGGAACAATAGCAAAACTATCCCACGCACCATCTTCATCAAATGACAACTCAGATGTATTGATGGTTAATGTTACAAATGGCAGAATCTTTCCGACAATTTCGTTCGAAAGATTTTCTACAGAAAAAAGTTCCTGCACTGAATAAAACACACCGTACTTTTTCCGATGATTCACAATTAATTCTGCACGGACATAGTCAATGTATGGTATTCGCTGAAGTTGAGAAATATCCGCTTTATTGATATCAACAGGATTTAAAATCAGATCTTCTAACACATCGTAAATTCCTGACTCTTCATCCGTATCCTGGGTTTCCTGAAGCAGATCATCTAAAACATCTTCTGTATTATATTCAGCTGTATCTGATTGTGAATTAAGAAATGGCGACACGATCGTAAAGCAAATGACGATTAAGAATAATGACATTGATATTCTTAGTTTGGATGGAATCATTTTTAATTCAATAACAATCTTGTAAGTGTTTAATCAATCCCAAGATTTTTTCTTACCATTTGAGTTCGTGTACCTTCTCTACCAAAACTGATAATAATTCCTGCCTGATGAGTGAACCCTAAATCCTGGTGTGTAAAGAATGCATAGTCAAGACTGAACATTGAATAATTTATTCCTACTCCGGCACTGTATCTAGATGGTTCATTTGAAAATCCCGATCTTAATATCAGATACTCAATTATTTCATACTCAAGTCCGAATTGCAACGATGGATTATACTTCAGGTCTTTTTCCACTGAGATATTTGCAGTAACGAAATTTGTTATATCATAGCTTAAGCCGGAGCGCAGTATAACAGGTATCTGATCTTTCTCATTCCCAATGCTTGCACGGTTAATATTATCAAAGGAAAATCCAAGCCTTATTTGCTCGTTCAGATAAACCAATCCACCGGCATTAATAAATATTGCTGCATCATTCCCATAATTCTGAATCGAAGTTGTTTGATAGTTCAGAGAAAGCCCTGCAAAAAATTTATTTTCAAAATTATAAGCATACCCTAATATTATTTTAGTTTCGCGATATAGATCGAATCCATATGTCATTCCTCCCAACGCGAATGATCCAATATCAGATGGTTCGTGATACGCAACATATCCATTTGCTAATTCACTTAATCCAAATGGCGCAGGTGAGTAGTAAACTCCTGCTTCACGCCAGTTCATTTGTGCAAGACCTGCAGGATTATTGAACAACGCAAAAACATCATTGCTGTTTGCAACATCAGAATTAGCCAGAGAAATTTGTCTTGCACCTGGCAGAAATTGTGCAAAAGTTGTATCCGCTGTTGAAAGCAGTAATACTATGAAAATGAATTTATACATTGAACTGAGTTGACTAACTTTTATTGTGGGATAATATCTAAATTCATATATTAAATCAACAAATATTCTGAAAGAATAAAATAAAATGAAACTTGTAATCACCCTTTTTCTGCTAGCTTCTTCTTTAATTTATTCACAGGAATTGAACTGTAAAGTCCTGATCAATTTTGAAAGCCTGCCGACTGCCAATAAGGAATTACTCGTCAATTTTGGAAACCAGCTTGAAGACTATATAAACAAAACAAGATTCACAACCGATGCGTGGGAAGGTGATAAAATTGAATGTACATTTAACATTTTTATTACGTCTGCCTCGAGTGATGTAAGTTATTCAGCACAAATTGTTGTAGTGAGTCAGCGCCCGGTTTATAATTCAACTAAAAACTCTGCAATGCTTATAATAAATGATAACAGCTGGTCATTTACTTATGAAAAAAATCAGCAGATTTATCCTGACCAGGCTTCATTTGATCCGCTTAGAAGTCTGCTCGATTTTTATGCATACATCATCATTGGTTACGATCTTGATTCTTATGGTAAACTTGGCGGATCCCAATTGTTTTCAAAAGCATTTGATATAGTAAATTTAGCTGCCACAAATCGTTCCGCTACAGGATGGGAAAAAAGCAGCAGTTCATACAGCAGGTGGGGATTGGTTGAAGATATGATGAATGAAAAATATCGCCCGTTCCGTGAAGCATTCTTTGAGTATCATTACAATGGAATAGATTTATTCACTCAAAACAAAAAAGCGGCACAGGATAAAATAGTTCATCTAATAAATGTACTCGAATCAATGCGAAATAAAGTTGATTTGAATAGCGTTCTTATAAGGACTTTCTTCGATGCTAAGAACGGTGAGATAATTGACTATTTAAAGGATTACCCGGATCAAAATATTTTTAAAGTATTAAAGAAAATTGATCCGCCTCACATGTCAAAGTACGATGAAGCAATAAAATAAAATTGTTCCGATTGTACTAAGAAACGGAGATTTCATAAATCCTGTACTTTTTATAAATCTCGCCCTGCATAGTTTCAGCACCGCGGTTCATCATATCATTGTCTTCAAGTATCCAGCTTGCTTCACCAAGATCAATCCCAACATCGTGTGCGCGGTTTACAATTTCCCAATAGAATGGAGCATCCAATCCCTTCTTTTGAAATTCAGGTATTACCCCGAGAATAATAATTCTGCACCATTTTAATTTTCTTTTTTGAGTGAACAGTTTTATAAAATTAAACGGAAATAATCTTCCGTTCATCTGCTTAAATATCTGGTTATAATCCGGCAAAACTAAAGCAAATCCTACAACCTGTTCTTTTATTTCACCGAACAGAACAAGTGAAGGTTCAACTAATGATTTCAGATCTTTGGCAGCAGCATCAAGTTCAGCATCAGTCATTGGAACAAATCCCCAGTTGGGCTGCCAGGCTTTGTTATATACGTATTTCACTTTGTTCAATTCATTATTAAAATCTTTCATGTTTATCTGGGAGATTTTTAAGCCTGATCGTTGTTTTGCTATTTCTGCAACTCTTCTGAGTTTATCCACTGAAAGAACTTTTTTATTCTCAAGCTTATATGCATAAAGATCTTTTCCCTTCTTAAAACCGTAATTATCACAAAGTTCCAGATAATATTTTGGATTGTATGTCATAAGAATTCTGGGTGAATCCTCAAAACCTTCAATCAACATTCCATACTCATCATTGCTTGATGGATTTGCAGGTCCTCGCATCACATCACAACCATTTTTGATGAGCCAGTTTTTAGCAGCATCGAATAAAACGTTGGCAACTTCCTGATCATTCACGCATTCAAAGAATCCGAAGAATCCTACTTTATCATTATGATGTTGATTATGAAGATCATTTTTGATTGCGGCAATCCTTCCTACTAGTTCACCATTTTTTTCAGCCAGAAAATATTCTGCATCAGCGTGCTGAAAGAACGCATTTTCTTCTTTACTTAAAATTTTTTTTCTGTCCATTATCAACGGTGGAACCCAGTAAGGATCATTTTTATAAAACTTCCACTGGATTTTAATGAACTGCATTAATTCATTCTTGGTAGAAACTGTTTTAATTGATATTGAACTCATGTCAACCTCTATAAATAAAAAAAGCATACCATCATTCGAGGTATGCTTAAATATACTTTAAAAAATTTCAACTCAGATTAATCCTATTTTCTTTCCTGTTTCTGTAAAGATATCTATGATCTTATCAAGATGTTCGTCTTCGTGAGTGGCCATATAGCTCGTTCTCATCATTTGTCTTCCCTGAGGTACGCCCGGTGAAATGAATACATTCACGAATACACCAGCGTCGTAAAGCATTCTCCACATCTTGAAAGCTAGTAGATCATCGCCAACGATTACGGGAACAATTGCAGTACGACCTTCAATCACGTTAAAGCCTGCGGCTTTTAAACCTGTGCGCATTTTATTTGCATTTCTAATCAGCTTATCTACACGTTCTGGTTCTTTTTCAAGAATATCAAGAGCTGCAAGTGCAGCGGCAACTGAAGCAGGTGTAGGTGATGCGCTGAATATCAGTGCGAGCGAATTATGTTTTATAAAGTTTATAACTCTTTCAGGACCAGCAACAAATCCGCCAAGTGATGCAAAAGTTTTGCTGAATGTTCCCATGGTCATATCGATTTCATTTTCAAGATTAAACTCACTTGCGGTTCCTCTTCCGCCTTTTCCAATAACTCCGACAGAGTGTGCATCATCAATGAGAATTCTGCACCCATATTTTTTCGCAATTTCATTTAACCGGGTAAGATCAACAATTTCTCCGCCTGTACTGAAGACACCATCGCTCACAATTAATTTCCCGGCTTCTTCAGGAAGCTTTTTAACCACGCGCTCAAGATCATCCATATCATTATGTTTGTAACGGACAAAATCAGCAGTGGCGCCTTTTGCCATTAAATTTCCGGCAACAAGGCATGCATGGTTATCTTTATCAGAAACAATATATTCACCGCGCTGAACGAGTGTAGGTATGATTCCCTGACCCGTCTGATAACCGGTACTAAAAAGTAATACTGATTCCGTATTAAAAAATTTGGCAAGTCTTGCTTCAAGTTCATTGTGTAAATCAAGCGTTCCGGTTAAGTAACGTGATCCTGAACATCCGGTTCCATATTTTTCTACTGCTTTTACTGCTGCTTCTTTTACTAAAGGGTGAGCTGTTAGTCCCAAATAATTGTTAGAACCAGCCATAATTATTTTTCTACCTTCGATCTGTACTACCGGTCCTTCATTTTCCTGAATAGCTCTGAAATATGGATAAAAGCCCGCTGCTTTGACTTCATCTGCACGTGTGAAGTCCTGACACTTCTTAAAAAGATCCAAAAATCCTCCGGGATGTAAAAATGAGTCTACAATTTAGTAAAGTAAATTTCTTAAATTTCGCGCCAAAATCTATCATTAAATAGTTTCAAAATCAATTAAAGTGAAGCATAAATGAGTTCAAAGAAAATTGCTGTAGTAACAGGGGGAACAGGGTTTGTTGGCAGCCATCTGGTTGATAAACTTTTAAAAGAAAATTTTCATGTGAGATGCCTGGTTCGCAAGACAAGCAGTCTGAAATGGATTGAAGGCAAGGGGGTTGAAATTATAGAATGTGCACTAACTGACAAAGCCGGGCTTAAAAGTTCTTTCCAGGATGCAGAATATATTTACCACATTGCTGGTGTGGTTAAGTCAAAAACACCACAAGGTTATTTTGATGGTAATGTTGAAACAACAAAAGCTATGCTCGAAGTAGCTCTTGAATACAAAGATAGCATAAAACGATTTTTAATAGTTAGCAGTCAAACTGCAACGGGACCTTCACTTGATGGTAAACCTGTTACTGAAGAAACAATTTGTGCACCGATCACGACTTATGGTAAAAGCAAGCTCGCGGAGGAAGAGTTAGCAAAATCATTTTTTGATAAACTACCGATTACAATTACACGCGCACCCGCAGTTTACGGCGAACGAGACACAGAGATATTTATTTTCTTCAATACTTTTTCGAAAGGATTGATGACAACAATCGGCTTCGATAAGAAAGTGATTAGCCTGATTCACGTAATTGATCTTGTTGATGGAATATATTTGGCATCAGTATCAGAGAAAGCAAAAAAACAAATCTACTTTATAAGTTCGGAAAAATATTATACGTGGGACGATGTAGGTGAAGTATGCAACAAAGTATTTAATAAGAGACCAATTAAAGTGAAAGTTCCTCACTTTATAGTTTATTTCATTGCGGCGATTGCGCAGTTTTTTGCAATGTTCAGTTCAAAGCCCGCGACATTAAATCTTGAAAAAGCAAGAGACATTACGAGGAAAGCCTGGATTTGCGATACATCAAAAGCAAAACGCGACTTTGGATTTAAACAAAACCTATCGCTGAAAGATGGAATTTACAGAACTGTGAATTGGTATAAAGAAATGAAGTGGCTTTGATCAGTTGTTCTGTGCGCCTTCTTCAATCCATTTTTTCAAACCATTGACCTGGTTTTGTGTGAATGGTTTATAAGGTGAATTTAGTGGCGGCATAGGCGTAATACCAGCTCGACCTTCAACTGTCCAAACGATAACACTGTTATCAGGAGTGAAAGGAACAACAACTCTTCCATCAGCAGTGGTTCCTGCCCAGGTTGTTAAACTTAATCCGCCTGCTTTGGTATTATCATCATGACAGCTAACACACTTAATCTCGAACACGGGCTGTAAATGCTGACTGAAACTAACAAGTGAGTCGGGGATGATACGATTATCTATATCATTATCTGTGATCGAATCCTCACAACCGCCTGACAGCAGTGAAACTATAAAAGTAATTACGATGAATAAAAATTTTTTCATAAGCTGACTTAAAAATAGAATTTTGATATTATTCTCACAATCCAAAATTCAGGTAGAAATTGATTTAGAATAATTTGTTCTCTAACTTTGCAACGGAGATGAAAAATAATGGGGCTATAGCTCAGCTGGGAGAGCGCTTGAATGGCATTCAAGAGGTCAGCGGTTCGATCCCGCTTAGCTCCACATTTAATTTATTCGTAACAATCCTTTCAGATTAAATCTTTTCTATACTTCCCAACATTTTTTATTTTAATACTAATGAATTTATTTCCAGTAAACAGTTATTATAAAAAAATACTGCGGGTTGCATTGCCGGCAATTGCTGGATTATCCACCCAGATGGTAGTCTCTCTTGTTGATACTGCAATGGTTGGAAGGCTTGATGAAGCTACATACGCTTTAGCTGCGATGGGTTTGGGTGTTTTAGCGACCTGGGCTTTGATAAGTTTCTTCTCTAGTCTTGCGACAGGCACTCACGTTATCGTAGCAAGAAAATTCGGCGCTTCAGATTTTACAGGTTGTGGAGTAACACTCAACGCATCGGTGTATATCAGTCTTATTATCGGTGTGGTTGTTGCAATAATAGGATTATTTGCAGATACACCCATTGCTCATTTTTTTGCAGCTGATGATGTAGTTGGATTCTACGCAAGTGAATATATTTTTTACAGATTTTTGGGTATTCCTTTCTTTCTCATTTCAGTGTCATTCAGGGGATTTTTCTTCGGGATAAGCAAAACAAAAATATTCATGTTTTCAGGCGTTATCACAAACCTTTTGAATATCATTTTCAACGTGATGTTTATATACGGAAATTTTGGTATGCCAAGAATGGGACTTGCCGGTGCGGGTCTTGGCTCAACCCTTGCAACTTTGTTTGATGTATTATTTTACCTTGTTATAATTTTACTTCCATCATACCGGCTAAAGTTTAAGAATTTTAAAAATCTGAAACCGGATTTTCAGATTATAAAAAGGATATATGAAATATCACTACCTGTTGCCTTTCAAAATGTATTTATATTGGTTGGATTTTTAATTTTCGTAGCAATCACTGGTCTTATTGGTACTGAACAACAAGCGGCTACACAAGCAGTTATAAGTACTTTATTTATGTCCTTCCTTCCATGTTTCGGTTTTGGTATTGCGGTACAAACTCTTGTCGGAAATAATCTCGGTTCAGGTAAATTCCAATTAGCAAAAATCTATGGATTTGAAACAGCAAAAGTCGCCACGTACTACACAATAATTCTTGGTTTAATTTTTATTTTAATACCGCACCTGGTTTTATTGATCATTACAACCGATCCTATAATTATTGAGACTGCCAAACCGGCTTTACGGATTGCAGGATTTGCACAGATTTTTTATGCTGTTGGAGTTGTACTCGCTAACGGTTTGCAAGCTGCTGGTAAAACAATGTTTGTAATGAAAGCAGAAGTTATAGCAAATCTCCTGATCTTTGTTCCGCTTGCATATTTATTTGGTGTGGTACTAAAGTTGGGTTTAATATGGGCATGGGCAGCATTACCGATTTATATTATTATTTATTCGACTGCTATTCTATTAAAATTTAGAAGCAGCAAATGGTATAGTTAATTTATTTTTTTAGTGAAAAGAATCCTGAGACTGCAACGGTAAGAAACAAAACAAATGTGATAATGAAAGAAAATCGTAGTCCGGCAAACCCCGCAATAATACCAGCAGCAATGGGTCCAATAATATTCCCGAGAATCTGAAAACTTGTAGCGACTCCGAGTATTCCTCCTTTTCGTTCCTTTGAAGTGTATGAATCAATGGCTGTAAAAAGTAATGGCTGAATTGCCCCGAACCCGAATCCTAATAATATGTATATGGGAATTAACTGGTATGCACTAGAGACCACAGTATGCAACAAATACATTGCCGCAGTAAGGGAAGATGCTATCAAAAGATTTTTTTTAATTCCGCCTCTTTCGACTTTTCTTCCCCAGTAAGCAGCTGATACAGTTGAAAAGATTCCAATGATGCTATAAAGCATTCCAGTAATCGTAGGGAGCAGTGCAATGTCTTTTTCAATTGTTTCAATGAATAAAACAAACAGTGGGCGAACAAAAGCAAATCCCATTGTAGCTAACATAATTAATAGTGAGGGAACCAATATTTCTTTCTTTGTGATTACATATTTCCAGTTCTGAAAAAGTGTATAAGATTCGGTTACTTTCTCTTCACGATTTTCTTTAATAAAAATTACTATTGCAATTCCGGTGACTAAGAACAATCCTGATACAACGAAGAATACATTTCTGAATCCTAAAAAATCAGATATTACTCCACCGATTATTGGTCCTACAACAGAACCAGCTGCAGAGGCTGATTGTAATATCCCGAGTGAATATCCCATTTTATCACCAGGCGTACTTGCGGCGATCAATGCCATGGCAGCAGGGAGAAATCCGCTTAACAATCCCTGGATCATTCTCGCGATAAATAATTGTGTGACATCCTGTGAAAAACCGATAAGAAATTGTGCTATTGCAAGTCCGATAATCGCCCGGAGAATCATTATTTTTCTACCATATTTGTCGCCTAATACGCCCCATACAGGGACTAAAAAAAAGGAAACAAGAAATGGACCTGAGAAAACTAGCCCGCTCCAGAAGGTGGTCTCGTTTAGTTTTGTTATTCCCAATTCACGGACAAAAAGGGGCAGAAAAGGGACAATTGAACTCATGCCAACCATAGTTATAAATTGACATACCCATACCGTATATAGTGTTTTTTTCCACAGTTCCATAAAGCAGGTACAAAAATAATAATTTCAATTAATTATAATCTTCTTCTGTATTTTGGAGTAAATTAAGGATATGAAAAAAATCTTGACATTTCTGTCGAAGTAGTCTATATTAAAGCCATGAAATTGACGCTACTTAAGACTTTTGTTCTATTTGCATTCATTTCCACTGCTTTTGCAGGTGCATTTCTAGACTTTTTCCATGCAAGGAGTGAAAGTGAAGATGTAAAACTTGAATGGAAAACCGGCGAAGAAGTTAATCTTCAGAATTTTATAGTAGAAAGACGGACACCGCAAAGTTCATTCATTCAGTTGGCAACAATCCAGCCGCAGGGTAGTAATAAACTTTATTCTTATATAGACGAAAACGCATACAAAACCACTGACCTTATTTTTATTTACAGATTAAAGATTGTTGACAATAATAACCAGTCCACATATTCATCAGAAGTTTCAGTTTCCCATAATATTTCCGGAGTGAAGCGTACCTGGGGCAGTATAAAAGCAATGTTCCGATAGTTCCGTTTTCCGGCTATCCTAAATTTTTTCCTCTTTGTTGTAATTCAATTATTATTTTTGTCTTATCTTCGTATCATAAAAAATATTCACTACTAATTTAAGTCTGAGTCTGATGACCATTAAGGTATCTTTCATCTTCCTGATAACTTTTATTATTCTTGCTGGTTGTTCGGGTACAGAACGGTTCACAAGTAAAGACAAAGATGTGAACGAAAAGAACGGTGACATTTCTAAAAGCGATCCTTACCATTCCACAATCCTTAATGCTGTAAGGGTACTTCTTTATGACTCTCAATCCGAACTGACTTACATTGTTCAAACTACTGTCACTCTATCCGATTCAAAAAATAAAATTGCGGTTGTAAAAAAAGGCAATGTTATACTTTTCACAAAAGATGATGATCAAATAAAGCTAAAAATAAATGGGCAATCATTTGAAAATGATTACTTCGAAATACAACCAGAAGATTCGACCGAATTAATTAATTTCAATTCAAAAAATTACCGCGGCAAATTGAGATTCTTAAATAGTGATGACGGGATTAAAATAATAAATGTTATCAATATTGAAGATTATTTGAAAGGAGTCCTGCCATCTGAAATGCCATTGGGAAAAGGTGATATTAACCTTGAAGCTTTAAAAGCATTTTCCATTTGTGCTCGTTCTTATACATTGTTAAAACTCGAGAAAGCTTCAAATGTTTTTGATCTATATGTTGATGTGCGTGATCAGGTTTATGGCGGTGCTGATACTGAAAAACAACTTTCAAACAGAGCGGTTGAGGAGACAAGAGGGACAGTTCTTTTTTATGACAATAAACTTGCTACAACATTTTATCATTCAACCTGTGGGGGAAAGACAGAAAACTCAGTAAATGTATTCACGAAAGGTGAACTTCCTTATCTATCAGGAGTAGGTGATGGGGAACCATCCTACTGCAGCATTTCACCAAGATTTAAATGGAAGGAAGTTATAAGTCGTAGTGAACTGATAAAAAGATTTAAAAATGCCAGCGTGATTTCTGGAGAGAATTTTGAACTCGAAAATATAGAAATCAAATCAAGATTTGAATCAGGCAGGGTAAGTGAATTATCAATCACCCTGGTTGAGAATGAGGAAGATCAAAAAACAATTTCACTATACGGCAATAATATCAGGTCTGTGATAAGAACGGCCGACAACAAAAGCATTTTATTCAGCAATTGGTTTGATGTATCTATAGATGGAAATGATGTTGTATTCAGTGGCAGAGGATATGGTCACGGCGTAGGCATGTGTCAATACGGTGCTATAAATATGTCACATCAGGGTAAAGACTTCAGAGAAATTATTAATCATTATTTCCCCGGAACAGTTATAGAGAAGTATGAAGAATAAAATTGACTTGCCAATATATCTTGCGTCAAAATCTCCCAGAAGAAGAAAACTTCTTAAGCAAATAAATATTCCTTACAGGATTATTGATGTTCAGACCGATGAGAAATTTTCAGATAAAGAAACTCCATTGCAAAATGCAAAACGGATTGCTAATGAGAAATCAATCGCAGCCATTTCAAAAAATGTAAAAGGGATTGTAATAACTGCCGACACCATTGTCGTATTAGACAACAAAAAAATTGCAAAACCAACATCAAAAAAAAACGCAGTGCAAATGCTTAAAATGCTAAGCGGACTTACTCATATTGTTTATACAGGTTACTGCATAGCAAATACAATAACCGGGAAAAGAATACTGGGCGCTGAGAAAACTTATGTAACATTCAGAGAGCTTAGTGATAAAGAAATCAAAACGTATGTCGATTCAGGAAGTCCAATGGATAAAGCCGGTGCTTACGGAATTCAGGATGACTACGGTGCGGTATTTGTAAGCCGGATAAAAGGATGCTACTACAATGTTGTCGGGTTACCGCTATCAAAAATATTTCAGGGGATTGAAAAGGTGAAATAGGTGCTGAAAAAAATAAAACAAAAAATTTTAATTTCGATTGCCGTTGCAGGATTAATATATCTTGCGTTTACAATTTATGCAGATTATCAGCAGGTGGCAGAGGCGTTCAAACTTTTTAACTGGTTATTATTTCCGGTACTTCTTCTGTTATCACTTGCAAATTATTTTTGTAGATTCTTTAAGTGGGATTACTACCTTAGTGTTCTATCAATTAAAATGAAAAAAATAGATTCACTTTCTATTTTTATGTCTGGTTTAATAATGAGTGTTACACCGGGTAAGATGGGGGAGCTATTAAAAGCATATCTGGTTAAAGAAGTCAATGGCACGCCAATTAGCAAAACTGCACCAATAGTTTTTGTAGAAAGGATAACAGATTTTGTCTCCTTACTATTTATTGCACTGGCTGGAGCATACATCTATGACTATGGTCGTGAAATAGTTCTAGCCGTAACAGTATTTTTTATTGTAGTGTTAGTTGTACTAAGTAATAAAGGAATTGCTCTTCCCCTTATTGGAATTGCTGAGAAAATAAAATTCATCAGGAAGCGTATTGAGAATATTCATACCGCATATGAAAGCTCTTATCTTATGTTAAAACCACTTCCTCTTGTTTATATGACACTACTTAGTTTGTGTTCGTGGGCATTTGAATGTTTAGGATATTTTGTAGTTCTGAAAAATTTTAACATAAATACAGATATGATGTGGGCATCATTTAGTTATTGTTTCGGAACTATAGTTGGTGCAATTTCTCTATTGCCAGGTGGTCTTGGTGTAACTGAAGGTTCACTCACATTTATGCTTGTTCAACACGGCGCTTCAACAGATGTAGCAGTAGCATCTACATTTATTATCCGGGTTGTTACACTTTGGTTTGCTGTGTTTGTAGGCGTTATCAGCGTTTCTTTCTATCAAAAAAGATTCGGAAAAATAAAATTAGAAATAGATTCTTTGCGGAGTACAGAGTAACAAGAGAAATTTTAGTTGTGATAAGCAAATAAATGGCGAAAAAAGCCCTAAAATCAGCTATTTTCTTGATTTTCGTAAGGGCTCTGCGTATATTCGCTTAGTAAAATTTTACTATCTAAAAGGAGTTGTTATGGCACAGGATAATAATTTAAAGAAAGGGTTGTTGATAGGATTTTTAGCCGGCGGAGCGATTGGAGCTATTTTAGCTTTATTGTATGCACCTAAGAGTGGAAAAGAACTCCGTAATGATATCAGGGCAAAAACTGATGATTATCTTGATGACGCAGAAAGATTTATTGCCGAAGCAAAAGTCAAAGCAAGCGAACTCATCAACGAAGGTAAAAGAAAATCTGAAAAATTAATTGTCGATGCTAAAACTAAATCCGGTGAATTACTAAAAGATGCCGAAAAAATTTTTAGTGATGCAAAGACTAAAGCCAGTTCAACAATTCATCATGGCAAAGAAATAATTGAAGATGAAGGAACTCGTCTGAAATCAGCGGTTAAAGCAGGTTTGGATGCATATAAAGAATCTAAAAATTCCTGATAATAAAACTGGAATAAATTAATGACAGTGGAAACATTCTTTTTAATTGTACTTCTTGTTTCAGCATCAGCTTTATGTCTGTCATTAATTTATTATATCAGTAAGATCACAAAGTCTGTACAAAAGATACAGTCCGATGTATCAGGACTGTCAGATCAAATTACTCCATTAATCATATCCACAACTGAGTTGAGTAAAAAATTAAGTGAGTTATCAGATCAGACTAAAGAACAACTAAAATCCGCAAAAGATATTATAGGTCATCTTAAAGAGCGTGTTGATACAATCCTATCATTTGAAGAAAAGATTCGTTCAGGTATTGAGGAACCTGTGATGGGGTTCCTCAAAAATATTTCTGCGATCGCTAAAGGCTTCAACACTTTCTGGAATACCTACAGGAGACAATAACAATCAATCATTTCTATCTCACCTTTGTATATTAGGAGGAACTCAATTGAAGGAATATGGAGCAGACTCAGTAAGGAATATTGCACTTATCGGTCATGGAGGGAGCGGTAAGACATCACTTTCCGAAATTTTACTCTACACAGCAGGCGAAATCAACAGAATAGGCAGCATAGCAGAAGGCAACACAGTTTCTGATTACAGCCCTAACGAAATTGAAAAACAAATATCAATCTCTACCGCGTTAATGCACCTTGAGTGGAATAATACCAAGATAAACATACTCGATACTCCTGGTTACACTGATTTTATCGGTGATGTGAAATCTGCAATGAGAGTTTGTGATACTGCAGTTATGGTACTTAAATCGGCAGAAGGTGTTGAAGTAGGATCTGAGAATACCGGTAAATTTGTAAATGAATATGGTTTACCTTCCGCGATAATAATAAACAAAGTTGATAATGAACATTCGAGATTCAAAGAGACTGAGCAACAGGCTAAAGAACGATTATCATCCGGCGCGATTATCGTAACATTTCCGGCAAATGAAGGTATTAACTTCAATACAATAATTGATGTTGTTAGGATGAAAGCTTTTCAATTTGATACTGTTGGATCTAAAAAAGTTACTGAATTAGAAATACCTGCAGATGTAAAATCTGATGCTGAAGCCTACAGGACGGAACTGGTAGAAAAAGTTGCAGAAACTACTGAAGAATTAATGAATAAATATTTCGAAGAAGGTACGCTAAGTAATGAGGATCTTGAAACCGGACTCAAACTAGCTCTGATGAAAAGAAATCTCACCCCGGTCTTTGCGGTTTCTGCAACTAAAGGTATCGGGATGAATAACTTTCTTGATTTCGTTTCCAAATATTTTCCGTCACCTTTAGATCGAGGCGGAGAAGAGTCTTCGATTCGTGATTCCGATAAAAAAGTTCTTGTTAAACCTGAAATAAACGGAGAACCCGTTCTGTTTGTGTTTAAAACTATTTCTGAGCAGCACGTCGGTGAACTATCACTCTTTAAAGTTTTTTCCGGCAAAGTTGCTACAGGTTTGGATATGGTAAATCAAACGAACGGTAAAACAGAGAGATTGAGCCAGTTGTCCATTCTAAATGGACACAACAGGAAAGAGGCTCCGCAACTGGTTGCCGGTGATCTTGGTGCTGTTGTAAAGTTAAAGGATACGCATACAAACAACACTTTGAGTTCAAAAAATTTATCTGTTGTGATAAAGCCTATAGATTTTCCGGATCCGGTTATAAGAGGAGCAATTCAGCCTAAAGCAAAAGGTGATGAAGATAAGATTGCGTCCGGACTTCATACTCTACATGAAGAAGATCCATCTTTCAATGTAGCGTTCGATCCTGAACTATCACAAACAATTATTTCAGGTCAGGGAGAACTTCAGCTTGGTTTAGCAATCAAAAGACTGAAAGAAAGATATGGTGTTGAGGTCGACCTCGTTGAACCAAGAGTACCTTATAGAGAGACAATAAAAGGTCGTGCTGAAGACATCGAATATAAGCATAAAAAACAATCAGGCGGTCGAGGTCAGTATGGTCATGTTCATTTTAAGATGGAACCACTGCCGAGGGGTAAAGGATTTGAATTTGTTGATGCGATAGTCGGAGGTGTTGTTCCGGGAAGATTTATTCCCGCAGTTGAAAAGGGTATTATCGACACAATGCAGAAAGGTGTGCTATCAGGCAACCAGGTTGTTGATGTTAAAGTAACTCTGTTCGATGGAACTTATCACAACGTTGACTCTGATGAAATGTCGTTTAAGCTTGCTGCATCTCAGGGTTTCAAAAAAGGTTTTCTTGAATGTAAACCATGTCTGCTGGAACCGATTTATGAAATTGAAGTTACAGTGCCTGAAGAATATATGGGCGATGTAATGGGAGATATTTCAAGTCGCCGCGGAAAAATATTAGGGATGGATAGTGACGGTCATTTTCAGATTATCAAAGCCAATGTTCCGCTGGCTGAACTTTATAAGTATTCTTCTCAGCTTCGCAGCTTGACTCAGGGACGCGGTGCTCATAAAAGAAAATTCGCTTATTATGAAGAAGTACCGAAAGAAGTTGAACAAAAGATCACTGAGGAATACAAAAAATCAAGAGAAGAAGGACATTGATTATCAGGCGGGTTATACCCGCCTTTTTTATGAGGCAAAATGGAAAAACTCTGGTCACCCTGGCGCTCTCAATATATTGATTCATTTAGTTCGGCAGAAAAAACAGAAGGCTGTATCTTTTGTGAAATGAAGGATAAGGAAGTCGCATCTGTTGAAAATCTTCTGGTACGGAAAAATAAACTTACTTTTACAGTTCTCAATCTTTATCCTTACAACAACGGGCATCTAATGGTTGTACCCATTCGTCATTTAGATTCAATGATAGAACTAAACGATGATGAGAACTTAGAAATTATGAATGAACTTCAACTTGCACAAAAAGCTTTGAAGGAAATATATAGTCCGGACGGCTTTAATTTAGGCGCGAACCTAGGACGTGTAAGCGGTGCGGGAATAGCGGATCATATTCACTTTCATATTGTTCCAAGATGGAGTGGAGATACTAATTTTATGCCCGTGCTTGGTGAGGTCAAAGTCATCTCACAGGACCTTCTGGTAACCAAAAATAAATTGCTTGAAGCTTACAAAAAGCTAACAACGAGATAACTCTAAATCATCAAACCAAAACATTACCTTGATGTTCAATTCTTTTAGTATTAGAATTGTTACAACTATTTATTATAAGCTTATGAATGTAGTACAAAAATTTATTGCTATTGCCATTGTGTTATATTTTTGGGGATGTTCTGCTTCTGTTAATGAAACGGTGAAGGAAAAAGAAGTAGTAAAATCCAGCGAAGTGAAATCTGAAATTGAGTTTCGCAATCCGGAAACCGAAGAGAGATTACATATCAAAGAGAATCAAATAAAAAGTATTGATAAGCTTGAATTTCAGTTTGATGCAGATGGCAATACTGGGTCGCCGTTAAAACTTGCTACATTAACGTATGATGAGAATGGTTTTTTATCAGAGACAATAAATTATAATTCTGATGGCAGTGAAGAAAATCTTTTTGCCTATGAATATGATAGTTCAGGTACAAGACTTTCTTCAAAAAGATATGATCTTCAAAACCGTTTGCAAAAAATATTTTTATATGAATATGATAAGAGGGGATTGAAAGTAAGAGTCAACAGAACAAATGTTTCAGGGCAGATAGAAAAATATTACAAGTATGAGTATGATAAGACAGGAAAGTTATTAAAGGAATCCTGGTTTAATTCAGATGGCAGCAAAGAGTTCGAAATAGAGTATAGTTATAATTCATCCGGACAGAAGATTGAGGCGAATAGTTTTTCGTTTATTGGCGGTGATGATTATAGATATCAATTAAGGTATGATGTAAAAGGTAATCTTGTTGAAGAAATCAAGCAGGATGATAATGGTGAAAAAATTTCTGTTATACAGTATATCTATAAATATTATGACTGATTAAACTGCGGCAAATTTAATTGCATCCTCGTCCCATTTAACTGCGCGATTTATTGCGTCTATAATCTCATCAGGTCCCGAAATAAAGTCCCACATATCTAAATGTTTTTTATCCATAAACTTTTCTTTTACGGTTCCTTCTAACAGACTCTTAAGCGGGTCATAGAACTTTTTTTCATTGAGGATGATAATCGGTTTTAAATACATACCCAGTCGCTTCAAACTAATTGTTTCAAATAATTCCTCCAAAGTACCTGAGCCGCCGGGTAAAACCAGAACTGCGTCCGAGAGTTGAAGCATCCGGGATTTTCGCTCAGCCATTGTCTCAACAATTATAAGTTCTTTCAATCCTTTGTGTGCCCATTCCAGGTCAATCATAAACTGAGGAATAATTCCTGTTACGTGCCCGCCTTTTGAGATTGCGCCATTTGCAACGTAACCCATCGATCCTTTTGCACCGCCGCCGTAAATGAGTTTTAACCCGGCTGATGCAATCACTTCTCCGCACCGATATGCAGTATTAAGGAACTGGATATCTATCCTGCTGCTTGAGGCACAAAATACACAAACAGATTTTGTCATTATCAATCTCTCTGGTTTAAATCAACTTGAAAGTATTTTTAAAATTGAAATTGAGCGGGTTATTTCATGAACTTTTTTATCAATGCTTCATTTACAATGGGAGGTACAAATTCACTCACATCACTTTGCAGCCCAGCCAGGTTTCTGACTATCGATGAATTTAGATAAGTATATTTTTCATGTGGCATTAAAAAAATAGTAGCAATGTCGCTCGCGAGTTTCCTGTTCATTAAAGCCATCTGAAATTCATATTCGAAGTCGCTCACAGCTCTTAAACCACGAATTATTCCTGTGGCTCCAACCTGGTGTGCATGATCGACAACAAGGCCATCGAATGAATCGACAGAAATATTGTTGTATTCTTTAAGGCTTTCTTTAAGCATACTTACTCGCTCTTCGACGCTGAAAAGGGGAGTCTTAGTGGGGTTTATAGCGACAGTCACTACAACGGAATCGAACAAATCACGGGCACGTTGTATAATGTCAATGTGACCGAATGTGACCGGGTCAAATGTTCCTGGATAAATTACCTTTTTCATAGAACAAAACTATAAAAAAAACGGGCAAAAAAAATCATTTGCCCGATAATTAGTTTGTCAACGTGCGGCTATACCTGTTGCATAACTACCTGTATCCAGTACCCTGACTATCTCATGTGTTTGTGTATCATAAATACAAAGCAGTGCGGCGCGAGTTTGTCCAGAATTTTGGTACCTTGATTTGAAATCATCAGTACTGTTTGAACAGGTGACGTATAAATATCTGTCATCGCCCGAAAGGTCTGCACCATAAAGATGGTGGAACAAAGGACTTTCAAATTCATTTGTAATTGTCCAGGAGGTTCCCGATTTCGTAATTTCTGTTATGTAAGGATCATGATGAGAAACAACAAAAATTTTATTACCATCAGATGAGATTGCAGCCTGCATCGGATGTTCCTTTATATCGAATTCCTTTACCACAGTATTGGTCTGAGTTTCGATAATCAACATCTTACTGGATTTGCGGCAATTAACGTACAAGTACTGATTATCAGGCGAGAGGTAAATGTGCATGGGTTCGTGAACCAATGCTGAGCCGGATGAAAGTACAATGTCACTGATAGGATCACCGGTTACAGTATTCATAATTGAAATTCTGTCTTTGGTCATATTCGCTACATAAAGGGTTGATCCATCATTGCTAAGTGCAATCGCGTGAGGTAATCCAAACACTGGCAAAACAATATCAGCTTCCCTTGTCATAGTTTGTGTGTCAACTACATAAATAATGTTATAGTCGCCCGGTGCCGTTGATGATTTTGAAACATAAGCTTTTTTTCCGTCAGGGCTTATATTTATCATTCCCGGAGCTTCAAGTCCTTCAACAAATCCTGACATCTCATGAGTATTTAAATCGTATTTAATAAATCTTCCGGTTGTGATCAAAGTTACATATACATAACCGTTCTTTATCTGAATATTGTGAGGCTGATCATTTACACTTTTCAAAAAATCGACATCAATAATTCCTGAAACTGCTTTATGGTCAGGATCAACTATGTACACCTCATCACTGCCCTGTGCACATAAATAAATTTTCTTATCACTGTGAGTGTATGGAATTTCTCCTGAGTTACTTTTCGCGCCTCTGTTAATCCAATCTTTAATAACATCTATTTGTGATTGAGGTATTTTAGATTTTCCATAAGGCATAGAAAGAGAATGATCTTGAACATCTCCAATTATAAGTCGGTATAACAAACTCTTATCAGCATTGAAAGGAATTACCGGTCCACCACCATAAGGGGTTTCGCCATGATAAGTTTTTGAAAATTTATGGTGATGAGAGCTGTCGCTTGTAGGTCTTCCGAAAGAACCATGAACCAATCCATTCCAGTTTTCAAGTGATAGAGCATGTTGCGGTTCACTACCTCCGTGACATTCTGATTCGGTACAGTTAACTGCAAATATTTCAGCTACTGCATAAGATTCAAAACCGTTATTCGATTCATTAACAGGGTGTGAGGGTTGGACCGAATCTTGAGTACAAGAGGTTAAAAATACTCCGGTCAATAAGACAATTACAGCATTAGTAAATCTCATTTGTATAAGTCCTATTTGAGTAAATTCATTTTAATCGATTTAAGATCTGAACCGGATTTTAAATTTGCGATGTAAAGTCCGCTTGGAAGATCAACAGCATCAAAATTAAATTCATAACTGCCGGCAGATAATTGCTCATTGACAATTTCTTTTACCTTTTCGCCAAGTACGTTGTAAATAGATAGATTTGTAAAGTCATCGTTAAGCAGTGTAAACGCGATCTTTGTCGAAGGATTGAACGGGTTCGGGTAATTCTGCTTTAGTGAAAAATTATTGACTGAATAAAAAACTACTTCAATACTTTGTGAAAAATGTTTTGTCCCATCGTAATCAATTTGAGTTAGTCTGTAAAATGATTTTGCTTCAATCGGCGATCTATCTGAAAAAGTATAAGTATTTTTTTCTGAACTTGTTCCGGCTCCTTCAACAAAACCTATTTTAACCCAATTAACATTGTCATTACTTCGTTCAATGTTGAATCCCTGATTATTTAATTCAGAAGCTGTTGCCCATGTTAGATTTATCTCGTTAAGTGCAACAGATGCTGAAAAAGATTCAAGTTCAACCGGAGTAGTACCATCCAATAAAAAGTCAAAGACCCACAAACCGGTCTGCATATCAGATATTAAAATATTTCCCGATGGCAGATATGGATAACAACCCCACGCACCGGCATAAACTCCATTCGAACCCGGATACGTATCATAATTTCCTGCCAACTGCGGAGATAAAGGATTTGAAATATCAAGAACTACATATCCATGTTTGTAATAAGAAATATGTGCAAAGTTTCCTTTGACAAATAGATTATGAACAGGGTCATCAATCTGCGGAGTTGGATTTGTCATCTGCCACTGATTTACAACAAGATCCCATGAAGTTCTGTCGGAAACATCCCAGACAGTCACATCCCTTGTATCAAACTCCTCACAGCCGATAAAATAATTTTTATCTTCGGTCATCCAGCCGCTATGTGAATAAATTCCCGGAAGCATCGAACTTTGTGATATCATTACAGGATTACTTTTATTACTTACATTAATGAAAGCATATCTTTGCGAACTTCCTGCACAAACTACAACTGTATCCTCCCAGGCATAAACATCATGAACATAACCACTTCCGCCGTAATACCCGACCTGAACAGGTGCGGTGGGATTGGATAGATCAATAATATGCATACCACCTGAATTGGTACCGATTACATAAGCATAGCCATCGTCAATAAAAATGTTGTGCGCACTTGTGAAAGTTGTGCTGAAAGTATGAACGAGTGTTGCTGTTACGGGTAACTGTGAAAGGTCTATTACCTGCATTCCGGTTCCTGAACTGGTTCCTTCGGTTACAACGTAAGCATAGTGCGAGTGAGTTTTTATATCACGCCAGAGTGAATTAGGTCCGGGAATAAATGCAACTTCAACCGGGTTTTGAGGATTTACCAGACTGATTATTGATGTACCGCTTTGTACACCCAATAATGCGTATTCATTTCCTGAAGGATCAACATAACCCCAGATGTCATTGTAACCTACTGATGGATACTGGTTACGCTGACCAACTAAATCCACATTCATTTGTGCGAAATTAATTGTTGTTGAAACGCAAATAATGAACAGAATAAACCTATACATAATACCTCACTATAAATTTAAATTATTTTATTTGAGTCTTTTTAACGGTCTGTAGAAAGGAACAAGATTCATTAAGCACAATATATAAACCTGGTAACAAGTTGTCACCAGAAAAATCTATCCTCAGAACTATGAACAATATTCTCATGCTTGAACCAACATAAATTAAATGATATGTAGTGATGTTCCTAATAAATTTTTATTAACATAGGATACTATTTGAGCAGCAGCAATTTATGTGATCGTATTTTTCCACTATTGCTGACAACCACTATATATCCACCTGATGCCAGTTCCTTACCTAACCAATCCCTGCCTGACCATTTATAGCTTTGCTTTCCTTTGCTTAAGTAAGATTGATTCAAAGTTAAAATTTTTTCGCCTAACAGATTGTATACATTGATAATAGTGTATCCAGCTTTCGGAATAATGACATCTATATTGGTTTGATCATTAAACGGATTTGGGAATGAAGAAATTGTTATTTCAAAATCAACAGGATTTTGCGGGTCGTCATTTATATCTGATACTAATGAATTTCTGTAAAAATATAAACCACCTTTTACATTTCCAACAAATAAATCGGGGTCAGTGTCATTGTCGATGTCACATAAAACAGGTGCTGTCTCTGAGCCAAAGTTCTGAACAATAAATTCGTTTGTGACCAATGACCAGTTTGGTGCCGAATTGCTGCCATCATTTCTGTAATGAATAATCTGACCGGATCGATCGCCTGTAAATAAATCAAAATCATTATCGTTATCATAATCTGCAATAAAAGGTGTGCTATTGTCGCCTACATCTATCCCACCAAAAAAATCACTAACGAGTTCAAATGAATAGTTTGATTGACTTCCGACATTCCGATAATAATTTATTTGTCCGTTAAACCTGCCAAGAACAAGGTCAAGGTCTCCGTCAAGATCAAAATCGATCAATACTGGTCGGGCATAAACGCCTGCATCTATGTTTATACCGGAGTTATTCTGGATTAACGATTCAAACACAAACTGAGCTGATGCTGCTGAACCTGTATTTCTGAAAAGCGATAAGGTGCCATCAAAATTTCCGACAACCAGATCAGCGTCACCGTCATCATCTATGTCCCCAAAAGTTGGCGCTAATGATAGTTCACCTGTTATACCGAAGTATGCTGAATCAACCAGCAAATACTCAGGCGCAGATACGGAACCGTTATTAACAAAATAATAGATTGAACCATCAGGGTTATTTGCTGTTCCAATAAACAGGTCTTTATCTCCGTCATCATCAATATCATAAAAAACAGGAACACTCTGGTTCCCGGTGTCGAGTGTTTTTAAAAAGTTATTTGTCAAACGTATGAACAGAGGATTTGTAACAGTCCCGGCATTCTCATAAAAAATTAATGACTGGGGGACTGTAGGATCATAAAGTACTGATACGAACATATCAAGATCATCGTCTGCGTCAATATCTACAAATCTTGGCATGTTAAAACCACTTGTAAAAACACTATCTGCATTTGGTGGATATCTATAAAGTTCTACCTGAAGATTCGGAGTTTCCGGTGTACCTGTATTATGCAGGAAATAAACACTCGGACTGAAGAAATCGCCCCAGAATAAATCGAGATCACCATCATCGTCTATGTCAGCAAAATCTAATGAGCTTGCACCGTGTAAATTATCATTTCCGTCAGTTGAAATAATTAAGATGTTCTGCCAAAAGTCAGTGATGAACTCAAATATGAAATTTGTCGGAGAACCAACATTTTCATAATAAGTAAGCTTACCAGCAGAAGTGCCTGTTATAAAATCATAGTCATTGTCGTTATCAACATCGGCAAACAAAGGGTTGCAGCCGAATTCACTAAACATAAATTCATCATCATTATCTTTTAGAGTATCGATTTCAAGTTCATAAAAAGGAGAAGATACATTCCCTGTGTTCCTGTAAAAGTCAATATAGTTGGTCGCTCCACCCGTAAACAGATCGGCATCACCGTCATTGTCTATGTCAACTAAATAAAACCATCCATTAAAATGCGCACCTGGTATTATGTCAGTCGTAAACTCAAAGAGCGGATTAAATTTACTACCATTATTTTTATACCAGCCTGAAGTTCCGTCGCTATCCATAAAAATTATGTCATAGTCATCATCATTATCAATATCAATAAAGAAAAATTCAGGATTATTAATTCCGCCTGAGAATGTATTAGATATTATTCCGTTTGAATCTGAAAATGGGATTGATGTAATCTCCCTGTTAAACGGCTGCGGGAAAATCTGTAAGAAGGGAAAAACCACAAACAGAATAAAAAATTTTATTTTGTACTTTTTATCTGGTACAGACAAGCGTCACCAATGATTTTAAATGGTTCAATATTAAAATGTAAAAAATCTTCTTCTTGAGTCTGGATAGAACGTTCTATTATAAGCAGTCCCTCATCAGTAAGGTAGTTATTATTTAATATTGCTTCAACAACTTTATAAATATCATCTTTGAAAAACGGGGGATCAGCAAGAATCAAATCATATTTCACTGTAACCAGTTTATTTACAAAACTTAAAACTTCCATGTTATAAACAGAACATCTGTCTTTAATCGAAAGCGACGAAATGTTTTCTTCAAGATTTGAATAGATGAACCTGTCTCTTTCAACAAAATGCACTTCACTTGCGCCTCGGCTGATACATTCAATACCAAGTGAACCTGAACCGGCATATAAATCAAGCGCCCTGATATTCGTAAAATCAAGCCTGTTAGAAAGTAGGTTGAATAGAGTCTCACGTACCCTGTCGGTTGTCGGTCTGATTTTATCAGATTGCGGGACTTTTATAAATCTCCCCTTGAATTCACCGGAGATAATTCGCATTCGCATAGGTAAAGAATTTAAGTATTGTGATCAGGCTGTTCTGTAAGCTATTCCAGCCGCAGAAGCAAAAGAGTTATATCTCTCACGCTGATAAATTAACCCCGGGGAATTATTTTCAATGTGAAAGTTTGTAAACGGGTTTATCTTGTTAAGAATTAATTTTGTTGATTCCGAAAGAGAGTTAACAAACCCATCTGTTATATCATCACCAAAGATGTACACAGAACTGATGTCCGATGGTTTTAGTCTAAGCAGATTATTATTACTGATTTCTTCATTTATCAGTCTTGCTGCATCACTTATAGATTCAAAAGGTAAATAACGGAAAGCGATGATATTGCCTTTGTGCGTAAACAACATTGACAGGTTAGAGTTTGATATATATATACTCAAAACAAGTTCGTTGTTCTCATCTTTCGTGATTGAAGATAACGTTCGCTCGCTTGCGAAATGTATGTTATCTACATACTTCAGATTTAATTTATTGAGTGAACAAAATGAATTTATAATCCCGATATATTTTCTATCTATTGCTGCAACGAGCGCTGTGTTCAGATCACAAAATGTATTTGATGGTATTTCAATAAAATTAACCGACAGTTCATCAATGTTTAAAAAGGGATAAGCGACTGAAAGCTGCCACTTTAAATCATCAGACAATTCTGAATGAAGCAATGAATTATCCACCGGCACTTGTAAAAGATAAAATAAATCAAGCGGCAGGCTGAAAGAAACTGTTTTGCTTTTTAAGGGTTTTCTGATCAGGATTTCGTTGAAAGCGCCCTGTAGTAGGGCGCTCAACTTTGTAGTTTTTTCTTTTGAAAAGTTTAATGGTTCAGAATAGTACGCTTCATCAAAATTTGAAACGTAGTAACGGTTATCAGAAAAACTTAATTCAACAAGTTGAAGTCTGACTGAAGAAACTGATATACCGATACGGTTTTCAAATCCATTCATCCTGTTATTCTAATCCCAGGAAGCAGTATTTTTTAAAGCTGGATTTTTTGTATCCCCAACTGTTCCATAACCATCAGGATCTTCAATATAATATGTTGAACCAATTACGATTGAGGAATCAACCCTTAATAATTTTCCGCGCTGGTTTACTACCGTATCAACATTAGTGGTTGTATCTAACTGAACGATATACATTCTTCCTGATTTTGGAGTATGGGTTATACTGTCGATATTAAAATCAACCTTACCGAAATTTAAATTGATTAATGTTTTGAACGGATCGGATGACCTTACAAAAAATGAATCCGCACCAACACGCACTGTATCAACAGCTTTTCTAACACTATCAACCATCGGGTCGTATTTAACAAAAGCAACAAGGCTGTCAAGTTTATCTGTAAATGTGCCGTATTTTTTCTGCCACAGGATCTGTGCTTCAATAAGATTTTTCATTCTTAATCTTGATTCAGTCCTGTTATATTTTTCTGATTGTACGATTTCTTTTGGATCAAGGATTGCAATTTTAACTAATAAAAAAATCAGTATAACTATTACTGCATACAAACCCGCATGAATATACCACGGTTCGGACTTAGTAGTCATCTTTCCTCCGGAACTATGAAAAGTGTTTTAGTGATCAATGAAAATGAACTTTTTAATTTTATTAAACTTAGAATTACCGATTCCTTTTACATCAAGGAGTTCATTTATGTTCCTGAACTTTCCTCGTTTTTCCCTTAATTCAATGATATTAGCAGCTGTTTTTTCACCAATGCCGGGAAGTGTTTTTAACTCTTCAATACCAGCTTTATTAATATCTATACTTCTCTCTGCGGGAAGTAATTTTGGCTCAGTTTTTTCAAAATTTCTTGTGTTAAAATCCAAAACTTCTTGCTTATAGTCAACATCATTATTAGCAATTTCTTGTCCTGTTTGTGATGTATCTACATTTGTGTAATGTTTAAATAAACTGTCCTGAAGACTGTAATCAAACTTCCTGTCCGATTTAACATCCTTTGCATTAATCACATACTTGATAAAAACTCCGGTTGTTAAAACAACAATGATAAACACAATTACCCGAAGTTCAGTTAAAGTTACATTCAGCTTTACAGAAAGCTTTTTTAACATAGTTAGTTATTATTGTGACTGACAGGGAAGTATTAGCTGAAGCAGTCTGATGAGACTGCTTCACATTTTTAAATTATCCTAAAACCCGAACCGTTTGAAGAAACTTTTATCATCCCCCTCGGAAGCAAGTTTGAAGTTGGGTGATGATGCAAGTTGTTTGAGTAATTCTTTTTCTTTTGAATTAATTTTTTTCGGTACACTTATATTAATTCTAACTATTTCATCACCCATACCTGACTGGTTTAGATGTTTAATCCCTTTATCCCTCATCTTAAGCAATTTACCAGGTTGCGTTCCTGAATCGATCTTCAGCCGGGCTTTACCGGTGAGTGTTGGGACATCGACTTCGGCACCTAAAACAGCATCAGGATAGGTAATGAACAAATCATAAATAATATCATCACCTTCACGGACGAAATATTCATGCGGGATTTCCTGGAACACTACAATGATATCCCCCGGATTGCCTCCGCGTTTTCCAACATTGCCTTCGCCGCGCATCGTCATATAACTGCCTTCGTGTACACCACCGGGAACATCTATCTTAATTGTTACTTCATCTTGTATTCGTCCGTCACCCATACATTTTTTGCAAGGTGTATCAACCACTGTTCCTTCACCACCGCAGTTATTGCAAGTAGTGATGTTAACAAACTGACCAAAGACTGATCTTGAAACCTGTTTAACTTCACCTGATCCCTGGCAGGTCGGACATGTTTTTGTTGAAGTTCCAGCTTCTGCACCGCTGCCGCGACACTGTTCGCAGCGGATCATTTTTTTGATCTTTATTTTCTTTGATACACCTGAAGCAATTTCTTCCATGGTTAGTTTAAGTGTAACTCTTAAATCTGAACCGGGAGTGCCTGTGCTTCTTCTTCTGCCTCTTGATCTGCTTTGACCACCGGTAAAGAAGTCATCAAATATTGATGAACCGCCGAATATATCAGAGAAGTGAGAGAAAATATCGTTGACATTAGAAAATCCCTGTGATCCGAATCCACCTTTAACACCATCGTGTCCGAATCTGTCATAGTTTGCTTTCTTCTCATCATCGTTCAATACTTCGTAAGCTTCAGCAGCTTCTTTAAATTTTTCTTCGGCTGTTTTGTCATCGGGATTCCTGTCCGGATGATACTGCATAGCAAGCTTGCGATATGCTTTTTTTAATTCCTCCTTGGAAGCATTCTTGTCAACACCTAACACTTCGTAGTAATCTCTTTTAGCCATGTTGCTTATTCACCTTCAGTCTTATTTTCTGTGTTGCCGGGAGTTTCCGCTGCTTCTGTTTCATTAACATCTTCGCTGACAATTACCTTACTATGCCTGATAACCTTATCCTTATACATATATCCTTTTTCTATTTCATCCAGTACTGTGTGAGGTTCAGCACCTTCTTCTCGTCTTTGAAGTATGGCTTCATGAAGATGTACGTCAAATGGTTTACCAACAGCATCAATTTTTTGAACACCCTGCTCATTGAGAATTTTTATTAGTTTATCATAAACTAATTTAATTCCTGCCTTAAGAGGTTCAATTTCTTTTGTGGTATCGAAATGCTGAATAGATCTTTCAAAATCATCGACAACTGTAAGCATGTTTGTTATAAAAGATTCACCGTCATACTTAATTAAATTGAGCTGATTCGTTTCCGTTCGTCGTTTAAAATTTTCAAACTCAGCGGCTTTTCTTAAAAGCCGGTCTTTATAATCATTTATTTCAGCTTCAAGTTTTTTTACTACTTCATTAGCTATTGAATTATTTTCTTCTCCGGCACTATCTGTTTCTATTTTTTTTTGAGTGTCATTCATTGCTGTATTTTCATCGTTAATCTGTTCATTTTTATTATTGTCATTCTTCATTAATTATTGTCTCCTTTATTTTGAATTTGTGTTAGTCAATAATTCTGATAACATTTTTGCAACGTAGTCGACTATTGCAACAACTTTTGGGTACTCCATTCTTTTGGGACCTATAATGCCTAATGTTCCGGATGTACCTCCAAGCGAGTACTCTTTACTGACGAAGCTGTACTCGTTTAATTTTCTATCCTCGTTTTCACTACCGATTGATATGAATACCTGATCCTGAATCATCTCACCGGATTTTTCTAATATGTGGATGATGATATCTTTGTCTTCAATAAGTTCTATTATGCTTTGAAACTTTCCGGGATCTTCAAACTCCGGCTGCTTAATTACATTTTTTGCACCTGTTAATACAAGCCTGTCGTTCTGTTTAAAATCACGGAAAATTTTATCAACAGAATCAACGAACAATCTTATAATCGATTTATGATCATCAATAACGTCCCTGAAGCGATCGCCAAATGTATTTCGGATTTCTGCAAATGTTAATCCGGATAGTCTTTCATTCAAGAGATTTTGAACTTCATTTATTTGTGATGGTTTAATTTCCGACAAAAGTTCAAGCGTTATTGTTTTAACCAAACCGGATTTGATACTGATAACAACCAATACCTTGATTGAGGATAAACTTACCAATTGGATTTTTTCAAGAACTCCTGTATCAAGCCGTGGATATGTAACACAGGCAATCTGGTTTGTAATCTTGCTCAATATATTCGAGGTCAGATTTAAGATTTCGTCAGTGTCTTTTTGTGAAATCTCCAATTCTCTATTGATCAGTTCTACCTCTGCAGTGTCTGGCATTCTTATGTCCATCAGGGTGTCAACATAAAACCTGTAACCTTTATCAGTCGGAATTCTTCCTGCAGATGTATGAGGATGATTTATATATCCGGATTCTTCAAGATCAGACATAATATTCCTTACCGTAGCAGGGGAGAAGCCCAGATCATATTTTTTAACAATATTTCGCGAGCCAACGGGTGCTGCAGTCAATATAAACTGGTGCACAATTGATCGTAAAATACTTTTTTCCCTATCGTTCAATTCATTCATCATTGTTCGGTATAATCAATAAAATTCGGTGCAAATATATCAAATATTCCTGAAAATTTAACCGTACATATTAACACAGAACTGCATTCAGTTGATTCAGGAAAATTAGATGAGATTTATTAAGATGAGTTTCGTTTACATTAAAATAAAAAAGGCGGTCAAACAGACCGCCTTAAATCACATAATAAAGAGTTGAATTACTTCAACAGAACCATTTTCCTTGTTTCTCTGAATGATTTTTGATTACCGTTTCCGGAAGCTTCAATTGAGTAGAAATAAACACCTGAAGCAAGATTCTTACCATTGGTATTGAATTCTACATTATAAGTACCGGCAGCTTTTGAACCTTTGAACAACTCACTGATAACTTCACCGTTAATATTGTAAACGGTTATTTTAACTTTGCTGTCGAATGGAACGCTGTAATTAATCCTTGTTGAAGGATTGAATGGGTTTGGATAATTCTGTTCAAGTACATACTCAGTTGGAGTATTGAAGTTAAGGTCATCAATATCAACTGTTCCGCCAAGTTTACCTATAGATAAGTAGAGGAGTGAAACAGTGAATTGTGGGTTGTGGATACCAAAACTTCTGTCTTCTTCAACACATAGATAATTAAACAAAGCGGCTGCTTCATCTAAAGTCCAGGTCGAATCTATTGGGTCAGGAGTTGTGGAACCATAAGGTGGAAGCAACATAGCTACTTGTTCTAACAATCCGTGAATTTCATGTTGTAAACCTTCAGCAACACCATTTCTGTCAAGATCTGCGTTTCCGTTGATGTAGAATTTCTTTTCACCAAATTCTTCACCGAAACTTCCGTGACAGGGTTCGCAAGCTGAAACGTTATCATGTCCATCAGGTGTAGTCATACTAAATGAGTGTCCGCCGCTTAATGGAACGTTTCCACCAGGTGAATGTTCACCTTCAGCCATATGACAAGATACACACGCATTTTCAACACCACTCATGTGCGGTGAAGTTGGGAGAGTTTCGCCCCAGGTATAAGCATTTGTACCAGCTATAATATCTGCTTGTCCACTATGATGAGGACCAAATCTGGTCAGATTTGATAAAAATCCTTCAACGTAAGGAATTGAATTAACTCTGCTTTTATGGCAATTAGCACATAGAGAACCAGCGCCACCATCAAACTCAAACCCATTGTTCAATGTTGCAGTAACTTTTCTTAACTGACTTGGGTTTGTTGCATCATGTGGATCATGACAGGTTGCACATGTAATAGGAATATTAACCTGAACACTCTGTGGTTTTCCTTTTACATAATCAACAAATCCCTGACCATTATGGCAAGGTGTACATGAATATCTGCTTGAACCAGAATATAAGTGTGTTCCTGCTGCGTGTACTGAAACATCCCACTGTATTGGTGCAATGTGATGATTTCCATCTTCGTGGCAATATGAACAAACTGCTGATGCAATTGTAACATCTATCTTTGCATCATCCATCTGGCTGTAGTGATTTCCGCCTGGTCCGTGGCAGCTTTCACACTGAACGTTTGCTCTCTTCATTGCTTCAGGATACTGAGCAATAAGCATTTCATAATTTCCTGTCTGAAGTGTACTTGGGAATACAAACGGGAAATCATCAAAGCCATCATTAACTGCGTTAGCATCATATCCTGTTGCATGACATTTTAAGCAGGAAGCACCAAAATGGCTGCTTGATATACCATCAACACCTTTTTGTGTTGAAATAGCATGCTGAGTTCCAACCCATTTGTCATACACATAATCGAAGTTAAGATTGTTGTGACAGGTTTTGCAGGAAGCGAGTCCGCCTTCAACTCCAAGATAGAGAGCTGAGTTTAAAACAATAGTATCACCCTTTGTTCCCGAGAAGAATGTCACTTTATAAGTTCCTAACAGATCAACAATAAAAGATACAATCTGGTTTGATGTATCAATGTCCTTAACAACAAATGCTGCAGTTGAGCCGGCAGGTTTTTCAAGAAATGACCAAACCGGTGTTTGAAAAGCTGCAGTAGATTTTGCTTTTAAGTAAACCTTTGTTTCTTTTCCAACATTTACAAGACCATTGTAAGCACGATCATAGTAATGCTCAATCGAATCCACGGTGACATCGTAAGGAGAGACTCCGTACGTTGATACAGTTACAGTTTGAGCAAATGCAAAACTGCTGATCATCGTCATCATGATTATACTTAGTACTACTTTTTTCATAGGTATTATCCCTAAAAAAAATGATAAATAAATTAGTTTCGGTTTTATTTTTCAAAAAGCGTTCCGCATTCTGAACAAGTTGAGATACGCTTTTTTAAGTTAAATCGGCTCAAATATTGGGATTTATAAATATAGTTTCTTTGCTGTGAGAATAAACATTTTTAATGTTCCCAGAAGTGAGAGACTTTATTTTAGCCAATTGTTGAAAAAATGAACGATAAAAAACTGGTAAATCTTAATTAATTGTACTAAAAAAAATTGTCAATGGAAAGTATCCTTTCAAAATTCTATCTCTCACAAGAATGATAAATTTTTTAATACTCACAATAATTCAATATTTTAAAAAGTAATTTTTATTGAGGAGTTGTTTTGGAGAATACTTATAAATCATCAGGCGTTGATATAGAAGCCGGTGATGAAACTGTAAAGCGAATTAAATCACATGCTAAATCTACGTTTAATAAAAATGTAATCTCAGATATAGGTTTGTTCGGGGCATTCTATCAACCTGATTTTCAGAACTTTAAGGAACCGGTGCTTGTATCAAGTGTTGACGGTGTTGGTACAAAATTAAAAATTGCTTTTGGAATGAATATTCACAATACTGTCGGGCAGGATCTTGTTAACCATTGTGTGAATGATATTGCCGTGTGTGGTGCCAGGCCTTTATTCTTTCTCGATTATCTGGCGTTCGGAAAACTGAATCCTGATAAAGCGGAAAAAATAATTGAGGGATTTTCCAAAGCGTGTAAAGCAAATAACTGTGCGCTCATCGGCGGTGAAACTGCTGAGATGCCCGGATTGTATGATGAAAATGAATATGATATGTCAGGCACAATAGTAGGGATTGTTGACAAGCATGAAATTATTGACGGAAAAAAAATCAGGAAAGGAGATATACTGATTGGTTTTCAATCAACAGGTCTTCATACAAATGGATATTCATTTGCAAGAAAAGTTCTTCTTAAAAAATATTCTCTCAAAGATATGGTTGATGGACTTAATAAATCATTAGGGGAAGAACTTTTATCTGTGCATAAATCATATTTGAAATTAATTTCAGTATTGAAAACTAAAACTGAAGTAAAAGGATTTTCACACATCACAGGTGGTGGAATTGTTGGTAATACAACGAGGATAATTCCAGATGGACTTGGTTTAAAGATTAATTGGAATAGTTGGGAACAGCCTGCAATTTTCAAACTTATTCAAAAGACTGGTAATGTCTCTGATGAAGAAATGCAGAAAGCATTTAATCTTGGAATCGGTTTGATTGCGATTATATCTGAAAGCGAAAAAAATATTGTAACAAAACTAGCGGAAGAATTGAACGAACAGTGTCACATATTAGGTGAAGTAATTTAATGAGATGCTTTTCGGCGAAAATATTTTTTCTTGCAGCAATCGTTTTTGCGTTGGCTCAAAATGGTTGCGGTGATGGAATAACTCCTGAACCGGATAGTGTCGCAGGATTCAGCGGGAAGGTTTCATTCATAGGAACCTGGCCAGACAGTATTACAAGGACTCATATTGTGATGTTCAAAGATCCGTTGTTAGCCGCCTCAGATTTTAGTGCAATTAATCTTCGATATATAAGTCTTGAAATTCCTTACGGCATCACGGAGTATAATTTTAGTTCGCTTGATTCGGCTTATGTTCCGGCTGCCGGGGAACTATTAGCCGGTGAATATTCTTATCTTGCAGTTGCTATGTCAAAATCAACTTCATTATCTTTAAACCGGATTGATTGGTTTGTAGCAGGAGTTTATTATGCCAACAGCGATACAACAACTCCTGGTCTGTTAGTAGTTCCGGAAAATACACTGGTTAGAAATATTAATATTAAGTGCGATTTTAATAATCCTCCTCCGCAGCCGCCGGGTGGTATGTAATTAATCAGTTGTCATCAGATGAATATCAAAATATTTTTTTTAGCAGCAGTTTTTTGCCCGTTACTGTTTGCACAAACATACAGCATTCGAGGTAAGGTTACTGATTCACTTCAGGTTCCTGTACCTGGTGTGAATGTTATTCTTACCGGATCAACGATTGGTGCTGCAACAGGTACTGATGGTAATTTTGAAATATCAAATCTTCAGCCGGGAGTTTACTCACTTACATTTTCAGCAATTGGTTATGAAAAAACTACGATTGATAATATTACGATTACAACAAACAGTCCTGTAGTTAATGTGCAACTCACATCAAAAATATTTGAGACAGATCAGGTTGTAGTTTCAGCTAACAAACATGAACAAAATCTATCTGATCTTTCTGTTAGTGCCGAGATATTTTCCGCTGAGAACCTTTCGCGGAAAAATATATACAATCTGGAAAATGCTATGCGATACATTCCCGGTGTAAGTATGGTACAGGATCAGATCAGCATAAGAGGATCAAGCGGTTACAGCCGCGGTGCAGGCTCACGTGTTTTACTCGCGATAGATGGAATTCCTTTTTATACAGGTGATACAGGAGAAACAATCTGGGAGGTGATTCCAACCACAGCCATTAAAAGAATTGAAGTTATAAAAGGTGCATCAAGTTCTTTGTATGGATCGGGTGCAATTGGCGGTGTAGTTAATATTATTACTAACGAGCCAACCGAAATATCTTCAACATATATTAAGACTTTCATTGGCGCTTATGATAAACCACACTATGATGAGTGGGATTGGTCTGGTGAGTACCGGACATTTAACGGCATTACATTATCTCACTCCAACACTTATAACAACTTTGGCTTTAATTTATCTTTAACGCGGCTTGAAGATCTCAGTTATAAACAGAGCGGGTATTCAAAAAAATATACAGGATTTTTGAAAACTAATTATTCGCTTTCAGAAAATTCATCTTTAGATCTTCTTATAAATTTATTCAGAAAAAAAAGCGGCAATTTTGTTTACTGGAAAAATGCAATGAACGCTTTGGTTCCTCCTGATGCTGATCAGGGGCAGGTTGTTCAGACAGAAAGGGATTTATTCGCTCTGACATATACCAACCTGATTGAAGAAGATTTATCTTTAACACTGAGATCAAGTTACTACAGAACATATTGGGAAGATGGAGCAATTCCATTAAATCAATCACGAACAAATTTGTTCAGAGGTGAAGTACAGGTTAATTATAGCTTTTCTGATGATCTGATTCTTGTGTCCGGCATTGAAGCATCAGGCAGTAGAGTAACATCAACATTATTTGGTAATCCAACATCATTCAGTGCCGGCGGTTATTACCAGGCAGAATACAAATTCGGATTCCCGTTATCGATGACAGCCGGTATCAGGTATGATTATTCAAAACTGGATACGATAGATGGTTCATCTGCTTTCTCACCTAAAATTGGATTTAACTATAAAGTATCTCCGGAGTTTGTTATTCGTGCAAACATAGGTACGGGATTCAGAGCACCGACACTTGCTGAATCATTCACATCTACCACAGCGAGTGGAATAACTGTCAGACCAAATCCGAATTTAAAATCTGAATCGAACCTTTCCTTTGAAGGAGGCGTAAGTTTCAAACCTTTGGAAATTGTATCGATGGATGTTTCTCTGTTCTCAACTGAATATTATGATTTTATCGAAGCCAGTTTAAAAGCAGATAATCTTGGAAACAGCTTTATTATTTTTGACAACGTTACAAGAGCACGCATACAAGGATTTGAAGTTGGAACAGATATCGGAATCATTCCGGGTTTATTGACAGGAAATATAAATTATTGTTATCTGTGGGCGAGAGACATTGAAAAAAATAAAGCGCTGAAATACAGACCGCGCCATATCCTATCATCAGGGATTGAAGCTAGCTACAAAAAAATTCTGTTGGGATTTGATTTCAGATATTGGAGTCGGGTAGAAGAAATTGACAACGAACTTATTGATCTTGGTCTGGTTCCGGATGGCAGGAAAAGAGTGGAAGTAATTCTTCTTGATGCACGAGCCGGATATATGCTGGATATATTTAATCAGCAGATCAGACTTTTTTTAAATGCTAATAATATTTTAAATTATAACTACGTCGAACTGATTGGTAATCTCCAGCCGATCAGGCATTTATCACTAAGTGCTGAATTAACATTTTGACAAGTAGTTGTATGTCAGAAAATCTAATAATCAAAAATAAACAGTAGCAAGAGGGGCCAAATGTTTATAGATACACACGCACACCTGTTCTATTCCAATTTCGATGGTGAAGTAGATTCTGTCATTCGGAGAGCGAAAGAAAATCTGATTGACTATATACTTGTTCCGGCAACAGATTTAGCAACATCAAAGTCTACTATCGAGTTAACAAAAAATTATGATATGGTTTATGGCGCCGTTGGTGTTCATCCGCACGATACAAAGGACTGGGATGACAGTATCTTAAACGAAATTGAAGCGCTTGCTGCGAATAATAAAATCGTAGCCATCGGTGAAATAGGACTTGATTATTACTATGATTATTCACCAAGAGAAAAACAGATACATGCCTTCAGATCTCAGATAGAACTTGCTTTGAAAATGAATCTTCCGGTGATCATTCATAACAGGGACTCTGATGAAGATATGATGAAGATTGTGACCGAATATTGTAAAGATGGTTTAAAAGCTCAGTTCCATTGTTTCAATGGAACGATGGAACATGTTCACGATTTATTAAGGATGAAATATTTTATTTCATTCACAGGAAATATTACTTTTGCCAAAGCAGAGGAGCTAAAGAAAATTGCTTCAACTGTTTCACTGAATAATCTGTTGCTTGAAACTGATTCACCATTTATGACACCGGTTCCGCATCGGGGTAAACGTAACGAACCTGCATACGTCAATCTTGTTGCAGAAGCGTTGGCGGAAGCACACAACACTACTGTAGATGATATTGCAAGGATAACTTCTTTAAATGCGTTCAGACTTTTCGGTATTGGTGCATTGCCGCAAACCAGTTTTACATATCAATTAGGTGACTCACTTTACATTAATGTTACCAACAGATGTGATTCAGATTGTAAATTCTGTCACAGGAAATCCGATCCGTTCATCGACGGTTATAATTTGAAAATGACAAAAGCAGAAGAACCGCCGGCACAGCATTATATCGAAGAGATAGGCGATCCAACACGATATAAAGAAATTGTTTTTTGTGGTTATGGCGAGCCGACAATCCGTTGGGATGTTGTTAAAGATGTTGCGAAGTGTGTCAAAGCAAACGGTGGTAACACCAGGCTTAACACAAATGGTCACGGCAGCTACATCAACAAAAGAGACATTACACCTGAATTTTCCGGAGTGATTGATGTTGTTTCTATTTCATTAAATTCGTTCGAACCAAGACAGTACGCAGATCTTATGCGGGTCGAAACCCGGATGTTCAATGAAATGGTTACATTCGCGAAGAATGTTAAACGCTATGCAGGAAAGGTTGTTATGTCCGTCGTATCTCTTGATGAAGTTGAAATTGAAAAAGCACGAAAAATTGTAGAAGAAAAAATTGGTGCTGAGTTCAGAGTGAGAGAGTATTTTTAAAAATATATTTATCACTGACAGAAAAAGCGAACAAGAAAAGTTAAAGAAGTTGAATTATGCTGAAAATAAAATCTCAATTAATTCTTTTGCTGCTTGTTTTCATTTCTTGTGAACTATTTCCGCAAAAACTTTCCATCAAATCGTCTCTGGACTCATTATTCAAAGATGAACTTTTTGAGTCGACTATTGCTGCAGTGGATATTTATAATCTTACCGAGAAGAAAGTAATTTACCAGCGGAACAATAAACTACTGCTAAATCCTGCTTCGAACATGAAACTGCTTACATCGGTCGCGGGAATTTTATTCCTTGGGCATGATTATGAGTTTCAAACCTCTTTGTATTATACAGGCAAAATTGAGAATGATACTTTGTTCGGTGATCTGTATGTAGTCGGTGGATGTGATCCTGATTTTAAACTGATCGATCTTCAGCAATTTGTTAAAGCTGTAAAATCCTCAGCAATAAAATTCATTACCGGTAAACTATATGGTGATGTTTCATTTAAAGATGATGTTTATTGGGGAAACGGCTGGATGTGGGATGATGCCCCATTTTCCGATGCGCCTTATCTCTCCGCCTTAAATATTAACGATAATATTGTATCTGTTTCTGTGCAGCCGTCAGAGCCGGGACAGGTTGCCTATGCAACAGTTTACCCTTCAACAGCTTATGTTAGCGTTATCAATGAATGCAAAACTTCATCATCAGCCGGCTTAAATAATTTTTATGTAACACGGGATTATAAAAATCTTTCCAATGTAATTTATATCGGTGGAAATATCACCGACAGAAGCGACCATGACAGCAGTTCAACGCATTTTAATCTGACAGTCGTTAATCCGGAGAAATATTTTTTAACCTTGTTCAGAGAAGAGCTTGCAAGAAACGGGATAGTAATAGAAGATGAACCTGAATTATTTTTTCTGCCGTATGATGCAGTTCACCTTGCAACTGTAAGCCGACCATTTGAAGAGGTTCTTGTAAACCTTAATAAAAGCAGTGACAATCTTAGCGCTGAAATGGTTTTATATGCAATGGGCAATAAATATCATGGTAAACCGGGGCATGCATCAAACGGTTTAAAGATGCTGAACAGTTTAATATTGATGTCCGGCATGAAACCTCTTCAATATTCGATAGCCGATGGTTCAGGGGTTTCAAGATATAATCTCGTTTCATCTGAACTGCTCCTGGCAATATTGAAATACCTTTACCAGGAAAACGCCTCCGCGTTTAATTATCTTTATAACTCGTTGCCTATCGGCGGAGTGGATGGCACTCTGTCAAAAAGAATGATTGGTACAACCGCGGAAAAAAATATACGAGCAAAAACGGGAACATTAAAAGGTGTAAGTTCATTATCCGGTTATGCGTGGGCTAAGAACGGGACCCTGCTTGCGTTTTCAATCATCATACATAACTTCACACGACCGGTTGATGACATCAGGAAACTGCAGGATGAAATTTGCAGAATGATGACAAGTTACGATCTAAATTAATTTTGAAGAGGATAAACAATTGAAATCATACAAGGAATTTATTATCACAGCCGAGCCTTTTATCCCTGAAATAATTTCGGGTATTTTATGGGAACTTGATATTGACGGAGTCAGCGAAGAAGTAAATTGTTTGCGTGTATTTTCGAATGACCAAGGACCCAGCCAGGAAGAGCTTTCATCAAAACTTAAAACTCTTGTTGATCAGAAAATGCTTTTCAGTTTTCTTGTCGAAGAAAATATTCTTGAGAATAAAAACTGGAATGCTGAATGGGAAAAAACTATAAACGTGATTAAGGTGACTGACCGGATTGTTATCAAGCCAACTTTCAGGCAATATGAAAAGAGCAAAGACGAAATTGTAATTGCAATCGATCCGAAAATGTCATTTGGAACAGGTGAGCATCAAACTACAAAACTTATGCTGATGCTCATTGAGAAATACACTTCAAAAAATAATTCTGTGCTTGATGTCGGGTCTGGTACTGCCGTTTTATCAATAGCCGCTTTGAAACTCGGTGCTGCTTCTGCAGTTGCTGTTGATATTGATGAATGGTGTCTCGGGAACGCAAAAGAAAATGCTGTTCTGAATGAAGTGGAAAATGAAATTGAGATATTGCTTGGTGACATTGATGTCGTTGGTGAACGTGAATTCGATCTCGTACTTGCCAATATTCAAAAAAATATATTGATGAATATCTCGGGCGAACTCAAAAGCAAAACAAAAAGTGATGGGGTTCTGATTCTTTCAGGATTACTTTCAATCGATGAACCAGATATTATTAATCATTACAAGCAGACCGGCTTTGAATCAATAGAAATCTTAAAAATGGATGAGTGGATTGCTATTGTTCTGAAGCCGGTAGATTAATTTTTTTCGGTCTAACGCATCTTTATTTTTATTGTGCCTGATGTGATATACTCATCATATTCATCATACACGTAAACATTATATTTACCGGAGCGATAAAAAATAATTTCCTTCCAGAACCATGTCCAATCCGGTTCAACATCCTGGTATATAGTATTGTCATAAGACTCATCGCTGTTTGAATCGACTTCAAAGATTTTAAAATATACTCCGTACACATCGACATCCTCACCCATGCGTACAAGCATTTTTAAAGATCCGCCATCTTCTGTGATTGTAAATGTACTGCTTGAATTGATTGCATATCCGTCTTCATCAACATCTTCACAGAAGTAAAGTGATTGTGCGTTGACAGATGACAATGTAAACAGAGTTAAAATCAAAACAAGTGAAAACTTTGATTTCATAAAATGATCCTTTTGTTAGTTATAGATAAGTGATTATCCAAACAGATGCCAAAGCAAGCTTTTGTAAATTGTTATGATAATTAACCGGTGTCGCAAATGAGCGACTTGTTGAACTATCAATAATTAGCAGGGGAGAGACAAATTACTTTTTATAAATAATCTTTCCGTTAAAGATTGTCATCACAACCGATACATCTTTTATTTTTTGCGGAGGTATAGAAAATATATCTTCATCCAGAATTATGAGATCGGCAAGTTTACCCTCTTCAATTGAACCGATATACTTTTCCTGGAAACCCGCGTAAGCACTGTTGATCGTATAGCATCTTATTGCCTCCTCAACAGAGATTTTTTCTTCCGGTATCCATCCTTCCGGATTCAGGTTATCAGATGTACTTCTTGTTACCGCGGCATAAATACCGAGAAGGGGATTAAGAGGTGCCACAGGCCAGTCTGTACCGAAACTAACGCACGCAGAATCGTCCAGTAAACTTTTTATTTTATAAGATGAAGTGATCCTATCGCCTAATCTTTTATGAGCCCAGTTTCCATCATCAAGCAAATGAACAGGCTGCATTGATGCAAGTACACCTATATTTTGAAAACGTCCGAGATCTTCTGTTCTTAGATGTTGTGCATGTTCAATACGGAATCTTCGGTCCCAATATGGATTTTCGTTTTTTATTTTTTCATACATATCAAGCAAAAATGAATTTGCCTTATCTCCGATTGCATGGACACAGACCTGGAGATGATTTATATCAGCATCGGTAGCCCATTTTTCAAGCCTGCCATCCAGTACAATATCATTCGCTAAACCAAAATTGTTGTCTGAATTTTCATATTCATCAAACAACCAAGCTGTGCTTGAACCGAGAGAACCATCAGAATATGCTTTTAGTGAACCCAAAGAAAAAATATTATCCTGTTTGATTGATGTCTTAAGTTTTATCAAATCTCTGTAATTAGTAATTGGAAGTCTGCAGTACATCCTGCATGTAAGTAAACCATTATCGTGTGCGTTTACCAGTGTAGAGAGATCGTTAAACTCCGTAATATCCTGCACTGTCGTAACACCTAAGCGTTTAGCTTCATTCAATGCTGCTGTGAGGGCTTCCTGTTTTTCTTTCTCAGAATGCTCGGGAATAATAGAAAAGATCAAATCCATTGCATTGTCTTTTAATATACCTGTAGGTTCGCCTGTAACCGGGTCGCGTTCAATTAATCCGCCAATCGGATCTTTTGTTTCCTTAGTTATACCAGCTTGCTTCAACGCATACGAATTTGCCAATCCCATATGACCATCTAATCTGCTTACGAATACGGGTGTTGATTCTGAAATGTCATCTATCAATTCTTTTGTCGGTAAGATTTTTTCATCCCATGTTTCGTGATCCCATCTTCCTCCGGTTATCCATCTATCGGGATGTAATTCGATATAACTTCTAAGAATTTCTTTAAACTGCTGTTTAGATTTTGCAGGACGAAGATCAATTCCGCTTATATAAAATCCACCGCTAAGGAAATGCGTGTGATTATCAATAAAACCAGGCAGCATCAGCTTACCACCAAGGTCAATTACTTCAGGAATAATTCCCGTGCGGGTAAGAACTTCTTCAGTTGTACCAACTAAAATTATTTTATCGTTCTCGATGAGCACAGCTTCAGCGAGAGGTTGTTTTTCATTTACTGTATATATTTTGCCGTTGATGAATGCTTTAAATGTCTGAGCGGTGCTGAAAGTTTGCATAATTGTCCAGCTTAATATGAAGAGTGTAACAATATAATTTTTCATTTTGTTTTTTGATTGCAAAATAAATAAGTAAAAGAAATGCTTCCACTTTAAAAATAAAAACCCGGTAATAAAATAACCGGGCTTAATTAATGGTCAGTTGTGCCTACCTTAGCAACAGCATTTTCCGAACTTGTTTAACTGATACGGAATTGTTGTTTGAAGTTGCTTCGAATGAATAAAAATAAACTCCACTTGTAAGTTCATTTCCGGCATCAAAAATTATTTTATGATGACCGCTCTCAACAAATCCATCAACGAGTACAGCAACCTGTTCGCCTATTGAGTTAAATACTTTCAATACCACTCTGCTGTCATTCGACAGGTTGTAACTGATAGTTGTTGAAGGATTAAAAGGATTTGGAAAATTCTGCATAAGTGTAAAATCGGGAACAATTATATCAACATTAATTATTTCCGAAAATTTGAACGTACCGTCAAAGTCCACCTGCTTTAGTTTATAGGAATAATTTCCCGCAGCTAAGTTTTCATCATTAAAAGAATATGAGTTTTGTTCTGATGTTGTTCCATTACCGGTTATAAAGCTAATTGATTCCCAATCAGAGTTTAGGTGTGAATCATTCTTTAACCGTAAAATTTCAAATCCACGATTGTTTACTTCAGAGCTGGTTTGCCATTTTAGTAGTACCCCATTATTTGCTGGTTGTGCTGTAAATGAACTTAACTCAACCGGAACCGGAGGTATAATTCTTACTGGAAACTTTGGACCAAAATTCCATCTATCAAGGGTAGAAGGAATACTGTCGTTGTTCACACTTTGTCCGACCGAATAAATGGTATCCCAGGAAACCGAATTTGAAGCTGTAAAATTAAAGCTCCAGCTTACTGTGTCATTCGAAAAATGTCTCGGATCAGTATGAGTGATTTCACTGTCAATTTCCTGTGTGCCCGCATCAGTCACAGAAATGTTACTGAACCTGGCTGCAACATTAAATCCGCCTGTTATTGCAGGTCCGCCTGTCATCTTAATCCTGTATAGTGCTGTTTGATTCTGTTCGAGTGTGTCAGGACCTTCCACCCAGACATTCACGGTTGGGTCTGAACTCAGGTTATGGCATAAACAACCTTCACCATTTAATTGTGTCAATCCAACGATTCCTGTTAAGAGATCAGTCCCTGCATAAATAATTACAGTTGCGAAAGCAACGATAAGAAGTAAAGTGTATTTCATTTTTATTCCCACAGTTTGTTAATAATTCAGCCGGCACAATACCGGCTGATCTGATGAAAAAGATTGAAATGATTATTTAAGGATTGTCATTTTTTTAGTTTGTGTATAAAATTTGCCTGATGCATCTACAGCTTCAATACTGTAAAGATAGTTACCGCTAGCAAGACCATCAGCATTGAAAGTTAAATTGTGTTTCCCGGCTGAGTAATTACCTTGGGCTAAAACATTTAATTTTTCACCTAGCAGATTGAAAATCTTTAACTGCACCTGTGCTTCAACAGGCAGTGAAAATTCAATTGTGGTTGATGGATTGAAAGGATTCGGATGATTCTGTGCAAGTTCAAAGAGTGTTGGAAGAAGAATTTCAACTTCAGCTGTTTGTGAATATTCATACGAACCATCATAGTCTATTTGTTTTAATCTGTAATAGTATTTCCCGGTTGTAGTTTCTTCGTTACGGAATTCATAAATGTGAACTTCAGATGATGTTCCAAAGCCTGGTACGAATCCAACATTGCTGAAAGTAATATTATCTGTACTTCTTTCAATCTCGAAGCCTCTGTTATTTATTTCTGAAGCAGTAGTCCAGTTAAGTATTACATCTTTATCCGAAACAGATGCAGAAAATGAAACCAGTTCGACAGGTGTAAATGTAGGTGATGTCAATTTGTAAAAACCATTTCCTTGTGCCGAAAATACGGTCATAGAATCAACTATGTAAACCTGGTAATTTGAAGATGAAATTGGAACCTGCTGCCAATTTGAACCGCCATTTTTAGTTCTCCATGTATTCCCGCAAGAGTAGCACCCGGCATAAACTTCTTCACCATCAATAGGATTAACGTGTACTCCCCACATATTAATTCCGTTGAACGTTGATTGAAGTGTCCACGTAGCACCATAATCGGTTGATTTTAATAAACCGCCGCCGCCGCTCCATCTGGTAGCCCAGGCAGTTCCGGGACTTCTGTAGTCAACCGCGATGGTTGGAATTTCTCCGCTTGTATTGTGAACCTGGCCCCAGGTTTGACCGTAGTCTGTGCTTCTGAAAATTCCTGTACCATTGTCACCAACAAGGATGATGCTCGTATCTTGAAAAACTTCGATATCACATGGTGTTGCACATCCAACCGCAGATGTAAGGGTAGTCCACGTGCTGCCAAAATCGGTTGACCGCATAAAGCTGCTGTTGCTCATTGTGTAAATTGTATCCGGATGTGAGGGATCGGGTGTCATCGGAATTCCAAAGAAGGAGAATGTCAAACCGTCTGCCGTTATGACCCAACTGGCTCCTGCGTCTGTTGATTTAAGAATTTTGTCCCCGCTTCCTTCAATTGCGACTAACAGTGTACCCAAATTATCATCATCAAGTATTATTGATTTTACGTCTGAAGCACCCGGAATATTGATTCCATATTGTGTAAAACTTTCTCCTCGGTTGGTGCTTTTATAAATTTTATTGTCGAATCCGTAATAGACATTATTTGAATTGTCTCTTTCAACATCGATTGGTCCTCCAAGACTTCCACCAGATTGCTTCAATACCCAGTTGTATTGCGCAAGTGATACAAATGAAAACGCAAGAACAAATAGAACAGTGGCACACAGATTCTTCATCGGTTAACCTCTTTTTATTTGGATTTAGTTTAGTTAAGAATTGTATTGCATACAAAATAAGTATTAATCTTTTTAATCCAAAGATTTTCAAGCTAAATAGTTGGTATGATAAAATGTTTCTGCAACAGAAATCAGGAACTGCAATCCGGATAAAATCCGGATTGCATAAAAAATTATTTTAACAACACCATCTTCTTAATTGAAGAGTACGCAGTTCCATTATTGCCAAGAGCATTCATTTGATAGTAATATACCCCTGAAGCCATATTGCCTGCTTCAAAGTTTAAGGTATGATTGCCTGCAGTAAAATCGTTCTCGGTAATTTCTGAAATTTTTTCTCCAAGTGAATTAAAAAGAATTATTTTAACTTTTGCATCAACAGGAAGTGAAAAATTAATTGCAGTTGAAGGATTGAAGGGGTTAGGAAAATTTTGTGTTAACTCATATGAAGCAGGTATGGGAGCTTCAATTTCAATTGTGTTATAAATCTTATAAGTGCCGTCAAGGTCTATCTGCTTTAATCTGAAATAAGTTTTACTTGTTATCATCTTATTGATGACATAGGAATAATTTTTACTCTCCGTGGTTGTACCATTTCCAGATACAAATCCTGATCTGAAAAAATTGATGTTATCATTACTCTGCTCTACTTCAAATCCATGATTATTTGTTTCACTTGATGTAGACCACTCAAGGACAATTTTATTATCTCTTATACTTCCACTAAATGAAGTTAATTCAACAGGAACAAAAGTTGGTGACCAAAGTTTATAAAAACCACCTGATTGAGCGGCAAAAATTGTCATCGTATCAATAATGGCAACCGAATAATTACTTGCAGGTAAAGTAGTTTGCTGCCATGTATTTCCCCAGTCACGTGTTATATATACATTACTGCCGGACCAGGTGCCTGTTATAACAAAGTCAGAGTTTTCAGGATGAATATGAACACCCCAGGTACTTGTACCGCTATACGCAACAGTAACCCACGTTTCACCATAATCTGTTGATCTGATTATTCCGCCACCACCGGAAAATTTTGTTGCCCAGGCAGTTCCGGGATTTCTAAAATCAACTGCAATAGTAGGTATTTCACCGGATGTCGAATATTTTAATCCCCAGGTCTGACCATAATCAGTACTCTTAAAAATTCCATGTCCAAGATCACCAACCAGAATAATACTTGTGTCAGGAAAAACAATTACATCACAAGGCGCCTGGCTGGTTCCGACACTGCTTGTTATTGTCGACCAAGTGCTTCCAAAATCTGTAGATCTGTCGAAGTTATTTCCGTTCATCAGGTATAGAGTATCGGGATGAGTAGGATCCTGATCAGAAGGAATTCCATAAAATGAAAAAGATAAATTATCAGCAGTTGTTACCCAGGTAGCTCCGTTATCTGTTGATTTAACCATTTTATAATTGCTACCCTTATAAACTGCTACAACCATTTCATTCGGTCTTTCAGGATGAAGGTGTAAACATTTGATTGCAGAAGCTTGAGAAATACTTGAGCCATATTGTGTGAAAGTTTCGCCCCTGTCGGTGCTTCTGAAGATAGCACTTGATGAGCCATAATACACAATGTTTTTATTCAAAGGATCAATTAGTATCGGATTGCCTCTACCACCGCCGGACATCTTTAATTGCCAGGTATATTGTGCAGATACCTGAAATGAAACAAGTAAAACCAGGCATAACACCGCTGAAATTTTCCTCATCAGTCAACCTCTATTTATTTGGATTTAGTTTAGTTATGAATTGAAGTGCAATCAAAATAAGTATTAATATTAATAATACAAAGATTTTTTTTGCGGGATGAATTTAGGTATTTGATTATTAACGCTTCATCTGGTTTAAGGAATAAAACAAATACAATTTATTTTTTCCCCAGCTAAAGTATTTCTTGGAATTCAGCACTATAAATAGTTAAGTTTGACATTAAATTTTCTATATCAAAAAATCTGAAGTGTATGAATCTTGATATACTTGTTTTCGCTGCTCATCCTGATGATGCAGAATTATCTATGGGGGGAACAATCGCAAAATTTACCAAACACGGTTTTAAAGTCGGCATAATTGATATTACGCGCGGGGAAATGGGCACAAGAGGCACACCGGAAATACGTCAGAAGGAAGCGTTTCAGTCAGCTATTGTACTTAAGACTTCTGTCAGAGAAAATCTTTCAATTCCTGATGGACATATTGAACAGAATAAAGAAAACCTGAGTAAGATTGTGATGGAGCTGCGAAGGTATAAACCAAAAATAATTTTCGCTCCTTATTTCGATGACCGTCATCCTGATCATATTGATGCGAGCAAACTGGTCAAGCAGGCTATGTTCACATCCGGTCTTATGAAGTTTAAAACTTTTGACAAAGAAGTACCGCAGGAAGCTTACCGACCTAAAAAACTTTTTTACTATATGCAGACATACACTTTTGAGCCTTCTTTTATCATTGACGTAAGTGAAACCTTTAGTGATAAAATGAAAGCGATTGGATGTTATTCAACTCAGTTTCATAATCCGAGAAGTACAGAACCGGAAACATTTATTAGCAGACCGGAATTTCTGCATTATATCGAAGCACGAGCCGGGTTTTATGGTTTTCAGATTGGAAAAAGTTTTGGTGAACCATTTTTCTCAGAAGAAAAAATTGAATTGGAATTGAGTTCAATCCTTAACTGATACAGGGTTATTAGATTGATTTGCTTTTTAATCTTAGTGAATTTGTAACAACGCTAACTGAGCTTAAAGCCATTGCGGCGGCTGCAAACATCGGATTCAAAAATCCCAAAGCGGCGACAGGTATTCCTATCACATTATAAACAAAAGCCCAGAATAAATTCTGCTTTATCGTACTGATAGTCTTTTTAGAAAGATTAATTGATTTTAACAGTGCGTTAAGATTTCCGCTCATTAAAATCACATCTGCAGAGTCAATCGCTATTTCTGTACCTGTCCCAATAGCTATACCAACATTGGCTTGTGCAAGTGCAGGAGAGTCATTGATCCCATCTCCGACCATTGCAACAATTTTATTCTCCTTCTGTAATTCTGAGACTACATTTGCTTTTTGATCAGGGAGAACTTCCGCATAGACTTTTTTTATTCCGGTTTCATTCGCAATTAATTGTGCAGTTGCCTCTTTATCCCCTGAGAGCAGAAAGGTTTCAATCCCATAACCGGAAATTTTTTGAATGACTTCTTTACTTTCCTTTTTGATTGTATCTGATACAACAAAGTATCCATTTAATTCTGCGTCGATTGAAATATAAACTGCTGTTCCGGATTCGTTGTCTGTTTTACCATTCAATGCAGTTCCATTTTCATTTAAGAATTTTTTTGTTCCGATGAGTACTTCTTTATTATCGATGCGAGCTTTTATTCCTGATCCGGTTATTGATCTGAATTCATCAACAATAAATTCATTCACTTTTTTATTTTCAGCATATTCAACTATTGCTTTTGCAATTGGGTGCTCAGAGCGTCTTTCCGCAGATGAAGCAAGTGCAAGTAATTTATCTTTATCGAACTGATTGAGCGTTACAAACTCTGTCACCTCCGGTTTTCCATAAGTCAGAGTCCCGGTTTTATCAAAAACTATCGTGTTTATTTTTCCAAGTGTTTCGAGTGATTGTGCTTTCTTAAATAAAATACCGTTTGATGCTCCTAACCCTGAACCTACTATAATTGCGGTTGGTGTAGCAAGTCCAAGAGCGCAGGGGCATGCAATTACCAGCACAGCAATAAAATTTAACATTGAATTCGTAAAGGAATTTCCTGCGACAAAAAACCAATAAGAAAAAGTTAAGATAGAAATTGTAATGACGATGGGTACAAATATCGATGCGATTTTGTCAGCAAGACTTTGAATTTCAGCTTTTGACCCCTGGGCCTCCTGAACAAGTTTTATTATTCCCGCTATCAAAGTTCTTTCACCGACTGCTGAAGCTTTTAATTCAAAACTTCCATTTAAATTTATAGTTCCACCTATAACTTTATCATTTGTTGATTTATCAACAGGAATGCTTTCACCTGTAAACATCGATTCGTCAACTGAAGATCGCCCGGAGATAATCAGACCATCCACAGGAATTTTTTGCCCCGGTTTAACAAGTACGATATCATCAACTTTAACCTGATCAAGAGCAACTTCTATAAATTTGTCATTCCTTTTTATTATTGCTGTACCCGGATTTAATTTCATCAATTTCTTTATCGCCGAAGAAGTTTTATCCTTCGCCCTGGCTTCCAGGTATCTCCCTAATAAAATAAGGGTAACTATTGTTACAGCAGTATCAAAGTAGAGGTGAGTAGATGCATCTTTTATTCCGAATAATTCAGGGACAAAAATTGCGACTGAACTATATAAGTACGCAGTCCCTGTACCAATTGCTACAAGGGTGTTCATATCGGACGAGAAATGTTTAATAATTTTGAAAGCAAGTACAAAAAATCTTTTACCCGGACCGAACATAATTATCGTCGAAAGAAAAAACAGTATATAACTGGTTTGCATTTCGGTGAGGGGATTAAAATGGCGGAACCATGAAAACATACTTAGCATACTGATTATCATTACCGGAATTGCTAATGATACACTAACGATTAAGTCGCGTTTAAGGTTTTTTAAATAAATATTTTGAGGTTGTTCATCCGGCTCAATATTGTCAACCTCAGCAATGATAAGTTTATAGCCTGCATCCTCAACGGCTGATCTGATCTTTTCAATACTGCCGGGAATATCGGCTATTGTAAACGTTGCTTTTTCAGTTGCCAGATTTACGTTTACGTTTTCAATCCCTTCAATTTTCTTTATAGATTTTTCAACCCTTGACACGCAACTCGCGCAAGTCATTCCTTCAACAGGAAAACTAAACGTTTTGCTAACTTCATTTTTCATTTTTGAATCGAACCAGAAACTTTATATCCAGAATCTTCAATTGCGTCAATAACTATTTGCAGATCGTTCTCGGTCTCTATTTGCACAAGAGCTTTCCCAGGTTGTACATCTTCAACTGTTACCTTGTCTAAGTTATTCAGTGATTTTTTCACTGCCATAACACAGTGTCCGCAGGACATTCCCTCAATATTTATTTCGTAGTTCATTATAAACTTCCCTTTTTGTTTGATGATAACTTATGTAATCCTTTGGCAAATACTTTATAGAATTTCAGAATTCATTTATAACAAATGAAGATTTGAAGAAATTTAAGGTAAGATTAAGAAGTACTAAATTTTATCGAGTGGTTTTCTTGAATTTTCAGTCAATGACTTAAACTGACTGGCAGTTAACCCGGTAACTTTTTTAAACTGTCCTGAAAGATGTGCAACACTGCTGTAGTCAAGCTTGTATGCGATTTCACTGAGAGTAAGTTCTCCATACTTTAATAATTCTTTTGCCCGTTCAATTTTTTGATTGATGAGGTATTGTTCAATCGTGATGTTTTCAATTGAAGAAAAAAGATTACTCAAATAGTGATAATCATAATTGAGTGTTTCTGAAATGTAATCCGAAAAACGTTTGTACTTTTTTATTGCTTCATCATCTCTGTGTATAAATTTGATTGCTTCAATTTTTATTTTTTCGATCATTGTCGCTCTTCTGTCTTCAATTAACTCAAAGCCGTTTTCTTCAAGCATCTTTTTTATAGCCGATAGACCTTCCAGATCAATTTCTTTATCAATAACTACTTCGCCAAGTGATATATCCTTCACCGGGATGTTCATTTTGTAAAGTTCATCGGCTATCACTTTTATGCACCGGTTGCATACCATGTTTTTAACAATGAGTTTAGTTGACATTAGTTTTGTCCAATCATTAAATCTTCTGGTTAAACATAATCTGAATTATTAAAATCCGCAAAGCATTACTGTTTCAACTTTTCTTGTATAGATTTAATAGTTTCCTTGATTCTAATTTCAGCTTGCTTTAATTTCTGCAAGCATTTTAATGAATAAATGTTTTCTGTCCCTTCAAAAATTTACTAAATAACGCGGAGTTTCAGGATGTCAGATAAATCATTATCCGGTGAAGTTTTTTACCCATCAAATCATGTGATAAAGTATGCAAACGCAAAATGTGAAAAACTTTTCGAACAGGCTGCTGAGAATTATGTAGACTTCTGGGAAAAAGAAGCGAAGAATCTTCACTGGCATAAGAAGTGGACTCAGGTACTTGATGATTCAAAGAAACCTTTTTATAAATGGTTTGTCGGCGCAAAAACAAATATCGCTTACAACTGTCTTGATGTTCACGTTAAAACCGCAAGGCGAAATAAACTTGCTCTGATATGGGAAGGGGAGAATGGGGATTTCAAAGCATTCTCTTACTTCGCATTGCATCGGGATACATGCAAATTTGCAAACATACTTAAGAGTCTTGGTGTTAAGAGAGGTGATCGTGTTACTTTATACATGGGAAGAATTCCCGAATTAATGATAGGTATGTTAGCCTGTGCAAGAATTGGAGCGATTCACTCAGTTGTGTATGGCGGATTCTCCGTCGAAGCATTACATGAGAGGTTGGAAGATAGTCAGTCAAAAGTATTAATTGTAAGTGATGGTGCATGGCAGCGAGGTAAAATAGTAGAGCTTAAGAAAATTGCTGATGAAGCTTTGCAAAGAGCCGCGACTGTTGAAAGTGTTCTTGTTGTAAAACGAACAGGACATCAGATAAATATGGAATCAGGAAGAGATCTCTGGTATCATGAACTAATGAATCTTCCAATCGCAAATAATGCTGATTGTCTTGAAATAGTTGATGCGGAAGACCCGTTATTCCTTTTATACACATCGGGAACAACCGGTAAACCGAAAGCTATACTGCATACGCACGGCGGATATATGGTTGGAACTTATACGACACTAAAATATGTTTTTGATATTCATGAAGAAGACAGGTACTGGTGTGCCGCCGATCCGGGATGGATCACCGGACATAGTTATATCGTATATGGACCACTATTAAATGGCGCAACTTCATTTATGTATGAAGGTGCCCCGACATATCCATATCCGCATCGATGGTGGCAAATGATTGAGCGATACGGAATCAACATACTTTACACGGCACCTACAGCAATAAGAGGTTTAATGCGTTTTGGGGATGCATGGCCTAACAGGTACAATCTTTCTTCATTAAGATTATTAGGAAGTGTTGGTGAACCGATAAATCCGGAAGCATGGAAGTGGTATCACAAAGTAATCGGAAAAGAGAAGTGCCCGATAATGGATACGTGGTGGCAAACAGAAACCGGAGCGTTTATGATTACACCAATGCCATGCACTCCGTTAAAACCGGGATCGGGAACTAAACCATTTCCCGGAATTGTTGCCGATGTTGTTGATGAAAATGGAATTTCAGTTAAACCGAATGAAGAAGGATATTTAGTAATTAAAACTCCCTGGCCGTCAATGTTAAGAACAATATGGAATGATCCTGATAGATATGTAAATCAATACTGGAGTAAGTATCCCGGTATGTATATGACAGGTGATTCTGCCAGGAGAGATGAGGACGGATATTTCTGGATTATTGGCAGAGTTGATGATGTAATTAAAGTTTCAGGTTACAGGTTGGGAACTGCCGAAATAGAAAGTGCGTTAGTTAGTCATCAGGCTGTTGCAGAAGCTGCTGCAATAGGTTTACCTCACGAAGTTAAAGGTAATGCAATTTACGCTTTCGTAATTCTCCGGTCGGGTTATGAAAAAAGTGATAAACTGCTTGAGGAATTGCGCCTGCATGTAGGTCACGAAGTTGGACCAATTGCTAAACCCGAACATGTAGAGGTTGTTGATCAACTTCCAAAGACACGAAGCGGAAAGATTATGAGAAGAGTTCTAAAAGCCAGAGCATTAGGACAGGATCCAGGTAATCTAAGTACTCTTGAAGAATGATTTATCAGAAAGTTACTTCGGATTAAATTCATTTTCTCCCGTTAGTACTTCTCAAATTCCGTTAATCATTTTTTAATATGGTTAACTTTGTTTGGTTTTATATAACCCGATATATTTCATAAGTAAAATTTTTAATCATCAGGAATTTTTTCTACAAATCATGGAAACCAAAAACGCTGACCTTTCCGCACTTAAAATTGACAGATCAAATAATGATAAACCATCATCCGGCAAAAAGAATATACTTTTTGTTTTAGGATTTGTAATACTTCTTGTAGTTGTCTACTTCATATTGTCTTCTACCATATTCAGTAGTTCTGTTGATGTGAAAACAACAACTGCTGTATTACAAAAACCGGGACAGGTTACTGCTTCGCTTACTGCAAGCGGATATGTTGTTGCCCAGAGAGAAGCAGCAATTGCTTCGAAAGGAACAGGCAGACTAATTTACCTCGGAGTTGTTGAAGGTGACAAAGTAAAAAAAGATCAGGTAATAGGACGGCTTGAAAGTACAGACATTGCCGCACAGCTTGATGAGGCAAAAGCAAACCTTCTTCTTTACCAGGCCGATCTTACCAACAGTGAAAATACTTTTAAACGGGAAAAAGAATTATTTGAGAAGGGCTTGAGTTCTCAGCAGGTTTTCGATCAGGCAGAATCAAATTTAAACAGGTTGTTGGCATCAATTGAAATTGCTAAAGCAAGAATCAAACAATATGAAGTCGCTCTTGAAAACACATTAATCAGAGCACCGTTTGATGGTACTGTGCTTACAAAAAATGCTGAAGTAGGTGAGATAGTTGCACCGTTCGGCGGAAGTACAACATCTAAAACTGCGGTTGTAACTATAGCGGATATGCATTCACTTCTTGTTGAAGCAGATGTTTCCGAATCAAACATAGAGAGAATAAAAGTTGACCAGGATTGCGAAATAATTCTCGATGCTTATCCTGAAAAAAGTTATGCAGCGTATGTTTATAAAATTGTTCCAACTGCAGATCGTTCCAAAGCTACAGTTCTTGTTAAGGTTGGATTTAAAAAATATGATGACAGGGTTCTGCCGGAAATGAGTGCAAAGGTGTCCTTCTTCACACAGCAGATAGACTCAACATACATTAATCAAAAGCCGATTCTTGTTGTGCCTGCATCTGCGGTTAGAAAAACCGGGACAAAAATTTTTGTATATAAAATTGTTGAAGGAAAAGCGAAAGAACTGGAAGTGACACTCGGTCAGGAACTTGGTTCATATCATGAAATATTAAGCGGATTAGGTCAGGGTGATAAAATCATTATTGACCTGACTGAATCAATACAAAACGGTGTAGAAGTAAAAGTTGAATAACAGATTTTAATTTTCTTAAAGGAGAATAAATGGCTTCAATTATCAGTGTTCAGAATGTATCCAAATCTTACTGGAGAGATAGTCTTGAAATTCCGGTATTAAATAATATTTCAATTGAAGTGGAAGAAGGGGAGTTTATGGCATTGATGGGACCATCCGGTTCCGGCAAAACAACTTTATTGAACCTGATTGCAGGTATAGACAGACCGAGCAGCGGAAATGTTGTAATAGCATCAACTGATATTTCAAAGCTCGGTGAATCAGCACTTGCAAAATGGAGAGCAAACAATGTCGGTTTCATATTTCAGTTTTATAATCTGATCCCGGTTTTAAGTGCATTTGAAAATGTTGAACTTCCATTGCTGCTTACTAAACTTGATAAAAGCCAGAGGAGAAAACAGGTTGAGACAGCACTAACTCTTGTCGGACTTGGAGATAGAATGCATCATTCACCTAAGCAGCTTTCGGGTGGACAGGAACAGAGAGTCGCTATAGCAAGAGCGATTGTGACTGACCCGGTTATTTTGGTTGCAGATGAGCCTACAGGAGATCTTGACAGAAATTCTGCTGAAGAAATTTTAACATTGCTTGAAAGATTAAATAAAGAGTTCAAAAAAACTATTCTTATGGTTACTCACGATCCTCACGCGGCGGAACGTGCAAGAATAGTTCGTAACCTTGAAAAAGGCGACCTGGTAGGAGCATAAAATGAAAATATTAAAACTCATTTTTAAAAATGCTTTAAGGCATAAACTAAGAACCACTCTTACAATTGTCGGTATCATGATCGCTGTAATTGCTTTCGGCGTTTTACGGACAGTTGTAACTGTGTGGGATTCAAGTGTTGACGCAGCGGCAGCCAACCGCTTGATAACAAGGCAGGCTGTTTCATTTATCTTTCCATTACCGTATGCATACAAAGAAAAAATAAAATCAGTTGACGGTGTTAAGACAGTCAGCTTTGCTAACTGGTTTCAGGGTGTTTACAAAGACAGGAATAATTTCTTTGCAAGACTCGCTGTTGATGCGGAAACAATTTTTGATGTGATGCAGGAATTTGTAATCACTGATGAGGAACTTGCAAACTTTAAAAAGGAAAGAAACGCTTGCGTGATTGGTCAGGATATAGCCACACAATACAATATTAAAGTTGGCGATCAAATGGTTTTGGATGGTGATATTTATCCCGGCAGATGGGAATTTGTTGTCAGAGGTATCTACAAACCAAAAAATAAAAATACCGACGACACACAAATGCTATTTCACTGGGACTATGTTGATGAACGAATCAGACAAGATGCACCTTCACGCGCGGGTAATGTAGGCTGGTATATTGTTTTGATCGAAGATCAGAACAGAGCTGCTGAAATTTCTGAAAACATTGATGTGCTTTTCAAAAACTCAACTGCGGAAACCAAAACTGAAACTGAAAAAGCATTCACACAAGGATTTGTCTCGGCTTCCGGTGCTATTATCACAGCGATGAATTTTATTTCATTTGTAATTATCGGAATAATAATGCTTGTACTTGCAAACACAATGATAATGTCAGCGAGGGAACGCACGAGAGAGTATGCTGTATTTAAAACATTAGGATTCTCGGGAGTTCATCTTACCGGATTAATTCTTGGTGAATCAATGGTAATTTCTTTGCTGGGAGGTGGAATTGGAATTCTATTTACATATCCAATAGTAAAGCTAATAGAAATGGCGATACCAAAAGGATTTTTCCCGTTCTTCTATATTGAACCAATAACTACAATACTGGCTCTTACTGCCGCGATAATCATTGGAATACTTGCATCTGTTTTCCCGATCCAAAGAGCTTTAAGTACAAAAATTGTAGATGGATTCAGATTTGTAGGTTGACATTATAATTTCTAAATGAAGCAACGATTATAAAAAGGTTTTAAAATGAAAATTCCATTTAAATATACTTTCCGAAGTTTTAAAGCAAGAAAACTTACTGCTGTTATTACCGTTTCGGGTGTTGCTCTTGTTGTGTTTGTATTCGCCGCAGTACTGATGATGGCTTACGGTGTCAAAAAAACTTTGGCTTCTACAGGTTCACCTGATAACCTGAAAATACTAAGACAATCATCACAAGGTGAAATAAGCAGCATCATTGACGGCGACACACAAAATATTATTCGCGCGCTTCCGCATATAGCAAAAGGAAGTGATGGCAACCAATTAGTTTCTGCGGAACCTGTTGTCATAATTAACCTTGAAATAAAAGGCGGAGGAATGAGCAATGTTACTGTTCGCGGAGTATCGCAACAGGTTTATCAGTTAAGACCACAAGTAAAAATCCTTGAAGGAAGATTATTCAATCCTTCACTGAGAGAATTAATTGTCGGCAAAGCTATCGACAAAAAATTTGAAGGCGCACAGATTGGAAGCAAAGTAAAATTTGCGGGCGATGAATGGGAAGTAGTCGGTTTATTTGAAGCAGAAGACAGCGGCTTTGAATCCGAAATGTGGGGAGATGCCCAGCAATTGTTAAGCGCATTTAACAGGGAGTCAAGTGTATCAACACTAACTTTAAAACTTGATGATATGTCAAACTTTGAATCATTCAAACGTGCGTTTGAAACTGACAAACGATTAAAAGAATTTGAGATAAAAACCGAGCAGAGATACTTTGAGGAGCAATCAGAATTTCTTGCAGGATTTATACAAGTACTCGGAATATTTATCACTGTAATATTCAGTTTTGGTGCAACGATTGGCGCTGCAATTACTATGTACTCTGCTGTTGCAAACAGAACAATAGAGATTGGTACTTTACGTTCATTAGGCTTCAGCAGGAGAAGTATTCTTACAGCTTTCCTATTTGAAGCACTGGTAATTTCAATTATCGGTGGACTTGTCGGATTAGGACTTGCTTCATTCCTCCAATTCTTTTCAATCTCAACATTGAACTGGAATTCATTTGCTGAACTTGCGTTTTCATTTTCACTTTCACCATGGATAATTTTTTACTCAATGATATTTGCAATTGTGATGGGAATACTCGGCGGATTCTTTCCATCAGTAAGAGCAGCAAGATTAAACATTGTAAAAGCCCTAAGAGCAGGTTAAAGTACTCCGTGTTTCTCCTTGCCCTCTCAGTGGTTCTCCGTGAAATGTTTTCCGGTTATTACTGAGAGGGCACATGCTTAATACATTTCCCTATATCCTCAATTGATATTCTCATCTTTTTTAATCAGTTTATTACTGAAAAAATAAAGATGAATATGACGGGGATAATTTTTGATATAAAACGTTTTGCCATTCACGATGGTCCGGGAATAAGAACAACTGTTTTTTTCAAAGGCTGCCCGCTACGATGCTGGTGGTGCCAAAACCCTGAAAGCCTCAATAACTCGCCTGCTATTTCTTATTCAAATAACACCGGGTTAACTTCATCCGATTTTTGTCTGGAGGAATCAGAAAAAGTGATTCGTAAAATTTCAGTTGATGATTTATTGATTGAGATTACGAAGGACAGAATTTTTTATGATGAATCCGGTGGAGGGGTTTCCTTCAGCGGTGGAGAACCATTGATGCAGGTTGAATTCTTAAAATCAATTCTTGACAAATGCAGATATCAGGGCATTCATACTACAGTTGATACATCGGGTTACGCACCAACTGAATCTTTTGAGGAGATACTTCCGCTTGTTGATTTATTCCTTTTTGATTTGAAAATAATTGATGATCATTTACATCAAAAATATACTGATGCATCAAATTTTTTAATATTAAAAAATCTGAAATTTCTTCTTGAAAGAGGGAGTAAGGTTATAATAAGAATACCGCTGATACCCGGGATAACAGACACCAAAAAAAATATTGAAGACATATTCTCATTGCTTAAAACTTTTGATTCTATTAGCAGGATAGATCTTCTTCCTTACAATGAAATTGCAGAGATAAAATATAAAAGACTTGGAAGAACAAGGAAACTTGATTCATTAAAATCTCAGTCAGATGAAAAACTGGAAGAAATAAAATCACAATTGGAAATGTTAAACCTTGAAGTAACTATAAGGGGATAGTATGAACGAACGCATAAAAAAATTAAGAGAAGAAACATTAAGTATCCATCCATCAATATCACTTGAGCGCGCAACACTCTTAACTGAATTTTATCAAAGCGGAATTGCTGATAGAGTTTCCATCCCTGTTGCTCGTGCGTTGGCTTTCAAACATATCCTTGAAAACAAAAAATTGTACTTGAATGATGGTGAATTAATTGTCGGTGAAAGAGGACCGTCGCCTCATCAAACACCGACTTACCCGGAGATTTGCACTCACCAGGTTAAAGATTTTGAAATTCTGAATTCGAGAGAAAAAATATCTTTTAGTGTTGATGAAGAGACAAAACAATTTCAGAACGATGAAATAATTCCATTCTGGTCGGGACGAAGTCTTCGCGATAGAATATTTTCTGAAATGGATAAAGAGTGGATCGATGCTTATGAAGCAGGAATCTTTACAGAGTTTATGGAACAACGCGCTCCTGGTCACACTGTTCTCGATGACAAGATTTATAGAAAAGGTATGAACGATTTCATTGACGATATAGAAAAAGGCATTTCTTCAATTGATTTTATGAATGATAAAGAATCATTGAGTAAAAGAGAAGAACTGAAGGCAATGAAAATCGCTTCACTTGCTCTCATTAATTATGCAAAAAGATATTCTGAACTTTTAACTGAAACAGCACTCAAGGAAAAAGATAAATCAAGGAAGGATGAATTAGAAACACTTGCAGGTATCTGCAGCCGTGTGCCGCAGACTGCTCCGAAAACATTTTGGGAAGCGTTGCAGTATTATTGGTTCGTTCACATAGGAGTTATTACTGAACTGAATACATGGGATTCATTCAATCCCGGAAGACTTGACCAGCATCTTTATCCTTTTTACAAAAGGGATATTGAATCAGGACTTTTGACAAAAGAAAAAGCAAAGGAACTTCTGCAAAGTTTCTGGATAAAATTTCACAATCAGCCTGCGCCGCCAAAAGTAGGTGTGACAGCAGAAGAGAGTAACACATATACTGATTTTTGTCTTATCAATCTCGGCGGCGTGAATGATAAAGGTGAAGATGCGGTTAATGAACTAACGTATTTAATTCTTGATGTGATTGAAGAAATGAGATTACTTCAACCGAGTTCAATGGTGCAGGTAAGCAAGAAGAATCCTGATCAGTACATAAAAAGATTTTTGAAGATAGTAAAAACCGGATTTGGGCAGCCGTCCATTTTTAACACTGATGCAATCGTACAGGAAATGCTCAGGCAGGGAAAGTCAATCATTGATGCAAGGAACGGCGGAGCCAGCGGCTGTGTTGAAACAGGCGCGTTCGGGAAAGAGAGTTATATACTTACAGGATATTTTAACATTCCTAAAGTCCTTGAAATTACTCTTAACAATGGAGTTGATCCGCGCACAAATAAAAAAATAGGATTGAATACAGGTGATGTCACATCATTTAAAACTTATGAAGAACTGTTCGATGCATTCTCTGAACAGATGAAATATTTTATTGATATAAAAATCAAAGGTAATCTGATAATCGAAAAATTATGGGCGGATTATTTACCTGCACCTTTTCTTTCAATACTTGTTGATGATTGTATTTCCAATGGTAAAGACTATAACAACGGCGGCGCACGTTACAATAGTTCATACATCCAGGGCGTTGGAATGGGAACCATTACTGATTGTCTTTCATCAATAAAGAAAAATGTTTTTGACGATAAAAAGTTTTCAATGACTGAAATGCTGAATGCATTAAAAAATAAATTTAATGGTAATGAACAAATCAGAAAAGTCGTTTGGGATGAAACTCCTAAGTATGGCAACGATGAAGATTATGCAGATGATATTCTGAAAGAAGTTTTTGAATTATATTTTTCTTCAATTGATGGAAGACCGAACTACAAGGGCGGACATTTCAGAATAAATCTGCTTCCAACAACCTGTCATGTTTATTTCGGTAGTGTAATCGGCGCAACACCTGATGGTAGGCTTGCAAAGAAACCTTTGTCGGAAGGAATATCACCTGTACAAGGCGCGGACAGGAAAGGACCAACGGCAGTATTAAAATCAGCCGCTAAGATTGACCATCTAAGAACCGGGGGAACATTGCTCAATCAAAAATTTACTCCTCAATTAATGGAAGATGAAAGAGGAATTGAAAATATCCTTCACCTTATTCGTGCTTATTTTAAAATGGACGGTCATCACATTCAGTTTAATGTAGTTGATGCAGATACATTGCGTAAGGCGCAGAAGGAACCGGAAAATTATCGTGACCTTATTGTACGTGTCGCGGGTTACAGTGATTATTTCGTTAATCTTGGAGTTGAACTGCAGGAAGAAATAATCAGAAGAACTGAACATCACGAGTTTTAAGTATTTTATTTTTCTTTTAAATTAAAACACACAAATCAAATCTTTAATCATCGAAGGTCTTGAATGAAACTGGGACGAAATGTTCTGTTGTGGTGTTCACAAAACGAATGGATGAAAAAGAATATTCCGCAGTATGCATTTGTCAAACGCGCATTGAAAAGATTTATGCCGGGCGAAAGACTGGAAGACGCACTAAATGAATCTTTAAGATTTAAGGATCTGCAAATCGGGACTGTACTAACACATCTCGGTGAAAATATTAATTCGTTAACCGAAGCGGCTTCCGTCACAAATCATTATCTGAGCGTTCTTAAAAAAATTGATGAATGGAATACCCCGGCAGAGATTAGCTTGAAATTAACACAGATAGGTTTTGATTTATCTCCTGACGAAACGAAAAAGAATTTTAAACTGCTGGCAGAAAAGTCGATCGGAAAAAATAATTTTCTCTGGATTGATATGGAACAGAGCAGTTATGTCGAACGGACTTTAGACTTTTATCAAAGTGTAAAAACTGTGTATGCAAACACGGGAGTTTGTCTTCAGGCATATCTGTTAAGAACAAAAAATGATATTGAAAAGTTAGCTGATATTTCCCCAAATATTCGCCTTGTAAAAGGAGCATATAAAGAACCTTTTGATGTTGCATTCAAAGAAAAACAAAAAACCGATGAAAACTATTTTGAACTTTCAAAGACATTACTTGAATTAGTTAAGAAAAAAAACTGTCGTGTTGCATTCGGTACACACGATATGAACATCATTTCTAAAATAGAAGCATTTGGCAGATCAATAGGAATTGACAGAAAGCAGATTGAATTTCAAATGCTTTACGGGATAAGAACCACTGATCAGGTAAGACTTGCAACTAAAGGTTATAACGTAAAAGTGTTAATAAGTTATGGCTCAGCCTGGTATCCGTGGTATGTGCGGCGGCTCGCTGAACGTCCAGCAAATGTGATGTTCGTTTTAAAAAATATTTTCAAATGATAAGGGATTTATGATAAAAGGAATTTATCCACCTCTCGCGACTCCGTTTATTAACGGTGAAGTTGCTTATGATAAACTTCAGTTCAATATCTCAAAATATAATTCTACAGGTTTGAGCGGTTACGTCGTATTTGGTTCGAACGGCGAAAGTGTTTTCCTTTCTGATGAAGAGAAAATAAAAATTGTTTCAACAGTAAAAGCATCAGCTTCAAATGATAAAAAAATAATTGCAGGTACAGGTTCTGAATCGATAAGAGAAACAATTAGACTAACAAATGCCGCTGCCGATGAAGGTGCAGACTATGCGTTGGTGCTTACTCCATCATACTACAAAAGCAGTATGGATCATCAGGCAATGATCGATTATTTCAATTCAGTTGCCGATTCAATAAAAATCCCGCTGATAATTTATAATGTGCCGAAGTTTACAGGAATCTGCATTGAGCCAAGAACCGTTTCGCAGCTTGCACTTCATTCAAATATAGCAGGACTTAAAAATAGTTATGAAGACATTGCTCATACTGCCGAGATAATAAAAAATACTCCCGAAGATTTTACAACACTGATTGGGACGGCATCTGTACTTTATCCCGGACTGGCGCTCGGATGTAAAGGAGGAATACTCGCACTCGCAAACATTGCCGTTGATGAATGTATTTCAATTTATAAAAATTATATAAATGGAAATTATAATGAAGCAAAAAATATTCAACTCAGAATTTTGGAATTGAACAAAGCTGTAACAGCACGATTCGGAGTGGCGGGATTAAAAGCTGCTCTGGATATGCTGGGTTACTTTGGAGGTGAGCCAATGAAACCACTACGCAGATTGAATGAAGTTCAATTCAAAGAATTAAAAGAAATTTTGATTAGAGCAGAACTATTGTTGTAAGTGTGTCGCCAATTTTAAAATGGATCGGTCATTGACCGATCACTAAAAAATTCAAAACGGTGTTAATCTGTCAGATCAGTGTTATCAGTGTTCTATTTCACCACCTGGAAAACCGAGTCTAACACAGTCCCATCAACCCATTTTATTATTGCAACAACTTTATCTTTATTAACTTGAGGCTTTGCCGGAGCGCCGCCGCAGATTTCATCAACTTCTTTTTTGATTTGCTTTATATCTTTTATCGGAAGTGATGAAGCTTTAACAGCTTTCAATAAATCTTTTCTCAAAGGATTAATTGCAATGCCGCGTTCGGTGATAATAACATCAATTAATTCTCCCGGACCGCAAAGTGTCGTGACTTCATCAACAATGACAGGAATACGATCTCTGAAAGAAGGTATCGCAAGTATTGTACATTTTGAATAAAGACAATTCTGCCAACCGCCGATACCGTGGAGTAAATAACCATCAGAGTGCGTAACAACATTTGCATTAAACTTTACATCGACTTCTGTCGCACCAAGCACCGCAGTATCCACTATCGATGCAAAATTTCCTTTGCCATGAAAATTATAACTTGTAAAAGGTGAAGTGTTAACGTGATTCGTATTCTCCCGCATACTTCTTACGCCTTCAAGGTCGAAAGTTTGTCCGTCAAGAATGTAATCGGTCAATCCTTCTTCAAGCATTTCAACAAGGTACTTTGTACTACCGCCGCGCATAAATCGTGCTTTTACACCTTTAGCTTTCATTTTTTCTTTTAAGAAAAGTACGAATGCAAGATTGGTTCCGCCAGCGCCGGCTTGTAGGGAAAATCCTTCTTTCATAATTCCTGCTGCTTCGATAAAGTCGGCGACATATTCAGCGATAAGTAAACGATCAGGTGATTTGGTTACTTCTGTTGTACCGGAGACAATTTTTGACGGATCACCGAGTGATTCAACTTCAACAACAAAGTCAACGTTGTTGCCCTGTATCTGCCATGGAACACAAGGGAAGGGCACAAGATTATCTGTCACGATAATTGTTCTGTGAGCATATTCTGAATCGCCTAATCCGAATCCTATAAGTCCGCATGCAGATTTACCGCGGTCACCAGTTGCGTTACCGAATGGATCGGCTGTTGGCGCAAGTAAAACCGCTATATCAACATGAACCTCACCATCCTGTAGCGACTGGTATCTTCCGCCGTGTGAACGAAGAACACCAACACCATTCATCTTTCCTTCGGATGTGAATTTACCGAGCGGTCCGTTCATACTTCCTTCGATGTGATGAATAGTTCCGTCTTCAAGATATTTTATTAAGTGTGAATGAACAGGAAAACTTGCGGAAGGGAACCAGCGAATATTTTTTATTCCCATTTCTTTAACCGCATCAAATAACATATTTGTAACTGCATCACCATTACGTAAGTGATGATGAGTTGAAATCGTCATTCCGTCTTTCAGCCCGGCTTTTTTTAAGGCTGTCTTTAAATCCTTAACAACTTTATTTCCATCGGAAGGATAATCCATACACGAACGGATTTGTCCGCCGTGGCGGATCGCCTTCACTCCTGTTGGTTTGTATTTGTTTACACCTTTAAATGGAATTTGTTGTTGTCCGTTTACTTCGTCGGGGACTAATCTTCCTGCTGCGTTTTTTATTAGTTTCATTTTAGTTCCTTTAATCTTAAAAATTGTACACTGATTATTATGATAGTTATGATTTATTATGATCTTAAAAAATCAGAATAAATCAGTCAGATCAGCGTACTATTTTTCTTTTCTCCAATTTTTATCTAACAAACTATTTGTGATTGCTAATTCAATAATTCTAATCGCACGCTTAACCACGGGCGGGTCAATCATCTTGCTTCCAAGTGCAACAACACCCAAACCTTTTTTTTCAGCTTCTTCAAATGCCAGAACAATCTTTTTTGCTTTTTCAATTTCATCTTTGGTAGGAGCGAATGCTTCGTGAACAACTTTTATTTGTCTTGGATGAATACAGCCTTTGCCTTCAAAGCCAAGTGACTTTGCTTCAATAACACTTTGACGAAGTGCATCCATATCGGAAACATCAGAGAAGACTGTATCGATAGCTTGTATGCCGGCGGCTTTAGCGGCGTTCACAAGCATCTGCCTTGCAAAAAGACTTTCACGTCCTTCGTTAGTTCTTTGTGTTCCGATGTCGGCTGTGTAATCTTCAAGTCCTATTGCAAGCGCGCAATTATTTTTTGATGCAGAAGCAATCTCAAAAGCTTTAATAACACCAAGCGCACTTTCAATAATCGGCATGAAGTAAATATCATTTGTCACTTTGTATTGCTTCTTCAGTTTCTCAACTTCTTTTTCAAGTTGATGAATTTGTTCAGCAGATTCACACTTTGGAACAAGTATAACATTAACATTGTTAGGAATGATGTACTTTAAGTCATCCAATCCTTTTGGCAGCTGATTAATACGAACCATTCTTTCGGCGCCATAAAAATCTACAGAACGTAAAGCATTACGCACTAATAGTTGTGCGGCATCTTTTTCAATCGGGGCAACGCTGTCTTCAAGGTCTAAGATTATTCCATCGGGTGAATGAAGTCCTGCATTTACAAAAAACTTAGGTTCATCTCCCGGAAGGTAAAGTCTGCTTCTTCTTAGCTGATCTTTTTTTGTTGAATATTTATTTTGTTCAAGCAATGGAAACAGGTATTCCTTTTTATTATCAGGGAATAATCTTTTAACAGCGAGTTCAAACCGGGCAGCGAGTACGAATGGTAGTGCGCCGTTATCTTCAAGCAGAATCTTTGCATCTTTTATTCCAAAGAATTTTGACATATCAAGAATCATTTGACGAGTTGATTCTCCATACATAGACTCTACTTTACTTTTCAGGTCGATTTTTATCCCGCCTGAATTTTTCAGTTCAATTTCGAAATAGCAATCGGAGCGGACTGAATCGCCTCGTTTGCCTGCGGAGGATTTTTTATTTGCATTCATAATTCGTTGTAATGTCCTATAATTGAAATAATTTCAATCTGATTATTTTTAATTCTATACACAAGGCGATCTTTTTTATTTATTCGGCGAGACCAGCAAGGAGGTATTTTATGTTTTAAATGTTCAGGTTTTCCCAAACCCTTGAATGGAGTGGCTTTTATATCTTCGATTAATAAAATGACTTTATCAAAATACTGATTTGTGAGTAAGCCCGATTTAACCTTTTTAAGTTTTGTAATTTGCTTAAGTGATTCCGGTGACCAGATAACTTCTAAACTTTTTGTCAAAACTATCTACCCATTACATCTTTAATACTTAGTTTTTTCCCTTTACCTTCATCGAGTTCCCTTAGACCTTTTTTTATACTCTTTACCCACTTAGGATTGCTAAGTATATATAAGTTCTCAATTATGTTGTCATAGTCTTCTTTCGAAATAAGGACAGTATCTTTTCTACCTTTAGTACCGACAATCAGATAAGGTTCGCTGTTTTCATGAACCTTATCGATAATCTTATTCAGTTTATTTCGAGCTTCTGTATAAATAATTGCTTGCATTGTACTACCTATAAAATGTCATTATACTGTCACAAAAATAATCTTAACGGATTTCTAAAACAAGTGGTCATAAGCCATTTTAACAATTCAGCTATTAAGCAGTTACACAATCATCTTCTTCATAAATTCTTTTGCTGTCATCAGCTCAGCACTGAAAATTGCTTCCTTAATTTCTTTTCTTCTGCCAGTTACTAAGAGCTGAGAGGATAATGCTTCAAATTTATTATCAAGATCTTCCATTGTCATTGGTTCTCTTGGGTCGCCTTTTGGATATTCAAGGTATTCTGAAAATTCTCTTCCGTCCTTTGTTTTTACAACAACTTTACTCGGCTGTTTGGCTGGGAACATTTTTTCAAATTCAATTGATGGTTCACCCTTTATTCTGTCAATCACTTCCCAGATTCTCGGGTCTTTTAATTTTTCATCCGAGAATGATTGCGTCGTAACTTTATGATCTACCAATGCAGCGGCAATACAGTAGGGAAGTGAATGGTCCGCCGTTTCTCTTGACTCCGGTCTGTACTTGTGTGGATCAAAAAGTATATCATAAGCCTGGGCTAAAGTAGTTAGTGTTACGGACTCAATCTGATCATAACTGATATTATTTTTTGTTACAACTTTTAATGTTGCAGAAAGATGTGTGTGTGTTAATGCTTCAGTAGGAAAAGCTTTCATACTGCATTCTAAAATTTTGTATGAATCGCCAAGTCCGCCGATGAGTTTATCAAGATTCCACTTCCATTCTGAAACTCCATCACGACCTTTCATACTGAGTGGATCGACTTTTTGTTCTTTAACGTTGTAACCAAGGAAGCAATCCATAAAACCTTCTTTGCCTTCAAACACTGCTTCAGTTCCTGAATATCCTTTCTGAGCCATCAGCGCGGCAAATACTCCGGCTTGAGTTGCCATCGGGTCAACTGTATTTTTCATCATTGTAAGTTTACCAGCAGTAGGGCAGCCGATCGTATGATTGTGACTTCCGCTAATACCAATTGCGTTTACCATCTGATCAACAGTTAGTCCGAGAATTTTTCCTGCGACAACAGGTGAAACAAACTGGGTTAATGTTGCGTGATGCCATTTACGTTCACGTATTCCCGGAACTGCAAACTCACAAAGTCTCTGTTCAAATTCATACGCAAGCACTACTGCAGTTATAACTTCTTCCATAGATGCACCAACCATTTCAGCAGTTGATAATGCTGCAGGAATTATATCAGATGGATGTGATGGATCTTCTTTCCAGTAAATGTCATTGAAGTCTAATGCGCGTATCATTAACGCATTAACTAACGCTGAGTTAACTGCAGGGATTTTATCGCCAAACCCTATAACAGTTGACTCAGGTTTGCCGCCCATTTCTTTGTAAAGGTCTCTCAGAATTTTTACATCTTTAGTGTGATATCCACCAAACGCACATCCGAATGAGTCGTAAAGGTATCTTTTAACTTCGTGTATAACTTCTTTTGGCAGATCTTTGTACTGAAGGTTAACTGCAAATTCTGATATTGTTCTTGAGATTGATTTGTTCATATTGTTTTCCTTTTATTTTTAAGGCGTCATTGCGAATGCAGTGAAGCAATCTGATTAAAATATAGTTTGCGTCGTTCGAAGACTCACTCGCAAAGACAACTTTTATAAATTTTTCCTCACCCATTCTTCAAGTCCACCGGTGACAATTAATTCCTGCGCTGCTTCACCAACTGGATCAATTGAATAAGTTTTATTATCAAATGTTAAAGTAGAATTTTCAAAATCTATTTTAACATTCTTACCTGATTTAACAGTCAGTTTATCTTTTCCGTAAATAGATTTTAAATCATTTACAAGCTGCGGACATTCAATTAAAAGATAACCGTTGTTAAGTGCGTTGCGCTTGTAAGTTTCATTAAACGTTCCTGCAACTACTAATTGAATACCTTTATACTTCAATGCTGTTGCTGCCTGTTCTCGTGATGAACCTGTGCCGAAGTTAAACCCTCCGACAAGAACATCACCGGCTTTTGCAATCTTTACAAATTCCGGATCATAATTTTCCATTACAACTTCTGCCTGCTGCTGAGCTGTCATATCGTCATTGTAAGTGTATTTGCCGGGATAAATTCCATCTGTGTTAAGATTATCCTGATGACAGAAAATTAATTCACCTTCAATGACTGGTTTAAATCCTTCAATAATTTTTACCGAAGACTTAGCTCCTGATTTTTTTTCATTAATTTTTATTGAACCGGAAAGCTGCAGTGTTTGTGAATCATCCCAATCAAAACTAATTTTTCCTGAAACTGCTGATGAAGCTACAACTGCTGGTGATGCAAGATATGCCTGTGCATTTGGTGATCCCATTCTTCCTTTGAAGTTTCTATTCGTTGCTGAAATTCCCACTTCACCATCTTCCAATAATCCGGTGCCAAGACCGATGCAAGGTCCACATCCTGGTGGTAAGGCAATTGCTCCTGCTTCAAGTAATGAATTCCAGTAACCAAGTTTTTCAGCTTCTTTCTGTACTTCGCTTGAAGCTGCAGCAATATAGAATTTTACTCCTTCAGCAACTTTCTTCCCTTTAATGACTGATGCTGCTTCTTTAATATCATCGAGTCTGCTGTTCACACATGAAACTAAATATGCTTTTTGAATTTTTACATCTTTGGATTTCAATTGTGATACTGCGTTCATAGTTTTAACAGTATTTGGACCCGATACATAAGGCTCAACAGTTGATAAATCAATTTCTAATTCCTTTGCATAGAATGCGTTGTTATCGGCTTTGAGAATATTTTTTTTGAGTTCATTAATTCTTTCCTGATTCATCCTTGGTTGTTTACCGTTCCCATCTGAATCAGAAAAAACTCCTTCAAGTCCTCGCTTTGAAATATAGTCAGCACGTTTTTCAAGCCAGTTAATTGTTGTTTCATCAATAGGGAAGACACCTGCAAGCGCACCCCATTCTGTAGTCATGTTGGCGATTGCAAGTCTTTCATCAACAGATAAGTGAGCGACACCATCACCAACAAATTCAATTGCATGGTTTAAAACTTCATCATGATTGAAGAAGCCGCATAAGGCTATGATAACATCTTTGCCTGTAACACCTGTTCTTAGTTTTCCTTTCAACTCAACTTTAGCGATTGGCGGAACCTGCCACCACGTTCTTCCAGTTGCCCATATAGCTGCTGCATCTGTACGAACAATCGGAGTTCCTAAACAACCAAGTCCGCCGTACATATTTGAATGCGAATCAGACGCAACAACCATTGTTCCGGGCCACGCGTAACCTTCTTCGCACATAATCTGATGACCGATGCCACGACCTGCGGGATAAAAATCAACTCCCATTGATTTCGCAAACTTTTCAATCTTTTGATACTTCTCTAAATTTTTTTCAGTTTTATCCTGAACGTTGTGGTCAAGAGTGTTAACCACTTGCCGCGGATTAAATAGTTTTGTCGCACCAATCGATTTAAATTTCGGAATAACGGCGCCGGTGTTATCGTGCGTCATCACGTAAGCAGGTTTAATTGAAAGGTAATCGCCTGCATGAACAATGTTGTCAGGGTTTAATCCTACTGCAAATTTTTGCGCTATTTTTTCGATGAGTGTTTGATTCATTTGATTTCCTTTTGAATATTGTCATTGCGAACCCGACTCACGTTGATTAGCAAAAGGTCGGGAGAAGCAATCTATTTAAAGATTAAATCCCAACTGTATAAATCTTTCCATTCTGGATTGAAATTATTTATTAATTCTATTTTCTTTTTTCTCGAACCTGCTTTCAATTGTTTTTCTCTTTTAATCGCATCTGATGGATTATTAAATATTTCATAATAAACAAGTTTGTCAACATTATATCTTTTGGTAAATCCATCAATCAATTTTGATTTATGTTCCCAAATTCTTCTGTTAAGACTATTAGTCATACCAGCATAGAGGACAGTATTATTTTTATTGGTCAATATGTACAAGTAATAACTTTTCATTATGTAATATTGATTGCTTCGCTCGAAGACTCGCTCGCAATGACAATAAGAATTTCACGCTTTAAACGGATCAAAGCTTACAAAGTCTGCATGATGTACAATTATAGCTTCAACGTTTCGTTTTGCTAAGTCTCCTTCTTTTGCATGATATGCAATGATGTGCTGCACTTCATATGGTAATCCAAATCTGTCTGCAATGCTAACGCCACTGAACGGGTGACGAAGCAGATGTCCGGCTTTACTTGTTACAAGTTTACCGTCAACTTTATCGTACTCAATCAACTTACCGATGTCGATAAGGATTGCGCCGGCAATTAATAAATCCATATCTATTTTTATTTCTTCACCAAAATTTGATTTCATTCTTTTTGCAATATCAACTGAAAGCTGCACTGCTGTACGTTTATGATTCATAAAAGTAATTTTACAATCCTTGATGAGCAGTGAGAATGGAATTACTTCTAGATCCTCTGGTGAAAGAACAGAATTTTCAATTGCGTAAACCCAGCAGTTTAAAACTTTATCTCTGAGTTCTTTATTTTCAATCCAGTTTATTTCAGGCCAGATCTTTAAAACTTTATCTTTCATTTATTTCTCTTCCTATAGTTTAAGTTGATTGTTTAATTGCTCTATTGTTTGATTGTTAAAATCTGTATAACAGCTAAACAATTAATTCTTTTCGATTTTTCAGAATAGTATATGCTTTTAACCCTAATAAAATTGCAAGTGTGAAAAGCAAAATGGAAATAATTGATAACGTATAATTTGAGACTATAAAATTTGTATAGATCAGCATACCAAGTGCTGTTAAAGTAACAGCGAACATAAATATCATCGGTATAAGTACGAATGAAAATCCCTTCTTAAGATTTGCAACCCAAACAGTCAGAGCAAGCAAAGCCAATGCAGCAAGTAATTGATTTGCACTTCCGAACACAGGCCAGATTGACATTGTTTGTCCACTAAATGTTAATACCGCGCCAAATACAACAGTTATTCCGGTTGAGATATATCTGTTAGTAATCAATGAAGTATTCTTATCCTGCGTTTCAAAAAATTCCTGGAACATAAATCGCGCTAACCTAGTTGCAGTATCAAGCGATGTTAATGCAAATACTGATACTGCAAGTGCAGTAAAAGTTTGAGCAGTTGATAGTGAAATATTCAAGACAGGAATTGAATTAATAAATCTTCCTACTCCTAATGAAAATGCGGCAACAGGTCCTTTTGATGTAAGAATATCTATGAACTCTTTATTGACCATCGAAGCAACGGCAACAAGTGATAATACTGCAAGCAATCCTTCAATCAACATTCCGCCGTAGCCTACGATTCTTCCATCTGTTTCTTTGTTAAGTTGTTTTGCCGTTGTTCCACTTCCTACAATCGAGTGAAAGCCACTTATGGCACCACACGCAACAGTAACAAACAGTGCGGGGAAGAGATACCCGACTTTATCTAATGAAAAAGTATTAAATGCAGGAATTGAAATTTGTGGTGAAGCGAAAAAAACTCCGACCAATCCGCCTAACATTAATGCATAAAGGAAAAAAGAATTCAGATAATCCCTTGGCTGAAGCAATATCCAAACAGGTACAGTCGATGCAACGAAAATGTAAGCGAATAAAATTAATTGCCAGGTTAAACCGGAAAGCTGTAAAGGAAATAAATCTCCTGCGGGTATTGATAAGAACAATAGAATTACACCAACAACCGTCGCAATCCATAGCGGGACTTTTAACCTGTAAATTGTAATACCGAATAAAACTGCGAGGAACATAAAAAGTATTGATGATGTTCCTGCACTTGGAATGTGTGTGAATGTATCAGCAACGATGATGGTAAAAACAGCAATAACAAGAATCAAAGTTGCCCAGGCAAATATGAGGAAAAGTTTTTTTCCGCTGATGCCGATATAAGACTGAATAATAAATCCGATTGATTTGCTTTGATGACGAATTGAAGCAACGATACTTGCATAATCATGTACACCGCCAATAAAAATTGAACCAAGCACAACCCACAAGTAAACAGGTATCCATCCAAAACCCGCAGCGATGACCGGACCGACAATTGGACCGGCACCTGCAATAGAAGCAAAGTGATGACCAAGAAGAACAGGAGCTTTTGCAGGGCAGTAATCAACTCCATCATACATCGTGTGTGACGGAGTTTCTTTATTATTGTTTACCTCAAGCCGTTTGGTTAAAAATCCACCGTACAACTTGTAAGCAACAACAAACAATACTAACGCTATTAGAACGAGTTCAATTCCGTTCATGATTGGCTTTCTTAGTGAAACTTCGTGAACTTAGTGCCTTAGTGGCGAATCTTAACCACTAAGACGCTAAGAACACTAAGAAACACTTAGAGGTTTTTGATTATTTCATCTGTCATTTGCTGTGTTGTGCAAGCGCCTTTACTGAAAACATCCGGACCACCGCGAAGTTTCATCATATCATATGTTTTAACTTTTCCTTCTTCAACAACCGTAGCAATAGCTTTTCTAATTTTATCTGCTTTAGCAGTTTCGCCGATATGATCCAGCATCATGCATGCACTCATTATCATAGCGATCGGATTGACAATTGAAGGATCCAGTTCCTGGTATTTCGGTGCGCTTCCGTGTGTTGGTTCAAACACAGCTACTTCATCACCTATGTTTGCGCTGCATGCAAACCCTAAACCACCGATCAACCCTGCGAATCCGTCCGAGATAATATCACCAAACATATTCTCAGCAACTACAACTCCGTAGTCTTCCGGATTTTTTGTAAGCCACATCATTTGTGCGTCGATATTTGTATCCCAGAGAGAAATGCCCGGAAATTCTTTTGCTATTTCCTTTCCAATCTTCAGCATCATTCCTGATGTTTCTCTAAGTACATTTGGCTTTTCACAAACGGTTACATTTTTATAACCATATTTTTTTGCATAGTCGAATGCTGCTCTGATTATCCTTGTGGCTGCGTGTTTGGTAATGATTCTTGTTGATATTGCAAGCTCTTCATTTGGAACATCTTTAAACGCTTTCCATTTGGAATGCGATTCAAAAGCCGCACGAACATTTGCCGGCGGATTTGTCCATTCAATACCTGCATAAAGTCCTTCCGTATTCTGTCTGAAAATCACTGAATTAACCAATGGTTCATCATAACCGCCTTTTCCATCTTTACGAATAAAATTAAGCGGATTACCTTTGAACGAAATACACGGACGAATACATATATCAAGATTGAATATCTGTCTCATTGAAACAATTGGTGAAAAGTAAGTGAAACCCTTTCCTTTAAGTGATGGATCAAGTTCCTTTTCGGCGGCGTCTTTGGGTTTTGATGTGATCGCACCGAACAAACCAAGCTTGTGCTCTTTTAATAAATCGATTGTTCTTTGAGGTAAAGCATTACCTTCGCTGCACCAGAAATCCCAGCCAATATCGCCGTGGATATAATCGGCTTCAAATCCTGCTGCTTCTAAAACTCTTATTGATTCGGGGAGTACTGTTTTACCAATGCCGTCGCCCGGCATTGAAACGATGGTTCTTTTCATGATATGCCTTAAAAATGAGTAAAAATTTTCGATAGAAAATTATAGAATATAAATTATGCAAGCAAGATTAAGGCTTATTTGCGGTAATATTTCGAATGTTCAGGTTTACAAAAAAAATTGTAAATTGAAATCAAAATAAAAACTTAAAAAAATCTGTAACGGACAATATTAAGTGAAAAAAAGGGAGAACATCTCATCCGAAACCGGGCTTATAGGATACCAAAAATCCCTGTCAGATTTATTACACAAAACAACTTTACCGGAAGAGGTCAGAACCAAACTCAATAAACTAATTACTGAAGTTGAAGAATTACAGATTCTGCTTGACGCATCGCTTGATATTATCTTCAGGCTTTCGCAAACAGGAAAATTGATTTACATAAGCCCATCAGTTAAGGATACTCTCGGGTATACAGAAAGCGAAGTACTGGGAAAATCATTCACTGAATTTGTTCCCAAAGAAAAAATTGAAGAATGTTTTAACGCGCTGAAAAAACTTTTTACTGAAAAAGATAAAATTATTTTTTCACTGCCGGTATTAAGTAAATCAGGGGTTGAGATACCGGTTGAAATAACGGGAAGAATAGTAAACATTAACGGTGTTGAAGTGGGTCAGGGTACAATCCGTGATATTACAACAAGGCTAAAGTCCGCAAATGAATTAGCGACTACCGAAAATACTTTCAAAGCCATCTGGGAACAATCACACGACGGAATGCTGCTAACTGATGAACTTGGTATTGTAAAGATGTGCAATAAAGCTTACTCGGAAATGTTTGGTAAAACTCCGGATGAAATAATCAGCAAACCGTTTTATGTTCTTTATGAAAAGACATTCAGTGATTACATAAAAGAAAAGTATATCGAAGAATTCAAAACTGATTCCATACGAAAAAAATATGAACGCAATGTAAAAGCCTGGAATGGAATGGGCCTTCAATACGAAGTGTCAAATTCCTTTATCATTGATTCAGAAGGAAGAAAAAATCTTTTAAGCCTTTTCAGAGATGTAACTGAGCGAAATTCAAATGCAGCATTGCTGATCAAGAAAGACCTTTTGCTTCAGGGTATTGCAGAAGCAACAAAAAGCCTGATAACAAATCCCAGCGAGGAAGAAGGATTTAAAACCGCGCTGCGAATTCTTGGACTCGCCGCTGAAGCCGACAGAGTATACATATACAAACATCAACTGGATGAAGAAACGGAGGAAATGTTCGTAAGTATACTTTATGAATGGACATCTGAATATTCCGAAGCGCAGATACTTAACCCGGCAATGAAGAAACTTTCCTATTCGAGATTTGCTTCATTAAAATTTTATGAAAATTTTTCTGCGGGAAGAACATTAAAGTTCCAGATAAAAAATCTGCCGAGGCAGGAACAGATGGTGTTTATTGATAACAATATCAAATCTCTGATTCTTGTTCCGATAATGATCGACGAAACTTACTGGGGGTTTATAGGCTTTGATGATTGCCAGGTGGACAGGCTGTGGAGCGTTAGCGAGGAATCGCTGCTGGTTACAATGGCGGCAACTATGGGCGCAGTCATTAAACGAAATACCATGCAGTCTGAACTGGTTGACAAAAATAAGGAACTCGACAGTGCTGTTATCGAAGCGGAAACTGCAGTCCGTTTGAAAAGTGAGTTCCTTGCATTAATGAGTCATGAGATCCGCACTCCTATGAACGGTGTTATTGGTATGACGGGATTACTGCTTGATACAAAACTGACCGAAGAACAAAAAGAATATGTTGAAACAATTCAGCTTAGCGGCGATCAGCTTCTTGTGATCATAAACGATATTCTTGATTTCTCAAAAATTGAATCAGGCAAACTTGAACTTGAAAATCAGCCGTTTGATTTGCGTGATTGTATTGAGGATTCACTCGATCTGCTTTCATCAAAAGCTGCGGAGAAGGGACTTGATCTCTCATACCTGATTGAAGATGAAACTCCTTCAACAATTAAAGGTGATGTTACACGATTGCGCCAGGTGTTTACCAATCTTATCAGCAATGCAATTAAGTTTACGGAGAAGGGTGGCGTTTTTATTTCGGCATCTGCCACACGCTTGCAGGATTCCGGATATGAATTAATCTTTTCTGTGAAAGATACCGGGATTGGCATTCCAAAAGATAAAATTGACAGGTTGTTTAAATCATTCAGCCAGGTTGATTCATCAACGACAAGACAGTTCGGAGGAACAGGATTAGGACTTGCAATCAGTAAACGACTTGCAGAAATGATGGACGGAACAATGTGGGTTGAAAGCATAGAAGGCGAAGGTTCGACTTTCATATTTACGATAGTTGCTGAATCGGTTTCTTCACAATCAAAAATTTATTTGAGAGGAAGTACAAACCAGTTAAAGGGTAAAAAAATTCTTGTTGTTGATGACAATGAAACAAACAGGAAAATACTTACAGCTCAGACTGAACAATGGGGAATGAAATGTACAACTGTTCAATCACCGTCAAAAGCAATTGAAGTACTTAAAGGTGATTCTTTGTATGATGCCGCTATACTTGATTTTCAACTGCCGGAAATGGATGGAATAGAATTAACAGCAGAGATAAGAAAAATAAAAAACAGGAAGAATCTCCCGATTATTATTTTAACATCCATCGGCAAAAGAAATGTTGTTTCCGACTATGAGTATCTTAATCTCACAGCATTTCTTAGCAAACCTATAAAACACGCCCAGCTTTTTGATACTCTTCTGGATGCGGTGTCAAAAAAGGAAACAGCCTTTTTTTCAAAAACCGATCTCAAAAAAGTTGTTGACGTATCTGATCTGACAAAACTCAAAATTCTTCTTGCTGATGATAATGTGGTTAACCAGAAAGTCGGACTAAGGATTCTTGAAAAACTGGGATTTGATGCTGATGTTGTGGTTAACGGAAAAGAAGCGGTTGATGCCGCGTGTAGAAACAAGTACGATATTGTTTTTATGGACATTCAGATGCCTGAAATGAACGGCTTTGAAGCAACGAAAATGATCAGAACAAAACTCGGTGAAAACCAGCCGCCGGTTATTATCGCCATGACGGCAAACACATTGGATGACGAAAAAAATATTTTGCATAATTCAGGTATGAACGACTTTATTGGCAAACCTATCAGGACAGATGAACTTCAGAAATGCCTGATTAGGTGGGGAGATGAAATTGCCGCAGAGAAGATAAAAAATAAAGTTTCCGTTAGTAACAGGATAATTGATGAACAAAAACTTATTTACCTGCTTGATATTCAGACAAAGGATGATATGAAGTTCTTTGTCGAGCTTCTTACAAGTTATCTGCACGATCTTCCAGTACTTGTTCATGAAATAAAAATGGCAATAGCCGGCAGTGATTCAAAAAAACTTCAGTTCTTTTCTCATAAGCTTAAAGGAAGCAGTATGACTCTTGGTATAGAAATATTTGCTTCACTCGGTGAAAAAATTGAAAAGCTTGCGAAGGAAAATATTTTTAATGACGATACTCACAAATCATCGGAAGAATTATTTTCACTTCATCAGCAGATTTTTGCGGAACTATCTGAATTAAAACTGAAGTACCAGGAAAAAATAAATCAATAAGAAAGTATGCCTTTAACGAAGAAGCGGGGTATATATAACCGGAGTTTAACAGTCACAACAAAAGAATTTGCTCTGTTTAAAAAAAAGCTGATAACCCTCAGCCAGCCTGCTGCACTTAAAAAAATAAATTCTAAAATAATTTGTCAGAACCTGTTTGATGTAATTCCATTTCTTCCTGACTCTTTCGTCGATCTGCTTTTCATTGATCCGCCATATAATCTTTCAAAAACTTTTAACGGTAATACATTTAAAGAAATTTCCGCCACGCAATATGAAGAATGGATTGAAAGCTGGCTTTCACCATTGATAAGAATATTGAAGCCGGATGCCTCGGTCTATATTTGCTGCGACTGGAAATCATCGCCGTCAGTTTTTAAAGTAGCTTCAAAGTATCTGAAAGTGAGGAACAGGATTACATGGGAAAGAGAAAAAGGAAGAGGCGCAAAAGCAAACTGGAAAAACTGTTCCGAAGATATATGGTACTTTACAGCATCGGATAAATTCACATTTAATACTGATGCCGTAAAAGTAAAACGAAAAGTTCTTGCTCCATACAAAACGGAATCAGGTAAACCTAAAGACTGGGTAAAAGAAACCGATGGTGAGTTCAGAATTACACATCCGTCAAATCTGTGGACAGATATAACAGTGCCTTTCTGGTCAATGCCTGAAAACACAGTCCATCCGACACAAAAACCGGAGAAGTTATTAGCCAAGATTATTCTTGCAAGTTCAAACAAGGGTGATTTTATTTTTGATCCTTTTCTGGGTTCAGGAACAGCGGCTGTTACCGCAAAAAAACTTGGCAGAAAGTTTTCAGGGATAGAACTTGATGAAACTTTTGCATGCATATCACAAAAGAGAATTGAACTGGCTGAAAAGGATAAATCCATACAGGGTTATGAAGAGGGAGTTTTCTGGGAACGAAATAGTGTGAAGAAGAAATAATAGATTTTCAAAGTAGTATCTTAAATCTGAGATTTTTAACCGCAGAGAGCACAAAGCAGAATTCAATCCACCTTATTTTTTGCAAAGAGCGCAGAGAAAAAATGAATCAATCTTAAAATTATTTGTTCAATAAAAAAAAATTCTTCATTTTAGCAGCCCGAAAAAAAAGTTTGCCGGTTAACAGGTCGAATCTGAACCCCGTCAGGTCCGGAAGGAAGCAGCGGTAAGAGGAAAGCTTGTGTAGCCGGCTTTTTATTTTAAAAACTCTCTGCAGGAATTAAAAACTTTAAAACACCTTTCCCTGCAATCACACTGTTCGGGAATGATATTTTAGCTATTGTACCCTTTTCAAACGCGATAGATGCATTCGCATTTGAGATTAATCTTGATGTGTGCTGTGAAAGATCGGGCTGATGACCAATCATTGCAACGTTTATAAGGTTTAATGAGTTGGCAAGTATGACAACTTCTGACGTGCTGCCTCCGCTGATCAGATTATTATCAAGCATAATATCTTTTTTATAATTAAATACATCCGAGATGATACGTGCTGTCTCAACAGCTCTTACCAGTGGTGATGCAACTATCACATCAAACTGATCAATTAAACTTTGCCAGCCCTGCGCGGCGAGTTTCATTTGTTCAATACCGGCGTGAGTAAGTTTGCGGTCAAAATCTTTTCCGCTTTCAGAAATTGCCTCGGCATCGCCGTGCCTTATCAGATATAAATTCATGTCAGTTATTGTAGTTTATGGTTATGATATCAATATGTTTATGAAAATCGAAAAGATCTTTGTTTAATTCTCTGCCTGCTTCGCTGTTCATCATTTTATCCATCTCCTGCTTGTCTTTAAAAGTTACTTCACAGCAGGCATCATACTTCTGCTCAAGTAGTAGGTTGCTTTCAACTTTTCCCGATTTTATTTCATTGCCTGTAATTCGGGAAAGGTGTTTCAATATAAATTCATCGAAGTGTTTACGTACCTGTTCATCACCGCTTTTTTTAAGAAGGAAAAGTTGTTTGTACATCAGCAATCTATTGTAAATGAATTAATGACTTTTTCATACATGGTTTTATGCCTGTCGTATCCCTGCTTGGCAGCTTCAAAAATTATCAGGAATTTTTTGTTGCAGAATGAATATTCAAAATACTGCAGAAAGGTTGCCCCGTTATCTTTTCTATCAGAGTATCTCAAATTATACTCGCCTGCCTGTGTATTCTTCAAAGGCAGTAAAGAATAATTTTCGCTTGAGTCTTTTATTGCTAAAGGCGCTATGCAAAGTAGTGAAGAGGTCTGTTTATTTTTAAAAGAAGAACCAAACAATGCAGTCTTAACATTTTTTACGATTGTATATGAAGAATCTTCTACCCAGCCGGGAGTAAAAGTGATGTTGTAGTTTTTTATATCCGCATCAATAATCTTAAAGGCAGTATCATCACCCTCCAAAGTTGATTTTACAGCGGACTCATAATCACTAAAAATTTTATTGTCATAAGGGTAAGAAAGTAATTTGACTTCATTCCTTACAAAGCCGGAAAAAATATCCGAACCGCTTATATATTTTCTAAAATCTGTATCGAAAAGAAATACATCGCCTTTACCATCAAAGGATGAATATTTACTGCTTGATATAGAGGTTTTAATGCGATCATCATTTAGTTCTGTAACGGTCTGAGTGTATTCATTTTCTGGAGTTCTTAACCGTGTGTATGTCCTGAAAATTAAATTCACATTTGCTGAATCGACTTCATAAAGCGTCAGCCTGTTCAATTCAAAAATATCTTTTGATAAAAATGATTCAACAATTTTTATAAATGTTTTTTCATCAGATTTAAAAGTTGAAAGCTCAAGATAACCGTTCAGTGAACGATCGATTATCATCGCGTTCAACTGAGTATCAAATACGCCGAATACATTGTAAACTGGATTAGGGTACTCAAGAAGAATGGAATAGTTAAAACTGCCGTACCTGGATTCGGTACTATCCAAAATAAGTTTATTGAATTTTTTGTTTACGGGAAGATTAAGATTTATGAATCCTGAAAGCAGGTTATTAGCAACTGAATCACCCGAAATTGCTTTCATAACCATACTTCGTAATGATGATGAATTGACTATGATTTCATCTGTATCATTCAACTGATTACAACTGACTGCGAAAAGAAGAACTATGATTGAAACAGTTAACTTGTTCATCAATAATTTTTGTTAAGAAGTTGAACAAAATATAATAATTATTTTTGTTTTATTTCAGCAGCGTTTATATTTCACCGGAACAAAACTTAACCATTATATAAACTGATAACCTTTAACAATAAGTTTGTGAACAAAAAATTAGTATTGCTGTTTTTTATTATTGTACTTGCCTCAAACTTATTCTCCCAAACTATCCAGGTTCAGCCGGTCGCACTATCCGGAATAAATTTTCCTGTAAAAATTGTTGATCTGCCGGACACTTTATCGACTGTAAATCTTTTAATTGCAAATTCCGGAAATCAATTACAGTACAATTTGTCTGTATCACAAAATCGAATTGATACTCTAATTGCACTGCAGGAAAGTGGAAGTTACAGCCTATCTGTTAAGGAGTATCAAAAAATACATACTGACATTCAGGTTATACCTGGTATTCTAAGTATACTTCCACCAATTATCTCAATTCTCCTTGCGCTGATTTTCCGTCAGGTTGTAATATCACTTATCATAGGTATTTTTTCGGGTTCACTGCTTGTAAACAGTTATGATCCGTTCACAGGATTTTTAAGACTTGTGGATCATTACATAATAAATTCTTTAAGTGAAGTATCACATATTCAAATAGTTGTTTTCACTCTTCTCTTCGGAGGTGTGATAGGTCTTATTTCACGAAGCGGGGGAACGAGGGGAATAGCAAATGTTGTCACTCGTCTTGCAAAAACCCGAAGAAGCGGAATGCTGGCTACATGGTTAAGCGGTATATTAATTTTCTTTGATGACTACGCTAATACTCTGGTGGTTGGAAATTTAATGCGTCCTGTTACCGACAAGCTAAAAATATCACGTGAAAAATTATCATTTATTGTTGACGCAACTGCCGCTCCTGTAGCAAGTATTTTTATCGTTAGTTCGTGGATAGGATATGAAATAGGATTAATTCAGGATGGATTAACTTCGATAGGTTCGGCGGAAAATGCTTATACAGTTTTTATTCAGACATTGCCTTACAGATTCTATCCCATAGTGATGCTGTTGTTTGTATTTATTTCGGCATATATGCAGAGAGATTTCGGTCCAATGCTGAAAGCTGAAAGGAGATCTTTGATGGATGAAAACTTAAAGAATGAGGATTCAAAACAATCAAAAGATCTGACTGAGAGTTCAGTGATGTTCGGTAATGAAGATAAAGCAAAATGGTATAACGGAATTGTTCCGATTCTTGTGATCATTGTTGGAACAATATTAGGGCTTTATTTTACCGGTATAGCTTCCCTGGAAGAGCAGGGAATACGTGATTATGGTTTAAGGGAAATAATAGGCAGTTCGGATTCATACAAGTCATTGTTGTGGTCCGGATTTGGTGCCTGTGTCATCGTGGCTTTAATGATTCTGGCTCAAAGGATAATGAGTCTTACTGAAGTTGTTGATGCTTGGTTCCTGGGAATACGATCGATGCTTCTTGCAGTAATAATTCTAACACTTGCATGGTCAATTGGTGCTATAACCCAGGAGATAAAAACTGCGGATTATATTATCAGCATTATAAGTGATTCAGTAAATCCGAGAATGCTGCCCGTACTTGTTTTTCTTGTTTGTGCGTTAACGAGTTTTGCGACAGGAACAAGCTGGGGTACTATGGCTATAATGATGCCCATCGTGATCCCGCTTGCTGACACTTCATCTTCGTTAAATAACTATGGGTTGGAAGATCAGACAATTATCCTTCATGGGGTAATAAGTTCTGTTCTGGCAGGCACTGTATTTGGCGATCACTGCTCACCTATTTCAGATACGACAATTCTCAGTTCAATGGCATCTTCATGTGACCACATTGAGCATGTAAGAACGCAGCTTCCTTATGCAATTTTAATCGGAATATTAGGAATGTTAATTGGAGATATTCCAACAGCTTATGGAGTATCACCTTATGTATCTCTTGCCGTTATGGTTGTTGCAGTGGTTGGGATTTTATTTGTATTTGGTAAAACTGTAAATCCGGAAAAAAGAACTCATTGATCCGGTTCTTGATTCTTCTCAGTATTAAAATAATCTGTCAGCAGTCCCATTTTCTTAGCACCGAGAACTTCTACTAATTTTTCTCGGGGAGCATTTTTGACTCCTTCAACACTTCCAAACTCTTTCAATAATAAATTGACAGTTGATGCTCCAAATCCTTTAATATCCATCAACTCGGATTTGATTGTTCGTTCGCTTCTTTTTTTTCTATGAAAAGTAATTGCAAATCTGTGTGCTTCATCCCTAACCTGCTGAAGCAGTTTTAATCCTGATGAAGTTTTAGGAATTGATTCCGGTTCGGATTTCCCTGGAAAGAAAACTTCTTCGAGTCGCTTTGCGAGCCCGATTATCTGGTATTCAGAAATAGCCAATGAATTTAGAATATCAACTGCACTTGACAACTGACCTTTTCCTCCATCAACCATGATAAGATCAGGCAATGGTTCATTTTCTGACAAGAGTCTTGTATATCTTCGCATTATAACTTCGCGCATACTTGAAAAATCATCCGGACCTTCAACTGATTTAATAATAAATTTCCGATACAGATTCTTTTTTGGTTTTCCATCAACAAAAACCACCATACTTGCAACTGTATCTGTACCCTGCAAATTTGAAATATCAAAACATTCTATTTTCCTTGGGAGATTTTTTAATCTTAAATCACGTTGTAAAGCTGAAAGGCTGTAAGGTACGTTGCCCTGGTTTTTCATTTTCTGTAATTGTACTTCTCTTAACTGATATAATGCATTCTCCTTACACATTTTTAATAATGATTTTAACTGCCCGCGCTGAGGATAATGTAATTTTATTTTTTTACCGGATATTTTTGAAAGCCACAATGTTAATTCGTCTGCATCCGGCGGTTCAATCTCCAGAACAATTTCTCTCGGAACTTCAGTATGATCGTTGTAATAATATTTCAAAGCAGCGGAATAAATCTCGGCAGGTTCTTCGCTTTCAGTAATGCTCATACGCAGTTGTTTTTTCCCGACTAATTTTCCATTGCGAATGTTAAACACAGAGCAGGAGGAATCTTTACCTTCGTACGCTGCTGCAATAATATCACGATCTTCGAAATCATCACTTACGATTTTTTGTTTTGATGAAATAACCTGCAGCTGACTAATTCTATCCCTCAGTTCCGCTGCTTTTTCAAATTCAAGTTCAACGGAAGCCTGCTGCATTTTTTCATCTAAGGATTTGATCAAATCGTCTGTTCTTCCTCTCAATACTTTTGTTACTTCTGATACCATCTCACCATACTCAGATTCGGATACAAATCCCTCACACGGACCATCACATTTTTTTATATGATAGTCTAAGCAGACTTTAAACTTCTTCTTATCAATTGATTCCTGAGTAATATTCAGTTTACAACTACGAACTTTAAATATCTGGTTGATAGTCCTTAATGATGTCTTCATGCTTTTTACATCGGTATATGGACCAAAAAATTTTGATCCGTCTCTTACAACACGCCGTGTAGGAAAAATTCTCGGATATGGTTCGTTGGTTATTCTTATGTAAGGGAATGATTTATCATCCTTCAGGTTTACGTTGTATCGAGGTTTATATTCCTTAATAAGATTATTTTCAAGAACTAATGCCTCAACTTCATCATCAGTTACGATCAACTCTACATCACTAATTTTTTCTACCAGTGCAGCGGTTTTAGGCGAGTCTGTTTGTTTGTTAAAATAACTTTTGACTCTCTTCTTAAGATTTTTTGCTTTGCCCACATAAATCACTTTGCCTCGTTCATTCAGGAACTGGTAAACACCGGGATTATCCGGCAGGTTTGCAAGTTTTGATTCTAATTCAGAGTTCATAAAAAGTGTGATTCATTTGTGAGTTTATCTTTGTCAGAAAAATAAATACAAATCAATCTAAATGAAATGGGAACACTTCGAAATGAAATAAACAATTAAAACAACAACCCGATGGAATCTAGTGATAAAATCTTTTTTAAAAAATTCAGAACTCCTCGCTAAGTTGGCAGCACCTGGTTCTTTGCTATAACTACAATTCCGCTTTCCGTCACTGTGAATTTTTTCTTATCACCTTCCAGGTCAAAACCGATTTCATATCCTTCCGGTACCACCACATTTTTATCAATGATCGCACGGCGTATTCTTGCATGTCTTCCAACTCTAACGTTATTCATAATAATTGAATCAGTTACATAACTGAAAGAATTAACGCGGACATTTGGTCCGAGTAAAGATCTTTCTACCAAACCACCTGATACAATTGAACCATCACATATCAGCGAATTAAGAGTACGTCCGACGCGCTCGCCTTCGTGTGATACTGTTTTTGCAGGAGGGAATTGATACTGGTAAGTCCGCATTGGCCAGCTTAGATCATAAAAGTTAAACTCAGGTATAACACTTATTAAGTCCATACTTGCGTCAAAATAACTTTCAATCGTTCCAATATCTTTCCAGTAGGGTTTTGATTTTTTGTTCTCATCATCAAACTTGTAAGCAAAGATGTTCATATTTTCTTTAACCATATATGGAATCACATCCTGACCAAAATCATTGCTCTTAACTTTTTTAGAATCCATATCAAACAAAACATCTTTAAGCAATGCGGCGTTGAATACATAAATTCCCATATTCACAAAAGAGTAACCGGGTTTATCAGGAATTTCAGGCGGGTCGGATGGTTTCTCAATGAATGACTTGACAGAATAATTATCATCAACACCGACAATTCCAAATCTGCTTGCTTCATCTTTAGGAACTTCGATACAAGCTATGGACAGATCAGCACGCTTATCAACGTGTGATTGAAGCAATTTAAGATAGTCCATTTTATAAATGTGGTCGCCGCCTAAAATCAAAACCCACTTTGCTTTTTTGTCGGAAGAAAAAAGATTTATGTTCTGATAAATAGCGTTTGCAGTTCCCATATACCAGTCATTATTAAGCTTCCTTTGCGGCGGAACTGAATAAATAAATTCACCCAGTTCAGGATTGAAAATACTCCACGCTTCGAATAAATGTTGATTAAGTGAATCGGATTTATATTGTGTAAGGACATATACGCGTCTTAAGCCTGAGTTGAGGCAGTTGGAAAGTGCAAAATCGATTATCCTGTATTTACCGCCGAATGGTACGCTTGGTTTGCTTCTGTATGCTGTAAGCGGAAAGAGTCTTTCACCTTGTCCCCCTGCGAGTAACATAGTAACAGTATCTCTTAGTATGGATGATCCGGGAAATGTCATGTGTTCCTCCAAAATTCTAATCGAATATATCTAAATATGATTTGATTGGCAATTGAAGAAATGGTTAAATTGTGTTCGGTATTGATCTTATTATTCAATATAGTTTATACATCTAAACAATTGCTTGGAATGAAAATAAATTCTGTAATAACGTTTATTATTGTCGCAGCTTTTTTCTTTATTGGATTAGAAATAAGCATTTCACCTATACGAACCAGTATTACAACTGTCAGTCATCAGGCTGAAGTGTTAAAAGAAACTATTTCTCATGCTCCTGCAATCAGGCTAAACTATTCTTACATCACTGATAACCAGTATAAAGTTGATATACTTCACTATGATTTAAATATTGATCTGTATCCCGAAGAAAAAATATTGAAAGCTGATGTTGTATTAACCGGAAGATATCTTGACAGGCATCTTGACCAGATTGACTTGAATTTTTATGACAACATGAAAATTACTTCAGTTCTATTTAATGATGTTGAACGCGAGTATAAACAAAAAGGTACAACACTTAGCATTTCTCCCGGAGTTTCGTTAAGTGATACCTTTAAAATTAAAATTGTATATGAAGGCACTCCGAAAAGAAAAGGTCTGTCCGCTTTTGTATTTGGAGAGATAAATGATAGATCAGTTGTTTATAATTTGAATGAACCTGATTATGCATCAACCTGGTTCCCGTGTAATGATTATCCTTCTGACAAAGCGCTGCTTGATATAAAGATTACGAACAATTCTGATAAGACTTCGATTTCAAATGGTAAACTCATGGGCATTAAACAAAAAGGGAATAGAAAATCATATCATTGGGCGACTGCTTATCCGATTTCAACATACCTGATTTCCATTTACTCTGCGGAGTATGAAACATTTTCACAAAAATATATTTCGCTTGATCTTAAAGACACAATGAGCATAGATTATTTTGTCTTTCCGGGACATCTTGAAAATGCAAAGAAAGATTTTGACGAACATCCTGATATGATGAAATTTTTTGCTTCAACTTTTGGTGAATATCCGTTTATAAAAGAAAAATATGGCGTGGCAGAATTTTTATGGCAATACGGCGCAATGGAACATCAGACAATAACTGGTGTTGGTTCTAATTTTGTAAGCGGTAATAAATATTTCACTGACCTGTATGTTCACGAACTAGCGCATCACTGGTGGGGAAATGCGGTAGGTCCCGCAACGTGGAAAGATATCTGGCTTAATGAAGGATTTGCAACCTACTGCGAAGCACTGTACGCTGAATATAGGCAGGGTAAAGAAGCACTTCAATCGGTTATGGTGAGTAAATTCGATGAAAATTTTGAAGGCAGGTTGTATGATCCGGGCGAGGATCTTTTCTCAAACACAGTTTATGAAAAAGGTGCGTGGGTCCTTCATATGCTGAGAGGGGAAATCGGGGATACCATATTTTTTAATTTGTTAAGAACATATTTTGATAGGTATAAATATTCCAATGCATCAACTGAAGATTTTGTAAAACTTTGTGAGGAATTATCCGGAAAAGACCTGACGAAATTTTTTGATCAATGGGTTTATACGGGTGAGGATATTATCAACCTTAGTTATACCTGGCATACTGAAAAATCAAATGGTGGGTATAAAACAATCATTGAATTTGAACAGACTCAAAAACAATACGAGACTTATTATTTTTCAATCGACATTTTGTTAATCAAAGCTGATAAGAATTTATTAAAGACATTTTACATTGATACCAAATCAGGTTCGATTGAATTTATTAGTGATTTTAATCCTGATGAAGTTGTTCCTGATCCATACAACAAACTGCTTGCAAATACGTACGATAAAAACTTAAATGAAATTTCCGATTAAAATTGAAATACTGAGTGAATAAATCATATTTTTTTATTTCTGATATTCATCTTGGACTTGAAGACAGGGAAAAAGAAAAATCAAAAGAAAAAATCCTTGTTGATTTCCTGCATTACGCCGCACAAAATTGTGATGAACTTTTTATTGTCGGCGATTTATTTGATTACTGGTTCGAATATAAAAGAGTGTACCAAAAAGGATATTTCAGAACACTAACTGCGCTACAGGATTTTACTCTTGCCGGTAAAAAGCTTCACTACTTTATCGGTAATCATGATTTTATGCACAGGAATTTTTTTCAGGATGAGATCGGTGCGATAATGTATCACAACGCAGAGAAATTCATTCTCAACGATAAAAAATTTTTTATCGGTCACGGAGATGGACTAGTTGATAATGATACAGGATACAACATCCTTAAAAAAATATTCAGGAATAAAACACTGCAGAAGCTTTACTCATTCATACATCCTGATTTAGGAGTTGGTCTCGCCAGCAGAACCAGTAAAACCAGCCGTGAATACACCACCAAGAAGGACTACGGCGAAGCAGATGGATTATTCAATTCAGCGAAGAAAAAAATAGATGAGGGATTTGACTTTGTTTTATTTGGTCACCTTCATCAGCGGTGTTATATCGATTATAAAAAAGGTTTATACGTTAATCTTGGTTCATGGCTTACCCAGCCATGTTATGGTAAATTTGACGGTAAAGAATTCGAAATTCCGGAACTAAAATAAAATGGCTAAATACAATTACTCAGATGAGGAAATGAAAAAATATTTCAACGATTCCGCTCACAGAAATAAAAAGAAAAAATCCCGCGGCTGGAAAAAAAGCTATACTATTTTTCTTCTGATCATCGTCGTATTATTTGCCGCTTTCGGATTCTATATTGTCAGCGGGCTTCCTTCACTTGAACAACTTGAGAATCCTAAACCTCAACTTGCAAGCAAAGTATTTACTTCTGATGGTGAATTGTTAGGACAGTTTTTTATTGAGAACAGGATTGAAACTGATCTTGATAGTATTCCTCAACATCTTATCGATGCTCTTATAGCTACAGAGGATCGTGATTTCTATGATCACTGGGGTGTTGATATGAGCCGGTTCATTAAAGCAATGATAAAAAATGTTTTTACTTTTTCACGTGAAGGCGCTAGTACAATCACTCAACAGCTTGCAAAAAATTTATACCAGTTGAAAGCCTCAAGAGAAAATTCATTTGAAACGGGTGTAAGAAAAATAAGAGAGTGGCTTACTGCAATTCAGATTGAAAAAACTTATACCAAGGATGAAATACTTGAATTGTATCTCAATGTTTCTTACTTCGGGAGAAGCGCTTACGGAGTTGAATCCGCAGCAAGAGTATATTTTAATAAGAATGGATCGGAACTGACCCTGCCTGAATCAGCTTTATTTATAGCTCTGCTAAAATCTCCGGAAAATTATGACCCTGTAAGAAAAACTCAGAATGCACTGAACAGGCGCAACCTTGTTATGAGGAATATGGTTGATGTGGATAAACTAAAAGATTCTGAATACCAGGCACTTCGAAGTCAGCCGATAAAACTTGCATCCGAAAGAGTGATAGGAATGAAATCCGAAGCACCGCATTTTTTGGAATATGTGCGACAGCAAATGACATCAATGTCCGACAGGTATAAGTATGATCTTTACAGGGATGGATTAAATATATACACAACCATTGATATGCGAATGCAGAAAATCGCAAATCGTGTAGCTGCAGAGCATTTAAAAGAGTACCAGGAAATCTTTGATAAAAACTGGAAATGGGAACGCAACAAGGCAACCTTATCAAGTCTTCTTGATAAAGCAATAAAAAATTCTCCTGAATACCTGAACGCGGACGGCAAAGAGGAAAAGGCAAGTGTTTATAATAAACTGAAGTATGATCCTGATTTTATTAATGAAGTGAAAAAAACTGAAAGCACTATACAGGTGGGCTTTGTTGTTATTGATCCTGCAACCGGTCAGATTAAAGCTATGGTTGGAGGTGAAAACCAGGACTTTGGAAGGGGATTAAATCATGTTACCGGAATCAGAAGACAGCCGGGTTCATCATTTAAACCGTTTGTATATACAACCGCAATAGACAATGGATATTCGCCCGCGCTATCACTGCTAAATGAAAAGTTCGAATATAATGAATGGTCACCGAATAATGCTGATAATGAGTACGGCGGTTATATGACGCTTCGTAACGCGCTTGCCCGTTCAGTAAATGTTATTGCAGGCAGAATGACAATAAGTGAAATTGCTCCTCCATCACAAGTTGTAAAATTTGCAAAACTAATGGGAATAAATTCTCCGCTGCAAAGTTATCCATCAATAGCGCTTGGTACTTCCGAGGTTACACCGCTTGAACTTACTTCTGCATTCGGTACTTTTGCTAACGGCGGAGTACATGTTGAACCGATCTCCATCACAAGAATTGAAGACAGGAACGGAATTTCTATTGCACAATTCACACCACAATCAACAGAAGCAATATCACCGCAAACCGCATCTATCATAGTTGATATGATGCAGGATGTTGTAAATTATGGGACCGGCGGCGGTGTTCGTCGTTATTTCCAATTTCCAGCAGCAGGTAAAACAGGAACAACACAAAATTTTTCAGATGCATGGTTTGTTGGGTACACTCCGGATCTTGTTGGTGGCGTTTGGGTTGGATTTGATGATCACCGTGTGAAGTTCACAAACTGGTACGGACAGGGTGCAAAAGCTTCGCTTCCTATCTGGGCAAAATTTATGGAAGCCGCTTATAAGGAACTTAAACTTCCTCTGACTTATTTTGAACTCGCAGACGGAGTTTCTTCAGTTGAATTTTGCAGTGAGAGTATTGAGCTCGGTGAAACAAGACTTGCTGGACCTAACTGTCCCTCAAAGATTACTGATCTGGTGATCGATTCGAAAATGCCGCTTGAGTGTGAATTACATTCAGGTGGAAGCAGAATCAGAAGGGAAGACCAGCGCGGCGATACCGGCTGGTAAAATTATTCACGACTTTTTTGTTGAAACATTATTTCGTCATTAGTAAGTAAGAAGTTTAAGTATTAACTTTCAATCGTAAATTTTGTTCTGAAATTTTCTGTGAAAAATTCTTATAAGAATTTAAACTCTATTTGTTTTGCCCGGATGGTGGAATTGGTAGACACGCTAGGTTCAGGGTCTAGTGAGGGTTCCCTCATGCAGGTTCGAGTCCTGTTCCGGGCACAAAACAAAATATCTCCTCATCGTTTTTATCACATCTCCTGCTGCCAAAATTTCATATTGATTAATAATTTATAATCAACACCTAAAATTTGTTGAAATATATTTTATTGTTATACTTGTAATGCATTTTTCAGATCGATAATAGGGGAAATTCCTGATCTTACAATTCAAACAAACACATCGCAATGCAGTCAATTCATTTGAGTATAAATTGAACTTTTGTATTGGAGTTCAAATACAAACTATATCACAATCATTAAACTTAAGGGAGATAAAATGTCATATTCCAGGTTCTTATTGTCCAACATTTTATTAATTACTTTTTCAATGCTTGCACTCACAGGATGTGGTTCTGAAAGTGTGAACAGTTCAGGCATACTCGGTAAATTGCCTTCACTTGCAAACAATGGCGTTTCAAAAATGACTGAACTGAATGAAGATCTTAAAAGCTCACAGGAAAGTATGAATGCAAGTGGTTATGCTGATACAAAAAAAGAAATGGATGAACTTGAAAATTCTTGTGAAGCTGATATGAAAGCTTTTATTACTGAAAAAGGAAATTTTGAAGTTCCCTGTTTTGAAGAAGGCGACAATGGTAAATTTACTTTAAAAAATGTGGTTGTAACCGGCGCAACCTTGAACAAAAAAAGTGCACGATTAGGTATGCTTCTTAAATATGAATCAAAAGCTGATTACCCGCGTGAGACCTATTTTGCTCACGGTTATTTTATCGATAGTAAAGATCAGGTAATTGGGGAAAAGGTTGTTTTTGCTTCAAACAGAGGTGAAGTTAAAACCGGTCAGATAGTTGAGATGAACGGATACTATGATGGACTGGAAAATCTTGGTGATGCTGTAATGTTGAAATTAATTTTTGGAAACCCGTACGAAAAAAAATAATGATTTAATTCATGTTACTTATAAAGCCGGAAATTATCCGGCTTTATTATTTCAGTCTGACCTGATAATCTTTAAGTACTGTATTGCCTGAACCTTTAATGATTTCATTTCCGAATTCAATGCTGCTTAAATACTGATCTGTGCTTATGTAGCTATTCATAACAAGATAATCCATGAAAGACTTAATGTTTGTGGAATCAAGATCGGATTGATTTACTTTTAAAAAAGCATGATAATCCCACGTACCATTGTTGCCTGAATAAAAATCATAATCCTGATTTCCTATATTTAATCTTTCAACGAACGAACCCGCCGGCTGTTGACCAATATATTTTAACCAGATCATTATTTCACTCTTAATATTATTTTGAGTTGGTGATTCAGAATCGGTAATCCATATATCATAAGCCAGGTTTCCTTCACCAAAAATGTCAGTTGAACATTGAGAAGCAGAGACAACACATTCTGTAATTTCCTGAATTTTTTTTGGAAGACTTTCTGTGGTAGAACTTCCTCCAAACGGTTTCAGTCCGAAAATGATTTCCGGATAGGCTTTTACATTGTTAGTTACATCCGGCCAGGACCATTGCCACTGAAAGATTGTGGAGGTGTCATTTTTTATAACTCTGATACATTGCTGGTAATTTGTAATACTGCCTTTTCCCCAGACGTTATTCTGTAACATCATTTTATTTATCGTGATTTCAGCGTTGTCTGAACAACTTACACTATCAATTGATAATTGCGGAGGAACTATTGGCTGGCTGGGACTATCCTTACTGCATCCGGCATAAAGCGCGGATAAAAAAATGAACAGTAATAAATTTTTTATTGAAATGAATTTCATACTAATATCATCTTATTCGATTTATATTTACCTATAATTTTAATTTCTATCTGCAAACTAAGAAAAAAATGAAAGGGTAGTACATGGCGTCAAAAATTTTTGATAAAGCAAAAGAGCAGGCTGAAGCACTGAAAAATAAAATATCAGATATCGGAAGTGAGTTTTGGGACAGTGAAAAAATTTCCATCATCCAGGAATTTAAAGAAAGTGGAACTGACAAAATTAAAGATGTGGTAAAAGATTTAAATCAGTCTTCTGAAATTTTCAAGAGAGGTGGATTTAAACTTACTGAAGTTGAAGTGACACTGGGATTGCCTCCGGAAATTGTAGTGCTTTTCGATGCGCTGGAAAAAGTAAGTGACGAGGAAAAAGAAATCCTCGTAAAAGAATTGGAAGGACGAAGGATGATACTCCTTGTGCTAAGCAGTTTGTTTAAAGCCAGAAGTTTTTTTGAAGTAATCAAGTTTGGTGAATACAAACTTCAGCAGGTGAAAATATCTCTGGGACTTACGCCCGGGATATCTATTATTTTTTCATAGTCAGGCGACTGATGAAACTTTAAATGGTACATCGTTTAATTCAATGGAAGGATTTTTCTCCTTAAAATAATTTAATGACCATTCACTCGTAAATAATATCACTGTTCTTTCATCCGAATCCGATGCAAATGCAGCACCTGCAGGCAGCAATATATTTTTTTGTGCTTCGTCATTTATTTCAGGGGAGAGCCATCTCAACACCTTCCAGTTAGTCTGTTCAAGCCTTGATTCAGCCCCGTATTCACCCTCTAATCTGTATTGAACAACCTCAAACTGAAGCGGTCCTACTGCACCGAGCAATGGAACTTTCTGGTAAGAATTTTTTAAATAGAATGCTTGGATAACTCCTTCCTGCAGTAACTGTTCCAGTCCATCTCTGAATTTTTTATAGTTAGATGGATTTGGATTCTGCATAAACACAAAATACTCAGGTGCAAATTTTGGTATCTCATCATAAACAATTGCCGGATCTTCTGTTATTGTATCACCGATTCCAAAATTTGAATTGCCAACAAATCCAACTATATCACCGGCGTATGCTTCATCTACGGTTTCCCGTTCCTGTCCGAAAAGTTTTTGTGAATTTGATAGTCTTATTTTTTTACCGCTTGCCGTATGTGTTGCCTGCATGTCCCGTGAAAACTTCCCTGAACAAATCCTTAAAAACGCAATCCTGTCCCTGTGCTTGGGATCCATATTTGCCTGTATCTTAAAAATAAATCCTGAAAATGTTTCGTGATCAGGTTGAATTATGCCGCTGGAACTGGTTCTTGGTACAGGTGGTTGTGCATATTCGAGAAAACTATCCAGCAGCAACTGAACACCAAAATTATTTTTTGCACTACCGAAAAACACAGGAGTCAGTTTTCCCTGCAACACTTCTTCGGGATGGAATTCTTCTCCTGCTGAATCAAGTATATCAATCTCCTCAACAAATTTTTTATAATCATCATCACTCATTCTATCCCTGATCAGTGTATCATTAACCGTATGAATTGAAACCGGTGCTTTATATGCACCGCCGGTTGTTCTCTCAAAAAGGTGTACATCTTTTTTTAACCTGTCGAACACTCCCATAAAATTAATTCCGGTACCAATTGGAAAGTTCATTACAAAAGCGCCTATCTTAAGTACACTCTCAAGCTCATCGATAAGTTCAAGCGGATCGCGGCTTGGTCGGTCAAGTTTGTTCATAAATGTGAAAATGGGTATCTGTCTTTTACTGCATACTTCAAACAACTTTCTTGTCTGGGATTCAATTCCTTTTGCAGCATCAATCACCATCACAACAGCATCAACTGCGGTTAGTACACGGTAAGTATCTTCAGAAAAATCTTCGTGTCCCGGTGTATCGAGTAGATTAATTTTAAATCCTCTATAGTCAAACTGAAGTACAGTTGAACTGATTGATATTCCTCTTTTCTTTTCAAGTTCCATCCAGTCAGATGTCGCTGATCTTTGGTTTTTTCTTGCCGTAACTGATCCGGCTAACTGCAGTGCGCCTCCGTACAGCAAAAATTTTTCAGTAAGTGTGGTCTTACCTGCATCGGGATGAGAAATAATCGCAAATGTTCTTCGTTTATTAATTTCTTTAATATTACTCATTAATTTCTTTCAGTTGAAAAATGTCTATTATCAGGTAAAGATTGAAGGGATGATCTAATGGAAGAAAGTTCTTACCGAAGCAAATCTGAACTGCGCTAATCCGATTTTATTTTGTATTACAATTTTCAAGTGTTTTTATAACTAAACCAGTATGAATTTTTTGTCGCTGCAAAAATAGTTAATTTAACAACCCAAACAAAGCTTGTATCATTGAGTAAAATGGTTTTATCCACCACAAAAGAATTTAGCATTGAAGCTGCCTATGACTCAGCCTTGAAATTTGCCGGGGATCACTATGAAAACTTTCCCGTAATCTCATTTTTTGTTCCGAAGAAACTAAGAAAACATGTCGCAATAATTTATTGGTTCGCCCGCACAGCAGATGACATTTCAGACGAAGGGATTCTTAGTGATGAGGAAAGAATTTCCGGACTGGATAAATTCAAGGAAGAATTTTCTAAGTCATTAAGCGGTGATTTTGAAACTGAATATCATGCAGCACTTGCAAATACAGTTGACACAATGAAATTGAATCCCGACAATTTCTATAACCTAATATCTGCTTTCCGGCAGGATGTAACAAAGAAGCGATATAATTCATTTGATGAAATATTGGATTACTGCAGGCGCTCAGCGAATCCTGTTGGCAGACTGATTCTCGAATTATATAATATCCGGAATGAAGAAGCATTTTTGTATTCCGATAAGATTTGTGCAGCTCTCCAGCTTGCTAATTTTTATCAAGATATTAGCATCGACCGGCAAAAAGGAAGACTATATCTTTCCCTGGATGAACTAAGTGAATATTCAGTCAATGAAAATATGTTTGAGTTCAAAGAAAATAGTCTTAACTTAAAGCAACTTTTAAAGCACAATGTTGATCGTACTGAAAACATGCTTTATGAAGGGAAAGAATTATTAAAGTTTCTTAAAGGCAGACTTAAGTATGAAATTAGCTGGACAATTTTAGGCGGTCTTGAAACTTTAAATAAAATAAAAAAGATCGATTATAATGTGCTTAACATCAGACCGGTTTTATCAAAAGCAGATTTTCTGAAATTATTAATTAAGTCATTTTATTTTTAATGATGGATTCAGCAAAAAATATTGCAAAGGAAAGTAAAAGCAGTTTCTATTATGCTTTCAACCTGTTGCCCGAAGAAAAAAGAGATGCAATGAATACCGTCTATGCTTTTTGCCGGAAGACCGATGATATAATTGATGAAGGTTTTGAATCAACCGATTTTAAATTTGAAAAGTTAAGACGATGGCGAATAGAATTTGAAAAAGCGTTTAACGGTAATTCCGAATATCCGCTGCTGAATAAACTCGGCAGAACAATTTCAAGATTCAACATACCGCTTGATCCGTTCTTTGAATTAATAAAAGGAATGGAAATGGATCTTCAGAACAACAGGTATAAAAGTTTTGATGACCTTCAGCTTTATTGCTACCGTGTTGCTTCAACAGTAGGATTAATGTGTATTGAAATTTTTGGTTATAAACATCCAAGCACAAAAGATTTTGCAGTAAACCTTGGCATTGCACTTCAGCTTACAAATATTTTAAGAGATGTAAAAAAAGACGCTGAGAAAGGCAGAATATATTTGCCGCAAGAAGATCTTCATAAATTCGGATACACAGAAAATGACTTGATGAATCTCACATACAATCCTGAGTTTACAAACCTGATGAAGTACGAAGCAGAAAGGGCTAAGCAGTATTTTGAACTCGCTACATCTAATCTGAATCTTGATGATAAAAAAACGATGTTCGCCGCAAGGGCAATGCAGCATATTTATTTTAAGATGCTTGAAAAAATTGTTGCAGCTGAATATGATGTGTTCAACAAAAACATAAAAGTTTCCAAGTTTGAAAAGGTCGGTATAGCAGTTGGTGTTTGGGCGAAATACCGACTTGTATACTAATGAAAAAATGTATTGTTATCGGCGGTGGATTCGCCGGACTTTCCGCAGCTTCCTTCCTGTGTTCCAAAGGATTTAAAGTAAAACTGATTGAAGCATCCCCTAAACTCGGAGGACGTGCTTATTCGTTTAACGATAAAGCTACCGGAGATGTAGTCGATAACGGGCAGCATATAATGATGGGCTGTTATTCTGAAACTCTATCTTTCCTGAATTTAATTAATGCTGAAAAGAACTTTGAATTTCAAAAAAATCTGAAAATTAATTTTGTTACTGAAAATGCTGATATAATCGAATTAAAAGTACCGGCAATCCCTTATCCAATTAATTTAATGATTGGACTTCTGCGCTATAGAGCAATTCCCTTAAAAGACCGATTAGGAATAATTAACTTTTTTATCTCACTGTTTTTCACAAACACAAATTCCTTAAATAATAAATCGGTACTGCAGTGGTTAAGGGGAAAAAAACAGACTGAAAAAACGATACAATCATTGTGGGCTATCATTGCTATCGGTGCACTTAATACAAATCTGGAAAAAGCTTCTGCCAGTATGTTCGCGAATATTTTAAAACAGATTTTCTTAAAAGGAAATTTTAATTCTACAATAATTCTTCCTGCAACGGGATTAAGTGAATCATACGTAAAATCTGCTTCCGATTATATCTTGTCGAATGGGGGAGAGATTAAAACATCTGAGCAGGTTGATACAATTGAAGTAGTAAATGAAAAGGCACATGTTATAAAAACTTCATCCGGAATTGAAAAAGATTTTGATTTTGTCTTATTTGCGGTACCTCACTTTGCACTAAATAAAATTACCGGCGCAGATGAACTGACAATGATTGAATTTGAATACTCACCAATACTGACTTTCCATGTATGGTTAGAAAATAATAATCTTGAAAAAACGTTCTATGGTCTGATAGGATCGGAATTACATTGGGTATTTAACAAAGTTACTCATCTTACAATCGTGATCAGCGATGCCGGTCATCTTATAAAAAAAGAAGATGACGCGTTAATTCAAATTGTGAAAAGAGAACTGAAAAAATATTTGAACATTCATGAAAGTGATGTTAAAAATATCCGGATCATTAAAGAAAAAAGAGCAACATTTGTTCCTTCAAATAAAATTGAAAATGGGAGACCTTCAGCAAAAACAAAATTAAAGAATGTTTTCCTTGCCGGTGATTGGACAAACACAAATCTTCCATCAACAATTGAAAGCGCCGTACTCAGCGCAAGGCTTGCCGTCGATGAGATATTATTGCAGTAAAAATAATAAACTTCAAAAATCTTCTTCACTAATCAGGTAACAAAGGATTGCCATAGCCGAGACGCCAAGTTCAAATTCGCGAGGATGCACTTCTTCAAATACATCACTTGGTGAGTGATGAATATCCATATATCTCTGGTCATCCGGTATATATCCGATCAATGCTTTTGTTTTTTTGAGTCTGGAAATATCAGCACCACTGCCGCCTTTTCGTATCCAGTCTATTGATGATAACTCGAGAAGGGGAAGCCACTTTTGCATATTGGAAATCGCTTCTTCATTATTTTCTATTGTGAAACCAACCGGTGTGTATGCGCCGCGGTCTGATTCGATTGCCGCTATATGATTTATGTTTAATGAATCAGTATAACGCGCATATTCAATTGATCCTCTTGATCCATTCTCTTCATTTATGAACAAGACACATCGCAATGTTTTGCTTAGATTTATCTTATTCCGTTTTAAAAGATCAATAACCTCTATCGATTGTATACATCCGGCTGCATCATCGTGTGCGCCGTCCCCAACATCCCAGCTATCAACGTGACCGCTTACAAGAATAAACTCATCAGGATTCTTAGTGCCTCTCACATCACCAATGACGTTATACGATAATTTGTCAGGTAATATTCTGCAATCAAGTTTTAACTGAACTTTAAGATTTACTTCGGCTTTAATTAACGAACTCAAAAAATCCGCATCAACCTGACCAATTGCGGCTGCGGGTATTTTAGTGATTGTATCTCTGTATGCAACTACACCTGTGTGTGGTACATTATCATATTTAGTTGTAACTGATCTGATCAGAACTGCGATTGCACCGTATTGGGCTGCTTCAATAGCACCATAAACTCTTTGATTGATCGCTCCTCCGTAACCGGCGAATGTATTCAACTGACCCTGATCTAACTCCCTGTTGAAAAAAACAATTTTCCCATAAACATCTGCGGCACTTTTCTCAAGTTCCTCGAAGTTTCTTAGTTCTATCACTTCGGCTGTAATACCTTCAGGAGGTGTCGCAACACTTCCCCCGAGGGTAAGTATGTTCAATGAAAAACCGTTATTGATTTTTGAATTAACAATGATAGCTTCCTCAGTTGTTCCTCTTTCCCAGTGTGGCACCATTACAGGCTGAAGCCACACTGTATCGAATCCGATTTCTTTCATTTTCATCTCTGCCCATTGAATAGCTTGCAATGATTGTGTCGAACCACTCAGGCGGGGACCGATCTTACAGAATTCCTCAAGCCATTTGTAACCGCGTCTTTCAATTAATGCTGAACGAACTAATTGTTCACAAATTGATTTATGTTTTTGAATTAATACAGAATCCGTCTGGGCGATATTCATATAAGATTCATGAACATCTTTCACTCTGAAACCTGATGTCAGAAGTGTGATCATTAAAATTGTAAATATGTGGAGTGATTTCATTTAATGGGCTCTCATTTTTTTTGATTCCAAATTAATTCCAAATCCAATCAAGTAAAAATGTTGAATAAACCTACACAAAAAAATATTTGTTGTTGAATTAGTCAATATATGTAGGTAGATTCATATGCAGATAATTGAGAAAAGTATTTTTCTATTGCGATGTACATTATAGCTCATCATAGAACCTTCGATAAAGAATTGACCTGCAAATTACAGTTCAGTAAAATAATCATAAATAAATATGTTAAACTTATAACTAAGGGGTTAGTGTATGGATAATGCAAAACTTTCACTCGATGGAAAAGAGTACAATCTGCCGGTTGTTGTTGGTTCGGAAGGAGAAGTCGGTGTTGATATTTCTCAGTTGAGAAATCAGTCAGGTGCGATTACATTGGACAGCGGCTATGCTAATACAGGCTCATGCCAGAGTTCAATCACTTTTATAGATGGTGAAAAAGGAATACTTCAGTACCGTGGTTACCCGATTGAAGAACTTGCTGCAAAATCAAAATTTGTAGAAGTGTCATATCTCCTCATCTATGGTCACCTGCCAACGCAAGCGGAACTTTCCAAATTTCAATATGATCTTACTCATCATAGTCTTATTCACGAAGACATGAAAAAATTCTTTGAAGGATTTCCGCCTACAGCCCATCCAATGGGAATCCTATCTTCAATGGTAAGTACACTATCAGCATTTTACCCTGATAGTGATTTCAAGACTGATGTGGAAATTAATATCGTAAGACTTTTGGCAAAGCTGAAAACGATTGCGGCATTTTCTTATAAAAAATCTGTTGGTCAGCCTTATGTTTATCCAAGAAACGATTTAAGCTACGCAGCGGATTTTCTTCATATGATGTATGCTGTTCCTTCTGAGTCATACCAGGTTCCAAAAGTTCTTGAAGAGGCACTTGACCTGCTATTAATTTTACATGCAGATCATGAACAGAATTGCAGTACATCAACTGTTAGAATGGTAGGAAGTTCGGAAGCTAATTTGTTTGCCTCAATCTCTGCAGGTATTTGCGCTTTATGGGGACCATTACATGGCGGCGCAAACCAGGAAGTATTAAACATGCTTCAACTCATTCAAAATGACGGCGGCGATTATAAAAAGTATGTGAACAAAGCTAAGGACAAAGCTTCCGGTTTCAAATTAATGGGTTTCGGTCACCGTGTTTATAAAAACTTCGATCCGCGTGCAAAAATACTTAAAGCCTCTGCTGACAGGGTTCTAAGTGAGCTTGGTGTAAAAGATCCGCTTCTAGATATCGCAAAAAATCTTGAAGAGATTGCTCTCAAAGATGAATTCTTCATTGAACGGAAACTCTATCCCAATGTTGATTTCTATAGCGGAATAATCTACAGAGCTATGGGTATTCCTACGAATATGTTCACTGTGATGTTTGCGTTGGGTCGTTTGCCCGGATGGATTGCTCAGTGGAAAGAAATGAGAGAAACACCCGGCGTAAGAATAAACAGACCAAGACAAATATTTACCGGTTCTGTTAAAAGAGAATATACAACGATAAATAAAAGATAAAATTTGATAAATAAATTATAATTTAAGCGTGCGTTTATGCACGCTTTTTTTTTAATATGAATGCAAAAGAAATAATCAAAATATTAGAACTTGAAAAACATCCCGAAGGCGGATACTTCAGGGAAGTTTACCGTTCACGGGATGAAATTGATTTCAATAAACCCGGACAATCATTTGAGGGTAAAAGAAACATTTCTACTTCAATTTATTTTTTGCTTGAAGGGAATGATATTTCAAAGCTGCACAGAATTAAATCAGATGAGTTGTGGCATCACTATTCAGGAAGTTCAGTACGATTATTTTTAATTGATCTTAACGGAAATATCTCACAAAAAATTTTAGGGAAAAACATTCAAGAAGGAGAATTGTTTCAGTTGACGATAGATGCGGGGTTATGGTTCTGTGCAGAGCCTATAAATAAGGATTCTTATACGTTGGTCGGTTGTACAGTAGCTCCCGGTTTTGACTTCAAGGATTTTGAACTTGGAAGCAGAGAACATCTCTTAAAAATTTATCCAATGCACAGGGAATTGATTGAAAGATTCACCTGAAAATTGTCCATCAAAAAATAGTTGATAAAAATTTACCTTAACTCATGTCAAACTTTCATTTAAGTTGCACCTGTAAATATTGTTTAATACAAGATTTCAGGTTGAATATCATACTTAAATTATCTAATTTTTTCACCCGAAAAACAAATTATAGGAGAGCTATCGGATATTTTCTACAATATTTAATTAATGTAAAATAGCTTTCAGGAACTCTTATTATCTACAACCGAAAAAATCTTGTTCGCGAGAGTATCCGCATCACTATACTTTGTGCGGTGGTGTTTTTTGCTGCCATAAATGTCGGCTTCAAATCATACAGCTCATCACAAGTTAACAAATCTCTCTGGATAGATGCCTGGTTCAATTACACAAGGCAGCTCAATAGTCTCAGTCTGTCGCAGTCCGGATTAGATTTAGCTCAAACTCAATCCAACGAAGGATTTCAATCCCCAAAATCGAATTCAGTTTTCTTTTCACCCCCCGATTCAATCATAAATGAAAAAGATGGACTGAAAGAAGTCCTGACGGATTCTATGAAAATTGTGGATTCCATTCTGTCAGCAGCGGATACCGTAAAAGTTGACTCAATGGCTCTTGATTCAACCGCGAGGTTAGAGCAGTTCCGGTATCAAAGAAATGATGACCCTGTTGTTGGATTAAAAAAGAAAAGAGGTAATTCATTTTTTGCTGAACCTTCTGACAATATGAAGGTAAGGTCAATAAAGATAGATTCAACCGGACAATTTGTAGAGATAACAGAAAAAATAGGCGGACAGCAAACTAAAGTATTATTAAGAATGCCGATTGAAGAATATATTGAACTCAGGCTTGCGCTAAAGGAACGTGAAAGCTGGGAGACTCTTGGTTACGCTTATGAACTTAAATCAAATGTAAAAGGTCTTGGTGACCTAATAAAAGATATAACCGATTTTGAAATTCCGCTTCCAAGTGTTGGATTGCTGAGCATTTTCGGTACACCAAAAATAAGTTTGAAAATCGGCGGTGCGGTTGATATTCACGGTGCCTGGCGAAGCGAGACAACAGAAGGTGTTACAGCTTCAAGACTCGGTAATACACGAAATGAACCTGACTTTAAACAGCAGGTTCAGATAAATGTAAACGGAACGATAGGTGATAAACTTAATATTACCGCTGACTGGAATACCGAACGTACGTTCGAATACGAAAACCAGTTAAAGCTAAAATACACCGGTTATGAAGATGAAATCATTCAAAGTATTGAAGCAGGAAACGTATCATTACAAACATCTCCGTTAGTCGGCGGAAGTGAGGCTTTGTTTGGTATTAAAGCTAATTTTAAAATGGGTCCGTTAAGTCTTACCACAATTGCATCTCAGAAAAAAGGTGAAGTAAAAGAAGTTTCAGTTTCGGGTGGTTCTACTTCAGCGGAGTTTAACATCAAGGTAACAGAATATTCCAAGAACAATTATTTTGTTGATGGTATTTATGCCGATACATCCAACGGCAGAAATTATTTTAACAGGTATTACGGTAATGCAACACCGGATATTGATCCATCTGTTAGAATAGTTGATATAGAAGTTTGGAAGTCAATTACCACGAGTGTTATTGATAAAACAAAAGAACGTAATGGTAATGCTTACATAACATTAGCTCCGATGTCTGCTCAGAGTACTACGCAGTATCCTGACACACTTCGCGATGATTTTGTTAATCCGATACCGGGCCTTGAAGAATCTGCCAGATTTCTTCTGTTGACAAGAGACATCGATTACAAGCTGCATGAAGAAACAGGCTATATAACTTTTCTAACCCAGATACAGGAACAGGATGTAATAGCAGTTGCTTACCGTACTCCGACTGAACGTTATGGTGAGTTTATTGCAACCGCCACAACCGATTCACAACGCTTAGTACTAAAACTAGTCAAACCTAAAAGTCTGCTTCCGCAATACACACAGGCATGGCAGTTACAATTAAAAAACATTTATCCTTTGAATGCAAGAAACCTAAAGAGGGACGGTTTTAAGTTTGATATTAAATATGAACAGGAAGGCTCCGAGCCGGTTAACAGTATAAATTCCGTTCCTTTATTAACGGCTTTTGGATTAGATTTAATTAATTCTAGTGGTCAAGCCAACAGGGATGATGAGTTTGACTGGAGACCCGATATAACAATTATTCCTGTTACAGGCGAGATTATATTCCCCGTACTTCAACCCTTTGGATTGAACATGCCTGGATCCTTGGATACTTCATACAGGTTTCAGGATATTTATGAAGTACAACCAAGTATTGCCAGACAAAATAAAACTAAAGATAAATGGGTCTTAGTAGGTAAAAGTTCTGGTGATGCAACATCAGTATATCAGCTTGGTTTTAATATTGTTGAAAACTCGGTTCGTGTCAGACTAAATGGAAGAGAACTTTCTCCCGGCATTGATTACTCAGTTGATTATAACACAGGACAGTTAACTTTAAGAAACAGTGAAGCCACTTTACCAAATGCTGATCTGAAAATCACATACGAACAAAATGATTTGTTCCAGCTCGCTTCAAAAACACTGCTTGGTGCGCGCGGCATTTTTGATTTTTCTAAAAAAACAAAACTTGGTTTTTCTGTTCTTAACTTGAATCAACAAACATTAAGTGATAAAGTAAGGATTGGCGAAGAACCGCTGAGTAATACAATTTACGGTGTCGATTTTGAAACTGCTGCCGACTTACCATTTGTTACAAAAGGTCTTGATAATATTATTTCTACGAGGGAAATGTCGGCATTCACCATTAAAGGTGAATATGCTTATATGAACCCTGATCCAAATACAAAGAAGAGCACAATTGCATCCGATCAGGGGAAAAGCATTGCATACATAGACGACTTTGAAGGAGCTAAAAGAATCATTCCGGTTGGCGTTGCTTATACTTCATGGAGAGATATAAGTCCTCCATTGGGGATAAACATGTTTAATGGTTTTAGCCCGCTGGAAATGATGGACTACAAAGCAAAAAGTTTCTGGTTTACCGAGACTCCATCAAATGTAGTTGTATCCGATCTTTACGGAGATAGAAAAAAAGTTGCAACAACAGATCAGCAGATAACTGTAATGGACTATGTGTTTGTTCCCGATACACCCGGTACTTACAATTATTCCAACACAATATCACAGAAAACTGATTCTACCTGGGGTGGAATAATGAAACCCCTTTCATCAACCGCAACAAATTTGATTGAAGAAAATATTGAGTTCATAGAGTTCTGGCTTCAGATAAATGCGGCACCGCAAAACACACAAATGTATATCGATCTTGGAAGAATAAGTGAAGACGTTATCCCAAATAATAAACTGAACTATGAGGATCTTGACCAGAACGGTGCTATTACAACTGAAGCCGAAGATACCGGTTTAGATACGTTATTGGATGACAGGGAAAGGGCGCTTTACGGAAGTACAAAAGGTGATCCAAGCGGTGATAATTTTGAATTCAGAGGAAGCAGCCAGGTAACGGATATCTTTGATTACTTTAACATAAACGGTACACAGGGCAATGCTGTTCTGACTGACCTTGGAAGAATCCCAGATACAGAAGATCTTAACCGTAACTCAACACTTGATGTAGTGAACAGTTATTTCAGGTATGCAATTCCACTTGATACCGTTGCAGCTAACAATCCATATATCGTCGGCGGCGGTGAAAAACTGAATGGACAGCCAAGCTGGTATCTTTACAGAATCCCTCTTAAAGATACATCGTCCCTATTTGGTAATCCTGATCTTTCAACTGTTGAAACTATAAGATTATTTTTCAATGGAATTAATACTCCGGTACACATCAGGATGACAGAATTTAATCTTGTTGGTAGTCAATGGCAGAAACTTATTAAAGAGGATAGTGTTCTTGCTGTCTCAGTCATCAACAGAGAAGATAATCCGCAGTATACAAGTCCTCCCGGAGTTTTTCCTGAACGCGACAGAAGTAAACCGGATGAAGAAGTTTATGGAAACGAGCAGTCATTAAATCTTATCATTACAGATCTTGAACAAAATGATAAACGTGAAGCAGTAAAATATTTATTCCGTCCGCTTGATCTGTTCAACTATACTGAAATGAAACTCTTCATTCACGGCGATGTTAATGGTAATTCAATAGCTGATACCACAATGGCAGGGAATTACCGTGCAGAAGTTTATTTCAGGTTTGGCGGAGATACTAATAACTATTATGAATACAGGCAGCCTGTAAAACCTGACTGGAACGAGATTAGTATTCTATTCAGTGAATTGACTACAATTAAACAAGCCCGTGATTCTGCAAATGTGGTCACAAGTATTCCTGTTGAAGGGCAACCGGGACATTTTTACAGAATACTTGGAAATCCCACATTGACTTCTATTAAATACCTTACAGTAGGAATTAAAAATGTAAGTGATTCAACTGATCCTACTCCTATTTCCGGTGAAGTCTGGGTAAATGAATTAAGAGTGATAGGAGCCGATGATACGCCTGGATATGCCTATAGTGTTTCCACGTCGTTTAAACTTGCTGATCTGATGACTGTGAGTTTGAATATGAGTCACACCGATCCCTATTTTCATAAACTAGCGGACAGGTTTGGTTCGAGGGTTGAATCGAGGAATTGGAGTGTCAATACTGATCTGAACGTTTTAAAATTACTTCCGGTTAACCTGCCTGAAAGTAATTTGAGAATAAATTATTCGCATACTGAATCTGTAGGTAAACCGCTTTATATCCCTGGAACCGATATTAAAGTTGACGCTGCGGCAGATCAGCTTAGAAAAAATCAATCAGATACTTCAAGATCAAGTACAAAAACTCCTGAGAATCTTGTTTCAGAAACACAAACGATTAATATTCAGGATACATGGTCGGCCTCAAATATTAAATTGAAAATACCTTCGACGCACTGGCTGGTACGTGATACGTGGAATGCTATCACACTTGGTTTCAATTACAATAAATCATTCAGCAGAAATCCTACAACTGAATCAAGTAAAAACTGGGTATGGAATGCGACAGTCAATTATGGTTTAAATTTAAGCCCGACATACAATTTTCTACCGGTTGATATTCCAGTACTCGGAACTCCTTTTGCGTTATTAACTGACTACAGTGGACTTAAAATTTATTACTTGCCCCAAAGTTTTAATTTATCAGTCACCGCAAAACGAAACAGGAACACTAACACTACAAGAGCGACGAATATCGGCGGATCACAGACAACTGTTTCAAGAGACTTCACTACATCAAGGACTTTCAACTTTGTATGGAAGATGACAGAAGGCGGATTTTTAAACCTCACGACTAATTATAACCTTACAGTCAATTCTACTTTGGCTTACCTTGAAACAGATGCGCAGGGACAGCAGCGGGGTGAAGGTGATATATGGAAAGATATTTTCACAAGAGTATTCTTCGGTCAGGATAATCAATATCAGCAGAGCATTGAATTCCGAACGGCACCAAAGCTTCCAACGCTGTGGGACCTAAATAAATATTTCTCAGTCACAGCGGGATACTCAGCCGGTTATCAATGGAGTTTTGATACAAGGCAGCAGGATCTCGGAAGAAGTGCAGGCTTTACCAACCGCTCAAATGTTGGGTTAACATTACGTCTTAAATCATTAAGTGCACCGCTGTTTGCTGAACCTAAAGAAGATTTAAATAAAGTTCCACCGCCAAAAAATCAGACGCAAACTCAAACACAAACTCCGAACAGAAGAGGACGTGACCGGGATATTGGGCAGAACCAGTTGCAGACGGAATTAAAAAATCCTGACTCATTAATTGTTAAAGATAGTTTGCTTATACCTTCTGATTCATTAGCTGTTCAGGATTCACTTGAAATTGATAGGACTCCTAAAGTTTCTCCTATTACTAATGCTTTGAATTTTCTTAAAACTTTTGCGAGAGTTGTTCTGTTTGATTACGAAACTATTTCAATCAACTTTACAAATGATAATAGTTTGTCAAAGTCAGGCATTTATGGAAAAGGTACAGGATTCTCAAACTTCTGGGGAATTACTTACAATGAAGATAATGGTCCGACACGCGGCTTTATGATTGGCTTGAGTAACGATGTGGGAAGACGTGCCGCAAACGCAAATCTCAACGATGCATTCCAGCAAAAAAATAATCTTGACTTCAGGACCTCCAGACCACTTTGGGAAGGAGCAAAAATAGATCTTACCTGGAAAGTCGGATGGTCAATGAATAAGTCAACTACATTAACTTCAGATGAAAACGGGGATGTAAGAGTTAATTTCATTACAGCTTCTGGAACTCTAAACAGATCATTCCTTTCGTTGCCGCCATCATTGTTTTTAAGTGTGTTCAATAGCGGTATTAAACGAGTGCAGGAACTTTATGATCCTACAGCACCAAATACTACTGAAAATTTGTCAAACGCTTTCATACAAGGTTTCGAGAGTCTTCCTCTGCTTTCTAAACTCGGATTTTTAAGCGATGTAACAAAGTATATTCCACGACCCAACTGGAGAATTACCTGGGATGGACTTGAAAAAGTTTTCATCTTTAAATCCATTGCAAAACGTGTTTCACTTGATCACGCTTATCAATCAAGTTATACTGAAGGCTGGAAGATAAATCCCGAGGGAGTTCAGGAAGTTCAGTCACAAAAAATTGAATATGGATTTACTCCGCTTGTTGGACTGAATATTACATTCGGTGAATTGTGGGGCGGTAACCTGACAAGCAATATTAAATACTCAGCCCGTACAAATTATGATCTTGGTATAACCACAAAGAATATTACAGAAACATTTTCACGCGATATTGGTATTACAGCCGGATATTCAAAACAGGGATTTGAACTTCCATTGTTCGGAGTGGCGCTTAAGAATGATATTGAATTCAGCTTATCATATACGAGCACAAAAAATTCAACCGTAAGGTATGAAATGGGTCAGAATTTTAGTGAAGAGGGAACTCCGACTGATGGTACTATCAGGACGACCATTGAACCAAGAATCAAGTATACTATCAGTTCAAAAGTAACAATTTCAATTTTCTATAAACGATCCTCTGTTGAGCCTGAAGGTGCGGCAAGAATTCCGCCCACAACAACAAATGAAGCGGGACTCGATGTTCATATTGCGATAAATAATTAATAAGTAAAATTGTATTATTTGAAGGATTAAAGAAAAGTACTGACGATGATAAAACAAAAAAAAATATTATGGGTCGATGATGAAATTGAATTGCTTCGTTCGCATATCATCTTCCTTGCTGAAAAAGGATTTGGTGTAGATACAGTAACGAATGGCGAGGATGCAGTATCGCATGTCAAAGAAAATAATTACGACCTGATCTTCCTTGATGAGATGATGGCTGGTATGGGTGGTCTTGAGACGCTTGGGAAAATTAAAGATCTTAACCCTAATATTCCGGTCGTTATGATAACCAAAAGTGAAGAAGAATCCCTGATGGATGAAGCTATCGGTGGAAAGATAAATGACTATCTTACAAAACCTGTTAACCCGAGCCAGGTACTACTTGTATGCAAAAAAATTCTTGAAGGCAAAAAAATCTCCGGTCAGTATGCGGCTAAAGATTATCTGCAGGACTTTAATGAAATATCCCGCGCGTTACTCGACAATCTTTCTTATGAAGAATGGATAGACATCTACATAAAAATGGTCAACTGGGATGTTGAACTTGATACACATTCCGAAATTGATTTACGTCAAACGCTTAATGATCAAAAACGTGAAGCAAATAAAGAATTCTCACGCTTCGTTGAAAAAAATTATATGCAGTGGCTTACATCAAAAGATCGGGATGTTTCACCTATGCTGACAAATGAAATAACAGAAAAATATGTGATGAAGCATCTGAAAAATTCAGATAGTCCTGTATTTTATTTTGTGATTGATTGTCTGCGTCTTGACCAGTGGTTAATAATGGAAAAACACCTGGTCGAACAATTCAGAATAGAAAAAGATTTTTATTTTTCAATACTTCCTACTGCAACACCATACGCACGGAATACTTTATTCAGCGGTCTTTATCCTTCAGAGATTGAAAAAATGTATCCGCAATACTGGCATAACGGCGACGAAGATGAAAAAAGTATGAACAGATATGAAAAGGAATTACTGCAGTTACTGCTCGACAGGAAAAGAGTAAAGCTTAAAAATGAATTGAAGTATATTAAGATCATTGATCCTGAAGTAGGAAGGAATTTTGAACAGAATATTCTATCTTATCAGAATACTCATCTCACAGCGGTGGTAGTTAATTTTCTTGATATGATCGCGCATGGTCGTTCTGATTCAGACTTGCTAAAAGAAATTGCACCTGATGAACCGGCATACCGTTCATTAACTAACAGCTGGTTTACACATTCATCACTTCTTTCAACTTTTAAAACACTGGCAAAACTAAATAATGTTAAAATAGTAATCACAACAGATCACGGCAGTATTCGTTCACTCAGAGGCGCAAAGGTACTGGGTGACAGGGAAGCCTCGCCAAATCTGCGTTTCAAATACGGTAGAAATCTTAAAGTTGATGAGAAGCATGCTGTATTTGTAAAGAATGCATCTGACTATATGCTTCCCAAAAGAGGTGTGACAATAAATTATATTATCGCTAAAGAAGATTACTACTTCGTGTACCCGACAGACTATCATAAATATCTTACTTATTACAAAGATACATTTCAGCATGGCGGAATATCTCTTGAAGAAATGATACTACCGGTTATCACTATGGAACCGAAATAGTGAATCTGCCTTTAAAAAAAATAATCACTGCTGAATCTGAAACAATTCAACTTGCAAAAGAATTTGCAGGAATAATTCAGCAAGGTGATGTAATTGTACTTAACGGAAATCTTGGAACCGGAAAAACTTTTTTCATAAAACATGTTCTGATGACTTTTGGAATTAATAATGTAAACAGTCCGACTTTTGCTATAGTGAATGAATACCGTAACTCAAAAACATTTTTTCACTTTGATTTCTATCGTATCGAGAAGAGAGAAGAACTTCTGGATATCGGTTATTACGATTACCTGAATGACAGTGAATCACTTACTTTTATTGAGTGGGGTAATCTGTTCAATGAATTACTTCCAGCAAAGAAGTATGAGATAAATATCGAAATGAGTGAAAACGGACAGAGAGAATTTACGATTGTGAAATATGAATAACGCTAAACCAATATTGGCAATTGAAACCTCTGGCAAAATTTGCGGTGCATGTTTGTACTTCAATGAAGAAAAATATTTTGAACAGAAAATTACCCTTAAACATTCGCACAGTGACAAAATATTTGAAGTCGTTGAATCAGTTTTAAGAACAGGGAATACAGAGTTAAATGAAATTGATGCAATTGCAGTTTCAGCGGGACCAGGCTCATTCACAGGTTTGCGTATAGGGATGTCTGCAGCAAAAGGAATAGCATTAGGTTCTGGTCTGCCTTTAATTCCGGTTCCGACATTTGAATCACTTGCATTCCAGATTGCAGCTATTCTTCCTGAAAACACAGAATTTGCTGTTGCAAACAAAGTTAATTCTGAGGAATTATATTTTGCCCGTTTTCAAGTTAGTTTGAATAGTTATATATTTGTACACGATTTGAGTGTAATAAAAAAAGAAGAACTTCCAGAACTGACAAACAACATTTTGATTTTTGGTGATGCCGGGAAAAAAGATATTTCTGTGCCGTCGCCTGAAGCAACAGCAAAATGGTCAGTAAAATTCGGAAAAGATCTTCTTACATACGATTACGATTTTTTAGAACCTAATTACATTAAAAATTTTATTGTTAAAGGAAAGTAATATGATAAGGAAAATGTTTTTATCGATTTTACTATTCACTTCTTTTGTATTTCCGCAGATTGTCGGACCAAGAGTTTCAGTTCAACTAATAGAACATAATTTTGGTGATATCGTACAGGGACAGATCGGTTCACACAGTTTTAAAATTTCAAATGTAGGCGGAGATATACTAAAAATTTTAGAAGTTAGACCAACCTGCGGATGTACCGCCGCTCAACCCGATAAAAAAGAATTAACTCCTGGTGAAAGCACTTCAATAAAAGTTGAATTTAATTCAGCCGGAAGATTAGGTGTGCAGGAAAAGTATGTTCTTGTTAAAACAAATGACGAACAAAATCAGGAGATAAGACTTAAGCTAAAAGCTAATGTTATTAAAGATGGGCAGGTCGAGAAAAGTCTCACAATGCTGCCAGCAATTAAATTTTATGATACTCAGTTTGATTTTGGAAAAGTTGAAGAAGGAAAAAAAGTTCAGCATACATTTTCATTTTCTAATCTTGGACAGGGAAAATTGGAAATTAAAGATATTGTAACATCCTGTGGTTGTACCGCTGCATTGGTAAGTGATAAAGTTCTTGAACCCGGACAGAACGGTACTTTAAAAGTTGAACTTGATACCAGCAAACGCTCAGGTAAAATGAGCAGAACGGTCACTGTAAAAACTAACGACCCTAAAGAACCGAATAAAGTTTTAACAATTTTTGCTGAAGTACAGAAAGTGAATCAATAATGCCCTGGTTTAAACGTTCCAAATCCAATATTTCTCCTGATACTCAGAAAAAAGAATTGCCTGACGGACTGTGGGAGAAATGTCCGAGCTGTAATGAAATCATTCATAAAAAACAGCTTGAAATAAACTTGTGGACTTGTATCAAATGCGGCTATCATTTTCGGATTGGAAGTGCTGAGTATATCCAGATAATGATAGACCAGGGAACCTTTAAAGAGATGGATAAAAAGATGAGATCCGCTGATCCCCTTGAATTTGAGGATACAAAAAAATATTCTACAAGAATTCCTGAGACCATAAAAAAAACCGGATTATTTGATGCAGCAAGAACCGGTATTGGAAAACTAAATGGAACCGAAGTAGCGTTTGGATGCATGGACTTTCAATTCATCGGCGGAAGTATGGGTTCTGTAGTTGGTGAAAAAATTGCTAGGCTGACGGACAAGGCGATTAAAAACAAATGTCCGCTTATTATCATTTCTGCCAGCGGTGGTGCGCGTATGATGGAAGGTGCTTTTTCATTAATGCAAATGGCAAAAACAAGTTCACGTTTAGCAAAACTTGCTGATGAAAAAATCCCGTATATATCAGTTATGACTGATCCTACTACCGGCGGTACGACCGCAAGTTATGCAATGCTTGGTGATGTTCACATTGCTGAACCTCAGGCTTTGATCGGGTTTGCAGGTCCCAGAGTTATTAAGCAGACAATCGGAAAAGATTTACCAAAAGGTTTTCAGCGGTCGGAATTTTTACTTGAGCAGGGATTTGTAGATATCGTTGTTCCGCGAAAGGAATTAAAGAGTACGGTATTTAATGTTCTTACTATGATGAGTTGAGGTAGTCATTAAGATCGTTTCAAGTGTTGAAGAGATTCAAAGCATCTGTTCAAAGAAAAAAAAGGATGGGGTAAGAATCGGTTTTGTTCCAACCATGGGCTTTCTTCACAAAGGTCACCTGTCATTAGTAAAAAGAGCAAAAGAACTAACTGATTTTACCGTTGTTTCTATTTTCGTTAACCCGACTCAGTTCTCGCCAAACGAAGACCTCAACAAATATCCGCGTGATATTGATAATGACAAACGACTATTAGAAAATGAAAATGTGGACCTGGTTTTCATTCCGGAAGCGAGTGAAATTTATCCGGAAAATTTTCAGACTTATACCGAAGTATCAAAAATCACCAGACAACTTGAAGGTGAATTCCGTCCGACTCATTTTAAGGGAGTAACGACAATAGTCAATATTCTATTTAACATCATTCAACCCGATGTTGCTTTCTTTGGACAAAAAGATGCGCAGCAATCTGCAGTGATTAAAAGAATGGTGACAGATTTAAAACTTCCGATTCAAATTGAAGTTTGTCCTATCGTTCGTGAATCGGATGGTCTGGCGATGAGTTCAAGGAATGTATATTTATCAGAATCTGAACGGCTGGACGCATTAGTACTCTCGCGTTCATTGACATTTGGAACTAATCTCATAAATAGCGGAGAGAGAGATAGTCAAAAAATAATTGACGGAATGACTACACTTGTAAATTTAGTTTCAACGTCAAAACTTGAATACATAAAAATCGTCAACGAAAAATCATTTGAGTTAGCAGAAGTGTTAATCAAAGGTCAGAGTTATTTTTTACTAATCGCGTGCTGGATTGGAAAAACAAGGTTGATAGATAATACTATTATTTCGGTTAGTTGATATTTGGTTCTCTGTTTAACTGGTAAATTCTGTTGGCACCGTGAAGCACAAGATACGGTTCAAATGTATATGGGTGTTTGATATGATTAAGCAGTGCTTCGGCGTTTCCGCCGGTAACATATAAATTTATTTCGCCGGCTTTTAAATCTTCCCTAATGTACCTGATTATTTTTTCAAGTAACCCAATCGTTGAATTTATAACACCGCTTATAATTGCTGTGTCAGTGGATTTCCCGATTAATTCACTTAATGCACCGGCAGTTCGAAGTGGTAATGCAGCAGTCTTTGTATGTAAAGATTCAAACATCAGAGAAATTCCGGGAGAAATTGTTCCTCCTATAAATGCATCAGGTCCTTTTAGAATATTTATAGTCGTTGCTGTGCCGCAATCCATTGTTATTATAAAATCCGAAAGTGAAATCGGTACTTTGTCGGACTGAATTGACAAAGCCCCTTTTACAGAACATAACCTGTCATTTCCAAGTGTTAATGGAGTATCGTAGTCGATTTTCAGACCTGTAGGTTTATCAGCTGAGATGATGAATGGTGCTATTCCTTTTTCATTACATAATTCTGCTATCAATTTAGTTTTGATATTTGAAACACTGCTTATGCAAACGGCTTCAACATTTTCTTGAAGAGAGATATTTTTAATTTCAGTTTCACCTGAAAAAATATCTGTACTCATTAATTTGGTATCCTCAAAAAGACCGGATTTAATTCTGGTATTGCCGATATCAAAAACTAAAATCATCCCAGGCTCACATCACCGAAATGAATTTTTTCAATTTTGTTTTTTACTTTCAAAAGAAGAAATCCGTTTTCATCAATATCCTCAAATATTCCATACCTTGTTGCGTCGCCCTCTGTTATTGAAATTTTTTCACCGATCATATCACATCTTGATTTCCAGTCCTTCAAAATGATTTCGGATTTTTCAGGAATCAGATCAATAAACTCTTCAAAATTATTCAGGATTTCCGCAAGGAATTTTTCTCTTTCAATATTTTGCCCGGTTTCAGTTTTTATTGATGTGGGTTCAATATTAAAACTGCCCTGGAACAAAGTCTGGTTTACATTTACTCCAATTCCGACAACTAATCTTTCAATTTTATTTCCCTGTGAAGTAGATTCAAGTAAAATACCTGCGACTTTTTTCTTATTAATTAGAACATCATTCGGCCATTTTAATTCAGTTTTAAGCTGGTATAAATTTTCTATTGAAACAGCTACAGCAAGTGCAGCAGAAAAATTTATCAGATTAATATTATGGCTAATCAGATCTTCATTAGAAAATAAAACTGAAAAGGTAAGATTTAATCCTTTTGCGCTGTACCAGACCCGGTCTTTACGCCCTTTTCCTTTTACCTGTTTTTCCGCCAGTGCAACTGTGCCATCAATATTTTGTTTTTTATTCTTTACGAGCAAAAGAGAATTTGTTGAATCTAATTCTTCAGCGTAAATAAAATTTCTGCCAATGATTTCGGTGTTGAGTTTTATATCAAAGGATTCAAGTTCAAACAATTTTTCACCTTTTTATTTTAAAAATAGGATAAATAATTCAAAGTGTCAGTTTGTTTGTCAGAAATTTAATTCGTCTGACAATAAGTCTGAATAAATGTCAATCAATTATCATTGGCATTTACCGGGTTTTCACTTATCTCATTATAATATAATAAGTTACGACTCTGATTAATCTGATGGCACAATGGTTGAAATATTTCGGATGAATTGATGTAAAACAAAAAATAAAAAAATAGGAGTTGATAAAATGACACTGATAAAATTTGAACCGTTAAGGGAACTTGAAAACTTTAACAACAGGATCCAAAGATTTTTTGGTGAATTTCCAATGAGCAGTGAGTTCAGTCATTCATTCAATCCAAGGGTTGATATCTCCGAAGATGAAAATAATATTTTTATTAATGCTGAGGTACCCGGAGTTAAAAAGGATGACATTAAGATTTCACTTCAGGATAATATTCTTACTATCAGCGGAGAGAAAAAGAGTGAGACCAAAGAATCAAAGGACAAAAATTATTATAGGAATGAAAGAATATTCGGATCGTTCACAAGAAGCTTTACTTTACCCGAAGAAATAAATCCTGATAAAGTGGATGCAAAATTTTCTGATGGTATTCTCAATGTAACAATTGAAAAAGCTGCGCCAAAAGAAATAAGCCAGCGTTTTATAGATATTAAGTAAGTCGTTTTGTTCAGATGGAGCGGCAGTAAACCTGCCGCTATAATTTTTTAGAAATCAAAAGGAGAAAATTAGAATGGGAAAGATAATAGGCATAGACCTTGGAACTACTAACTCTTGCGTTTCGGTGATGGAAGGAAACGATCCGGTTGTTATACCTAATTCAGAAGGCGGCAGAACTACACCTTCTGTTGTAGCATTTACAAAATCAGGAGAACGTTTAGTAGGTCAGCCCGCAAAACGACAGGCGATAACAAATCCAAAGAACACGCTCTTTTCAATAAAAAGATTTATGGGACGACTTGTAAATGAAGTTCAGGATGAAAAAACAAAAGTCCCCTATGAAATAATACCCGGAGACGGAAGCTCTGCTCGCGTTAAAGTAAGTGACCGTGTTTACTCTCCACCTGAAATAAGTGCAATGATACTTCAGAAGATGAAAAAAACCGCGGAAGAATATCTCGGTCAGGAAGTAACAGAAGCAGTGATTACTGTCCCGGCATATTTCAACGATTCACAGCGACAGGCAACAAAAGATGCAGGTGAGATCGCGGGATTAAAAGTAAGAAGAATAATTAATGAACCTACTGCAGCAGCTCTTGCTTACGGACTGGATAAAAAAAATCATGATCACGTTGTAGCTGTATACGATCTTGGTGGTGGAACATTTGATATATCAGTTCTGTCGCTTGGAGATGGAGTATTTGAAGTTAAGTCAACTAATGGAGATACTCATCTCGGTGGAGATGATTTTGATCAGCGACTGATTGATTATCTCGCAGATGAATTTAAGAAACAGGAAGGAATTGATTTAAGAAATGATCCAATGGCTCTGCAGAGATTAAAAGAAGCCGCAGAAAAAGCTAAGATAGAATTATCTTCATCATCTACTACAGATGTTAATCTTCCTTTTATTACTGCAACACAGGATGGACCTAAACATCTCAATCTTAATATCTCGCGCTCAAAATTTGAACAGCTAATTGATGATCTTGTTCAGAGGACTAAGATTCCTTGTGAGCAGGCAATTAAGGATGCAGGTATTTCCGCTTCACAGATCGATGAAGTTATTCTTGTCGGTGGTTCAACCAGGATCCCGATGGTACAGGAACTTGTAAAAAAACTTTTTGGAAAAGAACCTCATAAAGGCGTTAATCCTGATGAAGTTGTATCTATAGGCGCTGCAATTCAAGGCGGTGTTCTAACCGGTGAAGTTAAAGATGTATTATTGCTTGATGTTACTCCTTTATCACTCGGTATAGAAACGCTTGGCGGTGTTATGACAAGATTGATCGAATCAAACACTACTATACCTACAAAGAAAAGTGAAACCTTTTCAACAGCTTCAGATAGTCAGCCTTCAGTTGAAATACATGTACTGCAGGGTGAAAGACCAATGGCACATGACAACAGAAGCCTTGGAAAATTTCATCTTGATGGTATTCCGCCTGCACCTAGAGGCATACCTCAGATTGAAGTTACATTCGATATAGATGCGAACGGTATTATGCATGTGTCAGCTAAAGATAAAGCTACGAATAAGGAACAAAGTATAAGGATAACTTCTTCAAGCGGCTTATCTCAGAATGAAATAGAAAAAATGAAACGCGATGCGACTGAACATGCTGCTGAAGATAAAAAGAAAAAAGAGTCTGTTGATACAAAGAATAATGCCGACAGCCTTGTATTTCAGATTAAAAAACAGATGGAAGAACTCAAGGATAAAATACCGGCAGACGTGAAATCAAGACTTGAATCTGAAGTTAAAAAAGTTGAAGATGCTATAAGCACAAACAATACAGATCAGATTAAAACGGCTACTGACTCACTGAATAAAGTCTGGAGTGAAGTAGCTTCGCAGCTTTATCAGCAAGCCGGGGCAGGTCAGCCTGGTGCCGGTCAGCAAACTTCTGGACAGGCATCTGACCCACAGCAGAAAGCTGACGATAAAAATGAGGTACAGGACGCTTCCTACGAAGTTGTAGACGACGATAAAAAAGATAAATAGATTATCCGAGGATCTCACTTATGTGATGATCCTCAATTAAAAATTTTATTAAATAAATTACAGGAGTAAAAGATGACTGCAAACAAAGAACTAATTGCTGTTAATGAAACGGGATCAATGAACTGGGAAAATATATTGGAGAATGAAAGAAGTATTGCACCACTGGTGGATATCTATGAAACAAATGATGATTTTATACTTGTAGCAAATATGCCCGGTGTAAACAGGGAAAATGTTAAAGTGAAACTTGAAGAAGAATCACTTGTTATATTCGGTAAGATGAATAACTATGATGATGCTGCAAAACGGAAATATCTTTTAAATGAAAATGAAATAGCAAATTACTACCGCAGGTTCAGGATTAGCAATAGTATTGATGAAACAAGGATCAGTGCAAAGTTTGAAAACGGACAGCTATCACTAGTAATGCCCAAGCACGAAAGAATAAAACCACGCGCAATTTCAATTTCATAATTTGAACATCTCTTCCAAGCCCGTCTATGACGGGCTTTTTTGATATACCCTCCGATGCATCTTTGTTCAACTTCATGATAATTTATTCCAACAGATAAAAGTTTTTTGAATAAGTGAATTTTCTTAAATTGCCGCGTGTAAAGCTATAATTAACGGCAAACTAAATTGATTTTTATTCGCAGGTTTGATGACCATTAAATCCAAGAAAAACCGCATAATCTTTATTGACCTTATGCGGGCATTTGCGGTATTAATGATGGTTCAGGGTCACACCGTTGATGTTCTGCTTTCAAATGATTTCAGAAATATGGACTCTCCTTTTTTTCTCTCCTGGTTTTTTATGCGTGGAATGACGGCACCTATTTTTTTATTCACATCAGGTACTGTATTCACTTATTTATTCCGGCTCGTTAATGAACCATTTCTTAATAATCCAAGAACAAAAAAAGGATTTAAAAGAGTTTTACTTTTAATCGTGCTCGGGTACTTGCTGAGATATCCAACGCCGACACTTGTAGTATTTAACAATGTAACACCACTGCAATGGCAGATATTTTTTGCGGTTGATGTTCTCCAATTGATTGGATTTGGATTGTTCTTCATACTTATCCTCATGTTCCTTTCAGAAAAACTAAAACTTAATGACTATATAACATTTGCACTTGGGGCACTTTTCTTTTTTGTGCTCTATCCGATCTTTGATAAAATGAACTGGAGTGAAATTCTTCCCGCACCATTAGCAGGATATTTTTATAAAGGAACAGGGTCAAACTTTCCATTATTTCCATGGGCGGGTTACGTGATCTGCGGTGCGATATTGGGTTCATTCCTTGCAAAAAATCCTGATGTATTCCGTTCGACTAATTTTAGTTTCGGTTTGATCATTGCCGGGATAATTATTTTGTCGGTTGCTCTAATCGGGGATAGGATTGAAACAGCTTCCTTAGGTAAAAGTTATTTATGGACGACAAGCCCAAACCTTGTTATTTTACGACTGGCGATTGTACTTTTTCTGAATGGTATCGTATCATTAATTGCTTCCAGAGTTGATAAGATCCCAAGGATAATTATTCTGCTGGGAAGAAATACATTGCTGATTTATATAGTTCATCTTATGATACTTTATGGAAGTGCGTGGAACCCGGGAATCATTCTATTGTTCAATAAGAGTTTCGGAGTGTTAAACACTATTGGCTCTGCGCTGCTTATGCTTAGCACGATGACTTTGATGGTAATTATTCTTCACAGATTAAAAATTAAAAACAAACAATTGGTAACCTGATAAAAAAGAAATTGAGTTATGAGAAAACCAGGGACTGTTGATCCTTCAGTTAATGATGAAGAAAAAAAGTTTGAACAATCTTTACGTCCGATAAAGATTTCAGATTTTATGGGGCAGGCAAAAATAACTGACAATCTAAAAGTCTTTATCAGTGCCGCATCAAAAAGGGGAGAAGCACTTGACCACGTGCTGCTTACAGGTCCGCCGGGACTTGGTAAAACAACACTTGCTCACATCATTGCAAATGAAATGGGAGTAAAATTAAAAATTACTTCAGGTCCGGTGCTTGAAAAGCCCGGTGATCTTGCCGGCTTACTTACTACTCTGGAAGAAAAAGCTGTTCTGTTTATAGATGAAATTCACAGGCTTAGTCCTGTTGTTGAAGAATATCTTTATTCAGCAATGGAAGACTACAAACTTGATATTATGATCGACAGCGGTCCGAATGCAAGATCAGTTCAAATAAGTCTACCGAAATACACATTGATTGGTGCGACAACCAGAGCCGGTATGTTGACTTCTCCGTTACGAGATCGCTTTGGAATAAGATTCAGGCTCGATTATTACGACTCTTCAATACTTGATAAAATTATTGCGCGCTCTGCTTCAATACTCAATATCAAAATATTGGATGATGCCTGCCTGGAAATAGGAAAAAGATCCCGAGGCACACCGAGGATAGCCAACAGGTTATTGAGAAGGACAAGAGATTTCGCTGACTTTGAGAATAAAAATAAAATCGACATTGAAGTTGCCAGAAAAGCATTAAGTGCATTAGAGGTTGATGAATACGGTCTTGATGAAATGGATAAAGAAATAATCCTGGCTATTATCGAAAAATATAAAGGCGGTCCGGTTGGACTTGGGACACTTGCTGTCGCAGTTAATGAAGACCCCGGCACAATTGAAGAAGTTTATGAACCGTTCCTTATTCAACAAGGATTTATTCAGCGAACTCCGCGCGGACGTGAAGCAACCGAACTTGCTTATAAGAGATTTGGAAAATTAAAACAAGGAAACAAAACTGATTCGTTATTTGATCAGTAAAAAAAATCAAACGGTAAAATGAATAAAAGTATATACTGCAATCTTTTTTTTGTGTTATTTATTTTCCTCGCTGTTGAAGCGAGCGCGCAACAAAATCTTTTTGTTCCAAGAAATGTAGAGAAAGCATTTGTTAATGGAACAAGATCATATGACGGTAACCCGGGAAAAAATTATTGGCAGAATTCATCTGTCTATAATATTAAAGCTGATGTAGATCCATTCAAAAAATTATTGACCGGTACTCAAACAATAATGTACAGGAATGATAGTCCCGATACATTAAAGTCACTCGTCATTCGTCTGTACCAGAACATCAATAAAAAATCTTCCGCAAGGGATTTTAATTTATGGCGGGATTTTACCAATGATGGAATGACAGTAACAAGGTTAGTCATTAATCATAACCAATATACTCTTGAAGATAGAAAAGCTGTTTCTGTCAGCGGTACTAATATGATTATTAAACTTGATCAGCCAATCAGCCCGTCTTCCGAAAATGTGATTGAAGTTGATTGGAATTTTGAACTGCCTTCCGGTCCTTCCATAAGATTTGGAAATTATGATTCTACATCATACTTCATTGCATACTGGTATCCGCAGATTGCCGTTTATGATGATCTTGATGGCTGGGACATGAATGAGTATACAGGGACTACCGAGTTTTACAATGACTTTGCTGACTTTACAATTGAATTTACCCTTCCAAATAATTTCTTTTTATGGTCAACAGGAATTCTTCAGAATCCTGAAAAAATATATTCACAAAAAATTCTTGATAGATACAGGCAATCGTTTTACACAGATGAAATTATAAATGTTGTAACTAAGGAAGAAGCCGGAAAGTATAATCTGTTAAAAAATGATGAAGCAAAAAATAAGTGGATAATCAAGGCTGAGAGCGTTCCGGATTTCGCATTTGGTTTTAGTGATCACTATCTGTGGGATGCTTCAAGTGTTGTGGTGGATTCGCTTTCAGGTAAACGTGTTCAGGTTAATTCTGTTTATAAAGAAACATCAAAAGATTTCTATGATGTATGCGGCATAATGAAAAAAGTATTAATACATTTTTCTTTTTCTTTGCCTGGTGTCGCGTATCCTTATCCTGCTTCTACAATATTTAATGGTGCGGGTGGGATGGAATTTCCCATGATAGTTAATAATGGTTCAGAGGATTCGTACAACAGGGCAGCGAGTCTTGCCGCGCATGAAATTGCTCATACATATTTCCCTTTTTATATGGGAATTAATGAAAGAAAATATGCATGGATGGATGAAGGTTATGCTGTCCTTTTTACAAATGACTTTCAGGAAAATGTATTGGTAGGATATACCGAGAGACCGGGCGTTGTAAAAAGTTATGAACGCGCCGCAGGTAATGAATCAGAACTTCCGCTTATAACACCTTCGACGCAAATGCGGAATAGTACTTATCGGATCGCTGCATACAACAAACCTGCAACTGCTTATAATTTACTTAGTCACTTGTTGGGCAAAGAACTTTATTTAAAGACACTAAAAGAATTTATAAGGCGCTGGAACGGAAAACATCCCTCGCCTTATGATTTTTTCAATACGTTTAATAATGTGACCGGCAGTGATCTGTCATGGTTTTGGAAGCCATGGTTTTTTGAACACGGTTATCCTGATTTATCAATCAAAGATTTTAAAGTTCTGGGAAATGAAGTTTTCGTCAATGTGAAGAAAACCGGAAATTACCCCGTGCCTGTTGTGTTAACCTGCTACAATTCAATCGGCGAAAAATATACAAACCGGGTCGAAGCTTCAGTATGGAAAGATGGTAATGTTGAGTTTGAAATAAAAGTAATGATTTCAGGTTATCCTCAACGGATTGAGATCGGTGACGATACAATCCCTGATGTAAACCGTACTGACAATATTCTGTTTCCCGGTAAGGAATAAATGTCTAAGTTCATTTTGTAAATTTAATTCACTTAAAAGTTTTATATGAGAATCTTAAAATATCTGTTGTACCTTGCACCTGTTTTAATCTTTATGGCAATTGCTTCGGTAAGGGAAATTAATGAAGGCAGGTTAGGCAGCAGAACAAATCCAATTAAAATATACTTCACCCCATCTGTCGATTCAAAACGGATAACAACTAACGCAAAAGAACTCGTAGACTTCCTTGAAAAAGAAACGGGTTACTATTTTACCACGGCTGTTCCCGCAAGTTTCATTGCTGTTGTCGAAGCATTCGGAACTAAAAAGGCTGACATAGCAGGTATAAATACTTTTTCATATTTAATGGCTAACTATAAATACCAGGCTGAAGCACGTTTAAGAATCGTACGCGACAACAATGAAACAACATATAAAGGGCAGTTCATCACAAGGGTAGATTCAGGGATAGATAGTCTTGCTGATCTCGATAATAAATCTTTTGCATATGTTGATCCTTCTTCAACATCAGGATTCATACTTCCAAAAGCACTTCTGGATAAAAAAAATATAAAGCCCAGTGAAACAGTATTCGCGATGCGGCATGATAATGTTGTGACTATGGTCTATCAAAAGCAGGTGAGTGCGGGTGCGACATATTATGCGCCGCCGGATCCTGAAACAGGTGAAATACTTGATGCCCGGATGCGTGTTCTGAAACAATTTCCCGATGTTGAGCAGAAAATAAAAATAATCGGATTTACTGAAGATATTCCAAACGATCCGTGGGTTTTTCGCAAGGATATGGATGAAGAAATGAAACAGAAAATTGTTGATGCACTTTTAAAATATGTTTCTACGCCTGAAGGTGAAGCTTCTCTGTATGAAATTTATGATGTGCGTGGATTGATACCCACAAAAGATTCAGATTATGATCCGCTAAGAAAAATGTTGAAGGATCAAAACATAACTTTTGAAAAACTGGTTAAGAAATGATATTAAGAATTCAGAATCTTCATAAAATTTACAAGAACGGAACGCACGCTTTAAAAGGAATTTCTTTTGACGTTCAGGAAGGTGAGTTCCTTGTAATTATTGGTCTCAGTGGTTCCGGCAAATCAACATTGCTTCGGTGCATTAATCATCTGATTGAACCTACCTCGGGAAAGATTGAATTTCTTGGTAAAGATATTACTCACATTAAAGGCGAAGAACTTAGACGAGTCAAGTCGCAGATCGGTATGGTATTTCAGCAGTTCAATCTGATTAAAAGAAGATCTGTCCTGACAAACGTTATAACCGGTAAACTTGGTTCATTAAAAACTTTTGATACTTTACTTGAAAAATATCCTGACTCTGTTTACGAGGAAGCACAAAAATGTTTGGAGACGGTTGGCATTCCCGAAAAAGCAGGTATTCGGGCTGACAGTCTTAGCGGAGGTCAGCAGCAGCGTGTGGCAATTGCGCGTAGTCTTATGCAGAATCCAAAATTGCTGCTCGCAGATGAACCGGTCGCATCGCTTGATCCGGCAACATCCAACTCTGTAATGCAGTACTTCGAGAAGATCAATAAGGAACTTGGGACTACGGTACTCTGCAATCTTCATTTCCTAAGTCTGGTGAGAAGATACGCCACAAGAGTGATAGCGTTAAAGGGAGGTGAAATAATTTATCAAGGATTACCTGGTGAAATAGATGAAGCCTGGTTCAAAACTATTTATGGCGATGAAGCTGAAGAGGTGGAGATAAGATGAAACAGCCGATACCGGATATTTATCCGCATAAAATAATTGAGAGAAATAAACAGAAAGAACAGAACATCGGTTTTATTAAGGCAATTCTTCTGGACATCTTTTTCGTTTTCTATTCTATCATCGTACTTCAGAGAGCGGTTTATTATAAATTTATTCTTGAACTCAGAGAACTGCCATTTTCATGGATGGAAGTACTTTCAATATTCGGAATAAGTATTATAATCGGAGTTATGTGGGCTTATACAAAGACTTCACTTTCCTGTAAAATATTTGGTGTAGCGAAGGACAATAAGGCAACAAAATGGACGGTAGAATTATTCGGCTGGTTTCTTTTCAACCTGACATTTGTAGCAGGCTGGATTGTAACAAAATTATCTATAGTTGATTTGTTTTCGAGTGAGGGTGTACAGGGAGCAGAACGAATATTTGGTGCGTTATTTCAACCGGAGATGGGAATTTTTGATGATGCATTATTCGCTACAATAGAAACCATTTACATTGCATTATTAGCAACTCTTATTTCAATACCACCGACTCTATTATTAAGCTTCTTTACTGCGCGTAATTTAATGAAAGACAGTCGTGTAAGCTTTTTTATTTACTACATTTTAAGGATTCTTCTAAACTTTATAAGATCAATTGAACCACTCATCTGGGCAATCATTTTTTCCGTGTGGGTAGGTATCGGACCTTATGCAGGAATGATAGCATTATTGGTACATACAATTGCTTCTAATGCTAAACTCTATTCAGAAGCAATTGAAAATATTGAAGAGGGTCCGGTTGAAGCAATATCTGCAACGGGAGCAAACAAGGTGCAGGTAGTCTGGTACGCTGTTGTTCCTCAGATTGTTTTACCATTTCTGTCCTTTACAATTTACAGGTGGGATATAAATGTCAGGATGGCAACTATAATCGGACTAGTTGGCGGCGGCGGAATTGGAACGATGTTAATGCAATACCAGGGGCTTGGAAAATGGCATGAGGTAGGTTTAATTGTACTTATGATTGCTTTTGTTGTTTGGGTGATGGATTATATAAGTGCAAGAATCAGAGAAGCTATTTATTAAATTTTATTGTTTCTGTTTTGTCCTTTTCATTAAGTTATCTTTAGAGATATTCTTAACAATTTCTTAATATTGACCACTCTTTGCTGTTTATCCTTATAGATATATTTATCCTATAAATTTTTTTATTTTCAATAAATAAACGAGGGTAAAATGAAATTCCAGCTAACCAAAACTTTTCTGATGAGTTTGTTCTTTATTCTTCTTCTCACCGTAGTAGGTTGCGGCGATAAAAAAGAAAATACTCCGCCAGAAGATTCAACAAATATGACGAATAACTCACAGGCAACAGATAATATGACTTCTACCGAGACAGCCGACGCTACTGTTGTTAAAGTTGATGACAGAATTAAACATTATGAAAAAACATCAGGAGTTTCCGGGAATCTGAGCAGTATTGGTTCTGATACAATGAACAATCTTCTCACACTCTGGCTTGAAGGATTTAAAAAATATTATCCAAATGTAAACATTCAGGTTGAAGGTAAGGGTTCAAGCACAGCGCCACCAGCACTCATCAGTGGTACAGCTCAGCTGGGTCCAATGTCACGCGATATGAAACAGGAGGAGATTGATGCATTCGAAAAGAAATTCGGGTATAAACCAACAGAGTTTCGTGTATCAATAGATGCACTTGCTGTCTATGTAAATAAAGATAATCCACTTTCAGGTTTATCACTTACACAAGTTGACGCAATATTCTCTAAAACCAGGAGAGGTGGAAGTAAATCCGAGATTACAAAATGGGGTGAAGTTGGATTAACCGGAGACTGGACAAACAGAGGAATGAGTCTTTACGGAAGAAACTCAGCATCAGGTACTTATGGGTACTTTAAAGAACATGCGCTCTTTAAAGGTGACTTTAAGGACGTTGTGAAAGAGCAGCCGGGTTCTGCGTCAGTTGTTCAGGGTATTACGGAAGACAGATACGGCATTGGGTACAGTGGAATCGGTTACCGCACATCAGGTGTTAATCCTTTGCCGCTCTCCAAGAAGGATGGCGAAAAATTATACGAACCTGTTTATGAAAACTGCTTAAATGGAAATTACCCGTTAAGCAGATTCTTGAATATTTATATTAACAGCGCACCGAATAAACAACTTGATCCGCTGTTAAGAGAATTCATAAAATTTATTTACAGTTATGAAGGTCAGGAAGTCGTAGTTAAAGACGGATATTTGCCTTTAACTTACGAACTAGTCGAACAGGAACAAAAAAAATTACAGTAAAAGCACTGACCCATAATTATTAAAGAGGGAAACTCTGGAAGAAAAAAATAAAAAGGACTATAAACGGGACAGTAACGTTCATAAACGTGCCCTGTTTTATGACAAATTTTCCAGGACAATAATTTATACAGGAGGAATTGCAACTATACTTGCTGTAGTTGTAATTCTTCTTTTTGTTTTTATTGAAGCCTATCCACTATGGCTAGGGACGGATTCAGAAAAATCAACTGAACTAAAAGTTGATGTCAGTAAACATCCGTTACTGGTTGGTGTCGATGAATACAAAGAAATTTTATATACTGTTACAGATTCGGGTAGTGTGGATTTCATTTCATTGCAAAACAAGGAATTACTCAGAACTGAATCTCTTTCATTAGAAAATGGCGAAAAGATTTTAAGTGTCTCCAAAACATTAGCAAAGAATTATCTGGCTGCCGGAACATCCAAAGGCAATGCAATAATCTTCAGAGTAATTTTCAATATATCATTCGACGATAATCAAAATCGAAAGATCATTCCTGAAGTAAAAATAATTTCAAAATTAAATATTGATAGCACGGGACTCCCGGTTAATAAAATTATTTACAGGGTAAGCGGTGAAAATGAATTTTCAATTGCGGCGCTCATAAACAACAGTAAACTGTTCCAGTTTAGCTCCGAAAGCAGTGCTTCATTAATAAGCACTGAAGAAGAAAAAATTTATAGAAACGATTTAAGTAGTCAGGTAAAAGGGAAAATATCCGCAATAGAAATGGATGACTATTGTGAGAAGTTAATGGTTGGTACAGAGTCCGGTCAACTTTATTATATTTCTTTAAGAGACAAATTCTCACCGCAATTAGTACAAACATTAAACGTTACTCCGTCAGGTAAAAGTTCTGTAACATCACTCAATTTTATTATCGGTGATCAGTCCCTGATTGTTGGCGATGCTGATGGCAATCTTACATCGTGGATGCGTATTAATGATGCTTCGACAGAGTACGGCTGGAAGCTTGTAAATCCTCATAAGTTTAAATCTCACGAAGGTACTATAACTGATATTAAATCCTCAGCAAGGAATAAAAATTTTATAACTGGTTCATCGGATGGAAAGGTGTATCTGCAGCATCTTACAAGTGAACAAACACTTGTTGAACTGCAGGGTAATGAAAAGCCGGTAAGTGATTTAGCATTCGCACCCAAAGGTGATGGGGTAGCAGTCTTATACGAAGACGGAAGTATCGCAGTTTTTGAAATCGAAAGTCCTCACCCGGAAATAACATTACAAACATTGTTCGGCAAGGTGTGGTATGAAGGATATACTGAGCCAGAGTATGTCTGGCAATCCACAGGCGGTACGGATGATTTTGAACCAAAGTTCAGTTTGATACCATTAATTCTCGGAACACTTAAGGGAACTGTTTATGCACTTCTTATTGCAGTTCCGCTTGCATTGTTTGGTGCTTTATATACATCACAGTTTACACATCCGGTAATAAAAAATATTGTTAAACCGACAGTGGAAATTATGGCAGCACTTCCTTCTGTTGTTATAGGCTTTTTAGCAGGTTTATGGCTTGCGCCATTGCTTGAACGAATTTTACCAGGTGTTATGTTAATGTTTATCATCATACCTTTAACAATTGCGTTTGGTGTATTCATCTGGAATAGAGTTCCTAAGCTTTTCAAATTTATTCCAAAGACCGGTTATGAAATTTTATTAATTCTGCCTTTGATTGTAATCGGAGCTAAGATTGCAATTGAATTGGGTCCGACATTCGAATCAATATTTTTTGGGGGAGACTATCGTACCTGGCTTTCTGAATATCTTAATGAACAATACGATCAGCGAAACAGTATTGTTGTCGGCTTCGCAATGGGATTTGCAGTAATACCCATAATCTTTACTATTTGTGAAGATGCATTATCTACGGTGCCGCAAAGTCTAACCTCTGCTTCATTGGCGCTTGGCGCTACCAGGTGGCAGACAGCTTTAAGAATTGTATTGCCTTCTGCAAGTCCGGGAATTTTTTCCGCAGTCATGATCGGATTCGGAAGAGCGATAGGTGAAACTATGATTGTGCTTATGGCAACCGGCAATACTCCGATTCTTGACTTCAGTCCTTTTAATGGTATGCGAACACTTTCAGCCAATATTGCAGTTGAGATACCAGAGGCGCCTTATCAGGGAACATTGTACCGGGTATTGTTCTTAGCAGCAACTTTGCTTTTTGTAATGACGTTTATAATTAATACGATTGCTGAAATAGTCAGACAGCGTTTACGAAAAAAATATTCTGAATTATAATTATCTGAATCATAAATGAAAAAATACTTTCAATCCGGAGATATCTTTATTTGGTTAGCAGGAATGGGACTGGGAATAAGCCTGATTATGATTTCGGGACTTCTGGTTTTAATTCTGTCTAACGGTAAAGATTTTTTCTGGCCTTCTGAAATTATTCAGATTAAACGAACGGATGGAAGAATTCAAGCCGGCGAAATTATAACAAGAGAGCCGGTTCCTATTCTTAATCTTCCTGATTCTTTAAAGAATAAAAACCTTCAACGAATTCAATTGAAAGTAGGGAACAGGGATTTATATGGCTTTGATTTTACATGGATTGATGAAAGAGAAATAAACCAACAGTCATCACCGGAATACATCTCCACTATCGAAAGATTAGAGTTTGGTAATTTTTATGGCTACATAAAACAGATACTTGTTGAAGGTGAAATTAAAGTCAGCGGCGAACAAAACGTTCATCAAAATATTGAGCGTTATCTTGAATACGTTTCAGATGTAAGATCTGAAATAGCTGATATTGAAAAATCCGATATAGGCGGGATTAATTCAAAAATTGAAAACCTTCGTCTTGATATAAAGAAAATTCTGTACTATGAAAAAGATCCTACTAAATCAAAAGCGCAGATTGAAAATATTAATTCGGAAATTGAATATCTTAACCGTGAATATCTTCATCAAAGAGATATAGTCGACTCCCTCAACCTGGTCGCCACCCGTTATTCCGTTTACATTGAAGATGCATCAGGCTCGAGTAAAACTATTCCGATGAAAGATATTGTAAGAGTATATTATCCGAATGAGATGGCATTTACATCTAAAATCGGGTTTGCCTTTTCGAAGATTTCAGAATTTCTTTTCGATGAACCAAGAGAATCGAATACAGAAGGTGGAGTTTTCCCCGCTATATTTGGTACTGTGATGATGGTAATCCTGATGAGTTTAGCGGTCGTACCGTTTGGTGTACTTGCTGCATTGTATCTCAGGGAATATGCAAAACAAGGTGCTATGGTAAGACTTGTAAGGATCGCGGTAAATAATCTTGCCGGAGTTCCCTCGATTGTATTCGGTGTATTCGGGCTCGGTTTTTTCATCTACTTTGTAGGCGGTACAATTGATCAATTATTTTTTCCCGAAAGATTGCCTTCACCTACGTGGGGAACCGGCGGTATTCTTTGGGCTTCGCTTACACTTGCTCTGCTCACAATGCCAGTCGTAATTGTTGCTACAGAGGAAGCACTTGCATCAATTCCTCGCGGAGTAAGAGAAGCAGCTCTTGCACTAGGCGCAACTAAATGGCAGGTTGTACGGCGTGTGATTCTGCCTGCAGCAACACCGGGAATACTGACAGGTTTGATTTTATCAATGGCAAGGGCAGCAGGTGAAGTTGCACCGCTAATGATAACAGGTGTAGTTAAGCTGGCTCCTTCTCTGCCGTTTGATTCTTATTTTCCCTTCTTTCATTTAGATAGAAAATTTATGCATCTTGGTTTCCACATTTATGATGTCGGGTTTCAATCGCCTAATGTTGAAGCGGCAATGCCAATGGTTTATACAACCACATTATTATTAATACTGATTGTTATCCTGCTGAATATATCGGCGATGATCATCAGAGCTAATCTGAGGAAGAAATATAAAACCTCAACTTTTTAATTTTGAATTCCGGATATGAAGAAAGACAGCACTTTAATGACAGCACTACCAACTGACAAAAAGCATGACCATCATGATAAAATAAAGATAAGGGTTAGGGATCTCGATTTTTATTACGGTGAATCATTGGCGCTTAAGAAAATATCCATGGATATTCCATCAAACCAGGTTACTGCACTTATTGGTCCATCTGGATGCGGCAAATCAACTTTTTTAAGATCACTAAACCGGATGAATGATCTTGTTGATGGTGTTAGAATTCACGGTGAAATTTCGTTAGACGGAAAAGATATTTACAAGTCTGCAGTGGATGTTGTTGATCTGAGAAAAAAAGTCGGAATGATATTTCAAAAATCAAATCCTTTTCCAAAATCTGTTTATGAAAATGTTGCATTCGGATTGAGGATTGGCGGCATAAGTGACAAATCAAAAAAACAAATGGATGAAATTGTTGAGAGAAGTCTTAAACAGGCTGCAATATGGGATGAAGTGAAAGACAGACTAAATGAATCTGCGCTTGGACTCTCCGGCGGTCAACAGCAAAGACTTTGTATTGCCCGGGCGCTGGCAATTGAACCCGAGATTATTCTTATGGATGAGCCGGCAAGTGCGCTTGACCCGATATCAACAGCAAAAATAGAAGAGCTTATTCACGACCTGAAAAAAGAATATACCATTGTTATCGTTACTCATAATCTTCAACAGGCAGCACGTGTAAGTAATTACACAGCGTTTTTTTATTTAGGGGAATTAATCGAATTCGATAAAACGACTAAAATATTTACCAATCCTTCAAAACGTCAGACGGAGGATTATGTTACAGGAAGATTTGGTTAATCTTTTTAAATAATTATATTTTTGAAGATAAAATTTCAACCGGGAAAATAATGGAAAGACAATTTGAACATCAGATAGAAAAATTAAGAACACGTGTTATTAAAATGTGCAGTCTTGTTGATGAGCAGGTCGAATTTGCTATCAGATCAATTGAAGAGGAGAATACTGAGCTTTCGACACTTGTAATTCAGCGTGACAATAAAGTAGATAAATTTGATTTGAAAATTGACAAAATATGTCAAAAGATAATTGCTCTTAATCAGCCCGTTGCAATGGATCTCAGGATGATTATGTCGTCACTTACAATAAACACAAATCTTGAAAGAATAGGTGACATTGCAGTTAACATCTCCGAAAGTTTTTTAATACTTAAAAAGAAACCTTCCTTCCTTGCTGAAAGTCGTTTTTATGAGATGGCAAAAGTTGTTAAGACAATGATACGTAATGCGATTGATTCATTTATTGACAGTGATGCGAAGCTTGCTCAAAAGGTAATTGAGACTGATAACATTCTTGATAATTATAACATCGAGAACCATAAAATACTTATTGATATAATGAAGAGGAGCCCTGATAATATTGAACAGGCAGTTGCGTTATTAGTGATATGCAGGCAGATGGAACGCCTTGGTGATCATGCAACTAATATTGCTGAAGATGTTTTCTTTATTGTTGAAGCTCAGATGATAAAACATAAATATGAAAAGTATATTTTCAGCGAAGAGCACGATGATGAGGACGATGAAGAGTCGGTTTCGAAATCACCGAATGAATAACTAATCGTACAGAAGTCTTTCAATTCCTTTTTTTATTAATGCAGCACTCGAGTCCCCGGTTGCTTTCTCAGTAAGCTGGTTAAGTTTGCCGGTAAACAGCATTCCCCAACTCGCGTTAACAATCAGTCCGGGGAGCTTTGGATTTACAGGAAGAATTTTACCCTTCAGTCCGCTCTGAAAAGAATCCCTTACTACCTCTTCTTCTTTTTTAAGTAATGATTTGAAAAGTGCGGTTTCATTTTCAAACTCCGAATCCTTTACAAGGAACAGTAAGGTTTCATAAATCATAGGGAATTTCAGCGGTACGTTTTCTTTACTGAGAAGATAACTTGAAAGTGAATCCTCAATCCTGGAATCAACAGAAGAAAAAATATTTTTTACATCCTCAATCAAAAGACTTACTTCATATTCGAGTGATGCGTAGTAAAGTTCATCCTTAGATTCAAAGTAGTGATAGATTGAAGCTTTACCGATTCTTAGATCACGGGCAATTTCATTAAGAGTGGTTTTATGTAAGCCATGCCGGGCGAATCTTTTTTCCGCCGCTTTTATTATCTGGATTTTTTTTTCTTTCGCCAATTCAGTTCAACAGGTTAAAAGAAATTTTTATTTGATGAAAAATAACAATTTAGATTTAATTATTTGTTGACCTATCAGTAAAAGGATTTATCATCAGAGACAGAATCAACACAAGTGAACATCCGATAACATTGTACCATAGAAAAGATATATCAGTAAAATAATAACAGCATATAACCGCGACTTCTGCAATGATTGCAGAAATAAAAGCAGACGTGCCTGATACTTTTTTAAAATAGAATGCAAGCAAAAAAATTCCGAGTATGGTACCATAAAATAACGAACCAAGGATATTAACCGCCTCTATCAGTGAGCCGAGATGATTCGCAAACTCAGCAAACAGAATTGCGAGCAGTCCCCACATCACCGTGAATGTTTTGGTGGCAATAAGGTAGTGGCGTTCGGAGGCTTCTTTCCGGACCATCCTTTTGTACACATCAATAACTGATGTAGATGCCAGAGCATTAATTTCAGAAGAAGTCGAAGACATTGAGGCAGATAAAATCGCTGCAAGCACAAGACCGACAAGACCCACAGGCAGAAATTGTAAAACAAAAGTAAGAAAGATGTAGTTCGTATCATTTGGGTTTGAATCAGGATCATTAAGTGCAACTAATGAACTTACTCGTTGTCGTATTTTTATAGTCTCATCTGTACTTAATTTTAAATCGTGTTCTGCTGATTCAATTTTACTTTCGTCACCGGAATTGAGCGCACTTATAAGTGTATGTAATTTTTCTTTTTTTTCTGCGCTTATATCTTCAAACTGCTTTTCAAGTTCAGAGTATTCGAAGGCATATTTTCCGCTTTTTAGTTTTTCAGTTTCAACAGGATTAAAAAATAAAGGGGGAGTGTTGAATTGATAAAACATAAATAACATTGCACCGATAAACAGTATAATAAACTGCATTGGAATTTTTACAATTCCGTTCACAAGTAAACCAAGTCTGCTTTGTTTAACAGATTCACCGGTTAAATATCTTTGCACCTGTGATTGATCGGTTCCGAAATATGATAACTGAAGGAACAAACCGCCAAGTAAACCAGACCAGAAACTGTAGCGATTGTCAAGGTCAAATGAGAAATCTATACTTTCAAGTTTTCCCATTTTACCCGCAGCCCTTATTGAATCCATAACTGAAACATCCGTCGGCAAAAGCAGAAGAATAACTGCAAACGCTGTGAACATACCGACAGTTATCACTATCATCTGGTGAAACTGAGTCCAGCCGACAGCCTTAGCCCCGCCGGTGGTAGTGTAAATGATCACCAATAATCCGACAATTAAATTTGTTAAATATAAATCCCACCCAAGCAGTACAGACAGAATAAGTGAAGGAGCATAGATTGTAAGACCTGCTGCAAGTCCTCGCTGAATAAGAAACAGAAAGGCTGCGAGTGCTCTTGTTTTTATATCAAACTTTGTTTCAAGATATTCATACGCAGTAAATACTTTTAGTTTATGATAGATCGGGACTGCTGTAACCGAAAGTATAATCATAGCTATCGGAAGCCCGAGATAGAATTGAACGAACCGCATCCCATCTACATACGCTTGTCCGGGAGTTGATAGAAATGTAATCGCGCTTGCCTGTGTTGCCATGATTGAAATAGTAATCGTGTACCATTTCATATCATTATTTGAAAGGAGATAACTTTTTATGTTTTTACTTCCGCGCCCTTTGTAGACTCCATAAATAACAATAAGGATAATTGTCCCGCAGAGTATAATCCAGTCAAGAGTTCTCATTCAAAAACTTTTGTGAATATATAAAACAAAACAATAAGGAATACCAGGTTGCCGCCTACGAGCAGATACCAGCCATTCCAGGAATCGAATAAAGGAGGTTTGTCGTTTTCTTTTTCCGCCATCGTTTGTTTTAATTATTTAATGAATGTCTTTCAACCCCTGCTGACAATAGATTCACAAAGAACTTGTAAGCACCGGTAACTCCGGCTGGCAGCTGCCGCCACCATGAAATACCTGTGTAGATAAATACCCCCGTACCATACTTTGTATAAAGAAGTCCGCCGCTAGCTGGCTCTTCAAGACCGTCTGTAAAAGAAACTACACTTTCAAAATGTTTATCCCAATCCTTTGCAAAATAAAGTCCACGCTCCTGTACCCATCCATCAAAATCTTCTTCAGTAATTCTGTTGGGATAATTTAATAGTCTGTGTTCGGGGTCCGGAAAAGAAAATTTACTGTTTTCATCTGTCACACGAATACGTGATAAACTTAAAGGATATGGTGAAAAATTATCTGTTACCAGTCCTCTGTCTATGGTGTACTGAACAATTAATGTTCCGCCTGCTTTTACATAATCAAGTAATTTATCTTTTTGCTTTCCTAACCTTTGTCTTGTGTTATAAGCACGGATTCCCGTTATTATAACATCATAATCAGTTAATCCGCCGTTATCAAGTTGTTCATCAGTCAGAATATCAACAACATACCCAAGCTGGCTGAGATATGCCGGTACATCATCTCCTGAACCCATAATGTATCCTATTCGATCGACTACTCTCGGCATATCAAGTTTTATAAGTTTTGTTTCCGCTTTAGATAAAACAATTGCAGGCTTTATATGCTGATAAGATATTTCCGTCAATGAATAATCTGAATTACCTTTATCAGATTCTACAAATGCTTTTAGCATTTCCGTCGAATTATTTTTTGAAGGAGTAACCTGGATATTAAAAAATACTTCATCATATTTTTTATTAATGCTGAAGTTAAATTCAGAAGGGGATATAGTCCATCCATCCGGAATTGTAAATTTTAATTTGCCATTGATCGAATCAACGTTGCTGCGGAGTGATAAATTAATTTTCCTGTTTTGATTATCACCAAATACATATACATCCTCATCAAATTTTATTGTTGCTGAAGGAAGAATTTCAACAGGTCTGTACTTTTCACCCTCAACAGGATCGGTTTTCCTGTAAAGAACAGGAACATCCAGCTTTATTTCCGAGCCATTATAGATGAGCGCAAATTCGCAACTCAACGCCGGAGGATTTTCCGGTTCGGCTAATAATAGCTGATCGTCAATCCTGAATAAACCTTTCTCAGGGCTTTTCACGAGCCAGTATGGTTGAGAATATTTCATCTGTGAGGGTAATACAAAATCTGTTTCGAAAGTGATGAATTTGTTATTTTCCAATTTTGAATTCACTTCAACAATTTTATTAACAGGTTTGATAATGATACTTTTTAATTCAAGAGGAATTTCTGAACGGTTAACGATTCCCGCACTCACTTCAATTTTTGATCCGGGAGAATATGAATAGTCTTTTGCGATTGCTTCGATCCATAATCCTGCACAATAGCTTATCAGATTTTGAACATCACGTAGTTTGCTTTCTGTAAGATTATTTTTTTCAAGTTTATTCAGTTCATCATAAATCTTAAAAAGAACAGGAAGACTTTTTGATGGATTGGTGGGCTGGTATTCGTTGATGGCTTGATTTATTAATTCACTGACTTTACTGCTATTCTTAATCCTGTTCCATGAAAGATCAATTCCTTCAAACATATCTGAATCAGCAGATTCACCTCCAAGACTCAAAAAGTGATTCAGGTTTTCACCTCGTCTTCCTGTAGCACCGAATCCCTGACTTTTGTGCATGCTTCTGCTGAGTGCCGCAATTTCTGTGTATGACATTCCGAGCAGATTGTTGTATGTACCAAGGTCAAGTTTTATAAGTTTAGTTAAATCAGTTTTATTTGCTTCCAGTAAAGGAAGCCATCCATTCCAGAAAATTCTTTTTGCCTGCCATACATCAACATATTTTAATTGTTCGGGAAATTCATTTTTATCACCGGCTTTCGTAAATGCTTCAAGTGCGAGTATTGCTGACGCTGTATGCTGCCCGTGTCCACCTTCACCAGTGGTTGGAAATCTGGTTATGATTACATCAGGCTGGAATTTTCTGATTATAAAAACTACATCCGAGAGAAGCAGATTTTTATCCCAGATACTAAAAGTTTCTTCGGCTGATTTTGAATAACCAAAATCAATCGCTCTTGTAAAAAACTGTTCGGCACCGTCAATCTTCCGTGCTTCCATTAGTTCCTGTGTACGAATCACTCCCAGGTATTCAGCCTGTTCACTTCCAATAAGGTTCTGTCCGCCGTCACCACGTGTAAGTGCAAGGTATCCTGTTCTTAACATCATTTCTGAATTCATATATGAAAGCACCGCAGTATTTTCATCATCGGGATGTGCGGCAACATAAAGAACACTTCCTAGAACTTTTAGTCGTTTAAGTTCCTGAAAAATTTCGGATGAGTTTTTATTTAGTGATGGTTGAGCTGCGGCAAAGGCAGTAATGAGCGTAGCCATAATTATTGAAGCGGTTTTATTTTTTAGCATAAGTATTTTTGATTGATTAGGAATGATGGATATCTATTTCTATCCACTTACACTATCAATTTAATATCAGAATTAGAATGATTACAAGATAAAAATAAATTCATTAAATAGAGCGATTTATTTATATTTGCTCATCAAAAATTTACCTTCAAAATGAATTTAGATATTAATGGAATCATCATCGGCGATAAAAAACCTTTTGTTCTTATTGCTGGTCCGTGTGTCGTTGAATCAGAAGAACTGACAATCGGGATAGCAAAAACAGTAAAAGAAATCACCGCACGGTTAAACATACCTTACATTTTCAAAGCAAGTTACAGGAAAGCAAACAGGACAAGCGCAGCATCATTCACTGGTATTGGTGATGATAATGCTCTAAACATCTTATCGCGTATAAAAAGAGAATTGAATTTACCTGTATTGACAGATGTTCATTCACCTGAAGAAGCGAAAACCGCAGCAGACTTTGTTGATATTCTTCAGATACCTGCTTTCTTGTGCAGACAGACGGAGTTGCTGGTTGCCGCAGGATCGACCGGAAAAGTTGTTAACATAAAAAAAGGACAGTTTCTCGCTCCCGAAGATATGAGTCACGCAGCAGCTAAAGTAGAATCAACAGGAAATAAAAAAATGTTATTAACTGAACGAGGAACTACTTTTGGTTATCATAATTTGGTTGTTGATATGCGTTCTTTAGTAATAATGAAAGAGCTTGGTTATCCTGTTGTGATGGACGCTACACATTCAGTTCAATTGCCTTCAAAAGATAATACCAGCGGCGGACAACCGAAATTCATTAAGCCTTTAGCAAGAGCCGCTGCAGCAGTCGGTATTGACGCATTATTTCTTGAGGTTCATCCTGATCCATCAAAAGCGTTAAGTGATGCTTCGAGCCAGTTAAAACTAAGTGAACTTGAAGACTTGTTGAAGGAGATATCTTTAATAGACCGTGCGGTAAAAAATTATTAGTGGAATAATGAATGGAGATACAGGCGATTTAATTTTCCCAAGATCACTGAAGCGTGAAGAAACTGATTTAATAAATTTTGTTTTACCGGAATACAAACCCGGTTATTCTAAATACAGGGAATTAATTAATAATTATTCAGTTCTTGGAAAATCTTCAGTTAAAAGAAATGGATTAGTTCTTGGTCTGGCAGATAAAAAACCTGATGAAGATTTTTTTAGAATGCCTTTGTTCGCCTGTGGAAATGTTTCAGTATCAAATGTATCGAAGGATATTTTCATTTACCAGATGATGGATGAGTTCATTGAATTTGAAATTAATGATTCAGTAGTCAATCAAGCAGTTGAAGTCCGCTGGACATATTCAGAATGGGTACCCGGAAAAAATTCACCTGAAGACGGAACAAATGTGAGGGAAATAAAAATCCAGGATGCGGATTACATACTTGCTTTAGCAAGAGAGACGAAGAGAATCTGGCTATACGAAAAAGATACAGGTGTTAACTATTTGATTCCTGTGACAAATTATTTCAATGAGTTGATGAGGTATAAAAATATCCGCGATCCTAAAATTGCATTACAGCCAAACACATTGTTTAAGGAGATGGGGACTTATTCCGACGAAGATCTAATTTCCGCATTAATTATATACAACAAATATTTACACCGGTTCCCGTTGAAAGAAAGAATTCATTTAGTTCAGAATACAGAAATTAAAAAACAAAAATTCGGGTTCTTCAGGAGAAACAAAAATTGACACACGATGAAATAATAAATAAAGGTAAAGAAGTAATCAGGATAGAGGCTACGGCAGTTCAGGAACTTGCTTCCAGTATTAACGGAAATTTTGTTCAGGCTGTTGAAGTTATGTTCAATTGTAAAGGCAGAATTGTTTTAACAGGTATGGGTAAGTCAGGATTGATTGCACGGAAGATCGTTGCAACACTAAACTCGACAGGCACTGCCGCAATTTATCTTCACCCTACAGATGCGCTTCACGGCGATCTCGGAATGGTTCGTAAAGAGGATGTCGTAATATTAATTTCCAGCAGCGGAACTACTGAAGAGATTCTGAATTTATTGCCTATGCTGAAAAGGTTAAAAGTTAAACTTATTGCTATGACCGGCAAAGAAGATGCTAAGCTTGCGAACGAGTGTGATATATTCTTAAATATCGGAGTAAAGGAAGAAGCCTGTCCGCACGATCTTGCACCAACTGCCTCGACTACTGCAACACTCGCAATGGGAGATGCACTATCGGTAGCACTTCTTGAAATGAGGAATTTCACTGCGGAAGATTTTGCATACTTACACCCGGGCGGCAGCCTCGGTAAACGATTATCATTACAGATCAGGGAGATAATGATAACCGGCGATAAAATACCAAAGGTTAATGAGCAAACTTCAATCAAAGATGTTATCCTTGAAATAACTTCAAAACGGCTTGGAACAACATGCGTAATAAATAATGCAGGTAAATTAATTGGAGTGATAACTGACGGAGATCTTCGCAGACTTCTTGAAAGAACACTTGATATTAAACAGTTAAAAGCAAAAGATATTATGACTAAAAATCCTAAAGTCATGAAGTCAGAATATCTTGCATCATTCGCCCTTCAGCAGATGGAGAATTTCAAGATCACATCACTGATTATAATCGATGATGACAATTCTCCTGAAGGTATTGTCCATTTGCATGATTTGATTAATCTCGGACTTCGAAACAGATGAGAATGGTGTCGGTGATTATTCTGTCGCTATTTATTTCTGCCTGTTCAGGTGAAAGAGTAAAGCCTGTAATCGATCCCAATCTTGTTGTGGAAGAACTTCCAACACAGGAAAGCTGGAATTCAAAAGTTGTTTTTACAGACTCCGGGCAAACAAAAGCAATTCTTCACACAGGACATTTAAGAGTTTTCAGTAAATCAATGGAGACTTTGCTTGATGATGGGGTGAAGGTAGATTTTTATAACCAGATGGAAAAAATTTCAACTGTGCTTACATCAAAGCGCGGCAGAGTAGATGATGCAACCAGAGATCTATATGCTATTGATAGTGTTGTTGCAGTGAGTGACAGCGGTGTCACAGTTTCAACTGAAGAACTAATGTGGCGGAATAAAGATCGTAAAATAGTTTCAGATAAATTTGTAACAATAATTTCTCCAAAAGAAAAAATTCAGGGATATGGTTTTGAATCAGATCAAAGCCTGCAGAACTACGTTATTTATAACATAACTTACGTTACAAGTATTGATTCTACTTCACAAAAAAGCGGACAGAAATAATTGAGAAAGATCTACATAAATATTTACGCTTTCATTTTTATATTCTTCACCACGGTGTCGATGAATATTTTTGCACAGGAAGATCTTATAACTGTAGTTGGTGACAGCCTGGTTGGAAAAATTGTTAATGGTGAATCAGTTCGTGAAGTCTATGGCAATGTTATACTAAAACAGGGAAAGGTCACCGTTACTTGTAACCAGGCAATTCAGTTCATAGCAAGGAATGATGCTGAACTCATCGGTAATGTTATTGCTGTACAGGAAAATACAACGATCAAAACTGAACGGGGATTTTATTACGGTAATGAAAAAAGTACAATAAGTGAAACAGGTGTATCACTTGATGACGGAAAAGTTATTCTTAAAGCTGTAGTAGGTGAGTACTTTTTTAATGAAGACCGTGCATTCTTTCACAAAGATGTTGTTCTGTACGATACTGCAACCACTCTTACTGCTGACTCATTGACCTATTTTAAAAGTGAAGACAGGACAGTTGCAACCGGTAACGTTAGAATCATTGACGCAAGTAATATTATTGATTCAGACACTCTTGAGCATTTCAGGAATACAAGAATTACTTTTGCAAGCCACAGGGTAAAGATCAGCAATAATGAAAATAATATCGTCATTTACGGCGATCATTTGGAAGATTATGCGGAGAAAAATTTTACACTGATCGATAAGAATCCATTGCTGATACAGGTTGATACAACATATAATCCGACAGACTCAGTAAATAGTTTTACTCTTGATACCCTGGTTATTCAATCGCTCGTTATGGAAGCTTACCGCGATATTACAAATCTTTTTTACGCAAAAGATAGCGTTAAGATCGTAAGAGGAGATTTTGCTTCAACAAACGATCTTACAATTTACTACAGGGATATTGATAAGATTATAACAAGTAAACACCCGCGGAGTTTAAAACAACCCGTACTGTGGCAGGCAAATTCTCAACTAACCGGGGATTCAGTGACTATTTATTTAAGAGAAAAGCAGATAAGCCTGATGGATGTTGACCGGAATGCATTCATACTTTCACAGCATGATATTTATCGTGACAGGTTTGACCAGACATCAGGCGACAGGGTATCAATTCACTTTAAAGAAAAGACAATCGACTATACTGAAATATTCGGGAGTGTGTACAGCATTTATTATCTTTATGAAAACAATGAACCAAACGGATTAACCAAATCAACATCAAGAAACGCAATAATAAAGTTTGAGGATAAAACTGTTAGTGAAGTTCGATTATACGGCTCACCATCAAGTGAGTATTACCCTGAAGGTCAGGTTGCAGGAAAAGAATTATCATTTACACTTCCTAAATATGTTTTTTATCCGGACAGACCAGTTAAGGAAAAATTAATTCCTGAATGGATTTATGAAAATCAGGGAAAGATAAAACTTCTAAACCAAATCGGTATTCAATAAATGAATTCAACAAAATTAAGAAGCGAAGATTTAGTAAAGATTTATAAAAAAAGAACAGTGGTTAATAAAGCTTCTGTCGAAGTTTCAAAAGGTGAGATTGTCGGACTGCTTGGACCAAACGGTGCGGGCAAAACAACTACATTTTATATGATAACCGGAATGATACGTCCCGAAAAAGGAAAAGTATTTTTAGATGAAACGGAGATCACTTCAGTTCCAATGTATAAGAGAGCAAGAATGGGAATTGGTTATCTTCCGCAGGAGGCCTCAATCTTCAGAAGATTAACGGTTGAGGAAAACCTTTATGCTGTTTTGGAAATGACAAAACTAAATGCAAAGGAAAGAAAAGAAAAATGTGAAAAATTACTGGAAGAGCTTTCGATTGCACACATACGCAAGAGTAAAGGCTTCCAGTTAAGCGGCGGCGAAAGAAGACGAACAGAAATTGCGCGTTCATTGGCGACCGATCCGAGTTTTATTTTACTTGACGAACCATTCGCAGGTGTTGATCCTATCGCTGTAGAAGATATCATGACTATCGTGGCAAACCTTAAGAACAGGGGAATAGGAGTATTAATAACTGATCACAATGTTCATGAAACTCTGAGTATTGTTGATAAAGGTTATATACTGATAAACGGAGTAATATTTAAACAGGGCAAAGCAATTGAACTTGCTGAAGATGAGGAAGTCCGAAAATTATATCTTGGCGAAAAATTCAAATTGGATAGATACTCCTGAAATAATTTACTTCAGTTTTAAAGTCACTATAAAAGGCAGATGGTCTGATGCAGAAGTAAAGTGTTCGTAAGTTCTGGCACGAATCCCGCCTGATGATTTACAAATATCTTTAATTGAAAATGAAATTAGTATGTGATCGATCTGCTGTCTTATTCCTTCGAACTCATATGTCCATCTTGTATTTAATAATGACTGATCAAAAAAATCTTTATGACCGGTTTGAATCAGATCATCATAAATATCATCAATTCCTCTCAGCCGTAATAATGTTGGTTGTCCCCTGTAATCATTCAAATCACCTGTGACGATGATATTTTTTCCGTCACGCAGATCATCAAGATAATGTCTTCTTACAATTGACGCTTGTGAAATTCTTTGCTGATCTTCAGCATATCCACCTCGTTCAGAAGCAAGATGAAGCACATATAAAATGAAGTCTTTATTAAATGCTGTGAATGTCACTCGCATACCCTTACTTACACCGGTGTGTGTTTCTGTTTCAGGGTCATCGGTTTCTGGAAGATAATATTCTCTGCCGGGTATTTGCTGCAGTACTTCTGAAAGAGGAAAACGTGAGATAACTGCTACATGCTGATTCGTTGTGTTATCTGAAGAAATGCAGACTGCTTTGTGCGGATAGTTCATCCCAAGTGAATTTAGTTCCGTTCTTAATAATTCAACGTCCGCTTCCTCGCCGACTTCAGTAAGTGCAAGTACATCGGCTCTCAACTGTACAAGTACCTGGGCAACTAATTCAGTTGATTCCAAAAATTTTTGATCACGAAAGCCCGGTTGTGACCATTGCTGTTTTTGTGCATCACTTGCCTGGTTGATGTTTAACGGCAATCCGTACCTTACATGTATTTTATCTTTGTTCAGGAATTCACAATTAAATGTCGCGATCACTATACTGTCGTTTTGAGCTAAGACAAAAGATCGATCGCTAATAATCGTAATGAACAAAACCATAAATAAAAGTGTGCGCCTTTGCATAAAGCCTCCTTAAAGAAATGAGATTTGACTGACAGCAGAAGATACAATTTTGAAAAGTTATTTACTTCAACATAATAGTTGAACAAAAAAATATTAAAGTCCTGAACATTTATTGCAAAAAGAAAGATTAAGTATTATTTTTACGACGCAAAAATATGGGCTCATAGCTCAGTTGGTTAGAGCATCTGACTCATAATCAGAGGGTCGGTGGTTCAAGTCCATCTGGGCCCACTTAAAAGGCTTCAAAACAAATTGTTTTGGAGCTTTTTTGTTTTAAATACTTTACCGAATAATGAATTAAATCTGGACTATTCAAAATAAAACCCTTAATTATGTATAGTAAAAGTGCAGGAATTTGCTTGCGAAATTAATAATAAAGTCTGAGGGGTTATGACTAACAAATTAAAAATTTATCCGATCCTGAAATCCGCTATCATCTTTCAAATAATTTTTTCATCATTTCTCTTTGCTCAGATCGAGAGTGTAATTCAGAGGTATAGAGATGATCAAAAAGGCAGTATTAATAACAGGCGTCAGGGCACTCTTGATGGTAACCTTGTAAGAACTTTATTTTATACTAATGGTGAAGTTGGTAAATGGTCATTTCATCCATCAGGTGAATGGCCTATTGGGTCTGGACATTCATACCTTTCCGGAGTAGCAGTATTAATCGCTGCAGAAGTTATGGCTCCCGGGAATAGTCAAACTATCCATCCGTTAGAAACATCTTATAGAGAGTGGATGGATCCAAATCCACCGATAGGTATTGAAAAATGGGGGTTGGAACCAGTAGAAGGTTATGCAAAAATAGGTTCTACATTTCCTGCTTTAACCCTCGTACCTTCAAGTTGGCCTGATGAATGGCCAGATGCTTTAGGTTTGTCTGATGATTGGGATGGACATTGGTATGGATATTTTGGCAAAGATGTTTTTAATGCTGATCTTGAATCATTCTTTGTGGTGGATGATTCAAAGGACAAGGAATGGTCACGATCACCTTATAATTACTACCCAATAGCTTCAGATACAGATAGAGCAGGGTTAGGATTACGAGTAGAAGTAAGATCATTCCAGTGGAATGCTGAACTTCTTGAAGATATTATTTTCTGGAACTATGATGTCATAAATATTTCTGATTACGATTATGAAAAAACATGTTTTGGAATTTTTACGGATAGCAATATAGGTGGTTTCGAGGATACAGGCGACGACTGCGCATCAGTCGATAGTACGCTTGCTCTTGCATACTACTTTGACTATGACGGGTTAGGCAGTCCCGGAAACTGGGTAACCGGATATATGGGGTACGCTTATCTTCAGAGTCCGGGTAATGTCTTAAACGGAATTGATGATGATGGAGACGGGATGATTGATGAGAGAATTGATGATGGTATTGATAACGATGCTGATTGGCGACCTTTTGATGATTTGAATCTTAATGGTGTTTGGGATCCACAGGAAAATGAACCACTCAATGATGATTTGGGAGTCGATGGTATTGGACCTGAAAATCAAAACTATAACGGTCCTGATTTGGGAGAAGGTGATGGTCTTCCGACCAATGGTGAACCTAACTTTGATCTTAAAGACAATCACGAATCGGATCAGATTGGGTTAACAGCCGCATCAATTTACAGGCTTGGTGAAGGGGGGACGGGAGGCGGTTGGCCAAAGGATGATGAACCAATGTGGTTGAAGATGAGCAGTGGAACATTCGATTCAACACTTCAAAATGGAAATATGGCTATTGTCTTATCTTCTGGAACATTTCCATTTAAGAAATGGACGAGACAAAGATACTCTATGGCATTAATGTTTGGAAATGATCCGGATGATTTAATTTTTAATAAAAAAGTTGCGCAGGCATTCTATAACAATAATTATGTTATGCCGGATTCAATTACTTCGGTAGATGATGAGAAGTTATCTTTGCCAACAAATAATTTTATTCTTTATCAAAACTATCCAAACCCGTTTAATCCTATAACCGAAATCAGTTTCTATTTACCTGTCGATGGAATGATTAAACTTACTATCTATGATGTTCTTGGCAGAGAAGTAAAAATATATTCTAATGAATTCTACCGACAAGGTGAACATAAAATTCAATTTGACGGAAGTGAGTTAAGCAGTGGTATATATTTTTATAAACTAAGCTCTGATGATTTTAGTCAGACAAAAAAATTCATCCTTCTGAAATAAGAGACATGACTTTGGCAGCCAATATCAAAGTAATAATTTAAAATTATCAATAAAATAATTTTGAATTCTGCAAAGCTTAATCTGAAGTGACTTTACCATAATTGAAGATGGTATAATTATAGTACCCTATCTTTACTTTTAAGAATCAGGATTTACTAATGCACAAATTCATAGTTAAAATTTTATTTGTTTTCATATCAGTGTTTATCAGTGGCTGCAGCAAAGAGGATGCTCCAACAAATACGCCTCCACCAAACACGGTAACAAAAAGTCCAAAGAGGGGGCTTGCTTATAACCTGACACATCCGCTGGATCTCGATACGTTGAAGAACGGAATTTCCTGGTGGTATAATTGGTATCATTCATCCACAGCTCCGGCTAACTATTATGCAGATTACAAGATGGAATTCATTCCAATGTTATGGGGCGGAAACACAAGCAGTGGTGATATGATTCAGGTTAAAAATTATATTATGAACCACCCGGAAATACAATACCTGCTTGTAATGAATGAACCAAACCTCACTGATCAGGCAAACAGAACACCCCAACAGGCGGCTGCAGACTGGTTAAAGTATGAACAGGTTATCAGTGAACTTGCGGCTCAGCAACGAACAGTTTATCTCGTCGGACCTGCAATGACATGGGGAACAATGTCCGGATTTTCCGATCCTGTAGTTTGGCTTGATGCTTTTTATGAAGCTTATAAATCAGCTAACGGCGGAAGACTTCCTAAAATAGATTACCTTGCTTTTCACTGGTATGATTACGGACTTGAAGCACAACTGAACAGGTTACAGAAGTATGGAAAGAAAATCTGGATTACCGAAATGGCTAATTGGAATGCACAAATAAACTCATATCAAAAGCAAGCTGAGCAGATGCAGCAGATGGTTGCATTATGTGAAAGCAGGGAAGATGTGTTTCGTTATGCCTGGTTTATCGGAAGAGGAAATTTTCCTGACAATAAATTTACTTACTTGTTTAATGCAGCTCCTGGGGATTTGAATGAACTCGGAAAGCTTTATTTGAGTTTGCCTTATTCGCAGTGAAAGAAGTTTTTTTATAAGAATATCAACTAACAGATTATTTCTTTCTGAACACGATAAACGTCATATCATCTTGTTGTCTGTTACCTGCCGTCCACTCAACTGCGGTTGATGAAAAATAAGTTATGATTTCTTCCGGAGTGCTTTTCCCTGAAGTTTCCAAAAGCTTATTTAGATTTTCATATCCAAACATTTCATTTTTATCATTGAATAATTCCGGCAGACCATCGCTCATAAGCATAACTGTATCCCCAGATTCAAGTTTTATTTTGGTTTTACTGTAAGTGTAATCAGTGACACCAAGCGGCAATCCTTTCAGCGAAATAGTTTCAACAGTTCCCGATGATGAACGATATATAAGTGCAGGAGGCATTCCGGCACCGGCGAGTTCAATTTCATCTTTACGGAATTTAACGAGTGCCATTGCCATAAACATGTTAGGGAGATTCATCTTCTTAAGTGCAAAACTTAATTTGTTGAGTATACCGGCAATATCATCTTCGCGTGACAAAAGATTGAAAAGACTTTTTGTAGCAGTTACCATAGTTCCAGCCTGGGCGCCGTGTCCGGTTGCGTCGCCAATTGCTATTGTAATTTCACCATGTGTGTTTTCACAAAAGTCATAATAGTCTCCTCCCACTTCCGTAGCGGTAATCATTGCTGCCGCAATTTCAATTTGAGGATGCGCAGGCAGTTTTGCAGGAAGCATCGATAATTGTAAACGTCTCGCATCTTCGAGTTCTTTTTTCTTCTGTTCAAATTCAATTTGAAGAAGCTTTGCTTTTGCATCGGCGGATTCCATTTCAGTTTCGTGCAGCTGCTTTAGTGTTTTGTGTGCTTTGTGTTTAAGCCTGTACCTGTTAAATAATAATAATGATATAACAACAACTGCGAGGAATCCGGCAAATAAGGCTGAGTTGTAAAGTGTCTGGAGTTCTTTATCACGCTGAAGAATTTCTATTTGTCTTTTCTGATTTTCACTTTCATATTTTGTCTCAAGCTCAGCGATGGTTTCCTGGCTTTCGGTGTTGAACATTGAATCATGTGCGGCTTTGTATAATTTATGTTCAGCTAATGCTTCTTTGAACATGCCGTTGTTTTCATAAATCGAAGCAAGAATGCTGTGTGCTTCACGAATAGTTGACCAGCTGTTACTTTCAAGTGCAAGTTCAAGTCCGCGTTTACCGTCATTTAAAGCGGATACATAGTTATTTAGTTTGTTATAAATCTCCGCGCGTACAAGCAAAGAACTTGCAAGACCGTTTTTATCACCAACTTTTTCACGGCTGTCAATTGCCCTGGTAATATAAGCAAGACCTTGTGAATAATTTCCAAGCTGTTCATATATAGATGCAATGTTATTCAAGGCGATTGATGTTGAAGATTCATTATCAATTTTTTCCCATATCTCAAGTGCCTGCTGATAATAATTTAAAGCGGAATTCAGATCTTTCTGAAGTTCTTTTACAGCACCAATACTATTTAGTGTCGATGCTAAACCTCCTTTGTTACCAAGTTCATTCCAGTATTTTAATGCCTGCTCATAATATTCAAGTGATTTATCAAATTGCTCAAGCTTCTGATAGATGATTCCAATGTTGTGAATCGACCCTGCAATACCGCGGGTATCATTTCGCATCTGGTTATGCTTAAGCGCAAGGTGATAAAATTTCAGAGCCTCATCGTAATTGCCAATTATGGCATGCAGGATGCCAAGATAAGTGTAAGTGCTTACAAGTTCATTTTCATTATTATTCAGTTTAAGGATTTCGAGTGCACGGTTATGGTATTTTAATGCTTCATCATTGTTGCTAAGTCTTCTGTGAATTGAACCCAGCTCATTCATAACCTTTGCATTAAATACAGGTTCATCATCCAATAGATCGGTCACCAGAAGTTTAGATAGAACATTTATTCCTTCATTATAATTTTCTTCATTCCTCAGAATCCTTGCTTCAAGAAGAGATTTGTAGATCTGACCTTTTTCAACATTAAATATTCTTAGCTGATTTGAAATAAAATTAATATAACTCTTAACTGAGTCAGGATTATTCAAAAGAGCATGTGCCCAGCCTTTATAAAATAAAAACTTCAGTTCAGATTCTTTGTCATTTAATTCTTTTGCCAGTTGAATACCCTGGTCAGAATACTCAAAAGAATTTTTTACCTGACGTGAAAGAGCAGCATCGGTAATTTCATCAAGCAGTTTCAGCTTTATTTCACCGTCAGCGTTATCAAGAAGTTGTATAAGGCTATCAACCTTTTGAGCAGGAACCAACCCAGCATGTAGTATTACAAGTAGAAAAAATAAAAAATGTTTCATCGTTCAATCTAAAATTTGATTAACACACTATTTCTTAAAGAGAGATAATAATCTCCATTACTTTCCAAAAATTTTCCGTGAGTTATGACTTATGAGCGATGCAAAATTAGCCCGATGCACAATAAGTAACAAACTATCTTTAGCCTTAATTGATGAATAACAACTATGCAATGATGGGCGGCTAATATGCTTGAACCTATCTAAAAAATAAATTGAAACTGACAATGCATTTATCTAAGTTTGAATCAGAAAAATCAATTTAAAAAGGGCTGTTATGAAACAATTTCTTTTTCTCTCATTCGTAATCTTTTTTACTTCAATTCTTTATGCACAATCCAATCGTGCCGGCAAATTTGGAATTGGCTATTCAGGTAATCTCAGTTCTTCAACTAATGCGATTACAACAACTATCTGGGCTGATAACAGTATTGCGATTGAACCACAGTTTGGTTTAAACAGAGTTGAACTTAAAAACAGTAGTGCCACAATGTACCGGTTGGGACTGGGTATGCTTTATAACCTGAGCGAATCCGAAATATTACCTTACTTAGGATTTCGAATAACTGCCGCTGTTGCTTCAGGCGAGAATGCTTCCTACACCGATATGATTTATTCATTGGTATTTGGTGGAGAATATTTTATTAGTGATCATTTCAGCGCAGGTGCTGAAGTAAGATTAAACTATGCAAATACTGACGAAGGATTCTCTCCATTATTTAATATTGAACAAGCAAGCATTATTACTACAGAACAAGTCCTAAACTTAAAATTATATTTTTAGGTGAATTGATGAAGAAGATATTTTTTCTAATTCCATTCCTGCTAGTGGTTTCTTGCTCAGATAGCTCATTTGATCCGACATTACTTTCAGATGGGTTTAAAGGAATTACACATACAGGACCTGAAAGCCCTCAGCCACTCGGAGGTATGTATGATCCAAGTGACTGGTGCACTGGCAAATCGAATGGTTTTAATAAAGAAAAGACCGATATCGTTGTTCCTAATTCATTTGCATTTTATCCATGTTATCCCAACCCCATTTCAATAAATGGAAAGACAACGTTACAGTTTAGTCTTCCTCAGGATTCATTTGTTAATCTATACATAATTGATAAATACAATCACATATTATATACCCTACTTTATACAAATATTTCCGCTGGAGTGCATAGCGTAATGTTTGATTCTCAGGGATATCAAAAAGGTATTTATCGCTTTATTATTGAAACCGAACAGAACACCTGCAAAGGTGATTTGTGGATTAAGTAAATCTTTAAGTAAGCATTGAAAAATTTTCTGTGCTCACGTAATTGATCAATTTAGAGAAGTCAGGCTGTCACGAACCAATTCTTGACAGTTTGCAATGCTTCGCACTTAACCATTCATCATTACAATCGTTCGTTCATTCAACTTTATACTGAAATCAAAATAAAATATTGTAGCAAAAATCATTTCCATTTATTTTAGTCCCCGAAAATAATTTTTATTTAAAAATCAGATTGATTATGAAACTTCTATTTACTCTTTTCATTTCTCTTCTATGCTCTGTTTCAATTCTAAGTCAGACAAAAATCTCCGGCACAATTAAAGATAAAAGTAACCAGCCTTTACCCGGGGCAAACATTTTTATAAAAGATTCATACGATGGCGTATCTTCATCTGTTGACGGAACATTTACGTTCACAAGTGAAGAAGAAGGTGAAGCTATACTTGTAGCAAGTTTTGTCGGTTATAAAACATTTGAACAAAAACTTTTACTTGACGGTAAACCTCAAACAGTGGATATAGTTTTAGAAGAAGAAACAACTGAGTTAGGCGCAGTAACAGTTTCTGCCGGTTCATTTGAAGCTAGTGATGAAAAGAAAGCGGTGATACTTCGTCCGCTCGATATTGTTACAACCGGTGCTGATGCGGATATTTATTCAACTCTTGAAACATTGCCAGGCGCACAGCAGATTGGTGAATCGGAAGGTTTGTTTGTACGCGGCGGCTCAGCAGCAGAATCAAAAACAATTGTTGATGAGATGATTGTTCAGAAACCATTTTATACAGGCGTGCCTGATGTACCTTCACGCGGTAGATTTTCACCGTTCTTGTTTAAAGGAACAATTTTCAGTACAGGCGGATATTCCGCACAGTACGGACAGGCTCTTTCATCAGTTCTTATTTTAAAGACGCAGGATATGCCCACGCAGACAGTAAGTTCGATTAACCTGATGGCATTAGGATTTGGTGGTTCACACACTCAGGTCTGGGATAATTCTTCATTATCTGCAGAAGCTGGCTATTATAATCTCGATCCTTATTTTCAGATTCAGAAGCAAAGAGTCGATTGGGTAAAAGCCCCTGAAAGTTTTGAAGGCTCAATGAACTTCCGTTATAAAACTTCAGAGACTGGAATGTTGAAAGCATTCACATCCTATTCTTATGGTGATCTGTCACTTAATGTTGAAAATCTAGATCAACCTGACTTAAGAGATTTTTTCAGAATGAAAGGCGGAAATTATTTTCTGAATACAAACTATCGCGAAATATTTGATCAGGACTGGGTGTTCTTCAGCGGTTATTCATTCAGTTATGATTTTGATGATATGGACATTGCTCCAAACAGAATCAAATTAAGAGAAACTTTAAATACCGGTAAAGTAACCATAACGAGAAATGTTTCTTCAAATTTATTTTTAACAGGCGGTGGTGAAGTTCAGAATATAATTTATCAAGATGTGTTCAATGAACTTGAAGGAAAACTTAATGAAGTTTACCTGGCGGGATTTCTTGAATCAGACATCATCATCACAAATGATATAGCCTTAAGGCTTGGTGTAAGGGGTGAAAGAAGTAAACTGCTTGATAAGATTAATGTTGCACCAAGAATTTCTCTTGCGTACAGGCTCGGAACATTCGATCAACTCAATTTTGCTTACGGACAATTTTATCAGACTCCTGCAAAAGATTTTTTAATGTGGACAAGAGATTTTGATTTTGAAAAAGCAACGCATTATATAGTGAACTATCAGTACATCGGCACTGGAAGAACATTCCGTATAGAAGCTTATTATAAAGATTACTCACAACTTGCTAAAGGGAATGTATTCACTCATCCGTATTTTAATCTTCCTGATGTTGAATTCAATAATGGTGGAAAAGGTTATGCTAAAGGAATAGATATATTCTGGAAGGATAATGAAACATTCAGATATGGATACTATTGGTTATCGTATACGTACCTTGATACTAAACGTGAATACCTTAACTATCCGACACTTGCCGCGCCGCCATTTTCTACACCTCACACGTTCTCAGCAGTGTTTAAATACTGGCTGAATGATATAACAACAAATGTCGGTATCACATATTCATTCGCCACAGGAAGACCATACTTCAATCCGAATAATCCTGTATTCCTTGGTGACAAAGCAAAAAATTATCACAACCTGAGTTTAAATTTTAGTTATATCACGAGTATCTTTAATAACTTTACAGTAGTGTTTTTTTCAATTGATAATGTTATTGGTTATAACAATGTTTACGGGTACAGGTATTCAAGTGACGGAACAAAGAAGAGTCCCGTGCTTGCGCCTGCACTTAGAACAGCATTTATAGGAATGTTTATTTCGCTCGGACAAACAAATCCATTTTAAATTAAGGAGATTCAAATGAAATTATTTTTATGTGTTCTGTTTTCGTTCTTAGTTATAAGCAACACACTGGCAGATGACAAATATGAAAAAGCGATGAAAAAAAATCTGTCAAAGATGGACACAACAAATTCTGCGGAAGGATTTGTAGAGATCGCAAACGGGTTTGAACGTATAGCACTTGCCGAAAAAGATAAATGGCTTCCGTACTACTATGTTTCTTTCTGTTATACACTTGCCAGCTATTCCGAGAAAGTAAATGCTGCTAAAGATGTTTTTCTTGATAAAGCATTTTCATTTTTAAAAATATCAGATTCACTTCAGGCGGATAACTCAGAAGTTTACACATTGTTCGGTATGATTGCGCAGGCAAGAATGCAGGTCGATCCGATGAACAGGTGGATGAAGTACGGTGCTGAAGCTGATAAAAATTTTACGAAAGCAGTTAAGCTTGATACACTTAATCCACGTCCGGAATATTTGATCGGCACAGGATTGTTTTATACACCTGAACAATTCGGCGGAGGACCTGTAACAGCAAAACCTGTTCTGGAAAAATCATTGGATAAGTTTAACAAGTTTGTACCTGCAAGTGACATCGCTCCTAACTGGGGAAGGAAAAATCTCGAGGGTATGCTTGAGCAGATTAACAAAAAAGGTTGATTGATATTTATTCTCAGTCAGTCACGGTTTGGACCGTGACTGGCAATAATATAATCCGCAGAATATATCTGTTTTTAGTCCTAATCATTAATAGACTTGATTAAAAAATACAGGAATTACCATTAAGCAAGGTGCGGGTTTATCAAATAGTATTGCTGGAGTAAATTTAGTTTCACTTATTAATCGAACTGCTTCTTCATCACATCCAAAACCAATACCTTTTACCACATTGACATCGATTACATTACCTAAAGAATCAATTTTTGCTTGAACTAAAACTTTTCCCCGTATATTGTTCTTAACTGCTAATATAGGATACACCAAGCGAGATTGTATAGAATCTATTCCACCGATAGGATAAGGCATTACATCGTAAACAGGCAGCAAACATGTTGGTCCTTCATCGTAGTATGAATCTGTTTGACTAAATATTGTTATTGAAAAAAGCAGAATGAAGAATGAAGTTTTCATATAATTAAAATTCTTTAATCTTAAATTTTATTTGAATTAACATTTCTACTTTTGAAGGTTTCCCTTTCTTTAATGCAGGCATAAAAACTGCAGTTTTAATAAGATGTATTGCTTCTTCATCACAGCCATAGCCAATGCCTTTTATTATTCTTGCATCGTTCACTATACCCTGTGAATCTATTTTTGCCAGCACATAAACATTACCTTCAATCTTATTTTGAATTGCCATTGAGGGATAAACAAGACGAGAATAAATCGAGTCTAAACCTCCAACAGGATAAGCGAGTGTGTCATATTCACCGCCGCATCTGATCGCTTCATCATAAAGTGAATCTGTTTGACAGAAGGAATAAGCAGACAGAAGTATTATAAAAAGAAATATTTTCATCATTGTAAATTTATGTCTTATACAAATGAGATGGAATGATGTTCCCCAGGCACTTATTATTTTTTACCTGTTCATCATCCAGGAACACAAAAATTTTTAATCATCGGTTAGTTCCTTATTCCCAATCTTCCTGTTCAACTTTAATTATAATTTTTTATAATTAAAGAAAACGCGTTATCTTTAATTAAGATTTTTTATAATTAAAGAAAAAATGTGAAAACAGATGAAAATCGAAGAATTCAAATCCGGCAAGTTTTTATCACAGAAGCATTATAAAAGTTTCTCTCCATCAAGAATAAATCAGGTATGGACGTGGAATGACGCAAAGATCAATACTCTTCTGGCTGAAGCAAACCGCAAACTCGGTTCACTTGATGCGTTCTCAAAACATGTTCCTGATATAGATATATTCATCGAAATGCACATTGCAAAGGAAGCTACCAAATCCAGCAGGATAGAAGGAACACAAACAGAGATTGAAGAAGCGATAAAAAGCAGTTCAGATATTTCGCCTGAAAGAAAAAACGATTGGCAGGAAGTTCATAACTATATTGAAGCGAGTAACAAATCAATCGCGAAGTTAAAGAAACTCCCGGTATCAACACGACTTTTAAAAGATGCGCATAAAATCCTGATGAAAGGTGTGAGAGTGGAACATAAAAATCCGGGAGAGTTCAGGGAGAGTCAGAACTGGATTGGCGGCGCTACTATAAACGATGCGGTATTTGTTCCGCCGGTTCATACAGAAATAAATGAATTGATGAGCGACCTGGAAAAGTTTCTTCACAATGATTCTATTGACGTACCGGTATTGATACGCGCAGGAATAACACATTACCAGTTTGAAACTATTCACCCGTTCCTTGATGGAAACGGAAGAATAGGACGATTGCTGATCACACTGTACTTAGTCAGTTCTGGATTGATGAGTAAACCTTCATTGTACCTATCCGACTATTTTGAAAAACACAGGATGTTGTACTATGATAATCTTAACAAAGCAAGGCGGGCAAATGATCTTGCTCAGTGGTTAAAGTTTTTTCTTGCAGGAATAATTGAGACAAGTGAAAAGGGGATAAGCACTTTCCAAAAAATACTAAAGCTTAAAGAAACTATAGAAGATAAAAAACTTGTTAAGCTCGGAAAGAAAATTGAAACAGGTAAAAGCCTGATGAGATATCTTTATAAAAAACCTATTGTCAATGCGACCATAGTTCAGGAAGAGATGGAGATATCATTACCAACTGCTAATTCCATCATCGCTGATTTTATTAAACTTGGAATATTAGCTGAACGAACCGGTTGGAAACGGAACAGAGAGTTTGAGTTTAGCGAGTATCTCAATTTATTTAAGTGATAAGAGTTCTGTCACTGAATGGGAATCTGTCTGATACTGTCATTCCGAACTTGTTTCGGAATCTTGGATAATGATTTAGCGTAAAAAGAAGATGCTGAAATAAATTCAGCATGACAATTTCATAGTTCTGGGACAGACTCATCGGCAATGACAGCCTCGTCATTACACATTCTCAACGGGATTGATCCCGTTGAGATTAAAAAGAATGAAATATTACTTTGTTAAAAGCATCTTCTTTGTTGAAGTAAAATTTCCTGCCTTCAAACTATAAAAATAAACTCCGCTTGTAAGTGAATATTTTGACATATCAAGTTCAACTTCATACACGCCTGCTTCAAGATCTTTTTCTATGAGAGTAGCAATTTCTTTTCCGAGTATGTCGTAAATCTTAAGTGTTACAAAACCGTTTTGCGGAATTGAATAACTGAATCGTGTTGAAGGATTAAACGGATTAGGATAGTTCTGTGTCAGGTCAAACTTATCAGGTTTAACTCCGCCGTTCACATAAACTTCATTTGAATATTCATAACTTCCATCAAAATCAACCTGCTTTAAACGATAGATGTATGAATTGTAACCGGTAACATAATCTGTATAAGTGTAACTGTTGCTGCCTGCTGTTGTTCCTTTTCCATCTATAAAAGAAATTGATTCCCAATTGTTGATTTCATTTGTTCTTCTTTCAATATAAAACCCTCTGTTGTTTAATTCACTCGCTGTTGTCCAGTTGAGTACAATAAAATTACCATAAGATTGCGCAGTGAATGAACTAAGCTCAACCGGAAGCGGTGGAATTGAAGTAAGCGTTGCACTTTTTATTACGATGTTATTATTCGGGTCAAATGACACTGATGAAGGCTGTCTGTTAAAGTTCCACCAGAAAATCTGGTTGTTGGAATCATTCATAACTTTTATGATTGTATCTGAACCTGTAGTGAATGTGATTTTTATTTCAATCGGCATTTTGAAAAACACTGTGTTAGTCTGAGTTTGTTTTGCAACAAATCCAACCTGCCAGTTACCTGAACCCTGATCACTTATCCAGTAATTGTTTGCATAAACAGGATGATTAGGATTGTAAATCCATTGATCCATAAACCATGTAAGGTCTTCACCATAAGCTGTACTCATATGCGCGTAGAACTCCGGTATTACTGCGCTCTTATATTTTAATGACGGATCATTAGCATAAGCCATCAATCCCTGGAAATATTTTGTATCACCCATTACATATCTTAAAAGATGATGAATGCATGCGCCCTTCATATATGTTATTGCATAGTTGAACAAATTATTTGTTGACGGAGTGTTTATCGCCCAGTCAGGATTTGAGATAGCCCAGCCGGGATTACTATTCATATAAGTTGAAGCATCACTTAGTATTTCGCTTTTGTAAGAAGAATATCCTGATGTATGTTCCAGCCATAGAGCTTCTGTGTAAGTAGCAAACCCTTCATTCAGCCAGATGTCCGCCCACGTTGCACAGGTTATCATATCACCAAACCATTGATGAGCAAACTCGTGAGCGATCAAACTCTCACTCCAGCAGTTTGGACATAAACTCGTTAGTGTCTGGTTTTCCATTCCGCCCCATGAGAACTGATTATTCAAAGTTGCAAAACCGTTTTTCTCAAAAGGATGTTCACCGAAAATTGTTGAATAAAAACTAGTCATCGGAATGATCATCGATTTCATACTATTAAGATTTGTAGTGTTCTCACCCTGGTTCCAGTAAAACCTGATAGGTATACTATCGGATGGATTAGACAATTTATGCCAGTAAACTATATCAAGATTATAATTTACTTTTCCGCTCATCACAACAAGATAAGTAGGAACAGGATCAGCGCTTATCCAATTATAATAAATTGTATCGGCAGTTTTGATTGAGTCAGCGAGTCTTCCGTTTGAACCGAGCTTTACTGTAGCCGGAACTTTTGCTGTGAGATCAAGAGTTGCTTTATCAGAAGGTTTATCCCAGCAGGGAAACCATTTGCGTGCGCCTTCGGGTTCACAGTCTGTGAATACCATTCCGTTGCTTACATTAAATGCGTTATCGGCTACATTATTGTGACGGTAATAAACTTTAACATCAGCAGTTTCACCAACATTGTAAACACGGTTTAAGTTAACTGTCAGTATGTTTGATGTATGAGTGAATGAAACTCCGGCAAGACTAACGGAATCAACTGCTAATGAAGTATTTGTCGCATTAAGCTTTATTTGATTTAATGTCGAATCAACTCTGAATGTAACAACGACACTTGCAGTAAAGTTCTTCGGGTAAGGTGAAATAAAATTGTTATATAAATTCAAATCTAATTTGTAGTTAAGAACATCAAATGAGTGAGGCAGATCTGCGAAAAGAGCTTCAGCGTTTTCAAGATTAGCTGTGTTCATCTTTTTGTGTGAACAATATTCAGAACCATTTTCAGTTTGTGAGAGAATCAAAGAGGGAAATAAGAGAGAGAAAATCAAAATCATTAAAGCGTATTTCATAACTCACCTTTTATAAATAAAAATTTTGCTGGCATAATTTAGTGTGATTATTTGCCAATTGGAAATGAATTTTTTAAAGATTAAAAGATGGAAGGATTAAAACATTGAATGTCTGAATGGTTGAATGACGTTTGGTTGGAGACGGAGACTTGATGCTGGTTTCTGCGTACCTGATACCGGATACGAGATACCTGATGCCTGCTACCAGATTTTTAGAATGTCATATCAAATCCCCTTCATTGCTTTTTTGGTTGCGGGGTTGAGATATCTCTTAAACTGCAGCTTGAGATTTATCCTTACTAGACGAAAACTGTGGTTTGTTCGAAATGATAAACATGCTTTTTTCATTCAGTCATTCAACCAATCATCCTACCTACATTCATTCATTCAACCAATCATCCCTTCCCTCCGCCTTAAAATACTTGGCATTTAAAATTTAATAATTGAAATTAGTTTGGTATTGCACTAAGTTGCTATTAACTATTTAAGGGTTAGTTGTGACGGGTACAGGGTTATTAAATAGTTCACTGATGAGAGACTTGCTAAGTCGATCTGACCTGACAATGCAATCATATACCAATATTTCCAACTCCGTAAAAATTAAATCATGCGCGAAAATCAATTTCAAGACTGAGAATATATTTTTAATGACAACTAAACCGTTACAAAAATGGTAAACACGCGTTTTGAATTGTTTGAAACGGAATCGAAATAAATGGAACATAGATCCACCAAAGGCGAACAAGTATGCAACAGCATACATATCTGTTTTCTTTAATCAACTAATTCACTCGGGCTAATTGAAGTTAGCAAGCAAAATGAAAATATTAATTTTATTATTAGTATCGATTACATTGACATCTTGTTGTATGAATTGTGTCCTTTATAATGATAATACTGTAACTACAGAAGTTGAGAATAATATTTTCTTATTCGAATTTTCTCATAATTATTTTTGTCCCGATGAGAAATTGCAACCATTAGCATTAAATGAAATTTATGTGTTTATGAAACAACACGGTTATAAAACTTTTGAAGTTATCGATAGTTATGATAACGAATATGTTGGAGGGATCTATTATTATAAAGTTAAGTTCAATCGATAATTCTTCAATATTTTACTTTTTTTAAAACTTGCTAACCCGTGTCTCAACCTGAATGCCAGGTCAGGTTAGCGTTTTTAGATTTTTATAGTTTTAGTTTTTGTTTGGCATTTTGTTTTAAGTGTTCTTAATTAATTAAAGTTTTTACAGACTGTGCTTGATGAAAAAGAAAACTAAGCACAGTTTGTTAATCATTTGGCTTTTGTGTTTTAGATCGGCTTCCTTGTTACTGGCGGCGGGTTAGGCACAACGCCGTTATACCTAATTAAAAATATAATAGGTTAAATATGAAAATATTATTAAAAATTTGTGTTATTACTTTTAGTCTAGTAATGCTAATACTTTTTTCATCATGTATGAATTTGAATCAAAATAAAGAGGTTGCTGAAAAAGCCATTCAAAAATTTCATGAAAATTTTAATAATCAAAGTTTTAATGAAATATATAATAATTCGGACAAAGAATTTAAGTCAAAGACCTCAATAGAAGAATTTAATAAATTCATTAGTGTTGTTTATTCTAAACTTGGTCCACATATAAGTTCTGAGTCTAAGATGGTAAGTGTTACAACGGGTAATATGGATACTTATATTAGGGTTAATCAAATTACTAAATTCAAAAAAGGTAGTGGTGAAGAATTGTTCATCTTTAGCATGCATGATAAAAAACTATTACTTTTTAATTATAATATAAATTCAAAAGACTTAATTATTAATTAGGTATAACCCGCAACTGCTAATGATCTCATTGTTGTAGTTGAGGAGAAGGGGTAAGTCCAAAACGTTTAGCTTGTTCCCACCATTGTCGGGCAAGTGTGCAGGTACTTTAGTTGTCTTTCTTTTCATGGAGTGATGGCTCTGCCAGATTTTTTGTTCGTATTGTTTAAGACCTTCCTCAACAAACTCAATACCCTTAGTCATAACATTGTAGAAGATAACAGCAATCTTTTCCAGCGAGTGATATTCCTCTCGCAGCAGATTTAATAGCGTCTGGAGAACCGCTGCGGAATTCAGACTGAGTATTTAGTAAAATGGTAATAACTATTCTGGCATTACTCTTATATCATGCTTAAATTAAAACAGAAATCAGATTCATTTATTGAAAAAGGAAATTATAATGTATATAGGATTGTGGGCATTTTTAAGTATATGTGTGGTTGCCGGAATTCTTATGGTGATAGTGGTACTCTTCCTGAATCATAAAAAATCAATGAAACAAATGGAATTGGAAGAATTAAGACTAAGAACATCAACCAAGAAATCTGAGTGAGATGATTCATAACGGCTTTACCCTTAGCCGACGACCATAACTATATTATCTTCTAGAACGATAGCCTGGTTAATCAAAAGCAAAACATGCTTAGCTTTTTACACAAACATTTTATGCTGCAAACTTCTTCAGCAAGATGGGGCAGAATAATATTAAGGCTTCTTTCAACTCAGCACATATCTTTAGTTTTACATTAGTCATATGGATCACTATCCCACAAGGATAAAAGCTTAATTAGTTGCAGTACCTTTCTTCTCCTTGTCAATTTCATTGTTAACAGATGAAAGAAATTTGGCGAAAGCAAATTGTCGCTCGTTGCTATCAGCCTCAGGCCACTCACTGTTTACTGCAATTACCAGCTGCCTTGAAGGATCCACATGGATTCTCTGTCCATAGATCCCCAATGCATCAAAACTATAGCCGTTAAAAATCCACCATCCGTATCCATAACCTCCGCCAGGCCATATCGGCACTTGTATTTTGGTTGCGGTTTCTAACCAGTCATTTGGTAGAATTGATGTTTCGTCAATGCGTCCGCCTTCAAGAACAAACTGTCCGAACCTGGCGAAATCACGGAGCGTCATTTGGAGGCAGCATCCTGCCAATTCCTGACCGGTTCGATCGAGCCTCCAGGTTGCATTCTTCTCCATACCGTAAGGAATCCAGATCTTGGAAGAAAGGTAGTTGGATAATGTTTGATGAGTAGCCGAGCTTACAACTACACCCAGCAGATGAGTTTCACCTGTACTGTACAAAAATTTCTTGCCGGGTTCTGCATCGGCAGGCAGACGTCGCATGTAATTAACTGTTGCATTTAAACCCGGCTCAATCGGATCTGTAGAAAATCTTGCAATGTCACCATTCGGATCAGTATAGTCCTCACTCCATCGAATACCTGTAGTCATCGTGAGGAGATGGCGGATCTTCACACTATCATAAGCACTCCCTTTTAAATCAGGGATGTATTCAGTAACGTAGTCATTAACACTTTTAATGTCGCCATCCCTGATGGCAGCTCCCACAAGTGTGCTTGTCACAGACTTTGCAACAGAAAGTGAAGACCATAGGTTCGATTCACTGTGTCCACGAGCGTAGCGTTCCAACCGGATTTTTCCATCCTGTAGAATAAGTAAGCCGGCTACATTCTGTTCTCTCATAAAATTTTTAAGCTCATTTTCTTTTTCTCCGCCTGGGTTAAATACGGCAAATGGTAATCCCTGCGAAAGTTTGTGTACTTTGTTTCCATTCGGCACTTCACGCTCTTCATGTTTCCAATTGGATGAGTTATTCGACAGTGTATCCGGTTTAGTGTTCTCCTGTGCAAGAGAAAATGAAGTCGAGATAAGTATAATTACTGGTACAAAAATTCTTAGGAAGAACGAGGGAACTTGTTTATGCATGATTTGACAACTCCTTTTTAGTTATATAAACTAACATTAAACTATACTCAAGCCATATTTGTGTGAAATGACTTCCTACATTTTATTTTTTTTGAAACTACAATTTTTTTAGCATAATCTAAAATATTTATATAGCTTATAACTGATAAAGAATGAATATGTGAGAGTTAAATAATTTACCAGTAAAAAAACATTCATGATATAATTGTATCACGTGTGTATTATTTCCATGGTATAATTGCAGAAAAAATTTTTAACAAAAAGAGTTTTGCACTTAATGCTCAAATCTCCTTTCGTAATAGCACAACTTACTGCGAATGCAATTTCAATTATTGGACTTCTTTTCTTTGGTTGGAATATTGGAGACATACTCCTCATATTTTGGGTTGAAGCTGTAATCATTTGCTTTTTTACTCTGCTGATGATGGGTGTAGTTGAACGATGGAAGTTTATTTTTAAGGGTCCTTTCGTTGTATTTATATTTGCATACGTTTTGCTTGTTCTGTTAGCATTCGTTGAAGGAGTATCAACTGAAATTACTAAAGAATTGACAGGTACTTATCCTAAACGTGACTATCTTGAAATGACAATCGGACTGTTGCCTGCGATAGCCTCATTCCTTATAAGTCACGGTATAGCTTTCGTATTGGATTTTATGGGTAAGCAACATTATAAGTCTATTGATTCCTCTGACATAGCGGCAAGGTTTTTAAGGGAATTAATTCCGCTCGGTTCAGCAGCAATCACTTCGGTATTTATAATCGCGGTTTTTGGAAACTATGTGTACCTGTTTGTTATTGCACTTCTAGTAAAGATTGCTTTCGATATGCTGGTGCAGTTAGAGGACAAATTAAGGCGTGGTCGGGGTTAAAAATAGTTGGTAAATTAAAAACAAGTATCATAGTTCTTTGTCCCGAATCTGAAAGACCTGAATACGCTGGCAATTTGTGTTTGTTAAGTTGATAGATGAGTCAGTAAAAGGAAAATCAATACAACAAATAGTTTTTTAAATTAGCGAAGAAGGAAAAAAGTATGAGTCACCTAAAAATCATTATCAGCATACTCTTAATAACATTTATTAATCCTGGTTTTGCACAGAATGAAGTTCCTGTACCACAAAAACTTGAATGGGAAGGATTCCGGAACGTGATTGCACAAACAGGAAATCTATTTATCAGCGGTCAACCGGATGAAAACGCATTCCGAAAACTTAAGGATGAGGGAGTAACAACAATAATTAATCTGCGTACCGAACAGGAAATGGCTAACAGGGATTATGTTCCTTTTGATGAAAAACAATTGCTGGATGAGTTAGGATTAAAGTATGTACATATTCCTTTGGGCGGGAATGACACACCTTATAACCGCGAGGCACTAACAAAGTTCACAGAAGAATATGAAAAAGCAGATGGAAAAGTTTTATTGCATTGTACAGTCGCATGGAGAGCCAGTCATATGTGGGCTGCATACCTGATAGAGTATAAAAAATACTCACCGGCAAAAGCAATTGAGTATGCGAAGATGATCAACTTTGGTGAGTTACCGCTTGAAGGATTACTTGGCAGGAAATTAATTTTAGAATAATGACCATGCTTTTGCTGTCTGTATGAATCCAACCTTGTTTGAAAATAAAGTCAGGCTGCACCTTTAAAGTAATCGAAATTAGTTGTTATTTGTAGTGTGGTTTTGGATTGTTTACCAGCCAGTTAAAACAGGTTTCGCCAGAAGATAAAAATTTGTCTTCATAGTAAAAAATCGGAGGGAGAAAAAAATGATTACTGTTAAATCTGTTAAAGAATGTGTCCAAAAGATTAATAGCAGGGATACGTTCATATTTCTGATGATGGTTTTTGCGGGCGATCTTTTCTACTTTATAATTCATACATATAATGTTTTGGGCCCAAGAAATCCGTTGTTCCATATCGGCACGGATGGTGGTTATCCTGAATTCTATCAGTACGTGAAATTTTTCTGGATATCAATTCTGCTCATTTATATTGCTAAGAAAAAAAAATCATACGGATATTTTTCCTGGGCACTTCTGTTCCTGTATTTTATGCTGGATGACTCACTGCAATTTCATGAAAGCGGCGGAAGATTTTTCGAAATGAATTTTCAGTTTACCCCGCCTTTGGGAATGGAATTAAGAAATTTTGGTGAACTTGTTGAAACCGCCATTGCAGGACTAATAATTTTTGTCCCGCTATTCATTGCTTATAAAAAGGGAAAAGACAATTTCAGAAAAGTTTCACATGACATTATAGTACTGATCGGGCTTTTATTATTTTGCGGAATGGTGATCGATGAATTAAACGAGATGCTCGTCTCTTCAATTCGCGCATTTAATTATGTGCTTGTTATGCTTGAAGACGGCGGTGAGATGTTATCTACTTCACTGATAACCTGGTATGTTTTCTGGGTTGCAACAAGGGATCCAAAAGATGAGATATTTTTGTTTGAATGCATTCGTAATTCATCAAAGAAAAAAAATAGCGCTTAATAGATGCATAATACAAAAGAATCTTCACTGAAAGATAAATTGCAGTTTATCTTCGATCGGAATTCTGTCATTTTTCTAGTGATGCTTCTTTTGGCGGATGTATTTTATTTCGGGATACATGTAGCTGCCGGCTACGGTCAGCAAAAATCAATTTATCACCTAGCTTCTGATGGTGGATTGGCAGAATTTTATAAATATCTCAAGTATATCTGGATTAGTCTCTTAATCATTTACATTTCTGTAAAAAAAAGATCATTCAGTTACGTTACTCTGTCATTTATTTTTCTTTACATGTTCCTGGATGATGCACTGATGCTGCATGAACATGGAGGAAACCTTTTAAACTCTACTTTTACGTTTATTCCTCCGTATGAAATCGGGCACAGGGATTTCGGGGAATTAATTTTTCTTGCACTGATGTTATTAATGATTCTCATCCCGGTCTATCTCACTTACAGAAAAGGCTCCCCGTATTTTAGAAAATTTTGTGCTGATATATTTATTCTGCTTGCGTTAATGCTGGCGGGAGTATTTTGTATGGATTCACTCAGTAAGTTTTTCGAAAAGGGTGATGGTATTTTAACTTTGATCTTCACTTCTGCAAGAGATGGCGGTGATATGGTTTTTTCAAGTGTGATCAACGCTTATCTTTATGCAAGAGCAACTTCAAAGGATCAAAATTATTTTTTAGTTGACTTCATACCATTAATATTCAGGAGAAGAATCTTTAAAGACGAGGGTTAAAATAATTTCTGTAGAATAATCATGAATTAAAATTGTTAATTGTAGTTAGGGGGTAGAAAAATGAAAAAATATTTAGCAGCATATCTGTTCTTTTCACTGTCTTGCATAAGTTTTGCGCAGCATTTCGATCTTCAGTTTTTGCCTGATAATAACACTCAGCTAGGAATTAAATTTCAGAGACCCTTCTATAAAGTGGACTATGGTAACTTCTCATTCATGATGAATAATTTTAATCTATATGCTAACATACCGGTTAGCAACAGACTAAACCTTTATGTAAACATTCCAGTCACTCAATTAAAAAGTGAATTCAATATTCCTGTACCCGGATATAATACTGATTCGGAAAGAATTGGAACAGGTAATATTTATTTTGGCATTCAAGCAAATTTTAGATTTGAGAATGAAAGAAAACTGATCATGACATTCGGAACTTACCTGTCCTCAAGCGATGAATTAATGTTTGGGGCATTACCCCCTAATTTTTATGAAATTGCATTCTTCGTACCCTATTCACTAAATCTCAATTATAATTTTGCCTATCATCAAATCAGTGAATCAGGATTTGGCTATGCTGTGGAATACGGAAATAATATTTTCATTCCCTATGAGGGATGGAAATCTGAGTTAGATGTTTATATGAACTACGGAATTAATCTGCACTATACTTTAGACAAATTAACAACAGCGGTTGAATTGATAGGTACAGGATTTTTGGCAACCGAAGAACGATGGTATCGTAATAAATTTTTTAATATGCTGAATTTCGGTTTTCAATGGAGGGAAGGTTTGTGGACGCCAGAAGTATTTTATAAAATACATTTAAAAAAAAGTATTAGAGAGTTAATAGATGGAGTACTCAGCATAGGAATTAGAATACAATTTGATACTCCTGAATACAATAGTAACTAAATAAAGGGTAGAGGTATGAATAAATTATTTTTCTTAAGTCTTTTAGTCGGTTTAAGTTCGGGATTTTTAAATTCTCAGACTTACAACCTTCAAACAATTCCTACTAACAAAACACTGGCAGGTCTGGTTTTTGAAAAACCTTTTTACGGAATGGAGTTGGAGCCATCCATTTTATCAGGCAGTTATAAATTGAACTTCAGCGTACCTGTTAGTGATAAGATTAATGTTATTGCCATTCTTCCATTCAGTGCAATTAGTTATGAATTCGGCTCCGGGATTTATGCAGCAGAATATAGCGAAAGCGGACTTGGGAATGTATTTCTTGGAATTCAAACAAAACCGGTTATGCCTGACGTGGCAAACTCTTTTATTACAGCAGGAATTTATCTCCCTACAGCTGAAAAGAAAATTGCATTCACCGGACTGATGAGCAATTATTATGATTTGCAGGCTTACATTCCTGATGCAATCGGAATTTACGGCAACTATGCTTATCACAGGATTGAGGAACACGGACCTTCATATGGAATTGAGTTCGGTCCGAACCTCATATTAGGTGTAGGTGATTACAACTCCGAGACAGATTTTTTTGTTCATTATGGTGGCGTTGCGGGTTATAGCTTTAACAGAGTAGGAATTAATTTTGAATTGTTGGGAGTACTGCTTCTCACCAGTGATCCTGAAAATTTTGGAGACAGGTTTGTTCATATGGTTAACCTTGGTGCTCATTGGAAAGGGGAAGTCTTCATACCAAAAATCTTTTATAAAATTTACCTTAGAGAGGAACTGAAGAAAAGCGTTGACGGGATACTTGGTATTGGTATTTCAGTCTTATTTGATTAAATATTAAAGTAAAACTGCCGGAGGAATTATTATGTCCGCATATATGATTGTTGAAGTTGATGTTAAAGATCATGTTCGTTACGAGGATTATAAAAAATTGACACCCGCATCGTTGTTAGCTTATGGAGGCAAATTTATCGCCAGGGGCGGTAATGCAGAATTGATTGAAGGGAATGATAAGCCAAAGAGAATCGTTATCCTTCAATTCGAAAATTCTGAAAGAGCTAAAGCATGGTGGAATTCGCCTGAGTATGCTGATGCAAAAAAACTTCGTCATGCTACTGCAGAAACAAGAATGATATTAGTTGAAGGTGTTTAAGACTATTAAATTTCTGCGTCTTGACATTTCTATCCATTATGTGTTAAATATCCATTAACTAAAATTAGAAATTTGGATAAACAAGATTTTTATATTGCTTTACTAAAGCCGGTTGCAATATTCTGTTTAGCTGTAATACTTTTTACGATAAAATTATCTGCACAGCAGCAGGGATTGCCGGTAATTAAAAACTATCTCCCAAAAGATTATAAAGCCCATAATCAGAATTGGGCGATTGTAAAAGATAACAGGGGAGTAATGTACTTCGGCAATTCTGTCGGTGTTTTAGAATTTGATGGTCAGCGCTGGAATCTGATAAAGGTTCCGAACGGTATTGTAAGATCACTTGCGGTAACAGAAAATGGAATTGTTGCTGCGGGTTCAGCAGATGATTTTGGATATCTTGAAAGAAAAAATAACGGCAGTTATCAATACAAATCTTTACTCAAATATTCCGGGCAATCAGATCCAATTGGTCACGTATGGCATACAATTTATCTTGATAAGGATCTTTATTTCATAACAAGAACTCATCTCTATAAGTTTAAGGAATTTGAAAAGAACATTGACAAACCTGTGGTTGAAGTTATTGAAGGTGATTACAGGTTCCGTTCAGCATTCAAGTATAATGGAAAAATTTATCTCCTTGATATCAAAGACGGTTTATTGATTTATGACGGTAAACAGTTCCAGAAAATTCAAGGCAGCGAAATATTTACTAATAATACGATTTATTCAATGCTGCCTTATGATGATTCAGGCAATGAGATTTTTATAGCAACGAAAAGCGGCGCACTGTTTATTTATGATGGTCATAGTTTCAAAGAGTTTAAAACTGAAGTTGACGGACTTCTGCAGACAAAAAATGTTTATTTGCCGGGAGCTAAACTTCCGGATGGAAATTTTGTAATCAATACGTCGCAGGGCGGATTAGTTATCATAGACAGAAACGGCAAGCTGGTAAGCCTAATTGATATGAAAACAGGAATTGCGGATGACGGCGTTCTGAGTGTTCTCTATTCAGACAACAAGTTGTGGCTTGCATTACAGAATGGTATTTCGGTTATCGATTTGCCCTCACCGGTTAGTTACTTTAACCAGGATATTGGATTGAAAGGGTCGGTAAGTGATGTAAAGATTTTTAATAACAATGTTTATGCAGCAACAACAGCCGGCATTTATAAGTTTAATCTAAATGCAGGTGGCGGCGAACCCGATGAGTTCAGCAGAGTATCAAATTTAAAACAGGAAGGCTGGGCTATCATAACTTATAAAAATAATGTTATGACGGCAGTTACTGATGGAGTTTTCCTGGATGCAAATGGAACCGTGAAAAAGTTAAATAGCAAATGGACGGGATGTTATTATATCTATAATTCAAAAATATTTCCAAACAGAATTTACGCGGGACTTGAAAGCGGGTTAGCTGTTCTTGAAGAAATGCCTGATGGCAACTGGATTGACAGGGGAAAGATAAACGGTATTGAAACAGCAATCCGGTACATCATAGAAGATCAATCCGGGAACTTATGGCTTGGAACTCCTTATAATGGTGTTTATAAAATATCGGAACTTGAAAAAGAATTTTCACCTGACCCTGTTATCAAACATTTTATCGGCGGAAACATTCCGCCTAATGAAGAGATAAAAATATTTCCCAATAAAAAAGGATTACTCTTTACCACTAAAAAAGAGGTGCTGAACTTTAATAACTCCACTCAACAATTTGAGAAGGAAAAGGATTACGGGTTCAATGAACACTTCGGAAATATTGAAATACTTTTCATACTGCAGGATAAAGATGAAAACTTCTGGATATCTGCGGTTAGAAATTCATCTGAACTTTTGATAACAAAAGCGACATTAAACAAAGATGGCAGTTACCAATGGAATGATCTATCATTCCTTAAAAGTGTAATTGATTTTTCAAACAGCAATGCGGTGTTCAGTATTTTTAAAGATGAAGATAAAGGCACGGTATGGTTCTGCGGCGCAGATGGCATTGTTTGTTTCAACAGCCGCTTTAGTAATTTCATTTCTGACGATGATAAATTATTCCCGCCGATGATAAGAAGAGTTACAATTGATAATGATTCTCTTCTCTTTGCCGGTGATGATATTACAAGAACACAACTTGGAATTACAGAACTTACTGAATTACGTTACGGATACAGTTCACTAAGGTTTGAATTTTCATCAATGAAATATGATGACAAACTCGGTGCTTACCAGTACATGCTCGAAGGGTTTGATGCTGATTGGTCGGGTTGGATAAGTGAAACCAGAAAGGATTATACAAACCTGCCTGCAGGAAAATATGTTTTCAAAGTTCGTTCCAAGGATATTAATAACAACATAAGTGAAGCTTCTTTATTCAGCTTTACAGTACTAGCACCGTGGTATTTATCCTGGTACGCATATGTCTTTTATGTTTTTATTATCGGCATAATGATTTATTCCTTTGTTAGGATCAGACTTCAATATCTTACTCAAAGAAATATTAAACTGGAAACAATAATATCTGACAGGACGAAACAAATTCAGGAACAGGCAGAAAAACTTAAGGAACTTGATGAAGTTAAATCCAGGTTCTTTACAAATATTTCTCACGAGTTCAGAACGCCGCTCACATTAATATTAGGACAAATAGAAAGTTCTTTAAAAACATTAAGCGACAATAAGATCATCAACAAGCTTCAAATGAGTTTCAGAAATGCAAAACGTCTTGAAAGACTAATCAACCAGCTTCTTGAAATATCGAAGCTTGAATCCGGGAAGAACCATTTAAGAGCTGCAAAAAGAGATTTTGTGAAATTTGTCCACAGTACATTCTTTTCATTTGAATCCTATGCTGAACAAAAAAATATTTCACTTCGTTACTCGTCCGGTATTGATAAACTTGATATGTACTTCGATCTTGAAAAGATGGAAAAGGTATTCAACAATCTTTTTAATAATGCGATAAAATTCACTGATGAAGGCGGTGTAATTGATCTGAATATTTTATTAAGCGAAAGAACTGATTCAGAAAATCAGCTTTTGAAAATTTCAATCAAGGATACCGGGCTAGGGATTCCAAAAGAAAAACTACTGCACATATTTGACAGGTTTTACCAAGTTGAAGGTATAACAAGAAGTGATGCTGAAGGCAGCGGAATTGGATTAACCCTTAGCAAAGAATTAATTGAACTGCACTCCGGTACAGTTTCAGTTTCAAGTGAAGAAGGAAACGGAACTGAATTTATTGTGCATCTTCCAACAGGTATTTCACATCTCAACCAGAATGAAATTGTTGAGATTAAAGATGAACCTGATTATGAACCCGAAACAAAAATTAATGAAGAGCCGGTACGTGAAAAATCTGATACTGAAATCGATTCGATTGCCGGACGAAAGGATATTATCCTGATAGTCGAGGATAATTCAGATATTCGTTCATACATTAAAGATCATCTTGAAGAAAACTATACCATTGTTGAAGCAGAAAACGGAAAAGCAGGTTTTGAAACAGCAAGGAAAATTATTCCTGATCTCATCATCACCGATGTGATAATGCCTTTAATGAACGGTTATGAACTTTCATCCCAGCTAAGGAATGATGCATTGACTTATCACATACCAATAATTATTCTGACCGCAAAAGCAAAACAGGAAGAAAAAATTTATGGTCTAGAAACAGGTGTTGATGATTATTTAACAAAACCATTTAGCTCACAGGAATTGTTAGTGAGAGTTAAAAATCTGATTCAGATCCGGAAGAGATTGAGAGAAAAATTTTCACAATCTGCTTATAAGATAACTGAAATTGATCCTTCGAAATCACTTGATCACCAGTTCATTGAAAAAGTTAAATCCTGTATTCTTCAAAATATTTCTGATCCCGAATATTCGATTGAGAGATTAGCCGGGGATTCTGCTATCAGTGTTTCTCAGTTAAACAGAAAATTAAACGCGCTTATTGGTCAGCCAGCAGGGCAGTATATGAGAAACATCAGGCTTGAAAAAGCTGCCGTAATGTTAAAGAATAAAGAGGCGGCGGTTAAGGAAATAGCATATCAGGTTGGATTTACAGAACAGTCTAATTTTGCCAAAAGCTTCAAAAAACATTTCGGCTATTCGCCTTCCGATTTTATTAATCAATAAAAACCACCATTTATTTTAATTTTGCGCATTTTTTACAACTCCCTGCGCAAAATGGATAACAACTTTCTTTGAATATGAATTTATTTTTGTAGCGAGAAAATTATTTGTTCTCCAAATAAAGGTTAAGATCGAACGATGAATCTTTTTACAACAAGCTATTTCCTCTTCAGAAAAATTCCGGCAAATCAATTAATTCCCAAAATAAATAAACACAAGGAGTAACTACGATGAAGTTAAGCTTAACGATTCTTTTTGCAATGATTGTGAGTGCTAATCTTCTTTTTGCACAGGTTCCCGATCCAGAATACCAATGGCTTCACCCAAAACCGATCGGCACATCTATGGGTGTATTAAAGGTATGGGATCAAAATAATTTTTATGCATTCGGATCCGGAGGTACTTTTGTAAAAACAACAAATGGCGGACAGACTTTTCAATTAGATCCATTTGCAGGAGCGCCAAATCCAAGTCCATACAGCACTACAAATGATATTTATGGCGGACATTTTGTAGATATGGATAATTTTTATCTTTGCGGTGTTTGGGGAATAAGAAGGACTGCTGATGGCGGACAAACATTCAGTGATGTCGGAACCGGATATTTTACATCTTCAACACTTCGTGCCGTACAATTTGTGGATGCGAGCAATGGTTTTGTAGTAGGAACTTCAAGCACTAAACTTGCTAAAACAACAGATGGCGGAAATACATGGACAGTTGACCCGCTTTTACCGGCTACAACATATTATGCTTTACATGCATTTAGCACAACCAATATTGTTGTCGGTAGTAATACGAGTTCCAGTGCTAACATCAGAGTGACAACAGATGGCGGTACTTCCTGGAACGCAGCTGCAGCAGGTACTTCAACAATTTTTTCATTAGCATTTTTGGACAATCAGATTGGATTTGCAGGAAGCTCATCAGGTCGTGGTTACAAAACAACAGATGGCGGGCTTAGCTGGACACAAATGACTTCGATGAATGCACCGACGACTTCAACTTTCTATGATATTTTTATAAAAGGAACTGATGTTTACTTTGTTGAAGATGACTCACTTTTATTTGTAACATCTGATAGCGGTGCTACGTTTAGTACAGTTCGTTTCCTTCCATTAGGTAAGACAAATCAAATAATGAGAGCAGGTGATTATAACGGTTCAACAATCGCAGTTGTTGGAGATAACGGCTATTCATTTATTTCAACAGACAATGGTACTACCTGGAATACACAAAGTGAAGTTACTGTAAGTGGATTTGTTCAGGGACTGTATTCTCATCCATCAGGAAAAATTATTGGTATCGGTTCAAGCAGTCCTAATCAGGTTGTTGTCTCTGATAATTATGGTGCAACCTGGACTCCTGTAGCACTTTCAGTTTCTGCAGCAGATTTACGATCAATAAAGATGTTTGACGTAAACAATGGATATGCTGTCGGAAGCGGCGGAAGAATATGGAAGACCACTAACGGCGGATATAATTGGGATCTTTACGCAACAACAACTGTTCAGGCATTCAATGATGTCGATTTTTATAATCAGCAATATGGAATGGTAGCTGGTAATGGCGGTCAATGCTGGAAGACAACCGATGGAGGTACATCGTGGGTAAGTATCGGCGCTTTCGGTACATTAGGTCAGCAAACCATAGCAATGATTGATAGTGTAACTGCAATGATAGGCGGTAGTACAACAATTAATAAAACAACCGATGGTGGTGCATCATGGACACCAATTGTACCAGGAGTACCGATTGGCCCTCTATCAAGGATCAGAATGATGAATGCAACAGACGGATTTTTAATTGGAGCATCAGGCACAAGCCAAACCGGTTACGTTTTTAAAACAACTGATGCAGGCGCTACCTGGATTAATAAAAACTTTCCGTTTACAGGCACCATGCTCTACAATATAGTTTTCAGAAGTGATTCAGATTACGTCGTTACAGGATATTCAGGCGGGGTTTTTCATACAAGGAATGACGGACAAAGCTGGACTCAATTAAATATAGGTCTTTTGAATGTTGTACAAAGTCAGGTGATTGGAATATCACTTGCAAGTCAGGATACAATAATCGTTGGCGGAGCCGGTGCATCGATTGTAAAAATTCACCTTGAACCAATATTACCCGTTGAACTTTCATCATTCACTTCAACAGTTTCAGGTAATGATGTTACGTTGAGCTGGTCAACAGCAAGTGAATTAAACAACAGCGGATTTGAAGTTGAAAGAAAACAGGAATCATCTTATAGCTGGGAATCATTAGGATTTATACAGGGAAGAGGAACAACTACTGAACAATCCACATATAGTTTCACTGATAAGAATCTTGCAAGTGGTATTTATAACTACAGGATAAAGCAGATAGACTATGATGGAACTGTAAGTTACTTTTCATTAAGTGAAACTATTGAAATAGGAATGCCAGCGGTATTTGAACTTGCTCAGAATTATCCCAACCCGTTTAATCCAAGTACATTCATCTCTTATTCTATTCCTGTTAAATCAAATGTAACCTTAAAAATATTTGATGTTCTTGGAAATGAAATCAAGACGCTGGTTAATGAATCCAAAGATGCCGGAAACTATACAATTAATTTTAATGCATCTGATTTATCAAGCGGAGTTTATTTCTATACTATCAATGCAGCGAACTATACTCAAACAAAAAAGATGACATTGATTAAATAAGAGTTGTTCAAATTTGTCGCAAACGATTAGGCAACCCCTGCCTAAAAACATACCCCGGTTACCCAAAGCCGGGGTATACTTAAATAAGTTTATTTGTAAAATGATTAGTCACGGAGTGAGTTATGTTTAAAAGATTCCTAAATACAGTTTACCTTTTTTCACTTATTTTTTTACAGGGAATAAATCTTACCGCGCAGGATTATCAGGACTGGAAATTTGTACATCCGACACCTCAGGCAAACAATTTAAGAGCAGTTCAAATGATTGATGCTGATAACTGGGTATCCGCAGGTGCTAACGGAACATTTATGCGTACTTCCGATGCGGGTAATCACTGGTATTTCCACCATCAGGCAGGAAGATACTCAAATGCCGCACTAGCTATCGGTCAGAATTATGATCTTTGGTTCTTTAATTCTTTAAATGGTTTTGTTGTTGGTGACAGAGGCTATATTGGTAAAACTATCGACGGCGGAGCAACCTTTGATTCAGTTGGATTAGGAATAATCCCTACAACTCAACGATGTAACGGGATCTGGTTTGCTAATCAGGATACAGGTTACATCGCAGCAGGTGCTGCAAGCGGTTCAGCCGGAACTATTGCAAGAACTACAGACGGCGGTATTACGTGGACAAGTTCATATACAGCGTCAACATCTTTCCTTGCAATTTCGGGAACAAGTACATCCGTTGTTTATGCAGTGGGTGCTTCAGGAACAATTTATAAAAGTACAGACGCAGGACAAACCTGGAATCCACTTCCTTCAACAGTTTCATCATTCATGTATGCTATAGAATTTTTAGATGATAACAACGGTCTGATTGCAGGTTCAGCCGGAGGTATATTCAGAACAACAGATGCCGGAACGACATGGAATCCGCTCGTATCGCCTCAGGTTGACTGGGCATATTTCCAGATAGAGATAGTATCAGCAACAGAAATTTATCTTGCTGGTGATCCGACTTATTTATACAAGTCAACAGATTTTGGAACTACCTGGACTCAGGTAACTGTAACACCTGTAAGCGGACCAGCAATCACGTTTGTATGGTATTCGATGGATAAAATCGGAAACCGAATTGTACTTAGCGGTGATTATGGTGTAGTTGCAAAATCCGATGATAATGGTGCTAACTGGTCAGCAAATCATTTTTCACATACAACTCAGTTGTTATATGATCTTGAAAAAATTCCCGGCACAAATACACTTGCGGCGGTCGGCAGACAGTTTTCAACAGGCACAAAACAATTATTTATTTCTAATGATGGCGGTGTTAACTGGTCAGCTCATGATCTTGGAGTTAATTTTAATGCAAGCTCGATATCAATGGTTAATTCACAGATTGGTTACATATCAGGTACCAACACAACTGTATTAAAAACTACTGATGGATGTGTCACCTGGAATCAAGTCACTGCACCAACTGCAGGAACGTATGATCTTTATTCGATGGAGTTTGTAAATCCGGATACCGGGTGGGTCTTTGTTAATTTTTCAAATGTGACCGGCGGAAATATTTTTAAGACAACCGATGGCGGAATGACCTGGAATCAGCAGACAAACGGATTGACCAATTCAATTTATTTTTCTGATATGGTGAATGAGAATATCGGTTTTCATTGCATCAACTCCACAAACAGACCTATATTCAAAACAACAAACGGCGGTACAACCTGGGATCCAATCACTACTCCGCTTACCGGAAGTATCAGGTCAGTAAAAGCACTCGATGAAAATAATGTTTATATAGTTGCAAATTCAGGTACGACCAGAATGGCTCGAACAACTGATGGCGGTACTACCTGGATACCAATTACACTTCCTATAACAGTAGATATAACCAGCATGGATTTTGTTGATACAGATACAGGTTATGTATGCGGCAACACAACAACTGTCATCGGCAGAACAACCGATAAAGGTGTTTCATGGTCATTCGAGAATGTTCATCTGCCTACACTTCTAAAAGTATTTGTACTGCCCGGTGATACTGCATTCGCATTTGGAACTTACGGTTCAATTTTAAAATATGATCCGTATGGAATTCTACCTGTTGAACTTGCTTCATTCACAGCAAGTGTTGCTGACGGTGGTGTTAAGTTAAACTGGTCAATATCATCAGAAGTTAATAATAGCGGATTTGTAATCGAGCGAAAAAGAACTGATACAGATAACTGGCTTAACATAGCTTTTGTTGAAGGGCGCGGTACATCGACAGAATTTAAAGTGTATGAATTCTATGATCAGAAAATTACATCAGGACAATATAACTACCGCATCAAGCAGGTTGATTATGATGGTTCATTTAGTTACTACAATTTAAGCGAGACTGTAACATTCGGTATTCCGGAAAAATTTGAGCTGTCACAGAACTATCCAAATCCGTTTAATCCTGCTACAACAATAAGCTATTCAATTCCTGTTAAAGCAGACGTGACAATAAAAGTCTTTGATATACTTGGCAATGAAGTGCATACGCTGGTGAATGAATCAAAAGATGCAGGTAATTATTCAATTAACTTTAATGCGTCTGATTTATCGAGCGGTGTTTATTTTTATAATATCAAAGCAGGGAAGTTCAACGAAACAAAAAAGATGGCACTTATTAAATAAACTAAACTAACTTACCTTCGGGGCAGTACTAAACTACTGCTCCATTCTAAATCTATATAAATAAAAAGGCTTTCCGGATAAGGAAAGCCTTTTGTTTTCAAATATGATCAAAAAATTATTTTAGATTATTCCTGATCTCAGAGGGAAATCGCTTTATCAGTTTTTTATCAATATTTTTTTGACCGACAATTCTTATGACAGAGAATTTTCCATTACTAATCGTTACCGTTTGTTGATTTTGGAAATTTAGTAATGTACCTCCGAACGTACCTTCGATCAATCCTCCCACACCGCTATAAGTAGTGATGTTCAGGTTAACTGAAGTTCCGGGGAAAGATGAACCAGCGATATAATAATTACTGTTGTGCTGGAAGTACATGATAATATCAGTTGGCGTACCGGTTCCTGTTCCGGTAAATGTTGCCCAGAACGCAACTGTATCTGTACCAAAAACATTTACCATCCAGATATAAGTAAGATTTTCACTGGGCAAATGGTATCCATAGACCTGGAATGTATCAGCAGCAAATACGAAAGTTCTGTTGTTTAAACCACCGCCATTAACTGTGAATTCATTATCACCAACCTGAACAGTATCACACACCTGAATTGTTCCAAGATCGGAACTGTCTCCCGACGCAGCCGGAGTGTTTACATTTACAGTTGTATACCTGCCATCAAAAGTATAAACAGAAAGCACTCCACTTTTACCTGGCGCTGTTGCCAACCTGAATTTTCCGTTCGCATCAGTGAATTGTGAGTTGTAGCCGTTATCCCAGCTCAAAACTACTTGTCCAAATAAAGGAGTGCCTGCGCATGCAATCATTCCAAAAACATAAGTAGGGCACGGAACTGTTAATGTCCCAACATTATGTGTGGTTCCTTCTGCCAATGGTGGAACTGCAACAGGATTACTTGATAATCCAAAATTATTTCCCGGCAGTACTTGTACATCGAACGCTGTGTTTGCAGGAACTCTTCTTTCAAAAACTCCATCAGCACCCGTAGTTGCACTTGCCTGACCAATCTTAACTCTAATTCCGGGAACGGGTCTGTTATTGCAGTCAAGCACTAAACCCCGTACTGTAGCAGTACCTTCGGGTACATCGCAATTCCAATCTGAAAAATGTCCAACCATACCAACATACTTATCACCTTGTTTGGTTGCTGTTCCTTCTTCTTTCCAGAGTCCGGTTGATTTATCATAATGCCACAATGGTATAGTAGCTGGAGCAGTTCCTTCCATTGACGGAGGAATATCAACTGTAATCTCAGACTGCATACCTGATTTGATCTGGAGATCAGCGCCTGCATCACTTTTCATTTCTACTTTTATTATTCCGTATGAATATAAAGTAGCGCTTTGATTGTTAGCAGTAGTAGCCTGCATATCACCGCCTGGAATTAGATTCGAAAAACTTTCTGAAGTCGGGTCGAGATACGCAACACTTACATTTACATTCCCCGTGTAATCGGATCCGTTAGCATTAGCAATCGTTCCGCCTGTAAGTTTAACTCCGCTGCCATTGGAAAGCATTGCATCACCACCGGATGTAGCGTCAACAGTTTGTGTTACACCAGCGGTAACAAGATAGACTCTTACATCGCTTCTGCCGTTTTCTTTTACTGCATCTGCAACTGAGCCATCAAAGAATCCATCCTTTGAAACATTTACAACGAAACGGTCGAGTGTTGTAGTAATATTTGCAAAAAGAAACGCGCCGCTTGCATCTGTTGTCTTGTCGGTTTGTCCCGGCATAGATACAACCGCACCTGCCACCGGCTGATTAGTTTCATTTAATACAACACCTGCAATAGTTGTTGACTTTGATGTTCCTCCCGGAGGTGGTTCTGTTCCTCCGTCATCACTGCAACTGACAAATGAAAGAGCAACACAGAATAAAAAGAGACTTAGAAACAGGTATAATTTATTACGCATTACTAACTCCGTTAATGTTGATAATATTTATTTAAACTTTTGGAGTTTAAGAGTTAAAGTCATGGAAATATTCTTTCACTCCTCTCAGGAATTTAGAAATAAGATTTAAGCAAACACTGAAAACTGAGGATTCAATTTAATACAGAAATGAAAAGTAAACTTATTACTAGTGTTTTAGAAATTTAATAAAGCTACTGTTTATATTAATTTAGAAGTTGATGATTGTCAATAGGTTAGTAAATCTATTTCAAGAATACTGTTAAAAAAAGCAGCCTGTATTTTCTTCTTGATTCAAGAAAAAAAATACCAGGCTGCTTTTAAACTTTACCCAATGAACTTAGTTAACTCAGTACTGTACTGTATATGTTTGTGAACCATCAGCAGTTGAGGTGTAAATGGTGATTTTAACTGTGTGTGTTCCGGGTGATGAAGTCCTGTACTGAACTAGATAACTGTTTGTCAGTGTACCTGATACAGGGAGATCTCTCAGATTTAAACCTGCGGCACTTGTAGGAATATATTTAATAGTTCCGCTTGTGCAGGTTGAAAGATCCCATGGTCTTTCGTTGTACTGATTCCAGTATGTGTAATTGTAAATGTTGGTATCACCGCTGAAAACAGTATGAACAGTAGCTCTTCCGCCGAGTTTTGAACAACCTACATTGTTTGTCCATTCTATTCCATCAGATTGTGTTGGTTCATCCGTAAACAGAATCATGACACGCTGAGAACCGCTTCTCCAAGTATATGCACTATCTGCAAAAAGTGCAGCCATTACACCATTCTCGTCACCGGCATAGCCGAATCCTAATGCACGGGTGGTAAGTGCTGCGCTATCAGGTCCTGAGAATCCTTCTGTTCTGTAAGTTCCTGTATAGCGGTTGAGATAATTACTGAGAGTTTGTGCGGATGTAAAATTAATTCCGCCATTAATTGTTCCTGAAACAGAAAATCCTACAACAGAAAATTTAACATCAAGACCACTGGTCTGAAGGTAATTGGCAAATTCGATAATGCTCGCTGCAACGGAGTCGGCTTCCTGATCCATACTTCCTGAATTATCTACCAGGAAAACTACATCTGCGGCAAGTACGTTACCGCTTCCTACTTTTGTAACTGATAATCCCTTTACAACGCCATCTTCCTGTACGAAAATATTAGAACCCTGCGGGTTACTTGCATTGTAGCTGAATTGAATAGGTTGATTTGTGGTTGGATCAAGTAATCCCTGAAGATTAATTTTCATTACGCTACCGCTTGGTGAAAAGGTTGCGGTGGGCATTGCATTATTTTGCGTAGGAGTTGGAACTGTAACACCGGATGGATCAGCAGGTATATTTGTTGTATCTCCCGGAGGTGTCTCTGTTGAATCACAGGCTATGAAAACGGACATGATGAACAGAATGAGGATGTAGAGTTTGCGATTATTCATGTAAGTCTCCCTTATGGTTGTTAAGATTTGCTGTACAAATTTAATTAATAGATTTATAAGAGTACACGGATTGAGAGACATGAATAAAAAAATATTTTCAATAGTTAACCATCAGCAATAATCAGTATTCGTTAATGAAATAATTTTAAACGACCTTCAAAATACATTTCGAAAAGAGTCAAGCTGATTGATTCATCAGTAGAGCTTGCTCTGCTGGTTATCGTAAGTCTTCGTTAGTTTGCCTCATTGACAATTGCTTATCTTAACAAACATGAATTTTATTGGATGTGCTGAATAATTTTTATAAATTATTTTCAACTCTAAGAAATATCCTAACATCTCTAAATCACTTAACAATAAAAATGGAGCAACCATGATAAAATTGCGTTCTCTTCTTTTTGTGTTCGTTTTTACGGTACTCTCTTGTTCTTCATTCCTGTTTGCGCAGCCCTCTTCACTGCCATATTATATTCAAGGTTATCAGCATGAATCAGGATTATTTAACGGCAGTAATGATGGTACCGATATCGCACAGCTTGCGTTTTCCACAATAGTGGATCTTAATAACGTTCCATGGATATCACTTCATTTCGCAGAAGCAAACCTCGGCGCAAAAAGTTATATGATAATCACTTCTCAATTCGATGGTAAATGGCAAAGGCTTGACGCAGTATCATTAAGGCAGTGGAACTACTACAGTGCATACTTTAATCGCGGCGCTGTTGAGATAAAACTCTTTGTACATCCATCAGATGAAAAAATTTATTTTAATATTGATGAAGTATCGGTTGGTGAATGGGCAAATGATACCGACAGTCAATGCGGTCCGACAGATGATCGTGTAGCTTCAAATCAACTTGCCACCGGAAGATTGTTAAGTATCGGCTGTACAGCGTGGATTATTCCGAACGGACATTTTATTTCCGCAGGACATTGCCTTGATGGAAGCGGCGCAACTGTTGTGCAATTCCAGGTTCCGCTTTCATTACCCGGCGGTACATTACAGCATCCCGGTCCCGAAGATCAATACTCTGTTGATGTATCTACAAAAGTATTTACCAATGGCGGTATAGGAAATGACTGGGGTACATTTGAAGTATTTCCTAATTCGGTTACCGGTTTAATGCCCAAGCAGGCACAGAATGCTTTCTGGCCGTTAGTGCAGGATCTTACTCCTCCGAATATAAGAATCACCGGTTATGGTGTTGATGACGGTACCGCAAACCAGACACAACAAACTCATGTTGGACCTAATGCAAGTTCGAGCGGAAATACAATGCGTTATGTTACCGATACTGAAGGAGGCAACTCCGGAAGTCCCGTGATTGATGATGCAACCGGTAATGCAGTTGGTGTTCATACGCATGGCGGCTGTACAACCTCAGGGACAGGTAACAATAATGGTACAAGTTTATTTCATGCTGCTTTCTGGACGGCAGTTGAACAGGGTGCCGGTGGTTGTCCGGTTGAACCTCCTACGACTCCTTCACCCGCGAATAATGCTACAGATGTTTCAATCAATATTCCTCAACTAACCTGGACAAATGGAGCAGGTGCAGTTACAAACCAATTATACTTCGGAACAAATCCTGCGGCACTTACACTTGTTCAAAGCGGAACACTTGCTACAAGCTGGAATGTTACAGGACTTCCGCTTGATTACATGACTACTTACTATTGGAGAGTTGTTGAAGTAGGTGATAGCTGTAATACGAACGGACCAACCTGGTCATTCTCAACAGTTCAGGATCCAAATCTTGTAACACTTTTCTTTGATAATTTTGAAGCAAGCACTGACACTGTACCGGTAAACTTCACCGTTACAAATGATGGAGGTACATTGGTATGGAGAGTGTTCGGAAGTCCTTATCCAAATGCTTATACAATGCCTGCAAGTTCTTCAGGAAAAGTTTTCTCTGCAGATTCTGATGAAGGCGGAAGCGGAACAGGTCCAACAACACTCTTATCAACAGCTACTTTGACGAATCCAATAAACTGCGGGATCTATCAGACAGTAACTCTGGAATTTGATTCAGACTGGAACGCTATTGATGCCGCTGATTCGTGTTATGTACAGGTTTCCAATAACGGTACTACATGGGTAAATTATCTTACCTATGGTGGTGTTGATGTAAGGAATACACATGTCATGCTTGATATTTCTGCTACAGCAGCTTTACAATCAACCGTGTGGGTTAGATTCAAATCAGTACAGCCTGGCTGGGATTGGTGGTGGACTATTGATAATGTGAGTATCATCGGAACTAATGCTGTACCGGTTGAGCTTGCTTCATTTACAGCTTCTGCAAATGATACCAGGGTTGTACTCGATTGGCTTACCGCAACTGAAACTAATAACCTGGGATTTGAAGTTCAGAGAAAATCCGGCGATGAATTTGTTGCTTTAGGTTTTGTTGATGGAAACGGCACAACCACGGAAGCAAAAAACTATTCATTCACAGATTCAAAAGTACCTGCCGGAAAACAAGTCTATCGATTGAAACAGATAGACTTTGACGGAGCGTATGAATATTCAAATGAAGTTGAAGTTGATGTAGCCGTACCAAAAGCATATTCACTTGAACAGAATTATCCAAATCCATTCAACCCTTCAACTATAATAAAATATAGTCTTCCGGTTGATGCAAAAATCACACTGAAAGTATTTGATGTAATAGGACAGGAAGTAATGACATTGCTGAACAGTTCAATTGCATCAGGCACACACGAAGTAACCTTCGATGCAAGTAATCTGAACAGCGGAGTTTATTTCTACACGATAGATGCAAAAGGAGTTGATGGAAATAACTTCACGTCAACAAAGAAGATGTTGATTGTTAAATGACAAAATCATTTGACAAGAAGACCCTTTGTGGATGCCGATAGAGTAGGGAATATCTCCTAAATCTAATTAAGCCGATCAGAAATGGTCGGCTTTTTTTATAATGAACAAAAAATTATTTAGTCATCTTTAACGGCTTATCAGTTAGTGTTATTCAATTTTCATTATTATAGATTTATTAAAGAATAATACTTGATTATATCTCAATCAACTTGAACTTGTACTGAGAAAAATTATATTAAATTAATGACCGCGAAATAAAACTATCACAAACCGGTTTATATCATGAAAAAAATAAATCTTAAAGACCTTGAAAAGAAAATCAAGATCAGACAATTGACAATAGATGATTTCAAATCTCTTGTTGAACTTCAAAAAGTTTGCTTCCCGGGTATGCACACCTGGAAGAAAGAGCAGATTGAAAGTCAGCTTGAAATATTCCCTGAAGGTCAAATATGTATCGAGATTAATAAAAAACTAGTTGCTTCATCCAGCAGTCTTATTATTGATTTTGACTTATACAGTGAAAGTGATAACTGGCAGACTTTAAGTGATTTTGGTTATATATCCAATCACGATCCGGATGCAGAAACTTTATACGGTATCGAAATAATGGTACATCCTGATTTTCGTTCTATGAAACTCGCTAGACGGTTGTATGAAGCAAGAAAAGAGATAACGAAAAAATATAACCTGAAGAATATTGTCATTGGCGGAAGAATACCAAACTACAGTAAGCATAAAAATAAAATGTCGGCAAGACAGTATGTTGAGAAGGTTATCAATAAAGATATCTTTGATCCGGTACTGACTTCACAACTTGCTAACGGTTTCGTTCTTAAAAGAATTGTTCCGGCGTATCTGACAGGCGACCAGGAATCAGACGGCTTCGCAACACTGCTTGAGTGGTCGAACATTGATTACGTTCCGCCAATAGGTAAAAAAATTGTGACGTCAAAGAAAGTAAGAATCTGCGCTGTTCAATACATGATGAGAGAGATAGATAAATTCGCTGACTTTGCCAAACAGTGTGAATATTTCACTGATGTCGCTTCCGGATATAAAAGTGATTTTGTACTGTTTCCAGAAATCTTCACGTTGCAGTTACTTTCATTTCTGCCTAATGAAAGACCTGGCATTGCAGTCAGGAGTCTTGCCGAGTTTACACCACAATACTTAGAGTTGTTCAACAACCTTTCAATAAAATATAATGTGAATATTATCGGCGGTTCACACTTCACAAAAGAAGATGATGATCTTTTTAACATAGCTTATCTGTTCAGAAGAGACGGAACAATCGAAAAGCAATATAAAATACACATTACACCAAACGAAAGAAGATGGTGGGGAATAAAACCCGGAAATAAAATTGAAGTATTTGAAACTGACCGGGGCAAGATAAACATACAAATCTGTTATGATGTTGAATTTCCAGAGTTGAGCCGCATTGCCGTGTCTAAAGGTGCTGAAATAATTTTTGTTCCATTCTGTACAGATGAACGTTACGGATACCTGAGAGTAAGACAGTGTGTTCAGGCACGCTGTATTGAGAACGGAGTTTACTCAGTTATGGCGGGGAATGTCGGTAACCTTCCGTTCGTGGAAAATATGGATATTCAATACGCACAGTCTGGTATTTACACACCGTCAGATTTTATGTTTTCACGAGATGCTATTGCAGCAGAGTGTACACCCAATGTTGAAACTGTTGTTATACATGATGTTGATCTTGAATTACTTAAGCGTCATCGCTCAGAAGGCAGTACGTTAAACTGGTTTGACAGACGACAGGATTTGTACGAAGTGATTCTTAAAAAATAATGTGCTACATTATCTTCAGTCAATTTTTCAGATTAAAATATTTTCATGAGGGACTAACTGAAAGATATTCTTAACATTGATCCCGCTGTACAATCAAAATTACTTGAATCACTGTTTGTGATTGTAATAATAATTTTGATTCAACAGGTAATTAAGCGGTTTATTATTTCAAAGCTTGGTGATATCAGGGTCCGTTACCAGTGGCAGAAGATCACATTATACTTTTCAGTATTTCTTATAATCGTTTTTTTAATAAACACCTGGTTAAACGTATTCGGTTCATTCGCTACATTCTTAGGTCTTATATCCGCCGGAATAGCAATAGCTCTTAAGGATCCATTAGTTAATATTGTTGCCTGGCTTTTTATATTGATAAGGCAGCCATTTAAAGTGGGAGACAGAATTCAAATTGCTGAGACAGCCGGGGATGTAATTGATATCAGGATTTTCCAGTTTTCAATAAATGAAATCGGTAATTGGGTTGATGCTGACCAGCACACCGGAAGAATAATTCATATACCGAACGGAATAGTTTTTACACAACCACAGGCGAATTACACTGCGGGGTTTCAATATATCTGGAATGAGATACCAGTCTTACTAACATTTGAAAGTGATTGGAAAAAAGCAAAAGAGATTCTTACTAAAATATTACATGAGCACAGTATCTTATTAAGTGCCGAAGCAGAAAAACAGGTTAAAGAAGCAGCTAAAAAGTTTATGATATTTTACACGAAACTTTCTCCGGTGGTTTACACTTCCGTAAAAGACAGCGGAGTATTGCTAACACTAAGATTCATGTGTGATCCAAGGGAACGAAGAACTATTGAAGAAAAAATGTGGGAAGATATTCTTAAAGAGTTTGCAAAGCATTCTGATATTGATTTTGCTTATCCAACTCAACGATTTTATAACAATGTTACTGAAGGTAAATCACACACAAAACCCGAACAAAAATAGACTGAATATTAATGCACGAAAATTTTACAGCTACTGAAAAACTATTCAGAGATCTTGTTGAACTTCACATAGTTGAACCTCACAAGACTACATTGGAGCAACTCAAAAAATATATAGCCGGTTTCTCGGTTGAGATGGGATCGTTATTAAAAAAGTACAGTGAAGTCACTACTCCCGAAGCATCCGTTGATTTAAATAAAATAGTCACAGCTCATGAGAAAATCGGAAATCTGATTTCATCCATTCCGCAGGATGAAAAAGCAATATCAATAGAACAATGGTATCCTGTTTTTTTCAGAGAAGTATCTGAAATAATTTCTGCTTCACAGTTGATTGTGTCGGATTATCAGGATGAGGATCGTTTTAAGTTGTTGGATGGTGAAGGCTTCTTACTGAAGATACGTAAAAGATTAAAAAATGTTTTGTATAAGATTTCAAACCTTGACAGGAAGATATTTAATCTGCTTCTTAAACTTTTTAGAAAGCCATTAAAACCTGACAGACCCTGGCAGCATATCATATTATTCAGGAATCTTCGAAAATATTTTTTGTATTGTGAATATTCTTTTAGTCTTATAGAGTTAAAACGAAATTATTTTAAGCTGAGAAGCAGCCTCGTTAAACAAATGTGGCAGGTATATGAAGGGAATGAAAAAGTATTTTTCAATGAAACTTCCACTCACCTTAATGAGAATGTTGAACAGCAAAAGAAAAATTTATTTGTTCTCAACGATAGCTTACAAACTCAGATTAAAGAATATGAATCAAGCTTATCCGAATTCATAGATAGTTCAATCAAAAAACTTTTTGAAGAATATAAACTAAGGTACTTGCAGTCCGGTACAATTGAATTTCCTTCAAGAAGAATCAGCGATAAATCCATAAGTAAAAAAACAAAACAATTATCCCGGTCATTTGCCCGTGTAAATGATGGGTGGGCGAATAATTTCACAGCATTACTTGATGATTGGCAGCTCAATAATGAAATCTATGTTATTAGGTATAAGATAGTTTTACAACAGCAAAAATTAAAAGCGGCAATAACATCGAGATTTGAATCTACAATCTTACCGGTATTTGAGACTCTAATTACTAACATCCTGGATCTGAAAAAAAGTGCAGAAAGTTTTAATACAGTTAATGATTTTCAGAAAAACTTCCCGGAGCTTAAAAACAAAATCAAATCTGAGTTTGCCGGCAAAAATGTTGTGCATACAATTGAAAAACTTTATGAATCTGATCTGACCGGTATAGTTTCCGGCTTTGATGGTTTTATCGCCGACAGTGTTGATTCAATTGGAGATACCAGGATTCTCGTTAGGACAGACGACTACACTGATGAGATTAAAGATTCTGAGATGAATAAGTTTTCCCCGAAAGAAATTCTGGAATACACAGCGGAGCCTCAGTACTTTACTTCTTCTGCTAAACTAAAAACTGAGATAAGCACTTCAATTGAAAAAGTTCAGTTAGAATTATCTGAGATTGATCATATTCCTGACTTTGCATTGGATTCTGCATTAATAAAACTACAATCGGAAAATGATATTGAACAGGCTTTATCAACGGCATCCGAAGGATTTTCCAGGACTATAAAAAAAATCCAGGAAATAAAAGAACGATTAAAAACTCAGAATATTTCTGTACTTGGTAACCTGGATAAATCAGTAAATTCGTTTTTAGCTGAGTTGCTAAATCTTACTGTAACTGAAAAAATATTTAATATCAGGATAACTCTCGCAAAAGCTAAGGCTATTCAGAAATCAACTGCTTTAAAAGAGAAGGTTGTTCACAGTGTAAATGAGGCGTTTCCTAAAGTACTAAACGCAGTCAAAAATTCATTTAATTTTCTGTCCACTCATTATAAAAGAATAATTAATGTTTTTGGACTTGCCCCTTCCGCAAAAGTAATAGCAACCGAAGTATCTGACTATCTTGCAGAAACCCAGTTAGCGATCAACAGGCTGCCATTTGTTTATCAGAAATTATTTGAGAACCGCGCGCTCGAGGATGAGAGATTTTTTATCGGACGCGAACATGAAATATCCCGATTAAATAAAGCATATAAATATTGGGCTGAAGGCAAGTTTGCACCTAGCATAATCATTGGTGAAAAAGGCTGTGGTGCAACATCACTCATAAATATCTTTATGAAGGATATTTCTCCGGAAGTAAATATCTACAGATTCTCAATTACCGAACCTGTCAGAGATTTAAAGGATATGCTGCGGTATTTTTCAAAAGTTCTGGATAATGCTTCATTTGAATCAGCAGATGATTTAATTACATACCTTAACTCAACTTCTAAAAAAAATATTCTGATCGTTGAAAATCTTCAAAAGCTTTTTTTGAGAAAAGTAAACGGATTCAGGGTATTAAAAATATTTTTTGAGATAATTTCCAAAACAAATAAAAACACATTCTGGATATCGACTTGTACACTGTACGGGTGGATATATATAGATAAGACTATCCATGCTCCTGATTACTTTGGTCATGTTATACACCTTGATAAACTCAATGAAGAACAGATAATTAACCTGGTTACAAAACGACATCGTGTAAGCGGATACGACATAGAATACGAAGCCGATGAAAACATTTTAAAATCAAAGAGTTTCAGAAAGCTTACTGATAATGAAAAACAACCTTACCTGCTGAATAAATATTTTTCAGGACTGAATAAATTTGCGCAGAGTAATACAAGTCTTGCCCTTATATACTGGCTTCGCTCAGCCAGGAATGCAGACAGCGATCTGATTAAAATCGGACCTCCGCCGGAGCTTGATTACTCTTTCCTGAATACTCTTTCAACAGATAAAGTATTTGCTCTTTATGCTATGTTAATCCATGACGGTTTGAAAATTGAAGATCACTCCGTCATATTCGACATGCCGGTTGCTTCATCAAATTTATTATTTATCCTTATGCATGATGATGGCATTATTGTAAAGCACAATGAGTTATATACTATCAACCCATTACTTTATCGTCATGTTGTCGGACTTTTGAAATCTAAAAATATTATACATTGATTTATGCAAAGATTTTACCTTACAATCCATCTCTTGTTATTAGTAATGCTCACATCTTTAAGTGATGTAAACGCACAGCCCGATTCGACCAAACAACAACAAACATCAGATACAGTACGGGTCGTTGATACGGTTTTTATACATTCAACGCAAGATACTTCCGGAAAGAATATCGTTGGAGATCTTGATTTGTCCCCGCCGTCAATTGATGAGATTGTGTCTTTCGAGAAAATATTATGGGCTGTAATATTTTTCTTTGCCGGACTTTACCTTATCAAATTAATAACAAAGCTGCTTGATATTTTTGCAGAACGCAGTACAGGGCACAGAATAACTATAAAAGGATTTATCCCTGTTATTCGAATTCTTTCATGGGCATTTGTACTTTATTTAATCATACATGGAATATTCAAACCGCCTGCAGAAACCATACTTGCTATCTTGGCATCGCTTGGTATTGCTGTGGGTTTTGCATCGCAGGATATTTTCAAAAATATTTTCGGCGGTATAATGATCATCTTTGACCGACCTTTCCAGGTTGGAGATAAAATTGAAATCGATGGTCACTATGGTGAAGTTATAAAGATCGGTTTACGTTCAACACGTATTGTTACGTCTGATGATTCCGTTGTTACAATTCCAAACGGAGACCTGATGAATAAATCAGTTTCAAATTCAAACTCCGGTGAACCAAACTGCCAGGTAGTCGCTGAAATATTTTTGCCGATTAGCATCGATACTACCGTGGTGAGGCAAATTGCTTTAGAGGCAGCGCAGGTTTCAAAATATATTTACCTGAACAAACCTATAACCGTCCTGTTCTTCAATGAAATGAACGAACAAAAACCATATTATAAGATGAGAGTTAAAGCTTATGTTATGGATATCAGGTATGAATTTAGTTTTAAAAGCGATATGACTGAGATTGTTCTTCGTGAACTTATCCGCAACAAAATTATTGCACCTGAATAGACAATTAGTTTTTACGCTGAGTTCCTGCTCGCATTAATATTTCCATATAACGATCTGCGTACTACTGTTTTATAGTGCCCATCAGCACCCTCATTGGAAGAATTTTTTTCAAGAGCGTATTGTTGTATTACCAGCAACGGGATGACAATTTTTTCTCTCATCTCAATTGATTTCTTACTTGCCGGTTCTTCTTCCATCAGATTTTCAGAATTACTTATCAGAAGTATCATCTTCTTTGTGAGCTCATACTCGTCATAGAGTATTTTCCAGAACCCGCCGAATTCCTTATCGTGTTTGTAATAAGCAGTCAATGAAAAATTTGTTTTTGTCAATGACATCATACTGTTAAGGATTAATGCTTTAAAGAATTTAACATCCTTAAATAATTTTTTTAACTGAGCGGTTTTACCTTCTTTAACCAATGATTCCAAAGCCGTTCCGATTCCAAAAAAGCCCGGGACGTTTTGTTTTAACTGGCTCCACGCACCGACAAAAGGAATAGCACGGAGGTCTGATAAGTTTAATTTACTGTTCTTACTTCTTTTAACAGGTCTGCTGCCAATTCTTGTTTCACCGTAATAGGGAAGCGTACTTTTTCTTTCCAGGTAAGGAATAAACTTTTCATGATTAATTAATGAAAAATATTTTTTGTAGGATATATCAGAAAGCCTGTCGAGAAGTGATCTCATCTCATCCGGGATTTTTCTATTCTCCTGTTCGTAACTGTTCCTGATACCTGCCGCAATTAATTGTTCACACTGATGTTTAAAATGTTTTTTTGTTCCAAACTTGCTTGAAATTGTTTGTCCCTGGATAGTAAGATGAATTCCTGTATCTGAAATCCTGTCGCTGCTTGAAGCATAGAACCTGTGTGTTTTTCCACCGCCGCGTGAAGGCGGACCGCCTCTTCCATCAAAAAAAATAACTTTGATTCCATGCTCATTACATACTTCACTTATCTCTTCTTTTGTTTTGAAGATCATCCAGTTTGCTTTTAGATAGCCTCCGTCTTTTGTTCCATCAGAATACCCAAGCATGACAGTCTGAACATTACCGCGTTCTTTTATATGCCTGCGATATTCAGGAATGCTAAACAAACTGCGCATGATGCTGCCGGAATTTTCCATTCCTTCCATGGTTTCAAAAAGAGGAACTATATCCATCTTAACTTTATTGCCGTTGTTGTTCCACCTTAACAAGGCAAAAACAAAAAGCACAGAATACATGTCTTCCGAATTACTAATAATGTACCTGTGGCAACCATATTCACCATTTCTCGTTTGAATAAGATTTATCCGTTGTATGGATTTAATCATCTCACTATGAATACTGTCTTCAAATTGAACTGCATTAAGTTTTACACTCTGAGCAGAAAGTAGCCATTTCTGTAATTGTCTGTCATCAACTTCATCAATGCTTTTTTTAATCAGCTTTTTACTGCGAAGAATATTTTCGATGATCTGTTTTTGCACAAGATGATTCTGCCTAATATCAATCGATGCGAAATGAGTTTTGAATACTTTTACTTTGTCAATAAGTCTATCAATGTCATCAAGATAAAGCGAGTTATAATCCTTTAAGACGATGTCCTTAATCTGCAACAATGGTTGAATGATTTCCCCGTAAGTTAAAATTCTGTTATCGTTAAACATCGATTCATATAAAGCGAGTTTTAAATCAGCTATTAGCACAGATGTTTTTTTGAAAGTAATTTTCTTTTCAAGTTTTTTTATGTCATTGTAATAACACTTCATCAACGCAACGCGTAAATGATCAGCGACTTGTATTGTTGTTTGAGAAGTGACAAACGGATTTCCATCACGGTCTCCGCCAGCCCATAACCCAAGCTCAATCAGCTTTGTGTTTTCAGAATCACTTGGAAATATTTTCTTGAGACTATTCACAAGTTCACCCACACCGTCATAATAAATATTCCGAAGAAAATAAATCAGGCTCATCGCTTCTTCTTCAGGAGTGGGTTTCTTTCTGTTTATGAGAGAAGTTAAACTTAACTGTTTCAGTAGTGTATCAACTTTGTTGACAGATTGTTTTATGATACTTTTTCTCAACCGGTTGATGATATCCAGAACCGGATCAGAATAAAACTGAGTAGGATGCGCAGTGAATACTAATCTTATGTTATAACTTTTTAACTTCTCTTCGATTTTATTTTGTTCCGGTTTGCCCTTTGACATTTGAAGATAATCTTCAACTGACGGTTCACCTTCAACAAGCTTGATTTGACCGAAAGCAGCATCTTCAATACTGTCAAAAAGAACAATCTGCCTTTCGATATACTGAATGACTTTCAGAAGATAGCCAATCTTTTTTTCTTCAGTATCCGCAATTGTGTAAGTTTTGAAAAATTTATCAATGATCTCTTCAGGACGTTTGCCTGCTTTCAAGCCCTTCGTACAGGTCTCCTGCAGTACCGGAATTAAAGTTCCGATGGATGTTATTTCAGGCAAAGAAAGATTCAGGAAAAGACTATTATAAAGTATAAACTGCTTTTGTACTTCTTTTTCAAAAACTTCGACTTGTGAATTGCTGTTCATTGACTCCTTGATTTATGAAATAAATTCTTTAAAAATTAAGTGACAAGATTGATTTCAAATATTTAAAGAAATCTATTTATGTAATTAGAGTTCCTTGAGTCCCTTCGCATCTACAAACAAAACATCCCCGATAGAACTATAGCCATCAAAAAAATCCGCTCCTTCATGTTTTATCAATGCCTCTTCAAATCCGAGTATTGTTAATCCCGCATCAGCGGAATGAGTGTTAACCAAAGTTTTAAAATCCGTATCACCGTTTAACTCAATGACCTTAATATTTTTTTCGAATATAGGTAATCGTCCTTTTAATACAAGCTCGTCGAGTCTTCTTTTTTCCTCTTCAAGTTCTCCTTTAGCGCACACACTGAAAACTTTTATGAAAGCTTTTTCCCAATCAGGGTGACCCAGCAGAATGTAACTCAGCAGTATCATCAGGTTAGCGTTTTCAATATCCTGGTCTCTTAGCCAGATGTGAATACCGCTGCTGTAATTAATAGTTCGCTGAGAAGTCCCCATTATACAAACATCAAAATCACCAGCCTGAATCAGTGCTAAGTTATCGATTATCTTTTCAAGAGTTTCAACTGAATGCTTATCATACTCAAATATTATCATATTGTTTTCCATCCCGGAAGGACTTGGCAACTGCACAATCTGTGCGATAGCGGATGTGAAGGATGGTGAGATAATAGTATCGATATAAATATTTCCTTTAACACTTCTCGTTCTATTAATTAATTCTGATAAAACTTTTTTTGATTCTGTGTTATTTGATTTTGAATAGTAACCTTCGATAAGATGAATATAAGTTCCGAATCCAAACCTGTAAGAAATCCAGCTTAATAAAATCAGTGCTTTATCCCTCTCGAATGAATCCCTTGATACACACACAGCCGATGGTCTCCAGTTTTTATTTTGATCAGCCTTTTTTGTTTTTTGAAGGTACACAAAAACGTTCCTGCTCAACTGGAATATTGCATTCTGGAATATTGTTACAAGACCGCCGCGATCTTTGTGATAGCTATTAACATACAAATAAAGAATGACCATACTTAATATTGAAAATAGGGCATAAGGCGTGCTTATCTCAAACATAAGTATTACACATATCAAAAATCCGAGCAGAGACAAATACCAACGTGACCGGAATTTTGGTCTGTATGAAGGATCAGCACCAAAATGATAAAGAAATGAAATAAGACAGAGAGAACCATACGTAACCATGAAGAACATTGTTATGATTGTAGCTACTACATCCACATCACCGAGCATAACAAATATCAATGCAATTACCGACACAACGATGGAAGCATTCCTTGGTTCGTTTACACTTCCAACGCCTTTGGCAAGAAACCCGTTTGCGAATGGCAGCGGAAAACTTTTATCAATACCAAGTGCCTGTAATGTTCGCGGTGCGACAAGGAATGAGCCAATCGCAGATGAGATTGTTGATGCCGCCAATCCTAATGGAACAAGAACAGCACCGAACAAAGTGATTTTGGACATAACAAGTTGATCACCGAGTAATTCTTCCGGACTTGCTGATATTGCAAGCTTATGAATGATGAAGATATAAATAACAAAACCGGAAATTGTCGCCGCAACCGTTCCTAACGGAATCGACTTGCCGGGATTTTTAAGATCTCCGCTTAGTCCAACGCCGGCAGTCATTCCGGTGAATGCCGGAAATATTATTGCAAACACAACAAAGAATTTATCAGGATCGCCGAATGCGTTTTTGAAAACGCCGACGGAATCAGATCCACCAATAGGACTTCCCATAAAAAAACTGACAAGGGAAATGAAGAGGATTCCCACTACAATATATAAAGCCTTTACACCTATATTCGCGCCTTTGAAGATTATAACAAGTGACAGTGCTATCATTACAGGAATACTGATTGCCTGTCGCGGTAATTCAAAACTGTAAGAATACTTCACCCACTCAAAAAGAAATGTAAATGCTTCCGTAAATGCTATGATATAAAAAGCTACGCTGATAGCCTGTGAAAGAAATAATGCTATTCCAATAGTAGCGCCGATGTTAAGACCGAATGAACGGGAGATTATAAAATATTCTCCGCCGCCTTCAACTTTCTGATTTGTAGCAATCTCTGAAATTGCAAGAGCGGTTGGAATTGTTACCAGGTGCCCGATAATAATTATGAGAAGAACACCAAAAAATCCGAGTGTTCCAACTGCATACCCGAACCGGAGAAAAAGTATTGCGCCAAGTATAGTTGAGATTGCTGTAAAGAAGACAGGCGCAGTACCAAAACGGCTTGCATCAGTCCCGGTTTTTGCAGGCATAGATCACTCCATTAGTTAATAACTGATAGCAGATTTTCACATGCAATATTAAATAATTCTTTCAGGATTTAATAGGGGAATGGATTTGAAAAGAAAAAAAGATTTTATCCTAAATATAGCGGGTGTAATCCTTTAGGCTACTAAGCTTTCTTAAAAGCAAGTTAGCTGAAATAAAGTAATTTAGAATTAAGAGAAAGATCAACGAGACGAAATAAAAATCAGGAAATATTCCGTCCCTTAAAATATTTTACATCTGTTAATTTAATCCGGTATCGAGTATTGAAATATTCCCCAGGTTACCTACGTTTCGGATTTTATATTCGCTCATCTTGTTTATTTTCATCAGACGATTGACAGTTGTCTTATAGTTACTGTCGAATAGTTTAAAATTCACGTTTGGAGCTGAACACTCAACTTCGCATTCAGTTCGGAACAGCAACAATCCCTGCATAAAATTAAAAACTATATCATTCACTGAACGAAGGGTAGTATTAATAATATCCAGTTGAGTACTGTTAATCAGGTTCTGCCGTATTTCAGTAATGTCCCTGACTATCAATAGATAATAGTTATCGCCTTTCCCGGAACCCGGGATATAAGCAACAGATATTCTGCAAAAACAAACCTGATGATTTTTCTTATTAATAAATAGATCAACCATACAATTTATTTTTTGCTCTAAAGCATTCAGGATTTTTTTTACAGACTCTACTTTATTTTCTTTAGAGAGAAATGTTTTGAATCCATGCCCTATAATTTCTGTATTATTTAAGCCGGTAATTTTTTTAATTCCTTTATTGATATAAAGTACAGAATGCCGTTTGCTCTCAGCATCAAGTATCAAAATTCCTTCACTTATATACTTCTGTGCTTTCAATAAAATCCGCGAATAAGCAGTATTTGAGCGCATAAAAATTTGCCTTAAAAATATTTTTAAATGAATTTAACCAAACCACAATGATAATTAACGAAAAGAGATAAATAGTGCAAGTGGGCATCGATACTAAACAAAGCTAGTAAAATTCTTGCTAACCACTGGTGAGTTGAACAAAATTTGTTAGAAATTAAATCAATACGGTCAAATTACAATAGGTTGAAAAATTCTTTGTGATCTATTTCCCAAAAGGGAAGTGAATATACTTCCCTTTTTAGGGAGCTGTTTTTTACTAACCGACAAATGTAGTAGCAAAATGTACAACTGAATTTTCAGAATTAAGAGAAACAATTGTACAAAATGCTTTTACAGTCTGATACTGGCTGAACAACTGTGCCTGCTGACTGCTCAGGTAAGCAGTAAAGTTAACCGGAGTATCAAACACAGTAGCAACATCCGGTGAACTTAACGGAATGAAATCATAAGGAAACATTCCGCTGTTCAGTGGAGATGTAAGTACCAGAACTGCAGCTAATCGCAGGTTAGGTTCAGTCGCCGGATTTATACCTGAATCGGCAGTGATTGCATCCAATGTAACACGCAGGCGTGTCGAATTGACATCAATGACCGGTGAAACCAAACTGAATCCAAATCCCGGAACTAATGACGCGCTATTATTTACATCAGTTGAACTGATATGAGTATAGTTTGTCCGGAAGATAAAATTTGCGGCAGACATATATTGTGGTTTCGCAGACAGCCATAATGATTTTATCATTGGATTGAATGCAATAGCCTGTGCAAATTTAATACATAACCTGAATTTAGCTCTGGCAGCAAGTGCAATTTGACTGTTAGAAACCTTAACATTTGCTGGCTTTGAGGAAACATAATTCTTTCCATTCTTTGAACGGAAAACGATATCACCAACAGCTCCGGTGACACGCCCGAGAACAGTTTTATTTAAAGTACCCATTTTAATAATTCCTTATAATCTAATTTGAAAATAGTTTTAAGTATAGAAAGCCGATTGATTGACAATAGCGGAGGACTTTTATTACGGTTATTGGAAAAAAGAAAATCAAAACGCAGCACTTTCAATGCGCGAAATATATTTTGGATCAAAACCTGAACGTTGTAGTACCTGAGTAGTAGGATAGTAGTACCTGTATAATACCTGTAAACACTGACATCAGGGAAAAAATTTCTTTTCCATCTGAAAAATTTTCTGACAATATTTTCTATTCTTGAATTCATCATTGTTTTTTTACAAATTTCATTCAGTGATTAATTCACCACGGGCTGAAAATTCTGCGAAAAAAAAATCTGATCAGCTTTTCGTAAAAAACCTCAACTGGAGTGAATTAATATTTATACGAATCTTTTTTTTAGGAGATGACAGGTATGAATATTCCCCCGGACGAATGTAACCCGAAGATCATGGATGTTCTTCGGGGTAGTCAAGGAAAAATGAAAGAGTGGTTAAGTCATGCTAATAGGTTTATACAGGTCTATTATGCAAATATAAAGATTAAGCCAAGCGCTGAAGATATCGTAGGGGATTTAATTGTAAAGATCTATCAAAAAAACAGGAGGTGGAATTATGAAAAAATAGATATAAACAGCTTTATGTATAATGCTATCAGGAGTCATGTATGCGCTGAAGCAAAAAAAGTTAAAAAACTTGTGACGACTGATGAGTATGACAGCGAAGAATTTATTTTCAAAAACAAATATGAAAATGAATATCACATATCTCTTCGGGAAATAGAATTTTTGCAGGACATCAAAGAAAAAATGGAGATAGTCCTTGGTCAGATAAAAGGCGATGAAGACTGCGAAATTATATTTTATTGCCTTTTAGAAGGGCTGAAACCCAGGCATATCGCAGATGACCTTGGGATAAGCGTGAGGGAAGTCAGTAACATAATGAGGAGAATAAAATACAAAGTGCAAAGAGCACTGGAACAGAAAACGGATTAACGGAGGATATATGAGCAATGAAGAGCTCATTACATTGCTCAGCATCTATCTTAACCCGGAATTCGAAGATGAAGAAAGCATCAATGAAAATTTGAAGAGTGCCGGAATAGATGCTGAACAATTTCAAAAGGATATGATGGAAAAACTTGAAAAATTGGAAGCAGGAAATAAATTAAAAGATGGGAAACAATTTAAGGAGGATTTCTATAGACAATTAAACGAAAGTGAACTATCAAATGCAGAATTAGAAGAAATCGCATTTGGATTCAGGGATAAAAAGGGGAATTTGACGGGTGGTGAAGAGAAAGAATTGGAAGAAGATAAAAAGAAATTGGCACTGCTGAAAAAAATCAATCGCAGTGGTGAAAACAACAACAAGTAACCTTATCAAAGATGACATCTTTTCCTGAAGATGTCATCTTTTTTAATAAAGACAAAAATGAATGCAATAGCAAAAGCAAACGCAAAACTCCTTTTAAATAAATACTGTATAACAAAACCCGATGAACTAGACCTTGAAGGTATCGCAAACGCGGAACACCTGATCGTTGAAGAAACAGACCTGCAAACTCACCTTGGCAGGATATTATATGGCGAGAATTACGGCATAATAAAAATTAAAAGTACTCTTAAAGAAAAAGGACAAAAACGATTTATACTTGCCCATGAAATGGGACATTACTTTAATGAAGGAATTGATCCTGTCACCGGAAAGCAACGGAAAAGAAATGAAGGATTAAAAAATTGTTCGGACAGAGACATTTACACACCTCAATTGAATAAAGACGCTGAAACAAACGCGAACATATTTGCATCCGAGTTGCTAATGCCGCATCAATGGTTTATAAGCTTCACGCAAAAAAGAAAATTCGGCGCAGAACTGCTTAACGATATTGCGGAGTACTTTGGGACATCATTATCTGCCGGTGCTCTGAAATATGCGGAGCTTGGTTCTGTACCGACAGCAATAATAATGAGTACATCAGGAGTAGTAAAGTGGAGCCGTGTAAATGAAGACTTTCCATTACGCTTTATACCAAACGGATATAAAGTGAATGACAGTTCTGCGGCTTATGACTATTACAAAACAAAGATTATAACAAATGAAACAGATAATGTATCAGCTATGGCATGGTTTGCGGAAGACTTTAATATTAATTATCACCGCGACTTGTTATTGAATGAGTACAATATAATAATGAGCAGTTATGATTCAGTTCTGACAATGTTGTGGGTTTAAATATAAAATTATCGCTATGAAATATATGCTCTTGGAAATTAACCGACTTTATTTAGAATTTACTACAGAAATCGTAAAAGATAGAAAAAAATTTTATGGGACTCGGTTAATCCGCTTGTCAATCGGCAAAAAAGAAAACCAAAATTAAATGTCGGTTAAGTAAGGCAGAAGGAAGTGAGTATTAACAATCTATATTCAATTATTCATACAAAACTGGAAGATTTGAAAGATTAATAGTAATAATTGAATTTGATACAGATCAAAGCAGTCAGTGAATGTCTGTTAATGTAAATGCAATGAAGCATCAGGAGTGAATTTATTATTCACTCCCGGATTTAAAAATTCATTTACGTTCGTAATTGAATAAGATACAGATAAGTGTATTACTCAAATCGATCACCTTATTTCTAATAAAACAGTAAAAAATATATTATAGCGACAGGCAATAAAAGCCATATCAAACCTACAGCAAAATCTTTCCAAAATGATTTTTTATCCTCTTCCTGTTGTGTGGACATATAACTCCTCATGATTATCGGGTGAACATCACCTGAATTTGATTAATAAATAATGTATAGAATCACCAGGAAAAGCTAAATGGCGGACTTCTGGAAAGATTATTTTCTTTTTTGTAGGCGAGAAGATCCGCCCCAACATCAGAGAAGAAAATTACTTTAAGTGTAATGTTGTTTAGTTCACTAACCTCTATGACAATATAACTGAAAAACTCAATGAACTTGAGTTTAAGTTTTTCATTTACAATTAGTGTAAGATTAGGAACTGATGAAAAATCACAGTATGTAGAATTGTTTACATCAATGTTATAATTAAACCAATTGAATTGCCATCCTGAAACAGGTCCAGGGTTTTGGAAGATCAAACAGACCTGTAAAAAGAGGAACAAAGAAACAAAATATTTTTGACGACCGATCAAACGCCAATCAATGTAGCTGTAAGATTGAACTGGTTCAGCCTTTGACATTTATACACCTTAAACTTTTTGACAACATTAGAATCTATCCCAAAATGCTCTTTAATTTGGTTCAATTTTTTTTCTTTCCTTGATGTATAGAAAAGACCCAATAACTCATTTTCATTTATGCAGTTTTCTTAATACACTATGTTTTCTGCCATAGAAAAAATAAATGATTATTCCGATTGCTAACCAGACAACCAATCTTAGCCAGTTTTCTGCCGGAAGTGAAAACATTAATACCAGACAAGTAATAATTCCAAGAATGGGTATAACAGGGAACCATGGAGCTTTAAAAGGTCGCTCAGCGTTTGGATGAGTCTTTCTCATAATTAATACTGCTGAACAAACCACAACAAAAGCGAAGAGAGTACCGATATTCACTAACTCAGCAAGTATTCTTAAAGGAAGAAGTCCCGCTAATGTGGCAACAAAAATACCTGTAAGTATTGTTGACTTCCATGGTGTTCTGAATTTGTCATGTATTGCACCAAAAATATTTGAAGGAAGCAAACCATCACGGGACATCGCCAGAAAAATTCTGGGTTGACTAAGCATCATAACAAGTAAGACAGATGTGATACCTGCAATTGCCCCCAAAGAAATTATAAATTGTGCCCATTCAAGTCCTACCTGATAGAAGGCGTTGGAAACAGGAGCATCAATATTTATTTTATCATATGGTACCATTCCCGTTATTACTGTTGCCACAAGTATGTAAAGGATTGTACACAACACTAAAGAAGTGATGATTCCAATCGGAACATCTCGTTGAGGATTTTTTGCTTCTTCGGCGTGTGTCGATATTGAATCAAACCCTATATAAGCAAAGAAAATCATGGCTGCACCTGCCAGTACACCGACAGGAGCTCCTCCGGCACCAGTTTCACCCCATATTGTGTGACCAAAAAAACTTAATCCGGTATAACCATAAGGTGCAAATGGTTCCCAGTTTGCTGAATTTATATACATGGCACCAACCGCAATTACTAGTATTACAACTGCTAATTTGATTATTACCATAGTTGAATTGAAACCCGCACTCTCTTTAATTCCCTTTACAAGAATTATCGTAATAATAAAAGTGATTACTATAGCCGGAAAATCAACCACTGAACCCGTAGAAAAAAAAGTACCCGTCGATGTGTTAAAATCAAAAGGTGATTTTGCAAGATTAGGCGGGACCTTCAATCCAAATATTCCGATAAAATCCTGAAAGTAATGTGACCACCCATGTGCGACAGTGGCAGATGCAACAGCATACTCGAGTATTAAATCCCATCCGATGATCCATGCTAAAAATTCGCCCAGTGTAGCATAAGCATAAGTGTATGCAGAACCTGCGACAGGCACCATTGAGGCAAATTCAGCGTAGCAAAGTGCAGCAAAAATACATGCCAACCCGGCAACTGAAAATGAAAGTATTACCGCTGAGCCTGCCTTGTCATGTGCTGCAACACCTGTTAGGACAAAAATCCCGGTTCCAATTATTGCACCTACTCCCAAGCTGGTTAACGCCACAGGTCCCAGAATCCGTCTTAACCGGTTTTCACCATGAACTTCTGCTAGTAGCATATGAAGCGGTTTTTTAAGAAAGAGTTTTTTCATAGACAACCTTCATTGATTAATAAATATATTTTGCTGGAAACGTTTTTTTCATAAATACTATTTTGAAAACATTTTCTTATTTAAATAAATGAGGAATTAAAGTGATATATATACCGGTAATGATGGCTGTTGTAATAACACCTGAGATATTAGCACCGATTGCCTGTGCAAGAATTACCGCATCCGGGTTTTCTTCACACACAATTTTTTGTGCAACCTTTGCAGTGGTTGGCACACAACTTACTCCGGCAATACCGATAACAGGATTATATTTCTTTCCAGTAAAGAAGTATAAAACGTAACCGCCTAATATTCCTCCTATTCCTGAAAGCAGCAGAGCAATAATTCCAAGAATCAATAGCAATAAAATTTGCGGGTTGAGAATTAAGTGCGCTTCACATAACACACCAAGCATAAGTCCAAGAAAAAAAGTTGAACCATAAAGCAGTGGTCCGCCTATAAAATCTATCAAATGTTTTAATCCCGATTCTCTGACAGCAACTCCTATGAATAAAGAAAAGAACAATGGTGCTGCAACAGGAAAGAGTAAACAAAGTATGACACATGCCGCAACTGCAAAAGTTATCTTCTGTTGTGGTTTTATATTTTTAGCCAAATCTTTTTTTGCAGGTTTTATTCCGCGTAATTTTTTAGGCACTAAAAATTTAACAAGGTATGGATAACCGCCGTAAGTAAGCCCCAGGTATAAGTATGCCACAACAGTTATAGGCACAAACAGATTTTTGGATAATGCCAGAGATGTGAACAGTACCATCGGACCATCAGCGCCGCCTACCATAGCGATTGAAGCTGAATCATTAATGCTAAAGCCGAATGTAGTTGCAATCGGAATTGTCAGGAATGTACCTAACTCACCAAACAATGCAAGCAGCATGCTTGTGTAAGGTCGTGCAATCAGGAACCCAACATCAAGTAGTACACCAATACCCATAAAAACAAGGCACGCAATCAAACCATTACTGAAAGTAAAGGTGTAAATGGGTTGTAGAAAGTTTATCTGCAAAATATCCATTAATGCGGATGGATCAGTTACCATAGGATCCAGAAACAAATTACCTTCTGTGTTGTTTGGAAGGATAAGGGTAGCAGCATTAACGGCTGACATTCCAAGTCCCATTGGTATCATTAGTAAGGGTTCAAGCACACCTTTTTTACCCAAATAAATGAGAAGTACTCCAAGTAAAATTAAACCACACCGGCCAATAATTATTACGGGGTTTGAGTTAATTAAAGTTGAGACGCCCTGAAAAAGATTAATAAATTCTTTTAAGTCCATATTATTTTCTATAGATGAGTTTTTATCTCGGGTGTTGTCTTATTCCGTAAATTTTGGAACTCCAAGGTGAGTAAGTTTTTACGGTTTTCTTAATAGTAAGCTGAAGTTTTTCAAGTTCTTTTATTTCCTCCATATATAAATACAACGCCAGACCAATAGCTGCATAAATTTCATCTTCAATTGCCGGGTTTCCGGCTTCTTTTTGAAGGGAATTTATTTCATGTGTACTCGTTCTTTTTATATCATCAGAATTGAATGTAAAAAGACTTTTAAATGATTTGATATTTACAAGATGAAAAATCATTCTGACAAGGAATGCAACAAAAAATGAAATTGCTGCCGTGGCTATGAACATCAGTAATAATTTTGTTACCATAATTTTTGATTGTTATTTATTGAAGAATAATCCGGTCATCAGGATTGCAAATTTTGCAGTCAAATAGAGTCCAAGAAAAAACAAAAAAAGTTTTAAAAGAACACGGACATATAACTTTATTCTCATCGCGTATAAGCCGCTTTTGAAAGTAGATTTTATTATCTCCTTCATATTACCTCCTGACCAACCGATCTCAGCGTTATTATTAATTAACAACTATATCTCTTTTGCATTATTTGAGATGTTTTAATACGTCTGCTGCCTGTTTATTTTCAGGTTCAACACTTAGAACTTTTTCCCAATATTGTTTTGAAAGACCATTATCGTTTTGAAGATAGTAGAAGTAACCCATATAGGAATATGCTTCAGAGAGTTCTTTCTTAAATTTTATTGAATCAGGTTCTGCCATAGAAATAAACTTTTCATAGTCCGGTTTTGCCAAACCATTTGTTGTTTCAGGATCAAGATTTGTTTTTACCCTGGCTTTCCAGAAAAATCCTATCGCCAGTTCAGGTGCTTTCTCATTAAGATTGCTTAAAGCGTTTTCAGATGAGATATAATTACTATAAACAGGTGCGCTTTTCGCCTCTTGCAGCCATTCATCTTTAATTGAATTGAAATTATTTTTTTGTTGCTGGCTGAATGAGCCTTGGATACTTTTTATAAATTCGTTTGTCGAAGCATCATCACCAGGTGATTGCTGGTATTTTATTATGGATGATCTGAGTGAAGCTTTTAATTCCGGTGTTAACGGAATTCTTTCTGAGATTTTTTGAACTAACCCTGCGAGGAGGTTTTCAGAAACAAAGTAATATGCTTTACCCAGATCAAAATATTCCTGCGCCGTAAGGTTCTTTTTGTTTTTTAATGCTAATGTAACTCCTTCCCAATTTTTATTCTTAAACTGAAGCACAGAAATTTTTCCATAAACATCATTTCTTGAAGAGTCAGTTTTTATGATCTTATATAAATATTCAATTGCGAGGGAATCATTACCGGCTTTTGAAAGTAACTCTGAATAATTTTCATAATCAGATGTAAGGTATTCTACCGAATCTGCATCGAATAATTTTTCAAAGTAGATTTTACTTGATTGTAAATCATCCATTTTAAAATATGAATAGGCGAGTATTCTTGTCGTTGATGTTAATTCGCTGCCTTCAAATTCTAATGGCTTCAATAATTCTACTGTTCTTGTGTAGTCTTTATTCAGGTACAACAGAGCAGCATATCTTTTAATCTTTTCAGGTGTCCAGGTGGAGACTTCAAGATACTTTAGATAATATTCGGCAGCCTTAGAGTAAAATTTTAATTCTGCATAAAGCTCAGCAAGCACACGATATTCTACGGCATATGTACTGTCATTTTGAATAGCCTGATTCAAAAGTAATATGGCTTCTTCAAAATTTTTTATCAGAATATAAACCTGAGCTTTTAGTGTCAATACTTCGGAATTATTCCGGTCAACATCTAAAGCATTCTCATATTTTTTTATTGCTTCAGTACCGTTGTTTGCCGCGAAATACAATTTACCCAATGCAATAAGTGCATCGATGTTTTTAACATCGGCTTTTATTGCCTGGTCCAGATATTCTTTGGCTTTTTCAAAATTGTAGCTGTTACTTTTGCCCGAATACGCTTCAGCAAGCGTTACAAAAACTGTTGACTTTAATTTGCCTTCTGAATCAATGGCTTTTTCAAAGTCTGAAACAGTTTCCGATAAATTATTTTTTACAACATTAACTTTATACCTGCCTGCATAGTTCAAGGGAAAGTCTTTATTCGCTTCTACTCCTTTATTGAAACAGATAAGAGCAGAATCGATATTATTTTGAACAAAATAAATCTGCCCTAAATAAAAAAATGATTCAGTTGACTGTCTATCATTTTTTAACGATGACAATAGAATTTTAGCTTCTTCATATCGTTCATTTTTAATCATCCTGATACCCGTAGATATATCCTGCGGATAAAGATGAGCAATGAATATTCCAACGAAGATAAAAATTGCGGCAAGTCTAATATAATTTTTCATAATTATTCCCTTTTTCTCTATAGTTCTTCATCTTCAACTAATTCAACTAAACGCACGGGCATTGTAGCGGGAACAAGTCCTTGTTTAAGTATAATCCTTTGACCGCGTTCACTTGCTACAAATGCGGTAAACCCGGTAGCGAGTCCTGTATATGCTTCACGGCTAAGCAGATAAACTTCCCTTATAAGCGGATATATTTTTTGAGCTATGTATGCCTGGTACGGCTTAAATGTTTCAGATGAATCAGTTTCCGATACTTCAACCACTTTTATCTCCTTTAGAAAATTCAAGTGTGAAGAATCGTCTTTATCACTAATCCAGTTTACACCAATTAATCCGATACAATTCTTGTTATTAGCGACATAGTTTATAACCGAAGAATTTGAATTAAGTGCAAAACAGTTTTTTGATAAATTATGAATCCCGAGTTTATTATTGAGGTAGGATATTATTCCAGAACCGTTATTATCAAAAACAACTCTGAAGTTTTCAAATCCATCAGCTTGTTGCCCGGTCAACAAACTTTTTAGTTGGATTAGAGAGATCGTACTATCATTTTGATTTTTGTTAGAAATAACTGCCACAGCATCGTATGCTATTTTAGTAATCTTTGGTACAATTTCCCATTTCCTGAATTCTTCAAGTTCTTCGTTACTAAATGAACGCGATGTTACGATTAGCCTTACACTATCATTCATAAGTTCATTAAAAGCTCCGGCTTCAGTATCATAGATCACTTTTACTTTCGCGTATGTATAAATGCTGTTAAAAGTTGCAACCTGTGTATCAAGCAGGGGATGGAATGCTTCATCGGAAACAATAGTAAGTTCGCCGGTTGTAGGTGTATCTGACGGAGAATCAGAGTTGTTACATCCGGCAACATTCATAAGTATTGATAAAAACAAAAGAAAGGAACTATTCCTGATCTTCATCATTACTTTCCTCTTTTCTTTTAATAAAGAACCTGTACAATCTGAAAACACCATAAAGAAATAGTAATGCAGCGAGCCCATATTTTTGATATCCGGCTAAGAAACTGATATTAGTATTTAGAATAAGCACAGTTCCGATACAGATATAAACAAGAGCCATCGCAAAACCGGGCATACCTGAATAATAACTCATTTGTGCATTTCCCATTTTACTTCAGTAATTACACATCACATTTTTTATTGAAGTTTAAATATGATGGGTATTGATACCTGAACTTTCACTGGTTTACCTCTCTGCCTGCCTGGTTTAAATTTTGTTTGCCGAACTGCATCAAGTGCAGCTTCGTCACAGCCCGCACCAATACCTTTTATAATTTGCGCCCCGGTTACATCACCTGATTCATTTACAAACGCAAGGACGTAAACCTTACCTTCTACGCCCGCTCTTTTTGCTATTTCAGGATATTGAATTAATGATTGAATGGCTGCAATACCCCCAATCGGTTCCGGCATTTCTTCAACCGCAACAAAATAAACAGGGGCTTCCTCCTTCTTTTCTTCAACGACTTTTTCTTCAACCTCGATAAGGCTGTAATCAACACCTTGCGGGTTACCTTCTTCAGTACGCAATCCGGGATCTACCTGTTTAAGTTCATCAACAGTCGGGACGTACTCATCAGTAACCTGCTCATCGGGTTTTACTACGGGTGGAGTAAATTTAATTGTAGATTTTAATGGAGGCGGTGCTTCAATATTTTGTATTTCCTTTTGTTCACCTATAGAGGGGGGTTGTTCCAGTGTTGTTATCTGAACAATTTTTCTTTTTGTGGTCGATGTATCTTCCGGATTCACAATCCTGTAAATCGTAGGTCCGGTTGTCACAAGCAGTACTATAAAAATAGCAATCCACATTGCAACAGTAACGTAATATTTATATGCTTTCCGAAGACTGTATGAGCCATAATCTTTGTTTTTATTGGCAAAGATCAGGTCGTTGATGTCAATTTTTACTGTGGTTTCTCTGTTCATGTTTATCACCATCACTTGTAATTTTTAATCAGTTCAAGATCTTCCGGGGTAATGTCGACAAGCGCATATCTTTTTATATCACTTATATTCATCTCATCCAGAATATCGACGACATTCTTATAATTAGCGTCATCTGTTGGTTTAATAAGAACTACCATATCTTTTATCAAAGAATTTTCCTGCAGTAAAACTTTTCGTATTCCGTCTGCCGAGAAATCCGTTTCAGTTATTGGATCAAGTGGTTCGTTTGGCAAACCACGATACCAGTAAACTTTATTTTCTGCACCAATCAGAATATTCACGGCTTTGGAAGCCTTTAATGAATTTTCATCTTCCTCAGCTACTTGTTCTTTGGGTTTTACAGGAAGATTAATCTCCATTGTTTGCGGCTTGCTGAAAGTTGTTGTAAGCATGAAAAATGTCACAAGTAAAAAACCAAGATCAACCATAGGAGTAAGGTCAATCCTTGTGGACATTTTTTTCCTTCCCTTTTTCTTTCCTTTTTTACCGCTTTGTTTTTGTTCTAATTCAGCCATAATCAAATCCCTTTCAATTTATTTGGATCTGCTTCCAGGTCGGTTATAAGATTAAACTTGTTTACATTTTTGTCCTGAAGAGTATTCATAACCTTTTTAACAACGAGCCATGGTGCGTCTTGATCTCCCTTGATTGTTATCCTCACATTCGGGTTTGATAATCTTCCCTGCATTACCCATGTACCTAATTCATTATTAGAAGAATCGATTGGTATTCCGGGCTGGGAATATGCTTTTCGTTCAACTTCTTCGAGTGCCAGATAACTTTTTAATTGCGATAGCGGAACACCAATACTACCCGTAAGGACAAATGCTTTTGCTTCTTCTTCAGTAAATTGAAGTTCGGGGTACCGGTCACTTATCTTAGCCAGCAATCTTTCACGCGCAAAATTCTTGTTATCAATATTAAAGAACACTTTTCCATCCTTAGTAACTGTCACATTAAGAATGTCTGTATCAGGGAGTTTAATCTCAGATATTGATGACGGTGTATCAACAATGACAGATTCATCAGATTTAAACTGTGTTGTAAGCATAAAAAATGTTAACAACAGGAAAGCAACATCGCACATTGCCGTCATGTCAATGAGCGTGCTTTTCCTTGGTATTTTTACTTTAGGCATAGTCATTCACCTTAATTAAAATGTTGTTTTGTTATTTATGCTTCGATGTAAAGTTCTGAACAATGGCAACTCCTGCTTCGTCGATACTATAAGTCATCTTGTCTATTTTGGTTGTAAAGTAATTATAAAAGATGATTGCGAGTGCTGATGAACCAATTCCAAATGCTGTATTTATTAGTGCTTCGGAAATTCCTGTAGCAAGTGCAACGGCATCCGGTGCGCCTGCTGTTGCAAGGGCTGCAAATGCACGGATCATACCGAGCACCGTCCCTAATAATCCCATGAGTGTTGCTAATGGTGCAATAGTAGCAAGTATAACCAGGTTCTGTTCGAGTATAGGAAGCTCAAGTGAAGTTGCTTCTTCAATCTCCTGCTTAATTGCAACTATCTTTTGATCTTTATTAGTGGATGAGTCGCCACTGACGGATTGATATTTTAGCAATCCTGTTTTAATCACATTTGCAACAGAGCCTTTTTGTTTATCACATTCATCGATTGCTGAATTAAGATCTCCTGACCCAAGTTTTTGATACACACGGATTATAAATGATGATATTGTTCCCTTACCTTTTGCTCTGCCTATAGTTATCCATCTTTCTATAGAAAAAGTAATAACCATCATCAGGATTGACATCAACACAGGTACAATAATACCGCCTTTATAAATTATACCGAGATAGTTACCAGGCTTTGGAAGATTGTTGATGTTATTGCCCTGAAAATTTTCAGGGTTACCCATTACAAAAAAGTACAGCACAAAAGCAACAGCGATAAGCACGGGAATTACAATACCGGCAAAACCGGCAAATACATCTTTGAATTCTTTAGTTTTCATTTTCATCTCCTTTAATAAATTGATTTTAGTTATGTGCTATACCGTAATAACCGGCGACTAAACATTAAATAGCATGAGCATCCATTAACAGTGGATGAAAGACTATGTTTTAATAGCACTAAAATTATTTTGTGTTCAATGCTTTTATTACTTCAGCGGTTGAACTAAACTTTTTACGACTTAATTGTTAAATAGTTCCTGTCAGGATACAGAAGGGGGGCTTCTTAGACCTGTGTGACTTGAAATGAATTGAAGGAATCTTGATTTCTCAAAATCTTTTGTGACCTGTTGCTCGAATGAAATATTAGAAAGATTAGCAGTATTGTTTAAGATAAATTCTGTCTGAAAGAAGAATACGTTCCTGCAAATTTTAGCTGCTGCGTGACCGTCATACTCACGTAGGTTATTCTCTACATTTGCAGGGGAAAGGATTTCGCAAGAGATCGTTGTAATTTCAGTAACGGAATCAAACAACGATTCTTCATCCTGTACTTTATGGAATGAAAGGGAAAAGAAAACCTGGAGGGATATTATATAAATGTAAAAGAGTAGTCTGAATCTTAAAACATTATTTCTGAGACTCATTAACATCAGTGGTCAAACCCGGTACATACAATTATTATCATTTACTTTTCAATCTCCACAACAAAAATATGACAGGTTTATCATATTTCAAAATTAGAGTGCACCTAAAATTTTTGCCGGAATATTTTTTATAACAATACACGTCCAGGTTCAGGTTATTTATTCAGTTTATTTTTTGTTCTCCCGGGAAAAGTGTATGCCGGATTTTCACAATGTGATCGATTAACAAAATATTCATATAAAAGAATTCTCTTTCTTTCCTTCCATAGTTATCGTCAGACAATATATTATACGATATTTAATTTAAGTTTTGCACTCAATAAATCATTTCCGTAATTTTTAACCGCTATGATGAACATATTCGGGCTACGCATATTCACGGTTATAGGAACTATTTTCTAATCATTAAATTCGTTCAGGTGTCAGTCAGTATTATATAACGCAATTGTTTTTTTTATGTTAATCAACTTCATTTAGTCAGGTGAAATTTAAAAGAGGAAAAAACTCTTCCCGGTAATTATAGAAAACACAAAATGATAGAACTGAATCTTATCCAGCTTAAAAAGTCAATCAACAAATCTTATCTTAAGATAAAACCTGTAAGAGATGACTTTAACAAATTTAAAAATGAACTTCAAAAACTACTTTCACTTATAAACGACAGAGAATCGGAAGAGCACAACAAAAACTTTGTCCGTGATTTTCTTCTAAATACGTTTTATGCCCGGAAGTATGTAAACACAAAAGGCAGAACAGACCTTACAATACACATCGATAAAACAGGTTCAAGTTTTGCCGGTGTTTTAATCGAAGTGAAAAGCCCTGTTAATAAAACGGATATGATTTCCGAAAGTAACCTTAATTGCAAAGCTATGCACGAGGTAATTCTTTATTACCTTAGAGAACGAATTGAACACAAGAACGATGAAATAAAATCTGTCATAATCACAAACGTTAATAAGTGGTTTATATTCAAAGCAGACCAGTTTGAAAAATATTTTTACAAGAGCAGTCTTAAAGATGAATATCTGAAATGGCGTGACGATAAAAAAGTAACAAAGCTCAATGACCATTTTTACAATGAAATTGTGAGTGACTATTTAGTAAAAACCGATGTGCAAATAGAATGTGTGTATTTCGATCTAAGAAATTATAAATCACGTCTTATAAAAGCAGGCAAAGAGAATGAAAAAGAACTTATCCCGCTTTTCAAAAAATTCTCTCCGCAGGAAATTCTAAAAGAATCATTTGCCAATGACAGCAATACTTTAAACAAACAATTCTACATTGAGTTACTTCACATAATCGGGCTTGAAGAATTTAAAGAGGGAAGCAAAAAGAAAATAGGCAGGAAGAAAGAAAAAGAAAGAGACAACGGCTCCTTAATTGAAAATACAATAAGGATGCTTGAGTCAAAAAATATTGATGATCTTAGTTTATACGGTGATTCAAAAGAAATACAGCTTTTTAATATCGCGCTCGAATTAAATATCATCTGGATAAACCGCATATTGTTCTTAAAGCTGCTTGAAGCTCAGCTTGTAAACTACCACAACGGCAATACAGCGTACAAATTTTTAGACCCGAAAATTATCAATCAGTATGATGACCTGTATGAACTTTTTCACGAAGTTCTTGCCATAAAACCCGGCGACAGGAATAAAGATTTAATCCCTGCTTTCAACAACCTGCCATACTTAAACAGTTCTTTGTTTGATCAGGGTGATCTTGAAAAGAAAACAATTGACATATCTAATCTTAAAGACAGGTATAAACTTCGTTATCATCCAAATACAGTGTTTAATAAAGAAGTAATTGCAGGCGGAGAACTTCACACACTTCAATACCTGCTTCGTTTCCTTGATGCTTATGATTTTGCTTCAGAAGGCGGTGAGGAAATCCGCGAGGAACGAAAGACGATTATAAACGCTTCGGTACTCGGACTGATTTTTGAAAAGATAAATGGTTATAAAGAAGGTTCATTCTATACACCCGGTTTTATAACAATGTATATGGCTCGCGAAACTTTAAGGCGTGCTGTTACTCAAAAGTTTAACGAGACAAAAAACACTGCCTATAAAGATTATGATGAACTGAAAAGAAATATGGATGTTTCCTTTGAAGGAAGGAAAGAAGCAAACAAAATTATAAACAGCATAAAAATTTGTGATCCCGCAGTTGGTTCAGGACATTTTCTTGTTTCCTGTTTAAATGAAATTATTGCAATTAAAGCCGATCTTAAAATCCTGAGTTACATTGACGGCAGGCAGGTGCAGAATTATAACATCGAAATTGAAAACGATGAGTTGATAATCACCAATGAAGAAACCGATGAACTTTTTGATTATCACTTGAACCCTTCAGGTAAGGAAATAACATCATTGCAGGACTTACAGGAAACTCTTTTTCACGAAAAAGAAACTATTATTGAAAACTGCCTGTTTGGTGTTGATATAAATCCCAACTCGGTGAATATATGCAGACTACGCTTGTGGATTGAACTGCTTAAAAACTCGTATTACAAAAATGACAATAGTTCATCAACATTAAATGGAAAAGGAAAGAGGTTAAGTTTAATTACTCTACCTAACATTGATATAAACATAAAACAAGGTAACTCGCTTATAAGCAGGTTTAAGATTGATGAGGATATATTCACTCCCGCTGATAAAAGCGTACTTGAAGTTTACAAACTTAGCGTAGCGTTATACAAAAACACGCAGGATAAGAGCGAAAGACGCGAACTTAAGGACACAATTGAAAAGACAAAAGAAAGATTCAGAGGAATTGCTGTTGACCCATTAATTAAAGAACGCGAACAAATGGACAAACTTACTGCCCAATTGCATAAGCTGAATGTTGATAACCCGCTTTTCAAACACGAAGATTCAAAAGAAAAAGAAGTTGAGCTTGAAAAGAAAAAAAATAATTTGAACGAAAAAATAACAAGACTCTCAAAAGAAATAGAAACAAAAGCAGAAGAATTCAGGAAAATATATTCTGATGCGTTTGAATGGAGATTTGAATTTCCCGAAGTGCTTGACGGTGAGGGGAATTATAAAGGGTTTGATGTTGTGATTGGAAACCCGCCGTATATTTTTGGTGGTAATGAGGGAATATCTACTACTGAGAAAAAATATTTTAAGGAAATTTATTATAGTGGTCAGGGAAAAGTAAATTTATTTACCTTATTTGTTGAAAGATCGGCAAGCATTCTTTTCACAAAAGGTAAGGTATGTCTAATAATTCCAAACACATTTTTAAGAGTGACATCATACCATCATACCCGAAAGTTTTTGTTGGATAACTATAAGTTTCAACAAGTAACTGACTTTGGGGTTAATGTTTTTGATGATGCAATCACTACTGCAATAGTAATATTGTTTAGTAATGAAAAACCAGAAGGAAATGAAAGAACAGAAATACGATTTGAGATGATTAAGACGAATGATATCAGTCAAGATGAATTTATTAGTAGGAATTATGTAATTGCTTTAAGTATGGATGATAAGAATGAGGAGATTTTTAAGAAATTAAGTATTCATTCTATACAACTTGGGAGCATTGCTAAAGAATTAATCTTTGGCGTGGTTATAACAAAAAATCAAAGAGAAATAGTGAGTGACAAGAAAATAAAAGGTTGGAAACCATTTCTTGAAGGGCGTGACATCGGCAGCTATTATATAAAACCTATAAATAAATATTTGAACTATAATCAGGAACTATTACACAGAGCCAGAACAAAGGAAATATTTGAAGCATCAGAGAAGTTATTGATTCAACGAATTACAGGTGGGCACAAACCGTTGAAAGCAGCATACGATAGTAAAAAAACTTATAACAAAGAATCAATTAATAATTTAATATTAAAACAGGATTGCGAGTATAATATTAAATACATATTAGCTTTACTTAATTCAAAACTGATAAACTGGTTTTATGTAAATAGGTTTACTAACGAATCAAAGTTGACAGTTAATCTATCCAAAGAATATCTCTCTCAAATTCCAATTAAAGAAGCAAGCAAAAAGTTACAGGGAGTATTCGTTGAACTTGTTGACACTATCCTAACTGCTAAGACCAAAAATTATACTTCAGACACCACTGCATTAGAAAAAGAAATAGATGAAATGGTTTACCAGCTATACGGCATAACAGAAGAAGAAATAAGGATAATAGAGGGTACATTTAATCACTAATCATTTGGGACTAAGTGTTATAAGATTTAGGAATGAATTGTATCCATAAAGTTTGAAAGTTTACCTTGTAGCCTGAAAAATCACTTCGCTAATAATTCAGAACTTACATTACCGCCCTTTAACTTGTTGTCACCGTTTATTAAACAAAAATTATAAGCCAATAATTTAATTGACAAACAAATCTCATTATTTTATTTTCAACTACAATTAGTCAGCAAATAGTCCCGGAAGTACTTTATAAGAGCATAAGCTGGTACATCATAACCTGAATAGTTAATTATATAAACAGGAGTTGATATGAGTTCAGATCTCCAAAATAAATTTCTTGAGCAATTCTCAAAACATACCAGGGAAGAGTTACAAAAAACTATCAACAGGGAAAAGTTAAGAAACGAAGTTGAAAATGATTTGCTTACCAATCCTAAGTACAGGGAATTACATGAGACCTACAACGCGTTAAGCATAAAAAATTTTATAAGCAGTTACAAATACTCCCGGGCATACTGGCTGGAGTTTTCAGATCACTTTGCGTATGCGGAAGAAAGAAAAATATTGAAGTACTCCGAACTTGCTTACGAAAAGCTCTGGGAGATACAGCAGAAAAAACTATTTGATATGCAGTGCCTGTGGCGTGCTGAATCAATTCAGATACCCGGAGTAGAATCGACCCACGATTTTATGTACTGGGAAAAAGCAATAACGCGGTGTTCTTTTGTCCCGGCTATAAATGAGAATGAGTTCGATTTATATCGTGAATATTTATTATCCGATAGTTACCAGGATGATGTTTCTTTAAGTGATGACTGGCAGGATTATGACATTTTCAAAAAGCAATACCTGGATTCACAGGAAGGTATATCAAAACCTGAATGGTATTTTTATTATGACTCAAGGATGGGAACAGGTTCACTTCTTAGTCTGCCTGATGTGCGCGGAGATAAAGAAGATTTTTACAGGAACTTATTTTTTGAAAATGATAAAATTGAAAATCCTGAAAAGTATGTAATAAGGGAGCCGGAGGATAAAAGACCGCCATTTAAATATTATGAAAAAGAAATACTGGAAGAATTCATTAACCAGTATGAAACGGCAAAAGTAAAAGAGAGTTACCGGCTTGCTAAGGAAATGAAACATTTAGAGGTTGATTTGGATGATGATATTTTAAATGCACTGGAGATACTTTCAGAAACGAAGGATGTAAGTTTTGTTTCAGTTCCAAACTGGAGGGATTCAATAATCCTGACTGCAAAAGAAGTTGAAAAAGAAAATACTTATAATGCCTTGAGCGGTGCATATAAAAATTATCTTAAACGATTAGAATCCGGTATACCATTTCCAGAATCTTCCGGTAACAGTATTGAATTTACAGTGCAGTTAATAAAAATATTTAAAGACCAGATAATCAAAGGAAGAATACTAAACGGCGAACCTGGCGATTTTGATTTTTAGTTTATGCGATTTTTCTTGCTGTTTATCAGGACTCCAATGCCTTATTGATTACCTCACGCAGTTCATTTATTGTATAAGGTTTGCTTAGATAATGTGTAAATCCTTTAGATAAGAATTCAAGCCTGTCTGATTCAGTGGCGTATGCAGTAATGGCAATAATAGGAACGTTTTTTAGTCCAAGTTCGTTTCTGATTTTATTCGCTAATTCTACTCCATCCATATCTATTCCAAGATTGATATCAATCAATAATAAGTCATAGTTATAACTACTTAATTTTTCCAGCGCTAATTTTCCAGTACTTACAATTTCGAGATTGTGTTTGTCTCTGGTTAAAACCAATCTTACAAACTCCTGTGAGATGTGATCATCCTCCACATATAAGATTCTTACGCTTGATTTATCCCGGGTTCCTTTGATAATTAAGTTCCCTGACTGACCAGAACTTGTCTCTTTAATGTTATCCATAATTTTGAGTATTGGTAATTTTATACTGAATGTGGAGCCTTTACCTGGTTCACTTTGCAGGTTTATCTCTCCACCGATTAATTCGGTGTATTTTTTTGTAATTGTCAATCCAAGCCCGGTGCCTTCAAACGATCTGTTAATACCTTCGCTAACCTGTCTGAATTCTTCCCAGATAAGATTCTGTTTTTCTTTTGGAATCCCGACACCTGTATCACTTATTTTTATCCATATCGATTCATCGGGGCTTTTCTCATCAGGTTCAACCAGTATTTTTATTCGTCCATTCTCTGTATACTTTATAGCGTTACTTAACAGGTTAATCAGAATTTCTCTTAATAGTTTTTCATCGCTTAAAAATTTTCTGTTATCAAGGTTAAATACAATGTCTATTGAATTACCTTTCTGGTCGGCTGTCGACTGAAAAAGTGTTTTCAGTTGAACTATCAGTTCATACAAATTAAAATTAGTCGCTTCGGTTTTTATTTTATCAAATTCCAGTTTAGTTACGTCGAGAATTTTATTTAAAGTTTCAGTCAATCTTTTTGATGAAGATAAAATCAGGTTAGCCATTTCTTTTTGTTCGCGGTCTGTCAGTATTTCAGAAAGCATTTCAGAATAACCAAGTATACCGACAAATGGTGTACGTAACTCGTGGCTCATATTCGCATAGAAGTATGATTTAATCCTGTTCATTTCTTCCGCTTTTTCTTTTGCGAGTATCAGTTCTTCCGTCAGTTGTTTTCTCTCTGTGATATCCTCTTTGACTGCAATAAAGTTTGTAATCACTCCATTCTTATTAATCAGTGGTGATATCGTTGCTGATTCCCAGAAAAGTTCACCGTTTTTCTTTTTGTTCAGGAACTCTCCCTGCCACACTTTGCCTGAAAGTATCGTATCCCATAATTCTTTGTAGTTAGTCCCGCTTTGTTCTCCTGAGTTAAGTATTCTTGGATTCTTACCAAGAACCTCTTCCGACGTGTAGCCTGTACTTTTTGTAAAGTTGGGGTTTATATAATCTATATCTCCTTTTAGGTCCGTCATCACAATTGTAACAGGACTTTGCTCAACCGCACTTGATAGTTTTTTTAACTCCATCTCAGAAAATTTTTTCTCAGTCACGTCTTCTGAAATTGATAGTATTCCTTTTCTTCCATCAGGCAGTATTATTGTAGTTTCATTCAGATGAACAATGATTATTGTTCCGTCCTTCCTGGTGGTCTCAACATCATGATCAAGTATAGATCCACTAAGAAGTTGTTGAATGTTTTGTTCGATCAATCCATACTTATCCGGTGTTGAAAGAAGTCTGATATTGTTTCCGATTAATTCACTTTTTTCATACCCGGTTATTTTGCAAAACGCATCATTCACACTTATAATAATACCTTTTTCATCCTCAAGTAATACACCAACCGGTGATGAATCGAATAAGCTCTTGTATCTTTCTTCACTTTGCTGCAATGCTATTTCTGCATTTTTTCTGTCGTTGATATCACGTCCAACTCCGATAATTGATTTTACTTTACCGTATTTATCCAGTATCCCATTATCATTCCATGCAATCCATCTCCATCCTTTTGTAGTCATTGCTCTTTGTTCAACATAACAGGTATAAGGCGGCAGGTATAATTTTTTCATTGCATTTTGGGTAACTTCTCTGTCATCCTCATGCACTAATGGAATAAATGATTTACCGATTAATTCTTCGGGTCTCTTACCGAAAAGGACACAGTAGCTTGGACTGACAAATTCAAATAATCCCTGATTGTCTACTTCAACTACCAGATCACTTTGATTCTCAATAAGTGTTCTGTATTTTTCTTCACTTTCTGCAAGCCTTGTTTCCCTTATCCTCTCATCGGTTTTATCACTAAAAACTACTACTACTCCCGCAATACTTCCGTCATCATTTATTATTGTTGAACCACTTTCAGATATAGGTTTTTTCGTTCCGTCTTTACAATGTAATATCGTTCTGTCTGCAAATCCTGCAACCTGACCAATCTGCAAAATTCGTTCACCAGGATTTTCTATTATTTCTCCTGTGTCCTCATTAAAAATTCTAAAAACGTCTTTTAATATTTTATCTCTGGCATCTTCCTCTTTCCAGCCTGTAAGATCTTCCGCCACACGGTTCATATTCAGAATTTTCCGGTCAATGTCTGTAATTATAACACCGTCACCAATGCTGTAGAGTGTTGTTCTGAATAATCTTTCATTATCTTTAATCTGTTTTATGAATTTCTGATTTTCTTCATGATCCAATAATATTTTCCCGATTACTACAGTGACGATAGGGTATACTCCAATGACTGAGACTGTGATTAACTGATATGCGTTCAGTATGCTTTTTGAAGGTAAGAGTAGTATGAATAAAAGCATAAATGCGTGAACAATTAATCCAAAAATATATATCCTCAAAATTGGATATTTTTTTGCTGCAAGTGATTTCTTCCTGTTGTAAAAGAAAATTCCAATAAGAAATGAGCTTAGTATTACAAATGATCCCATCATCATTCCGCCGCCGCCAAGTGATAATCTGTAAACTAATGCAATTATTGAGGCGAGAATTCCTGGTAGTGGTCCAAAGAATAGCGCACACAAACTTATTATTATTGATCTGCCGTCAAAAATAATTCCTTCAGAAAATACATAAGGATTCATCATTCCAATAATAGCAGTTATTCCGAATAACAATCCCTGTAATACTTTTCCCTTTAGTTCTTCTCTGTTGAATCTGAGGTTAATAAATCCGGAAAGTGCGCTTAGTGCAATTAAAGTAGATAGGTTGTATAATAAATCAATTACAATCATCAGTCAGAAAATATCTCTCCAATTTTTACGTGTGATTGTTCCCCAATCGATTAAAAGGTAATAATACCTGTATTAAAATCCAAAATACTTCAAAATTTATTTTGTAATCAGAATTGAGACAGTAAAGTTATTTTATGTTTATCCCTCGCTGACTAAAATAATCCTCCTGGTACTAAAAAACCCGGCTCTCTACAAACCGGGTCTTTAATTTTCCCCATTCTCCCAATATCTTCGACTAAGTGAGTATGATTAGTGTTAGTGAATCTTTAATCGTAAGCTATTATCGAAAAATTATAGATTTTATTGAGTGTAGGAAAACCCGGACACGGGAATGATCCGGGTTTAGTAGATAACTCTAACTAATTAATAATAGTCAGGACTAAACTATCGAAAAAAAATAAAAATTATTGAGCGTCTTTCCTTCAATTGCATTAATCAAAAATGCTGAAAAGAAATGGAGCAAAAAGAGATATGCTTTAAAAAATGGATGCCCCGAATGCCGGGCAGAAGCATCCAGGGCGGGGGTTTTCCAGGTAACTTTTTTTGATCGCTGCAGTCAATCAGTTACCGGGCGTAACTTAAATCAATTAATTATTTAAATCAATTCAGTATTAAATTTTCATTTTATAAATAACATCTTTATTAAATATGAATAACCGGCGGTGCCGTCAGGGAGGCTGTCTGCATTCATTTTACATATATAGATTCCGCTTGTTAATTCAGATGCGTTAAAAATTACAGTATGTTCACCTCCAGATTTTATTCCATTCACTGGTGTAACAACTTCATTTCAGAGCACATCATAAATTTTAACTGAACCAGACGGAAGAGTACTTATACTTGTATGAAAATACTATAGAGAGAAAAATAAATGGAAGTGTAATTTAGATACTCAATAATCACCCTCGATTGGTTCCAGCATCATAACTGCCGGTGGAAATGTACGGTAAACTTCAGCGTTATGAGCGAACAGCTTTTCTGCGTCAAAAGGAAAATTTTCAGGTGTTCTTAGAAAGTAAAACTGGTAGTGATTCAGCCTGTGGTTATCTTTAAACAACGAAAGTCCATCAGGTTTTTTAAGCTGATCACAAAGTACTTTGAATTCCTGAATAAAACTGCGGTCTTTTCCGTGCCTGACCTGGTTATGAGTAAATCTTATCGAATACCAATTCATATCATCCCCTTAATAATTGATAATCGAAATTTATTTCAAAAACTTTAATTTTTTACAGGATGGAAAACAATCTGACAAGTCCGTACAGGATTAAAACTATCAGCGTGATTTTAAGTATAAAGTAGAATAATATTTTTTCGGATTTCATATTTCTGATTTTTAACAGGAAGATAAAAGAAAGTTTGAGAAAAGTATAACCAATAAAATTGTGTTTTTATTTGAATCGTATCACTTACTTGTCTAAAACATCTCTTATTTTTTGAATCGTTAAGGGTGCACTGCCCTCGAAATGATTGTTCACATTGGCATAAATATCAATTTCAAGACTAAGTAGTAACTGTATCATTTTTACTATCTTCAAAATCTCATCATCACGCGGCTCAACAATTTTGCTCCAGTCACCTCCGGTTTTCTCTTCTATCCCGGAACGGTCAGGACCATGCAGCCTGAATATAACTGTGTTTTTTAAATGAGTCTGAAATGCCTGGAAAGTTTCCCAAACAGGCGGCATATAATAGCCGTGCAGAAAAACCATAGAGATATTATTCCTGTTAAGAAATTCAAAAAAGTTTTTATTGAGATAATTAGGATTACGTATTTCAATCGCATACATATAATTTCTATCTGTATCCTCCAGAAACTTTTCAAACCTGTCCATAAACTCGTGCTGACTGTTCATCTTTTCCTTATTGAGATATTCAAACTGGAACATTAACGGACCAAGTTTATTTTTCATCGGAGATAGTGTATTCAAGAATTGACTGAATAAATCCGGATTGAGGAAATGCGGATTTGATTTTAGCGGTTCAGTTTTATTCTTCTTGTAAAAATGTGTTAATGTTATGCTGTTCGGCACTTTAATCGAAAATTTAAAATCATCCGGCACGGAGGCGGCATAACTTTCAACATCTTTTTCTTTTGGTAAAGAAATCTTATCAGCACTATTTAAAGACCAGAACCACTGGTCTATTTCAACACTGTTAAAATGTTTTGCGTACTCTTCAAGAAAATTAAATTTATCCTGTTCAGGATATACAAGACCTTTCCATGAATCATACTTCCAACTGCAGGTACCGATATATAATTTTGAGGAAAGTTTTTTGCTCATATTCTGTGTACTCACATAAGTTTACGCAAACTGTTTTAACCATCTTATTTTTGATTGCATTCCAGCCAGCCCCTGTAATCCGCCAGAATGAATAGCTATAATAGTTGAACCCTTCTGAAAATAATTTTTGGATATAAGGTCATAAATACCAAATAAAAGTTTCCCTGTATAGATGGGGTCTAATTGAATATTATGCTGTTCATAGAAGCGTTCAATAAAATTTATGAGAGATGAATTAAATTTTGCATAACCGCCAAAATGATAGTCGAGATTTATTTCCCAGTTATTTAACAATTTATTCTTCAGAAAGGATTTTACATTGCGATTAAGAAACTCTGCACCTTTAAGAACTGAGATGCCGAGAATTCTTGTATCCGGCACACTCCCTGAAATAATACCAGAAATAGTACCCGCTGTACCGCAGGCACAACAAACATAGTTATAAGGTATTTCTACATCCGACATTATTTCTTCACAGCCTTTTACAGCAAGTTCATTTGAACCGCCTTCGGGGATAAGATAAAACTCACCATACAATTTTTGAAGTTCACTAATAATATTTTCTGAATATTTATTCCTGTATGATGAACGATCCAGGTAATGAAACAACATTCCGCATTCTTTAGCGAATGATAATGTGGGATTCAGTGGCAGATGTTCTTCACCGCGAATAACTCCGATTGTCTTAAAGCCTAATTCTTTTCCGGCAGCGGCAAGCGCGTGTATATGATTTGAGTAAGCTCCTCCAAATGAGAGCAACGTTCCGATATTTTTATTAAGTGCTTCGATGAGATTATATTTTAATTTAAACCACTTGTTGCCCGATATATATGGATGGATTAAGTCAATTCTTTTAATGAAAAGATTTACACCAAACCTGTCAGGAATATCATCTTCAATTCTTTGTAGAGGAGTCTGGTTTAGTTTTATGTTATTGAGAAAGTCATTCATCATTCATTGAAGTTCATTTTCTGTTTTGAAAATAATATTCTGATTTGACAAAAAAAATCCGCGACAACTGCCGCGGATTTATATCATTAATATTTTTTTAACTGTGGATTAGTTTTTCAATCTTATCCATTTAAATACTTCAGACCATTTGGGTTTTTTACCTGTGAGCAGAATACCAACACGATATATTTTACCGGCAAATGGAAAGATGAGGATAAGTGTTGCAATATTAACTACAAATGAAATGATTATTTGAACCATTGGAACATCAATAAGGATCATTCTTGTCGGCATAACCATCAATGATGCAAAAGGAAACATCGAAGCAATTTCCCCAACCGAATTTTGCGGGTTGGATTGTAAACCTATCGCAATGAAGAATGGAATCATTATCAGCATAAGCAATGGCCACATACCGGATTGTGCATCCTGTGGATTATCAAATATTGCACCCACAGTAGCAAACAAAGCTACGAATGTAACTAACGCAATCGCATAATTAAGCAGGAAGTAAAGCAGAAAAACAACATCCATTTGAGGCATGAACTCGGTAGGAATTAAAAACCAGCTTGTTGATATCAATAGCAAAATGGGCGTTAACCAAATTGCCATCTGAATAACTTCAACTATTACAGTTCCGAGAATTTTTCCAGCCATAAGTTCTGTGCTGCTTGCTGATGATAAAATAACTTCAACAATTTTATTGCTTTTTTCTTCAACCACTGAACTCATTGTCATCGTTCCCGAAAAGATGAGAGCCATATAAAGAAGAAAAGAAAAAAGGAATGAAGCTATCCTGTTTCCAAATCCTTCTGCTTCGACCTTTTCATCTTTTGTAACACGAAATCCTTTTATGTCAACATCCTTTCTTGCAAAAGAGATCTGATCCTGGGTAAGTTTCTGATCAGAAAAATAAATTTCAACCAGCGCTTTATTAATCGCCGGTCTTAGTTTATTGAACAGGGTATTGTTGTTGGGATTAGTTGAATAATACTCAGCTTCTTTTGAGTTAAGAGCTTTCTCCGAAATAAAAATTATCCCTGTAAGTTTCTCATTCAGGAGGTCCTGTTTTGAATTATCCAATTCTGATTTGAAGGTTTTGTTATCAGTTAATTTATAACTCACGGAGATCATTCCGGAATTCACATCTTCAAGTAAGTTTATCTCATCCTGCAATTTCTGATTTAGTATTTCCGAATCAGAATAGATTGCAAGAGTTGATTTACTTTCACTGTCAAATGATTGAATAAAATACTGGATTGAAAAAATACCAATCATAAATAATGGAACCAGAAGTGTCATAAGAATGAAAGACTTGTTGAAAAGTTTCATCTTTAGTTCACGTTTTATAATGGCAGCAGTTCTGTTATTCAACATTTGAAACCTCCTTTCCCGCAAGTGAAATAAATATTTCGTGAAGTGAAATTTCATCAACGTTGAATTTTTTCACTGTAATATTATTTGATACAAGAAGTTTTAAAAGTTCCTGATCGGTATTTTCATTTTTCAGTCTTATACCTGTGGTATTACCAAAGTCTTCAATGTGTTCAATTAAAGGATGACTTTTGAGAAATGAAATATCGCCGCTGTAGTCCAGGCTGATATTTCTGCTGGCAAATTTTTGTTTAATATCAGTCAGCTTTCCGTTCAGAATTATTTTCCCTTTGTCTATCATTGCCACTGAGTCGCACATCTTTTCGGCAAATTCCATAAGATGGGTTGAAAAGATTATTACTTTTCCTTTTTGTTTCATCTCAAGTATTATCTGCTTCAACAGATTTGTATTGATAGGATCGAGCCCGGAAAACGGTTCATCGAAGATTAAAAATTCCGGATCGTGAAGTATAGTACCAATGAACTGTACTTTCTGCTGATTACCTTTTGAGAGGTCCTCAACTTTTGAAAGTTTTCTGTTCGCGAGATCGAATCTTTCCAAGTAATCAATTGCCGATTTTGTAACAGCTTTTCCTTTTTTGCCTTTTAGTTCTGCAAGAAAGAGCAGCATATCGATCACTTTCATCTTTTTGTAAAGACCGCGTTCTTCCGGCAGATAACCAACCGAGTCTTTAAAACTTTGTTCAATTTTATTTCCTTTGAAAAGAACATCTCCTGAATCAGGCATATAAATTTTCATCATCATCCTGATTGTAGTGGTTTTACCGGCACCATTCCGTCCGATCAGACCAAACACCGAACCTTCGGGAACGTTGAAAGAAACATCATCAACGGCAGTTATGCCGTCAAATGTTTTAACAAGATTTCGTACTTCTAAAGCATGCATTGATTTAATTATTAGTTTGTGATAAGCAAAAATAAAAAGGTGAAGTGAATTCTGCCCGACCGTTTATCATTTCTTTATGCAGTATATAAAAAAAAGGGCTGTCTAAACAGCCCTAATATAAATTAAATAGCCTGATTTTTATAAGGTTCAACTTTATTTATTACTTCATCATTATAAAAAGTTAGTTCGCGTAATAAGTCTCCGTTCGATTTGAAGAACTTCCAGATACCCTGTCTTTTTCCGCTGCCGAAGAATCCGGTTTCCTTTATGTTTCCGTTTGGATAATACCATGTCCATTCGCCTTCAACAACATCATTCATAAAATTACCCTGGCATTCAATTGAACCATCAGGATAAAAATATTTCCACAAGCCCTCGTTCTTGTTGTTCTTAATCTTGCCGTATAATTCGACATTCTTATTGGGAAAGTGAACAACAAATTCGCCCTCTTTTATTCCTTTAATGACATCGTACTCAATCAGCTTTTGATTAAGAGTATCTATTAATCTTCCGGTGTAAGGCTCCTTTGCACCTGTCTGAAAAATTAATCCGTTTTTTATTTCGATGTTAATCTCACCAACAGAACTTTTGGAAGTCGAAGCTAAAAGAATAGGAAGAAGTGAAAAGAAAATGATATGGTACAGCAAACTGCCGGGACTCTTGATAGATAGTCGGCTCATAAATTACCCTCAATTTTAGTTTTAGCATAGCTTCCCCCGAAACGGGGGAGGACTATTAATGCAGCAATCGAAATGCCGTCATAAATAATCCTTTATTCACACTTTCAGGAAAACTTCGTCTCTCTTTATGAGAATACAGCATCAACTATGATTTTTTTGATACACAGAAATTTTCCTGTTTGAAGATGGGATTTAAAAATGAATTCATCAAGAGCATTGATTATTACTCTTGATGAATTATTAAGTTGAACGGTTTTAGAAAACTAACCCATAAAGAAGCTTAAAAGAATACCTGCAGCTACCGCGCTGCCAATTACGCCTGCAACATTTGGAGCCATTGCATGCATAAGCAGATGATTGGTTTTATCATATTCTAGTCCTATTACTTGCGAAACTCTTGCGCTGTCGGGAACTGCCGAAACTCCGGCATTTCCAATAAGGGGATTAATCTTGTTTCCTTCTTTTAAAAAGAGGTTCATAACTTTGGCGAACACGATACCACCGGTTGTTGCAATCATAAATGAAACCGCACCAAGTATAAAAATTCCTATCGAATTCGCTGTCAGAAATGTAGTCGCCTGTGTTGATGCGCCTACAGTCAATCCAATCAGGATTGTAACGATATCTATCAACGCACCCTTTGCAGTGTCAGCCAGTCTTTTTGTTACACCGCTTTCTTTAAGAATATTTCCGAAGAATAACATCCCTAAGAGAGGCATTGCACTTGGAACAATTAAAGTTGTGAGTAATAATCCAAGTATAGGGAAAAGGATTTTTTCAGTTTTAGAAACTGAACGGGGAGGTTTCATTCTTATTCTTCGTTCTTTATCATTTGTTAACAACCGCATTATAGGAGGTTGAATAACAGGAACCAAAGCCATGTAAGAGTAAGCTGAAATTGCAATTGCTCCAACAAGTTCCGGCGCTAACTTTGATGAAAGAAAAATTGCGGTAGGACCATCGGCGCCGCCAATAATACCAATTGCAGCAGCTTGTTCTGGAAGAAATCCGAGATACAATGCTATCATATACGCGCCAAAAATACCAAGTTGTGCGGCAGCGCCTAACAACAACAACTTAGGATTTGAGAGCAACGCAGAAAAATCTGTCATTGCACCTATACCCAGAAAAATTAATGGCGGGTAAATTCCCTTTAAAACCCCGAAGTATAAATAACTCATTACACTGCCGGGTTCATATATTCCTATCTGCAAATTAGCGCCTTGAAGGAACGGAATATTTCCAACCAATATTCCAAAACCAATTGGTACAAGTAGTAATGGTTCATATTCTTTTGCTATTGCCAGATAGATGAATGACAATCCAACAGCTAACATCACAATATGCCCAATAGTAAAATGCGGAAAGGCGGTGTACTTAAAAAATTGATCGAAACCGTGAGCCATAAAATCGAATAGTTGTCCCATGATCAAGCTCCGATTTCAATTAGAATATCGCCTTCAAGAACTGAATCACCTTGTCTGACTTTTATTGATTTTATAACACCATCTTTATCAGCGTTGATATTGTTTTCCATCTTCATCGCTTCAAGCGTGATAAGTTTTGTGCCGACTTTTATTGCGTCACCTTCACGTACATGAACACCGAGTATAACCCCAGGTAGTGGTGATTTTACAAATCCCGCGCCTTTAGGAGCCGCAGGAGAACTCGTCTTTTGTTGTGAAGGTACGGATTCACTTGATGGAACCGCAACTGATCTGACAAGCTTAGGAGTTTTAGTTTGAGCGATAACTTTATCGACTTCAACTTTGTAAGTAGCTCCGTTAACTTCAATTTCGGCAATGTTATCTTCAACATTGATAATGTTAACGTCATATTTATTGCCCTGTATCGTAAATTTAAAATTTTTCATTTCTTTTATCCTCGTTTATCTGGGATGCTGTCTTAGTCCGTAAATTTTTGAACTCCACGGAGAATATGTTCTTGACACTTTATTAATTGTTAGTACCGTGTCTTCTTTGTCATGAATCTCAGCATAGTAAAGATGAATAGCCATTGCTATTGCAGCATTCACTTCGCCTGAAATTTCCTGTTCATCTTTTATTTCTTCTGATTTTCCTTCCCGGCGTAACAGTCTTTTCAGGTTTAACTGCATTACTTTTGACAGGTTAAAGAACACCGCATAAAGTAATAACAGTGCCATAAAGACAACTACATATCCGATCACTGTCATTCCAATTCCTAAAGGATCAATCTCCCTGAACAAATCAGAATTTTTATGGACAGTCGCTGCAGAAGAGTCAGTAACAATTTGAAGTAATAATCCTAGCAACATTTCTATACCTTTCTATAATGGAAGATTGGAATGTTTTTTAGGAGGATTAATATCTTTTTTGGTAGCCAATGATTGCAATGCACGAATCACTCTGAACCTTGTATTTCTTGGCTCAATCACATCATCAATGTAACCGTATTTGGCAGCAACATAAGGAGTCGCGAATTTTTTACGGTAATCTTCTTCTCTGTCTTTTACGAATTTGATTCTTTCTTCAGGATCAGGGATTAACTGTAATTCTTTTTGATGAAGAACTTCAATTGCACCTTTAGGTCCCATTACTGCAATCTCAGCACCGGGCCAGGCATAGTTAATATCGCCACGAAGATGTTTCGAACTCATAACATCATAAGCGCCGCCGTAGGCTTTACGAAGTATTACTGTTACTTTCGGAACTGTTGCTTCACCATAAGCGAATAATAATTTTGCACCGTGAATTATTATACCGTTGTATTCTTGCGCAGTACCTGGTAAGAATCCCGGTACATCAACAAAAGTTACAATCGGAATATTGAATGCATCACAGAACCTTACAAAGCGTGCAGCTTTTCTTGATGAATTAATATCAAGCACACCAGCAAGATAGTTAGGTTGATTAGCAACAATACCAACTGACATTCCATTAAACCGCGCAAAACCAGTAATGATATTAGGTGCATAGTGTCTTTGTATTTCTAAAAATTCATTGTAGTCAACAACAGCGTGAATTACATCTTTAACATCATAAGGTTTGTTTGTTGCTTCCGGAATCACTGTGTTTAATGAATCATCGAGTCTGTCAATAGGATCATCGCAGGGAATCAATGGCGGGTCTTCCAGATTATTCTGAGGAAGATAACTCAGGAGTTTTCTTATTAAAGAAATTCCTTCTTCTTCACTATCTGCAACAAAGTGTGTTACGCCTGATTTTGCGCCGTGAACCATTGCACCGCCAAGTTCTTCTTCATTAACAGTTTCACCTGTTACAGTCTTAACAACCTTTGGTCCGGTGACAAACATATAACTTGATTTGTTTGACATGATTATAAAATCAGTCAGGGCAGGGGAGTAAACCGCACCGCCTGCACAAGGTCCGAACACCGCTGATATTTGCGGAACAACTCCTGATGCAAGAATATTTCTTTGAAATATATCAGCGTAACCGCCAAGACTTTTTACACCTTCCTGGATACGAGCACCGCCGCTGTCATTGATACCAATAACCGGTGCGCCGACTTTCATTGCCTTATCCATTACCTTACAAATTTTTTGCGCATACATTTCTGATAATGAACCGCCGAAAACAGTAAAGTCCTGTGAGAAAACATAAACTAATCTGCCGTCTATTGTTCCGTAACCGGTAACAACTCCATCTGAGAGATAGGTTTCTTTGTCCAATCCGAAATCTATACTGCGGTGACAAACAAACATATCGAACTCTTCAAAACTTCCTTCATCAAGAAGAAGTTCTAATCGTTCTCTTGCAGTTAGTTTTCCTTTTTTATGTTGAGACTCGATGCGCTTTTCACCGCCGCCAAGTTTAGCCTGCTGACGAAGCGCCATCAACTCTTTTATTTTTTCTTCCATTGCCATTTTATTTACCTGTATTTTTTAATTAGCTCAAAATTTTATTCTGGTTTTTCGCAGAGTTCAGTTAAAACTCCGTATGTTGATTTCGGATGCAGAAAAGCGATGTTCAAACCTTCGGCACCCTTTCTTCCTTTTTCATCTATCAGAAGAATATTTTTTGTTTTCACTTCATCGAGTGAATTTTGTAAACCTTTAACTGCAAATGCAAGATGATGAATGCCTTCGCCTTTTTTTTCTATGAACTTTCCAATTGGTCCATCGGGTGATGTTGATTCCAGGAGTTCAATTTTAGTTTGACCAACCATGAAAAATGCTGTCTTAACTTTTTGATCAGCTACCTCTTCAACAGCATAACATTTAAGACCGAGAACTTCTTCGTAATATTTTTTTGCTTCATCAATATTTTTAACAGCGATACCGATATGTTCTATGTGTGATATATTCATTGATAATCCATTTCACTTAAATTATACATTGTAAATTGTCCGCCGCGGCGGATTATAAATTATACAACAACGTGTTCCTTGTATTCGCCGAATACACTTCGCATTGTATTGCAGATTTCACCTACACTTGCATATACTTTAACTGCTTCAAGAATGTAAGGCATTAAATTAGCGTCACCTTGAGCAGCATTTTTCAGTTCCGCTAATTTTGATTTTACATCTTCATTGTTGCGTTGTGCTTTTATCGAATTAAGGAATTTTATTTGTTCTTCCTGAACCTTCATATCAATTCTTAACAAGTCTTTATGATTTTCTTCTTTAACCTGGAACTTGTTTACACCGACCACTATTTTTTCGTTTGCCTCAAGCTGTTTTTCAAATTTGTATGCAGCGTTTTGAATTTCTGATTGAACATAACCTGCTTCTATAGCTTCGATTACTCCGCCCATCGCGTCGATTTTGTTTATGTAGTTCTCGGCTTCCTGTTCAATCCTGTCGGTCATTTCTTCGACATAATATGAACCGGCAAGCGGATCGATTGTATTCGCGACACCACTTTCATAACCAACTATCTGTTGAGTTCTCAATGCTATCATTACAGCTTGTTCAGTTGGTAATGCAAGTGCTTCATCTCTTGAATTTGTATGAAGACTTTGTGTCCCCCCAAGTACTGCAGCAAGTGTCTGAATCGTAACACGTACAATATTATTATCAACCTGCTGTGCTGTTAATGTTGAACCTGCAGTTTGAGTGTGGAATCTTAACATCATTGATCGAGGATCTTTTGCACCGAACCTGTTCTTCATAATTTTTGCCCAGAGTCGTCTTGCCGCCCTGTACTTTGCTACTTCTTCCAGAAGGTCATTATGTGCATTAAAGAAAAATGAAAGACGTTTTGCAAACTCATCTATATTTAATCCGGCTTTGATAGCTGTTTCAACGTAAGCTATACCATCAGCTAAAGTAAATCCGACTTCCTGAGCCGCAGTAGAACCTGCTTCACGAATATGATAACCTGAAATTGAAATTGTATTCCACTTTGGAGCTTCTTTTGAACAGTACTCAAAAATATTTGTGATCAATCTCATTGATGGCTTTGGGGGATAGATATATGTTCCTCTTGCGACATATTCTTTCAGAATATCGTTCTGTATCGTTCCGCTTATTTTATCTTTTGAAACTCCCTGTTTCTCCGCAACAGCTATATATAAAGATAGAAGGACGGATGCAGGTGCATTGATAGTCATTGAGGTTGATACTTTATCCAATGGAATTTTATCAAATAAAATTTCCATATCGGCAAGAGTATCAATTGCGACTCCAACTTTTCCTACTTCACCATAAGCGATTGGATCATCACTGTCATAACCTATTTGAGTGGGCAGATCAAATGCTACTGATAGTCCAGATTGTCCTTGTTCCAATAAATAACGGTAACGTTCATTTGATTCACGGGCAGTACCAAAGCCTGCATATTGTCTCATTGTCCAGAGTTTACCGCGATACATTGTTGGTTGAATACCGCGTGTAAATGGGTATTCGCCGGGGAAACCAATTTTATCAATGAACTGTTCTGTGGTAGATTCCTGTAGAATGTAAAGAGGTTCAACTTTTGAAAATGAAACTGTAGTAAATTCTTTTTGTCTCTCAGGTGCTTTTTGAATTGATCTTAGATAGACCTGTTCATTCCAGTTCCTGAATCTGTCATTAATTGATTTATTATTTTCTGATGAGTTCAATTTTTTCTCCTTGGAAGTGACGTCTGTTAGTACTTGCGAATAAATTTAGTAAAATATTATTCAAATAAATTATTGTTAAATGAAAATAAATAACGATTGGTTTCTGAAATGTTTTACGAAAAAAATCTTTTTTAATTATTCTGCTGACTAAGGGAAGGTTTATTCTGTGTGTTCTGAATTCCGGGTAACAAACATTTGATATCATTTATCGACTATCTTCATTTTGCACTAAAAAAATGACTCTGTTAGTTACTTTAATTAGTTGAATGAATCATTAGTCATTTTTTGGCAAATAAAAATTAAAGCAATTCATTTAGTCAAAGTGAATGCCAGAAACAACTATTTATGATGTTTGGTTTATAACATTTAGACAAATAAAAATTAATAACGAATAATAAACTCAACGCAATATTGGGAACTACGTTAAAATCTTTTCTCAGAGTTGAGAAGGAACGAACGAGGAACAGCATTTAGGAAATCATTAAGTTCGACAGGATTTACTTAAAGTAATTATTGAAAACAACGCATCAAATCTAAAAGAATTACAATGCTTTTTCTTGCAAAAAGAAAATCGATTATCTATATTTACACGCTAAAATTGAAAGATTCCTGCCGGGGTGGCGGAATTGGTAGACGCACAGGACTTAAAATCCTGTGGGAATTTATTCCCGTGCCGGTTCGAGTCCGGCCCTCGGTACAGGTCTTTAACCAATGTACAATTGAAGTTTTTAATTGTACATTTTTAATTGAAATGGGCTCTTAGCTCAGTTGGTTAGAGCGTCTGCTTGACGTGCAGAAGGTCAAAGGTTCGAATCCTTTAGAGCCCACACTTGTCGTAGACGTCTCCGACTTTTTAATAGAGAAACATGGATAAAATAATAATTACATTTCCAGACGGAAAAAGTTCTGAGTTTAATAAGGGAACAACCGGTTATCAGATAGCACAATCTATCTCACAGCGCCTTGCTGATGAGGCTTTGGCTGTTGAGGTAAATGGATTTGTTAAAGATTTGAATTGTTCAATTAATCAGAATTCAGTTGTTAAGTTTCTTACTTTCGATGATGAAAAAGGTAAGGAAGTTTACTGGCATTCCACTTCTCATTTAATGGCTCATGCAGTTCAATCGATTTACCCGGAAGCAAAATTCGGAGTAGGCCCTGCGATTGATTCCGGATTCTATTATGATATTGATATCAACTCAGCGTTAACAGAAGATGATCTACGTAAGATCGAAGACAGAATGAATGAAATTTCAAAACAGGATCATTCATTTGACCGTAAAGAATTATCCAAATCTGATGCGATTAATTTCTTTCAGAAAAAAGGTGATAACTATAAATTAGAAATTTTATCTGAACTCGATGAAAATTCTGAAGTGATCAGTATCTATAATGAAGGTGACTTCACTGATCTTTGTACCGGTCCTCATCTTCCTTCAGCAGGAAAAATAAAGTATGTAAAACTGCTGAACATATCCGGCTCATATTGGCGTGGAGATGAACACAATAAACAGTTACAAAGGATTTACGGAATTTCTTTCCCCAAAAAGAAAATGCTTGATGATCATCTTTTATTTTTAGAAGAAGCTAAAAAAAGAGATCATAGAAAACTTGGTAAGCAACTTGATCTTTTCAGTATTCATGAAGAAGCTGGCGCAGGTTTAATCTACTGGCATCCCAAAGGTGCAAGAATAAGATTAGAGATTGAAAACTTCTGGCGCGAAGCACATCTTCAAAATGGCTATGAACTACTTTATTCCCCGCATATGGGTAAAAGCTGGTTGTGGGAAACAAGCGGTCATCTTGGATTTTATAAAGACAGTATGTACTCAGGTATGAAGGTAGATGAACAGGACTATTTCATCAAACCTATGAATTGTCCTTTTCATATTATGATTTATAAATCCCAGCTAAGATCCTATCGCGATCTTCCATTACGCTGGGCTGAACTTGGTACGGTTTACAGGTATGAAAAAAGCGGAGTTCTTCATGGACTCTTGCGGGTTAGAGGTTTTACCCAGGATGATGCACACATTTTCTGTACTCATGAACAGATTGAATCAGAGATTGTTGAAGTTGTACGATTCGCGATGATGGTTTGGAAAACATTCGGTTTTAGTCAATTAAAGTTTTATGTATCAACAAAACCTGAAAAAGCTGTAGGTGATGATTCACTTTGGCAGAAAGCAACCGCATCACTAAAAAGTGCTCTGGATAAAGAAGGGTTGCCTTACGAAGTTGATGAAGGCGGCGGCGCATTCTATGGACCAAAGATAGATATTAAAATTAAAGATGCGTTGGGTCGTGAATGGCAGATGAGTACAGTTCAGTTTGATTTTAATATGTCAGAAAGATTCGGCATCACTTACATTGGTGAAGATGGAAAAGAACACAGACCGTTTATGGTTCATCGTGCTTTGTTAGGTTCAATTGAAAGATTTTTTGGAGTTTTGATTGAACATTTCGGCGGGGCGTTCCCTGCATGGTTAGCACCGGTTCAGGCAGCAGTTATTCCGGTTTCACAAAATTTTATTAATTTTGCCGAGCAGGTTCGCCAAGAATTGCACAGAAATAATATCAGGGTCGAACTTGACAGGCGAAACGAAAAGATTGGATACAAGATCAGGGATTGGGAAACAAATAAAGTCCCTTACATGTTAGTTGTCGGTGAGAAGGAACAAAATTCAAATTCAGTTTCGGTTCGTCAGCATAAGAAGGGAGACATCGGTTCTCTTTCAATTGCTGATTTTGTAAAACAACTTACAGAAGAAATTAAAAATAAAATTTAAATAACATCAGAGAGGTTTTTTATCGCTCAAAAAGATAGTATAAGAGTTAATGAGGAAATCAAGGCGTCTAAAGTACGCTTGATAGATATTGATGGAACTCAACTGGGCATTTTTACTGTAAGAGATGCTTTAAGATTAGCTGGAGAAAGGGGACAGGATCTTGTTGAGATAGCACCGCAGGCGGAGCCTCCGGTTTGTAAAATAATTGATCATGGAAAATTCAAATACGAACAGCAGAAGCGAGAAAAAATACAACGTAAGAATCAGATAGTTTCGGTTCTAAAAGAAATCCGGTTACACCCAAACACTGATGTTCATGATTTTGATTTCAAAGCCAAACACGCAATTAATTTTCTTGAAGAAGGAAATAAGGTTAAAGTTGTTGTTATGTTTAAAGGCAGAGAGATGGCTTATACGGAACAAGGCACAGATTTATTAAACAGGTTTATTGAACGTACGGAAGAATATGCAAGAGTTGAATCACCTGCAAAGCTTGAAGGAAGAAATATGAGTGTTATACTTGTTCCTGCAGCAAAACAAAAAAGTAAAAAAAATAATTAGTAGGATAGAACAATGCCAAAAATGAAAAGCAACAGAGGTGCCGCCAAAACTTTCAGGAAAACCAAATCCGGTAAGTTGAAGAGACAGAATGCTTACAAAAGCCATATTCTTACTTCAAAAAGCACCAAGAGAAAAAGAAATCTTCGTAAAGCTTCCCTTGTTTCCAAGTCGGAAGAAAAAAGAGTTAATATAATGCTTCAATAATGTCAGAGGATAAGTAAAATGCCAAGATCTAAAAATAAAGTAGCTTCGCACAGAAGACGAAAAAAAATATTAAAACTTGCTAAAGGTTACTGGGGAGCGCGTAGTAAAGTTTATACGGTTGCAAAAAATCATGTTGAAAAAGGTTTGGTGCATGCCTACAGGGATAGAAAACTTAAAAAGAGAGTTTTCCGTCAATTGTGGATTACCAGGATCAATGCTGCAGCAAGATTGAATGGAACCACATATTCACGTTTGATACACGCTCTTGATGTTAAAGGTATCTCACTAAACAGAAAGATACTTGCAAGTCTTGCGGTTGAAAACCCTGCTGCATTCACTGAAGTAGTTAAGTTTTCAGCTAACTAATTTTCTTACCCTCAGACATTTCTTAAATAAAAATATCTGAGGGTATTATTTTAAACTTTCGGAACTGATATGATTGATGAACAGATTAGAACAGTTCAATCCTCCTTCAATAAAGACATCGAGGAAGTCAAAGACACAGCTCAACTCGAGCAGCTTCGAATAAAATATCTCGGTAGAAACGGTGCGTTAACTGAGCTCTTCGAGAAATTAAAAGAAGTACCCGCCGATAAAAAACCTTTAATTGGAAAAACATTAAATGTTCTCAGGAATGAAGCTACTGCCAGGTTCAACGAACTAAAAGAAAAACTTGAATCGCAGGTAACATCCGCAGAAAAAAAACCTGATCTGACACTTCCATATTCTGGACAGATTATTGGAAGCAAACATATTCTAACTCAAACTCTCGATGAGATGAAAGAAATATTCAAAGGGTTGGGTTTCTCTGTTCACATCGGTCCTGAGATAGAATCTGATTGGAATAATTTCGGTGCATTAAATTTTCCTGAAGATCATCCGGCGAGAGATATGCAGGATACTTTTTTCGTATCGGAAGATTTTCTGCTAAGAACGCATACATCACCAGTACAAATAAGAGTGATGCAGACGCACAAACCGCCTGTAAGAGCCATAATGCCCGGACGTGTTTATCGCAATGAAGCAGTTAGTGCAAGAAGTTACTGTATGTTCCATCAGCTGGAAGGACTTTACGTAGACACTGATGTCACATTCGCTGAACTAAAGGGAACGCTCGTTTCATTTGCAAAACAGTTTTATGGGAACGATTTAAAATACAGGTTCCGTCCAAGCTTTTTTCCTTTTACAGAACCAAGTGCTGAAATGGATATTACTTGTTTTATGTGTAATGGAAGCGGATGCAGAATATGCAAATACTCAGGCTGGTTAGAAATTCTTGGTTGCGGAATGGTTGATCCGAATGTTTTTGAAAATGTTGGATATGATCCTGAAAATTATACCGGATATGCTTTCGGTATGGGTATTGAGAGGACTGCGATTTTAAAATATGGAATTCCTGATATCAGAATCTTTTTCGAAAACGATATCAGGTTTCTGAAACAGTTTTGATGCGGAGAATATAAATTGAAAATATCACTTAACTGGTTAAAGGAATACGTTGATCTCAGCGGACTATCAACTATTGAAATAGTCCACACACTTACAATGATAGGGCTGGAAGTAGAAGACTTTGTTGATCAGAATGAATTATATAAAGGGTTTATTGTAGGTCAGGTAAAAGAAAAACAAAAACATCCAAACGCAGATAAGTTATCCCTGTGTATTGTCAATGACGGCAATAATGATTTTCAGGTAGTATGCGGCGCACCCAACGTTGCGACCGGACAAAAAATAATCTTTGCACCTATCGGCACAGAAATTCCAAACGGCAAATTTAAAATCACTAAAGCCAAGATTAGAGGAACAGAATCATTCGGAATGATTTGCTCTGATGCTGAATTGAATCTGAGTGACGATCATTCAGGCATTCGCGTTCTTGACGAAAATATTATTCCAGGAACTTCACTGATTGATGCTTTAATGCTTAACGATGTTCTGATGGAGATTGGAATAACTCCTAACAGACCGGATGCGTTGTCACACATCGGCATAGCAAGGGACCTGTCAGCATTCTTCAATAAAGAACTTAAGTATCCTGACGTCAACATCTCCAAAAATATTACTGATAAATTCGGTGATACTTCAATACAAATCTTAGACTCACTCAATTGTCCGAGATATTCAGCAAAAATAGTCACTGATATTACTGTTGGTGATTCACCTCAATGGCTTAAGGACAGGATAACCAAAATAGGTTTGCGACCAATTAATAATATCGTCGATGCAACAAATTACGTGATGTATGAATACGGTCAGCCATTACATGCATTTGACCTCGATTTATTAAAGGGCAAAAGCATTGTGGTTAAACAGGCAGAGGGTAGTTCTTTCACAACATTAGACGGTAAGAAAAGAGAACTTAATTCATCTATGTTAATGATCTGTGATAGCGAAAGAGAAGTTGCTATTGCCGGTGTAATGGGTGGTGAGAATTCAGAAATTAATTCATCGACAAAAAATATTCTGATTGAAAGTGCATATTTTAATCCATCAAGTGTTCGTAAAACCGGCAAGTCATTAGGCTTAAGTACAGATGCATCTTTCAGGTTTGAAAGAGGAACAGATCCTGAGAAAACAGTTATCGTTGCTGAAAGAGCCGCGCAAATAATTTCAAATATAGCTGGCGGAAAAATTGCTGACTGTGTTATAGATATTCATCCTAAACCATATCAAGCAAAACAAATAAAATTGCGTTTTGAAAGAATCAAACGCTTACTCGGTTTTGATATACCTAAAGAAAAAGTTTTGAAAATTATTTCCGGACTTGAGTTTCCTATCATTGAACCACAAAACGATTATGTAAAAATCAGTGTTCCCGGATTTCGTCCCGATGTTGAGAGAGAAGTGGATGTTATTGAAGAGATTGCAAGGATAAATGGTTACGATAATATTCCTCCAGTGCATAAGATATCAATCAGTCTGGGTGACAGAGAAAATGAAGCGCAATTAACAGATGAATTAAGAAACATTTGTACATCACTTGGGTTATTCGAGATAATTAATAATCCTATGCAAATAGAAAGTAGTTCTTCTATAACCGGCTCAGGCATAAAAATTATGAATCCCTTGAGTCTTGACATGGAATATTTAAGGACAAGCTTAATTCCCGGTGCTTTAAGTACAATAGCACTAAATATTAATCGTGGCGAAAAGAATTTAAACTTTTTTGAAATCGGAAACGTGTTTAACAGGTCTAATGAAAATGAACTTGCCGCATTTTCTGATTTTTCTGAAGATACGCGACTCCTGTTAGCAATCACAGGATTAGAAAGATTGAAGACCTGGCATTCAACAGAAAAGTATTACGATCTCTATTCACTTAAAGGATTAGTCGAGAGTATAACTGCCAAAATTTCGCTTGACAATGTTTTAATAGATTCATATTATGTTAACGGTAATACAATTTTCGATTATTACTTTGAAAAAAAACTGATAGATAAGTCAGTTGGAATGGGCGGGAAAATATCCCGGCAAGTTCTTAAAAAGTTTGATATTCAACAGGATGTTTTTTGTTTCGAGTTTAGTCTTGATGAACTGAGTAATATAAAACCAGCGTTAAGGACTTACTCTGAACCTGTAAAATATCCTAAAGTAATGCGAGACTTTGCATTCATTTTTGATACTACAATAGAGTATTCAGAAATAAAAAGTTTTATCAAAAAGAACAGTACTGAAATACTTAAACAAGTTGAGTTATTTGATGTATTTGAAAGTGAAAGTTTAGGTAATGCTAAAAAAAGTTTGGCATTTACTCTTGAATATCAATCAGATTCAAAAACACTGACTGAAGAAGAAGTGGAGAAAGATTTCAGTTCGTTAATAAACCTGATTACAAAAAAATTCAATGCAAAACTAAGAGGGAGATAATTGGCAGATCTTTCCAAATATGAAGTTCTTCTTAATGATCTGAACACTATTCAGACTCAGGTCTCTGTTCTTAAAAATAAATTTAAGGACACCTCATTAAGAAATACGGAACTTGAAAATTTGATCATTGAATTAAAGCGCGACAAAACTGATCTTACTGAAAAAATTCAGTATCTGGAAGAAGAAATAAAAAACTTCCAGAAAGAAACCAAAGAAAGCCCGGCACTTACATCAAATTTAGAGGAGAGAGAGGCCCTAAAACAAAAAATACAAAACTTGATTTCAAGGATAGATTATCACCTTTCTGCCGAACGGCAGATTTAAGTTCTTAAAATTATTGATTGTTTGATGGAAAAGACATAATGAGTGATAAAAAGAAGCTGAAAATAAAAATATTTGACAAAGAATATTCCCTGCTTGTTGAAAATGAAGAGATCGCAAAAGAGTTAGCCATATATGTTAACCGGGTGATGGAAGAGACCAAAGAGGAACTTCCTGATCAGCCCGCACAAACTATAGCCATTATTGCCTGTTTAAATATTGCATACGATCTGTTTATTGAAAAAAATAAAAACCGTGAATTTATGATTCAAGCTACTGATAAAATGAAAAAGATTAAGCTTCTTCTCAGTGAACCCAGTATGTCAGACCCATCTTAATTTAATTACCGCACTGTCAGTCCTTTATAATTGAAAAACTAACTTTCAAACTATGGGAGTTTGACTTATGACGTGTATTGCAGGCCCCATCTGACGGCTTGCCGGCAGAATGCGAAAGCATCAGCGGAAGCAAAAAACGTTCTAGCAGGTTCCCACACTGATATAATAGGGTTTTTCTCTATTAAATCGGCGACTGACAGATGCGGATAATATCTAATTCCACACGGAGGAAATATGGATCCATTACTACTAATACCTATGGTTCTTGTACTCGTGGTATTATTCTTCTATCTCGGATGGATGTTCAATTCAAGAGTTGGAAAAAAAAGTATTGTTTCTGCTGAAGAACGTGCAAAACATATTTTAGATGATGCACAGAAAGAAGCCACAAACCTTAAAAGAGAAAAGTTACTTGAAGTAAAAGATGAGTGGTATAAGAGAAAAGTTGAATTTGATAGTGAAATAAATCAGAAGAAACAGAAGTTCTCACATCTTGAAAAACAACTTACAACACGTGAAGAAAATATCGAAAAAAAATTCGACCTGGTTATCAAAAAGGAAAAAGAAAACAGGCAGTTTGAAAAAGAATTATTAGAACAAAAAAAGACTATTGAAATAAAATCTGGCGAGATTCAAAAGATTGAATCAGAACAGAATCTTAAACTTGAAAAAATTTCCGGTTTAACTTCTGATGAAGCTAAAAAAATGCTGCTTGAAAATATGGTTAACCAGGCAAAGACTGATGCTTCACAAACCATAAAAGAAATTCATGATCAGGCAAAAGCTGAAGCAAAACGTGATGCTCAAAAAATAATCGTTCAGGCTATTCAGCGAACTGCTGCCGACCATTCAATTGAAACAACCGTTTCAGTCGTTCAAATCCAAAATGACGATATGAAGGGCAGGATAATAGGCAAAGAGGGAAGGAACATTCGTGCCTTTGAGGCTGCCACCGGTGTTGATGTTATCGTAGATGACACACCTGAAGCAGTTATCCTTTCTTCATTCGATCAGTTCAGAAGAGAAGTTGCAAGAGTCTCACTTGAACGGTTAATAACAGATGGCAGAATCCATCCAGCCAGAATTGAAGAAGTTGTCGAGAAAGTCAGGCAGGAACTAGAAGAAGAAATGATTCGGGAAGGTGAAAACACTATTCTTCAACTTGGATTGCACAATATGCATCCTGAATTAATAAAACACATAGGGCGAATGAAATACAGATCAAGTTATGGTCAAAACCTTTTACAACATAGTGTTGAGGTTGCTTACCTGACAGGAATTATGGCAGCAGAGGTTGGACTTGATACCAACCTAGCTAAGCGTTCCGGTTTACTACATGATGTTGGTAAAACAGTTGACAAAAGTGTTGAAGGTCCGCATGCACTTCTTGGTTATGAATTAACCAAAAAATTTAAAGAACATCCTATAGTTGTAAATGCAGTTGGTTCACATCACGAAGATATTGAAATGGAACATCCAATCGCACCACTGGTTCAGGCAGCGGATGCAATTAGTGGTGCAAGACCCGGAGCAAGGCGGGAACCACTTGAAGGATATGTTAAGCGACTCGAAAACCTTGAAACATTAGCAAAGTCCTTTGAGGGTGTTGCAAAGACTTATGCTATACAGGCTGGAAGAGAAATTCGTGTTGTGGTGGAACAGGATAAAATCGACGATACAGTTGCCGATAAATTATCACGGGACATTGCTGGAAAAATTGAAGAGGAAATGGAATATCCCGGTCAGATAAAAGTTACAGTTATCAGGGAAGTGAGAAAAATCAGTTACGCAAAATAGGTCTGAATATTTTTTTATAAATGAGTAAAAAAAAATTATCGATCGGAATTACAGGAAATATCGGATCCGGTAAATCTACATTTGCCGGATTTGTTAAAGAACGGAATTTTCCTGTTATAAATGCAGATGACCTTGCCAAGAAAATTTTAAATGAAGACAAACAGATTCAACAAAAGGTTACGCGGACTTTTGGTGAAAAATGTTTTACAAAAGGATCTTTAAATAAGTCCTATCTTGCAGAAATAGTTTTTTCAAATGAGTCTAATGTTCAGAAACTTAACTCTATCATACATCCCGAAGTTATAAAACAATCCAAAGTATTAGTCACTGAATCCTTTAAAGAGCATTCCTTAGTTTTCACCGAAGCGGCACTCATTTATGAAGCTGATATGGAAGAACAGTTCGATTACATTGTATTGATAACAGCACCCATAGAAGTCAGGATGCAACGGGCGACAACTTCCGGGAAATTATCAGGTGAGAGTTTTCTTTTAAGAGATGCAAACCAGATACCTGAAGATGAAAAAAAGAAACGGGCTGATTTTGTTTTTGAAAACAGTGGTTCAAAAAAAGATTTGGAGAAAAAAACTGATTTATTAGTGATGATTCTTTCTTCTCTCTGAATTCCAGCCGGTGATATTCAACTCTTTGATTGATTTAGTAGTACCGTTCACATAAATTTGGAACGACATTTACAGGAGTTTTTGTGACGTTCATTAACAATCTTATCGTTTCTGTTGTTCAGTTGCTGCCCAAATCTGTAGTGGGGTTCTTTTCTAAAAAATATATTGCCGGTGTCACACTTGAAAAAGCTGTTGAGACTGTAGTATCCTTCAATAAAAAAAATATATATGCAACCCTCGATGTACTTGGCGAATCAATTAAAAATAAAGATGAAGCAATCCAATCTAAAAAAGAAGCATTAGAAGTACTTGATGCTATTGTTAAAAATAATCTGATGGCAAATCTGTCCATTAAACCAACACAAATGGGATTAAGTATAGATGAACAGTTTGCATATGAACAGATTGAAGAATTAGTTGAGAAAGCAAAACAGATTAATAACTTTGTGCGCATCGATATGGAAGATTCACCGTATACTGACGCTACCTTTCGTGTATTTAAAAAGTTACGTGAAAAGTATGATAATGTTGGGGTGGTTGTACAGTCATATTTAAAGCGGACTTATGATGATGTTGTGGACCTGAATAAGATCAAAACTAATTATCGTCTGTGTAAAGGAATTTATATTGAGCCCGAATCAATTGCATTTAAAGACAGACAAAAGGTCCGGGATAATTATCTGAAAGTTCTTGAACAAATGTTCAGAGACGGAAACTATGTCGGCATTGCAACTCACGATGATTACCTGATTCAAGGCGCTTACAGATTGATAAAAGAATTAAATATCCCAAAAGATAAATTTGAATTTCAAATGCTTCTTGGTGTTAAAGAAGATTTACGCGATAAAATAAATGCAGACGGCTACAAGATAAGAATCTATGTTCCTTTCGGTGAAAAGTGGTATGCATATTCCGTTAGAAGACTAAAAGAAAATCCGCAGATTGCCGGATATATATTCAAAAATATTTTTTCATTTAGAAGATGATTGTACTTGGAATAGAAAGTTCCTGCGATGAAACTTCAGTTGCAATTATTAAGGATGATCAGCTTAAGGCGAATTTAATTTCATCTCAGGATTTTCATTCATTGTACGGAGGCGTGGTTCCCGAACTGTCAAGCAGGGCTCATCTCCAGATGATTATTCCTTTAGTTAAACAGGCATTGCAGAAATCGGAAATAAAATTAAATGATGTCGATCTCTTTTCAGCAACAGCGGGACCCGGACTTGTCGGTGCTTTATTAGTTGGATTAACATTCGCTAAAGGTCTTGCCTTTTCGCTCAGAAAAGAATTTGTACCGGTAAACCATATCGAAGGACATATCTATTCCGGATTCTTAATGGAAAGCAAACCCGAGTTTCCAATATTAACACTGGTTGTTTCCGGCGGTCACACACTTCTTTTACTTGTTGAATCACACACAAAAATCTATAAACTTGGCAGCACCGTTGATGACGCTGTTGGTGAAGCATTCGATAAAGTTTCGAAGATGTTAGGATTCGGTTATCCCGGCGGCCCAAAAATTCAATCCGCCGCTAAAAATGGTGTGAACGATGAGATAAATTATCCAATTGCCGAATTAAAAAATGAATTCGATTTTTCATTCAGTGGTTTAAAAACTTCCGTACTCAGGTACATTGAAAAACATTATAAGAAAGATGAAATTATACCTGAACAAGAACTTGCAATGATTTCATACTCTTTCCAGGAAGCTGCAGTTGGAGCCTTAATTGCTAAAACGCAAAGAGCGTTAAAAAAGTTTAACGTGAATACACTTTCAGTTGTTGGCGGAGTTGCCGCAAATCAGTTATTAAGAAAAAAGTTTGCTGGGTTGGCAGAGTCTTATTCTAAAAAACTTGTTATTCCGGATTTAATTTATTGCGGCGATAATGCAGCGATGATCGCTTACAGGGCGCAAAAGGTTTTTGAAAATGGACAAAGATTTAACCTGAATGTAAGCCCTTATCCATCGTTACCAGTAAATGCGTTTTCTGTTTTTACAGGTTGATTTTATTTATGAATCAAATCGATAAAAAGAATGAATCTGAAAATTTGAATGAAGAAGAAATTCAACAACTGGAAAAACTCAGAAACGAGACTGATAAACTTGATAGAAAAATAGTTAAACTGATCGGCAAAAGATTTTACTATTCAATGCTGATAGGCAGGATTAAAAAGCGAAAAAGTTTGCCGGCATACTCACCTGATCGTGAAAAAAAAATACTACTGAATATTACTGAAGCAAATGAAGGTCCGCTTGACAATGAAACAGTTGCCCGAATTTATGAACGCCTGATTGATGAATCACGGGCATTCCAGCAAAAAATAATAAATCATAAAAGAGAATTGAAAGAACAACAACCAATATCAAAAATTTCCTGGAGCAAAATCCTTGGAAGAAAAGAACTGATAATCATTGCTTCAGTTTTTATCGTTCTGTTGATGATCTTTTATTATATACTATTCACAAAAAATTCATTTGACAAACAGGCGCCGTACAGATTTGAGATATCAATAGGAGAGTCATTCACATCAGTTTCTGAAAGATTGTATAAGGAAGAAATTATTCCAAGCAGGTTTAATTTCAGAATGGCGGCATTTATTTATGGTGCCGAGACAAAGATAAGATCAGGGAGGTATTCAATCCCGAACGATCTCAGCTATCTGGATCTGATTGATCTTTTCACAAAGGGTGATGCAGATTTTATAAAAACTGTAAAAATCTTTAATGGGGTTTCAGCAAAGTGGATCGCCGGAACTTTAATGCGTGAAGTGAAAGTTGATTCAGCCGCTTTTCTTTCTTTGGTGAATGACAGAAGTTTGATAGACTCGATGGGATATAAAACGAATTCACTTGACGGCTACCTGATGCCGGGAAGGTATTTACTTTTTGAAAATAGTTCTGCAGACGAGATCCTCGATACACTGTTACTAAATATGAATCTTTTTTTTAATGATTCGGTAAATCAGCAGATTCAAAAACAGGGCAGAACAAAACACGAAATTATCACCTTAGCATCTATCGTTGAAGGCGAGACGAATAAGATAGAGGAGATGCCATTGATCGCTGGTGTTTATTCAAATCGGCTCAGGATAGGAATGAAACTTCAGGCAGATCCAACCGTTCAATATCTTCAGCCAAACGGATGGAAAAGACTTTTGTACAAAGATCTGAGAATTAATTCTCCGTACAATACTTACATGTATGGAGGGCTGCCGCCGGGACCGATTAACAATCCCGGAAAAGAGGCATTGCTGGCTGCTGTTTATCCGGCAGAACATAATTATCTTTACTTTGTAGCTGATGGTACCGGAGGTCATAAATTTGCAAAATCATTTTCAGAACATTTAAAGAATGTAAACGCCTACAGGACATGGTTAAAAAATCAAAAGTGATTACTAAAAATATCTTCTTACTATTGACGGGAATAATTTTTTCATCCTGTGCGAATCAGTTGCCACCCGGCGGCGGTGAAGTAGATAAGATTCCACCTGAAATAATTCAACTATATCCGGAAGATGGTACAACTAATTATTCTGAAAATTATTTTGAGCTTGAATTTTCCGAGTATGTTGATAAAAGAACGGTTAAGGAAGCAATATTTATTTCTCCTGCAATTGATGGAGAATTAGAACTTAGCTGGACCGGAAAGAGTGTTGAGATCACATTTCCCTCTGAGCTTAGAAAGAATACAACTTACGTAGTCACAATAGGAACTGATGTTGTTGATCATAACAACAGGAACAGGATGGCTCAATCTTTTAGTTTTACTTTTTCAACGGGTGATAAGATTGACAGACGAATGATTACAGGTCGCGTTTATGATGAGAAGCCTGATGGAGTAATGATGTTTGCATATAAACTTGATACTGCCATTATTGATCCAACTGTGCTTAAACCGGATTATCTTTCACAATGCGGCAATGATGGAAGTTACAGACTATTAGGATTAAGTGCAGGAACCTATCGTGTGTTTGCAGTCAAAGATGAATTTCGCGATCTGATTTATAATATTGAGCAGGATAAAATTGGGGTGCCGTCACGGGATGTTGTTTTAAATGAAGATGATTCACTTTTCACCGGACTTAATTTTTTCCTGACTGTTAAGGATACAACGCCCCCGAGATTATTGACCGCTGCTATGACTGATAAGCATCATATACTTTTATCTGTCAGTGAGGAATTTGATTCATCAACAATCCTTTTGAATAACTTTACAATTTTAGATTCGTCCGCTGATAAAATTATTAAACCAAAATTTATTTACAGACAAACTAAAAAATTGACTGAATTAGTGCTGGTTTTAGGTGATAGTATTCCGGTTGAGAATGAATGTTTTGTTAATGCCGCAATGTTAAAAGATATTTCGGGAAATTATTTTAAGAATGATGTAATTCAAGTTACAGTAAATGATAAACCGGATACTTCAAAACCGGGAATCGTAAAGACAAATCCTGTGAATAGTTCAGCATCAGTAGATTATGCCGGTTCTGATTTTTCATTTTTCTTTTCAGACGCTTTTGATTCAAACCAGGTAAAACAGGGAATTAATTTTAGTGATACACTCGGACGAAAAGTGGATTACCGGATAAAATTCCCGGATGATGCATCATTGATGTTGATACCTTTAAATGATCTTGAAGTTCAGAAAGACTATCAGATAAAAATTGATTTGAGCAAAGTTGTTGACATTGCCGGCAACAAATTCGACACTACTTATGTATTTAAATTTAAAACAATAAGCGGGTTGGAATTTACTGGTGCTTCAGGCACGGTGATTAAAGAAAGTGAAAGCGATCAAATGCTCCTGATCCTTGAAAATCTTGGTGATAAAAAATTTACTTATAAGCAGCAGTTATCTGACGGGAATAAATTTAATTTTGAAAGAGTTGAGGCGGGAAAATATTTATTATGGGCTCACAGTTTAAGTGATTCAACTAATTTTAATTATGGACAGCCCTATCCATTCATACCATCAGATAATTTTTATTTCTATCCGGATACCTTGACATTACGACCACGCTGGTCACTGCTGGATATTATTTTCAACTCAACAAAAAAGCAGTGAGGTTATCACTGCTTTCCATTCTTTATTTCTTTTTTAGTTTGTAATTAATCTCATTTAGTATTACAACTGATTCAGCCCTGATATCATTGTAAATCAAATCAGTTTTATTTTGCAGATCAGAAGCTGCTGACTGATCTTTTAATGCTGAACAATTAATAACTACATTAAGCATTGCACCCTGCGCAGCGCTTTTTAGCAGCGATACCGCCACTCCCGCATCTGAAAGTGAATTCTGATTTCCCTTTTGCGCAACAACCTGGACTGACGGAATAACATTTTTGCAAACCTTAATAACTTCAGCGGGCACATTTGCGGCACCCATTGTAGCTTCTTCAATTTTTGCATCACGTTCTGATTTTTGTGCATCTGTTTCTTTAGGCATTTTGAATGCTGCCATCACTTTATTGAAAGCTGCATTATCCTCTTCAGCCAATTGAAGAAATTTTTCTTTGAAGTTTTCAAGCTGAAATTTTACATCCTTCAGTTCTTCTTCAACTTCAATGTATTTCTTTTTCCCGATTGAAAGATTGCAAACCATGATTCCCAGACTGCATGCAAGCGCACCACTGAAGGCAGCAACATTTCCACCGCCAGGAGTGGGGGAGTCGGATGCAACTTCATCAAGATAGTTTTGTAAAGATTTATTCAAATCCATTCTTCACCTTTTTTGTTTTCATTCCTGAATTAAATAGTCAATTATTTTTTTGTTTTTATCGAAAGAGTTAAGAGAACTGAGTCCAAGTTTTTCAATAGCAGTGTCAACAAGAATATTTTCGTTGTTTTCTTTCTCACCGCAATAAAATTTTCCGGCTTGAATTATTGCTTCCAGAGGAACAAGACCGACAATTTCACTGCCGTCAACTTCTGCACCAAGCCTTTTAGCCTCTTTTTTAACTTCTTCAAAAGCTGTATGGATTGCAGTGATGTTGTAGTTCGTCAAGTTCATTGATACCTGTGTTATATTATATTTATCGAGCGATACACCCATACCTTTAACCTGTTTAAGTCTGCCGGGAATTTTTATTGTTTTGCCATCCACTTTAATCACGTTTCCTTGCTCATCCTTTTTTGTTGTTCCGGATTCACGCAATGTTTCCGCAATTTCTTTAGCAATACTAATATCGGTTGATTTAATATTCACGTTATAAGCAACAAGAAAGAATCTTGCGCCTGTAACTATCGCTCCAAGTTTAGGATTGAAAACAGATTCACCAAAATCGGGTTTCCATTCAACTTCTTTTAATTTCAATTCAAGTCCTTCGTATTCACCTTTGCGGATATTGGAGAGATTGGTACGTTCCGGTTTTCTTGCCGAGGATTCATAAAGGTATACAGGTACATTCAAATCTTTTGCGATTTGTTCACCAAAAGCTTCGGATATTTTTTTGCATTCATCCATTCTGACATTTTTTACCGGGACAAAAGGAACAACATCAATTGCTCCTAATCGCGGATGTTCACCTGAATGATTTCTCATGTCAATACTTGATGCAGCAGCTTTGCAGGATTCAACCGCAGCATTAAGAATTCCGGTTTCATCGCCTGCCATAGTTACGACCACGCGGTTATAATCGGCATCCGGCTCAAGATTTAAAAGTTTAACATTTTTTACAGAATTAATTGCATTCGAAATTTTATTAAAAGTTTCCTGGTTTCTTCCTTCACTGAAATTTGGAACACACTCTATTATCTTCATGAATTTCCTCCGGTTGAGTCAAAAATTATTCGTCCGTTTTTTATAGTCATGATATTAAGATTTTTTCCGACATTGTAAACAATATCTGAATATTCATCTGTATCAAAAATTGAAAGGTCAGCTTTTTTATTTATCTCAATACTCCCGCGATCATCACTTAGGTTCAAGGCACGGGCAGCATTAATAGTTACGGCTGAAATTGTTTCTTCAATAGTCATCTTCATATTTAATGCAGCAAGGCTCATAATAAGTGACAAATCATTTATATGCGATGACCCTGGATTATAATCTGTCGCTAAAGCAACGATTGCATTGTTGTCAATTAATTTTCGTGCCGGCGCGTATTGATATTTCAGAAAAAGTGAAACTCCGGGAAGCAGAACGGCAGTTGTGTCAGTCGATGCGAGATAAGGGATATCTTCATCCCTAATTGCTTCAAGATGATCAACACTGATTGCGCCGGCATCAACGGCTGTTTTCAATCCTCCGATAGTATTGAATTGTTCCGTGTGAAGTTTTAATGACAGCCCAAATGATCTTGCCGCGTCAAAAATTATTTTTATTTCATTAGAAGAAAATGCTGTTGATTCACAAAACCCGTCGCAGAATTTTGCGAGTTTATTTTTGGAAATGTGAGGCAGCATTTGATCTATAATTAAATTTATATAGCCCAAGTGATCATTTTTATATTCAAGAGGGAATGTATGCGCACCTAAAAATGTTGGAACAATATCAATTGGAAAAACTTCATCAAGATATTTTATTAAATGAAGCAGCTTGATTTCATTTTCAAAATCTAATCCATATCCGCTCTTAATTTCCAGAGTCGTAATTCCGCGGGAAATGTAGTACGATATTCTTGGCGAAACTATTTTTACAAGTTGTTCAAACGAAGAATTACGGACTGCATTAACTGTCGTAATTATTCCACCGCCAGCTTTTGAAATCTCTTCGTAAGTCGCTCCATTTAATTTCATACGGAATTCATTGGCTCTGCTGCCTGCAAATGCTGTGTGAGTGTGACAATCAACTAAACCGGGCAGGATCACTTTGTCTTTCACATCAATAATTTTATCGAACTTTGTTGATTTCAGATTGGAGGAAGAAATCAAATCCTTGATAACATCATCCTCTACAATGATTGAATGATCTGTCAATAGAGAAATATCATTCAGTTCCTTACCTCTTTTTACATTTCTTCCGCTTGTATTTACAGTGACAATCTGGGCAGGATTTTGAAGAAGGGTGATCATAATAATTATTGAAAGATGTTTACTTCGTCGCTGATTACTCTTGATTCAGAATATCCCATCTGGTTAAGCTTAAACTGAAGATTATTAGCATCGGAGATTTTTATGTAATCTCCTACTTTTACTTTATAGAATGGAGGTTCAAACGAAACATATACTTGTTTCTGGTTAGTAATAAAATATATCTCAGATTTTATCTGGTTTGCTTCCTCCAGGTCATCCGTAGCTAGCACTTCAACTCTATAGCCTCTTGTTTTTGTGACCGATACTGAATCTGTTTCAATCTTTTCATCCTGTTCATAACTGTACCAAATATCCTGATGCTTGCCTTCAGGCGTTGAAGTAGAAACAAATCCTGAATCAATTTTAATTACTGCTCTATATTTTGAAATATCAAATGTCGCATCAATATAGCCTGAGAGTTCAGATTTATTCATTTCCACAGTCAATGCGTTTGAAGTATCCTTACTTTCCGATTCCATTGAATCTCTTTTCTCTGTATATCTGGATCCAGTCGCTGAACTGCACCCGGCGAGCGGAAGTATCAAGTATGAGAAAAGTAAAAATATTATTAGTCGGTTTATCATCAGAAAAAATTGTAATTCTATCCGCAATATAAAACTATTTGCTCTTTACTGAAAGAATTCGAACTCATTGAACCTGAGAACTAAAGATAAAGTAACATATAAAGTTTTTTTTAGAAAAGACTGAATTTTTTCGTAAATTAACACACTCAATAATTATTTGTTGTAAAATGGCCGCAAAAAAATTTAAAATCCTTTTCGTTACCTCAGAAGTCGTTCCTTTTGTCAAAACAGGTGGTTTAGCAGATGTCTCAGCAGCTTTACCTCAAATGCTTGCAGAGTTAGGACACGAGGTTCGCATCGTTGTTCCAAAATACGGTGCAGTTGATGATCGTAAATTCAAAATTCATGAAGTTGTCAGGTTAAAAGACCTTCAGATAAAAATTGGTGACAAAGATGTTGTATTCTCTTTGAAGTCCTGTTTCCTGCCGGGTCAAAAAGTTAGAGTGCAAATTTATTTTCTTGACAACCAGGAATATTTTGGCAGCAGAAACAGTCTCTACATTGATCCAATGAAGGGAACTGATTATCCTGATAATGATGAAAGATTCATACTTCTGAGCAGGGCTGTCTTTGAATTAATTTCAAAACTTGGCTGGATACCGGATATCATTCATTGCAATGACTGGCAGTGCGGATTAATTCCTGCATATCTTAAAAATCTGTACAATGAAGAGCCTCAGTTTGAATCTTTCAAAACTGTATTCACAGTGCATAATCTTGAATACCAGGGAGAATTTCCAAAATCATCATTCAAGAAAACCGGACTGCCTGAATCACTCAATTCTGAAAAGGGAATTGAACTGAATGGAAAAATAAATTTCATGAAAAGCGGGTTGCTTTACGCTGATGTGATTAATACGGTAAGCGAAACTTATGCGAATGAAATCCGTACGGATGACGAACTCGGTGGAAAATTAAAAGGTGTACTTGCAAAAAGAAAAAATGATCTTTACGGAATAATCAATGGAATTGATACACACGTTTGGAATCCAGAAAAAGATAAACACCTTGTAAAAAAATACACTTCAAAAAATCTTGAAAACAAGATTGAGAATAAAAAACATCTGGCAGAGAAGTTTGGATTTAATTACGATGAGAATACTCCTATAATCGGGTTAATATCAAGATTGTTTGACATCAAAGGATTTGACCTGGTTAGCAAGGCATTTCCTGAACTAATGAAAATGGATGTTCAGATTGTTCTGCTGGGAACAGGTGATAAGAAGTACCATACTTTTTTTGAAAAGATGGCGCAAAAGTTTTCTAAAAAATTCGCTTGTTATCTTGGGTTTGATGATGAACTTGCTCACCTTATTGAAGGCGGCGCGGATTTATTCCTTATGCCTTCCAAGCACGAACCGTGCGGTTTGAACCAGATGTACTCGCTTGTTTACGGAACTGTACCTCTTGTACGTCATACTGGCGGTTTGGCAGACACAGTAATTAAGTTTAACGAAAAATCAGGCGATGGAAATGGTTTCGTATTTTCTGCCTACGATGTTACTTCTCTTATGAAAGAAATTAAGAGAGCTGTAAAAACATTTGGTGATAAAAAGTCATGGCAGAAGATTATGAAAAATGGAATGAAGTCTGACTTTAGCTGGAGTTCATCAGCCAAGAAATATCTTGAATTGTATAAGACAACTTTGAATAATAATTAATGTCCGGATTAGCAGTATTTCTTGACAGGGACGGAACTCTGAATGAAGATCCGGGCTATCTTGGAGACCCATCTTCGGTAGTATTATATCCGGGGACCGGAGAGGCACTTTCACTTCTTAAAGAGAAAACAAATGCAAAGTTGATTGTTATATCGAACCAGTCAGGAATTGCGCGTGGTTTAATCACACACGATGATGTTAAAAAAGTCAATGAAAAGATTAACGAACTGCTAAGCAAAGACAATGTGAAGATTGATACATTTTATTACTGTCCGTACCATCCCGATTTTAATTCTGAAGACGAATGCAGATGCAGAAAACCTTCACCTCAATTAGTAATGAAAGCTGCCGAAGAAAATGATGTAGATATGCAAAAATCATATTTTGTTGGTGATGCAGTAAGTGATATTGAATGTGGGTGGAATTCTGGAATCAAGACAATTTTGGTAAAAACAGGGTACGGATTGGACAGCCTTTCTATATTGCAAAAACAAAATAAATTTCCCAGTTTTGTTGCCGAAAATATTTCGGATGCGTGTAAAATAATAATTAATGATTTTTCCGGAGATTGAGTGAACCGACAAATTGTAGCAGTACTTCTATCCATACTTTCAGTCATTTCTTTTACTTCATGCAGTGATTCTCCGTCTTCAATCGGTAGTGACTTGTTATCAGGTGATGGAATAATTGTAAGTAACTTAAATTCATTCACTGATTCTTTACAGCAATCTTCTTCATTTTACCGTGATAAAATTTCTCTTGGTAATTCTTCAAGATTATTCCTTGGTAAGAAAAATAATTTTGAAGCTTCAATTCTTCTGAAATTCTTTTATGTACTTCCTGACTCATTGATTGCAACAATAAACAATGATAGTCTTTCAGTGATTCAGGCAAAACTTAGATTGTCAAAAGGTTATGTTTACAGCAAGGATGATGAATCTCTCCCTATAGATTTTACCGTACATAAAGTGAATAGTTCGTGGACTGCAAACTTCACCGAAGACAGTCTTCAACTGCTAAACTATGATATGACGGATTTGAGTAGTGACAGATCATTTTCAGACACGCTGTACTCCTTTATACTGAACAGTTCGGAAGCGATGAGCTGGCTGGAGGAATCCGCCGATACAAGTCTTCCGATAAGCAATGGTATTTATATTCTACCTTCACAATCTTCCCAAAAGATTGTTGGATTTGAAGCTTTCTCAGAAGGACTTACAAATTTTGCAACGCTTGAGACAGTTTTTCAAAGACTGGATGGATTAACAGACACTCTATATGCAACGTTAATAGCCGACGTATCTATACTAAAAGAGACTACTCCAATCCCTGCAAGCACTAATATTATTTTACAGGCGGGACTTGGTTATATGTCTGAACTGTCATTTGATTTAAGTTCGATTCCTAAAAATGCTGTAATAAATTATGCGGAACTTCAGGTGACAAAAGATACACTATCATCGGTGCTTGGGGATGAATTTACAAATAGCCTGCTTGCGTTTTTTGTAGTTGATAGTGCGACCAATGAATTGGATAGCACTACATCTGCTGCTTTATTTTCAGACGATACATCGTTCAGTGGAAATATAACTACCTATGCGCAAAGGTGGCAGTCAGGTGAATCGAACCAGGGACTTTTACTAATTCCTTCCGGGTTAGTTGAAGGTCTGGAATTATTTGTTCTGCGTGGAAGTACTGATGCTGATATTTCAAAACGACCAAGATTAAAAATCACTTATACTACTATTAAACAATAATGATAAAAAAAATATTTAGCTGCTCGATAGTCTTCTTTACTCTGATGTCAACTTTGACAATTGCTCAAAGCAGTTCACCTTATTCAAGATTTGGTATTGGTGATATAATGCATTCATATTCATCGAGAAGTCTCGGTATGGGTGAGCTTGGAACAGCGTCAACCGATGGTGAATTTATATCATCAATTAATCCTGCAGGCTGGTACAAAATGGGTAGGACAAGGATTGAACTTAGCTTAAAATACTTCGGTACAATCGTTTCTGATGACAACAATAAAAACTATTATGGTTCGATGGAATTTAACGGTTTAACTTTTGCATTTCCTGTGAGCAGTGAATATGGAATGAGTGTTGCCGGGGGGATGATTCCATACAGTAATGTTGGATATAAAACGCAGCAAACAGTCAGCAGCAATTTAACTACCGGCGACTATAATCTTGAATTTGAAGGAAGCGGCGGGCTTACTAAAATCTTTTTGGGTTCATCATATAAGCTGCCTTTTGATGCTGTACTTGGTGCATCACTGGATTATTATTTTGGTAATCTAAATTATAGATCAAGAATTGATTTCTTAAACTCAAGTAATTATGACACTGAGTTCAACAGGAAATATAATCCATCAGGATACGGTTCAACTATTGGAATTATTTCACCGGACTTCTCAGGCTTTCTAAAAAGCGAAGAGATTAGTGATTTCAGATTAGGTTTATCACTGGGACTTTTTAGTGAAATGGATGTAGATACAAGTCTGTTTTCATCTTCACCTCTTCAAAATGATACTTTATCTATAAATAAAGTAAAAATGAAAATTCCATTACAAACTGCTATTGGATTAAGTTTTGTGATGTCTAAAAATTATCACGTGTATGTAGACTATCTTATGCAGTCGTGGAGTAATTTTGAATTCGACAGTAAAAAATCTGAACAACTTCAAAACTCCTTTATATTAAGTGCCGGTATGGAATACAAGCCATTGAAAGAGCTTGGCGCAACCTTTTGGGAACAAATAATCTGGCGATGCGGTTTAAGTTATGAGAAGACTCCTTACTTTGTTAATTCAACTTCAATTAATCAGTATGCGGTCTCAGCAGGACTTTCATTTCCAATGAGTTCTGCTAATACGATAGATCTGGGATTTCAGTATGCAATGCGAGGAACTACAGACTCGAACCTGCTTAAAGAAAATTTATTCAGATTTAATTTAGGCATAAGTTTTGGAGAACTCTGGTTTGTAAGACCAGAAAATAAGTAAAACAACTTTGAGGATACTAAATTGAAAACGTTACAAAAAATCGGTTTAAGTTTATTCATAACTTTTATGATAACTCAAACCGCTTACAGCAAAGGTTTGGTAACAGCACCTGAACCATGTGATTCATTAAAGATGATTGAGCTTTACAGCTTATTCTCAGAGTATCACAAAAACAAAGATTATAAAAGTGCACTGCCTTATGGATGGCAGGTTTTGGCTTGTGATCAGAAAAAATTTGCTAAATGGATTTATTATAAAATGGAAGACTGTTTATGGTGGATGCATGATTCTTCTGATTTGACCGATGTTGAAAAAACCGCACTTGCTGATTCAATGCCTGGATTCTATGATATGGCATATAATAATTACCCCGAATCAAAACCATTTTTCCAACCTCACAAAGCTTATGTTTTTGAGACATGGTTGAATAAGCCAGCAGAAGAAGCTATCAAAGAATATGAACTAGCTGCACAGTTGGATCCTGAGATGGCTGAGTATTATTATAACCGGTTAGTGCTTCTGTATGTGGCTAATATCGCAGAAACAAATGACTATGAACTCAAAGCTGCTGAACTGTATATGTCAATGAACGAAATGTTTCCGAACAGGGGATATGATGATAAGGCTGCCGAACTGCTAGGTGATTTAGGTAAGATAGCCGATATCTATAAAAAATCATGGGAAGCTGATCCTGAAAATGCTGAAAAGGCCTGGAAGTATGCATCAGTTTTAATCAAAGGTAATATGTGGACTGATGCAATTGTTCCTCTTGAATTTCTTGTAGGAAAATCGCCGGAAGTTGTGAACTACTGGGCTCAGCTTGCTACAGCTTATCAGAAAACGGATGATCTTAATAAAGCCGAAGCTACTTTCAAAAAACTTATTCAACTTGAGCCTGATAAAAAGGAACATTACCTGAATCTCGGTATAGTTTATAAAGATAAAGGACAGCTTTCTGCTGCCAGAACTCAGTACCAAAAAGCAAGTGATGTCGGAAATGGCTGGGCACTTCCTATTTATTATGAAGGAAATCTATATGAGCAATCTGCGAGAAGCTGCGAATTTGATTTCGATGCTAAACTGGTTTTCCTGTTAGCTGTTGAGACATATAGAAAAGCAAAGAATATGGATGCATCAATGACACAGGCACAAGAAAGAATAAATGCTTTGTCAGTTGCGGTTCCAACTCAGGAAGATTATTTCTTCAGAGGATTTAAGAAAGGTGATGTGATCCCAATCAATGGAAAGTGTTCAACCTGGGTCGGCAGAAGTGTAACCGTTCCATAAGACGACAATCGAATATTATTATTGAAAAGGTTTCATGCTTCTCATGAAACCTTTTCTTTTTGAAATCAATATTCTTAACTTTCAAATCATTTTTAACATTTTACTGAATTTTTATGAACACCTTTCTAAAAGAAGATAAAGAAATCTACCAGGTTGTCACATCTGAGTTCAAACGTCAAACAGAAAAATTAGAATTAATTGCATCAGAAAATTTTGTAAGCCCTGCGGTACTTGAAGCTGCTGGTTCCGTTCTTACAAATAAGTATGCTGAAGGTTACCCCGGAAAAAGGTATTACGGTGGTTGTGAATTTGTAGATATGGCTGAAGATATTGCCCGCGATAGACTAAAAAAATTATTTAATGCGGAGTATGTAAATGTTCAGCCACACAGTGGTTCACAGGCGAATATGGCTGTCCTGATGACCTTGCTCAAGCCGGGAGATAGTTTTTTAGGATTAAGTCTTGCACACGGTGGTCATTTGACACATGGGTCTCCCGTTAATTTTTCAGGACAACTTTACAAAGCAATCGGTTATACTTTAAATCCTGATTCTCATCTGCTTGACTATAATGTGATTGAAGATATTGCGAAAAAAGAAAAACCAAAGTTGATTATCACCGGTGCGAGTGCCTATTCGCGTGATTGGGATTATGCAAAGTTTCGCCAAATAGCTGATTCGATAGGAGCCTATCTGATGTGTGATATGGCTCATCCGGCGGGATTAATTGCTAAAAGATTTTTATCAAACCCGCTTCCTTACTGTGATGTTGTTACTTCAACTACTCATAAGACTCTCCGTGGACCAAGAGGCGGTGTTATTCTTATTGGCAAGGATCAGGAAAACAGGATGGGAATAAAAACTCCGAAAGGTGACAGGTTAAAATTAATGTCAGAATTAATTGACAGTATGGTAATGCCTGGAATTCAAGGTGGACCTTTAATGCATGTTATAATGGCAAAGGCTGTTGCTTTTGGTGAAGCACTTCAGGATAGTTTTAAAACCTATGGTCAGCAGGTAATAAACAATGCAAGAACATTAGCTGATTCACTCGTCGGGTTTGGATTCAAAGTAATTTCAGGTGGAACGGACAATCATTTGATGTTAATTGATCTTAATAATAAAAATGTAACAGGCAAACAAGCCGAGATTGCATTAGAGAAAGCAGGCATCACAGTTAATAAAAATATGATACCGTTTGACCAACGAAGCCCATTTGTAACAAGTGGTATACGTATCGGAACGCCTGCTGCAACATCACGAGGGATGAAGGAAAGCGAAATGAAAAAAATTGCGGAGCTTATTAATTCTGCCGTTTCAGCATTTGAAGATGAGGATGCATTGAGTAAAATAAAATCGGATGTTAAAGTTTTGTGTTCGGGCTTTCCACTTTATTCTCAACTTAATCAGAAGAATTAAAATTGTCTGACCAGGATTTTACAGAAGAATTTATAGGCGAAGAGGAAGAGCGGGAAGCTGAAATGACCTTCCTCGATCATCTTGAAGAATTAAGATGGCGACTTATTTATGCCTTAATCGGACTGGTTGCAGCAACTGCTTTTTGCTGGATCTTTATCGATTATCTTATTGAATTTATCCTGCTTAAACCCGCCAAAGATGCCGGTGCAACGCTGCAAAACCTTAGACCTTTCGGGCAGCTTTTCATGTATTTTCAGGTGTCAATTGTAGCGGGAATAATCCTCAGTTTGCCTAATATCTTTTACCAGGTATGGAAATTTATTGCACCTGCATTAAAGAAAAGAGAACGAAAATATATTTTTCTCATCGTACTTTACTCGACTGTCTGCTTTCTGGCAGGGATTGTATTTGCATATTACATTATGCTTCCGCTTACTTTGAAGTTTGCTTCGCAGTTTGGATCTTCCGAAATAAGCAATGCGTTCGCAATAGATGAATACCTTTCAATTATTATAAGCGTTATGCTTGCAGCAGGACTGATATTCGAACTCCCAATGGTTTCATTTTTTCTTTCGAAACTTGGAATACTTACACCGGCATTCATGAAAAAATACAGACGTCATTCAATTGTCATCATAATGATCTTAGCGGCATTCTTAACACCGGGCGCGGATCCGGTTTCACAATTAATTCTCGCAGCACCTCTACTTGTTCTGTATGAAATAAGCATTTTCATTTCAAAATTATCTGTACGAAAAACTTGATAAAAAAAGATCTCACTGAAATCAGTAAGCCGATAAAAACTGAACTTGAAAATTTTAACGAGCTTTTCAAGAAGTCGATGAAGTCAAAGGTTGGTCTGGTTGACCTGGTAGCAAATTATATTATGCGCCAGAAAGGGAAAAAGATTCGTCCCTTACTCGTTATGCTTTCAGCAAAAGCAACCGGCGAAGTTAATGACAGATCTTACCGCGGCGCTGTACTGGTTGAATTGCTTCATACTGCTACTCTTGTACATGATGATGTAGTTGATAACGCAGATAAACGAAGGGGATTCTGGTCAATCAATGCGATATTTAAAAATAAAGTTGCAGTGTTGATGGGGGATTATCTGCTCTCACGAGGATTGCTGATCGCCGTTGATGGTAAGGATTATGATTTTCTCGGTGTTATTACTAACACAGTTAAGCGAATGTCTGAAGGGGAACTCCTGCAAATACAAAAGACACGTAAATTGGATATTGATGAAGAAACTTATTTTAAAGTTATTTCAGACAAAACTGCCTCTCTGTTAGAAACGTGCTGTCAGATAGGTGCTATGAGTTGTACAACAAATCCTGAACTGCAGGAAGCGATGAGAATTTATGGTGAATCACTTGGAATTGCATTCCAGATTCGGGATGATATACTTGACTATGAAGGTACTGCCAGTTTAATTGGCAAACCTGTTGGCGGTGACATAAAAGAAAAAAAAATTACTCTGCCCCTGATTTATTCACTTAAACAAGTGGATAAGGGTACGGCAAACGGTATCAAACGTTTGTTGAAGAACGGAAATAAAAAGGGAAACGTTACCGAAGTAATTAATTTCGTAAAGCAGAACAACGGGATTGACTATGCCCTTAAATCGGCAATACAGTATTCACAAAGAGCTAAAGATGCTTTAAAAATATTTCCTGACTCAGCAAGTAAATACGCGCTTGAATCTCTCATTGATTTTGTAATAGAAAGAAAAAACTAAAACTTATTCCTTGCTTCTCGATTTATTCAATTCATCTTTAAAGTTAAAACCTTTAATCGGTTCACGCAGTGTCAGAACCGGACAGGGAGCTTTTCTGACAACCTTTTCCGCTGTGCTGCCAAATAGTATGTGTTCAACACCAGTATGACCATGAGTTGAAATAATTATAAGGTCAACGTCTTCTTCCTTTGCAGTATCTATTATTTCATAAAAAGGTTTACCTGTTTTAACCAATGTTTTTTTCACAAGGTCTTTTGGAATTTCTGTCTCTGCTAATTTTTCAAGTTCCTCCACAGCCCTTTTATCCATTTCAAGACCTGTTGTAGGGATTGCAATTTGTCCCATACTGAAGTCAGGTGGATAAATTATTGGCTCAACAACGTAAACAAGAATGATACCTGCGTTAAACTGCTTTGCAAAGTTTACAGCATAGCGTAATGAACTTTTTGAGTAATCAGAAAAATCGATCGGGACCAGAATTTTTTTATAATTAAGTGCCATGATCCTTCTCCATATTAATTAACAATTTACTATGAAGCGCAATATGATCTTCATTTAGTTTTCTTAATCGCATTGTAAGCAGGTGATTGATACCCTTTAGAATTTTTATTCCTTTTTTAGGATGAGTGTCAATGAATTCATCTAGATCAGGTTTGAATATTACAGCAACACTTAAATCCGTTTTTGCAATAGCAGATGCGGAACGTTTTTCGCCGTCGATAAGCGCGAGCTCGCCAAAGAAATCATTCTTGGAAAATGTGGCAAGTGAAATAAGTTTGCTTTCAACATTTCTCTGAATTATAACCTCACCTTCAATAACAATATACAAACCAATACCCGGGTCACCCTGATAAAATACATATTCACCAGCCAAGTAGGTTCTTTCATGAACAAAACCTGCTAATGATGCTAATTCTTTTTTTGTAAATTCAGAAAAGACTGGTATGGATTTTAAAGCTTCGAGCAAATCATTTTTTTTAGATGGACTATTAAAAAAGTTTGACCAGAAACTGCTATGAATTATTTCGCCTTTTTCTTCCATAGTTTACCTTAATTAAAAATTCCAAGTTCGGCAACGCGCCATAGTTTTTGACAGGGAAACCGGTTTTCATACAGCGCCCGACCGATTATTACTGAATCCACACCGGATGAAATCAATGTTTGTACATCTGAAAGCTCGTCTTTATTTCTGATTCCGCCCGAGTGTGTAATTCTAACGCCTGTGATATCTGCGACCTTTTTTGTAAGTGCTAAATTGGGACCTTCCATCATTCCGTTCTTAACAACATCAGTAACTATAAATCTTTCTACACCAATTGATTTCATCTCAGTAGCAAAACTATAGCAGTTGATTCCAGTCTTTGTTTTTCTTCCTCTTGTCACCAGTTCACCATCAATCACATCTAACGCTACAACTATTTTTGATGGTCCGTAAAATTCAAAGAGGTTAACAAATTCATTTCTGTTTTCAATTGCCATAGTGCTCACTACGAGCCGGGCAATTCCTTTATCGATTATCATTTTTGCATCATCAAATGTTCTTATTCCGCCTGCAAATTCTACAGGAATAATTACAGAAGAACAGATTTCGCCGACGACATCAAAATTTTGTTTGGAATTATCAATGGCTGCATCAAAATCAACAACATGAAGCATCTTAGCGTTTTCAGCCCGCCATATTCTTGCCATCTCGACCGGATCATTGCCATATTCCGTGCAATTTAGTTCGGGTATTCCCTGAACAACTCTTACTGTTTTTCCGCCTCGAATATCAATTGATGGTATGACAAGAAGAAATTTATTCTTCATTCGGTGCCTTATGAATTGAATGATTGAATTTTTCTGTATTAAAATAAATAATAGCTGTTCAAAAGAAAACACTTTTAATGTAGTTCCTGTACGCCGGCATTCAAGTGAATTTCTTGACTTTTCTGACTATAATACTGATATTTGAAACCGATGCGCAAAGATTTTGTATTACTGAAAGACGATACAGAAAGAATAAGTGTATCCACTTTTGGTAATTCTAATCAAAGCGGTAGTCCCTGTATAATACTTGTTCACGGATTTAAGGGATTTAAGGACTGGGGATTCTTCCCTTATACTGCTGAATATTTTTCTAAGCAGGGATTTTTTGTTCTTACATTTAATTTCAGTCATAATGGAATTGGTTCTAATGAAACTGAATTTACCGAACTGGATTTGTTCGCTAAGAATACTTTTTCCAGGGAAGTATCGGAACTTGAATTCATCATTCAATCTTTACTTTCAGGTAAATCAGGACTTCCCCAAAAAACTAATATCATTTTGATAGGACATAGCAGAGGCGGAGCAATTGCTGCTCTTACTGCCGGTAAGTTTAATGAAGTCTCTTGTTTAGTTCTCTGGGCTTCAGTGTGTAAGTTAGACAGGTACACAAACCGTCAGAAAACCGAGTGGAAAAAAGATGGAAAGATTGACGTTCTGAATACCCGAACTAAACAAATTTTGTCATTGAATGTTTCACTCCTTGAAGATATTGAAAAGAATTCATCAGGATCTTTGAATATTCAAAATTCAGTCGCTTCCTTTCACAAGCCATTACTTATAGTTCATGGCGATCAGGATGTGACAGTTCCGGTTAAAGAAGCTTATCAGTTATTTGACTGGGCTGATAAATCCAGCACTAGCATATGCATTATTGAAGGAACGGGACATACGTTTCATGTTCAACATCCTTTTGAAGGACTGAACGATAAATTTGAACGAGTACTTGAAAAGACTAACAATTTTATAAAGAAAAATCTTAATTGAGGTAAATATGATTATCAGTGAAAATCTTAAAAGTTTAAAATCTATAAACACAGTAAGCAGAATTTTCTCATCTTCACTTTTTGGAGTGTTGTCGTTTGCGTTACTTACCGCAGTAGCAGCACAGATCGCCATACCTGTAAAACCTGTTCCATTTACTTTACAAACAATGATTGTTTTATTATCCGGAGCTGTTCTCGGTGCCAAAAAAGGATTCTACAGCCAGGTAATATATTTAACATTGGGAGCAATCGGTCTTCCGGTTTTTGCCCAAACACCTGACGCAACATTTGGTATAGCAAGATTAATAGGTCCAACCGGTGGTTATCTTTTAGCGTTTCCATTAGCTGCTTTTCTGATTGGTTACTTAATTCAAAAAAATAAATCTTATACCACAGTTGTGGCATCAATGTTCTTTGGTGAACTGTTGATCATAACTATCGGTGTTTTTCATCTCAACTTATTTTACGTTCACAACTTTAAGGTAGCTGTACAAACCGGTGCTGCAATATTCTCTGTGTGGATGGTTATAAAAGTTTTTGTTGCCGCAGCAATCTTTTCAAGATTTAACAGAAAATAAAATTATAGCTACTGCTTCTTTTTAAGTTCAACTTCTCTCAAACAATTTGCGGGATTTATGGGTCTGAAGAACGGCATTTTTATTATCATTTTTATTTCTGCATCAGTATTCTTTATAAAGAATAGTTTAAACCTCATAAAATATCTAAAGGTTGGTAAAAAGCAGGATAACCGGTTTGATAATATTCCGGCACGACTTAAAAAAGTCTGGACTATTGCTTTTGCACAGTCAAAACTTCTGAGAGATCCTGTTGCAGGTACTCTGCATCTATTAATCTTCTGGGGTTTCGTACTTTTTTTATTCGCAGTTATTGAAGCAATTATTCAGGGTTTTTACTCATCTTTCAGTTTATCCTTTTTAGGGCCTTTTTATTCAGTGATAACTATTATCCAGGATTTCTTTGGTGTACTTGTAATTATTGCCGTGTTAGCCTCTCTCTATAGACGCTTCATAAAAAAAGTACCAAGGTTGATGGTTGACAAATCAGGACAGATTGATGCGGCTTTTATCCTTCTGATGATAATGTTTGTCTGCATTACGATGTTTGGACAGAATATTTCACTCGTCGCCAATAACAATTTTGTACTTCATGACTTTGAAATAAGACCCATATCAGCATTGCTAAGCCCTGTATTTTTCTCTGGGGCAAACAGCTCATCTAATATTTGGTATGAGATATTTTGGTGGGCTCATATTCTGATCGTGTTTGGATTTTTAAATTTTCTACCTTTTTCAAAACACCTGCATGTACTCACATCAATTCCGAACACTTTTTTCTCAAATAAAGATGAAATACGCAATACACTAAAACCTCTGAACCTTGAGGATGAGAATGTAGAAGTTTACGGAGCCTCAGATATTGAACATTTTTCATGGAAACAATTATTAGATGGGTACTCATGCACTGAATGTGGAAGATGTACTGCTTCTTGTCCTGCGGCAACGGTAGGCAAATCCTTATCGCCGAGAAAAATCATTGTTGATATACGTCACAGAACAATGGACAAAGCACCATTAATCGTCAACAATATTACTGAGAGTGAAGTGTTTGAAAAGCCACTTGTACACAATTATATCAGTGACACCGAACTTTGGCAGTGCACTACTTGTATGGCTTGTGTTCAGGAGTGCCCGGTAATGATTGAGCATGTTGATTCAATTGTTGATATGAGAAGAAATCTGGTGTTAACCGAATCGGAATTTCCGGCAAATCTGAATTCAGTTTTTAAAAGTATTGAAACAAATTATACTCCATGGGCTTTTAATCAGAGTGATCGTGCTAATTGGTCGGAAGGAATGAATATTAAAACTCTGGCAGATGATTCAGGCGGCGAAGTATTATTCTGGGTCGGTTGCGCTGGATCATTTGATGCACGTTACAAAAAAGTGACTGTTGCATTCGCTAGTCTTATGCAGAAAGCAGGTATAGATTTTAGAATACTCGGCAATGAAGAAAAATGCAATGGCGATACTGCAAGACGTCTTGGTAATGAATATCTTGCCCAGACAATGATGCAGGAAAATATCACAACACTGAACGGATATGGAGTAAAAAATATAGTGACTGCATGTCCACACTGTTTTCATTCTCTGAAAAACGAATACAAGCAATTTGGCGGTGATTTCAATGTAACTCATCACTCCGAATTTATAACATCACTGATCAGTGAAGGTAAATTAGAACTGAAAACAGAAAATGAAAAACAGAAAATAACTTATCACGATTCATGCTATTTAGGAAGATATAATAACGTTTATGAGCAGCCGCGAAAAGCTTTATCATCAATAAAGCACAATGATGTGGTTGAGATGAACCGGAATAAAAGCAAAGGCTTTTGCTGTGGTGCCGGCGGCGGTAGAATGTTTCTTGAGGATGAAGATGGCGGAAGAATCAATATTGAAAGAACACAGGAAGCTTTATCGACAAATGCCGATACAATAGCTTCTGCATGCCCGTTCTGTATGACTATGTTGACTGACGGGGTTAAACATTTTGAAAAAAATGAGGAGGTTAGTGTAAAAGATATTGCGGAGATAGTCCTTGAAAATTGCAAATAAATTTAAAATTCATTTGATTTTTAGAGATTTTTAGCGCTATTTTCTGTCAGTATTATTAAAACCAAATCCGAAAGTTCCATTTTTAGTATTATTAAACAATTTCATTAATCAAATTAGGAGGCTTAAATGACCAGATTAGAAGACTTAATGCAGGCAGTTAGAAATCTTGAAGGGGATTTTGAGAAGTTTTACATAAAAGGACAAGCTGCGGCTGGTACAAGGTTACGTAAAGGATTGAGTGAATTAAGAAAACTTGCACAGGATGTTAGAAAAGAAGTCCAGGATTTAAAAGCTCAGAGAAAAGCTGAAAAAACCAAATAATTAAAATCTTAATTATTTTATAAGGAGGGCTGGGTTATTTATTAATCCAGCCATTTTTTTTATGAGCCGTTACCTAATAATTCTCTCAATAGCATTTTTCTTTGCTCAACAGGGTGAAGTAAAAGTTAATCTTTCTTCTGCTAATGAAGTCAATCGATATCAAGAGGATGACAGTACAAGATCTGTTAGTCTTTCATTTGTAGGTGATTTGATGTGTCACTCGGTTCAATATAATTATGCCAGAGTAAATAAAGACAGTTTTGATTTCAGTCCTTCTTACAGATATATAAAACAGTATCTCTCCCAAAGTGATGTGACAATAGGCAATTTAGAAACAGTCACTGCCGGAAAAAAAGCTGGCTACTCGGGTTATCCTTTTTTTAATTCCCCTGATGAATACATCTCAGCCTTAAAGGATGCAGGATTTGATTATTTAGTTACTGCAAACAATCACTCATTGGATAAAGGTGAAGCCGGTATCTTAAAAACTATTGAAAATATAAATCGAAATGGATTAGATTATAACGGTACTTTCATATCAGAGCAGGATAGAGATTCATCCCGCATTATAAGCCGGAATGGAATTAATCTTGGTTACCTTTCTTATACTTATGGAACAAATGGAGTCAAAATTCCCAAAGGGAAAAAATATCTTATCAATCTTATCGATACGATTTTGATAAAGGAAGATATAGAGAAATTAAAATCAGAAAATGTTGATGCTGTAATTGTTCATTTTCATTTTGGTGAAGAATACAAAAGAGAACCAAATAAGTTTCAAAAAGATATTGTTGCAAAAACAATTGAATACGGTGCTGATTTTATTATTGGCGGACATCCGCACGTGCTTCAACCGGTGGATTTTGTTAAAAGTAATTCGTCAGGTATTGATACAGTATTCGTTGCCTATTCATTGGGTAATTTTATTTCCAATCAACGTTGGCGTTACTCTGACGCAGGTGCGATTCTAAATCTTGAATTGTCAAAAAATGAAAATGGGAATATCAGGATTGAGAAAATTAATTATCTCCCGACCTGGGTATTCAAAGGAAACACGGGATCAAAGAATGAGTATATCATACTTCCATCTGAAAGTTACAATGATACTTCATTGACATTCCTTAAAAATTCTGATCGTAAATTAATGGAAGAAGCATTTTTTGATTCGCAGGAGATACTTACAAAATATTCACATATTGATTTAAAGCATATAAATTCAAAAACAAATTTAATGGGCAAAAACAATGGCTATTAAAAGGTTTATCCTTCGTTTCATACAGGTATTCGCATTAACGTTTTTTGTGAATGCAGTTATAGTTTATGTTTACTCGATTATTGTGCACGGAGAAGGAAGTTTTGCTTTCGATACGACAATTCTATTCTCCCTTACATTCGGATTAGTATTTGCAATTATGGAATTGCTAAACCGAAAATAGAAATGCTGACAGAACCCAGTCCTAATCAAAATAAAAAAGATCTGTCAGTTTCAATGCTGGCGGCAAATTTGTACAGCATCCCGATTGTTCTTCTTGTTTCTGCATTCACTGTAACTCCATTTTTACTTATCTGGGGGATGAAACCATTCAGAACCGGTTTTAATGAGTTTTCAAATCTGTTTGTTTTTATTCCCGCTGTATTGATTGGTGTTGTGCTTCATGAGATCATTCATGCAGTTTCGTGGAAATATCTTGGAAGAAAATCATGGGACACCATTAAAATAGGCTTCCAGTGGGAGACAATTACTCCTTATGCACATTGTTCAGAACCAGTAAATGTGAAGGTCTATCGTGCAGGAACAATTGCACCAGTAATCATTCTGGGATTCATTCCAGTTTTAATTGCTACTATTTCCGGGAATGGATGGTTAATGACATTCGGATTTCTTTTTACAGTTGCTGCAGGCGGTGACTTTTTAATTTTATGGTTAATAAGAAAGGTAAATAGTGATTACTTAATTGAAGATCATCCCGAACGAGCGGGATGTTATGTGCTGGAAAAAATATCTGGTGATAATTCTGAAATTATAGATAAAATAAATCAATAATAGTTTTTGATAATACTTCTTATGCTCTCCTCTGAGCTAATAAATTTTGGTAAAGCACAATTACGTATTCTGCACCAGTCAAAAATGGTATCAATTTGTTTTTGTGTCGGTACTGCGTCTTCAGGAAGCCAGCGCCATTTGTAGCCTGGGAATTTTTTATGATCAACATCCCAGGTTAACAATTTTATCCATCCCTGTTTCTTTAAGAATTTCATCGGATCAAAATGTAATCCCTTCTTTTGAACTTCTTTAATATTAATGTGGTAGTAATATTCTGAAAGTTTTTTCGAAAGTTCTAAATGTTCTGCCACTTTGCAGGGGATAAGTTTCCCATCGGGAGATAGCCAACCGTTATTTGTGTTTAATGTGTGATCAGGAATAGAAGAACTAACCATGGACTCCTTTTAAATGTTGAATAATGACACCAATATATATACACTGAGCTGTTACATTAACAGGAGTTTTAATTCATCAAAGCCCTCCTTTGAAATAATTCCATTAAAACTTTTATTCTTATATTTAATATATAAAATTCTGATTTATAATTGAACAGGAGATTAGTTCATTGAGTCATCAACTAACATTAATTCCGGGCGATGGTATCGGACCTGAGATTACAAAAGCAACAACAAAGGTAATAGAACACTCAGGAGTAAAAATAGATTGGGAAGTGATGGAAGCAGGTATGAGTGCATTGGAAAAATACCGCGACCCCTTACCAGCAGAAGTAATAGAATCAATAAGCAGAAACAAAGTTGCACTAAAAGGACCCTTAACGACACCAGTCGGTAAAGGATTCAGAAGTGTTAATGTTGCTTTGAGAAAAGAGTTTGAACTTTATGTTAATCAGCGTCCTGCAAAAACTTATAAAGGAATCAAAACTTTATACTTCGATCACATCGATTTAATGATTTTCAGAGAGAACCTTGAAGAATTTTATTCCGGTATTGAGCATTATATAGACAGTAGCCGTTCGGCAGCGGAGACAATTGGTATTATTACTCGTCGTGGTTCTGAAAGGATTTTACGATATGCCTTTAACTACGCAAAGCAGCATGGCAGAAAGAAAATTACAGTCGTTCATAAAGCAAATATTTTAAAATATACTGGAGGACTATTCCTTGATGTAGCCGAACAGATGGCACCTGAATATCCTGAAGTAATTTTCGACACAAAAATTGTTGACAATATGGCTATGCAAATGGTGATGAATCCATATCAATTTGATGTAATCGTTACAACTAATTTATTTGGTGATATTCTATCCGACCTCGCCTCAGGACTTGTAGGCGGACTGGGATTGGCACCCGGCGCAAACATAGGTGATGGCATTGCACTATTCGAAGCGGTGCACGGTTCGGCACCTGATATTGCAGGTCAAAATATTGCAAACCCCGCCGCACTAATGCTGGCAAGTGTAATGATGCTTGAATATATCGGTGAAATAAAACCCGCAAAGAGGATTGAAAAAGCAATCGCTTCGGTTATTGAAAAAGGAATGGAAGTAACAAAAGATATTAATCCTAAAAATTTTGTTGGAACTGATAAATTTGCTGATGCGGTGATTTCGGAACTGGATAAGTTAAGTGAATAAAAAAACACCTCTTGTTCTTATCTTCTTAACAGTTTTTATTGACCTGCTTGGATTCGGAATTTTAATTCCAATCTTACCGACCTTCGCGACAAAAGAATTAAAAGTTGATGAAACGGCAATAGGAATAGTCATCGCGATTTATTCGCTGACCCAGTTTTTCTTTAATCCTGTTTTCGGAAAACTTTCCGATAAATACGGAAGGCGACCAATCATTGTAATTTCATTATTACTTAACGCAGTTGGTTATATAGTCTTTTCATTTACTCATACTTATCTGATGTTAATAATATCGCGTATCATAGCCGGGGTTGGAGGAAGCAGTATAGGTGTTGCCCAGGCATATATTGCAGATGTTACAACCAGAGAAGAACGATCAAAAGGAATGGGCTTGATTGGAGCTGCGTTTGGATTGGGCTTCGTTTTTGGACCGCTCATTGGCGGAATGCTTTCAGAATATGGATATTCCGTTACTGGTTTTGTTTCTGCCGGATTTTCTTTCCTGGCATTTTTGCTTACACTCTTTTATTTACCTGAATCAAATCTGAACAGAAATAATGTAGCACCGTCTAAAAGAACATTATTCAATGTCGAAGCTGCAAAAAAAATATTTTCAAAACCGGATTTATCAATCATCATTATTTTGTTTTTTATTCTGACTTTTTCTGTAGCAAACATTTATGGTACATTCGCATTATTAGGATTCAAAGTATACCATTTTACAGATTTACAAAACGGATATATGTACGGAATAGTCGGATTATCGTCAGCAATTGTACAGGGAGGTTTGCTAAATTTTGTTTCGAAATATATTAATCAGAAAAGAATGATTACTATTGGTTCATTTTTAATGATGGCGGGACTTGCACTTCTTCCTTATGGCGGGTCGTTAGCCGGGCTTGCTGTTGTTGTGGTAATACTTTCTCTTGGAACAGGTTCATTACAACCGACATTACTAAGTTTGATATCTGAAGTAACCTCTGAGAGTGAACAGGGAATTACCCTTGGATTGAATCAGTCATTCTCTGCTCTTGCCCGTGTTCTTGGTCCCCTATGGGGCGGCTTCGCATTTGAATTTATTGGATATCCTTTTCCGTTTTTAACAGGTGCAGCTTTTACCTTTTTAATTTTTCTGATTAGTATATTTTATTTACCGAAAATACTTCGATCAAATGATAATCAAAATAATGAGACTTGATGTTTAAAGTTGGAAATATAGAATTAAAGGATGCACTGCTTTTAGCCCCAATGGAAGATGTTACAGATGTTTCCTTCAGACTAATTTGTAAACGACTCGGTGCCGATGTTGTCTACACTGAATTTGTAAATTCAGAAGGTCTCGTTCGAGAATCTGAAAAGACACACAAGAAACTTGAAATAGTAGAAGAGGAAAGTCCAGTTGGAATTCAGATATACGGTTCATCGATTTCCTCAATGGTTGGAGCTGCAAAAATTGCTGAAGAAAAAAATCCGGATATAATTGATATCAACGCCGGATGCTGGGTTAAAAATGTTGTGGGATGTGGAGCGGGTGCTGGTTTACTAAAAGATCCGGAGTATCTCCAGCGTTTAGTCAAAGAAGTTGTGAACTCTGTTTCTAAACCGGTTACAGTTAAAACGAGAATTGGATGGGATGCGAATACTATTCAGGTTATTGACATTGCCAAGCGATTGGAAGATGTTGGTGTAAAAGCATTAACAATTCATTGCAGAACAAGAGCACAAGGACATAATGGTGATGCTGATTGGAGTTGGATTCCAAAAATCAAACAGGTTGTAAACATACCTGTCGCGCTAAATGGCGGAGTGCTGTCCGCCGAGGATGTAAAAAAAGCTTTTAATGAAACCGGCGCTGATGCAGTGATGATTGCTCGTGGTGCAATCGGTAATCCCTGGATTTTTGCCGAAGCTAAATCGACAATTCAACATGGAAAAAGTGATCTTGTTATCGATCATAATAAAAAGATTGAAACTGCTATTGAACATTTAAAATTAGCCATAAATATAAAAGGCGAGCGAAGAGCAGTGCTGGAGCACAGAAAGTTTTATACCGGGTATCTTAAGAGTTTATACAATGCATCCAAAGTACGTATGCAATTGATGTCAGTTAATGAATTTAATCCGGTTGTTGATATTTTAAATTTATACAAAAATGAACTGGACCAACATTATTCAAATGAGCCGATTAAGCTTAGTCTGACTCAATGATATTCAACCTATCCAAAATCCAGAATTGAAAAAAACCTCCAGAATTATTTCAACAATTTTTGTCCCTCCGTCATTTACAATATTATGGTTTACATGGTATGGTTTGTTCAATGAAATGAATCCGGAAAAACAATCCGCCACGATTGTGGTCGCAATTATTTTCGGGTTTATACTGCACATCCTTTCTTTTATTTACTTCAGAAAAAAAGGAATGATTGCCGACATCGATGCAAGTGTAAAAGAAGAAAGAACGCAGCCCTATCTTGTTTCTATCCTTTTTTATTTAGCGGGATTTTTAGTGCTGAGTTATTATGACGTGGATATTATTTCCCGTGCATTCTGGTTTTGTTATATTACAAATACAATTTTAATAACCATAATTAATAAACACTGGAAGATAAGTGCGCACGCAATGGGCTCTGCCGGACCTTTGGCTGCCCTATTTTTTGTAATAGGCTTTAATGCGCTATACTTTATTCCTGTAATTATTTTTATTGGATATTCAAGAATATTGCTCAAGTGTCACAACTTTCCGCAGGTTGCTGCAGGTGTGTTGACTGGTTTTATTTCAACATATATACAGATGTGGATTTTTATTTTACTATCCTGAAAGGTCTTAAATGATAAAGTTTGCACAGCAGGGCAGTGTCGGGATAGTTTCTCTTAATCGCCCGGAGAAACGCAACGCTCTGCATCCCACAATGGTTAAACAATTAATGACAAGATTGTCTGAGCTTGAGAACGAAGTTTCTGTAAAAGTTGTTGTGATCACCGGTGAAGGATCAAGTTTCTGTGCAGGGGCAGACCTTGAATATCTTGGTAATCTCAGAAAATATTCTTTGATAGAAAATGAAAATGACTCTTCGCTACTTGCTGATTTTTTTCAACAGATTTATTTTTTCCCAAAACCCACGATTGCTTGTGTAAATGGTCCTGCAATCGCTGGCGGATGCGGATTGGCAACAGTCTGCGATTTTATTTTTGCTCATCCAGTTAATTCAAAATTTGGTTTCAGTGAAGTTAAGATTGGATTCATCCCGGCAATAGTTTCGATATTTCTCATTAAAAAAATTGGAGAGGGTAAAGCTACTGAAATGCTTTTAAGCGGAGATGTATATGATGGGACAAAAGCTTTTAATATCGGATTAGTCAGTTATCTATCTGAAGAAACTTTAAATGATTCAATAGAATTTGGTTTGAAATTATCCGCTAATTCATCACAAAGTATGTATGAGACTAAAAAGATGATTAAGTCAATCTCGAATATGAATGTTAGGGAGGCTGTTGACTATTGTAAGAGATTAAATGTTATCAGCCGGAACACAAATGAATTTAAAAAAGGAATCGAAAAATATTTTGAAAAAAATCAGAGGGAGAAATGAAGGAAGAATTAAAAAAATATATCCGAAGTATAAAGGATTTCCCCAAACAGGGAATAATGTTCAGGGATATCACAACATTACTCAAAGATCCGGCTGCATTGAAACTTACTACCGGTTTACTGTTCGAGATGACAAAAAATCTTGGTATAACTAAAGTAGCGGCTATTGAATCAAGGGGATTTATTTTTGGTGCACTGCTGGCAGAGAAATTAAATGCGGGTTTTGTACCGCTGAGAAAACCAGGAAAACTTCCTTCCCAAAAAATTAGTGAATCATATCAATTGGAATATGGTAACGATTCTATTGAAATGCATGTTGACGCAATTAATGAAAATGATAAAGTTCTCATTCATGATGATTTGTTAGCTACTGGTGGAACTGCCGCGGCAGCCTGCAGCTTAGTTGAAAAAGCTGGTGGTAAAATTATGCAGGTGTCGTTTGTTATTGAGCTTTCATTTCTGAACGGAAGGAAAAAACTGGGAAAGTATGATGTTGTCTCTTTGATCGATTATGCAGATGAGAATTAATTCTCTGATTTCCAATTTAAGGGTGATATAACAACTACAAATTCACCCTTAATCACTTTAGTATTCAGAGTGTTCAAAATTTCTTTGGGATTACCGCGCCAGGTTTCCTCAAACTTTTTTGTAAGTTCACGGCAAACAACTATAAATCTTTCCGGCATATACTCATTTAGTTCATTTAACAATTTTTCAATTCTATAGGTAGATTCATACAGCACGATAGTTCTATCTTCTTCTGCCAGTTTGGACAATAATTTTTGTCTGCCTTTTTTCTGTGGAAGGAAGCCTTCAAATATAAATGAATCTGTTGGCAAGCCGCTGATACTCAATGCTGATATCAATGCTGAAGGTCCTGGAACGGATACTACTTTTACTCCAATTCTAATGAGTGCTGAAATAAGTCTTACTCCCGGATCTGAAATTCCTGGTGTTCCCGCGTCGGATACTAACGCTACAGATGTAACAGTGGTAATCCTTTCAATGAGTTTTGGAATTTTATGTTGTTCGTTAAATGCATTTAGTGAGATAAGTTCTTTTGCAATCCCGAAATGGTTTAGCAGATTCCTTGTAACACGAGTGTCTTCACAGATAATAAAGTCAGACGATTTAAGAGTCTCAATAGCTCTCAATGTTATATCGCCAAGATTACCAATAGGTGTACTGACTATAAAAAGTGTTGATTCCAAATTCATTTAAAATGATTACGGCTCCTTTATGGAGCCGAATCATGCAAGTAGTTTAACAAATTAATTTTTAGTTCGATAAAAAATTAAAACTTTTCTAACCAAATTCAAACCTTCGTCCAACTCATCAGTCGTAATATTTAATGGTGGTCTGAATCTGATAGATTTTTCTCCACATCCCAAAATAATCAGATTGTTCTTGATGCACTCATTCCTAAACTCATCTCTTACCTTTGAAGTTGGCAAATCAAAAGAACACATCAAACCAAGTCCTCGGACATTGGTGATTAATTCAGGGAATTCAGTCTGAAGTTTGAACAGTCCATTTAACAAATGCTCACCGCTTCTTGCTGCATTATCAATCAGGTTATCTTCCTCAATAATTCTGAGTATATGCTTTGAGCGAACCATATCTGTAAGATCTGAACCCCATGTGGAGTTTATTCTGCTTGATTTACGGAAACAGTGTCCCTTTACATCGTTGATTCTATCGGATACCAGTATTCCGCAAACCTGAGCTTTCTTACCAAAGGCAACAATGTCAGGTTTAACATAGTATTCGTGAGCCCAGAATTTACCGGTCAGACCAAAGCCACATTGTACCTCATCAAAGATCAGGAGTATTTCATTTTCATCTGAAATTTCTCTGAGTTTAACAAAGAACTCTTTTCTGAAAAAATTATCTCCGCCTTCACCCTGAATTGGTTCGATGATTATTGCGGCAACGTCATCGGGGTATTTGTCAATTGCTTTCTGGATTTCTTCAATCGCCTGATTTTCTATACTGATAATCTCCGGGAGATTTTCTTCAACGGGGAATTTAATCTTTGGATTAATAATCCTGGGCCAATCAAACTTAGGAAAGTATTTTATCTTGACCGGATCTGTATTGGTTAAAGAAAGGGTATAGCCGCTTCTTCCATGAAATGCCTGTCTGAAGTGAATGATCTTATGACCTTTTTCTTCAGTATGACCCTTAGCAAAATTTTTCTGTACTTTCCAATCGAATGCTACTTTTAGTGCATTCTCAACAGCAAGAGCACCACCGGATATAAAAAACAAGTACTTCATATAATCTGGTTTTGCCACTCTTGCAAAAGTCTCTACAAATTCAGCCATCGCAACAGTATATATATCAGAGTTTGACGGTTTATTAATTGTGCTTTCAAGAAGTTCCTTTTTTACAGAATCTGAATGCAGCTTTGGATGATTTAAACCCAAAGGAGACGAAGCAAAAAAAGTAAAAAAATCAAAATATGTTTTACCGGTTTTTTCATCAACAAGATGAACTCCCTTACTGTTTTTCATATCGAGTACAAAATCAAAACCATCAGCAAGCATATGCTTTCGAATTGTCTCATGTACGTTTTCTGGTTTTATGTGCGAAGGATTTTCCAAAACGTCTTCTCCGGATTTTGAGAACATGGTATTCATATCTATACCTCAAATATTTAATTAGAAAAAAAGATAAATAAGAAAAGAGAAGAGGATTGAACTTAAAAGACGTTTTCGAAGCGGGAGACAAAGTAGCTTCTTAGTGAAAAAGAATAGTTCTGGTGCGATATGTTGGTTTTATTTAAAATCATAAAATCTTACGTGCCAATTTACTTTATAATCGAAATTAATTCAACTGAATTAAACTCTTTTATTACTAAAAGGTTGATTCTTTAGTTTTAATATGTTACACTTACTATAACAATTAAAATATTTATGTCTGCATCAACTAAACTTTCAACAGCGGTTAAAGCAATATGTTTCCTTGCTGAATCAGCTCCTGAACCAAAAACAAGTTTTGAAATCTCGGATTACACAGGAATAAATGCTTCAAAACTTCGAAAAATCCTTTCTATGCTGGTTAAAAGCGAAATTGTTGAAAGCACTTATGGTTTAAAGGGAGGTTTTATTCTCAAAAAATCTCCGGATAAAATTCACCTTCAGGAAATTTATTGCGCCATTGAAGATAGAAAAGCATTTCATCTAAACGTTGCGGAAAACAATCCAAACCATTTTACGGATTTGCTTAACGGCTTTTTCCTAAATCTGTTCTCAGATATTCAAATTGATATTGAAAACAAAATGAAAACAATAAACATAAATCAGATTATCCAGTCACTCAAATAGTATTAGAAGGAGAAATATGGAGTTCTTAAAACAATTAGGTATTCAGGAGAAAAACTTTGGCTCCTGTACAGGTACAGAATGGGGAAAATCAACTGATCAGGGAGAATTAAAAATTTATTCCCCAGCTACTGGTGAGTTTATCGCATCTGTTTACCAGGCATCAGATAATGATTATGAAAATATTATAAAAAAGGCTCAGGAAGCATTTCTCGTCTGGAGAAAAATGCCCGCACCTAAAAGAGGTGAACTCGTCAGGCAAATTGGTTTGAAACTTCGGGAATATAAACCTTTACTCGGTCAATTAGTTTCCTTTGAAATGGGGAAATCACTTCAGGAAGGTTTAGGTGAAGTTCAAGAAATGATTGATATCTGTGATTTTGCAGTTGGTCAATCCAGACAATTATATGGCTTTACTATGCACTCAGAAAGACCAAATCACAGAATGTATGATCAATATCACCCGTTAGGAATTGTGGTTACAATTTCCGCTTTTAACTTCCCGGTTGCAGTCTGGTCCTGGAACGGAATGATAGCTGCTGTATGCGGCGACGTTAATGTTTGGAAGCCCTCATCTAAAGTTCCTCTTTCTGCAATTGCATGTCAGAATATTATCAAAGATGTATTGATTGAAAATAAAATTCCTGAAGGTGTGTTTTCTTTGGTGATTGGTAAAGGTTCCACCATTGGTGAAACAATGCTGAATGATAAAAGAGTTCCACTTATTTCGGTCACCGGGTCAACAAAAGTCGGGCGACATGCCGGTGAATTAATTGCCAGAAGATTTGGTAGAGCAATATTGGAACTTGGCGGAAATAATGGAATAATCATTACACCCGATGCCGATTTAAAAATGGCTATGCCTGCGATAGTGTTCGGAGCAGTTGGTACATGCGGACAAAGATGTACTTCAACAAGGAGGTTGATTATTCATGAATCTATCTTTGATAAAGTAAAAGAAATTTTACTCAGTGCATATAAAGGCCTGAGAATAGGGAATCCACTCGATGAAAAAAATCATGTAGGTCCGCTTATCGATAAAAACGCGGTAAAAGATTTTACAAATGCCTTGGACAGAGTAAAGAAAGAAGGCGGCAAAATTTTGTACGGCGGGGATGTACTTTCAGGTAAAGGATATGAATCAGGCTGTTATGTTGTACCGGCATTGGTTGAAGCAGAAAATCATTACGAGATAGTTCAGGAAGAAACATTTGCTCCAATCCTTTATCTAATCAAATACAAGAATAATGTTGATCATGCAATTGAACTTCACAATGGTGTTGTTCAGGGATTGTCATCTTCAATTTTTACGACGAATATGAGAGAAGCCGAAAAATTTCTTTCTGCATGGGGATCGGATTGCGGAATTGCAAATGTAAATATCGGCACGTCAGGTGCGGAAATTGGCGGTGCATTCGGCGGCGAAAAGGAAACAGGCGGCGGAAGAGAATCAGGTTCTGACGTATGGAAAGTTTATATGAGAAGACAAACTAATACAATTAATTATGGTACTGATCTTCCGTTAGCTCAGGGGATTAAATTCGAGATCTAGATATCTGAATTCACTTAGTAATGTAAAATGGATGAAGTAATTCATCCATTTTTTTTACCCGCTAGGGATGCTGTAATTATTCTTTTGTATGGCTTTGACTAAAATTTCCTCTTTAGTACTTGTACGCTCCTGTATTTTCTTTTGAATCTGTTCAATTTAGTCAGGCAGACCTCTGGTATGAATATTGTTTTTCCAGTTCAATAGAGAGGTAATTATGGAACGATTAAGACTTGAAACATTTTTTAGTTCAGATCAGGATGCGGAATTAAATCAGTACAAAATACTTGGCGGGATAAAAATTATTCAACAGGAATTTAACAGTAAGAAATTATATCCTGCATTATCAGAATTAATAAAACTTAACAGTCAGCTTACCGAAATAATAAACGGCAGTTCAAATCTGAAAATCTCATTCCCCAAAAGAATCAAAGACTTTGACTTTAGGAATAAAAAAATAGTCTATGAAAAATCTGGAATGTATGAAAGCGTGGATTATTTATTTGACCTGATAGGATGGGCTTTACCTCTTATTCAGAATGTGATTGAAGAGGGTGTTGTGTTATACGAATTTGTTGAGAAAAATCTTGAACTCGGCGAAATAGGAATTGTCCCTATTTACAAAGAGGAAGGATATTTTGTTATCAGGGACAACATAAACAAATGTTTAAAAGTTTTTAAGTTCGAGTGTTCATTGTTTACTTCAGATAAAGTACCGTATCGCGCACTTAAAACCGAACACGTACGTGATTTCAGTTTTGGTGAAATACTTTTTGCTCCTGCCTCTCTTAAACTTGAATTAGTCAGGTATTATCCTGAGATGCCGAACCCGGCAATTTATTTATGTGACACTGAACTTGATTTTCCTTTTTCGGAAACTATTTTTCCGATTGCTAAAAGAAAACTGATGACCACTCTGGCTTCGTGATTATTAACCAATTGTGAGCAAGATCAAATCGGTTAGGATTGTCGCTCCTTCTTTAAGCAGAAAATCATTTTGATCACTTACGTTTTCCAAAACCTCACCCTTCTGAAGAAGCTTCAAACCTAATCTGCTTCTTCGTTCATTTTCTCTCTCAAATCTTTTTTGTTCCTCAGCTTCTTTTTCTTTTTTTCTTACTGATTCATTTAAAGAAACTTCTTGTCTGTTCCTCGATTCACTGTACTCTTCAATTTCTTCATATAAGGCATCAAAGGAATTACTTTTTTTGATACGGGATTCATGTTTTTCCAGTAACTCGGGTATTATAGAACTAAGATCATTGTACCGATCATACTGAGCGGGTGATATTTGATCCCACGGCAATGCGCTTGGCTCAGAGCTTTCACCATATTCATTAGGGTCAAATGCTGATGGAAATTTGATATCCGGAATGACACCAAGATGTTGTGTGCTGCCGCCATTAATTCTATAGTACTTTGCAATAGTAATTTTTAGTTGTCCTGAAGGAGTCTGAGATTTAGGCATGACTTTATTCAGATCAATCAGATTCTGAACAGTACCTTTACCAAAAGTTTGTTCGCCTATAATAATTCCGCGACCATAATCCTGGATTGCACCTGCAAATATTTCTGAAGCAGATGCACTGAACCTGTTAACCATAACCGCTAAAGGACCATCATAGTAAAGTGATTTATCTTCGTCGGGCATAACTTCAATTTCACCAAAAGATTTTTTTACCTGGACTACCGGACCATCTTTAATAAACAGTCCGGTAAGATTTATAGCTTCTTCCAGTGATCCGCCTCCATCATTTCTTAAGTCTATAACAATACCGTCGACCTTTTCATTCTTGAGTGAATCAATAAGTAATTTTACATCTCGGGTTGTGCTTTTATAATCCTTTTCTCCTCTCGCCATAGCCTCGAAATCACTATAGAATGCCGGCACGTTTATCACACCTATCTTAAATGGTTTACCATCATTTGTAACATCAATAATTTCTTTCTTTGCAGCTTGCTCTTCCAGTTTAACTTTATCTCTTACAAGTTTTATTTCTTTTATCGCTGCATTAGTCCCGCCATCGGCAGGGATGATCTGTAATCTTACCACGGTTTCTTTCGGGCCTCGAATGAGTTTTACGACGTCTGTTATTTTCCATCCGACAACATCAACCATTTCACCGTCATCACCCTGGGCTACTCCGATTATTTTATCATCACGATGCAGAAGATTACTCTTATATGCAGGACCGCCAGGGATTATTTCGTGGACTTTGGTATAATCATCTTCAGTTTGAAGCTGTGCTCCAATACCTTCGAGGGACAAACTCATACTTATTTTAAAATTATCCGATGTTGACGGAGAAAGATAATTTGTATGCGGATCCATTACTTCAGTGTAGGAGTTCATAAACAACTGGAATACATCTTCAGCATCATATTGGTAAATTGCTTTACGGTAATTATCATAACGCTTTGTCAGTCTGTCTTTGATTTTATCCCACTCAGTCCCTTCAAGTTTTAATGTAAGCGCATCATTCTTAATTCTTCTTCTCCAGATTTCATTTGCTTCATCCGATGTTGAGGGCCATTCAGCATTTTCTCTCTTCAATTGATAAGTTTCATCAACTGTGAAATCAAATTCTTTTTCAAGGATAGTGTTTATAAAAGTGATTCGTTCATCAACTCTTTCACGGTAAACGTTAAAAATTTCATATGCTGGTTCGATAAATCCTTCTTTTAGAAAATCATCATAGTTTAATCTGTCTTTTTCAAATTTTGCGACGTCAGATTTAATGAAGTATGATCTGCTGAAGTCAAGCGCTTTTAAATACCTGTCAAATATTACAGATGATATAGAGTCATTCAACCTTGTCTTTTTGTTAAAGTGATATCTTGACAGCAGCATATTTATTTGTAAACTCTGACTGCTTAAATGCTCATTTGGCGCAACAACTGTGAGGGAATCCGGCAATTCATTTTTTATCTGTTCAGATTCGGTGTTCTTAGCGAGATATATATTTGCAGCAGCTATCAATACGATTATCAAAATTATTTTTTTCATATGTCCTTTAATAAATGATTTCATAAATGAACTTGCCTCTGTTCTTTATACTAAGAAGGCAGTTATTAAAAACTGCCTTCAAAATAACAATACAACAGGGAATAATTAAATACTATTCTATATACCTTATTTAAATGTATCCTGTGAATTAATAATTTTTACGTCCTTTACATTCATCCGGAATTTAGCAACGATCTCATCTTCTTCCAGAAGTTCCTTTGGCAAACCTGATTTTACAATATTTGAATAACTCATCAGTGAATCAGAATTATTCAGCAGACTGTTTGAAAGGGCTTCTGCTTCACTTTTATCCGTGACGATAGTTATATACATATTTTCAGTCTGCCAGTATTTTTTTATAACGTTGTTCACATCATCAAGAGTAAGTTCACTTAACAATGTTTGTAACTCATTTATATAATCTTCTCTGCCGTAGAATTTGGAATCCATTAAATACCCAAGCTGCTGAGATGGTGTCTGGACATAAAGCTTAATGTAACTCATCAGGAATTTTCTTGTCGATTCAAAATCTTCCTGTGACATTCCGTTTTTTACAAGTTTATCCAGCTCCCACATCGCCATTCTGATTGCATAATGAGCGTGTCCCAGTTTCAGGTCCTTTAGCTCATCATACTGAACCTGTAATTGCTTTGCTATCTGTACAGGTCTTATCCAGATTGAAAAATAATTTGATGACCTTGGTACACCAGCAGGAGGAAGCATATTTGAACCGCCGTTTTCATACCATTCAATGTAACTGTAATCACCATAATTCATAGACCGCTGCTCACGTAACTGCTGGTACAATCTTCCGTAGGACTTACGGTGTTCACCCAGATATGAATTTGCAACCATCAGTGCTGCAAAATCATCAGATGATCTGTTTATAGTCAGAGGAAATCCTCCATATATGGCTGATCCAAAAGCATTATCTTTCGAAATAATTTCTACACGAACACCATCTGGCATTGGTACTGTAGCAACTTCACTTACTGACGGCTTGGTATCAGGCAAAGCCTTCATATCACTCATTAATTTATTAACGAATTCAGAAGAATAATTTCCGGCAATACCTATAGTAAGATTATTGCTTGTGAAATATGTTTTGTAATGAGTCTTTACGTCATTGAGTGTTATGGATTTTACTGATTCAGATTTACCTTGTACCATATGCTGGTATTTTGTTCCGCGGAAAAGAAAATCCTCAAGAGCTTTTTTGCTGTACTCTTCATCCGATGATGCCCGAATTACCTGGTCAACATAATTCTGCTGGTTAGTTTTAACCCTATTGAAATCGGATTCCTGAAATGAAGGAGCCGTAACCAATCCAATCATAACAGGATAAAATTTCTCTAACCAATCATTATGAATTTCAAATGTGAAAATGGAAACCTCTTTATCAACACTGGCACCGTACCGGGAAGCCATAGGATAATTCATTTCCTGTATTGAACTGTAACTTAGTTCACCTGTACCGCCCTGTAAAATTGTATTTACCACAGTTGATGTCAAACCTTCTTTACCCGAAGGATCTGATACAGATCCGTTTAAGAACATAAATTTAATAACAACTTTATTTGATGAAGGTTGTTTTAATTCTACTAATTTCTGAGCTGTCATTGTAGCAATCATAAGCAGACTTATTAATAATGTTTTTATCATTTTACACCGCCTTCAGCATCTGCTGATATTGTTGCAATAGTTAGTCCTGAATTTTGAAAATATTTTTTTGCAACATCAATTATGTCTTCAACTTTAACTTTATCATACATGGCGTAAAGTTTATTTATTGACTCCGGATTATTTGTAAGTGCAGCATAACTTGCTAACGAACGGGCAATAGCGTCAGGACTGTCAATACCCATTGCAAACCTGTATTTGAGGTTTGATTTTGTATCCGCTAAAATCCCAGCTTCAACACCCGAGTTCTTTACTTGTTCAAGAGCTTTAACAATCTCATCCTTTACATACTGCAGATCTTCTTTTTTAATTAATGAAGCCTGGATGGTAATTAATCCTGGATCTCTTGTATCAGAAGCTCCGCCACCAATGAAGCGTACCTTCTGTTCCTGAAGCACTAATTTTTTATAAAGGTCAGAAGTTTGTGAAAATAAAATGCTTGTTAGAATATCAAGAGCAGGCATGTCTATTTCAACATCACTGAAAGCAGGACCTTTATAATTCAACGTAAGCAACGGAGGGATTCCTCCATTTTGTAGATGTGTAAATCTCGTCCCTGTTTGCGGTGGTTCCGGTTTAACTGATGAAACGAAATTTCCTTTTTCCCAGTCACCAAAATATTTATTCGCAAGTGAATTCACTCTTTCAGGAGTCACATCGCCGACAACAATAATTGTTGAATATTCAGGTCTGTAAAATCTTTTGAAGAATTCCCTTGAATACTCATATTGATTTGGCATATCAATAATATCTTTTAGAAAACCCATCGTAGTATGCTTGTATGTGTGCTGATCGAAGGCAGTGTTATAAATATTCTCATTGAGTTGAACATAGGGACTAGCGTTGTTCTTTGTGTATTCGCCTTTTACTGCGCCAGCCTCAGTTTTGAAATCGTGTATAGGATAGTTCAGGTTTTTAAATCTATCCGATTCCAATTCAAACATTAATTCAAGTTGTCCTGCATCACCGGTCATATGATAAACTGTCCTGTCAAATGAAGTGTTGGCATTGGCTCCGGCTCCAATTGATTTAAGTACATCGTTGTATTCATCTTTAGAGTACTTATCTGTCCCCCTGAACATCATATGTTCAAAGAAATGTGCGAACCCTGTTACACCTTCTTCAACTTCATCCCTGGAACCTACGCGTACTACAATATAAAAGGCAGCTAAACCCGGACTGTCAAATTTTACAGTTACAACATTTAACCCGTTAGGGAGTGTGTGTTGTTCGATAGGGTAGGGAAGTATTTTATCACCTGACGGCACAGCGTATACCGTAATACCGGTGAGAAATAATACTACTAATAATATGATTTTCCTCAATGTGCATCTCCTCCGATTTAATAGTTAGTTCATTAAAATATTTCAACAAATGAAATTCAATTATTTTATAAGTGGTGAGAAAATTATTTTTTTAACAAATAGTTCCAATCACAATATGATAAACGGCTTGATTTAGTCAGTGTCAATTTAAAGTCATTTCAACTGGCTGGCGAGTTCCAGAATTTCTTCGGCATGTGTGGTTACATCAACTTCCCTGAGTATCTTACTTATTTTTCCTTCTTTATCGATGATGAATGTAATCCTGCTGGCTAAGCCAATATTATTCAAAACGCCGTATGCTTCTGCTACTTTTTTATCTTCATCAGAAAGTAAAGGAAAGTTTAAATCATGATCATCAATAAATTCTATAATTGAATTTTGTGAGTCGACTGATATCCCGAAAACTTTAATGTTATTTGCTTCATACTTTGAGTAATTATCACGAATTCCGCAAGCCTGCTTTGTACAGCCCGCAGTATTGGCTTTCGGATAAAAGTAAATCACAACAGGAGCCTTTCCTTTCCAATCGGCAAGGCTATGATTATTCCCGTATGCATCCGGTAAAATAAAATCAGGGGCTTCCATTCCTTCCGTCAGGTTTTCTGCAGTTCCTCCGCATCCATTTGCGAGAACAATTATAAAAACAAATATCGTTGAGTATAATAACTTCATATTTCTTCCTGGTAAAATTCTACTTATCATTTAAAACAGTCCGATTAAAAATATAGTTCACGTTTGCAAGCATCTTTTTGTTATTAAAGATTGATTCAACTTCATCTTTTTGTAAGTACTTCATTGCTTCTGACGAATTTAGAATTTCCTCTTTCAAATTTTTATTCTGATTATTCCATACATCCATAGCACAAGTTTGAACAATCCTGTAAGCATCCTCCCTTGTAAGGCCTTTGTTGACAAGTTTCAACAAAATAGTTTGGGAGAAAACAAGACCTCTCGTAAGATTAAGATTCTTGATCATATTTTCCGGATAGATAATAAGGTTCTTAATAAGTTTGTTTGCTAGGTCAAGCATATAATCAAGCGCGATGCAGGAGTCGGGGACAATAATTCTTTCAACTGATGAATGAGAAATATCCCTTTCATGCCAAAGTGCGACATTCTCAAAAGCCGCCTGAGCATTGCTGCGTAAGACTCTAGCCAATCCGGTTATACGTTCACTTACAATCGGATTTCTTTTGTGAGGCATTGCCGACGATCCTTTTTGACCTTTGCTAAAATATTCTTCTGCTTCAAGTACTTCTGTTCTTTGCAGATGTCTTATTTCTATCGAGATTTTTTCTAAAGTGGCTCCAATCAATGCTAAGACGGATAAAAATTCAGCATGCCTGTCACGCTGAATAACCTGTGTTGAAACAGGAGCAGGAGATAGTCCCATTTTTTCACAGACATATTTTTCCACTTCCGGTGATAAATGTTCGAAAGTTCCAACCGCACCTGAGATTTGTCCCACGCTGATTGATTTAACGGCTGCTTCAAGCCGAGTTATATTTCTTTTTGTTTCTTCAAACCATAACGCAAATTTTAATCCCATTGATGTTGGTTCTGCATGTATGCCGTGTGATCTTCCAACACAAACAGAATCTTTGTGTTCAATCGCACGGTTTTTCAGGATTTCCTTCAATTCAAATAATCTTTTCAACAGCAGTTCACCAGCAGTTTTCATCTGGTAGGATAAAGTCGTATCAAGAATATCGGATGAGGTCATTCCATAATGAATATGTCGTGATTCAGGTCCAACATATTCAGCCACATTTGTAAGAAAAGCGATGACATCATGTTTAGTAGTTTCTTCAATTTCCAGTATTCGTTTAACATCAAAGCTGGCTTTGCTTTTAATGATTTCAAGATCTTCAACAGGGACATCACCAGCCACAGAACGTGCTTCTGTAGCCAGTATTTCGATTTGAAGCCACGTATTAAATTTAAATTCGTCCAACCAGATTTTTCCCATTTCAGGGAGCGTATAGCGATCTATCATTAGTTTTTCTCCAGGCGCATTTTTTTAGTTAGTTCATCATCATCTCTTAAAACCTTAAGAGAAATTGTTTGTCCCGTTCGGAATTCCTGAAAGACTCCGATGAGAGTCTGTTCATTATTAATTTTATACTCTTCAACCTGTGTAATTATGTCGCCGACTTTTATTCCAGCTTCACCAGCAGGAGAATTTTTAGCAACCTGAGTTACAATTACACCTCGTGTGGTTTTAAGATTATAATAGTTTGCAATACCTTCATCAATTGATTGGATACGTAACCCTATATCAAAGTCACGATCAATTTTTCCTTTTTCCTTTAACTCGGTAATGATCCTCTTTACTTTGTTTATTGGGATAGCGAACCCAAGTCCAATGCTTCCCTGGCTGCCGGCAGTATAAATTAAAGTATTCATCCCGATAACTTCACCGATACTATTCACAAGCGGACCGCCGCTGTTACCGCCATTAATTGAAGCATCAGTCTGTAGCATATTCAGGTAATACCTATTGTTTAAAGGTTCAAGGTTCATACCCGTAGCACTGATTACGCCGACGGTTACAGTTGGTTTATCATTTAATTCAAACAGTCCAAATGGATTCCCGAGTGCTATAACCCATTCACCGATAATTATATCTTCAGAATTACCGAGAACAACGTAAGGCAGATTTTCTTCTTCAATTTTTAAAAGACAAACATCTGATACAGGATCAGTTCCGACAATTTTTGCGGTGTAATGATTTCCATTTGTCATTGTAACAGTAACCTCACTTGCATTACCAGCCACATGATCATTTGTCAATATATAGCCATCAGGTGAAATGATATATCCTGAACCGAGTCCTTTGACTTTCTGATTACTATTACCTCTATTGCCAAAAAACTGTCTGAAAAATGGATCATCGAAGAATGAACCGAAAGGATCTCTATACTGACGAATCTCAATAACATTTATACCAACCACAGCCGGACTTACTTTTTGAACTGTTTCCGTGATAATGTTTTTTCTGGAATTCGTGATGTCATTATTTGCCAGATTCTTATAAGCAGTTAGCGAATAGCCGTCTGAATTATTTTCATAGAAGTGAGGCTTACTATTTTTATTTGCGAGAAAGTATATGCCGCCTGATATTAAAATCGTGATTAGAATAGCTGCTGATAGTTTAATTCTCCTGGACATTATCATTCCTTTTCTGAAATATTTTTTTTTCTTTGAGAAGCTCTTTTAACGGATCAATATGCTTTATAAAAATCACCAATAGAATTCCGGTTGCGAAAAGCATAAGCTCAGATTCCGAGCCTGGCTTAGGGAAAGCATATTTAACTGCAATATTAGCAGATGAATATGTTATCATCAATGATAATATTGTTGCAGCAATGTTTGAAAGAAGAATATCCCTCTTATAAATAAAAGTGATCACCCACAAAAGCAGCCAGGCTGCCAGAACAAATGGAAACATTATTGCGGCTCCTCCTGCTGCAGTGGCAAGTCCGCGTCCGCCCTTAAAATTTATCCAGGGATTATAACAATGACTGAATACCGCGAATACTAAAGCCAGAGCAGCAAATCCGAATGCATCAGGATATAGCAGCTTAATAAAAAATACACTTGCAATTCCTTTAACTGCATCAATGATAAGCACCATTATTCCTGTAACTTTTGAGTTTGTTACTTCATAGGAATTCATAGCCCCAACGTTGCCGGATCCGGTATTAGTTATATCAATACCTTTTGTTCTTTTTAATAAAAGGTATGCTGTTGGAAAAGAACCAAAAAGATAACCTGAAACAGCCGAAATAAGATATTCCATCAGATCTTTTGAAATTTGATTTTGTGATGATCAAAAATACAAAAAATATTTTTTTTTATTTCCGGATATGAAATTTATTGCAAGAGTATTAACAGTCTGTTATATTTGACACGTAAAAATTGTTAAATGCGGGAATAGCTCAGTTGGTAGAGCGCAACCTTGCCAAGGTTGATGTCGCGGGTTCGAGTCCCGTTTCCCGCTCACTCAAATCCACGAAAGTGGATTAATTTTTTTCATATCAGTATTTAAGGCGCTGTAGCCAAGTGGTTAAGGCGAAGGTCTGCAAAACCTTTATTCGTCGGTTCGACTCCGACCGGCGCCTCAAAATCCTTCCAAAAAATTTCCAGTCATAAAATGTATACAGTATATGTATTAAAAAGTTTAAAGGATCAAAAGCGATATATCGGTATGACATCTGAATTAACCAGAAGAATAGATGAGCATAATTTTGGAAAAGTTAAGTCAACAAGAAATAGAAGACAATTCATTCTATTTTATACTGAAGAGTTTAATACGAAAGAAGAAGCTACTGCGAGAGAAAAATTTTTCAAGACAGGAAAAGGGAGGGAATTTCTAAATTCGATAAAGAATTAATTTCTTGTGGTTAAGACGAAGTCTGCAACCCGCCTCAGGCGGGTGACTCCGACCGGTGCCTCAAGTCTTTCTTATTAACTGGAAAAATCGGATCCATAACAATTCTTTGGAAGAGATTATTCTCAGGACAAACTGAAAGAGAATTTACTTCCTATAATGTAGATGAAATAAAACTCTCCACAGCTTCATCTTTGGACTTAAACATATCCATAAGTTTCACTGTGCCGGTCTTAGTAAGAAGGTCTAATGCAAGTCCGGCTGGTTCAACCAATTTGATTTTTCCTCCGAGAGAAATCATTTTTTTACCTGTGACTACAAGCGTTCCCAGAAAAGTGGAATCAATAAATTCACATTGACTTAGATCAACTACCATCTTCCTGCACTTTTTTATCATATCCTCTTCAAGAATGTTTTGAAATTCTTTTGCCTCTTTAATCGTAGCTCTTGTCAGATTAACTACTTCTATAATTATGTCACTTCGGTATTCTTTTGAAAAATCGTCGTACATTTTCGTCCCTTTTTGTGAGGTGAAGGATATATAATTTTTGGTAGAGTAAATTTCTTATTTTTTTCGGGAAATCAAAAATATTTTAGCCGATAAAAAAATAAATATTAGGTGTTTTTGTATAATACTTTTACTTTTACAACACAGAAATATTTTTTTTACCAATCTCCATAGTACGATCAATGCAAAAACAAAAAATTATTTCAATTTTCTTTGCTTTATCATTACTTATACATCCTTCGTGCGGGGATGAACCATTGGAAAAAAGGTACGACCCCAAAACCAGGCAGGCAGATCTGAAACAAATGAAACTTGACGGGGAAATAACAAACGAACAGTTTGTTGAATTAGGAATCTTTTTTGCCCATGCCTCCTTCAACAAAATAAATCTTACCGGAAAAACATATAAAGACCTTATCAAAGAAGCACACGATTTTAAAATGACACAAAAAGAAGAAAGGGTAGAATTAACCGGTCCTGAAAAAGAAAAGTATGATCAATTAAAAAGGCTGCAAAATGTAGTAAGCCTTGAGCTACTTGGAAAAGAAAACACCCGTGATGCCTTGGGCAAAGCGGTTGATTTAAAATTGAAATGGAAAAATCACAGTGAATGTGATATCATCCGGATTTCCGGTACAATAGGCTTCATTGATATTTATGGAAAAGTATTTTCTGAATTAAAGGTTGATTTCAAAGACTCATTATTTGTTGGTTCGGAAAAAGAATGGGTTGTTCAAAAAAGTCTCTTTAAAGAATCCGACTACTTATACTCAAAAACAATTGAGTACATTAAAATTAATTGGACGCCTGAAAAATTCATCTTTTCAGATAAGACTGTATTTTCACTTAATCCTGAACCAGTCAAAAAGAAATAATTATTTTCTTGCCCCGTGAATAAAACCGCGGTAAGGAAGTGAATGTTGAATTGTTATGAACGCATCTTTATCAACAGCTTCTATCTCACTGATTAATTTCTTTTGATACTTCCTGGCTGCAATAACCATTATGATCGAAACACCACCTGAGCCGCCTTCAGCGGGTAGTATTGTAACACCTTGCTTCAATTGACGAAGTTTATCTGCAATAAGATCTGTTGCGTGGCGGGAAATGACGTTCATCTGAATAAACCCTAAACCAATTTTTTGTTCAATACTTATCCCGATGATATTTCCCAAACCGAATCCGGCAGCATAACCAAACAGATTATAAACGTTGTCTAAGTGCTGCATAATAAATCTTATAGCAAAAACCCAGATCAGTACTTCAAAGAATCCGGCAAAACCGGCATAATATTTTCGTCCCTGTACAACAAGTATTGTTCTGAAAGTTCCAATAGATACATCACAAACACGCATTGCCATAATCAGCAATGCGCCAAGATAAATTTCCAACATACATTCCTATAAAATTTTTATCGTTACATCAAATTTATAAATAAAAATTATTTGTTATATCTTTGTCTATCATATTAACAGAAAGAAAATGTACGAAGCAGAAAGATTTGAACTTGTAAATAAATTAGAACAAAGAGGAATCACCGATAAGTTAGTTTTGAAAGCGATTAACCAAACAGAACGCCACAAGTTTGTTCCTGCAGGAATAATTTATAGTTCATATAAAGATGTTGCATTGCCAATTGGATTCGGGCAAACCATATCACAGCCATATACAGTCGCATACATGACCCAGGCTTTGAATTTAAAATCCGGTTCGAAAGTTTTGGAGATCGGAACCGGTTCAGGTTACCAGGCAGCTATTTTAGAAAATATGGGAATGCAGGTTTTCAGTATTGAAAGGAACACAGACCTGTATCTTAGGACAAGGAAATTTTTTGATAAGATGGGAATAAGGGTTCACACAAAACTCGGAGACGGAACAATCGGCTGGGATGAGTTTGCACCTTATGAGGGAATAATTGTTACAGCCGGTTCACCTTCAATTCCTTCATCCTTAAAAAAACAATTAGCGATTGGCGGAAGATTAGTGATACCAGTCGGGGATAAAGCATCACAGCATCTTACAATAGTTACAAAACTTACGGATGATGAATTTGATATTGATGAAATTCCTGAATTCAAATTTGTACCTTTAATCGGACGTGAAGGATGGGCAAATTCGTATTAGTAATTGTCGGACCAACAGGTTCAGGCAAAACAAGTCTTAGTCTTACACTTTCAAAGAAGATAAATTCCGAAATTATTTCGGCTGACAGCAGGCAGTTCTACAAATATCTTGATATTGGAACTGCCAAACCTTCCAAAGCTGAGATGGAAACTGTAAAACATCATTTAATCGATTTCCTAAACCCTGATGAAGATTATAATGTCAGCAAGTTTGAGAATGATGCGAATGAAATAATCCAATCAATTCATCAACAGAATAAAGTCCCGGTTGTTGTTGGTGGTTCAGGCTTGTATATAAAAGCATTAGTCGATGGAATTTTTGATACGGCAGATAGAGATGATGAATTGAGAATTAACCTGAAAAGACTTAAAGATGAAAATGGAAATGTATTCATTTATGAGATGCTTAAGAAAAAAGATCCCGAAGCAGCGGCAACAATGTTACCTCAAAACTGGAAGAGGGTAATAAGAGCTTTGGAAGTTATTGAGTTAACTGGTAAATCTATTCTGCATCATCATTCTGAACAATCAAAAAAAAGTGAGCTTAACTTTATTCAAATCGGGTTGAATTGGGAACGGGAAACACTTTATAAAAATATCGAATCAAGAGTTGACAGAATGATATCAAGCGGACTCATTAAAGAAACTGAAAACATTCTTTCAATGGGTTATTCCGGGAATCTCAATTCACTGAACACTGTCGGGTATAAAGAAATAATTTCTTTTCTTAAAAATGAAATTACATTGGACAAAGCAATCGAACTGATAAAACGTAACACACGTCGTTATGCAAAACGGCAAATGACCTGGTTCAAAGCAGATAAACGTATTAACTGGTACGACATAACATCGGTCGATGAAATTTATTCCTTATCTGAAAAAATCTTATCTTTGCACCGTTCAGAATTGGAAAACATTAGTTAAAACTGACCAATCATTTTTGTTAAACAGGGAATTTTAATGAAAGAAAAAATCCGAATTGCTTCCGGACAGGGATTCTGGGGTGATCTTATTGACGCACCTTATCAGCAGGTTACAAGGGGAGAAATAGATTACCTTGTGATGGATTATCTTGCCGAAGTAACAATGTCGATACTTCAAAAACAAAAAAACAAAAATCCTGAACTTGGATATGCAAGAGATATTCCTGAATTGATGAAACGAATTCTTCCGATATGTGTTTCTAAAAAAATAAAAGTGATTACAAATGGCGGCGGCGTAAATCCAAGAGCTTGTGCTGATGCAATACTTTCAGTTGCTAAAGAACTTCAGATAAAAAATCTGAAAGTTGGAATTGTGCTCGGTGATAACATTAAAGATGATCTTGATAAAATAATTTCAACCGGTGCTGAACTAAATAATATGGAAAACGGTGAGTCAATAAAGACGATCAAAGATAAAATACTAAGCGCTAATGTTTACTTTGGCGCATTGCCAATTGTTGAAGCACTGAAACAAGGCGCTGATATTGTTATTACGGGAAGAACAACAGACACAGGTTTAACATTAGCACCAATGATTTATGAATTCGGCTGGGATGAAAATAATTTCAATCTGATGTCTGCCGGAACAGTAGCCGGACATATACTAGAATGTGGTGCTCAATCATCCGGCGGCAATTTTTTAGGTGATTGGGAATCAATTGACAATTTGTGGGATGTCGGATTTCCTATCGCAGAAGCATTTGCAAATGGTGATGTTATAATTACAAAACACGAAGGTACCGGCGGACTTGTTTCCTTTGAAACGGTTGCTGAACAATTATTATATGAAATAGGTGACCCGACAAAATATATTACTCCCGATTGCGTTGCTGATTTTACATCTATTAAACTTGAAGACCTCGGGAAAAACAGGGTTCGTGTTTATGATGTAAGTGGTTTTCCTGCAACTGAGTTTTATAAAGTATCGTGTTCTTATTCAAGTGGGTACTCGGCAACAGGATCGTTAACATATTCCTGGCCTAAAGCGATTACAAAAGCAAAAGCCGCGGATAAAATTTTACGTGAAAGACTTGAACATCTTAAAATAAAATTTGAAGAAGTAAGAACTGAATTCATTGGTTATGATGCTTGTCACGGACCTTTATCCGAAAAGATTGATGAAGATAAACTGAATGAAGTGATGATGAGAATAGCAGTTCGCTCAGATGATTATTATTCAGTGGAAAGATTCGGGAAAGAGATTGCTCCATTAATTCTTACCGGTCCACCGAGTGTAACTGGATTTGCAGGGGGAAGACCAAAACCAAGTGAAGTAGTTGCGTACTGGCCAGCTTTGATTCCCAAAAAACTTGTCAAACCTGAAGTAAAAATTGTGGAGTTATAATTATGAAAATTAAATTATCTCAAATATCTCACGGAAGAAGCGGTGACAAAGGCGATGCAGCAAATGTTGGAATAATCGCTTACGATGATAAAGGATATGAAATCATTAAAAAACATCTAACAGAAGAAAAAGTTAAAAAACATTTTGAAGGAATATGCCTCGGTAAAGTTGAGCGATTTGAACTTCCAAATCTCAGAGCATTAAATTTTCTTCTTCATAATACTCTGGGTGGAGGTGGAACAGTCTCACTAAAATTTGACGCACAGGGAAAAACACTTGCTGCGGCTTTGTTGAGAATGGAGATAGAGGTTGAATGACTGAATGAATTTATAATAACAATATTTTGACATAAATCTACAGGATATAAATGTACACAGATGAAATAAAACTACTAAACACATATAAACAACGCATCGAGAATCTACGAGGTTATCTTTGACGTCGTTAATAAAGACTTAAAGATAAAAGACCTTCACAACCAGACCGAAAGCCCGAACTTCTGGAATGACCAGATGGCGGCTCAAAAAGTTTTGCAGGAAATAAAAAACCTTCAGCAGTGGGTAACTCTTTGGGAAGATTTAAACAAAAAGGCACGTGATGTTGAAGACCTTATTCAACTTGCTGAATCAGAAGAAGACGGATCATTCTCTGCCGACATTGCAGTGGAATTAGAATCACTTAAGAATGACATTGAACGCGCAGAGCTAAAAAATATGCTCAGCGGCAAGGATGATGATAAGAATTGTATACTTACAATTCATTCCGGTGCCGGCGGAACTGAAGCACAGGATTGGGCAGAAATGCTGATGCGCATGTATCTCCGTTATGGTGAACAAAACGGATTCAATATGAAGTTAGTTGATGTGCTTGATGGTGATGGTGCAGGAATTAAAAGCGCCACAATAGAAGTTGAAGGTGAATTCGCTTACGGGTATTTGAAAGCTGAAAACGGGGTTCATCGTTTAGTCCGCATCTCACCGTTCGATTCAAATAAAAGAAGACATACATCTTTCGCTTCGGTGTTTGTAATCCCTGAAATTGATGACACAATTGAGATCGATATAAATCCCGCTGATCTAAGAGTTGATACTTACCGTTCCGGTGGTAAAGGTGGACAGAATGTTAACAAAGTTGAAACGGCAGTTAGAATAACTCACATTCCATCAGGAGTTGTTGCTGCGTGTCAAAGTGAAAGATCACAAGGACAGAACAGGGTTAATGCAATGAAGATGCTTCGATCAAAACTTTACCAGATTGAACTTGAAAAGCAGGAAGCCGAACTTGATGAAGTTGAAAAAAGCAAAATGAAAATCGAGTGGGGAAGCCAGATTCGTTCGTATGTTTTTCATCCTTACAATATGGTTAAAGATCACAGAACTGATGAAGAGACATCTGATGTTCAAAGAGTTATGGATGGCGACATTGACAGATTTATCAAAGCATTTCTTTTAAAGTTCAGCAAAAATTAATGATCGCGAAGAAAAAGAACTATTCAAAAAAGAAAAAAGATTTTTTTGATAAAGTGTATGATGTGGTTGCAAAAATCCCTTTCGGAAAAGTAACTACATACGGAGCCATCGCAGAAGCCTGCGGCATAAGGTCATCAGCAAGAACTGTCGGCTGGGCTTTGAATGGGGCTAAGGAATCAGGATTGCCCTGTCACCGCGTAGTAAACAGGGTAGGAGCATTAACAGGTAAGTTTCATTTTGGTGACATACACATTATGGAAGACTTACTAAAATCCGAAGGTGTTGAGTTTGATGAGAACGATCGTGTTGTTCTGACTAAACACCTTTGGATTCCAAAATCAATCAAGTCAAAATCAAAAAACAAAAAGTGAACTTATATTTTCTGTGCCGGGGCTTCTATTCTTCTTACTTTAATTGATGAAACACCTGCTTCAAGATCTATATAAATTTTATTCTTTGCTTCTTCAAATCCGTTTGTTCTGTAGATATCAGAATTTGTTTTATAGAAACCCTCAAAATTCTTTGAGGATAAAACAGCGTCAGATGTAATTTCACAACCCGAACTATCAGGAATTTCAATTTCAATACTTGAAGCACCTGCATCAATCCTTAGTCTCGTTTCCTCCGTTTTGTCACCAAGTCTTACAAGCAAAGAAGCCGCACCCATATCAATAGTTATGTTTTCTGTTTTGTATGGGGTCAGATCAAGATCCATTTTTGCAGCGCCAATGTCGAAATGAACATCCCAGACAGGATTTGTATTTAAGGATATGTCAACCTTGTTTTTATGTTTTCCTTTACCAAGCGAAAACTTTGTGAATTTCATATCAAGGTCAAGTACAGCATTGTGTGCATCAACACTGTTGGAGAAAGAATAGTTGTTCTTTATTCCTTCAGTAACAACTGCGATAAGGCTGTCGGTAGTATTCTTCATTATGAAACTTCCGGCACCTGCGTCAAAGTTCAACGTAGAATATTGAATGGTTGAATCAAAAGGCTGGTAATACGTTGTTACATCATACTCAATGTCATCACCGTCAATTACAAATTCAATGTCATCGTTTACAAGATTAGTGGCAGCCCGGACTGAAGTAAATAAAACAACAGCTAAAAAAATTGCTGAGCAGCCTACAATAATATTTTTTACAAATTGGTGTTTGGTCATAAATGAAATTCCCCAAAGAACTATTACCAGCGGCCAGAATTTCCATACATTTGACCAGTACAAGTTCATCACACCAAAATTATTTAACAGGACAAGGACGCCTATCGAGATGAAAAGCAGTCCCCAAAAAATGTGTTTTGTTTTCATTTTACACCTGTACGTTTAATTCTTTTTTGAGTTTAACAACAAAGCCGTTCCTATACCTATTAGCAGGATGGGCCAAAAATCACCGAAACTTATTCTTGGTAAAAAATTATCTGCAAGAAATATTACGCCGAATACAATTAGAATAATGCCAAGCGTCATTGATCGTTTATTCTTTTTTTCTTCCTGCTCAGCAAAGTAATTATCTATTAAATTACTTTTAGGAATATTGCTGTTCTGTGAATTTGAATCCGCACTAACCATATTAGGTATAAAAATCTGTTGAGGCACAAGTACCCACAAAATCAGGTAAGCAATAATTCCTGTTCCGCCCATAAAGAGTGTAACAAGAAAAATTATCCTGATGATTGTCGAATCAATCTCGAAGTATTCACCAATACCACCGGCAACACCTCCAAGCATTTTATCTTTGTACGATCTATATAATTTTTTTTCCATATCAGACTCCCGCTTTAAACTTTTTAGAATCCGTGCGAATTATAGTTAAAAAGAAAACCAATGTTCATTTAATTTTACTAATGGTAATTTTTTGCGAAATACGGATGAATGCTATTTTCGACGGTTGCGGAAAAATGCCTCTTTCGGCAATATTATTTAGTTTTATCGTATGTGGTTTTGTTTTTATTTTAGTGTGTGAAAAAAAATGTGACTAATTCTTTCGATCATATTTAAATGAAAATAGCTGTCTGCCAGATAAATACTGTTATTGGTGATATTGAGCTTAACAAAAAGAAGATTCTGAATTATTATAAAAAAGCACAATCGGACGGCGCCGATCTAGCAATCTTTCCTGAACTATCACTCATTGGTTATCCACCATTAGATCTTGTTGAAAAAAAAGAATTCCGTTATGCGGCAAATGAAGCTGCAGAAGAAATTGCATCAGTAACTGATTCAGTAGGGCTTCTGTTCGGATCAATAACTGAGGATGATGATATGATAGGAACGGATATTCACAACTCAGCAATACTTTGTTATGATGGAAAGATCCGGTTTGTTCAGCATAAAACCTTAATACCTAATTATGATGTATTTGATGAAATGAGATATTTCGATCCGGCTAAAGAAGTTTTTGTCCATGAATTTAAAGGAGAGAGGTTAGGGATTTCTATCTGCGAAGATATCTGGAACGATGCTGACTACTGGCACAAACGAAGATACAACACAGATCCTGTTAAAAAGCTTATTCAAAGTGGCGCAACAATTTTGATAAATATTTCTGCAAGCCCTTATGCATATGGAAAACGGGAAAGCCGTAAAAAGATGCTATCAACCCTAACCGGCAATGACAAACTTCCATTGGTATATACTTGTTGTGTGGGCGCTCAGACTGATTTAGTTTTTGACGGCGCGAGTATGTGCTTTAATGATAAAGGTGAACTTACTTCATTAGGCAATAGTTATGATGAGGATTATTTCATATTCGATACAAAGAATAAATATGAAGTTATCGGCAAATCAGAAAAAAGTTTTGAAGAAGAAACATTGTCTGCACTCATTTATGGATTGAAAGATTACTGCTCAAAATTAAATTTTAAGAAAGTCCTTGTTGGAATAAGCGGCGGAATTGACTCAGCACTTGTTACATACATTGCTGTTGAAGCATTAGGACCGGAAAATGTTTTTGTGATGATGATGCCTTCAAAATATTCAAGTGAAGGAAGTGTGAAAGATTCAGAGAAACTTATTGCCAATCTTGGAATCTCATCATCCAATGTTTCTATTCAACCAGTTGTTGACAGAGTGTTTGAATCAATAAAAGAAGTAACAGGTGAAATTGATAATACAGTTGCAGGTGAAAATGTTCAGGCAAGAGTCCGCGGTCTTTACCTTATGACTGTTTCAAACAAAATGAACTCGTTGTTACTCACTACAGGAAATAAATCTGAAATGGCGGTAGGTTATTGTACTTTGTATGGTGATATGTGCGGTGGGCTCGCCGTTATTGCTGACGTTTACAAAACCGATGTTTACAGGATAAGTGAATACATAAATCGTGACAAAGAAATTATCCCAAAAGAAATATTAATTAAAGCTCCGTCTGCTGAATTGAAGTTTAATCAAACAGACCAGGATACTTTGCCGCCTTATCCCTTGCTTGATAAAATTTTAAAAATGTATCTTGAAGAGAACAAAGAGCAGGCAGAGATAATCGGAATTATTAAGGATGAAGCATTAGTTAAGAAAGTTTTGAGAATGGTAGATATAAACGAGTTCAAAAGAAAGCAGGCAGCTCCTGCATTAAGAGTTTCAACCAAAGCTTTCGGGTATGGAAGACGCTACCCGATTGTCCAGGGATGGAGAAAATAACTTTAAACACTTAGTGTCTCTAAGGAACACTTAGAAAAAATTCATTTAATAAATAGAAAAGTACTATGAAAAGATTTCTCATTACATCGATTGTATTTTTATTAACAATCACTTCTTATGCACAATTCGGCAGTAACCAGGAATTGGTTACGATAAAAACTTTTTCATCATTCGATAAAGTTTATGCCGGTAGCGAATTTAAGATCGCAGTTAGAGTACATGTCGATTCAACATGGCATATCAACTCAAACAAACCTTATGAAGAATATCTTATCCCAACCGAATTGATTATTGATTCCACAATAAACTCTTTTACAGTGAGTAAGATAGTTTATCCAAAAGCACATGATTTCAAACTTAGTTTTTCTGAAACTCCGCTCTCTGTCTGGGAAGGCGAAGTTTACATTGGAGCATTGCTTCAGACACCAAAAGATATTCAACCAGGTAAATACAATTTAATTGTGTCGCTTGATTACCAGGCTTGTAATGATATAACCTGTCTTGCGCCGACATCTGTTTTAGATACTTTAGAAATAGAAGTTGCGGATAAACAGGCAGTAGTTAATGAAATCCATCAGGATGTATTTAAAAATGTTGATCTTAGCTATAGCGGCTCAGGTACCTCTGAAATTAAGAAAGATGATCCGATAACTAAGGCGCTAGAAGAGAGCGGATTGATCATTGGGCTGCTGTTAGTATTTATAGGCGGACTTGCACTTAATCTCACACCTTGTGTATATCCGCTTATACCAATTACAATAGGTTACTTTGGCGGACAAAGTGAAGGAAGCACCGGTCGTTTAGCAATGATGGGTGTTTTATTTGTACTCGGAATGGCGGTGACTTATTCTGTTATTGGTGTTGTTACATCACTAACTGGTGCGGTGTTCGGTGCGCTGCTGCAAAATACATTTGTAATTCTTTTTATCGTCGCAATATTTCTCGTGTTATCACTAAGCATGTTCGGAGTATATGAATTTAAATTACCAAACTCTTTAGTCGCAAAAGCAGGCGGTGCAAAGGGTGGAATGTACGGCGCTTTCTTTATGGGATTAACAATGGGTATTGTTGCCGCACCTTGTATTGGTCCTTTTGTACTTGGACTCGTCACTTATGTTGCCGCAAAAGCAGATCCATACTTTGGATTTTTAATGTTCTTCGTTCTCGCACTTGGATTAGGTTTTCCGTATCTCATACTTGCAATCTTTTCAGGAAAGATTAAAAAACTTCCTCGCGCGGGTGAATGGATGGATGCAGTAAAACATGTGTTTGGTTTTATCCTGATCGGAATGGCGTTATACTTTTTACTTCCGCTGTTGCCAAAAAGTATTTCGGGTTATGTTCTGCCGGTATTTGGAATTATTACGGCGATATATCTTTTATTCTTTGACAAACTTGCAAACAGGGTTTTAGGATTCAGAATATTTAAGATCGTGTTTTCAATTATCATCATTGCACTTTCTGTCTATTCATTAATTCCTTCTGATACAAAATCCGTTGAATGGGTGCATTATACCGAAGGCGCTATACCTCAGAATATTGAAAACAGGGGAGTGATAATTGATTTTTATGCTGACTGGTGTATCCCCTGCAAAGAATTAGATGCCTTAACTTTTTCAGATCAAAGAGTTATTGATGAATCAAAAAACTTCCACACATTCAAGGCTGATATGACTAAATCACTTTCGCCGGAAGTGGAAGCATTAAGGGAGAAATATAAAATTCTTGGTGTGCCCACTGTTCTTATCATCGATTCAAAAGGAAATGAAATTCACAGGATAACAGGCTTCGTTAATGCTGATGAATTTTATAACATGATTTCAAAAGTGAATTGATACGGATTCACTGACCTCAGAAACATTTCATATTTTAATCAGGAATAGGATGAAAATCCTATTCTTGATTATAAAAATCATTTTTCACAATTGAGAATAAATAGCCACCTGTTTAAAAGTTGCTATTTATAAATGTCAAATTCTTACTAAAATCTTCGTTAATCACACACACATCTATTCAATAAAAGTATTCCTCGTGGCACGGTTTATGGAATTGCAGGCAAAACAATCATTTAAAGGTTTTTAAATTTAATTATGGTGAACGAAAAGAAAATCCAGATTAAACAGGTGACTGATGTTACCGTTAAGTTTGCCGGAGACTCCGGCGACGGAATGCAATTAACTGGTTCACAATTTACAGATACTACCGCATCATTAGGAAATGACCTTAGTACATTACCGGATTTCCCCGCAGAAATACGCGCGCCCGCCGGTTCATTAGCAGGTGTGAGCGGTTTTCAATTACACTTCAGCAGCAGTGATATTTCAACTCCCGGTGATTCACCGGATGTTCTTATTGCTATGAATCCCGCTGCGTTAAAAGTAAACATTAAAGAATTAAAACCGAACGCACTTATCATTGTTAATACAAGTGCATTCGACGCAAAAAATTTAAAGCTCGCTAAATACGATTCCAATCCATTAGAAGATGATTCACTACAGGGCTACAATGTAATACCTGTTGAGTTAACCAAGTTGACAATGGAAGCATTAAAGGGAACTGATCTTTCAATAAAAGAAAAAGAAAGATGTAAAAACTTTTTTGCTCTTGGATTGATGTACTGGTTATACAACCGACCTGTTGCAAATACAATAACCTGGCTTGAAACAAAATTCAAAAACAAACCAAAGTTTCTCGAAGCTAATAAAAATGTTTTGATGGCTGGTTACTATTATGGAGAAATGACGGAACTCTTCACAACAAAGTATGAAGTACTTCCGGCAAAACTGCCTAAAGGAAAATACAGAAACGTCTCCGGCAATGAAGCAGTAGCAATTGGTTTGATAACTGCATCACTTAGATCAGGACTTCCTTTATTTCTTGGTTCATATCCCATTACCCCTGCATCAGAAATATTACAGGAACTAAGCAAGTACAGAAATTTTGGAGTAAGAACTTTTCAGGCAGAAGATGAGATAAGCGGAGTTGCTTCAGCAATAGGAGCTTCATTCGCGGGTAACCTTGCTGCAACAAACACAAGTGGTCCCGGACTCTCGCTTAAAACTGAAGCACTTGGTCTTGCAGTGATAGCTGAGCTTCCGCTTGTTGTTGTTAATGTGCAAAGAGGCGGACCCAGTACAGGACTGCCAACAAAAACCGAACAGGCTGATCTACTTCAAGCGTTTTTTGGAAGACATGGTGAAGCTCCATTATGTATTCTTGCAGCTTCAAGTCCGGCTGATTGTTACTGGTCTGCAATTGAAGCATCACGAATTGCATTAAAATATATGACACCTGTTATACTTCTAACAGACGGTTACCTTGCTTTCGGATCAGAGCCATTAAGAATAAAACCATTTGATGAACTGCCGGAAATTCCTGTTCGGTTCAAAGTTAATCCGGATGATTTCCATCCGTATTCAAGAGATGAAAATCTTGTTCGCCCATGGGCTATACCGGGAACTCCAGGATTAGAACACCGAATTGGCGGATTAGAAAAGAAACACATTTACGGTAACATAAGTTATGAACCTGATAACCACGAGCTAATGATAAACCTTCGTCAGCAAAAAATTGAAAAGATAGCTGATGATATTCCGGATCTTGTAGTTGAAGGTGATCAATCAGGTGAATTACTTATACTCGGATGGGGAAGTACCTATGGTGCTATTCGCGAAGCAGTAACAAGAGTTAAAGAAAATGGTTACAATGTTTCGCAGGCACATCTTAAATACCTAAACCCGATGCCGAAAAATCTTGGTTCGGTTCTAAAGAATTTCAAAAAAGTTCTTATACCTGAATTGAACCTTGGTCAGTTAGCATTACTTATCAGGAACAAATTCCTGCTTGATGTACTTCAGTTTAATAAAGTACAGGGACAGCCATTTAAAGTTTCTGAAATAGAAAACAAACTCGTTGAAATCCTCGGAGGAAAGAATGGAAAATAATAACGTTAATACGATAAATGTACCGGAAGTAAAATACACTCCAAAAGATTTCGCGTCTGATGTTGATGTTAAATGGTGCCCGGGCTGCGGTGACTATTCCATACTTGCTCAGGTTCAAAGAACTTCTCCTGATTTTGGAGTTAAAAAAGAAAATATGGTTTGGATATCCGGTATCGGATGCTCAAGCCGGTTTCCATATTACATGAACACTTATGGTTTCCATACAATTCACGGAAGAGCTGCTGCAATTGCAACCGGAGTTAAACTCGCAAATCCTGAATTACAGGTTTGGGTTGCAACCGGTGACGGTGATATGCTTAGTATCGGCGGTAATCATTTTATCCACGCTTGCAGAAAAAATATTAATCTTAAGATCGTGATGTTCAACAACAAGATTTACGGATTGACAAAAGGACAGTACTCACCAACATCCGAAAAAGGAAAAGTTACAAAGTCATCACCTTACGGAACAGTTGACTATCCTTTTAATGCAATTAAACTTGCTACAGGTTCAGGTGCTACCTTCGTTGCCCGCACAATGGACAGAGATCCCAAACATTTGCAGGAGATGTTATCAAGAGCGGCTAAACATAACGGTCTTGCATTCATCGAGATTTACCAGAACTGCCCGATATTTAATGACGGCGCGTACCTGCCACTAACTGAAAAAGAAACTAAACCGGATAATGTTGTTGTACTTGAACACGGCAAACCGTTGGTCTTTGGTGCGAATAAAAATAAAGGAATTAAACTCGACGGATTAAATCCTGTTATCATTGATCTTGAAGACGGAAAAAATTCTATCAATGATTGTTTTGTTCACGATGAGCTTGATGATAATCCGACAAGAGTATTTTTGTTAGCGCGATTTACAGACATTCCCGGTTTCCCGACGCCAATAGGAGTATTCAGACAATTCCACAAAACTCCTTATGATATTGACCTGATGAATCAGATTGATTTCCTTACCGAGAAAAAAGGAAAGGGAAGTTACGAAAAACTGATGTTCACAGAGAACACCTGGGAAGTTGCATAAGAATTAATTTGATTTGGAGAGAGGATTACAGGCTTGAGAGATCAAGCCTGTTTTATTTTAAATAAATTAGTTCCCCAATTCATATTTCAATCCCATTCTTAAGTACAAAGATGAAACAGAATTCCCGCCTCCCGGCTCGATTGAACCAGCAAGTTGTAATCTGCTTTCGAGATTCAAACGAAGTCGTTCTAAAATCCTTATCCAGTAGCCAATACCAATATTTAAGGAAATCAATTTATCAGAGTGGTCATGTTGAACAATAACACCAGGACCGAATAATAGGTCAACACCAGTCTTTTCATAATTAACATTCAGCATCAGGAGTATTGGAAAATCAGTCACAGAATATTTACTTTCAACAGGATAGTTAATAAGATCAGTCTTCCAGAAATTCAATTCAGGTTGAAGACTGACAAATTCTGATAATGGAAGTTGAATAGAAAATCCAAACAGGAAGTTAGAACTCAAGTCCGGGTCAACAGAAATATTAAACCGATAGCCGGTATTAAAGCCAATAAAAAATTTATTATTAGTGTTTACATTTGATAAAGATTTAGTACTAGCGTTACTCTGGCTTAAAACTAATGGTTGATCGATACAAATGACCAGGAGAAACAGTATCGCTATTGATATTTTACACTTCATTTCTGCTGAACACTTTGTTTTATTCTTCTTCCATAGTTACACTTATCTCAACATCACTAACATCCAGATTTGCTTCAGGTATAAAATTATTATCACGCTCTATGTGAATTACGTGATGTAAATCTGAATTAGAGATTTCATTGGCGATTGTATATACTAGCGAGCCCAAAAAGCCGCCAAACTGACCAGCAGCACTTTGCGCACCCCCATTATAGTATGAGCATGGAACAAGAATAATATTTTCATCATCCTTTGTTCTGTAATCAGCATAAATATTTCCAAGGTAATTAACTATACCGGGTTTGATTGTGATAATGATCTTTCCAAAATCATATCCTTTGTCTGCTATATCGCGATCTTCGTAAAAATCCAGCAATGTAACTTCATATACTCCGGGATTAATGCAGTAAGCAAATGGTTCATTAGGTTGTAATCTTAATTCATAGTACAATTCTGTCCGTATATCAGTCAGTCCGATCCATAGTTTGTGATTAATCAGATCCTCATTTAAATCCTTTTTCCAGAATTCAGGAATTTCTCCTTGTAGTACATTTCCGAATTTATCAACTAATCCATAAATAGTATCTACGGGCACAACAGAAGTATCACTATCTCCCATTTGCATGTTCACGGGAACAAAAACAGCATTAGTCGAATCAAACGAAATCAGCGAACCCAATACTTTCTTAGGATGTTTTTCCATCTTAAGATATAGTTGAGAATATTTTTGAATCGCGACTTTATAATAATTTCCTTCAATTGTCGTTTTACACGAACTGTCTTCAGAAAATTTGGTTAGTTCAGATGAAGAACACCCAACGAGCGTTAGAGAAACTGCTAAGATCATGATCAGGTAAAAGAGTTTTGTATACATTGTTCACCCCAAATATTAAAACCAAATGTTTGTATTTATCCTGAATCCAAAATCATTCGGCAGCATTTTGGATCCGGCAAGTGCTATAAAAAACGGACCTCCGTCAATTGATAAATTATTTTTGAACTTGAACCCCACAAATGGTTCAATTGCGGGACCAATAAAAAATGTATTCGTTTCTTTGTATCCGTAAGTGATGCTTTCATTACCCAGCATAAGCAGAAATGATACACCAATAAATGCACCTTCAGAATTATTTGAATAAAAATGCTGAAGGATTAATGGAAACCATCCGCCAATAGCAAAACCTTCATATCCATCATCCAGGTTTTCAATGCTAAAATAATTGAGACCGGCGCCGTACTTTAAAATAAATCGGTCTTCAGGTAAACATCTGGCTTTTGCATAGTACAAATGTACACCGCCCCGAATTTTATCGCCTTTAATAAAAGTGAATCCAAATGATGAAAGTGTAATCTTTTGCGGTATGTTTTTGATTACAACAACTTCACTTGTCATTTCACTCTCCGGTACTTTAATAATTTCAGGTTTTGGCTCAGTCGTATTATCTTCATTTAATTCTATTTGTTCGACAGGCATGTCTTTCTGTGTTACGAGCGTGTCTGACGATCCTGCTTCTTCATTAATAACTTTTGGTTCTTGCGGTGTTTTTTTCTTTTCAGGATCGACAGCAATAATCCTTGTAGTGGAATTTTCACTATTAAAATATTTAGCAAGGCAATCAGTGAGCGTCAAATCGATAAGTTCTTCAGTTTTTTTTCGATAAGTTGAATCAACATACTTTGACGCTACTCTTATAACACCTGCTGTATCAGTAGAATATTTTTCGATAAACCTTATCGAGTATTTTACTATATGCCGCTTTTCGAACTTGAACTGGTCAACATATACTTTGATATTCCTGCCTGGAACAACTGAGGAATCATATTCCATCGAAAGATTGAAGTAGTCTTCGATATATAAACTGAGACTCTGATCTAAACTATAATCTGAATTCCATTCATCACTCGAAATAATAAATGAAGATGTCTTTCTGTTGTCCTCCACAGAAAATGTAACCGCTTCTTCTGTTGAAAAAACTTCGATTGGTTCGCCGGACTGATGAACAATTTTTTGTGATGAGGTACATCCGGTTAAAAATAGGATGATAGAAATGAAGCCGAAGAACAAATATCCCTTATACATATACTACCCACCCCTAATGTTATTTTATTGCTGAACAAAAATAATTTCTTGTATCAAAAAATCATAACGTATTTACCAACATTTTAGATTTGACAATAGTTAACCCCTTATGTAATTTGTTCGCCGGAATGAAAATCAAAAACAATTTTTCAAACAACTTCCAGCAAACTCCAAAATAAAAGAGAGAATATGGGAAAGACTATTTTAGATCTGACTGATGTAACAGTCCGTTTTGCGGGTGATTCCGGCGATGGAATGCAATTGACCGGTTCACAATTCACAAACACTACAGCACTTGTTGGTAATGATTTAAGCACTCTGCCTGATTATCCCGCAGAGATACGCGCTCCTGCCGGTACAACTTATGGTGTAAGCGGATTCCAGTTGAAGTTCAGCAGCAGCGATGTTCACACTCCCGGCGATTCTCCTGATGTTCTTGTTGCGATGAATCCGGCTGCGCTGAAAATTAATCTGAGTGACTTAAAACCTAATGCGATGATAATCGTAAACATCAACGCATTCGATACAAGGAATCTTAAACTCGCTAACTACGACAGTAATCCACTTGAAGATGGATCATTACAGGGTTTTACAGTTGTTCAGGTTCCTTTGAGTCAGCAGACATCAAAAGCATTAGAAGGAATAGGATTAACAAATAAAGAAATTTCACGCTCAAAAAATTTCTTTGCACTTGGAATGATGTACTGGTTATACAGCCGCCCTATTGAACCGACTATTGAATGGATAAAATCAAAGTTTAAAGATTCTGCTTTATTAGCAGAAGCAAATGAAAAAGCTTTAATGGCTGGCTATTACTTTGGAGAAAACACTGAACTGTTCACAACTCGTTACCAGGTTTATCCTGCAAAACTTCCTAAAGGAACTTACAGAAATGTTTCAGGTAACGAAGCGATAGCATTAGGTTTTATAACCGCATCTGTTAAATCAGGATTACCATTATTTCTCGGTTCATATCCAATCACACCGGCGTCTGATATTCTTCATGAACTAAGCCGACATAAAAATTTTGGAGTAAGAACATTCCAGGCTGAAGATGAAATTTCAGCAATTACAGCTTGTCTCGGTGCAGCATTTTCCGGAGCGCTTGCTATTACTACAACAAGCGGTCCCGGTGTTGCACTCAAATCCGAAGCAATGGGATTAGGTGTAATGACTGAATTGCCAATTGTAATTATCGATATTCAAAGAGGCGGACCGAGTACCGGACTTCCAACAAAAACAGAACAGTCTGATCTGCTTCAGGCAATGTACGGAAGAAATGGCGAAGCTCCGGTTGTTGTGCTTGCTGCATCCACACCCGCAGATTGTTTTTATATGGCTTATGAAGCATCACGCATTGCAACCAAGTATATGGTTCCTGTAATGCTTTTGTCAGATGGATACATCGCAAATGGTTCTGAACCATGGAAAATTCCTGAACCAGATTCCATTCCTGAAATTGAAGTTAAGTTCCAAACAACCAAGGAAGGATTTCAACCTTATAACAGGAATGAAAATCTTGTAAGACCATGGGCTATTCCGGGAACGCCCGGATTGGAACATCGTATCGGCGGATTGGAAAAATCCAACATAACAGGTAACGTAAATTATGATCCATTGAATCATGAATTTATGGTTCAGCTTCGCGCACAAAAAGTTGATAATATAAAGCATGATATTCCGCTTCTGGAAGTTTTAGGTGATGAAGATGCAGACATAGCAATTGTTGGTTGGGGTGGAACCTGCGGAGCAATTACAGAAGCTGTAAGACGTTTACGAGTGAAGGGAAATAAAGTTGCGCAGATTCATTTTAAATATCTGAATCCTTTTCCTTCAAACACAAAAGAAGTTTTAGGCAGATTTAAGAAAATACTTTGTCCGGAATTAAATATGGGACAGCTATCAAAAATACTGAGGAGTCAGTTTGATGTTGATTTAGTTGAGTACAATAAAATACAGGGACTTCCTTTTAAATCATCAGAGATAGAATTAAAATTTGAATCAATGACAGGAGGTAACGGTAATGGCAGATGAAACAATAAACACCGAAGTAAAATATTCAGCAAAAGATTTTTCATCATCACAGGATGTAAGATGGTGTCCCGGATGCGGTGATTATTCCATACTTGCGCAAATGCAAAGAGTATCACCCGACCTCGGAATTAAAAAGGAAAACTTTGTATGGATTTCCGGAATAGGCTGCTCATCAAGATTTCCTTATTACATGGACACATACGGATTTCATGGAATTCATGGACGCGCTCCCGCAATTGCAACAGGCGTAAAAGTTAACAGACCTGATCTGTCAGTTTGGGTTGCTACCGGTGATGGTGACTTACTAAGTATCGGCGGAAATCATTTTATTCATGCCTGCAGGAGAAATGTTGGAATAAAGATCATGTTATTCAACAACAGGATTTACGGATTAACAAAAGGTCAATACTCACCAACATCAGAAAAAGGAAAGAAGACAAAGAGCACACCATTCGGCAGTGTTGATTTTCCGTTCAATCCTGTTTCATTAGCAATTGGAGCTGGTGCAACACTTATCGCAAGAACTTTTGACCGCGATCCGAAACACATGCAGGCAATGATGAAGCGTGCTGCAGATCATAACGGAACTGCTTTCATAGAAATATTTCAGAACTGTAATATCTTCAACGATGGTGCATTTGAACTTTATACTGAAAAAGAAAGCCGCCCTGAAAATGTAGTTGTGCTTGAACATGATAAACCACTTCTGTTTGGAAAGAATAATGAATTCGGAATAAAGCTTGAAGGATTTACTCCAACGGTCATCAACATAACTGAGAACGGTAATTCAGTTAATGATGTATGGGTGCACAATGAATTTGAGAAAACAAATTCACGCGCAAACATTCTTTCACAGTTTACAGAAATGGAAGGATTGCCTGTTCCGATTGGAGTTTTCAGACAGGAAACTAAAACTACTTATGAAGAAGATTTCCAAAACCAGATAAATGGTGTTAAGAAGAGCAGAGGAGAAGGTGATTTGAGGAAACTGCTTTTCACCGGCAATGTCTGGGAAGTTAATGGCAATGGTTCATAGACCCGTTCAACTCATTGCAGTGACAACTAAATTTCATATTTTGCAATTCAAATTAGTGATTGTGCAGAAAATTGATTCTCGTCATATTGTATAGAAATGCAATCAAAGTGTGACGGAAATTAAAAACATCTGAAAGACGATCTGCATAATTCAATTCGATTAATTCTGAAATCTCAATGCCAAACTTTAACAAGTTAAAAGAAATATTAGAGAGTCATAATTCGTTTCTGCTTACGACTCACGTTAATCCCGATGCCGATGCAATAGGTTCCGAGATTGCTTTGTATGAAATTCTGAAAAAGTTAGGGAAAGAAGTTTTTATTGTTAATCACAGTGAAACACCGTACAACCTTAAGTTTCTTGACAAAGAAAATGTAATAGAAAAGTACGATGATGAAAAGCATGAACATCTTTTCCATGAAGTTGAAGTACTGATTGGGCTGGATTTTAACCGGGCGGAAAGAATGGTAAGTGTAGCAAATCATTTTCGTGCATCGATAAAAATTAAAGTCTGCATTGATCATCACCAGGATCCCGAAGATTTTGTTGATCATCTTTTTGTTAACTCTGATTATTCAGCCACCGGACAGATTATTTATGATCTTATAAAAAAGACCAGCATTGTTAAAATGAATTATGACATTGCATACCCAATTTATGCGGCCATAATGACAGACACCGGTTCATTTCGTTTTGAAAGAACAACACCGGAAATTCATCTTATTGCTTCCGAACTTTTAACTCTCGGTGTTAATCCGGGTGAAGTGTTTGATAATATATATGATCAAAGTCACTTCGGAAAAATAAAACTTCTTGGTAAAGCTTTGAATTCATTAACACTTTTCGGGAAAGAGAATAAAATTGGTTATATGGCTTTGACACGCGAGATGATTAATGAGACAGGTGCACTTGAGTCAGACACGGACGGGTTTGTTAATTTTTCGTTATCAGTTGATAGTGTTGTACTTGGAATGTTATTCATCGAACTTAAAGAGGGATTTAAAGTCAGTTTCAGATCAAAGGGCACAATTCCGGTAAACAAGTTAGCAGGTGAATTCGGTGGCGGCGGTCATATTAATGCGGCGGGCGCAAGATTTTTTAATAAAAACCTTTCTGATCTTCAACCAATTATTTTAGCGAAGGCTGAAGAATATCTTAATAAATAATCCGAGGGAGTAATGTTCAAACTCAAACTTTTAGCAGGGGACAAAAAAGTTATTTACAAACCACTTTCACTTAGCATCAGATTTCTAATCGATGAAAAAAAATTAAAAGAAAGTTTTGCCCAGGTAGAAAAAATATTAATCCTCAGAATATCTGAAATTCAAAAAAAGAATTTTCTGAGAGAAGGTACCAGCGAAATAAGGGCTTACAAAAAAGACGGCAGACCTGATGAAGTCCTTCTTCATAAAATTAAAGTTGATGATAAGTTTAGTGCCGATTATTTCCGTAATTATTTTGCAGGACTTATTCCGTCACTTGAAAAGGAAGAGTTAAAATTTCTTCACATCTTCATTCCAAAGTATGATGTATTTAAAAATTATTTTGAAACAGAAGAATATTTTTATCAGTCTGTTATTGAAGGAATATTCTTTGGTAATTATACTTTTGACAAATATTTATCCGATAAAAAATCGCTTAAAGATCTTACTGTTCATATCTACGCTGATGATGCAAAAAAACTTAAATCAGCATTAAGTACTTCTGCAAATTTAATGAAAGCGGTTTCAATTACACGTGATCTTCAGAACGAACCGGCAAATGTTATAACACCACAGAGCCTTGCTGCTCAAGTACAAAAACTTTTCTCAGGCAGCAGTGTGAAAGTAAATGTGTTTGATGAAAAAGAAATCGCCAAAAGAAAAATGGGAGGATTACTTGCAGTTGGTTCAGGCAGTGCTAATCCGCCGAGATTTATTGTTATGCGCTACAACGGAATAACTGCCGGCGGAAAAAATAAAACCCGGAACATAGCTGTTGTTGGTAAAGGCGTTACATTCGATTCAGGTGGCATATCAATTAAACCCGCTAATAATATGGGTGAAATGAAGGCTGATATGTCCGGCGCTGCTGTAACGATCGGAATACTTTTAGCCGCTTCAAAAGCAAAGTTACCTGTTAATTTAACAGGAATAATTCCCGCAGCGGAAAATATGTTGTCGGGAAATTCAATGCGACCGGGTGATATTGTTAAAACATCTTCCGGTAAAACAATAGAAGTTGATAACACTGATGCTGAAGGAAGAATGATTTTATCTGATGCACTTCATTTTGCATCAAAGGAAAAACCCGATGTAATAATTGATCTTGCAACATTAACAGGGGCTTGTGTAGTTGCGCTTGGAGAATTTGTTGCCGGTGTGTTTACAAAAAATGATAAACTCGCTGATGATCTTTATAAAGCAGGTATGAAAACTTATGACCGTGTATGGCGATTACCTCTCTGGGATGATTACAACTCATTAAACAAAAGTGATGTTGCAGATGTAAAAAATGATGGCGGAAGGTGGGGAGGCGCTATAAGTGCAGCAAAGTTCTTAGAGAATTTTGTCGATAAGAAATTAGTCTGGGCGCATCTTGACATTGCAGGACCTGCATTTCCAAACAGCATAAATAATTATTCAAAAAAACTTATGACGGGTTTTGGTGTCCGGTTATTGTTTGAGTATTTAAGTTCTGTAAGTTCGAAAAAGTAAAAAAACTTTATTCAGTTTTTTTCATTTTCTGTGCGGGATTTATCCCGCACAATATCATATAAGACAAAATGCGAACCGATTCATCGGTTTTATTTATTGGCAAGCTTTCCATCTTTCATTTCAAAAACTTTATCAGCCAGATTTACTAATGATGAATTGTGAGTAACTATCACAAATGTCTTTGAAAACATATCTCGTAAGTCCAAAAATATTTGATGTACAGCTTCGCTGTTTGCAGAATCTAAATTTCCTGTTGGTTCATCAGCGAAAATTATTGATGGATCGTTTGCAAGTGCTCTGGCAACTGCAATTCTCTGTTGTTCACCGCCGGATAATTCAGCGGGTTTATGGTTGAATCGTTCTGATAATCCGACTGAGTTTAATAATTCTTTAGCATGTTCGGAAGCTTTGTTTAAGGATTTGCCATTTATCATTTGCGGAATTGCAACATTTTCGATTGCAGTAAACTCCGGTAGTAAGTGATGAAATTGAAAAACAAAACCAACATGTGAGTTCCTGAATTTAGCGAGTTTATCATCGGAAAGTTCAAAAATATTCTTATCATCATAAACTACAGAGCCGCTGTCAGGTCTGTCCAATCCGCCTAAAAGGTGAAGCAATGTACTTTTCCCTGCACCGGACGCACCAACTATCACTGAGATTTTTTTCCTTTCAACTTCAAGTGAAATTGATTTTAAAACTTCAAGTGAAAGTTTTTTATTTGTCTTGTAACTCTTAACTAATTTTTCAGCTTTTAATAAAATATCATTCATATAGATTTAATTTTATTCCCACTTGATTGATTCGATCATATTTAATTTTGCTGCACGTTTTGCCGGATAAAGTGAAGCAAAAAAAGATAATAACATTGCTGCGCCGGTAACAAAAAAGAAATCCGCAAATCTTAATTCAACAGGTAGTGAATCGATCTTGTATTGTGTCGGATCGAGAGGGTAGATGTTATAATTTATTTGAAGGAACAGAACGAAGTATCCAATAACAACTCCAGCAAGTGTACCGAGAATGCCAACGAGAATTCCTTCATACATAAATATTTTTATGATAGATTTTTCATTTACTCCCATTGATCGAAGAATTCCGATGTCTCGTTTCTTTTCGATTACCGACATTGAAAGTGAACCGAGTATATTAAAAGTCGCCACAGCTATTATCAGTGAAAGAATTATGTAAGCAGCCCATCGTTCAATCTGCATAACTGAATACAGATCTTTATGAAGATCGTACCAGGTGCTGATCAAATACTTATCCGGAGTGAATTGATTTTGCAACTCTTTTTTTACTTCAGATGATTTTTCAAGATTACTTAGTCTCAACTCATAACCCTGAATATTATTTTTATAGCCTAACAATCTTTGTCCTGATTTTAATGAACAATAAACATTCGTCAGATCATAATCATTATTGTTTGAATTAAATATTCCACGGATCACAAACCTGTGCATCTGCGGCATAGAGAATTGTATAATTGACTTTTCAATTCCGACCGGTGAAACAAAAGTTAGAGTATCACCGACAAGTGCCTGCAGTTTATCAGCAAGCCGGATTCCGATAACAATTCCATCTGTGCCTTCATCAGTTTCCAGAACATAATCTCCGAAGATTATACTTTTTTCAATTCCATAAATTGATTTGCTCGCGGATTCTTCAATTCCTTTAAGCGTGACAATCTGAGTTAGTCCAGCCCTGTAAACAAGCACTTTCCCGTTTACGAATGGAGTGAAACCAGTGATATCAGAATTGTCTTCAAATAAATTTTCAGTACTGTTTTTTATGGATGAATCAGACGTTAGTGTTTCAATTCTTATATGCGGATCGAAATTAATGAGGAATGATTGAACGAGACTTCCAAAGCCATTGAATACACTAAGAACAACAATGAGCGCTGCAACACCAATTGTTATTCCTGCAACAGAAAGCATAGAGATTATTGTAATAAAATTAATTTTATGTTTTGAAACTAAGTACCGCTTTGCTATGAATGATTCAAGGTTCATCAACTAAACCTAATTGAGTTTACAGGTTGGATTTTAGTTGCAACATAACTTGGAAGAATGCAAGCCGCTAAAGATAGGGCAAGTGTAATTCCTGAAACGAGAAGAAAAATATCAGGAGATAAATAAATCGGTACCGAAGACATAAAATAAACTGATGATGGAATTGTAATGATATTGTATTTCAACTGAAGGGAAAGAAAAACGTAGGAAAGAATATTTCCAGCTATGATTCCAATTGATGCAAGAAATAAACCCTGCAGTAAAAAGACTGAAATAATTTGTTTCTTAGTCGAGCCCATTGATTTCAGAACTCCGACAGCACTGGTTTTTTCAAGGACTATCATTAGCAGTGTTCCGATTATATTAAATACAGCGACAAGCGTTATCAACCCGAGTATAATTGGTATTGGTTCTTTCTGAAGATCAATCCAAGTAAAAATGTTTCTATGTATCTGAAAAATCGATCTGACTGAATGCGGGTATCTTAAATCATTAGCGAGATAAGAAGTCAGGCTGTCTATTTTAGTAACATCATTAACTTTGATATCATAGCCATTTACATTGTCTCCAAGATTAAATAAATCCTGCGCAGAAGACAGGTTTACATAAGCGTACAAATCATCGTATTCAGCCATTCCGCTTTCAAATATTGATGCAACCTTATAACGTTTTATGTTTGGAAGATTTTCTGCTGAAGGAAGTTCATCATTTTTTAAAGCAAAAATATTTACATAATCACCGGGGGAAATTAAAAGTTTAGTTGCCAGTCTTTTTCCGATGATGATTGATGAATCATTAAGTGAATTCAGGTCTTTTTCGCCTTCAACAACATTTAACTTTGATGAACTTGTATTTTGAAACTCGATTCCTTTAATATTAACACCGTCTTTAGTATGCTTACTTCCGACTATTGCAAGCTTTAATACATAAGGAATGACTTCTTCGGAATAAGGTTCTATCTTTTCCTTTAAAACATTTCTCATTTTTTTATAGTCAGGGAGGATATTACTATACGAAGAGATTTTTATGTGTGATTCAAAATCAGTTATTTTTTTTGTTATGGTTTGTTCAAATCCATTTAGAATACTTAACGCGATTATTAAAGCGGCAACACCTAAGGTAATTCCAAAGACTGAAATAGTAGAAATGAGTGAAATGAAACGTGATTCACGACCTGACGAAATATATTTTTTTGCTACAAATAAGGGTAATGACATTTTATGTAAAACCTTTGCAACCTATCATCTCTAATCAAAAGTAAGATAAAATTCATGAACAACTTATTAAAAATAAACGATAAATAATTGTTTTTTAGAACAACAACCTATATATTTACGGCTCGATTTACAGCAATTATGACTGTAAGCAGAAGTTTTTTTAAGATTTCGGGGCGTAGCGTAGCCCGGTTCATCGCGCCTGCTTTGGGAGCAGGAGGTCGCAGGTTCGAATCCTGCCGCCCCGACTACAAGTTCTTTTTTTACTGAAACAAAAGCCCAATTTGCACTAACCGCGCCCGTAGCTCAATCGGATAGAGCAACAGCCTTCTAAGCTGTAGGTTAGTGGTTCGATTCCACTCGGGCGTACTTTAAATTTCAAATTTCAAGTGACAAATAACAATTTTTAAAATGCTGATCGGAATTTGAATCCTGGAATTTGAGATATATGGTGAGCATAGCTCAGTTGGTTAGAGCACCAGGTTGTGGCCCTGGGGGTCGTGGGTTCAAGTCCCATTGCTCACCCCATTAAAATCACAAAGAATAAATACCAATTCACAACCTATGGAATTTGTTTTTTGAAAATTGTTTTTTCTTATACTGGCCCCATCGTCTAATGGTTAGGACCTCGCCCTTTCACGGCGGTAATAGGGGTTCGAATCCCCTTGGGGTCACCAGTTCAATCCCGCTTCGTGCGGGATTTTTTATTGCTATTTGTTAATTGACTTAATTAAATGTCTTAGCTAAGTTGCAAAAAAAAAAGGAAGGGCAATGAAATATAAATGGTTAGTTTTATTTCTTTTTTTTCTTTCATCTGAATATTTATTTCCACAATCGAATTTTAATATTCAAGCCTACCAGCAATTCGTAAACAGTCATCAAAACCTGGAAACACAGCAGCTGCTTCAGATGCATCCTGCAGGTATGTTCAACGATAATATCGGAGTAAACTTTAGCAGTGCACTTTATTTCGATACGATTGACATTAAATATAGCCTGACCGATTATGAAAAAAGTCTTATACAGAATCATGGTTTTATGGTAAGTGAAAGACTATCTCAAAATTCTTTCGGTCAGATACTCTTAGATATTCATCACAATGATCTTCCTGTATTTGTTTCAACTGATGCGATGCTTTATGCATTTCATGTTTCTTACGATAGAATACTCAGAGATGTAGAACTCGGTTTATTGATTGAAAAAGTAACCGCACTGATAAATACATTAAGATCGTCAATGCCCCAACTTGCTGCCCAGTACAATACTCAGCCTGAGCTGAATCAGATGCTGAGAGATGTAGATATTTATCTTACTGTAGCAGCAAAATTAATTGGACAAGCAACCTCACCTTTTTATGCAGACAATTCGGCAAGGATAAATGAACTTTTTAATAAGGTAATGGCTGCTGAAGGTTTTAGCGTAGATACGATTTTTACATCAACGTGCAGGTCACATGATTGGAGTCAATTTAAACCTAGAGGTCATTATGATTCTGATATGCATCCTCAGTTGAGAAAATATTTTAGAACAATGATGTGGCTAGGCAGAATGGAAATCTATCTGATCGCTCCGCCATTAGGCGATCCATTTTGTCAGCCTCAAACTTTTGAAGATATTCAGAGGCAAATTATAGATGCAGTTTTAATAAGCGAGTTATTTGATGTTGCAAATGCGATTCCTGCATATACTGAAATCGAAAATGTGATAAGATTCTTTGTTGGTGATCAGGATAACGTTACACTCGACAATCTTTTTTACTTAAAAAGTGCTGTAAATATTTCATCATGTTCTCAATTGCTTGATTCCGTAACACTTGGTTTATTTCAGGATTCTTTATCACAGCAGAGTTTTGCATACCAAAAGATTGTAAGCCAGATATTAGCAGGTACATGGTCAGCAAATGATAGCATTGTTCCGGCATCGGCATTTTTGTTATTCGGGCAAAGATATGTAGATGATTCTTATGTTACCGGAAGTGTAGTTTATGATCGAATAAAATATAACGGACAAAATGTTTGCAGACTTTTTCCATCAACACTCGATCCCATGTTTGCCCTTGGTAATAACGCTGCTGCGCAACTCCTGACACCTGAATTAAATGCATACCATTACTCAACGAACCTTGCCACACTTCGTTATCTTTTTGATTTATATTTACCCGAGTATTGGAACGCCACATTTTACCGTCAGTGGTTAAATGCTATCAGAACGTTAAATCCCCCTGACGATAGAAATAACCTGCCATCATTTATGCAGACAGCAGCTTTCTGGCAGCAGAAACTGAACACTCAGCTTGCATCGTGGACTGAACTGCGACATGATAATTTATTATATGCAAAGCAGTCTTATACCGGTGTACCCGTTTGTTCATATCCTTATAGTTACGTTGAGCCATTCCCGGAACTTTATAATGTTCTGATTGATATTGGAACATCTGGTCACACCTATTTTCAAACACTCAACATTGATCCGCAGATACAGACTGGAATAATTCAATACTTTTCAGATCTAATATCAATAAGCGACACTCTAAAACAGATAAGTATTAAGGAACTAAACGATACACCTTTAACAAATGAGGAAATTATTTTTCTAAAGGACATGCTTTTTGAATCGCAAACCTACACAGGTGTTGAGTATGACGGCTGGTATCCGAAACTTTTATATCAGGATCAGGCTTATCAGTATGAAGGGCTGCTCGGAAGAGATAATATTGTTGCGGACATTCATACAACACCATCTGATTGCGAAATGAATATGATCGGATGGGTAAAACACGTTGGTACGGGTCCGGTTGATATGGGAGTATTCATAGCACAATTACCGGGCGGTGAGGACTGCGCCTTCGTTGGTCCGATGCTTAGCTATCGTGATTATACTACTACAAATTTTTTACGATTAACAGACGAAGAATGGAAAAACCAATACTTGTTCTCTTCACTAAGGCCTGACTGGGTTAACATCTATCTTGCTGACTCGACAGGCAATTCCAGGGGACCAGGTCAAGTACTAATAACTGATGTTGATGAAAATGATCAGCCAATCATACCAAATGATCATATTTTAATTTCAAACTATCCTAACCCATTCAATCCAAGTACGATTATTGCGTTTACAATTCCAGCATCACTAACAAATTCAAATGTTAAACTTGATTTGTTCGACGTTCAGGGACAATTAGTGAAAACATTAATCTCCGGCAGATTAGCTTCAGGAAATTATATTGTGCGATGGGAAGGGGAGAATGCATCAGGTTCTCAGGTCAGTACGGGTGTTTATATTTATAATCTGACTGTTGGAGAAAGAATAGTATCCGGGAAAATGATGTTATTAAAATAATTGTTATTGCTCTTTTATATTTAAGGCGGTTCAGATTGAACCGCCTTTTTTATTTCATGCATGAGTTTTGAATAATTTTTATTTTGCAGAAAAAAATTGTGAGATATGGCAAATCATAAAAATAACTTCAACATACAACTGAATTTAAATGTCAGAGGATTATATCAATCAGCTACATTGGCGATCAATGAAAAATCCACGAGACTTAAGGAACAGGGTAAGCAGGTTTACAAATTAGGATTAGGGCAATCACCTTTTCCCGTACCTCGTCCAGTTATTGATGAGTTAAAGGTCAATGCATTTCAAAAAGATTATCTGCCTGTAAAAGGACTTTTCGCGTTAAGAGAGGCAGTGGCGAACTATCATAGCAAAAGACATGGAGTTGGTTATTCAGCGGATGATGTTTTAATCGGACCCGGATCAAAGGAATTAATGTTCATGCTTCAATATGTTTATTATGGTGATTTGCTTATTCCAACTCCAAGCTGGGTTTCTTATGCACCTCAGGCAAAGATAATCGGGAGAAATGTTGACTGGCTTGAGACTAAAAAGGAAAATGAATGGAGGTTAACCCCTGAGGAACTTGATGCTCATTGTAAAGATGATCCTACAAAACCAAGAATTGTAATTCTGAACTATCCTTCTAATCCTGTCGGAGGAACTTATACAACAGATGAACTAAAAAAAATTGCTCAAGTAGCACGTAAGTATAAACTTGTTCTGTTATCAGATGAAATTTATGGCGAACTTCATTATAAAGGTAAACATATTTCAATCGGCAGGTTTTATCCCGAAGGAACTATCATCAGCGGTGGACTAAGTAAATGGTGCGGTGCAGGCGGATGGAGGCTGGGTACATTTGTATTTCCTTCTTCTCTTAGATGGCTGCTTGATTCGATGGCTGTTATGGCAAGTGAAACATTCACAGCTACAAGTGCGCCAATTCAATATGCCGCAGTAAGAGCATTCCAGGGCGGAGACACTATTGAAAAATATTTGTGGAATGCAAGATCACTTCTTGAAAAACTTGGTAATCATTGTGCAAAAAAACTAAGATCAAAAAATATTTTTGTTCCAAAACCATCGGGTGGATTTTATCTGTTTCCTGATTTTTCCGATCACTCAGAAAAATTTAAAAGGAGCGGAATAACATCAAGTATAAATTTATGTGACAAACTACTTGATGAAACCGGTGTTGCTATACTGCCAGGTGCAAGTTTTGGCAGACCAAAAGAAGAACTTACGGCAAGACTTTCATTTGTTGATTTTGATGGAGCGAGAGCGCTTGGTGCTGTTGAGCATCTTAAAAACGGGGAAGAGATTGATGAAGAATTCCTTGAAACATATTGTGCCCCAACTCTAAAAGCAATTGAACTGATCTGTGATTGGATTCCCAATTAACATTTTATTGAATTGAATAAAGGTTCATACTTGGAAAAATATATTATAGTATCTATAGGTGCTGCAGCAGGAGGAACATTCAGGTATTGGATGACTTCATTTATCCACAAGTTATTTCCATCAACATTTCCATATGGAACACTAACTGTAAACATTTTGGGAAGCTTTCTGTTAGGTGTTATTATTTTTTATTTTGATGATAAGAATTTAATCTCGCCATCACTTAAGCTGCTCTTGACCGTCGGATTTTGCGGTGGGTTCACAACGTTTTCAACTTTTTCAATTGAAACAATTAATCTGCTGCGCGATTCCGAAATATCACTCGCGCTCTTAAATATTTCTGCAAATATTTTGTTTTGTTTACTAGGTGTGTACCTGGCATATATTATTTCAAAAATATTCTGAGGTGAATATGCAAATTTCAGGAGACGCTAAACTCTTACGGATTTTTATTGGTGAAAGTGATAAACTGGACAACATTCCACTTTACGAAAAAATAGTTTTGGAAGCCCGTAATAACGGATTAGCCGGCGCAACAGTATTAAAAGGAATAATGAGCTTTGGCGGGAATAGCAGAATTCATACAACCAAAATTCTGCGGCTCAGCGAAGATCTGCCGATGGTAGTAGAAATTGTTGACGAACAGAAGAAGATAGAAAATTTTCTTCCCCTCGTTGATTCACTGTTTGAAAAGGCAAACTGCGGCGGAATGGTAACAATTGAAAAGGCTGAGATAATTATCTACAAGGCAGGAAATATTTTAGAAAAGTAGTAAGTTTGCAGTCAGAGAAATAACATTATAGACTATACAATTATTCTGGGGCAAAAATGAAAATTATCGCTGTAATTATAATATCAGTTTTAACCAACCAGTTTTTACCTGCTCAATCCAAATTCGATATTTTCAAATTGGATATTCCTTATAACATTCTAAATAATAAGAACCAGTATGATCAAATGGGTGTTTCTTTTGATTATTATTCTGATATAGACCCCTCCTTAATTGCGTACTACTTGAATTACTTGAACAGACGATATTTGAATTCAATAACAAATCCTGATTCTAACGGATATAATTTGTTGCAGTCAAAAACAAGGCAACTTATTATTCGACGGAACGACTGGGTTCAGCAGGAATTGAATGATGCATGGGAAAATATTCCAACAGTAATACTCGCATTTAAAGTACGATCTTTTCTTGACTACAGTGCTGTTGATGAAACACAACCTTTAGCATTGGAAAACAAAAAGGATTTCATCGGTAAGAACTATATAGATTTCTGCATACTCAAGTATTTTTCTTCAGATCCGTCGTTGAAATACAGCGAAGACATTGTATATGGTGTTTTGATTCCGGAGGCTGTTAAAAAAATACAGGACAATTTCTATCTCAAGTTTAAGGATATAAGTAATTTGTCCAGGTCTGAAAGGTTTGCGATTGCTGATTCTGTACATTCTTATTTTTTATTTTTTGATAAAGGTTATGGCAATGATCTATATCCCAAAATGAATATAAGAGCATATGAATTTCTTAATAGTTTGTTTGAAGAAGAATTTAACCAATCATTTTCAGTTGGTTTTGTATACGGGCAATCGGAATTTGCTCAAACAACTACTCATTCATTTAATTTCACAGAGCAATTGTCGGATTTGGTTTCAGTTAATTTCAGTGGAGATTTTGAAAACAAATTTATGTATTCAAAATATATTGGTCTTTTACTGAAACTTAAAATCAGAGAGAAAATAAGACCTTATTCATACGTTAGTATTGGTTTTAGTAAGTATTTAGATAATAAGGTTCTAAGTGCAACGTCTTCGGTTCCTGAAAGTGCTGCTCAGTATTATGTGATTCGACCAGATACCGGGATTTATGGGTATAGAATTGATTCATATTATGAATTTAGAAAATTATCTGATCCATCAATCACAACATATTCGTTTCAGTTAAACATACCCGTGTTTTATGCTTTCCGGAAATTATTTCTTGAAGCAGGGCTGGATTACACTTACTTCAATAGTAAGTTTAAATATTCACTCTCAAGGAAGGATGAATTTTTTATTCCCAATGTACTCGATCCATCTTACCTGGTAAATTACACGCATACTTATGAGTATGAGACGACACGTCATATTTTTTATCCAACCATCAGCATTAATTATGAACCATGGGATTATATAACGATCAGATCTAAATTCCGGACAAAGATTGATAAATTGAACTTTGAAATATTCTTACATCTTTAGTCAACAACCCGGAGTTACATCATGGGCGGTAAGGTTGCTTTGATTTTGAAGTGAAGATTGCATCATCTTATCCTTAACACACTCATAACATTCTCTTAACATTCCGTTAACATTGCTCCATTAAGTTGCATCCGTCGAAGTAAATAACCTTTTATTAATGTCGGAGAGAGAGATGAATAAATTCATCAACTATTTAATGAAGTTTCAGAAGGGCATCACTCGTTTGAATGGTCTTTTAAACATATCGCCAATTCTGCTTTTACTAACACTCCTGATAACTCATTCAGTTTATGCACAGGAAACAGGTACAATCTCAGGAACTATTGTCGATAAACAAAATGGTGAACCGCTTATCGGGGCAAATATTCTTTTGGAAGGCACATCAATTGGTGCCGCAACTGATATAAACGGAATTTACAGGATAACCAATGTACCCGTTGGTTCATACAATCTAATTGCTTCAATGATCGGATATACTAAAATGACTGTTACAAATGTTGATGTGACAGGAAAGGAAAATCTTAAGCTCGATCTTATTCTTGTATCCGAGGCAATAGAAACGGAAGCTGTTATTGTCACCGCCAAGATGATATTAAATAATGAGGCTAGCCTGTTAAAAGACAGACAAAAATCAACGAGTATCAGTGACGCTATAAGTTCCGAGCAACTCTCAATGACTGGCGCAAGCGATGCAGGTGATGCAATGAAAAAAGTCGTTGGGTCAACTGTCGTAGACGGAAAATATGTTTATGTACGTGGTCTGGGTGACAGGTACAGTAATACCCAGCTAAATGGAACCGAATTACCAAGCACTGATCCAAATAAAAAAGCGTTTCAGCTTGATTTAATTCCCACAAATTTACTTGAGAATATCATAACTATAAAAACTTTTACGCCGGATAAACCGGGAAATTTCAGCGGAGGAATAGTAGATATTGGGACAAAATCATTTCCGGAGAATTTTACATTAAAAGTTTCAGCTTCTTCATCCTATAATAATCAGACATCGCTTAGCTCAAACTTTTTAACTTATGAAACAGGCGGTAGTGACTGGCTTGGTTATGATGATGGAACGAGATCTATTCCATCTCTCCTGACTAATGAAAATGTTGTTATTCCCGTCAGACAGCAGGCAAGATTTAATACCGATCAGGCAATACTTCTGGATTCATATTCAAAATCGTTTAATTCAAATATGAATGTAAAATCAAGTACGGCTCCAGTTAATCAAAGCTATTCTTTCTCAATGGGTGATCAGATAAAAATTAATGAAGAATCATCCTTCGGATATTTAGGCAGTCTCACATATGGAAGAAGCTATTCGTTTTATGAAAATGGAGTTGTAGGCAGATATTCGGTTTCATCACTTGATGCAGATATTTTAAATCCGCAGTTATTAGTCAATGATACTAAAGGTACTTCGGAAGCAAACTTAGGAGGCTTAGCGAGTTTTAGTTATAATTTCAACCCGACACAACAAATTGGCGGAAACGTTTTTTATTCAAGAAGCGGTATCTCTGTTGCTCGTTCTCAGGCAGGTGAATGGCCCCAGGAATTCGGCACCGGACCTAACTCACCGGTTTTTAATAATAAAGTTTTAAACTGGACTGAAAGGGATATTATCTCGTATCAAGTTCGTGGTCAACACTTTTTAAGTCCTCTGCTTGGTTCAACTGTTGATTGGAGTTTATCTTTTTCGGAAACTAATCAGGATGAACCTGACTTCAGGTTACTGTCATACAGTGTCGGACAAACAGCTAATGGACCAAACTACATTATATCCGGTTCAGGCTTTGATAATCCTTCAAGATACTTCAGAGCACTGGAAGATAACACACAAAACTATGTCGTAAATATTTCAATTCCATTCAGTCAGTGGGATGGATTGAACGGTAAGTTTAAAGTCGGAGGATTTTATCAGAACAGTGAGAGAACATTTACCGAAAGAATTTTTTCCTACTCAGTAGATAACCAAATATTTAACCAGGTGGGCGGTAATCTGGATATTTTCTTCAGCGATCAATACACAGGAATTACTAGCGTTGATACAATTGGTACAACTCTTCGGTACAATTTCGGAAATGTTATTACTGATAATTCAAAAACAAAAAATAACTATAACGGAACGCTTGAGGTAAATGCTTTTTATGGAATGGTTGAACTTCCGTTATCGCAGAGCCTGAGATTCGTAGGCGGTATACGGTATGAGAGTACTGACTTATCGTTAATAAGTAAGGATACAACTCAGACTAAAGGTGAAGTTGTTGAAGATGATTTATTGCCTTCAATAAATTTTATATACTCATTGACGGATAATATGAATGTACGCGCATCTGCTACCCAGACATTGGCCCGCCCCAACTTCAGAGAAATTGCACCCTACTCAAGTAAAGAATTTATTAATGACGTTGAACTTGCAGGTAATCCAACTCTTAAAAGAACGCTTATTACAAATTATGACCTTCGCTGGGAATGGTTTACTAACCCGGGTGAAGTAGTTGCGGTAAGTGGATTTTACAAACACCTTGAAAATCCAATTGAGTTAAGCTATCAACAATATTCAGCAGTCTCAAACCCTGTTGTTCAATACCAGAATGTTGAAAAAGCAACCGTAGCCGGCGTAGAGTTAGAATTCAGATTGGGACTGGGTCAGCTATCTGATTTTCTGTCTAACTTTTATATAGGTACCAACCTCTCTCTTATCTATTCTAACATTGATATTGCACAGAGTGAAATGGATCAGCGGCTTGCAATTGATTCATCCTCAAGTTCAACAAGAGAACTGCAGGGTCAGTCACCTTATGTCTTCAATGTAGATTTAAGTTATTCAAACAACACAACAGGTACTAATGCAGGATTATACCTTAACACTTTTGGAGAAAGGTTAGCTAAGGTTTCTGCAAATGTAAATCCAGATGTTTATGAGCAGCCAGCACCACAGCTCAATTTTACACTAAGTCAAATTGTATATCAAAACCTGACATTAAAGTTTGGTGTAATGAACTTGTTAAATGCTTCATATAAAGAAGTAGCCAGATTCAAAGATCAGGATTATACGTTCCAGGAATACAAAAGAGGAATTACATATTCGCTTGGAGTCAGCTATTCACTTTAAGAATATCAGGCGGATATGAGAACATTAATATCAATAAATCTAATAAGGAGAAAATAGTACGATGAAAAAACTACTGCTCACGATTATGTTTCTTATACTGCCATGGATCATTTCAGCACAAGTAAACATCACAGCGGACATCACGAGCAACACAACGTGGAGTTCAGAGAACATATATATGTTAGATGGGCTTATCTTTGTAGATTCATCAGCAACACTGACCATAGAAGCAGGTACAGTAATAAAAGCAAAGCTTCAGTCAAACATCACCACGGGCGATGGAGCCAGTGCACTGGTAGTAAGACGCGGCGGAAAAATAATAGCCAACGGAAATCTGAATCAGCCGATAATATTCACAAGCGAATTAGATGATGTAAACAATCCAAATGATCTTACAGCAGATGATAATCAGTTGTGGGGCGGTGTAATCCTTTTAGGCAGAGCAACAACAAACCAGCCTACAACAGAAAACCAGATAGAAGGTATACCTACAACCGAGAATGCAAGGTTCGGAGGAAATGATGATAGCGATAACTCAGGCGTACTTAGATTTGTATCAATACGTCACGGAGGATTTTCAATAAGCGGCGTACCCGGAGATGAAATCAACGGACTAACAATGGGTGCAGTAGGTTCAGGCACAACAATAGAATTTGTAGAAGTATTTGCAAACTTTGATGACGGATATGAATGGTTCGGAGGCACAGTAAACACAAGATACCTTGTAAGCGCATTCTGCGGAGACGATGCATTTGACTGGGATATGGGATTCAGAGGTAAAGGACAATACTGGTTTGCAATACAGAAAAGCACAGAAGCCGGAAGAGGCGGAGAACTTGACGGCGGAGATGATTGTGAAACCTGTCAGCCATACGGAATACCAATGCTTTCAAACATTACCTGGATAGGTTCAGGTGCAGGTTCATCGGGAGTAGGCGGTGATGGTAATGACAGAGCATTATACTTCAGAGACAATTCAGGCGGAAAGTTATGGAACTCAATCATAACAGACTTTGTAGCAAGTTCAGGAGCTTTGGATATTGAAGACCTTGCATCAGGAGAAGACAGCCGTGCAAGACTTGATGCAGGTGAATTAGTTATACAGAACAATTACTGGTGGGGCTTCAGCAATGGTAATACACTTGCAAGCGTAGCACCGCAGAGTTATGTACAGACACATCTTACAGCAAACACAAATACTATTGCTGATCCGCAGTTAAGAGGAATCAGCAGAACTAACAATGCAGGATTGGATCCAAGACCACAGAATGGTGCACCTACCACAACTGGTGCTATTAATCCTCCTGACCCCTGGTTCCAGGTAGTACCTTTTTATGGCGCATTTGATCCTGCAAATGGAATTTGGACTGAAGGCTGGACATCTGTTTCTCAATTAGGATTTACACCTACAACAAATTTTGTTTCCGGTGTTGAAGAAGACCAACTTTCATCAGTTCCATCAGATTATAGCTTGTCACAAAACTTTCCGAATCCATTTAATCCTTCGACCAAAATCCAATTTTCTATCCCGAATTCATCTGAGATAAAATTATCGGTGTACAATATTCTCGGACAGGAAGTTGCAGTATTGGTGAATGGTTTTAGAAATGCAGGAACCTATGAAGTAAATTGGGAAGCTTCTGATATGCCAAGTGGAGTTTACATTTATGCAATTCAAAGTGGTAATATTTTTATTACAAAAAAAATGACATTACTAAAATAAAATTTGTTCTCTCTCTCAATCCTTCGACTAAGGGCGATCTGCATAGACGCCCTTTTTTATTAACGATAAATTAATATCTCAATAACACTCTGTTAATCTTTAAGAAGCAGTTCAGTTATATATTTCGTCACAAAAGTAAATAACACAATCGATGGAGGCTAATATGAACAACAAGTATGAGGAAATCATTGACCCTGAAGAGTTTCTCTATTGGGTTAGATTAAGCGGTGAAAAGAAATCGAGTGCTGATAATGATGAGAATCAAAACCTTTTAAAAATAATTAGAAATGATTCAAACTTAGAGTGGCGCCAAGAGTATGAATTGATTTATAAATCTCACAAACTTGAAATCTATTGAGGTCAAATTGAAAACTGGTGATATGATCAAATATGCGTTTCCAAATCCTACAATTGCTGGAAAGGAATTCATAATTGGTAAAATAATTTCTATTTCATTGGAAAAGGTTTCAGTCTTATGCTTAGACAAAAGTAAAATGGATATATCATTTAAAAATTTTCATCAAATTGAATCCATAGAATCGGATGAAATTGGAAATGTCTAAAACTTAATTCCCATAATTATTGTTTTAATTGGGCAGCGATTATAAGTTCCGCCAATTCTCTAAACGCTCCATTGCCACCTTTATTTATGCAAACATAGTCGACTAATTTTTTAATCTCCTCCATTGCATCTGCTGGAGAAGCAGAAAAACCAACACTTTTAATTATTTCGATATCATTTACATCGTCACCTATAAAAGCGATTTCTTCACCTGTTAGCTGATGGGTAAACAAAATTTCATTCAGTATTTTCTTTTTATCCTTCACTCCTAAATGAAGTTCCGTTATTTTTAATTTTGCTGCTCTTGTTTCAACAGATCCGGATAATTCTCCAGTTATAATTCCGGTTTCTATGCTCAGGAGATTCCTTAATCGTTCTACACCCATTCCATCCCTGATAGAAAACCTTTTTAACTCTTCACCCTTAGCCGAATAATAAACCCCGGTGTCGGTTAAAACACCGTCATTGTCAGTCAAAACAAATTTAATTTTTTTTAATTTTCTATTTAGAATGTCAATATCCAATTGTCTCTCCTCAAATTCGGTTGTGTCAATAAAGCAATTTTATGATTAAATAGTTATTGTTAGATATACAATGAATGCTTAAATTCACGGCACTTTCAACAATCAATTTACAACGAAAATGAAAATCATCAAACCAAAACGATTGCGAAAAGGGGATACCATTGGAATAATTGCACCTGCTTCCAGCCCGGACGACCTTAGCAAACTTGAACAAAGTATCAGGTATTTTGAGAGCCTTGGTTATAAGATTGAAACAGGTGAAAACGTAGCCAGTTCAAGAGGTTATCTGGCTGGAAAAGATGAAGAAAGATTATCTGATTTTCATGCCATGTTCAAATCAAAAAAGATTAGTGCAATCTTTTGTGCAAGGGGTGGTTATGGTTCCGGAAGATTGTTGGATAAAATTGATTACAGATTAGTTAGAAATAATCCTAAAATATTTGTTGGGTACAGTGATATAACTCAACTTCAGTCAGCCCTGCTTACAAAATGCGGATTACTTACTTTTGCCGGACCGATGCCGGTAATAGATTTTGGTGGTCAAATAAGTACGTTCACTGAAGAACGTTTCTGGGAAATGCTTACTACCAATAAAAAAATCGGAAAGCTGCTTCAACCGGAAAACGAAAAACTATTTCCAATAATTAAAGGAGATGTAAAAGCTCGTTTGTATGGTGGTAATTTATCAAACATAGTTAGCCTGATCGGGACTGATTATCTTCCTTTTATTAAGGATAAAATCTTGTTCCTCGAAGAAACTGGCGAACTGCCATATCGTGTTGACAGAATGTTTAATCATCTGCGTCTTGCAAAAATGCTTTCAACATCAAGAGCAGTACTACTGGGAGCATTTGTGGATTGCCACGAACACGATTATTCAAAGCGCTCACTTACATTAGGAGAAGTTATACAGGATTATTTCAGCAATTCGAAAAATACCGTGATGTATAACTTGAAGCATGGACATTTGAAGGACAATCTAACTTTACCCATCGGCGGACTGATTAAAATTCATTCAGCAAGGGGATATATAGAGATAACTGAAGGTTTATTACGTTAACTTAATAAATAATTTAAGTTATTGTGATTTACTTAGTTTTACATCTCGTCGGAATGTAAGTATGCAAAATAGTTCTCAGGGTAATTCTTAATAGCTTCTTTAGCTATACTAATCTCGGGGAAAATACCAAAAACAGTTGAACCGCTGCCACTCATTGATGAATACAATGCACCTCTTTCAAGTAAGGAACTTTTTATTTTTGCGATCTGAGGGTATTGTTGAAAGACAATTTCTTCAAAATCGTTTTGAAGTTTAGAAATGTTTAATTGATGCTCCACTTCAAATATTTTAGTAAAAGCCTGCGTTGGCTTTGGACTAATATTCTGGTATGCCCATTTGGTGGATATATGAATTCCTGGGTTAATGACTACAATGGGGTATAGAATTTTTAAATTGACCGGACTTAACACTTCGCCACGTGATGTTCCATAGCTGGGAACTGGATTGAGAAAGTAAGGCACATCAGACCCAAGATTTAATGCAATTATTTTTAACTCTTCTTTTGATAATCTTAAATCAAATAATTCATTGAGCATTAATAACGTCGTTGCTGCATTAGAACTTCCACCACCTAATCCAGCGCCTATAGGAATATTTTTCTCCAAACTTATATGACAATTCAATGGTAGATTTACATACGATGCAAGTTCATTTTTTGCTTTGACAATCAAATTGTCCTTGGTCTCAAGTATGTTCAGGTTGCATCTAAAAAGAGTAGTATTGTTAAGTTCTATTATTAATTTATCCGATAAACTAATTGGATAAAAAATCGTTTCAATATTATGATAACCATCTGATCTTTTCTTGGTTACATAGAGTCCTAAATTTATCTTTGCCGGGCAATGTCTTTCAAGTGTTTGCATCAATCATCTTTCTTAGGTATTTGGTGAAAAGCGGGCTTGAACCACAACAGCTGCCAACCAAGCAAGGATTTTTGGGTAAATATCTTTTTGTTATTTCAGAATATTCAATTGCTGATGGTGTAATTCTTGAGTTATTCTTTTTTTTCGAATCAAAAACAATTAAGTATGCTCCCCATAAAGTTGATTTACAGATTATTGGATAGACTAGACTAAATGTCTTGGAATCAATGCAATTGTAAGATATAGCTAGTGGAGAATAGTCATTTAATACCTCGAGTGCCTTGAAAAAATTTTCTCCTGAAAGTAAGGTTAGATCCGGAAGAACATATAAGCTCACAACGAAAGGTATTTGATTAACACTGCAGTACTTTGCAATAATTTCGATTTCATCAAGATGACTTTGTGTTTCGTTTAATATAAAGTGAACACCACAATTCCATAAATTTGTAATATGATAATGGTGATTTAGTTCAAGTTTTTTTTTGCTAAGAGTTCTATTTCGTTGATAACAATCTTCTGCCGGAGGATTAGAACCAGCAATGAGTACATTTCTATTTTCTGAAGCCTCTTTGGCTAAATCGACTGCCGTTCTAATATAATTCTCTTTTTTACTTATACCTGATTTCTCCAAGGTCGATGGATTAGTTCTGAAAGTATTAGTTGTGATGATATCAGCCCCGGCTTTAATATATGCTTTGTGAATTTTTAATACTTCCGGAGAGGATATAATATTTGCTCTTGTGCTCCATAGTAAATCTTTTTTTGCAAATTTTCGAGATTCAAGCAGACTACCCATAGCACCATCTAGAAGAAGTGGTCTTCTCTTTTTTTTTGCATCCCGAAAGATATTTTCTAATTGCATTGTATTTTCTTTAACTATGCATAGAATAATATTTATCAATCTCAGCTTCTATTCTAACCAGATCTATCATTTTAATACATTCGAGATCATAAGGACATTGTTTTTTCCAGCAGGGTGAACAAGATAATTCTTCTTGAAATAGTTTTATCCCCCGGTCATACAAGTCAATTTCTGTCCAGCAGCTTAACCCAAACCATGCTATGACAAATTTCTTTAACGCAATTGCCAGGTGCATTCCAAATGAATCTCCAGTTATCACAATGTCGGGAATAGCTTCGTAACAAGCTCCTTTTCTGACTCCACCTGTAGTTGGAGTGTTGATTATTCTGCCTTCAAAGTGCGAATAAATTTCATTGTTTCGGATTGTGTCTTCTGGTCCGCCAAGCAAAACAATTTTGTAAATATTTTTCTTCAATAATTTATGAATAAGATTTACATGCTGTTCAACAGTCATTTTTTTATTTGGAAATAATTCTGAACAACCTGTATTAAATCCGATAACTTTATCAGGAGATGTTATTCCAACTGAAGATTTATAGTCTTCAATAAACTTAATCTCATCATCCGAAAATTTAAACACATAGTCATTTCTTGAATATTCAACTTCAAAAGTTTCTGCCAGGTATTCCTGCCCAGTTTTTTGATTCACTTTAAACTTCAGATGATTATTCATTCCAAGTTCAAAATTATAGGCTGCTCCATCATTTACAGGAATTATTTTTCCATCTTCATTTAGTCCAAATCCCAGCTTGTGAACTGCATTAACAGTATTTAAAAGCGCACAGGAACGCTGCGATTTATCAACGTTCATCACATAATCGTATTTGATGTGAGACAGGATTGAAATGGATTCGGCATCATAAACAAAAACCTGGTCAATGAATTCGTTGTACTTCAGGAGCGGTGCAGCATTCTTAAGGGTTACCCAATGGATTGTTGAAACCGGAAATTTCCTTTTCAGGGAAACAAGTTGTGCCGTTGTCATCAGAACATCACCCATTGCATCCAGATTAATAATCAGAATTTTGGTCCCAACAGGTAGATTATCTTTGCATCCATCTTTCCAGCAATCGTGATCGGGATAACATGGTTTATAACCGTTAAATCTTTTACAGGATGGAATCTCGTTTAGCATATAATTATTTTTGATTGAATTAAGTTTAATTTTATGTTAGAAATATAACAAACAATTTTTTAAGGTTAACCTGTAATTATCAATGACGATTTTTCAATTTAGTTTTGGCGATGGTTATGCAGGAAGTTCTAAAGTAGCATTGGTTAGTTCAAGATTATTGATGAATACCGGTCACATTGTGCATCTGTTCGTCTCTGAAAATTCTCTAACCGAAAAAAGAGCTACAGAAGACAACCTCATTGTCCATTCAATTAATTCCAATCAAAAATTAAATGAAATCTTAAAAAAGATATTACCGGTTTTTTCGGCTGAACATCCCGCTGTTGTAATCTCTCATCATTCATTAGACAGAAAAATTGGTATTGAATTAAAACGTCAGTTCAAAAAATCATTTATAAATATCGGGTACAGGCATAACATTAGTAAGACTGTTCCTATCATAGGTCCATTTATTTATAACAGGTATTATGACTATCTCATAGCCTGCAGTCAGGGTGTTGCCGATAGTCTTACTTCATCAGGAATTAAAGAAAATAAAGTGAAAGTCATTAGAAATTCCATCACTTTACCTGAGAACCTTTCTGCAATTTCAGGAGAGAAAATTCGTGAAAGTCTTAGTCTGAAAGATAAAATCGTTCTTGGAATGTCAACATGGTTTCATAAAGAACGGAAGGGATTTGATATTTTATTCGAAGCTATAAAAGAACTTGATGATAAATTTATCTTGTTATTAATCGGGATACCTGAAAGTGATAAAAGTAAAGTTATTGATTTCGCTTCCTCATTTAATATTCCAAAAGAAAAATTAATAATGCCGGGCTATGTTGAAAATGTGTGGGAGTATTATAACGCCATGGATATTTTTCTTTTAACTTCGCGTTCGGAAGGATTTTCGTTAGCACTGCTTGAAGCAGGTGCAGCAAGGCTTCCGATAATTGCTTCAAATATTCCCGGTAATAATGAGTTTATAGTTGATAAACGGAACGGGGTTTTATTCGATATCAACAAACCCGATCAGTTAAAGGATGCAATATTAAAACTTTCCGAGGATAAATTTTTAGCAGGAGAGTTTGCTGCAAAAGCTTACAATGACGTGATGGAAAATTATTTACTAAAAAATTATTCCGACGCTTTACTGAATTTTCTCGCTGCGGTAACTCATAAATAGACTATCGTACTTTTAATTTACCATTACTGATTAATTCTACCTTTTCAAGAACTTTACTTACATCCAGTTCCTTCATACACTCGTGATTATACGGACATTCAAGTTTGTTACAAATAATACAAAACAGATCTTCTTTAATCACAAAAGTAGAATTATCGGAATATGGTCCGTGGTTTTTAGGATTTGTCGGACCGAAAATTCCCAATGTTGGTTTACCCAGTGCAGCGGATATATGCATTGGTCCTGAATCATTTGCCAAAATGATGTCACATTCATTTATCAATGATGCCATTTTATTAAGGTCGGTTTCAGGTGCTCTAACAGCCTGCGAGCCCAATGAGTTAATTATCTTCTCAGTATCAACTTCATCACCCGGACCCCAGAGGATAAGAAATTTGCATTTATATTTTTTATCTAAAGTTTTACAGATTTCTATCCACTTTTCTGCATCACATCTTTTGGATGCCCAGCCTCCGGCAGGAATAATTCCAATTACATTTTCTACATCCGAGAATGTTTCCTGAAAAAATGTTTTACCAAATTCTTTATCAGAAGGGGAAAGATAAAATGAAACTTTTTTAGAAATTACGGGAATATCAAGCGGTTTCAGGACTTCAAGATTATGTTCAGCCGAATGATAATCACCTCTGCCGGAAGTTGCAAGAATATTGTAAGCATATTTGCGTCCACGGTAAGCAAAACCAACTCTGTATTTAGCGCCGGATAGAAAAGTAATTTGCGCACTGCGTGGGTTAGACCATAGATCAATAACCATATCATATTTTTTTTTGCGAAGACGAAGAGCGACTTTTAGCGGGAATTCAGTTTTACCCATTGTCAGAACTTCATTAACAAGAGGATGATTTATCAATGAATCTTTTGCGAAAGTTTCTGTGAGGTAATCTATCTTCACATATTTAAAATGATTATGAAGATTTTCAAGAGTAATAGTTGATAAGATTATATCGCCAATACCACGCGGTTTAATACAAAGGATTTTTTTTATGTTCGACTTATCAATCTTCATTTCAATTTAACTCCCCCAATTATTTATCTTGTCTGTTTCCACAAACTGTAGCAATATCCTTGTCCTGAGCTTGTTTCGGAATCTTGAAATGAGTTTTTGCTAACAAGTAGAACCTGAAACAAGTTCAGGTTGACAAAAAAAGACTTATGCAAAATCATCCACCAGCAGCGGATTGTAAATTCTAAATTGTACATTACTTAGTGTGCATCGAGCCAGTTGTCACCAACTCCCGTCTCAACAAGAATAGGAACATTCATTGGAAGTGCTTTCTCCATCAGTTCTTTTATTAAAGGCTGAACATCATCTATCTCATCTTTCGGTGCATCGAACAACAATTCATCATGCACCTGCAATACCATTTTTGTTTTGAACTTTTTCTTCTCCAAAGCAGCGTGAATTTTTATCATCGCGAGTTTTATCATATCAGCAGCAGTGCCCTGTATAGGCATATTGATAGCGACACGCTCTTCAAACTGACGAAGAACTCTATTGTTGCTGTTAATGTTTTTCAGGAATCTTCTTCGTCCGATGATCGTTTCAGCATAACCTTTATCTCGTGCGTTCCGTACCGAATCATCCATAAAATTTTTAACACGTTTGAAAGTGCCAAAGTAAGTATCGATGATTTCTTTTGCGTGAGTTTGAGAAACACCAAGGCGTGTCTTCAAACCGAATGAACCGATGCCGTATAAAATTCCGAAGTTAACTTCCTTCGCTTTGCGTCTCATATCCGCAGTTACATCTTTCGGATCAACCTGGAAAACAAGTGCCGCGGTGCTTCGGTGAATGTCTTCGCCTTTCTTAAATGCTTTTGTCAATCCTTCATCACCGCAGATGCTCGCCATTATACGCAACTCAATCTGACTATAATCTGCGCTGATGATCAAATGATCTTTATCTCTTGGGACAAAGGCTTTTCTTATTTCTTTACCACGTTCGGTTCTTATCGGAATATTCTGAAGATTAGGATTAACACTTGACAATCTTCCCGTTGAAGCAACTGTCTGGTTAAAGTTTGTATGTATTCTTCCTGTTGATGGATGAATAAGTCCGGCAAGTGCATCAGTATAAGTTGATTTTAATTTCTGTACCTGTCTGAACTCAAGTATGTGTTCAACTATATCGTGTTCACCTCTTAAGTTTTCAAGTGAACGGGCATCAGTTGAAAATCCTGTTTTTGTTTTTTTACCTTTTGCTAATCCCAATTTACCGAAAAGAATTTTCTGTAATTGCTGTGGTGAATTTATATTAAACTCCTCACCGGCGGATTTAAATATTTGTTTTGAAAAACTGTCGAGTAGTTTTTCAAGGTCCTTACTTAGAGTTGTTAAAGTTTTTTTGTCAACTTTAATTCCTTCGCGCTCCATATCTTCAAGAACAGGAGCGAGAGGGAACTCAACTTCATAAGCGACTTTCTGTAAATTTTCTTTTTCAATTTCTTTACTAAGTACTTCATAAAGCTGATATGTAACATCCGCATCCTCACTCGCGTAAGTAGATAATTGATTAACATCAACTTCAAATATTTTTGAAGGATCTTTCTTTGCACCGATAAGATCGCTTAGCGGGATTGGTTTATAGTTAAGATACTTCTGTGAGAGATCATCCATACCATGTTTCTGATCAGGGTCAATAAGATAACTTGCGAGCATAGTATCGAAATAAAAATTCTCAACCATTATACCTGCACTACGCATTACTGATATATCAAACTTACCGTTCTGACAAACTTTTTTGATTTTCTTATTTTCAAAAACAGGTTTGAAGATTTTTACAAAGTCTGTAAGAGGCAGTCTGTCCTGAACTTCTTTGGAAAACAAGTCACCCTTTTTCGAAACAGGATTGACCGCAACAAAATACCCTTCACCAGCTTTCGTTGAAAAAGATGCACCGGCAAGATTAAGCGTAAGCGGGTCGAGTCCATCGGTTTCAGTATCAAAGACAAACAGATCAGTTTTATTAAGATCAGCCGCTAAATTCTTTGCGTCTTTTACTGTAGTTATAAGCTTATAGTTTGAACTTTTACTGTCGTGAACAACAACGGGTTTTTCCTCAACGATTTTTTCCTGGATAATTGAAACTGGCTTTTCTTCCGGTGCAGATGAATCAACACTGTAAAACTTCATTAACCGTGTATATAGAGTTTTGAATTCCAGATCAAGAAGCACCTGTTTTAATTTATCAATGTCCGGCTGTTTGAATTTTGCTTTATCAAAATCGATATCCATCGGAACAGAACAATGTATTCTCGCAAGTTGTTTGGATAGAAAAGCATTTTCTTTGTTCGCGATTAATTTAGTACGTGTTCCTTCCTTAGTAACTTTATCGATATTCGCATAAAGATTTTCAATCGAACCAAATTCCTGTATAAGCGGCACTGCAGTTTTTTCACCAATACCTTTCACACCAGGAATATCATCTGATGTATCACCAATGAGAGCAAGGTAATCGATCATCTGCTCAGGCTCAAAGCCAAGATCAGTTTTTATTTTTTCACGATCATACAACACAGGTTCATCTGAAGACCTGCCAGGACGAATTACTTTTACTTTATCGGTTACAAGTTGGAAGTAATCTTTATCAGGTGTTATTGCAAAAGATTCAAGTCCGAGTTTCTCAGCTTTCTTTACGGCAGTACCAACAATGTCATCAGCTTCATAACCGGGTTGAATGAGAACCGGGATGTTCAACACTTCGACAAATTCCCTGATCTTCCCGATTTGTGGAATCATATCTTCCGGCATAGCCTGTCGTGATGATTTATAATGTTCGTATTGTTCGTGCCGAAAAGTTTTTTCCTTTGAATCGAATGCAACTGCTATGTAATCAGGTTTATGATCTTCAAGAATTTTCAAAAGCGCATTCATAAATCCGAATATTGCGGAAACCGGTTCACCTTTAGAGTTAGTCAGCGGACGGTTAATAAATGCGAAGTATGATTTGTAGGCTATTGCAAGCGCATCAACTATGACAAATGTTTTAGACATATATTTTTATTTAATACTTAGTGAACCTAAGTGTTCTAAGTGTCTAAGTGGTAAAAAAAACACCACTAAGACACTAAGTTCACTAAGAAACACTAAGAGAAGTTGTTGGAATTAAATTCATTTATTGATTTCAATTTAATTAAGATTTACTTGAACTAAAAACATTATTGCATATTGAATCATATAACTTTAGTTTCGGTTCAACTAAACGAAAAACTATGGAACATAACTGGCTTTCAATTCTTCCGCCTGTACTGGCGATTGCACTTGCAATAAAAACGCGCCAGGTATTTTTATCATTGTTCGTGGGAATTCTAACAGGCTGGATAATATTATCTGAAGGAAATGTTTTTAACGGAACTGCTCTTGCTATTCAATCACTCATCGATGTATTCAAAGATGAAAGCAACACGAAAGTTGTTATCTTTTGTGCACTGGTTGGTTCATTGATAACTATCACTCATTCCAATGGCGGAGTTCAGGGCTTTATCGATTTCATTCACAGGAAAAACTTGATCAGGTCAAGAAGAAGCGCTTCGTTGTTAGCATTTACTGTCGGATGTTTTGTATTTATTGAATCAAGCATATCGTGTTTAGTTACAGGCGCTGTATCTCACCCAATATTTGAAAAGTACAAAATCTCACGTGAAAAGCTTGCTTACTTTTGTGATGTAACTTCATCACCCATTTGTATTTTAATTCCGCTCAATGCCTGGGGTGCATATGTGGTAAGTCTTCTTGAAAAAGAAAATGTCGGTGATTCAGTAACTGTTTTCCTGAATACAATTCCACTTAACTTTTATGCAATTGTAAGTGTATTGTTCGCCGCATTTATCGCTTTCACTTATCGTGATTTCGGACCTATGAAAAAAGCTGAACATAGATCACAGCACGAAGGAAAGACTATTGCTGACGGAGCTGTTCCGCTTGTATCAGAAGATGTTGTATCAGTTAAAGCAAAAAAAGGAATTCGGCATAAAGCATTTAATATGGTAGCTCCCATTGTTGTAATGATAATTATGATGCCAGTAAGCCTTCTTATTACAGGTGATGGTGATATTACTGCGGGTTCAGGATCAACTTCTGTGTTATGGTCGGTGATGGCTGCAATATTTGTCGCTGGTATTCTATCAATGGTTCAGAAAATATTTTCATTGCAGGAAATTATGGACTTAACTCTAAAAGGAATGGCAGGTTTGATCCCGCTCGCAATACTTATGACACTTGCATTTTCGATTGGCAGCACTTGCAGAACTTTAGGAACAGGGGAGTATGTTGCATCAGTTGTGAATATGTTCCTGCATAAATCAATGCTTGCGCCATTGTTGTTCGCGGCATCTGCATTTATTTCTTTTTCAACCGGCACGAGCTGGGGAACTTTTGCAATAATGATTCCCATTGCGGTGCCATCAGCGCAGTATATGGGATTTGACGTTTCACTCGCGGTCGCTGCAGTATTAAGTGGTAGTGTTTTTGGCGATCATTCATCACCAATATCTGATACAACAATTGTATCATCAATGGCAAGTGCATGTGACCATATTGATCATGTAAAAACTCAATTGCCGTATGCGATTTTTGCTGCATCCATTGCATTAATGTTATTTTTTCTTGCGGGAATTATACTCTGAATATAATACCGGATTTTAATCTTGCAATTGTTTCGGTATCAGGTGACATTTATGTAACTAAAGGGTATTCATATGAAGAGAATAATATTTATTTCAGCGGTGTTATTCGCGTTATCAATCAATTGTTCAGATACTGAAGACAGCAAACAGACAAGCGAAGCAGTAATAACAGCAGTTGATACGCGGGAGTGTTCCTGCTGCGGAGGATTTTTTATAGTTATTGATAATTCTACTTACAGGTTCTATTCAGCACCAGCCGGAAGCAATGTTGATCTGTCAAATCCGGTTTTCCCTATCAATGTACTTGTTGAATGGAGAAAATCTGCAAACCAATGTCTTGGCGATGAGATTGAAGTCTTTAAATTATCAATGCGATAATGTTCTTAAATAATAAATAAATAAAAAAAATAATTTATATAAATACTATAACTACTTTGTAATTAATCATGAAAATATCTATTCAAAGAATATACGATAAGAATAGTACGCCAGACGGAAAAAGAATACTTGTTGACCGATTATGGCCTCGGGGTATAAAAAAGGAAAATGCCAAGATTGATTTGTGGGCAAAAGAACTTGCACCGTCAAATGAATTGCGAAAGTGGTACAAACATGATGCTGAGAACTGGCTGGAGTTCAAAGAAAAATACTTTTCAGAACTTAGAAGTAAGCGGGAAAGTATAAATGAGCTGATAAAATTTATTGGAAGTGCAAACACCGTATTCCTGTATTCATCTAAGGAATTAGTTCATAACAACGCGGCTGCAATAAAAGAATACCTCGAATCAAAAAAATAAAAATTGAATTACTTTGATGCCTGCTAAGCAATAGTTTACTGCTAACAAATAATAATATCGTTGTAGTTTATCCTTCCAAAACTTAAGTTGACCAATAAATATTTTGGGGCTATATGGGCGACGAAAAAGAATTAATTGTTCGTGTTTCAGGTAATGTTTCTTCCTGCCTGTATATTTCCTCCATGATAATAAACTCATAAAATATGGGGCATTCTATGAAATTAATCTCAATAATTTTCGCAATCCTTTTCTTTACAATCACATCATTTTCCCAGGAAGAAATACAAAAAGGAACTTATAATGTAGCAGGTTCTTTATCATTCTCATCCTCATCCCAGGATTACTCTGATGGCAAGCAGACCGAACTTAGCATAACTCCTCAAATCGGATATTTCTTTATAAATAATTTTGCGCTTGGAATTAACCTTCAGTATCAGAAGAATGACACGGATGCATACAGCATTACGACCTGGGGAATAGGACCAATGACAAGATTTTATATTGGAAAAAATATTATTCACCCTTTCATAGAACTTTCCTTTTTATACGGGGAGACAATGCCAGACGAAACTGATGCGATGATAATTTCACGGAAAATCGGTGTAGTGTTTGGTCTGGATTACTTTATAACCAATAGTGTGGCGTTGGAGTCTGCTTTAAGTTATACATTTGACAGTATGCTATTAACGGGCGTCTACCGATCATATTACTCGGATGATGAGATAATGAAACGTACTATAAAGTTCGCAATTGGACTGAACATTTTTTTATAAGATTAATTCAGTTAACTATAAAGTGATAGAAAGATCATAGGAATATTGAAATGAAAAAATCTGTCTTCAAACAATTTATATACATAATAATTTTGTTGATCATTATTAGTTCGACAGCACAGAGTCAAGAGGAAATGGAAGTTGAATTCGGCGAATTTACTTTAAGTGATTTCTCAAAAACTACTTTTGAAGCTGATCCAAATATCCCTGCCGTTGTACTATTTGAAAAAGGTCATATCTATTTCAATGAAAAGCTGGAACTAATTATCTCTGAACACCGGAGAATTAAAATATTATCAACCGAAGGCTATAAGTATGCGACGGTACGAATACCCTTTAGAGAAGGCAGAAGAAAAGAGACACTAATAGAAGTTGAAGGTGTAACTGCCTACATAGATCAAAATGGAAAAGTTGTAACTGTAGAATTAGATTCCGATGATATTTTTCCTGTGGAGTATTCCAAAGATTTTTCATATAGCGGATTTACTTTTCCGGCTATACAGCCCGGTTGTATTATCGAGTACTTCTACAAAAAAAGAACGCCTTCCATCTATAATTTTCCAACTAGATGGATCTTTCAGAAAGAAATTCCAGTGTTATGGAGTGAGTACCAGACGGATGTTCCCAGCATATACAGGTTTGCTGTATTCGAACAGCAGATTCATCCTTTCTTTATTAATGAAACAAATGATTTTAATAAATCATATACAATAACGGAATCGAATGATATAGCTCTAACGCTAAACGGTTTTACAAAAAGATATGTTATGAAAGATCTTCCGGCAGTCAATCAAGAGTTTTACATGAAGTCACCCGGAGATGCATATTCAAAAGTTATATACCAATTAGCCGCATATGATCCTCCTTTTTCCTCAATACAAAAAGTAACACAAAGTTGGAAAGAACTTGGCAAAGAACTGATGGAACTAGAAAGTTTTGGCGAACGGCTTGAATGTCCTGATGAGCTAGCTGAAATCGTAAAAAAGATCAGGTCAGAATCCAGTGGAGAGCAGGAAATAATGCTTAAAATTTATGACTATGTTAACGAAAATTTTACCTGGAACAATCACTACAGCATTTACGCCAGTGACCTGCAAAAAATATTTGAAACTAAGAAAGGCGATACAGGCGATCTTAATTTTGTACTTGCTGCTATGCTGAAGAAAGCCGGTATTGAATTTTATCCTGTAATATTAGCGACACGCGATAAAGGCACAATATATACAGATTATCCTATAATTGATCAGTTCAATACTGTTGTTGTTTATGTTAAAACTGTCGCTGGTGAATATCTTCTTGATGCTACTGATCAATTAAGACCTCATTATCTCTTACCTGAAAATGAACTAACTGATCTGGCTTTATTGATTCTCCCCAATGACGTGGAATGGATACGAATAGTTCCGACCGGTCAGGCTATCACCATTAAACTGGCAAGCTTCGAGATTAATGTTAACGGAAGCATTAATGGAATTTTCAGAATTACAAATGAGGAATACTCGGCTCTTGATTCAAGAAAAAAAATATTAGAGTTAAATTCTACTGAAGAATATTTAAAGAGCCTGGTTCAATCATCTGCTTCAGGTGTTGAATTAATAGATGTTAAAGTTACCAATAAAGATACAATCGACAAAGCTATTGTATTTGACGGAAGATTTTATTCGACTACGTATTCACAGGTATCCGACAAAGTGATTTATTTTAGTCCATACACTCTGGGAAAAGTGAAACAAAATCCCTTTACAGAAGATATCAGAAAATTTGACATTGATTTTATGTATCGAAGACAGAATCACTTTAAAGTTAATATTTCCATTCCACAGGGGTTCAAATTTTCTGACTATCCTCAAAACATCACTATAAATACAGCAGATAACGGAGCGGTTTATACAAGGGAAACAATAGTGCAGGATAATCAGATGACTTTCTCATCGAGTTTTATTATTAACAAAACATCTTTCCCGGTTGAAGAATATTCCGAACTAAAAAAATTTTATAGTGAAGTAAATGCACTTGAAGCTGAACTGATTACGGTAATGAAAGCAGAATAGATTTTTTAATAATGGTTGAGATCAAATTTCTGTTCCATATTACTGAATATGTCCCGAGAATAATTTGATATTGACATTAAGTGGTTTCATTTATAAGTTACTTAAAGTAATGATTGGGTATAACTTTGTACAAAATCAGGGTAATATTTTACGGTTTATTTCTGATTGTCCACATTGCTTGTAATGAGCAAATCCTTCAGGAAAAAATTGAAACACCATCCAATAATCCTAGGTGTAATCTAAAAACGGTATTTGTAGATAGTTTGAATATCATCCCGTATGATGATTCGACAATAGTAACATTTTGTAAAGAAGGGCAGAAATTTCCCGTCGGATTCTATATCGAACAATTAAATCAATATGAAAATATTTATTATATCAATACAATCAGTACAGGACTTCTCCCGGGTCAATGGAGAGAACTATGTACTGAAGACAGCATCGAAGCAAAACAATGGATTGATCTTTCAACAGAACTGACCTTATACAATTTTAACGAAACTGAAAAGTATTTTGAAGAATGGGGAGTTAACAATAAAAGCGAATATGTACTTTACTTCCGTGTTCATAAATGCTCATACATTGACCTGAGTTTAAATGATAAGTTTAATAAAACCGATACACTCGGGTATTTTAATCGACGTCCCCTTGATGAATATTCATTTAAGGAGCTTATTGAATATTTATGGTTTAATTATAATCATCAATTAGGGAACGATAAAATATTGTACACTGAATTTCAGAATTCGGGAGAAAAGTTTATATACAGATTGTACGTAACCCAATACATTGAAGGTGATTTTGGTATGTGTCCCGTTATTCAAATTTACTGTGAAGAATTTAAAATCGATAAAATTTCCGGTTTAATTTTACAAAAATCTAATTTGATCAGAAAATTATTAAGTGTTATTGCCGACTGAAGAAGTATAATCATGAAAACTATAATACCATATTTTGTTTGCTTCTTTTTAGTTTCCTGCAGTGAAAATAAGAATCCCGTTGAACCTGAAAATTATTTTTATTACGGGTGTTCACCGTCAGGAATTTATATCGATTTTGTTGATACCTGCAGTTATGGATTTGTAGTTCCATTCCTTCAGCAATTTGATTCGGTACAAATCAGTTACACGCAGCTAGGAAGTGATTTTGTTATATATGCTGATTCAGGTAGTTACAAATCCTGGTCGGATTATTTCAAGAACGATCAAACAATCCAGTATCTTTTTAACCACTTAACAAATAGTGATTCATTGATAATGCAATTTGTTTTGTCAGGTGAAAAATCTATTGAAGAAGAGAGGCAAAGATTTGAATCAATTGAACACTTTGAAATTCTGAGTATCAAGGAACATGATAAGTATGTCAGTTTAGATGTTCCGGAGAAATCATACGCAGCCTGGGCTGAATTCTTCAATACATTTGATTTTATTGAAACATCGCAGGTTGTAATGATCTGTCTGGACTAACAATATTATTATTTCACCTCTCTTCAGTTAAACACTTTCAAGTATTTTGTCCGGGTAAGTTCTTTCTTACCGGATGAAAAGTGCATGCACATTTTACTTGATTTAAACAGTCTTCCATCGGGTAATTCAATTATTTCATTTTTTATCAGGAAACCTTACGGCACGCAATTTATAATTAATGTTTGATATATTATTTCATATACTTAATTTTGAACAGCACAAAAGCATTTATAAATAGATGCTTATTCATATATAAAAATTAGTGGGAAATATGAACTTATCATTCTGCAAATCAATCTTATCAAACCCCGACTAAAGAACCGCTGTAAATATTGCCCTTGCAGGTTCCCTTGGCATTTCACTTACTAACGAAATCAATTTTTTGTTCTGTATTGTAATTAACAGGAGATGATATGAACAAAACCAGGATCTATCTATTTATTGTTTCGATTTTCTTACTCAATACTTTTTCTCAGGCTCAATGGATCTCAATCGATAATAAAACATCCGTATTTACAAATCCAGCCGTAACTTTATTAAGCGATGATGCATCCGGAACAGTTATTAAGATTGACATTCCGGGCTATTTACTTCAGCAATTTAATGCTAACGGAAAAACATACTCTTCAATCAGTATAGATGATGATGAAGGTATTACTTCAGAAAAAGGTTTGCCTGAAATTCCACATATAGCTAAAGTACTTGCAATACCTGACAGAGGAATAGTAAGTGTCGAAGTTCTGGAACTTGGTGAGAAGCATATTTATAAAAACGTTGACATCGCCCCTTCAAGAGAAAGCTGGAAAGAAGGAGATCCCGAAACCGATTACATCGAGAATAGTAAATTTTATTCATCGGGTGAGTTGTACCCGGAAGTTCTGGCAAGTGTTGAAGAACCATCCGTATTCAGAGATTTCCGTATAGCAAGGGTTTCAGTTTTTCCTATAAGATATTCACCTGCAAAAAAAGAAATTGAATCTTACTCTTCAATAACAGTAAGAGTAAAATACAGCGCCGGTTTAGGTGTAAATGAGAAGACAACTCCTAAGAGAAAGATTGCTCCAACATTTGATAAAGTTTACAGGAGTTTCATTTTTAATTATGATGAAGTGTTAAATGCACGCTACGGCGGGCGTCTTGAAGGACACAACATTATGATGTGCATCATGCCTGATATTTTTGTTAACACATTTCAAACTTATGCCGACTGGAAACAAAAAACCGGAACTGAAATTGTAATAACAAAATTCAGTGATATTGGCGCGACAGGAAATACACCGGAAGTAGTTAAAAACTACATACTAAATGTCTATACGACCTGGGTAGATGCGCCGACCCATATTCTACTTGTTGGTGATGCTGGCAGTCCGCAGAATATTGCGCCGTACCAGACATGGCATTCACCTTATGATGGTTATACGTTTCCGAATGAAGATTATTTTGTTGAACTGGAAGGAAATGATTTCTTCCCTGAAATGATGATCGGAAGATTTACTAACCAGGAAGATTACAGGCTGCAGGTAATAATTAGTAAACTGCTTAGGTATGAAAGTGAACCTGAAAGAGTTGACAATGCCTGGTACAAAAAAGGGATAGTCTGTTCAAATGATGCTTATCAATCTCAGGCAGATGTTAAAAGATTTACGGCTCAACTTATGCGCGAAAACGGGGGATTCACATCTGTTGATACAATGATGAGTAAAAATCCATGTCTATATGATCTTGATGATGTTATAGCAGCAATAAACCAGGGGAGAGGTTTCCTAAATTATCGCGGTGAGGGATGGTACAGCGGATGGTGGGCTTCCTGTACACCTTTCCAAACGGAAAATGTGAACAGCCTTAACAATGGAAGAAAACTAACGTTCGTAACAAGCATTGGCTGTGGTGTTGCGGGATTTCATTCTAGTAATAATTCATTTGGTGAAGCCTGGCTTGAACAGGGAACACCAACAGCACCAAGAGGCGGTGTGACTTTCATCGGACCTACCTCAAACACACATACTACTTACAACAATAAAATTGATAAAGGTATTTACACCGGAATGTTCGTGGAAGGTATGGATAGTCCCGGTGAAGCACTACTGCGTGGTAAACTTTATATGTTCAATGTTTACGGAAACAACGTTGCAGTAGAACATCATTATAAAATATACTGCATACTTGGTGATCCGAGTCTTCACGTATGGAAAGACATCCCTAAGCCAGTAACAGTTTCCAAACCAGATTCAGTTTTTATCGGATTTAATCAGGTACAAATATCCGTTGTAGATTCAGTGAGCGGATTGCCTGTTGATAGTGCCAGGATATGTATTTCCGGTAATGGTGTTTATGTAATAGGATTGACTGATATAAATGGTGTTGCACTTCTTGATGTTACTCCGGCCACAATTGATACATTAAACGTCACTGTTTGCGGCGGAAATGTTATACCGGTTGTGAGTACAATTATTGTTACAATTGGTTCAGAAAATATCACTCCCAACGGTGCACCTGTTTTAACAGATCTTAATGGCAACCAGGATGGATTAATTAATCCTAATGAAACGGGTGTGTTGAATTATACGCTGAAAAATTTCGGAACAATAATTTCAAATAATGTTCAGGCAACTCTTACAATTCCTGATACAATAACAACAGTGCAAATTCTAACAAGCGATCCTGTTCTATTCGGGAATATTCAGCCCAGCGACTCAAGTGCCGGCAGTCCATTTCAATTTTTTGTTCAGCCTGATTGCCCGATTGGAACAACAATACCTTTTCATTTACATGTAGAAAGCATGACATCCACATGGGATTATTTCTACAATGTTAAAGTTCATGGCTGTAAACTCGATTTCACCGAACTTTTGATCGATGATGAAGGAAACATTTTGCGAAACTTCAGAATTGATCCGGGCGAAACAGTCAAACTGAAATTAAACATATCAAACACAGGAGACGACATTGCACCGGATGTGATTGCTAAAATCTCAACATCTGATCAGTATATAACTATCACAGATTCAACAGGAACATTTGGTACGATCCTGAAAGACAGTACTGTGGTCAACGAATCAGATTATTTTGTAATCTCGGCTTCTGAGCAATGCCCGGTTCAGTATAACGCTGAATTGTTTGTAACCATTGAAACACAAAATGGATTTTATCCATACACTGTAGAAAGATCATTTATGCTACCTGTGGCAATGCCATCAGCATTCGATGTTACCGGACCTGACGCCTACGGTTATTATGCTTATTCGAGTTCTGATGCGCTCTGGACTCAGGCTCCGCAATACAACTGGTTTGAGATTGATGGAACAGGAACTCAAATACCTAAACCCAGCGGAGTTAATGATTTTACACAGACAGTCACTTTGCCGTTTACGTTCAGATATTATGGCAATGATTATACACAGGTAAGAATAAGCAGTGATGGATGGATTGCATTCGGCAGCGGTACACAGACTGCATTCGCAAATACAGTTCTTCCGAACAACGATGCTATAAATAACATGGTTGCAGGGTTCTGGGATGATCTTTTCAGGAACGAAACAATCGCAACAGCAAAACTTCTTTACTATTACGATGCAGCAAACAACAGGTTTATTGCCGAATGGAGTAAGGTACCTCACTTCAACGCTGAAGATGAACTTGAAACATTCCAGATTATTCTTCTTGACCCGGCTTATTATCCTACACCAACCGGCGATGGTGAAATAATCGTTCAGTATAAAGATGTTGAAGAACCGAGCAGCATAACGGTTGGTATTGAGAACAATACTCAGGATGTGGGACTTCTTTACCTGTTCGATGAAACTTATGATGTAACTGCTAACGAGCTTGTAAGTGAATTTGCAATCAAGTTCACTACCAGGACTCCTGTTGTTACAGATGTTAAAGATGAAGAAGATATTGCGTCAGTAATTCCTGATGATTATTCACTTGAACAGAATTATCCTAACCCGTTCAACCCTGAGACGAAGATAAGATATGCAATTCCGGAACCCGGATTTGTAACTGTAAAAATATATCGTGTAGACGGTGAACTTGTAAAAACTCTGTCTGAGAATTATAAATCCGCAGGCAGATATGAGATCACCTGGGATGGAACAAATAACTTCAGTCAGAAAGTAAGTTCGGGAGTTTATTTCTACAGACTTCAGGCAAATGATTTTTCGCAAGTAAAGAAAATGATTTTGTTGAAGTGATATAATCTTGCTTTATAATGAAAAGTACTTGTCAACCTGAACTTGTTTCAGGTTCCAACAAAAGCATTTTTAGGAATAGATTCCGAAACAAGTTCGGAATGACAAAATGAAATCGATCCCTTTATACATTTTGTCAATTGGAGAATTTATGATAGCCGGAAAATTAAAATATACAGCCCTTGTCCTCATATTGCTGTCCTCTGCTGTTTATGCTAATGGTCCGGCTTTTAATTTTTATTCGCTGTTTGATGATTCCTCAGCAATAGATACAATTGAAAACTTTGATGATGGTTCAGTTCAACTAACATCTTATGCTGATCAGGATATTCAACCATCTCAATGGTCATTAAGTACTTCCAATACTTATAATAATTCACCTTACTCATTACGACTTTACGGCAACACCTGGAAGTTTGAATCAATAGAACCAAGACAAATTGATTCCGGTGATGTTTGGAAAGTTCATGCTTACATAGAATCCACCGCAGAAATACAGGGCTTCGGTATTACTGATTCAGTTAACACATTACTTTATTCTTTTTCGGGCACGGAAGAAGTTGATCCTGATGAATGGATAACAGTTTACCAGGGTGCATTTTCAAACTATGCCTGGAATACATATCCGCTTCCAGTTGGTGATGATTGGTTAGCAAAGTTCGGTTACGTCCCTGAGATAAAAGGAATTGTCTTCATCAACGATAAAGACCAGACAAGCTTAGGCACAGTTTACTTTGATGAGATCATAGATATTACTAATTCACTTCCGACCGCTCCTTCAGTCAGCATTTCGTTTACACTGGGCAAACTATTTAAGAACACTGAAGGATTGTTAAGTGTGACAGTACAGTTCACAAGTGAAGTCACTGATCCTGACAGCGGAGAATTTTCTTTCTTATGGAATTTTGGAGATGATTCTTTAAGCACGGAACAAAATCCCGTTCACACATTTATTGTTGAAGATGATCACGAATACACAGTTCATCTTGAAGTAACTGATGACACTGACCTGAGAGGATATGATTCCTGTAAAGTTAGTGTTGATGCTGGTGAAACATCATTCCCGATAACAATGAATTTTGTCGGCGATATTATGCTTGCGAGAGGTATTGATTCATATATAAGTACGTACGGTGTTGAGGCTGTATTCAATCCTATCAAACCATTTCTTGGTGATTCATCCGATATCACTGTTGCAAATCTTGAATGTCCGCTTACAAATACCGGAACACCTCATCCAACCAAACCGATTGTCTTTAGTGGGTCGCCGCAGAACGCTGTCGGACTTTCTTATGCAGGTATTGATGTAGTTACTCTTGCAAATAATCATATCATCGATTATGGATTAGCAGGGCTTCAGCAAACACAAACTGTTTTACGAAACAACAATCTTTTATTTTCCGGAGCCGGCGCAAATTCACACGAAGCAATGCTTCCGGTATTCATTTCAAAGTCTGGCGTTAATATTGCGTTCATTGCATCGAGTGACAGGCATGGTCAGTACAACAACTATCAACCATATCTGAACGCTGCGTATAACAAACCGGGTTTTGCTGATCTTAACAGGCTGACAATTGTACAACAAATTAATTCTGTAAGGAATACATCTGACCTTGTTGTATTCCAGATGCACTCAGGGAGCGAGTATTCAATTTCACCGATGGATAATCTTGAAGAAGATTTCTCATCGTCACTTCGTTCACCAACAGAAAGCGATATTGATATAAGAAGATTCGCCATCGACAGCGGCGCTGATGTTGTTATCTGTCATCATCCTCACATTCTTCATGGTTTTGAAGTTTATAAGAAGAAATTGATCGCTCACTCACTCGGCAATTTTGTTTTTGATCTTGATTACACTGAGACATATCCGACTGCCATCGTTAATTCAAAAATTGATGAAACCGGTTTTTACAATTTTACAGTCACTCCCGTTTATATAGATGATTACATTCCCAAAAGAGCAGAAGGAGAGTTTGGTCTTTATCTTCTTGATGATATAGCCAACAGGTCAAGAGATCTGAATGGATTGTTAAGGATTGACAGGCAGAATACTATCGCTGAGATTATCCTTGATTCAGCACTTATCACTCCGAAGCAAAAAATAATGCAGGAAGAAATTTCTCTTCACCAAAATGGAAGTGAAAATATTTCTGATCCGCTTCCCATAAACAGACCGGGAAGTATTTCATCTGTTAAATCAATATCACCATCAGGCACCTGGAAATACAGGCTTGGACGCGAACTGGTTTGGTTTGGTAATGCCGAAGATGAAGGCTGCACAATGTGGTATTTCGATCATAACGATGAATGGTTTGATACGACACAATTTTATTCTGGTAAAAGGTCAATCGTTCAAAAAAGAAACAGCGGACTGCAATCGCTTAATACAAATTTTGAAAAGAGACTAAGATTTTATTCGCAAGGTTCTAAGTATTCATTGCATGCAAATATTAAGACGGATAATTCATCAAATGCCGGAGTTGTTGTTCAGTTATTTGATGTTCGATCCGGTTCAACTTCGCTTGCTGAATATAATCTTGGTGATGAAGTTGATTCAACAACAGACTGGAATTTTTATCACAATGAATTTTCACTTCCGGCGAATGCATCATTTATAAATCTTCGTTTAAGAAGTGAATCACCATCTACCGGAACAGGTTATTCATGGTTTGATAATATCGGTGTGATCGAGTGGACTGATTGGATCGACTACGGTACAATAGCTTCAATTCCTCATCCGAATGACTATTACTGGATTCAAATTAAAACTACAGAAGATTATACATCAGCAGAATTAGAATACAGCCAGACAGTTTATGAGGATTTTGTTACAGAAGTTAAAGATGAAATAATTTCTTTACCGACTCGATTTGTACTTCACCAGAATTATCCAAATCCCTTTAATCCAACTACAACAATTCAGTATGAAGTTCCTGTGAACGCAAACATTACATTAAAGATATACAACATTCTTGGTGAAGAAGTAAAAATACTTGTGAATGAATTACAATCATCCGGAAGTAAAACAATTTTGTGGAATGGTAAAGATAACTTTAACAGGGAATGCAGTTCAGGTGTTTATTTCTTCAGACTTCAGTCAGATACTTTTTCATCGACAAAAAAAATGATTTTGATTCGTTAAAAAAAGTGTTGAAAAGATTATTAATCATATTGATTCTATGTGTTGGTGTTCCGCAAGCACAATTCAAATTAAATGTCCAGTCTGTAACTTATGAGACTGATTTTACAAGCAGATATAATTCTTCAGTGACAAGTTCTATTGACAATGTTAGACAATCCCACTCCGCACACAATATCGGGTTACAGGTGATTGTCGGATCTTTATCATCTGCACTTTTCTTTTTTCCTCCGGCACTCCTCACATTCCATACCGCATGGAACAACAATGGTAGTTTAAGTGCAGCATTTGGTGTGCTATCATTTGCATCGTTTATATTTGGCAACGGAGTCGGGGTGTACCTCATTTCAAATGTTGAGAACAAAAAAATCCGTTTCTGGAAAGTTGTTGAGTATTCTTTTATTGGTGCTGCTGCCGGAGCCATAATAATTACTATTGCATCTACAGAGTATCAAACCATTCCTGATGAATATGGAATTGCCGCTGCACTCTGTCCGCTATTCAGTTCAATCGTTTACACGACATTCATTGCAGACTGGCCAAAGGCATCCGTTAATTATCCCATAAACAATGCAGTACACTCGCACAAAGATTTAGTTAATCATTCAAAAGTTTTTGATTTAGAATTGATGAGATACGAGTTTTAATTTATGCATGTTTTTTACCTGCTTTTATCATTGGTCATTGTAGCTATAATCCTTGCGGTCATTGAGTTCTCCCGTCATCAAAAAAGAATTTACTCCATACCTATACGCATTCATGTAAACGGCACCCGCGGAAAATCATCTGTGACAAGGTTAATCGGCTCAGCGATGAATGAAGCGGGAATAAAAACACTTACAAAAGTTACAGGTACATATCCAAGATTAATTCTTGAAAACGGAACAGAGACTTCCATTTACCGCAAAGCAAGCGCAAACATTATTGAGCAGCTTGCAATAGTAAAGTTTGCTGCTGAACGGAAAGTAGATGCGCTGCTTATTGAATGTATGGCACTCGAACCTCAATACCAGACAATAACTGAAACTAAGATGATCCACGCTACGATTGGTGTTATCACAAATGTGCGTCTTGACCATGTTGATGTTATGGGTTATACACTTGCAGAAATTGCGTCCGTACTTGGAAGAACAATTCCAAAGAATCAGCATTTTTTTACTGCTGAAAATCATATCAAAGATATAATGCAAAAACTTGCTGATGATAAAAAAGCTGTAATGCATTTATCTGACCCGGCAATGGTAACTGATGAAGAGATGAACGGATTCAGTTATATAGAACATAAAGAAAATGTGGCGCTTGTTCTTGAAGTGTGTTCGCATCTTGGAATTGACAGACAAACCGCATTTAAAGGTATGTACAAAGCAATACCGGATGAAGGCGCTTTGAACAGGTTCAGAGTAAATGTGTTTGAAAAGAATATGACGCTCTTTAATGCTTTTGCTGCTAATGATCCGCAGTCATCGTTAATGATCTGGGATAAATTAAAAAATGAAAATCATCTTCAGGGCACAAAAATTATTTTATTAAACACACGTCACGACAGGATGGACCGCGCAAAACAATTAGCTGAAATGGTAGGAACAGAAATAAAAGATGAATCCGATTATCTGATGCTTATCGGACAGTCAACAGATGTTGTTGAAAGTATGGCATCCGGCTACGGATATGAAAAAAAGAAAATTGTAAACGTAGGATGGACAGAACCATCTTCAGTATTTGAAAAAATATTATCGCTTACAAAAAATAATTCGACAATAGTTTCAATTGGCAATATCGGTGGTATGGGCGGAAAAGTTGTAGAGTATTTTGAAAACAGGAGTAACGGTAATGGTTGAACTTGCAATTACGTTAGGATTAATTTTCAGTTTACTTTCTTATGAAGTGTTTGGTTTAGCGGCAGGAGGAATTGTTGTCCCCGGTTACCTCGCACTTCAACTGTCAGAACCGGAACGGCTTGCGGGAATATTGATAGTAAGCCTTGTAACATATCTCATTATAAAAGTACTCGGCAATTATACTTTCCTTTATGGAAGAAGACAAATGGTGATGTGTTTACTTATCGGATGTCTTCTTGCAAATTTTTCAAGACATTTTTTGCTGATTGATGTAACCTCAAGCACAATACAATTGCAGGCTGTGGGATGGGTTATTCCCGGGCTTATTGCCCACTGGTTCGGCAAGCAGGGAATATACAGGACACTTTGTGTGTTGTTCATTACTTCTGTGTTGGTGAGACTCATTGTAATAATTTTATTTAACGGGGAGTTATTTCCGGCGTGATTAAGGAATAAATATTTTATGTACCAGTTCAGTGCTAAATCAAAAAGAGTATTAGGAGTTATAACATTACTTTCTCTTGTAGGCTTTCTTGCAGTTGAAAATGGAAAAGTTGATGCTAAACGAAAATGGTATGATCAGAAACTCGAAGCATCAAAACTTGCAAAGAGATGTTCGGATCATCTTAAAGAAGTAAGACTGCAAAAAGGAGTATTCATTGATCCGATTAATGATCCTAACGAAACTGCTTTGATAGGTCAGGATATTACCCAGATAACAACTGACAGGGGATATATCGAATCAAAGCTGACATCACTAAATCCGAATTTTGCTGCTGTAATAGTTGAGATGTTTAAAGAAGCTGAGCTAAAACAAAATGATGCTGTTGCAATTGCGTTTACAGGCTCAATTCCCGGGTTGAACATAGCCGTGCTTTCAGCAGTTCAAACATTAAAACTAAAACCAATAATTATTACATCTGTTGGCTCATCAAACTGGGGAGCTAACGATCCATACTTTACCTGGCTTGATATGGAAAAAAGTTTATATGATGCCGGCATAATTAATTTCAGATCAGTTGCGGCATCTATCGGTGGAGGTTTAGATAGGGGAAGAGGGTTAAGTCCTGACGGAAGAAAATTTATTGAAGAAGCAATAACCCGGAGCAATGTAACTTTTATCAACGAAGAGTTTCTTGATAAAAGTATAAACAAGAGAATGGAAATTTATAATGATCAGAAAAAAAATAATCCTGTAAAAGCATTTATAAACGTCGGCGGAGGTATTGCAAGTCTTGGTTCAACTGAAAATGCTCAGTTCATTTCAACTGGATTGAACGAGTCGCTATCAATAAAAAACTTTCCGTCAAAAGGTGTGATTATAAAAATGGCTGAGCAGAACGTTCCCATAATTCATTTGATGAATGTCACATCACTTGCTGAAAGATACGGGCTTCCGGTAAGTCCTAAACCTTTACCAGAACCGGGACAGGGCGAAGTTTTTGTTAAACGTCAATATGATCTTACGCTGACATACGCTGTGACTGCGGTTATGTCCGTTATTATAATTGTTGTATTTGTAATGGAAAGAAAACGTCACAAACTCGGTACCGAAGAAGTTGTTAAACAGATTCATCCACGACAGGATGATAATCCAAACTTATAATTTTAAATAAGAGGTTCTGATGAAAATATTTAAACTGAATAAAATCCTGGTACTCTTTCTGGTATTCAGTTTTATTTCTGTTCATGCAGAAAGTAAAGTCTTAAAACCTGTTAACGCAAAATCGAAAACAGTGATTTTAATTTCGGGTAAAGCAAGAGATTATTATTCTGTTGGGATAAGGAATGCAAGTCTTATCGAAGTAAAAGGTCCGGGAAAATTAAAAATCATTTCACGCCCTCAATTCAAACAGAATTATAGTTCAACTATTTCTTATAAAATATTTTATAGAATTGATGGCGGTGATAGAAAATCAGTTCAGTTTGATGATGTTCAGAAATCAACTAAAGCTAAATATAAAGTTGATACTTTAAGCACACCTGGTGACGAAGGAGAGATAACAATAAACCTCGGAAGCGGTGAACATAACATAAAAGTGTGGATTGAAAATGATAATCCAAAAGTCGATGCTCGTTATATCTTCACGCCTAAAGAAGAAAAAGAACTTACCTGGATTTCAATAAATCCCCTTGAACCAAACGAACCGGTTAATCTTCTTGCCGATGAAGAAGAAGTTAAATACTACAGGTTCAGTGAAGCGAATCCTTTGAAAATAAAAATCACAGGACCAACAAAGTTAAGATTACTAAGCAGGATTGAAAATCATTACACAATGAAGGGGCGGATCAATTATCGCATAGAAGTTAAAGAGGACAAAAAAGTCAAACACACTTACCAGTTGAACAGCATAAGATCTGAAACAACCTGTTACAAAAAAGACGGATCAAAAATTCCAGGCAAAGCGAAAGAGATCGTATTTAACGTTCCTAAAGGAACACACTATTATCAAATAACTCCTCTGGACAAAGATAAAAGCACAGTGCTTGGAAGAGTGTTGTTCCCTAAAAAAGATATTAAGCTTGGAGAGAAGTAAGACAGCATGAATCATTTGAATCTTCATCAGTTAATTAATTTGCTAAAATCAGACAACCTGTCATTTCGAAGGAGCCTGCCTTTCCGTTTGGTTGGTCATCGAATAAGAAATCTTAGTGGTTGTCTTTTGAGATTTCTACCTTCGGTCGAAATGACAATTTTGGTTTATATGATGTTTATCGTTGGCTTAATTCCTGAGTCTCTATATGCTCAAAATAAATCCTCATCAAACTACGGCGATTGGTCAATTGATTTGACTGTAACATCAGCTTATGATAACAACATCTTAAAATATTCTGACAAGTACATCGAACGTTTTAAGAACAGGGAAGATGCAGGAAGGTTTCATATCAACAGGTATGATGATCTGTTAATGAACTATGATGTAAGGGTAGCATGTTCGAACTGGTTCATAAAAAATCTTAGGACAATTTTTTCTGCGTCCGCGGATCACAAGGCGTATTCATATAACTCATCAAAGTCGTGGTCGTCTTTTGATTTTGGAATTCAACAGTACGTTACGAGCAGTACAAGTTTGATGTTTTCATACTCTTACCTTCCTGAATTTTATGTTGCTCATTTCCGCGATGATGACTGGATAAATCTATATGGTTATACTCCTGAAACATTTCAGCCGTATACTTTTTCCAAAGATGAATATGCGCTATGGCTCCAGCAAAACATCGTTACATCAACAAGAGTGAGATTGTATTTCAGTTATATGAAATACTTTTACAACGAGCACTTTACCGAATACGATAGCCAAAATATGATGTATGGAATAAGGTTGTTTCAGGATATTTCAAAAATAGTTACTGCAGATGCTGGTTATCGATATATAACTTCTGATGCAAAAGGATATGACGAAGACTTTGAAACAAAAACTAATTCTGATGATGTTGATGCAACTTATCATGAACATATCTTTTTTGCAGGGATTGATGTAAATCTTCCAAAACTAATGAATAAGAATAATTCAGTTAGTCTTTCGGGACAGTTTTCCAAAAGATTATACAAAACAGAAAATATTGGAGAACTTGATCCGCTGCACGCGGGGAGATTTGACGTTAACTACAGGATAAATTTTAATTATGATATTAAGCTGTTAAATAATTTTTCCGCAGGATTATTTTATGCATGGATGTACCGTGACACTGATACATCATTCCAGCCAAATGAAGAATATGTTTCTGATGAAAAAGATTATGATCAATCGCAGTTTGGTTTAATTCTTAAATATGGATTTCAATTTTGAAAAAGAAATTTAAAGGACATCAAATGAAAAAAATATATGCTATTACTCTTATCCTCTTAACTATGTTTATAATCAGTTGTGGCGAACCAAATGCACCTGAATCTCTGACAGGTGATGATGGCGGGTATAAAATCATCAGCAAGTATATGACGGCAGGTTACGCACAGGATGTTGTAATGAAAGACACATTGCTTTTCATCGCACAGGGTGAAGGCGGCTTACTGATAGTCAGTATCGCTGATCCGAATAATCCAAAACTTATTTCGTCAAAGATAACTGATATACGAGGCTATTCAGCAAAGATAGATATCAAAGATTCAGTGATCTACCTTGCTGCAGGAAATTTTGGAGTTTCAGTTGTAGATGTTGGCGATGCTTACAATCCTGAAGTAACAAATTATAATCTGCCGATGAAGCCGGCAAAAAGTTTTTATATAATGGGTGATTTTCTTTTTACTTGCGTAAGCGAGCTTGGCTATAATATATCTGATATAAGTTTTCCGACTCAACCGGATGTTAGAGCAACCAATATTACTCCCGGTTACTGCCAGGCTGTTGTAACCTCCAAAGACACAAGTTATTTACTTGCAGCTTGCGGTGAAATGGGTTTTGCGATGGTTGACATTTCGGACTTTCAATTGGGCTTTGGTACCTACCAGGTTTGCGGATGGAAAGATACACCGGGATATGCTGTAGATATAGTTCGACATCCTGATTTACCCATTGCATATATTGCCTGCGGTACAGGAGGACTATCCATAGTTGATTTTTCTGACACTGCAGATGTAAAATTATTAAGTAACTTTTCATCGGGCGGATATGCAAAGGAAGTTATGTATGAAAACAATAAGATTTATCTGACTACAGAAACAAGAGGTATGCAAATCTTTGACGTAACGAACCCTTCATCACCAGTTCGAATCGGCACGATTCCAACAAAATACTCTATGGGTGTTTGTGCTGATAACAACTATATCTACATCGCTGATGAAATTGAAGGTCTGCTGGTTATTAAAAAGCCTTAGAGTTGTTTCAACTTCTTGTGAATTATTATTATTCTGGTGTAATGGATGTTCTTATCCTAAAATAAAAGAGATTCTAATTTATCAACAATTAAATCATACAGTCGGTTATGAAATTATTCTGACCATCACTGATAAAAGTGATGGAATGAATAACAGTCATGGATTTCAGATCAAATTAGATGAACTTATGCTTGGTGCTATGTTATATTTTTAAAAATCATCCTTATTGATATTGATGTTTACAACCAATAAGTTTAATTCAAATTCTAAATCACAGTTAAATTTCCAAATAAGGTAATATGTCCTGAAGAACAGTTAACAGGAGAATTCACAGACATTCTATTGAAATAATTCCAGTTAAATATCGATTAACTTTTAATGTTATTAGAGAGGTACTTATGACATCTGCTTTAAAACAATTTTCGTTATTCATGTTCTTTTCAATTTTCCTCTTATTTCAAAACACCACTTTATCCCAACAAATCGAATTCGCAAAAACCGAACTTATCAGGCAGGGGAATAAATCACTTTTTGTTACGCATCCTGAAAAATATAATTCGTTAACTGAAATTCCTGTTGTCAATTCAAAGAATAATACCAGATCGGGTGCTGATAGATTTGTACTTGGCGGAAATGTAATTTGGACAGCACAGGATGCTTTAGCTATCGCTAACGCAGCGGAGCTGAATGCTGATGGTTCAATGCCGTTTAATGCGTGGGGATTGAACAACATGCGTTTATCACGATATAACAGCAGCAATAATATTCCTGTTTGGGAAGTTCCCACAGTTCCAAATGATCCCGGCATCGATGTTTCAGATGATGGTGAAGTTATAGCGGTTACCAAAGGAACCGAGTTTTTAATTTTAGACAGTTTAAATGGAAATGTAAAATACCAGATGATAATGCCCGACACTCTTTGGGCAAGTCATGTTAGTGTTTCAAGAAGCGGCGAACATTTAGTTTTCCTGGCGGATGCAAGCGGTAACGGAACCACTGCAATAGCCTATGCAATTTCATTAGCCGGAAGTTCGCCGGCTATTATTTGGTCGAAAGAAATTTCCCGTTCAGTTATCAGTAACTGGGCTGGTGCTAATTTTTCTGCCGATGGAAATACTGTGGTAATTAATGGCAGGAATCATCAGTATGTTTATAATGTTTCTGACGGTTCATTAATATGGGATCATTTTATTGATAACACCGAATCACCTGCTGTTATAAGCGGAGACGGCAGCATTATTGTCACTGCTGATAACAGCGGCTTCATTCAAACATGGATTAAAAACCAGTCCGGCACTGAGTATAATTTATTATGGCAGTACAAGATTCCTCTTGTTTCAAGTTTTACCAATTGGGCTTCATCGGTTGATATTTCGGCTGACGGGAGTACGATTGTAGCTGGCACATTAATTTTCCTCTCTTCGGGTTATGATGGTTCTGTAATTGCTTTTGATACCTACGGAGGCGGAATTCCGAAATGGACATACCTGGGCGCGGCGGATCTTGTTGATGATATCGCGTTATCTGATGATGGAAAAGTAGCTGCAGCTGTAACATGGGGAGATTTAAGTCATATCAAACCTGATCTTCTTGTATTTGACGTTGAGACAGGTGATCTGACATTCGAGATAGTATCTCCCGGATCATTTTTCACAGTTGATATCTCGCATGACGGCAAAAAGATTATTGCAGGAGGCAAGGGAGTTCATGCGCGTGAATTTGGCAACGGCGGACGCCTTTATTATTCAGAGATCAATCTCGGCGGAGGTAATGTAAGCGGAACAGTTGATCTTGCCGGTACCAGTGATGATAGTGGTGTTCTCCTCAAAGTTTCGGGTAACCCGAGAGCTGCAGTCAGTGATCAGAACGGAAATTTTTTGATCACAAATATTCCTGCAGGAACTTATACCATAACCGCGGAAAAACCAGGGTACAACTATGGAAGTGCTGCGTCAGTCAACATCGTCAATGACTCAACAACAACCGGGGTTAATTTTTCTTTGGCTCAGTTCAATGTTAATCCTCCGACTTTAAGCGCATCAACAAATTTACAAGGTGCGGTAGTGCTTAGCTGGACTACACTTACCCAGAGCCTTGAGAAACAAATTGAAATTGCCAAAGCAGTTGGTGATCCATTCCCGGTTGAATCGGTAAATAAAATTACTAATGCAAAAAATAGTTCAGGTAATTTTTCTAATAAGGATTTTCCCATCAGTCATGAAACGCTTCTTGCGGACAGCATAACTATTTACCGGAGTTTGGTTCAGGGAGGACCTTATTCCAAAATTTCTTCCGTAAGTACTTCAAATAATAATTACAGCGATTCATCCGTTTTTCCGCTTCGGGATTATTACTATGTAATAAATGTGACCAACGAAACCGGTCAAAGTATTTATTCCAACGAAGTGTTAGGAAGATTAAGTGATTCATTACTCACATTTGATTTTGATGCACCTTTAGGATCTGTTCCTGTTATCGATGGAGTTATTTCTCCCGGTGAGTGGACAGATGCATTCAAGATTGATGTGTCGGATGTGCTTGGTTATTCAGGTGGATCACCAAAACCACAAGGTTCAGTCTTTATGTACTTTAAGTATAATGATCAGAATGATATGCTTTACATCGCCGGGGAAGACTTCTTAAATAATGAACTTGATGACAGTGAGGGCTTTGGGCTGTACTTTGATGACAATAACAATGATGCATTCGAACCAAACGGTGCACTACCACTTTTGCAGGAAGGAAATTTCTGGGCTTACTGGCACGCAGGAGGTTCGGATTTAAGATTCAGAAAGATTTTTACCGGCGGCGGAGTTGGTGATATAATAACCCTTACCGAAGGTGATGTTGAATTCACAATAACAAATGGACACCTTCAAGGTGAAGTTGCAATTCCAATGGGATTTTTTGAAGGCTATCAGTTGCAAATTTTTGCGCCTGATAAAACCCCGGGACTTGGAGCATTCCTTATCGAACGAAATGCAGGTGCGGCAATCTTTAATGGATGGTGGCCTCAAACAATGAACAGTGTTTTTAATCCTTTATACTTTGGAAATGTTGGTGTCGATGTTTCATTGCTTGCACCGCCACAAGCTCCTGATAGTATTACAGTTACAATTCAAGGTGAAAATTTATTGGTTACGTGGGCGGATCCTGTACTCGGACTAAATAATGATCCGTTAACTGGGGTTCCGACAATAGACATTTATCGAAACGGAAAATTCTTTAAAACTATTGCAGGTGGAACTGAAATGCTGCTCGATGACAGTGTCGATTGTCAATTATGGTACGAGTATAAAATGATCGCATATATAATTTTAGGTGATGATACTTTATTCAGTCCTGTAAGCAGGACTGTTGGTGGATTTGCCTGTGAGGAACCGGCACTCACTCCTGTAAAGTACGACGATGGATCCTGGGAAGCTTTTTATGTTGTCGATTTCACTTACGATGAAAATAAATTTGCTTTAAAAGTAACTCCGACTTTTTATCCTGCTAAAATTATCAGACTGGAAACCCTGGTAAATAATGCGGGGGCATTTGATTTTACATTGAACAAAGACGAATCAGGTTTACCCGGGGATATAATTGCGGGTCCGTATCGTGTTTCATCAGGTATTGCCGGTGCGGCTAATTCGATTTTGCTTACACTTCCGGGAATTGATCCACCAACTATTGAAGCCGGTGAAATTTGGGTTCTTATCAACTATCTTGAAACAAATCCCGGTGACCCCGGTATCGGGACTGATGCATCTTCTCCAAATTCCGGAAGAGGTATGTACTATCTTTCATCAAGCGGATGGCAAAGCTTCACAGGTGGTAATCTGATGGTCACTACATATATTGCACAACCTCCAACCGGGATCAACGAAAATGCAAATAAACTTTTAACATTCGGACTATCACAAAATTATCCGAATCCGTTTAACCCATCATCTTTAATAAAATTCCAGATGCCTGAAACAGAGTTTGTTAACCTGGAAATTTTTAATGTGCTTGGAGAAAAGATTAACACTCTGGTAAATGATAGCAGGGAAGCAGGAGAATATTCAGTGATCTGGGATGGAACAAATTACGGCGGCATTCCTGTTTCAAGTGGTGTATACTTTTATAAAATCACTGCAGGCAAATTCACTGCTGTTAGAAAAATGATTTTGATAAAATAAAGATTTGGTGTGAGCTAAAATCAAGGCGATTCATCTGAATCGCCTTTTTATTTTTTGAATCAACTCAACTTAAACACAATGGGCAGTACAACTTTTGCTTTAACAATTTTTCCTTTGACTTTTGCAGGAGTGAATTTGGTTAGCTCAACTGCTTTAATAGCAGCTTCATCTAAACCATTCCCGGCACCTTTAAGCACTTCTGATTTAACCACAGTCCCTGTTTCATCTATAAAAACCTGAAGGATGACTTTTCCTTCAAAGCCTTCCTGTTTTGCTTTTTCAGGGTACACAATTTTCTTAGACAATTCTCCCATACCTCCGACCGGAAATGGTGTCTCATCAAATTGTGTCTGGTAGTCTTCCTTATTTATCTGTGCCGCTGCAAAATTATTTTGATTACTGAATTTCCATCTTAGTTGAGATTTTACTTTTTTGCCGTCAACTTTTGCCGGATCAAATTTCCACGTTGATGCCACCTGCAAAACGATATCATCAAATTGTTTACCCGGACTTTCAACGATCTCTAATTTTTTCAGAGCACCCTGCTCATCAATCATTAGTTTATAATCAAGTTTAACCTGTTCTTTTTCAAGATTAGTCTTATTGATTTCTTCATTGATTCGAGCTATCAGTTTTTCCTCATCACTCTCAGTTATTTGAGGATGAGTGTCCACATTATCCGGTGTAAGATAGACCTTATCGTAGTTTGGTATAACTTCAACCTGAGGTTCAGCTTTACATCCTGCCAATAGAAATAGTATACACAACAATCCAATTAATTTTTTCATTTTGTCCTCACGAATTTGGTTTTACAATAATTTCATTTGAGTAAGTCGCTCTCACTTCAGCAGATGGAAGTGCATTATAAAGCGCTTTAATGATCTCCTGTTGTTCCCGACTTGAATTGACAACAGTTTTCAATTCTGTCTTGTATAAATTCATCGTATTAAAAAGATAGATACTTAAAATTATCAGTACTGTTGAGATGCCAACTGTCATATATCTACCAATAGTTGACGCGCGCTGATTCCTTGTAAGTACAGAATCTTTCATTATCGTTGAGACGAGAATTTTTTCTTCAAGTCTTTGCGGAAATTCTTCTTCCTGATTAAACTGATTTTGTTTCAACAGTGATAATTGTCTAAGATAGACCCGTGCTTCAGAGTTCAAAGCAAGCTCAGCAAAGAGTGATTCCTCCTCTTCACGTTTTAATTCGCCGTCAAGAAATTCTTCAATCTTAAACTGTATTAAATCTTTTTCCATGACATAACCTAGTTGATTAGTTTTGAAATTCGCTTTATTAGCTTCTGCCTTGCTTTGTGCAGTCGGCTTTTTACAAGTTCTTCATCAATACCAAGTATAGACGATATTTCATTATATGAAAATCCGCCGTACTCCTTTAGAAGATATACTTCTTTCTGTTCAGCAGGCATGCTATCAAGTTGAATATTAATTATTTGCCTGAGATCTTTCTTTTCAAGTGAGTCATGTAATGATTCACCTGAATCCAGGTTTAACTCATCAATATCATCTACGCCGTACTGGTCAACGTGAATTTTCTTTGTTCGGTATACCTGGTAAACTTCATTCCTTGCTGTTTTGAACAACCAGAATTCAGCACTTTGCAGATCATTTATATATTCGAGAGATTCAAAGAACTTTAAGAAGGTATTCTGCGTAATATCCTCCGCAAGCATCCTGTCAGATGTCATCTTAAGTACAAAATTGAAAATCTTTCGTTTTGTATGGTTGAATATTTCTGTAAACGTATCTCTTTTATTTTTCAATTTATTTCCGCATCTCAAAAGTATAGATGATCGTAACCTGAAAATGTTCCCGGTTCAAAAAAATATTTTAATGAAAATGACTAATAGCTTTCTGTTAAACAGATTTTTTATAAATTTGCGCTGAATTTTTCTATATCAAAAATAATTTATTCAATTCAAATATTTTCTAAACAGATTGAAAGTTATAGTTCAAAAATACGGCGGAAGTTCGGTAGCTGATACCCAAAAAATTATTAAGATAGCTGAAAAAATTTCTTCCAGGATAAAAACGGGGTATAAATTAGTTGTCGTTGTCTCTGCAATGGGAAAAACAACAGATAATCTTATTAAACTGGCAAAAGAAATAACAGAAAACCTTGTGCCCCGTGAACTGGATATGTTACTGACTACTGGTGAACAGGTCTCTGCTGCTTTGCTTGCTATCGCATTGCACGATAAAGGAATTCCGGCTAAATCGCTGAACGCATTCCAAATCGGGATAATGACAACGAATAATTTTAATGAAGCAAGAATAAAGAATTTAAGAGTTGAAAAACTTCAATCAGTACTCGAGGAAAATGATGCAGTGATCGTAACCGGTTTCCAGGGTATTACTGATGAGGGAGAAATAACAACATTAGGACGAGGTGGATCCGACACTTCTGCAGTCGCACTTGCTGCAGCTTTAAACGCTACCTGCGAAATTTATAGTGATGTACCGGGAATATTTACGACTGATCCAAGACTCCATCCCGCAGCTAAGAAATTAAAAAAAGTTACTTATGATGAAATGCTTGAGATGGCAAGCCTTGGTGCAAAAGTGCTGCACAGCAGGTCAGTGGAAATAGCAAAAAAATTCGGAATAACTTTGTACTGTGCTTCAACATTTTCAGATGAGGAGGGAAGTTACGTGACTGAGACGAACATTGAACAACCATTGGTTAGCGGATTAAGTGTGATGGACAATCAAACACAGGTGGTTATAAGTAATTTGCCGGAAGATTACACCCTTGTTCAAAAAATCTTTGAGCATGTTGCTAATGAAGAATTAAATGTGGATATGATATCCATTATCGGTAACCCGGCATTAAATATTTCTTTTACAATCATTGAAGATAAAAGAAGTCACATTGAGGAAGCATTAAATCATTTGCTTAAAGATTTTGGCGACCTCAACATTTATTATCAAAGCGGCTATACGAAAATTTCAATTGTTGGTATTGGAATGCGCTCAAGCAGCGGAGTTGCCGCAAGTTTCTTTAAAGCATTAAGCAATATTCCCGTAAAACTTGTTACAACTTCAGAGATAAAAATATCCTGTCTCATCGATGAATCGTTTAAACAGGATGCAGTTAAATCGTTGACATCACATTTTAATTTATAAAAGATGATATCTCCAATTGAATTAAGACATAAACTTCATAAGAATCCTGAGATTGCTTACCAGGAGTTTAAAACAACAGAGTTGATCTCTGAATCAATAAAAAATTCTGATCCCAAAAACCAATTAAAGATTCATCGACCATTCCCAACCGGTCTTTTAGTTGAGTATACAGTAAACACGGATCCATACATACTTTTCCGTGCTGATATTGATGCACTTCCAATTAAAGAAGAAACCGAATATCCATTTAAATCCGGCAATGACTTTATGCACGCGTGCGGACACGATGTGCACACATCAATTTTATATTCTTTAATTCAGGAAGTTCTCAAAAATCCGACAAAGCAGAATCTTCTTTTTCTTTTTCAGCCCGCCGAAGAGAGCGGTGGGGGAGCGATGAAGTTTTATGAAACGGGGATATTCGGACAATTCGAAATAAAAAATGCGTTCGCACTTCACATTACGGATGAATATGCTGAAGGAACTATTGCATCAACATCCGGGGTTTTGTTTGCTTCAGCATTAGAGATCGATATTGATTTTAGAGGTATCAGTGCTCATGTTGCTTTTCCCGGCGAAGGGAAAAATGCATTTACCGCTTTAAGATATTTTATGGATGAAGCAGATAAACTTTATTCAAAAATAAATGACCCATTCATTTTCGGTGTCGGGAAAATTTATTCCGGTTTTGTAAGAAATATCGCTCCGGGTAATGCAAGGATTGAAGGTTCCATCAGATCACTTAGTGAAGAAAAAGCTTTAGAGTTTTGTGATGAATTAATAAATCTACTTGAACTGATGAAGAATAAAACCGGCGTTAACTATAAACTCAGTAAAGGCGCACACTACCCTGAAGTAATTGTTGACGACAAATTATTTAAATCACTTTCAAATAAACTGGCAGCAAATTATCAGTTCATCGACTGTGGATATAAAATGACCGGAGAAGATTTTGGATTCTTTTCCAAAAAATTCCCTTCATTTATGTTCTGGCTTGGTACTTCAAAAGGTGAGAGATACGGTTTACACAATCCAAAATTTTTACCTGCTGACGATACAATAGAAACAGGGAAAAATATCTTCGCGGAAATCCTGCAGCTTTCAATGTGATCTGCGCTTCTCACTGTGAGTTAAAGTCTCATTTTTAGATGTGTTTAACCCCATTTTTTAGCTCAAATACAAAAAAAGTAAAGCTTTACAAAGGCACAATAGTTGGACAAACCTATACGTGACTCCAATACTACCGTTGCCGAGGTGTGAAGCAGAATCTTTTCCAGTTTGGAATTTGCTTCCGCCTCCAACGGTTTTTTAATTACTACTCCTGATTGGAATCGATGAACTCACATCCTTTAGGAATTTCAGGCTTAACATTTACAACTTGCTCTCTTAACAGTGCAACTTTACCCGCTTCCATTCCTTTTTTCTTAACGACGTATTTTTTCTGAGTGAACGAAACCTGAACTATCCCTGATGTTTTTGCCTTACTGTGAAATGCCGCAATCGATGCCGCTCTTTTTATCACATCCTTCGGCATATTCTCTTTAGAAGTATCTGATTTTAAAACTACATGTGAGCCGGGTACACTGCGGGCGTGAAACCAGTAATCATTTTGTTTGGCGAATTTTAATGTAAGCAAATCGTTGTTTTTACTGTCGCGTCCGACATATACAAAATACTTTTGATCAATAACATATCTCTTGAATTTTGTTCTTATATCATCTTTGTCGTCAGTCTGTGTGTTTGATTTTATTTTTAGTTCACTCATAATTTCATTAATCCTTTCAGAGCTTATACCAGATTCAATTTCACTTGAGAGTTTATTAATTCTGAAAAACTCCTTTTGTGTTTTTTCAAATAGTTCTAAAGATTTTTCTCTATTGAGTTTTTCACTTCTGGCTTTTTCAAAATATGAATCAATATTTTTCTTAGGACTTTTTGACTGATCCAGTTTGATGGTCACGGTCTTGTTTTCGCTGTAAAAATCATTCAATGTGATTTCAGTCATTCCCTCTTTGATTTGATTAATATTAACTAATAACAAATCTGCCAGTTGTTTATACTCTTCTTCATTACTTTTTCTGTCCAGCACAGATTTTAGTTTGTTTAATTTTTGCGAATACCGGATAGCAAGAGCATCAATATGCTTTTTAACTATCCTTTCATGAGATAACAATTTTTCGAGTTTATATTTTTCTGGAAGATAAAACTTAAATGCCTCGTTAACTGAATTGTAAAAAGTCTTCTCATCTGAATCAAATTGTTTAAAACTTTCAAATGTTAATTTGATATTTCCTGAATTCGAATCACTCACAACAACTATCCTGTCATTCTCCATTCCTCGAATAGTATTTTGAATAGCATTCAAATCAAATTCTTTTCCGGAAGTAAGTTTGCTCTCCAATAATATTTCCTTACTGATGAATGGAAACTGCTTGCGGAAATTCTCCTGCGAAATATTTTTTTCAACTTCACTGAAATCAGGCTGATTAAATCCTCTGATAAAATTATAAGTTGATAATTCATCCTGAAATTCAGGAAAGAACTCGCTTTCTGTTTTCTTAAAGGAATCATTTTCTGTTTTAGAAATGAATATCAGGTTTGTAAGTTTGCCTCTGACAATAAAGTACATAGCAGCCGAATCAAACTCAAACCTGATTATTCTGTCAGTCGAGCACATCATAACCGAATTCAGTTTTGTATCAATTAATTGTGGAAACAGGTCTATAGTATTTTTTTTTGCTCTTCTGAAATCATTCTTAAGTAAAATAAAAGGAAGTGTTGGGTTGACACAGAACTCGACAAATGCAGTCTGATTCTGGTTTCTGAATTCTATAACTACTCTATCTTTTTCCTGAGTAAATATTGAAACAGGTTTGGCACCCGATAACAGTTCATCGAGTTCAATAGCAAGTCTGTTAAGAACGAAATAATTTTTAATCATGATATTTTGCCGGGAAAATCTATTTCCATCCAGGACAAACATAAGGAAAAATTTTAACTGTAAAATTACAATAAACTAACAGCTAACTTTTAATTGTGTCTCTATTTAACCTTTGATATATTTGGCGAGCATTAACAAAATTACAGGAGATAAATTGAGCATCTCGACCGGCACTTCAAAACTAAAAGACGGATTCAAGCCTTCATTCTGGGTTGCAAACGGAATGGAGTTATTTGAGCGGTTAGCGTATTATGGACAGGCTGCAATCCTAAGTGTTTTTCTACGTGACCATCTAAAATTCGATATTGAAGATGCTGGCTTACTGCAGTCAATCTTCGGTGGACTGATCTATTTTTTACCGATTTTTGCCGGTGCGCTTGCTGACAAATTTGGTTTTAAGAAGGCTTTCACATTTGCATTTTTTATTCTTGCAATTGGATACTTTCTAATCGGTTCAACGGGGATGGAGGCATTTTCAGGATGGTATTCTGAAGATCATTTATTTTTAATACTTTCACTAATATTTATTTTCACTGCTATTGGAGGTTCTTTTATTAAACCTAGTGTATTGGGAACGATTGCTGTAGCCTCTTCATCTGAGAATAAATCTTTTGGGTATGCTATCTATTACTGGATAGTCAATATCGGTGCTGCAATAGGACCTATTTTAGCTTTGATAGTTAGAGATTCTGTGGGGATTCAATTTGTCTATTTAGTTTCTTCATTTAGCTGTGCCTTGATGCTTCTGGTAACACTATTTTTTTTCAAAGAACCGGAACAGAAAAAAGTTGAAGATCAGTTAGCATTAAAAACGGTTGCAAAAAATATGTGGACAGTTCTAAATAACTTCAAATTTATAGTTTTTCTGCTGATCTTTTCATTGTATTGGGTCGTATTTTGGGAGTATTTTATTGTTGTACCGTATTATGTAAGAGATTATATCGCACAGGATGCACCATTTGAGATTATTACTGCAACTGGTGCATTTACAATTGTTGTTTTTCAAATACCTATTAATCTGTTGACCAAACGAATACCAACTTTCACTTCCATAATAATATCTTTTATTCTTGCTGCTACCAGCTGGCTAATGCTATTCTTTGTTGCACCATTAGTACAAAACATGTTTGTGAATATTACATCTGAAGGTTCGACTCTGTTTCAAATTGGTTTAGGTATTCCATTAGCTATGTCGGCGATTTTTATTTTTTCAGTTGGTGAACAAACACAAGCTCCGAAGTTTTATGAATACCTTGCTGATCTGGCTCCCAAAGGACAGGCAGCACTTTTTCAGGGTTTTGCATTTTTGCCAATCGCAATTGCATTTTTTATAGTTGGTCCATTTGGTGGATGGATATATAAGGTTTTCGCCGTAGAGCAGACTAAACCTGAAATGGTATTTTTAGTAATTGGTTTAGTCGGTATTCTAGCAACAATATTAATGATTATTTATAATGGTATAAATAATAAAAAATAAGACCTTATTTTATTACATCATTTTTACAATTGACCTGCTATTTTTCTTAATCAGTGTTAAATTGTAACTACAAAATTCAGATTATATTGGCTCCCGGAACAAACGGATGAAAAAACTTTTAGCAAGACCTTTCATTAGAAAATCCTTATACATCTTAGGCTCATTAATAATTTTATTTCTCATCGCTGATAACCTGCTTATTCCTTGGTACGTTAATAAAGCTGAAACAAAAGTTCCAAATGTTGTGGGAATGGAAGAATCTCAGGCAATGCAAATGCTCGAGGATTATCAACTGGAACCTGTAGTAAGCGAGTCGATCTTTGATGAAAGATTTCCAAAAGGCTCAATCATTTTACAAAAGCCAGAAGGCGGAAAAATTGTAAAAGAGGGAAGACGTGTTTATTTATTTGTCAGCGGTGGTGAGCCCACAGTTTATGTGCCCAGGCTGCGCGGCAAATCAATCCGTGATGCGCGGTTGTCACTTGAGAGAGTGGGACTGAAACTCGGCAGCATAGAGGAATTGCCTTCAACGAATCCAAAGAACATGATATTTGATCAGCAGTATGCTGAGGGTACACCTTTAAAGAAAGGTGAATCAGTTAATGTAACTATTAGTTCGGGTGAATCGGATGAAGGAATAACTGTTCCCGACCTTATTGGTAAATCACTTGCTGAAGCACAAAGAATTCTTGCCGATAGTACTTTACGTGTCGGTAAGATTAATTATCAGCGATCATTTTCTCTTCTGCCGAATACAATATTAGATCAGTACCCGAGCAAAGGAAACAAAGTAAAGTCAGGCGATGCAATCGATCTGTTTGTTACCAAAGCAGCGGAGGCTCCAATAGATAATGAAATAAGGGAGGAATAAAAATGGGAATTCTCGCTCCTTCAATTTTATCCGCGGATTTTTCAAACCTTGCACAGCAAATCCGTTTAGTTGAATTAGGCGGCGCTGACTGGATTCACTGCGATGTAATGGATGGTCATTTTGTTCCTAATCTTACTTTTGGACCGATTGTGGTTGAAGCTGTAAAAAGAATAACAAAACTACCCGTCGACGTTCATCTGATGATAAAAAATCCTGATAACCTAATTCCAGATTTTATAAACGCGGGAGCGGATAATATTCTCGTGCACACTGAAGAAGTAGTTCATTTAAACAGAACTATAGCAAGGATAAAAGAACTTGGTGCAAAAGCGGGAGTAGTTATAAATCCATCTACTCCTGTAAGTGAATTAAATGATATAGCAGAGTATGTTGATCTGGTTTTATTGATGTCGGTCAATCCGGGTTTTGGGGGACAGTCTTTTATCAGCAATTCAATCAGAAGAATAAAAGAGATAGCGTCCCTGAGAGAAAAGTTTAATTCTAAGTTTTTAATCGAGATAGATGGCGGGATAAGTAAATCAAATATTAAAAAAGTTTATGAAGCAGGCTGCGACGTATTCGTTGTTGGTTCAGCTATATTCCACGCAGATAATATAACTGCGGAAACAACTGAATTAAAAAATCTGCTCAGATAAAAAAAGTTTACATTGGAAACTTAAAGGTGACGAAGGTCACCTTTTTATTTCAGTTAATAATAATTTAACAAGATATTTTCGTTGATAGCACAAGTAATAAATCTTAGTAGAAGAAATACTTATGAATCACTAAAAAAAAGATTCGTTGAACTGCAGAACCTTCCGTCTGCACCATTATATGGGTTAGAAGTATTCAGCGGCAATTATGATTCAGAAAAGTTAATCGTAGAATTGAAGAAAATTTCTTTTAATTTTTTAACTGATGCCAAAACCGGAAACAAATTAATTGTTGTTAACTCATTAACTGAACTGACAGTGCTGCAAAAGGAGTCCGGCAATGTAGCACTGAAAAGTATTTCCGAATCCATAAGCAATTTTCTAAACTTTGAAAACAATCATTATACAATCGGTACAAGGGAAACAACATATTCAGAACCACTGATTATGGGCATAGTGAATGTTACTCCGGATTCGTTCTCTGATGGCGGAAAATATTATAATCAAGATTCAGCATTACATCATGCACTAAAACTGATTGATGACGGGGCAGATATTATCGACATTGGTGGTGAATCAACCAGACCTGGTTCAGAGCAGGTATCTGAAGAAGAAGAAAAGAGACGTATCATTCCGGTTATAAAAAGTATCTTAAATGAAAGACCCGGCACCCTTATTTCAGTTGATACAACTAAAAGCAAGGTGGCAAAATCTGCTTTGGATGAAGGCGCTGTTTTAATTAATGATATTAGCGGACTGACATTTGATTATAAAATTGCCGAACTTGCAGCAGAATACAATGCTGCACTTGTGATAATGCATATTCAGGGAGAACCCAAAACGATGCAGGTGAATCCTGAATATCAGGACGTTGTTGGAGATATATATCAGCATATTTTTATTCAAGCCGCAAAAGCAGCAGTGGCAGGTGTTAAAAATATTATTGTTGATACCGGAATTGGTTTTGGGAAAACAGTTCAGCAAAATTTTGAATTATTGGATAGGCTTGAAGATTTTAAAAGCTTAGGTTACCCTTTGATGATTGGTGTATCAAGGAAATCTTTTATCGGCAAAACTCTTAACCTTGATGTAGATGAACGCGACACAGCAACTATTATCACTGAAGCCTATGCATTAAACAGGGGTGCATCTATCATTCGGACTCATAATGTGAAGAATGCAAAACAATTATTAACTTTGCACAAAAACTTTAACTGATGTTCGACGTAATAAAAATAGGGTTTCTTACTGTAACGTTTGTCGACCTGATCGATATTCTGATTGTTTCATTTATCGTTTATAAACTTTACACGATACTGAAAGGAACAATTGCTGCACAGATATTCATCGGGTTGATGATAGTTCTGATTCTGTCATTTGTGTCGCAAGCTTCAAACCTGCGTGCATTAAGCTGGTTATTAAAACTCGTCACTGATATTTGGGTAATCGCCTTTGTAATTTTATTTCAGCCGGAAATAAGAAGACTGCTGGTTATAGTTGCAAGGAATCCTTTCTTTAAAATGTTTGTAAAATCTGATTCCACAGAAGCCGCAGTAACAATAGCTGATGCCGCTTTTGAACTGTCACAGCAGCAGCACGGCGCATTAATGATTCTGATTAAATCAAGCGGTATAAGAGGTTATGCAGAAACCGGAGAACTACTTGAAGCTAAACTTACAAAATCCATGCTTACTTCAATCTTTTTTCCGCGTTCTCCATTGCACGATGGTGCGGTTATAATTAAAGGAAATATTATTGAAGCTGCACGCTGCACGTTGCCGCTCTCAAGCACCACTATGGTAAACGGTGAATCACTCGGGATGAGGCACAGGGCGGGATTGGGAATTTCGGAACAAGCAGATGTGATAAGTGTGATTGTCTCGGAAGAAACAGGAAGTATTTCCGTTGCAGAGAACGGACATCTTACTAAAGGATTATCGAAGGACGGTCTTATCAGGCATATTAACAGGGCATTCAGAGCGCCGGTAGTGAAAGGTTGGAAAGGAATAATTGAACAGTACTTCAAAGAAAAATAAAATCTGTGCTGTAATTCCTTTCTATAATGAAGCCGAAACAATCCACAGCATCTCAGTTGAAACACTAAATTATGTTGATCAATTGATACTTGTAAATGATGGTTCAACAGATCAATCACTAAAAAATATTCCGGATGATGACAGGATAATAATTATTAATTCAACTTCGAATAATGGAAAGGGGTCTGCTTTAAAGATAGGTTTTCTTAAAAGTTTAGAACTTGGTTTTGAATATACTGTTTCACTTGATGCTGATTTTCAGCACGAACCTAAATGGATTCCATCACTTACAGACGCATTAAAAAATTATGACATTGTGATTGGAAACAGGTTAAACGATATTTCAAGTATGCCGATTCAGCGGATAGCAAGTAATAAACTAACCTCAATGCTATTAAGTTTAAAAACCGGTACACGAATTATTGACAGCCAATGTGGTTTCAGAGCTTTCAGAACTAAGGTACTTCAAAATATTCTGCCTTCATACAACGGTTATGAGGCTGAGAGCGAAATGTTGATACTAGCCGCAAGACAAAAGTTAAAAGTTGGTTCCGTGAACATTTCAACCATTTATGGAAATGAAAAAAGTAAGATCAAGCCTGTAAAAACAATCTTAGGATTTGTAAGAGTTTTATTTATCTGATGCAAAAGAAAAAGAACCATAAAACCGCCGGGTTAACAAAAAAAACTGTTTTATCTGAAGCAGCAAAACTTGTTATGGAAGTAAAAATATTTAATCTGCTTTCAGCCATCAATAAATTCTTTGAACAGGAAACTGTTGAAAACCTTCATTCAATCCGGATTGCGTTAAGGAGAGTTCGTTACTCACTTGAGACTTTTGCTATTTGTTTTAACAAAAAGAAATATCATTCATTTTATAAAAAACTTGCTAAACTGCAGGACCTTTCCGGCCTTGCCAGAGACCTTGATGTGCTCACGGACAATATGAATAAGCTGCACACTGAATTAAACATTAAAATATCCAACAGGATTTTCGGAAAGATTGAGGACAACAAAACAGCACTTAAAGAAAAACTTAAACTTGAACTGCTTCAGTTTATTCATGGAAAATCACTAAAAGATTTTCAATCTTTGCTAAGCAGAAAAAATTGATTTGATGAATTAATAAATCGGAGGAGAAGATGAAGTTAAAATATTTTTCACACTCGGCATTTCAGATTACAAGTGACAGCGGAAAAGTAATCTTGATTGATCCATTCCTTGATGGTAATCCAACTTCGCCGGTAAAGTCCAAAGACGTTAATGCTGATTATATAATTGTTACACACGGACACGGAGATCACATTGGTGACGGATTTAAAATTGCTGAGCGTTGCAATTCACTATTTATATGTGTAAATGAACTTGCTAACTATTGCAGTTCAAAAGGATTTAAAGCACATAATATGCACATCGGCGGAGCCTATAATTTTGAATTCGGAAGGGTGAAATTCACTATTGCTCACCACGGCTCCATGACGCCCGATAATACTTATGCGGGCGAAGCTTCCGGAGTTTTGATTACAGTTGATGGCAAAACTATTTATCATACCGGCGATACAGGATTATTTTATGATATGAAACTTATAGGTGAGATGAATAAAGTAGACTATATGCTTCTGCCGATCGGTGATAATTATACAATGGGTGTAACTGATGCAGTTAAAGCAGTTGAATTTGTAAACCCCGGAATTGCTATACCCATGCATTATAATACATTTCCTGTTATTGAATCTGACCCGCTTGAGTTTAAAGATAAACTTACGGCAAAGGGTTTTAAATGTAAAGTTATGTCTTTTGGTGAAGAGATCGTTCTATAAAAATATTTATCCCTTTTCCATTTATGAAAAGAACATTTTAATGCCTATTTTATCGGCACTAAATTGAGATTATAAAAAAATTATTTACAGTATTTAATGGCAAAAATAATTTCTATAGCTAATCAGAAGGGTGGCGTTGGTAAGACGACTACCGCAATTAATCTATCTTCACTATTAGCTGCTGCGGAGAAAAAAACTTTACTGATTGACATTGATCCGCAGGCGAATTCATCCTCAGGATTAAGTGTTACAAATCAGTCACCATCCGTTTATGAAGTATTGATTGGTGATAATGTTATAAATGAAGTGATACTCAACACATATATGCCTTTTCTCGACCTGCTTCCATCAAACATAAATCTTGTCGGTGCCGAAATTGAAATGGTTGACATGGATGATCGGGAGCGGTTGATGAAAAAAAGAATCGGTGATATAAGTGAGAATTATGATTTTATACTTATTGATTGTCCGCCTTCACTCGGATTATTAACGCTTAACGCATTAACTGCATCTGATTCAGTTTTAATTCCTGTTCAGTGTGAATATTTTGCTCTTGAGGGTCTTGGTCAATTGTTAAACACCATCAATATTGTTAAGCAGCATTTCAACAAAGACCTGGAAATTGAAGGGGTACTGCTGACAATGTTTGATACAAGGCTGCGTTTATCTCACCAGGTTGCTGAAGAAGTAAAAAAATATTTTGGTGATAAAGTTTACGAAACAATTATACACAGGAATGTCAGAATCTCCGAGGCACCGAGTTTTGGCAAACCAATTATTTTATACGATGCGATATCCTCCGGTGCAAAAAACTATATGGCACTCGCATCAGAACTTTTGGAAAAAAACAATAAAAATTAGAAAAGTATGAGTAAGATTAAAACAGGACTCGGAAGGGGATTGGACGCTTTGATTCGTCCACAAGTAAAAGAAGAAATTGGTCACCCGCCTTCAGAGAGTTCATTTGTGCATGATGATGGCGAACAATTTAACATTCTCTCAAAGATTCCTGTTGAACTGATTTCCGCAAATCCGTTTCAACCCAGACTTGTTTTTGAACCTGAAGCATTCAACGAACTAAAAAAATCCATCCTTGCAAATGGATTGATCCAGCCTATAACTGTCAGGCGATCAGGTCCGAATCACTTTCAGCTAATTTCAGGTGAAAGAAGATTAAAAGCATGTAAAGAAATTGGTTACAGGGAAATTCCGGCATACATAATAAAAGTTGATACTGATGAAGCTATGCTGGCAATGGCTTTAATAGAGAACATTCAGCGTGAAAAATTAAATCCGATAGAAGTAGGCGCAGCATTTAAACGATTGATGGATGAGTGCGGCTTAACCCAGGAAGAGATTGCAGATAAAGTCGGAAAAGACAGATCAACAATTGCGAACTCAATCAGGCTTCTCAAACTGCCAAAGGAGATTCAGGACAGTTTGATAATTGAAGAAATAACTGCGGGTCACGCACGTGCATTAATAAATCTGCCTTCAGAACAGTTACAGCTTGACGCGTTAAAAAAAATAATAGAAAATAATCTCTCTGTGCGAAAGGTTGAACAACTGGTTAAAAAGCTTCTGACCGAAGTTCCGCAGAAAAAATCCTTCAGAATTTCAGACAAAAGTTTTACGACAGGTACCTCTCTGAACAGTATTGAAGACAGACTGAGAAAAATATTTGGTACTAAAGTAACCTGCCATCAGAAGAATGATGGTTCCGGTGAAATTACAATTGAGTTTTATTCTAATGATGAACTTGAAAGATTGTTTGAACTTTTTGATATCATTGACAAATCGTATAACTAATATTGCACTCCTGGTTTTTCTGTTTGTCAGCGTTGAAATGAATGCACAGATCGATTCATTATCAGTGTCGGAAGAAACACAGACTGATTCAGTTTTCGAAATGACAAAATCCCCGTGGGGGGCAGTGCTGCGCAGTGCTATTATTCCCGGTCTTGGTCAGATTTATAATGAGTCATATTGGAAAGTTCCTGTAATTCTGGGTGTTACAGGCTGGTTTGTTTACCTGTGGCTTGAGTATGATAAAGACTATCGTTACTATAGGAATTTATATATAATCAGTTCCAATGAACGACATAAAGAGTTACGTACCGGGTACAGGGATCTTAGAGATGAAGTTACAATTTACATGGGACTAGTTTATTTACTGAACCTTGTTGATGCTTATGTAGACGCCCATCTTTTTGATTTTACCGTTGAAGAAAATTTTCATACCCGCTCGCCAATGCTCAACATAAGGATTGGATTCTGATATGACTGAACTAAAGAATGTTCAGGTATGTAAGAATTGCAGTCACGAAAATTCCTTTCATGAATTGATATGCAGGAAATGTAAATCATTTTTACGTGAGCGAATTGTTAATCTTGATCTCTGGAATATCGTTGCACTTATTATTGAAAATCCTGCTTCAGCCTTTCGAAAAATAATTTTTGCCGAACACAAAAACTTTATTTTTTTTATTCTCTTTTTTGTAGTACTGAAAATATTGATAAACATTCTGTTCACATCATTAGTAACAATAAAAAATTACGATGCCTACCAAAACTTCTTTCTCAACTATCTGATAATTTTTGTATTAGTTCTTGTGACAATACTTCTATACTCATTTGTCACAGTTAAACTGAATAAGAAATTTAAACTGGACACACGCTTTAAGGATACCTTTGCCATTCTTGTTTTCTCATTATTACCCTATGCACTGGCTGCCGTATCGGTGTTTATAATTGAGTTAATTGTATTTGGCGGTTATACATTTTCAATAAATCCATCACCATTCCAGCTTAAACCGGCATTTGCTTACTTGTTAACAGTTATAGAGGTCGGAATTGTGCTTTGGTCAGTTCTATTGACGATGAATGGTTTTACAGTTCAATCCGGTAACCGTCAGTACGGGTTGATTTTGGGCTTGGCATTTCATTTCATAATTTTGATTGAAATTTATGTATCGTCTATAATCCTTTTTAACTTCTGATTACTACCTATGAAAAATATTATTGCAGTTAAAGACAGTGAACTGTTTCTTAATACATATAACAGACTCCCTATAGATATATCGCATGGTAAGGGAGTATATCTGTACGATAAGTCAGGGAAAAAATATTTAGATTTTTTTTCCGGGTTGGCTGTTAATGCACTTGGTTATGCCCATCCTGAAATAGTTGAAGCTGTGACGAATCAAATTCAAAGATTTGCACACCTGTCAAATAATTTTCTCACTGATATACAAATTGAATTCACGGAATTGCTTTTGAAACATTCCCGAATGTCAAAAGCATTTTTAACAAATAGCGGTACAGAATCAGTTGAGGCAGCAATAAAACTTGTGCGTAAAATAAAGGGTCCTGATAAAATCATTTATTCTCTCTCCAACGGATTTCACGGAAGAACCTATGGAGCTGTTTCGCTTACTGCTAAAGAAAAATACCGAAAGGGTTTTGAACCGCTTCTGCCAAACACGGCTATTATAACTTTTAATGATGTCAATGAACTGAAACAAAATGTTAACGAGAATACCGCTGCTGTTTTTACTGAGTTCATACAAGGAGAGGGAGGTATCAACTGTTTAACTAAAGAATATGTCGATGTGCTGAATGATCTTAGAAATAAATTTGGTTTTATCATAGTCTCTGACTCAATTCAATGTGGTATTGGAAGAACCGGCGATCCTTTTTCACACGATCATTATAATTTTACTCCGGATTTAATAGTAACCGCAAAAGCAATAGGCGGAGGCTTACCATTAGGAGCTTTGCTGGTGTCGGACAAATTATCAAGCGCTTTTGAGACTGGTACACATGGAACAACCTTCGGCGGCAACCCTGTATGCTGTGCTGCGGGCAAAGTAGTTCTTAAAAAAGTTTTTGAAGAAGGGCTTATTGATTCGGTTAGACAAAATGGAAAATTGTTCATTGAAAGACTTAACGTACTGAAAAGTAAGTATAGTGTTATTAAAGAAATTCGCGGCAGAGGTTATATGATCGGGGTGGAAATGAAAAATGAATGTTCAGAGATTGTAACTGCGTTGCGGGAAAGATTTATCCTGGTGAATTGCACGAATAATAATGTAATTAGAATTTTACCTCCGTTGATCGCAGAAATTGATCACATCAATTTATTCTTATATGAATTCGAGAAAGTGATTCAGGAAATCGAAGCATGAATCTCAAAACAGATGTTCTGATAATTGGAAGCGGAATTGCCGGACTGTTCACAGCTCTAAAAGTATCTGAGTATGCTGATGTAATAATCGTTACGAAAAAGGATAAAGCTGAATCGAATACGAATTATGCCCAGGGAGGAATCGCGTCTGTTATAGATCCAAATGATTCATATGAAAAACACATCAGTGATACTCTAGTTGCAGGTGCAAATCTCTGCAATGAAAAAATTGTTGAAATCACAATCAAAGAGGGCCCTGATAGGATAAATGATCTGATTGAGCTTGGTACAAAATTCACTCATAAAAACGGAAAACTTGATCTCGCAAAAGAGGGTGGACATTCAAATCCGAGAATAGTTCATGCTAAAGATCTGACTGGAAAAATAATTGAAAAAGCACTCATCGAAAAAGTCATGACAAAAAAGAATATTCACGTTCTCGAAAATTCATTTGCTATTGAACTAATAACCGAACATAATATTCAGCAGTTGAAGACTGCAAAACTGAATAACAGAAATTGTTGGGGTGCTTATATCCTTGATGTCAAACAAAATTCTGTTTTTAAGATTTCATCCAAAGTAACCATTCTTTCAACCGGAGGAATCGGACAGGTTTATCTTCATACAACAAATCCATCAATCGCAACGGGGGATGGATTTGCAATGGCGTACCGCGCCGGTGCAGAGATGGGCAATATGGAATTCATTCAGTTTCATCCTACATCATTTTATAATCCTGTTCAAAAACAGCAATTACATAATTCTTCATTTCTTATTTCAGAAGCTGTAAGAGGATTTGGCGGAATTCTAAGGACTATTGATGGAAATGAATTCATGAAAAATTATGATGATAGAAAGGAACTTGCCCCGAGAGATATTGTTGCAAGGGCTATTGATAATGAATTAAAAAAACGCGGCGACGATTATGTTTACCTTGATATCACTCACAAAAAAGCCAGTGAAACTGTTGAACATTTTCCTAATATCTATGAGACTTGTTTGAAAAGCGGAATCGATATTACCAAAGAATTTATTCCTGTCGTTCCTGCTGCACATTATGCATGTGGCGGTGTTGTAGTTGATGAATTTGCCAGATCATCTTTAAATGGATTATATGCATGCGGAGAAGTTTCTATGACGGGACTTCACGGAGCCAACCGTCTTGCGAGTAACTCGCTTTTGGAAGCTGTTGTATTTGGTTATAGAGCGTCGTTAGATATAAAAAAATTTCTTAACCAGAATAAAAGTGAAATTCCCGAAATACCTGAGTGGGATGATTCAGGAACTTTATCTTCTGATGAACGTGTTTTGATCACACACAGTTTTAAAGAAGTGAAACAGGTGATGTGGGATTATGTTGGTATAGTCAGGTCAAACTTAAGATTGGATAAAGCTTACAAAAGACTACATACTCTTTTTGAAGAAACAGAAATTCTTTATAAAAAAACAAAAGTATTTGAAGATATATTGGAACTCCGGAATATTATAGCCTGCGCACATATGATTATAAAATCAGCGCGTCAAAGAAAAGAAAGCAGGGGATTACACTTTACACTCGACTATCCCAATACCGACGATTCAAATCATAGGTTCAACACAATTCTCCAGAATAAGAACTCTTAAACTTTATTAAGAAATTCTTCTATTACTCCATATCTGATCCCACGGGTACTTACAGTTAGGTTTTTTAATTTTAATAATTCCATTATATGCTTTAGTATTAGCGCTCCAGCTAAAATTACGTCCTCACGTCCTTCAATTATATTCCCAAAATTTGACCTCATCTCAACCTGGGATAAATGTGAAAGCTGGATTATAGCTTTATCGATATCTTTAACGGAGAGTTGTGATCCATCGATTACTTCAGCATCAAAATTTTTCAACCCGGATTTAATACACGCAAGTGTAGTCGGAGTACCAGCAACTGCTACTGCATTATTTGGCGAGAGAATAGCGAGATCTTTTTCAGAAAATACATCTATAATACTTTCTTTTGCAGATTCAATTTCGGTAGCTGCCGGTGGCTGTTCCAATAAAAATCTTTCACTTAAAGTAACAACACCAATTGGAAAACTTTTTCGATAATGTATAGAATTTTTGCTGCCTGAAATGATTTCTGTACTTCCACCGCCAATATCAATAACTACCTTCGTCCCGCTTTTTTCAGAATCTGCTTTTGCCCCCTTGAAAGAATAATACGCTTCTGTTTCACCGGTTATTATGTCCACTTTTATTCCAAATACTTTCTGGATTTCCTCGACGATCTCACTACCGTTAGCAGCTATTCTAAATGCGTTCGTCGCAACAGCAAATACCTGTTCGCAGTTATACTCTTTTATGAACTTACTATAATCATCCAGAATCGTATAAAGTCTCAGGAGGTTTTCGTCAGGGAATTTATTTCCTTTAATAAGCCCTTTACCGATTCTTGGAATACTTGATTTTTCAATTATTGGTTTTAATAGTCTTTGTTCAAGATTTAACTCAGCAATAAGCAGCAATACAGTATTTGTCCCTATGTCAATTGAAGCAACAGTCATAATTTTTCTTTATTTTTATTTCAATCTTTCTGAAATAATATATGAGAAAAAGTAGTAAAGTATCAAACATATTTTTATTTATTGCATCATTAAGTGGAGCGTTATGGACTGGTTCATATTTACTTAGAACATTTATTTCTTACTGGTTCTTCGAGCCTGAAGATTTCGTTTTAAAAGCATTTATTACAACAGAAAATATGGCTGGCATCACTTATAGCCTGACACCTGTGGTGAGTACAACACTTATCTTATACTTGGTTTTTATAACTACTTTCATTCTGTACATTATCACCACTGACCTTAAACTAAAATTGAATGGCTGGTTATTTATTTCGCTACTTATTGTCTTAGTTACACTTCCGTTTGAAGCATACCTGATGACAATTGATTACAAGATGATAAGTTTTCTAACATCAGCCACCTATGATCCGGAAATGATAATTGATCTGATACGCAAAAGATTTAATGTACTTGGAAATTTCCCCATCGTAATTCTGTTTTGTTATTTTTCACTGTTCTATTTTATTATTTTCAGACCATTCACAAAGAAAATAAATGAAGATTAAAGAAAAAGAATTTGATATGGTGATTCAGGATCTTAAGGGACTCGCGGCTCAATTAGGTGCTGATGTACGCTTTGAGAAAGGTGATTTTAAGGGCGGTTACTGTTTATTGAGGGATAGCAAGGTTATCGTAATCAATAAAATGACTAATCAACAAAGAAAGGTTATGATATTATCCAAAGCCTTAAAGGATTTGGGAATAGAGGATATTTATCTGACACCTCGCCTTCGTGAAATTATTGATGAAATGGCAGAATGAAAATACGTATCTTAGTTCTGAATGGACCGAATCTGAATATGCTTGGCAAACGGAGCAAGTCGCATTACGGCATCAAGACTCTCTCTTTAATTAATGAACAGTTAGTCAAAAATTTTCCTGAGATCGAATTAGAATTCTTTCAAAGTAATATTGAGGGTGAATTAATTTCTAAAGTTCAGGAAGCGCATAACAAATTTAAAGGGTTAATTATTAATCCAGGAGGATTCGCCCATACTTCTGTCGCGTTAAGAGATGCACTTGAATTACTAGACATTCCCAAAATTGAAGTACATCTTTCAAATGTGGCAGCAAGGGAATCATTTAGGTCAATAATGTTAACTGCTTCTGTATGCAATGGTTATATAAGTGGTTTTAAAGAATATAGTTACATTGCAGGTATTCAGTTGCTCAAATCATTAATAAAAAAGAAAGGTTAAGATGATAAAAGCAGTAATTTTCGATCTGGACAATACTCTTGTTGATTTTATGAAAATGAAAAGAAGAGCAATTGAAGAAGCAATTCCTGCTATGATAGACTCAGGATTAAATATTGCCCCTGAAACTGCCAGTACTATGATTGACGAGATTTATAAGGAGCAGGGAATAGAATATCAGCAGGTTTTCGATATGTTCCTGAATAAAGTACTTAATAAAGTAGATTATAAAATTTTATCGGCAGGAATCGTTGCCTACAGAAGAGCAAGAGAAGCATCATTAATACCATATCCTCACGTGTATTCTACTTTGAACCGGCTTCTAAAAATGGGCATCCGGATGGGAATTCTTTCAGATGCGCCTGTGAAAGAAGCCTGGCTGCGATTGGCATCTTTAAATTTTCATCATATTATGGATGCTGTTGTTACGTTTGACGATACTGGTCATAGAAAACCTAACCCGGCACCGTTCCTGAAAGTTTTGGAAAGACTCGAAGTAAAACCTGAAAATGCTTTGATGGTAGGCGATTGGGCAGAAAGAGATATTGTCGGAGCTGCAAACGTTGGAATGAAAACTGCATTTGCTAAATACGGTGACACATTTAATACAGAATCTCATACAGCGGACTTTGAACTGAATGATATAAGTGAACTAATCAAGATTATAGAGAACGAAAATAAATAAAGTTTCCCCTTAAAGTTATCTTTGACTCAGTGACAGTAATATTGCTTATATAAACAGTATTACTTATTTTACTTCCAAAATTTTAGAGATGCGATGAAAGACCTTTCTATTAAAAAGTTATATTACTCAATAAGTGAAGTGAGCAAGATAACTGAAATGGAGCAGTACGTATTACGTTACTGGGAAACTGAATTTGAGCAGTTAAAGCCTCAGAAAAACAGAGCCGGGAATAGAATTTATACTAACAAAGATATCCAGTTGATCTTGCATATAAAAACTCTGTTGAGGGAAAAAAAGTATACAATAGAAGGCGCAAAAAAAATTCTTGAAAATTATTCACCCGATGGATCATCGAATGGTAATGATACAAGTCTGCATATTGTTGAACCAACTGCAATTGAACCCAAGAAAGAAAAACCTACCCTTAAGAAAGATCTGGAAGAAATAAGATCTTTGCTCGAAGATCTTTTGGTGAAATTTGAATAACGGAACGTGGCGCAGCCCGGTAGCGTACTTGAATGGGGTTCAAGGGGTCGCGGGTTCAAATCCCGCCGTTCCGACAAGGCTCAGTTAACTGAGCCTTTTTTATTTTAATCAAATCATCACAAAATTAATGACTTCTTAATTATCTACCTTTTTTCATTTCAACACCTGCCATATTTTAGAAACCAAATTTTATTGTGTAATTTTATTCATAAAATATTTTTAACAAAAAGAATGATTTAATGAATAAAATAATTGAAAACGATAAGCCGAAATGTTTTTGCGGAATATTTGGAATTTACGGAACGCCATCTGCTGCCTTACAAACTTATTATGGATTACACGCTTTGCAGCATAGGGGGCAAGAGGCAAGCGGGATTGTCACAAGGTCATTTAATAACAAAGATAAACCGGTCTTTAATTTACAAAAGGGTGAAGGGTTGGTTTCAGAAGTTTTTGAGGATTCAAATTTATTTAACACAACGTTGACAGGCAGCGCCGCTATCGGGCATAACCGCTATTCAACTACTGGTTCAACAAAATCGAGAAAGAACATTCAGCCTTTTGTTGTGAATTACAGGCTGGGAAACCTTGCTGTTTCCCATAACGGAAACCTTACAAATGCTAAAGAATTAAGAGAAGAACTAGTAAGAGAAGGCGCCATATTTCAAACCACAAGTGACACAGAAGTAATTCTCCATCTTATTGCCAGAAGTAAATTGGAAGACCAGGTTGAACAAATACGTGAAGCACTAAATAGAATTGAAGGAGCTTATTGCCTTACAATCCTTACTGATGATAAGTTAATTGCTGCACGGGATCCACGTGGATTTCGCCCGCTCTCAATCGGTAAACTTAATAATGCATTTGTTGTTGCTTCCGAGACTTGTGCATTTGACATTATCTCAGCTAAATTTTTGCGAGAAGTAAATCCCGGCGAATTAGTAGTTATTGATGAAGAAGCATATCAGAATGGTCAGATAAAAAGTTCTAATATTACGGACGCTGTTGTATCAGAAAAGCATTGCATTTTTGAATACATATACTTTTCACGTCCAGATAGTTTTATATTCGGTCATAATGTTGATAAGATGAGAAGACGCCTTGGTAAAATGCTTGCGAAAAAATACCCTGTTACCGATAAGGATGGCGAGAAGGTAATTGTCATAAGCGTACCGGATAGTTCAAATACAACTGCGCTTGGCTATCATCACGAACTAAAAAAGACAGGTGTTGATTCCAGGCTTGAGATCGGACTTATCAGAAGTCACTACATCGGAAGAACCTTTATTCAACCGGGACAGGAAAAAAGAGAGATCGGTGTCAGGATAAAGTTCAATATTGTTAAAGGAGTGCTTGAAGGCAGAACAGTTGTCGTTGTTGATGATTCAATCGTAAGAGGAACAACCTCCAAACAATTAATAAACCTAATCAGGGAAGCTAAACCAAAAGCTATTCATTTAAGAATTTCTTCATCACCTATAATGCATCCCTGTTATTATGGAATGGATTTCCCAAGCAGGGAAGAGTTGATTGCCTGCAGACATAATGGAAACATAAAAGATATTGCTAAGTACCTGGAAGTTGATAGTCTTGAATATCTGACAATTGATGAGATGCTTGAATCAGTTTCAGAAGCAGATTCAACAAAATTTTGTACTGCATGCTTTTCAGGTGAATATCCAACCGAAGTTGACCTAAATTTCAAAAAGGAAATATATGAGACTTAATGCCGTTGTTATTTTTATCATTGCATTATTCTTAAATGAGTCCGTTCAATCACAAACAACCTATTTCATAAAATACAAAGCCAATATCTCCTTCAGTGAAGTTGATAGGAGGATAACAGAAAAAACTATTAGCGATGCGGTCAACCTCAGGATGGTATCACTTCCGGAATTCAGCCTGAGCTACCTTGCAAAAGGATTGGGAATGGGAGATGAAATTCTCGGCAGAATAATAAAAATAAATTTTGCTGATGATGTCGATGAATCTAACCTGGTTTCAGTCCTCTCTGTTGATCCCGATATTGAATACATACAAAAATCCACAACTTATAAAATGGATTTAATTCCCAATGATAGTTTGGTATCGCAGCAATGGGCACTTGAAAAAATAAATGCATTCGATGCATGGAATATTATAACAGGTGTGGATACAGTATTACTTGCAATCATCGATACAGGAATAGAATATTTTCATCCGGACTTACAAAACAAAATTTATTATAACCAAGGTGAAATGGGTTTAGATCAATTTGGTAATGATAAAAAATCAAACAGCATTGATGATGACTTAAACGGATTTGTTGATGACTATATGGGATGGGATTTTGTTGACAGAGTTGGAGTACCGACTGATACAAATGCAGGTGACTTTCATAACTGGGACAATATACCTTATGACGCTCGCAAAGGTTCAAATGGAAATCATGGAACTTTTGTGGGAGGAATTGCAGGAGCTGAATTTAATAATACTCACGGTATTGCCGGAGTAGCACCATCAATTAAACTACTTAACATTCGGTCATTTGATAACGGCGGTTCTGGTGAGGAGGATGACGCTGCAGCAGCGATATTATATGCTGTTAGAATGGGTGCAAAAGTAATTAATATGAGTTGGGGCGATTATACATTTTCTTATGTATTGAGAGACGTCGTAAGATATGCCTACTCACAAAATGTAGTACTCATTGCCAGTTCAGGAAATTCCGGAAGGAATGAACTACATTATCCCTCCGGATATAGCGAAGTAATAAGTGTGGGCAATTCAACGGAAGAAGATTTTGTTGCCGGAAATTCTACATGGGGATCAACTATTGATTTAGTTGCACCGGGAACAAATATCTGGTCTACAGATATGGAAGGTAAGTACGTAAAGGCGGGAGGAACCTCTGCCTCCGCTCCATTTGTTTCCGGAACTGCTGCACTGATACTTTCCAAAAATAATTTTACTAATGAGGAAGTAAGACAAATTCTTAAATCTACTACTGATGACATTATGAGCACTGGCTGGGATTTAAGAAGCGGTGCGGGAAGGTTGAATCTTGAAAGAGCATTAAGAGTCTTAGCACCTTCAAATATAGGTTTCACTTTTCCTTTAATGGATTATGCGACAAACCTTGATACAATTTTAATTCGCGCCACTGTTTTATCTCCGTACTTTGTGAATTATTCTCTTGAAGTCGGAAGTGACATAACTCCCACCAGTTGGAATACACTTATTAGTAATGGACTAAATCAGTTTGGTGAATCAGAAATTTTCCGGCTTGATATCAGAAATTTTGTGGAAGGTATCTACACGCTCAGGTTATTAGTAACATTAAACAACGGAAGAACTTTGGAGGAAAGAGTTCATTTCCATGTAATGAGAACTCCACCGCAGGTTATTGAGGTTGGATTAGGTCCGATTTATTTTGGAGAGAGATCAACTATAAATGGCGAGTTTGTAACAAACCAATCCGCTATTATGCGAATGTACTACCGCAAGTATGGTGAGCCGGTTTACAATTTTGTTACTCTTGATGGATTTAATACAAACAATCAATTTGTAAAAGACCTTCACTATGGGTTTATCCCAACTGAAATTGTTCAGCCGAATACTCTTTACCAGGTTTATTTTGAAGCTGAAAATCTTGCCGGACTAAAAACAACAGTTGTTGATTCAACAAATAATAATCTTCCGTTTCTTATCCCGACCGAAGATTTACCAAAACCAACAACTTCTGTTCAAATGAATTTCAGTCTTGGCGAAGGGACTGTAATTTTTCCGGAGCCGGTAAGTTTTCTTTCAAATAATAATAATGAACTATTATCTCAGCCATTCAGGGAGGGAACTGATTTTGTCTTCTTCAATTATTATTTGAATGGCGATCAGTTCAGCCAGTACTCAACAGATTCATTATTAAGAAGGTATCCGTTGCGTTATGGTGATTTTAATAACAACGGTTTAAAAGATCTTTTGACAATTAACCAATCCAACATTCTGATGCTTGAACAGACTCAAGCAGGTTCATTTTCATTTGTTAAAAAAGATTCATCTGCAAAATTGTTTTATCCGATTTTAGTAAACGAACTCCTGAATGATGGAGTGAACTATATCATCACCCAAAATGAATCGCCGGACAGATACTTAATTTGGAAAGTGAATAGTGATCTTAGTACGAGTCTGGTAGATTCGACTTTCTATATAACCAGGTCAGATTCATTTGGATCAAACTATACAACAAGAAGTATGATAGTTGATGATATAGACAATGACGGAACAAAAGAAATCTGGTTTGTTGATGAGGATGGTGATCTGAAAAGTTATAAGGTGAATCCGGGACTTGTACTGACCAAATCCGATAGTTTAAATGTATTTGGTTTATCACCTGCTTTTCAACAGGATGTATTAAGCAGCGGAGATTATAACGGTGACGGGATAAAAGATATTGCGATCCTGTATAGCACAAACTCAATAGCACCCGCATTTCTGTTGTTGGTTGTAACATTTAGCAATCATTCACCAGTTATCCTGACGCAAAAAGTATTTCTTGATCAATCGGAAGGTTATGGTGGCGGCTTGGGGGTTGGCGCTGATGTGTATCAATCTCTGAAGTTTGTGGATGTAGATTCTGACGGAAAAGATGAACTGGTAGTTAACATTTTTCCATCATCTTACATATTTAAAAATATAAATAATGAAGATGAAATTATTTTTTATTCTGAAGGTTCAAATACAAAAAATGTTTTTGCAGGAGATTTGAATCAGAACGGAGTACCAGAAATATCATTTAAAATTAATGATGTATTCAGGTTTTTTGAGTTTGCAAATTCAAACAGGGCAGCAGTACCTGTCAATTTTTCAGGATATAGTGTTAGTCCTTCATCAATCAGATTAACCTGGCAGGGAAGCGGATCAAAATTTTATATTTATCGGGGAGAAGTTCCTAATAATCTTGCTTTAATTGATTCGTCTCAAAGCACTGAATATTCTGATTCAGCTGTTCAGGACAGTGTATTTTATTATTACTCGGTTCAGGCTTATGATCTTTCCAAGCCAGAGCCTTATTCATCATTAAGCAGAACAATCGAAGTGTATTCTCATGCACCAGGTAAACCCGTAAACGCAGTAAGTAATAGTAACAGAAGCATCATCGTTACTTTTTCTGAAAAGATGAAAAATGTGATAGAGAATTTGCAATCGTTTTTAGTTCCGAATTTTGGTTATCCGAATTCTGTTTCACCCAACACCCAGTATTCATATTTGCTGACGTTTAATTCAGACCTGCCAACAGGCACTCAGCAGATAATTATAAGTGATATAAAAGATCTTTATAATTCGCCTATTCAAACGGATACTCTGTCTTTCAATGTTAATATTATTCCTGACGTTGAATCATTTTATATTTCATCATTTGAAATAATTAATTCAAACAGGATTAAAATTATATTTAACTTTAATGTTGATGCTTCCTCTGCCATGAATCCGGACAATTATGAGTTCAGTCCGGAAAATTCTGTAACATCTGTTGAAATCGATCAATCAAATCCTAAGGTTATTTATCTGAATATCAATAAACAAAAACCAATTGGATCTATCGGGAAAGAGTACAGACTCAGACTTTCAAATATTATGTCATCATCTATGATACCAATAAATGAAGGTGCCGGAAGTTATCTTGTACTTACAAGTTTTGCAAAAGATTTAAGCGATGTATATGTATATCCAAATCCTGCAAAGGTTGGCGATGGTTTGGGAACTGTAACATTCGCGAACCTGCCGCAAAAAGCCAGGATAAATATCTGGACGGTCAGCGGAAAATTTGTCACAGAACTCGAAGAGAATGATGGAGACGGTGGATTCATTTATGATTTAAAAAACAATTCCGGTGAAGACCTGGATTCAGGAGTTTATATCTACCGGGTAATAAGACTCGATAATACCAACAATGAAGTTGAGGAAAAACTTGGTAAGTTTGCAGTGCTAAAATGATATTCAAGACAAAAGAGATATATACAAAGTCAAACCTGCTCAGTATTTTCAGACTTCTCCTTGCTGTGCCGTTCTGGTTTCTGCTTGACAACTTTAATGATGATAACATACGAATGATTACATTCGGACTTTGTTTATTCGCGTCGTTAACGGACATTCTTGACGGATACCTTGCAAGAAAGTTTAATGAAGTAACCGAGTTTGGAAAAATAATAGATCCTTTGGCAGATAAGGTTGCCGTAGGTGTAATAGTATTGAAGCTTTACCTGATCGGAGAAATTTCTGATTTTTATTTCTGGATAATCATTCTCCGGGACGTCCTGATATTTGCAGGAGGAATTTTTATAACAAAAAAAATCGGCAGGGTTCTGCCGTCTAATGCACTTGGTAAACTAACAGTTATCACAATTGGTATAGTAATATTGATGGTACTTTTAGCAGTCGATAGGAATAACTGGGTGTATCTTTTATTCTATTATTCCAGTACTGTTTTGATTTTTATTTCATTTTTTGGTTATGTACTACGAGCTTCAGAATTTATTAACTCAGGGAAACGATGAGCATTTTTAATTCAGCATTTAGCAAGCTAAAGTCAGGACTCGATAAGACCAGGAAGAAAATTGTCGTCGCAATAAATGAAGCTGTAACAGGAAAGGCTGTTGTTGATGAAGATACATTGGATAGAATCGAAGAAATTCTAATAACTTCGGATATAGGATTTGATACGGCGACAGGTATAATTGATAAGGCTCGGGAGCGATTAAAAAAAGAAAAGGACAGATCAATTCATGATTTTATAGAATCAGTTAAGAGTGAACTTGCTGGAATTCTAATACCAGAAAATGTTAACCAAAATAATCAAACTCTAAAGTATCAGCCTCGTCCTTATGTCATACTTATTGTGGGTGTTAACGGAGCAGGGAAGACAACTACGGTTGGTAAATTAGCATACAACTTTAAGAATGAGGGATTAAAAGTAATAATAGGAGCTGCAGATACATTTAGAGCCGCAGCCAATGAACAGTTACTGATATGGGCTGAGCGGGCTGGAGTGGAAATTGTTAACAAAGAACAAGGCGCTGACCCTTCTTCAGTAACTTTCGAAACCATACAAAGAGCTATTAAGGAATCTTATGATATCGTTTTGATTGACACTGCCGGCAGGCTCCATACCAAGTCAAACCTTATGGAAGAATTAAATAAAATAAATAGAGTACTCACTAGAGCATTACCTACTGCTCCCAATGAAACCTTGCTTGTTATCGATGGTAATACTGGACAAAACGCTATTACACAATCTGAAGAATTTGCTAAAGCTACTGGTATAACTGGACTAATAATCACAAAACTTGATGGCACAGCTAAAGGCGGTGTCATTTTTCAAATTTCAAAAAATAAAAAAGTGCCGGTTAAGTATGTTGGTGTTGGCGAAGGCATCGATGATCTTCAAAAGTTTGACGGAAAACTTTTTGTTGATGCGTTGTTCAATGGAGCTAAGGAATAAGATTATGTTTATGAAGAAACCGCGGCATAGAGTATTTGATTATCCTACAAGATTTTATAATCCTGCAGAAGATCCAAAAGAAAAACAAAAAAAGAAATTAGGCTTTTCAAGAACCCTGAAGCATAAACGAAGAAAGAGAAGTCCGGTTATCTGGATTTTGTTTATTGTGATAGTAATCTATTTGTACTTCAAATTTGGAGGCAATTGATTAGTTTACATAATATACATTATAAGACTAACTAATATTTATAAAAGCCTTCACCGGATTTTCTACCGAGTTTTCCAGCAGCAACCATTTTTTTCAACAATGGACATGGTCTATACTTTGAATCATTATAACCATTGTAAAGTACTTCCATAATTGCTAGACATACATCAAGTCCAATAAAATCTGCCAGTGTAAGTGGTCCCATTGGATGGTTCATTCCAAGTTTCATTACCGTGTCAATGTCATCCCTGGAAGCAACACCTTCCATTAAAGAAAATATAGCTTCATTAATCATGGGCATTAAAATTCTGTTCGAGATGAATCCCGGATAATCATAGACTTCAACCGGTGTTTTATCTAGCTTTATTGACAGATCTTTAATCGTATCAAATGTTGATTGACTAGTTGAATAGCCTCTGATAATTTCTACAAGCTTCATCACCGGAACCGGATTCATGAAATGCATTCCAATAAATTGTTCAGGACGATTATTACGTGATAACTCGGTTATCGATATCGAAGAAGTGTTGGAGGTAAAAATTGAATCTGGTTTAATTATTTGATTTAATTTATTGAAAATATTTAGTTTAGCATCTTTATTTTCAAATATCGCTTCTATGATTAAATCTGATGAAGATGGTACCAATTCAATACCGATTATCAATTGGATATTTGCCAGAATATTTTTTTTCTCTTCTTCACCTAAAATTTGCTTCTTAATCTGCCGATCTAAATTATTTGATATTGTACTGATTGCTTTTTTACCAAGATCATCAGACATCTCAACCAGATTTACTTTATAAGATTTTTGAGCGAATACGTGAGCAATCCCATTGCCCATTGTACCGCCACCGATTACTGCTACTTCTTTTATTTCCATTTTAATTCCAGTTATTATTTATAATTCTTAACAATAACAGCTGATGCCTCACCGCCTCCGATGCATAATGAAGCAAGCCCATAATTACTATTTCGTCTTTTCATCTCGTAAATTAATGTAGATAGAATACGTGCTCCACTTGCACCTATTGGATGACCAAGTGCTATGGCTCCGCCATTTACATTAACTTTTGAATTGTCAATATCTAATAATTTATTAACAGCCAGCGATACCACAGCAAATGCTTCATTGATTTCAAACAGATCAATATCCTTTATACTAAGATTTGCTTTCTGACAGACTTTATTAATTGCATCCGCAGGTGCGGTTGTAAACTGAACTGGAGCTTTAGCCGCAGAGCTCTGTGCGATAATTTCAACCAATGGTTTAAGACCAAGAGCTTTTGCTTTTTCCTCACTCATTAGAACTACCGCAGCAGCTCCATCATTAATACTTGACGCATTGGCAGCAGTGACCACTCCATCTTTCTGAAATACAGGTTTCAATCCAGGAATTTTTTCGAAATTAACTTTGGTGGGCTCTTCATCTATTTCTACTATCGATTCCCCTGCTTTAGTCTTTATTGTTATACCTGATATTTCATCTTTGAAATATCCTTCTTTTTGTGCCTTTAAAGATTTTTCATAAGACGAAATAGCAAAATCATCTAATTCCTTTCTTGAGAAATTAAAATCCTTAGCACATTGTTCCGCACAGCTACCCATATGGATATTGTTATATACATCCCACAGTCCGTCAACTATCATGGAGTCTTTAATCTCACCGTGTCCCAACCTGTAACCATTACGCGCCTTATCTAATAAGTATGGTGCGTTACTCATACTTTCCATGCCGCCAGCGACTACTATTTCGGCATCATCACATTGTATCGCCTGATGTGCTAACATAACAGCTTTAAGTCCACTACCGCACATTTTATTAATTGTCAGACATTCAGTTTTCTCAGGTAAGCCTGCGAATAAAGCAGCTTGTCTTGCCGGGGCTTGTCCCAAGCCAGCAGAAAGAACATTACCCATGATCACTTCATCTACTAATTCAGTTTTTAATGAACACTGTTCAATAACAGATTTAATTACCGCGCTGCCCAATCGAGGCGCAGATATCGATGATAATGATCCTCCGAAAGAACCTATTGCTGTTCGTTTAGCCGCAACAATTACTATTTTTTTCATTTAGTTCTCCATTGTTAATCGGTTTACTTTCTTCCTTAAATTAGAAAAAATAATTCTTATTACCACATTAAAACCTGAACGTAATACCTTTAAACTTTGGCTCCACGTTTAATAAAAAATGCAAGTTCATAAACCAGTTTTAAAAGTATAAGATTCTGATTAATATTCCGATCAACCTCCATCGATAGACGATCCAGATTGAACATAATATCAGCAAGGACCAATTCAGAAAATTTACTATTGAATTTTTCTATCGTATCGAGGTATTCAAAATAAAAAACCGGATCCTTCCCTGCTCTCCATCTTACTACATCAGCAAACCATGCTATAATTAATGAGATGAGAATTTTAATCATATCCTGCTTATCAGAATTTAGAAACTCTGAGCCTGTTGTGAGAGCTTCTTCAAATCTATTTCCAAGTGCAAAACGTAAAAATATTATTGTGCGTTCGAGCAGCTTATCAAGTTCAGTGTCGACCAATGCAATTGCGGTGTCGACAGAGCCACTACTGAATCGCGCTGCCCTTTCAGCCATCTTTTTTTCGATGTTGAAATAAGTGGTAAGCACATTAATAATGTCTTCTACCTCAAGCGGCTGGAATTTTATTTGCCAGCATCTTGAACGGATAGTCTCCCTTAATTGTTCCGGATAAGGAGTCAGAAGAAAAAAGATAACGCCTTCAGGTGGCTCCTCAAGATTTTTTAATAAAGCATTTTGAGCAGCCTCATTCATTAAATGTGAATCTATCAATATGACTGAGCGGAATTTAATATCGCCGTAACTGAACGATAAAAACTTGCTTATATCCCTGATTGAATTTATTCTTATATCATTGGCTTTAGGAATATTGATCTTGTGGTATGGATTCTTCGTTTTAGTTTCAATTTCACCGGAGATTAATTCTATCTCATCGCTGCTTAATTTTTCAAAGGGACCTGAATTTTCACTTTCATTTCTTCCACGTGGAAGCGGAAAAATCAATTTGACAATTGGCTCAGAACAATTCTGTATTGTCCTGTGATTTTTTATTTCTGATTCTTTATCAGAAGAATATTTTTTGTTTAGTGCCTGGAGGAATTTGATTGATAAGAAGAATTTTCCAATGCCTTCTTTACCAGTTAATAAAAAAGCATGCGGGATATTCGAAGAGTCTAAAATAGAATTAAGTAGTTTCTTTGCCTGAAGTTGTCCCGGTACTTCATTTAAAAAATTATTCATAGGAGAAAAGGCGCGATATTACGCTTTTCTTAAAAATCATCTTCGTTATAAAAGAAATCCTCGTCAGTAGGATAATCAGGCCAGATATCTTCAATTGATTCGTAAGGTTCTTCCGAGTCTTCAAGTTCTTGAAGATTTTCAATAACTTCATAAGGTGCGCCAATTCTATCGGCGTATTCAAGTAATTCGTCCTTTGTTGCAGGCCACGGCGCATCATCTAAATATGCTGCGAGTTCAACGGTCCAGATCATTTTATCTAACTCCAGTATTAGAAATTTGAGATTTAAACTCAGCTAAGTTTAAATCATCAAAGAAAAAGTTTCTTGGGTTTTGTTTAATTCCATTGTGAATAACTTCGTAATGGAGATGAGGGCCGGATGATAGCCCGGAATTACCGCTTCTTGCAATCAGATCACCGCGTTTAATAGTCTGTCCCTGTTGAACATTTGATGAACTAAGATGCGCGTACACAGTCCTGTAACCAAATCCATGATCAATCTCGATGCACAATCCATAACCACCTCGATAGCCAACAGATTCTATTTTACCACCGCCAGGTGCGTAAACGTTAGTGCCTCTGTCTGTGATTATATCAACACCTTCGTGCATCCTTACAATATTAAGAATCGGATGTCTTCTCAATCCAAAGCCATGATCAGATAATGTTCCTTCACAAGGTTTTAGTGCAGGCAACGATTCATATAACTTTTCATTGCTTTTAAGCTTTTCGGAAATCAGTGTGAACTGATTCTTTTCAAAATCAACTTTTTTATTAACTGCATCAACAAATTCAAGAGCACGGGTTACATCTATGTCACCACTAGAAATGAAATTAAACGGCTGAACAAATTCACCACCACCTGTGCCTAAGAGTTGTTCATCATCGGATAATGGAGGCAGGTTTGCTGCAATTCTCAACTCATTATTAACTTTTAAAAGACTGTCTAAGTCTTTATTAAGCAAAGCATAATTTCGTGTGAATTCTTCTAATTTATGACGTAAAAGGCTGTTTTCTGACCTTAAGGTATCATAATTATTAATGGGATTTAATACTAGTAGCTGATATAAATACAGTACCAGTGCCGTTAAAGCCCCTGTTGCTATAAAAAATGTCATCAAAAACTTAAATTTGAAGTTCTTGATTTCGACAAACTGCAGTTTTGACCGCGAAAAAAAGTATAATTTCTTCATATTTGAGGGCGGAATCTATAAAAATTGAATGCTTTTGTCAAGAGTGCAAAATTGTTATTCAAAATCATGTTCAAAGTAGTCAACTCCTCTTGTTTCATCATTTAATTTCGATGTTAATCGCTCATTCAGCTTACTCTGAAATACAGTTGCTGCGTCATAACCGTAATGTTTGAGCAGGTAGTTCAAACTGATAACTTCAGAAATAACTGTAATATTTTTACCTGGTAAAATCGGGAGTTTTACATAAGGCATTTCCACATTAGAAATTTGAACTGTGCTTTCATCAAGGCCTGTTCTTGTATAATCTGATTCATCATTCCAAACTTCAAGTTCAACAATTATTTCAAGCCTTTTCTGATAACGTATCGCACGTATACCAAACATCCTTTCAACGTCAATTATTCCTAAACCTCTTATCTCCATAAAATGTTTTCCGATTGTAGTACCTGCCCCCATAAGTATTCCCTCCCCTTTTTTCGTCAGGACTATGACATCATCGGCAACAAGTCTGTGTCCCCTTTCAATCAGATCAAGAGCAACTTCACTTTTACCTATACCTGACTTTCCAACGAATAGAATTCCAACCCCGTAAACATCAACAAAAGAACCATGCATTGAAATTCTCGGTGCGAACTGATCATCAAGAAAATCACTTACAAGATAAACTAATTTAGTTGTAGAGAAGGGTGAACTAAATAAAGGAACTCTATACTTGTCTGCTAATTCAAGCAATATCTGGAATGGTGAATTATTATCAGTTAGTATTACGCAGGGAATTTGAAATTGAAAGATGCGTTCAAGTGTCTCTCGTTTTTTGTCATCTGAAATCTGATTCAAATATCTCATTTCCGTATTACCAAAAACCTGAACACGGGCAAATGAGAATAGATCGACAAACCCGGCCAAAGCCAGACCGGGTCTGTGAAGATTCTGTTCAAAGATCTTTCTCTCGAAATCGTGTTTTGTAGAATGAAGTTTAAGTTTAAACATATCACGTGAATTCTGGTAAAGAAATCCAACTGTGATAAATTCTTTTCGAGATACCGATTTTTGATCTATGGAAATCATTTAACGCGAACCAATCGTTTTTTAGTTTTTATTTTTTTCAACTGCCGTGCAATTTTTTCAACTGCAGCGTTAACTGATTTTTGAAAATCATCAGTTTCTTCCGTCGCGCTTAATACCTGTTTTGGAACCTTTGCTATTATTTCAGCCGATTTAATGCTGTCCTTACTGTTCTGGAAACTTAAAATTACATCAACGGATATTATTTCATCTGAGAATTTTTCGAGTGAACTGACTTCAGCTTCAATAAATTCTTTCAGAGTATCCCTTGCTTTAAACTTACGAGCTGTGATATTTATTTTCATTGTTCCCTCCTTTAAGATTTTGGATGAGACTTTTTATATGTTGATTTTAACCTTTCAACGCTGACATGAGTATAAATCTGCGTTGTAGAAAGATTTTCATGACCAAGAATTTCTTTAACTGCTCTTAAGTCAGCACCTCTGTCAAGCATATGCGTGGCGGCACTGTGCCTTAATGCGTGCGGACTTCTCTTTTCAATATCTGTAACCAGTGATAAATATTTATTTACGATCCTGTAAACGAATTTAGGATAAATCCTCTTCCCTGCTTCATTAACTAACAAAGCGCTATGCGGTGATGAGCGGTCACTACTTGACAAATAATTTCTAATCGTTTCAATCGATTTATCACCAACAGGAACAATTCGCATTTTATTTCCCTTACCTTTAATACGAATAGTTTGCGATTTAAAATCCACATCACTTAGATTAATAGAACATAATTCAGAAACCCGAAGCGCACAACCATATAGCAATTCAAAAATAGTTTTGACTAAAAGTGAATTGTTTTCCAGTTCGTCAGCTTTTTCTAAAACTGAAACTATTTCATCATAAGAAACTACCGAAGGCAGTTTTCTTTGTGATTTAGGATTGATGATCATTGATGCAGGGTTAGATGATATGTATCCGTTTCGAAATGCAAATTTGAACATACCTCTTATCGCGGAAAGTTTTCTTCCAATTGTGATCTTGTTTAATCCGGATTCTGAGAGGGTCATCATATATTGTTTGATGATCTTATCTGTAACACTATTAATTTCCGTTCTGGATCTATCATTGCAAAATTGAGCGAAGTCACCCAGATCTTTTTTATACGCAGTCACACTATTACTGGAATATCTTTTAACGCTTTCAATGTCACGAATATATTTTTGAATTGCTTCACTAATATACATCAGTATGTACCTTGCTATGACTCTTCCTGTTGAACTTCTTCTCCGCAAACCGGGCATTTTATAAAGTTGCCCTTCTTTACTGTGTACCTTTGTTCCATATATTGTGAATCTTTGTTCGGGCATTCTACAGGCACAGGTTTATACCAGCTGACAAATTTACATTCGGGGTATCTTGAGCATCCGTAAAATAACCTGTTACGTTTTGATTTTCTTTCAATAACATTTCCTTCTTTACAAGTCGGACAACTTACTCCGAGTGAAATATTTTTTACGAAGTCACACTCCGGATATTTTTCACATCCAATAAATCTGCCAAACTTGCCTTCCCTGTAAACAGTCCTGTTTCCGCATTTCTCACAAGTCTCACCGGTAAATTCCGGTTCCTGTGACTGAAGTTTCATGTCTTTAAAGGACTTGATATTCGAGCATGCCGGATAATTACTACAAGCTAAATATTTACCGTAGCGCCCGACTTTAATAAGCATTTCATTTCCACACACATCACAGATAATTTTTTCAACATTCTTTTCGACATGACTTAATGCTTTTGCAAACGGCTGATAAAAATCATTTAGAACTTTTACGTATTCATTATCCCCCTGTGCAATCTGATCAAGTTCATTTTCCATCAGTGAAGTGAAATCTTCGTTAATGATATCAGGAAAATTTTTCACCAGTATCTCACTCACTCTAATTCCAAGCGGTGTAGGAAAAAGTTTTCGTTCTTTTTGAACCACATATTTTCTGTCCTGAATTGTACTAACAATAAGTGAATATGTACTTGGACGTCCAATACCTTTGCTTTCCAGTTCTTTTATAAGCGAACTTTCTGTAAATCTTGGAGCTGCTTTTGTAAAGTGCTGAGTTTTTTGGAGTTCGTTTAAGCCAAGTTTATTTCCTGTTTCAAGACCTATTGGAATTTTTTCATTCCGGTATTCCTCTTTTTCTTCAGCATTTTCTTTTGGCTCAGTGATCTCTTCATACATCTGCAGGAAGCCGTTGAATTGAATTGCAGTACCGAAGGCTTTAAACAAGAATTCATCTGCAGAAATTTCAATCACCGTTGTCTCCATTAAAGCCTGGCTCATCTGTGAAGCTAAAAATCTTTTCCAGATTAACTCATAAACTTTAAAGGACTTTGGATCCAGAAATTGTTTTACAAACTCTGGTGAGTATTCAAGTGAAGTAGGACGAATTGCTTCATGTGCATCCTGTACATTTGCCTGTGATTTTTTAACAAATGAGTTAGGTGTTTCCGGAATGTATTCTTTGCCAAAAGTTTTCTTAATGTATTCTCTTGCTGCGGTAACCTGTTCATCACTTATTCTTGTTGAGTCTGTTCGCATATATGTTATCAGACCAACAGTGCCTTCTTTTCCAAGGTCAATACCTTCATACAATTTCTGTGCGATCATCATCGTTTGCTTTGGACGCATTTTTAATCTGCGCGAAGCTTCCTGCTGTAATGAACTGGTGATGAAAGGCGGAGGTGCATTCCGTTTTGTATGACGCTTAACAATATTGCTTATCGCAAATTGTTTTTTAGTTTTTATTTTTTCGAAATGTTCAGTCGCGGTTTTCTCATTAGTTATCGCAATAAAATCCTCATGAAACATTTTCCAATCATCTTCCGTCATTATAGGTTTCGAAGGAATTTTAATATCACGTCCATCGATACTAAAAAGTTTTGCCTTAAACTCATCACCTTTCTGAGTTTTGAATATTGCCCAGATGGACCAGTATTCAGTCGCGATAAATTTATCGATTTCCACTTCCCGGTCGCAGATTAGCTTAAGCGCTACAGATTGAACTCTGCCTGCAGAAAGAGAATTACTCCCGGACATCTCAATAACTGCTTTCCAAAGGAATGGGCTAATCTTGTATCCGATAATTCTGTCCATTACTCTTCTTGCACGCTGCGAAGTAACTAAATGTATATCAATCGCGCGCGGATCTTCCATAGCTTTTTTTACGCCGGTTTTTGTTATTTCATTAAACAATACACGGTATATTTTTTTGCCGCTGCTACCGTTCAGAATATCGGCGATATCCTGTGCAATAGCTTCGCCTTCACGATCAGGGTCAGTTGCTATGTATATGTTATCGCTCTTTGAAGCAAGACTTTTTATCCGTTTAATAACATCACCTTTGCCGCGGATTGTTACAAACTGTGTTTGAAAATTATTATCTACATCTACACCAAGTTTTGTTTTAGGGAGATTCCTTACGTGACCTATTGTGGCTTCAACAATAAAATTCTTGCCTAAGTATTTATTAATTGTTTTTGCTTTCGCAGGTGACTCTACAAGTACTAAATTTTTGCTCATTTAAATTTCTAATTAATTGTATCTGATGAATAAAGTAACATTCTGCTTCCAGGCAGTGTATCAAGATCTGCATCTAACAAAAGATAAAGGATCAATAAAATCAATTCATCCTTACTTCGCTTTTCTTCGGGCAGCAACTTAATTTGTGACATAATAATATCCAAATCGGTCTCAGTTAACAGTGAAGAATTGTATAATTTTTGTACTAATCCCAAATTTTCAATACCCAGGATTGAATTTTCCTCAACCGAAAATATTCTTTTGTTCTTGGGATGTGGTTTATCATTTTCATTTTCCTGAATCCTGTTCCTCACAATTTTTTCATAAACCCAGCTATATGCGGCTATATATAAAGTCTGGTCATTCATTTCCTTTTCTTTAAATTCATTAGCAACAGGTTTTATTTCACCGTTCATCTTTTGTATTGTTTCAACCAGCATATTTGCAAAATCTGATATTAACATTTCCCTCATCTCTTAAATAAATTTTTTGTTTTTACCACAAGTCTATCCTCTTCTTTTTTCATTACAACTTTATCTGATTTCACTTTATCATCAAAACCCAGGTTATGAAGTAATCCGTGTATAACCAGTCTGCTGATTTCTTCCATATTCGTTACCTTGAATGCTTTAGCGTTTTCATAAGCTATCGCTGGGCAGATAAATAATTCTGCGTCTATGACATTCCTTTTGCGTGAATAATTGAAAGTGATTATATCGGTTGCGTAATTGTGCTTAAGGTATTTTGAGTTGATTACCCTGATTTCAGTTTCCTGAATAAAATTTACCTGAAGTGAGCTTATCTCAAATTCTAATAATGATCGTATTTCTCTAACGAGTTTATGAATTTTTACCTTATCAATCCTGTGATTTGTCGTATTTATCACATATAAATTTTTAACCACAGAAAACCGCTTTCCAGTTTCAAAATTTTTCAAAAAGAATCAGAACTATAACCATCTGCCGTTTTGCAAAGACTCTATTGTTATCTCAGTATACTTTTTATATCTGAAGGCAGATTTTTCCAGATCATCAATTTCTTCGGTAGTCAAGTCTCTAAGTATCTTTCCGGGAACACCTCCAACCAATTTTCCTGTTGGAACTATAAATCCCGGTTTTACTACCGTACCTGCTGCAACCATGGATCTTTGCTGAACAACGGCACCATCCAGTACAACAGCTCCCATACCTATCAAACAAATATCTTCTAATGTACAGCCGTGAAGTGTAACTGAATGACCGATTGTTACTTTGTTTCCAATGTTCAGCGGGAATTTTCCGTTTGTAACATGAAGCATTGAACAATCCTGAACATTAGTATAATCACCGATTTTAATATAGTGGACATCACCACGAACGACACAGTTGTACCAAACGCTGGAATGCTCACCAATTTCAACATCGCCTATTACTTTGACACCGGACGCTAAAAAAACACTTTCGTGAATTTTAGGAAAAGTATCCAGGTAAGGAAATAATTTTATTTCTTCAGTCAGTTGTTGAATTTTGGAGGCATCCATCCTTGTCTTTTCCATTCAATTAATTCTAATGTAATACTGCCAATGATTACATGCATCTTTGCCACAATTGGAATTGCAGCTTCATCATTTGAGAACCATCCTTCAAAATATCCGGTTAATCCGAAAATACTAATGAAGTCCATTTCACCATCTAATCTAACACAGTTAATATCATAGTCAACTGCGTCAATTGAAACATCTTCAACTTCATTGTAAAAATTGATGTTCGTAAAAACTTTTTCTTCTTTCACATAACAAGGGACTTTTTGGCTTTTTGTACTTCCGCTCTTATACCTTGCGTAGAAAAATATTGATAGTCCATCCTGGTACGGTCTGTCTAATGAAGTTGTTGAATCAGTCCAAACCTGTGGCGGTTTTACTTTACCCTTTTTTACGTGGATCAAAGACTTTTTTTTATCAAAAAAATATTCAGTGTATGAACTGTATTTTTCATCCTTTACAGTTCCGCGAAAGAACTGTGGGGTAAAATCAGAGAAGATGGAACTTTCATACACCTGGTGGAGATCAACAAAAGGTACGCCTGAATAAGAGTCTATGTAACCTATCGTTTTGTAAATATCTACTCCGCCAATATTTTTTTTATCGAGTACTTTTATTCTGACGGTACCAAGTTTAATAAATGAATAACTGACTTCGTACAAAAGCTCTTCACCTACAACAAGGCACTTATCATTTTTTCTTTCACCGACAGTCTTTTTTACAACCTTCTGTTTGGTACCGGTGAATGAAAAAGAAATAAAACTGAATAATATAAAAACTAAAAGTACCTTTGACATCATTTCAGATTAGCCAGGTCTTTCGCTTCGCTGAATAATGTGTAAGCCTTATTTAGCTGGTTATCCTGTGTAAGTATAACGGTAAACCAGCCTTCATTTTTCCAGTAGTTCCTTGCAATCTGCGCTTTAAGTCTAGCAAGAATATAGTCTTTATCTTTGTTGAAATTCTCTTCGTCAAACTTTACTTCTTTTTCTTCAGCAAATTTTTTGAATTCGTTTAGTTCCGTGTCTGAAATGTTAAAACCAGTCCTGAACTTGCTGAGATCATTTCCAAATTGCGTTTCAATCTTTTTACCATTCTGATCAAGATACTTCAGAACAAATTCATAGAACACATTGTTCTTTAATAACTCGGTGGTATACTTTGTAACTGTTTCGGATTTAATGATATAATCAGGAGTAATTCCGCCGCCGCCGTAAACGGTTCGTCCACCGTTGGTTTTGTAAACAGGTCTTGTAGTATCTTTTTCAACTAAGTGATTCAGATTGTCACCCTCTACTTCCTCCCTGTCTCCCAATTCCGAATAGTATTCATCCTTATCTTTCTTATTCTTGTAATCACGTTGAATCAATCTTCCGGATGGAGTAAAGTATTCGGAGATTGTAAGTCGAAGTGCTGAATTATCTGGCAGTTCAAACTGTCGCTGAACAAGACCTTTACCAAAAGAAGTTTCGCCAACAATGAGTCCACGGTCCCAATCCTGAACCGCACCTGCAACTATTTCACTTGCTGAAGCGCTTCCTTTGTTCACTAAAATTATTAACGGCATTTTTTCGTAATCGGATTTTGCAGAAGCAAAATATTCTTCATTAAATTCTGAGCGTCGTCCTTTTGTGTAAACCAATTTCTTTTTGCCATCAATAAAAAGATCAGCCATTTTTGTTGCCTGGGATAAATAGCCGCCGGGATTTCCACGCAGATCGAGAATAAGTTGTTTCATTCCTTTCTTTTTTAAATCTACCAGTGCCGACTCAAGTTCTTCGGTTGTAGTTTCCGAAAATCTTGAAACACTTATATAGCCCGTATTCTGGTCATACATAAAATGCGTATCAACAGAATAGATAGGGATTTTGTCCCGTACAATTGTATAAGTAAGCGGCTCTTTTACTGAAGGTCTTGCAATCGTTACTTTTACTTTTGTTCCGGCTTTGCCTCTAAGTTTTTCTCTAACCTGTTCGTTGGTAAATCCAATTGAACTTTCACCATCGATTTTTACAATTCTATCACCGGAAAGAATGCCAAGCTCCTCACTCGGACCACCTGAAATCGGGCTTACAACTGTGATTGTATCATTGACCACCTGGAACTCAATTCCGATTCCTTCAAAATCCCCACGGAAAGATTCTTCAACCGACTCCATCTGTTTTGCAGGAATATAAACCGAATGAGGATCAAGTTTTGTTATCATTCCGTTTATTGCAGCTTCAACAAGCATTTGTGTGTCTACATCTTCGACATAATATTTTTCTGTATAGGTAAGCACATCATTGAATTTAACAATGCTTGAGCGAAGATTATCATCCGAAAAAACCTTTTCAATCTGAGTTCCGAGAACTATTCCCACTATTAAAAGTATCACGTACCCGGTTATTTTAAAATTCTTAAATAACATAATTCATCCTTTACTTGTTAAAACTTTGCTATAACAGAAAAGTAACTTTCAAATTGCCGATTGCTCACACTTCCTTGAAGTGAATGATTTTTATAAACCGATCTTAAAAGAAAAAACATCTGGTTAAAAGGCTCATAAGAAATTGACAATGAATAACTCCTCAACACTTCACGTGCACCATCAAGGAAATTAACTTCTGCTGCATCCTGGAGCCTGTGACCTACATTTATATTACCGCCGACATTTTTAACTAACACTCCATTTTCATCAACAGGATTTGCACCGTGATTAGTCAATGATATAGATGTGCTAAAATTCAGTCGGTGGTTTAACCTATAATTTATTTGACAAAAAAACAATTCACTGTTTGGCGCGATATCAGGACCGAGACTATAACCCATATTTGTAAAATTGTTTTTCATAAGACGATGCGTGAAGGTATAAGGTTCAATACGCAAGTATTGCAAACTAAAATCCAACGGAATGACCGGGTAAAGATTATACGAATTCAAACCTGCAGTTATCATAGTCTGATTTCCCCACCAGCCTGTTCCAATTTTTCCAGCATTCAAATCATCGATTAATAATGTGGCATACAATTTTAATCCTTCAACAGAATTGTTGCTTACATCAGCAAACAGCAGCGCGTTATCTCTGTCCTGGTTTGAATGCTCCACAGTCTTGTAAAAATTAAAAGGATTGACGTAAGAAAAATCCATAGGTCTTTCACCATATATTATCATTTCACCGATGCCAAATTTGAAATGACGTGAAATATCAAAACCAATCCTGTGATAACCGAAATATTTTTCAGCAACATTTGCAACACTTCCCTGTACGGTATCATCAACAACTGTTGATGCACCTCCTATCTTCGAGTGATAATAAGAGAAATTAAAGAATGAATATCCAATTCTAAATGATAAGTAATCAAATGCAGGTGAATTGGCGCCTGAAATCATTTTGAACGGTCCATAACCAATGTCGAATTTTTGTCTTCCGAATTTCAGTTTTACAAGGTCAAAGTCAGCAGATACGTAACCTTCAGTCTCATCAAAGAATTTCTCATCTTCAGCGAGATTTAGTTTAAAATTAGATTTTAATTCTCTTTTAAGTAAAGCAGCTTCCAGATTACCTGCAACAATACCGTTCGTACCTCTTATATAAAATCCCAGTTTGTCAAGTACAGTTCCTCTTATCTCACCGCCATATAACCATGTTGATGTTGATAGATTCTTTTCCGGTTCTTTGCTGTTAAGGAATATTCCTCCGGCTTCACCAATAAGATTTACAAAAAGATTGAATTTATTTTTTTCTGAATGTGAAAAAAGATAATGTTCATTCTGATTGAGAGGATTGTAACCTTCACCGCCAATAATTGACTGAGTATTATTTAAAGTTTCGAATAGTTCAAACTCAAACTCAATTTTAAGATCTTCAAGTATCTGTTTATCAACAAGGTCAAGCTTTGAATCGTTTTCGATTACCTGCTTTATATATGAAGCAATCTCTTTCCTGTCTTTTGGAATCTCGAATGAGTTGTACGCCTTGATGAAATGTAAACTTTCCATTCTTTCAAGGAATTCATAAACACGGTTGGTTACAGGTACATATTCGGACTGAGCAGCCAATATTATGTTAACGAAGATTATCAGAGCAAGTATTATTCTTTTCACTTATCTAACTTGTTCCCATTCTTTTGAGATGGATCTGTTTTTAAAAATGATTGATAAAGAGTTTTTAATCCACGAAAAAGATACACCTGAATAGCCAAACTTCCTGTAACGTCTTGGAGATTCATAGATGCATAATTCATTTGAGAAAAATATTTTTCCGTGTTTTCGTATTCGCTTGAATAAATCAAAATCTTCGCCAGCAGCGAGTGATTCATTATTCCCGTTCACCTGATAAAATATTTCTTTTCGTATAACCTGGCATTCGCCTCTTCCCATACCAACACCGAAAACATTAAGCAGGTAGAAGTATAAATTATAAATTGAGTGGAAAAGTTTATCCGAAATAATTTCTTCGGACGGAAAAACCTTTACTTTACATGTCATTGCAACGAAATCACTTTTATAAAATTTATCATCAAGGTACCGGAAAAAATTTTCAGCATTCATTGTCAGTACATCGCCGTTAAGAAATATCAGGACATCTCCATCGGCCAGATACGCTCCGACATTCCGTCCCATAGCTATGTTTTGCTTTTCCATATCACGATGGACTTTGATAATATCAGCTTTATCAAGTGCAAGTTCTATCGTCCTGTCGGTGCTTCCTCCATCGGAAAGAATTATTTCGTATTCATATTTTTTTCTTAATTCCGGGCTATGAATTTCGCCAAGCAACCCTGGCAAAAGTTTTTCCTCATTCAATGTCGGTATAATTATACTGTATTTCAAAATATCCCCTAAAAAGTAAAAACGAAAAATGCTGCGTCAGGAGTAACTCTTATTCCCGGCATCGGAAAGTGAATATAGTTTAGAGTATTCTTTACAAACTGCCATCCGCTTCCGTAAAGTGGAATCTCCTCGGCATCAAGATCAAAAGCTATATAAAATTCTTTTTGTCCGCCGCCGATTCCATCAAGATTGCGCACACCCATTCCGCCTGCTAAACATAGCCACGCAGGCCAGTACTCTGATACTGATTTGGGAAGAAGATTTTTCATTCTTAAACTCAGCCAATAGATCTGACCTTCATAGTCATCAATTCCATTACCTTTATGTGTACCGTCTTTCATTTTTTGTGATGGCCAGTAACTGAATTTAAACTGAAAGTTTTTGAGGTATGGAAAATAATATTGTCCTAATGCATAACCTGAACCTAAAACATCGGCAATTGCATCGCCGGGACTGAATCCCCAATTCGGACCAAATCCATCTTCAATTTCAACATATAATTGGAATGCGAGTGCCGCTACACTTCCATAGATTGCCGCCTGTTCTGATTGAATATTGCCTGCTTCCAATCCCGCAGAAAAAAGATGAGCTAAAAGATTAGCTCCATAAAAATGTCCGACCTTATCAATGTAAAGAGCATAGTCCCAATCATTTGTAAAATGAAATGAAGAACGCTGATCTTTCCACCAGGCATTTCTTTGATAGATGTGAACCGCGATTCCTGTTCCAAGTGTTATCGCCCCAACTCCGGCAAGAGCTGTATAGTTTATTTCAGAGTCGAATGGATCAATCTTATTTGATACCGCGAAATTCATCAGCAATAAGGAATCATAGTGGGATTGATGATACGTACCTCTGATACTCATTTTTAATTCGCTGTTGTCTGATATCTTATCGACTGGACGAACTACAAATTCACTATCACTCTGTGAATGGATAAAAACAGTTGACACGACTAAGAGAACTAAAGCTATTCGTATTTGAATTTTCATTATACTTCAATCTCTACGATGTAAAGTACAAATTTCGATTCCTTCATTCTATGCAACGAAAAATCCTGTTATCCCTTTACTTCCGGTTTCATCTGCGGGAAAAAAATTACATCACGTATTGATGATTGATTAGTTAAAAGCATAACAAGCCTGTCAATTCCTACACCGAGACCTGCGGTCGGGGGCATTCCATATTCAAGTGCGCGAATAAAATCTTCATCAATCTGGTGAGCTTCCTCGTCTCCCTCTTCCCGCATTTTCACCTGTCCCATAAATCTATCTTTCTGATCAATAGGATCGTTCAGTTCAGAGAATGCATTACATATTTCACGACCGGCAATATAACCTTCGAATCTTTCGGTGACACCGGGTTTGCTTCGATGTTTTTTTGCTAAAGGAGAAAGTTCAACGGGATAATCAATAATATAGGTCGGCTGAATTAAATCAGGCTGAACAACAACACTGAAAATTTCGTCCATCAGTTTTGCCCTGCCTTCAATATGTTTAAGATCAATGCCAAGTTTTTTTGCTGTGGCTTTTAATTCATCAACAGAAGCAGTCAGAATATCTACACCTGCTTTTTCTTTTATCGCATCAACCATTGAAATTCGTTTCCAGGATGATGTGAAATTTATTTTCTGCCCTTCGAAATCAAATTCTCGTGTAGCGAAAACATCATCACAAACTTTTAATAACATTTGTTCAACATAGTTCATCATCCATTCGTAGTCTTTATAAGGAACGTATAATTCCATCATTGTGAATTCGGGGTTGTGGGTTTTATCCATTCCTTCATTTCTGAAATCTTTGGAGATTTCATACACGCCGTTAAATCCGCCGACGATTAATCTTTTCAGGTAAAGTTCATCAGCAATTCTTAGATATAGATCAACATCAAGGGTGTTGTGATGTGTTACGAAAGGTCTTGCAGCTGCCCCGCCGTATAACGGTTGAAGTACGGGTGTTTCAACTTCAAGGTAACCGCTTGCATCAAGAAAACTTCTAATGGAGGAAATGATCTTACTTCTTTTTATAAATACATCTTTTATTTCGTGATTTACAACCAGGTCGACATAACGCTGACGGTAACGTAGTTCTTTATCAACAAACTGATCGTGAATTGTTTTATTACCTGCTTCATCTGTTGTTTCTTTAGGAACCGGAAGCGGTCGGAGTGATTTTGAAAGCAGTGAAAGTTTTCTTGTGTGGACAGAAATCTCACCGGTTTTTGTTTTGAATACAAATCCTTCAACACCTATTATATCACCGATATCAAGCAGTCTGAACGCGTCATACATTTCACCGATTTCATCTTTCTTGAGATAAATCTGTATCGTTCCTTTGTGATCGCGTATATGAGCGAATGATGCTTTGCCCATTCTTCTTATAGCCATAATTCTTCCGGCTATGCTTACGTCTTTTGATTCTCCATCGACAAATGATTTTTTTATTTCTTCCGAATTTGAGTTAACATCAAATGAATACGCGAATGGTTCAATACCTTTAGCTTTTAATTCTTCTAATTCTTCAAATCGTCTTTTGATAAGTACATTAATATCCTGCTGGATTTCGTTCTCCACTTTTCCTCCTGTTATTTCCTCTTTAAGCTTGCCAGTCTTAAGCACACCAGATCCTGTAAATTTTCTGCCAGCTTAACGGGCACATTAAAATTGTTTACGATTATTGAAAATGCAATCGGTTCATCATCCGCAGTAAAAGCATAGCCGGATAAACTTCTTACCGTCGATAAGTATCCTGTTTTTGCTCTTACCTTACCTTTGGCAAGGCTTGATGTCATTCTTTTTCCAAGTGTGCCGTCAATGCCTGCAATAGGTAATGAATTAAAAAAGTCAACGAAGTATTTACTTTTATACATATAGGTTAAAAGGTTTACCATCTGACGCGGACTTATATAATTTTGCGGTGACAATCCGCTGCCATCTTTTATCATTATATTTTCCGGATTGATACCCATCTCTGAAAGTATGCTTAACAATGCTTTGATACCGTTTACAGATGTACCCTGATTATCTTCAACCAGTCCAAGAGTTTTTAATAACTGCTCAGCGTAAAAATTATTGCTGTTCTTGTTTATCACTTTAAGTATTTCTCTTAGAGGCTGCGAATAATGTGTCGTGAGCTTTTTCATTGAATCATAATTTAATGTCGTGTTTATATCATCAATGTCAATCGGGTAGCCGTCAACAGCAATTCCTTTTGATTGAAGCACATCCTTCACTGTGACCATTGCGTACTGAGTCGGGTTGTTCACAGTTACAAAAGTTTTAACCGAATCACTCATGCGTATTGTACCGAGAACATTTACTACGTTGGTTCCTCTTTCCCTGTATACATCAATTGATGTTAATGAATCATCAGGCACCGCTGTAACATCATTAATGATGATGACATATTTTGTCACAGGCGATATATCAATTCTCGGTATTGAAGACTCTTTATCAACCGTTACATAAATATCCACGCAGTTATCATTAAAAGATATAGCACCCGATGGTGCAGCATACCAGTAACTTTCATAATTCCACGCCCAGCCGTCACCAAGACCAATATCATCAAAGTGATTATCATCACCAATTATATTACCTGTTATCTCATCAATGCCCTGTTCAATTAATGAATCTGCCCAGGATTTATAAACTCTCAGCATATCATTATTATGGAACCTTCCGGAAATAGTCGGATCACCTTTTCCTTCGACTATCAGATCGCCCATAAGAATCGAACCATCTATCTTTCCATTCAAGTAAACATTTGTTTCGAATGTATAATCTCCGCCAAGTAAAATTAATGCAGCCGCTGAAGTAAAAAGTTTAAGATTAGAGGCAGGCATAAAAAATTTATTTTCATTCCTCTTGTAAAGAAATTCACCTGTCTCTAATGACTGAATAACAACACCCCAGTTTGCATTGCTGAAATTCGGATCATTAAATAAGTCATCCATCTGCGACCAGAACTCCTGAACAGTTGTGTATTTTTCCTGCTGCACTACAGTATCAATCCTGATAACAGTGTCCTCCTGTGCATACAAGGATGTGAACAGGAATAAAACTAATAATGAACTATATGCCCGTTTAACTGCCATATCTTTTTAACACTCCGTTGATTTCTGTTTGTGTCATATTTCTGTATGAGCCGACAGGTATATCCGCAACAATTCCCGCAAAACTTTTCCTATTAAGTGAAGTGACAGTATAGTTTAAAGTTGAAAACATATTTTTCACAAAATGATTTCTACCTTCAACCGAAACTACATTCACATAATATTTATCTTTCTTGTATGGAAAACTCACCGATGTGAATTTCCCTTTCTTGCCTTCAATGTAAACACCTTTGAGCAACGATTGTTTGTCATCATCCGAAAGTGGTTTGTCTAATTTAACTTCATACTCTCTTGGAACATTATTACTCGGATGTGTAAGCAAGTAGGAAAAATCCCCGTCATTAGTAAGCAGTAAAACTCCAGTTGTATTATAATCTAGTCTTCCAACCGGAAAAACTTTTTCTTTTGATTTGATTACATCAAGAACTGTCTTCCTGTTTTTTTCATCAGATGTTGTTGTAACGACGCCCCGGGGTTTGTTGAGAAGAATGTAAACGTGACGTTTCTGAGAAATCTTTTCTCCGTCAATTGTTACAATATCTTTTTCGGGATCTACCTTTGAAGACAATTCAAGAATAATATTCTCATTTATAGCAACGCGACCCTGAATTATCAGTTCTTCCGCTTTACGTCTTGATGCTACACCACAATCAGCGATGTATTTATTCAGTCTGATCTGTGTCACCGTTCTCTTCCTGCATTTCATTTTGAACAGAATCTTCTATCAGGTTCATCATAATTTTTTGCTTCTGTTCGATAAAGTCTTCATCATTCATTATCTCTTCAATTTCTCTTGGCTTCGGCAAGTCACTCAGCTTATTCAATCCGAAGTACTTCAGGAATTCCGGAGTTGTTCCATAAAGTAAAGGACGACCTATTGTTTCTGTTCTGCCTGTTATCGCGACAAGATTTTTCTCCAGAAGAGTGTTAAGAATATAATCCGAGTTAACACCGCGTATCTGCTCAAGGTCAGGTTTTGTCACAGGCTGTTTGTAAGCAATAATAGCAAGGGTTTCAAGGGCTGCCTGGCTTAGTCTTCTTTTTGATTTTTCAGAAGAAAGAAAACCAAGATACTTTGAATACTCCGGCAGTGTTGCAAACAAATAACCGCCGGCAACCTTTAAAATCTTATATGAAAGGCTGAACTCTTCATATTTTTTATTCAGTTCTTCTACGCAAGTCTCAATCTCTTCAGCAGTAACCGAAACATCTTCACCATCAATACCTTTTATTGCTTTAATAATTTCATCATCCGGTAGCGGATCATCTGATGCAAAGATAAGAGCTTCAATTACTGAGTTATATATTTTTTCCATCTTCCAACTTATAAATTACAAAATCATTAAAGTTTGTCGATTCACGAATTCCTATACGCTCAACTTTTACAAGTTCAAGCAAAGCTATGAAGGTTATAACAATGCGGATTTTTTCTTTCATCTCATTTACAAGTGAAAGAAAATGAATTTCATTTCCCGATCCGATGCTGTTCATTATAAAATCAATCTGTTCATCAATGGTTACATTTATCTTTTTGATTTCGTGAACGACTACCTGTTTAACGCCATCAATCGCTTTCTTAAAAGCTTTGGCAAGATCATATACTGTGACGTTCTTTAATAGTATTTCATATTCCGACGGCGCAACTTTTTCATCTTCAGAAAAATTTCCCCGGTAACTTAGCTTGCGTTGATTAGATTCAAAGAAAGAAAGTTCTTCAGACATTTCTTTATACTTTTTATATTCAAGTAGAGCCTGTATAAGCTCTGCACGTGGATCAATCTCTTCACCCTTCTCATCAACCTCTCTTGGCAGAAGCATTCTTACTTTTATGTGCATCAGTGTCGAAGCCATAAGAATAAAATCGCCTGCAACTTCCAGGTCAAGAAGTTTTATCAGGTTCACATACTCCAGAAATTCTTTTGTGATCTTTGCGATAGGAATGTCATAAATATTCAGTTCATCTCTTTTGATGAAGAATAAAAGTAAATCAAGCGGACCTTCAAAGTGATCTAACTTAATCTTGTACATTTAACCTAACTTCATTCTTTCTCTGACTTCTTTCATAGTTGCCTGAGCAACTGCTCTTCCTTTGTATTCCCCGTCGTGCAGAATATTTTCTACTTCAGAAATCCTTGATTCATAATAATGCCGTTTCTCAATTATCGGCTGAAGTCTCTCAGAAATTTTTGAAGCGCATTTCATCTTACAATCAAAACAGCCAAGTGAACCTGAACGGCATCCCGAATTTATTTCAGGAACTTCTTCTTCATTAAATTTTTTGTGATATGAAAACACGAGACAGATTTCAGGATTTCCCGGATCACCCTTTCTTACTTTGTTGGGATCGGTCACAGCTTTTTTCATTTTTGCTTTAACGGTTTCTATATCATCTGAAAGCAAAATTGTATTGCCGAGTGATTTACTCATCTTGGCGTTTCCATCAAGACCCGGAAGTCTTGAAAATTTTGTCAGCAATGGTTCAGGTTCGGGAAAAACTTCGCCGTACTGGTTGTTAAATCTTCTCGCAATCTCTCGTGATATTTCGATATGCGGAACCTGATCTTCACCAACAGGAACAGCGGCACCTTTGTACAATAGAATGTCAGCCGTTTGAAGTACAGGATATCCAAGATGTCCAAAAATTATATTATCGATATTAAGGTCACGTACCTGGTCCTTTAATGTTGGATTTCGTTCAAGACGGTTGACTGAGATCAGCATTCCAAAAATCAAACTAAGCTCGGTATGTTCTTTTATTTGTGATTGACGGAACATCGGGCAATGCACAGGATCAAGTCCTGCGGCAAGCCAGTCAATCAGCATCTGAATTGAGTTTTCATAAAGTTCATCAGTGTTAAGACTGGTTGTTAATGCGTGATAATCCGCAATCAGGTAGTAATTATCATATTCCTGCTGAAGTTTTATCCAGTTTTCCAGTGCGCCGACATAATGACCGATATGAAGTTTACCGGTCGGGCGCATTCCGCTAAGTATTCGTTTTTTGTGCATACAGAAGTTTCAAAAATTTGAGTAGTAAAATAATAATATTGACGCTAATAAACTGTTTTTATACCTGAGTAATAATTAGAAAATTGTTACCCCGACTTTCAGATCAGTCCGATTTATTCTGCTTATGTTAATTCTCTGATTACTGAATTTGTAACATTATCAACTGATATTTGTCACACTGAACTTGATTCAGGGTCTAATGCAACATTAGTTCTGTAACCAAGATTCCGAATCAAGTTCGGAATGACAAATTACTCTGTTACACTATTAATTAATTCTAAGAAAGGTAAAGGTACGGTTTCCAGTTCTCATCAAGTTTACCTACAACGTGTTTGATAAACATAATATGACTTGGCTTAAACGGCTGGTACAGCATATTCATATTAGCTTCCTTCGGAGTTCTGTCGCCTTTTTTGTTATTACAATAAGTGCAGGCACTGACGAGATTTTCCCAGGAGTCGACACCTCCCTGCGCTTTAGGAAGAACGTGATCAATAGTTAACGGCAAATCACTTCTGCCGCAGTAGGCACACTTATATTGATCCCTGCGAAGAATATTTTTTCTTGTAAGTACAACTTTTTTATAAGGGACAGAAATGAAACGGCTGAGTCTTATTATACTCGGCCAGGGGTAGCCGCTGCTGACTGATCTGACTTCTTTTCTATCATCGCGGACAACGATTTCTGCTTTGCCCAGGTAAATCAGTACTATAGCTTTTTTGATATTGCAAACAGTTAATGGTTCGTAACTTTGATTTAGTATAAGCACTTTTGCATTCAGTTTACCATTAACACGTTTTGAAGGTTCGAAGATTACACCTCACTCTTTTTTTTCTGCTGAATAGAAAAAGAAATTCTTAAGATAATGCGAATAACAAAAAGTAAAATGCTTACGGATAAAAGATAAATGTTCCATTCCGCTGGCACTAACTCTAATACCATAAGTAGCAATAAAATCGCGACTAGTATCAAAGCACCGTAACTGTATATATTAAAATTCTTGATTGTCATTCCGTTTACTTACCAAATATTAAATGCACAAAAGTGAAGTTTTGATTAGTAAATATAGGGATTTGATGAATACTATTGCAATTGTTAAATGAGTTGGAGACACGCCTGATTATTATCGATTAGCTTCCAAAACCTACTTTGATCTTTTTATAATTACTACTTTCATCATTTATTATTGGTGATTTCAAATGAATCAATTATTTCAAAATTGCTATTCAATATATACCGCCATTTATTACCATATGGTTCACTATTCCATTTTTTAACCTGGTAGCGTTCAAAAAGAAAATTGAATAATGAAAAAAAATTAAATGACCTTTTATAAGGTTGCACATCTATGAGAATTTTATCTCCTTCTAACTTTACTGATTCCAAACCACAACTATCTCGTATTGGTATATATTTTCCTTCTTTTAGCATATCTTGATCGATTAAAAGTAACCCGATCTGACCACGTTTATCAACTTCCAAATTAAATGTAGTTAAAATAAAAAGCTGATTGTTAATTGTGTTAATTTGCCATATAAAATCCACATCAAAGAAAAAATTCCTGTTGGTGACTTTAAATATTTTTTTATCCGATACTCTTAATGAATAGAGCTCAAAACAATAGTCTTTGCGAACTTCATTCTCAGATGGCTTCCAGAAAAACCAGTAGCAATTATTAAATAAATAAGTATCGACCGAATCTTCAAATTCCAAAAAAGATTTTGATAAGAGATTATCATTATCAAGAATCAAAAGCTCTGTACGACTGAATTTCTGTATTTGTTCATGATTTTGCAGTGGATAATAATATGTTATATCCTGTGAAAATAATGCTCTAGAATACAGGAATACCAAAAGGACCAATTGGGGAATCAGATGAATGATTTTAGACAAGATGATCTGCCCTCCAAAGTTTTATTAGTGTTAATTTCAATTGCGAACGTTTGTACAATTGTGGAGAATCCGGACGAAATAATTAACATTAATAAACGTTTACATTTTGAATTCAATGTTATATTTCATCCTCCATTCTCCTTATAAATAATCGCCTAGCAAACCACTGATTCGATTCAATCGATGATGTTTCCTAAAAATGATTGTAAATCAAGATTCCAATAAATAATAGAAAAATTAAGTATGAATAAAATTTTAGGTAAATGGAAAATGTGATCATCTTAGCGTGGTTATTTTGTATGGTTTCAATTTTCCTTGCTCTATACAAAAAAATGAAACCATTAATACCGAAACGTAAATAATTATTTTTATTCCAAAAATCGATATAACTACTTTTTAAAATCCGAATCAACATTGAATAAATGATTGTAGAGAGAATCATCGGCAAAATTATTAAAGCATAAAAAAAATAGTTCACTTTTCTTTTTCTAATTTTTGTTTATTTATTACAGTAAGTACTAATCGAATTATTGTTAATAATGTAACCAAGATGATTGCAGTTATTATGACCCATTCATTTATTTCAAAAATAAGCTGAATAGGGATTAATATAAAAATGCTAATAAATATTGGTAACATACTTTTAAGTATTAAAGTATTTGCATCACTTTTTTCTATTGAACTCATTTATGATAATTCCTTTTTAGCTGCATTCTTTTTCTAATTATTTTCACTCTTTTTTTCTTCTTCCAGTTACACTAATTGATCATACTGTCAGTCAGTGGAATAGTTCTAATTGATTTAGGATTTTTTGTAAATTGAGAAAGGCTGATTTAATACGACCTTCTAGTCATTTTTTCCTAATAAGCTCAATTGTAAGTTGTGTATTGTAAATTATAAATTAATTTTTCCCATTCTCCTTATAAATAATAGCCATGCAAACAACATAATCACGTGAGTGACTCATTGTTATCTTCAGGCTTTTATCTTCAGAAAGAAAAGTCTTTAATTTACCCGTAAGTTCAACGACAGGCATTCCGTTGGGTTCATTTGTTATTTCAATATTCTGCCAGCGGAATTCTTTATTCCATCCTGTTGCCAATGCTTTTGCGACCGCTTCTTTTGCGGCAAACCTCGCTGCAAGATGCTGATACTTATTGCTTTTGCTCAGGCAATAGTCAAGTTCGTGCTTCGTATAAATTTTATTCAGGAAACGTTCACCAAACCTGTCAACAGAATCTTTTATCCTGTCTATCTCAATTATGTCAACACCAATTCCTATTACCATTATATTCCCATTTGATTAAGTCACATTATGTAATGTCAATTCATATGTCATTCTGAACTCGGTTCAGAATCTGTACTTATTAAGATCTTTAGATGCTGAAATAATCCGCCGCGGCGGACAGCATGACAATTTCGCAAGTTGAGTGTTTAATAACCGATTGCTTTTCCATATCCGCGTGAATCACTCCAGCCATATATTGTTCCGGTTGATTGATCGATAAGAATCCCATCAACACGACCGAGTGATCTCTCATCCCCGATTATTTGTCCGCGTTCAATCAAACTGTTTAGAGTTTCGGGAGTGAGACTTAGAATCTCGTAATCAATCTTATCCGGCAGCCATTGATGATGAATTCTTGCTGCATCAATTGCGTCTTTAATATTCATATTGAAGTTCACACAATTTAAAATCACCTGTAACACAACCGTTGGTATTGTTGAACCACCGGGAGAGCCGACTATCAAATATGGTTTTTCGTCTTTCAAAATTATTGTTGGTGTCATTGAGCTTACCATTCGTTTAGCTGGTTGAATTGCATTTGCAACATTACCAACTAAACCAAACTGATTTGGTTCGCCAGGCTTTGAACTGAAGTCATCCATTTCATTGTTAAGTAAAAATCCCGCGCCTTCAACAACTATTTTAGAACCGTAAGATGAATTGATAGTAGTGGTTGTGCTCACAGCGTTTCCATAAACATCGATTACTGAGTAATGTGTTGTTTCATCTGATTCACCCCAATATTCAGGTGTTCCCGGTTTAATTGAATCTGAAGTAATCGCAAACTCACCTATTCGTTCTGCAATTTGTTTTCCGTAAGCATCAGAGATAAGCCATTGTTTTGGAACGGGAAAAAAATCTTCATCAGCCGCATGCAATGACCTGTCTGCGAATGAATATTTCATCGCTTCAACTAATGTGTGGATGTACTTACTGCTTCCCCGTTCTTCTTTAGTGAAATTAAAATTTTCAATTGTGTTTAACATTTGAATTAAACTTATACCACCGCTGCTCGGTGGACCCATACTTACAACTTTCAATCCTTTGTAATACCCAACAACAGGTTCGCGCTCAACAGGTTTGTACTGAAGCAGATCTTCGTGAGTTACATTTCCGCCAAATGAATTTATTTGCTTGATAAAAAGATCAGCTACTTCACCTTTATAAAAACCATCAGCACCATTTTCTTTTATCAACCTTAGAGTTTTTGCCAGGTCAGTCTGCCTGAAATTATCACCCGGGAAAAAATATTCTCCTTTCACTGAAAATATTTTTAAAGAAGATTCATAGCGTCTGAATTCTTCACGCATATATTGAAACGAACATGCAAGAGAGGAATCAAGTAAAAATCCATATTCAGCAAGATCAATTGCGGGTTGAATAACTTCATCGAGAGAAAGAGTTCCATACTTTTTTAGAGCATAAAGAAGTCCTGCAACACTCCCGGGAATTGCAACTGACTTCGGACCTTCACTGCTGTAAGTAACATCATAATTCCCAAGTGAATCTAAAAACATTTTTTCATAAGAGGACAAAGGAGCTTTTTCGCGGTAATCAATCGTGGTTTGTTTACCATCGGCAAAATGAATAACCATAAATCCGCCACCGCCAATATTCCCTGCTGAAGGATATGTTACTGCAAGCGCGAATCCAACAGCCACAGCCGCATCGATTGCGTTGCCTCCTTTTTTTAAAATATTTACACCAACCTGTGATGCAAGTTCGCTTGCAGATGAAACCATTCCGTTTTCAGAAATGGTTTGAGCATTTGATATGGAGAAATTCAGAGAAAGATTAAGAAAAAGATAAAGAGAAAGAAATAGTTTAGAATATATATGCGTCAACTTTAATTCCGTCTTCTTTCAGTTGCTGAACAAGTATTGCAGTAAGTTCTTTTAATTGTGCAATTGATGCGGTAAGATTTTCATAAATCTTTGGATCGGTTAGAAGTTTGTTAAGATTGTTCTCTTTGCTGTTTAGTTCGTTAGATAGTGAATTTAAATTCGTTAAAAGCGTATCAGCCTTAACAAGAAGGTTTTTGATATTTTCAACAGAAATATTTATTGCTTCTTTATTTGTCTTTATAAATTCATTTGCTTCTTTGGTTAACTCAACACTGTTGGCAGTTAATTCCTTAATCCCCTGCCTGTTATCATCAAGAATCTGGTTCAGCTTTACCATAGAACTGTTTAATCCGCTTATGGAAGATTTGATATCAGCATTAAGTTCTTTGTCAGTCAGATATTCATTCATTGATGTTAGTGATATTCTTAATTCTTTTAAGATTGTAGTCAGATTATCCTGCGATTTTCCTAGCATATACATTACTGAAGGAATGTCGGCAGCAAAGTATCCCTCGTGAGTTTTCGAATAGTCTAATTCATTTGAAGATAAACCGGGATGAATATCAATTTTTTTCCCTCCCATCAAATCAAGCATAGCAACAGAAAATTTCGCGTCTTCTTTAAGCGTAATATTTTTGCTCAGATTAATATTAACTAGAACAGCTTCCGACTCGATCGTGAAATCTTCAACAAACCCCTGCCGCACACCGTTGATAGTTACATCATCACCTATTTCGAGCCCATCAACATTGGGGAATTTGACGGTGAGCAAATTATGATCGGAAACAATTGAAATATTTTTTGCCCACCCGAGTATCCACAGGAAAATTATTATCCCGATGATTACTGTAATTCCAACTCTGATTTCAGTTTTGCGTTGATCTTTCATTTTGTAATTCTGCTTTAATTTTTTCTGCAATAAAATTTAATTCGGATGTTTCAACAATGCTGTCCTTAACAATTTCAGAAACATAAGCCATAACAGATTTAAGACTTTCATCAGTAACGAGATCTTCTTTCTTTACCGATGAAAGAATTCCGGTTACCATATTTTTAAGACTGTCTTTTTCCGGAGAATTTTTTACAAAATCTATTTTTTCCGTCCACTCATCTACAAGCGCTCCAGCAAGCAGTTGTTTACCGGGCTTAAGAATAAAATCATCGAACTTATATTTAATAATGTATACAACAGCCGCCGTTAAGATGGTTAAAATTATTATGGATTTTATGAAACATCCTTTTTTCATTTACTCAGAAGAAATTTTTTCAATTAATACTTTGTTGATACGTTTTTTAAAAACTTCCTTCACAGTAAACTTATGATTTTCCATTGTGAAATGGTATCCTTCTTTTGGTATCGTACCTGCCTGGTTAAGTACAAGTCCCCCAAGAGTCTCGAAATCTTCATTATCAGTTTCTATTTCTGTTCCAAGCAGTTCGTTCAATTCATCAACAGAAAGTTTTCCAAGCACAAGAAAAGAATCATTTTCATTTTTTATTACAGGACTTTCTTCCTTATCGTATTCATCTCTTATTTCGCCGATTATTTCCTCGATGATATCCTCAAGAGTTATCAATCCTGCTGTTCCGCCGTATTCATCCACTACAATAGCTATGTGCATTTTCTTTTCCTGGAACTCATGCATCAAAGTGTTTATCATTTTTGTCTTTGGAACAAACAAAACTTTTCTGGCGATTTTCTCAAACGATAGTTCCTTCCGCAGATTCTGATTGTAAACGTAGGGCAGAATATCTTTGGCGTAAAGTATTCCCATGATCTGGTCAAGATCATCTTTATACAAAGGTATACGGCTGTGCCCGGATTTTGTTATTGTGTCAATCAGTTCCTCAAACTTTGTATCGATGGAAACACTTATCATATCGACACGTGGAGTCATAATTTCCTGTACACTTACCGATCTGAAACTTACTATTCCATGAATCAATCCTTTTTCATCCTGCTCAATAGTGCCCTTTTCATGACTGAGTTTGACAAGTTCAGGAATTTCTTCTGCGGAGATTGCAGCCTTTTTTGTACTGAAATTTATTTTTGAAACGGAAAGCCTGATCAATTCAGTGAGTGTTTCTGCTATGGGAAACAGCACGACACTTATCCAGTATAGCGGGACAATAATTGTTTTGGAAAATGCTAAAGGTTTTCGGGATGCAAGCACTTTTGGTATAAGTTCGCCAAACAGGATGATAAGTACGGTGAGTAAAATAATCTGAATACTCAGAAGCAGATCCTGAGACTGATTTGTCATCTCAGCAATCTCTATTGTGATGAGCACTGCAATTATTGAAGCAGCAACATTCACAATCGTATTACCAATCAGAATAGTTACGAGAAGTCTTCTCGGATAATCCAGCAGGTTCGTAAAATAACGTAAGAGTACGGGGTTTCCGCTCAGGTTAAGCTTTAGTTTATTTTTATCAAGTGAAAATAAAGCCACCTCTGAGCCGGAAAAAAAAGCTGAAAATAAAAACAGGACAAACAGAATCAGCAGTTTTACCTGCCAGCCAACATCCAAAGTTTATTTAAATCCTATATTGTTAATAAATCAGAACGGAAGATCGTCGTTATCCTGAACATCCTTTACATTATCAGCCGGTGCAAAATCAGTCTGATCACCGGATGAATCAGAAAGTCCGCCATCAAGCAGAATTATTTTTTCGGCAATGACTTCAACAGCAAATCGTTTGATATTTTCTTTGTCCGTGTAATCACGCTTACTTAGCCTGCCTTCAACATATAACTTTTTCCCCTTCTTCAAATTCTCTTTAAAGTAATCCGACAAACTGAACGAAACAATATTGTGCCAGGTTGTTTCATTCTGCCAGTTTCCTTCCTTGTTTTTGAAACTGTGGGTAGTAGCCATTGAGAAACTTGTAACCGAAACATTTGTGGTTGTGAACCTGGTTTCTGCATCACGACCGAGATTACCGATAAGCATGATCCTGTTCAATGAAAAAGCCATTATACCCTCCTTGAAATTATTAATGTTTGAATCTGATTAAATCAAAAATCTTAGTAGACAGTTACAACCCAGGCATCTTTAAAATCATCGAAGATCTTTATGCTGTTTCTCTTTTTTACTGCTTCATTTTTATCAGCGAATTTTTCCGTAAGCTGTACGACAAACAGATTAACTTCGTGTCTGTAAGTAACAAGGATTTCATCTGAAATGATGTTCTTACTTTTATCGGCAAATAATTCTGCTTTCTGCCTTGTCGTAAACGCGCCAATTTGAACTAAATAATGTGATGCCTTTTTGACAATCGGCTTGGGTGATTCCGGTATTTTGATCTCAACTGTGGAATCAACCGGGACTTCATCGAAAACGTAAACCTCACCGTTGCTTTCATTGTTTGTTTCTTCATCATCGGTCATTTGATCGGAAGAAGAACACCCCGAAATGATAAATACTACTATAAGACCAACTATGTATTTTTTTAGCATAACATTCTCTCCGCGTTGCACAACATAAAAATACATAAGTAAAATAGAAATAGAAAACCCTTTCATACTTTAGAAAGGGTTTACTTTAATTCTTAAATAGTAATATTGAGTGAAGCTAATGCCCTTCTTCTCAACAAAGAACCTCCAAGGATTTCATAATGTTCTTTGTCTAACAGGTTTGTTACGTTCAAATTAAAACTCAGGTGGCTATTAATTATATAAGTCCCGCCAAGATTTATCATGGTGTATTCGACAACCTCACCATCCCGGAAGATACCTGCTGCCCACGGAAATGTTGGAACATATTTAACTTTTACTGAAAGACTATGCCCTTCAGGGTGATAGTATGTAATGCCTCCATTGATTTTATATTTTGGAGAGTTCGGGAGCAGGTAATCATTTTCGTCTTTTTCAATTACATCAAATCCAAAATATGAGTAGTTAGCATCAACTACAAAGTTATCACTGAGATAATAATTTGCGGAAACTTCAAATCCATATTCATCAACTTTACCGGCGTTACCATAACTCCAGACTGAATACCGGATTCCATTTTCAAAAATACTTTCACCGGTCGGACCCAAGTCAGTTATAAAATCTTTCAACTGGTTGAAGTAGACATCAAGAGTCAGGAACAGGTTATCAAAATAAATTCCTTTATAACCAATTTCATAACCTGTTATTTTTTCAGTTATTAAATCAGGTTTACCTGTGTAAACAGTTGAAGTAGTAAACGGCGGTATTGTCGGCGGTGATTTTACATATAAGTATTGTTCTGAATAGTTGGGTGCCTGGAACGCCTGATTGTAAGTTAACCTTAGAGAATGTGATGGATTAAAATTATATACTAATGCAACCTTAGGAGAAAATTCACTGTCGTGAAGCGAACTTCTATCCCACCTAAGTGCTCCTATAGTTTTAAAGTTATTGTTGAATTTATACTCCACTTGTGTAAAGAGACTTGAAGTGTTATCATTTCTAGGCTCTAACATTAGAGTACCTTTAGTATCTATATTGACAAGCCTGTGTGATCCTCCAACAACGACAAAAAGTTTATCGTCAAGTCCGGTGAAATTATATTGTACTTCTGCATTATGTATCCAGGCATCCTGAATCAGGTTAAGCCCGGTTGCAAGTGACTTTTCGGGTTTAATATTATTTCTTCCGTTTGCCCAGTACATTACATTAAATCCATATCCGTTATAGTTAAAACGTAACCACGGACGCGAGGCTTTCTGAACCTGTACGCGACCAATACCTGTAACAATAGTTTCATTCTCTACCTGTGTATATCCACCTTCCCCCGTAATAAACGATTTATCATCTATCTCATAATCTATTCTCATGCTGCCGTAAATAGAACGTATCGGATCTCTGTTTACATCTATCTGTTCGTTGTTAAGCGCGGTTAAACCTGCATACTCAAAATTGTAATTCTTTCTTGAAGTAACGAACGATCTACCCTGGTAGCCTCCCAGCATGGTTCTGTAACTTAATTTGCCGACCGAATTTGAAAATCTAATATCAGACCTATATGAATCAGATTCTCCTGCAGTCAGATTGATCCTTGTTCCTGTTACATCTTTAGGTTTGTTAGAAGATATGTTCATCACACCGTTGAATGCGTTTGCACCATAAAGCGCAGAACCAGGTCCACGAACTAATTCTATTCTTCCTAATTCCTCAACCGGTGTTGATAGACCATTCCATTCTGTAGCACCCAGAAAAGCTGTACCAAGATCCCGCCCATCAAGCAGTACAAGTACTCTTCGGTTTAATGAACTGTTAAAACCTCTTGTGTTAATGTTGAAATCAAACAAGCCGCTTTGTGCCACATCAATTCCCGGTTCCATTTCTAATAGTTTTGCAATTTGTCCATGACTTCCAAACCGCTGAATGTCCCTCGCTTCAATCACTGTGATTGCGTTCGGCGCTTCAGTAATTCTTTCCTGCCGTAAGGATGCGCCATAAACAACTACTTCACCCACATCAATAGAAGTAGAATGAATTTTAAAATTGATAATTGTCTCTTTCCCCTCTTCAATCTCAATCTCTTGCTCAATACGTAAATAACCAACCGCTGAGACAATGATATTATGCTTTCCGGCAGGAATTCCGTTGAGTTTATAATTCCCTGATATGTCCGTTGCGGCACCTAAACCTGTATTCTGAATAATAACATTCACATAGGAAAGCGGCTCATTATTTTTTTCATCAATTATTTTTCCGGAGAGACTACCGGTTTTTTGTGCTAATAGAAGAGTTGCAGGTAATATTACATTGATTAAGAATAATAAAATTCTCAGTCTATTCATTTGTTCCTCATATTTAATAAATATGAATAGCTAATAAGCAATAAACCCCGATCTGTTAAACCGGGGTTTATATTTCTTAAAATTCAATTAGAAATTTTTTGCTGTCAGTGTCTGGACTTTACCATTTGATTCAGCATCACCACGTAATTCTATCTTAACAGGGCCTACATTTTCAGCCATCCATAGCTTTGCTGTAGGGCTTGTTGAAATTGATGTTGTTGAACTTCCAAGGTAAACTCTGCGAGTTGCAACCAGTCTGTAGGTTACGTAATCGGTTCCACCGGCAGTCAGATTTTCTTTAGCTTCAAATTCGCCTTTTATTTCAAGGCGTACCTGGCCAACTACATTACTTGTAAATGTTTCATTAAAGGCGACCCAATCTACGCCAACATCAGCACTTGGTTTTGCTAACAATATCCATCTTAATGAATCAGCTCTGATTCCGGAAGTCGAATCACCGGGAGTTGTATATATTTTCTGGCTACGGAAAAAGTAACCAAGATTGGTAAGGAAATGAAATTCATTTGCAACTGTGTCATGGTGAGCGAGAAATGTTCTTGGAACAGTCTGTCCAAAAACTTTTGTAGTATCCAAAATAACAGTCGGCTGAGTAAATGGTGAAGGTCCCGGGGCAACTTTGCCTGCTATGATCCATTTGGATTCATATCCAACATCACTGCCGGCAATAGGAACATCAGTATCAAGACTAAGTAGTGAACCCGAGTTATATATTAAAACATGTCCGGCTGTCAACGGAAATATATTATCCGGAACGGGATCCGGAGTATTGCCGTTAACGGGATCATCATCCTTTGAACATCCAGTAAATAGAAAAGCATTCAGAACTCCAAAGGCAATCAGATATAGGATTATACTTTTAATACTTTTCATAATTGATTTCTCCGGTTAGTTTTTTCTACCCCGTTTTCAGATAGAGCGTTAATAATCAAATTCAATTTTCCTCCGACTTTTTGTATGAATATTTGAGTTTGTTAACCCCTTTCTTAATACGTGTGCAATGTTAACTAATGACAAATATATTGTCAACAAAATATTTTTGTCTTGGCAAGTAATGTGGTTTGTGAATTTAGGCGAGAATTTATTCTATGACAAAAAGCACTGTTCCTTTTTCAACAGCACTTCCTTCTTTAACATTGATAGATTTTATTTTACCAGGAGCTACTGATCGCAATTCATTTTCCATCTTCATAGCTTCCAGTATCATAATAGAATCGCCGGATGCAACAGTATCGCCGACCTGTTTTTTGATTTTCAAAATCATTCCAGGCATTGGAGCCTTTACTTCAGTTTCATGGTTCAACGAATTTTTTATACTCAATAACTCGAGAGCCTTTTCCTGTAATGATGTTCTGGCTGTTACCTCAAATGTTTTGCTGCCCTGAGTGATTATGGACGAATCATCGCTTATTTTTTTTGAATGAAGTTCAAAGATGTTGTTCTCCAAACGAAGTAAATAGCCGTTACCGTTTATATTTTCTATTTCATATTCAACTTCATTTCCATCAACAGTGATCCGGTTTTCTCCAATGTACTTTACAAGAATTTTTTTATTGTTGATGGTAACAACAAATTCATTCATAATTCTGATCTCTCCATTTATTTGATGAAGGAGAAATTGAAGTCTTGTGATTTTTTTTCATCTTCAGCAGCGAGGCAAGCACGGCAGCAGCAGTTTCTGCTGGATCATTCGATTTGAGCACTCCATTATTCTTCAGAAAGCTGTCTTCGATATAGTTTATGCTTATATCATTTCTTTGATACGCATCATCCTCAAGCAGTGATTTTAAGAATTCAATATTGTTTATCACTCCGGCGATTTGAAATTCACTCAATGCACGATGACAAACCTTAATTGTGTTCTTACGCTCTTTTGTCCAGCAAATTAATTTTGCAATCATAGGATCGAAGTATATAGAAACAGATGAACCGGATTCAAAACCACTATCCACACGCACTCCCGGACCAGCAGGCTGACGATAATGCTCAAGTGTCCCGGTTGACGGCAGAAAATTATTTGACGGGTCTTCTGCGTAAACACGGCATTCAATTGCGTGACCGGAAATTTTTAAATCTTCCTGCATGAATGATAATTTATTTCCATTTGCGATACTGATCTGCTCTTTAACAAGATCAATTCCTGTAATAAATTCGGTCACAGGATGTTCAACCTGGAGACGGGTATTCATCTCAAGGAAATAAAAATTCTTTTGAGAGTCGACAAGAAATTCTATCGTACCTGCATTGTAATAGCGACAAGCCTTTGCTGCGTTGATTGCCGCCTGTGTAAGTTTAGTCCTTGTCTCGCTATCAATAAAAGCTGATGGCGCTTCCTCAATAATTTTCTGATGCCTGCGCTGTATTGAACATTCACGTTCAAACAGGTGAACATAATTACCCTGTTTATCCGCAATGACCTGAACTTCAATATGGCGTGGATTAAGAATAAACTTTTCTATGTAAACTGAATCATCAGCAAATGATTTGAGGGCTTCGCGTTTTGTTGCATCGTATGCTGATATAAATTCATCCTTGCTAAAGACTGTACGCATTCCTTTACCGCCTCCGCCTGCCGCAGCTTTAAGAAGTACTGGATAACCTATCCTCTCACTTTCCTGTAATCCTTCTTCAAGTGAACTGAGTGGAGTTAATGTACCGGGAACGACGGGAACTTTATGATCAGTCATTAATCTTCTTGCGGATGTTTTACTTCCCATCATCAGAACAGAATCGGCTGATGGTCCGATAAATATAATATTTCGATTTTCAGCTTCTCTGATAAAATCAGCATTCTCTGAAAAGAAACCATAACCCGGGTGAATTGCGTCAGCTCCGGATTGTTCAATGGTTGAAAAAATTTTTTCTTTGTTCAGATAGGTTTCAGAAGCAGTTGAACCTTTTAATGGATATGACTCATCCGCCAGTTTTGTATGAAGAGATAATTTATCTTCATTTGAATAGACAGCAACAGAAGTTATCCCAAGTTCTTTGCAAGCTCTGATAATTCGTACAGCAATTTCTCCCCTGTTGGCGATCAGGATTTTTTTTATCAATTGATTTCCTACTTTAGTTCAGCAATGGTAATTCCGTCTCCCCCGAATTCAATAGGAGCAAAATAAAAATTTTTTACTTTATCATGATTCTGCAGAATATCTTTAACAGTTTTTTTCAATGCTCCTGTTCCTTTTCCATGAAGTATTTCAATTCTGTTTATACTTGAACTGTACGCATCATCAACGAATCTTATTACTTCAAATTCTGCTTCTTCCGGACGTTCACCGCGGATATCCAATCTGATCTTTGGTGAATTGATGATTACATGCCCTGAAATTTCAGCTTTCTCCGCTTTCTTATCACGCTTGACAATGTTCAGTTCTTTCAAAGGAACCTGCATTTTTATTTTACCGGCAAGTATGAACGCTTTTTTCTTGCCGGGAATTATTTCAGTTACTTTACCTTCTGTGGCAGTATTTTTTAGGCGGACATAATCGCCGACAGAAATATTTTCACTCTCTTCTAATACATCATTGACTTCGGGAACTTCAATAGATGACGTTTCCTGTTTTAACTGTTTAAGAATCTCTTTTACACTCTTAATATTTTCTTTTTGTGCGTTTGATTCTTTCAACTCCTTAACAACAGATTCAATCTTTTTATTAATTCCTTTAAGCAGATCTTCAGCATCCTGTTTAGATTTTTTTATTATATCTCTTTTCTCTGTATTAAGCTTGTTCAGATTCTGTTCGTACGATTTAGTTATTTCTTTTAACCTGCGATTTTCATTATCAAGATGTTTTATTTTTTCATCAAGCATATTTGACTTGGTTTCTATCTCAACAAGAAAAGATTCAAGTTTATGTTTGTCAGAATCAAGATATTGCTTTGCCGTTTCAAGAGTCTGTTCCTGCATACCTATGCGCCCTGCAATTTCAAACGCATAACTTGATCCGGGTATTCCCTGCTTAAACACATACGTCGGACGAAGGTCTTTATGATTGAATTCCATTGCAGCGTTTTCAAATCCCTTTGTCTCATTGGCAATTAATTTTAAACTACCGTGATGTGTAGACGCAAATACAATCGCGCCTTTATTATACAACTCAATTAATACTGAAGCTGCTATTGCAGAACCTTCCGCGGGATCAGTTCCTGCGCCTACCTCATCTATCAATACAAGTGATTGTTCCCCCGCTTTTTCAAGTATATTTTTTATGTTGAAAAGATGAGAACTGAACGTTGACAAGTCATCTTCAATTGACTGCTGATCACCAATATCCACAAAGATGTGATCAAATAAATGCAGGTTCGAATCCGGGCTTGCAGGAATATGGATACCCGATTGAACCATCAGTGAGAAAAGACCAATGGTTTTTAACACAACTGTTTTGCCGCCTGCATTCGGTCCTGTTATAATAATCACTCTATCTTGATCAATAGTAATATTTAACGGAACGGTATTATCCCGTCCAAGTTTTCTGAGAAGTATAGGATGTCTTGCATCGCTTAAAATAATTTTTTCTTTTTTATTCAGTTGCGGAAATGATCCGATAATTTCCATTGAGTGTTTTGCTCTTGCAAATATTGAATCATATTTCGTTACCACCGAAAGTGAATCTTTAAGTTGCGCTGCATAAGTACCAATCAGTTTAGTAAGCTCTTTTAATAGTCTTTCAATTTCACGACGCTCAGCAAATGAAAGAGATACAAGTTCATTATTCAGTTCCAACGTTTCTTCAGGTTCAATGTAAACAGTTTGTCCGGACGAAGATTCTGAATGAATGAAACCGCGTATATGTCTTTTGTGTTCAACCTTAACCGGGATTACAATTCTGCCGTCACGAAGTGTTAGATAATCTTCACGCACAAAATCTGATTCACGTAATGATTTAATAATCTTATTTACAGCTCGAATCAGATCGTGATTTTTTTCTCTTATCTCTTTCCTGATCTCCTGAAGTTTATGGCTTGCATTCTCAAGGATCTCACCATTCTCTCCGATAATTTTTCTTATGTGATGTTCAAACACTTTGTCAACAAATAAAGTTGATGCCAACGTGAAAAGTTTCGGCGATAACTCAGAATTGTTTTTCAGAAATTGAAAAAGTGTTCGCGAAACAACAGCAAGCCGATAAATTTCCCAGATCTTTTTAATATCCAGAACTGATCCTTCAATCCTGCTTTGCGAGAGCGATTCATCAAGGTTGGAAAGATGTTCTATCGGAGGCTGTTCTATGCGTATAAGAATATTCTTTGCTTCACTTACAAGTTCACCTTCGTTTATAACATGGTTCAAATCGCTTTCAGGAAGTAGGTTCAGAACTTCGTCTTTCCCTTTCTCGGTAAGACAATATTTTGAAATGTAAGAAAGGACTTTTCTGAATTCTAATTTTTCAATTACATCAGGTGAAGTCATTTAGTTGAATCTTTATCGTTAATATAATCTTTGATGAGTTTTTTTGTTTGAGGTGTGTATCCGCCTAGAAAATCAATTGTAACAGGAATAAGTGAATAGACTGATGAATAAAACATAGAATCTTTATTTGTTTTGGGATCAGGAAAATTAAATACATTCAGCAAAAGAAAAACCGCACTCGCAAAAAACAAAACCTGTATCACACCGATAGAGCCGCCAATCAACTGGTTTAACAGGTTGTTGACTTTATCAAACGGATGCACAATTCTTTTAACAACTGAGAAGATGAGAATTGTTGCAAGGAAAATAGCTGCGCCCGCAATGATCTCCGCGAGGTACAATTCAATGTTAAATGCCGATTCAATGATCTTTCCAAGTGAGCCTGAAAAATTCAAAGCAAATACAACGGCAATGGCAAAACCAACAAGTCCTATTAATTTCCGGATGAATCCATCTTTAAATCCGAGTATGAATCCAATAAGACAAGCCAATGCAATCAGAATATCTATGAAGTTCAACTAACACCAAGAAATTTTTCAACTAATGTTTTTACTATCTTACCATCAGCTTTGCCTTTTAACTCTTTCATAACCAGTGGCATTAATTTTGAAAAATCATCCTTAGTTTTTGCACCGATAGGTTCAGCAAGACCATTGATGATCTGAGAAATTTCATTTTCATCCAACTGCTTTGGAAGATAATCCATCAGCACTTTCAATTCACTTTCTTCCTGATCAGCTAACTCAGTTCTTCCTGCATTCCTGAATTGTTCAATTGAATCCTTGCGCTTTTTTGCTGCAGTACTAAGCATTTTAATTTCTTCATCGGGACTCATTTCTTTTGCAGCGCCGCTTTTTTCAAATTCAAGTATCAACGCACGGATTGAACGTATTACTGTCAGCCTGGTTTTATCACCGGACTTCATTGCGGCTTTCAGATCTTCATTTATTTTTTCTTTTAAATTCATTTGTTTCCTCTAAAACTGAAAAAGGCAGATATGTATAAACACACCTGCCTTTTAATTCAATTGTTAATACTATTATAGTTTTATGGTTGAAGAGTAGTTAATCCTCAAACAATAAGCGTCTCTTAACTCCTGCTGAATGTCAGTTACAAGACCCATATCAGCAGCTTTATCAATCCTCAATGAAACGATCACATTCGGAAGTTCCTGTCTCTTCTTATACATAATCGATTCAACTTCTTCAAGCAGAACGATACTGTCATTGATCTGCATACGTTTATCTTTACCAACCCATAGATATGATACGAGTCTTTTGTTCTCAATCTTTTCAATTGCCTGAGCTTCCGGCAATGAATAAGCTACAAGAACATCAACTTCTCTTAGTGTTGTAGTAACCATAAAAAATAGTAAGAGCATGAAAACTATATCAGGCATTGATGCGGTAGGAATTTCCTGCTTAGTACTGGCTCTTCTTTTTTCAAATTTCATTATTGTCCTCGGACCTTAATTATTGAACCTTTTCCGGTTCAGCAAGTGAAATAATAATCGGGATTTTATCTTTAACAATTTCCTGGCTTTCAGGATCAAGATCATTATACTTCCTTCCAAAATTCGCATTTGAATACTCATCACGAACTTCGAAATATGAAAGTTTGATCTGGTCAAGTGCCTGCACATAAATGTTATATACAGTTTTCCGGTCTGTTTTTAACGAAACAATTAATTTTTTATTTGAAGGTAATTCAATTTTGGAAACAATCCTCGATTTAAGATTGTTTTTAATCATGTGTACAGGAATTACTGCACCATCGAGTAGAACATCCCCGTTTTCATTAATTAATATAGCTGCCATTCTTTCCTTTGATACGGGTGTTACTTCTGTCTCCGGGTCAAGTGGCTCGGGAAGTGTAATACCAATACCGGTATCAACATCTATAACCGTTGCAACAAGGAAGAAAAGCAAAAGAAGGAAAGCTATATCTGCCATTGAACTGGTTGGTATAGCTGCTTCAGCAATTTTTTTCTTTTTAATCATTTTAAATACTCGTTTTGAAAAATAAAATTTTTGGTTTAGTTATTTTTTACGAGTCTTTAATTCATACAAAGCGTCAATAAGTTCTATTGAACTTTCTTCCATATCCCCAACCAACTTATCAATCCTGGAAACGAAGTAATTATAGAATACCTGGAGGATCATAGCAACAACGAGACCGAACAATGTAGTTAGAAGAGCAACGGAAATACCTTCAGCAACAATTGCAGGAGAAATCTGTGCAGCTTCTTTAATAGCATCAAAAGCCTCGATCATACCTTGAACTGTTCCTGTAAATCCAAGCATAGGTGCAATAGTAATAAACGTAGAAATCCAGATAAGTCCTTTTTCAAGGAATCCCATTTCAATTCCACCGTAAGCGATGATTGCTTTTTCAGCAGCGTCAAGTCCTTCATCAGCTCTTAAAAGACCTGCATGAAATACAGAAGCAATTGGTCCGCGGGTATTTGAGCAAACATCTTTCGCCGCTTCAACTCCGCCTTCTTCAAGTGCTTTTCGTACTTTTACAATAAACTGTTTTGTGTTAACTCTAGCCCTTGAGAGGGTCCAGAATCTTTCGATACAAAAAGCAAGACCTATGACTAAACTTGCAAGAATTGGATGCATAAAGAAGCCACCTGCTTCATATTTTTCAGCTAGCCAATTCAATGCGCCTGTATCATTAGTTGCTTGTGCGATTATATTAAGAGTCGATGAGAGAACACCTGTAAATTCCATATATACTTGACCTCCAAAATATTAAATAAGTTAAGCTAACAAGTAGGAAAACCCTGCTAACTATTTCAAAAATATGGTGCTACATTAAGCATTATAGAAAACAAAGTCAACAAATTATTTGTTGCGATTTCTTTAAGAAAAACTTAAAAACACAGAATTTATTTGCTTTTAAATTGCAAACCTGTTTGTCAATTTTATAACATTTCCTGTAACAAAATTGAACCGGGTAAACAAATCATGAACGAGTTCTCCGACCTCTTCTGGTTTGATCCAGGAACTATAATCTGCTTCTTTCATCCAGTCTCTGTTGGCTGGAGTATCGATTATGTAAGGAGCCAAAGCATTAACACTCAGATTTATTTCTTTACCTTCAAGTGCAAGAGTTTTAACAAGGTGAATCAGAGCAGCTTTGGAAACTCCATAGACACCTTTACCCACTTCTTCTTTAAGACCTGTTAATGCCGCAGTAAAACAAATTGAACCTGCGAGAGAATCTTTTACAAGTTTTGAAAAATGTTTTGCGATTAAAAAACTGGTTTGAAGATTGATCGTCATCATTTTCTGATAATCAGCGATTTCAGCATCCCAGATTTTCCTTCCGCCAGAAAATCCGCCGATTGTGGAGTAAAGAAATAAAATTTTATCCTTGCCGGGACTGACTTTACTGAGAACATTCATAACATTGTCCTCTTCTGATAAGTCAGAAGTATCAATCAATACAACATTCTCTTTTTCTGTTTTTATTTTTGAAATGTCAAAATCGAAAAGATAAATTTTATCATAATTTTTTGATAAAAGAGATGATGTAATTCCTTTTCCCAGATAACCGCCTGCACCAAAAATTAAAAGCTCTCTTGTCATTACATTTCTCCTTTCAAAATAAACTTTGCCGTTACAGGGAAATGATCACTGTATCCTCCAAGGTATCTTGAACCGCCGTAAGTCGGGAACGGTGTTCCGGCAAATTTTCCAGTGCGTGTAATCATCACTGAAGGTTTGAATACTTCAAATGAGTTGCACAGGTATTGTACTTTATTACTATTAAAAAAGTTTCCCGTAATTATTATCTGGTCAAGCATATTCCAGTTATCCTGGTATTTATAACTTCCTGAACCGGATTTATATGGTATATATGCAAGGTTATATAACTGAGTGTCACTGATAACAACTGAAACGGAATCACCGCAGTTATCCGGTACAGCCCTCAAGTGATCAGTTATTGATTTATTATCAGGCATATCATTAAAATCACCGATAATAATAATCTGTCGTTGTGAATTTAAATTAAGTAGTGAATCAACATTTTTACGCAGCACCTTTGCAGCATTTATTCTGTTTGGTTCCGATTCAGTTTCTCCGCCTCTTCTGGATGGCCAGTGATTTACAAAGACACATATAGTATCACCATATTTACTAAGCAAAGTACAACCAAGAATTAATCTTGTCGGGTATCCGTCATCAAGATGTACTGTATCTCCTTTAACGGATAGTAATGTAAACTTATCGGAATTATAAATTAATCCGTTATCAATACCTCTTTCATCGGGTGCTTCTAATGCTGCTGTTTTATAATTAATATCATTAAGAAATTTAGAAGTTAGTGAATCTATCAGTGCCTGGTGTTCTATTTCGCAAACTCCCAGTATATCAGGACCGTAGCTATCGCCCATCATTCGAATCACTCTTGCAAGATTATATAGTTTTTTTTCTAATCTATCAGCAGTCCACTCTTTGTTTCCCGCAGGGAGGAACTCCTCATCGTTTTTAACAGGATCATCAACAACATCAAATAAGTTTTCGAGGTTCCAGAACCCAACTGTAATTGTGTCCGCCGTAGATTGCTGAGCACAGGAACACATTATTCCCGCAGTTGAGATGAACAGGATCATAAAAATTTTATACACTGATTTCTCCATCTATACTTTTCTAAATTTCTAATCGAGTTACCACACCATGTAATTTGTTGTACGGCAATTTATAAAATCTGACAAATGGCGGTGTTATCATTTTAATGAATGCAAATATCTTTAGGAAGAATTTCTTTGTTTCGATATCTTCAACACCATAGAAAATTGCTTTCTCATCAATATTGTTTTCTTTTAGTACGCCTGCAAGATCAAGTATTTCAAGATATCCCTGGAAGATTTCAAACCCTGATAATCCGGTTTCAATATTTTCTGTTTTCTTAACGCTAATTCCATACGGATGATCCGTTACATGAATTGAAACAAGTACATTGTTTTCGTAAATGATATTCCCTCTGATAATACAATGAACTACGTATGGAGGAATTTCATTCAGGTTCTTACTAAAGAATAGCGCTGTTCCTTTTATGTTGTTACCAAGTTCATAAATCTGCTTGTAACTAATAAGAAACACATCCATTGGCAATGCACGGAATGATTTGTACATAGAATTGTTGCCTGTTATCCATAGTTTGATCAACAGGAAGGGTATCAAAGCAATGATTATAGACCAGTAACCACCGTGCGGTACTTTGTCGAATACAGCAATCAGGAATATTACGTTCACCACAAAAACAAAGATGGCTGCAATGAATTTTAATTTCCGTTTCTGAATTTTAAAAATCCATATCATGAACGTAGCACTGATAGTCATAGTCGCTGTAACAGCAAACCCGTAGGCAGCAGCAAGGTTAATTGATTTTTGAAAAATGAATATCATTAATAAAACAGCAATTAATAAACTCCAGTTAACAGCCCCGATATATATCTGGGATTTAATTTTTGTTGAAGTGAATTTTACTTTCATCAATGGAAAGATGCGCGTTGTAATACCCTGGTACAACAGCGACATAACAGCACTTATCATTGCCTGTGATGCAATGATAGTAGCAAGCAGTGTTATTATAAGAAAAGGTATATAAAAATAAGGCGAAATAGATTTCACCATTTCAAACAATATGAATCCTGATTTTTTATGTGTCAGTAAAAATGCACCCTGACCGAAGTAGTTCGCTATTAACGCAAAGAATACAAAATACCACGCACGTCTTACTGGTTTACTTCCAAGATGTCCCATATCCGCATACAGAGCCTCACCACCGGTTGCACACAATATTACTTCGCTTAGTATCAGAAATCCTGTTAACCCGTTATCGAGCATAAAGTTTATTGCATAGTAAGGACTAACAGCCTCAATTACATGCATTGATTGTGACATAGAAATAATTCCGGAAACGAAAAGTGAACCAAACCATATTATCATTATTGGTCCGAAGGAAGATGCAACCTTATCTGTTCCCTTGGATTGAAATGAAAACAGAATTATTGTAATCACACAGGTGATGATCATTACTGCTTCAGTTTCGATGTGACCAAACCCGGGTATGAGTTCAAGTCCTTCAACAGCGGATAAAATACTTATTGCCGGAGTGATAACACCATCACCCATGAGTAGTGAAACACCAACAAGACCAAGAAAACCTGCAAATGCAATTTTCTTTGCTGATTTAATTGAGCCGGTTAATATTTCTTTTAAGACAATGATACCTCCCTCACCTTTAATACTTAAACTCATTGCGAGCCATGCATATTCAATGGATACTATCACTATCAGCGTCCAAAAGATTAAGGATAATATTCCAAGGATATTTTCAACTGTGGGTGCAGTTAATGCAAATATGATTGTGAGTGTATATATCGGACTTGTTCCTATATCCCCAAATACAAGTCCCAGTGCTTTAATTATTTCTTTAACAGAGGAGTTAAGCTTTAAGAGATTCATACAATATTTTTCATTTTACACAGAAGCGGACATAAGTTTAAATCGTTTTATACTTTCTTAAGTTCTGCTTCATTTAATCCATTGCCTTTTTCTGAGGATGAAATAACTACAGCAGTCAAAGCATCACCAGTTACGTTGGTAACTGTTCTGCTCATATCTAAAATTCTGTCAATACCCAGGATGAGTGCAATTCCTTCTTCGGGAATGCCTACTGATTTAAGAATAATTACCAGCATGATAATTCCGACTCCTGGCACGGGTGCTGTACCGATTGATGCAAGTACGGCTGTAAATACAATTATTAGCTGTTGCGTGAAAGTCAGATCAATTCCAAATACCTGTGCAATAAAAACTGCAGCGACTCCCTGATAGAGAGCTGTTCCATCCATATTTATTGTCGCACCTAAAGGTAAAATGAAACTTGTTATCGATTTTGGAACTCCGAGATTTTCCTGGCAGCATTCCATATTAACAGGAAGTGTTGCGGCGCTGGAACTAGTGCTGAATGCAATTGCCTGCGCTCTTCTTATTCCTTTAAAGAAGAAAAATATTTTCATCTTTGTAAAAATTTTCAGTAACAATGAATAAGTAAGAACAGTGTGAATTAACAGTCCGGCAATAACGGCAACAGCATACCAGATAAGTGTTTCAAGAATTTCAAACCCAAACTCACTCACTGTTGCTGATATCAATGCGAACACACCGATCGGTGCGATTAACATAATGATATCAACAAGCTTGATCATTGCCTCACTCAATCCGTCAAAGAAGGAAAGAACGGGAGAAGATTTGTCTTTTGCGATCAGTGATAATGTAAGACCAACCAGCAAAGCAAAGAAAACAATCTGAAGCATTTCGCTTCCTGCAATTGCTGCGAATGGATTCCGGGGAACAAGATTGACAATCTCTTTAGTAAAATCATAGTCACTGACCTTCTCTATATTCCCGGCAACATCCTCACTATAAACAGCAAGTAATTTCGATTTACTATCCTCTGCCATTCTATGTCCCGGCTGAAGAAGATTGGCAATCAGCAAACCGGTAGTTATTGCAAACGCGGTAGTGCCAATATAAAAGGCAATCGTCTTTCCCCCAATCCGCATAAACTTTCGTATATCACCGAGACTTGCAGCGCCGACAATTAATGAAGCAAGTACTAAAGGAATAGCGATCATATTCAGTAAGCGAATAAATATATCTCCAACCCATTTTATGTATGACGGTATTGTCCTTTCTCTATCGACACTGATGACTTTGTTGATCGCAACAATTTCGGGCGGTGCATCCTTGTCCGTAAGAAGACGTACACCCCTGATGCGTACATCAAAAGGATAATTATTCTGTTTAGCTTTTTTAACGTAGGATAGTATTTCAAGCTGCTGATCGGTGAAGAAAACAACTGTGTCACGGTCAATTACATTTATCTGGAATTGTTTCCAATCAGAAAAAACTATTTTGTCTGTTCTGTCCTTATTTTGAAACGAAACTACGAGGCTATTCTTTTTAACACTAAAGATTGAACCGAATATTGCACCGAGAATAAGTGCTATAAGAATCTGGTTATGCAGTTTAGGAATTTTGATTTTCATTAGACAGCCGGGATTATTAATAAACTAGTTCCGTAACTCCCGAAATATACTATACTTTAATTAATCATATAAAAAGAATATAATAACCTGGGGCAGCATAGCTTGTACCCCAGGCTGTATTTTGTAACTGATCAGCTGAAAAAGGAATAGAGCAGAAAACCAACCATACTAAGAAAACCGAGAGCAACTGTACTTATAAAAAAATAAAAAGCAAAACCAGATGACTTTTCATCTTTGACGTTCTTTTCCATTGTAATTCCTGTTTATTAATTATTAAATAATTGTGAACTAATAAATCAGGAGTTACTTATCCTTTGAAAAATGAGCTTGAATGAATGGTGAGAATTTTTGAACGAAGTAATCGGAAGTATTTATTTTTTGATTGAAGTATTTAAAGGTAAGATTTTTATTGTAGTCACTGACTTCGTCTCTGAACAGAATACTCTTAAAAATCTTTGTCGATTTTTTTTCAAACTTATTAATTGAAGCCTGAAGGGCTATCGCTGAAGACGCTTCGAATAATCCGGAAGTTGAATTGTTTTGAAACCTGTTAAGGTCATATTGATTGCCAGAACCAGGATTTACAAATCCGGAAACAGTCACCCAAAAAAGAATAACAGAAATTATTTTAATTACTAAAGTTTTCAACTCTATTCTGCTATACTTTATCTACTCTGATACTGAAATAAAATTAAATTCATTGCGTTTGGTTTTACCATTAAGCACACCTTCAATAGCCGCAGTTAATTTTCCATCACCGTGAAAATAATAAATAACTTTTTGAGGAAAATCATGTTCCTCATTAACAAATATAAATTTATTATCTGTAATATCTGTCAACACAAATAACGTCGGGGTTTGACCCGCAGGAACTGCAATGTACAGCCAGTAATCTCCAATTTTTTTCAGGCAGAGTCGCTCAATGATTTCTTTTGTTCCGTTTACTTCGACATAGCTTTCGCCGGAAAGTTCATTATCATTTACTATCACCCAATGCTCAAACATTTCGGTTTTGTCGGAATCGATTTTCCATTTACCTGTGAAATGACTTTTAACATCACCGGTTTGTGCTAATACAAAGAACGGCACCAATAAAAGCAAAATGATTTTTGTCATGATTAATCTCTCATAATATTTTTCTTAACTTATTCATGATTCCAGCCAATGTTTATGAAGAACTATGATAGTGTTTTCTAATTCCTCTTTCCTGACAAGAATGGATAACCGGAATGAAGTTGTTGCCAACCCACTGAATTTTATTCCTGCATCAATCAAAACTTTTAACGATTCTGCAACAACACGGTTGTCGCGGTTGAATCCTTCGCCGATTATTGAAACTGCTGCGAATGAGTCATCAACAGTAAGTGAATCACCGAATAATTTTTTAAGTCCGGTTTGAACGCCATTCCAGTTATGAATATTGTTCTTTGATATGATGAAAGAAACTTTTTGATGTTTATCATCTTCAACAAAACTTAACTCTTTCATCTGGATATTTTTTTCTTCAAGAAAAATTTGAAGGCGCTGGAATCTTGATGAAAGATCTTTGTCACTTAAGATAAATCTAACTATATCAGTCTCATGAACCACTGCAATCACAGAGGGTCTGTCGGCAGGTGCAGTTTCTCTAATTACGGTTTCTTTACCGGGAGTAAATGTACTCCTTGCATACAAAGCAATCTTCGCTTCTTTGGCAAATTGAACAGCCTGTGCATTCAATACTTTTGCTCCGGCTTCGGACATTTCCTGCAATTGCTGATAAGAAATTTCAGGCAGATGTTTTGCTTCTTTTATAATGTTCGGATCAGTTGTATAAACTCCATCAACATCAGAATAAATTTCACATCGCTCAGCTTTTAATGCTGCAGCAAGCGCAACCGCTGATGTATCAGATCCTCCCCTGCCGAGTGTTGTAATATCTCTTTTATAACTAACGCCCTGGAATCCGCCGATCACAACTATTTTTCCTTTTGCAAGTTCATCCTGGACTCTGAATGGTCGTACTTCCATCACCCTTGCATCATTGTTTCTGTCATTTGTAACAATTCCTGATTGCGATCCGGTTAATGAAATTGCTTCAAACCCGAGATCATTAATCGCAATACATAACAACGCCATAGTAATACGCTCGCCGGTACTCAAAAGCATATCAAGTTCGCGCTTGTCGGGGTTTTCGGAAAGTGACTTAGCCATTTCGATCAACTGATTTGTTGTTTTGCCCATTGCTGATACAACAGCAACAACATCAAAGTTCTGCTGCTTAAGCCCTACTATCATCCTGGCAATCTTTTTTAATTTTTCAGGATCAGCGACACTGCTGCCGCCGTACTTTTGAACAATTATACTCATATCACTATAGTTTCCGGAGTTCTTCCATTAGCTGAGTTTTACTTTTTGTTTTATCGTCAACCTTCTTTAAAACTTTTGCCGGCACACCTGCAACAACCGTCATTGGTTCTACATCTTTAACAACGATCGATCCGGCTGCAACTACCGCGCCTTTACCTACTTTCACACCTTCAAGTACAACAGCATTCGCGCCGATTAATACATCATCTTCAATTATGACCGGATCAGCACTTGGCGGTTCTATAACTCCTGCCAATACTGTCCCTGCACCTATATGACAATTCTTTCCCACGATAGCTCTTCCGCCGACTACAACATTCATGTCTATCATAGTTTTTTCGCCGATTACCGCACCGATGTTAAGTACAGCTCCCATCATTATAACACAGTGATCACCGATTTCGACAAGATCGCGGACAATAGCCCCGGGCTCAATACGTGCATTATACTTTGTCAGATCAGCCATAGGGATAGCTGAGTTTCTTCTGTCATTTTCAATTTTGTGTTTTATGATGAATGTCCCATTCTCTTTTAAGAATTTTTCAACCTGGTCATATTCACAAAAAAGAATTCCTGATTCTTCATTACCATAAAAATCAAAATTACTAAAATCAATTTTTTTGAGATCTCCTTGAAGATAGACTTTCAACGGAGTTTTTTTCTTTGATTCAGATATGTACCTGATTATTTCATAGGAGTCCATTTAATTTTCCTTTTCTAAAATCATATTACTTTGAATGGTCTGAGCAATGATTCTGAATCATAACTTTGCATCATTTAGTCTCACCAAAAACCACATCGGTAAAAGTAAATAATCCCCTTTGTTTTTTCATAACAAATTCAGCAGACAACAAAATTCCTTCAGCGAATGTTCTTCTGGAAATAGCACTGTGAGTAATCGATAAGGTTTCACCCAATCCGCCGAAGTAAACTGTATGATCTCCGGATATGTTGCCCAGCCTTAACGATGATATGTTTGGAGTTCTCCCTTTCAAACTTTCGGCAATCATTTTTGCTGTACCGCTTGGTTTATCTTTTTTAAAACGGTGGTGAGTTTCAGATATTTCAACATCCCAGCCATCAAGTATATCATTCGCCATTGAAGCAAGTTTAAGTAAAACCTGTACACCGACTGAAAAATTAAAACTCTGCACTACAGGAATTTTATCTGAAGCTGTTTTAAGTTTTATTAATTGATCAGGCGATAATCCGGTAACGGCAATAATAAAAGGAACGGATAACTCTATAGCATGATTTAAACTCTTGTCAAAGACTTCAGGCAGTGAGCAGTCAATTATAATCTCAGCATTTCCAATTTCATTTGTTCCGTCAAGATCGTATCCATAAACGAGTTTATGATTTTTTTCACTAAAGCAAGCGGCAACTTCTTTACCAAGTCTTCCGCTGCTTCCATATAGTCCAAAATCCATTTTCGAATTCCTCAGGAAAATAATTTCATTTCATTTTCTAACACTGCTTCATTTTTCTTTGTTAGCGGTATTAGAGGAAGTCTTAATACATTCTCACAATAACCGAGTTTGTTCATAACGAATTTAACCGGGGAAGGACTGGTTTCAACAAACAGTGCATTCATCATTGAAAGATATTTATTATTGTACTTCTGAGCAGTTGATAAATCTCCCTTCAACATTGCATCCGTAATTTGTTTCATCTGTGCAGGATATGGATTTGAAAAAACAGATATCACTCCTTCTGCACCGAGCGCCATAATTGAAAGTGTCTGATCGTCATTGCCTGAAAAAACTTTTAGAGTATCAGGTTTTATGGAAATAAGATGAGCGATCTGCGAGATGTTTCCGCTTGCTTCTTTAACTCCTATAACATTCTTACATTCATTATGAATTTTGACCGCTGTTTCCGGAAGGATATTCATAGCTGTTCTTGACGGAACATTGTAAAGAATAATAGGTAGAGAAGTATTCTGAGCAATCTCTTTGAAGTGATAGAATAAACTTTCCTGTGTTCCTTTGTTATAATAAGGATTCACAATCAACAATCCATTGGCTTTAGATTCCTCAGCGGATTTGTTAAGCGAGATAACTTTTTTTGTATCATTGGTTCCGGTTCCCACAATCACGGGAATTTTTCCGTTGACCTCCGCTACAACTGTTTCAACAACTTTTTTTCTTTCTTCATTTGTAATAACTGGTGATTCACCTGTTGTGCCTAATACTATCAATGCATCAATACCATTATCAATCTGAAATCTCGTAACCTTCTTTAACGATGCATAATCAATTTGTTGATCATTCGTGAACGGCGTAATTATAGCAGTTCCGGTTCCTTTAAACATTTTTACCCTCTGAGAATTTTTATAATATGAAAAATATAAAAATTTGTTCAGATAGCTAATAACTTAAAGAGAGATAAATTTATTATTAATCAGATAGTCAATCGGAAAGATTACCTAAAGAAAGGATTCAGTTCAGCACTAACCTTACTATGGAACTGTAACTGAAACAGATGCAAAGGCTGAACCCGGACCATCATTCTCCTGGCTTGCAGCAAGACTGTTGTCAACATAAATCTCAACACGGACACGTATATTAAGAACGCTGGAGGTTGTGCCTGACGCACTAAGATTTACAACAGTACCCGGAGCAAAAGAAATTGTTCGGTTAAAAACACCAACAAACTCCTGAGTATCTGATCCGTTTGCATTTGTGAAGGTGATTGTTTTTATAACACTCGCATCGTTTGATGATAAAATTATAGCATAGTACCTGACTGTTTTATTTAAACTAACAGGATCATCTGAGGAGCAGCTTAAAAATACTACGCTGAATATTATTTGTACTACCAGAAAAATTTTTTTCATAAACTCACCTGTTGTACCCCGTAATTTTGACTCAAATATAAAAAAAGTAATCGAATGATTATAAGAAAATTATTTTTTTTCTATATATCTGCTGCCATTTATTCAATTTTCAGACCGAAAATGAACTTTGCAATATTGGCTTACATAAATCCACGAAACTGATATAATTATTTTGTAAATCTGATTTGAATAATTAGTAATTCGACAACTGGTATAATAATTGAACTTTTAAGAACTCGACCAGATGTGAAATAAGCCTGAGAGTTTATTTGCTTTAGATACAAGCATTAGAATTTTCGCAGGCTGAATAATGATATTTTTTACCGTCATATTTACTGATTGGATGTAAAAATGTTAACCGTCACACAAAAATTCTCCCGAAGTTTTCCCCTGATATTTACAAACTTAAATTAAGCCAGGTTTAATTCTGTTCATTACATGAACAAGGAGCTAATATGGTTGTTATCAATCAAAAATTATTTTGGTTATACAAGTTTACAGCAGTTGTTATGATTCTTTTCATAATTGTATTCGGTTACATTTTCTTTGAGCCGTATCTTACTGAAAGAGAAATCGTTATTACAGTCGTGAATTTTGAAAAATTCCCTAAAGAAAATGGTAAGTACTACATATTTACAACCGATGAAGTATTTGAGAACACAAACTATTACTATCACAAAAAAAATAATGCAGATCGGCTGATAACAAAATTTATCAAAGGAGACACATACCGAGTTAAAGTGGTGGGATTTTATCTGCCTGCAATTAATCGGTTCAGAAATATTATAGATATTGTCGAATACAATATCAGAACCCGCTCTAATGTTTAGCTGTTCAGCTTTTTTGTTTTAACCCCAATCGTTCTATTAACAGCACATCTTTTTTATAAACATCATCACGGAAATTCAGTATTCCCTGCTCATCAACCCATGCTGTATAGTAATCAACGAACAGAGGTATTTTCTTTTCAAGTTTTAATTCAGTTGTTTCACCAAAACTTGAGTTCTTTCTCAGAGCAGCCCTTTTCTTATAAAATTCTGAAATAATTTTTTTATCAGTGATCTTTTGACCGGTTTCTATTTTCAGGTAATCGTTATTCCACTTTGAATGTCCTTTCAAAAGATATTCAGAAAGCAGAAATGGTTTCTCAACTCTTACGCATCCGTGACTAACTGCCCTGTTAGAATAACTGAATGGTACCCTGGTCGGAGTATCATGCAAGTAAATCCCGAAAGGATTTTCAAACATGAATTTTATCCTTCCAAGAGCATTTCCTGCACCCGGGTCCTGAACAATTCTGTAAGGTATTTTATCCGTGTATAAATGGTTGATGCTTACATTAGTCAGGTCAATCTCAACCCCATCCTGATAAACTTTAAAATTCTTCTTTGACAGGTAGGATGAATCTTTTTTAACTCCAGCAAATATTTCTTCACGTATGATGCTCGGCGGTACCGTCCAGGTAGGGTTAAGTATCAGGTAAGAAATTTGTGAATACATCATTGGAGTTTCCCAGTCATCCGGTTTCATTTTCCAGTTTTTCGATTTGACGTATTGTTTGTATCGCTCATCATAATTTGCCGGACGTTTTTTCCCTGTACACACTTTTATTGCAAACTTTTCTTTTTTGTTTTCAATAACATAAAGTTTGAAATCAGGAATGTTAACTACTATGTACTGTGCGGTATCAGTGTAATTCAGCCACCTGAATCGTTCCAGATTAATTTTTATCGTTGCGATATTTTCTTCAGGCGATACGTTTAACCGGTCGATAGTTGCTTTTCCAATTACCCCGTCGTCAGCTAATCCGTTTTGTCTTTGAAATTCCTTTATAGCATCTACTATCACCGAATCAAATAATGTAAAATCCTGCACCTTTGATTTTGATGTATCAAGAATTCCAACAGTGATTAGCCGTGAAGCGATTTCAGCAATGATCTGATCCTTATAGCCAGGTTCTATTTTTTTAGTCGGGACTGGAATTAATTTCCACTCAATGTCTTTATACTTCTGTGAATATTCCTCTAATGCTTGTTGAAGTTTTTTATAGCGTTCATCCGCGGGCTGTATTTTTTCGAGATAATCAATTACATCTTCCTGAACCAGAGGTTCAAATAAATTACGCTTAGATGAATCAGGCACAGGAAGAAAATAACTATCGGGATATAGTTCTTTTGGATTTACGACCCCGTACCTGAGATGATACGCGTATTTTAAAACCGCATCGGCAGTTAGAATTTCTGCATTAGAAAGATGAGAGTACCTGATCTTATTATCTATACTGTCTTTTAACGCGGCAAGCAACTCGTTTTGTATTTTAAGATAGTGATACATTGACGAATCTAATCCGTGTTCATCAGACTTAGATAAAATATTCAGTACAGCATAAACTTTATCCTGATCATCAAAGCTTGAAATGAAAATCGGTTTAAACTGACGGGTTGAATAAAATTGTTTCAACGTATCAAAATATTCGATGGTTGAATCTGAAAGGAAGGCAGAAAAAGTTCCGTTTAGGAAATCATCTTTGATACTGAGTGTGTATGACTGTAAGTCGAAATTATACTTTTTATCAAGTGTAGCTACTTCTTCATCCGATCCATCTTTACAAGCGGAAAAAAAAACTATTGCCAGAAAAAAAAGCTGAAGACAAATTCGTTTTAACATACTTCCTTAACTACCCTCGGGTTAATTTTATTTATGGTATAAATCAGTTGAAGTTTTTTCGATGAACACAAAAATAATTTTAATTGCCGGCGATTAAATTAGTAAAATCCTGACATACTTTTCAAAATCTTTTAAGAATCATTCAGTTGTACCTGCATTTTTAATTGTTAAAGCAGCGGAATTATATTACATTTGCAGTGCAAAATTTGGAAATTATATTCTTCCAAATATCACAACAGTATTAATCTTAGTTATAAATGCACCCGTAGCTCAATTGGATAGAGCATCTGACTACGGATCAGAAGGTTTGGGGTTCGAATCCCTACGGGTGTACTGGTTTAATGTACAATGTAAAATTTATAATGCATAATGATACATTATTCTAATTGTAAATTTTACATTGTACATTATAAATTTTCATGCACCCGTAGCTCAACTGGATAGAGCATTTGACTTCGGATCAAAGGGTTGAGGGTTCGAATCCTTCCGGGTGTACAGAGCCTTGATCAGCCTCGTTTCTTTCTTCATAATACATTTTTATTTTACCAGCAAGAATTTATAAATCATTTGAGATGAAACTTACACCTGTTAAATACTGGATTTTGTTTTCGATAGGCTGGCTGGTGCTCGGCGTATATTTTATACTCTCCTCTTATGTTTACTATGCTAATAGCAGTACAGCATTCAACTGGGAATCTCATCTTGTTAACCGGATGCCTCCATACTTTATCTGGGCATTGATTACCCCGTTCATTTATAAAATTGTTACTGACTACCAATCAAAAAAGAAAAAGTTGTCGCAACAAATTTTTTACTATACTGTTCTTGGTCTCCTGGTGTCGGTCTTTCACAGACTGATTTCCGTAAGCATTTCATATACACTAATAAAAGTTATTGAGTCAACCACTGACGATTATTTTACTGTTATGATGCAAAGTAAGTTTGTGATTTTTTCATACTTGTTCGACAGTTTCTTTACTTATGGCTTCCTGCTCACATTATTTTTCAGCATCAATTACTATAAGAGACATAACGAGAATAAAATTAAAACTGCTGAACTTGAAAACCGTCTTTCCCAGGTTGAACTTAAAGCATTAAGAATGCAACTGCAGCCGCATTTTCTGTTTAATACTTTAAACTCGATCAGTACATTAATACATAAAAATCCGGATGCAGCCGATTTGATGATTACAAAGTTGAGTGAACTCCTTCGGTTTACTCTCGATAGTTCAGGCAAGCAAACAATTTTGTTGAGTGAAGAGATTGAATTCCTGAAGACATATCTTGATATTCAAAAAATAAGATATGGAGAAAGAATAATTACTGAATTCAACATTCCCGAGAAAGTACTGCACATTGAAGTACCTGCTTTGATACTGCAACCAACAATTGAAAATACGATCATCCATTCCGTTGAAAAAAGAAATCAGCCTACCTGCCTGAATATTTCTGCAGAACTTCAGAACGGTTCTCTTAATCTGGTGGTCAAGGATAATGGTCCCGGTCTAAGAGAGAATCACACTGAAGGTATCGGCATTGAAAATACACGTGTACGACTTGAGCAGTTGTATAAATATAAATCATCTTTCAGACTCGAGAGTTCATCGGAAGGGCTTAAAACAATCATCACTATACCGGTGAACAATAATGATTAAAGCTATGATTGTTGATGATGAGGAACTTGCCAGACAGCGAGTCCGTGACTTGCTTTCTGATCATTCCGATATAAAAATAATTGCCGAAGCATCAACAAGTGCCGATGCAATTGTAAAGATAAAAAGTGAACATCCAGACCTGGTTTTCCTCGATATACAAATGCCCGAGTCAAACGGCTTTGATGTGATAGAGAGTATCAGAAAAGAATATTTACCGCTGATTATTTTCACAACCGCATTTGATGAATATGCAATAAAAGCATTTGAACTTCATGCTATTGACTACCTGCTAAAGCCTTTTGACAAACGAAGATTTGCTTCTGCACTGGATCATGCAAGAATGATTATCAATTCAAAAAATCCGGAAATTATATCCGAGCAAATAAGTTCTTTGATGGCTTCCCTGGATGAATTCAGAAAGAAGAAAAATTCATACTTGAAAAAGTTTGTTATAAAAGAAACTGGCAAAATCAGCCTGGTTAATGTGGACGAAATAATTTTCATTGAAGCTGACGGCAATTACATAAAATTGATTACCTCTAACCAAAATTTTTTAGTCCGTGATACCATGAACAAAGTTGAAGCGAAACTTAATCCTGAAATTTTTATGCGTGTTCATCGGTCATACATCATTAAAATCGAACTCGTAAAAGAAATAAAAACTCATTTTGACGGCGAGTACCATATCACTTTAAAGAATAATCAAATTGTTAAAACAGGTAAAGCATATCGTAGCAACATTCTAAAATTAATTGAGTTGCCTTAAATCATGTAACTTCAAATTGATATTTAGTCACATCATTTCTATAGTTCATCACTTCTAAGTTTGTGAGTCTGGTTTCCAGCATTATATTGCCATCAACAAATCCCAGGAGTAAAACGTGAAAATTTTTTGTACACTTGCAATTGTTATATCCTTGTCCTTTTCAATAAAACCACAGCAGTTTGAAAAGATCACAACAGGAAGCCCTGCGACCGATGGCGGTGATTCAAGAGCCGTGAACTGGATTGATTATGACAACGATTCTGATCTCGATCTCTTTGTCACAAATGGTCCCCAGGCTGGACAAAATAATTTTCTTTACCGGAATGATGGAAACGGAACATTTACAAAAATCACGAATGTTGTCATAGCTCAGGATGGAAAAGCTTCTGACGGAAGTACATGGGGTGACTATGATAATGATGGTGACGTTGATCTTTTCGTGGCTAACTGGTGGGGTCAGCCAAATCTGTTATACAGCAATAATGGAGATGGATCTTTTACTTTTGAAAATTCACTCAGTCCCTCTACCGGAAACACATACTCGGAAACCGGCAGCTGGGGTGATTATGACGCTGACGGATGGATTGATCTTTACGTATGCAATAGTTTCAGTAACCTGAGAAACATTTTATATCACAACAATGGTGACGGAACATTCACTGCGATTACTACCGGTCCGCAGGTAACCGATCAACAGCCTTCGAGAAATGCCGATTGGGTTGATTATGATAATAACGGGACACTTGATCTTTTTGTCACAAATGAAGAGAATCAGCATAATGCACTCTACAAAAATAACGGAGCTGGTGCATTTGAAAAAGTCAATGGAATAAACATCGTGAGCAATAACGGCAATTCAACCAGCAGCAACTGGGAAGATATTGATAATGACGGAGACTTTGATTTGTTTGTCGCAAATTACGGCAACCAGGCAAACTTTTTATATATGAATAACGGAGATGGTTCATTTACAAGGATCACTCAAGGTTCTGTAGTGACTGACGGCGGAAGTTCATTCGGAAGTAATTTGGGAGATATAGATAACGATGGAGACCTTGATCTTATTGTGACGAATGCTTTCACAGGCTCGGCTCAAACAAATAATTTTTTGTATTTAAATAATGGCGATGGCACATTTACAAAAGACAGCAGCAATGTAACGACGGATGGCGGCTGGTCCTACGGCTGTGCGTTCGGGGATTATGATGACGATGGCTATCTCGATCTATTTGTCGCGAAATGTTATCAGGCAAACGAAAACAATGCACTATTTCATAACACCGGCGGAAGTAACAATTGGCTGAAAATGAATCTCACGGGAACAACATCAAATACTTCAGCGATTGGAACAATTGTCAAAATCAAATCAACTATAAATGGTTCACCTGTATGGCAAATGAGAAAAGTTGCCGGACAACATGGTTATTGCGGTCAGACTCTCCAACTTCATTTTGGTTTAGGAAACTCAACTGTTGTTGATTCAATCTCGATAGAATGGCCGACAGGTGTTATTGAAACATTTGAAGCTCAGCAGGTTAACCAGGTAATTACAATCACAGAAGATTCAACATTAAGTGATAATTCAGAATTAGATACAAAGCAATATAATTTTCATCTTCACCAAAACTATCCGAATCCATTTAACCCGGAGACGAAGATAACTTTTACTTTGGAAGAATCAGGGAGTATTGATTTATCAGTTTATAATTCTCTCGGCGAGAAGATAACTTCCTTAGCGAGAGGTTATCATACTTCGGGATTGCACTCAGTAAATTTTAAATCAGTCAACTCCCCTTCAGGAATATATTTTTATGTTTTATCTAATGGCACAAAATCGCTGACAGGTAAAATGATTCTTCTCAAATAATCATACATTTTTCTTCTATCATTTACCGCAATTGTTTAAATTGCGCCCAATCAAATTTTAATCTTTTGAATGCGGAACGGGAGTTCATCAACTCTCGTTTTTCATTTTTGAGTTTCACTAATAAAAAATCATAAGCACATTTTGTTTTCAGAAGAATCAAAGAAATATATGCTGGCAGCAATACGAGAGTCGCAACGAGCTTTTGATCATAATGAGGTTCCTGTCGGCGCAGTAATTGTTTATAAAGATAGAATTATTGCAAAAGGTCATAACCAGGTTGAAATGCTGAAAGACCCAACAGCACATGCTGAAATGATCGCGATAACTTCTGCAGCAACTTACCTTGACAACTGGCGCCTTAGTGAATGCGATATCTATGTAACGCTTGAACCTTGCATTATGTGTACCGGAGCATTGTTGGCTGCAAGAGTAAGAAGTATTTTTTTTTCTGTCTTCGATCCGAAATTCGGGGCGTGCGGTTCAGTACAAAATCTGGCAGAGAATAGTAAGACCAATCACAGAATCAGTGTTTATTCAGGGTTGATGATGGAGGAATCAAAATCATTACTTGCACATTTTTTTCATTCACTTAGACTGAGAGAAAATCAATCTGGCAGTGAAGACTCGATCAGGTTAAATTGATTACGGAGTTCAACTTGATTAAGAATTTTAATAGTAATAATTTAAATCAAAAATTATGGTAGTCTAATGCAATTCATCTTATTCGGTTCACCGGGCGTTGGAAAAGGCACTCAGGCAAAAATTCTATCGGCAAAATTTAGTATTCCGCACATCTCTACAGGTGATATTCTCCGTCAGGCTGTAAAAGAAAAAACCGCGCTTGGTATAAAAGCTAAAGAGATAATGGATAAAGGTGAATTGGTCTCTGACGATATAATGATAGGAATAATAAAAGAAACACTCTCAAAACCTGAGTGTGAAAAAGGTTTTATTCTTGACGGCTTTCCAAGAACTCTTGAACAAGCTTCCGCTTTTGATTTAATGCTGGGTGAATTACATATCAACGACATTTATTTAATGTATTTAACCGCTAACGAAGATGAAATTGTTAAGCGCCTGACTAACCGCCGTGCCTGTAAAGTATGTTCAAGTATTTTTATTTACAGTGAAGTAAAGGATGCTGAGAAATGCCCTAATTGCGGTGCTGTGAATAGTTTTTATCTCAGGAATGACGATAAAGAAGATGTTATCCGGCACAGACTGCAGATATTTGAAAGCACTACAAAACCTGTACTAAGCCACTATGAAAAACAGGATAAAGTGATTTACGTTAATGGACTTGATCCGATAGATGCTGTGACTAAAAATATTTTAAAATTCCTCCAAGGGAAACCAGGAATCAAGCATTCTCTTTCTGTTTAAGAACAGCTTTCAGAACTTTACCATTTTCTATCTTTAGAATTTTTGCATTACCCTTCTTTACAAGTTCATAATTGTGCGTTGCAAAAAGCACCGCAGTTCCCCTGCCGTTTATCTTGGTAAGAATATTCATTATTTCCATCGAAGTTTCCGGATCAAGATTTCCAGTCGGTTCATCCGCAAGTATCAGCATCGGTTCATTTACAATTGCACGCGCAATTGCAACACGCTGTTTTTCACCGCCGGACAACTCATCCGGCATACTGTATCGCCGATGTATTAATCCAACATCACTTAATGCGTCATTAACTTTTTTCTTTATTTCTCCTGAAGGCGTACTTACTGATTGCAGAACGAATGAAAGATTATCATAAATATTTCTGTCTGTCAGAAGTCTGAAGTCCTGAAAAATTATTCCAAGCTTTCGCCTTAGTTTAGGCAACTGCTTCGGTTTAATCGTCTTTGAATTATATTCGCCAACCTGAACCGATCCTGAATCCGGCATAATATTCATGTATATCAATTGAAGCAGTGTACTTTTGCCTGATCCGCTCTTCCCTATCAAAAAACTTAATTCACCGTTCTCCAACGAAAAATTTATATCGCTGAATACTTCCTGGTTTGCATAGTTAAAAGAAACATTATCAAATGTCAGCATTTTGCCTGTTCTTTCTTAGTATGAATTGAACTCTTTCATTTACAGCTTTAGCTTCTTCAAATGTAAATGCTTTAAAACACTCGCTTACATATAGACCTGACTTTTCAGCCGCAGTAAAATAAAAATCAAAATCGTAAATTTTTTGGTTATGTGTTTCTTTAATAATTCTATTATCACCGTCTTGAATAATGAATTCATTTTTATGAATCCTTGTCTTCGTATTGAATGAACTCGATTGGCTATATTCAATACCATTCACTCTGTTTTTAAGTGTAACAGACTTGTTTGACTTTAAGCTATTGTTAAGTAGGCTTGCATCAAATGTGAATATTGAATTCTGGTTCATTAACATTTTAACTGATTTAAAGAACTGCTGTATTTTTATTCTGCTTGTAAGATAATTAATGCTGTCGAAGGCGCAAATTATCAAATCAAATTTTTGTTTGAATGGCAGTGATGTCATATTCAAACAGACTTTATAACCTTCAAACCCTTTTATTCTTTTTACCATTTCAAAACTGAGGTCGGAAACAATTATGTCCGGGTAATACACTCGAAGAAAATTTGCAAGTTTACCTTCACCGGAGGCAAGCTCAAGAACTTTCGGGTTCCTGCTTAAATGATTTTTTGAAATTGCGAAAATATATTTTGCCCATGCCTTGTAGTTTACTGTTCTCATTAGGTGAGAATAAACAGTACTTAATGCTTCATAGTTTTTATTTTTTAGCGGATGCATTTTTCATCCGGTTGGATAAAATTTTGTCTGCAAACCTGAAGGCCTGGAATAAACTTGTCTCATCTGCCTTATTTTGCCAGGCAATATCGTACGCAACACCGTGGTCAGGGGACGTACGAACAATTGGTAATCCTGCTGTGTAATTAACACCACCTGCAAAGTTCAGCATCTTAAATGGAATAAGCGCCTGGTCATGGTACAGACCTAAAAACAAATCGAATTGTTTATACAAACCAGCCGCAAAAAATGCATCGGGTGAAAATGGACCGTAAACTTTGACTTTGGATCTTAAGGAATTCATTGCGGGTAATAAGATTTTATTCTCTTCATCACCAATTAAACCGTCTTCTCCTGCATGCGGATTTAGTCCCAACACTGCGATTGATGGTAATTTAATACCAAGATCTTTTTTCAACATCTCGTTTAAGAGGAGAATCTGTCCTGTTATTAAATCCTTGGTAAGAATTTTCGGAACTTTTTTTAATGGTATGTGGATTGTACTAAGTGCAGCTTTCATTTTATCGGAAAGAAAAGTCATCATATAATTTTTTGATTTACACCAATCAGCAATCATATCAGTGTGACCCTTATATTTTATTCCTGCCAGATTGAAAGCTGTTTTAGAAATCGGTGAGGTAATCAAAGCTGATGATTTATCGTTTCTAACAAAGTTGAAAGCAGTAATTATTGAATCATAAGCACCTGTCCCCGATTCTTTAGTCGCCTTACCTATTTTTATTGAGACTTTTTTTATCGGGTAAATATTTACAAGACCAGCTTCAAAGTGTAAAGGATTTTTATTGAACCGGTATTCGAATTGAGGAGAGATGAGACTTGCAGATTGTTCAAAAATATTTTGAGGACAGACGAAAATAATTTTCTGTTTTGAGATAAATTTTATTCTGTTAAAAAGCTTTAATGTTATCTCAGGACCAATTCCGTTAACATCACCACATGTAAAATAAAAAGATTTCATTTACTGTTTAAGATAACAAATTCACCCGTTCCTGTTTTATCAACAAAACTAAAAATTTTTGAAGTGGTTGTATAGCTCCACGATTCAACCACTTTGCCCTGATCATCATAAGACCGTGAAATATTATCGGGCTCGCCAAATTTTATATATACTTCGCCCCTATCGGTCTCCCATCCCATTTTACCTGTGATGGTGGAAAAGTTCCTTATGCTATAATCAACCCGGCGATAGTACTGCTCCAGTAACTCATTAAATTTTGTGTCGGGTGTAGGATCATAATTTTTCCACACATTTAAAAGTTCACTAAAATATTTCTCATCGTCAGATTTCAGAACTTTACTCACGAGTTCTTCATCATCCAGATATTTCAAAGTACGGGCGGAGATTTCCTGGTTAAAAAGTATAAAGGGACGATCAAACCACCTGACATCTCCCTGGAACATATTTTCTTTTTTGAATTTGTCTGTTGCTGAAACAAAAACCGTGATCGATCCTTCTTCGAGTGATGAATTAAAATTTTCGATTCGGAATAATTGAAAAGAATTGTTACTTGATTTATCACTAATGACTATTGAACCATTACACTCTTCCAATTCTAAACCGCGTACACCTGACGATGTGATTGATTTATTCAGAACAGTATCCTTGTTATTTATAATTACAACTTTTACTGAAGTTAAAGAAGTATCAAATGACGGAATTAAAAGATCATATGTTTTTTTTGAGAATGGAACCACTCCACCGAAGTTAGCTAACCTTGAAACTTCATTTCCATTACAAGTACTTTTTTTATTCTCTACAACAAATGGTGAAAGAAAATCACTTTGTTCAACTATTGCTGTTGTAATTACTGGAGGCATTCGCTGTTCTTGATTTGTAATATTATCTGTAAAGACCGGGACTATCTTTACACGAGTTGTAGGAACCTCAAGATTTATTAATCCTTCGGCAAAAAGATTTTTTGAGATGGTTGCTTCGTAGCTCAGTACATTTATTTTTTTACTGCTCATCCCTCTTGAAATAAACTTCCCGGATGAATCAGTCACTTCAATATTTATTCGGAATGAAGCATTATAACCGGCATGATTCTTTTCAAAAACAATCCGTTCAAAAGGGATGCGGTATGAAAAAAATAATTCATATCCATTACCTTGAGGAATAAAATTGGTTTCCGTCAGGATGGAATTCTGCCTCGGTTGTGCAAATACAAAAGCAGAAATGCAGAGAGAAATGAATAACAGTTTTTGCATCATATTTTTAAATGCAAACTGAACTACAATCCTTTATAATTCAATGGAAATTAATTGGGATGATTCAATTTAAACTATTGCCTTAACAATAAATTCTTTATGAATTCATGTTGTTAAGAAAATCTTTATTGTTCTTTGTTCCGCGCATTTTATCAAGTATAAAGTCCATTGCTTCAACAGGTGTAAACTCGCTAAGGATTTTTCTAAGTATCCATATCTTGGAAAGATCTTCTTCTTTCATGAGTAAGTCTTCCCTTCTGGTTCCGGAACGGTTAACATCTATTGCAGGGAATATTCTTCTGTCACTAAGGTCACGGTTAAGTACAATTTCCATGTTTCCTGTACCTTTGAATTCTTCAAAGATAACATCATCCATTCTGCTTCCGGTATCGATCAGTGCGGTTGCAATAATGGTTAAACTTCCGCCGTCCTCAGTATTTCTTGCGGCACCAAAAAATCTTTTTGGTTTATGAAGTGCGTTGGAATCCACACCACCCGAAAGAATCCTTCCGCTATGAGGAACGACAATATTGTGCGCACGGGCAAGTCTTGTTATACTATCAAGAAGAATTACAACATCTTCCTTTGCCTCGACAAGACGTTTTGCTTTTTCAATAACCATATCCGCGACCTGTACGTGTCTTTCAGCCGGTTCATCAAAAGTTGAACTGATTACTTCTCCTTTAACTGAGCGTTCCATATCGGTTACTTCTTCAGGTCGTTCGTCAATAAGTAAAATTATCAGTTTTATTTCTGGATGATTTCTGGTAATTGAATTAGCGATCTTCTGTAACAAAATTGTTTTACCGCTTTTAGGTGGTGAAACTATCAAACCCCTCTGACCTTTTCCAATGGGAGAAAGCAGGTCCATAATTCTCATTGAATATTCACCCGGAGCGGATTCAAGATTAATTCTTCTTGTCGGATAAACAGGAACAAGGTTATCGAATAAAGTTCTTTCGCGTATACCTTCCGGTTCAAGTCCGTTTACAGCTTCAACCCTAAGCAAAGCAAAAAATCTTTCACCTTCTTTCGGAGGTCTTACCTGTCCGCTTACAAAATCCCCTGTACGGAGACTGAATTTTTTTATCTGCGAAGGCGAGACATAAATATCGTCCGGAGATGGCAGATAATTATAATCTGAAGAACGCAGAAAACCGTAACCATCCGGCAGCACTTCAAGCACACCTTTTGAAAAAGTGAGACCGTCCTTTGCGGTTTGTTCTTCGAGAATTCTAAAAATCAACTCTTGCTTTCTCAAATCACTGTAACCCGCGATGTTCAGTTCTTTAGCTATCGCATTGAGTTCAACAATTTTTTTTGATTTGAGATCGGATATATCCATTGGCATACTGAAACCCTAACTAATATTTTTAAATGAATGAAACTATGAATTTATTTTATCAAAGATTTTTTAATCCCGATATGGTTAATGCGGTTTTGATATTTACTTAACAGTTTTTTTGAAAGGAACTAGAGGTTTGATTGAAACATAATGTTAAATAGAAATAATGTCAAGAATTTATATTTAACAACCCTGTTTTAACCTCACCCAGTAAATACATACTTCCGAGTACAACCAGGCAATTATCCTTATGTTCCTTTATAAATGATTTAATGTAGCCAAGCGGATTTGTAACCACACCGGCATTTATCGAAAGTTCATTACAGATACTTAATAATTTGTCTGTACTGCATGCTCTTTCATTATTTATTGATGTCACTAAAATTTCATCAAAACTTTTTGAGAGAAGTGATAACATTTCCTTTACTGCTTTGTCTTCCAGTACACCGAAAATCAGTTTAGTCCTGCTATATTTTTTTCGACCGGAATCAAACTCATTCAAAAAATTAATAACTCCTTCAGGGTTATGTGCTGAATCAAAAATCACATCAGGTTTTGTACTGAAAAATTCATACCTGCCCTGCAGACCTGTATTCAATATCACATTTTTAATCCCGCGCTGCACAGCACTGTAGTCATCAGAGTCAAGAGTTTTTGTTACCGCCAATGCGGCTAATGCTGCGTTATATTTTTGGTAACAACCTTTAAGCGGCATTGTCCACTCGTCAAGTTCAATTTCTTCCGTATAAAGTTCAAGCGAACTTTCTTTTTCATTTGTATAATCATCAATGGAAAAAATCTCACTGTTAGTATTATTGCAAATTTTAGCAATTACTTTAGAAGCAGCTTCCGGAAGTTTTCCTAAAAACACTTTTGAATGCTGTTTAATAATACCGCCTTTTTCTGCAGCAATTTGTTCCACTGTATTGCCGAGTATTGCTGTGTGTTCCAGGCTAATTGAAGTAATTATACATGCAAGCGGTGAAAGAACGTTTGTCGCGTCAAGTCGACCGCCAAGTCCGGTCTCAATTACTGCATAGTCAACTTTATTATCAGCAAAATATTGAAACGCCATTGCCGTTGTCACTTCAAAAAAGGTCAGTTCAAAATCAGAAATTGGTTTATCAAATTCATTTACAAATCCTGCTATATACTCATCGGGAATTTCTATACCATTTATCCTGATACGTTCATTGAATTTTACAAAATGCGGTGAAGTATAAAGACCGGTTTTAAATCCGGATTCCTGAAGTATACTTGCAATGAACGATGATGTACTCCCCTTTCCATTTGAACCTGCAATATGAAACGTCTTTATTTTTTTTTGCGGATCACCAATGAACTTAAGAAACCTGGAAATATTCTCAAGTCCAAGTTTAATTCCGAAAGTGTGAAGCGAATATAATCTGTTAAGAGTAGATTGGAGATCCATTTTATTAAATGATATATGAGCCTGTTACATCGGATAGTTTGGTTATACCAAAGTTATTGCAATAGTTTTCTAATTCAGTAAGTATCTGTCCTGCAGCGGACGGGTTTATAAAGTTCAAAGTGCCTAACTGGATTGCAGACGCACCAACAATCATAAATTCAATTACATCTTTCCAGTCCATAATTCCGCCAATACCAATGATAGGAATATCAACTTCTTTTCTTATCTCAAGTACCTTTGCAAGCGCAACAGGTTTTATTGCCGGACCTGAAAGTCCGCCGTTAACGTTGTGTATCTTTGGTTTTTTTGTAAAGATGTTGAACGAGGTTCCGACAAGTGTATTGATGGCTGATACCGCATCGCCACCGGATTCTTTGACTGCTTTTGCAAAACCTGATATGTAAGATACATTTGGTGATAATTTAATTATTATTGGTTTTGTGGAAACCGATTTTACTTTTTCAGTAATTTTTGCAACGGCTGCAACATCATTTCCAAATTGCAATCCGCCTTCTTTAACATTGGGACAGGAAACATTTATCTCGAATGCTGTTATCGAGTCTTCCTGTGTAAGAATTCTGGTACATTCAACATACTCTTCCACAGTACTTGCAGCTATGTTGCAGATAAGCGGTACATCATATTTTTTAAGGAATGGAATTTTTTCTTTCAGGAACTGTTCTACTCCAACATTAGCAAGACCTATTGCATTTAACATTCCCGAAGGTGTTTCTACTATTCTTTGGGGAGGGTTGCCTTTTCTCGGTTTTAAGCTAAGTGATTTTGTAACTATCCCACCTATCTTATTCAGGTCAGTGAATTCAGCAATTTCATTTCCATATCCGACAGTACCTGATGCAAGCATTATCGGGTTTCTGAATTTTAATGGTCCGACCTGTACTGATAAATCAACTTTGCTCATAACAGCACATCCTTCACATTGAAAACAGGACCATCCTTGCAGACGAGATGATATTTATCAGGGTGTTCGGTGGATTCGATTGGACAACCCTGGCATATACCAAACCCGCAAGCCATTGCACATTCGGTTGATACTTCACAATCAAAATTATTTTTTATTGTAAAATCTTTTAAAGCTCTCAACATTCCTGTTGGACCGCAGGAGAAAATTTTTATTCGATTAGATTTTAATTGCTCAAGATTCTGCTGAAGGAGATGAATTACATTTCCCTTTAAACCTAATGAACCATCTTCAGTAGCTATTGAAATATTCTGCATTCCGTAAGTAATTATATCCTTGTGAGAACGTCCGCCAATGAATGTCAGAATCTTCTTATGGTCTTTAATCATCCTGGTAAAGAATGGAAAAGGTGCAGCACCAAGTCCGCCAGCAACTATAACTGCGGTATCAAACTCACCTTCTAAATTAAATCCGTTACCTAGAGGACCGATTATATCTATAGTTTCATCTTTGTGTTTTCTTGCAAGAATTTTTGTTCCTTCACCAAGTATATTGAACATAAGATAAAGATGCTCATCATCAACATCGCAAACACTAAAAGGTCTTCGAAGCAGCGGATACATTGATTCGGAAACACGCACGTTAAGAAATTGACCCGGTCTTACATCGGATGTGATTTCAGGACAGCGAACCTGTAAGAGGTAAATTTTATTTTCTAACTCAATGGATTTTTCTACTGGAGCGTTTAAGATGAACACGTAATAACCTTAACTTTATATGCGATATTAAGACTCCCTCATTATGCTCGGTGCGACGCAAAATATGGCAGGGAAAAAATGTTTAAGATAAATTTCTAAATTCTGTAATTAAATGTGAGATATCACCCAACTATCCGAACCAAAACTTAATAAACTCGGGATAGAAAATAATTTATATTTAATTGAAAGCCAAATAAGAAATTGACTAAGCTCACTGTTTAATTGTTAAGAGTCTTGTTCAATCTCAGAAATTTTATCCAGTCTTTTTTGATGTCTGCCTCCGGCAAAGTCTGTTCGTATAAATGTTTCTAAAATTGATTTGATAGAATCTTCTCCTAGAGTCCTGGCTCCCATCACGAGGATGTTTGCATTATTATGTTCGCGGGCACTCTTTGCGCTGAATTCGTTATAACACGTCGCAGCTCTAATTCCTTTTAACTTATTCGCGGTTATAGCTGAAGGTATTCCGGTGGCATCAACAAGAATCCCAAATGAATTCTGATTTGTTCTAACCGCTTTGGCAACCGCTATTGCATAATCAGGATAATCACATGAATTTTCATCATAACTACCCAGGTTTTCCACCTCAAAACCTTTTGACGTCAAAATATTAATCAGATAATTTCTGATCCTGAATCCTGTGTGATCGCCGCCGATAAACACTTTTTGCCAATTAGATTTTTGAACATCTGCATTACTGTCAATTTTTGCATGAGGACTACCAGTACTGATTTCCAGTTTAATTCCTAATTCTTTCGATCTGTCTTTCGCTAAAGGTGTTACTATATCTCCCTTAATCAGATGAATGAGTTTCTCTCCCTTTTTAAAAGCGCTTTCAACATCATATTCAGTAATTACCTTTTTCATCTGAGCTTCAATCAAATATGATCTGTCAACTTATTAATCTTAAGATGATCAACCACCTTCTTAACTTCCTGACTCTGATCTCTGCGGCAAATCAACAGTGCATCATCTGTATTTATTATAATAAGATTATCAACTCCTAATACCGCGGTAAACTTGTTAGGTGAATAGATGTAAGTATCATTAGTCATTTCTGAATACACATTTCCGATGACTGCATTTCCATCAGGATTTTTTTCTGATAGCTGATATACTTCCTCCCAGCTGCCAACATCACTCCATGAGAATTTACCTTTCGTAAGGAAAACTCTGTGGGATTTTTCCATGATTCCATAATCGATTGAAATGCTTCTTAGTTTTCCATATTCATTCGACAGAGTTTTTTCAAAATTCCCCGTGCCTAAATCACCTTTTATTTGTTCAAGGGCGTCATTAAGTTCAGGCATCAGTATACGAATTTCTTCAAGGATAACATCTGCTCGCCAGATGAACATTCCGCTGTTCCAGAAAAAATCACCGCTTTCTAAAAACCTTACCGCCGTAGCGTAGTTTGGTTTTTCAGCAAAGGTAAAAACCTTATGTATATTACCGGTGACTTCTCTTTCATCTATCTGAATATATCCATAACCTGTTTCAGGTCGTGTTGGCTGAATACCAATTGTTACAAGTCCCTTTTGTTCATAAGCAAACTTACAGGCATTTAGTATTGTTGAATGGAATATTTCTCTCTCTTTGATTATATGATCTGCCGGAACAGTTATCATTACAGCATCTTCATCTTTACTACCGATTACTAATGACGCTAACCCGATGCAAGCTGCTGTGTTCCTTCCAAATGGTTCTTCAATGATGTTTGATTCTAAAATTTCCGGAAGCTGCTCAACTATTTCCGGCTTTTGAATTTTATTTGTGATGATATAAATATTTTCTGTCTCAACTATTCCTTTTAATCTGTCAACTGTATCCTGAATCATGGTGCGTTCACCAAATATTTTCAACAACTGCTTAGGCATTTTTTCTTTGCTTCTCGGCCAGAATCTTGATCCTACTCCGCCAGCCATTATTACAGCGTAAACTTTCATTAACTATTTTCCTTTACTATTAACTTATTTAGTGAATTTCCGAATGACTCAGCCTTATTCAGATAGGCGGTAATATCAACTTCTTTTCCTCTTACTACTGCAACAATAACGATCAAACATGCTCTTATTGATTCAATGATTTCTTTGTCGGGAATTAACTCTTCCCTGGCAATCAAACCAAGTGATCGTGATATTGTATTGTGCATACCTGCAATTATTTCAAAACCAATTCTTGAAGAAAGTTTTCCATTCTTTTCCATTACTGATGAAAGGTTTAATAAATTATCCTTATCAAAACCTGTTTCTGGAAGTGACTTAAGTAAAAGATCAATCTGTTTAATTGGTTTTAAAACGGATGATTCATAATTCTGAAAAAAGGCGGCTTCTTTATCCTTGCTGTCAATCACCTCAACGGCAGGTCTGTCATCTTCAATCAATGGATTCTCAAGTTCCGATGCGGAAGTATTTCTGTTTGCAGGATCAATCAGCATACTATTTCCATTATCAGTCTTCTCAGTCGATGTGATTACCGCTTTAACTTTTTCAAGTGATGCTTTCAAAGTTGACGGATTGACCATCTCCAGCATATGACTCAAATCTTTTATCAGGAATTGGCTGTGATCTCTGAATTTTTCGGATACTTTAAACAGGTCAATCTGACCATGTGTCAGGTAGTTCATTATTTCACTTAGCCTGATCGCAAGCGTAGAAAGTTCAGTTACCTTTTTCATGCTTCGGATCTGTTCTTCAATACTATCAGCTTTTATCAATGACTCGCGCAGCAAAGCTATAACTTCAATCTGCTGGTTGTTGAGCCGCAGGTTATTAGCAGCCGCAGAGATACTTTGCGCAATATATATTTTTGCAAAATCCATTATGATTTAAAAATCCTCGGCACTCTTTTACTTATGCCGCATAAAATTTCATAAGGTATTGTTCTGAGAATTTCTGCCCAATCATATGCGGTTATTTCCAGACCTGCTTCTTTTCCCAGCAGTGTTACTTTATCACCAACTCTGATATCATCATCAAAAACATCAACCATTATTCTATCCATTGTAACATTACCTATCTGCGGATATAGTTTTCCATTAATAATCACTTTTGCTTTATTTGATAATCCTCTGCTGAACCCATCCGCATAACCGATTGGAATAGAAATTATTTTTGTCTGCTTTGAAGCCGTAAAGGTTCTTCCATAACTAACGGTTTCACCTTTTTGAATAATTTTTACAGAAGATACTTCGGAATATAAAGAAAGTACAGGATTGAGTTTAATAGATTCGGAAGTTTCTTTGGAAGGATAGTAACCGTACATTACGATACCTGTTCTTATCATATCGAAATATGATTCTTTAATATCCAGTAAAGCTCCGCTGTTCGCGGCGTGAATATTATCAATATGTATCTTTTCTTTTTTTAGCTTGGTGATTAACTCGTTAAACCGTTTAAGCTGAAGTAAAGTAAATTCTTTGTCAGGTTCATCCGAACCCGCAAAGTGCGTATAGATCCCATCTATCTTAAAAGTTTTATCGAAGAATAAATTTTTAATAAAGTCGAATGCTTCAGTGTAAGGAATTCCGAGCCGGTTCATTCCTGTATCGACTTTTACATGAACTTTTATTCTGAAATCAGGATTTTCCCGTCGATGTTTATTAGTGCCTTCTAAAAGAATACCTTGTTGTTTGTCGGTAAAAACAGTTGCGATAAGGTCATGTTCAACAAGTTTATTTACCTGCATTACATCAAACGGTTCAAGTATAAGAATTGGCTGTTTTACTTTCAGTTTTCTGAATTCAACACCTTCATCCGGGATTGCAACGGCATAATATTCTGGTCGTTTATCTTTTAAAGAATTGAGAGTGCTTACTGTTTCTTCGACACCGTGCCCATAAGCATCAGCTTTTATTACAGCCATTATTTTGGTTTTGCCGGCTTTTTCCCTGATTCCTAAAAAGTTCTTCTTTAATCTGTTTAAATCAATTACGGCATAAGTGGGGCGCATTAAAACTTTTCTGAATTTTTGTTGCAAAATATAGCTGTAAAAGGAGTTATAATCAATTTCACCGTTTGTAGGGACAGCTTATTATACTGTCCCTACAACTATTGTAAAATCTTTCAACTCAATTTCTCTTAAATAAGAATTTTTAATCTGTTTTCTTCTCAAATGCGAAAAATTTTAATGATAAAATTCACTTTATCCTTAATTATTATTTTTCAAATTGCCTTTGAGGATTTGGCTTAAGTATTGTATAAGTATACAATTCAAATATTGATTGAATGACAAAGTTTGATTTCAAAGTGTTTAATTTCTTGACATTACATAAGTCTAATAGTAATTTTACAAAAATTTTTTAGGTGCTAATGCTTACAGAATTCGGCAAGATATTCGTCTTCCTGCTAATCGCAGTTGTCTTTGTTGTAATAGCCGTTTTCGTTGCCCGTTTGATAAGACCCGCCCGTCCGACTCACGAAAAACTTCTTACATATGAATGCGGTGAAAATGTTGAAGGATCTCCCTGGATAAAATTTAACATCCGGTTTTATGTTGTCGCACTCATCTTTTTAATTTTTGATGTTGAAGTTGTTCTTCTTATTCCCTGGGCTTTGGTCTATCAGGAATTTGGAATAGCCGGATTCCTTGTCGGTGCAATTTTTTTAGTTTTACTTGGACTTGGAATGGCATACGAATGGAGAAAAGGTGATCTTGAATGGGCTCGACCTAAAGTTGTCCCGCCTTCATTAAAAAAGATTAATCATGAATCTGCAGAGGTTGTAACGAATGGTTAGTTTACTTGATAAACAATTCGCTGATGATAACATTGTAATAACAAACGTTGACAGCCTTTTAAACTGGGCAAGACTATCATCGGTATGGCAGGTTGGTTTTGGGCTTGCCTGCTGTGCAATTGAAATGATGGCAACCTCAGCTTCACATTATGATTTTGATAGATTCGGCGTGATACCCCGTCCTTCACCAAGACAATCAGATGTTATTATTGTATCAGGAACCGTTACACTAAAAATGGCTTTGAGAGTTAAAAGATTATATGAACAAATGCCCGACCCTAAATATGTGATTTCGATGGGAAGTTGTTCCAACTGCGGCGGACCTTACTGGGAGCATGGTTATCACGTATTAAAAGGAGTTGACAGAATCATACCTGTTGATGTTTATGTGCCCGGATGTCCACCCCGCCCAGAAGCCCTATTAGAAGGACTGCTAAAGTTACAGGAAAAAATCAGAAATCATTCATCGGTTAAAAAATCTGCATGAAAACCCACGAAGAAATTTATTCAGAATTAAAAGAAAAATTTGGTGATGCAATAATCACCGAGATTACAGATCAGCCGGTAGAAAAAATTATTGTTGTTGATCCGCTCTCAATTGATAAAGTCTCTCACTTTTTACGCGAAGAAATTGATCTTGCATTTGATAGTCTCATGAATCTTTCAGGTAATGATGATGCAAATGGTAACAAATCAAAAGATGAAGACGGGACTGAAATAATTTCCGGCGGAACAATTAGTGTTTTCTATCATCTTGAATCATTAAATCATAAACATAAAGTAGTTTTAAAAGTATCCGCCCCAAGAGAAAACCCGGAAGTAAAATCAGTAAGTGAAGTTTGGAATCACGCCAACTGGCACGAACGCGAAGCATTTGATTTGTTTGGAATTAATTTTTTGAATCACCCGGACTTGAGACGGATACTTATGCCTTATGATTGGGAAGCTGGTCATCCATTAAGAAAAGATTATAAGAATCCTGAATTTTACCAGGGAATGAAAGTACCTTATTGAGATAATCTATGTCTGTTAAAACTGAAGAAATGATCTTGAATATGGGTCCTCAACACCCGTCAACACACGGTGTTTTGAGACTTGAACTTCAACTCGATGGTGAGATAATATCACGATGCACTCCGCATATTGGTTATCTCCATAGATGTTTTGAAAAACACTGTGAAGCAATGACATACCCGCAAGTAGTTCCATATACAGATCGTATGGATTATCTCGCATCAATGTATAACGAATTTGGTTATGCACTTGCAGTTGAACGATTATCAGGAATTGAAGTACCACAGAGAGTTGAATTTATCAGAGTGATTATGGGTGAACTTCAACGAATTGCATCACACCTTGTTGCACTTGGAACTTATGGTGCAGACATCGGGGCAATCACTCCTTTCCTTTTCTGTTTCAGAGACCGTGAAAAAATATTGAGCCTTTTTGAAATGACATGCGGTGCAAGACTTCTATACAATTATATATGGATCGGCGGACTTTCGCATGATCTTCATCCCGACTTTGTAAGATTAACAAGAGAGTTTATTCAATACTTCAAACCGAATTTAAAAGAGTTGAATAATCTTCTTTCCTTTAATAAAATTTTTATAGAGCGAACAGCTAACGTCGGCGTTCTTCCTCTTGATGTAGCGATTAACTATGGAATCACCGGACCAAACTTAAGAGCAAGCGGACTTAAATGGGATTTAAGAAGAGATGATCCTTATTCAGTCTATGATAAATTTGATTTTGATATTCCTGTTGGTGACGGAAGAATGGGAACCCTTGGTGATTGCTGGGACAGGTACTACATTCGAGTAGTTGAAATGGAAGAGAGCTTAAAAATAATCGAGCAAGCTCTTGACCAGTTACCTGAAGGTGATATCGCTTCCGCAATACCTAAAAGAGTTAAGCCGCCCGTTGGACAAATTTATACCAGAGTGGAAAATCCAAGAGGTGACCTGGGTTATTTTATTGTGAGCAATGGAACTATCAACCCTTACCGGATAAAAGTCAGACCACCATCATTCGTTCATCTCGGTTTAATGGATGAACTTTGCAGAGGTCACATGGTTGCAGATGTAATAGCAATTTTAGGAAGCATTGACATAGTACTCGGGGAGGTTGACAGATGATATACGATATACTTTTTGACCTTACCGGAAGTGAAATTGCTGCAGCGTTTATTCAAAGTTTATTACCGCTTTTTGCTTTCATACTTCCTTTTGCACTTATTGCCGTATTGCTTGAACGAAAAGTTTCTGCGCATATGCAGGACAGGCTCGGACCAATGAGAGTCGGTTTTCACGGAATACTTCAAACTGTTGCTGATATTTTAAAGTTGATACAGAAAGAAGACATTATTGCGAAGGATAATGACAAACCACTTTTCAACCTGGCACCCGTTTTAGTTTTTATGGGTAGTTATGCTGCTTTTGCCGCAATACCATTTTCAAGTTCATTTATTGGAGGGAACATTGATCTCGGTCTTTTCTATATAATAGCCGTATCAGGATTAGTAGTTGCAGGAATCTTAATGGCTGGCTGGGCTTCAAACAATAAATATTCATTACTCGGTGCAATGAGATCGGCTGCGCAAATCGTAAGCTACGAAATTCCCACAATGCTTGTTGTTCTTGCAATAGTTATGATAACCGGAACTCTTAATCTTTACACATTAAGTGAAATGCAAACCGGCTACTTCTGGAATTGGATGATACTCGGAGGACCAACTACAGGATTGGAAAAAATACTTTTCATTCCTTTAATGTTTGTTGGTTTCCTTGTGATATATATAAGTACTCTTGCGGAAGTTAACAGAACTCCTTTTGATATTCCTGAAGCTGAATCAGAATTAGTTTCCGGTTACCATACCGAATATTCAGGAATGAAGTTCGCAATGTTCTTCCTTGCTGAGTACGCGAATATGTTTGCTGTATCTGCAATTGTTGCCGCCATCTTTTTCGGTGGTTATCAATCACCATTCGGGTATCTCGGTAATACTCTGGATATCGGCTGGTTAATTCCTGTTGAACAATTTTTCTGGTTCACATTTAAAGGTCTGTTCTTTGTGTTTGTTCAAATGTGGTTAAGATGGACTTTACCAAGGTTGCGTGTTGATCAGCTTATGACAGTATGCTGGAAGTATCTGATACCGATTGCGTTCGTTAATCTTTTAATTATTGGTTTAATAACAGTTTTGTGATTTATGAGAGAGTATCTTAATAATATCTGGACAGGACTTAACACAATCTTCATTGGTATGAAGATAACATTCAAACATATGTTTGTACCGGCTGTTACAATTCAGTATCCGGAAGTAAAACCCCGTCTGCCTGAAAGAGAAAGAAACCGCCTGTACGTTAATATGGATGACTGCATTGGCTGTGATCAATGTTCACGTGCTTGTCCTGTAAGCTGTATCGAAATTGAAACTGTTAAATCATTACCGGCTGAAGATCTTGGCAAAACTTCAAACGGAAAAAAGAAAGCTCTGTGGGTAACTAAGTTTGATATTGATATAGCAAAATGTTGTTACTGCCAGTTATGTGTATTCCCCTGCCCGACTGAATGTATTTATATGACAGATGTATATGAGTTTTCAGAATACGAAAGAAAAAATCTCGTTTATGATTTTGTAACTCTCACTCCGCAGGAAGTTGAAGAGAAAAAAGCAAACTTTGCAAAAATGGAAGCTGAAAAAGCTGCTCAGAAAGCTGCACCTAAACCACCTGTAGAAAAACCTGCAGTTCCTCCAAAAACTGATGAGCAGAAGGGTTAAACAATGAATGTATATGATATAATATTTTATTTGTTTGCTGCCATTACAGTTTTGTCAGCGTTCTTTGTTGTCACAGTAAGAAATATTGTTCACTCAGCTTTTTATTTACTTTTTACGTTTTTCGGTGTAACAGGAATTTATGTTTTGCTTGGTGCCGACTTTGTCGCTATTGTTCAGCTTGTTGTTTATGTCGGAGGAATTTTAATCCTGCTTTTATTTGGTGTGATGCTTACGAATAAGATCACACACGTTCAGATAAAAACAGGAACACTTCAGATTGTACCCGCAGCAGTTGGAGTTGGATTATTAGCCGGGATTCTTGCAGCAGCATTATTCAACACACAATGGAAAACAGTTGATTCTGTAATTCCGAATTCAACTGCACAAAGTCTTGGTTACTTGTTGATTTCAGACTACGCCTTGGTTTTTGAACTGCTCGGTATTTTATTATTGATCGCACTGATTGGTGCGGCTTCTATGGCAAGGAGATAAGTGATGAGTCAGATTGGATTACATCATTTTTTAGTTATCAGCACAATACTTTTTTCATTAGGGATATTCGGCATCATTACAAGAAGAAATGCAGTAATGGTATTGATGGGAATTGAACTTATCCTTAACGCGGCTAACATAAACTTCATTGCTTTTTCACGCTTCGGAAATTTCGGATACGGCGGACAGCTTATGGCGTTATTCGTAATAGTACTTGCTGCTGCGGAAGCTGCTATAGCACTTGCTATCGTACTTAACATTTATAAAACATTCTCAACTGTTAACGTTGATGAAATAGATAAATTAAAAGATTAAGCTCTTATGACTGAATCACTATTAGTAAAATTATTACTCGTCGTTTTATTTCTTCCCTTAATAGGATTTACTGCGGTTTTATTCTTTGGCAAGAAAATAAAATATGCTTACATAATTGAGAATGTTATAATCATACTTTCATTCCTTCTTTCAGTTTTTGTGATGTACGCTAAGTTAAGTTACTTCACAGATCAGAAAATAGTCTCTGAAGTTGAGTGGATTAATATTGGCGGTGTTTCAATTGAACTCGGGATAATGATTGATAATCTCACAGTTATTATGATGTTCGTTGTAATGCTGATAAGTATGCTTGTGCATATTTTCTCAATCACTTATATGCACGGAGACAAACGTTATAACAGGTATTTTGCCTACCTCGGAATTTTTACTTTCTCAATGTCAGGTATAGTTCTTACACATAACATCCTGATGATGTACATTTTCTGGGAACTCGTCGGTTTATCATCTTACCTGCTTATTGGTTTCTGGTATGAAAAAAAATCAGCGTCAGATGCTTCTAAGAAAGCGTTCCTTGTAAACAGGATCGGCGACATTGGAATGTTTGCTGGAATTTTAATTCTCTTTCTTACATACAATACATTTTCTTTTGATAAAATTTTTGAAGCAATTGCCGGTGGACAATTACCATTCGGCAGTGAGTTCTGGTTAACGATAACAGGAATATTAATCTTCTGCGGCGCTATCGGAAAATCTGCACAATTCCCTCTTCACGTCTGGCTTCCTGATGCAATGGAAGGTCCGACCCCCGTCAGCGCATTGATCCATGCCGCGACAATGGTTGCAGCAGGTGTGTTCCTTGTAACAAGAGTATTCACAATGCTAACCGGTGACGCATTACTTTTTATCGCGACTATCGGCGCATTGTCCGCATTCATTCCGGCTACGATCGCATTAACACAGAATGATATTAAAAAAGTTTTAGCTTACTCAACTGTAAGTCAGCTTGGTTATATGATTATGGCGCTTGGTGTAGGCGCATACACTTTTGCATTCTTCCATTTGATAACACACGCATTCTTCAAAGCTTGTTTGTTCCTCGGTTCAGGATCAGTGATTCACGGAATGCACCACGAACAGGATATAACAAAGATGGGTGGACTAAGAAAGAAAATGCCAATCACTTATGCTACCTTCCTGTTAGCATCACTTGCCATTTCTGGTATTCCGCTTACATCAGGATTTTTAAGTAAGGATGGAATTCTTGCAGGTACTTACGCATTCGGTTCTTTGACCGGCAACTGGATATTTCCGGTTGTAGGTTTTCTTGTAGCTTTCCTTACTGCGTTTTATATGTTCAGGTTAATCATACTTACATTCCACGGTGAACCGAAGAATAAAGAAAAGTTCGATCACGTACATGAATCAAAATTTGCAATGGCGATGCCTCTTGTTGTGCTTGCTGCTTTATCGGTATTTATCTGGTACACACCAAATCCAATTAATGCTGATGCCGGATGGTTCCTTACAAAATGGGTTAAAGCTCCGGAGATTTCCGCTCCACAAAATACCCGTTACGATTTTATGAAGAGTGATGTTATTCATTCATTTGAAAGTGAATCACATCAAGAGACAAATCATGAAGTAGTTTATTCTGAAAGTTATACAGAAGCACTGCATCACGCACACATACCTGCTGTGATACTTTCACTTCTTGTTGCCGTCGGAGGTATTCTACTTGCATTTGTTATGTATGAATGGAAAAAAATAAATGCAGATAAACTTGCAGAAAAAGTTAAACCTCTTTACAACATGTCATATAACAAATGGTACTTTGATGAATTTTACCAGGCAACATTTGTAGCTGGCACAATTGGTTTAAGCAGGTTACTTGCTTGGTTTGATAATAAAGTAGTAGATGGTCTGGTAAATGCTTCTGCAAGTGTTACGCGCGGTATATCAAGATTCAGCGGAACATTTGATAATGTAGTTGTTGATGGCTTCGTAAACTTTATGGCTTACTTCAGCGGAATGATCGGATTGATCTTCAGAAGATTCCAGACAGGTAAGGTTCAGACGTACATCGTGTTCGTGATATTCTCATTAATAATTTTGTTGTTTTTATTTAAATCATTTTAGTTTGAAATTTTCAGGTACATAAATGGAAAACTTTCCAATCTTATCGTTAATAACTTTCCTCCCGGTACTGGGAATGTTGTTCATCCTCTTCATTCCCAAATCACAGGAAAAAATTATTAAAAGTTTAACTCTGCTTATAACCGGAATTCAGGTTATACTTGCCGGAATCATTTTAATGAATTACAATTATGGTTTAAGCGGAATAAATGATCCAAACTCATTCCAGTTTGTAGAAAAATTCAGTTGGATTGAGATCAGCGGATTCTCCTGGATTGGAACAATCAAAATAGATTACTTCCTCGGCATCGATGGAATGAGTGTTACAATGGTTCTACTTACGGCACTCATTACATTTATCGCAACACTTTCTTCGTGGAGTATAAGTAAGTCAGTTAAAGGTTATATGGCTCTCTTCCTTTTGCTTGATACAGGAATGATGGGAGTGTTCGTTGCTCTCGACTTTTTCTTATTCTACATTTTCTGGGAACTGATGCTTCTTCCAATGTACTTCTTAATTGGTATCTGGGGCGGACCGAGAAGAGAATATGCAGCAATTAAATTTTTCCTCTACACTTTGTTCGGAAGTATTTTCATTCTTCTTGTAATGATCGGACTATATTTCAGTTCGATGGAAACACTTGCAGATGGAACAAAAGTTTTCACATTCAACATGCTTACAATGATGGATGCGAATAGTTATAATCAAACAGGAATTTTGTCGCCGCTTAATCCGGCTAACCTAAGGTTTATAGCTTACATAGCTTTGTTTGCAGGCTTTGCGATTAAGATACCTATGTTCCCCTTCCATACGTGGTTACCTGACGCACACGTCGAAGCACCAACAGCAATAAGTGTTATACTTGCAGGTGTTTTGCTGAAGATGGGAACATATGGAATACTAAGAATTTGTTATCCGATATTCCCTGAAATCACTCATCAGCTTGTATGGTACATTGCGCTGTTTGGAATGATAAATATTATTTACGGTGCGTTATGCGCAATGGCACAAAAAGATTTTAAGAAGTTGATCGCATATTCCTCCGTGTCCCACATGGGGTTTGTAATGCTTGGTATGGCATCATTAAACACGATAGGAATTTCAGGCGCAATACTTCAGATGTTTAATCACGGAACAATTACAGCAATGCTCTTCCTTATTGTGGGTGTTGTTTATGACAGAGCACATACAAGAGATATTGACGCATTCGGCGGTCTCGCAAACCAGATGCCTGTTTATACCGGATTCGTTACACTTGCATTTTTTGCCGCGATAGGATTACCAGGTTTGAGTGGCTTTGTTTCTGAAGCATTTGTTTTCCTCGGTGCATTCGGACTTGAATCAATAAGAGTCGTTACGGTTATTTCTACACTCGGTATTCTGTTAGGTGCGGGATATATGTTGTGGACATTGCAAAGAGTTTTTCTTGGAACATTAAAAGAAAAATGGTCAACATTAACTGACATGAATATGCGCGAATATTTTATGCTGGTACCACTAAGCATAATAGTCATATTCCTTGGTGTTTACCCTGCATCAATGTTAAACCTGATGAATACATCGGTGAATGCAATGGTTAAGTTTATGGCTGAATCAAAAGCGATATTCAGCTCATTAGCAGGATTTTAATTTTTAATTATTTGAAGTAAAGAACTGTGGATACATCACTCGCATCATTAACTGAAAGTCTGAAACTTATTCAGCCTGAATTGTGTATTTCAATATTCTTAGTAATACTTGTTACAGTTGATCTGATAATGCACAAGAATAAATCTTTGCTTCCTTATATATCACTTCTTGGTTTGCTAACAACCGGGTACTTTCTATTTGCACAAACAGGAATAAATACTTTTGCATTTGTTAGTGCTTCCGGTAAAGGTATGCTGGCCATTGATTCGTTTGGTGTATTCTTTAAAGTACTTGTTATATTTTCTTCAATTGTTATAGTTCTTCTTTCAATGGGTTCAAAGGAAATAAAATCCGTAACAGAACGCCACGGAGAATATTATTCTTTGATCTTTGGTATGATACTCGGAATGATGGTGATGATCTCAGCTACAGATCTTATTGTCGTTTATCTTGGATTAGAACTTGTTTCCCTCTCTTCCTATGTTCTTGCAGGCTTTGTAAAAGATTCTGTAAGAAACAGCGAAGCTTCATTAAAATATATTATTTACGGCGGCACTTCTTCAGGAATAATGTTGTTTGGAATTTCTATCCTCTATGGACTTACTGGAACTACAAATCTTTCTGAAATTAATTCACTTATCCAGAATCCCGGTTTCACTAATCTAACTTTTCTGTTAGCAGGGCTGTTTGTTTTTGTTGGAATAGGATTTAAGATATCAGCAGCACCATTTCATTTCTGGACTCCCGATGTTTATGAAGGTTCACCAATCCCTTTCACAGCATATCTTTCAATAGCAAGTAAAGCCGCTGGATTCGCATTACTAATCCGGTTCATAAAAATCACTTTCATCGAATCAATTGATACATCAGGATTCTGGAGTCTGCTTTCATTAATAGATTGGCAGACAATTATAATTGTTCTTTCAATACTCACAATGACGCTTGGAAACTTTGCTGCATTGTGGCAGGACAATATGAAACGTATGCTTGCTTACTCAAGTATCGCTCACGCTGGTTATATGCTGCTTGGTCTAGCTGTTTTGTCTAACCAGGGAATTGTTGCTATACTAATTTACTTTGCGGTATATGCATTTATGAATCTGGGTGCTTTCTTTGTTGTGATGTTAATCGCCAACAGAATCGGAAGTGAAGAACTTGATGATTATAAAGGACTTGGATATGCTACTCCCCTGCTCGGTGTTTCGCTTGCAATATTTTTAGTTTCACTAACAGGACTTCCTCCAACTGCTGGCTTTATCGGAAAGCTTTATCTTTTTGTTGCATTGGTTGATGCAAACATGATTTTCGTTGCTATTATAGCTTTACTCAACAGTGTAGTTTCACTTTATTACTACGTAAGGGTTTTGAAAAACATGTTCCTTGTACATCCAACCGGTGACCCAATTAAATTTGAAATCTCACCCGCAAATACTTTATTGCTGGCTGCCTTAGTCGTTCCGGTAATAGTCTTTGGAATCTACTTTACACCTTTAGTTGATTTTGCAAAAAATTCAATTTCAATGTTAGGTATCTGATTTTTACCCTTTAACAATTTGAATTCCTGAATAAATGTTTGTAAGTTAAGTACGACTTTTTTAGTCCTATTTATGCTTAAGTTATCAAAAAAGACAGAATACGCATTTATGGCAGTTAAATACATTGCACTCAATCAAAACGGGTGCTGTATAACGGCTAAGGAAATATCAGATAAGTATGATATCTCCTATGAACTGCTTTCAAAGGTTTTGCAAAGATTAAACAAACATCAGATTGTAAGTTCATTCCAGGGTGCTAAAGGAGGATATGTTCTGAATAAATCTCCTTTTGAACTTACTTTGATTGATATTATCAGAGCCATAGAAGACGATTATAAAATAACTGATTGCATGAATGGCAAAGGAACAACAGACGACTGCAGACACGTTGAATGTTGCACGATACGCGATCCTCTTTTAAAAGTTCAAAAGGAAATAGAAAGAGTTTTCAGTCAAACAACTTTAAATCAGATTTTGTAGTATGATAAAATTTCCAATATATCTCGATAACCAGGCAACAACACCGGTTGATCCAGAAGTCTTTGAAACGATGAAGCCTTATTACATGGATAAATTCGGTAATGCTTCCAGTAAGTCACATAGCTTTGGCTGGGAAGCCGACAGCGCAGTCGAAAATTCACGGAAAAAAATTGCTTCACTATTTAATGCCGATCCCAAGCAGGTTGTTTTCACTTCAGGGGCTACGGAATCGATCAATCTTGTTCATCAGGGTGTTGCATCAACTTACAGGAATAAAGGGAAACATATTATTACGTGTGCTACAGAGCATACGGCTGTTTTACAATCTCTTGAGTATCTTGAAAAACACGGATTTGAAATTCAGGTTTTACGTTCAGAAGGAAATGGGAAAGTTAATCCTGAACTGATTAAAAAAAATATCCGGGAAGATACAATTCTTGTCTCGGTTATGACGGTCAACAATGAAATTGGTACCATAAACGATATAGAAAAAATAAGTGAAATCTGTACAGAGCGAAATGTGATTTTTCACACCGACGCGACACAGGCAATTGGTAAATTAAAATTTAGTGAGATGAAAAATCTTCCTGATCTTATCTCTTTCACTGCACATAAAATTTACGGACCTAAAGGAATTGGCGCACTTGTGTTTGGCAATGCTCACAAACGAATCAGATTAAAACCTTTGGTTTACGGCGGTGGTCAGGAAATGAATATACGTCCCGGCACTTTGAATGTACCTGCAATAGCAGGCTTTGGTAAAGCAGTTGAATTGGCAATAAATAATTTTGATGAAGAAAATAAACGAATAAAGAACTTACAGCAAAAGTTATTTAACGGACTTAAAAAAAATATCAGTAACATTGAACTCAATGGTGATATCAATGATAGAATTCCGAACAACCTGAACATAATTTTTAATGATGTTAAGGCAAATGATATTCTACTTTCAATCAGAGAAATTGCCGTATCTACCGGGTCAGCATGCGCATCCGGTGAAGCTAAAAAAAGTCATGTGCTGTCTGCATTAGGTTTGTCCTCTGACAAGATCAGTTCTTCAGTCAGATTCGGAATTGGCAGATTTAATACTGAAGAAGAAATAGATTTTGTGATTGAAAAACTAACTGAAACTATTAACAGGCTAAAATCAAAAAATAATTTTATCTCAACAGAAGAGAGAACACTAACCAAATAGGAAAATATATGAGTCACAGGCTTAATGAAAATATTACGAACATAAAAAATGATTCAGAATCATTTCTGAAATTCCTTAAAGCTAAGTTCCCGTTGTTTCACAATTCAATTCTTTTTTACAGGGATTTTCATTACGGACTAATGAAATATCTTGAGATGAAAGAAGTGAAAATAAAATATACAGAAGGTGAAACGGCTGCGAATGATTTAAGCTCACATTTTGAAAACAAAGGAATATTAGTCAAAACAGGATTTCAAAGCTGGAAAGTAAACTACCCGGAATTTGTGACAACCACACCGGGCGACCCGTTATAATTTTTAGTAAATAAAGGAAGTTAAAAATGTCAAACGTACAAACTGAATCTGAAATAAAAGTAACAGATAAAGCAGCAAAAGAAATAAAAAGAATTATGGAAGAAAATAAAATCCCTTCCGACTATGGTTTGCGTGTAGGTGTTAAAGGCGGAGGATGTTCCGGTTTAACGTATACACTTGGGTTTGACGGAGATACACGTGAAGGTGATATGATAGTTGAATCCAAAGAAGTTAAACTTCTGGTCGATGGTAAAAGTTTATTTTATCTTACAGGAACTGAACTCGATTTTAGTGACGGATTAAATGGTAAAGGATTTATTTTCAATAATCCAAATGCACAAAAAACCTGCGGCTGCGGCGAATCATTCGGAGTATAAAACAAATTCCAGGCTGAAATGAAAAGAAGAAATTTTCTGTTTACACTTGGAGCATTTCCGGCAGTATCAATTGCTGAACCGCTTACAAAGACTTTAAACACTTTCACAAATAAAAACAAAAGGAGTTATACAATGGCAAAATTCGAATTACCTGCACTGCCTTATAATTATGATGCACTTGAACCATTCATCGATAAAATGACGATGGAAATACATCACACGAAACACCACAATGCTTATGTGACTAATCTTAACAACGCGGTTGCTAACACCGAGATGGAAGGCAAATCACTTGAAGAACTGATGGCTGGAATTTCAAAACTTCCTGCTGCAGTGAGAAATAACGGCGGCGGACATTACAATCATTCTCTATTCTGGCAGATAATGAAAAAAGGTTCGGCAGCACCTTCAGGTAAACTTGGGGATGCAATTAATTCAGCATTCGGCAGCTTTGATGAATTCAAAAAACAATTCAGCACTGCCGCTGCAACAAGATTTGGTTCTGGCTGGGCATGGCTCATAGTGAAAGACAATAAACTTGTTGTCTCATCAACACCAAACCAGGATAATCCTTTAATGGATGTTGCTGATGTTAAAGGTTCTCCTATTATGGGTATCGATGTTTGGGAACATGCTTACTATTTGAAATATCAGAACAGAAGACCTGAATACATTGAGAACTGGTTCAACGTCATCAATTGGGAAGAAGTCGCAGCCCGATTTAGTGCACTTGTAAAATAAATTCTTAACGGGCTGTGTTTAAAAACACAGCCCATATTACAATTCATCATGGCAAATCTAATTCCCTTATTTCCTTTAAAGCTTGTTGTTTTTCCGGGATCAAAATATCCACTACATATTTTTGAACCGCGATATAAAAAAATGATTAACTGGTGTTTGGAAAATAATTCAGGCTTCGGAGTTTGTTCCTTTCTTAATGATGAGATATCACGAATAGGCACTTACGTAAGAATTGATACTATTCTGCGGAAACATGAAAATGGTGAAATGGATATCATTGTTAAAGGAATGAGTAGAATCAGTATAATCGACATTTCAATTCACGATGATGGTTACCATTTAGGGAACACATTAGACTATAGCGATATAACATCTGCAATAAATGAAAAATCGCTTTCTGTGTTGAAGAATTCTTTTGAAAGTTTGATTTCGCAAGTTGATTTTAAACTCGATGAAAGTTTCTGGAAAAGTTTTGAAAGGACAAACCTTAAGTCATTTAAGCTTGCGGAGAAATCAGGATTAAGTCTTGATCAGCAGCAGGAGCTAATTACAATTACAAATGAAAACTCAAGAATTGACTTTCTGATTAACCACCTTGAAAAACTGAACAAAGAGATCCAGGAAAAAAGTGTTTTAAAGAAAATTATTGCTGCGGATGGTTATTTGAATTGAAAAGCAGGAATGAAAGTATCATTCCCGCTTAAATATTTATTTTACTGCTGAATATTTTTCTGAAAGTTTGATACGGTTAATTGCCCGGGCTAAAGACGCCTCTGCTCTTGCTACATCAATATTTTCAACCGATTTATTTGCTAATCTGTTTTCAGCTCTCTCCTTGGAATTCAAAGCACGTTGAATATCAATGTTGTCCACAAGTTCAAGAGAGTCAGCAAGTACAAGTACTTTATTATTGCTGATCTCAACAGTACCGCCGGCAGTTGAGTATGACAGTTTCCTGGATTGGACATCCTCAATTTTTATCTCACCTATTTCAAATGTGCTGATCAAAGGTGCATGATTCGCCAGAACCTGGAAACTTCCACTTGTTCCGGGGATGGTTATTGATTTTATCTCGCCTGTAAAAACAGATTTTGATGGTGTAATTATTTCAAGATTTAAAGACGCCATGTTATTTCATACTCTTTGCTTTTTCTACAGCTTCTTCAATTGTACCGACGTACATAAATGCTGACTCTGGAAGATCATCGTAATGTCCGTCAATTATTCCTTTGAATCCACGGATAGTGTCTTCAAGTTTAACATACTTTCCTTTAAATCCGGTAAACTGTTCAGCAACATGGAAAGGCTGGCTGAAAAATCTCTGAATTCTTCTTGCTCTTCGCACAACTATTTTATCATCATCAGAAAGCTCATCCATACCGAGAATGTTTATAATATCCTGGAGATCTTTGTACTGCTGAAGAATCTCTTTACATCTTCTTGCAACATCATAATGCTCCTGACCAAGTATACCAGGTTCAAGAATCCTGGATGTTGAATCAAGCGGATCAACAGCAGGATAAATACCTAATTCCGAAATCTGACGGCTTAATACTGTTGTCGCATCAAGGTGAGCAAATGCCGCAGCAGGTGCCGGATCTGTTAAATCATCTGCCGGGACATAAATTGCTTGTACAGAAGTAATTGAACCCTTATCAGTTGAAGTGATTCTTTCCTGTAACGCACCCATTTCCGTTGCTAAGTTTGGCTGGTAGCCAACTGCTGAAGGCATACGTCCGAGTAATGCAGATACTTCTGAACCGGCCTGTGTAAAACGGAATATGTTATCAATAAAGAGAAGAACATCTCTTCCTTCTTCTTCACGAAAATATTCAGCGATAGTCAAACCGGTTAGTGCAACTCTCAAACGTGCTCCAGGTGGTTCATTCATCTGACCAAATACAAGTGCAGTTTTGCTTAATACTCCCGACTCCTTCATTTCTAACCAAAGGTCGTTACCTTCACGGGTTCTTTCCCCAACTCCTGCAAATACAGAATACCCGCCGTGTTCTTGTGCAATGTTGTGAATCAATTCCTGTATAATAACTGTCTTACCTACACCAGCGCCACCGAACAAACCGGTTTTACCACCTTTTGAGTAAGGCTCAATAAGATCAATTACTTTTATACCGGTTTCAAAAATTTCAGTTTTGGTAGACAAACTTTTAAATAATGGAGCGGGTCTGTGTATCGGGTAGGAAGATTTTGTTTTTATTTCTCCAAGACCATCGATTCCGTTTCCTGTAACATTGATCAAACGACCAAGAGTTTCGGGTCCTACAGGTACTGAAATTGGTTTACCTTCATCAAAGGCATCCATACCTCTCACGAGACCGTCTGTACTGTCCATCGCAACAGCCCGTACTCTGTCTTCACCAAGATGCTGCTGAACTTCGGCGGTCAGATCGCCTGTAACACCTTCAGTTGTTGTGTGTGGTATTCTGATTGCGTTATAAATTTTTGGAAGCTGTCCTGCTTCAAATTCGATATCTATAACAGGACCGATAACCTGGAGTATTTTACCCTTAAATTCGCTCATTATCCTACCTAATTAGTTAAAAAAGAAGTGGAAAATTAAAGATTTTGATTCTCTTATACAAATAATTGTGCATCTAGAAATCTATAAATTTTATTCGCTCAAACTGTGACATGCTATTTTAATAATAACAATTTCTTGACCTCTGAAAACTGTTCTGCATTCAACCTATAAAAATATACTCCGCTCGAAAGATTGGAGGCATCGAATTCTACGGTAAGTATTCCAGCATTGGCTAAACCGTTATATAAAGTACGAACTTTCTCTCCCAGAACATTAAATACATCAAGTTGAATTTCCTGTGTAACTGGTATTGCTACCTTGATTGTAGTTGTTGGATTAAACGGGTTTGGATAATTCTGAGATAAAGAAAAATGTTTCGGGATTTCTAATTCATCCACGACACTTGTAATAATATAAATCGAATCGGTACCACCTGCTTCATAATACCTTGCAGCAAACTCCTGCAAATAAAAATTAGCAGTCTGTGCGTCCTGTATTATCAAAGTGTTTTCATCATTACTGTTTTCAGCAGATGATGACCAGTTATGCGAACCGGTAATTACATAAGGCGTGAATCCAAATGGTTCAGCATCAACTATGGCGTATTTATGATGGAGTAATCCTGATGAAAATCCTTTTAGTCTAATATCCACACCATTGGATTGCAAATACGCGAATTGTGTTCCCGTATCTGTATTGTTACTAAGAATAACCCTCGCTTTATTTCCACGGTTCTTAACTGCAATAACAGTATCCGCAAGTTCTCTTCGTGTAAAAGTCAGGATAGATGAGTTGATTGATTTTTCAGATTTGGACAGCGTTTTTCCAATTTGCAATGTTGTTTGATCGCTTGGGCTGAAATAACATTGTATTTTTCTGCCGGCAACAATAAAGTTGTGAGGAGTGTTATTCAATTTTCTTGAACCGAATCTTGAATTGACTGAATTTGGAGTATCCGTATTACTTCCCCACTGTTCATTAAATTCAAGAGTGAATGCCCCTGCTAATGCGACATCCTGAATCTCCAAAAAGTTTTGCGCATCTTCATTTGTTCCCGGATCGGTTGGATTCCATGAACCTGTTAATACCCATACACTGTCAGCCGCACCGCCTCTGTAATCTATCACAAAAAATTTATTATGATGCAGACCACTTCCATCATTATTACCAAACCTGTCATTGATATAAGGAATTCCTGCAGAAGTAATTGTTGTCCAAGGTGCTGTTGTTCTTGTATCATATTCACCGATTACGCGGACTTTTACACCACGATTTTTGGCATTTACTAAAGCAGTTGCAATAGAAGCACCAACTCCCCCACTTAAGCTGTATAATGCAACGTCAACTGATCTCTTTGCATTATTTATCCTGTTAATTAATATAGATGTAAAATCAGCATTTTCATTTGCATTGATACCGGAAGAAACACTTGTGTTCACATTTTTATTAAAATAAATATTCATCTCGCCGGTAGTCGGGGATGCCGAAGTAGTACTTGAAACAAGATTCCCTGAAAAACTTGTGTCGGTTCCTGCTACCGAAAACGCCTGAACATTATAGATAGTTGCAGTGTTAAGCCCGCTTATAGTAACATTATGTATTGTCCTCAGGTCATCATCAGGACTTATAATACCAAGTTCGTAGTCAGTTGTTAAGCCATATCTGATTCGTGAAGTGCCGGGATTAATCGTATGCCATTCAAGCGTAATTGAACTTGAAGTCAAATCAACCTCTTCCGGAAATTTTTCAATTATTGGTCCGTCGGAAATTATTTCAGATGGAATTCTCGGCATCAACTGATATCCTCCTATAAAAGGCAAAGCCGTTTTAAACTGGCTTAATACACCCACTACATCGAACCTGCCTGCAGGCGCAACCATACCGATTATTTGTGTGTTGTTATCAATTCTTATCTGAACAGTATCTGATGTACTTGAACCTGTTAACATATAATTTTTATATGCCCAGTTCGCAACGGGAGTTCCGTTCAGTTCACTTACTAAAACTCCGTTAACACGAACTAAGCGTCCTTCATAATTTTCAATTCCATTTATCCCGTCGTTGCTTAATTGTGTCGGTGTTGCGAGTAACGGTTCAACAGAATTGCCGCTGCTGATCACCGAATGAAGTAAAGGAAATTCAAGTTGATTTAATCCGTTAAACTGAGTGATTGTTCCCGATACAAGTACTTCATCACCAATCTGAACTGCGTTTGAAAAATCAGATCCAAAAATCGAAATACCACCGCTGTTATCCTGTATATAACCCGGACTTCCAAACTGATTCGCAACAGTTACTACTCCACGAATTGTAACCAGATCGCCAAGATAAATGCCTATTCCATTTTCATCGTTGATTTTAGCCTGTGCAATTGGTATTGATGCACCGTAAACTGTCAGTAATGGTGATGGACTCACTTCAGCTATTAAAGTATCGATGCCTGACTGAAAACTAAATCTGTAATTTCCTGTGAATACGGGGGTTGTTACATCTGCGATTGAAATAAAAACTGAGTCAGCAGAAAATGAAACATTAGTGAATTCAATTGTATCACCATTGACGTTGATTGACGATGTAAAATTTGTAGTTCCAACTTGCGCAGAACTTTGCGACCAGCTAAATACAGAAGGGAAAATAATTTTCAATCGATTAATATTGTAATTAACATCACGGTTATATTTAAAGTTTAAAGTTAAAAGTGAATCGCCGGATACAACTGCAGGATTTAGATTGACAGTACCGGAACCATGTGGTTGTGCTCTTAATGAAAGAATCCAGTTAATGTTTGTAGGAGTGTTTCCTGTACCTCTTGAAGCAGTTGCGTTCATCGTCCAATTGGTTGTCGATGTTAATTCAGGAACACTATCTTCATTAAAAATTATTGAAGTATTACTTGTTGAAGAACCACTGAAATGTACCTTAGGCGCTGTAAGGCTGTTTGCATTTGCCGATCCCCATGAAACTCCAAATACATGCTGCTGTGAACTGTTCCTGATTTGTACTGCCTCTGAACTGCCTGCTATTGAAAATACAGTTCCTGAAAAATATAAAGCATTATTACCTTTAATTGTTACTACATAATCGCTTGCATCAAAATCTTCAGCAAAGGAATTTTCAGCTTTTGCGACAACGACAATTGTTCCTTTTCTAAGGTTACTCCATAGTGTATGATTTGAAAATACAAGCGGCTGCTGGGCAACGCCACTGCTGTTGAAATCCCGAAGCTCAAAATTTCTCAGGTCAACATTTTCTTCAACAACCAATAGTTCAATCCACTCATCATTTCCGCTTGAGTTGTATATCTCATTGATGAATACTGATTGGGAGAAAGTTGAAGAAGAGAGAATCAGACAAAACAGGATGATGTAAATGTATTTCATAAAAATTCCAATTGAAAAATATTCAGGAAAGAACAGCGATCTGTATTATTAAACTATTTTATTAATACCATCTTCTTTGTATCAATGAAATCGCCGGATTGTAACCGGTAAAAATAAATTCCACTTGATAAATTTTCCCCATAAAAATCAACTTCATAAACTCCGGGCAATTTGTGTTCATTAACAAGCGTGATGATTTCATTACCAAGTACATCAAATACTTTTAGGGATGTTTGATGACTGAATTCACGATTTGGATTTATGTAAGGCACCGTAAATTTAATTTTTGTTTCCGGGTTAAATGGATTAGGATAATTTTGTTCAAGAATAAATTCCCGTAAGGTTAAAAGATTTTCATCCACAGAAGTTGGTGTTGACTGGAATTCAAAGTCAGCAAATACCGGAAGATGATCGGATGCATAATATAAAGCATCGGCAGTTTGCTGAGATACTAAAGTGAACGGCTCTACGTTTACTGATTTATTAAAATGAAGTCCGTCATTTCCATACGCTCTGAAAGTACCTGGGAGATAATAAACCCCTCCGCTATCCTTAACTGACTGAGAAATCAAAATGAAGTCAAACCTGTCATCAAGCCCGCCGGTTGAGCCGTTGTTTATAACCTGACTCAGGCGTGTTGATTGAGTATGAATATCTGCAAACGAACTGTTGTTATTCCAGTTGCCTGGTCTATTCAAAGGATCAAGAAGATATCCCGGCGATGTCTGATCAAGTAATTTTTGATATGCCGCTTCGCCTGAAGTGTACAGATTAAAATCCCCGACAAAAATAAAATTACTTCCTGACGGCAGTGCATCAGTCCGGTTCCGTAAAGCAGTCACTTCTGAAAGCCTCTGCTGTTCTTCAGCAGTACCCTGCCCTGCTTTAAGATGTGCAGCAAAAACTCTTAATGTATCACCCGTAAAATTATGTTGAAGGATGTAATGATCAATCTGTCTGAGTGAAGTATTGATAACCAGAAAACCAAGCAGTGTAAAAAGCGAATCCTTATAGTAAAGCTGATTATCAGAATCATATCCGTCGGTGTAAGGCGCTGCAGTAAAATCAGAACCAAGCACATCATCTAAAAATTTTTGCTGACCGAAGCTGCTCGTCACTTCATTAATAACAACTATATCCGGTTCAAGATTATTTATTATCAATGAGTAATAAGGATTCCTTGTTTCATAGCTTTCAGGATATGCAAGTAAATTATAGGCAAGTACACGCGCACGCTGGACTGTTTGCGCGTTCATTCCGGGTAAGTACAGCAAGACAATAAGGAATAGAATTTTTTTCATCAGTTTAAATCAGTCGATAAGATGAATCGTAATATCCTGTTATTCCCTGTATCTGCTACATAAAGAATTCTGTCAAAGTGAGCAACACCATATGGCTGTTTAAAAATTGTAGAGTCTCCAAAACCAATGGTTAAATCTCCGTTTGAATTGAACCTGTAGATTCTGCTGCTGTCGGTTTCAATCACATAAATATTTCCTGAATTATCAATAGTAGCTCCCTGCGGACTCGCAAATAAACCGGGCGTCATCAAAAAACTCTCATTGGCACCAAGTTTCATTTGATAGCCTGTAAAATCTGTTGAGCGTACATATTCAAGCCATTGTGTTTTAAAACTATTATCACCTGTCATAGTAAGAACAAAATCGTAGTTTGACCTGTTAAAACTTGTTAACGAACTCACTTTATTTACAGATAATATGCCTGTACTTGTCGGCTGTAATAAGGGAACCCTTCCGATCAATGAATCTCTTCCAGTATTGCCGATAGGTCTGAAGTTCAATATTGAATTATCAGGATCAACAAGGTTTGAGTTATTTGGTCCTGTTCGTGCTACCAGGAATGAATTGTCATAAAACACTGCGACTCCGGTATACATTCTATCTGGTTTATTCAGATCAGAAGCCTGTGGAAGAAGCATTTTGATTGGCGCAGTTTCAATATTATGACCGGCAGAGAATAAATCAATTTTATATAACGCGCTAAAGTTTTGTGTAACACCGTTAACAGTAGTATCGAACTGTGCACATACCAGGAGATTGAGTTTGTAATCCTGAGCCAGGGCTATTGGTCTCTTAATACTTCTGGTACCAAGAATTCCACCGTCAAGATTCATCATTACTATCCTGTCATTCTCCGTATCCGCAACATAAATAAACGGTTCCCTTCCAACCATTACATCCTGAGGCTGGTCAAAACCTTCCCAGGCTGGATTCAACTGAACATATAATGTATCACCGCCAAGATTAGGGTTAGCTCCGGTTGTAACCGGAGGAGTCAGTTTATCATTACAGCTTACAAGAATCATTACTGAAGCAATCAGAATATATATAACTCTTAAATTCATTCTATAGTCCAAGTATTATAGAAAATCTGTGTGCTGAACCAAGCCGCGAAAAATTTGAGTACGCATAATCAAGTGTCAGTTCTGCGATTGATACCGGGGCATTAAGTCCCGCACCGAATGTGTAGTTCTGTTCTTCGACATTAAATTTATAACCACCCCGTATGAAGAGAATATTTTTCCAATTGTATTCAGCACCGGTCGAAAGATTTTCACTGTTATCATTCGGATGGTTTAACTGAATTGAGGTTGTAACTTTATGTTCTTCGTTCTCGTATGGTTCAAACGCAAAACCGATTCTGAAAATTGTAGGAGGAGCAAAGGATTGCCATTCTGATATATTTCTTTTACCAACGAGAACAACATCACCATCAGGCGCAAGATTATTCCCGAAGTTTGAAACTGTAACCGCAAATCTTGTTGAACCAAGTCCCGTCCAGTAATAAGTTCCAAGATCAACCATAAATCCGCGCATTTTCAGTTTGTCCAATGTCTCTTCGATATATCTTACAGTACCTCCAAAACTGAATTGTTCGGTCATCTTTCGGGAATAAGTGACAGCTATAGCAAGATCCTTGTAACTGAAGTATTCACCTGTTCCAAATGGTGCGAACTCTGTGGTCACCGGCATTTCATCCATACCAAGTGTTGTTAATGAAAGACCGAAAGAATTGGTACCGTCAAGATGATAAACTGCACCGACAAAATCATGATTGATATCAACAACCCAGCTATTGTGCGAAAAAATAACCTGGTTCTTTTCAAACTGCACCAACCCGGCAGGATTCCAATACAACGCTGATGCATCATTAGCGATTGCAACAAATGCATCACCCAATGCGGTTGCTCTTCCACCGACTCCGATTTTTAAGAACTGTGCAGTTGAAATTCCCGCACGCTGACCGCCAAGCACAGGAAACAATTGTGCAAATGAATTCGATGAACAAACTGTTAAGAATATTAAAATTATCTGTAGATATTTTTTCATACTAAAATCTTACACTCACGCCAAATTTTATATTTCTTCTCGTAAGATATCTCGCCGGATTATATGGATAAGCCGATATCGGAGCCTGCAAATCCGGGAACCGAGGATCATTCCAGCTGCTTGGAACATCATCGCCAAATTCATACGCTTCACCTGTAACAGGATTTATTATCGCTGAATTTTTTGTATCGAGAAGATTGTTCACTTCCATGAAAACTGAAAATTTAATTCCGCTTAACGCAAAATATTTTTCGAAATTCAGGTCTATCCAGAACCAGTTTTCGCCGATCCCGGTATTCCTTTCTGTTCTTATAAATTCGTATTCAGGTCTTCCTTTTGAATCGTAACTACCTGTGAATACCGCTGGTGTATACCGCTTGCCGGACTGATAAAAAAATCTTACGTAAATATTGTAGTCATCAAGAATACCGGTGCCAAACCCGAATAACGGGTTATCTTTCTCAACATAAAAACTGGTTGAGAGCGAACCCGTAAACGGACGATCCCAGGACATATATTCTTCTTTTATCGATTCATTTAAATCACCCTGAAGAACTAATACACCTTCATCAGCAGATGAGCTTTTACCTGTGATTATTGCATAAGATAAACTCAACGTACCTGAGAACCATTTCCCCATTCTCTTTTTATATTCGAGTTCAACTCCGCGCGACCTTGCATAGTCTGAATTTACATAAGTGATAAATCTCTGTGTTGCAAACCTTGCGGAGGTTATTCTTGCAGTGCGTGTGCTTACATAATCAAATATATCTTTGTAATAAGTTGTAACAGTCAATACATCATCGTTGCTGAATTGCGTGCGCAATCCAAGTTCATACGCAACCGTTGTTTCAGGGTTAAGATTTGGATTACCGAATCTTTGAAAAGATGACTGAGCATTTAACGGATTCAGTTTTGCATAGATGAACTGAGGCTTGGGCCATTTACTAAAATGTCCGTAAGAAAAAAACAATGTCTGGTTATCAGATACAGGGTGAGATATTCCGAGTCTCGGACTTAATCTTGCTTTCCATCTTCTATCGCCGAACCAGCCGAAAGTATCGTTCTTATAATTCTCACGTGTTTCATCCGGAATTGTTACGACATCAGGATTGTTGACCGCATCATCGACATATTTTCCCGGGAACCAGTAATCAAATCTCAATCCGAAGTTGAGAATCATTCCGCTAAAATTAATATTATCCTGTGCATAGAAAGAACCGATAGCGGGATGCACTTTATAAATATCATTGTTCAAGCCAAGTTCACCAATCCACGGTTTATAAATGTCGATCACCTGCATTTCCTGGAACTGAAAATTGAAACCGGCTTTGAATTTATTTTTTTCATCAAAGAAACTCGTCAGATCCCCGCGTATTGAAATTTCTTCAAGATAGTGATCGCGCCACGTGAATGGATTACCTGTATCCCAGAAACCGTCGCCGGGAATAACACCGATGGTATCCCTGTTAATGTTGTAATATTCAATCGGGAAGTTGGTGATATCTTTTGGTTCTGTGTACTGATTAAAGTTAAGTCCGTTTGCATCAGCACGAAGATTAGTATAAAAATGATTTACTTTAAACTCATAAAATGTTTTCGGATTAAGTGTATGCGTTACTCCGACTGAATGATATTTATTGTTGTGTGTAAAAGTATTTGCCTGGTCAAGAATATTCTGATACTCATACTGATAACCGGGACTTGGTTCAACATATTCAAGATTTGACTGAAGTGATTGAGAATTCTGATTTATGTTCAGCGATTGGTTGAATGAATAAGTGAACTTAAGTGTGGGTGAATATTTATAAGTCAACTTACCAAGCCAGAACCAGCTATTCTCTGCTCGCGGCGCAAACCTGCTTCCATAAAAACTGGATGATACTAATTGATTCGCAGTCGGTTTGAAATATCCTTGTGTTATTCCATCACTAATACCCAGATAAAAACTTCCGAAGAAAGTAAGTTCACCGGGAATATTTAAACCTAATGCCGGAAGTAAAGCCGATGTAATTGGTTCGGGACCGCTGAGGTTCGCCTCAACAATGTCAAGATTAAATACGTTAAATGATTCAGTGTTACCGAAATTATCCTTTTTGTAGGAAACACTTCCGCTATACTTAGTACTTCCTTCTCTTGTCTTAACATTCACAACTCCGGAAGTTGCCTGTCCGAATTCAGCATTATAACCACCGGTTATCACTTCAACTTCTTCAATTGAATTTGCACTTAACTGCAAACCAAAGCCAGTACCGGCAAGCGGATCCTGCACAGAAACACCATCGAGCAGAAACGCGTTTTCATAGGATCTTCCGCCGCGAATGTGAATTGAGTTATCGGATTTTATTACTCCAGCCTGTTGAGTTACAACATCAGCTATGTTTTCAACTATTGCTATTTCCAGATCTTCACGAGTTACGGTTCGTTTGCTTTGTGTTTCTTCAACATCCATCAAAGGTTTTTCACCGATAACCACAACATCCTGACCGAGCGTAAGAACCGTCTCCTGCAACTTCACATCAAGTTGAACAGTTTTATTTGCTTCAATCTGAAGTCCAGTGTATTGAACTCCTTTATATCCGATCAGTGAAATCTCAAGATTATAAATACCCGGATTTATATTTTCTATTTTAAAATTACCACTGATATCCGTCGCCGCGCCGTAATATGTACCTTTGATGATAACGTTAACACCGGGTAAGGTTTCGTTGTTTGAAGAGTCTTTTACAGTACCGGTTATTCTGCCGCTTTGCTGTGCAAATGAAAATCCTGCGAGAATAAATAGGAGAACCATCATTAAGTTCTTCATGGTGTTACTCCAAAATCATCAAAGAAGATTTGTTCAAGCAGTTCATCAACATTTTGTGAGCCGCCGTTAAAAAGGTGCAAAGGCGCCCCGATGAAGAATAAATTTTTAGTTTGAGTTCTGAATCCGATTATTCCGAGATATACACCTTCTCTGTTATATAATTCATAAATATTTTCAGAAATAATCTGGTTAGGTTGATACACTCTTATTCTTTGAACATTATCCGTATTTACAAGAGTAGGAAATTCACTCAAACCAGCCAATGGACGCACACTTGCATTTGCAAATAAATTTGCGTTCGCGACACGCATAGAGTCGATTGGTATAAATCCTTGTATTGAAGAAATATCGTATGGATATGAAGATGTAGAATCCTGGAAAGTCATGGAAAATGCAATCTTACCGCCTGAGGCAAGAAACTTACTTGTAAGTACATTAAGTAAATCAAGACTTGGATCAGCGGCAGAATACCAGAATACATATTTAAAAAGTTTCATCGTCTCAGCCATAGTCACTGAAAGGAATGGCAGAGTCTGTTCAGCTAAATTAAATACATCAAACTTATCCGCTAAAACACCACCACCAATTGAACTAAAAGTGGTATTGTAAAAATTTTTCGTAGCAGGCTCAGAAGTACTTGTTCCAACAAAATCATCAAATATCAGAACCTCTCCTTTTGGTTTTTTGATATACCACTCAGATGATGTATCAGGCAAAGATATTACATCAGAAACGGCTCCGGAAAAATCGGCGGCTGATAAAAATATTTTATTGTTCTGATTCAGCAAGAGTCCTGAAAGATTCTGTGAATGTATATTCTGATCCGATCCATTAATTAATATCTGCATTTCGGGTGATGGTGAATCAAGATTAATTCCTCTTACAGTGATCAATCGGGTATTACCAGGAAGTACAACATAATTAGAAGTATCATTTAATGATAAACGGATTTCAGTTATTGATTCATCTCCATCAAGATCAGAGGCATTCCAGTTAAAAGTCATAACAGGAAATGATGTATCAGGCACAAATGATAGTTCATTCCATGCAACTACAGGAGGACTATTTTTAATTGGAAATAATGTTGAAGCAGGTGTAGGGTCTATTAAACCGATATCAAAAAAAAGTTCTCCGGCATCGTAAACATTGTTTCCGTTCCTGTCAACAAACGGTTCGGGACCATAATCTATTCCGTTTTGAACGATGCTTGCATCATATCTTCCATTGCCTTCATTGTCAACAGCGGAAACGAGGAAATTAAATGTAGTATCGGAAGTACCAATAGGCAGTGAAAAAATACTGTCGTTGGAAGTAGTGAATGACCATTTAGTATCAATACCTTCCCACAGAATATAAAAGCCCTGAATTAATCCATCGGGATCATCGCCCCACCAGCTTACATAAATTCTGCTTGGCTGCTGTGCGATTGTTGAATCAGGATACAAAAATAATCCTGTTTCCGGCGCTCTGTTACCCTGCGGCTGATCAGTAAAATCTTCAGTACAGGAAAAAAATCCGAACATTATAACTGCAGCGAACAGGATATTTATGATATTATATTTTTTCAATCTAAAGTTCATTCTAAAATGAAATAAATTTCTTTACAGGGTTAAATATTTCGCGGCGGGTTCTGATAAATCAAAACCCGACGCACAAACCTTACTGATCAAATTCTATTTTACTAGCATCATCTTTTTAACCTGAGCAAATTCACCTGCCTGAATTTTATACAGGTAAATTCCTGAAGCTAATTTTGATGCATCAAAGTTTATTGTGTATGAACCGGCATTCTGGAAATTGTTAACGAGTGTTGCAACTTCCTGTCCGAGTATGTTATAAATTTTCAGAGATACAAAACTTCCGTTTGCAACTGAGTACTTTATCTGTGTGCTTGGATTAAACGGGTTCGGATAGTTCTGAGATAATTCATAACTGTTAATCGGTGATTCTTCATTTACATCAACAGTAAATCCGATAAAGTCATCATCTTTTCTAGGTATAAGTTTGTATTGATTGAATGAATAGTAAAGAACACCAATCAATTCATCGAACATATTGCCTGTACGGACTCTTATCGGTTGTGTTTCTAAAGCTGCATCCCAGAAATTATGATACTGGTGATTACCATCCTGCAATTCAACTCTTGTATTAGATGTGCTTGCATCCGCAACAAACATTTCACCGAAGTTGCTGTTGCCGCCGCCGTTTGGACCTTCATTTCCATCAGCGTTTTCATCCGTCACTGTAATATCAGAATATTTGATCAACACACTTTCCCACTGCTCAGCCTGAATTTGTCCGTTGCTTATCTGATCAATCACAGAAGTAGCAAGTGCTTCAGGTGCCGGAAGTGAATTGCTAGTCGAGTTAATTACAATATCCGATGGAGAATCAATTCCGGTCATCATTGTAACACTGAAATTTTCACCGATTGTACCGGTCACAGTAATATCGTCACCTCTTCTTCTCTGGAGAACTTCTGTTCCGGAAATTCTTAACCCGCTCCACGGACCCGTTCCATTCTGAATGTAAACTATCGGGTTAATGTCCGAAGTATCTGCGGTAACGATACCCCGAACGGTCACTTCATAATTGTTGTATGCGCTAAAGCCGCTGCCGAACGGGCTGTATTGGACATCCTGAATTGTAAGATCCCTGTTCAACACTAAATAAAAATATTTATTCCTTGTTGTATCGGCAGGATTGGTAGTCACATTACCAACATTATCCACCGCTCTTAGATAATAATCAACAAGACTTGAATCTGTTTGTCCCGGAATTACTGCCTGCCAGTTATCACCTCCGGTATTAGTCATACTAAGTATCTGTGTTGCACCTGAATTAACTTTATAATAAAGCTGAGCGTTTGCCACACTGCCGTCAGGATCAACTATTGTAGCGTTAACTGTTACGCTCTGACCTCCGTTTACAAGTACAGGATTTCTTGAGATACTGGAAATTGCGGGCGGAAATTGTGCAACAAGAACATCTTCGGGATAAACCGGCATGATTATCATAAGATTCTGCTGTCCACCAGCATTTGTTCTGTTCTGGATATAACCTCTGACATGTTCAAGAACAGTTCCTGCAAGCGGAGGAGTTCCATTCAAATAATATCTTGACTGGTTTCCAACTACAACCTGAGTATTGTTATTATTAAAAACGACAAAAGAACCATTGCCAATAGCACCCGGTTCTGTAACAGTAACATCTCTTATTTCAACCAGCATTCCTTCCCATTTTTCAGCAAGGATATTTCCTTCACGCGAACCAAGCAATGACAGATCTTCAAGTGTTATTACAACCGGTTCAGGACGAGGCTTTTGATCTATAATTGTTGAGCCGTCAAATTCAATTAAGTCAAATTGAGTTGTCACAAAAAATTCAGTCACAATGCCAGTAAATTTTGCAACAATACCTGAATCAATGGCATCAAATTGCGGCGATGAGCCATTGGGAAACCTTACCAGTATGCCTCCAAAAGCATTTGAGCCGGATGTATCCTGAATATAAACAGCAGGTGCACCTGAATTCAAAGTTGTAACTGTTCCGGTGTAAGCCGGATTCATTACTAAACCGGTAACAACAAGGGTATCACCAAGTAAAGGCGATGGCTGGTCACCATTAGTTACAAGCGATAAAGAATCCTGGTATTGTATATCATACAATGTAACTTCAGGGTATTGAGCAAATATGTTTGATGAGATAAGAAGCACTAAACTTAAAATCGGGAGTACTTTCTTAATCATGATTGACCTCCATTATTTAATAATTAAAAATTTTCCTTTTTTAATTTCGCCGTTCGAATTATTCTTAACCGTAAAAAGATATAAACCTGTAGCAATCGCCTGATCATTATCTGTCAACAGGTCCCAGGCATGTTCACCACCGGCAAATTTCTGCTTACCGTCATTAGCATAGTTTTCAAACCAGCTTAAATCCGAACCATTACTTTCTTTGTTATGCTGAATTCTTTTAATCACATCACCGGCTAAAGTATAAATTGTTATTTCACACTCCGCAGGAAGATTAAAGAAATAAATTTTTCTCAACCTTTCCGATGAACCATCCCATATTGCGTTTGCATAATACGGATTGGGATAAACACCAACTTCTAAATTTGCATCCTCCGATGATGGAGTACCGGGAAGTATTCTTTCAAAATTTGCAAGAGGACTTGATTCGAGTACATCAAGTTCATTTGCCGGATCGCCTTCATCAAATGCTGCAACAGAAAAAATATACTGCCAGCCGTTTAGTAAGTTCGGAACTTCATAACGATACCGGTACTCAACAGGATCATTTGGAAATGTTACCGGCTGTTCCAGTCTTACGTAAGAAAATCCCGTATTGTATCCGACATCATTGTCAGTGCTGTCAAACTGAGCCTGCAGAACCATTGCACCGCGAATATCCTGAGTTTCAGTAAGATCAAATCCTGCCTGAGTTCTATAAATTTTATATCCCTCAAAATCTCTCAGTCCCGAAATTGGATCAACAGAATTTTCCGCGCGATCATCCCAATAAATAATTGCTTTCTGATTTTCCGGAACCACTTTAACAATAGGCGGTGTTGGCGGAGATGGAAGAATGTATCTCGTAATTTTCCCATTGCCGTCAAGATCTTCACCGCTATCCAGAATACCGTTGCGGTTTCTGTCTTCACCAAAATAAGCGCGCAAAGCCCAGTCAGCATTTGAATAAAGATTTATCTTTTGTTCTTCCGTATCTAAAGCAGCAGGATCATCGCCAAATTTTTTAGCGCACACTATTGCAAACACAACATTGATCGAATCACCGGGAGCGAGTGTTGTAAAAGGTCCGTTGGAAATAAGCATTGATCTGTTTGACGGAACTTTTAGCGTGTTGGGGTCTATTCCCTTCTTCCAACGGTTTTGTCCACCAAAATATCCTGACAGTTTTCTATACCTTCCTAAATCATCCTGAGGCGCAAAGAAATTCGGGTCATCAGTATTTCTGAATTGCCAGCTAACAAAGTTTACTGTCGATGCTGTATCCTGTCCAAGTATTACTTTCGCCGGCAATACAGGATCTGAACCGAGTGATTGAACTCCTACATAGCTATCTGTAAAACCAGGATCTCCTGTTGCATCGAATTCATACGCAATTTTTATTGAATCGTTATAACCATTTCCACCCTTGTTAAAGAAAGCACTGCCAGATGGTCTGCCGGTAACCCTGGTATTTCTTACAACAGCATCAGTCCATAAACCTACATATACACTATCGATCGGTGAATTCGACGCATTTTTAATTGTGTAATTCATAATCACAAAAAAATCTGAGAACGGAAAATTCCAGTTATAAACTTCCTGATGAACAACTACACCAAGAGGTTCATGTCCTTCTATTATTTCCCCATTCGCAAGGGTTCTGTTTGAATCGGTAAAATCCATAACAAAATCCTGGTGTGAAATTGCTAGTGGACTATAAAAAGATGATTCAAACAAAGAAGATCTTTCCTGGATCATCGAACCATCCTCATTAGTATACTCAAAACCGCCTCCTCTTGCAGAAACCGAAGAAGCGTCAACTGATGCAGTCGTAACGAATTGGATACTATTTTTTACACCACCAATCCATAGCCCTCCATCAAATATATGTTCAATGCCGCTGCCTAACGGGTACTCACAATTCGGTTGATCCGGCCATAAAGAAAAACCATGACCATACATTCCAAAATTTGTAAGTGTTAATCCAAGGTTACCGATATTTGTAAACTTAGAATTATCATCATCTAATGTTTTGAATATTTTATTTTCGTTTCCGCCGGAGGTTTGAGCGTAAAGAAGAAATGAGGAGCACAGTAGTACAGTTAGTAAATGTTTAATCATTAAAAACCGGTGAATAGAAATAGTTTGATTTTTTGCGGAGTAAAAATAAGCAGATTATACTTATTAAAAAATTAAATAATTGTTACTAATTAAAAATAATTGCTAAAAAATTGCACGCGCATGTTTATCAGCCTGGTATGAACTCCGAACAAGTGGCGAAGATTCAACGATTCTGAAGCCGAGTTTTAATCCCTCTTCTTTGTAAATTTTGAATTCATCCGGTGTAACAAACCTGTCAACCGGTAAATGCAATTTTGTCGGCTGAAGATATTGACCGATCGTTAATATGTCACAACCGTGTTCTACTAAATCTTTCATCAATGCCAAAACTTCATCAGTAGTTTCGCCAATGCCGACCATGATTCCGCTTTTTGTTTTTAATCCTTTGTTCTTAAACCATCTGACCAGTTCAAGACTTCTTTCATACTTTGCCTGCGGACGAACAGCATGATACAATCTTGGAACTGTTTCAAGGTTATGATTTAGAATATCAGGCGGGTTTTGCATAATGATACTAAATGCATGTTCTTCGCCTTTAAAATCAGGGATGAGAATTTCTATTGTACAATCCGGTTTTTCATTTCGTATCAATCTTACAGTTTCCGAGAAGATTGACGCGCCGCCATCTTTCAATTCATCACGATTTACTGATGTAATAACAACGTGCCGTAAGTCCAGTTCAATAACTGAATCAGCAACTCTTCTTGGTTCATTCAGATCAAGTTCATTTGGGATACCGACTTTTATATTACAGAAACCGCAGCTTCTTGTACACGTATCACCGAGTATCATAAATGTAGCTGTCCTGTGATTCCAGCATTCAGCTATGTTCGGACATCTTGCTTCTTCACAAACTGTGTTGAGTTTGTTCCGTCTCATCATGTTGAGAACATCGGAATAATTTTCTCCGACTGGAAGTTTTACTTTAAGCCATTCCGGTCTTTTTCCAAGAGGCGTTTTATTTTTTTCTGCTTCTTCTTTAAATGCGCGTTGATGCTGATTTATCATAAAGTCTTTCCACTATACATTAGTGCTGTCAAAATTCTCAAGAGATTCTTTTAAATGTTTTAAGAATAAACCGCCTAACATTCCATCCACCAACCTGTGGTCGTGTGAAAGTGTTAAAGCCATTACCGGTTTTATTGCAATTGTGTCGTTGCCGTCAACTTCAACAACAACAGGTTTCTTAACAACTGTTCCAACACCAAGTATAGCTACTTCCGGCTGGTTTATAATCGGTGTTCCGAATATCGTTCCGAACACACCATAATTTGTAATTGTAAATGTTCCGTTTGAGATATCATCCGGAGTAAGCTTTTTATTTCTTGCTCTGAACGCTAAATCATTAATTGATTTTGCCAGACCGATAATATTTTTTTCGCCTGCACCTTTTATGTTTGGAACAATTAGTCCTGTCGGTTCAATTGCAACAGCTATACCTAGATTGATGTATTTCTTTTTAAGTATTGTTGAACCATCAATCGTTGAATTGATAAGCGAATATTCTTTCAAAGCCCTCACAACAGCATGAGCAATGAAAGGCATATATGTCAATTTAACTCCTTCATTCTTTTGATATTCATCTTTCTTTGCTTGAATGAATTTATAAATTCGGCTCATATCAACTTCAAGCATTGCTGAAACGTGAACCGATGTATCACGGCTTGCAACCATGTGTTGCATAATTTTCTGCCTGATGTTATCCATCGGAATTTTTTCAACATCTGCGGATGAATAAACAGTCTGGCTTTGCGGCATTGTAAATGAAGGCGCCGGCGCTGCTGTAACAGGTTCTTTCTTCTTTACTGTTTCTACTTTTTGTGTGCCTCTGTTAGAAACGTAACCAAGTATATCTTTTTTTGTTACACGACCTTCAAGTCCGCTGCCGGGAATTCTTTCAAGTTCCTGCAAAGAAACTTTTTCCTTGTTTGCAATACTTAGTACCAAAGGTGAATAGAATCTGTCTGACTGAATTTTTCCTTCTTCACTTATAGAAACATTTGAAAAGTTATCGTGCATAGAAACGGGTTCTGCTTTTGTTTCAACTTTTTTCTCTTCAGTTTTAACAGAAACAGGCTTCTGAGGAATAGCTCCGGTAGTAGATAACTTTGCAACGATAGTGCCCACTTCAACTGTTTCCTGCTCACCGACTAATATTTCTGCAAGCAGTCCATCTTCCGGTGAAGGAACTTCTGTATCAACTTTATCTGTGCTGATCTCAAATACAGTTTCGTCTTTCTTAATCTTGTCACCTACTTTTTTATGCCACTTGATTATTGTTCCTTCCATCACTGATTCACCCATCTTAGGCATTGCAATTTCGATTAGTCCTGATGAAGCGCTTGGTTGTGTTTGCTGTGTTTCCACCATTTTATTCTCAACAGGTGTTTCAACAACTGGAGTAGCTTCTTCTTTAATCTCCGGTTTTTCTGTTTTAACAGGAGTTGCAGATGCAGCTTCCCCGCTTGCATTTAATACTGCAACAGCGGTTCCAACTTCAACAGTATCACCTTCATTAACGAATATGTCTGTTAATACTCCGTCAGCGGGTGAAGGAATTTCCGTATCAACTTTGTCTGTACTTATTTCAAAAATTATTTCATCGCGTTTAACCGCATCACCTTTTTTCTTATGCCATTTGATGATGGTTCCTTCATTTACACTCTCACCCATTTTGGGCATTATGATTTCCATGGTGTCTCCTGGTTTGGAATCAGGCTAAGGCAAAGGCTTAGGCTGAGTTTATTAATTTTCAATTGTTTGTATCAATGCGTTTAGTTCTTGAGTAATCAACCTTTGATGATTATTGTTTTTCTTTCACTATGATCTATATCGCCCCTACGGGGCTTTAGGAAACTTATTATTTTATATTTTATAAATATTCGACTCCTACGGAGTCGTCATTGACTAAGAAATATTTATCATTAAGCCAACACATTTTTGCCAAACCGGCATTGAAGTAAAATCAGGATATTTCATTCAATCCTCTAAGCCTTCGCCTCATCCTTAGCCTTAATCTCAATATTCCAAAAGTGACTTTATTCCTCTATAAATCTCATCTCTATTCGGAAGTATAACACTTTCAAGTACTGGTGAATAAGGGATATGAGAATCTTTCGCCGCGATTCTTCTTACTGGTCCGTCTAAATATTTAAAACAATTATCTGAAACTCTTGCTGCAATCTCAGCGCCGAATCCGCCTGTAAAAGTATCTTCATGAATTACAACTGCTTTATTCGTTTTCTTTACTGAGTTATAAATTGTTTCTTCATCAATTGGAATTATTGTTCGAAGGTCAATCACTTCAACAGAGTGTCCTTCATCTTCAAGTTTTTTTGCAGCAAGTACCGCATCCCACAAACAAACACCGTATGAGATAACTGTTAAGTCACTTCCTTCCTTAACTACTTTTGCTTTACCAAACGGAAGTAAATAATTTTCATCTGGTTCATGAGTAATTGCATAACTTTGTCTGTATAATCCTTTATGTTCACAGAATAAAACAGGATCGTTAATTCTGCATGCGGTTTTTAGTAATCCTTTTGCATCTGCGGCGTTAGAAGGATAAGCGATAAAAATTCCCGGAACGTGTGCGAATATTGATTCAATATTCTGACTATGATATAATCCGCCGTGGATATAACCGCCAACAGCAACACGTGTAACAACCGGTGATGTCCAGACATTGTTTGAGCGATAACGGATCGTTGCAAGTTCATCCTTCATCTGCATGAATGCAGGCCAGATGTAATCACCGAATTGAATCTCAACAACAGGTTTTAAACCTGCAGTTGCCATTCCAACAGCGACACCCATTATACTTGCTTCAGCTAAAGGTGAATTGAAAACTCTGTCATCACCAAAAGCAGTTGATAAACCTTTTGTTGCGGTGAAAACTCCGCCTTTACCATCCGCAATGTCTTCACCAAAGATGAACATTTTATCATTTGCTTTCATCTCTTCGTGAAGTGCATGATTGATAGCATCAACCATAACAATTTTTTGTCCTGACGGTTCTGTTGTTTCATAAGGAAGTGATTCTTTAAATCCGCTTTCATCATAAACAAATCTTGCCGCATCTTTTATATCAGGATCAGCGGCTTTCATTGCATCATCAGAAGCATCGCTTACAATTGATGATGCTTCATTTTTCATCGATTCGTATTTACCTGAAGTTATAATGCCCTTATTGATCATATATTCTGCAAGCTGTTCAATAGGACAACGTTTTGCTTCTTCTTCAAGTTCATCATGATCTCTGTATTTTTTCTGATCATCAGATGAAGAATGTGATTGCAGTCTTATAACTTCAGCTTCAATCAGTGCCGGACCTTTTCCGCTTTTGATATATTCAATTGCTTTTTGTACTGCTTCATAAGATTCAAAAAAATTCGTTCCGTCTATTTTCACAGATAGCAGGTTGTGAAAACCTTTCATCATCTCAGCGACTGAATTATCCTTACCTCCGCTTTGCCTGTGAACAGGTACTGATATCGCGTACTTGTTATTCTGTATAACAAAAAGCACCGGAAGTTTTTCCCTGCTCGCCCAGTTAACAGCTTCGTGAAATTCACCCTGGCTTGTAGTGCCTTCACCGCTGCTTACATAAGAAATATTATTTTCACCTTTTCGTACTGATGCTAAAGCTGTTCCGACAGCTTGTAAAAATTGTGTACCGGTCGGTGATGATTGAGATGGAAGATTAAATCTTTTTGAACCCCAATGTGTAGGCAACTGTCTTCCGCCGCTTGCAGGATCATCAGCTTTTGCAAAACATTGCAAGAAAAATTCTTCAGGAGTTACTCCGGCAGTAAGCACTAATCCCATATCACGATAGTAAGGAAATAACCAGTCCTTATTTGGTTCAAGCTGAAGTCCTGTTGCGACTTGAATTGCTTCGTGTCCGGCACCTGCAATGTGGAAGAATGTTTTTCCCTGTCGCAGTAAATTCATTGCACGGTTGTCAATGGCTCTTGACGTAAGCATTAGCTGAAGTACATTCAACAAAAATTCATTACTGAAATTTTCAGTTGATGTACTTTGCGTTTTTACTTTTTCAGCTTCTTTACCGTTTGAATTATCTTTGTTCATATTTTTCATTTTATCATTCTTCTTTTTAAGGCTGGCTATTTCAGTGTTGTTTTTTTTCGCCATCATAAACCTTTCTATTACTTGTTCTGATGTATTAGTTGGGACAAGTTGTTAATCTCATTACTCTCAACATTTGAGTAATCGAAAAACTCAGTAAAATGATTTAAAATTTTTTGTTTCACTTCGTGCAGTTCAATCGGATTTCCGGTTTCCTTTGAGAGTGAAGTTACTCCCTTCTCTTTTATTCCGCAAGGAATTATTCCGTTGAACAATTCGAGATCTGTATTAACATTGAATGCGAATCCGTGCATCGTTATCCATCTCGAAACTTTGATACCTATCGCGGCAATTTTTCTGTCTTCAATCCAGACGCCTGTGTATGCGCTGTTTCTTGTTCCTGTCAATCCGTATTCAGCGCAGGTTTGAATTAATATTTCTTCAAGTCCGCGTAAATATTTATGAGTGTCTTTTCGCCAATCATTTAAATTGATGATCGGGTATCCAACGATCTGACCGGGACCGTGATATGTAATATCTCCGCCGCGGTCAATGTCATATACTTTAATGTTTTTTTTAGAAAGATATTCTGAATCACCAACAAGATTTTCCTTATCCGCAACTTTACCCAAAGTGTAAGTATGCGGATGTTCAAGAAGAATTAATGTATCAGGAATTTTTTCTTCATACCGAAGTTGAAAAATTTCTTTCTGAAGATCCCATGCTTCCTGGTAATCAACAATTCCAAGGTCTAAGTAATTCAGTTTTTTAATTTTGTCAGACAAATCTTTTCTTACTCTTAATCTTATTCTTGTTCTTCATTCTTAAAATCGGGTAGCCGCAGGCTTCAGCCTGCGTAGCGTTCCACTCAACCTGAACCTGTCCGACGCAGGCAGGGGTTGAGGCTACCAACTTTGTTCAAATATGAATTGCTTCACCATAGGCATTAGCTGCAGCTTCCATAATCGATTCAGATAATGTAGGATGTGCGTGAACTGTTTTGATTATTGAATGTCCTGTTGCTTCCAATGCTTTTGCTAATCCCATCTCAGCGATCAACTCGGTTGCTTCACTACCGATTATGTGCGCGCCGAGAATCTCACCATACTTTGCATCAAAAATTAATTTTACAAAACCATCACGCTCACCAACAGCGAATGCTTTTCCGCTTGCCATAAAAGGAAACTTACCAACTTTAATTTCATATCCGGCTTCTTTGGCTTTTTCTTCTGTCAGACCAACACTCGCAACCTGAGGCTGGCAATATGTACAGCCCGGAATATTTTCATAATTGATTGCAGGATTATTTATTCCTTTAATCTTCTCCACACAATGTATTCCTTCAGATGACGCAACGTGTGCAAGCCACGGCGGACCTATAACATCACCAATGGCGTAAATACCTTTTATGTTCGTCTCGTAAGTTTCTTTGTTTACTTTGATGTGATTTTTATAAAGCTCAACCCCAAGCTGCTCAAGTCCAAAGCCTTCAACATTGCCTGTAACGCCGATCGCGTTAAGAACTTTATCAGCAGAGATTTCTTTCTTCTCTCCTTTTAAATTTACAACAACCCTGACTTTATTTCCTTTCACTTCAGCTTTTTCTACAGTTGCGCCGGTAAGGATTTCAATTCCTCTTTTACGAAAACTTTTTGCGAGAGTATCAGAAACTTCTTTGTCTTCAATCGGAAGAATTCTATCTAACATTTCTATAACTGTTACTTTTGTGCCAAGTACAGAATAGAAATATGCGAACTCGATTCCGATAGCACCTGCACCAACGACAATTAATTCCTTTGGCTGTTCGGGAAGGTTCATTGCTTCGGTGCTTGTGATGATCATTTTGTTATCAACAGGAATGGATGGAACTGTTCTTGGTCTTGCGCCGGTTGAGATGATAATTTTATCTGCGGTTATTGTATCGGTTTTCTTTCCGTCTTTATCGAAGATTTCAATCTTATTTTTTGAAACGAGTTTACCGTAACCATGAAATCTTTCAGCTTTATATTTTTTAACGAGCATCTCTACATTTTTAGTGATGCGGTCTGAAATATCGCGGCTTCTTTTGATGATCTTGCTGAAATCAAAATCAAGACCTTTTACAGAAATTCCAAAATCATCGGAATGGTTTTTTATTGTGTCGTAAATCTCTGCATTTTTCAAAAGTGATTTTGTAGGGATACAACCCCAGTTAAGACAGATTCCACCGAGACGGTCTTTGTCAATCACAGCGGTTTTGAATCCAAGTTGAGAGGCGCGTATTGCAGCAACATAACCGCCCGGACCACCGCCTAAAACAGCAATTTCGAAGTGTTTTTCCATTAAATTGAATTCCTGTAGATGATTTTTGAGGTTGGAAATATAGGTAAAGAGGATGTGAGATGAAAATTATCGACGATGAATATTAAGATTTGGGAAATTGTTGTGACCGGGAAGTCATACTTAAGTTTTCAATCAGAAATAAATCACTCGGGAAAAATTTTCTTTAATTCCTTTTTAGTTTAAGCACAAATGAATTTACATCAAGTAAACCTACAACAATAGTTGAGTTGTCAATTGAGTGAATTCCGTTAGTCAGGAAATGGTTAGCAACAGTATTGATAACGTTAAAATTGTAACCATTGAAATGAATGATTCTTCCTTCATTACCCTCATTTCCTGCAAAGTAGATATCATTTGTTTTGCTTGAATAAGTTTTTTTTATATCAATAACCCGCGGAAAACAATTATATAATTCTTTAATTTCTTTTGTTGTTTCATCAAAGCTCCAAACTTGTGACACACCGGCAAGATAAATCTTCCCTTTAAGTTCACTCGCACTGAAGTACTGAATTATCGGCTGATTAAGGAATCCATCAAAAATTATTTCCGCAGAATTGTTTTGGATTTTTATTATTGGAGAATTTCCTGATTGGCTAGATGCAACTGCATAAGCTATCCCGGTTTCAGGGTTGCCGGTTATGTCAATAATATCCCATTGCTGGTCGAATTCTATTTTCCGCCATTCTGTTCCATTGTAGTGAACAATTGTCCCCTTGGGTCCAACTCCATATACATTGTTTTCGGATGAACCCCAGATCTTTTCTACACTTTGACCATTTGGTAAAGAAATATTTGAGAAATCTTCCCAGGTAAATATTCCATTTTTGTATTTCAATACTATCCCACTTGCGAAATAAATTATATTGGTATCTATTGCACAAATTGAATATATACCGCTGCTATTGAAAACTCTTCCTTTACCTTTCCAGTTTATTCCATCCCATTGCATAATATTGTATTCTGTTCCGCTACTGTCATAAATATCCCCTACCACCCAAATGTTATTCTCTGAAAATATCCAAACATCATCTGCGTGACTTGGCCAGTTTAATTCAATAAGCTCCATTGAAAAATTACTGTTGGTTATATCTAAGGTAGTTACCTGTAGTTCATTACTCATTATTCCATCAATAGCAGAAAGACTGATAATTTGAAATGTATTTGCCTGGTTTGGTAAGAGTGAATCTATATATATAGTTGTATCGGCAGAATAAATTAAATCTATCAATCGTATTGTTGAATTATTTTTATTCAACTTAACATCTATAGGTAATGATATGTTTTCGAGCTTTAAGTTAAGCCACACTTCTGTACAGGAAATATCTTCAACTGATAATGTTAATTTTGTTTGTGGTGATGGTGGTATTATAGGCTCTTCTTTGCAGGAGAAACAGACCACTGTAACAAGTAAGGAAAAAACTAAGAACCATTTTAAATTCATTTTCATTTTTAGCCCGAATGAAATTATTTCTTCGTCTAACTAAGTAAACATCCGGATGAATTGCAAAACTTTTATTACAATAATTATTGGCTTAAGTTCGCTGCAATTAAATTCAAATTTATGATGGAAATAGCAGGATATATCGCTTCAGTATTCATTGGTGTTTCACTCGGACTGTTTGGCGCAGGCGGCACCATATTAACATTGCCGATATTAGTTTATCTGTTTGGTGTCAATCCTTACCTGGCAACGAGTTATTCATTATTGATCGTCGGCATTACAAGCTTAACAGGTTCGCTGAATTATATCAGAAATGAAACTGCTGAAATTAAAACAGCATTTATCTTTTCACTGCCATCCATAATTTCTGTGGTGATAGTAAGAAGATTACTTCTTCCAATAATTCCTGAAATAGTTTTTGATTCAGGCAGCATCCTCGTAACAAGAGATTTGCTTGTTCTTTTATTTTTTTCAGTACTGATGTTTGCCGCATCTGTTTCCATGATCAGAAAAAATTCAGTCCAACCTGAATTAACAGCAGAACGAAATAATTTAAAAATAATTTTTAGCGGATTCTTTGTCGGAATAATAACAGGTACAGTCGGTGCAGGCGGCGGTTTTCTTATGATTCCTTCTCTTGTAATATTTTTGAAACTTCCGGTTAAAACAGCAATCGGTACTTCGCTGATCATAATTGCTATTAACTCTTTCTCGGGCTTCTTTGTTGATTTATTATCGGGAGTTAGTTTTGATTACAGTCTGATTATATTGATAGGTGTATTTGCAATGTCAGGAACATTTTTAGGAAAGTTGATTGCTTCAAAAATAAAATCACGAAACCTGAAACCAGTATTCGGTTATTTCATCTTAACAGTTGCTGTTTATATTATTCTGAAAGAAACAGTTTGGAAGCTGATATAAAAACTCCGAAGCCTTCAGAAATAGCAGGGCTGTCATTCCGCCCGTCTTAGAAGGGTCGGAATCTTTGCTTTATTGTTTTATATACGAGACCCTAAACCGAGTTCAGGGTGACAATAAAAAATTTGTGCAAAGACCTGCAAAAATAAAACAGCTTAAAAAATAGAATATTTTACAAAAGGATTTTAAAATTTATGACAGATAACTCTTACATTGATCTCGATTCAAAATCATTTTCAGATTTATTAAAAAATAAAAAAGATGCTGTACTTGTGGATGTTCGCACACAAATGGAATATAACATGGGTCATATTCCAGGCTCATTGCTGATAGATATTTCCCGCCCGACTTTTTTTGATGAAATAGCAAAACTCGATAAGGATAAAGAGTATTTACTTTACTGCAGATCAGGCAGCCGTAGTTATCACGCCGGGCAGCAGATGGTGATGCTTGGATTCAAAAAAGTTTATAACCTGGAATCCGGTCTGATTGACTGGGATGAACCTCTTGAAAAATAGTTTATCAATATTAATTTTTTTCAGTTAACTTTACTGCCAGATAAATATTCAATAATGTTTATTGGAGATAACATGTCAACGCCTCCAAAATTTTTCCAGAAGTTCTCAGAAGAATTCCCTGAAATCTTCAAAGCATACGAGGAATTAGGAAACTCTGTGCATTCGTGTGGTCCTCTCGATAAAAAAACAAGAACACTTATAAAACTTGCTGTCTCTGCCGGTGCAAGGCTTGAAGGAGCCGTTCACTCTCAGACAAAAAAAGCCATTGAAGCAGGCGCTTCAAAAGAGGAAATAAGACAGACAATTCTCCTTGCATTACCGACAGTCGGTCTGCCGCAAACTATGGCAGCTTTAAGCTGGGTTGAAGATATTCTGGTCGACAAAACAAAATAGTACCCGCTATGCTGCAGCAGGAAAAATCTTCGACTGTTCTTTTAACATCAGGCACTGAAAAAATCTTATGGAAATTAACCGCGCTGTGGGGATTTAGTGAAGCTGCTTTGGGAGGACTTCTCCACGGTTTAAAGCTTCCTTTCCGCGGAATGTTTGTCGCAAGCGCCGCAATAATTTTTATAACTCTTATCGCACACTACTCAGATAAAAAAGGAACTATCCTAAAATCAACATTGATAGTAATTATAATTAAAGGAGTGGTAAGTCCTCATACACCTGTAACTGCGTACTTAGCAGTATTCTTGCAGGGACTTTTCGGTGAGTTGTTTTTTTATTCCAGGTCGATGTTCCGCACTTCATCTATACTACTTGGAATTTTTGTGATGCTTTCCGCAGTAGTTCAGAAAATCCTTATCCTTACAATTCTCTTCGGTGAAACACTCTGGAAATCAATTGATGAGTTTACAATTTTTGTGCTGAACCAGTTTTTAATTTCTGATTCAAATGACATAAACTTTTCGGTGAGCATAATTCTGATTTCTGTTTATGCAGTAATTCATTTAAGTGCAGGAATCATTATCGGCATAATTGCCGGAAGGATGCCATCAAAACTTAACAGTGCTGAATCAGCGAACAGAATTTTAATTGATATAATGAATAACGATACCGAAGCGTATGAGCGATCAAAGAAATCGGGGCGCAGGAAAAAGTGGTGGAGAAAAAAATCCGGTATGGCTTTATTGATATTCAGTATTCTGTTTGTAGTTACTTCTTACATTTTTCCTGAATTCGGAGAAGACCGTGTATGGGAAATTGTAATTATGCTGGTTCGTTCAATCGTAATAATATCATTATGGTATTTTGTTGTCTCACCTATGCTGCTGAAATTGATAAACAAATTCCTGAAGAAAAAGGAATCGGAATACTCAAAAGAAATTCTGAAAATGATTGAATCGTTTCCTTATTTCAGAAAAGCTGTAAAAGCTTCGTGGAAGTTTTCTTCCTCTGAAAAAGGACTTAAACGATTAACAACTTTTGTATCAGAACTTCTGGCATTAATACTTCATAACGATATTGCATTGAGGGAGTAAAATGTTCTACAACAATATAACAGGAATCGTTCTTGCGGGCGGCAAAAGCTCACGGATGGGGGTTGATAAATCTTTACTGACAATTAATAATAAAACTCTTGTAGAAATAACGTTTGATAGTCTTTCAAAGATATTCCACCGGGTAATTATAATATCGGATAAGGAAAATAAATTTGATTTAAATGGCGCTGAACAGTTTGAGGATATTTTTACAAACTTAGGTCCGCTGGGTGGAATTCATTCGGGCTTAAAACATTCAAATGATAATTTAAACTTTGTTATTTCGTGTGACTTGCCGATGGTTAGTAACGAGTTAATCACCTACTTATGCGAACATCACGGCAATCATGATGTAACCATACCTCAGTTCTCAGGACAAATTCATTTTTTATGCGGAGTGTATTCCCGAATATGTATACAATTAATTGAAGCAATATTTCACTCAGGAAGAAATGATGCAGAACCCGGTTTAAAAAATTTCAATTTCAGTATTAAAAAATTAGTTGCTTCACTGCAAGCAAATATTGTCATATCAGACAAACTTCACTTCATAAGTCCTCTTCATTTTTTTAATGTTAACACACCGGAAGACCTCCGGTTTATAAGGTCAAAAATGAAATCAGAATTGTAAACTGATTCTCATAGTAAAGAGATTTTCATTTTTAATTTCTTAAAAATGAAAAGTTGATTTCCCTCCTCAGTCCAAATAACATTCAAATCTAAACCGCGCCTGTGGCAGAATAATTGATATTTATAAATCTAACTTTAGAATTTATGGTATAAAAGTTTGGACTCTACAAAAAATCTGGATCTTCCGCTTTATCCGATACGAACTGCTGCTAAAATGCTAAACATATCTGTTCACACACTTCGAATGTATGAAAAAGAAGGATTGATTCTCCCATTCAAAAAAGAAACAAGCCACAGGCTTTATTCGGAATCTGATATTGACAGGCTTGCGTGTATTCGCAGGGCGATTAATGAATATAAAATCAGTATCGCAGGTATTAAAACAATTTACTCACTTATACCATGCTGGAATATCACCAACTGCAGTGATAAGGATAAAGCTAATTGCGATGCATTTAAAAACCATAGCGAACCCTGCTGGACTTTTGAACACACATCAAACATCTGCAGTGAAATGATATGCCGTAACTGCCAGGTTTATCAGCAATACTCCGAATGCGGGCAAATTAAAGAAAGCATAAAACAAATCACGTGTGAAAAATGAATTCAATCTCAAGAAGAAAATTTTTAAAGATAAGTGCTGCTACAGTCGGAACTGTTGCCGCCGTTACCGGACCTCTGAATTCTTTTGTTAACGGCGCAGTAAAAATTAATTCTGAAAAAGAAAAAGGAATCCGCACCGTCAACACTTTTTGTGATATGTGTTTTTGGAAGTGCGGTGCTGTTGGATATTTACGGGACGGAAATCTGTGGAAGGTTGAAGGCAATCCGCTCGACCCATTAAGCAACGGCAGATTATGTCCAAGAGGTACTGGCGGTGTTGGTGCCCATACTGATCCTGACAGGTTAAAGTCTCCACTGCTAAGAAAAAGTGTTCGTGGCAAAGAAGAATGGGTTCAGGTAACGTGGGATGATGCACTCGATTACATCGCTGAAAAAATGCAAAAGATAAAATCACAGTATGGTCCGGAAGCGATAGCCTTATTCAGTCATGGAATAGGCGGAACATTTTTTAAACATACAATTAAAGCTTATGGTTCTCCTAACATAAGCGCGCCTTCATTCGCACAATGCCGCGGACCGCGTGATGTGGGATTCCGTTTAACTTTTGGTGAAGATGTAAGTTCACCCGAAAGAACTGATATTAAAAATGCAAAATGTCTTGTGCTAATAGGTTCACATCTTGGTGAGAATATGCACAACACCCAGGTTCAGGAATTTGCTGAAGCTGTTGAAAATGATGCAACCATAATTGTTGTTGATCCAAGATTTTCAGTTGCCGCAGGTAAAGCGAAATATTTTCTTCCAATAAAACCCGGAACTGATCTTGCCCTCCTGCTTGCATGGATGAATGTTATAGTACAGGAAAAACTTTATGATATTGATTACGTAAACAATTACGGGTTCGGCTTTGAACAATTCTCTGCTGAAATATCTTCCTACACACCTGAATGGGCTTACCCCGAAACCGGAATTGACCCCGATGTGATAACAAATACTGCAAGAGAAATGGCTCGTTATAAACCAGCTACCTTAGTTCATCCGGGAAGACATGCAACATGGTACGGTGACGATGCACAGCGAAGCAGAGCTATAGCTCTGTTAAATGCTTTACTCGGCAGCTGGGGTCGCAAAGGTGGATTCTATACTCCTGTAAGTATGGATGTCCCTCAATATCCTTACCCGTCATACCCGACTTCTGAAAAAGGTAAAGTTGATAACCCTGATCACAAATATCCTTTTGCTCATGAAACAATCACAACCGGAATTAGAGAAGCAACACTAACAGGCAAACCATACCCTGTAAAAGGCTGGTTCGTTTACGCTACCAACCTGCTGCATGCATTACCAAATGAAAATGAAACTATCGAAGCAATAAAGAAATTAGATCTCATGGTTGTTATCGATGTAATCCCGAGTGAAATAGCCGGATGGGCTGATGTTGTACTACCTGAGTCAGTTTACCTTGAACGACATGATGATCTTAATGTTGAATGGTTTAGGGAGCCGTTTATTTCGATAAGACAACCGGTAATTGATTCACCAAATGATCAGAAGCCTAATTGGTGGATGGCAAAAAAACTTGCTGAAAAATTAGGACTCGGCAATTATTATCCGTGGAAAGATATAGAAGAATATTTCGACTACAGGCTGACAGCCGCCGGGTATAGTTTAAAAGAACTAAAACAAAAAGGAATAATCAAAGGTGAAAGGCAACCGATTTATTTTGATGAAGGTGTACCTGTTGAATTCCCTACCCCATCAGGTAAAATAGAATTTTATTCTCTTCAATTAGCTGAAGCCGGGTTTGATCCTGTTCCGAAATATAAAAAACCGGCAGAACCTCCTCCGGGTTACTTCAGATTATTGTTTGGAAGAACACCTGTTCACTCTTTCAGCAGGTCGCAATCAAACAGGATACTCATGGATATGGTCAACGAAAATGAAGTTTGGATAAATATTGATATTGCTTCCAGGTACGGGATAAAATCGGGTGATTATATAAAACTGAAAAATACAGATGGTATAGTAAGCAACAGAATCAAAGTGAAAGCAACTGAAAGAATAAGAACAGATTGTGTTTACATGGTTCATGGTTTTGGTCATAATTCAAAAATGTTAAAAGGCGCTTATATGAAAGGCGCAAGTGATGCACAGCTTATAACAAAATATGAGATCGATCCATTAATGGGCGGCACTGCAATGAATGTCAACTTTGTAACCTTTGAGATGGAGGCATAGCATGGCAAGACTCGTAATGGTTATTGATACCCGTAAATGCGTTGGATGTATGGATTGTGTTGTTGCGTGCAAAACTGAGAACAATGTTCCGGAAGGATTTAACAGGGACTGGATTACAACTGAAGTTTTAGGAAAGAGTCCCAATCTTCAAATGGAAATAAGATCAGAACGATGTAATCACTGTGATAACCCGCCTTGCGTTTACTGCTGTCCAACAGGTGCAAGCCATATTCACGATTACGGCGGAGTTATTCTTGTTGAACACGAGTTGTGTATAGGCTGTAAAGCCTGCCTCGCATCCTGCCCTTATGATGCACGTTTTATTCATCCTGATGGATATGCGGATAAATGTACATTCTGTATTCACAGGGTGGAAAAAGGTATGAACCCTGCTTGTGTCGATGTATGTCCAACACACTGTATGTACTTCGGCGACATAGATGATCCTGAAAGCAGGGTGAGCAAGCTGATCAGTACAAGAAAATATCATACAAATATTCCGGAAGCCGGAACAAAACCACAGATTTATTATTTGACATAAACTATATGAACGAACTTAGTCACACACGGACAAACCATCTTATAGATCCATCCATGCATGTATGGGGATGGGAAATTCCTGTATACCTGTTTCTCGGCGGACTTGTTGCGGGAATGATGATCATTGCAGGTTATTTTCTTTTTATGGGAAGACATAAAGAACCGAAGTGTTCATGCTTTTATCTTCCTATTATAAGTACAATTGTTTTGAGTATCGGTATGTTCGCATTATTCCTTGATCTTGAACATAAACTTTATTTCTGGAGATTGTACACAACCTTCCAGTTGAAGTCACCAATGTCATGGGGTGCGTGGATATTGGTTCTTGTCTACCCTGCATTATTCGCAAACATATTAATTCGTCCGCCTGAAATAATATCGAACAAGTTTAGGCTGATCGCATCTTTATCTGAAAAAATTAACCGGATGAAAAACTCTACAAGATTGATCGGCATTTTAAACATTTCACTTGGAGTATTGCTCGGTGTTTATACAGGAATTTTACTTAGTGCGCTTGGTGCAAGACCTTTATGGAATACATCGATACTCTGGATGTTATTTCTTATATCAGGATTATCGGCAGCAGCGGCATTTGTTCATTTGATTGCAAAGGATGTGCAGGAACGGGAGATGCTCGCAAAAGCTGACAATACTTTTTTAACAGTCGAATTAATAGTTATCATATTACTGATCGTTGGAGCTTTAAGTTCAACGCAGGCACATATTGATGCCATCAATATTATTTTGACAGGACCATTCGCGGCATCATTCTGGGTATTTGTGGTTGGATTGGGAATCATCATACCTCTGATCTTCCAGGTACTGGCGGTTCAACACAAAATAATTCATACACCGGTTTTCCCCATCATGGTTATAGTTGGCGGACTTATACTGCGCTTCATTATTGTTTACGCGGGTCAGTACAGTCACTGGTCACATACAGTTTTAGGAAAATAGAGAGTTTAATTTTCGGAGAATAAAATGACAACAATATCTGGAACTCTTTCAGATGAAAAAGAAAAAGTGAAGTCAAGAGAACATACTCCTAAACCATACATGAATCCATATCTCGCCGGGTTCGGATTGGGTTTAGTTCTTCTTGCATCATTTGTAATTATGGGGCGCGGTCTCGGAGCTTCAGGTGCTTTTTCATCATTTATTGCTACAACAGTAAATACGGTAGCGCCTGAACATGCAGCAGGCAATCATTTCTATGCTGAATACCTTGGTGATGGAACCACAAATCCTCTAAAAGACTGGTTGGTATTTGAGGTTATCGGTGTTTTGATTGGAGGATTCATATCCGGCACTCTTGCAGGCAGAATCAAAAAGACTGTAGAAAGAGGACCCGCGTTTTCATCAAAGATGCGACTGCTCTTTGCATTTGGCGGAGGTACACTGATGGGAATCGGAGCCAAACTGGCACGAGGCTGTACAAGCGGTCAGGCATTAACCGGCGGTGCTTTACTTAATCTTGGAAGCTGGGCTTTTATGATGATGGTTTTTGCCGGTGCTTATATGATGGCTTACTTTGTAAGGAGGCAATGGTTATGAACGCACCACTCTTTAAATTCGATTCATTCGGAAACGAATTCAGTCTGATTGTTGCTGTTATTATCGGAATAGGTTTCGGCTTTTTCCTTGAACGTGCCGGATTTGGAAGTGCAAAAAAATTAGCGGCACAATTTTATTTCAGAGATCTCGCTGTATTTAAGGTGATGTTCACCGCTATAGTTACAGCAATGATCGGAATATTTTATTTATCGTGGATAGGATTCGTGGACTTATCACTTGTATATCTTACTCCTACAAATTTATTACCGCAGGTCGTCGGCGGATTATTGCTGGGAATTGGATTTGTGATTGGAGGTTACTGTCCCGGCACTTCAGTCGTTGCCAGTTCAACAGGAAAGATTGACGGAGTGATTTACTTAGTGGGCGTCATTTTTGGAATTTTTGTTTTCGGTGAATTTTTTCCTCTCATCGAAAATTTTTACAACTCATCTGATATGGGAAAAGTTACTCTGCCGCAGTATTTCAATTTACCTTATGGCTTAGTTGTTTTTGCTGTTGTGCTGATGGCACTCGGCGGATTTATTGGTGCAGAAAAAGTTGAGAAGATTTTTGCAAAAAAATCTTTGGAGAAATAAAATGTTAAAAAAGTTTTTGGAACTTAGCTCATCAAAAAAACTTGGCGCTGTTGCTTTAATTCTCGGACTATTTGCAATAGTTGCCGGAAGCCCTTATGACACCAACGTCGCCAAAGTAGATACAAAAGAATTATCTCTGCTTGTCGAGAAAGAATTAGATCACATCAATGTTGAAACACTTGCTGACTGGATCATTAAAGGAAAAGCCGATTACAGACTTATTGATATCCGGAGTGAAAAAGAGTTCGGCGAATATAATATTCCATCTTCGGAGAATTATCCGTTATCACAGTTAAACAACTCCGGATTAATGCGTAATGAAAAAATTATCCTCTACTCAGAAGGCGGTATACATTCGGCTCAGGCATGGTTTCTTCTGAAAGCAAAAGATTTTAAAAATGTCTACATGCTAAGGGGAGGTTTGGATGAATGGAAAGACAGAATACTCTTCCCCGCAATATCAACTGCCGATGATTCATTGCATCCAGAAGCGACGGCAAAGTTAAGAGAAGTGAGCAAATTTTTTGGAGGGGTTCCACAATCAGAATCTGGTGACGGAAATACTATTAAGACAAAAATACCTTTGCCGACACTTAGCGCGCCTGTTCAACAGCCTGTGACTTCAACAAAAAAGAAAAAGAAGGAAGGCTGTTAATAACAGGTTTAGATTTCACATTAGTTCATTGAAAACTTTTTAGAGCGTCTTTAACTGTGGGATAAAAAGAAAATACTTTTGAAGTTCCTGTCAGTTCCATCAACGACATGCTTTCTGAATGTACATTTGCGAGGAATAGTTTACCATTAACCTTACTTACATTTTTAAGTGAGTTAATCAAAGCACTAATGAAGGTTGAATCCATAAACTCGCATTGGGAAAAATCAATGATGAATTTTGATGAGCCGTTACTCAGCGATTCTGCAACGGTATTTTTCAGTTCCCCGGCTTCTTTCATCGTAGCTTTACTGAGATTTACTTTTATAACTGTAATATCTTTTTCAGTTTCCTTCGGAAAGTTCATATGGAATTCCTGATTTATTTTACAAACAGCGGCAAATATAAAAATTATAATGACGAACTAAAATTTTAAGAATTAATTATTTATTTAATCGGATTTGAATTAATTTAATTGCCAGAAATTGATACTTAATTAACAATATCACTAACTAATAATTCGGGGGAATTATGAAACATAAAATAACCCTGTTCATTTTTTCTGCTCTCTTTTTATTTAACACATCTCTTCTTGCTAACGGATTGAGTCTTAACAGTGTCGGTCCCAGAGCGTTTGGTATGGGCGGCGCTTTTGTCGGTTTGGCAAATGACTACTCTGCAATTTACTGGAACCCCGCAGGTTTGTCTCTTCTGAATGGAAACTACATTTCGATTTTTGGAACTGACATCATTCCAACATCTACTTACAAATACGCACCTGCAGGTGTTGATGCTGAATCAAAAGTAAATCATTATCTATCACCTAATCTGATGGGTTACCTGAGTTTTAAACCAAGCATAGATCTTACTATTGGTCTTGGAGTTTATGTACCTGCTGGTATAGGTTCTGAATGGGAAGGTGCTGACCTTAAAAATTTAGCAGGCGGAAATACGGTCGAATGGATGAGTAAAATTGGAGTAATAAATATTTCTCCCGTTGTTGCATATAAGATAAATGAAAACTTCCAGGTAGGTGCTGCATTTAATATTTACTATGCAATGTTTGATCTTAAAAGACATGGTGGTGGTCCGGCACAGTATTCAGAAGAATCAACCGGTCTGGGTTTTGGTGTTACAATAGGAGCACTTGTAAAAGTAAATGATATGATTTCTGTTGGTGCATCATTTAGAACCAAATCAAATGTTACAATGAATGGTACAGCAACAAATCCCGCAATGTTAGCAATACCCGGTAATACAGCAGCCGAAAGTGATTTTGATCGTGATGTTGCCTGGCCAATGTGGATTGCCGGTGGTATTTCAGTAAGACCAATTGATAAACTAACCCTGGCATTAGATGCTCAGTACAGCCAATGGTCAAAAAGCGAAAATGAATTAGTAACAGAATTTAAAAATCAATACTGGTCAGGATATCTTACTCCTTCCGGTGCAAACAAATTCATCTTACAATGGAAAGATGCTACACAAATCAGGTTTGGTGCTGAATATGAAGCAACCGAATGCCTGAAATTAAGAACCGGATATTATTATGATCCTGCACCAGCCCCAGATAACACTTATAATGTTTTATTCCCAAGTATGACTTACAATGGCTTTACCTTAGGCGCTAGCTATAAAATATCTGATTTTACGATTGAAGGTGGTGCTGAATACCTTATTGGCGGAGAGAGAGAAATTCCTGCACCAACAAGTGCTACAGATACACCCAGATTCCCGGGAACACATCAGACAAACATTACTGCGTTCACAATTGGTGTTGGTTACGAGTTCTAATTTTTCTTGGAGATGCGATTATAAGGCTGTCTGAAAATGACAGCCTTTTTTATTTTAAAGCGGGAATATTATAAAACTGTTCGAGTGCTTCGGGGTTAGCAAGCGCTTCTTTGTTATCAATCTCCTCTCCGTTTAGGATTTTTGTAACGGCAAGTTCAACTTTTTTTCCATTGATTGTATGAGGTACCTGTTTTATCTGAATAATTTTGGAAGGAACATGTCTTGGTGTTGTAGCGTTCCTGATTTTTAGTTTTACTTTATCTATAAAATCTGTCGAAAAAATAAATCCTTCTTTCATAACAATGAAAAGAATTACACGAACATCATTCTGCCATTTTTGCCCGACAACTATGCTGTCTGAAATTTCATCCATCGACTCAACAACACGATAAATTTCCGCTGTACCGATTCTTACACCACCGGGATTTAATGTTGCGTCCGATCTACCGTAAATAATAATTCCACCGTTTTCAGTTATCTTAACAAGGTCACCATGCCTCCAGATACCGGGATAGGAATTGAAGTAAGCGGAAATATATTTTTCATTATCAGCATCATTCCAGAAATAAACAGGCATCGAAGGGAAAGGATTAACACAAACAAGTTCACCTTTCTGTTCAATAACTGATTCACCTTTTTCATCAAATGCTTTTACAGCCATACCTAATCCTCTGCACTGAAGTTCACCTGAATAAACAGGGAGATTCGGATTGCCGAGCATAAAACAACTTATGATATCTGTACCGCCTGAGATTGAAGAAAGCTGCAGATCGCCTTTAACATTTTCATAAACCCATTTAAAATTTTCATCTGAAAGTGGTGAGCCTGTAGAAAGAATTGTATGAAGCGATTTTAAATTATAAAGATGACTTACTCGTGTCTCCGCTTTTTGACACAGAGTTAAAAACTTAGGACTTGTACCAAATATTGAGATGTTGTGTTCATCAATCTTTTCCCACAAAACATTTTCATCCGGAAAGACGGGACTGCCGTCATATAAAAAAATTGTTGCTCCCACATATAATGAGCTAACTAACCAATTCCACATCATCCAGCCGCAGGTTGTATAATAGGTTATTACATCTTCACGTTTTAAGTTTGTATGTAAAGGCAGTTCTTTATAATGCTGAAGTAATGTTCCGCCGGCACCGTGGACAATACACTTGGGAATTCCTGTTGTGCCCGACGAATACATAATATAAACCGGATGGTCAAACGGAAGTTGAACAAACTCAATTTTATCAGAAGTACTTTTAAGTAAGTCACTTAATTTCAATACTTTATCATCAGGTAGTTTCTGTGATTCATTGCCACCTATTTTCAGTTCATCGAACTCAGAAATAAGAACGGTTGTTTTTATACTTCCAATTGTTCGGGTTATCGCTTCGATCTTATCATTACATTTGATGTGTTTACCGTTGTAATAATAAGATTCAATTGCGAATAAAATTTTCGGTTCGATCTGCCCGAACCTGTCAATAATTCCCTGTGTACCGAAATCCGGGGAGCATGATGACCATAAAGCTCCCAGACTTGTCGTTGCTAACATTGCAATAATCGCTTCAGGTATGTTTGTAACCAGACCCGCAACTCTATCACCTTCTTTAACTCCAAGTTGTTTAAGATAATTTGCGACTGAATTAACTCGTTCATACAGATCCGAATAAGTCAGTTTAACTTCAGGGAAATGTTCACGTGAACTTATAATTGCGATTTTATCATCACGAAATCGAAGCAGGTTTTCAGCAAAGTTTAGTTTTGATCCTTCAAACCATTTAGCACCGGGCATTGAATGATCAGATAAAACTTTCTTGTATTGCAAGGAAAATTTAATTCCGCTGTACTTTAATAAGTACTCCCAGAACTTTTCAATTTCAGTTACTGACCATTCATAAAAATCATTGTATGAACCGAAATATTTTTTTTCGTTCTGACTGACATACTTTATAAATGCGGTAAGGTTGGAATTATTTATACGTTCTTCCGAGGGTGACCAGATCGGTTGTTTGTCTTCTTCAATCATAGTTTTTCAGATGAGATTAAAATGACTAACCAGCAGTGCTGTATTCCATGCAAATTCTAAATCATTCTTTTTGAGGGATGTCTTTGCCGTTAATTCAATTTTGGATTTTAATCCTGTCAGTCCGGAATCCTTTAAATAGACCAGACATCTCAACATATTTTTATAGTCATCTCTTCGTTGGTACCTGTCAAATGATTCTACTGTGAACTCAACCTGTTCATCACCAACAGATAAAACTTCGTGAAGAAATTTTTCCGGTTGATATGTTGAAGGTAGTTTTTCGGTGTTTGCCAATTTTCCAAGATCGTTAGCTGAATATATTTCCGAAGTTTTAATAAAATCAGGAATGTTATCAAAGCCGATACCTTTTTTTGAAATGGGTTTTTCAATCTCAAATATAGCATCACCATTTGCCCTGCAATAAAAGTCGCCTGACATTCTCGCTACAAGATCAATTCTTTCAGGATGTATTATTCCATTCACAAATAGATCTTCTGCTACATGAAATTTTAGGACTTCACATATCACAATATTTGCGGAAGAAGGAAGTTCATTAAAACTAATTATCTGAAGCACCTTACATTCCATCTGAAAAGGAGATTCTTTAACTCGTTGTGGTTTTACAATGTCGGAATTGATAGGCGTCAATCCGCTTTTAATGAACTCATCAACATCCGGTGGGTATTCAGTTGAAGCAAGACTAACTTGTTCAACCATTGAATGAGTAACACACTGAACAACACACTCTTTTGTTTTAGTAAGATTATGGTAAGTGTCCTTTAATGTTCCGTCTCTTCCCCTCCGCGAAGGTGAGAAAGCAATGATAGGAGGGTTAGCCCCAAACGCATTGAAGAAAGAAAATGGTGTAAGATTATTTATTCCATCTTCTGAAATAGTCGAGACCAATGCGATAGGACGCGGCGCAACACCACCAAGCAATAATTTATGAACCTGCTGAAACGGTATGTCTTTAGTTTCGTAGTGAAGCATATTATTTATTCTTTGCCATCAAAGAAAATGTATTTGCTGATTTATAGAATTTATTTTTAAGCGAACCCAAACCTGTTATCTCCAAAACCATTTCATCACCTTCTTTAATCCATACAGGAGAAAACTCTTTATTGGAAGCTTTTGCTTCTAACGCCCAGGTTCCGTTAAGTTCAAGATAACAGCCTGTACCAACTGTTCCGGAACCAATTATATCTCCCGGATATAATTCAACACCGTAAGAAGCTCGTTCAATCAACTCGGCAAATGTCCAGTTCATATCTTTCATATTGCCATCTGATACCTGCTTGCCATTGTGGAATGCGGTCATTCTAAGATCATATTTATTTCCAAAAGCAGTTTCAATTTTATATTGTTCGAGTTCATCAACTGTAACAAGATAAGGTCCTACTGCTGTACCAAAATCCTTTCCTTTAGCCGGACCAAGATTCAGTTTCATTTCTTCCATCTGCAAAACTCTTGCAGATAGATCATTCATTATCATAAATCCCGCAATGTGTTTATCAGCATCTTTGGATAAAATATTTTTTCCACCTTTACCAATTACAATAGCAACCTCAAGTTCAAAGTCTAATTTTTGAAAATGATCTTCTTCAAGATAAACATCGCCTTCGCCGAGAATTGAATTGTGATTGGTAAAATAAAATACCGGATATTGATCGAACTCCGGGATCATTTCAACTCCCCTGTTTCTGCGGGCAGTAGCAACGTGCTGCCTGAAAGCATATCCATCCCTGCAAGAAGGAGGATCAGGAACCGGAGCTAATAATTTTACTTCACCTGAATTTAAAGACGCACTTATCTTATTCTGTTGAACTGAGCTTAATACCAGTTTTGAAATCTGGTAATTCTCATCAAACTTCTTCAAAAATTTTTTCATTGTTGAAGGAAGTTTTAAACCGATTTCTTTTGCTGATTTTTTCAGATCATAAATTTTATCGTTATAAAAAAGTCCTAAACGTTCTTCATCATCTTTTAGAAAGGAAACGAATTTCATTAATTACTCCGTGTTGTAAGAATAGGAATACTAGTTATTAACTGTATTCACTTTTAAAATTTTATTTGAAACACTCTCAATTACTTCAAGAGCAAAAGTTGTTTCTTCCTCAGTGCCGCTGTTTATCCTTATACCATTCGGAATACCGAAAGTATTAACAGGCCGCAAAATTAATCCAGAGTTCAAACATTCTTCATTAAATCTGATACTTGTTGCCTGATCATTCAATAACATCAAATAAAAATTGGCGCTTGTTGGAACGTATTCAATTCCAAGGTCATCAAATTTTTTCTTCATTCTTTCTAAAGAGACTTTGTTTGCCTGCTTTGTTTTAGAAAGAAACTCTTCATCATCAAGCGCAGCTATTGCAGCTTCCTGCGCAAGCATATTTGGTTCAAATGGCAGTTTGACTTTGTATAATTCTCTAATCAACTCAGCTTCAGCGACTGCAAAACCAATTCGTATTCCGGCAAGACCATAAGCCTTGGACAACGTTCTTATTACAATTAGATTTTTGTAATCATACTCAAATCCGTTTGGATATTCAGGGTTATCTTCTGCATAAACTGTATAAGCTTCATCAAGAACAACAAGAACAGAATCCGGAACTTTCTTCATGAAGTTTTCGAATTCAGATTTTGTAAACATTGTTCCGGTTGGATTATTCGGGTTTGCCAAATATATCAGTTTAGTTTTTGATGAAATCAATTTTGATATTGCATCAAGATCAAATGCATAATTTTTTAACGGAGCTAAAAAAGATTTTCTGCCATATTTATTCGCGTTAACATACCAGCCGATGAATGAACCTTCCGATGTAACTATCTCATCTTCATCATCACTAAAAGCTGTTATTATGTATTGAAGAATCGAATCCGAGCCGCTGCCCGTAACAATTTTGTTCGCGGGAATATTATATTTTTTTGATATTGCATTTACCAGTTTATAAGCGGAAGGATCAGTGTACCGATGTATTTCTGTCAATGTTTTTTTAATCGCTTCAATTGCTTTTGGTGAAGGTCCCAGAGGATTTTCATTTGATGCAAGCTTAACAATTTTTTTAATCCCCTTTTCCCTTGCCAGTTCTTCAATCGGTTTTCCTGCTTTATATGGAATAAGTTTCTGAATGTGTTCAGGAATTTTGATCATGATTTACTTCCCTATTTCTCCAACCAGGATTGTGCATACTCTTCCATCATTGTTCCTTTAACATTTTTTGTCACGTGAAGCGGCGCGAAAGTATCAATCATAATCGCGTACTCATCCGTATCTTTTTTGCCGATTGATGCTTCAGTTTTTCCTGGCTGCGGACCGTGCGGAATTCCCATCGGATGTAATGTTATTGATCCTTCCTGCACACCTGTGCGCGACATAAAATCTCCATGCACATAATAAAGCACTTCATCGCTATCAACGTTTGAATGATAATAAGGAGCTGGAATCGCGTCAGGATGGAAATCAAAAAGTCTTGGAACAAAATTACAAACAACAAAATGCTGTGTTGTAAACATTAAATGAATCGGCGGAGGCAAATGTATCTTACCGACTTTGGGGGCATACTCTTTAAGATTAAATGTGTATGGATAAAGAAAACCATCCCATCCAACAACATCAAACGGATGATGTGGAAGAAGATATTCAAATGTTCTGTTGGCAACTTTTAATAAAAGGTTGAACTTTCCTTTTTTATCAACCGGTTCTGTGAACTGAGGTGTTTTAAAATCTCTTTCATAATACGGTGCGTCTTCTGCTAATTGTCCATACTCATTTCTGAAATGTTTCGGAATATCAAACGGTGTGCTTGATTCAATTATCATCAGCTTAACATTTTTATAATTATCAAACTTCATTTGATATGTTGTACCTTTTGGAACAACGATATAATCCCAGTCTTCAAAAGGAAGTTTACCATACTCTGATAAAAATTCTCCTTTGCCGTGATGAACAAATACTATTTCATGTGCATAACTGTTTCGGTAGAACACGTCAGTATCTTCAGTAACATTCGCGGTTGATATTACACAATGTTCATTCTTCAGAAACTCATTTCTTGATGAAAGAAAATTCCCGTTAGTTTTTTTCTTATCTGTAAAGAAATGATAGTATTGAAGCGGCGCATCGTTCCAGTCATTCGAATTATCTTTTTTCATTTCGCCGATTCTTTCAACCTGCGGCGGTGTATAGAGATGATATTTATTTGAATATATCCCTGAAAAACCTTTTGTGCTGAAAAGTTCTTCACGATATAGTGATTTGCCGTCAGGTTTATAAAATGTTGTATGTCTTTTTGGTGGAACACTTCCGACTCTTACATAAAAAGGCATTCTAACCTCCTAAGGGTTTTTCATTAAAATTTAATGAGGAAAATTTTTTCAAATTAATCTTTATCAAAATTTCCGCGAAGCATCTGGTCACGTTCAATTGATTCGAACAGTGCCTGGAAGTTACCCTGACCAAATCCTTCAGCGCCTTCTCTTCTTTGTATTATTTCATAAAAGAAAGTTGGTCTATCGCCAATCGGCTTAGTAAATAACTGAAGAAGATAGCCTTTACCTTCAAGGTCGCAGAGAATTCCATATTTTTTAAGTTCATCAATGTTCTCTGTAATTTTCAAACCTTTTTCTTTTAACATCTGATAATAAGTATCAGGTGGTGTGGTTAAAAATTCTACTCCATTCTTTCTCATCGAATCAATTGTCTTCATGATATTGTTCGTGGTGATAGCAATATGCTGAATGCCTGAACCAACATACTCATCAATGTATTCTTCGATCTGTGATTTTTTCATTCCTTCAAAAGGTTCATTGATAGGATTTTTAACAGGCGCGCCTTCTTTTGATCTTACAACCTTTGAAAGAAGTGCGGAATACTTAGTGGAGATATCTCCTTCACCAAACTCAATAAATGTCTCGAAGTTCAGCGTTTGATTAAGATAGTTCGCCCATAAATTCATTTCATTAACACGAACATTGCCGACAATGTGATCAACTTCGAGTAATCCTGTATCTTCATAATCAAGATTAATATTCTGAATCGGCTTTCCAAATCCAGGTTTGAAAATTCCTTTATAGTTATCCCTGTTAATAAAAATTATTTCAGCGTCATCATATAATTTTAAAGCAGCTTCTTCAATGTATCCGTTTTCATCTTCATACTTTTTAGGTGAACGTGAAGGTATGCCGCCGTTCTTTACAGCATTGTCATAAGCGGTTCTTACATCTTTTACTTTTAATGACCAGCGTTTAACACCATCGCCGTGTTTATTTACGAAGTGTGAAATTTCATAATTGGTAGGTTTAACTGCTGAGGTAACAACAAACTGAATTTTATTATTTGTAAGATAGTATGAAACTCTGTCCTTAACTCCTGTTTCAGGTCCTGAATATCCGGTAATTTTTAACCCCATTGCTTTAGCATGCCAGTAAGCCCACATCTTGGCTGAACCGACATAAAATTCAACAAAATCGTACCCAATTATTCCTAATGGATTAGACATTAAAACACTCCTGATTTATTTTGATGAGATTTGTGTGCGCAAAGTTAAGGCAAATTATATATAGAGTAAAGTAAGATTAAAGAACACTTTATTTGATATGGATAATTATCAACAATACAAACTTCAGTAGTGAGTCAGGAAACATTATCAAGTAACATAAAATCTTTTTTAATAGTTGAAGCACTTCCTGAATAATTTTTGTCAGTGTAAGTACAGATAATATTAAGCGGACATATTGAACAATTTGGTTTTCCGGCTTTACACACTTCCCTTCCAAGTCTTATAAGATTTGTGTGAAATGAATGTGCAATTCCTTTTGGAAAGTCTTTGTGAAGTTCTGTAAAAGTTTTATCTGGAGTTGAAGTCTTAACCAGTCCAATCCGATTTAAAGTTCTATGTACATGAGTATCAACAGGACAAATATCACGCTTCATAGAAAATAATAATACACATGCTGAGGTTTTAGTTCCGACTCCTTTAAATGAAGTAAGTTCTGTTAAAACTTCTTCACTTGATAGCTCAAATAAATAGTCGAGTGATATTTTTTTATTCCTGTTCGATAATTCAGAAATAAGATTTTTTAATCGCTGCTGATTTTTGTTTGCCTAACCCTGCAACTCTAATTATTGACTCGATTTTCGTTCTTGGTGTGTTTATCAATTCACTCCAATCAGGATATTTTTGTTTAAGCTGTTTATACGCCTTATATGAATTTGTGTCGTTGGTATTCTGTGATAAGATTGTAGCGATTATCATATCAAGAGGATCAGGATCGATGGAATTTTTTTTCGGTACACCAAAAAACGAAATAAGAAGTTTATTGATCTGTATTATTTTAGTTTTCATTAATAATAAAATTTTATTTCATACTGAATATAATAATACCGGACAGTTACATACTCATAAACTTTTTTTAATTTGCGCAGAACAATTTTTCTTATTTGGAGGATTTAATGCCCACATTGATGGTTAGTATTTCAGGTATTCGTGGTGTTGTTGGTGACGGACTTGACCCGCAGACTTTAGTTAAATACACTTCCGCCTATGCTGATTTTATTGGCTCAGGTAAGGTTGTTGTTGGAAGAGATGCTAGAATTACCGGTGAAATGGTTTCATCAATTGTCACAGGAACATTGAATGCAAAAGGTATTGATGTCATTGATATAGGTATTTGTCCGACACCAACAGTTCAGTACACAGTAAAAACCTTAAATGCTGATGGCGGAATTGCAATCTCCGCAAGTCACAATCCCAATCAGTGGAATGCCTTAAAATTATTGAACAGTACCGGGCAATTCATGACTCCTGATGAAAATAAAACTATGTTGAGTCTTCTTGATGATTCACAGGTTAATTATAAATCCTGGGATAAAATTGGAAAGACAACAAAATATTATGAAGGACTACAAAAGCATATTGATGATGTCATCAATCTAAAATACATCAATGCTGAAGCTATAAGAAAAAGAAAATTCAGAGTGCTGCTGGATTGTGTAAATGGTGCGGGTGTTTATTCAATTCCACCGCTTCTCGAAAAATTTGGCTGCGAAGTAATAAAAATTAATTGTGAAGAAACAGGAATCTTTCCCCGCTTTCCTGAACCACTGCCCGAAAATCTTGTTGAAACAATGAAAGCAGTTAAACAAAATAATGCTGAACTGGGAATTGTAGTTGATCCCGACGTTGACAGACTTGTCCTGATTACTAGTGATGGTGAACCATTCAGTGAAGAGAATACAATTACACAGGCTGTAAAATTTATACTGTCAAGAAATCCGGGTGCAGTAGTTGTTAATCTATCTACAACAAGAGCTGTTGATGATATTGCAAAAAGTTTTGGTCAAAAAGTTTTTCGTTCACCGGTTGGTGAAGCTAACGTTGTAAAGAAAATGAAAGAAGTTGATGCTGTTATCGGTGGTGAAGGCAGCGGTGGAGTTATTTATCCTGCGTTACACTATGGTAGAGATGCATTAGTCGGGATTGCAATAACGCTACAACATATGCTTGAATTTGGAAAAACAATTTCGGAATTAAAAAATTCTCTTCCCCAATACTTCATTACTAAAAAGAAGATTGATCTTGTAAATATTAATCCTGATGATGTTATCAATTCTATGATTCAAAAAAATAAATCAGGTGAAATTAATACTGATGATGGATTGAGAATTGATTTTAATGATCACTGGGTTCATTTCAGAAAATCCAACACTGAACCGATTATAAGAATAATTGTTGAATGTGGTGACAAAGAAAAATCGGAGTCGCTAGCAGAAAAATATGTTAGTGAAATAAATTCACTTATGAAATGAGATTTGTTAGTACAAGCGGGAGCGCTTCTGAATATAACTGAACAAAGCTTTGTCAAAAGACATTGAAGTGTCAATAAGGTTATACTCAATGTTTGCATTAAGGCATTCAGTTTTGATTTTGTTAATGAACACTTCCATTGATTCCTTATAAGCTTTTTGTACCTGGTACGGTTGAGTCGTTAACTCTTCTCCTGTTTCCATATCAGTGAAAATTGCATCCTGCCCAAACGCGAACGTCCTCTCCACAGGATCAAGAACCTGGAACACAATCACTTCATTTTTCTGATGCCGGAAATGTTTTAAAGCTGTTATTATCATATCAGGATCATCGAACAGATCAGAGATAATAACCACAAGTCCTTTCCTTTTAATCTTTTCGGCGATTGAGTTTAATGATATTGCAGTATTTGTTTTAAAGGAAGGTTCTATTTTACTTAGTGCTTTTAGAATTTCCTGTAGATACGATCTTGAAGCCTTTGGCGGTAAATAAGAATTAACTTTATCGGAATACAAAGTAAGTCCGGCAGCATCCTGCTGCTTAATCATTATGTAACTCAGACTTGCCGCGAGTACAGAAGAATACTCAATCTTTGTAATGTTTTTCCCTGAAAAAAAATTCATTGACTTACTTATATCAAGAAGAATATACGCTTTTAGATTTGTCTCTTCTTCATATTGTTTGATGAAATATTTTTCAGTCTTACTAAAAACTTTCCAGTCAAGATCCCGTAAACTATCACCCTGCTGATATGGACGATGTTCTGTGAATTCAACACTAAAGCCATGATAAGGACTGCGATGAAGTCCTACCATAAAACCTTCAACTACAAATCTTGCTTTTAACTCAAGCGAATTAAGTTTAGAAATGATCGACGGTTCAAGAAATTTCCTGAAGTCCTGACTGGCTTGCTGCATTTATTTCCGCGTTAGAGTTGTGTCAGTAATTATCTGGTCTGCCGGAATTCCCATAAATTTTAATTCAGCTTTGGCTGAGGAAACCATTTCGTGATTAGGAAATTTTTCAATGAATAAATTGTACAACTCAGTGGCGTCTTTATATTCTGAGATGGGCTCATTGGCTTTAATAAACCCAGCCATAAATAACGAATATGCAGCTTCCTTACTTGAAGGATAATCATCATAAACCTTCTTAAATAATTCTGATGCCTTAACTAACGCTTGCTTTTCAGTAAGATCAGTCAGATTACGTTTTTGATATAAGTTGGCAAGATCATACAGAGCTGTCGGAGCCAGTTCATTTTCAGGAAACTCCGCTACGAGTTTTTCAAGGAGAGGCGCAGCTTCAATATATTTTTGCTGATCAATATTCTGTCTGGCAGCTTTCATTAAATCTTCAGCAGATTCACCGGAACAACCTGAAATTAAAAGTGCAGATAGAATAAAAAACGGGATAATAAATTTCATTTATGAATTCTTTCAAATGTTTGTTTTAAAGCGGCAGAAAGTTATCAAATTGAATTTGAAGTATCAATGTAATTGAACGTGGAAGCAATAATAAAAAAGCCGGTTTAGTGTTAAACCGGCTTAATCAGAAAGGAATGTAATTACTTGGTAAGAGTCATTTTCTTAACTGCTGAGAAAGTGCTTCCATCAACAGCACTGGCTTCCAGCCGGTAAATATATACTCCGCTATTCAGATTTGAAGCATCGAAATTAATTTCGTGGCTTCCTGTGCCGAAGCTATTATTTACTATTGTTGCAACTTCCTGTCCTACTACATCAAACACTTTTACTGTTACTCTTGAATCTTTTGCAAGACTGAATGATATAGTTGTACTTGGGTTGAATGGGTTTGGATAATTCTGATCAAGTGCAAAAACTGATGGCGGCAGAATCTTGATTTCGATTTCATTTGAATATTCGAAAGTACCATCAAAATCTATTTGTTTTAATCTATAAAGATAAGTGCCGTATGGAACTTTGGAATCAATAAATGAATAGTGTTGTATCTCACTGGTTGATCCGTAACCGCTGACGAATCCTACCTCAACATATCCATCTCCGGAATTTCTTTGAACCTCAAAGCCATAGTTGTTTGTTTCAGTTGCAGTTGACCAAGACAGGTTAACAATATGGTCAGTCGAAGAGCCGTAGAAAGAAATTAATTCAACCGGAATTACCAGATCACCACATTGAGCGACATTAAATAAATTTGTACCTGCCCCAGGCGTGGCACCGGTTAATGAACCATAGCCACCGGGGATAAACAATCTGATGGTATCATTTACCATCTTTGGTGCAACAGCATTAAAAATATTTGACATCTTAAAAGGAATATTGTTTATGATGTCAATCCATGTATTTGTACTTATTTGATATACATGTGTTGTATCATAATATCCGCCGGCACCGGCTCTTTCACCATTAACTACAAAGAAATAATCACCCATCGCTGTTCCGCCGGGGCGACTTAATCCAGCCCAGGTTGTGGGTACATCCGGTGCGGCTGTCCAGGTCAACTGGCTTGCATCAGAACCAATTGTACCAACCCATGTAGTTTTAAGGAATGCAGTGTTGTATCCCGAGGACATGATTATTTTATTCCCGCTTATTCCTAAAGCAAATGTCCTTCTGCCTTGTCCTGATGGTAATGAATTACTAATCGTAGCCCATGTATCCGTTGCCAGCCGGTAATAGTGAATATTAAGATTGGTTCCGGAACCTGTGTACGGACCACCAACGACGAATATAACACTATCGCCCCATGCAACCGCCCCATGTCCGGCCAACACTGCAGGCAAAACAGCTTTTGAAGTCCAGGAGCCAGTTGAAGGAGTATATTCGAAAAGGGTATTGGTAGCAGTTCCATTGATTGCAACAGTGCTGCCGGCGACATAATAAAGTTTTCCATTGCAGGCTACCAACACACCACCAACCATTGAAGCGGGCAAGGGTGTTGCGTTTGTCCAGGAGCCATCTAACGTGTACTTAATAATAGTTGAAGAAATTCCTCCTGTGGTAGAAGGTGTATGAACATATAGTGTATCCCCCAACCATACCGATGACTGAAAATATGTGACTGCAGGAAGATTAGGATATGTTCCTGATGGATACCATGTACCGGCATTAAAAACCGAACCGTATCCACCTTGATCTCTCTGTTCAATGATTGAAGCAGTTTGCAGATTATCGTCGGTAAAGGAAATATTATCCTGCGCTGATAGAAATGTAAATGAAATTAAAAGGAAGGAAACTAAAAACAATTTAGTAAATGATTTCATTGGCTCACCCTGAAAATTTATTATTGAAATTTGAAGAATGATAGTTGAACAATGAAACATTAATTAAAGATATTAATGCTGACATGAAAACAATTAAGTCTTCAGATTACCAAATCATTTTTTCAAGGAACAAAAAAGCCGGTTCAGTGAACCGGCTTTTGAAGAAACTCTTATTTTGTTAGAGTCATTTTCTTAACTGCTGAGAATGTGCTTCCATCAACAGCACTGGCTTCCAGTCTGTAAATATAAACTCCGCTATTCAGATTTGAAGCATCGAAATTAATCTCGTGGCTTCCTGTGCCGAAGCTGTTATTTACTATGGTTGCAACTTCCTGTCCAACAACGTCAAACACTTTTACTGTTACTCTTGAATCTTTTGCAAGACTGAATGATATAGTTGTGCTTGGGTTGAATGGGTTTGGATAATTCTGATCAAGTGCAAAAACTGAAGGAGTAATAACCTCAACTTCAACTTCCTGAGAATATTCTGATGCACCGTCAAAATCGATTTGTTTCAATCTGTAAACCTGTGTACCTGAAGCAACTTTTGAATCAGTAAAAGTATAATCTTTCGTTTCGGTTGTGGTTCCAAATCCTTCAACAAAACCGATTGTGGTAAATCTCTCACCGATTTTTCTCTGAACTTCAAAACCATGGTTATTTGTTTCTGTAGCTGTCTGCCAGTTTAGAGTTACATCACTTCCATTAGAAGATGCAGTGAAAGAAGTTAATTCAACTGGTATAATATCAGCCAAAACATAACCAGTTACAGCCCAGTTCTGATGGTTTAATATCAGAACTATCTTATCACCGATCTGGCATACTTCAGCGCCGCCGGCAATACCGCTGTGTGATGTACTTCCAACCGGCACAGGATATGGTCCAAACAAATAAGTGGCCAATACAGCTCCTGTTTGCGGATTTATTTTGGTTAATGTATTAAATGGATTTGCTGTTGTTCCTTGTCCCCAAACCCATACAGCAGGAACATCACCTGCAACATTAGAATATGCCATACCGTATTTGGAAGAGATTGTTGATGTGCCGGTTAAAGTTCTAACCAGTGCACCGCTAACAGCATTTATAACACCAATATTATTTGAGAAGTCGCAAACAAAGAAAACATTTTCATCGGCTGAATATGCGATTGCTCTTGCAACCCCACCGGCACTTGTGATAGTTCCTTGAGAAATACCATTGGCATTCATTATATGAATTGTAGTTGAAGCTGCGCTTCCAAACAGGAAGTTTCCATCAGTTGTTAAATCTCTTATTGAACCCTGATAAACTGCGCTATCCGAAAGCGTTGTTGGACCTGATTGTCCTCCATTGTAACGATACAACATGGTTGAATTCCACCTGTTTAAATAAAACAGATTGTTAAAATACATGGCACCTACTGTCCCACCATTAATAGCAGGTGTACCGATTGTTGAATAATGGAAATTGAACAGAGTCGGGAAAGGAAAACCAACCGGAGGAATTGTATCCGCCTGAACGGCTACTACATCCGGATCAAAATCCATGACTGAATAATCCTGAGCAAATGAAGATGAACTTAGAACAAGAACGAAGAGAAAAGCGAAAAGTAACAGTGTTTGTTTCATTAGGAACTCCTCTAGAATTTGTTGTTTGTTAATTAAAAATGGAACTAAAAACAAATGCTCAAAGTGAACCGTTTTTCTCCTTTATTGTTTTAGTGATTTGTGAATTAGCATAGTTGAATTTTGTTGAACAACGTTAAAAAAATAAAAATATTCATGCAAGCATTTTTTATTAATTATTCTAAGGACTTTCCAATCAATTTAAAATAAAAAAGCCGGCTCATTTCTAAGCCGGCTTGTTTAATAGTGCCTAGGAATATTACTTGGTTAGGATCATTTTCTTTGTTGAAGTGAAATTCGAACCATCAACACCCTGTGCATCGATTGTATAGAAATATACACCGCTGTTCAGGTTAGATGCGTTAAAGTTTACTTCATGCAATCCTGAAGTAATTGAGGAATTAATGAGAGTCATTACTTCCTGACCAAGTACATCAAATATTTTCAGAGTTACTCTTGAATCAATTGCTAAACTATAACTGATCTTTGTTGACGGGTTGAACGGATTAGGATAGTTTTGCTCTAAAGCAAATACTGAAGGAGAAATTATCTCAGCTTCAACTTCCTGGGTGTATTCGAATGTGCCATCAAGATCAATTTGTTTTAGTCTGTATGTATGAGTACCTGTTCCAACTTCCCTGTCAGTATAAGTGTAATTCTGGGTTTCGGTAGTTGTACCGGCTCCCTCAACATAACCAACAGCAACGAATTCGCTGCCAACTTTTCTCTGAACTTCGAAACCGTGATTATTTGTCTCAGTTGCGGTTGACCAGTTAAGTACAACATTGTTTCCGTTTGCAAGTGCAGTGAAAGCACTAAGCTCAACCGGGATAACGCCTTCAACTAAAACGTTATCAATTGTCCACCACCAATCCCATCCTGGCTGAACAGATTTAAATCTGATCCATACTGTAGATTGACCATCTGCTGTAGCTGATATATCGAGAGTTACAGTTGTATTTCTTACGTCAACACCGCCGTACGAGAGATAGTTAACCCAAGTTGTTCCGTTATTACTAACGTCAACGTAACATGAATCTGCGGCATCAATTGCATTCCAATCTGAATCAAATTGAAGTGAAATATTTGAATAGTTCGAACAGTTCAAAGGAGTAGTTAACACTGCGGTTGAGAGTAATGTTGTTGGACCTGTTCCGCTTCCGCCTTCATCGGCATCAGCAGAAAATACTTTACCTGATGAGGTTGCCGGCATTGTATAAGCATTTGGATAAGGTGAACCAAAAACTCTCCAAACAAGAGTTCCTCCATCATTTATTACCGTAAAATTAACAGGTACAGTATCTGTACTTGCTTCAAAATCATCAAAGAATATTGCTTGAATATTCGGATCTGATTCAATAGTAAATGACCAGGTCGGACCTGTCGTTGTGCCACTACCGTCTATTTCATCTATTCTCCAGTAATATGTAGTAGAATAGTTTAAAGTACCCATTGGAATATTATAAGATGTAGCTAGAGTACCACTTTGAACCATATTTAAACTTCCAGGACTTGTACCAAAGAAAGTTTGATTTCCAGTAGCACCAGCTGGATTTTGCCATGTCAACTGAGGTAATGAAGCTGAAACACCTGTTGCACCGGAGCCAGGACTTGGATTTGTTGCCGGTCCAGGACCAACTGGAGGACCACATGTGTTGTTAACATCAAATGGTGCGATCTGGTTTAAACCATAATCGAAAACAAGTGTAGTAGCACCTGTTGTCAGATTCATAGTTCTTAACTGCATTGTAAATGCTGTATTATCAAATGCCATTAAATAAAGTGTGCCGTCCTGTTTATCAAAAGCCATGCCTTGACCAAAGTTTGCATTAAATCCAAGAGGTCCTAATAAAGTAGCAGCACCAGTAGCAAGATTAATTCTGTATCCATTATCATCTGCCAGGTTGTATGAATATGCCTCGCCTGCGCAGTTGATAGCGATATCAATAAATAAACTTCCTGTAATTCCCATCGAACCAACCAGAGTGACAGTTCCTGTAGCTACATTCACTGTGTAAAGGTTTGTAGCATCCACAGCATAGTAATTTCCACTCACAGGATCATAAGAAATACCATTTAGATTTGAAACCGACAGTGGAGCCACTAAAGTACCAACACCTGTTGTAAGATTAACTGTAAATAATCCTGAAGTAACAGTTGTAAGGTAAAATACTCCGCCAGCACCGAATGTACCTGAAGATGCGAAACTTCCGTAGGTCATTGCGCCGATTGTTGTCAAAGGTGTACCGCCAGGCACAGGCAAACTAACAAAAGTATTTGTGTTTGTTGAGTGTGCGTAAGCAGTTCCAGCAAGCAAATCAATACCATTGTTTGTTGCATAATCAACTTTTGAATTAACAAACGGGACAGGACCGGCAGAAGGAGCTTCTTGTGCTAAGAGATTTATACTTAGTGTCATTAATAACACTAAAGCGAGGAGAAAGAAGCGAGAAGAAGAGGTTTTTTTCATGAGAGATCTCCTAATTAGTTTAAGAATGAATTAAAAATTAGGGAATTATAGTTTGATGACTACCAATAACGTACTTAAAGTACCTCCTTTTTATATAGAAATATTCTTTTGAATTGATTTAGCGCCCACTATAATTCTGATGGGAACAACATTAACTAATTTTGTTTAATTATGCAAGCATTCAACTCAGTGCAAATAAAAAATTTTTATCTTTTAATGCTTTCAGCAAAATTGGTTTAAACTGCATCAACTATTTTTTTATTCTTATTTATCGATTCTTCACTCAGTTTCTTTTTGTATTGAAGCATAGCATTTAATAACTGTGAATCGGATACTGCAAGGATTTGCGCGGCAAGTATTCCTGCATTCTTAGCCATATTAATACCGACCGTTGCAACCGGTACACCAGACGGCATTTGTACAATTGATAATAATGAATCCAAACCATCAAGCGATTTTGCTTTTACCGGAACACCTATAACAGGCAACGGTGTAAATGCTGCGGTAACTCCAGGTAAATGAGCAGCACCGCCTGCCCCAGCAATAATTATTTTAACTCCTCTTTCAACAGCAGATGAAGCAAACTTTTCAAGTTCGTATGGTGATCTATGTGCAGATAAGATTCTTAGCTCTACAGGTATATTAAATTCTTTTAGTATAGACGCAGCTTCATTCATTATCTGGAGATCTGTATCACTACCCATAATAATACTAACCAGCGGTTTCTTTGTATCCATTTTTTTTCCTGAAATTAATTTTAACTAATGAGTTATTTGACACAAGCCGTCGTAAAAATATTAATATGGTACTTCAATTCAAAAATTTTTTTGCATAAAAAAAGCCGCTCAATGAGCGGCTTGGTTCGAATTAAAAAGATTATAAGAGTTATTGCAGATATTTAATATTGGCAATACCATTAATGTGTTTTGTTTGATCAATAATGTTTCCGTCACCATCAATAACTTCTGAATGACAATTCCAGCAATTATCAATTGTGTGCGGGAAATGTCCGGTAGGCGGAAGATTATGACAGGAACCGCAAGTAGCTTGCATTCCATCAACTTGATTCCAAACAACTATTTTATTATTGCCAACCATAATTGAATCAGTATAAATATATCTAAGACTATCTGCTGTGCTTACACTTCGAAATGTAAAGTTACCGTGACAATAAGTATTTGAACATTTATTGTCTGCAAAATTATAGATTGGTGTTACTCCTTGTGTAATTGATACCCTTCCGAAAATTATTTCAGCTTTTATATCATCACCAAGATGACCATCTGCATTCAGAGATTGAGGATAAGTGTGGCAGCTTGAGCAGCGAATATTGTTTGCCAGATCGTTTTCATAAAGGTGTTTTGAATGTGCACCAACACCCGGGTAAGTTGTTTCAATGCTGCCGTTAAGTGCGCGAGGCGGTGCAGATCGTGTCGGATCAGCAAAATCTCCGTGACAAGTATTGCAAGTTTCCGGTCCATTATTACCAGTATGGCAGCTTGTGCAGGAAGAAATGTTACTTCCTCCGATACTGGCACCAGAATAATTATTGCCATGACACTGCTGGCATTGCTTCAGACTGTATTTATTCGCGGCAATCAATTCACCGTGAAATGCGGTTGAGTTTGGATTGCTGATCCCTTCTGCATGAATACCCAATGCAGGCGGCTGATTGATATCTTCATTTATGTCACTGCATCCAACATAAATGAAACCTGCAATCAAAGCGACTATGTAAATAATTGAATAGTGTTTCATTTTTATTCCATTAAATTTCATTTTCAATTTGAACCGTGACAATATCCACAGAAGCCAACACCGGCAACACTTGTCGGCGAAGCGCTTGTATGGCAATTATAACAAACCGAACCCTGGGAATCGTGCCAATCACCCTTGTTATCACTCATAAAATTTCTCTCGTGAGTTCTTGGATTCGTTCCCTTAATACCATCACTGTCAAGATGACATGTAATGCAAGTTGGATCGGCACCCTGAACATCGTGACAGGAAACACATCGTTCGATATCTCTGCGTGCGAGTATCGCATGATCTCCACCGCCGCTCCCAACTCCAATTGTGAAAAAGTTAGGTTTAAGGTGCGAAGCCGGCAGTACTCCGCTCATTGCAAAATCACCACCTTCGGACTGATGGCAATTCGCGCAGAATGAATCTACCTGGTGACAGGTCTGGCATTCAGCAGTCCTTCCTTTTGCGTCAATACCATGAACAAATCTGTAATTGAGTTCATGTACTCTTGTAATCTGCTGCTGTTTAACGCCATCAACAAAATTTGTTGATGAGTATGGTTGATAGAAATCATCTGTTGTATTCATTTCAGTTATCATTGAAGTACCTACGTGACAACTTTCACAGGAGTTGTTATCGTGACACATAACACAGTTTGCATCAAACTCGTTTGCGGCAAATTTGTGCGACTTTGCAAAATTCACATTCTTGTGTTCCTGAGGAATTAAACCAACTGTAGAAACGTGACATGATTCACAAGCATTTGATGCAACAGATTTATCATTGTGACATGTGTAACAGTTTTCCATAATCGGGTTTGTTTGTGCCGCCTGGAACCCATAAGCAACAGTAGCGAATCCGGAATGGCATGCTTCACAATTCATTTTCTGCTGTTCAACGTGGAAGTTGTGATCGAAAAATAAAGCGGAGGCTTTCTGGATCAACGGTTCATAAACATCATCATAGTGGCAGTTGGAACATTGTGTATCATCCGAAACGTCATGACATTCCACACAACTATCATGATCAGGCATTAACCTATCGGATAATGATTTGCTAGTTTTAACTTTTGTGTGGCATCCTTCACAAGTTGCGATGTCAGCGTGTACAGCGTGTGAAAATTTTATTATCGCCTCATTGCTCTTTGGATTCTGATTTACGTTTTCAGCACTAAAGGCTGAGAACAACAGAAATCCGGTTGCCGCACATAGTAATATCAGGTAAATGTATGCTAGTTTCATATTACATAAAATTTAAGTTAGTGTTAAACCAGTAATTAACTTTAAAGAATAACCTCAGATCATTTTTATAAATCTTGTTATCCATATACTGTCCCTGCAGATCAAATGAAAGCATTCTGTAAGGACGAACATTTATTCCCGCGAGTAATGAAGTAAGGTTATTTTTTTCTGAATCTTTAGAAAGTTTATAACTTGTATAGCTTAATCCCAATGAAGGAGTCAGCAAGCCTTCCATCAGGGTATAAGCTGAATATAAAGAGACTGCATCTAACTCACCTGCGTAACCAAGATTCTTTCTGTAGTTGATGCTTCCATACCTCGTGACCACACCTGCGGTCAGTCTTTGTGAATTTTCATCTTTAAAAGTGACGTTCGCAAATTTTGCTAACACGGTCATATATTCACTAATCTTGTAATCAAGTCCTCCTTCTATCTCCTGAGTGTTGCCGTAATCAAAAACCGAAAAGATTGAGTTATATCTGATCAACGGCTCCCTGTAATTGTAGTAAACACTAACTCCGAGATTTTCAACCTGGACATACCGCGCATCAACTTCAAATTTTGATACTTCCTTAAAATTCAAATCATAATCTGCACGGGTATTTATATCAATAATATCTTTTTTATGATAAGCTATGTCAGCACTGGCAAATTCATATTCATTCGAGTTATTGCTGATCAATACCTGTATTGGATTAAGATCAGCATCAAATCTTGTTGCCATATATTCATACGGCTTGAAATTTTTATTGATATATCCAAGTCCGAATTGAAAATCTGTAAGAACTGTTGTTACAAACTTTCCTCCAAACAGGTAATCATTTGAAAAATCGTCCGTGAGTTCAAGCTTTTGATATGCAGGAACATTACCGCCGAAATAAGCTGTGAATTTGTAAGCTTCTTTTTTAAGATCAAGTGTAGCGCCGTCAAATAATCCGCCGCCGACTGAATTAAAGAGGGGTTGTCTTCCCAATTTAATAGTTGCGATGTCCATTATATTTCTTGCTTCTAGGTAAAGATTGTAGAACCGCAGCCTTGGATCATTCTTTTGTGCTTCCGAAAAATCATTCTCAAGATTAAGGTTGGTCCTTAATGAAAAATCTCCTTCGTTGATATTCAGATTGAGCAGTTGAAATGCCCTGATGTGACTTGTAGATACATCAACAGTATCAAATCTTTCAAATGCATATATAGAAGTAGAAAACCTCCCATTAATATTCTGGGAGGTTCCAATTCCTGTAAAGCATAAGAAACAACTAATAATTATTAATAGTTTTTTCATTTTACAATAAACTTAGTGTTAAGTGAGTGCATTCGTTATTGATTATTTAGTTTTCGGGACTTCGTGTTTAATTTTTTCCCATGCCTCTGTTACATTTATCTCTTTGAAGGTTGGGCTTTCAGAATTATGACATGTCACACAAAAACTTTCCAGTTTTTCATGAACAACTAATCCTTTTTTAACTGATTCCTCCCTGCTTTTCATTACCTTTATATCTTTGTATGCAGAACCGGGCCCGTGGCATGTTTCGCACTGAACACCATCTTCCATTTTAAATTTAGCGCCGAGTAAAGATTTATCAACATCTGAACCGCTTGTGTGACATTTCAAACAAGCCTGAGTTTCAGCAGCAGGAGTTAAATGCCCTAACCCTTTTGCAATTTCATTTGCTTTATCAGTTTGCAGCGTTTTAAAAGCCTGAGCGTGAGCACTTTGTTTCCAGATATCAAGTTGCTTCCCCTGTTTTTCTGTTTTATGACACATTCCACATGCATCTGCACCTATGAAGGAATATTTTTCCTGTGCGAATGCGAAATAGCCAATCGATAAACTGAATAATACAGGTAAGAACATTTTTTTTAACATAACTCCTCCTGAATGAACTTTTGAATATTTATTTTTTTCCTGATTTCTATTTTAACAATTAACGGTTAATCATGAATTTTAACCGGACTTTAATTTGTAAATACTTATAAGAACTTCATTCATTAACTTTGATAAATGAATGGACTATTCCAAAACCGGGCAACAATCGCGGTTTTGGAACAAAAACCAAACCACATTTATGTACAATATTTCAGCATATAAATCACTGACATATTTCATTAGTGAGAAAAATTCTTTTTCACTTCTCACTTGAGAGAATAAACAATAATTACCGCTACTAAATAATTGCATCCCGCGCCATAAACTATATTCTGAGTTAAGTAATAACGGATACATATTCAGCTCGCTGTATACAGGAATTTTTTGGAAGGATGAATTGGATGATCAACAGTTCTGACATTCATAGTTTTTTCAGTAATTTTGTTTGAAAAATTCTTGTCCTCGCTGCATCGTAATAACAAAAATTGCCTGAGGAAATTTATAATTTTTTAATTGAATGTAAATAGTTTCAACACATTTTAATGTTAAGCATAAAAGAATACTTAAAACTATCTATAACAAAATTTTCTGCGCGTGAAAAGAGATTGACCGCTCAGAGTAAAAATCTGGCAGTAATCAGAGTAGTTTTGTTTCTCATTTCGCTGGTTTTGTTTATCTACTTTGTTATTACGGATAATGTCATTTTATACTGGTCAGTTTTGTCACTGTTCATAGTATCATTTGGGATATTGACTGGTATACACAATAAAATTGAAAAAGGAATTCTCCGTAACAAACTGTGGCAGAGGTTGAAGGAATTAAACCTTGCCAGACTTGAAATAGATTGGGAAAAAATTCCTCTGCATAGTCAGGATCAAATTCAGGAACTTCATCCCTTTCAAAAGGACCTTGATATTTCCGGTCAACACTCATTAATTCATTTAATCGATACAACTATATCTGAGCAGGGACACGCCCTGTTGACAACCTGGCTTACATCATATAAAAATAATTTAACTGATATTCATTCCCGGCAGCGGCTTGTTAAAGAACTCATTAGTGAGACGAGGTACAGGGATAAACTTCAACTGGCTTTTTTGTCTGTCGCTAAAAAGAAGTTGAACGGAGATGTTCTGATTGAAAAACTAAATCAGAATAACTCGCTTCCTTCAATCCGGAAGATATTAAAGATATTGTTGGTAATAGCTCCAATCAATATCATACTCTTCCTTTCATTTCTTCTTTTTAGTGTACCCGCTTTTTTTTCAATAACAGTTTTGATCTATCTGGCAATCCATTGGTTTAATTTAAAATATATAAGCAGTCTGTTTGAAAAGGCTGATTCATTAATGAGCGAATTAGGAAGATTCAGTACAGTGCTTGAGTTTGTAGAAGTGAATCCACTAAACAGGTGCCCCGAAGCAAAGGAATTATGTTCTGTGTTCTACAGCAAGCATAGTCCGGCAAAATTGTTTAAAAGGATAAACAGAATTATTTACGCTTTGAGTTTTCAAAAGAACCCGCTCTTTGAACTACTATTGAATGCATTGTTTCCGTGGGATTTTTATTTCTCATACAGATTTGAAATCATTAAAGATGAAGTAAAAGAATCGCTTCCAAAGTGGCTGGATGTATGGTATAAATTAGAAGCACTAAACTCACTGTCAAACTTTGGCTGGCTGAATCCCGGATATACTTTTCCAAAAATTATTAGTGAAGAAGAAAACCCACTAGAAATTTTTAGTGTAAAATCAATCGGGCATCCATTAATTCCTGTAAGTCAAAAAGTGACGAATGATTTCACTGTCAATTCAATGGGAGAAGTTTCCATAATTACCGGTTCAAATATGTCTGGAAAAAGTACATTTCTGAAAACTGCCGGAGTGAATCTTGCACTTGCTTATGCAGGTGCGCCTGTCAATGCGACCGGGATGAGTACAAAGCTTTTCCGGATATTCAGCAGTCTTAAAGTGAATGATTCTGTAACCGATGGAGTTTCCTTTTTTTATGCCGAAGTTAAACGATTAAAATATCTACTTGATGAATTGAATATTGAAACAGATGAACCTCTTTTCTTTTTAATTGATGAAATTTTTCGCGGAACAAATAATGTGGAAAGGTTAATTGGCAGCCGATCTTATGTTAAAGCAATTTCCGGGAAGAATGGAGTTGGTTTGATTTCCACTCACGATCTTGAACTGATCAAATTAGAAAATAAAAATAAACTTGTCAGGAATTTTCACTTTAAGGAGGATGCCATTGATGGTAAAATGGTGTTTGACTATAAGTTAAGACAAGGTCCGTGTCCCACAACGAACGCTCTTAAGATCATGAAACTTGAAGGTCTTCCAATTGAATAATTTTTGATTTCAGCTATTCACTCTACCCTATTTAAGAAGCATCATCTTTTTTGTCTTAATATTTTCGGCTGTTGTAAGCTGATAAAAATAAATTCCTGTCGGAAGTGAGTTCTTTAAATTTTCATCCGGGAAATTTATTTCATATACACCGGGAGATTTTGACTCGTTAACAAGTGTTGTAATTTCTTTTCCAAGCACATCAAATATTTTAAGTGTTACAAAAACCTGTGAGTTCGATCTATTGGAGTTGATCGAAAACCTGATCTTTGTTTCCGGGTTAAACGGGTTCGGATAATTTTGTTCAAGTTCGAATTCCGAAGAGAAATAAATGGGTTCATTAATACCGACACTATTATCTTTCCCTGTTCCGGTTAAGTTTATTTCGAATGTCTGAATTCCGGCATAAACTTTCAAAATACCTGAGTATGAAGTTAAACTATCAGGTTTGAACAACACTGGCACTTTTACTGATGAGTAAGGATTGATTTCATCGAAGTTGTAGCTTATGGAAAAATGGTCATCACTCAGAACAATACTATCAAGATTCAGGATTCCATTTCCTTTATTGGCGATATAAATGAATTGCGACGTTGAATCTCCAACGAGAGTGGAATCAAAATTTACTTCTAACGGCAATACCTTCAGTTCTGTAAATAAAGGGCGGGGCGTGTTCGTAACAAAACTGTAAATCCTGTTGGCAAATTCAGGATGATCTATAAACGGATTTCTTTTCATCTGAAAAGAAGCTATAGCAGTATTCCTTGCGGATTCAATGGTTCCAACAGAATCAAGTTCATTCCATCCGCGAAAAACATTTTCCTGAACCTGTGTAAAAAAACTACCGTAGTTCTGAGGATAACGGATTAAAAAGTAAAACATCGAACGGCTTACATCTCCTTTATGAATGTCACGCGGTTCAAATACAATCTGGTTCAAACTATTTCGTCCAAGCCTGCTTCCTGCTGAATCCCAGGTTACATTACTTACAACATTTCCAAAGGGATAGTTAGCTCTTACATTATTGGCGTTTGCATCAGTCGGGTAAAGATGAAAAAGATCTGAACGCATCGGTTCATCTTCATTAAAGTTTGATTGAGGCCAGGTGTGCTCAGTATTAAAGTTATAATTATTCTGGGCATTGGTCCTGTCAGTATAACCGACGGCTTCCCTTCCCGTGTAAACACATTCTAGTGTATTAACAGGAGCACCCTGTCCGTTGACTTTTTTATTGTCGATCTCCATAAACATTTTATCACGGGCAAGATTATAGCCCAGCGATGTATGACCGAACACAAGAGTAGTTAAAGCGTTCTTCAATTGTGCATCATACTTATTAAATGTACCTGCATCATAGCTGTCTCCATATAATGCGCTTCCAGACAGATTCAAATAGAGTCCGTTAGAATTTTCACGACCCTTCATTTCCAGGATATCATTATAAACTACATTCTGAACAGGATGATAAGTTACAGTTATTTCAGTACTGTCATTTGGGTCAAGAAAAACCAATGTATCTGACATTGTGAAGACATTGTTGATGTTTGATATAGCGAATGTGTCTGGCAGTCCTGACATATTTTTTATTTTCAGATTCATACTGTTTGAGGTATTTGTAAGAACCTGTCCCCAGCTAAGTGAATCAACACTTACACTAACCTGAGGGAAGCTTACTGAACAATAAAAGAATATCACTATGAATACGGGGAATAATTTTTTCTTCATGAAGTCCGTTATTAATTTAATGTTAAACTTACTCACGCATTTTTATATTTACAATTATTTTGATTAGCTTTGCCCTCACAATTTTCAAAACAAATTTACTGCAAGTTATATTTATCCGGAGTCATCGCGTGTCAATCCACAGTACTTTAGAAACGAATATTTACGTTAAAGAATCGTCCATTCATGGAACAGGTTTATTTACATCTGTTTTTATACCCGAAGGTTCTAAGATCATGTTCATTACAGGAGAAGTAATTTCTGAAGATGAATGTGTCAGACGGGAAGAAGAAGGTAACGTTTATATCTTCTGGAATGAAATTAATTATATTGATACTTCCGGCACTGATAAAATAAAATTCATCAATCACGATTGTGACCACAATTGTGATGTTACGGATGGCAGTGAAGATCATCTTGTACTTATCGCATCAAAAAATATTTCAGCCGGCGAAGAACTTACTATAGACTATGGTTATGAAGAAATTTATGACTATTGCAACTGTAATCTTTGTTCCGCTCAGGTAGCCTAATAATAATCCGAATCATTACGTCAACTCGGGAGTGCCGCTTCTTTTTGTTTTGCAGCAAGTCGCGCATTCTTCTTGTCCATCTCGGTAAGGTACTTTTTCCTGATCCTTATATTCTCCGGGGTTACTTCAACATATTCATCATCGGTTATCCATTCAATTGCCTGTTCCAGTGGTAATATCGTTGGTGGTTCAAGTCTTATGGCTTCATCAGCACCGGACGCACGCATATTTGTTAGCTGTTTTGTTTTAGTTACGTTAACCAGCATATCATTTGCCCTGGAATTTTCACCAACAACCATTCCCTCATATACTTTAGTCTGCGGTTCAATAAAAAAGATTGACCGCTCCTGCAATTTGAACATCGCGTAAGCAGAAGCAATTCCACTCTCCATTGCGACAAGCGCACCTCTCTGACGACTGACTATTTCACCTTTAAATGGTTCAAAGCAATGAAAGTTATGATGAAGAATTCCGGTACCTTTTGTATCAGTCATAAATTCATTCCTGTAGCCGATCAATCCGCGTGAAGGAATCATAAATTCAATACGGGTATTGTCATTAAAGGTGATCATATTTTTCATTTCACCTTTTCGTTTGCCAAGTTTTTCAATTACAATTCCGACAAACTCCTCAGGTACATCTATTATAACATGTTCTACCGGTTCAGAAAGAACATCGTGAATTCTTTTCATTATCACCTGCGGCTTACTCAGTTGAAGTTCATAGCCTTCACGCCGCATATTTTCAATCAGTATTGCTAAATGCAGTTCACCTCTTCCACTGACTTTAAAAACGTCGGGACTTTCTGTCATTTCAACTGTAAGACTTACGTTTGATTTTAATTCTCTCGAAAGCCTCTCACTTATATTCCTTGTAGTTACATATTTACCTTCCTGCCCTGCAAACGGTGAATTGTTAACCATGAAGTTCATAGTTATTGTCGGTTCATCAATGGTAACAAAAGGCAGTCCTTCAGGCTTTCTGGGGCTGGCAACTGTATCACCGATATCAACATCCTCCAGTCCGGCTATTGCTCCAATGTCACCGGCTGTGAGTGATTCTGCTTCAATACGTTTAATATTTTCGAAGGTATAAATTTTTGTAACCTTAGCATTTATCTTTTCACCTTCTCTCGTGATAAGTACAATATTCTCTCCGAGGTTGATCTTGCCTGAATGAATTCTTCCGATTCCTATCCTGCCGAGGTAATCATTGTAGTCAATTGCTGAAATCAACATTTGAAATTCCTCTTCAAGATTTGCCTCCGGAGCCGGTACATTTTTAATAATGGTTTCAAAAAGCGGAGTTAGATTTACGCCGTTATCATCGAGATTAATTTTAGCAATACCCTGTTTTGCAATTGCATAAACGAAAGGAAAATCAAGTTGTTCCTCAGTCGCGCCTAATGAAACAAAAAGATCAAAAACTTCATCAAGAACTTCATTAGGGCGTGCATCTTTTCTGTCAATCTTGTTAATAACTACGATTGGTTTAAGATTTAATTCCAAAGATTTTTTTAACACAAATTTCGTTTGCGGTAACGGACCTTCGGCCGCGTCTACAAGAAGCAAAACACCATCAACCATTCTTAGTGTTCTTTCAACTTCGCCGCCAAAATCCGCATGACCGGGAGTATCAATAATATTAATTTTAACATCGTTATAACTTATGCTGAGATTTTTTGCCAGGATAGTTATACCTCTCTCCTTTTCAAGTGCGTTTGAATCCATAATTCTTTTTTCAACCTGCTGGTTTGCTCTGAACGCGCCAGTCTGGTTAAGCATATGATCAACAAGAGTTGTTTTACCGTGGTCAACGTGTGCTATGATCGCAATATTCCTTATATCTTCTCTAACTTTTTTCACAAAGTCCTTTCAAATTTTTATTGGTGAATTACTTGCTTTAAAGGAAAGTCCCTGACCCCAAGGGGGTTCAGGTAATTATCTGAGTATTCAGTGCTATTTCCTCAAGAACTGTAGAAACTCTGAGGCAGTCTTTAAGCGAGCCGTTAAAAACAATCGATTTGCCTTTAACGTGCACTTCAAATGCATGACTTCTTGCAGTTTCAAATGTACAGCTTATTGCTTTAATTAGCTGAATAATTACTTCATCAAAAGTATGCCAGTCATCATTGTATAATACTACACGGCTTAATACATCAATCGTAGTTTCTTCATCAACGAGAATATCAATTTCAGGTTTTTCATCAATTCTTTTTTGCATAGTGCAAAAATAAACAATTGAGGCTGAACTTAAAAGACACAAACGTGTTCTCAATAAAGAAACCTGATGCTGATGAAATTCTTTATTGTCAAATCCAAATCGGCTTAGTTTGTTTTTATAGCAGTGTATGTTTATATTTTTTTATCAAAAATCAGAGTATTAAACGGAGGCTGAATGAAAATAGCAGTATGTGTGAGCCATGTACCCGACACTGCTACTAAGATAAAAATTGGTTCTGCCGAGAAAATAATCGACCCGGCAGGAGTTACTTATATAATTAATCCCTACGATGAGTTTGCGGTTGAAGAAGCATTAAAACTGAAAGAAAAGTTTGGCGGAGATTCCGAAGTCACTGCTGTCAGTGTTGGAAATGATGCTAATAAAGAAACAATTCGTAAAGCTCTGGCGATGGGAGTTGATAAAGGTATACTTCTTAAAACAGATGTGGAAACTGATTCATATTTCGTGGCAAGTGCATTATCCGGTGAATTAAAATCCGGTGGCTATGATTTAATTTTATTCGGCAAACAGTCTGTTGATTTTGATAATTCAATCACCGGTCAGCTTACTGCAGAAATGCTTGGTTATAATTGTATATCGGTTGTCGTTCTATTAAATATTGATGGAAATAAAATTACTGCAGAAAGAGAAATAGAAGGCGGCAGAGAAGTAATCTCCACTGAATTACCGGCTGTGATTACAGCACAGAAAGGGTTGAATGAACCGCGTTATGCTTCTTTGAAAGGTATAATGGCGGCAAAAAAGAAAGTCATAGAGGAAAAAGTTCTCACAGACATTCAAAACAAAACTGAAATACTGAAACTAAGATTGCCTTCACCTAAAAATCCGGGAAGAATAATAGGAACTGATAAATCAGCTGTTCCGGAATTAGTAAGATTGTTAAGGGAAGAAGCAAAAGTCATTTAAAGGAAATTAAAATAATGCCGAAAAAAATCCTGATCTTTATTGAACAAAGAGAGAACAAGCTTAAAAAAACTTCGTATGAAACTGCAACAGTTGCTCATTCAATTGCTTCAGCTTTAGGTTATGAAACAGAAGCTGTTGTGATAGGCGGAGAGATTGAAAATATCAATACAATTCAATCCTATGGTCTGAACAAAATAGTTCATTTCAAGAATTCAGATCTTATTAATTACTCATCAAGTGCGTATAAAAACATTGTATCAGGTTATGCGAAAGAAACCGGTGCTGAGTATGTCATATTTCCTAATAGCTCACTCGGTAAAGATCTTGCTCCATTAGTAAGTGTAAATCTAAATGCGGGCATAATCATGGATATAATTGACTTCACAATAAATGATAACACCATTACTTTAACTCGACCAGTTTACGCCGGCAAAGCATTGATGGATGTCAAATTCAACAGCGATGTAAAAGTCTTTACTCTGCGGCCAAACGTTTTCAAGCCGGTTAGTTCAGATTCATCAACAGAAATTGAAATTAGAAATGTTGACAATCCGAACCTTACCAACAGAGTAACAGAATCAAAAAAATCTGAAGGCAAACTTGATGTTGCGGAAGCTGACATTATTGTTTCCGGCGGCAGAGGAATGAAAGGTCCCGAAAATTTTCATTTGATTGAAGAACTCGCTGATGCATTAGGAGCTGCAGTGGGAGCTTCAAGAGCAGTTGTTGATGCAGGCTGGCGTCCTCATCGCGAACAGGTCGGTCAGACAGGAAAAACTGTATCACCATCACTTTATGTTGCCTGCGGAATTTCAGGTGCGATTCAGCACCTTGCCGGTATGTCATCAGCAAAATATATTGTAGCAATTAACAAGGATAAAGATTCACCGATTTTTAATATTGCCGACTATGGAATTGCCGGAGATATTTTTGAAATACTTCCTGCATTTACTGAAGAAGTAAGAAAGCTGAAAGCATAAAAAGGAAAACTATTGCATAAGATCCAGTGTGAAATATTAGGGTTGTCAACAAGTCCATCAACAGGCGGTGCATACGCTATTCTGCTTAAGGAGAGTGACGGCTCAAGAAGACTGCCCATTATTATCGGCGCGTTTGAAGCTCAGGCAATAGCCCTTGAACTGGAGGGAATCCGTCCGCCGAGACCATTAACACATGACCTCATACGAAATATTATTGATAATCTTGGTGCTAACGTTTTGGAAGTTGTCGTTGACGAATTGAGAGAGAATACTTTCTTCGCCAAAATCATTCTTGATGTTTCTTCAATGACAAATGAAATTGATGCAAGACCCAGCGATGCTATTGCAATTGCTGTCCGGACTCATGCACCCATTTATGTAGCTGAATCAGTTATGGATACTGCGGCATTCATTCCTGCTGAAGACAGTGAAAAAGAATTCCTTGACAAGGAAGTAAATAATGTTGAAAAAGAACCTGTCCCTAAAACCAAGGAAGCTAAACTTGCTGCATTACAGAATAAATTGAGGGAAGCTATAAATGCCGAAGAATATGAAAGAGCGGCAAAAATTAGAGATGATATTCAAAAACTAACAAGCAACAACTGACAATTTCAGTTAAAGATCTTTTCTCCTATCCTGCACTCAAGACATTTTTCCCGCGAACAGTAACTCCTGAAAAGTTCAATCAAACCCTGGTATAAGACACTTCTTTTCCAGGCATCATTCAGATGCAGTGTAGATGATACTTCATTTACAAGATTATTTTCACTGTTCTGATAATAGTTAAGATATAACTTCATCACACGGTGAGATAATTCTTTTTTTCCGAACATATCAAAATACATGGCAATGACAGGCAAAATCACATTGATGATAATTTCATCGGCACGGGAAACCCCTACAAAATATTTAATATCATAGTCTATTTTTTTATTAAAGATATAATGCTGTTTCCAGTAGCCGTCTGCATTTACTACCATCAGGTTTCTTAGTTCGCGGGTTAGTTTATTTGGATTATTGATATTCTTAAACTGGTTTAAAATCTTTATGACCAGGTTTTCTTTGAGCAGCCTGTGAAGAAGTCTGACTCCCCCGGCTAATCTTATGGTAGGAAAGTTTTGAGGTCTTAACTTAAAGAAATGCCATTGTTCTTCAGAGAACCTCACACCATCATATTTTTCCTTCAAATTATTCCACGCCTCCTGAACTGACCTCAGGTAATCGATTGTATCATCATCTGCGTCATTAAGTTTTGCAGGAAGTAAACCCCCAGCGTGCAGAAGTAAAGATTCAACTTCAATATTAAAATCCTTTACAGGAATATTCTTAAGTATAAATTCTATTTCCACAGCTTTGGCAAGCTTGTGCATTATCTCTTTATTTTTTGAATAACCCAGTGCTTCAAATATGGATTCATAGATCAGCTGATGCCAGACTGCCTGATCACCAAAATCTTTTTGAGTAAAATTCCGGTTATAAAAATCTTCCCCAAGACTGTACCTGACTACGGGTTCTTTCAGTTTAAGTTCATTGAGATAAATTATTTCTTTCAGCCGCTGAAGCATTCTTTCCTTTTTAATTTTGAACCTTTCAATACCGAGATTAAAGAGGAAATCTATTTTATCTTTTTCAGTAACCAGGTTATTTAACTCGACGCACGGCATCTTATTAATCCTGTTCTTTCTTTCAGCCGTAATTGCATTGTGCAGGTGGCTCTTCAAATCATTTTTCAGTAAAGACTCAAACGCGACTGATTCTACTTTTCGTCCATCCTGGGTGTAAACAAAATTATGGTTTGAATCATTAAGGAGTGCCGCGTGAAGAATAACTTTATTATACCGCTTGTTCAGAAAATGCCCATGTTTTTTCCAATCGGAATGAAAGCTGTCAATTTCAACATCGCCGGTATAAGTGATGTTCCCTATCTGAATTCTTGCATTCCTGAAATCAGGTCCGCCCAGTTCGATGTTCTCTGTACCGGCATCGAGTATTTTAATCTGCTCACCGTCATGCGAAACCAGGCTGGAATGGAAATTCTGCTCTTTCCATATTTCGTGAAGAAATTTCTCAAGAACTTTTATTTTCTTTTCCACTGCTTCCCCGCTGTTAAACTATTTACTAACAAAAATAACGGGCATTGATTGTGTGATTGGAAGATGCCCGGTGTTTGTCGACTTGAAAAAAAATGCTACTGAATTCTGTGAAAGGATATTCCACTCCGGGTAATTATTTTTTTTTGCTGCCTGTCCGGAAATGATTTTTGAAATTGTACTCACATTCCTTCCTCATAAGAAATGTTAATTTATCCTGACCAAAATTAACAAATATAATCTTAAGAGTAAATTTAAATTAACTTCTCATAATCCTGTCAATCGTTCTGTTCAACTGTATTATTTCTTCAGTAACAGCACCAGCAAAATTTTCAGAACTATCTTTATAAATGAGTGACCGGCTGATATTCAATAAGTAATTCGGATATTCAGTAAACCTTAATATCTTCACGATGTCTTCGAGGCTGCCGCCTTGTGTGCCGATACCTGGAATCAACAGCGGAAGTTGTTTGAGAATACCGATATTATCCTTTAACTCTTTGGAATTTGTAGCTCCGAAAACAACACCGTAGCTATCAGTATTTCCCCATTTATGTATCCGTTGAATAACCTTTTGGAACAGCATTGTTCCGTCATAAAGTTTTTGTTTTTCAAATTCTGCTGAAGAGGGATTTGATGTTAGCGAAAGTACGAACACAAGTTTATCCGGGAATGAAGCAAATGGCGCAACAGAATCCTCTCCCATATATGGATTTACTGTACATGCATCGCACCCGAAATATTCAAATGACGACTTTGCATACATTTGTGATGTATTGCCGATGTCACCTCTTTTTGCATCGCCAATAATCAGAATGTCTTCCGGAATATGTTTTATTGTCTGATAAAGATTTTCAAATCCTTTGGCGCCATCTCTTTCATAGAAGGCAAAATTTAATTTATACGCTGCGGCGTGTTCACGGGTTGAGTCTATTATACTCTTATTAAATTCAAGTAAGGGATTATCAAGTTGTTTCAGATGTTCAGGTATTTTTTCAATATCAGAATCAAGTCCGACACAGATGAATTTTCCTTCGGCATTTTTCGATTGAAGTTTTTCTTTTGCAGTCATGATATTTTTGATTTAATAAAAGTTTATAACTCACTTAATACACATTATTAAGTGCACCGCTTATTTGTGAAAGAAACCTGATTATAAAGTTTTGTCTCCTCTGAAATGGATTAAGTTGATGACCTGTTTAGTAATTATAACTTAATTCGGTGCTAATATATCTTTTTAAAAAGCGAATTCAAACTACCGGGATAATGAAAGGTAAGTTCGGAAAGATGAAAATATCATGTATAGTTTTTTCGTGTCCGGTAAACGTTCGCAACTATACCAAGCATAAACAAATTTATTATGAGCGATGTTCCGCCGTAACTAACGAAAGGCAGCGGGATTCCTATCACCGGCATAATACCGACTGCCATACCTATATTTATTAAAAAGTGAATTGTGTACACCGACAGAATACCGACTATTACGAGACTTAAAAATTCATCTTTTGTGTAAGAAGATATTTTAAGAATTTTTAGAAATAGATACAGAAAGAGAATCAGTGTTAATGCCGCACCTATAAAACCAAACTCCTCGCCAATCACACAATAAATAAAATCCGTCCACTGTTCAGGAATAAACTGAAGCTGCGTTTGGTTACCGGATAAAAATCCTTTACCCCAGAACCCGCCGGAGCCGATAGCTACTTTTGCCTGGATCGAATTGTATCCCGAGCCGAGAGGATCAGCCATTGGATCGATGAACGATTGAATTCTTTTCTGCTGATGAGGACTTAAAAGTCGGTATACATAATCGGCAAAAAATCCAGCGCCGATATTTAATGCTAGTATTGATCCGCTGAAAAAAATATCTTTTTTAAATATCAGTAGTGTAACTGTGACGAGAAATATTGCGCCGAGAAAATAATATAATCCAAACAACGCTGATAGAGCGACAAATGCCGGAGAGAGAACAACAAATAATCCGAACAGACTTATTCCCTTCCAGAATATCATTGTAAGTATCACCCCGAAGAAAACAAATGAACTTCCCATATCAGGTTCAAGAAGTATCAACCCAACAGGAATAAACCCAATCATCAGTGCAATAAGAATATCTTTAAATGATTCGATATCCGTATTCCGCCGGCTTAAAAATGAAGCTAGCGCCAGTATAGTTGCAATCTTTGCAAACTCTGATGGTTGAAAACCAAACGGACCAAGATCCAGCCAGCTTTTTGCTCCTGAAACTTTTCTTCCGGCAACCAATACAACTGCCAGTAGAAATAATGAAAATGCATAAGTAGGTATTGAAATAACTTTGAATGAGTTTGTAGGAATAGAATAAACAATGAAAAAAATTATCAGACCGACTCCGCCAAGTACAAGCTGCTTACTAAAATTTCCGCCGGCAGTAGGATGATTTATTGTAGCACTGTAAATCGCAACCAACCCGATAGACACTAATGCAAGTGCCGAAAATAATAGTCCAAGATCAAGCCTGTCATTCAGTTTATAATCAATTCTCAATCCGGGCACCTATTATCTTAGTCTCTGGATTAATTATCTTCGTTTTATTTTTTTTGTTCAGAAAAGCCTCTATCATTTTTTTTGCGATGGGAGCCGCGTGAGTCCCGCCGAATCCGACATTCTCAACTACAATAGCAAGAGCGATCTTTGGATTTTCATAAGGCGCAAAGCCGATAAATAAAGCGTGATCCTTTCCGTGAGGATTTTGAGCCGTTCCCGTTTTACCAGCGACATGTACGTCAGGCATTTTTATATGTGTAGCTGTTCCGGCGCCATTTACAACAAGAAACATTCCTTCTTTAACGATGTCGAATACTCTCTGGTTTATTTTTGTATCCACCTCTTTAAATTTTAAAGGAACAACTTCTTTTGTGTTGTCATCGAGATAACCTTTTACCAGATGTGGAACATGACCTTTTCCATTGTTTGCTATCAGTGCGACGTAGTGCGCAAGTTGAAGCGGAGTTACACTAACTTCTCCCTGACCGATCCCCAAACTCGCCATTATACTTCTCGGCCAGTTCTCACCATAAATTTTTTCATAATATTTTGTATCGGGAATCATGCCAGCAGATTCCTCGCCAATGTCAATACCTGTTTTCGAGTTAAAGCCGAAACGTTCACTGTACTCTTTAAATTTATCTAAACCGATTTTATAAATGAGACTGTAGAAAAAAGTATTACAAGATTTTTCTATAGCGTGAATTACATTAACAGATCCGTGAGAACCATGACATTTGAAAAACCTGCCGAAAGTAAATCCTCCGCCGCAAAAATATGTTGTCGATGGTGTGATTACACCCATATCAAGAGCTGCTATTGCGGCAAGTATCTTATAAGTCGAGCCGGGCGGTTTTAAAGACATTGTTGCACGGTTGAATGAAGGTTTGTTCGGATCTTTATAAAGCTGATCCAAAAACTCTTTTGAGGTTACGTAAGAAAACTGATTGAGATCATAATCGGGAGCGCTAAGTAACGCAAGAATTTCACCTGTTGTTGGTTCAATTGCAACGACAGCACCGCGCTTACCTTTGAATTCCTCCTCAGCTACACGCTGTACATCTGCATCGATTGATAAAACAAGATCGTGACCTTTAATAGATGTTTTGTCCTCAATACCTTCCTTAAATTTTCCTATTTCCTTTCGCTTGGAATCAACAAGAATATAGTTGAAACCTTTTTCTCCCCTCAAAACTTTTTCATAAGTTTTTTCAATGCCGTTATAACCGACATAGTCGCCGGGTATGTAGTAGTCTTTCTCTTTTTCAAGTTGTGAAGAAGAAATTTCTTTTGAGTATCCGAACATATGTGAACCAACTATTCCTGAAGGATATCCTCTTTGCATTTCAACTATATAATCCACACCAGGAAGATGTTCAGAATTTTCTTCGAGCCAGGAAACTACTTTAAAATCAATTCCTCTTTTAATTCTTATGGGTATATATTTTGAATAAATCCTGTTGTTGATCAGTATCCTGCTGATATACCCGGAATCGACCTCAAGAACAGTTTCAAGTATCCTGTTTAATCTGGCATCATAGTTTGCGGGAGTTATACGGAGTGTATACGCAGGTACATTACTGACAATCACTTCAAGGTTTCTGTCATAGAAAACTCCGCGCAACGGAGTTTGTTCGATGGCTTTGATACTATTGTCAGCGGATTTAGTATCATATTCCTGTTGCTGAAGAATTTGCATCTGGAATAATCTGAATAACATGACCAGAAAAATTCCAACCAGGATAAAATAAATTATCGTTCTCCTTTCAGATGAACCTACACCTGTACTCAACCAAATCTCCTTTTGGGGGCAAAGATCATAACTAATAAACTTACGACGGCTGTAAACAACCCGGGAAGCATTCCCTGTTCAAAGAAAAGCAGTAAAACATTTCTGTTAAAATCTGTGTCAGAAAAAAATGCATAAACTATTGAATCAATTATTGAGCATAATAATACAATAAGTATAAACGGATAGGAATGCAGATATATTTCTCTCTTATTCTCATTCGAAAAATATCCTGCGATAAAACCTACAAAAGTTTTTGACAGCATTGCGCTTCCTAACAAACTTCCTGTAATCAAATCGAAAAAAAGTCCGAATACAAATCCCGCAACAGCACCGTAAATCTGACCATTACGAATCGAGTAATAAACGAGAACAATAAGAATGAGATCAGGTACCACACCTGATAATGAAATAAGGGGAACGATAGTAGTTTGAATTACGAGTACAGGGAAAAAAATCAGCAGTGATATAAAATAATCTGAACGCATTTATTTTTCCGTATTAAAAAAATTCAGTTCAAGATCATTTTTCTGTTTGCTTTGTACAATACCAAGTACAAATACGTTTTCAACTTTAACAAAGTCGACAAACGGTTTTATTTTTACCTCGTTAAAGATTCCAGTTTCAACTTTACTCAAACCCGTTACAAATCCAACCGGCAGAGGAACAGGGACAATTGAACTGATCTCGGAAGTAATTATTCTGTCACCCGTTTCGATATCATACGTTTTAGGAACATCGATAATCACAAGGTCCTCACCGTTCCATTTCATCACTCCGTCAACACGGCTTCGTTCATCTTTAACCGTTATCTTTAAATCAATATTTTTTAGAGTTCGGGCAATCGCAAAATCTTCAGAGGTAGAATAAATTATTCCCACAAGTCCCTGATCATTGATCACCGGCATTCCTGGCTTTACACCCGCAGACGAACCTGCATTTATTGTGACAGTACTCTGCGCTTTATTAAGTGATTTTGAAACTATCGTGGCAGGTATCAGCGGATAATCTGAAGTATCTTTTAATCCAACCAATCCTTTTAGTTCAGCATTTTGAATTCCATAATTTCGAAGTCTGTTTACCTGCAGCATTAATTCTGCGTTCACTTTCAGAAGACGATCATTTTCACTTTGAAGTTTAGCAGGATTAATAAGATTTGAAACTACGGAAGTCACCGAAGCAAATGTACCGAAAGCAATTGCTCTTACTTTTTTTATTTCAGGTTTTTGATTAAGGGACAGAGTAATGAGGCTGGTAATTAAAAGCAGTACAAGTATGATATATTCTTTAAAGTTTCTCCAAACAACAAGTATAAATCTTATCATTAATATCTTCTGTTACGTATTAAAACCTTTGAATAATGATTGAGGTTATCTATTACTTTACCCGCACCGCGCACAACCGCAGTTAAAGGATCTTCTGCAACATGAACGGGCAGATTTGTTTCCATTCTTATTCTTTCGTCAAGACCTTTTAACAGCGCACCGCCGCCGGTTATCATAACTCCGCGATCAAGAATATCAGCAGAAAGTTCGGGAGGTGTGCGTTCAAGTGATTGACGAACTGCATCAACTATCTGTACAACAGATTCATTAAGCGCCTCACGAATTTCAACAGAACTTACTTCTGTTGTTTTAGGAATACCGCCGACTAAATCACGACCTTTAACCTGGATTGTTATTTCCTCCTTCAACGGAATTGCAGAACCGACTTCACACTTGATTGCCTCTGCGGTTCTTTCACCAATTAAAATGTTGTGGTTCTTTTTGAAGTACTGCATAATAGCATAATTCATTTCATCACCGGCAATACGGATTGATTCTTCATTCACAATTCCGGAAAGCGCGATCACAGCAATTTCAGTCGTACCGCCGCCGATATCTATTATCATATTACCAATTGCCGCTTCAACATCAATCCCGATACCGATTGCAGCAGCCATAGGTTCCGCAATAAGATGAACTTCTTTTGCGCCGGCATGTTCTGCACTGTCACGTACTGCTCTTTTTTCAACTTCTGTAACACCGCTTGGCACAGCTACAACAACTCTTCTGCTTGAGAAGGCACCGCCTCTTACTCTTTTTATAAACGCGCGAATCATTCCTTCAGCAATTTCAAAATCCGCAATCACACCGTCACGCATTGGTCGGGTAACCCTTATCTCTTTATGTTCCCTTCCCTGCATCTCCTTAGCTTTATTACCGAGTGCTATAATTCGTTTTGTGTTTTTATCAAATGCCACTATCGAAGGTTCATTCAGAACAATGCCCTTGCTCTTCACATAGATGAGTGTGTTTGCCGTTCCAAGGTCAATTGCAATATCGGCAGAAAAGAAATCAAAAAGTCCCATAAAACCTCTTAGTGTTTAAAGTGTCTAACACCTGTAAAAACCATTGATATATTATTTTTATTTGCAGCTTCAATTACTTCATTGTCACGTACTGAACCACCCGGCTGAATTACCGAAGTAGCACCGCACCTGATGATTTCCAAAAGTCCATCTGCAAACGGAAAGAAAGCATCAGATGCGGCAACTGATCCTTTTAAATCAAGTCCGTGTTCTTCTGCTTTCATAAATGCAATTTTAGCTGAATCGATTCTGGACATTTGTCCGGCACCAACTCCCAGTGTAGTTTTATCTTTAACAAAAACTATAGCATTAGATTTTGTATGCTTGGCAACCTTCCATGCAAAAACAAGATCGTCAAGTTCTTTTTCAGTCGGTTGTTTATCAGTTGAAATTTTTAAAGATGATAAATCGATTTTGATTTTATCGGCATCCTGTGCAATTACTCCGCCGGGAATATTCCTGAAAGAAATTTCTTTATCATCAAGTTGTCTTAATTGCTTTAATAATCTTCTGTCTTTTTTCTTTTTCAGAACAGTTAATGCTTCATCGGTGAATGAAGGAGCGCACACAATTTCAAGAAAAATTTCGTTGAGTTTCTCGGCAAGTTTAACATCCACTTCATCCTGAAAAACTACAATGCCGCCGAACGCAGAAACCGGATCACATTTGAGTGCCTTAGAATAAGCGTCAAACGGATCACTGCCGATTGCAGCTCCTGCAGGATTATTATGTTTAATTATTGCGCAGGAATTTTTGCCAAGATCTTCAACAAGTTCAACAGCGCTTACAAGATCAAGAATATTGTTATATGATATTTCTTTACCATGAAAAACTTCAAAATATTTTTCAAACTCACCGTAAACAAATGCTGTTTGATGCGGGTTTTCACCATACCTTAATTTTCTTTCAACTAGTTTGTTTACTCTTAAATGTGTTGGCTGAATTTCAAATCGTTTTTCAAGATAATTGGCAATATGAGTATCATAAAATGAAGTGTAGGAAAATGCGGCGACCGCCAGTTTTTGCCTTGTTTCCAAACTCACGCTTCCGCTTTTCAATTCATTTAAAAACTCTTCATACTGTGAAGGATCAGTAAGTACGCAAACATCTTTATAATTTTTTGCGGACGCACGGATCAGGCTTGGTCCGCCGATGTCAATATTCTCAATAATTTCATCTAAAGTTGAATCAGTGTTCTGAATAGTTTTTACGAACGGGTACAGGTTCACTATGACAATATCAACGGAAGGGATTTCAAGTTTTTCAACATCTGTCCTGTCTGAAGTGTTATCTCTTCTATAAAGTATTCCGCCAAAAATTTTTGGATGAAGGGTTTTAACCCTGCCGTCAAACACTTCAGGAAATCCTGTAACAGAACTAACCTCAGTAACATTTATTCCTGATGAAGCAATAAGTTTGGCAGTGTTGCCTGTTGCGGCTATATCATAATTAAGTCTGGTAAGTTCCCTGGCGAGATTTTCAATTCCGGTTTTATCCGATACACTTATAAGAGCAATTTTTTTCAATTCAATATCCAGTTTAAGAAATTATACTAACGAACAATTACCCGGCTGCCTGTAATATCAACTTTACCGAGCGCGAATTTTTCAATTACCTTTGGAAGCAGTTTATGTTCAATCTCCAATACTTTGTCTGCAATCTCTTCCGGTGATTCAGCCATACTTATATCAACACAACTTTGAGCAATGATCATTCCATTATCGAACTTCTCATCAACGAAATGAACAGTAGCGCCTGATACTTTAACCGATGATTCAAATACTGCTTTATGAACATTTATTCCATACATTCCTTCGCCACCAAAGGATGGGAGAAGCGCCGGATGAATATTGATGATCTTGTTTCTGAAATCATTGATAAATTCAACCGGTAATAGTTTCAGGAAACCTGCAAGAACTATCAGATCGGTTTTCATATCCATTAACCTTGCAGCGAGTTTAGTGAAACTGATTTTTTTTTCAGAATCACCCACACTGAAAACCGGGATAGAATATTTACCTGCAATTTCAAAAGCCGCGCAATCAAGTTTATTACTGATAACCGCTTTTACTTCAACTATATTTTGTAAATCCTGGGAATTTAAAATAGCCTGAAGATTAGAACCACGACCTGAAACAAACACAGCAATATTCAAAACAAATCTACCTTAAAGGTGATTCAAATTAGTTAAATAGCAAAATATTGTCAATTAAACGTATCTTTTTATAAATTTTTACTTTCACGCCTGAGAACGTAAACCAGGTTCTTTAACACACTCTGATAATCAAAATCATTATTATCTTCGGCAAGTCCAAGATGATCATCACGTTTAACCGGCTGATTCATGTGATGATAAGCCCGCGCTGCATTGTAATGTGAAAATGGATTCAGCCATCTTTCTTCAGAATGATTTGAACTGATTGAACTTTCGGCGTACAAAGCAGATTCAGAATATTTACCTGCAAGATATGCAGCTTCGCTCATATAGAAATAAATCTCGGATTTAAGTTTTTCAGTCTTTACTGATTTTAATAATTGTGAAAGTGAATCAAGCGCTGCTTTATGTTTGTTGTTATCGATCATATTTGCAAACCTGATCAGGGAAGATTCTGATTCCGCAATAGTTCTCTTCTGATAAACACTTCCTTTTCTTTTTGCATAAACATCATCTTCAAGATCCATATTTCCGTTTCCGCAGTTGGAAAAATTTTCAACGGCTTTTTCTCTCTCATTTGAAAATTCATAACATACCCCGAGTCTGAATGAAGCTATTGCCGTATAGTCTTTATCCGGAGTCAATTTTAAAAAATTTTCATAGTAACTGATTGCTTTATCAAACTGATTCTTTTTATAACTGACATCGCCCAATAGAAAATTAGAAAAGGCTATTACTTTCCTGAATTTATTTTCATTTGATTTTACAATCGGGATTAAAATTTTTTCCGCCGCATCCAGCTTCCTGTTTTTAATATCAATAACAGCAAGCGAATAATTGAAAACTAAATTTTCAGGATACCGTTTTGACAATTTCGTTAAGTTGACAGAAGCTTCTTCAAAATCAAAAACAACACCGGATAATATCTGTGACAAATAATATTGTGCTTCAACTTTCGAAAATTCTCCATGCTCAGCAGCTTTGCGTATGTTATCTAATCCTTCCTCAATACTTCCTTTTATTCCGGCAAGGTCCAAAGCCCAGCTAAATGCTGAGGGAACCTGCGATACAGAGAAACTATATAAACCAAGTCCAAGGTATGCGTCAGCATTTTCAGGATCTTTGCTTAGTACTTCTCTAAGGTACGATTCAGATTTTTTACTCGCCCAGATCGCATCCAGGTAATTCTCCGCGCGCGCAAATGCAATTGCTCTGTAGTTATAGTTAGCACCGAGAATGTAAATCAGATTTATGTCTTCCGGATTTTCGTCAAGTAATTCTTTTCCTTTTTCAATTGCCAGGTCAGAGTAATCAGTAAAACTATCCAGATCAGTTTCGTCATTACTACTGAGGAAATACCATAAAAATATTCCCGAATAGTAGTGGTATGGTTCGGGTCTTTCAGGATACTTTGAAATTAATCCTTTAAAAACTTTTTCTGCATCATCCCAATTAAACTGGTAAGCAAGCTCTAATCCCCTTTTAACAGTGCTGTTAATATCCCGTTGTGCCGCTGTTTCATTATTTGTAAATGCGATAAGTAAAACAAGAATGAGAAGTGTTAGTGAATGTAATTTCATATACCTGGATAAAAATTGAAATTTCCTGGAAACAACCGAGCTAAAAGACAAATGAAAAATATTTGTCATCAACTATTTTTCTCTTCGGCAGAATACTTTAGTGAAGCTTTTACAAATTCTCTGAATAGCGGATGAGCTTTTGTCGCTCTGGACTTTAATTCAGGGTGGAACTGGCAGCCGAGAAACCATGGATGTTCCGGCAGTTCAACAATTTCAATAAGCTGCCTGTCGGGTGAAAGTCCGCTGAACATCATTCCATGATCCATAAGTGTTGCACGGTATTTATTGTTTACTTCGTAACGATGCCTGTGCCGCTCGGAAATAAGTCCGACTTTATAAGCTTTCATTGCGTGTGTATTCTCAACAACGATACAGGGATAAGCACCAAGCCGCATGGTTGCGCCCATGTTCTTGATATTTTTCTGGTCGGGCATTAGATCAATTACACTGTATTTATTGGTTTTGAACTCGTGACTGTTTGCCTGCGATATTTTACAAACGTTACGGGCAAACTCAATCACGGCTAACTGAAGTCCGAGACAAATACCGAAGAAAGGAATTTTATTTTCTCTCGCATAGCGGATTGCTTTTATCTTTCCTTCAATACCACGTTCACCGAATCCGCCGGGCACAAGTATGCCGCTTACGCCTTTCAACAGTGTTTCAATATCTTCATTCTCAAGCCGTTCAGCATTTATGGGTCTGATCACGACTTTTGCATTATTCTCCGCGCCTGCGTGAACAAATGATTCCATAATACTTTTATAGGCATCCATGTGTTCAATGTATTTTCCGCAGACTGCAATCTCAACAGATGTCTCGGGTTTTTTTATTCCTTCAACAAGATTTTCCCAATCGTCAAGTTTTATTTTTTTGTCAGAAAGATGGAGTTTTTTCATAACGAATTGATCAAGCTTTTCTTTATAAAGCATCAAAGGAACTTCATAAATTGAAGAACAGTCGTAAGCAGAAATAACCGCGCTTGTATCAACATTACAAAACAATCCTATCTTATCACGAATATCTTTAGACAATTTCTTTTCTGATCTGCAAATAAGAACATCCGGTTGAATACCGAGTTCCAATAAATTTTTTACACTGTGCTGGGTAGGTTTTGTTTTCACTTCACCCGCAGAACTTATGTAAGGCACAAGTGTGACATGAATATTCATCGTATTCACTCTTCCAAGCTGAAGCATTAATTGTCTCATTGCTTCAAGGAAAGGAAGACTTTCAATATCACCAACAGTTCCGCCTATTTCAGTGATTATTATATCGTATTCACCGAGTTCACAAAGCTTGGTCATCCTTTGTTTTATTTCATCAGTGATGTGTGGAATTACCTGGACAGTTGCGCCGAGGTAATCACCTCTCCGCTCTTTTGTAATTACTTCATTATAAACCTGACCTGTGGTTGTGTTGTTAGCACGGGTCATGTTCACATCAAGGAAACGTTCATAATGACCGAGGTCAAGATCGGTTTCCGCGCCGTCATCGGTTACGTAAACCTCACCATGCTGGAACGGACTCATTGTTCCGGGATCAACATTTATGTAAGGATCAAATTTTTGGATGGTAACTTTGAAACCGCGCTGTTTTAAGAGGAGACCTAATGAAGAGGCTGTTATTCCCTTGCCAAGTGATGAAACAACTCCGCCGGTAACGAATATGAGTTTAACTTTTTTTCTTGAGGACATCTTGTTTTTTTTGCCTTCAAATATAGAATAAGTCAAGGCGATTTACAATTTAATTGAAGGAAAAAGTGAGAGGAAATGAAAAAAAATTATAGCAACGAGTGGAAATTGTTTTCATAATGAAGGTGGGACTACTGTACTTGAAAATTTATTTTATGCTTTTACTTAAAATGATATTAAAGAATCCAACCAGGTTTAGACTGGAACTGAATGAATCCAAGGATAGAATTCAATCAGTTTATCTATTCGAGTGGGCTAAGATCGCTTTCTTTAATAATTAAATCACTCCCATCAGTTCCAAGTTCCACCAGATATTCAGGTTCAGGGGAAAGTTGAACTAGTGATATTACGGCTGCATACTCACCTCTATGTTCACCAGAATTTATAAGAGCTGAATCATTTAATTTATAAACTGCGCCCGGAACATTTTGGGAATCATACCACAGTAGATCGATCTCTTTTTGAGTAATCATATCATCTCAATTATCTTTGTCTATGAATTCACCAAATTCCTAACATACTCGGTAGTAACAGACTTTGGACGAATAAGCGGATTCATTAAAGCGCGGTTTACAACTGCCTGCGCTGTTAAACCAAGACTCCTTGAAACTGCAAATACCACGGTATAGTATGAATATTCTTTCAATCCATAATAACTGAGCAGTGAACCGGAAGCCGCGTCAACATTAGGCCACGGATTTTTGATCTTCGATATTTTTTTCAATTCAACCGGAACAACTTCATAAAGTCTTGCGACTGTTTTGAATATGGGGTCTTCAGGAATGTGCTTCTTCCCGAATTTCAAAAAACCTTCAAATCTTGGATCAGTAACTCTTAATACTGCATGACCATAACCGGGGATTACTTTGCCAGCATCGAGTGTTTCCCACACAAGGTCTTTTAATTGTTCGTGTGTAGGAACTCCACCGAAGCGGTTCATTATTTCTTCAATCCATTTTAATGCTTCCTGGTTTGCGAGTCCGTGCAACGGTCCTGCAAGCCCGTTAAATCCGCCTGACAGAGAATAGTAAACATCCGACAATGCTGAATTAATTGTCTGCGTTGTAAGCGCGCTTACATTGCCGCCTTCGTGATCGCTGTGTGCAACAAGATAATAACGCATCAGATCATAAAACTCATTTCCCTTTTTATCCAATCCAAGCATATGAACATAATCACCTGTAAGATCGAGTGATGGATCGGCTTTTATCAATTCACCTTTGTTAAAACGGATGCGGTAAACAGCAGCGGCAATTGCAGGAATTTTCGCTACAAGGTTAAGCGAGTCTTCAAGAGTTGGTTTCCAGTAATCTTCCTTTCGCAAACCTTTGTCGTACTCTTTTGCAAAAACGGATTCTTTCTGTAGTACAAGTATCGCCGTATCAAGCATTGTCATCGGATGAGAATCAGCAGGCATTGCTTTTAAAATATTCCACACATAATCAGGGACAGATTTTCTTTTCTTTATTTCACTGCTGAAATCTTCAAGTTCTTTTTGTCCGGGAAGTTCACCTGTCATTAATAAATAGTAAACTTCTTCAGGTGTTTTTTCTTCAAGTTCTGAAAGAGGAATTCCTCTTATTATTAAACCGACTTCTTTTGGAACACGCGAAGTATCGCATATCAAAGCACGCACATCACGCATACCTCCGTAAGCCTGGCTGATTGTTACATCTGAAAGTTTTGTTTCGCCGTTATTCTTTACCAATGAGCTGACTTCTTTTCGCCATTCATCAATTTTAACCGAAAGTTTTTCTGCAATGAGGGACATCCTGATCCTTATTTAATTGCCGTGAGTAGAATTATTGCCTGCTAAATTATATCATTTTTATTTTTGTTCCAATAAAAACAGAATCCCAGTTTAGTTTTTCAGGAACTGAATCAAATCCTATTGCGAATCATATAATCATCAAACTGAATAATTCTATTTGTGATTTACTCAGATCATCCCTCATTAACCTTTACTATCACAATAGTCATATCATCGTGCTGCGGGGCTTTGCCTATGAATGAACTTACTTCTTTGTGGATTTTCTGAATTGATTCTTCGGCGGAGAATCCGCTTAACTTATGTACTGAATCAAGTAATCTTTCTTCTGTAAACTCTTCCTGTTTTTTGTTCATCGCTTCTGTAAAACCATCAGTATAAAGAACAAAAATATCATTCGGACTGTAATTTATTTCAACTTCACTTATTGCCTTGCTGAATAATGTTCCTTTTTCAAGTCCGAGTGCTAACCCTGTCGGATTAAGTGTTTCAACATTTCCTTTTGACGAATTCCTGACAATGACAGGATTATGTCCCGCACGTGCAAGTCTGAAGTTTTTCTTTTCATTATCAAATACCCCGTAGATCATGCTGATAAAAGTTCCGCGTTCGACATTATCATAAAAAAGTTCGTTCATTAGCTTTAAAACTTCTGAAGGTGAATCCGATGTTTTTGATATAGCTTTAAGAAATCCTTTTGTAAGTGTCATATAAAATGCTGCCTGTGTCCCCTTCCCTGAAACATCCCCTATTATTACACCGAGTTTGTTTTCGGAGATGCGGACAAAATCATAATAGTCGCCGCCTACTTCCAAAGCAGGATAACATTTTGCCGCAACATCAAGTCCCTTAAAGTCAGGATTTGATTTGGGAAGAAAACTCATCTGAACATCGCGGGCAATTTCAAGTTCTCGCTGCATTCTCTGGCGTTCATTTATGTTCTTTACAAAAACAGGTGTTATCGAATCAAGATCCGATAACTTATCTTTCGTCAGGTAGCCTGTTATAGCGAGTAGGACTATTCCGGCATAGATTAATATCAGCACCAAAGCCGGCTGTGAGTACGCACCACCTTCGACATTAAGAAAAACAAATCCTCCCAAGAGCGGAAACACAGTGAATACAGTAATTGCGGCAGTAACAAGATCGAATTTATAAAACACGTACGTTAGTAAAATCCCGATGATGCTGTTTAGTATTACTCCCAGGTAAATTGGTTTAATGTCTGATTCATTTACTGCACCCCAGATTATACCGCACACTATTAATAGCACAATGTCATTTGATATTCTTCTTCTTAAACCTGAAACAGTAAAAATGAAAAATACCGGAATCATGAACATGTGCTCAAAAAAGTGATTGTTGAGCAATGTAAAAGCGGGGATCAGCGAATGAATTGCAGTCAGATCTTTTGCTTCATTCTGAATGTTAGAATAATTCATTACACTGCCGGAAATAAAAAGTAAAATGAGCCAGAAGGCTGCTAGTGCAGTACCGAATTGAATCCCTCTTAATATTGATTCCGACAATCTTGAATTTAAAAGGTGACCGTTAAAAAACAGATCAGAACCGATAAACTTTTCTTTCCAGACATCACGTCCAAGACTTTCACTTATTGCCCAGGTTAATATCGCGGCACCGCCAAGAAAAAGTCCTCCAAAAACAAGTGGTATTAAACTTTGCCAGCCTTTTGCCAGGTTAACTTCGGAATAGAGTGTGAATCCAAAACTTACGGCATACAGTAAACCAACCCATAGCGCGGCTTTAAATCCAAGTTCGGATGCTTTGATCCTCCTGTAAGCAGTAATGATTAATAGTATGGTTATGACAATAATAAAAAGTATTATAGAAATGGTGGTAAAGTAATTTGTTGAATCAGGTATTTTATCCGTTTCGTATGTGATTGAAAAACGGGATAAACGGGTTCCGGCAATTATGGCAATTAGATTTATTTTTTTATTTGTGACAGATGAAAAGGCTGTCCATTTAAATTCATAGTCATTTCGGAAAACTTTAGGAATGACTGTCTGACCCTGAAAAATAAATATCTGGTCATCCTGAAGAGTTGATTTATCCATCATCTTATAGTACGCTGAATCAGGAATTAATTTTAATGAAGGATTAATCCTGCTTATAAATAATTCAGCTTCTCTTCTTGCATCTTCAATTTCAAGTTGTTCGAGGGCTGATGAATCATCCTGTTCATTTTCAAATTCCAGCAGACTTCCATCCAATGCATATTTAATGAAAATGTCCCGTTCGCTACCCTGCTTTAATTCCTTTTGACTGTTGTTAGAAATTACGACCTCATCGCTTTCATTTAGAAGCCTTGCGTTCCAATAATAAACAGGGAAACCTGCTCTTGATAGTTCATTGGATTTTTCAACACCATATTTTTGCTGAATGAATTCCTGGAGTTCGTTGTTGCGTTTCAGTTTTACTTCTGCTATCCGGTCCTTTATTTCAATACCCTGTTCCTTTAAAAACTGAATAGCTTTTTCTTTCACCTGCAGGTTGTCAAATTGCAGTGACAAACCACCGAGAGGGCTTACATCATTATAAAGGATTTTAAAAAGTGTAAATGAAATGATGATTGTGAGTAAAACGCCGGTTATCAGAATAATTTTTTTTTGCATGACAGGTTATGTTAGTGAAAAATTTTTACCAGGCACAATGATGACGGAATTATATCGTCAAATATACTGTATCTAAACTTATTAGAAATTATAGTAATATTAAATAAGAAATTTATTTCATCTTGAAGTTCAGATGTAATATGATTATTTAGAGCACGAATTTGAAATATTTAAAAGATTTTTATTGATATACTCCGTTATTAAAAAAATTCTCCCTGTTCTGCTGATAGTTCAAGCCTGCAGCACAAATATCTTTTCACAGGATACAACAAAAAGTCTGGCTTTCAAAAACAATAAACCTGAAAGACGCACAACATTTTTTTATCAGCCGGACCTTGCGTACCAGATCTGGCAGCAATTCAATCTTATGCGTGAAGCAAATGCAGGTGATGCCCTTGCTCAACACGAACTTGGTATTAGATATTTACTCGGTGAAGGTTTTGATGCCGATACTGTACAGGGCGCCTACTGGGTAAAAAAAGCAGCGGATCAAAATCTTATGGCGGCAAAATTCAACTATGGTATTTTGCTCATCAATGGCTGGGGTGTTGAATGGAACCCGTTTGAGGCATACAAATGTTTTCTCGAAGCGGCAAACTCCGGAATGAACCAGGCACAGTATATATTAGGATTATTTTATGCGGATAATCTTGTTGTAAAGCGAAACTGGAACAAAGCATATTACTGGGTAAAGAAGGCAGCCGATGGCGGATTTGAAGAGGCTAAAAAAATAATTCCTGAGTTTGAAGAAAAGGTTCCATTAAAGATGACTGATACCAGCAGTATTTTTACTGAATCAGATACTCTGGAATTGAACGACTCACAGAAAAATAAATCACTGACTTCTTCAATCGGTCTTGTTTACATTGATTTTGACCTTCTTGCAGATTCAGTAAGAACCGTTATTGAAAAAGATCTTTTAACTGATCTGTTAAATACCGGTAATGACAGTCTTGCTGATACTCTTGGAATCAAAGACAAGGATGACTCAACCGCTGTTTATGATTCTTACCGCTTAGATGAATTAAATAGTTTTGCCAATACCGGAAGTCCTGAAGCTCTTACCCTGCTCGGCAGGTTTTATGAAACAGGTTTTATTTTCGAAAAGAATCTTATAACAGCTTCAATGTATTATTTGCGTGCAGTTAGAATGGATTCACCAAGAGCACCTTTCCTTTTATTTGAAATATTAAAAGACGAAAACTTCCATACAAATTTACAGCAAAGAGTTAAAGATGATGATGCAGATGCAATGTTCGTGTGGTATAGTTTAAGCATTCTTGGTTTTGACAACAGGATAGCTATAAAAGACGCAATGGACTTACTGATAAAAGCAGCATCTAAAAATCATCTTCCGTCAATAGTAGAACTTGGATTGAATTATTACATAGGAAAAAATCTTATTCAAAATCACAGTGAAGCTGTGAAGCTATGGCTGCAGGCTGCAAAACTTGGAAGCAAAGAAGCGGAAGTCAGAATTGAAACCGCAAAAATATTCGGATACATAGATTCGGAGAATATTTTATACTCGGTTAATCGTTTAAAAGAATTCTCTGAACAAGGCTCAGTGCTTGCACAGGTTACAATTGCGTATTGCTATGAACAGGGTATCGGTTTGAAAAAATCTGTTGCTGATGCAGTTAAGTATTACAGGTTTGCTGCTCAACGCGGAAGCAGGTATGCGTATAACGAATTAAAGCGATTGTATGATTCAATAAGACCTGCCGGGAGTGAGTATTCTATTAACTGATCTGGCAGGATTCAACCAAAATATTTCTTTCCAACCGGATTTTGCACTTACCTCCATTCCTCCATATTTTAAACACAAGTAATAATCTTTTAAAGGGAAATATGAACGACAAATTAATTTCAAAATTACCGTCAGCGGGTACAAGCATTTTTGCTGTTATGTCAAAAATGGCTGTCGATCATAAAGCAATTAATCTTTCGCAGGGTTTCCCTGATTTCAACTGTGCGGATAAACTCCTGGACCTTGTGAATCACTATCAGAGAAAAGGTTTCAACCAGTACGCACCAATGCCCGGCATCACCACACTAAGAGAAAATATTTCAGTAAAAACTCAAAAGTGCAACAAAGCATTTTATAATCCTGAAACTGAAATCACAATTACATCAGGTGCAACGGAAGCTTTATATGCGAGCATCACAGCTTTAATTCATCCCGGAGATGAGGTTATTATTTTCGAACCAGCATATGATTCATACCTTCCCGCTATACAATTGTCCGGTGGTGTACTTGTTCCGGTTCCGATGACTTTACCCGATTTCAAAATTGACTGGAGCGCGGTTGAGAATAAAATCAACAAGAAAACAAAAATGATAATCATCAACTCACCTCATAACCCAAGCGGAAGTGTAATTGATGAAGCCGATATAAAAAAACTTGAATCACTTAGTGAACACTTCAGTTTTTATATCCTGAGTGATGAGGTGTATGAGCATATAATATTTGACCGGACACCACATCTTTCTATAAGCACATCACCCCTTTTAAAAGAGCGCTCAATAATTGTTTCATCATTCGGAAAAACTTTTCACGTAACAGGATGGAAAGTAGGATATTTTGTCGCTCCGGAAATCATAACGAAGGAGATCAGAAAAATTCACCAGTTTGTTGTGTTCGCTGTTAACACGCCTATTCAGTATGCTTACGCTGACTATTTAAAAGATGAGAACACTTATTTTCATTTGAATGATTTTTATCAGAAGAAAAGAGATTTTTCAGTTGAACTTTTTCGTAAAACAAAATTTAAATTGACTCCGGCAAAAGGAACATATTTTCAATTACTTGATTATTCTGAACTATCCGATAAACCCGATATGGAATTTGCTGAGTATCTTGCAAAAGAAGTTGGAGTCGCCGTAATTCCTCTTTCACCTTTTTATTCGGGTAAATATGAAGGAAAACTAATCCGGATATGTTTTGCTAAAAGTGATGAAGTGATGACGGAAGCCGCGCACAGGTTAATGAACGCATAGAGATGGATAAAAATATAAATATAAAGAAACGAGCCGCGATACTTTCTCTAATTATTGGCTGCGGAATGTTTGCTGCAAAATTTATAGCGTATTTTGTCACAGGATCAGATGCGATTTTTTCAGATGCCGCTGAATCAGTAGTACATGTGCTTGCAACCGCTATGGCTTTGTACAGCATTATTCTAAGTTCCAAACCGGCTGATTCAACACATCTATATGGGCACGGAAACGTGGAATTCTTTTCTGCGGGCATTGAAGGCATGTTAATTTTCATTGCAGCTTTGTTCATCATTTACGAATCAACAATGAGTATTATAGAGGGACAGGAGCTTCAAAAACTCGATCTCGGAATTTTAATTGTGGGAAGTGCGGGTGTTATTAATTTAGCCCTCGGAAGTTATCTGGTTAGTACGGGTAAAAAAACAAATTCACTTACGCTCATTGCAGATGGCAAGCATGTATTAACAGATTCTTACACGAGCCTCGGTGTACTCGTGGGTATTTCGCTGGTGTTGTTCACCGGTTATAAAATTCTTGATCCCTTGTTTGCAATTGCTGTTGCAGTGAATATAATGTTTACTGGATATAAACTTGTCAGGACTTCAATCGGCGGTTTAATGAATGAGACTGATGAAGCGATGCTCAACAAGTTGATTAATGTTCTGCTTCAGCGGAAAAAAGATTATTGGATAGACATTCATGAATTTCGCTACTGGCGGTCAGGTGATAGTATGTTTGTTGATTTCCACCTGATACTTCCCTATTACTTTACTATTCAACAAACTCATGGTGAAGAAAAAGAATTAACAACTTTATTTGAAAATGAAATTCAGAACGTTCAGCTAAAAATTCATTTCGATTATTGTGTGCCTGAATTGTGTAAGTACTGCAGGTACTCTGAATGTAATGTCAGACAGCATGAATTTAGTGTGAACTTTGAATGGGATAGGCTTAAGCTTACGGGTAAACCTGTCTATAGTGTATATCAGTCAACCTGAATTTTAGAACTCGTTCCGGGATCTTCGACTTTCATGAGAATTAAAAATCCAACAATAAAAAAGAAAGCAATTGAAATTATTGCATATCGCTGACTACCCGATAAATAACTTACCAGCCCGAAAACCAAAGGACCAATTACCGCCGAACTTTTTCCAAAGAAAGAATAGAAACCGAAGAACTCCGTTTTTTTATCTGGTGGTGTCAGCCCTGACATAAGACTTCTGCTTGTTGATTGACTTGAACCCATCGCCGCACCCGCAATCAAACCGACAACGTAAAATCCTGATTTATCTGTAACAAAAAAAGCAAGTACAACAGTTACAAGCCACATAAATAAAGTGATCATAATTGTTTTTTTCTGCCCGATAGAATCTGCCAGAATTCCCAAAAGTATTGAGCCGACTATAGCTGTAGTTTGTACTGTAAGGAAAAAGATGAGAAGATCGGTATCTGTGAATCCTAAAGTTGTACTGGCGTAGTTCCCCGAAAAAAATATGATCGTGTTCACACCTTCTATGTAAAAAAAGTAAGCTAATAAAAACGTTGCGAGGTTTTTATATTTTTTTAGATGAGTCAGGGTTACCCACACTCTGCTGGTGCCGATTGAAATATATGATTCTCTGCGTTCGACTTGTTTTCTGCTGTCCTTTATATAAATGAATAACGGAAGTGCAAACAATAAAAAGAATGCAGCAGAAATAGGAAAAGTTTCTTTGATCATTTCACTTTGTATGAACGGATAAATGATCCCCAGTGTTGCAAGTGAACCCAGATATCCCATTCCGTAACCATACCCGCTTACACGTCCGTAATTTTTTGGTGAAGTGATTTCCGGAAGATAAGCATCGTAAAATACAAGCCCGGCTTCAAACCCTATATTTGCAAGTACAAATATTAATATACCTTCAAAAATATCTCCTGACCTGACAAAATATAACAGTGAAGTCGATACAATACACAACACTGTGAAGAATAGCAGGAATCTTTTTTTACCTGCTGAATAGTCCGCGATAGCTCCCAGAACCGGTGAAATTATTGCGGTAATTATCATCGCAATACTTGTTGCTATACTCCAGTAAAGATCGCCAACAGCCTCACCGCTGACAACAGTTTTTTTAAAATAAACCGCGTAAAGAAATGTAACGACAACAATAGAAAAAGATGTATTGGCAAAATCGAAAAGTGTCCAGATGAAAATCTTACTGCGGTTCTTCATCAGTTTATTTTTTCTGATGTGATTTTGAGATTGATTCCTCAAGCAATCCTCTGCCGGTTTTACTCAACTGATCTTTCTCTTTCAGATTTGACAGTATTGCATCAAGAATTCCGTTGACGAATTTGCCGCTGCCTGCGGTGCTAAATTCTTTTGCAATTTCAATAGCTTCGTTTATAGAAACTTTGGGAGGAATTTCAGGAAAATATAAAATTTCACAAATACCCATTCTCAGCAAAAGTTTATCTATCAATGCTATACGACTCATTTCCCAGTTATCAACTCTTTCACTTATTTTTTTATCGAGTTCTTTCCTGTGGACTACTACTTTATTGATAAGATCGTTTGCGAAGTCTCTGTCTGCCTGCGTTGTCAGATCAATCAGAATAGCATTACTTAACATTGAAAGAGAATCCTGGTTCATTTCAAAGGCATATAATACCTGTAAAACTCTTTCGCGTACCAACCGTCTTTTAAAAACCTGTGTCATAGAACTAACTACCTGAATCAATTAAAACAATATTTTTTTTAGAAACTTAATTACCTTTTAATAATTTCACCAAGTCTTCCGGAAAAAGTAGAGCGTCCGGTATAAATGTTACTTATCCTGCCCATGTTCTTTAGTCTTTCTTCAGCAATTTTATTTGATGCTTCATAAGTAGGAATTTTTTCAAGAGAAGATATCTCAAGTATCTTGGTGATAGTTTCATAAATTCTTTCAGCCTGCTTTAGTGCATGCTCCTGGTTATATCCCTCAAGTTCATTGGAAACATTTATAAGTCCGCCGGCATTAATAACATAATCGGGTGCGTACAAAATTCCTTTTTGTATAAGCTGCGGACCGTGTACATCTTCTTTTTCAAGCTGGTTGTTTGCACCACCTGCAATTATTTCAGCCTTAATTCTCTTTAAGGTATTATCATTAATTATTGCACCTAACGCATTGGGAGAAAATATATCAACATCAAGATCGTAGATATCATCCGGTTTAACTACTTCGGCTTTAACTGACTTAAGCACTTTTTTTATTTTTGAGTCATTAATATCGGTAAGATAAATAACTGCCCCTTCTTTAAACAAATGATCGCATAAAAACTGAGCAACTTGCCCGGCTCCCTGAACAGCAATTTTTTTACCTGTAAGAGAATCACTTCCCCATTTATGTTTTGCACAAGCTTTCATTCCCATGTACACACCAAAAGCTGTCACAGGTGAAGGATCTCCAGATCCTCCTAACGCGAGCGGAATACCGGTTACATACTTTGTTTCCATTCGCACGTATTCCATATCTTTAACAGAAGTGCCAACATCCTCGGCTGTGATGTATCTTCCGGCGAGTCCTTCTACAAACTTTCCAAATGTTCTGAACAGTACTTCATTTTTTTGTGTTGCCGAATCCCCGATGATAACGGCTTTACCGCCTCCTAGATTCAGTCCGCTGACGGAAGCCTTATAAGTCATACCTCTTGATAATCTCAGAACATCTTTCAAAGCTTCTTCATCATTTTTATAGTTCCACATTCTGGTACCGCCGAGTGCGGGACCAAGAGTTGTGTTATGAATAGCTATAATAGCTTTTAATCCCGCCGCTGTATTTGAGCAAAATACTACCTGTTCGTGATTATTTTCACTTATTACATCAAAGCTGAACATACATTCTCCTTAAGTTTTTATAGTGCGAAGAACCAAAAAACCAAAATAGCAATTGTTTCTTTTAATTTATGATAGAAAAGATCTTCAAATCCAATTTCTAAATCTGATGATGCAACTTCAACATTTAAATGATAAAAATTACAAATCTCTTTTACACGTTTTAAATGGTACGCATCCGAGACAATAATTATTATTCCGATATTTTCTTTCACCATCAAACTATTTTTGATATAAAAAATCTGTTCATTTGTTGATGTGGTTCTATCTTCAATCCAGACATCAGGATCACTTATATTTTTTGTGAGCAGATATTTATAAGCAACCTGCGCTTCGCTCATTTCACCCGGAGCATTGCTTCCTGTTAACTGAATTATATTTACAACACCTTCGTTATACAATTTGACAGCCTTATCCACGCGGGCTGCAAGGCTTGGGCTTGGTCTGTCTGTCCAAACTGCCGCACCGAGTACTACTGCAACATCTGAGCGGGTATTATTTTTCTTACCAAAATCATTACTCATTTTAGATGATTGCAGATAAAAAAAAGAAAATATAAAAAGTACTCCCACAATAATAATTGTATTAACAAATGCACGGATATAAATCAGGTCGTACCTGCCAAAAATACCAAGCCATAGTACCATTCCAAAATAAATCAGCACAACCTGGTATAAAGTGAATATAGCTCCTGTAAATAATTGTGCTGCTGGTCTTCGGAATGATGAAAGATTGTTACTGAAAAAGTTTACCTGAGTGCTTATTACCGCCAGTATAAGCAATAATGATAGAAGAATAATGAAAACTATTAAAACTCTATTTGTTAACCTGTTCGTCCTTTGGAAGTAACCGATAATGATTGCAGAAATAATCAGTACCGTAAAGAAGAGATTGAGAATATTACCTGTACTGGAAAGACTAAACTCACCAAGGTGCATATTCTGGTTTTTGTATTTGATGTAATAAAGAAAGATCAGTTGTAAGAGGAAAGCAAGTATAGTGACGGCAGAGAAAATTAATTTTTTATTCTTCATCATAAATTGAAGCTTCGTGAACTCTAATCATCACTGGTTGAAAGAACATAATTTACCAAGTTTATCTTTAACTGCTTTTTCGCGGCAGAAGTATCAACAACGTTTTTTACAAAAGAAACTTACTTAAAATCGGAACTCTGAGCAAATAACAATTTCCGGGTTTGCAAAAAAAAAGCGCCCTTAAGGCGCTTGAAACTTTTATTGAAGTTTAAATATTATAGGTATTGATACCTGAACTTTCACAGGTTTGCCGCGTTGTTTACCTGGTTTAAATTTGGTAAGCTTTACAGCGTTAAGAGCTTCTTCATCAAGTCCTGCACCTAAACCTTTAATGATCTCAGCTTTTGTTACGTCACCGTTTTCATCTACGAAAGCAAGCACATAAACTTTACCTTCAACACCGGCTCTCTTAGCAATTTCAGGATACTTTATTTTACTTTGGATTGCGGATATTCCGCCGATAGGTTCGGGCATTTCCTCAACCGCAACAAAGTATGTCGGCTCTTCTTCAACAATTTTCTTATCCTCTTTTGGAGGAGGTGGAGCCTGCATCTGTTCAGTGAGATCTATTTCAGTATCGCCAATTTCGATATCTTCCAATACATCATCACTCGGAGCTTCAATTGGTATTGGCGGCTTTGGTGGTGGTGGAGGTCTGTTCTCCTGTTTAGTATGTTGAATATCTTCCACGTTAAAAAGTTCCTGCGGTCCCTCGGAAACAACTTCCTTTTTTTCAAGATCCGGGAAGAACTTAAAGGCTACAATCAGAATTGCAAGTGATGCAATTAAACTGACTTCAAAAAACCTTTGATATTTAGATCTTAAATCCGCTTTGGGATTTTTTCTCAGTGCCATTTAAACTCGCCTCCTTACTAACATTTTGCGTTGTTAACTTAATAAAAGGAGTTACCTTTGTCAATTTAGTTTTCAAGTGTTTTTACTATTGGATTAAAAAAATGTTCCAAACGCCTGCTAAGCTTTTTCCAGTCTGTCCGGCAAAAAAATTCTGGTAAAAATAATTACCAGGATCAGACCAACCACAATTCCAAGAGTATCAGCCAGTATATCGATAAAATCACATTTTCTACCCGGGATCAGCAATTGATGAAGTTCATCTATTCCGGCATATATCATTCCTATCAAAAATGTGAAAATAGCCGGAGAAGTTTTTAACATTTCAACTTTATTTTGAAACATCAGCGTTAAGTAAAGCAGGATTCCCAATCCTGTATATGCAACAGTATGCATCAGTTTATCGCTCAAGCCAACCGATGGAACACTTTCAAGAGGCAATGAAGTTGAGATAAACAGGATGATCCAATAAACAATGAGAGGAAAATAAATTAATAACTTTTTGTTTTTGTCGAGGTATTTACGCAAAGGTATCTCTGATGAACCGGAAAGCGCCCGGTATATTATTTAATATGTCGGCAGCAGTGAATGAATAAACTGTGAAATCCTTCATCAAAAGATCAGCAGCCAGACTGTGAAGATATACACCGCTGATTACAGCGCTCTCGATTGATTTGGATTGAGCCAGCAATCCCCCTATAACTCCGCTCAGTACATCGCCGGTTCCGAATTTTGCCATCCCGGGATTTCCTGCTGTATTTATTAGCGCATCACCTGATGAATTAAAAATTATTGTAGGTGCACCTTTTAATACGAGACAAGTCTTGTTTTCTACAGCGAATTTCTTTCCATAACTAAAAATATCTTTTTTTATTTCAGTAATATCTTTACCAATCATCTGGGCAAATTCAGCGATGTGCGGAGTAAGAATGGAATTCTTCAGGTTAACTGATGAATACTTTTTATCACTCAAAGCAAAAACAGCATCCGCATCAATAACAACTTTAGCAGTCTTATTCGCTTTGAGAATTTCGATTATTGCTTCCTGCGTTTTCATTTGTCTGCCAAGTCCGGGACCAATTACAATTACATCTGCCCAGCTTAATTTTTCGTCAAAATCTTTTATCGAACTTTGGGTAAGGTATGAGGTTTCTTTCTTCCCGTAAGATCTAACAACAAGTTCAGTATTATTTTTATATATATAGTTTTTTGCATCAAACGGCACAGCTACAACTGATGCTCCTGCACCGGATTTCAACACAGCCATTGCGGTTAACGCTGCAGCGCCGGGCAGTTCTGTTGATCCGGCAATTGTCAGTACCTTACCTGCAGTATACTTATGAATGTTTTTCTCTTTAACGGGTAAATGTTTGAAAACATCTTCCGGTTCGATAAGATATTCTTCCGATTCAAATTTATCGAAATATGAAAATCCCAACCCTATGTAACCTTTAACTATATCACCACAATTGGCATAACCGTCATGAATAAATAAACCTTTTTTGAACTCACCAAGTGTGACAGTTAAATCAGCTTTAAATATTATTTCACCTGAACCAGTGTCACCATTCAATCCTGTGGGTATATCCACAGCCACTTTATATGCATCAATTTCATTAATATTTTTTATTATGGCATCGTAAGGTTCTTTAAGTGATCCTGAAACACCCGTACCGAGAACTGCATCTACTATTATGCTGCAGTCTTTCAAATGCTTTAATGAATTTATTTTTTGATAACTGATAATCCTGATTCTTTGATCTTTTACTGCCAATTGTTTTAGTATTCTAAAATTACTCAAACAATCCTTTGTCATTTCTGATTCATCACCAATTGATATGACTGTCACATCAAAACCAAAATTGTAGAAGTGCCTTGCCGCAGCGTAACCATCACCACCGTTATTTCCTTTTCCACATACAAACCCGATCTTTTGTGCAAGACCCAGATACAGAATTTTATCCCTGACAATTTCAAATATCTGGTAAGAGGCATTCTCCATTAATACCTGCCCATGTATGCCTAATTGCTCAATGGCATATCTGTCAGCCTCTCTAACCTGAAATGTGGAGAAAAGTGGAATCATAATGTAAACAGCAGATTACTCTGCCGGATTAATTACTCAAAATAAATCAGAAAAAATTTGAAATGAGATCTATAACTGAACCTGGCAAAATTCCAAGAGCGATTACTAACAGTGCTGAAATTACTACTGCGAGATGTCCGCTGAAACTTTTTTCTATTGATAAATTCGAACCGGTTGATTTGAAGTACATCAAAACAACAATGCGCAGATAAAAATAAACACTGATAGCGCTTGATATAACCCCAATAATAGCAAGCCATGTAAGATCAGCTTTTATTGCTGCAATGAAAACATAGTACTTTCCAAAAAAACCTGCGAACGGCGGAAGACCAGCCAGCGCAAACATAAACACTGCAAGCAGACCTGCCAGTATGGGATTCCTGGATCCTAATCCTGAGTATGTATCAATTGTTAGATTGGATTCATCCTTACCTTCTATCATAGATACTATACCAAGCGCACCGAGATTCATAAAAGTATATGCGGTAAGATAAAAAATTATTCCTGCTGCACCTTCCGGATTTCCAGCTGCTAAACCGATTGCCATATAACCTGCGTGAGAGATTGATGAATAGGCAATCATTCGTTTAAAATCAGTCTGTGCAATTGCAACTATACTTCCGAATAACATTGAGAGTACGGCAATTACAGCTAAGTAAGGTTCAAAAATATTTTTAACTGCATCAGAATAAATAGCACCAAAGGTCGCTATGATTGCACTGAATGCAGCAGCTTTTCCGGCTGTTGAAAATAGCGCTGTAACATTTGTCGGTGAACCCTGGTAAACATCCGGAACCCACATATGGAACGGGAATGCGGCTATCTTAAAAGAAAACCCGATGAGGAATAATAACATTCCCACAACAAATATTACATTGCCTGTTAACAGGTTAAACTGTGATGTGATAGCATCAATCGAAGTTGTATGAACAGAGCCGTAAATAAGTGTAATACCGTAAACAATAAAACCTGTGGCAAAAGATCCTAACAGAAAATATTTGAGAGATGCTTCGTTTGCATTTTGCTTTTTTCTGTTTAAACCTGCAAGCACATAAAAACATATCGACATCAATTCGAGACCCATAAAAATCATAAACAGATCTTTAGCTCCTACCATGAGCATCATACCAAGTACTGAACTTTGCATCAGGATATAAAATTCGCCGTAGTATGTGCCGTATTTTTTCAGGTAATCGATTGAAAGCAGTGAAACAATTGCAGCACCAAAATTAAATACAAAGTAAAACAGGTTTACATTCCCACCGGTTGCAAGCATACCGTTAAACAGGACTGACACAGATTCAATTGTCAGCAGAGAATAAACTCCTGCAGCCAGAAAATTAATTATTGAAATCCACGGCAGAACCTCTTCGCTCCTTTTGTAGTACATTTCGATAAGTAGTGAAATAACAATTCCTGCACCGATTAGGATGACCGGGAATACATTGGATAATTCTTGTAAAGAGTTGATCATAATTATTCTATAAATAAAATATCATCGTCGATTTCTTCGATTTCGACTAAATGTTTTTCTTTTAAATGTAAACTTATTTTTCTGTGATTAGCAAAATCAAAAACATCCTTCCCTTTTTCCACAACCACAAGTTTTATTGATTCGTACTCTGTTATTGATTCTGAAAGTTCAGGATAGTCAAGAAAATATATGTCTGTAAAATCCTGCGATTCATTTATCGAAGCACCGGTCGATGCAGGACCGAAATCAGTTATTATTTCTTTATCAACAACTGCTTTTAATATGTAGGCAGAGAAAGGCAGTATAATTCTGTTTCCGTAATGAAGCGCGTTGATCTTGTTCTTTAATACTTCATCAAGTGATTTCATTCTTACACCTTACCATTTATGAAGATGTACCATACAATTGCAAAAACTGGTAATAATATGGGTACAGAATATTTAATAATATATCCGAAGAAACTCGGCATCTTAATTCCGGCTCTTTCGCAAATGGATTTTACCATAAAGTTCGGACCATTACCGATGTATGACATAGCACCAAAAAATACTGCCGCAACCGATATTGCTACCAGGTAAATTGCATGATCAACTTCAAACTGAAGCACCTGCATTTTATCGTTCACATCAAGATTAAATTTACCCATGGCTGCACTTAAAAAGTTTAAATATGTCGGAGCGTTATCAAGCAGTCCTGATAAAACACCGGTTGCCCAATAAAAAATTCCGGGAGTTAGCTGTGTACCATAAACATTAGCTTCGTGCGCAATAAGCTGCAGTGCGGGGATCATCGTTGCAAAAATTCCTATAAAAAGGTATGCTACTTCTTTTATCGGTTCGAAATCAAATTCGTTCGCTTTTAGTACTTCCTTGTCAGCAGTTTTAAATGAGATAAAAACTATACTGAACATTATTATTTCTCTTATCCCAAATGGTAATGGAGCGAGAGAAGGAACCCACGAAATAATTCCCGGATCAATAAAAACTGATATGATTATTAATAACAGGTAAGCAATATTTTTTAATCCTTTAAATTCAATCTTCCCGGTATAAGTTGATGATTCTTCAGTTGATTGTTTGTTCATCATATCAATCACATAAAAAATCATAAGGATAAGAATTACAGTCGGCAGCCAAATAAACCAGATATGTTCAACTACCCAGAAGAAACCAACGCCGCGTAAAAATCCAAGAAATAAAGGCGGATCACCGATTGGCGTAAGAGCGCCGCCAATGTTTGATACAATAAAAATAAAAAAGATAATGTGATATGGTTTTATTCTATCCTTATTCAGTTTGATAAATGGTCGTATCAATAACATCGATGCACCGGTTGTTCCGATAAAGTTTGAAAGGACAGCACCGAACAAAAGAATTATAACATTAACTAAAGGTGTTCCTTTTCTGTCAACTTTTATAAGTATTCCGCCGGAAGCTACGAACAGCGAACTTAGTAAAGCAATGAATGATAAATACTCAGCGAGTGTGTGAACAAGGCTGTGTGTGTCTTTCAAAAAAAACAGGTAGTAAACAACAGTTATAAGTCCCAAAAAGATTGCGACTTTGGGATAATGATGCTCCCAAAAGTGTTTATAAAAAAGCGGACCGGTTGCAATCATCAACAGTAGAATTACAAATGGCAAAACCATTATTGTATCAGGAAGCTGATGAACAACTTCATTTGTTTCAGAAGTTGTTTTGGCAAATCCACTCCCGAAAAATAAAAACAGGAATGCAAATATTCTGAATAAAAATGTTAGCTTGTTATTTAGCATTATCAATAACCTGTTTTAAATTCAGCTTTGCAGGAGTATTAACCTGTTTAATGATGTTGGCTGTTGTTTTATCTGAAATATTAAGGAAGGTTGATGGATAAATTCCTATCCATACTATAAAAATAAATATCGGAACAAGAACAAATATTTCCCTGCTGTTCATATCCTTTAATGAATTGAGTTTTTCATGTCTTACTTCACCGAATACAACACGTTGATACATCCACAATAAATAAACAGCGGCGAAGATAACACCAGAAGCAGCAAATACTGTGAACCACCAGCTATTCAATACGGGCGATTTAAATGAACCTAACAAAATTAAAAACTCACCGACAAATCCATTCAATCCCGGCAAACCAACTGATGATAACGATGCAAACAAAAGTGCGAATGAATAAACGGGAACTATTTTCGCAATACCGCCGTAGTCAGAAATTTCTCTTGAGTGTGTTCGTTCATAAATAACTCCGACCAAAAGGAAGAGCGCGCCTGTTGATAATCCATGATTGATCATTTGAATTATCGCGCCTTGAATCGATTCCTGTGTAACTGCAAAAATTCCTAACACAACAAATCCAAGGTGAGCCACAGAAGAATATGCGACTAATTTTTTCATATCCTTTTGTACCATTGCGACTAATGCGCCATAAATAATTCCAATCACTGCAAGAACTGAAATTACAGGAGCGTAATGAACTGCTGCTTGCGGAAATAATGGAAGACAAAATCTTAGTAAACCATAAGTTCCCATTTTAAGTAACACCCCTGCAAGAATAACGCTGCCTGCTGTTGGTGCTTGAACGTGTGCATCCGGTAACCAGGTGTGTAATGGAAACAGCGGAACTTTAATCGCAAAGCTGAATGCAAATGCAAGGAACATGTAATTTTGAATTTCTCTCTGTACAGTTGGTCCTACGCTATATAACTCAAGCAAGTTTGTTGAAAAATGTCCGAGCGGAGTCGATGCATAAACTGCCAGCCATATAATAGCGACAAGCATCAGCAAGCTGCCGAACATTGTATAAATAAAAAACTTAATTGAAGCATAGATACGTTGTTCCCCGCCCCATATTCCTATAATGAAATACATCGGGATAAGCATTGCTTCCCAGAAAATGTAAAAGAGAAATAAGTCGAGTGAAAGAAAAACTCCAAGCATACCTACTTCAAGCATTAGCATAAAGAATGTAAATTCTTTTACTTTTTTATTTATACTTGACCAGCTTGAAATAAGTGTAAGCGGTGTAATGAAAGTTGTCAGTAAAACTAAGAGGAGTGACATTCCATCAATACCAACATGGTAACTGATGTTAAGATTTTTTATCCAGTCAAATTTTTCAATGAATTGAAACTCGGATAAGTTTTGATCGAATCCTGCAAAAACAATCAGCGAAACAACAAATACAAGTAGTGAAACAATAAGTCCAAAATATTTAATGGCTTTGTCGTTTCCTTGTTTAAAGAATAAAAGAAATACTCCGCCAATAAGCGGAATAAGAATAAGTAAACTCAGCAGGTAATTATTTTCCATTTTATAAACTTGTAATAATCCAGAATAATGATAACACAATGCCAAGTATCATAATCAGGGCATAAAATTGTGCAACACCGGTTTGTAATTTTCTAATCTGACCTGAAATTTTATCAATAAGTTTTGCTGAACCGTTTATGGTTCCATCAATTATTTTTGCGTCATTAATTTTCCATAAGAATTTATCCGACACTTTAACAATCGGGTTTACAATTACATTGTCATAAGTTCCATCGACAAAATATTTGTTCCATAGAAGGTTGTATGCTTTCTTAAATCTTGTAGATACTGACACAGCAATTGATGGTTTCTTTAAATAGATATAACGCGCACCTAAAATTCCTGTTGCAGCAACCGCTACAGAAATAACCATTAATAATATTTCCTGGAAATGTGTGTGTGATCCGTAAAAAGATAATTTCAATTCAGCAGGTGCGAATACGGGAGCTAACCAGCTATGAAATAAATTTCCATGTTCACCGGAAAAAACTTCAGGAATGCCGATGAATCCACCAATAACTGACAACACTGCAAGTATAATTAATGGAACAGTCATAACTGCAGGTGATTCGTGCGGATGTTTGTTATGTCCGAATCTTTCTTTTCCTTCAAATGTAAGGAAGTATAATCTGAACATATAAAATGCTGTTAACAATGCTGTCACCGCTCCGATCAACCAGACTAAAAATCCGCCGTTTGCAAATGAGAACCAGAGTATTTCATCTTTACTAAAAAATCCTGACAGCGGAGGAATACCTGATATTGCTAATGCCGCAATGAAAAATGTGAGATATGTTCTCGGCATATATTTTTTTAATCCGCCGTAGTTTTGAATATCCTGTTCTTCGTGCATTGCGTGTATAACTGAGCCTGCGCCAAGAAATAAAAGTGCTTTGAAGAAAGCGTGAGTCATAACGTGAAAAATTCCTGCATCAAATGCACCTACACCAAGTGCAAGGAACATATACCCCAACTGACTTACAGTTGAATACGCTAAAACTTTTTTAATGTCATTTTGAACAAGTCCGATAGTTGCGGCAAAGATTGCGGTTAGTGCACCGATAACAGCAATGACAGTTAATATCGCCGGAGCAGAAGCAAAGATGATCGAACATCTCGCTACCATATACACTCCTGCAGTAACCATTGTTGCAGCATGTATCAATGCCGAAACAGGAGTCGGACCAGCCATTGCATCCGGTAACCAAACAAATAATGGTATTTGAGCGGACTTACCTGTTGCACCTATGAAAAGGAACAATGCGATGAATCCGAATACTGATTCTTTAACTGAGAATGTTGCAGCCCTTGAAAAGACTTCATCAAAATTTAAACTGCCAAATGTCATATAGATCAAAAACATTCCGAGTAAAAATCCGAAGTCCCCTATCCTGTTTACGACAAAAGCTTTTTTAGCCGCATCACCGGTTGTACCTTTTTCAAATTTCCTGTCGTACCAAAAACCGATTAACAGGTATGAACAAAGTCCAACACCTTCCCAGCCGAGAAATAGTAAAACAAAGTTATCGCCGAGAATAAGGTTCATCATTGCAAAGATGAACAGGTTCAGGTAAGCAAAAAATCTCCAGAAACTTTTATCACCATGCATATATCCTATTGAATAAACATGAATGATAAATCCAACACCAGTAACGATCAAAGCCATTACAAGAGAAAGTTGATCAACCTGGTATGAGAATCCAACATTCAATCCACCGACATTCATCCATTCAAAAAGAGTGACGATATTTTTTCTTTGATCAACGGGTAATGCAAGTGTTTCAAAAAATGCAAAAACGGTTACAAGGAAAGATAACCCTATTACGCCGCTGCCGATAGCACCGATTAACTTCTCGTTTTTAATTTTTCTTCCGAAGATTCCATTAATCAAAAAACCGATTAATGGTAGAAGAACTGTGAGATAAATTAGTTGAATCATAAAAATTTATTTTCTTAAAGAAATCTTTTTACCATTTAAGAATATTTACTTCATCGATATTCACCGTAAGCTTGTTACGGAATATGGCGATGATGATTGCCAGACCTACAGCAGCTTCAGCGGCAGCTACAGTCATTACGAAGAATACGAATACCTGTCCTATCGAATTTCCCAGATATGAAGAGAACGTTATCAATGTAAGGTTTGCAGAATTAAGCATAAGTTCGATACTCATAAAAACTATGATAGCATTTCGTCTTGTTAGTACGCCTGCAACTCCGCAGACAAACATAAATGCACTTAATATTAGGTAGTATTCTATTGGTACAGACATATTGTTATTCAAATTTCTTTTTAGCTAAAACGAGTGCGCCGATTGCAGCGGCGAGTAATAAAAATCCTGCAGCCTCAAACGGAAGAACATAATTAGTAAACATTTCCAGACCAATCTGTTCAACAGTTCCTGCATTAATACTCATTTGTTCATTTGGTGATAAACCTGTTGATGGTTTTGAAAAGAAAATCATGTAAGCAAGCTGAACGAACACAACTCCGGCAATTATATATGAAAAAATTTTTATCGCAGGATTTGAAGCCATAAAGTTTTTTTCGTGTTCCGGTCTCAGCAGCATCAGAACAAATAAAAATAAAACCATAATTGCGCCGGCATAAACAATCACCTGCACAACCGCCATAAATTGTGCGTTTAGCAAAAGATACAAACCTGCAAGAGATGCAAAGTTCAAAATCAAAAACAATGCTGCGATTACAGGATTATTTCGTGTTATCATCAATACCGCGGTTACTGCTGCGATGCTTGAAAAAAGTATAAAAAGTATAAATTCTAAATTCATTTAAATGTCATTCTTAATTGTACTTTATACATTGTACATTTTACATTATTAAGGAGTGTTACGATAAATCAATCTTGGAAAAGGGATCGCTTCACGCAGATGATCAAGTCCGCAAATCCAGCTTACAGTTCTTTCAAGTCCAAGTCCAAACCCTGCATGAGGGACAGAGCCGAACCTTCTCAGATCAAGATACCATTCAAATGCCTGTTGTGGAAGATTGTGTTCTTTTATTCTTTCAAGGAGTAAATCAAGATTATCTTCACGCTGACTTCCGCCAATTATTTCACCGTAACCTTCAGATGCGAGCACATCAACGGCAAGGGCAAACTGTGGTTTTTCAGGATCACGTTTCATGTAGAATGCTTTTACTGCTGCCGGATAACGATGAACCATTACAGGTCTATCATACTGATTTGAAATAACTGTTTCATCTGTTGCGCCAAGATCATTTCCATATTCAAAAGGAATATCATTCTTCTTCAATATCTCAACTGCTTCATCATAAGATATTCTGGGGAATGGTCTTTTAACATTCTGCAGTTTTGTGATGTCTCTTTCTAAAACTTTTAACTCTTCCGATTTCTCCGTCAGAATTGTCTGAACTATATACTCAAGAAATTCTTCTGCGAGATCCATATTATCATTGAGATCATTGAAAGCTACTTCAGGTTCAACCATCCAGAACTCGGTTAAGTGTCTTCGTGTTTTTGATTTTTCTGCTCTGAATGTTGGACCAAATGTGTATACTTTACCAAGCGCCATTGCACCTGCCTCAGCATATAACTGACCTGATTGTGTTAAATATGCTTTACCTAAATCAAAATAAGGAGTCTCAAATAGAGTAGATGTTCCTTCGACCGCGTTTGGAGTAAGGATCGGAGGATCCATTAATGTGAATCCACGGTTATCAAAAAAATCTCTTATCGCTTTTATAATTCTGTGTCGAATGTGGAGTATTGCAACCTGTTTACTTGAGCGAAGCCATAAGTGGCGGTTATCCATCAAAAACTCTATTCCATGATCTTTAGGTGTAATCGGATATTCGTGTGCTTCACCTATTACTGTTAATCCAGTTGCATCCATTTCGTAACCACCTGGAGCGCGGGGTTCTTCTTTTATTTTTCCGGTAACTTCGATTGAAGTTTCCTGACCGATACGACCCGCGGTTGTAAAAACTTCTTCACTTACATTTCCTTTAAAGTAAATGCACTGAAGATAACCTGTTCCATCCCGTAAGATTAAAAAATGAAGTTTACCGCTTGATCTTTTGTTGTATAACCAGCCTTTGAGGGTTATTTCCTGTCCGACATACTTTGATAAATCTTTTATTGAAATGTTCTGCATTACTCGCTATTTTTTTTGAATTTTGATTGGCAAATATAAAGAGAGGAGTGTATAAATACAAAAGAAACTGACTTACTTAATGATTACCGATCTTCATATTAAATCAACAATATTAATAGCGCGACTTTAATCTCTTTTCTCTATTGATGATTAATTCAACTGTTTATTCCTGACATTATTTTTGTAATTCTGATCCTTGCACAGAATATCAACCTGTACGATTTTTTTAATGTCAAAAATTATTTAAAGATTTGCACTACCTGGTTCGATATGCACCATCACATTAGAAATGGATAGATTTGATGTGCAGAGCTTATCTTTTAACCTATGCCCTATTTCATGACCTTCATATACAGATAAATTACCGTTAACAATTACGTGAATATCAACAATATAGTTAAGTCCGCTTTTTCTGATAAAACACTTTTCAATGTCAAGCACTCCTTCAGTGGATTTAGAAATATTTCTTATCCTGTTTTCAAATTCTGTTGAAGCAGCAGTGTCCATAATATCGTGCATTGCAGTTTTAAATAGTCTTACACCGTTAAAACCTATAATGCATGATGCGAGAAGTGCAGCAAAATCATCCGCACTCTCGTAACCTTCTCCGCCCAGTAAAGCAATCAGAATGCCTACAAACGCAGCAGCAGATGTTATTGCGTCAGACCTATGATGCCAGGCATCAACCTTCATTGATGTGCTGTTTATTTCTTTACTTACATCAAGTACAAATCTGAATAACAATTCTTTGGTAACAATAACACCAACTAGAATAAATAATGTAAAAGAAGCCGGTGCGTGATGTGGTGTTATAATTTCCCTGACGCTCTGGATACAAATAATCAACGCTGCCATTAATAAAGCCATTGAAACAACAATAGCTGAGAGTGATTCAGCTTTACCATGTCCATAAGGATGATTATCATCGGCGGGTTTAGATGCAATTTTTAATCCGCCCCACACGACTAATGAACTGAATATATCCGTCGTGGATTCAATACCATCCGCAATAAGTGCATACGAGTTCCCGATTATCCCCGAAATAATTTTTATTGCTGCGAGCAGCATATTAATTATTATACCGACGAGGACTGTTCTTAATCCTTTAAGAAACCTTTGCATTTAAATATCCTGAATGAATTTCAGTTCGTGGAATAATTCGGAATCAGGTATAAGTTCTGAAGGGCTCATTTAACGCGGAAATTATTTTTTTGAAACAGGTAAATTGAAAGTAAAGGTAGTACCGTGATGCAGTCTGCTATTAATCCTGATTCTCCCTCCATTCTGTTCGACAAATTCTTTTACAAGAAGCAGTCCTAATCCGGTTCCATATTCTCTCTCAGTTCCGGGAGTAGAATACATCTGGCTTGCAAATATTTTTTCCAATCCTGATTTACTAATTCCAATCCCTGTATCTTCAATAGTCACTTCTATTTCAGCAGCACGGTCAAAAAACGGGATCATCTTTGCATATATTTTTATGTCGCCGCCTTTGTTGGTAAACTTAATCGCGTTTGAGAGCAGGTTCTGAATAATTGAATTCAGCATATCAGCGTCAGCTAGCACTTCTGTTTCAACTTCAATATTCTGAATAATGTTTAGTTGTTTTTTAATAATGCTGCCTTTTAAAAGTTTCAAAGCGTCGGCAATAATTTTTTTGAGATTAAGATTAACCGGGTTAAACTCAATTCTCCCAATCTGGAATCTTGAATACTGAAGCAAGTTATTGGTCATACCATAAAGATTTTTTGATGACTCAAAAATCACATTCAGATACTCTTTTATTTCTTCGTTCGTTAATGTATCGTATTCAGTAGTTAATATTTCCGAAAACCCAAGAAGTGAATTAAACGGACTTCTGAGATCATGAGAGATCAATGAAAAGAGTTTATCCTTTGACGCGTTTAGTTCTTTAAGTTCATCAATTAGTTCGGCTTTTTCCTGTTCAACTCTTTTTCGTTCCAGAGCTCTTGATATCGGGTAAGAAATCACTTCAAGTATTTCTTTTTCACGAACTCCATAAGTATTCGGATTTTCATAATCCTGAACAACAAGAACTCCGATGGTGGCGGTCTGAGTTTTTAAAGGGATACCAAGCCATATCGGTGATTGTGTTCCAACCAGTTCTATTTCGCCCTTAGCGCAAAGTTCGTCATCTGTTTTTTTATCAATGAGTGCCGACTTGCCTGTTTTAAGAACGTACTCTGTTAGTCCTTTACCAAATGGCGCCGGAGGATTGTCCTTATCATATTTGTCAATGAAATAAGGAAACGAAATCATATTCTTTTCTTTATCAAACAGAGCGATGTAAAAGTTTTCGGCAGTCATTAATTCTTTAACAGAATTATGAATGAACTTAAGGAAATCCTCAAGTTGTCCTTCCTGGTTTGATGCTTCTAGAATCTGGGATATTACCTTCTGTATTAATGATTCACGTTTCTGTAAAGTAACATCAAGTCCCGAGCTTACATTAAAAAGAATTTTACCTTTCTCATCACGCAAAACGGTGTTATGCCATTTAATAATTTTTTCATCACCATTTTTTTTGATGACCGGTATTTCAATTTTATCTATAGGTTCAATTTCTTCTGAGAATACGTCGGTGAGAAGTTTTGATAAGTCTTCATAAAATCTTTTAGGTATAAACTCTCTCCATCTTTTGCCAAGAATTTCTTCTTTTTTATAACCAAGAAGTTCGCTGCCTTTTCTGTTAATAAAATGAATGATCTCATTTTCATCGATCACAACGAATATCATTTCAGCTACTTCTAATATTGAATCAAGCCGGTTTTTTTCTTCGTGAAGCTGATTAATAAATTTATGAAGTGCAGTAACATCACGAAGAACGCCTATACTATTGATTCTCTTACCCTGTTTGTCAATCCTTGTGAACGAATTATCCTCAACCCATTTAAGTTCACCGGATTTTGTTGTGATAAGGTATTTAGCAAAATAATCTTCAACTGCTTCTGATTCGGATGTTGGATCAATTACTTCCTGCCTGTCAAGATTATCAACAATTATTTCCTTAATAATTTTTTTTATGCCGAGTGTGTTTATCTCTTCTTTGCTATAACCGGTTAAAGAGAGTATATCCTGACTCATGTAGTCATACTTTTTTGTGGAATGACTGAAGCTATATACTACTTTATCAGCATTGGTAAATGCAAAACTTCTTGTCTGAAGTGTTCTGAGGAATGATTCCTGTGTACTTTTCCCTGAATCCTTTTTTTTCATTTTGTCAGATGGAGGCTTTTAGGTCAAAATTGAAAATGAATTTTAGTTAATAAAACTTACTATTAAACATATTTATAACAAAACATCTTTTATTTTTTTTCGATAATAGATTAAGTCCCTGCTGAATTTAAATTGCTTTACAGCAGGCAAATAATAAAACAAAAAATATCTTGACTATCTGAGATGCTAAGTCTATTTTTATGTAGACTAAATCTAAATAATATGGTATTCAGACTATAGGTAGTATATGAGAACAGCAGCAGATTTAAATTTTGGGGAAAGAGTAGTAATACAGGATATTGACAGTAATCACCCGTCATGTATCCGTATACTTGAGATTGGATTTACTCCCGGTCAGGAAATTGAGCTCATAAACAAATCATTCTTTAACGATCCACTCGCCTTTTCAGTGCGCGGGACTTTGATAGCAATTAGAAAAGAAGAAGCTTCCTGTATCCAAATCTCATGAGCGTAAATGCTTCCTTAAAAACTCCTCTTATTGCACTCGTTGGTCCACCAAATTCAGGCAAAACAACTCTGTTCAATGCCCTAAGCGGACAGAATTATAAAACTGTCAACTATCCCGGCGCTACTGTGGAGTATTCATTTGGTAAAATTTTATCAAGATTTAATCTGGAAGCTCAAATAATTGATTCTCCCGGAATAATAAGTCTTGTTCCAAATTCACCTGATGAAAAAGTTGCAGTCGATGCACTCTATTCAATTCCAAATTATGGAACACCCGATATCGTAATTGCAACCGTCGATGCCAGTCAGTTATCGCGTCATCTTTTCCTGGTTAAACAATTACTTCTTTCAAACTTCAGAGTAGTGATTGCCCTGACAATGACAGATATACTGCAAAAAAAAGGATTGCACATTTCACCTGAATCTTTAAGTAAAAAACTTGGCTGCGAGGTTGTTATTGTTGACGGCAGAAAAAAAGATTCGCTTGACCCACTTATCAACATAATAGAAACGATTTTTAAAAAATCAGAAAATAAATCTATACCATCTGTTTACAACAGACTATCTGATAAAAATGATCTTCTTGAATTTTATAGTTCGATTGAAAGAATTGAGTCAGAAGTGTTATCCCCTTTAGCCAAGGGAGAACTTCCTTTTAATATTGAAAATGCGAACAGGCAGCTAAATCTTATAGCTGATATGAAGGTAAAAGAAAATTGTTACAAAATAGATGAAACAACAGTTAAGATAGATAAAGTTTTACTGCATAAAATTTGGGGACTCATATTTTTCTTTTTAATAATGTCGGTTACTTTCACATCGATATTTTGGTTTGCACAACCACTTATGACCCTGGTTGATGAACTTTTCGGAATGATTGCTTCAGAGGCTGTTGTACTATTTGGAACAGGATGGCTCGGTGACCTTATTGCAAACGGGATTATCAATGGAACAGGTTCCGTTCTTGTTTTTGTGCCTCAGATAATAATTCTGTTTTTGATATTGGGAGTACTGGAAGACTCAGGTTACCTGGCTCGAGGTGCAATGCTGATCGATAAACCGCTTTCAAAAATAGGTTTAAATGGGAAATCATTTGTACCTATGTTATCCGGCTTCGCTTGTGCAATTCCAGCAATGTTAGCCGCCAGAACAATTCCTAACAGAAGAGAAAGACTGTTAACGATATTTATTATCCCATTAATGAGCTGCAGCGCACGACTCCCTGTGTACGCATTACTTATTGCTTTTTTAATTCCACCGGAGAGTGCATGGATTGGTGGTGTGTTGCTTTCAACTATTTATGTCGGCAGTATTGCGGGTTCAGTTATAGTTGCGGCAGTTATAAACAAGTTTAAAAAAAGGATTATCAGAGAAGAAGACAGTTCATCATTTATTCTTGAATTGCCTGCATACAGAAAACCAAAACCATCGGTTGTTATTAGTAATACTGTAAACAGCGCAATGATTTATGTTAAAAAAGCGGGTCCCATCATCCTGGGATTCTCTCTTGTACTTTGGTTTCTTACTTATTTTCCTGATGTGAATCCGGAAATAGAAACAGAAGGACATACTGAAGAAGAAATAGTTCAACTTCAAAGCGCGGAAAGATTATCAAACTCTTATGCATCTGAACTTGGTAAAATAATTCAACCTTTTATGACTCCGGTGGGATTAGACTGGAGGGTTGGTGTTTCGTTAATTGCAGCATTCGCAGCGCGTGAAGTATTTGTAAGTTCACTTGCCTTAATCTTTAAAGTTACAGGCGATGATGATTCCATTCAGGAATCAATGCTCAGATCCATGCGAACAGCAAAGATAGACGGAACAGATCAAAAACTATTTACGACTGCAACCATATCAGGATTAATCGTCTTCTTCATATTTGCGATGCAATGTTTATCAACCGTTGCCGTGTCAAAAAAAGAAACCGGCGGATGGCGAATTCCTTTGCTGCAGGTTGTGATTTTTACATTTACGGCTTATGTACTGATGTTTATGACTGTTAATGGATTGCGTGCTATCGGCATCAATTAACACAACTCAAGCATGTTAGATTTAGTTGTGTTGCTATTAAATTCAGGCTGTGATATTTTTGTTCATCACCTAACGAACCAGAAATAAAAATTGAAAAATTTACACGCTGCAGAAATATTCAGATCATTTTTGAAGAGCGAAAAAAATCGTATAACACCGGAACGCTTTGAAGTAATGGATGCTGCACTTGAGTATGAGGGTCACTTCGGCGCTGATGATCTTTATATTTTGATGAAGAATCACAAATCAAGAGTATCACGTGCAACAGTATATAAAACACTCGAACTTTTATCTCAATGCGATCTGCTGAGTAAAAGAAATTTCGGTGATAATATGACCAGGTATGAAAGCAGTTACAAACGACAAAATCATGATCACCTGATCTGTATGGATTGCGGACGAATCGTGGAATTTTCGGACCCAAAGATTAAAAAAATACCTGAAGAGATAAGTAATAATCTTGGCTTTGTGTTCTCAAGTTATTCATTCAATATTTTTGCGCGATGTAAGAATGCAAAAAGCTGTAAACATTATAAGGAAAGATAATCTCTCAACAACCCACAGATGTTCTTAGGTTAATATTATGCTTCATCAAAAATATCCTCTTACCTGGCAGAAAAATAATTTCAGTATTAAAATATTCTGTTCTATCCCTAACATCGCCACAGGTATTCTGTTAAGAACGCCGGATAATCATTTCATAGTTGACCCGGGAGATGGTATACTGCGTGATCTGAATAAGGAAATTGGGACTAAAGGTATTCTTAACATTTCAGATATTTTCGTTACTCACGGTCATCATGATCATGTTGGAGGGGTTTGGTCACTCTTAACTTATTTGAGAGTGATGAAAAAGAAATCATCCGTTTCAATTCACTATCCAAAAGGATGTGTGGAAATAGAAAGTATCTTCAATGCGTTTATGAGGGTTTATTCCAGAAGCATCAGCTATAAAATTTTTCTAAAACGAATTGATAATCCTAAAAAATTTTCAACTAAAAAAGTTAATGTTGAACCTTTCCCTGTTATTCACAAAGAAATTTTGCCGAACGGAGTTGATACAAGACAGGTTCCTGCTCTTGGATATAAATTTAACTCGCAGGGTGTTAAGATCTGTTATGGCGGTGATACAGCGTATTGCGACGAACTGGTTCAGCATGCAAAAAATTCAGACCTTGCTATAATTGAAGCAGGTCACGATGATGATACTCCCAATGATATGCACATGACTTTGAAGGAAGCTACAAAGGTTGGTTCACTCGCAAAAGAATTCTTCCTTGTACATGTACCTGAATAAAAATAATTTCATTAATAAACTAAGAGAATCATGAAGTTTAACATAAAACTAATTTCGTACCTGGCTTTTTTGATAATCTATCAAACAGCATTTGCTCAGCAATCAGATAACACAATAGATACTTATCGAATGCCCGGGGAAAGTAAACTGTCCAACATCAGAATGCTGACTGAGGATGGAGAAAATGCAGAAGCCTATCTTTCCTTTGATGAAAAAAAGTTAACATTCCAATCGACTCATGGTCAATGGAAATGCGATCAGATATTCACAATGAACATTGACGGAACAGAAAAGAAATTAGTCTCAACCGGTAAAGGCAGAACAACCTGTGCCTACTTTTTACCGGGTGATGATAAAATATTATACGCATCAACACATCTTGAAAGTGATGATTGTCCTCCCCCGCCGGACAGATCAAAAGGTTATGTCTGGAAACTCTATGAATCGTTTGACATTTTTAGTGCAAATGCAGACGGCAGTGATGTAAAACAACTTACCAACACACCTGGCTACGATGCAGAAGCTACAGTATCTCCCAAAGGTGACAAAATAATATTTACTTCAACAAGAGACGGCGACCCCGAACTGTATGTAATGGATATCGATGGCTCAAATCAGAAGCGTTTAACATTTGAAAAGGGTTATGATGGCGGTGCTTTCTTTTCACAGGACGGAAGCAAAATTGTTTTCAGAGCAAGCAGACCTAAAAGTGAAAAGGATCTTGAAGATTATAATGATCTTGTTAAAAACGGTTACGTCCGACCAACAGCACTTGAAATTTTTGTAATGAATGCGGACGGCAGTGAAATGAAACAGATAACCAATCTTGGCAAAGCCAGCTTCGCTCCTTTCCTTCATCCCGATGGAAAGCGGATAATTTTTTCATCCAATGCAAACAGTAAATCAGGAAGAGATTTCGATTTATATACAATAAACATTGACGGAACAAATCTCCAACAGATCACATATTTTGAATCCTTCGATGGCTTTCCAATGTTCACAAGAGATGGTAAAAAACTTATCTTTGCTTCAAACAGGTTCAGTAAGAACGAAGGAGATACAAATATTTTTATTGCTGACTGGACAGACTAAGTAAAGGATTAATATATCAGGAGGAAAACAAATGAAGAAAAATTATTTAATCGTGTTATTATTTACCGTTGTTGCCTGTGGTTTCTACCCCGGTGATGAGGATAAAAATCCGGCTATAACAGCACAAGAAATTATTGATCACATTACATATCTGGCTTCAGATGAACTGGCAGGACGATTCACAGGAACAGATGAGTGTTATAAAGTCGCAGAGTACATAAGGGATGATTTAAAAACCAGCGGACTATCACCTCTATTCGATTCTGATTATTTCCAGGAATTTAGTTTCATAGCGGGGATTGAACCCGGTTCCGAAAATTCGATTAGTTTTAGCAGCAGTGGATCAGTAAAAGAATTAGAAATGAAAACTGATTTCATAACTGCTCCTTTTTCAGGAAAAGTTTCTGTTAAAGGAGAATTGGTATTTGTCGGTTATGGAATTTCAGCACCAAAACTTAAATACGACGATTACGATGGAATTGATGTTACAGGAAAAATTGTTGTGGCAATGAGGTATTCACCTGAATACGATAATCCTCATTCTGAATTTGATGAGTTTGCATCTTTCCGTCACAAAGCTACAATTGCAAGAGATAAAGGTGCGCTCGGTATTATTTTCGTCAACGGGCATGCACCTAAAGACGAAGAAGATGTGCTGATGAAATTTTCTTATGACCGTGGCGGATCAATCCCGGAATTTGCTGCAGTGCATGTTAAAAGAAATTTTATTGATGAATTATTCATTGCTGATGGATTGGTTTTTTCAGATTATCAAAAAAAGGTTACCGAATCAAAAAAACCTGCCCCATTCATTTATAAAAATTCATCAGTTGAACTTAGCACTGAAGTAAATGAAATTAAAAAAATAAGCTGGAACGTTGCCGGCGTAATTGAAGGAAGCGATCCTGTCCTAAAGAACGAATATGTAGTAGTCGGCGCGCACTTTGATCATCTTGGCATGGGTGAAACCGGTTCTCTTTACAGAGGCGATGAACCAATGATTCATAATGGAGCTGATGATAACGCATCAGGTACATCAGGCATGATGGAACTCGCTGAAAAATTTGCTTCGATTAAAAACCAGCTTAAAAGAAGTATGATCTTCGTCGGGTTTTCTGGTGAGGAACTTGGACTTCTTGGTTCGGCATTTTTTGTAAACCATTTGCCAATTGAATCTAAAAAAATTGTAACTATGGTAAACCTCGATATGATCGGCAGGTTAAATGCTGAAAACCAGTTGATTGTTTATGGAACCGGAACTTCAAAAACTTTTAAAGATATACTCAACAGCAGTAATAAAGAAAATCTAAATTTAGCTTTTAATGATGAAGGATACGGACCAAGTGATCATTCATCTTTCTACGGAAAAGAAATTCCGGTTTTGTTTTTCTTTACCGGAACACATACTGATTATCACAGACCTTCCGATGATGCTGATAAAATTAATTCGACAGGTACAAAATCAGTCGTTGATTATGTTTTTGATGTAACTGATAAAGTAGTTAACGCAGATGCCCGACCAGATTATGTTCTTGTCCCGAGAAAAGATGGCGGCACAATGGGCGGCTGGAAAGTATATGTCGGAACCATTCCTGATTACGCAAGTAATGAACAGGGATTCAGGATTTCGGGTGTGAACGAAGGCAGCCCCGCTCAGAAAGGCGGTTTAATGGCTGGTGATATTATGACAAGTTTCGGCGGTAATAAAATCACAAACATTTACGACTATGTTTACGCATTACAGAATTTTGTTCCCGGCGATGTAGTAGATGTTGTTGTAATCCGGAACAATGAAAAAATTGAACTGAAAGTAGAACTCGGCGCCAGGTAATTATTATCGCAGCCCAACCATTAGTGCTGGGCTGCAATTTATAACCCTTCCTGTTTTTTTTATGTTTGAAATTTTTCAGAAAGAAATTCAACTAAAGCCTTACTCAAAAGGTTTCCACTTAATTACAAGTGAAATCACTTCAGCTTTACCTGAACTATCCAGGTATAAAACCGGTCTTATAAATATTTTTCTTCAACATACTTCTGCTTCATTGACGATTAATGAAAATGCTGATCCCACTGTAAGAAGTGATATGAAAAAATATTTTGAAAGATCCGTACCGGATAATGCTGCGTATTATCAGCATAACTATGAAGGTTCAGATGACATGTCTGCGCATATCAAATCAACCATTACCGGATGTGAACTAACAGTTCCGGTAACAAATGGAAGATTAAATCTTGGTACCTGGCAAGGTATTTATCTTTGTGAACATCGTGATCATGGAGGTTCAAGAAGATTGGTAATTACTATTTACGGTGATGCAAAATAAAAAGCCCGACTGTGAACCGGGCTGTAAATTGTTTTAGTAGTAGAATCTAAACCCGAGTCTTGCCATCAATGCGCTCATATCATATTCCCTTTCAAAAGTTCGTTGAGTTCCGAATGAATCAGTTACATCATACTCCCAGCTTGGTGCTGATGAATGATAACCTAATTCAACAAACACTTCCGAGCGTTTTCCGACAATGTAAAGTAAACCCATTCCAAGTCGCCAGTTAAAATCAAAAGCCGCTTTAAATTCACTTTCATCCGGATCCTGGAAATCACGGTAGTTGATTAATAACACTTCTGCACCAATTCCACCTGTACCAAAAATGTCTACTAAAGGTCCAACCGGGAATTTCACTGTAAGGTTAATCATTAAAGGGAAATCATGCAGATTAGTTTTTGCTCTGAGTTCACTCAGGTTTCCGCCGACACCTATTTCATTAAACTGTGATACAAGTTTTTTGTCGACATAATTTTTATGAAACCAGTCTATACTCCACCCGAATAGAAGTCTGCTATCGACAAAGTGTGAACCTTCATAACCAATAATAAAACCCCCATCAGCAGCAGAAGGATTAAAATGACCAAGTTTTATTGCAGCAGCTCCGTGCTGTGCAAAACTATTAGCCGAAAGTATTATTAAAAGTGCTCCAAATATTTTTTTCATATTATCCTCAGTTTTTTCGCAATGATTTAAACAAACTTAATGCCACTTATGTTTTGAATTAATAACCATTCCCGGTATTGCAATTTTACCAGTGGCTACAATGTTAAACATTACGATTCTTTTATTAGACAATTTACAATTAAAAATGTTGTATATAATTAACTATGTGATAAACGCTATAATTTTATTTTAAGTGAAGAATAAACATATTTGATATGATTTTTTTTCTAATTACCGGAGATTTATGAATAAACTAAAAGTCTTGTTCGTATGTATGGGAAATATCTGCAGATCACCTTCAGCTGAAATTGTTTTTCAAAACATTGTTGATAAAAACGGACTGACAGGTAAATTTGAAATTGATTCTGCGGGCACGATCGGATATCATGAAGGCGAAAAAGCGGATGCAAGGATGCGGATGCACGCTTCGACCCGCGGTTACAATATTACACATCTTGCCAGAAAGTTTAATGCAAAGATCGACTTTGAAAAATTTGACTACATACTTGTTATGGATGACGATAATTTCAGGGATATAACTAACCAGGACAAACAAAATAAATACATCGGCAAAATCAAAAAGATCACGGACTATTCAACGGATAAGATGGTGACCGAAGTCCCTGATCCTTACTATGGTGGACCTTCCGGTTTCGAAAAAGTATTGGATATTCTTGAAGATTCTTGTGAAAACTTTTTTAGTTCGATAAAGAATGAAATCTGAAAGTAAGATATTCGGAGAGATTGAAGAGCAAACCGGAATAAAATTCCAGAATGCAGTAAGTATAGGCGGCGGCTGCATAAGTAATGCATACAAAATTGAAACCGGTGATGGTTCTTTATTATTTCTAAAGCTGAATGATGATGTACCGGAAAGTTTCTTCACTAAAGAAGCAAATGGATTAAGTGAATTAAAAAAATCAGGCACTATTAAAGTACCGGAAGTAATAAATAGCGGAAGAAATTTCATTATTACAGAGTTCGTTACTGAAGGAAATAAAAAGAAAAATTTCTTTGCTGAATTTGGAATGAGATTCGCAGGTCTTCATAAATATACTTCAGATTCATTCGGATTTTATGAAGACAATTTTATTGGCTCTAATGTGCAAATTAATATCGCTGATGAAAATCAAAAATCGGACTGGACAAATTTTTATTTCGACAAAAGACTTCTATTCCAATTTAAACTAGCTGAGAAATACGGATATGTTGATTCAGAACTGAGAAGTGCTTTTAATCAGCTTGAAAAAAGAATAAGTAAAATTATCGGTGATGTGAATGAGCCGCCGAGTCTTTTGCATGGCGACCTGTGGAGTGGAAATTTTATTAGTACCGATCAAGGAGAACCTTGCCTGATTGATCCCGCGGTGTATTACGGAAATCGTGAAGCTGATCTTGCAATGACAAAATTATTCGGCGGTTTTTCCGGTGAGTTTTATAAATCCTACAACGAAACTTTTCCTTTAATTGAAGACAGTGACTACCGCGAGAATGTTTATAAACTATATCATGTTCTTAATCATCTGAATCTTTTTGGGGGCAGTTACTATTACCAGGCTTTAAGTCTGATGAAGTATTATCTAAATAATTAAGGGAAGATTTCTCCTCCCTTTGTGAAATATTATTTTATATCTAATAACTCGATATCGAATACGAGAGTTGAATTTGGTGGTATCATCATATATTGTTCATCACCATAAGCAAGAGACGGCGGGACTATTAACTTAATCTTACTTCCCTTATTCATTAATGTGATTCCTTCTTCCCATCCATTGATCACTTTTCTTTGTCCAAGCTGAAAATTAATTGGCTCTTCACTATCAATTGAACTGTCGAATTTTCTCCCGTCAGTAAAAAATCCTGAATAGTGAACCGTGACAAAATTTCCCGGTTTAGCATTTTCACCTTCGCCTTCTTTTATGACAATATATTTTAAACCACTTGATTGAGTTTGAATTTTAGAAGTATCTGCTTCCCACATTTTTACGGGTACATATTCTTTGAAGTCTAAAAGTTCAACAACAAGTTTAAACCCGGGCTTATTTGCCATAGGGTTTTGAGGATCATTAACAGGAGGTAAAATGACTGTTCTAATACCGCCCTTTTTCATTCCAGCCATCGCGTCATCTATACCTGGAGCAAAACTTACTGAGTCCAGAACAAACACCGCCGGATTGCCGCTTCTTCTGGAATCGGCAACGATGTGCATCATCTTTGTGGAATCAGTCGACCAGTCACTGAACAAATCAGTTGAATCATTTATTATCCAGCCGGTAAAATGAATACTGACCTTATTGCCTTTTTTAACCTCTTCACCGGTTCCTGTTTTTACATCCAAGAACCTGATTCCCTTTTGAGTTGTTGTTATATCAGGCTCGTTTGAACAACCTGTGATAAACAGAAGAGCCGCAATAATAGCAAAATAAAATTTCATACTTCCCTTTCAATTTGAGGCGGTAAATATATTTATTTTGAGCTTACAATCATATAACTTGCAGCAGTTGATTAATTACAAACACGACTCGGCAAATGTTTTTTATAACTTTTCTTTTTATTTATTTTTTTCCCGGACCTGTTATGCAAATTAATGATGATCAACCGGTTATAGATTGCTCATTTACTCTGGAGCAGGCACTGCAAGGTAGTGATGCGCCTGATGAGATAATAAATCAACTTGATATTGTTGATGTTGAATACTTTTCATTCGATGGAAAACTGCATAAAGGTCAGCTTGTGGTTCATAAAAAATTAGTGAACGATATCCGCAAGATATTTCAGCTGATTAAAAATGAAAAGTTTCCTGTCAGCAAAGTTATTCCGATAGTAAAGTATAAATGGTCAGACAATGAATCTATGCTTGACAATAATACATCTGCATTCAACTACAGACTTGTTGCGGGGACAAATAGAATGTCAAATCATTCTTACGGCAAAGCTATTGACATAAATCCGTTTTTGAATCCTCACATAAAGAACGATATATATTCACCTAAGGGATCTGAATATAATACCGAGAAGCCGGGAACAATCGGTTCAAATCATTTTCTTGTAACAGAATTCAAAAAACTTGGATGGGAATGGGGCGGTGACTGGACATCATTAAAAGATTACCAGCATTTTGAAAAAAAGTTTACGGATAAAAAATGAATTTTGTATCTGAAGTTTGGACTCATAATAAATAATTTTCTTTACTCCGCAAACAATCAACTTCATAAATGATTTACGATTATGGTGGTAATCATTTCTATTTGTTAAATAAAAAACTAAATTTTGTAAGAAGTTTTCAGTAAGTCAGTCTTTTTCGGCTATTAAATATGGAACGCGAATCGAAATATTCACTAATAAAGTTTTCGATAAAATAGTTCTTTAATCTAAATACGAATAAATGCCAATATTCCGACAACATCATCCTATTAAAGGGGTAATAGGTTTAAGAACCAAACTAAATGCATTGAGCATTTTCCTAATTGCACTCATCTCTGCTTTTATATCAGTTTTTTTCACATTAAAATTTGAAGACCAGATCAAACGCGCCGTTCAGAATAAATCTGATAGTATATCAAGAATAACAGCATGGAGTTTTGGTCAGGCACTTTATTTTAAGGACGAAAACGGATTGGATGACGTTATCGAGAGCACCAAACTTGTAAATGAGATAGAGTATATAGTTCTTGTTAATGATTCGGGTAACGTTGTGAGAGCCTCTAATATTGAAGTTGCTGAACAGCAGCTTTATATTACCACGAAAGCTGCGACTGAAATTAATTATCAGGACTCCTTATATAAAATCCTGGTTCCAATTCCTTTCAGAGATCAGAACATAGGGAAACTTTATATCGGTTACAGCTTGCGTGATTATCATGAAGAAATATTCAAAGCCCGCATAACAACAACAATTATTGGCTTTATCGTTTTTCTTGCCGGAGTACTTATAGTAATTTTTATAAGTAACAGGATAACAAAACCTTTTATGAACGTGCTTGATACTACTCAATTAATAACAGAAGGAGATCTGAAAGCACGTATAAATATTAAAACAAAGGATGAAGTTTCTTCTCTCGCAGACTATATCAATTCTTTAGCTGAAAAACTTGAAAAGGCTTACCACAGAATTGAAAAAGTTAATATCGAGGAACAGGCAAAATCACGCGGCAGAATACGCGAACTTGCACTAGAAATTAATCAACGAAAAATAACCGAGGTAGCTTTACGTAAAAGTGAAGAAAGATTCCGGCTAATGTTTGAACTCGCTCCGGTGGGAATGGTCATTCTGTCTCCAAAGAATCTTATTCTTGATGTTAATAAAGCGTTCTGTAACACAGTAGGGTATGAACACGAAGAACTTATCAATAAATCTTATGAATCAATTAGTCATGCTGATGACTGGGGCTTAGAATCTTCCCGTTACAATCAGATGATAAATCAGCCTATAAGTGATGCGAATTTTGAAAAACGATTTATAAGAAAAGATACAAAAATCATCAACGCAATTGTTGAAGCAGTTGTTATTAAAGATGATAAGGGCAACCCGCTTAATTTTATTATCCAGGCAATAGATATCACATTGTTGAAGAAAGCACAGAAGGAATTAATTGCGGCGAAAGAGAGAGCGGAAGAATCAGACAGATTGAAGACCGCATTTCTTGCCCAGATGTCACACGAAATCAGAACACCGCTAAATGTAATACTCACTTCTACTTCAATAATAGAAGAAGAACTTAGCAACTCTTCATCTGATGGTGATGATAGTTTGATGCTGTCAGTAAACAGTGCAGGCAAAAGGCTGTTACGGACTATCGATCTTATTCTGAATATGTCTTCAATTCAAAGCGGAAGTTATAAGGCGGAATATGAACCGGTTGAGTTAAATAAAGAACTATTCCGTTTAACCACCGAATTCAAATCCATTTCCGGTGAAAAGAATATTGATCTGATGTTCAGCAGCCAGGTAAAAGATGCTTCTGTACTGGCAGACAAATACACCGTCACACAGATTTTTCAAAACCTGATCGACAATGCTCTTAAATACACTCACAAAGGAAAAGTTGAAGTAAGTATTCACAGGAATTCAGAAAAGAAAATCTGTGTTGAAATTAAGGACACCGGGATAGGAATTTCCAAAGAGTATCAGAAAAATCTTTTCCAGACATTCTCCCAGGAAGATCAGGGTCACATCAGAAAGTTTGAAGGGAACGGTCTTGGTTTAGCCCTGGTTAAAAAATATGTTGAATTGAACAACGCCGAAATTTCTTTCACAAGTGAAAAAGGTGTCGGTTCAACATTTATAGTAATATTTGATCCCGGTTACTAGTGTTCTTTCCTGCCGTAAAATAATTTGAGTGGGATATAAAACCTTTTTGCCCACGCCTGCTCATTGTGATATGCATTTTCAAATTTTTTCCAGAACAGGTTTTTCTCCTTTACAAATCCTTTAGTTTCAAGTGCGAGTATCATTTCGTCAACTCCGGGTTGAAGAAGCGATTCAAGTTCGACACCGCCATTATCGATATAAATTAATACATCTTCAGAATTAATATTTGAGTTAACTACGGTTGATACATAATCTATCCTGCCGATTTTAAAAGCCGGAGATAAACAGGCTGCCTTTGAAAAAACATTCGGGTATTCCCACAGCAGCATAAAACTTATCAGCGCGCCGGCGGATGAACCCGCAACAGAAGTATTATTTCTGTCAGGCATTGTTCTGTAATTTTTATCTATGAAAGGTTTTAATTCATCCACAATGAATTTCATATAAGCTTTGCTTGTATCATTCGGTGTGTATTCAGATGATCTGTCAGGAGTATTATAAATTCCCACAACAATTATTGGATCGATTATTCTTTGTTTGATAAGACTATCTGCTGTTTCGTCTACCTGCCAATCGTAACCAAAAGATGATGTTGCCGGATCAAAAATGTTCTGTCCATCCTGCATATATAAAACCGGGTATCGCAGTTCGGAATTAAAATAATTTTCAGGCAGCCAGACGATTATATCTCTTGATCTAATGTGGTTGCTTTTAAATTCCCGATAATATTCAACTATTCCTGTAATCTGACCTGTTCTTTTACTTGAACCAGCCTTTCCCCAATTGTTGATAGTAAAATTTAATGTCGTGTCTCTATTCACGATGACTTTGTAGTTACCGGGTATACTTCCGTCATCATTTAATGCTTCCCTTTCCCAGGTCCCTAAAGTGAATTTAAATTCCAGCAAAGTGCCCTCAGGAAATTCTTTTGTTAACGACCAACTTGAATCATTCAACTTTGTTAACAAAACTTTATCCGGCTGCCAGTTGCCAAGCTGTTCACCGTTGCCGGACATATATACTGCATCTGTGTCATTTAAACCTGAAGCATTCACATTAAAAGTTATTGTAAATTTTTGCTGTCCAAATAGAATATTCGACAGTGCAAATAATCCAATTAGAAATACTTTTATAAACTTCATTGTATCAAATTATTTTAGAAGTGAATCAATCATTGACTTAAGTTCTTTTAGTTCATCTTCCAGATTTTGTACCCTTGTTTCGAGCATTTCAATTCTTGATGAATTATCACCAATATCCTTTGCTTCAGCATCACTATTGTTTTCATTTGTATCTGTATTTAAGGAGAACAGATGAATGTATCTCGATTCTTTCATCCCGGTTTGTCTTGGCTGCTTCTGAATGAATGGTTCTTCCCTGCTCATCAATTGATTCAGTACCAGATCAAGAGCTTCAAGATTTTCAAATGAGTGAATTCTGCTGCAATGAGTTTTTATTTCACCTAGAGTTTGTGCACCGCGTAAAAACAAAACACACATTACAGCGATTTCGGGTTCAGTAAGATTATAAAATTCCGTAAATGACTGTCTGTATTTAGGTACGCGAATATCATCGCCTGTTCTTTTCACAACAAATTTTTTCTCTCTTAGAGATTCAATTGTTTTCATTACAAGTTCTTCATTATAGCTGACTACAGGAAAACGGTTTGATTTCTGATTACAAGCATTCATCAATGCATTGACAGACATTGGATAATATTCCGGTGTAGTTTTTTCTTTTTCAATCAGGCTTCCGATTACTCTTACTTCTTCCAACGTTAATGAATTCTGCACCATAGTTTTGATTTATTAGTTATTAAATTTGTTATTTTCATGACCAATATAACCAATGTCAAAAATATTTTTAATCATAAACAGATAAACAAAAATGAAAAAAATTACGAGATACTTTTTTGAAGGACTTCTGCTGATAATTCCAGCAGGAGTTACAATTTATTTTTTCTACTACCTGCTGATCAGTGTCGATTCTGTATTCAACCTGAAATACCCCGGGCTCGGTTTTGTTATTTCAGTGGGAATAATAATCCTCGTTGGATTTATTGCTTCAAACATTTTTACAAAGGGCATAGTGAAAGTGATTGATTCAATATTCAGTAAACTGCCATTCATTAAGATTATTTATACGTCACTGAGAGACCTTACAGAAGCATTTGTCGGCGATAAGAAAAAATTCAATCAGCCCGTGCTGGTAAACATTAAAGAGGACGGCAGTATTCAAATACCGGGATTTATTACGGAAACAGATTTATCCGCCATTGGTTCTTCCGGCAAAGTTGCTGTATATATTCCGCAGTCATACAATTTTGCAGGAAATCTTTTGCTCGTCAAAAAAGAAGACCTGGTAATTTTAAAAGTGGAATCAACCGAACTTATGACATTCATAGTTTCCGGCGGACTTAGTTACAGAATTAAATAACAAAAATTTTATATAAACGGATTTGATTCAGAATTTTCTGAAACTATATTTCAGTTAACAGTTCATTTGAACTTAACTCAAATCATCTTCACAATAAATATCTATTAACAAACTAAGGAGTCCTGTAATGAATTTTGTAAAGAAAACTTTACCTGTCTTCGCATTTTTCTTTTTGATTAACTGTTCAAATCTTTTTGCTCAGGAAGGAATGGAAATGAGCGCTGAAGAAAAAGCCTGGATGGAGTATATGACACCGGGGAAAGCTCACCAGATGCTCGCTGAAAGTGTAGGTTCATGGAAGGTTCACACAAAAATGTGGATGGATCCTTCTGCTCCCCCGATGGAATCAGACGGCACAAGTAATGCGGAAATGATTCTTGGAGGCAGATACCTTCAATCTACTTTCACCGGTACAATGATGGGAATGCCTTTTGAAGGTATTAGTATGACCGGATTTGATAATGCCAAGAAAGAATTTTTTAATACCTGGATTGATAATATGGGAACTGGCTTAGCTTATGCAACCGGTAAATACAATGAGAAAAATAACTCAACCGAATTCAAAGGTATGATGGTTGACCCAATGACTGGTAAAGACACACCATTTCGTGAAGTATTTAAAATGATCGACAAAAATAAAATGGTGATGGAGATGTACTGGGAAGAAGGCGGTAAAGAATTTTTAGGATTGGAACTTACTTATACCAGGTAATTGATTTAACAGAGCCGGTTTATTAACCGGCTCTGATTTTTTGAATCTATTTTTTCTTTTGAGCTTCCACTACTGCAATAGATGTCATATTAATGATATCATCAACAGTCGCGCCTCTCTGTAAAACGTGAATTGATTTTTTCATACCCATCAAAACTGGACCAATAACTGTTGCTTCACCTATTCTTGCCATAAGTTTATAAGCGATGTTTCCTGAATTCAGATCAGGGAATATCAGAACATTTGCACCGCCTTTAATTGTACTGAAAGAAAATTCAGTATCAAGAATTTGCGGAACAACTGCTGTATCAGCCTGCATTTCGCCGTCGCACAAAATTTCAGGGCGAAGCTTCTTAACTAATTTTACTGCTTCTTTTACTTTGTTTGATTCGGGGTAAGGTGCACTTCCAAAATTGCTGAATGATAACATTGCAATTCGGGGAATGACATCAAATTCTTTTACCGTATCGGACGCTGATATAGCAATCTCAGCGAGCACTTCTGCACTTGGATTTACATTAACCGTACAATCAGCGAAGAAGTAAACCTGCTTCTTTGTTACAACTATGTATAGACCCGCAACAACTTTAAAACCATCTTTTATACCAACACACTGAAGTGCTGGTTTGATTGTAGTAGGATAATGTGTTGTTAAACCACTGATCAATGAATCGGTATCACCGGCATCAAGCATCATTGAACCGTAGTAGATTGGCTTCTTCATCAGTTGACGAGCTTCCCTTAAAGTTGCTCCTTTACGCTGACGTTTTTTATAAAACAGTTGAGCGTATTCCTCAGCCTTTGTATTGTTTTCAGGATCTATGATTTCAAATTCATTCTGGTCATAACCTAATTCTTTGATCTGTTCCTTAATGATCTTTTCATTACCGAGCAAAATTGGTTTTGCAATATTATCCTGGTAAACAACATGTGCAGCGCGGATTATTTTTTCTTCTTCACCTTCGGGATAAACAACTTTCTTAGGATTCTTTTGTGCTTTATGGATCATCACACGAATAATTTCTTTAGATAATCCCAGACGTTCTTTTAACTCCTCCTCGTAAGCAGTCCAGTCTGTGATCTGATATTTAGCAACACCTGTTTCCATTGCCGCCTTAGCCACTGCAGGAGCAACGTGCCATAGTACACGAGGATCAAATGGTTTTGGAATTATATATTCTCTGCCAAAAGAAAAATCTTCGCCGCCATAAGCACTGATAACCATTTCAGGAACTTTTTTCTTTGCAAGTTCCGCCAGTGCCAGAGTAGCCGCCATTTTCATTTCTTCATTAATTGCGGATGCTCTTACATCAAGCGCACCTCTGAATATGAACGGAAATCCGAGTACATTATTTACCTGGTTTGGAAAATCACTTCTTCCTGTCGCCATAATAAGATCTGTGCGAACAGATATCGCTTCATCATACATGATTTCCGGATCAGGATTTGCCATCGCAAAGATAATTGGATTTGGTGCCATTACCTTTACCATCTCTTTTGATACAACGCCACCGACGGATAATCCAACGAAAACATCAGCGCCTTTAAATGCATCCAGGAGTGATGGGAAACCTTTCTTTTGTGCGAATTCTTTTTTGTATTTGTTGAGATCATTTCTATCCTGTGTCAAACATCCTTTTGAATCGAACATATAAATGTTTTCACGCTTTGCACCAGCTCTTACGTAGAGTTTGCAGCAGGATATAGCTGATGCGCCTGCACCATTAACAACTATTCTTACCTGGTCAATTTTTTTACCGGCAACTTCCACAGCATTTATTAAAGCAGCGCAGGAAATTATTGCAGTGCCATGCTGATCATCATGAAATACCGGAATTCCCATTGTTTCTTTAAGTGTTTCTTCAATTTCAAAACACTCAGGTGCTTTTATATCTTCAAGATTAATTCCGCCAAAAGTAGGTTCAAGCATTTGAACTGCTTTGATTATTTCCTTTGTATCGTGACTTCTCAGTTCAATATCAAAAACGTCTATATCAGCAAATCTTTTAAATAGAATTCCTTTGCCTTCCATTACGGGTTTGCCAGCTTCGGCACCAATATCGCCTAAGCCTAATACTGCAGTTCCATTTGATACTACGGCAACAAGATTTCCCTTGGCTGTGTATTTGTAAACATCTTCAAGATTTTTTTCAATTGCTCTGCACGGTTCAGCTACTCCAGGTGTATATGCGAGTGATAAATCCCTTGAGGTTAAACAAGGTTTTGTCGGGATTACTTCAATCTTCCCTTTTCGTCCCTGGCTGTGATATTCAAGGGCTTCTTCTTTACTGATTTTCATTTCTATTCTCCTTTGGAAAAGTCTCGTTAATGTTTGAAGGGAATCGTCTCCGGTCTTTATCAAGTTCTGTCAAGTTATAGAATTCAAAATAGGTAGAGTTAAACAGATTTGTATTTGAGGGATGTACTAACTGATAAATTACATTATGTTCAAAAAAAACAGGGCTCACACAACAGATTCCCACTTCAAAAAGTAATTATATTGATCATTTTATTTCAAAATTACCTGATCAAAAATACAAATATTCCTTACCAAAAGTTAATAATTTGTCATAGGAAAAATAAATAGCATTCAAAATTAATAAAGTAAATCAGGATAGAGTTGCCTCATCCATCAGTTTTTCTGAAACTTCTTTGCCAAGGTATATATCAATTACATAATGAATAACGTAGAGTATTGGCGTTAAAATTACAGCAATCAAAAACTTGTAGATATAGTTGACAATTCCTATCGCCAGAACCAGTGATAATTCCCATCCGGCACCGATATAAAACGCAATGAACAAAACAACAAAACTGTCAATAAGCTGCGAGACCAGTGTTGAGCCTGTCGCTCTTAGCCATATTTTTTTTGAACCAGTTATTTTTTTTACATAGTGAAATACCGTTACATCAACAAGTTGACCAATAAGAAAAGCGGTTAATGATCCAATGATTATCCAGAGTCCCTGACCAAAAATTGAATTGAATGCCAGATCCATATTAATTGTACCGGAACCAGTCTGACGTTCAATCCAAAAATCTGCTGGAGTTAGTCCCATTGAAAAATAAACCAGTATGAACGCATATAAAATCAGTGTTGCTGCGGTAAATGAAAGAAATCTCACTCCCCTTCTGCCAAAGTATTCATTTATTATATCTGTCATAATAAATACAACGGGCCACAATAGAACGCCCGCAGTCAGGTTGAATGAAAGATCCGATATTCCAAGCAACGTAAGCTTTATCGGCTCAATACCAATAGTTTTTTCGAGGGAAAAAATTTTAACGCCGATAAATTCAGCAAGAATAGCATTAGCGACAAAGAATGCTCCGAGAATATAGAATAGTTTTGTGCTTTTATCTTTCATCTTTATTCCGAATTGTTTTTACAAACATATTTGATGTTGATTTAAAAACAAAAGCGGTATCAGTTGAAGACTGATACCGCTGTCTTTAAGGAGATGAGGTTTGAGAGGGAATTATTTATCTGCGTTTTCTTTCTTCATTTGTCCTGTTGTTACCGGAACTATTGTTCCTTCCTGTTTGAGTATTTTCACGTCGAACCTGTGTTTCAGTACGTTTCTGCTGTTCCTTTATTTCAGTACGTCTCTGTTCGTTTGAGGTATTGTTAGAACGATTTGTATTAGTTTCTCTTTTTACTTCTGTATTGCGGTTCGTTTGTGTTCTAACATTATCATTACGATTCTGATTTGATTCTCTTTTGATTTCCGTCTTCCGTTCAGTTACAGGAAGTTCTCTTTTTGTATTTGTTTCTTTTCTTTCAGTCTTAACATTTGTTCTGTCACGAGTTTCAACTTTCCTGGTATCATCACGTTTTATGATTTCTCTGTCATTCGATTTATTTCTCTCGATTATTTCAGGACGTTTTTCCTGAACCTTTATATCTCTTTTGTTATTATTTCGATCATCAGTAACAACTCTCTGTGTCTCACGGGTCTTTGTTTCATCCTTACGGACATCTTTTCTTCTGTCGCCGAGTTCAACATCGTTTGTTCTCAGAGTACTTTTTCTGTCAGAGCGTTTGATTTCTCTTGTATCAAAATCACCTCTTGAAAGTTCATCCCGTGAAGCCACAAATGTTCTTATTTCATTTTTATCTTTTCTATTCCGTACTTCCCTGACATCTGATACACGATTCAGTTCGCGTTCTCTTATATCACGTCCGGATCTTCTTCGAACGTCATCTATGTCCATTCCGCGGTTCTGTACTCTTCCATCAAAGTACCTGTAATCATGACGGTATTTAGTATTTGCATGGATTCTGTATTTGTACTTATGTCCAACAAAATGATTGTAAACATAAGGATCACACATATATCTGTATTTTACAAAGTGCCAGTGATTGTAAGGAGTATAATAGTCGTATGTAAAGTGTATTCCGACACCAATGCTGAATACTGCGTAAGGAGAAAGCGGAGCCCATCCAACATAAATGTCATCATATCTCCATTCGACCCAGGCAGGAGCCCAATCATAATCAGGAACCCATAACCAGCCGTAGTAATCATCATAGTACCATCTTCCGTAATGATATGTTATGTATCCGAAGTCTTCGTATGAATCCCAGTACCATCCATCGGAAGTCCATATCCATTGACCGGTTCTGTAAGGAGCCCAGTCACGCCTCATTACTGTCGGGCGCCACACAACAACACCGTAATCAAGTTCCATCCACGTTCCATAAGGAGTTAGTGAGGAATAGAATATTCCGAATCCTGCACGGTGAACAGGTGTGTTTGCTTCTGCTGCTGTTATTGTCAGGATTATAAATGCGATTGTTAATAATGTCTTTTTCATCTTATCACCTCATTTGGTTTTGATAAGAATAAGCCAATCATTATGCCAGTAAAAAACTCTGCTAAATGAGAATATTCAAATGATAATTATGGTTTATGTTTAATTTTATAAACAGGTATGCAGATTGTGTTTAGTATGATGGACAGCGAACTCAGCGTTTAACTTTTCTGTCTTTCCAGGTAAAATTCCCAAAAGCACCTGCTATTCCGGCAATAACTATATAAGGGATGTGAAATATCTCAGCAGCAATAAATGGTTGAAGTATTTTTTTGTTAAATAAAATAACTGCTCCTTTTTTAAGGATCAGGAACTCAAGAATAAGTTTCAAAAATATTGATATTGAAAAACTTATAAAGTAAACAGGATTAAAAAGTCCAAGCACAAACTGAACAATCATCCCAATGAAGTATAAATAAAAACCAATTAGTTTCAGCACAAGAAATTTATCAGCATAGAACAACCCTTTACTACTCCAGCGTTTTCTTTGGTTATAAAATTTTCTCAGTGATGAGTTCGGATCTGTCTTAACGATTGCATTTTTATTCAGACAAAATTTTACTTCATACTTTGTTTCTTTGCTGATCTTCTGCATCAATAATTCATCATCACCGGAGGATAAATTCATTTGATCTGCAAAACCATTCACTTCATCATAAGCTTTTTTTCTGTATGCAAGATTTGCCGCATTACAAATGGTCGGTCGTTTAATACCTATCAAACCTGCACCGACGAGTACAAGTCCAGCAAATTCCAGTTTCTGCATTTTCCCGAAAAGAGTTTCTGAATCATAAAACTCAACCGGTCCGCTTATAAAACCAGTTTGAGCATCAAAAGATGAAACAAGTGACTTTAGCCAATCAGGATTATGAAAACAATCAGCATCAGTTGTTACAATTATTTCACCTTTGGAATTCTGGATACCAAACCGTATTGCTCTTTTTTTGTGTGCGTGTTTTGAAAAATCCTCAGGCACTGAAATGACTTTAATGTTCGATTGTTTGATAGCTTCTAAAAGAATTTTGGCAGATTCATCAGTTGAAAAATCATCAACGTATATAACTTCAAATTTTTCTAAAGGATAATTCTGTGTTTCAATACTTTTTAAGTTTGCTACAATATTTTCTGCTTCATTACGAAAAGGAATTATTATTGAAATAAAATCATCAGGAATTTTAGTTTCTGTTGCGGGTTTTAATTTCTTTAATCCGCGAAGTACTCCCGCCAAAAAATACAGGTAATGTAAAAGTAAAAAACTAAAAATCAGTACGGGAAAAGTATCAATCATCATTTCGTAAGAAGAAAAATATCAACCCGGTTATTGAAGGAACAAGAACATTCATCAGGAATAAAAATATTGATGCGTTAAATGCCGCATAGTCCGGTTCGCCGATGAATGTTAAAAAGAACACTGACGCACCTTCACGTATTCCAAGCTCACCAATTGATACTGGCGGAATTACTGTCTTAGCAAATACCATCAAACTGCCGGACCATAAATATCCTACGTAATTATTGTTATGCGAAAATGCTGCAACAAGTAGTGCGAATTGAATAATATAACATAGGTAGAACATGAATGAATAAAGGAACATCTTAACAACAAATTTTCTTTCAAGATGTTTTATGACTATAAACTTTCGTAAAAAACTCCCAACTTTTTCAGATGATTTTATTTTGTTGAATAAATAATTGTCCCAGAAATCAGGACTTATCAATAACATCACCAGCAGATAAAATAATGTAAAGAGTAAAATGAAAAGTGAAAGCACCACATAAAGTGTCACGTGATAGTAATAGTAAATAAAAACTATACTTCCGATTGCGCCAAAGAATGTTACGTTAAGTAATGGGAATAATTTATCTACAACAGTAGCAACGGTAACCTGAAGAAGGTTTCTTTCCTTTATAGCCATCGATCTGCCGAAGTACTCACCGATCCTTGCAGGTGTAAAAGCGCCTGCAGAGTAGCCGTAAAATAATGAAAGAAATATTTGTCTGCGGCTTTTTATTTCAAGAATTGTATTACAGCATTCTTTCCATTTTGCATATTGAAGAAATACATTTAAAACCAGAAGCATCATCGCAATTGCTATGAAAGATATTTCAGCTTGTTTAAATGCTTCAACAATTTTATCCGGCTCGATGTAGTTGATTATATAAACCAATAGCCCTGAAGTGATTATCAACTTAACTAATATCAAAATGAAGTTTTTATTCTTTGCCCAGAAACCGTCAGCAGTAAAAATATTTTTTATTACTCCGGATTTCACTACTGCTCTAGCTCCAGTATATTTACTTTTAAACCTTCAGTGCAATTTGTGCACATTGATAAACCTTTTCTGTCAGATAAAACTCCCTGTCTGAATTTTTGATACTCATCAGATTTCCAGATTTCTTTAAAATTCTTTCCATTCAGTTTCCCTAACTGAAATTCGGCATCTTTGTCAAAACAGCACGGAACAACTTTACCATCCCATGTAATAACACTTGTTCGCCACAAAGCAAAACAATGATTTTTTAGTCCGGCATTGATTCTAAAACCTTTATCATCGACAATGTATCTTCTGTACTTAGGATTTTCAGGAAGGAAATATTTTGCATTCTCGAGTGAACTTATCTGCATTGTTTTAAATACAACTTTATCAACTCCTCGATCCTTACCATATCTCAACACTTCATCAAGCTGATGTTCATTTTGTTTCATCACAATGAATTGAAATTCAACAAATGGTTTTTTCATCCCAAGTTCATTTCTTCTATTTATCAAAGCTTTCAATCCATCATCAGCTTGTTTGAACGTTCCGCCGACTCTATAGTTCTGATAACTTTTTTCATCAAGACCGTCCATAGAAAATATTAATTTGTCCGGCGCATTCTTTAAAACTGAGTCAACATTTTTTTCATTAATAAAATGTCCGTTTGTACTGATTGAGATATACACTTTATTCTTTTGTGCATACTCTATCATTTGAGGCAGGTTTTTGTTGATGTAAGGTTCACCTTGAAAAAAAAGCTGAACATAAAATCCGGTTCCCTTAATCTCATCAATCAGTTTTTTAAAGTCATCTGTTTTCAGCAATCCGAGCGGACGGGTTAACGCGCCTAATCCGGACGGGCATTCAGGACATTTAAGATTACAATGATTCGTCGGTTCAATTGAATATGAAATCGGCATTCCCCAAATAACCGGTTTGCGCAATATTCTTGAGATAAAAAATGAAGAAACAATTTTCACGATGTTAATTGTTCTTCTTACTGTAAGAAATTTGAAAAGATTAATTTCCAATTGAATGCATTAATTTTGAGTTCAAAATAACTAAATATTTTTACTCATAAAACTATTGGTCAATGTCACTGTCTCATCGTTACAATACAACAGAATCGTTCTCGTCAGGGGTTTATGTCCCGTTTGATAAGCATTTCACTTTTTATTACTTTTCTCACGTCAATTCCAAATTCTCGGAGAATTAATGTTTATAAATTTCAGCGATATTCCAGGGCATCATAACTTATTTTTAGATTACCTTTATGAATTTGACAACGTAAAACATTTTTATAAAAATGATTTCAGAAATAAAGAAGCATACCTGAGTGTATTTAGAAAAGTATCAGAAAAATTTGATGAATTTCGTCCTGAGTTGGTAAACATTATTCAGGAACAATACAGCGCTTTCAAACCTTCACACAAAACAGAAAAAAATATTTCCCTGCTCAAGTCCAAAAAAACTCTTGCCGTTGTGACAGGTCAGCAGCTTGGGTTATTTGGCGGACCGCTTTACACCTTATATAAAATAATCACGACCATAAAACTAAGTCAGTATCTCTCAGAGCGATATGATGAATACCAGTTTGTTCCTATATTCTGGCTTGAAGGTGATGACCATGATTTTAACGAAGTACGCTACTTCAATCTTATCTCAGACAACAATGAGCTTGCCAAGTATACTTATGAAGAACAAATGGAAGATGAAGACAATAAGGGAAGTGTTGGAAGATTAAAATTCAATGAAAAATTAAATTCTGTTTTTGATGAACTGACAACTAAGACAAGAAAAACGGAATTCACTGAAGCATTGATGGAAAAATTAAAATCATCATATACAGAAAAGGAGACTTTTAAATCAGCATTTACAAAATTACTCTACTCACTTTTTGATGAGTATGGTTTGGTGATTTTTGATCCTCAGCATAAAAAAATAAAAGAAAGACTAATCCCGATCTTTAAAAAAGAGATTACAGATTTCCGCACACATACTGAAAAGTTAGTTAATGTTTCTGCCCACCTCGAAGAAACATATCATGCTCAGGTCAAAGTTCGTCCTGTTAATCTGTTTTACGCCAATGAGGAAGGACGTTATCTGATTGAACCTGTTGAAAACGAGTTTCGCTTAAAAAGAAAACGGAAAAGATTCACTTACGAAGAACTGATAAACACAATTGAAACTGAACCGGAAGCATTTAGTCCGAATGTATTGCTCAGACCTATTTGCCAGGATTATGTTTTACCGACAGCATTCTACGTTGGTGGACCAAGTGAAATCGCCTACTTTGCTCAGGTAATGCCGTTGTATGATTTTTATTCAATTGAAGCGCCGATTATTTATCCTCGCTCTTCTGCTACCTTACTTGAAAAAAATATTAATTCAATCCTGGAAAAGTTTAGTCTCACAGTCAAAGATGTATTCAACGATCCTGATAAACTAAAAAACCAGGTGGTTGGAACACTTTCCGATTCAACCATAGATGAGATATTTAATTCAACTTTTCAGCAGTTCGAACTCGCATTTGATCAGTTAAAAGAAAAATTATTTGAATTGGATAAAACGATTAGTGACTCAAGTACCCGTTACAAACAGAAAGTAATTAATTATATAGAAGAGCTGAAAGCGAAATCACTGGAAGCACAGAAGAAAAAGTTTGAAGTTACTTTAAGACAAATTGATAAAATTTCTGTGAATGTTTTTCCCGGCGGGAACTTACAGGAGAGAGAAATTAATTTTATTCATTTCGCAAACCGTTATGGAGATAATTTTTTAAAGCTCGTTTTTGATGAACTTGCAATCAACAAGTTTGAACATCAGCTCATTAATCTTTAGACTAAAGCCGCTTCAGTTTCAAAATCAAAAAAGTGGAGTTTGGAAGTATCAATAACCAATTCTTTTTTATTACCTGACTGAAGCATTTCTCGTGCAGGTACTCTTACGACAAATTGTGTTTCATCAACTTGGAAGTAAAGAAATATTTCATTTCCCATTGGCTCAACCACTTCAAGGTTAACATTTATCTGAGATTTATCATTCATAGTATTTGTCAATCCAGCATCATAAATATCTTCCGGTCTTATACCCATCCATATTTTTTTGTTGAGATGATTTTTTAATTTTGCTCCATAAGAATTATTCAGCGCAATCTTCATTCCGCTTTTGCTGCTTTCAAAATTAAGCGAACCATTTTGTGAAATCTTTCCTTCAAGAAAATTCATTGAAGGACTTCCTATAAATCCGGCGACAAATTTATTTGCGGGCTTGTTGTAAAGATTTAATGGCGAATCAATCTGATGGATTACACCGTCTTTCATGATTACGATTTTATCACCCATTGTCATTGCTTCTGTTTGATCGTGAGTGACGTATATCATAGTCGCGCCAAGCCTTTGATGCAGTTTCGAAATCTCTGTACGCATCTGTACTCTCAGCTTTGCGTCAAGATTGCTCAGCGGTTCATCAAACAAAAAAACTTTCGGCTTTCTTACAATCGCTCTTCCAACAGCGACACGCTGTCGCTGCCCACCAGAGAGAGCTTTTGGTTTACGCTCAAGATATTGTTCGAGTCCAAGGATCTTGGCAGCGTCGTTCACACGGTTTTTTATTTCATCCTTATCAAACTTTCTAAGCTTTAATCCAAATGCCATATTTTCGTAAACGGACATATGCGGATAAAGCGCATAGTTCTGAAATACCATTGCGATGTCTCTGTCTTTTGGCGATACATCATTTACCCGCTTGCCATCAATGTATAAATCGCCTGAAGATATTTCTTCAAGTCCGGCTACCATTCGCAATGTGGTTGACTTACCGCAGCCGGAAGGTCCAACAAGAACAACAAACTCTTTATCTTTAATTTCTATGTTTACATCACTGACAGCCTTGTTTCCGCCTTCATAGACTTTGGAAACATTTTTTAGAATTACTTCTGCCATACCTCACCTTTGTAATTGAGAAAGTTGAGCAATGAAATCAGGGTTTGAAATATTTACACATTCAAAGTTATTAACATTTGGTTCACTATTCAATAAGAGTGACAATATTGAAAACGCCATTGCGATTCTGTGATCGCCAAAACTATTAAAGATTCCATTCGTTTTTTTTATAGTGCCGGAAACTGAAAACCCGTCTTCATATTCTTCAATGTCCAATCCTAATAAACTTAAATTGTGAACAATTGATTTTATTCTATCGGATTCTTTCAACCTTAATTCACCGGCACCGCGGATATTGAAATCACCTTTTGCAAACACTGCTGCAACTGAGAGAATTGGTACTTCATCAATAATATTGGGAATAATATTTTCAGGGACCTCAACATTTTTTAATTCACTGCTTTTAACAATTATGTCGCCAAAAGGTTCACCGGAAAAAATATTTTCATTTTCAAATTTGATATCTGCACCCATTAATAACAGAATATTCAATAAGCCAGTACGAGTAGGATTTAATGTCACATTCTTAATTCGTAATTCTGAATTTTCATTTAACAACGTCAACACTATAAAGAATGAAGCAGTTGAAAAATCAGATGGACAATAAAATTCTTTATGAACCGGATAATCTTTCCTGCTGAAGAATATTTCTTTTCCGATGTTAGAATTTTTACAGGTTAAACCAAGCATTCTTTCAGTGTGGTCACGAGTTTCTACCGGTTCAATAATTTTACTTTCATCGTCTGAATGGAGTCCAGATAATATAACAGAGGTTTTAACCTGTGCACTGGCAACAGGCATTTTATAATCAATAGAATTTATATTGTCTGCTGGGGATATTTTTATTGGCAGTGCATTTCCGCTTAAAGATAATTTCGCATTCATTTCTTTTAGTGGATGGATGACCCGATCCATCGGTCTCTTTAATAGCGATTCATCACCGGTTATTTCTGAATAAAAATTTTGAACAGACAATAAACCTACTAAAAGCCTTGCAGTCGTTCCTGAATTACCAGCGTATAAGGTCACAAAAGGTTTTTTGAATCCCTTATATCCACATCCATCGACTATGACTTCATTACCTTTTACTGAGAATTCTGTCCCGATTTTATTTAAACATTCAATTGTTGAATTAACATCTTCACCATTTGAAATATTTTTTATAACAGATTTTCCCTTTGCCATCGCAGAAAATATTGCAGCACGATGTGAGATTGATTTATCGCCGGGTAGTTCAAGTTCGCGACTAAATGGCTTTATTTGATTGAATTGCTGAATCATAAAATTATTTATTCAACCATTCTTCGATTTTAATTTTCAGGATTTCTTCAGCAAGGCTAGACTCATCATACATATTCTTTTCAGAACGCTGACGTAACGCCTCATAAAGTATAACTGCAGTTGCTACCGATACATTAAGACTTTGAACCATACCCATCATAGGTATTAAAAATAGTTCATCAGCTTTTGATGCAGATTCTTCAGATACTCCTCTATGCTCGTTTCCTAGAACAATTGCTACTTTATCTGTAAGATCAAGTTCATATAAATTTTTTGCAGAAGGAGCAATTGCAGAAGCAAATATTTTGAACCCTTCTTTGCGGAGATTCGAATAACATTCATCAACAGTTGTAAACTTTTCTTTTTCAACCCACTTAAAAGCAGAAGCTGAGGACTTCTTCCCTATTCTTGGAAACGGTTCATTGTTATATATAAGTGAAACTTTTTCAACACCAACAGCGTCACAAGTCCTGAATATGGCGCTAACGTTATGGGGATCGTGAATATTTTCCAAAACTACTTTTAGGGTTTGCTGGCGGGCTTTAACAACGGTTACAATTTTGTTAGTCCGTTTTTCTGTTTTGAATGACTTCACAGTATGTTCTTGTCGAAAACTATTTTGTAAACTGATTTGTTCTTATTAGTTCTGGCTTTATCGATCTTTAATTCCGATACAGATTTCAGTTTAAGGTAGAAAACAGCAAGTTCAAGAATCTTATCAATCACTTCATCTTCTTTATGAGCCCAGCTTTCGCAGCCGTGTAGTGATGGTATTTCCGCAGTGTAACCATCATTTGTTTTTGTAATTATCAAATCAAGTATCATCTGGTCTCAGTATGTTGCATCACTTTTTTCACCAAGTACAATCTTCACACTTGCGCTTGCACCAATTCTGTCGGCACCGCTTGCAATCATTGCTTCAGCATCTTCACGTGATCGTATTCCACCTGATGCTTTTACGCCGATATTTACTCCAACAACATATTTCATTAAAGCAATGTCGCCAACGGTTGCGCCGCCTTTACTGAATCCTGTTGATGTTTTTACAAAATCGGCACCTGCTTTTTTACAGATTACACATGCTTTTATTTTTTCTTCATCATTCAATAAAGCAGTTTCTAAAATTACTTTACAAATCGCATTCCCCGATTTGGCTGCAGTTACAACTGTATGAACATCATTATAAACATATTCATAGTTACCATGTTTTAACTGCCCGACATTTATTACCATATCAAGTTCCTGGGCACCGTTCTTCAATGCCTGTTCTGCTTCAAACTTTTTTGTTTCAGTTGTAGTCGAACCGAGAGGAAATCCAATTACAGTACAAACTTTAACCGAAGATCCTTTTAACAATGAATGACATAAAGCAACATAACAAGGATTCACACACACTGATGCAAAGTTGAATTTTTTTGCTTCTTCACAAAGTGATTTTATTTCTGCCTCTGTTGCTTCCGGTTTTAATAAAGTGTGATCGATCTTCGATGCTACTTCCGAATCGGTTACTTTGTGACCAATTCCAGGTCCGGCGCTGATTCTGGATGCACCTATATCAACAATATTTCTTACAGCTTTGGGTTGAGTAATAACATTCGTTTCCCAGCCTTTGCAGGACTCTTCCTTACAATAAAAATCTCTTAAAGTCCGTTCAAGAAATTCCTGGGAAACGTCAGTATCTTTTAAAAAATTTTCCATTTTATTCACCATACATTAAATAGGCTTTGTAAGTGTTGCTTAACAGCATTGCAATTGTCATTGGTCCAACTCCACCGGGTACAGGCGTAATCAATAATGCTTTTTGCGATACGTTCTGATAGTCAACGTCTCCGACTACTCTATAACCTTTTTTAGAGTTAGGATCATCAACACGATTAATACCTACATCGATTACAACAACATTATCTTTTACCATATCTGCTTTTACAAATTCTGGACTGCCGATTGCAGCTATTAAAATATCAGCTTGTTTTGTAAATGATGCAATATCTTTTGCCGCTGAATGACAAATTGTTACAACAGAGTTTGCACCATCTTTTTTCTGAAGCATCATATTTGCAATTGGTTTGCCAACAATATTACTTCGACCAAGAACAACCACATGTTTACCTTTTGTTTCTACGTTATAACGTTTCAATAATTCCTGAATTCCCGCAGGTGTACAAGGAGCGAATGCATCCTTGCCTATTACAAGATTACCAACACTTATAGGGTGAAATCCATCAACATCCTTTTTAGGAGAAATTGCTTCAATGATATTTTCTTCTTTTATATGCTTTGGAAGCGGAAGTTGAACAAGTATTCCATGAAAATCATTGTCATTGTTGTAATTGTCAATTATTGAAAGAAGTTCTTCCTCAGAAATATATTTGCTTAACTTTTCTGTTTTATGTCTCATCCCTATTTCTTCGCAGGCTTTTGCTTTGCTGGAAACATAAATACTTGATGCCGGATCATCGCCAACAAGTATCGCTACAAGTCCGGGAATATTTTTACCGGAGTTATTAAGCTCACTAATTTTTTGCTTTAGCTCTTCTCTAATAGATGCCGCTGTTTTTTTTCCGTCTATGATTGTCATGATAGATATTTCATATCGTCCCTACGGGACTTTATTATTTTAATGATTAATTAGCTAACAATATTTTGTCCCTACGGGACTTTAATTTCGCATCCAACAAATTTCTGGTATTTACGTAGGTTCTTTTAGCATATACTTTTCATCATATTCAACTTTAAAAGATTTCAAGAAAGCCAGGTATTCTTCTGTGAAAGATTGTTTTAAATGATGTTGTTCCTGATTTTTAATATAGTTAATAACTTTAGATAAATGTGAATAGCTGTAGGAGAAAGCTCCATATCCTTGCTGCCACGCAAATTTTGCATTCGTAAGTTTATTCTCATTAATCCACTTAGATGAACTGCCTTTTATATCCTGCAATAAATCAGATAAAGACTGATGTGGTTTTAAACCGAGGAGTAAATGAATATGATCAGCAACCCCGTTTATAATAATCAGTTTATGCTTCTGTGCCTGAACTATGCCCGCAATATATTTGTATAAATCTTCTTTCCAGGATTTACCTATCAATGCACTGCGATACTGCACCGCAAATATCAATTGAATGTGAATTTGTGTGTATGTGTTAGCCACAGAAAAATATTTTGTTTATTGAATTATTATTTTTTTTATCCTTATCCCGTAGGGATAAAATATTGTTATCAAAGCAAATCGCTCTAAGTAGAGTCCCGTAGGGACGAAACATTAGCCAAAATTTTCCGATATACATTGATTCTACTTGCCAATTGAATTTAAATACTTCTTTAATTTATTGTCTTTACTTATTTCCAGTTCAAATGGATTACCATTCTGCCAGCCGGTTTTTCCTGTTTTTCTGAAATGCTCTAATCTTCTTATTACAATCTCACAAAAAACCGGATCAGCATCAATCGTATAACATTTTCTTCCGGTTTGTTCACATGCTAATAATGTAGTTCCGGAATGAGCAAATAAATCTACAACTATATCATTTTCTTTACTGCTCGCTTCAATTATTCTTGCTATGGACTTGAGAGGTTTTTGCGCATAACATCCGTTTACATTTTCTTCCATCCTGTAAAACACCTGTTGCACATCAACCCAAACATTCCCAGCGCGAATATTTTCCGACTTACTTCTCTCAAAATTTTCAGTACTCTTTCCGTTGATTGTTTTATAATAACCCCGTAAAACTTTTGGGATATCGGTGTACTCTGCATTAACATTGAAAACCGGATTTCCTTTGGTATAATAAAGTAATTCCTGTCTTATCGCCATCCAGTTTTTTTGTGTTCCATAGCCGCGCTGGTTCCTCATCGTAATGAAACTTTTTGATTTGAAGGATGATTTACTCATCATCATCATAAATTCGGGGAGAGGCTGAAAATGATTATTCTGATCAGCGCCAAGCCAGATGTATAAAGAACAATTTTCATCAAGGATTTTTTCTGTGTTTTCAATCCACAACTTACTCCACTTAATGAATTCATCAACATTCCTTTCCTGGAACGCAACAAAATTATATGGCGGATCCTGTATTGCTAATGTTGCTTTCTTTGATTTCAGAAATGATCTGATTGCCGGAGTATCTTCAGCATTAAAACATCCGACTTTGTGTTTCTTTGAAGTGTCGATCCATGTATCACCTTTTAAAAGACGGCAATACGGTAGTAATAATTTGTGCAGTTCTGAATGTAAGTCAATCCTTGGAAGAGGAAAGTTCTGCATGATTGCTAATCAATTTTTTTATTGAATTCAGGAAATAAAATTCTTTCTATCTCAATTGTTTTTCCTGAGTCTGAATCAATCTTCAAAAATAATCCGCACAGGTGAACATCATTCTCGGCGGTTTCATACTTCTGTGGTGTTTGATAAATGAATCGATTAATTGCAGCTTGAGTTTTCATACCAATCACTGATTCATAAGGACCGGACATTCCTACATCAGTTATATAACCAGTACCGTTTTGTAAAATTCTTTCATCAGCAGTTTGAACATGCGTATGAGTACCTATTACTGCACTTACTTTTCCATCAAGATAATTTGCCATTGCAATTTTCTCGGCTGTTGCTTCTGCATGAAAATCAAGTACAACTACATTTGTTTCCTGTTTTATTTTTTGAAGTACCCAATCTGCTGTACGGAAAGGACAATCAATCGTTGCCATAAAAGTTCTTCCCTGTAAATTAAGTACAGCAACTTTTCCTTTTTTTGATTCAACGATTGTATAACCATTACCATAGGTACCTTTGGGATAATTCAGCGGTCGAAGTACTCTTGATTCAGTTTTTAAATAATCCTGTGATTGATGTTTGTCCCAGGTGTGATTACCACCGGTGATAACATGTACACCAAGATCGAAGAGTATTTGCCCTTCTTTGCTGGTACATCCCTTTCCATCGGAAGCGTTTTCACCGTTTGCGATTACAAAATCAGCTTTGTATTTCTGAATGAGTCCTGGAAGCCATGTCTGGACTAAATTTAATCCGGGTTTTCCAATTATATCCCCGACAAATAGTAGATTGATTGAAGCCATATTCTCCCTAATTTCAGGGGGCAATATATCTAATTAAGCAGTAAAATGAAAAGTAAGTGTTTAATAATCAAATTGGTTTTGAAACTGTACTGTAAGAATTATAATTTTAGATATGAATCGAAAAAAAATAACTGATCTTCCTGTTGAAGAAGCTGAGTTTGCTGTTGTTGACGTTGAAACAACAGGGCTCAATGCACGTTACAATAACATAATTGAAATAGGAATTGTAAAAGTTTCGAATCAGAAGATCACCGGAAAATATCAGTCACTAATTAATCCTGCTAAAAACATTCCTTACTTCATCACACAGATGACAGGTATTTCAGATGATGATGTTTATAACGCACCGATGTTTGATGAAGTTGCTGAAGAGATAAAAGAATTTATCGGTGCTTCAATTTTAACAGCGCATAATTTTTCTTTCGACTATTCATTTCTTAAAAGAGAATTTGAAAATGCTGGCGTTGAACCACTATCAAACCCGCAACTATGTACATTAAAGATTGCCCGGCGAATGTACCCGATGTTAAGAAGTAAATCACTCGGTTCAGTTTGCAGTCATCTGAATGTTAAAAATAAAAATGCTCACCGCGCACTTGATGACGCTGAAGTGACAGCAAAGATACTGATCAAGATGATTAAAGAGCTTAAGAAGAGCGAAGAAGTACTAAATGTTCCTGAATTAATTAATTATCAATATGTAATCTCGGCGTCAGCGCCAAAATTAAAAATCAAAAAAGAATTAGGTGATGACATTGTATCACTGCCTGATGCGCCAGGTATCTATTCCTTTCTGAATAATAAAAACGAAATTATATATATCGGGAAAGCAAAATCACTCAGAGCGAGATTAAAATCCTACTTCTCACCTACCGCTCCGAGAAAAACAAAAAAAATTCTTAAACAGGCAACAAGATTAAAAATTGAAATTACCAACTCCGAGTTAACCGCTCTTTTAACAGAAGCAGAAGCAATAAAGATCGTTAATCCGAAGCACAACACAATGTTGAAGAAATACGGCAACAAGTATTTTATAAGGATCAACACATCTCATCCTTTCCCTTCAGTTGAATTGATAAATAGTTTTGACTTTGACGGCAATGACTACTTCGGATTATTCACAACCAGAAAACAAGCTGTACAGGTAATGGAAATGCTTGATAAAACTTTTTCATTACGTGAGTGTGATGAAAAAGAATTTAACCGAGGCAAAGCATGTTTTCTTTCTGAAATAGAAAGATGTACAGCGCCATGCATCAATAAAAATAAAAACATATATGAAGATGAACTTGAAAAAGTTTATGAGTTCCTTTATGGTAAAAACCAGTTTGCTTTGAACAGGCTATTAAACAGAATGAAAGAATATTCCGACTCGCAGAAGTATGATAAAGCGGCTGTTATAAAATCACTTATTGATCTGATCCTAGCGCAGACTCACAAATCCTCCCTGCTTGCAGAGCCTGTTAACAGCGCTAACGTATTATTTGAAATTACCGAGAACAGGAATAAAGATTATCTCCTTTTGTTGTCAGGCAAAATTTTTATAAAAAAGTATCTGCTTGATAGCCGGCATAACTTCGACACAGCCATCGATGATTACTTTGAAGGGACAATACAGCAGAACATTATGCCCTCGGAAGAAGATCTCGAAAAGATGAAAATCACACTTAACTGGCTGGTTAAAAACAGGAATAAAGTCCGTGCTTTTTATTTAAAAGAATATACATCGAAGGAAGAACTTTATTCAGTAATGAGCAGAAATAATTTCAGGCAGGATTTTGTTTCTGAGTCTGTCTTTGATATAAAGAATTTTTTGCGTGAAGAAATCCCTGACTCAATTCTGCACGAAGATTAAAATCATCTCTCTATCAGTTTTGCACATTAAATTCATTCTTAATAAAAAATTAATATTTTGATGTTACTCCTGAATATTCACCTGGATTATATGTTTACTTTTAATTTGAAATCTTAAAGTTAACATTAACGCTGATGCAGAAAGACCGATCAATAAACCAACCCAGATTCCTATTACACCAAACTCCATTGTAAAACCTAACAGATATCCGACAGGCAAAGCAACGATCCAATAAGCTATAAATGTAATTACGGTTGGACCTTTTACATCAGTCAATCCGCGCAGTATTCCAATTCCAACCGCCTGAACGCCATCTGACAGTTGGAACAGCGCCGCGATTAATAGAATAGATGATGCAAGTGAAATAACCACCGGATCATTTATATAAAGTTTTGGGAGTTCATCTTTGAGGATGATAAAAATTAATCCGCATAAAAACATGAATGATGCAGAAAGTAGAATTGCTGAAAAACCTGCTCGTCTTGTTTCATGAATATCCTCTCTGCCGACTTCATTACCAACTCTTATACTCCCTGCTGCGGATATCCCGAGCGCTCCCATAAATGAAATTGATGCAAGGTTGATGGCTATTTGATGTGCAGCCAGTTCTTTAGCGCCCAGCCATCCAACCATAATAACTGCAAATGAAAATGCACCTACTTCAAAGAAATACTGGAATCCGCTTGGCAATCCTAATGATAATATCTTTTTTATAACTGAAATGTTAGCTGGTTTGAATTTTAATGAAAGATCGTAGTTAGAAAACTTTGATAATTTTCTAACGTACATGATGAGCATCGCTGCCATAAAAAGCCGTGATATAAAAGTAGCCCATCCCGCACCATCCAATCCCAATTTAGGGAAACCTAAATTCCCATAGATGAGCAGCCAATTTGAAATGATATTACTTACATTCGCCGCGATTGTAATAACCATCGCAGGGCGCATCATTGAAAAGCCTTCGATGAACTGTTTATATGTTTGAAATAACATTGCCGGTATAAAGGATAAGCCAATTATCTTCGCATAAGATGATGCATAATCGATTACATTAACAGGTTGATTAAGGAATTTCAGAAAATCAGAACTGATAAAAACTATGAGGCATAGTATTAAGGAAAGCATCATATTAATTATTAGTGACTGACGAAATAAAGTGCCGCACTCCTCTTCCCGTTTAGCACCTACAGAAATTGCGACTAATGGTGTAACTGCTATCGATACTCCGAGCCCAATGATGAAAATCAGGATTGCAAGACTGTTTGCAACTGACGAACCTGCGAGAGGTACGGCTCCAAGCCCGCCAACCATCATACTGTCAACAACCTGCATCATAATAAATCCTAATTGCCCAATGACAACAGGATATGCAAGTTCGAATGTATGGAATAAATGAGATTTAATTGTTTGCATTATGCTGACAAATATAAAGAACTATATTAAACATTTGAGATAGGTAAAATGGACTAATTTAATTTCTGCCCAAAGTTGTGAGGAATTGCCGGAGCGCTAATCTATTTCTGTTTAACTCCGGCAATTTGAAAATCTGTTATTCATTTAATTCACCTGACAACTGAATGGAATTATTTTGAAGCTACCACTATCGATCCTGCGGATTCTTTTTGAAGATGCGCGTTATAAAATTTAAAACAAAGTTTGCTTACTCTTTGACTGTCGTCAAACCGAACAGCTTGTTTTACGGCATAGAGTCCGCGTTCGTCGCCGATTTTATAAAGAGCCAGCGCTGCTACTATACGTGCATCCTCATTTGCATCTGTATGAAGAATTTTCATCAGAGGTAAAACAGCTTTTTCAGATGCAAGTTCACCAAGCATGAATGCTGAACTTGTTTTTAATCCGAAATTATCGGATTCCAACCCGGCAAGCAGATTGTCCACAGCCAATTCCTGAACAGCTTTACTCAAAGGAAGTACCGGTTCTTTGGCAAGAATTTCTGAGCTGACTATAACTGTCAGAACAAAAACAACGAAAAAGAAAAATAACTTTTTCATAGAATCTTCTCCTTTATAGTTTGGATTTACGATGCAAAGTTATTCCGAACAATACCAGTAAGAAACTGATTTTGGATAAAAGGGTTAGCTTTGTGACTGGTTAAGTTTAATGAACGTCAAGTGGCTTTAGTGAAATATGAAATTAATTCATACTTGAAAAAGTCTTTAATTGAGCGTAATTATTGATGAATTATTGCCAACGCAAGTTTGCGATTTGAAAATGCTGTTACGCTATCGATATCTTTTATTGATAACCTTTGCTGCCCATTCACATAACTTAAATTCCATTCATCAACATTAGATGGGGATGGATTTATCTCCACGGGAGTTTTATCCAAAGCCGAACCAAAAACTCCTGCAAATAATAAAATGATCGATAATAAAACTAAGATTTTTCTCATATTAGATTTTATTTGCGGAAAGAGAGGGATTCGAACCCTCGGTACGCTTTCACGCACACACGCTTTCCAGGCGTGCCAGTTCAGCCACTCCTGCACCTTTCCGTTATTTGGCGTGCAAATATAATCACATAAAAATACTTAACCAATTTTTATAAGCGGGGGTGCTTATACTTGCATTAAAAATTGAACCCGTTCTTTAACATAGGAATCTTACAACGATCGTACGAAATTTTTTTCTCTTAATATTATTTGATAGATTTTGCCACAAATTTTGAGAGTGTATGTTAGCGGATGTAATAATTAAAACTTCCATCGCCTTAGTTTCAGCAATTGCCGGTGGAGCTTTGACTTTTCTTATAAAACTGGATCATAAAAAACTTTGTGTTCTAATTTCATTATCTGCCGGGGCTTTACTTGGCGCTGCCGCTTTCACTTTAATTCCTGAGTCATCTATAAATCTTTCAATTATTGAAGTGGCAGTAAGTGGTATTTCCGGATTTATGTTGTTCTGGATAATAAGTAAATATTATGCACATATATGTCCGGCATGCAGTGCGTCCCATTTTGATGAACAGACCACAAAAAAGTTTTCTGAGATAATACTTACTTTGTTCACAGCTTTATCCTTCCACTCACTGCTTGATGGAATTGCAATTTCAACCGGACATATGCACGGACACGAAGAACACAATTCAATTTTCCTTGCAATTACTACACACAAATTCCCGGAAGGTTTAGCTTTAGCTTCATTAATGTTTGGTGCAAATTATTCCCGCGCAAAGATTATCACTTATGTTGTGTTGATCGAAATGACAACAGTGGTTGGCGGAGTTATCGGATATTTTCTCGTCGGCGCTGATTTTCCTCATTACTGGATGGGGATATTAATGGCGCACATTGCAGGCGGTTTTGTTTTTCTTGCAATGCATGCTGTGCTTGGTGAGATGCTCAGAAATCATAAACTGTTAGTATCGGTTTCTTTTTTCTCAGGTTTAGCGATTATCTTTCTTGTACGACTTTTAGTTCATTAATATATTTTTTCAGGAGAGGTGCCAGAGTGGTTGAACGGGGCGGTCTCGAAAACCGTTATACTGGGTAACCGGTATCGAGGGTTCGAATCCCTCCCTCTCCGCAGATTCAGTTCAGTTTTTAACCAGCAAAAGATTTACCTAAATAATATAACAGGATTTTTATGGAATGGATTACAGATCCACAGGCTTTAATAGCTTTACTTACATTGACAGTTCTGGAGATAGTACTCGGAATTGATAATATAATTTTTATTTCTATTCTATCAGGAAAACTGCCTCAGGAACAACAGAAAAAAGCAAGAGTTCTTGGACTTGCCTTAGCTATGATTACCAGAATCCTGCTGCTCTTTTCAATTTCATTAATTATAAAATTAACTGAACCTCTTTTCACAGTGTATTCCTTAGGTATATCCGGCAGGGATCTGATTCTGATTCTTGGAGGATTATTTCTACTTGCGAAAAGCACTCACGAAATTCACGATAAACTTGAAGGTGCCGGGACAGAAACAAAATCTGCAAAAGTCTCCTCATTCACCAGTGTGATTGTTCAGATACTATTGCTTGATATTGTCTTCTCACTTGATTCAGTGATAACTGCTGTAGGTATGGCAAATCACCTGGGAGTTATGATTACAGCGGTGATAATAGCTGTTATCTTCATGATGTTCTTTGCGAATCCAATCAGCAACTTTGTTGAAAAACATCCGACAATAAAAATCCTTGCCCTCAGTTTTCTTTTATTGATTGGATTTTCACTGATCATAGAAGGAATGCATCAGCATATCCCAAAAGGTTATATATACTTTGCAATGGCGTTCTCAGTATTTGTTGAAATGTTGAATCTGAAGATGCGGAAAAAATCAACTCCTGTTAAACTGCATAGTACAATGAAGCAGGACAAGTGATTCCGTATGTTTCAGATTTCTGCTACATCACCCTTTTTTGGGAAATGTACATTACGGAAGCCTTTGTCTTTTATTTTTTGTAGAAGAGGTAATGCCTGTTCCTCTTCACCGTGAACAAGAAAAATATTTTTAAGCTTTTCCGGTGAAGAGAGTTTTAAATAATCGAGTAATCCTTTTTGATCTGCATGAGCACTGAAGTAATCCATTGATTTAATCTTACATCTGACTTTGTAAAGGTTTCCAAGAATGTTTACTTCTTCCGCACCATCCATAATTTTACGGGCAAGAGTTTCCTGTGCTGCATAACCAGCAAATAAAATCATGTTCCTGGGATTTTCAATGTTGTTTGCGAGATGATGAACGATTCTGCCTCCTTCAGCCATTCCGGAAGCTGAGATAATCATACAGGGTTCTTTACTTGAATTAAGCTTCTTGGATTCTTCCGCATTACGGATATATGTCAGCCTGTTAAATCCAAACGGGTCTTCATAGTTGTCAATAAAAACTCTGTATGTTTCCCTGTCGTAACATTCAGGGTGTGCGCGGTAAACTTCTGTCGCGTTAACCGCTAACGGACTGTCAACATAAATCGGAAACACTGGAATCCTGTTTTGATCAAATAGTTTATGAAGTACATAAACAAGAAGCTGTGTTCTTCCAACAGCAAAAGCAGGAATAATTATTTTACCGCCATTGTGTATAACTTCATTCACTGTTTCAGCAACTTCTGTTTCCACTTCTTCAACTACCGAATGAAGTTTGTTACCATAGGTACTTTCCATTATTAGTGCATCAAGGTCCGTAAGAATATTCGGGTCTCTTAATATTGGTGTATCAGTTCTTCCGATATCGCCGCTAAAACCGATACGATAGTTCTTGCCGTTTTCATTTATTTCAAGTAGTACCCCTGCTGAACCAAGTATATGACCAGCATCACGGAAAGTGACTTTTACTCCCGGGATAACTTCAAACATTTTGTCGTACTGAATGCCGATAAAGTTAGATATTGATTTTTCAACATCCTCAATTGTGTAAAGCGGTTCAAACAATTTTTTATTTTGTTTAGACCTTTTTTTATTAACGAATTTTACATCCTTTTCCTGTAAGAACGCAGAGTCTCTCAGCATGATATTACATAGATCAACTGTTGCCGATGTTGCGAAAATTGGACCATCAAAACCCTGACGAACAAGATTTGGAATATTACCGGTATGATCAATATGCGCATGTGAGACAATTAACGAATCGATCTGAGCCGGAATAAAATTAAAATTCCTGTTTATTTCGAACGCTTCTTTTCTTTTACCCTGGTATAGACCGCAGTCGAGAAGAATCTTTTTTCCGTTAATTGTGAGAAGATGCTGAGAACCCGTTACTGTATGTGCAGCCCCGATAAATTGTATTTTCAACTTTCAATCCCAAAAAATGAATGAAATTATTGTTAGCAATTTAGGATAAATGAGATTCAAATACCGACTAAAAATATTTTTCTCTCATTCAATAAAATATTTTAAATTGTGGGCAGAAAATAATTTTTTAAAATAATCAAAAACTGAGGATGAACATGAAACAGATAAAAGCAATAATTTTGGTGCTAATAATTTCTTCAACACTTATTTACGCAGGTGATGGAAAGAAGTATGGAAAGGATATTTCTTTAACAGAGAAAACAAAAATTTCTGAAATACTTTCAAACCCCAAAGAATATGTTGGCAAGAAAGTGCTTGTGGAAGGAACAATTGTAGATGTGTGCAATAAACGCGGCTGCTGGATGGAATTGGCAAGTGACAAAGAATTTGAAAAAGTCAGAATAAAAGTAAAAGATGGTGAGATAGTTTTTCCTGTTGAAGCAAAAGGTAGCACGGCATTAGTTGAAGGCGAAGTTTACGAAATAAATCTTACCAAAGAAGAAGCTTTAGAACACGCAGAGCATATAGCTGAAGAGCAAGGAAAGAAATTTGATCCGTCAACAGTTACCGGTCCTGTTACTTTATATCAGATCAAAGGATTAGGTGCCGAAATCAAATAAGGAAAAGAATTGAAATTCAGAATTACACATTGGATAAGGATACTTCACCGGGACATAGGATACATTGCTGCCGGGTTAACTGTTATTTATGCAATTTCAGGAATCGCTGTAAATCATGTTGATGAATGGAATCCAAACTACACAACAGAGACGGTTAAACTGAAAATGGATCCAATACCTACAGAAGATCTGAAATCACAAGAGATTGTTAACAAAATTCTCTTTTCCATAGGCGAAACTGGAAAAATAAAAAACACTTTCAGACCGGATCCAAAAACACTTCAAATATTTGTTGAAGGAAACACTATAACAGTAAATTCAGAATCCGGTGAGATTATTCAAGAAAAGATTTCCAGCAGAACGATTCTAAGGGAAACTAATTTTCTTCACCTTAATGCACCAAAAAAAGTTTGGACTTATGTTGCAGATCTTTTTGCTGTTGCCTTGTTATTCCTGGCTATTTCCGGATTATTTATGATTAAAGGAAGTAAAGGAATTAAAGGCAGAGGTGCGTGGTTAAGTTCACTGGGGTTATTAATTCCTATCATTTTTCTGCTCATATATTATTACTAATCAACAGGGCTGAATGGTAACATTCAGTCCTTAGTTAAATTCAATCCATTGCGTTCAGAGAACCTGTGTTTTAATCTTACATTAACCAACCTTAAATAGTTGTTAGACACAATATTCAACAACAAACGAAGTAAAAAGTTAAGTGCTTGATTTTTAAGAAGAAAGATTGTTATATTTCAAGTGAAATCTTAAATTCCTTAGAGGGATAATTCATTAACAGCACAATAAGGCTATGCTGCTTTTTAGAACAGGAATTTAGATTCGTAAAGTTGTCATTTAATTAATCAGTTCAAACATCAGAAAAAAATTTGTTTTGATTTGAGTCAAAGTAATTAGCCTGTTTTTTTTTGGCACAACTCATAAAATTTTTATATCAAATTTTGGATTAATCTTAATACTTCAGATGGCACCATTGTTGACTTTTTGCAAAAACTTTTAACGAGAAGGTATTACTTGAAGTCACATTTAAAAATATTTTTTATTCTCCTGATTATTCCAACCCAACTATTCTCTCAACAAATATGGGAGCCCAGCGGCGGTCCTGCCGGCGGTACTGTGGAAAATATTATTCGTTCAGGAGCTGGATTAATCTTTGCAACATTAGCTGAACAGGGTATTATTTTAAGCGATGACAGTGGTTTGTCCTGGGTGGCAAAAAATAACGGACTTCCTACACGTGATGTCTTATCTGTACATTCACATAACAATGGTTCACTCTTTTCAGGAATGGTTATCGATGGAATTTATAGGTCCGAGGATAACGGAAACTCCTGGATAAATGTAAAAAGAATTGATGATCTTCCCTTCTCTGACAATGTAAGATGTTTTACATCTGACAATCTTGGTAATGTTTATGCCGGTGCCCAATTCAGTGGTGTTTTTCGTTCGACTAATAATGGTAATAGCTGGACTAAAGTAAATTATGGTCTTAGCACAAGAAACATTGAAGTCATGGCAAGTACACCAAATGGTTATATATTCGCCGGTACGATGAATGGTTTGTACCGCTCAACCAATCAAGGTGGAACCTGGTCAAAATTAAATTTAGGTATTTACTCTGCTGATATTACTGATCTACACGTAACGGTTAAAGGCGTATTATATGCCGCAACTTACGGACAAGGAATTGTCAGGTCATATGATAATGGTGGAACCTGGGAGAAAATCAATTTCGGACTTTCATCAATTACAGGTGACCCTTACCCGGCTATTTATTCAATAGCCTCAGATGATAAAAACCAGGTTTATGCGTCAGCCTATCTTGATGGTGTATTCTATCTTGAAAAATCTGAGCAGAGATGGTATAAATCCAATTTGAATCTTCCGGACGGAACAGTTTATTCATTATTGGCATTACCTGACAATCAACTTATTGCCGGAACAAGCAGAGCAGGCATATTCATCTCTAATACAAATACCATTGAATGGAAAGAATCTAATCAGGGTATTTATGCGACAGACGTTTACTCAATGAGTTCTGGAATAAACGGATATATTTTTGCATCAGTTTTTGGCAGGGGCATTTATTCTTCAAAGGATGAAGGTGCAACCTGGGAACTTGAAAACACTGGATTGACTACTCCGTATATTTTTTCTTTAGTTACAAATAATCACGGAACATTATTCGCCGGTACTTACGATGGCCAGATCGGTGGAATTTCTTATGGACACGGTGTTTTTCGTTCAACAAATGACGGAGAAACATGGGTAGCTTCAAATAATGGACTTAATTCAAGCTGGGTTAATAAACTTGCTGTAAACAAGGTTAATAATGATCTATATGCCGCTACAATAAACAGCAACGCTGTTTACAGATCCTCTGATCAGGGAATGAACTGGATACCTGTTATTTCAAACGAAACTGCCAACGCGTTTGTTTTTAATAACAATGGGGATGTATTCGCGGCGATATACAATTCAGGAATTTACCGTTCATCGAATAATGGAATGGATTGGACTGCAATAAATTCAGGACTTCAATCAGGACCAGCATTGAAGCAGCTAAAACAAAGTGATATAAATCGAAAATTCAGAAGATTCAGCCGGGAAGAATCCGGGTTAGAATATACAAGAAGCTCAGAACAACAGTTAGATAACATTACATTAAATATCACTTCATTGTGTATCGATGGTCATGGAACAATTTACGCAGGCGGATATGGCGAATTATACAGATCCGTAGACAATGGTGATAGTTGGGATTTAATCGAAGAAGAACTTGGTGATGGCTGGATAACCTCCCTCGTTTTTGATGAGAGAAATAACTTTTATGCAGCCGTTGACGGTAATGTATTACAATCCCAGGACTATGGTTTTACCTGGAATGAATACCAGGCAGGCTTAACTAATTTTACAGAAAGTTTGTTCATCAGCCCTGAAAATGGATTATTTGCAGCTACGCGCGGCGGATCAGTATTTAAATCGGTTTCTTCTTCCACATCGTTTATTATTCCATTTAATGCTTTACTTGAGGGAAGCATTGTGGAATTTAACTGGGAAGTTGAAACCGAATTATTAAGCAAACCAATTCAGATTGAACTAAGTAAAGACGGGAAAACCTGGAACAAATTTGCAACAATAGAATCAGGCATAGACAAATATGAAGCCGAAATATCAAACGAGATTCTTGCAGGAAGTTATTTCAGATTAAGTTCAGAAGTGAATGGACAAAATATTTCAATAAGTAAATCAGTGCAGTTAAAAGAGAACTCCACGGTTAGTGAATTTCAGTTGGAGCAAAATTTTCCAAACCCATTTAACCCATCGACTAAAATAGAATTTACCGTACCGGTTGTTAAAAATGAAAACACAGTAGCTGTGATACTAAAAATTTATGACGCCTTAGGACGTGAAGTTAAAACCCTTGTTAATGATAAAAAATCTGCAGGCGTTTATACAGTAGAGTTTATTGCTACAGAATTTCCCAGCGGTGTGTATTTTTACAATCTTAATGCCGGTGATGTGAGTATCACAAAGAAAATGGTTCTTGCTAAATAAAACAATTGTTAATACCCCTGTTAACAATTAAAAGAGAAGGTTTATGCCTTCTCTTTTTTTTAGTAGTTGACAATTCCGCCAAGAGATTTAAACGCCTCAAGAGTATTTTTTAAAGCTCGTTTATCATCAGCATCGATTGTATTGTCTTTATATCCGGTTCTTCCTTCAATTCTGAATTTGGCAGAACCTGAATTAATTATATGATCAATTACTGTGTAGTTTTCCTGGTTCAACGGCATCTCACACCACTCCCAGTATTGCCCGCTGCTGCTATCAATGTATACTTTTTGAGGGGAAATTTTATAAATCCTGTCATCTACCTTAAAGTTGTAAGTATGAATATTCAAAAGCTTGGTAGAAATATTCTGAATCCTCAATAACAAATCACTTGCACGCGGCTTGTCTTTATATTTTCTGAAGTATAAGAAAAATCCATTTTCATTTGCATACCTTGGAACTGTTCTGTCCCTGTAGTATGTAACCTTTTCGTTAACATCATAACTGGAATGCATCGCTTCAATGCTATATTTTGTTTCAGTTTTTTCGGGCTTGGTTTCCGGCTCTACAGGTTTGGTCACCTCAACGTTTTCCTTTATGCTCTCGATCATATTCTCAACCCGCTGCATTAGATACTTCCCTTCCCCTGCTTCTCTCGAATTCGGATGTTTGTGGATTAAAACACCCAGGTTTTCTTTTGCTTTAAAATATTCGCCACTATTGAAGTAAGATTTCGCTTGTTTGAGAAGTAATGTAGGGCTGTACCGGAATTCATCCAGATCACGGGTAAGTTCAGCGATTTCGGATTTCAGTCTTTTATTTTCATCCCTTAGGGATTGGTTTTCGTTTTGGTTCCACCAGATAATAAAAAATATAACAACTGCAGCTAAAATAACCGTGCTTGCATATTTCATTTGATTGTGACTCCGAAATATTCAACAAAACAGTTTTAAATTGTTTAAATAAATCCCTGAAACAACATAATAAATTTGAAAGTCAATGGGAATCCGTTAAAAATTCTTCCACTCGATGAGAGAGAATTCCCTTCCATCTGAACTTAAAATAATCGCACCGGATTTATCTGTCCTGAGTATACGTGAATAATCATCAAGCGATTGTAAAACAATATCAGATGGATGATTAAATTTATTCTGAACTCCTGCACTTATCAAACTAATTTCTGGTTTTACATAAGAGATAAATGATGGTGTCGAACTCGTCTCACTTCCGTGATGTGCAACTTTCAGAACATCCGACTGCAGAAAAGTTTTATACTTATTTGCGTAATAGGTTTCGGCAGCTAATTCAATATCGCCTGTAAAAAGTATTTCTGAATCTCCATAGACAAGTTTGAAAACCCCGCTTTTATTATTATGACTGAAACCTGCGTTGTTTACATACTGACTAGTAAGGAAATAAATTTTAGCAGAACCAAACTCACGCACTCCGGTCGAATAGTCTTCAAACGGGATTTGCATTTTTTTAAGATATGCTTCAAATCTCAAATCCTTATTACTGGAACTATCAGTTTGTGGTTTAAAAACTTTTTTTATCCTGTTGTTGTAAATCAATGAAACGAATCCCGCATAGTGATCGGAATCAAGATGTGAAATAAATGCATAGTCAATTTTATTTATACCAAGATAATCGAGCAGAGGAATTATTATTCGTTCTCCTGCATCAAAAAAATAATTTGCATCACCTGCATCGACTAACGCTGTTTCACCATTTGGAAATTTTATCAGAATAGCGTCACCTTGTCCAACATCAATCACCATAACATTCAAATTGCCTGGAACCAGCACTTCTTCATTATCGAACGAAGTAAAAATAAAAATATTCGCAGCGACCAGAATAACAAAAACAATTTTTGAAATATTATTTGTAAATCTTTTTATAAAGCAGATAATGAATATGCAATGAACGTAAAACACCAGCACATCTATCATTGAAAAATTTTTAACCGGAGTAAAAGCAAAACTAAGATTGCTGCTGAACCTAACCAGTTCAAGCATCATCGAAGTCAGAAGCATATTTGTTTCAGCCGAGAGAGAAGCAATCAAAAACGACAGGGGTGAAATACACAAAGTTAAAATTCCAATGGCGATTATAACCCCTGCCAGCGGTATTACAATAAGGTTTGCCATAAGACCGATCAACGATATTTTTCCAAAATACATTAACGTAAGCGAAAGAGTACCAATCTGTGCAGCAAATGAAACAATAGATAATATGAGTATGTTTTTCAGAATCCCGCTTTTAATAAAACCTGAGTTAACTACCCTTGTAAGCAGCGGAACAAATACGGCAATTGCAAGTACTGCTGAAAAGGAAAGTTGAAATCCGGGATTGAAAAGTTCTTTATAATCAAACAGCAGAATTATTGCTGCCGCAATTGCCAGTGAATTATAAATATTACTGCTCCTGCCGGTTAGCTTTGCTAAAATGAAAACGATTGCCATTACACAAGCCCTGAAAACCGATGGAGGTGAATTAGTAATTAGAAGAAAAGAAAGAATACCGGCAATTGTCATTAGCATTCTAATTTTGATGTTAAATCTTCCTGTCAGTAAAATAAAGATCATTAGTATGTATCCGACATGGAGTCCGGATACTGCTAATATGTGCACGACTCCTGAATCTATAAAATCATTTTTTACTTCAGCATTGATTTCTGTTCTATCGGCTAATAGCAAACCTCTGAGCAATCCGGAAGTCTTTCTGTCGTGCAGTTCGCTGATTCTTGAATCAATAGATGTTCTTATATCATGTATTGTCGATTTGAAGAAGTCGTACTCATCGCCCAGGATTTTGAGATCGTCTGTAGTAGTTAAAGTTATAACGCCGCTAATATCTTTCGATTCAAGATATTTCCTGAAATCAAATTCCCCGGGATTCCGCCGCTCTCTGCCGCTGGAGAATGTGCCGCTAAGTTCGATGATGTTTCCCGGGTAAATCTTGTTGTAAATCGAATCCAATTTTTTTAGTTCGGTATCGTAAATTCTGCAGATTAAATTTAATCCCGTAAAGAAAGTATTGTCGTTAACTTGTAAAGAATCACATTCGACCATAAACTGAATCGATCGTTCCCTCTTCAGTTCGACCGAGGTTATTTTTCCGGTTACTTTAACATTTTTTTCACGATGAATATTAAGTGTTTTGACTGAATCTTTTTCTAAAGCCAAAATGCTGCCCGCAATAAAACCGATCAATACAATTGACAGAACTTTTAGTTTCTGAGAGTTTAGCGTTGATTTTAATTTTAGAATCAGGAACAGAATTGCCACAACAATAATCACTATTGCTGCAGGTAAGAATGCGTCAATAAAAGGATTGACAAAAACTGTGAAGATGATTCCGATAATTAATGACGCTGTAAATAGTATTACAGGGTAACCTCTCATTTAAGTATTGAGATAATTGCCGGTTTGATATCGTATAGATGTTTTATTTGTTTTTTCAGAACTTCTGAATACCTGCCTGCTGTAATTGCCAGCGCGGGATTTAGTGTATGAGTCTTAACAGAAATATCTTCAAGGTTCCCGTGGTCGGAACAGATTACAAGTGTGAAATTATTTTTTTTTGATTCTTCTATTAAAGTTTTCAGGAAAATATCTATTTCATTAAATGTGCTATCAAAGTTTTCTTCAAGCCTGCCGTGTCCGAGATGATCAGTTAAAAAATATTCAAAGAGAGTGAAATGATTTTTTAATGATATTCTTACTAACCTTTTGGCAGCAACAACCGGAGAAATGATTTTTAATTTATACCCCAGTTTTTTATTCCATCTTTCATTTGTTATTTCTGCCGTAAGCGCTTTGCCGCTTCGAACTTCTGCAGATTTGTTGAGTTTCATATTTGAAAGAATACAACTTAATGATGTAACGCTCAGCCGTTTTTTTCCCGAGTCGATATAATCAAAGAACACTTTTGGATAAGCATTTGCAAAAAATACTTTTTTCTTTAATCGCTTTAGTTCAATGAAAATATTTTTTTCTTTTATCAAAGGTACTAATGTTGAATAAGGATAGGGTCCAAAATGTTTCCCAATAAACTGAGAAGCATTAAATCCGCAAAAGATAGATGTTTGTCCCGTACCGCTTTGCGGCAATCCATCAACACCCATTAACGCATCAACAGGAAAGAGCTGAATGTCATTACTGGTTAGTTCAGGGTTTTTAAGTGTGGGGACTGTGCCAAAATTTTCTAAAAAAGTTTTAAAACCATATTTAACAAACGGGTTCCTTTCAGGATCATCCGCACCAATCCCGACTCCGTCGATAAATACCATTAAAACTGGAAAACTTTTTGTTGTGCTAATTTTAATTCGCTCCATCGTTTTTGGATTCAACTATTAAAGTTACCGGACCATCATTAATAATTTTTACTTTCATCATAGCACCGAATAAACCGGTCTTAACCTTTTCTTCACCAAGATTAGAGATAACTCTTTTAATAAATTTTTCATATAAAGGAATAGCAGTTTCAGGTTTTGCTGAAGAAGTAAACCCGGGTCTGTTCCCTTTCCGGGTATCACCGTAAAGTGTAAACTGCGAAATAATTAATACTTCACCATTTACATCCTTCACTGAAAGATTCATTTTTTCATTTTCATCCTCAAAGACTCTGAGATTGCAGCATTTATCCGCAGTGAAATTAATGTCAGATTCCGTATCATCATCTTTTACGGCTACCAGCAGTACCAAACCTTTTTTTATTTCTGCAGAGTATCCATTTGCCTGAATAAACACTCCGCCTTCACTTACTCGCTGAAGTACTACTTTCAATTTTTGATTCCTCTTATTACCCGATTAATATTCTGATAATCTTTTCTAAAAATTATTTCACTGAAACTGTTTGAAGTCATGATTTCTTTTACTGCTAAATCCTGGTTCTGTCCGATTTCAAAATACAAATAGCCGCCTGACTTAAGCAAGTTTCGGGCTTTTTCACAAATCACTACATAAAAAGAAAGGCCATCAGCCTCATCCGTCAGCGCAATAGAAGGTTCATATTTAAGCTCCTTCTGAAGTTCCGGAAATTCTTGTACAGAAATGTATGGTGGATTTGAAACTATTATATCGTACTTAAGATTGTCATCTGAATAATTTTTAATGTCTGATAATAAAAAATCTATACGGTCATTTACTTTGTTTTGAATAGCATTTTGTTTTGCTACTTCCAACGCGCCTTTACTTATATCGATTGCTTTAACTTCAAACCGGGTCGATGAAACCGCAAGTGATACAGCTATATTTCCACTGCCTGTTCCGATATCAAGAATTTTTAATCCACTCTTATTTTTGTTTTCTTCAAGAATCAATTCAACCATTAACTCGGTTTCAGGACGTGGAATGAGTACTGATTTATTTACATTAAAATTTAATCCGTAGAATTCCACGCTTCCAATTATGTATTGAAGTGGTTCAAAGATACTTCTCCTCCTGAGGAACTCCCTGTACATTGAAGTTTCTTCTGCTGAGAGAGGTCGATCAAATGAAAGATATAATTCTAATCTTTTACATTTAAGAACACTTGCTAACAACAGTTCCGCATTGATTCTTGCTGATTCAATTCCTTTTGAATCGAGATATTGTGCAGAGAGTTTAATAGCTTCTAAGACAGTCAGCATAACAGAAGATTGCAGGTCATAATAATAAAATTACTCGATGAGTATGTGGTAGATAAGAAATCCAAAATTGATCTGAAGTGCGCCAAATAGTAACCCGCTTATTAAATCGTATTTTCTTGTTTCTTTCAGAGAATCACCATTTCCGGTTATCTCATAATCTTCAAATTTTTCATCAGCTTTTATTTTAAAATATGCGGAAGTTCCTCCCAGCACAACTATTCCTCCTAACATAATTTTAAATAAATCTGTTTGAAAAAAATTTTTTTCATCTTTCATTCCAATATAATCTAATTCATAAACAGTTCCCGGCAGAACATCGGAGATTCCAATTGTTTGTGACTCATAACCTTCTTTACGCAACAAAATATTTCTGTAACCTTCTTTCAAGCGCAAGGGTGTGTATCCGATTAATGTGTCGTTTAGAAGAACCTCTGCATTTGATGGATTACTTTGTATTAAAAAGTCAGATCTTAATTTGTATGAGAGATTGAGTGTCTGACACCTTGCAACATTTATTGTGTCCATAATCGACTTTGCATCCCACCTGTCACTGTTTTCCATAATCAATAGTACATGAACACCCGGTTCAATTTGTATCTCAATTTTATTTCCTGTTCCAATCAAAGTATCATTGAGATAGAAATGTGTGTCCTGATAATCTGAATTAACAATCAGCTTAGTTTCACAATCTTGTGCTAATAAATTCACGCAAGAGAATGAAATAACAATTACGAGAAAATAATTAATTAGTGATTTCATAAGCCTTAAGTATTCCGCTGTCATAGCCGACTAACAATTTACCATCAACAATTACAGGTGTATGTTTTACTCTTCCGTCTATTTCAAAAGTTCTTTCAAGACTGCCGCTGAATTTATTGACATAAAATATCCTGCGATTCAGATCAGGTACTACTAATTTATTTTCAGTGACAAGCGGTGATGCGTTCAGCACACCATCTGTTTTTAATTTCCAGTTAAGAGAAAGATCACCTGTGCTTAAGGAAAATAATTCACCCCTCAAATTGCCGATGTAGAGATTATCATTTTGTATTGACGGACTCATTAGTATTCGGGCACCGGAATCAAATCGATTTAATATTTTTCCAGAGCTAATATCAAATTTGTAAACAACACCTGAGTTATCCGACAAATAAAAATTTTTTCCGGAAATAGCTGATCCGGAAAAAACAGGTTCACCAATAATTATTTTATACTTGATAGTCCCTTTTGTGTGATCGATACAAATCAATTCGCCTTCATCATTAGCGAATAACAGGTAGGTTTCATCTGCTGAGGGAATACTCCTGGTTGAAGTTTTTGTATCAAGTTCCCAAACCTTTTGACCGATAAAATTGAATTTGTAAACCTTACCGTTTTCTGTTGTGAATAGCACACCGTCTTCCACTTTTATTAATTCAGTTATCATTAAACCATCGACTATGGTTTCATCCTTAATCTGACCATTGATGTAATCATAAAATACAACGTTGCTCTCATCTTCTCCGGTAATGGCTGAAACATAAATTAGTGAGTTCCTGTTTATTACCGGTGCGGAGTAAACACATCCTTTATTTTTTATCTGTCCTAATCTTTTTCCGGTGTATATATGAATGCAGTATATCCTTCCGCTTAAATCGTTAACGAAAGCGAAAGAATCATAAACTGTAACTGCGTTTGAAGGAAAACTTCCGTTTGTGCTGTATTCCCAAAGTTCAACTAATGAATCTCCCGGCGATTCATTTGAAATAAATTCCCGCCCTGGAGTAGAACCATACATCGACCTGGAATCATCACCCTTGCGCGGCGCGATTTTTATTTGCGAAGGAATACATCCCGCAATAAATAACAGTGTCAATGCTATTAAGAATTTCTTTTTCAAAAATCCCATCCAAAAAAGAATTGATAGAACAATCCCGGTTGAAATGTTTTAAAATTATTTTCTATTTTTTTACCCATATCATAACGGAGAACAAGCAAACCAAAAAGATTGAATCTTATTCCGGCTCCGACACTGCCGAGTGTTTCCTTATACTCCGTATCCCAAGCACCGCCGGCATCAAAAAATGTTGCCGCTCTGATTGAAAAGAAACTCAATCCGAAAATCGGGAATTGGATCCGGAGATGATCGATTAATGGATACCTTAATTCAAGTGAAGATATCCATAACTTTTCACCTCTTATTGACCAGCGCGGCCAGCCTCTCAAATCCCAGCTTCCACCCATAAAATATCTCCTTGCTTCTTTACCTTCATTATAAAATAGTGCGGAGCGGAAAGCGATAGCAGACCTGAGTCCAAGCCTGAAATAATGCCTGTAATCTGCAATGACAGTGAAATAATTTACGTTGCTGTACTTAACATCACTTGTGTAACCAAGCAGCAGCCGTGCTCTAATTCCATCAAGCGGACCGGAAGGACCCCAGATTGAGTTATCCATCACATAAGAAAGAGAATTACTAACGAGTGTCGCCTTTCTTTCCAGTACTCCGGTTATTATCTGCTTATCGGAATTAGCAATTGTCATTGAAGTTTCCAATCGTTGAAATTTCGACAGCGGGAAATTCAATAAGAAAAACCCGCCGAAACTTCTTTCAAAATAATACTCTTCCGATTCGCGGATATCATACCTTCTTCCGCTGAAATGAAAAATTCCGTAACCATAATTAGCTCTTTTGCTCAGATCAATTCTTTCAATGGCAACGTTAAAACTTTTAAGGAAATCACTTTGCACTTCAGCAGTGTTGTAAAGCAGGAAGAAATAATTATCATCACCTAACAGATCACTTAACGAAAGAATAGCACCGCCGCGTGTGCCGTAAATCGGATCAGTTGTTACCTGGCTTTGAGCATAATCAAGTGTGTATTCTTTTTCGTATCTGAGTTTTTCTCTTTCTGATCCGGCAATATATTTTTCCGGCTGCCATGTACCCGTTACTGATGTTTTGTCGAATACTAACTTTTCATTGTTCGCTGTAGTATCAGTTTTAATTTCACTTACATAAAGATTAAATGAAAATTTTTCAAACCCGCAGAAGGACAACCTGTTACCCGGCATTACTGAAGGATTAAACGCACTTGTAAGAAATGATGTTACTTTGGTTACTTCAGTTGAGTAAATGCCGTTCAGTATATCCATCTGCCATATATTTCTCACTCCATCGTAGTCGGAGCTAAAATAAAGAGATCCGCCATCTTCGGAAATTATGGGAGTATAATTGTTACAATTAAGATTTGTAAGATATTTTATCTCACCTGTTGAAATATCAATTGAAAAAATATTGTACTTCTTTTCATTCTCCCCGGATGTCCTGTCCGATGAAAAAATTATTTCGTTGTTTCGAATGCCCCCTGAAGGATCACGATCATCGTAAATATCATTTGTCAACTGGATTAAATAGCTGGTCTCAATATCATAAATGTAAATATCGCTGAATCCTTTTTTATCGGTTGCCTGAAAAACTACTCGCTTATCATCATTTATAAATTTTGGGGATGTTATGTTAATTAGTTCTGTCTGTTGAAAAGTTTTTATTATTTCATCTTCCTGAATAGAATAGAAATGTATTACATCAGTTGGACCTGATTTGGTCACGAATGCCAAAACTCCGTTTTCAGAAATATCTATGCCTGATTGGAAAAGATGAAATGCTTCAAGTTCATCAGTCTTTTCACCGCGCAGAACCAGTTCGGGATCAGTATCTAACTGGAATTCATCCGTCAGTTCAACCCTGTATAATGAAGAATATCCATCACGGTTTGCCGGAAAGTATAGATAGTCTTTATCCTCATTCCTGTAATAAACAGGAGAAAAATTAAATCCTTCATCTGTTATTTTTTTTGCAGAATATTCTACCGGAACTCTGTCCACGAACAGCGGATAATATTTTTGTTTAAGAAAATACAGCCACTCTGAATCTATATCTTCGATCCTTTTTCCCAAAGTATGTTCTATAACTTTTTCAAAATCTGTATACATCCAGAAATTCTCGATGAATAACATTACTTTTTCTTCACCGTATTTTTCTTCAACAAACTCAAGGAAACTCTGTCCTTCTTTATACATTAGAAATGAACCGAAGATTACATAAATATCGTCAAGCCCGACAAAATAATTATTTATCACCGCGTCTCGCATTACCATTTCTGCCTGTGCATCAACTTCGGTTGAATAGTATTCGGCAAGACCTTCAACAAACCACAATGGAGGCAGAACATCTGTCCGCATTCTTCGGTCAAGCAAAATCCTGTAAATTTTCGTCACCATAAAAACGTGAACAAGCTCGTGACGTATAACATGCCTGAAATCATGAAGCGAACCGGTTGAAGGTATTACAACCCTTCCTTTCAAGAATTCAAAAAAACCGCCGACACCATCGGGAATGAAACCCGGGGTTGTATTCGTCTGTTGAAAGTGTAATGATGTGTTATAAAAAATGAGAGGAATTTTCTGCGTTACAACATGATTGAATTTGACTTTCAGCTCATCGTAAATCTCTTCAGCATAATGCCCGCCAATCTGAGCCATTCCTTCCATATCATCATAATAATAAATATCAAAGTGTTCGGTGCGGAGTATCTTCCAGTCAAATTTTTCATACTGCACTTTATTTCTGCCAAAGAAATAAAATTGTGCCGGTACGCATTCACTCAGCAAAACAAAAAGTATTGCAGCAAAGAGGAGATTTTTTTTCAACAATAGTTTACCTGGTTATTCGGGAATCCGGTGAGCCATGTTAACTAAGATAAATTATTCCAATCTTTTTTTAAGTGTATTGATGTTGTCAATTTCAGATGGATCATAACCTCTTAACAAGGCTGTGTAATAAGTTATCCAATCACCTAAAAAAATCAAATCCAATATTCTTACCTTTAAATCTTTCTGATCACTTTTCAATTCCAGGATTTCAGCACCCATTGAACTGATGAGTTCTGAGCAGATGGAAAACCTTTTTAATACCTGGGGATGGTAAGATTCATCAACCACAAAAATAACTTTTGAATTAAGATTTTTAGGAAGATAAGATTCCCACCCGATGATTTCATTGTGGTTCATTTCGGGTAGTACATTATGAAATGCATGCAGTTTGGAGTTTTCATTGAACTGACATTTCAACCTGTAGCCGGCAGCTTCGGTGATTCCTGAACAGGTATATATAACAGGAATAAATCCAAGCATTTGGCAAGCAAACTCGAAAGCGGTATTCCCTTCCTTTGAAAATTCAAGCCCGCGTTTTTTCCAAAGAGATACAACATTTTTAACTATTGAGTTTTGTTTATCAATCAGTGAAAGATTCTGAAGGATTTTTAACAAGGAAAAGAAACTTAGACCAAGAGAATATCTCGGTTGAAAACCCGGCTGTAATTTCACCAGAGGAAGTTTATTTGCTTTTGCAATTTCTTCAACTTTTCCTCCTGTAGATACGCAAACTATTTTACATTTTTTCTTCAGACCTTCTTTCAGAACAGAAACGGTTTCTTCTGTATTTCCCGAATAAGATGAAACTATTAACAATGTATTTTTATTTGCGAATGATGGAAGTGAATAATTCCTGTTTACAACCACAGGTACTTTTAATTCATTGTTCAGGAAATTTACAAGTAAGTCAGCGCTTATAGCTGAACCGCCTAAACCGGAAATTACAATATTCCTTACCTTCTTATCTTTTAATGAAGCAAGAGGATATTTATTACTCCACGCAAACTCAACCTGTTTATACGTATTGATGAGAACCTCAAACTGGTTTTGAGGATCATATTTTTTTACATATTCTTTAATTGTCATTTAAATCCTATAAAATATTTCTTGTTCTGAATATTGAATTATCTTTAAAAAATCTTTCAACTCTGTCTACAATTTCAACTTCGTGAGTATATGAAAGGCATTCTTCGGCAAGATCCTTAGCTTTTTTAAATTCAATCGAACTGATGATTCTTTTAGCATACAGAATTGTAGCTGGAGACATACTCAACGAATCAAGTCCAAGACCTAACAGAAGAGGTAATGCTAATGTATCCGCAGCCATCTCACCGCACAGACTTACCGGTTTATGTTCCTTTTTTGCTTCGGCAACAATATGACTTATAGTTCTTACAACCACCGGACTAAATTCCTGGTATAAATCCGAAACAAGGTCATTACCGCGATCAACCGCCATCATATATTGAATCAGATCATTTGAGCCAATACTTAGAAAGTCAACTTCACGTGCAAATTCACGCGCCATAACTGCGGCAGATGGTACTTCAACCATTATCCCGAGTTTTAAATTTTTATCGTACTCCATTTTTTCAGAGCGTAATTCTTTTTTGCATTGCTCAATTATTCCCTTGGACTGATGAATTTCATTTATTGTCGACACCATAGGAAGCATGAACATTATATTTTTGTTCTGGCTGGCGCGAAGTACTGCACGAATCTGAGTTTTAAACAAAACCGGATTATTCAGCAGCAGTCTTATACCGCGCATACCTAAGAAGGGATTTGGTTCCTGAAAATCCAGAAACCTGAATTTATCTCCGCCAATATCGTACGCTCTTATTGTAAGAGGTTCAGGATAAATTCTTGAAGACAGATTTGAATAAATACGAACCTGTTCATCTTCACTTGGATATTCGCCAACTTCGTCAAGGATCTGTTCAGTACGGTAAAGCCCGATTCCCTTAGCGCCGCAGGTGATCACCATATCAATCTCACCGGAAACATCTACGTTTGCAAGAAGTTTTATTTCCTTTCCATCTTTAGTTAAGGCTTTTTTCTCTTTGTATTCCTCAAGTCCTTTTTGAAGATCAACATGTCTCTGTTTTTTTTCTTTAAAGAAAATAATTTGTTCTTCTGATGGATTAAGAAGTATGTAACCGTGGAATCCATCAACAATAATTGTATCACCTTCTTTAATTTTTGTTGTTGCGTTGTGTGCACCAACAACCGCAGGAATATTAAGCGAACGAGAAATAATAGCGGCATGGGATGTCAATCCGCCGTGATCTGTAACAAAACCCTGTACATTACTTCTCGATAACAAAATTGTATCAGCAGGTGTAAGCGTATCGCTTACAACGATCATTCCCTCAGAGATTTTTGACTGCCATCGTTTCTTCTGAAGATTCCTGATGATTCTGTTTTTTATATCCTCAATATCATTCGCACGGTCTTTCATGTAAGACTCGTTTGATTTTTTCATCAGCTCCTGGTATTTACTTATCTCATCATTAACAATGTACTCGGGCTGTTTACATTCTTTTTCAATTCTCGATTCTATATTTTTTAGAAGAACGGGGTCATCCAATATCATTACCTGCGCTTCGAAAATAGCTGCCCTTGTTTCCTCCATTTTTTCTTTTGCTATGGCAAATACTTTATCAAGTTCCTTCTTTGATTTTTTCAGTGCTTCTTCAAAATTTCTTTTAGCTTCATCAATATCTGTAATCGGGCTGTCATTAATCTCAAGTTTTTCTTTTGTGAACAGATAAGTTTTCCCAATAACAATACCGGGTGCGGCGGCAATTCCGGCGATTTTATTTTCAGCTTCCTTATAAATTTTTTTAAAGCTTCTCATAATTCGTCAAACCCCCGGTTGAAATAATCAATAATTTCCTGTGATGCAGCTTTTTCATCCGGACCATCAAATGACAATGTCAGCTCTGAACCCATCGCAGCAGCCATAGTCATCACCCCGATTATACTTTTCCCGTTGATGTTTAGTCCATCGCGTGAGATAAAAAAATCGCACTGATATTTAGATGCTAACTTAACTATTGTCGCAGCCGGACGTGTGTGAAGCCCTGCCTGATTTATTATTTTTACAGTTACTTCGATCATCAACTGATCCTGTTAATTAAAGAATGAGCCAGCCATTCAAAAAATTCCTGGTCTGATTTGCTTCTAAGAAATTTTAGTTTGCTTAAAGCTTTAGTAGTATATTTTTTTATATCCTTTTTTGCATCCACGGTGATACCAAGTTTTTCATAAAGGTTTTTATATTCCAGAACTTCAAGCCCGGAAATACCTTTATTCCTAATAACATTTTGCAGTTTAGTTCTGTCTTTCCCTTTTGATTTCTCGAGCGCTTTGAGGAACAGATATGTTTTTTTTCCTTCAATTAAATCTCCGCCAATTTTTTTCCCTAAAGCTTTTTCATCTCCAAGGATATCAAGCAAATCGTCCTGTATCTGAAACGCGATTCCAATATTTTTTCCGTATGATGCAAGTGCTGCTACTTCTTTATCAGAACCACCGCCGAGTAATCCACCTATTGTACAGCACATCTCAGCCATTGCCGCTGTTTTTTTTGTGATCATAACAAGATAATCATTAAGTGAAACTGATTGAAGTGTTTCAAAATCTTTATCCATACTCTGACCTTCGCAGATCTCTATCAGCCCCGTTGTAAATGCAGACATCACTTCCTTTGTTTTACCGTTACAATCCTTTAATAAAAGTTCGTATGCGATAGAAAGAAGACTGTCACCGACAAGTATTGCTGTATTTGTATCATACTTTTTATGCAACGTCAATCTCCCCCTTCTCTTATCAGCATTATCCATAATATCATCATGAACTAAAGTAAAATTATGGAGCAGTTCAACTGCAAGAGAAGCATTGTACACTTTTGACGATCTGCCGCCGACAGCTTTAGCGGAAAACAAAACCAGAATAGGTCTTAGTCTTTTCCCGCCACCGTCAAGAATGTAACTTCCGGGAGAATAAAGTGAATCAGGCTTTTTCCCCGCTAAACATTTTTTAAGAAGTGAATTTATTTTGTTCCGTTCTTTTTCGTATGATTCCTTGAATCTGGAATTTTGTTCCCGCATTAATAAAGTACTTCCCTTCTAATTAATTTGTTCTTCTGAAAATCTTTGATGCTCTTTGAACCTGTAAGGAACATAATTTTTTTTAGATCCTCAAACCAGGATTTTATTAAACTTGTTACGCCATCCACTCCGGTTTTATCAAGTGCCTGAAGAATCGGACGTGCAGATGCCGTCATATCTGCACCAAGTGCTATAGCTTTTGCGCATTCTTCGGCTGTGCTTATTCCGCCTGAACCAACCAGGTAGAACGAATATTTCTTCTTAAGTTTTTGGACTTCATTTATACAATAAGAGGTTGGTAAACCCCAATCCCAAAAATGATTTTTTTCTGACTGAGTTTTCTGTCGCAGGATTTCCACTCCTGCCCAGCTTGTTCCGCCGGCTCCACTAACATCAATACCTTTTACACCGCATTCAAGCATTTTTTTTGCGGATGAATATGAAATCCCGCTGCCAACTTCTTTGATAATAACCGGAACTGAAAGTGCCTTAACTAATTTTGTAATTTTTTTTCGCAACCCTTTAAAGAAAATTTCACCTTCGGGCTGAAGCAATTCCTGTAAAGGATTTAAGTGAACTACAAATGCATCTGCTTCGACTAAATCAACCAGCACCTGGAATTCATACAATGATTTTGATAAAACAACCTGAGCCGCCCCGATATTTCCAAGTAATGGAATTCCTGGCGCTCTTTCCCTGATTACTTTGTAACTGTGATGATACTGTTGATTCTCCAACGCCTGTCTTTGACTGCCGACACCTAATACAATGTTAAGTTGATTCGCTGCTTCTGCTAATTGAGAGTTTATGTTTTCAGCTTCACCTGTTCCGCCGGTCATACAGGAAATGATAAATGGATAATCGATTTTCTTCGAAAAAAATTTTGTGCTAAGATTTATCTTTTCTATTTCGACTTCAGTAACAGCATCATGTATGAATTCATACTTTTCAAATCCATTGGTTTTATTTATGAATGCGACTTTGTCAGTCAAACATAATTCGATATGCTCCTGTTTTCGTTTTGATGTTAAATCGGGATTCTCCGTCATGCGAGTCCGTGTTAAAGCCTTCATTTAGTTAAAAACACGTTTGCAAGATATTAAATTTTAATTGAAATTTCTGCTACCAGCTTCTCCAACTCCACTATCATGATTGAAATTTTTTAACAAAGCCATCCGGAAATTCAAGTTCATCCACTTTCATCAATCCTCTTAGAGCGTTTGTAAGATACAAAGCCACAGCGTTTTTCAAATCCTCAACCGTAAGTGATTTAATCTGAGTCCTTGTTGCCACGATTTGATAATCTCTGTAAATGCCATTCAACAAGCCGTCTGAAACCGGTGGTGTATACCATATATTATTTTTAATTATTAAGAGGTTTGATATTGAGCCTTCAGTAACATTATTATTTTGATTGAGAAATATCACATCAAAAAAACCTTTTGATGAATACTTAGAATGTTCATCAATATAAATTTTTCTGTTGGTGGTTTTAAAATGAAGGAATGGATTTTCAGAATCAGTTCTTATTTCAGATAAGGCGATTCTGATTGACCCGCAATTCTCTTTCAATTTTTCAGTATCATAATACACTTCGCCCCATTTAGTTATTCTCAACCTGAATCTTGTTTTACCTTTTTTTTCAGCCTGGGCAACCTGCTCACAAACACTTTTTATTTTTTTATTTGAATAGACAAAAAGGAAAAAGTCACAAGCGGATTTTAAACGACCAAGGTGCTCTTTAAGAAAAGAAATTCTTCCATCTTCAATTAACATGGTCTCAATTATTTCAAAGTATGGATCAGGTTTCAACAGGAAATTGCATTTCAAAAGAGTCTCATTATATTCGAATTCAGGTTCACTATCCCACACAATACCGCTTCCAAGACCTATTTCTCCTTCGCCCGTATCTTTTTGTATTTCGATTGTTCGAATTGCAACATTAAACACTGATTTATTTTTATCCAACAAGCCGATTGAGCCTGTATATAAGCCTCTGGATTCACTTTCCAACTCATCTATGATTTCCATTGTCCTGATCTTTGGCGCACCTGTGATTGATCCGCATGGAAAAGTATTTCTGATCAAATTGCTTAAGCTAATATTTGTTTTGAGTTCCGCAGTAATCGTCGAAGTCATTTGAAAAAGAGATTCATACTTTTCAACATCAAATAATGATTGGACTTCGACTGTTCCGAATTTACTAATCCTGCCGAGATCATTTCTCAACAAGTCAACAATCATCACATTCTCAGCTTTGTTTTTTGAACTCTGCATCAGAGAATTTTTAGCTGCGAGATCGGTTTCAGTATTATATCCTCGCTTTATAGTACCTTTCATCGGACGTGTTGTTACCTGCCCATTTTCAATTTTTAAAAAAAGTTCAGGTGAAATTGACAGAATAAATTTATTACCCTGATTAATAAATGATGCATAACCGGCGGACTGGTTAAATATCAGTGTCTGAAAAAAATCCGATAATGAACCGCTAAATTCAAACTTTCCCTTCACAGTATAATTAACCTGGTAAGTATCACCAGCAGCTATATAAGACTTTATCTTTCTTATATCTTTAATATATTTTTGCTTCTCTGTATTAAGTTTAAAATTATTAATTGAGTAGGAGTCTTCCCCTCGAATGTCAAAGAGTATTTCATCACTTTTGAAAGTCTGTTTATTTCTCTCATCGTAGATGTAAACAGTAAAAAGAACTTCGCTGTTCTTTTTTGAATATTTATTTAATTTCTTTTCAAACCAGAATCCGCATTCATAATTCAGTAGAACAACTGCTGTTTTGTTTTTTATTACTTCGCCTTCGAGTTCGTCAATATAGTCTTCTATCTCTTCCGGGTTTGTTACTGTAACTATCCGAGAGGGTGATTGCAATAAATAACTTTCTGCATCAGGGTAAACAGGTGGTGTTACGAAAAAAGCTGAGTGTTTGTTTTCTTCTACCGACTTCAGTATTTGACTTAACTTAATCAAAAAGCTCCTTAATGATTTAAAACAAAATAAAGAATTTTAATCCCTTTTAATTATTTTTGTTCAAACAGATTCAAAATTTATTGGTGATGTATGATAAAACCCCGACTTTCCTTCTGGCAAATCTGGAATATGAGTTTCGGATTTCTTGGCATTCAATTCGGATTCGCTCTTCAAAATGCAAATGTAAGCAGAATTTTTGAAACACTTGGCGCAAGTATAGATGCTATTCCGCTACTATGGATGGCGGCTCCAGTTACAGGCTTGGTCATTCAGCCGATCATCGGTCATATGAGTGATAAAACCTGGAACAGGTTGGGAAGACGACGTCCATATTTTCTAGCTGGAGCATTATTAGCCTCAACTGCAATTATCTTTATGCCTAACTCGCCAACATTATGGGTTGCGGCAGGAATGCTATGGATAATGGATGCATCGATAAATATTTCGATGGAACCTTTCCGCGCTTTTGTCGGCGATATGCTTCCTTCCGAACAGCGGACAATCGGGTTTTCAATGCAGAGTTTCTTTATTGGTATTGGTGCTATTATCGCTTCAGCACTTCCTTATATGATGACGAACTGGTTTGGAATTTCTAATACTGCGAATCCGGGGCAAATTCCTGATTCAGTCAAATTTTCATTTTACATTGGCGGTGCTGTATTTCTTTTAGCTGTGCTCTATACTGTCTTCTCAACTAAAGAATATTCACCTGAAGAATTGAAAAAGTATTCGGAAGCAGAAAACAAATCCTCAAACACACATTCCGATTCTAAAAATATACCTGGTTCATCTTTTATTAGTAAAGGAATTATCTGGTTGTTGGCAGGACTTATTGTCTCAGCAATCTTATACTTCGTTTTAAATGAAAGTGATTACGGTCTTTATGTATTATTTGTTGGAGCAGTTATTTTCGGACTGCTTCAAATAGCAGCAGGTGTTTTCACAAATCAAAATAAAACTTCCGGTGGATTTGTTTCTGTTCTTAATGATCTTTATAACATGCCAAAGACTATGAAGCAGCTTGCTGTTGTTCAGTTCTTTTCATGGTTTGCTTTGTTTGCGATGTGGATATATACGACTCCTGCAGTAACACATCATATTTATGGTGCAACTGATCCATCGTCTGAACTTTATAACAAAGGTGCGGATTGGGTTGGAGTGCTTATGTCTGTTTATAATGGTTTTGCTGCTATTATGGCATTCGTTCTTGTATGGCTTGCAAAGAAAACCAACAGAAAAACTGTACACATGATATCTTTGATTGTTGGTGGAATTGCATTTGCTTCTTTCTATGTCATCAAAGATCCAAATCTTCTTTTAGTATCAGAACTAGGAATAGGTTTGGCGTGGGCTTCAATACTTGCTATGCCTTATGCTATACTAGCTGGTTCATTGCCTGCTGAAAAGATGGGAGTCTATATGGGAATTTTTAATTTCTTCATTGTTATTCCCCAGATAACAGCAGCGGCAATCCTCGGATTTTTTGTTAAAGAAATTTTTGCAGGCGAAGCAATTTATGCATTACTGCTCGGTGGTGCTTCAATGGTAGTTGCCGGTTTAATGGTAATGATTGTTGAGGATAAGGATTAGGAAAGATTAAATCCAATTTTCGCAAATTAACTCAGGAATTCTTGTAAACTCCTTTGTATTATTTGTGACAAGAATAAGATTATTTCTTTTAGCAATTGATGCAATTAATAAATCCATTGCACCAACCAGTTTTCCTTTTTCTTCGAGTTGGGTTCTGATCTTACCATACTCTAAAGCATCTTCTAAACAGAAATCCAATACTTCAAGAGGCTGTAAAAATTCCTGCAATGCTATCATATTCTCATTTTGTCTGGAACTCTTGTAAACCCCATAGTAAAGTTCAGAAACAGTTATTGAAGATATGGCAACGCTACCTGGCTTCAACCTCCGGAATTTTTCAATGACTTTTGATGGATTTTTTTTGATAATGTAAATACAAATATTTGTGTCTAATAAGTACTTCATCAAAACAAGTCTTCCCTTTCGTCCAAAAGTGGTTGTTCGCGTTCACTCATAAAATCATCAGAAAATTTGCTAAGACTTTCAAAAAGCGAAGACCATTTTTCTTTTTTGGGAAGAATAACTATCGCGTCACCAACTTTGGTAATGTATGCTTCTTTACCTTTCAGTTTAAATTTTTTTGGAATTCTGACCGCCTGACTATTGCCGCTATCGAATAACTTTGCTGTTTCCATATTAACTCCTATTTGTATATACTTAAAATATATACACAAAAATTGCAAAACAAATTCAATTTATTTGTGAGATTTCTACCCCTTCACACTTCCAAGTGTTAATCCCGATACAAGCCATTTACTAAGAATGATAAACAATGCAACAACGGGGATGCTTACCACAAGCGCTGCGGCAGCATATAATCCCCATTCCGTTGTTAGGTTTGATTGAAATGATTTTAATCCAAGCGGAAGAGTATATAATTCAGTGTCCTGTAGAACCTGCGCAGCCACAATATATTCAGACCAGGCTGTCATAAATGAAAACAAAGCGGTGATTACCAAAGCCGGTGCAGCAAGCGGGAAAATTATTTTATAAAATGCCTGCCATTTATTGCATCCATCGATCCTTGCCGATTCTTCAAGACTGAATGGAATGGTATCGTAATATCCTTTCATCTGCCAGATACAAAACGGTAGTGCGGTCGCAGAATAAACTATGATGATTCCAAGATAGCTGTTCAAAAGTTCAAGTTTAATAAGCATAATATACATTGGAAGAAGAAGCATAGTAGCCGGGAACATTTGTGTTGTCAGAATACCAACCATACTAACCTGCTTACCAATAAATTTAAATCTTGATAAAGCATAACCGGCAGTTGAAGCAAGTGCGACTCCAGTTAATGTTACAATACCTGACACAATTGTGGAATTCCAAACCCATAACAGGAATGGTCGATTAGTAAAGAGTTCAATGTATTGTCTGAAAGTTGCGTTGTCGGGAATAATATCAAGATTGGTTGAGAGTAATTTATCATCCGGACGTATTGAAATCGTAAACACATTTATAATCGGATACAGTGCAATCAAAGTAAAAACGATAAGGAACAAGTATGTGAGTATATCAACTAAAAGATTTTTTTTCTTCATCCTACTCTTATTCTTTAACTTATTCTTATTCATACTTCTTCCGGTTTAGAATTAATAAACTGATTCTGTTGCTTTAGTCTTTTTCAGGAATGTTAGACCGAAGACAAGCAAAATCAAAAATATAATAACGCTGAACGCAGCGGCATATCCATATCGGTATAAATTAAATGCCGCCTTGTAAACAAACGAAACTAAAATATGAGTCTTATCAGAAGGTTCACCAGCATTACTGACAAGCCATACGACATTTAGATTGTTGAACGTCCATATAACACCAAGTGTAATTGCCGGGATCATTACAGGTTTAATTAATGGAATTGTAATTGTCTTCAGTTTATGATACCACCTTGCACCATCAAGATCAGCGGCTTCATATAATTCCTGTGGAATACTTTGTAAAGCGCCAAGCGCAATTATCATCATAAAAGGAAATCCAAGCCAGATGTTCGTTATGATGACTGCTGAAAATGCTTCGACTGGAGATTTAAGCCATTCTACCGGAGACATTGACAGGTACTTAACAAGAATTAAATTGATAGCGCCGTATTCATAGTTAAACATTCCCCGCCAGGTTAAAGCCACAATATATTGCGGGACAGCCCACGGTAAGATCAGCAACGTTCTGAAAATCGGAGTACCGGGTAAATTCCTATTTAGTAGTAACGCCAATGTTACTCCTAACATTACATGGAAAATCATATTTGCCGATGTCCAGATTATCGTCTTCAAAAAGATCGAATAAAACTCCGGCTCAGAGAAAACTTTTATGTACTGATCAAATCCTATTAAGCTCCAGTCATTGATATGAGCAAGACTCATATTTGAAAATGATAAAACTATGTTGTAAAAGAACGGATAAAAAATAACTGCAAGCATTATTAAAATTGCCGGCAGAGCCAGGTAGTATGCGAATGAATCCCGCTTTAAATTCTTGAAGAAATCAACAATCGATCTTCTCATAAGAAATAATACGACGACAATAATTACCACTGCTATCAACTGAAGTATTAATCCAAAGGTTGGATTTACAACATCCTCTCTCAACTCTTTAATTTTTGTAATAGCAGATTTTTGCATATCTGCTGCAGCTTTTTCCGGTGATACTGCACCTCCTAACACTGCCTGATATGAAGGACGCATCGCATCCCAGATAGCACGCATCTCAGTTACTATCGGCAGCGGAATTCCAAGTTCTATCTGCTTCATTGAGTTAAGCAGTATATCATCATTAGTAAGTCTCGGATCATCATAAAGAATTTTTTGACTTGGAAATGTTTTTACCTCAAGTGCCGTCTCAAGCTGCTTTTCAGGACTCATCAAATAGAAAAGAAGTGATTTAACTTTTTCAAGTTTTACTTCATCAACATTTTTATTGATTGAATAACCTTTGGGCGCAACCATAGGTGTGGCGTACTTCCCTGTTTCTGTCATTAAGGGAAGTATGGAAATTCCATAATCAATTCCTGCGTTGCCGTAACTTGACCATGACCAATCACCATTGATCATCATTCCGGCTTTGCCTTCTTTGAAAAGAACATCTGCTATATCATAGTCAGCTTCGTTGGGAATTATTTTGTACTTATCCCTTAACGCTGAAATGAAATTCAATCCTTTAATCATTGCAGGCGTATTGAGTGTAGGCTGATTTAAGCTATCAAGTACCCAACCGCCATATCCTGTCAGAAATGGAATGAAGAAATATGGTTCAGTATAATTCCACACTAATCCATATTGATCTGTTCTTCCGTCACCGTCAAAATCTTTTGTAACACGTTGACCAATTTCAATTAATTCCTTATCGGTTTTGGGAGGAACGGGAACAAGTTTTTTATTATAGACGAGAGTCAGATGATTACCAAGTTTGTCTGCAAGCTGCCACAGTTTTCCGTTGGAGTATATTAATGCATTTGGATTGAATGATTCGATATACTCCTGTGTAAAAATCGTATCAAGAGGTTTAATGATTTCCATTTCAGCAAAAGGACCAACCTGGTCAGATGGACCGTAAATGAGATCCGGTCCTTGCCCGCCGATGGCAGCAACAATATAGCCTGAACGCATCTCTTCTGTTTCTTTATAAAGCTGGATTACTCTTATGCCGGGATTAAGTTTGGTATACTCATCAATCTGCCTTTGAAGAATATTCTTTTCCTCGGGGCGCATATTGTGCCAGATAACTATTTCATTTTCTTTTACCTGGTTTGTGCAAGAAGGTAAGACTATTAGGAAGATGGTAATTGAGAACAGAAATATTTTATTCTTCATTTCATTCTGTACAGCAGGCTGTTGCTAAAATAATTGCTGTTTAAAAATATCGAATGAATACTATAAATGGAAATATTTTCACTTAAGTTCCTTAAAATTATGTTTATATTGCAACTGTGATTTCTTGATTTTCTTAATCAATAAAAATATTTTTAACCGTGTTATTTGAGAATTATGACTGAATCCGTTGAAGAAAAGAATATTGCGGTAAACAGGAAAGCCAGACACGAATATCTTATACTGCAGACTCTTGAAGCCGGAATTGCGCTTACCGGTACAGAGGTTAAATCTTTACGTGCCGGCAAAGCAAACCTTGTTGATGGTTACGCAACGGTTCAAAATGGTGAAGTTTTTTTGGTAAGTGTGCACATAAGTGAGTATACTCAGGGGAATATTAATAACCACGATCCGGTAAGAACCCGCAAACTGCTTCTCAATAAAAGTGAGATCAGAAAACTGATCGGGAAAGTTAAAGAAAAAGGATTGACGTTAATTCCACTCAGACTTTATTTCAAGAACGGTAAAGTTAAGGTTGAAATTGCTGTTGCTAAAGGAAAAAAGACTTACGATAAACGTCACGCAATCGCTAAAAAGGATTTTGAACGTGATCAAGAAAGAAAAATTAAATACTAAAGGTGAATGATTATCAGATGAATAAAATTTCTTTCCCGCCTGTTAAAGAGCAGCTTGATATAATAAGAAGGGGTGCGTTCGAAATAATTCCCGAAGAAGAATTAGAACAAAAACTTACTAAGTCTTACAAAGAAGGAACCCCGTTAAATATAAAATTAGGCTGTGACCCAAGCCGACCTGACCTTCATATTGGTCATGCAGTTGTTTTAAGAAAACTCGCACAGTTTCAGGAACTCGGTCATCAGGCAATACTAATTATTGGTGACTTTACCGGAATGATCGGAGATCCTTCCGGAAGAAATGTTACTCGCCCCGCACTTTCTCTTGACGAAACAAGAAAGAACGGCGAATCATATTTTGAGCAGGCGTCAAAAATACTTCACAAGGAAAAAACAAAAATTGTCTATAACTCAGAATGGCTCGGCAAAATGAGTTTTGAAGATGTAATAAAACTCTCTTCAAAATATACAGTAGCCAGAATGTTAGAGCGCGATGATTTTACAAAAAGATTTAAGAGTGGTGAACCAATAAGTGTTCATGAATTTTTATATCCGCTTGCACAGGCAATGGACTCAGTGGCAATTAAAAGCGATGTTGAACTTGGCGGAACAGATCAGAAATTTAACTTGCTTGTTGGACGTGCTGTACAAAGAGAATATGGAATTGAGCCACAGGTTATTCTTACAATGCCTTTGTTGGTTGGAACTGATGGTGTTGAGAAGATGAGCAAATCATACAATAATTATGTTGGAATATCAGAATCACCACAGGAAATTTTTGGTAAGACACTTTCAATTCCTGATAATTTAATTTATAATTACTTTGAACTTGCAACGGATATTTCAAACCAGGAATTAATTGAAATAAAAACTAAACTTGATGATGCTTCAAATAATCCAAGAGATCTCAAGCGTTATCTTGCAAAAACATTGGTAAGAATTTATCACAACTCAGAAGCTGCAATTGAAGCTGAAGCTGAGTTTGACAGGATATTTATCAAAAAAGAAATTCCTGATGATATTCCTGAGATACAAATAGATGAAAAAGAACTCAACATACTTGACCTGATAATCAAAGTCGGATTTGCACCGTCTAAAGGTGAAGCAAGACGGTTGGTTACTCAGGGTGGTGTTATGATTGATAACAATAAAACAGAAGATATTAATTCAACAATCAAATTAGATAAAGAAATAATCCTTAAAGTAGGAAAAAGAAAATTTATCAGAATAAAAAGCAAGTAATAGAAAGGAGATGATAAGTTGTATGTACCAACAAAAATATTTTTCACAAAGGGTGTCGGAAGGCACAAAGAATATCTAACATCATTCGAGCTGGCGCTTCGCAGTGCTAATATCGAGATATGTAATCTTGTTACAGTAAGCAGTATTTTTCCGACAAACTGTAAAAGAATTACCAAAGAAGAAGGATTAAAACTTCTTCAGCCGGGACAGATTACATTTTCTGTCATGGCAAGAAATTCCACCAATGAACCGAACCGCCTTGTAGCCGCTTCAATTGGGGTTGCACTACCCGCTGACAATAATGCGTATGGTTATTTGTCGGAGCATCACCCGTTCGGTCAAACTGAAAAAGTTGCTGGCGATTATGCTGAAGACCTTGCCGCAACAATGCTCGCCACTACATTGGGTGTAGAATTTAATCCTGATATAGACTGGAGCGAAAGGGAAAATATTTATAAAATGTCCGGAAAAATTGTTCGTTCATTTAACGTAACCCAAAGCGCTGAAGGTGATAAAACCGGAATGTGGACAACTGTTCTTGCCGCGGGGATACTACTCCCTTAGTTATGCTTGACTTTTTATTGAACGAATTCGCATTCTGGATAATATTTGGCGTCATCGTTTCAATACTCTTTTTTGTTGACCTGTACGTTACAGATCACCGAAGAGGTACTATAACATTAAAAGCCAGTCTTATGTGGAGCGGTGTATGGATACTTACCGCTCTGCTTTTTAATCTTTTCATTTATCTTCATCTCGAAGATGGTCACACTAAAGGCATTGAATTCCTTACAGGTTACCTAATTGAAAAATCCCTGTCAGTAGATAATCTGTTCGTCTTCCTGATGATCTTTAATGTTATGGGTGTTCCACCGGAAAGCCAGCCGCATGTACTTAAATGGGGAATTATCGGTGCAATTGTCTTCCGAGTGATCTTTGTTTTTGCCGGTGTTGGTCTGTTGAATTTGTTTCATCCTATCATTTATATATTCGGTATTGTACTTCTGTATGCCGCATATAAAATGGCTTTTGGCGGTGAACACAAAATTGATCCGGACAAAAGTATGCTCGTAAAATTTATTACCCGTTATTTTAATTTTACTCCCACATATCACGGCAGGAAATTTTTTATTCGTAAAGAAGGAAAGCGATTTGCAACTTCCCTTTTTCTGACCCTGATTCTGATAGAATCATCAGACATAGTTTTTGCAGTCGATTCAATTCCCGCTGTGATTGCGATAACAACTGATACATTCATAATAATCTCATCAAACATTTTTGCGATACTTGGATTAAGAGCTTTGTATTTTGCACTAGCAGGAATTGTTGATTTGTTTATTTATCTGAAGTATGGGGTCGCATTAATTCTGTTTTACGTCGGGATAAAAATGTTAATATCCGAAGTTTATAAGATCCCGACAGAGATATCGCTTACCATAATAATTGGAGTGTTAACACTATCAGTTATACTCTCACTTCTTATTAAGAAAAAACCTGCTCGTTAAACCAATAGTGTGAATAACAATTGCTGCCAGAAGCCCTATCAGCATTGGCTCAACCAGTGATAATGTTGATTCTTCAGGAAATTTATCCTGAAGTATCAGCCATAATATGCTTGATGAAACCGCTGCTATCATTTCAATAACCATCATACTGCTGCTTATTTTAAGCTTTGGATAGTAAGAACTAATTACACCAATTAATATTCCGGGTATACAAAGAGAACCCAACGTGTACCAGATTTGTATTACCGAAGAAATCACATTTGAAAGAATGAATGCGATTATTGATGAAATAATTAATCCGATTATTGTAAAGTATCTGAGTTCAAGCTCGGACTTTTCATGTGTGAATTGAAAAATAAAATCCCTGCCGATTGTTGTTCCGCTTAAAAATAAAAAACTATTCAGCGTTGAAATTATCGTTGCAAAGAGAGCAGCATAAAATAATCCTTTCAACCCCGGAGAAAGAATTTTTTCTGCCAGCATTGGATAAGCAAGCATCGGTTGATCAAGATCAAGGATTATTGCTTTCGCATACAAACCCGAAGTTGTAGTCAGTAAATCGAAGAGAGCAAAGAAAATGATTGATATTAAAATTCCTTTTGAAGCAATCTTTCCTGTTTTAGCTGCATAACATCTTTGGTGAAAACCTGGATCAGCAAACGTCCACAAAGCAATTAAGAACCACACGATCATAACAAACGGAGGCAAGTCGCCCGAAGCTGTTAAATGCCCTTCAGGAACATTTGATTTGATGAATGATAATCCGCCGTAATCTGTGAGTGCGACAAAAAATAATACGCCGAACCCGATAAACATTACGAAGAATTGCATTACATCAGTGTAAACAGTCGATTTAAAGCCTCCGAATATTATATATGATAACGACAGGATTAGACTTATCAGCAGGCAAAATTCTAAACTGATCCCTGTAACTAATGACAATAAACTTGAAACCATTAACAGGTAAGGTGCCGGTGAAACAAGAATGAAAACAATCACCGCTGAGATCAATCCAACGGCATTTCCATACTCAGCACGCAGTTTATCGGGAATAGTAAAGAGTGAAGCTTCCCGGATTTTTTTTGCAAACAGCAGAGCAAACAGAAATGCGAAAATATAATATGGCAATCCCTGGGTTACCCAGCTTACAATTCCATACCTGTAAGTAAACTCTCCTACTCCAAGTATACCGCCATACCACGTTGACACATTAACTAATACAAATAAAAATAATCCCAGGTTACGGTTTGAAAGGAGATATGTTTCAGCGTTTGATGATACGCTTCTTGACGCAGCAAACCCAATGATGAGCAGAGATATAAAGAATACCGCAATTAATATTAAATCAATGCTGCTGAAAGAGACCATATCTTTTCATCACATTAAAATCTCTGATCATAAAAATAATACCTTTTTTAACATTTAAGGTAATCTCATTCCCCAATGCTAGATTACTAGTACCATCCCTGATTCCAAATGGTAAGTTCTCATTATTCAATGAATACTTCAATCCTTTTGTTGTAATTTTTGTTTTGGGGTCGATACCGTACAATGAAATGATCTCTTTACTTTTTGTGATGAATGTTGCCGATCCGGTGACAGGCTGAAGAACAGAATTTTCAGCGATGATCGTAATTTTTATTTTATTGTAGAATTTTAAAACAATTCCAAGATTGCAGAATGTATGATCAAGTCTGTCCCCCGTCACACCAAGCAGGATTACTTCATTTATCTTTTTACTTATCAGGTGCTTCAGACACTTTTCAACATCGGTGTCATTCTGCCTTTTAAGTCTGATAATCCTGGATTTACCCTTGAAATACCTCAGTGTTTTACTGCTGATAGAATCAAGGTCACCTATTATAATATCCGGTTTTAGTTTAAGTGATAATGCTTTATTTGCTCCACCGTCTGCACAGATCAATTTATTATACCCGATGTTATTCAAATAACTGATAACAGATTTTGCAGGAGGATTTCCATTAGCGAGTACTAAATATTTATTCATCTTGAAATATCCCTCTGAATTCTAAAGACTTATCTGTATACCGCCGATAAAGTTTCTCTCTGCAGCGGGAAAAAATTCCTTACCAATTGCATTTGATGAATACAATACATCCATAACATTATTTACCTGAAGAAATATTTTTGATGAACTGAGTGAGTTAAAAAATCTGAAGCTATGCGAAACAAAAACGTTTACTACAAAGTAAGAATCGTTTACATTGTCCTTATAGTCAACAAGATCAGGGTAGACCACAAGATATTCAGTCAGGTTTTCATCATAATTATCCGAATAAAAATCGCCGACGTATTTAGCGTCTATTCTTAAAAGGTAATCATCGTATTCCAGAAGCAATCCGAGGTTAGCAAGATAATCAGGAAAGCCGCTTATACGGTTATTATTTAAATCAATGAAATCAGTTGAACTAAAAAAATCTTTTCCGTCTTTTATCCTGTTCAGGCTATAGGTTGTATTACCAAACAGGGTGACATTTTTATTTGCTTTATAAAGCAGAGATACCTCAATCCCCCGGTGTTCTGATTGTTCAACGTTACCTGTAACTGGTTGACCGAACCTATCCAACTGTCCGTTCTTGATTATTTCATTTTCAAAAAGCATAAGAAAAATGTTAACGGACAAATTATATTTTGAAGTAGATATGCTTCCTCCGATTTCAAAATCGTTCATTGTTTCAGGTTTGACTAAAGGTGAGTTGTAATCAAATGAAATAATATTTCCGGCTGTATCTACAGTTGATTCGAACTGGGGCAGCGCGCCTCCGCTTGATTCAGCCGCATCATAATAATTTTTCAATCTTGGTTCACGGGTTACACGCGCAAAAGAAAAATATAACTGTCTTGTATCATCCACCCTGTAATTGATTCCGAACCGTGGATTGATAAATACGTCACTAATGGAAAATTTATTACCAACATATCTCTCATTTTCTATTCTGTATTTATGATATGCAACCTGAACTTCACCTAACAGATTTAATTTTTCGTTTATAACATAGTTCTCATTAATAAACCCGTTAATTATATCTTTGCCTCCGTTATAAAAATAATACCGATAATCCTTAGTCAATCCGGCTGGAAGGTTCTCTCCATAATTTATAGAACCCCAATGATCTGATTTATGCAGTCTTACTTCGCCTCCGAAAATTAGTTCACCATTTCTGTGTTTATAGTTTACGCGGGGAATAAATCCGTACTGCACATTTTCCACCTGTGCTCGGATAAGCGCATTTCCAGGATTACCGGCGGGATTAAATCCATATTGTCTTGTCAATCTGAAATATGTTGTATCCGCCCAGGATGCATCATAATCAAAGAAGCCCTGACCTATTACAAGAAACAAGGCTGTATTTAGAGTTATATCATTTGTGATATTAATTTCATTCAGCAATTCAAAGTGAGGCTGTGAAAAGTTTTCTATTTCATCCGGTCTTCTTACAAGTGAATATGTGTAGCTATTATTATCTGCTTCCCAGTAAGAATAATTAGCTCTCCGCAATTGTTTTTTATTGATTGCAAATTTTGGTAACCCGGTGTATGCCAAACCATCTTCAATGGGTCCTCCGTAAAAGTTTAATTGAGTAATCACATCATCATCAAATCTTGAAACGGAGAAATAATATGAACTGAATTTGACAAATGCTTTTTCACGGTATCCGGAACTTAGAATCCGCGAAAGTTTTCCCATAAAAGAATATTTCTGATTTATTAAACCGCTTGAGAATGATGCACTGTATTTCCTCGTATTGAAACTTCCTACAGACATACTTACGTCCGCAGTTGGATTTGCCGTGTAGGAGGATGTAAGTATGTTTATTGCACCGCCGATAGCTGGATATCCGAATAACCCTGAGCCTGAACCTCTTTGAACCTGTATCAAATCAGAGTTCGCGAGCAAATCAGGAAAATCCACCCAATAAACATTATGATCTTCCGGATCGTTCTGGGGAATTCCGTTTATCGCTACGGTGATTCTTCTCTGGTCAAAACCTCTGATTGATAGATAGTTGTATCCGATTCCGTTTCCGGATTCCGAATAAAATATAGATGAAGGTAACTTGCTAAGATATTCCGGAATATCCTGTACCTGGTAATTTTTTTTGATCTCCGATTTAGTAACCTTGTCATAAGCAAATGGAGATTCACCTTTTCGTCCGATACTTCCCCTAACCAATACACTCTGTGAAGACAATACTTTGGGCTGAAGCCTGATTTCAATTATCTCGTCAGTCAATAATGTAACAGGAATTATTGATATATTATATCCCAGATAACTGACAATGATTGAGTCTTCATCCAAACCTTTAACAGATAAAGCGAATGATCCATCAACATTAGTCGCAGTGCCGGTGTTCTTATCTGAAGCGAGTCTTATGTTTGCAAAATTAAGAGGCAGGCTGGTTTCATCGTCAAGCACTTTACCTTTGATGATAAAATTTTGCGGGAATAATTCAGAACAGAGAAATAGAAAAAGAATAACTAAAATTCGCATAACACCTCCAAATAAAAATAGCCGTTTACAGAAACGGCTAAAATTTTAATTATTCTTTCAGCCCGTTTCCCTACGCTGGTATTATCCAGATCAGGTTTAAGGGTATGTTCTCAGTCCGGCTCAGCAGGACACCCCTAACGGCTCAATCAATAAATAAAAAAACTAAGTTTTGTTACCTCTAAAATATTTCAAATTAACTTTTTATTCAACTTTTAATTTCTGACCGGCTTTTATTTTATTGCTGCTCAGGTTGTTGATATATTTTAATCTCGAAACACTCATACCATGCTGTGTAGCAATATCATAAAGAGTATCACCTTTTTTTACAGTATGAACGGATGATCCTTTTGAATTAGTATTGTTATTATTAACAACAGGAATGTCATTTACATTCGCGTCAGAATAAATTTTAAGAGTCTTCCCCGCAATAATTTTATTGTTATATAAACCATTCCAGTTCATAACATCTGCAGTTGATACTTTATATAACTCAGCAATTTTACCGAGTGAATCGCCCGGTTTTATTTTATAGTAATTAACATTCGCATTTGATTTTACAGTGTTGTCACCGTAAGAAGTGTTAACGGATGATGAACCATAAACCTTCAGTGTTTTGCCGGCAATGAGTTTATTACTTCTTAAGCCATTCCATTTTTTAAGCTGCGCAACTGAAACACCGAATTTTTCTGCGATTTCACTTACTGTATCTCCCCTTTTTATTTTATATCTGAAGAGAGAGTTTTTCGTGACTGTATTTTCACTTGAAGTGTAGCTGGATTTATCCGAATAAATTTTTAGCCTTTTACCGGCGAGTATCGTGTTGCCTGTTAAATCGTTCCATTCCCTGAGATCACTAATACCAACTCCATATCTCCTTGCTATCGAATGAAGATTTTCACCTCTTCTGATCGTGTGATATGAGAATGATGTGCTATTTTTTGTAACATTAGTTTTGGTGATTGATTTCTCGATAGGTGTCTGGTTATCTAAACTTGCATAGAAATCTTTTTGTTTTTCAGGAACATAGATTGTAAGGTTTTGTCCTATTGATATGGTCGATGTGTAAGGAATGTTATTCCAGTTTCTCAAATCACTAACTCGTGAGTTGAACAGGTCGGCAATTCCGAGAAGACTATCATTTTTCTTAACCCTGTAATTTACAGGAACCATACCGTCGGGTATTATAGGGGTAATATCTTCTTTCTTGTCTAACGATTCACTTTCGTTCTCATCCGATACAAACGCATAATCTTCCGTGGGTTCCTGGGTCTCAGTCGAATTATCTTTATTCAAGCTTTCATAAGGAGAAACATAATCGCCATTGTTATTATCACCTGCAGTTTCAGTATTTGTGTTGAATGCAAAATTATTCTCACTAATATTGCTGACAGGAATTTTTAGCTGAACACCTCTGTACAATCTCGATTTGGTCGAGATATTATTTGCATCGGCAAGATCATTTTTTGTAACACCGTACTTTGATGCAATCTTACTTAAAGTTTCTCCGCTTTTTACAGTATGAACAAGATAATTTCTTTTTGCTGTCTCCGGAATATTAACAACATTTGCCGCAAACAGTTCATAACTTGTTTTTGGTATTCGTAATGGATAGCCACCTTGGAATGAAGATGGTGTGCTCATTTGAGTCAATTCAGGATTCATATCAACTAATGTTTCAAGATTAATTCCTGCACAAGTTGAAAGAAATCCTAAATCGATAGCTCCATTAATGTTGTAAGTTTCAAAGTCATATGGTTTTTCGTAGGTGATTTCTGTAAACCCATATTTAACAGGATCCATCGCAATCATACAAACTGCAATATATTGAGGAACATAATTTCGGGTTTCTTTCGGCAAATATTTTCTTGCATCCCAGAAATCTCTTGAACCAGCTCTGCGTATAGCTCTTGTTACTCTACCTTCACCGGAATTATAAGCAGCAAGTGCAAGGTACCAATCGCCGAGTGAATTATATAAATCTCTTAAGTGTTGTGCTGCAGCGCGTGTCGATTTGTAAGGATCCCTTCTTTCATCAAAATAAAAATCTGTTTCAAGTCCATATAATCTTCCCGTGGATTTGATAAACTGCCAAAGACCTACAGCGCTTGCCCATGATCTTGCAACCGGATTTAATCCGCTTTCCACCATACTAAGATAAACAAGCTGTTGAGGAACCTGTTCCTCGGAGAAGATTTTTGTCATCATCGGAAAGTATTTGCCTGATCTGGCAAGCCACAGGTTCATATGCTTCCTGCCGCGTCCTGTGAAATATTCAACCCATTGTTCAACGTGTGCGTTCACTTCAAGTGGTACATCTGCAGGGATTATTATTGGTTTTTCAGTTTCCTCAGTTTTTTCCTTTATCTGAAGTTCAGGAAGCGTCTTTCCCATCCATTCTTCAAATGCGGCAAATGACACCTCCAATGGAAGCTCAGGTAATCCATCGACATATTTTTTGTAATCTTCAATTATTGATTGTTCAAGTTCAAGATATGCCTCATTAGCATCAATACCGGGATAATAGCTCAGATTATTTATTATCCGCATTGAAGCTTCATAATTATTTATAGCTTCAGCAGTGCTATTAAGTTCTTGTTTGGTAAGTGCGGTTATATAGTATTGGCGTGCCTGTTCCAACATTTCCGAGACAATTCCCCCTTTAGGAACCTCAGTTTTATTCTCTGTTGAACTTTCCTCCTTTACTATTTCTTTATTAGCTCCACATGATGTGAGCAATAAAGCAAATAAAGAAATAGCAACATACCGTAATAGTTGTTCTCTCATGCGAACTCCAGTTTATTTGCAGTTTAATATAAGTTTAGTCATAGGTATTATCAAGTAAAAAATCAAATCTTGTCTTTAATACTAAGTAATTTAATAAGTTAGAACCTTTTCAGCTTACAAAGGGATATTTCCGTGTTTCTTTTTCGGATTAGAATCCACTTTATTCTTTAACAACTGAAAAGCATTATAAAGTTTTATCCTTGTTTCAGAAGGTTGAATAACATCATCCAGATACCCGCGCTCAGCAGCTATGTAAGGATTTGCAAACTTGTCGATATATTCATTCAGTTTTTTTTCCAGTTCACTTTGATGATCTTCCGCCTTCGCAATTTCTTTTTTGAAAATTATTTCAACTGCGCCTTTAGGTCCCATAACTGCAATCTCTGCCGAAGGCCAGGCAAAGTTGAAATCACCGCGTATATGCTTTGAGTTCATTACATCATAGGCACCGCCATAAGCTTTTCGGGTGATTACAGTCACCTTTGGCACTGTAGCTTCACAAAATGCGTATAAGAGTTTAGATCCGTGCCGAATAATTCCATTCCATTCCTGTTCAGTACCGGGTAAAAATCCGGGAACATCAACAAGAACTAAAAGTGGGATACTGAAAGCATCACAAAATCTTACAAACCTTGCACCTTTTACCGATGCATTTATATCGAGTACTCCAGCTAAAACCTGCGGCTGATTAGCGACTATACCAATTGTTGATCCGCCAATCCTTGCAAAGCCTACTATAATATTTTCAGCATAACCTGAATGAACTTCAAAAAAATCCTCATCATCAACAAGCAGGTTAATTATTTGCTTCATGTCATATGGTTTATTTGGATTATCAGGAATCAAAGTATTAAGTCTTTCCTCTACTGCTAACGATGAAGGTTCAAAATGTTTTTCAACCGGTTTGTCCATAAAATTTAACGGAAGAAAACTCATCAATTTCCGGACATTTAGCAGAGTTTCAATTTCGTTATCGTAAACAAAATGTGCTACCCCGCTTTTGGATGCGTGAGTATCTGCACCTCCCAGGTCTTCGAAACTTACATCCTCGTGAGTTACAGTTTTAACAACATTTGGTCCCGTTACAAACATATAACTTGTGTTTCTTACCATAAAAATAAAATCAGTTATCGCAGGAGAATAAACAGCGCCGCCGGCACATGGTCCAAGTACCACGGAAATCTGCGGTACAACTCCTGATGCAAGCGTATTAAGCAGGAAAATATCAGCATATCCACCGAGACTGACTACACCTTCCTGAATACGTGCGCCACCTGAATCATTTAATCCAATCACGGGAATACCTGCTTTCATTGCCATATTCATGATCTTGACAATTTTTTCTGCATGGGCTTCGGATAGTGAGCCGCCGAATACTGTGAAGTCCTGACTGAATATTGCAATCGGACGATTGTCCATTTTCGCAAAACCTGTCACAACTCCATCACCAGGATATTTTTGTTTTTCCAACCCGAAATCTGTAGCACGATGTTTTACAAAAGCATCGACCTCTTCAAAACTGCCTTCATCTACAAGCAAATCTATACGCTCGCGGGCTGTAAGTTTTCCTTTGTCGTGCTGACTTTTTATTTTATCAACACCGCCGCCAAGCATCGCTTCATTTTTTTTATTCTGAAGTTCTTCGATTTTATTTTTCAATTCGGCAACCTTTCAGGGATAAATTTTTGTTGAAATTGTTTGGAGTCTCAATTGAATCATAAAGAGATTGTGGTGAAATCATCTGAATTTTGTTTTCTCAATTTTAATTCAACTCTGTTCAGCAAGTCAATGAACGATTTATCATTTAAGGGAGAGATATAAGCGGAATTCCCCAATTCGATTTCAATTTTATCAAATATTGTTCCCTTAAACTTGCTCATGAGAAAGACTGTTTTTGACAGAATTAAAGCTTCTATTGGATCGGAAGTGGTTAGAATAAATACTGTATGGTAATTCTTACAGATAATTTTCAGAAGTGAATAGATTTCTGTTTTAGTTTCGTATTTCATCGAATTAAAAGTATCATCCAGTAAAATAATCTTAGGATTAGTCGTTAATGCACGTGCTAAAGCGATTCTGAATCTGAATCCGAAACTTTTTTCATCAGGAAAGTGATTGTTATAACCTGCCAGTCCAACATCATTAATAATTTTGCTGATATGATTTTCATTAACTGATTTATTCTTTTCCAAAACAGGAAAACAAATATTGTCTTTAACATTTAACCATGGGAATGATAAAGAATTCTGTGAGATGTAAATAATGGAACCGTCAGCAGAGGTGTATTCCTTCCCGTCAAACTTTTTAATGCCTGAAGTTTGATTTTCCACACCTGAAATAATTTTTAGTAATGTAGTTTTACCCGAACATCGTGGTGCGATGATTGAATATATTGCTCCATCATTATCCTGTTTTTCGATATTCAATGGTATGTTTTCTAAAAGATGAATTAAAACACCTCTCTCGTCGGTAAGCGATTTGGAAATATTTTGAAGTTCTAAAAGATATTCACTCATTACTATCCCAGAAAATTAATTTGTTAAGTAAATATCTTGATAGTCCTGTCAGGATAAGAATCAGAGAAAGTGCAATTATGATTACTGCAGTTATGCCGGATAGATCATTAACTTCAAGTAACATTTTCAGAATCGCTCCGACACCATAACCACCCTTTATAAATTCAAATGTTAAGATGATTGTCCAAAGCAAAGAATGAGTTTCAATTGTCTGTTCTCTCAACTTTGGCAGAATGGATTTCCAGATTATATCATTTCGAATAACTTTTTTAGACAGTCCAAATGACAAAGATGAAACAAGTAATTCCTCATTTACACTTTTGATTGATTTTCCAATGGTTAGTACATGAGAAAAAAATATTATGAGCAGAGCAAATACAAACTCAATTAATTCTGAGCCTGGAAACCAGTAAACAAAAAAGATGGCTATAAAAATTAAAGGAATAAAAGCGGGTAAATTTCCAAGTGGAAAAATAATTTTGAATATCCGACTATCTTCATTCAACAAATTATTCCTGAAAATAAAGGTTAGAAAAAATCCAATCGCTATGGATAGATACACAACCCCGACCGTGGACAGCAGATGAATCAATAAATTGTATTCAATGAAAAGATGGATTGAAGTATCAATTACAGTAGTTGGAGCCGGCAAGATTTCATTCACTGGAAGAATAAATTCAAATAATAATATCCATACAAAAAGTAAAGTAATTAGTATTCTTATCCAGTATAAATTTCCAATGAGACCGGAATTCATCTCGGGTACTTTCAGAATTATTTTAATGACACAATGAAAAAACAGAAATTCAGTCTTCTGTGTAATTACCGGATTCTTCCTGACACTAAACTATTTCCCTTAAAAACGGGTTGTACTTTTTCTCTTCCTCAATGGTTGATTCAGGACCATGTCCGGGATAGATTATTGTTTCTGCGGGAAGTGACAGAAGCCTGGATTTAATAGAATTTAGTAATGCCGATAAATTTCCTCCCATTAAGTCTGTTCTGCCAATGCTTCCTTGAAAAAGAACATCGCCGGAAATACAGATTTTAGAAAGAGGAAAATAAAAACATACTTCTCCGGGTGTATGCCCTGGAGTAAACAAAACCTGAATATCATAACTGCCGATTTTTATTTTCGTTTCTTCATCAAGAAAATTATCAGGTTTTTTTATTGGCTGAATATTCAAACCAAACATAGAAGCCTGGTATTCAGCGTTTTCCAATAAAGGCAAATCAAGTTCCGGCGCATAATACACCGGCGAATATTCTTTTAAAATGAAATTACATCCGAGTATATGATCAATATGACAATGAGTGTTCAGAAGATATTCAATTTTTAAATTCTGATTTTTAATAAATCCCTTCAGCTCATTTTCTTCTTTCGAATTTGAACAACCCGGATCTATTACTGCTGCCAGCAGAGTTTCATCATCCCAGACAACAAAAGTGTTTTCAAAGAAAGGATTAAATACAAACTTTTTTATTTTGATCATTTTTATTTAAAGTTGGTCGAAATTCTTCTAAACAATTTCCGGTTATAATTTTTATAATTATCCTGCGTTTCTTCAAGTGAATCACCACCGAATTTAAGCAAGAAAAACTTTGCAATACTCCATGCAAGCATCGATTCAGCAACTACAGCGCAGGCGGGCACAGCTACAAAATCACTTCGTTCACGCCTTGCCTCAACCGTTTTCATAGATTTCAGGTCAACACTTTCGATCGGTGTCATAAGGGTCGAGATTGGTTTCATCGCTGCCCTTACAATTACAGGCAAACCCGTTGATATACCTCCTTCGATTCCGCCTGATCTGTTTGTCCTTCTTTCAAAACGCGTTCCCTTTTTTATTATTTCATCGTGTGATTCAGAACCAAACTTTTCAGCCGATTCAAAACCGGAACCAATTGAAATACCTTTAACTGCGTTTATAGATATGATTGAGTGTGCGATATCCGAATCAAGTTTGAGATCATAATGCATGAAACTGCCAAGTCCGGTCGGAACTCCTGTAGCAACGACATAAAAAGTTCCGCCAAGAGTATCTCCCATTTTTTTCGCAAGCTTAATCCTGTTAATGATTTTTGCCTGGTGTTCCTGGCTAAGTACTCTTACATCGCTTTTATCAGATAAAGCGGATAAATTTTTCGCACTGAATTTTTTCGGCAGATTATTATTCAGCAGTTCTTCAGCAAAATTATTTTCAGGGAAAACTCCGCCGATACTTTCAACAAAACTTCCTACTTCAATTCCGAATATCTCAAGAAATTTTCTAGCTACAGTTCCTGCAGCTACTCTTGCAGCCGTTTCCCTTGCACTTGATCTTTCAATTGAGTTACGAATATCATTAAAATTGTACTTGGAGATTCCGACAAGATCAGCGTGACCCGGACGAGGGACACTTACCTTTTCAAATGAGTTTTGTTTTTTAGTTGGGTCCATAATATTCTGCCAGTTGACCCAATCTTTATTTTGTATCATTAATGAAATGGGCGAACCAATTGTTTTCTGATGACGTATCCCTGAAATAATTTCTGCCTTGTCGGATTCGATTTTCATCCGCAAACCACGACCATACCCGCTCTGTCTGCGTTTGAGGTGATAATTCAGGTATTCATTTTCAATTTTAATGTTTGATGGAAAGCCTTCTACAATAGTTAATAAAGCTTTGCCATGTGATTCCCCGGCAGTTAAAAACCTTATCATCATTATTCCTGTTTGTTAAGGTAAATATAAAAAAAACGTCCCGAAAAATTCGGGACGCAAAAAATAAATTATATGGATTTTATCATCCCGGGATTTCGAGACCTACAAACCGGGTGTTGCCTTCGGCATCCTGTACTTTCAGCAGCATTGCCGATCCCTTTTTCTTGTTAACGAGTGATTTGAACTCATCGACTGAACTTATCGATTTTTTATCAACTTCAACAATTACAATATTCCTGACAAGACTTTGATCCTGTGCTTTACTGAAAGCTTTTACATCAGTAATCAGAATACCGCCGTCAACTTTGTAAGTGGATTTATCCTTGTCAGATAAATTTCTAACTGTCAACCCTATGTCCTCAAAACTTGCTGAAGTTGAATTAGTTTCAGATTTACTGCTCTCATCTTTATTACTTAGTACAGGCTGATTTTTTTCATCCTCTTCACGCGGCTTTAATGTTACACTTCTTTCTAATTCTTTTCCGTCCCTTAACAGAATCAGTTTAACTGTTGAGCCTGCTGTTTTAGATGCAATGTAACCCTGAAGTTCGTTTGGCTGATTGACTTCCCTGCCGTCAATCTTCAGAATAACATCACCGGCTTTAATATCAGTCTTTGATGCTGCGCCGCCTTCAACAATTCCGTTTACAATTACACCTCTCGGTTTATCAAGTCCTAATGATTTAGCAATAGCGTTATCGATCGTTCCGATCTGAACACCAATATACCCTCTGCTTACTTTACCATTGGCAATTAGATCTTTTGCTACTGACTTAACCAGGTTAACAGGAATTGCAAACCCATAACCTATGTATGTCCCAGTGCGTGAAGCAGCAATTGCAGAATTAACTCCGATAACAGCACCAGACAGATCAACCAATGCACCGCCGCTGTTTCCGGGATTGATAGCGGCATCTGTCTGAATAAAATTTTCTACTGCATAACCATTATCACGGGACATTAAACCGAGATTGCCTCTTCCTAATGCACTAACAATACCGGCAGTAACTGTTGAAGAAAGAGAAAGCGGATTTCCTATAGCCATTACCCATTGACCGACTTTGATGTCATCTGAATCGCCAAGGTAAGCCGTTGGTAAATCTTTTGCTTCTATTTTAATAACTGCGAGATCAGTCAGCGGGTCTGTTCCGATAACCTGGGCATCGTATGTTCGGTTATCATGCAAACCAACTGTGACTTTTGTTGCATTCTCTACAACGTGGTTGTTCGTGACAATATAACCATCCGCTGAAATGATAATTCCACTGCCGGAACCGCGTTGTTCTTGTGGAAGATCTCTGAATGGAAAGGGAAAAATATCCTGGTGAGGATCATCTTTAAGACTTGAGACAACGGAAATTTGAACAATGGTCGGTGTAACTTTCTCGGCAACTTCAATAAAAGCTTTACTGAATGATGTTGCGTCGGCATCCAGATTTACCGGCGGATTGTTCGCGCCCAGATTAATATCAGCATAACCCGGTCTCACCAATCCAAATCCGGAAACCAAAAGTGCTCCGAACAAAATTCCAACGATAATTAATGCAAATGCGCCGAAAATTCTCTTCGATTTCATACTTACTTTTACTCCTAATTTAATTTACTTACTTCTGTTTGTGCATTTGTATCAATCAGCGATACATACCTCTTAATTATAAATTTTTAGTGACTGAATTCCTTTAAAATCCTGATGATGATATCTTAAAAATTTTTCCATCAACCGGATTGCAGATTCACCCGTTTCCGGGTCAGATAAACTTACCTTTTTTTTATACTTTAGACAAATCAAATAACGAAAAAGTTCCTTTTTAACATAGAATGAATCGGGGTAATTTTCAGCACACTCACTACAAATAAGACCCTGATTAAAGTTGTAAACAACATCCGAAGTACCGGTAATATCCTTTGCGCAAATGCTGCAGGAATCCAACTGCAGTTCGTAACCTATTTCAGTTAAAAAGAACATAAAAAATCTGCTGAAAAGTATTAAGGGCAGTTCATCATATGAATCAAGCAATGAAAAGATTCTGGTTAATCCATTAAACATCCTGTTGTTCTGCTCATACTCGGGCACAAGTTTCTGTATTAATTCCAATATTGCAAGAGAATATTTCATTCCATCAAGACTATTCCGGATGTTGGGATAGTATGAAATAAGATCAACGCTTGAGAGGAACTGTAGTTCCCTTGTTTCCTTCTTGTAGAAAACAACGTTAATAAAATTTACCGGGTCAACTATATTACTTATTTTTGATTTCGGACTCCTCGCACCTTTCAAAATGAGCGAGAGCTTTCCAAAATCCTTTGTGTACAAAGAGACTATGACACTTGAATCACGGTAATTCATTTTACCAAGAACTATTGCTTCTGACTTTACGATCTGACTCATTGTATAAAATTGTAAGGGAAATTAAATACTCCCTCCTCGGTGATGATACCGGAAATAAGATGAGAAGGTGTGACATCAAATGCGGGCGAGTATACTTCAAATGATTCAGGCGCAATTTGAAGGGAACCTGAATAAAGTAATTCATTTTTATTTCTGAATTCGATTTTAATTTCTGATCCTGATGGAATGTTTCTGTCAATGGTAGTTGATGGTGCCGCAACATAAAAGGGGATGTTATGGAAATTACAAAGCACAGCAAGATTAAATGTTCCTATTTTATTCGCAGTATCACCATTCAATGCAATTCTATCAGCACCTACTACGGCAAAATCAATTAAACCTGTCTGCATTAAAGAACCGGAAGAAGAATCAGAAAGAATCTTAAACGGAATTCCATTTTTTGATAATTCAAATGAAGTGAGTCGTAAGCCCTGCAGTAAAGGTCGTGTTTCATCTGCAAATACTTGTTCAACAAGACCGTGTTCAAATCCATATTTAATTACATTGAATGCGGTTCCATCTCCGCCGGTCGCGAATTTCCCGGTGTTGCAGTGTGTTATTATTCCGGATTTTTTTTTGAAAACTGATAGCCCATTCTTTCCAATTCTGTCGCAGTACTCTTCGTCCTTTTTATGAAGTTCTATGGCACGAGCCAGCAAAAGCTCGTATGAATCTTTCATGGGCAAATCAGCTTCATAAATTTTTTTTATTTCTTCAAGGGCGTAAAATAAATTTACTGCGGTTGGTCTTGTACGAAACAACCTGTTATAAGCTTCGAGAAATTTTTCCCCGGAAGAATCTTTTTTTACGGAGAGAGCCAAAGCATAAGCAGCAGCTATACCAATTAATGGTGCGCCTCTTATTTCAAGCCGCTCAATTGCTTCAGCTATACGATTATAACTATCGGTTTCAATATATTCTTCAACCAGCGGAAGTTTGGTTTGATCAATAAAGACTAGTTTATCATTCTCAAATTTTAAGGAGAAGTAGTCACTCTTTTTCATCAAATCTTGATAAGTCTAAAAATTCTCTATACCTGTCTTTGACGCGGAGTAAAGAAAGTGATTCAAGTCCTTTAGTACTAAATTGCTCTACACAGAATGAAGCCATTGCACTGCCGTAAATAATAGCCCGCTTCATATTGGACGAGCTTAAATCACGTGTCTTATGAAGATAACCGGTAAATCCACCTGCAAAGGAATCTCCTGCGCCGGTCGGATCAAAAATCATTTCCATCGGATATGCCGGAGCAGAAAAAATTGTGTCCTCGGTAAACAACAACGCACCGTGTTCACCTTTTTTAATGATAAGGATTTCGGGACCCATTGCTCTTATTACCCTTGACGCCTTTATGAGATTCGGCTCATGCGCTAACAGTCTTGCTTCAGAATCATTAATGATCAGAACATTTACTCTTTTCAGAAGTTTGAGCAACTCATCTTTTTTTCCTTCGATCCAATAGTTCATCGTATCACAGACAACAAACTGCGGATCATCCATCTGGTCAAGCACTTTGATCTGTAATTCAGGATCAATGTTTCCCAGACAAATGTATTTTGACTTTCTGAATTTTTCAGGAATAATGGGATCAAATTTTTCAAAGACATTTAGCTCCGTGAGTAATGTATCACGCACATTAAGATCATAATGGTATTTACCTGACCACCGGAATGTTTTTCCATTCTCAATTACCTGAAGACCATCAAGATCAACATTGTGTTCTTCTAAAGTATTGAGATACTTTTTGGGGAAATCCCCGCCAACCACACCAACTAAATAAACCGGACCGCTGAAATAACTCGCAGCCAGAGAAATATAAACTGCTGATCCGCCTAAAGCATCTGTAACTTTATCAAAAGGGGTTTCAACTGAATCAAGACCAAGAGAACCAACAACTAAAAGTCCCAAATTTTACTCCTGTATTTAGATTTTAACTGCCGCAAAAATAAGTAAATCAGCTTTGAATACATAACATTTCATCACACTTTGATTTCAATAAACTTAAGTAAACTGTTAGGGCTAGAAAAATATTCTTTAATGATGTCAACTGATTTTCTTTGTCCAGACCAGGCAAGCAGTTTTTTTGCTCTTTCAGCCGTTACCCATTTGTAAGAGGAATGCTCTCTGGAAATTTTAATAACAGATTCCGGATCCACTTCAACTACAAACACCGGAAGAAATGAGATGTAATTTCCTTCAGGAAAATAAAATGAATTAATATTCGGTACGACCCAAATTTTCTTCTGAACAATTCCGGTCTCTTCTTTTATTTCACGTAAAGCCGTCTCATAAGCTTTTTCGTGCTTTTTCATTTTACCTGAAACCATTTGCCACAAACCGGGATAAATTTCAGTATCGGATCGTTTAAGTAAAAGAAATTCCATTTTATTCTTACGCCTCCTGATGACATGAGCTTCGATCATATTTGAAATAAGTTTCATAAAAATTCTCTCTTAAAAATATGCGCGCACTTCTGCACGTGCTGTATGAATAGCTTTACCGCCTCCCTGAATCCTGCCATCATAACTAACTGTCGATTGAAGATTTGCAGACAACCTGTAATCAAAATTTAGTCTCCAGAAATAATTTTTCCCTAACAGATTTCCGCCGGTCAATTCAAACGGCAGAAAGTTTTCATCCGTATTAGCAATCAGTTCATTTCTCTCAACCTCAACACGAAGTCTTCCGGAGCCGGCAAACGAAAGATTAAATCTTATTGATTGTGAATTAAGATCAATAATTGTTGGCTTTAACGGATAGCTGTCCTCGCTTTTTCCTACTTTAATTTTAAATCCAACTTCAATCATTTTGGCGGGACGGTAAGAAAAATCCGTGACAAAGTTGTTTGAATTTATCCGCCTTTTCCTGTTAGAATTTATCGGAGCGGAAACATTATCATTTGTGTTGATAATTTCCGTCTGATTACTCACTTCCTGGATCATTCTGAATTTTATCCTCAAACTCCTTTCCCGGTTATAAGCGCGTTCAACACCGCCGCTGAACTGGTTCAAACTTTTTCGCTGATTAAACCTGATACGGAATGAAAGGTCCTGGTCATTTTCGTAAATTAAAATATCCTGTTGAATATAGTTAGAACCTCTTATAGTATTCTGTTCATTTTGAAATGCTGAAAAATCAAGTAAGTATATTTTTTTGTAATCTTCTTCCCTGCTGTTTTCTTCTATCCGCCAGAATGTTTCTGTTGATAGAGCATTAAGTACACTACCTAAAATTCCTTTACCATCTGTTAATGCTGAAAAGTTTATTTTCCATCGCGTACTTGTTTTTAAATCTATAACCGGAAATAACTCTTCAGTAGGAACAGTAAGTTGAACATAATCACCATCAAATAATGTCGGCTCAAAATCACTTTCATCTGCAATGCCGTTGTTGTTAAGATCACCGAGATATTTATAATTGCCCTGCCCTTGTTCAACACGGATAAACACCTTTTCCAGTTTCGCACTTCTTTGCGTTGATACTTCATAATACAAATCGCCATTCATAAGTTGATCAAAAAATCTGAACCTGGATTGTGATCTGACAAGTATCGTTTCATTATCAAGAAGTCCATTCGCTTTAAATTCATCTGTGTATTTCTTTTTTCTCAGTGTCAGGCTTAATGTCGAATTAACTTCTTTTATAGATGAATATTCCATTTCATAATATTGTGCCCGTGACATTGATTCTTTTACCAACAGTCCTGCAAGTGGAAAGTAATCATCTCTCAATGAATATTTGCCTGAGATTCTGAATCCTTCCAGTTCAATTATTTCGAGGTAAGGATTAACTTCATAAAATTTAAGACTGCCTGAAATAAGAGAATCAATATTTTTTCTTTTATCAAGTTTATCTTCAGCTAAAAATTCAAGCCCCGGTTTAAGTTTCCAGTAAGTATAAAATGCATTCCCTTTTTGTCGTAACCATTTACTGGTGAGTGAAATATTTTTTGAATTTACATAATCGACGTTATACTCAATGTTGAATATACTTCTGTCAGTGAATCTGACGGTATTATTATACCTATCAGAAGCAAAATCACTTCCGGTTCTTAAAAGTCCAAGGGTGGAGTTGATGGTTAGCAATTCATTCGGCAACAGAGTAACACTGAATTCTCTTAGTTGTTCATTCTGACGACTTGATGTTAATCCTGAATTATAATTCCTGTTGAACTCTACATCGTTGAATCTGTCGGGAGAAGTGAACCTGTCCTGTATAAACCTGTCTTTGTAGGAAAACCCGATTCGACCGAGACTCAGTTTCCCGATTTCAACTTCGCGAGGATCGGCTTTAAGAAAAATATTTCTCGCGTGACCATAATTATCACCATCATCTCCGGATGAAAATAAATTCCTGTCCCAAAGACTTCCGGCGTACTCCAGACTTAGAGATACACCCTCCCAGGGCTTAATATCGAGAACGATATTTGCGAATTGTTTTGATTCAGGCATTGGTAGAAATATCACCGGCATATAATTTCCCTGCCCGATACCAATGAACCTGTAGTTGCCCAAACTTTCACGGATGTAATCGCCCTGCTGTTCACCTACATAACTGAACGATGCATTGTAAAGTGAAAGTGAATCACCGGGACTGTATTTGTAATAGGTATAATTCAAACCATTAATAAGTGTGTCAATTCTTTGGTAAAGACCTCTCACAACTCCCAAAGAATCAGGCGTTGCAAGCGACACACCGGATTTAACTGCCTTATTCCTGTCATCACCTGCGTTACCAAGAAATACTTTATCCGAATCTAATAAAATTATATCAAGTGGTGAATCTTTATCATCACCTTCACGCAGGTACTGAACTTTAATTCCGAGTTTGTTTTCAAAGAACTGGCTTTGAACTCCTGTTCCGAAAATATTTCGTGCATACTGCCTGTCGGTATATTCAAAGTCTACAGAAATTCTGCTGGCAGCGGTAATAAGTCTGGTTGGAGTAAAAGTTATTCTTGCAGTTGAATAGTCAATTGTAAAATCATTCGCTTCACCGCGCCGCATTTCAATTCCGTCTAGGAATACTTTTTCACTGCCGGCTATGATTATAATATCACGTTCATTATTAAGTCCCGTCAACCTGTAAGGTCCCTGAACTCCATCAGTTCCATTAAATGTATTTGAATTAAATTTCCCTTTTGAACTTGCGATTGAAACGTAAGCGTTATGACCTTCATAATTAAATTCACCCATTAGTCCTTGCAGCTTTCTGTCAATCAAACCAAACTCGCCGTATCTTTTTTGAAGCTGATAGTCTCCAAAAGTACCAACAGCGTTTTTATGCTTCAGTTGAATAAAAACTTTGTCAAGTTCTTCCAGGCGCTCCGTATTTCCTTCCGGTTGAATCGGAGTATTTTCGTCGGTGACTGCGGCAACTACTTCTATTTCATCAGAAAGTTTACCTGAGAGTTGAAGTCTTAAACCGCTGTTAAGTGAAAAATCTTTTGTGGTTCCGACTGTAAATCCGCGAACAAGTGTTCCGCTCTTTTCAATGTTTGAACCAAATATTGCATCTGATGAAAGGAATGACGATTCGGTAGTTGCCACTCGGATAGTATCGCCTGAAGTTTCATCGTCTCGAATTACAAGTATTCGCTTTTTATATTCCTTTTGCAGTGAAAGTCTTAATGTCTGGTATGTTACGATGATAGTATCGAATACAGAATATGCAAGTGTATCTGAAAGTGAAAAAGTTGAAGTAGAATATGAAATCGAATATGATGATCGGGGCAGCACTGCACCTCTAAGCAATATTGATTCCGAAAACGGAATTACAGTAATACTGTTAAGGTGATATTTATTTTCAAAGTTGATTGACAGGGTATCAGTAACATACTTTGTGGAGTATTCCGACTGAGCGAAAGTCACACAACAAGAAACTGAAAATAAAAAAATGATAAGGAAATGCTTTGGATACCGCTTCAATACATAATTCAGATTTGTTTATACGAAATCTAAATTTCATTCATTCGTTAAGCAAGTCTATATTGGTGATAGTCACTTCAACAGTATGACTATAAATGGCATTCAAGATAGTTTTCACAAATTCTTTTCATCGCTGTGTTGGATGAATTAAACGCCCAGATGATCGATCCGCCTTTTTTTCCGGCACTTAAATCGCCGGTTAAAAACATTCCGGGAACTGATGTTTCATAGCCTTCTTTTAATACCGGATTAGGTCCATCAAAATCAATCCCAATTAATTTTAAAAAATTCTCCGGTGTCGAACCGCCCAGTGCATAAACGATACTGTCAAACGTCATATTAGTAGAGTCAGTGAAGATAACTTTCGGCTTCCCGGCATCATCTTCAACTGATGAAATGTTAGTCCCTAGCAAGAGTTTGAGTTTACTACTTGTCTGTAATTGAAGTAAACTCTCTTTGTTAATTGAATTCATTCTTGTGAATTCATTTTGGCGATAACTTAGTGTGACTTCATTATTACACTGAACAAGATACTGACAATACTCAGAAGCCGAATCGCCGCCTCCCACTACCAATACTTTTGAAGATCTGATCTCCTTTGATGTCAGATCATAAAGAATTTTTTCGTTAAGTGCTATGGGAATTTTGTAGTCCGGCTTGTTAGGTTTACCAAGAATTCCAACAGACACAACGATAACTTTTGATTCATACTGAAGTTTATCTGTCACTAACGTAAATAACTGACTTTGCTCATCCCTGGAAATTTTATAGACAGTTTCATTGTAGTTGACGGTTAGATTATTCTCAGCGATTACTTTATCAAGGAATGATACGGTTTGTTCTTTAGTTGAATCCGTCAGGCACATTACACCTGTACAGGCAGCTGCGAATCCCTTGTAGTTAGCTGTAACAAGTTTATTTTCCGGATAAAATTTTTTGATTGTGAATGAATGTTCAGCAGCTTTTTCAATGATAAGAATTTTTTCTACAGCAATGCCTGAATGTATTGCCTCGGCTGCCATGCTGATGCCCGCCGGACCGGCTCCAATAATTATTATGTCATACATTATCTCTCCCTTAAAATTATAATTGTTTAACTATATAGTCTTCACAAACAGATAAGAAGGGACAGTGTTTACAAAAAATTTATATCATTCATACCTCAGAGCTTCGATCGGATCAAGATTAGCTGCTTTGTATGCAGGATAAGTCCCGAATAAAACTCCGACAAATATGCAAAGTGACAATCCGATCATTACCCAGTCATAAGGGATTGCGGTTTGTGCACTTAAAAAACTACCCGCTAAATTTCCAACAGATATACCGATTATTATTCCGACGATGCCGCCAAGCAGACATAAAAAAACTGCTTCAAACAAAAATTGTAGAAGTATATTTTTTTTATTTGCGCCAACTGCTTTCCTGATTCCAATCTCGCGAGTCCGTTCAGTTACGGTGACAAGCATGATATTCATTATACCAACACCTGCGGCGATTAACGCAATTAAGGAGACAACCAATGCGCCAATTTTTATTCCGCCGGTTATATCGTTAACCTGACCAATCACTGATTCATTACTGAAAATATCAAAATCATTATCCTGGTTCGGCATAACTTTTCTGATCTTTCTCATATATCCTATAGCTGATTCGATTGTACTTTCATAAAGCTCACTGTTGTAGGCCATCACCGTTATATCAACGCTTGAAGAGCGTCTTCCGTAGAATGATTGAAATGTAGTTATAGGAATTACTATATAGTTATCCTGGGATTGACCAAAAAATTCAGGACGTTTTTTTATCGTACCGATAACTCTCATTGGCTTGCCATCCATTCTAATGGTTTGTCCAATGGGATCAGCGTTATAAAAAAGTTTTTCAACAATTGCATGTCCTAACACGCATACGTCCGATGAGTAATCAATTTCATTATTTCTGAATTCCCTGCCTTCATCAATTTCAAGATTTAGAGTACTGTACACACCCTGTGTTACACCAACACAATAAATATTCGGGTTTGTTTGCTCACTTCCAAATTTGACAACTTTGCCGCCCTGCCCCTGCATAGCACCGACAATCTTTGCCTCGTTCATCAATTCTTCAAACCTGTAAAAATCATCAAGTGTAATGTCTTTACGGTTGCGGTACTTTTCCCAGTCTCCGCCGTGTATGGCGGGAAATTTTCTTATCTCAAAAGTATTTTTACTTAAAAACTGAAAGCCGTTTTCAATCGTATTCTGAAGCATTGTTATAACTGTCATAACAACGATGATTGAAAAAATACCTACAACAATTCCAAGTACTGTTAAGAGGGTTCTAAGCCGGTTTGTTTTTAAGGAATCTAAGGCAAGCAGAAAGAGTTGTCTAATCTTCATTTTATCCCCCTGGATAATAATCTGAATATCATTGAGTATTCAACTAAAATATCATCAAAAAAATTCTTACAGTGAAATTAAAGAATTTTTTTGGAGCAGTAAACTACCGAAAAAAATTATTCGTACCTGAGAGCTTCTATCGGATCAAGATTTGCAGCTTTATATGCAGGATAAGTTCCGAATAAAACACCTACAAATACACAAAGTGATAAACCAATCATAACCCAGTCATAAGGAATTGCAGTTTGTGCATTCAGCAATCCACCGGCAAGATTACCTATACTCACACCGATAATTATTCCGATCAATCCGCCGAGTATACATAGTGTTATGGCTTCAATTAAAAATTGGGCAAGTATATTTATTTTTTTTGCACCGATAGCTTTTCTTATACCAATTTCTCTCGTTCTTTCAGTAACTGATACAAGCATAATATTCATTATACCAACGCCGGCGGCTAATAAGGCTATAATCGATACAACGAGCGCACCTATTTTAACTCCACCTGTAATTTCATTTATTTGTCCGATTATGGATTCATTGCTGAAAATATCAAAATCATTTTCTTCACCTGCTCCGACTTTTCTTATTGTTCTCATATAACCAATTGCAGCTTCGATCGTTGCATCATAGTCCTGTTTGCTGTAAGACATAACAGTTATGTTAACGCTCCGGCTTCGTTTTCCGTAAATGGATTGAAATGTTGTGATAGGCATTACAATATAATTGTCACGGCTTTCACCGAATAGCTGCGGCTGTTTTTCAAGCACACCGATAACCTGCATAGGTTTTCCATCAACTCTTATAACCTGGTTAACAGGACTGACAGAAGTAAAAAGTTTTTCAACTATATCTTGTCCTATTAGGCAAACATCATTTGAATATTCGATGTCAGTTTCTCTAAAGTCCCTTCCGAATTCAACTATCCAGTTGTTTGTTTGAACTGCACCTGTGGTAACACCGGCTATCTGGATATTCGGATTTGTTTCTTTGTTTCCAAACTTGATTACTTTACCAAACTGCCATTGTTCTGCACCAATGTGTTTAGCTTGCGTTAGCAGACCAGTCAGTCTTTGATAATCTTCGAGTGTGATATCTTTTCTGTTTCTGAATCGATCCCTTGAACCGGGACCACCGCCCTGCATGACAGGCCATTTCTGAATTTGAAATGTATTTTTGTTTAGCTGCGAAACACCATTTTCAATACTCGATTGAAGCATGGTTATGATCGTCATAATAACAATGATTGAAAATATACCGACAACTACACCAAGTACAGTTAACATAGTCCTGAGACGGTTGGTCTTAAGCGACTCCAACGACATTGTGATCACTTGTTGAAATTTCATATTCACCTCATCCTGGTTACATTGTCAAAAGATTATTTTACTCATATCGCAACGCATCTACCGGATCCATTTTAGCTGCTGTGTATGCGGGCGCAAACCCTGCTACTACACCGGTAATTATAGAAATTATAATTGCAATAAATACCGAATCATATTGAACAGAGGTAGGAATAAACTGGTTTACCATCATGCTTAATAATACTGCGAACAGAAGTCCAACAAGTCCACCCATCAAACATATTGTTGAAGATTCAAAGATAAACTGACCGAGTATAGTTCGTCGCTTAGCCCCGATCGCTTTCCTTAGTCCAATCTCTTTGGTTCTTTCTTTTACTGAAACGAACATTATGTTCATGATTCCAATTGCGCCGACGAAAAGTGAAAGTCCTGTGATGAACAAACCTGCTATCTGTATAACACCTACAACAGAATTGTAATTATCCATCAATCCTTCCTGCTGGTTAATTGAAAAATCATTTTCCTCATGGTATGCAAGACCTCTTATCTGCCGCATAATTCCTTCCGCTTCAGCTTTCGTCTCTTCAACCATCGCAGGGTTTTGTGCACGGACATTTATCGTAATGGATCGCCATGATTGACCAAGAAAATTCTTAAAGATTGTGCCTATCGGAACGAAGACCTGATTATCCGGATTGAAACTTCCGAGTATAAAGCTACCTTGTTCTGCAAGGACACCGACTACTTTAAAGTTTACGCCACCGATTTTAATAGTTTTATCAAGGGCATCGCCACGGGGAAAAAGATTTTTTGATATTTCACTTCCGATTACTGCAACGTATCGTGAGCCCTTACTTTCAATCTCTGAATAGAATCTTCCCAAATCAAAAGTAAAATTTGTGGTCTTTACATAATCGGCGGTTGAACCGTTTAGAAAGACACTCTCCACTCTTCTGTCACCGAACTTAATCGTCTGCCTGCTGTTTATAACAGGTGCGGTTGCCAGCGGAAGCCTTGCCATTTCTTTAAATCTTTCAAAGTCTTCCATTTTTATATTTCTTCTATTACGCAGTTTCCACCATTCTTCATTTGAAAACCACGCCCACTTATCAATATACAGGACATCGGAGCCTAAAGCACTGATTCCGTTCTGAAATGAGTTATCAATTCCCTTAATAGCTGTAGTCATCACAACAACTGAAGTTACACCAATAACAATTCCAAGCATGGTCAGAGCAGATCTTATTTTGTTAGCCCGGATTGCTCTCAAAGCTATCATAATACTTTCACGAATCTCAAATCCAATGTGTCTCATGGTGTCCTCTTACTAACAATTGTTAATTCGTTGATTAATACCGGATCAAAAATATTATTCAACTGCTGCTTTCATTTTAGGTATATAACGATTTGAAACTATTTCATCTTTCTCTATCAGACCGTCTTTTATTCTGATAATTCTTGCAGCGTGTTCAGCAATATATTCTTCGTGTGTTACAAGGATTATAGTGTTGCCTCTTTCATATATCTCATTGAAAAGAAGCATGATCTCCTCACCTGTTTTGGAATCCAAGTTTCCTGTCGGTTCATCCGCAAGTATTATTGAGGGACTGGTTACTAATGCACGCGCAATTGCAACTCTCTGTCTTTGTCCGCCTGAGAGTTCGTTTGGTTTGTGGTGCATCCTATCTCCAAGACCTACATCCTGAAGTGCCTGCTCGGCTCTTGCACGCCGTTCTGAATGAGGAATTCCCGCATATATCAAGGGCAATTCAACATTATGAATAGCATCTGAACGTGAGAGAAGATTAAACGTCTGGAATACAAAACCGATTTCTTTATTTCTTATCCTCGCAAGATCATTATCAGTCATTTCACTTACGCTGATCCCTCTGAAATCATATTTGCCTGAAGTAGGTGTGTCCAGACATCCGAGCATATTCATTAATGTAGACTTTCCGGAACCCGAAGGTCCCATGATCGCCACATACTCATTTTTATTTATTTGTAATGAAACATCGCGAAGCGCAAAAACCTCTTCCGAGCCTACCTGGTAAACCTTTGCGATATGTTCAATATTAATTATGTTCATTTCTCATCCCATTAATTTGTTTTAGCGAAAGATTTTCTTTTCTCTTCCACTCTCAGGTTGGAACCATCACTCAGTTCACGTGATATTGCTTTATAGCTTCCGGTAACAACTGTTTGTTCTTCGCTCAATCCTTCTTTTATCTCAATAAAATTATCATCGCTGAGACCAGTCTTAACTTCAACCATTTTAGCTTTATTATTCTCCGCAAGGAATACTACTTCTTTAGGTTTTGAATTTCCATTTTGCTGCTGACCCGGAGCCTGTTCGTCACCGCCTTCTGTCGGTGGTGCAGCATCATTTCCACGTGCTGTTACACTCTGAATCGGAATGCTTAAAACATTTGCAACGGTTTCTGTTTCAATATCCGCGTTGCAAGACATTCCCGGTCGTAGTTTTGATTCCGCATCGAGCAGTTTAATTCTTACTTCAAAATTTACAACCTGTTCCTGTGTGCCAATCCCTGAAGTCTGAGCACTGTTGCCGATTTGTGTTACAAGTCCGATAAATTCCTTATCACCAAATGCATCGACTTTTATTCTTGCCGTATCACCTCTCGTAATAAGTACAACGTCATTTTCATCAACTTCAACTACTGCTTCAATATTTCTAAGATCAGAAATAGTCATAATATCTGTACCCATGCTGAATCCAGCACCGAATACTCTTTCACCGACTTCAACATTAAGCTTTGTAACAACACCATCCATCGGAGAAACGATCGTTGTTTTATAAAGTGTCTCGAGTGTTTCTCTTAATGAAGCTTTACTTTGAAGTACGTTAGCAGCAGCGGCATCATATGAAGCTTTTGTTGACAGGAAATTTGATTTTGCAGTTTCAAGTTCTGAATCACTTGCCAGACCTTTAAGGTGTAATTCTTTTACCCTGTTGTAATCAAGCTCAACTTTGTTCAATTCAGCTTCACGCATTTTCAATTGCGCTTCCGCAGACTGAAGATTAGCTTCAAGTCTCTGCTTCTGTGCCTGGTATTGATCACCTTTTATTCTTATAAGAAGCTGACCTCTCTTTACAGCGTCTCCTTCTTTCACAGGAAGCTCAACGATTTCACCTGTAACTTCCGGAGTTATCACAACTTTAAATTCGGGATTAATAGTACCTGTTGCTGCAACAGTTTGTGTGATGTTGCGCTTTTGAACTTTTTCAACCTGGACCTGGATTATATCTTCCTTACTTCCGCCAAACAGAGTCATTACAATCAGTATAACAACAATTAATCCCAGTCCTCCAAAGATGAATAATTTCTTCTTTGATTTCTTTTGTTTTCCATTAGCCATTTGAATAATCTCCTGTTATGATTTATTCGTATTTCTTAAAATCTAAAACTCCCAGATAATATTTAAGCTGTTCACTTAAAACTATATAAGCAAACTGGGCGTTAATGTAATTGGTTTGTGCATTTGAATATTCTGAATTCGCGATAAGAACATTAAGCAATGTTCCGGCACCCAAAGAATATTTTTCCTGTTCAATCTTTTGATTCTCTTCTGCAGCAATAACATTTTTCTGGCTTACAAGTAATCCTTTTTCAGCAGCCTGCAGATCAAGATATGCTTTCTGAATATCCTTTTTAATAGTTCGTTCAAGATCGATTACATCTATTTCGCTGTTTTCAGCAAGTACTTCCGCAGTCTGCACTCTTTCAGAAACAGACCAGCCGGAGAAAATTGGAATGCTCAATGTCAATCCAACACTTAAAGATTTATTGTCAGAAATATCAGAAAACCTGTTTGCACGTATTCCATAATTTGCATCGCCAGTCAATCTTGGAAAATGTCCGGATCGTGCTATAGTAATACCATCATACGCACTTTCACGGTTCAAAAGAGAACTTTGAAAATCAGGGCGGCTCTCTAGTGCCTGCTCAACTAATGAAGAAATATTTTTATAGTCTTCGGTTATTCTGGTTTCAAGCATCTGCTTTTCACTCGCCGTAAATTCCTCTTCGAACCTGTAGTTTTCAAGCACATCTAATCCAAGGTAATACAGCAGATTACTTTTTGAAGTTTCAAGCAGATTTTTTGTACGTATCACTTCAAGTTCAGCATTTCCTGTTCTTACCTGCTGCGCGTACACATCTGCTAAAGTTACTGCACCAAGCTTATTTCTTTCTGTAATTGTCTCAAGGTTTTTTTGATTCCACTTAACGTCATCTTCTTTAAACTTTAAAAGCTGTTGTGTGTTCACCACATCGTAATATAGATTAACCACCTGGAAAACTACATCCTGTTTTAGTCTTTCAATGGAAAGCTTTGCAGATTCCAGATTGTTTTTGCTCTGTGAAAGTCCGCCGTAATTTGCGAGTCCATCAAACAAAACCCAATCAGCACCAACACCTGCGCTGTAGCTTCTTGTTTCTGTGGTTATTGAAGAGAGTCCTTCGGCAGAAATGAAATCACTTTCAACTTCATTCCTTGTCCAGGACCATCTTCCCGAAGCACCTAATGTCGGCAGAAAATTTCCATAAGCTGCTAACAGACCTGCTTCATAGTTTTTAAGGTTGTTAAGATTTTTCTGAAGAGTTGTATTTTTTTGTAATGCAATGTTTATAGCATCTTCCAGTTTCAGATCTTTTTGAGCTGAAGCGGAAACTGTAAGCAACATTATTGTCAGACACACTAGGAAGGTACGCATTATCTTCTCCGGATTATTATTTCTTATTAGAGACTTCTGTTTTGACAAAAGATATTATTTATGGTTACAAAATATTTCAATGTATTAGACGCTTTGTTCATCTCTCATCTTTCAAAAGAATCCAGCACAAAAATATCTTTTATGATCTCCGTTTTTTCACTTAATTTATAAACGGTTGAATAATTACATATACGGCAGTTTACGGGTTGCGGGTCTTTTAATAAATGAGTGAAATTTTCTTACGTGACTTAAAATTAATAAATTACTCATTATTATTTAAGTCACAATTCGGATGACACATTCAGAATATTAAATATGTTGACTATGACAATGTGATTAAATTATCTTCGCACAAACAAAAACTGAATTGAGGTGCTGCTATGCTGAAACAAATTAAATCTCCTTTTTTATATGCCATCCTTACTGTTTTACTTTCTTTAGCGATAACGATAGAACCAACAAATGCTCAACAGGTTTATAAATCATTAGATGAAATTGGCGGAGGCGGCTCAGGCAGTCAGCGAAACGAAGAGTCCGGCAGCAGTAACACAATGTACATTGTCGGCGGAGTTTTAATACTGGGAATAATTCTTTATTCAGTACTTAAAGAAAAAAAGCCAACTGATAAAACCGACTCGACCGAAGTCTCCATTAATAAGCTGAGCTATCCTCAGGAATTAAATTATAAAGAACAGCTAAGTAAACTTCAATCAGAATTGCCGGTTAATGTTTATGTAGGTTCGCATTCAAATGAATTTATTAGAGATGATCGCAGGTATTTTATAGGAGTGTCAGTCGGATTCTGAAAGTTTATTCTGAAAGATATACTGATTTTATCTCCATTAAGTACTTGAATGCATCTTCATAGGTGTTTTCAATTTTACCTTCAAGTATTGCCTCTTCTATTGCCCTTTTAATTTCTCCCACTTTTCGGGAAGGACCGATCTTACAAATCTCCATTATGGTTTCGCCTCTAACCGGAGATTGGAATGCTCTTAAATTATCCTTCTCCTTAACAGTAAGCACTTTCTGCATCACACGTTCATAGTTATCAAGATACCTGCTGACTTTATTAGGATTTTTACTTGTAATATCCGCACGGCAAAGAGTGATTAAATCATTTAAATCATCTCCTGCAGAAACAATCAATCTTCTTATTGCCGAGTCAGTTACTTCTTCTTTTGCAAGAGCAATTGGTCTTAAGTGAAGTCTCACCAATTTTTCGATGTAGTCAAGTTTGTTTAAAGGTAGTTTAAGTTTTGTAAAGATGGACTTCATCATTCTTGCGCCCAGTTCTTCATGCCCGTGGAATGTCCATCCTATTCCTTCAATAAATTTTTTGGTTGCAGGTTTGGCAATGTCGTGAACCAAAGCAGCAAATCTTAACCAGAGATTTTCAGTAGTGCGCGAAATATTATCAACAACCATGCACGTGTGCAGGAAGACATCTTTGTGATGATAATCTTTTCGCTGATCAACTCCGGCTAAAGCAGATATTTCCGGGAACACAATCTCAAGTACTTTTGTGTTGTAGAGATGCTTCAATCCAATTGAAGGCTTGGGTGATGACAGAATTTTCAGAAACTCATCAGTGATCCTTTCCTGTGCGACAATTTTTAGTCGTTCCCTCAATTCAGAAGCAACTAACAAAAGTTTTTCATCAATTTGGAAATCTAACTGTGAAGCAAATCTGAATGCCCTCATAATTCTTAGTGGGTCATCATCAAAAGTCTGATAAGGATCAAGCGGAGTTTTGATGAGTTTATTTTCAATATCTGTCAGTCCGTTAAAAGTATCAATCAGTTTTCCAAAGTCATTTTCATTAACAGAAACTGCGATCGTATTTATTGTAAAGTCTCTTCGGTTGATATCATCATTGAATGTTCCCGGTTCCACTTTCGGATTCCGGCTGCTGCGCTTATAAGATTCTTTTCTTGCACCAACAAATTCAAGTTCATAACCTCCAAAAGAAAAATGAGCTGTACCAAAATTCCTGAAAGTTATAACCTCACCTGCATTGAGTTTTTTCGAAAGCTGATTTGCAAATTCAGGACCGTCACCCAAAACAAGAAAATCTATTTCATTTTTTTTTCTGCCGAGAATGTAATCACGTATAAATCCGCCGACAATATAAACTCCGGCTCCAAATTCATCAGCAAATTTTGAAATATCACGAAGGAAAGAAATGGTTCCTAAATATTTATCTAAACCTGGTAGATTCATTCTGCCCGGTTCCCCATAAGCACTGCGAGCGGTTTGAGTGAGTTTATATTATTCGCAAAAATTTTCATTAGTGCTGCAATCGGAACAGCGAGAAACATTCCGGCGATTCCCCATATCCATCCCCAAAAAATTAATGAGAACAAGACGAACACTGGACTAAGATCCATTTTTCTTCCCAGAAAATTCGGTTCGACAAAATTGCCAAGTATATTTTGAGTGATGATAAGTAAAGCAGACATTGTGATAGTCTGAAATCCAAACCCAAATTGAATAATTGAAATGAGTATTGGAAAAATTGTTGCAACCAGTGATCCTATATTCGGGATATAATTAAGAACGAAGGCAAGCACTCCCCACATAACTGCGAAGTCTACACCAAAACTCATAAGAATAATTGTAAAAATAATTCCCGTAGATAAACTAATTATTGTTTTTATAATGATGTATGATTGCAACTGAGTGTTAATCGACACAAGAGTTTTTTCCACTACTTCTTTGTTTTCTGTAAAGGCAAACTTAAGTCTTTCCTCAAATTTGTCTTTACCCATTATCATAAACACCCAGAACACAAGTGAAATAAAAAAATCACCGAGCAATGATGAAAACGAATTAAAAATGGTTTGAATCATACCGGCATCAAACATTTTCCGGACAATTGTATTTACATCGAAATCCTGTGACGGTATATCAAGCCATAAAGCAACCTCGCGTACGGTAAGATTAAAAGGACTGAGTATTGATTGAAAAAGAGTCGATAAATTTTCAGCATAAAATTCTATTTTATCCGAAAAAGTTTGATAGGTAGAGAAAAGCATTAATCCAAGCAGGTAATACAATCCGGAAATAATAATTAATATAAAAATGAGGGAAAGCCAGTAAGGAATTTTAAACTTCTTTAAATACTTCATTAAAGGATGAAAAAGGTACGTAAGAAAAATTGCGATAATAACCGGGATGAGAATATCCTGGAGTGCCATTAGTATATAAACGAAAATCACAAAACAAATAAATCCCAGCAGATAAGTAATTAATTTGTAATAATTTTTTTTTGATGAAATTTCTGTTTCCATACTATTCAAATTTAAAATTGTTTATATATGATTTTGAATTGATATTTAACCAATTAATTAACTTGAAATTTTCTTCAAGAATATGATTAAAGTTTTCATCAGATGTATACCGCAAAGCGAGTCCTGCCATTTTTTTTGCTTTGAAAAAATCCCCTTGTCTTATAAGATATTCAGAAAGTTTAAAGACAGCATAGCTGCTGATTAAATCCGTAACCTGTATTGTCTTATTAATTTCGGAAGTAAAGAGATCAACGTGCTCTTCCAGTTTTTCGGACAGGTCAATCATGACCGACCATGATTCATAAAAATATCCCTGGGAGTTCAGACGTTTAAGGAGTGATAATTTATCATAATCACTACCTTCAAGATATTGTATCAATAAATTTTCATCCATCAGTCTAAGTCTGATAGCACAAAGGTTAGTCAGCGATTTGTTAGCTTTTGATGAATAAATATTCTGATAAACCGACTTTGCTTCATCAAAGTTTTGTGTAACAGCTAACACATCTGCCAGCCTGAACTGCAGGTTGTAATAGTATGTTGTGCCTTTAAATTTTTCCTGGTATTCTTTTAAAATTCTGACGGCATCCGGAAGCCTGTTAAGTTCATCGAATACATAACTTAACCCGATAATGGCTGAATAGTTTTCGCCGTAAGTTAGAATTTCATTAAAGATATTTCCTGCGTCCGCAAATTTTTTATTCTGATAAAGTGACCAAGCATCATCGAGCTTAACTCCAATATACCTTGGACATACTTTGTAAATAATAGACTTCCTTCCAAAATAGTAGTCTGCACTTTTTTTATTATCAGCTGAAATTAAACTAAGGTATTCATAAAATTCTTTTTGAAGTTCATTAAGATTCTTCTGATAAATTTTTTCAAAGTCTAAATCGGCATATAATTCTTTAAACTTTTGTATGCCGTATTTTTCAATTAAGAAATATGAGAATGCCCCGCTGTAGATATATGAAAGACTTGCTGTCTGACCAAAAAAATTCAGACTTGAATATAACTTTGTTAAATCAATGCGGTATTCATTATGATTGGCTAACGCAGCCATGTAAGTAATAAAATTATCATCATAATATGGCTCAGAAGCTGATGCGATTCCCTCAATCAATGAAGGGTTAAGCCAATCAGCCAATTTAAATATTCCGGTTCCAAACTCTGCTGTGAAGCAATGGGCAAGCTCATGTTTCAGTGTATTAGTGTAACTGTCAAAACTCAAATATGCCTGGTACAACCATGGTTTAGCCACATCCGCGTTAGCAGAACCAAAGAGTTCTTTCTTTTGAGCAGCATTATCAAAAAGAAATGTTGTTATTCTATTTGACGGAGTACATTGTAAAAATTCCGCTAGCTCCTTGTAGTAGTATTCATGGAGTATTGCAGCGAGTTCAACTTTTTCCTTTTCAATTTGATCAGAATAATGAATCACAAAATGATCGGTTGTTACTGTCTTATTCAAATGATCTTTTATTCTGATCAGATCTGTGGAAAAACCCTGTGCAGGTGATATTAAAAAAAATGTAAGCGCAGGAAAAAAGATCACAGCAACTATGGATGCTTTACTTCCGGCTGCCTGATTCAAAAGTATTTTTAAGATCCAACAACCAATGAAGATAAAATAAATCAGATTTATCAGACGGTATACAATAAGTTTAAGCGAAACACTAACAGCTTCATCGAATATTGTACCCGGGAAGAATCCTATTATCGGATTAAAAAAGTAAACCTGCGGATAATAATAGATTTCAATTAATGGGATGGAAAGAATGACTAATGTGATTAGAATAAAAAATAGATATTGAAAACGATTCAGAAGAAAATTTGAGATCAACCCGACAACTATACCAATAAACAGCGATGGTAAGGTGATGACAAAATAAAAACTTAAACCTGATGTAAATGAACAGCCAGAGCCCAGAAGTGTTTTGGTATTAATTATAATAAAAGGAATAAGGAATGTAATTAAGACAAATAAGCCAATCGGTTTTAATAATTTTTTAACCTCTTTTTGTTCTTTGTTACGCCGTATTAAAAAAATTGTATATGTACCCGAAACAAGATAGAGTAATAAACCATTTACAACGCTGAATTCGTATCCTAATACACCAACTAATGGTAGTGAGTAAAGGAATAAATTAATGATCAGTACAATCGAGCCATAGACCGGCAGGTAGTATTCATAGGCGATTAATTGCTTAAGTTTTTGCAAAATTAATATTCGGCTCCTTCAACTCGTTCTATTTGTGCACCAAGCAATCTTAATTTTTCTTCTATCTTTTGATAACCCCTGTCAAGGTGATAAACTCTCAAAACTTCTGTTGTACCTTCAGCCGCTAAACCGGCAAGAACGAGACTTGCGCTTGCACGTAAATCTGTCGACATTACTTTTGCTCCGGTCAGTTTCTTTACTCCCTTAATTACTGCCGTATTCTCCGTCAAAGTTATATCTGCTCCAAGCCTTACAAGTTCAGGTATATGTTTGAACCTGTCGAGATATATTGTGTCGGTGACTTTTGCTACACCATCAGCTAATGTCATATATGCTGCCCACTGCGCCTGCATATCAGTTGGAAACCCTGGGAAAACAGTTGTAAGGACATCAGTAGCTTTTGCCTGAGTATTTACGGTATGTAATTCTATTTTATTATTACCTGCAAATAACTTACAGCCGGAATCTTCGAACTTTGATAAGACTGAACTCAGAAACGTTCCATCGATATTAGTCAGCTTAATATTTCCCCCTGTAATTGCTGCAGCAGCTAAAAGAGTCCCTGCTTCAATTCGATCAGGAATTGTTTGGATATCTGTGGAGTTTACTTCATCTCTTCCTTCTATTTTTAATGTCGATGTTCCGATCCCATCAATTGATGCTCCCATCTTTACCAGGAATTCTGCAAGATTTGTTATCTCAGGTTCAATAGCAGCATTATTAATAATTGTTTCGCCTTTTGCCAGAACGGCAGCCATCAATGTATTACCGGTGGCACCAACTGACGAAATATCAAAATTTATTTTTGCACCATTTAATCTTTTTGACTTTGCAATAATGTATCCCTCAGCAAGTTCAATCTCAGCACCCATTTTTTTCAATGCTTCAAGATGGAGATTAATCGGTCGCGGACCCCATGCACATCCTCCGGGTAAAGATACTTTAGCCTCTCCATATTTTGTTAAAAGTGGACCAAGTACATAAACCGATGCACGCATTTTCTTTACGTGTTCGTACGGCGCTACAAAATTATTTATTACGGTTGTATCAATAACCATTTTATGATTTTCAAATGAACTTTCCACCCCAAGTTGGGTAAGCAGTTTTTTCATTGTGTAAATATCATTCAACTCCGGTGTGTTGTATAGAGTAGATATTCCGCCTGATAAAATACATGCCGGCATCAGGGCTAAAGAAGCATTTTTAGCTCCGCTGATTTCAACTTCGCCGCTAAGTTTTTTGCCCCCTGTTATTACAAATTTATCCAAAGTACCCTCAGGGAATTGGTGAATAACTGAATTTAAACCGTGAGCAAATTAAAGATTAGGTTGAGTAAAATCAATTAATGGAATTTGGGATTTAAGAAGTGTGCCTGCATTTCCTGCAATAATCATCGAACCATCTGGCAGTATGATACCATCATTCAATGGTACAAACGAATTCGAACTGGATTTCATCCATGTCCTGCCAAAATCCTGAGAATAGAGTATCTCACCCGTACTGCTGAGAACAATACTATGCTCAGGAGTAAACAATGGAACAGAGGTAAGCCCTGTAATAATACCAGAAGAAACGGAATTCCAATCATCTCCCCCGTTTGTCGTTATGAAAATTTCTCCCCCACCACAGACTAATATCCCGTTCTGTTTATCATGAAAATTAATATCTCTGATATACTTATCCGTTATTTTATCAACATCAATCCAACTCTCTCCACCGTTAGAAGTACGGAGAATTAATCCATCCCAGCCTACGGCTATTCCATCCAGTTCTGTAATCATAAAAAGAGAATATAAAACCCGTCCGCTCCGTTTATGAACCTGATTCCAGGATTCACCAAGATTTTTAGTTCTAAATATTCTTCCTTCACTTGTAGTGATGAAGCCGATTTTACTGCCATCAAAAAATTTTATACAACTAATTTGCTCATCGATACCAATTTGTTTCTGGTTCCAGTTATAGCCTCCATCATTTGAATAAAGAAAGAGTCCATTATCACCAACTACAAATCCGGTTTTCTCATTTACAAATTCTATATCAGTAAGAAATATCCCTGAAGAATCTGTAACTGAAGTCCAGTCGTGTCCAAAGTTTTCTGACCTTAACAATGATCCGTTATCGCCACACAAAAAAATCAGGCTATCATTTAACGCACATAGAGCTGAAAAATTTATTCTAGAATTTATATCAATTTTTTCCCACACCATCGAATTGATTACGGAACTATTACCATTAAGAATTTGCGATGGTTCTCTTTGCGGTTTACCTGACCGCCATAAAAAAGAAGTTTCATTTAAAACGTATGCAAATAAAATTCCGAGTAGAATGATTATGATTATTGGAAGAACAACATATTTTATTTTTAAAGGTTTTCTTAATTTTCTGGAGATTTTGCTGCGGGGTTTTAAATGCTCTACTCTTGTAATTAGTTGATTAATATCGTGCATAAACTCATCACACGAATGATATCTTTTTTGTTCATTTTTACTCAAGGCTTTATTTATAATTGCATCCAAAGCTGTGGGAATATTATCAAGAAGTTCTGATGGTGGCACAGGTTCTCTTTTCAAATGAGCTTCCATTATTTCAAACTCCGAAGCTAAATCGAATGGAGGATTACCGAGTACCATTTCATAAAGCGTACAACCTATTGAATAAATATCACTCTGCCGTGTCGGTTCCTGTCCTTTAAATTGTTCAGGACTCATATAAAGAATTGTTCCAAGCTTTGCGCCGGTTTTTGTGATACCTTTTCCTTCAGTCAGAGATTTAGATATACCGAAGTCCATTATCTTCGCAATACCATCATTACCGATTATAACATTTGAAGGTTTAATATCACGATGTATGAATCCTTTATTGTGTGAATAGGAACAACCAGCCAGAACCTGTTTTATAATTTTAAGAGATGTTAACAAATCTATCTTGCCCAATCGTTCAACCAGGTCATCAAGTGTTTCACCAGGGATATATTCCATTGCAATACCGAAAGTGTTATTCACTTCTGTAAATCCATAGACAGTGACGATATTAGGGTGTGAAAGTTTTGCCTGGTTTTTTGCTTCACGTTTGAATCGTTCAATGAAGCGTGGATTTGTTATTGCCTGAGCACCAAGAATTTTAAGAGCTACATATCTTTCAAGTTTTAAATCGAAAGCCTTGTAGACAATCCCCATTCCCCCTTCACCAAGGGTTTCCATGATTTTATAATGTTCAACCGTAGAGCCAATCATCAATGGTTCTTCTCAACTAAGACGAATGAAAAATTATCAGGCGCTCCACGTTCCTCTACAAGTGAAATTATATTTTCGCTGATCGTTTCAATGTCGCGATTATTCAATATCACTTCCAATTCCGTGTCCCTTATAACTCCTGAAACCCCATCTGTGCAGATTAAGAATAAATTATGTTCTTCATATGATAATTTTAACTTACTCAGATCCATATCAATTGTTGATTGCTCACCTAATGCTCTGGTTATAATATTTCTGTTAGGATGATTTTCAGCTTCTTTAATTGAAAGATACCCTTCATCAATTAACCGTTGAACTAATGAATGGTCCTTTGTTAATTGCTTCAGTTTATTTTTCTTAAAGTTATAAATCCTAGAATCACCAACGTGTCCCCAGTAAGCAGTTGAATCAGTTAAATAAAAAGCTTCAACAGTTGTTGCCATTCCTTTCAAAGAATTTTCAGAAACTGATTTTTCAAGCAGCACCTGGTTTGCGTCAAGTATACTCAGTTTAATCTTTTCAAGAAAATCTGTGTGTTCAGCAAGCATGAAACTTTTGTGTATAGTCTCAACAGACAATCTTGCTGCAACTTCACCGGCATTATTTCCGCCTAATCCATCACAGACAACACATAGGATTCCCTTCTCAACAGGAAAAACTCCTATAAAATCTTCGTTTTCTGCCCTTTTAAAGCCAGCTTTTGAAACGGATTTGTATTTGTATTTAACGAACCCCATCAGAGAACCATTAACCTGTTCTTTCTCCTAAGAATTTCAATCAATTCTGTTTTCTAGAGTACGAATATATTTATTTTTAACTTAAAATATTAATTAAGAATTGACCTGCTGATCTCCGATTATTATAGCACCACAGATTATTTGCTATACATTCAACATGGGCGTATATTTGTCGTTTAATTTTAGACAATTCTTTGCGAGAATGGCGGAATTGGCAGACGCGCTAGACTTAGGATCTAGTACCGAGAGGTGTCGGGGTTCGAGTCCCCGTTCTCGCACATCAGATAAAAAAATGACATGAGAGGATATTTTGGAATTTAAGATTAATGAAATCAGTGCATCATCAAAAGAAATAGAAGTGACATTAACTTATGAAGAGATTAAACCTGATTTAGAACAGGAAGTAAAAAAACAAACAAAAGCTATTAGTTTGCCAGGTTTCAGAAAAGGAAAAGTACCTGTAGCAATGCTGAAAAAAATGTACGGTGATTCACTTGAATACGAAGCCTCAGAAAAAGTTGCAAACACACACTTCTGGAAAATTGCTGAAGAAAAACATTTACACCCCATAGGTCAGCCTCAGTTATCAGACATAAAACTTAATCCCGGAAGTGATCTTTTCTTTAAAGTTAAATATGAAGTAATGCCTAAAATTGAGGTTAAAGATTATACAGGCAATACAATTGAAATTCCTGATCTTCAGGTTCGTGAAGAAGAAGTTGAACAGGAAATTAAATACATACTCAAATCGAACAGCACAACAGAAGCCGGTGATATTGTTGGTGATGACAGGAACAATATCATCAAACTTGAACTATCAAGGATAGATGAAGAAGGAAATCCGTTTAAAGGTTCAAATCCCGAGATATTTGACGTGGATCTTACAAATGAAAGTGTTCAGCCTGAAATAGTTGAAAAATCAAAAGGAAAAAAAGTTGATGAATCATTCATATTTTCTTTTTCTAATAACAGGCAGCTAAAAAATTCAAAAGGCGAAGAAGAAACAGTTGAAGAAAAATTTCATTACAATGCTCTCATCCGTGAAATTAAAAAAATTGTCCTGCCTGAACTCAATGAAGATCTGATAAAAAAAGTTACTAAGGAGAAAGTCAACAACGAAGAAGAATTAAGAGCCGGAATCAGAAAAGATATTCAGCATTACTACGAACACCAGGTTGAAGATATTCTTCGCGCAAAATTAGTTTCTATAGTTGTTGAGAAAAATGACTTCGTCCCGCCTTCTGCGCTTGTTGCAAATGTACTCGATGATATGCTGAAACGTGAAGAAGAACATGCAAAAAAACACAAGCATGCATTTGATAAAAAAGAAGCTGCTAATCGACTTGTTAAGTTTGCCGAGTACGAAGTTAAATGGTTCATACTCAAAGCTGAAATCGAGAAGAAAGAAAATATTAGTGTGACAGATGAAGACTTGCAGGAACTTGTTAAAAAGGACATGGAAAAAACAGGTTTGCCGGAGGATAAACTTCTTAATTACTACAAAACATCTAACATTGCAGAAAAAATGATTGATAAAAAATTATTTACTTTCCTCAATGAGAACAATACAATAAATAAAGTTGATCCGGCTACTTATTCGCAAAACGAACAGAAGGATAGAAAATGAAAAATCATATTGAAATTTATAATCAGCTTGTACCTTATGTTATTGAACAGACTGGTCGCGGTGAAAGAGGCATGGACATTTATTCGCGATTACTTCGTGAAAGGATCATTTTTATTGGCACTGCCATAGATGATCACATTGCCAGCCTTACTATAGCCCAATTAATTTTTCTTGAAGCGGAAGATTCTGAAAAGGATATCAATCTTTATATAAATTCACCTGGTGGAAGTGTTACTGCCGGACTTGCCATTTATGATACAATGAAATATATACGTCCTGATGTTGCTACTATCTGCGTTGGTATGGCAGCAAGTATGGGCGCAATACTTCTTGCAGGAGGAGCCGACGGAAAAAGAACATCATTACCTAATTCAAAGATAATGATACACCAGCCATGGGTCGGAGGATTGCAGGGACAAACCACCGATATAGAAATTCATGCTAAAGAAATGTTAAAGACGAGAGATACTTTATACAAAATACTCTCCTCTCATACCGGAAAAACGATGGAACAAATAACAGCAGACTGTGATCGTGATTATTTTATGACTGCGCAGGAAGCTAAGGATTATCGCATCATTGATAACATACTTGAAAAACGCCCATCATTAGATAAAAAATAATTTTATGGAGGAAGCAATACTTCCTCCTTTTCTTTTCTTTCTACTCCCAAATGTTTTTATAATTTTGTATATCAAAATTACATTTGTCTTAAATGAAATTAAATCTCATAAAAATATTTAAAGTATTTGCTGTTGTAAGTCTGATTACGTTCTCACTTCTGCCGCAGGATAAAGGATTATCTCATCTCACAAGGGAATTCGAAAACTATATTTCACTATACCAGAAAAATCTGAGCATCCCTTCTATTTCAGCGGGAATTGCCGCTAATGATAAAATCATTTGGACAGGAGCTAAAGGATATACCGATATTGAAAATTTTGTTCCGGCGACTACAAAATCAGTTTACAGAATTGCGTCAATCTCAAAATCACTTACGGCAATTGCAATACTACAGCTTGCTGAGCAAAAGAAAATTTCACTTGATGAGAACGCTCTGAAATATATTCCATACTACCCTACCAAAAAATGGAAGTTTACAATCAGGCAGCTTCTTAACCATACAGCGGGGATAAGAAATTATAAGTTGGGTGAATTTGATAGCAAAGATAATTATCCATCGGTTCGTGATGCGATTTCTCTGATTATCAGAGATTCACTTGAGTATGAACCGGGAACAAAGTATCTCTATACAACACTTGGTTATAACTTATTAGCAGCAATTATTGAAACTGTAAGTGGAATGACCTACACCGATTATATGGTAAAAAATATTTTTATTCCATCAGGAATGAGTTCAACATTTTTTGAATTTCAAAAAGATATTATTTACTACCGCGCAAAAGGCTATACAAAAAATTCTTACCGTAAATTTCAAAATGCTGCTCTTGCTGATCTTAGTCTGAAGTTCGCCGGCGGTGGAGTAATTTCAACTGCTACAGATCTATTAAAATTTTCAATTGCACTATTGAATGGGAAATTGATTTCACAGCAGTGGATCGATTCTATTAGAGTCCCTGCAAAACTTAAAAACGGAATTTCAGTCGGATACGGACTTGGCTTTTCTATCAGTTCGGATAATAAAGGTCGGGAATACATTTACCATACGGGGAGCGGGACAGGATTTGCATCACAACTACTTATTTATCCAAAAGAAAAAATTGCCGCAGTTCAGCTTATAAACTGTATAGATAGAAATCCGGGAAGACCGGCAATGGATTTAGTACGTTTATATCTACAGGAAGTGATTACTCCGCCTCTCACGCCCGCTTCTGATTACCTGTTGACGGTGACTATGAATTCGGGGATTGATTCAGCTATTACCGCGTTAAAAGCTTTGCAGTTGGATTCATTAAGTAATATCAGAATTAATGAAGACGAACTGATTCTCTTCGGAAACGATCTGTTGAATATCAAAAAAAATGGTGAAGCTATAATCTTATTTAAGTTTGTCACTTCCGCTTTCCCCGAATACTTTAAAGGATACATCGGACTTGGTGAAGCATACCTTAAAGATGGAAACAAAGGACTTGCATTGAGAAATTTCAGGCAGGCACTAAGACTAAATCCTAAAAACAATTATGTTTCCGATATGATAAAAAAACTTGAAGGCGGATAGTCTTAATTCCACTTCGAATTATCACTTTCATTTTAGAAATTAATTCTTATCTTGCAATCACTCCTCGGATAAAAATTTTCTCTAGTTTAATTGAACTTTTAATGATCAAAAATGTTTAGAACATCAGATAGATTACTATGATAGGAATAAGATTTACAGATTACAGACCGGGAAGTTCGGGAGGGAATAAATTTGAAGACCTGCTTAATATTTTTCTTCAGCTTCTGACAATTGCCTCGGGAAATGTCTCCGAAGCGTTAAACTGGCTTAATGAGCTGGATAGGAAATACAATATTACAGACAATGAATATGGTATCGGTAATTTTATTGATGACTTGAAAGAAAAGAATTATATAAAGGAAGACGGTAACACTAACTCATACATACTAACATCAAAAACAGAACAATCAATAAGAAAACAGGCGCTGGAAGAAATTTTTTCCAAATTAAAAAAATCTGCACGCGGCAATCATAAAACCCCATTCAACGGTACCGGTGATGAATCTACTTCAGACAGGCGTGAGTTTAACTTTGGTGATGCGATTGAGCAAATAGATGTAACTGATTCAATTAAGAACGCACAAATAAATCATGGGATAGATGATTTCAAACTGACAGAAAATGATCTTGAAGTTGAAGAGCGGGATTTTGACGCACTTACATCAACAGTACTTATGATAGATATATCCCATTCAATGATTCTTTATGGTGAAGATAGAATAACTCCGGCTAAAAAAGTTGCGATGGCGCTATCCGAATTAATAACTACAAAATATCCAAAAGATACTCTCGACTTGCTCGCATTCGGTAATGACGCCTGGCCGATCAAAATAAAAGATATACCCTATCTGAATGTCGGACCATATCATACAAATACAGTTGCGGGTCTTGAGCTTGCGCTCGATATTCTCAAGAGAAGAAAGACAACTAACAAACAAATCTTCATGATAACAGATGGAAAACCTACCTGCCTTAAGGAAGGCGCACGATATTATAAAAACAGTTTCGGACTGGACAGAAAAATTGTAAACAGAACACTTGATCAGGCTGCACGATGCAGGAAATACGGAATAAGTATTACAACTTTTATGATTGCACGTGATCCATACCTGCAGCAGTTCGTGCGCGAATTCACTAAAACAAATAATGGTCGTGCCTATTACAGCAGCTTGTCTGGTTTAGGTGATTTTATTTTTGAAGATTATATCAGGAACAGAAGAAAAAAATTAAAATAAAACAGGAATCAAATGCAGTTTAGTAAAGAGAAAATAAGTTCTATTAAGACTTTGAGTGAACTGAAGAAAAGCGGATATCAATCAAGGCATATCAAGGAAGAATTAAGAGAAAATTTAATTTCAGCATTACGCAATGATCTTAATCCCTTTGAGGGAATCAAGGGTTATGATGAAACTGTTATTCCGGACTTACAGACGGCAATACTCTCAAGACACAATATCATCCTGCTGGGACTACGTGGTCAGGCAAAAACTAAAATTGCACGGCTGTTAGTCAATCTTCTCGATGAATATATACCTGTAGTTGCAGGTTCAGAATTAAATGACGACCCGTTACTTCCGTTATCACGTCAGGCAAAAGATATTCTTTCAGAGTACGGAGACCAGACGAAAATAGCCTGGCTGCATCGGAGTGAAAGATATACTGAAAAGCTTGCAACACCCGATGTATCTGTTGCCGACCTTATTGGTGATGTTGACCCGATAAAAGCGGCGGCGTTAAAACTACCGTATTCTGATGAACGTGTTATTCATTTCGGATTAATTCCAAGATCACATCGTTGCCTGTTTGTAATCAATGAACTGCCTGATCTTCAGGCAAGAATCCAGGTAGCCCTGTTTAATATTCTCCAGGAAAGTGATATTCAAATTCGTGGATTTAAAGTGCGTATGCCTTTGGATATTCAATTTGTGTTTACCGCAAACCCTGAAGACTATACTAACCGTGGATCTATTGTGACTCCGTTAAAGGATAGAATTGACAGCCAGATACTCACTCACTATCCAAAGAATATTGAAATCTCTGGAGAGATCACTCAGCAGGAAGCACATATTTCTAAAGATCAGATGACAAAGATTGAAGTAAATAATCTTCTGAAAGATATGATAGAACAAATAGCATTTGAAGCCAGGAACAGTGAATATATTGATCCGAAGAGCGGTGTTTCTGCCAGGCTGACGATCTCAGCGTTTGAAAACCTGATCAGTACCGCCGAGCGAAGAATGATTTTGAACAACGAGACGCAAACTTATGCGAGAGTTTCAGATCTTTATGGAGTTATCCCTGCTATCACAGGAAAAATTGAATTAGTGTATGAAGGTGAACAGGAAGGTCCATCGAAGGTCGCGCATATTCTTATCGGCAAAGCAATAAAATCTTTTTTTCAAAAACACTTTCCAACGCCTGAAAGTTTCAAGAAGAATAAAGAATCGAATCCATATAACAGTTTAATTTCATGGTTTGGTAAGGGCAACGTTGTGGATATATTCAATAATGTATCACGGAATGATTATGAAAAATCTCTGAAACAAGTCCCCGGTCTAAAAGAAATTGTTAAAAAGTATGTCAAAGGTGTTGATGAGAATTCAGCTTTTCTTTGGATGGAATTTTTATTACACGGGATGTCAGAGTATTCTCTGCTAAGCAAATACAGGATTGAAACAGGGATTCAATTCAAGGATATGCTAAGCACTATGTTCACAATAAACCAGGATGAACCGGAAGAAGATGATGATGAATTTTTTAGAAAATAAAAAAGCCCCGCATAACGGGGCTTAGTGAATCTTTAATTAGCGTTACTTCAGTAAAACCATTTTTCTTATCTGCTGGAATTCTGATCCATCATTTGAATTAGCACGAAGTTCATAGAAATAAACTCCACTGCTTAACTGTTTTCCTTCCCTGTCACTTGAATTCCAGACGGTTCTATGTACACCTGCATTCAATTGTCTGTTAATAAGTTCAGTAACAACTTCTCCTAGCAGGTTATAAATCACGATTTTTACATCCGCGGATTTCGGCAATGAGAATTCGATTGTTGTTGCCGGATTAAACGGATTTGGATAATTCTGTTCAAGGCTGAATTCTGACGGAAGGATTCCGTTAGGTTCGTCATCAATTCCAGTGACACCATTTGGTGTGAATGCGAGACCTGTAACATTTTTAAAACCAGTAGCTCCTATTGTTGTTCCCACACCTGTGACAGCATCAATACTAATAAAATTATTTACAACTGTTGCTCCACCCGTCGCTCCAAACAGGTTTGCATTCTCATCAAAGAATAGCGCGTTCGTTGCCACATTGAAACCTGTTCTACCAACAAGAGTTGTGTCTCCGGTATTAACATCAACTTTGAATATTCTATCTTTTTGAGCGCCAATGGCAAGATAAATGGCAGCATACAATTCATTTGTCTGAGGATGAAACGCCATCGCATTAATAAAAATCATAGAAGTGCTTACAAGTGTATAATTTCCATTGCTGAGATCAAGATCATAAATTTCTCCTGTTCTTGCTGCTGCATAGAAATTTCCTGTAGTATCAAATGCTATTGCATATAGATCTGGAACCGGGACTTCATAAAGTGTATAAGCATCACCAAGTGTTGCGTTTATCCTGAGAATGCGCGATGATGCAGAATTCGAGCTTAATCCATACATGATATTATCAGATGGATGAATAGCTATACTTTTAATATCCAGAAATAGTGATGAACCTAATAGTGTTCCAATGCCAGATTGTTTATCTAAGGTAAACATTTCACCATTATTTTGTGACCCGGTTGAAGCATAAATTGTCAACCCCAAAGTTTCATTAATTTCAAAGCCTTTTCCTTTTAGCAACACTCCGGAAAATCCGGGAGTATTTGTCGTAAATGGGTACACCTCTGAATATAGTCCAGGAACACTTGGCTGGAAAGTAAATTCAAAATACACACTATCATAGGTACTAATAGTAATTGGTAATGTATGACTGGAAATAAGTTTGAATGGACCAACAGAATCCGGCAATGCTGTGATTACAAAATCATCTTCGCCATAATTTGAAAGTACAAGGGATAATGTATCACTCGTGAATGTTTTTTCTATACTTCCAAAATCAATTGAATCAGCAGATGAATGAGCATAAATCCCTGTGAAAGGGACCATTCGGATTTTACCGACCCAGGTTCCCCAGTTATTTGGTGATGCAACATATTCCGTAAATAACCAGATATTATTTTGATCAACCGGATCGAGCCAGATTCCATTGTAATCACCCCACCGGTTTCGACCACTTCCAAAATCTTTTACATAATTTCCGTTTCCGGGTTTTAAAGTAAATGTTCTTTCAAATCCCGGAGGATCATTTGCCAACCTGGTTGCAAAAAAAGCACCGCAATACTCAGTTTCTCCCGATCTTGAAAATGTTATCGCGACATTGTGATCCTCATCAACAGCAAGGTGATCATAAATGTGCCAGAAGCCAACCTGTCCATAAACATAATCTTCCACAGCCATTGAGTTGGTTACATTGACTTTCAAATACTGTATACTTGAATGCCCCGCCGAAAGTGGATTTCGGACAGAATGCACCAGCCATAAAAATCCATCTCTATAAATTGGTTCATGCCTTAATGCACTTCCACCACCTTCAAGTGGAATTGTACTACCACCTAACTGACTTGCATTCGGTGCCACGTTATAAGTTGAAATACCAACATTAACCCCAGTCAAAACCGGACTTGTTAGTGGGTTTGTTAAAGTATAAACACTAACGGTGTTACTTTGACCATTTGCAAGGTAGACCAGGTTATAACCTGTTGGTTCGCCATAAGTGATTGATGGTCGTATTGTGAAAGTTCCTCCACCACCCGGTCTTGAAATATTCCATATATCCTGCCAGGTTACACTACCTGCTGTGTTAAGATACAATTGAGCCTTTGGAATTACTCTTAACTTAACATATTGAAATTGGTTAGGGTTCGTAAATGTCCACTGATTGGATGATATATATATAGCATCTTTATCAAGACCAACTCCCTGGTAATCTCCCCAGGTATTTGAAACAAAAGTTCCGTTCAAATTTGATGATAACGCCCAATTGTACCACGTGCCTATAGGATCTTCATCATCTGAAACTGAAATGAGATAATAAGCTGATTGTGTCGCTTCGGTCTGTGATAACCATACCATTATCCATCTTTGGTTATGATGATCATACAATACTTTTGGATCAAAAGCTCCTGGTGAAGGAAGAACACTTGAATACCAACCATCGGCTTCAATAGTTTTTAATAAATTTCCTTCCTTATCCCAAATTGAAAAAGAAGTGTTGACTGTGGCAATGATATGATTTGGTCCAACAGCGATATAAGGATCAGGAGGAATTGAATTGGTTTGAGGGATTCCCTGGAAATCATCTAATATTATTGTTTGTTCCCCTGCCCCTCTGCTTTCGGTTCCGGCAAGATCTCCAACAATATTGGAACCATACTCAGGTAATTCATAATCATAATTCACCAGGAACGGTTCTTCCACAACTGGCAATTTATTTTTGGTTGCTCTTTCTATCGGTTGGATGATAGTTGCAACTCTACTAAAGTTATCCGTTGATACTGTTACCCCTGAAGGTACACTTCCAGCCAGTGGTCCTGAATATGAAACCTGGGCTAAAATATTTTGTGTGAGAACAAGTAAAAAGAAAATTAAACCAAACTGATAATACTTTTTCATCCTTCTCCTTAAAACTTATATAATTTGAAAATAAATGATTATAAATGAATTACGCTTTACTACTTTAATAAAAGCATTTTTATAGATTGAGAATAACTATTGTTCTGGTCTTCAGATTTTGCGTTTAATTTACAGAAATATACACCAGACGGTAGTGTGCTTGCATCAAAATTAAATGAGTAGTATCCGGCTGATTGTAATGATAAATTATAATCTCTAACCTTTTCTCCAATCACATTATAAATACTAATTTCAACGGTGCTTGTCATTGGCAGGGCATAACTGATCTTTGTTGTTGGATTAAATGGGTTAGGATAATTTTGTTCTAATATGTAGTCTTGCGGTACACCATTATTATCTGAAAGACTGGAAATAACAACCATTACTGCCTCTGATGTGTCCGATTGTAAAGTTGCATTCTTACAAAGAACTGCATAATAATAAGTACTCCCCGAAACAGACGTTGTATCAGTATAAAATGTTTGATTAGACCCTGCAGAATCAATAATGGAAAGATTAGAAATTGATTCACCTCTGAGAATAAAATATTTAGTTTCTAACCCGGATCTGTCAATCCAGTTTAATAAGACATCTGCGTTAAGGTCGACAGAATAAGATAAACTATCCGGACTGAATAATTTAGTTGTAAAATTCCTGGATGATGAAAAACTGCTTGTCCCAACAGAATTTTTTGCACTTACCCGCCAATAAAGTTTTTTACCCTCAGCAAGTTGACTAGCTGAATAAGAATTTTGAGTGAGAGTTGAATCATTAATAACCAGGCTGGTAAAGATAGCATTATTCGATATTTGAATTCGGTAATTAGTCGCTGATGATGATATTTCCCAGGAGAATTCCTGATTATGTGATTGGTTAAGAGCACCATCTTCAGGTGAAATCAATACAGGGGCATTTGGAATTGCTAAAGTTGTAGTGAAGTATCTAACTTCTGACCAGCTACCAAAACCTCCACTGTTGCCAGATCTTACTCGCCAGAATAATGTGCTTAACGGTGGAAGATTTTCAACAAGTTTGTAAACACCTGCAACCTCATCGTCAAATTCAATCGAATTAAATAGCGAATCAGACGCTACCTGCAATTGATAATACATGCTCTTTGATGATCGTTGCCATTTAAAAAGAACATCAGGGAAAAGATCCATAGTTGCGTTTAGTGGTTCAACAAGATTAACCTGATCAGGAACCGTGACAACATTACCCGAAAGAACTAATGAAAAATTCTGTGAACCATTCGTTAAGGTACCTTTATGAATTACTCTAATTGTATATAAGCCAGAAGTAGGATTAGGAATTACAATTTGCTCGACATTATCCCTGATATTGTCTCCATTAGTTGCAGCTAATGAAGGATCAGCCGGATTTAAAATCCATGGTTGAATTGTTACTGAATTCGGATTAATTACTCTAAGATCCAGATCATTAACCAGCATAATGTTTGTTGGGTTTAACGAAACTGGTGGTGATGTACCTGCAGGATCAATCCAGCAGATTGTAACCTTTAATGGTTCACTACCATTTGACTGAACCTGAAATTCATAGCTGCCTCCCTGTATCAAATTTACTTCGCGTATTTGAGAAGTTGCGCCTAATTCATTATCAAGTTTCATTAACAGAGCAGCTTTATATGTATTCATCAAACCCCAACCAAATGCATAATCCGGACCAGGATTGGCACCTGCTTCATCCGCTGTGTGAATAATTAATGCTTTCATTGTAGAAGATCTGAATGGATTACCACTTCCATATAATTCCGTTTGCTGTTGTAATAATAGCGCAACAGATCCTGAAACGTTAGGTGTGGACATTGAAGTCCCGCTCAAAACATCATAGGCGGTGGTTGAAGTATTTGTAGCAGAAGTTAATCCGATACCATTTGCCACAATATCGGGTTTAATTCTACCATCATCAGTAGGTCCCCATCCACTAAACGAACTCATCGTCACATCTGTGGGTGCACTATAACCGTTAACAATATCACCAACAGCTCCAACTGTCAATGTATTTTTTGCAAGACCTTTCGGATCATTCACGCAATCAAAACCATCAGTGCCGCCATCTCTTTCTCTTGTTACATTTGAAAGCACCCAGCCACCACTGAATACCCAATGTTCAGTGTTCGGACCGGGTCCGTCTCCTCTATCATTTCCTGCACTTTTACAAACTAATAAATTTGGTGCATTCATGAGAAAATTATCCCACGCGCTAGAAGTTGAACTGTAATACCCGAATGAATAATCTTCAGTCTGACTAACAGCAGGATCGCCAAACCAAGCCCATCTTCCATCACCAAAATAATCCAGTCGCCACCCTTCTATAAGACCATAAGAGTGATTTGAAACTTTTAATCCATTTGAAGCGGCAGTTGAAATCTCACCCAAATCGTTATTCGAAGTGTATGAGTTTATGATACTTAAACTTGCCATTCCTTTTGCCATTGAGTTAATGCCTGTCGCAATCATTGTTCCCGCAACATGCGAGGCATGATCCGATGTGCTACCACCTCCGTCTAATTGTGTCACCCTTCCGTTGTATTCCTGATGACTAAACAATGGTGTACCGCCAGCTTCCCATAACCCTAACGTTTGTCCACTACCTGTAAGGCTGAATCCACCAAAGCCATCAGGCCAAACATACCTTGTGGAGATAGTCGCTGCTGCATTAATATTATCTGTCATGTCGTAAACCGGCAGGCCATTTTCAAATCTCTGTAATTCTATTATTGAACCATCTGCTAATTTACTCCTGATTGGAATGTTATAAATAACTGCTAATGATTCAGCCTCAGCTCGCTTTAGATTATACTCATTAGTCATTTGACTGGAAAAATCCGATAACCATCTTTTTTGAACATCGGTTTGAGGAAAAGTATTTGCAGAAACAATTAGCGAAAAGAATAATAAAAAGAATTTAGGTGCTCTATTCATTTAGAACCTCTGGTATTAATCGGTTGAAAAGTGAAATGAAATTAAAAAAATCTTTTTAATTAAGAAACATAAAATGTATCAGCGGGAAATCCTGCCATCATGGTGAAATATTTCGGTATGGCAACTATTCCTAAACTTAACGGGACAGTATGTTAAAATTATCTTAAATTAAAACTACATTTTTTATTTACTTGGTAATCAAATAATCCTTTGGAGTTGAAATGGGAAAATTTAATCTTGAAAAAATTCAATCTATATTAACTAAAGCAAATCTTGACGCATGGCTGTTTTTCGATTTCCGGGGCAGTAATGATCTCGCCCACAATATACTTGATATTCCCAAAGAACGGCACCTTACCAGGAGGTTTTATTATTTTGTTCCCAGGGAAGGAATACCTGTCAAAATTGTAATGGGAATTGAAGCCGGAAACCTTGATCATCTGCCCGGTGAAAAGCTGAAGTACTCAAGTCATGAATCACTTTCAAATCATATCAAGAATACTTTAAAGAATGTTAAATCAATCGCGATGGAATACTCCCCTTTTAACGCTATACCCTATGTTTCCAAAGTGGATGCCGGTACTATAGAGTTCATAAAATCATTCGGTGTGGAAATAAAAAGCAGTGCCGATCTCATTTCAATGTTTGCTGCACTTTGGACAGATGAACAGTTTAAAGACAACAAGCCGGTTAGTTTTGCGTTGACTGATATTGCACATCTTGCATTTAAATTTATCGGAGAGCAATTAAAAGGCGGAAAGAGCATCACTGAATATGATGTTCAGAATTTTATTATGTATGAATTTGAAAAGCGAAATTATTATACGGATCATCCGCCGATTGTTGGGGTAAACGAGAACAGTGCAAATCCGCACTACGCGCCAACTTCTGAAATAAATAAGCCGATAAATAAAAATGATTTTGTTTTGATTGATCTGTGGGCAAAAACATTCAATCCTGATTCAGTGTGGTCTGATATAACATGGACAGGATTTGCAGGCAGCTCAATCCCTGAAAAGTATATCAAGATTTTTAATATTGTTAAGGATGCACGTGATGCTGCATTTTCACTGGTCGAAAAAAGATTTGGTGAAGGAATAGAAGTTCGGGGTTTTGAAGTTGATGGCGCAGCGAGAAATGTTATTGTAAAAGCCGGTTATGGTGAATATTTTATTCATAGAACCGGTCACTCAATCACGGTCGATCTTCACGGCAGCGGTGCGCATATGGATAACTTCGAAACAAAAGATGAAAGATTACTTCTCCCCTTCACATCATTTTCAATTGAACCAGGAATTTATCTGCCGGGAGATTTTGGAGTAAGAAGTGAGATAGATGTTTTTATCTCAGGCGAAGGAAAAGTTATAGCTACCGGCGGTGAAAGACAAAAGGAGCTGATCGCCATTTTAAAAGATTAGTGAAGTTACTCTGCTAATAAAAAAAGCCTGATCAGATGATCAGGCTTTTTTTATTTAATCTATTTCTTCTTCATTTCTTCCAGCAGGTATTCAGCTACAGCCTGCGCTTCCTGCGGTTTTAAACCCGGATTAGGCATGGGCGGAAATGCCGGATCGACCTTTACAGGGTTCCTGATGAATGCAACAAGCTGATTTAGTTTACCTTCATATTTAGGAAGCACATCTTTATGTGCAGGTCCGACAAGTTTAACATCAAAACGATGGCATGCGGCGCATCTGACATCATAAATTTCCTTGCCATTTAATTTTTCAACTCCCGCATCAGTCCCCTTCAATTCAGCAAGATGCACTTCATATTCACTGCTCAGTTTTTTAGATTGAAGTTCAGTCGCGTTTCCCATTGCAAGTTGATCCTGAACTATGATTGCGATTATCGAAAACAAAAGAGCAAAAAATAAATGACCAGAAAATCTTAATTCGCCGTTTCTTATCATTGCATATAAATAGTGGTATGCAAGGAACAACAGCAGCATTCCTATAACTGCGAGTAAGAAAATAAATCCGGAAACTGCTGTAACGGGCAGGAAAATCAGGTTGATAAAAATGAAAAGTGGAATAAGTATGGAAAATGAAAATGTCACTTTGATGGATTGAGTCTTAACATAATCCGAATATTCAGGATTTAAATTTTGTTTTCCGCCATCCCAGTAAAAGAATACAAATAAAATAGTACCGCCGGTTAACGCAAGTGCTGCTGAAGCAAAACTTAAAAGTCGAATTAACGCAGCTGCTGAAAATATCACAGAAAAAATATTCTGATTTTCCCACGAACCGGGATAGAGTGCCAGTGTAAAACCACTCACAAACAACCATATAGCCGCCAGCAGGAATAAGAAACCATATCTTCCAGCCTTCACACTTAAATTAAAAGTACCCCGACTTAATTTTTTTATATCTTCATCAACTGAAGGGTCTGATATATTTACATTTTTTAGCGAATCAAAAATATTGTTGAACGATAATGAATACTTGTACGAATAAATCAGTATCAATCCTACTATTTCAAAAAGTAATGACATTGAAAGAATACTTACAGTCATTACACCGGATTTATGAAGCAGCTGTGCAAAGATTATGATGATGGTTAGCAGAGGCATGATACCAAGAATAACACCTACACTTTTATTGATAGTAACCGTATCAATAATATCTTTTGCAAATTTCAGATACAGTTCATTTCCGTATTTGACGGCTTTTCTTTTGTATAACAATGAAAGAAAGGTACCGCCGAACTCTATGCTGATAAAGGGGATAAATAAAAACAGAATCAACATTAGCATATAATGAAGAAGCTCAATGTGTTCTGCTGATTGCGGCAAAACCAGACTGTCAAGAAAATTCATTTTGTATAACCTGCTGTTACAATTAAAATATTATAAAAAGTTTATCTACTGATAGCAGTACAACCACTGTCAGAGCAAAGATGTTAATCTCCTTAAAAGCAAACCTGAATGACAAAGTTTCCCTCTTCGACATTAAAAACTTAAAGGAATTCCATGACAACCAGCTTCCGGCAATGAACAATCCAAAATTTATTATTTCATTTTGAACCAATCCGAACAATGGAATAAGTACAGATGTTACTGCGGTTGCAATTATCCAGATGAATGTTATCCTCGTCAGTTGATCTTCGGAAAATTTTTGTGTTAAAGTCGGAAATCCTGCGCGTTCATAATCTTTGTCAAGAACCAGTACAAGTAGCCAGAAGTGCGGGATCTGCCAGATGAAAAAGAAGAACGAAAGTATAAAAAGCTGAGGATCAGTAATTAAGCCGCCGCCGGCAACCCATCCCACAGCAGGCGGAATCGCACCCACTAATGAACCCGGAATAATAGCCATTGCGGTCACCTTTTTCAGAGGTGTATAAATAATATTATACCATATAAGATTGAGCAGTCCGAGGATGAGCGCGATCATCCCCGCACTTAAATAAATTAGTAATGAACCTGTTAAAACCAATAATGAAGCAGTCCATAAAGCTTGTCGTTCGCTAATTCTTTTTGATGGAATCGGACGATTTTTGGTTCTATCCATCAATGCATCAGTGAATCTTTCCTGGTAATGATTCACTGCTGCCGAGCCACAAGCAAGCAGAAGCAGACCAAGCGCTGGAAGAATTACGCGGGAATTAATTTCTCCGGCTGCGCTGATAAATCCAAAGACCATGGTAACGGTAACAAAAATTGTTATCCTGATCTTGGTTAACTCTGCTAATATTTTTAATCGACTCTTCAAGCGATAATTAAATTTGATTACTTCGAAACAGTTAATGAATCAATTGCGGATGATTTACCGGCTGTGTCAGCCCAGACTTTGTATTCAGACTCAGCAAGTACCACAACTTTGCTGTACATATAGCTATGATTTAATCCGCAGTATTCTGCACAGGCAATATCATAGGAACCGGTTTCACCTGATTCAAACCAAACGAAACGATCCTGTCCCGGCAGAACATCTTTCTTAACTCTGAAAGCCGGAATAAACAATGCGTGGTTTACATCAAGTGAATTTAAATTAAGTTTTACCGGACGATTAACGGGAACATATAACGTATCAGTAGTTGTACCGTTTTCATATTTGAAAGACCATTTCCACATCTGTGCAGTCACATCAACTTTCAATGAATTCTCAGGAGCCTCCGCCATATCCATATATCCAACCCATCCATACCAGAACATAATTAATACCAATATTGTAGGAATGACTGTCCAGGTTATTTCCAATGCAAGATTACTGTGAACATTTACTGCTTTAGGGTTTCTTTTCCTGTTGTACTTCACAACAAAGAAAATCATTAACGCTGTTATAAGAACCAGGAAAAAAACTGATACAATCAGGACAAAGAGAAATGTGCTGTCAACTGATTCTATAAAATTTGATGGTCCGGCATACATAATTTTTTACCTTAAAAAGAATAATCTGCAAATAGAAGAATAAATGATATTGCAAGAAAAAATATTGCAACCCCGACAAAAATTCTGAAAGCTTTTTGTTCAGATCGAAGATGCATAAAAATTGTCAGCACTAAGTAGGTTTTAACTGATGCTATAACCAGCGCGGTGGCGACCGTCAGTGCGCCGAAATTAATCCCCGCAACAGCAACTGTAATTGAAGTCAGTGCCATTAACGCAAGCCAGACGAGGATATAAATTCCGTATCCATGTCCGTGCTCAGCATGTTGTTCATGATTTTCCATCTGCTAAAACATCCTTAAGTTATTAAGTAGAATAATGGGAATAAGAATATCCAGATAATGTCGACAAGGTGCCAGTAAAGTCCTGCTGCTTCAAGTTTTACATAACTATCCTGGCGGATGACACCGTTCTTTGTCAGTCGTGTCATAAAACCTATTAATACCACACCGATTATTACGTGTAGTCCGTGCAAGCCTGTCATCACATAATACAAACCGAAGAATAAAATTTCTCCCTGACTTTTAGCAAGAAGCTCCTCGCCACCCGGAAAGATACCGTGATGAATTTTTGCCGACCATTCAAAATATTTATTAACCATAAAACCGAGTGCAAGTACAATGGTAAGCAATTGAAAGAAGATTGAAAGATTCCTGTTATTCTTTTGAATCGCCGCTATTGATATCGCCATTGTTAAACTGCTTGTGAGTAATATGGCGGTATTGAACATACCGATAATAGTATTCAACTCTTTTGCAGCAAGATGAAACGCATCCTGGTTAACGAAGCGGTAAACAGAATATAAAAAGAACATACCTCCGAAAAGAAGTAACTCTGTGAACAGGAACAACCACATTCCCATCTTTGCGCCGATATCGTCCCTGTGAACGTGAGCAGCGGCGTGTTCTTGTGTACTCACTTTGCCTCCTTTTCAAGTTCTGCAAGATCATTTTCCCTGTACTCATACGGACGCTCAGTAACTACAGGTATATCATCAAAATTTTCTAAAGTCGGAGGAGTTTCAACTTTCCATTCAAGTGTTTCTCCACCCCAGATGTTCCATTTAGTAATTGTTTGTCCTTTACGCATCGACACTATCAGATTGGTGAACATTATTATTAACCCAAGAACGAGTATCCATGAACCAACTGTTGACGTAAGATGATAAGGTTGAAATTCAGGAAGATAGTCATAATATCTTCTCGGCATACCAAGCCAGCCCATAACAAACATCGGGAAGTAGAGTACATTGAATCCAACAAACACAAGCCAGAAGGCAACTTTAGCTACTTTCTGATTATACATCCTCGCGAACATTTTCGGCAGCCAGTAATGCAACGCGGCAAATATTCCAAAACCTGTTCCGCCAAACATCACATAATGGAAGTGCGCAACTATGAATGAAGTATCATGCACCTGGATATCAATCGATAAAACGCCTTGCATAATTCCTGTTAATCCGCCGATTGAGAACAGAAATATAAAAGCGAGTACATATAACATCGGTGGAGCCAGTTCGATTGAACCTTTATATAAAGTAGCCGTCCAGTTAAATACTTTGATCGCACTTGGTATTGCGACAATCATAGTTAGTAATGAAAAGATGAACTGACCTGTATTGCTCATTCCAGCAGTAAACATATGATGCGCCCATACAAGTGAACCAAACAATGCAATGGCGATACTTGAGAAAGCAATAAATTTATAACCAAAAATTGTTCGTCTTGCAAAAACAGGAATGATCTCAGAAACAATTCCCATCGCAGGGAGAATCATTATATATACCGCCGGATGTGAATATATCCAGAACAAATGCTGAAACAATACAGGATCGCCGCCGAGTGATGGATCAAATAATCCTACGCCCAGCCATCTTTCAATAACTACAAGAAGTAAAGTAATACCGATGATTGGTGTAGCTAACACCTGAACCCACGCTGTTGCATAGAGCGACCATGTAAACAAAGGCATTTTAAACCATGTCATTCCGGGAGCGCGTAACCTGTGTATTGTGGTTACAAAGTTTAATCCTGTAAGTATTGATGAGAACCCAAGTATGAATGCTGCGAACATGGTGAACATTACATTAGTTCCGGTTCTTACGCTGTAAGGAATATAGAATGTCCAACCTGTATCAGCAGGTCCGCCGGGTAATAAGATTGAAAGAATAGCTAACAAACCTCCCGCGACATATAAATACCATGAAAGCAAATTCAGTCTTGGGAAAGCAACATCTTTTGCGCCGATCATTATCGGTAAAAAGAAGTTACCGAATACTGCAGGTAAACCCGGTATTACAAAAAGGAAAATCATTATAACTCCATGCAGTGTGAATATGGAGTTATAAGTTTGCGGATCCATTATTGTGCGACCGGGAGCTATCAGTTCAAGTCTCATTAAAAATCCGAATGTTACACCTACTGCAAAGAATACCATCAATGCGATAAGGTATAATATCCCTATTCTTTTATGATCAGTTGAAAGAACCCAGCCGAGAAATCCCGTATGCTTTCCTTTATAATCAAGGTAGCTGACGTATCCGTTTTTATTTGTGGAAATAGCTTCACTCGACATAAAAAATCGACCTCGTTAACTTTTTCTTTTCTTTGGTTTAATTACTACAAAAATTAAAAATGCACCTACAAGTATCAGTATTCCGGCTCCGAATATTCTTGTAAGATTCAAAACGTATGTTTGTCCTTCAGGGTTGTAGCTGAAACAGAACTGAAGAACTTTTGCAATTGTCGGGGTTGTCTTACCTTCTGAGGCTTCTATTACAGCCATCTTAAAATCAAAAGGAAGAATCCCATAACCTTTGCTTTTTGAATAAGCCGGAAACAGGTAGCGTGATATTTTTCCTTCCGGTGATAAAAATATCAGTGCGCCTGTGTGAACAAAATCTTTTCCTTCACGTTTGAAATAAAATCCGCAAGCATCTGCAAGCTGTTTTATATTCAGGCTGTCACCTGTAAGAAACAACCATGATGAATCAGGAAAATTTTTATCAATCAAAGCTGTGAAAGTATTTTTTTTCTCTGATGCAATTTGCGGAGTTTCAAACTCATCTATACTTAAAGTTATTATCCTGTAGTCTTTTCCCGGAACCAGTTCAGAATTATTAACAACATCAGATATTTCCGCCATCAAAGGATGACAAATTCCCGGGCAATTGTAATACACAAATGCAAAAACAACCGGTGAATTTATTAGCTCACCAAGCTCAACACTATTTCCATTTTCATCACTAAAAACAAGCTCTTTAGGTACTATTTTGCCTAACTGTTCATCAATCCCTATTTCTATTTTTTCAGGGGAAGAAGCAGCTACTTCAGTAATACAAAACAATATCAGTACAAATACTATCCTCATTGAACGAACTATTACAACGTCCTGCTTAAAAAGTTAAACAATGTATTCCATTCACTCTTATTCAAACCAGCCACTGAAGTTTTAAAACCATTTTGATTTACGTTTGCGATTACAGTCTTAATAAAATTTTCTTCACTGTTTTTCCAGTTTAAAGAATTATTTAGTGATGATAATGCTTTGACCGGATCAGAAGTAACATCAAGGAACAACTTGCTGCCGGTATCAGTGCTGTTTGATTTTATCTGTTCAATTGATTTCTCAATTCTGTTCTGAACTTCTGACTCCTTTTTAGTTATCAGTTCAACAGCAGATTTGACGGGAATCTGTGCAGCTATCTCAGTGCCTTTTGAAAGACTATATAACTGATCCATTGCAAGCAGTTCATCATTTGTGTTTGCTTTTGCATCTGAAACAAAAGTTGACCTGATATAGTGAGCAAGAGCAATTCTTTCCTCAGGAAGCATGAAGTTATAAGAAATCATTCCGCTTCCCGCGATACCTTCTTCAAGGGACTGATATATTCCGGTTAATGTGGAACCGTTTTTCCAGTTTTCACTTACAGTAAAATTTCTTGGTGCGGGATTAAGCCCAACAGAACCGGGTCCGGTGCCTGTTCCTTCTTCTCCGTGACAGGTTGAACAACTTGCGGAAAATAAAGTTTTCCCTTTAGCTATTAACTCAGGAGTTGGTACACTTAATTTTATTATATCAATCGGCGGAACTGATTTTGCCTCAACGATACTCAGGTCATTCACAACAGTTGTATCCGGAAGCAAAGGAGGAACAACCTGTCGCGCTACATTGTTAATCTGACCGAGATAGTAAATCCCTATTCCCGTACCTAGAACCAGAATGTACGGATACAAAAGTCCGAAAAGTCTTCCAGGATTTTCAGAAATCATCTCTATAATTATTTTAATATTTATATCAGGTTTATTCATAAGAAAAAAATACTCCTTGAATCAAAGATGGAAATTCAATCCTCTTTCAAGTTTTGGATCTCCTACAGGAATTAAGTTGGTCTTTTTAACTCTTTCATTGAATACTATCATAATCAGTCCGGCAAATGCAACCGGGAAAGCAATATCCATCCAGCTAAATACGCTAACTGTGTTTTCAGATTTCATATTTGGAATTATAAGCCAATAGTAGTCAACGAACTTTGCAATTAGCAGCCATACCGCAACAAATTTTAATTTCTTAGGATCCATCTTTGCAGGTTGTGATAACAAAACTATATATGGTACTACAAAATTCATAATGATCAACAGTATGGAAACATAAGCCCAGATACCATCCCATCTATGAAGGAACCAGAAAGTTTCTTCGGGAAGATCTGCATACCAGATTAGCATGTACTGAGAGAAAGCTATGTAAGCCCAGAAGTTGATAAACGCAAATAACAATGCACCGAGACTGAACAAATGATCGTTCGTCAAACGCGAAGAGAGGTATCCTTTTTCTTTTAAATTTACAACGAGTATTGTAACCGCTGATAATGCAGCTACAACGCTACCTGCAAAATAATAAACACCGAATATTGTTGAGAACCAATGCGGTTCAAGACTCATCATCCAGTCAACCGCGGCGATAGTAATAGTTATCGCAAAAAGCGGGATGAATATTGCAGATAGTTTAATGTTTCGTTTTGTCAGAAGCTGCTCACCTGTAGTATCCTGCTTCCTGGAATTCCTTGTAAGCACAACATAAAAAAGACCCCACAATGCAAGACATACAAACACACGGAAAATGAAAAATGTAACGTTAAGATATGGTGCTTTGTGTATAAGTAATTTGTCATCACCAGGGTGAGTCCAGTGAAACAGATTACTAAGATTAAGAAGCAGCGGAATTGAAAGAATTATCAGCACAGGAATTAATGATGCAAGATGTTCAGGTATTCTTCTGATCGGAGTACTCCAGTCAGCACCTGCTACATATTCCAGTGCAACCAGGAATAAAGACCCAACTCCAATGCTCATCAATAACATAAAAGCTACAAGATAACTGAATGAAGCACGCGAACTATCAACATAAAATCCTATTCCGCCAATTACTGCGCCTGCTATTAATAAAATCCATCCTGTTCTTGAAAAACTTTCAGGAAGATTTTTTTTCTGGTATCCGGTATTAGTTTGCGACATTTGTAGCAGACTCCTTTTTAACTACTTGTAAATCAGATTCATCGGCATTTTTTGCTTTTTGTAAAGCACGGACATAATTCACAATTGCCCATCGTTCATCCCTTGTTACCTGCGATGTATATGAAGGCATTGTATTCTGTCCGTTTGTTATGATATGATAAATCATACCATCTGAAAAATCTCTCGCACGTTGTGAGTGAAGTGTCGGTGGATTAGGGAACTGTCCTCTTAGCCTGCTGTCGCCATCTGCAAAATTTCCGTGACAGGGACTGCAGTATGTTAGAAATTTTCTTTTACCAAGTTCAAGATTTTCCTTAGTCGGAAGAAATGGATTACTTAAAACTTCAACCGGGTTTGTTTCACCAGTATAAGGATATGGAATGTAGCCTCTAGCAACTGTACCTTTAACAGGTGTCCTCATTCCCCTGCCGTCAGAAAAGAACTCACTTTTTTCCTGAGGGATTAATTTATCCTGTTCCATCATCCAGTCGAATGGATCTAAATATAAAGCTTTGTTCAATGTAACATAAGTTCCGCCGCTAACTACAACAGCTACTGCAACAAGAAACATAATGAACCGCGGTTCAAATAATGCGTATGATTCTTTTTCTTTTTCATAAACATCATTTATTTCTTTGCTTCCCAATTCAGTGAACAATGAACGGACGGATGATTCACTAAATTTAGGATCATCAGAAAAGATAACAACACCGTAAGCATCCATTGATACTCTCTTCATATAGTCGGTATCGTGCAGAGGATTGTTATTATCCGGGAATTTAAAAAAGAATGTCAGCATTCCGATAACAGTAGAAAGAGTTGCCAATAAAACTGTAACCTCAAATGTTACAGGAATAAAAGCAGGGAGCGAGAAAAATGGTTTACCGCCGATAACCATCGGGTATTCAACTGACATTGTCCACCACATAAGCAATAACGCTAATGCTGTTCCGGACAAACCAAATGTAAGAGTAATGAATCCCAGTTTTGAAGGTTTCAATTTCATTGCAGCATCCATACCGTGGACAGGATAAGGAGTATGGACATCATAATTAGTGTAACCTTCATCCGACACACGTTTGGCTGCTTTAATTATCGCGTCGGGAGAATTATACAGACTCGAAATTCCGAATAGTTTTTTATTATCCATCAGTGATGCCCTCCATTACGGCTTGGCTGAGCACCTTCAGCTACAGCTTTTATTTCTGCTATTGATACAACAGGTAAAGCTTTTGTGAATAATATCACGAGTGTAAAAAATAATCCGAAACTTCCGATAAGAATTCCGACATCATAAAGTGTAGGGATAAAATATCCCCAGCTTGATGGCAAAAAGTCGCGGTGTAATGAAGTAACAGTTATCACAAATCTTTCGAACCACATACCAACGTTTACAAGTATTACGATAAAAAACATTGCAGGGACTGATCTTCTTATCTTCTTAAACCAGAATAACTGAGGTGAGATTACGTTACAACTAACCATTATCCAGTAAGCCCACGCATAAGGACCCATCGCGCGGTTGATAAAAACAAATAACTCTGCCTGTACTCCGCTGTACCAGGCAATGAAAAACTCCATCGCGTATGCATATCCAACCATCATACCTGTGGCAAGAATAACTTTGTTCATCTTTTCAAGATGATCCATAGTTATGAGTCTTTGGAGATCAAATATCTTTCTTACAACTAAAAGAACAGTTACAACCATTGCAAAACCGGAGAAGATAGCACCAGCGACAAAGTACGGCGGGAAAATTGTTGTATGCCAGCCTGGTATTATCGATACAGCAAAGTCGAAACTCACAATTGTATGTACTGAAAGAACAAGTGGAGTTGCAAACCCTGCAAGAAGTACATAAGCTTTTTCATAATGCTGCCAGTTGCGGTGTGAGTGTCTCCATCCTAAGCTGAATATAGAATAAATTGTTTTTCTGAAAGTAGCGGTTGTCCTGTCGCGCATAGTTGCAAAATCCGGAATCAAACCTATGTACCAGAAAACAAGTGAAACAGTAAAGTATGTTGATACTGCAAAAACATCCCATACTAATGGTGAAGTAAAGTTAACCCATAATCCATGTTGATTCGGATATGGAAACAAGTATCCACCCAACCACGGTCTTCCGGTGTGGAGTACCGGGAACATAGCCGCGCAGATAACGGCAAAGATTGTCATCGCTTCTGCGAAGCGAGCTATGCCTGTTCTCCATTTTTGCCTGAGTAAAAACAAGATTGCAGAGATGAGTGTTCCTGCGTGACCGATACCAACCCAGAACACAAAATTAGTAATTGCGAATCCCCATCCCACAGGTTGATTGTTACCCCAAAGTCCAACACCATAAAGCAATGTCAATGTCACACAAATAACTCCGAACAGCAGTGCACTACCGGAGATAGTCAGTGCCATAAAGAATTTTTTATCCGGTTTGGAATCCATCGGCTTCGCGATGAGATTTTCAATCTCCGCTAACGATAGCCTGCCTTCAATAACCGGAAGTTCTTTCGAATAATCCACGTTCACTATACTTCCTCCGAATGAGTGTTTCTTAATTTAGCTATATAGGTGACATTCGGTTTCACATTCAATTCCTCTAATACATAATAACCCAATTCATGATTTCTATACTTATAAAATTCACTGTCAGCATCATTTATATTTCCAAATTTGATTGCGTTAGTACCACAAGCTTCCTGGCAGGCGGTCTTAACATCCGAACCTTTAAGTACGCGGTTTTCTTTCACCGCATCTGATTTAGCTTCTGAAATTCTTTGTATACAGAACGTACATTTCTCCATAACACCGCGTGACCGTACAGTTACTTCCGGATTGTAAACCAGGTTGAATATATCCTGTTCCTGGAAGTTATTGTTAAAATGATCACGAAAGTTAAAGTAGTTGAATCTTCTAACTTTGTAAGGGCAGTTGTTTGAACAATACCTTGTTCCGACACACCTGTTATAAACCATTTGGTTCAATCCATCGGGGCTATGATTTGTTGCCACTACAGGACATACGTTTTCGCACGGCGCCTGATCACAGTGCTGACATAACATCGGTTGAACAGATACTTTTGGATCTTCGACACTTCCTGAAAAGTACCGGTCAATCCTCAGCCATTGCATCTCCCTACCTTTGTCAACCTGTTCTTTTCCAACAACAGGAATATTATTCTCTGCAACGCATGAAACTATACATTCAGCGCATCCTGTGCATTTATTTAAATCGATTGACATTCCCCATTTCATTCCGGTATAAGGATGCGGATCATAAACACTTTCGAGTTCATGCTCTTTTTCATGAAGAAAGTGAGGATCCTTTTTGTATTTATTTACTGTTCCTTCCTGAATGATTGCGCGCTTCAGATGAAGATCTTTGAGTTGTTCGTTGTCGAAGGAATGATGTTCCTGAGTTGTAACAATTTTATAAACATCACCTGTTTTAGATACCGAGTCTGTGTTATAAATCCAGGGAGAAATCCCACCATCTTTAGCTAACAAAGCAAGTGAATTAAATCCTGTACCGGTACCGATTGTTCCTGCAGCAGATCTTCCATAACCAGATTCAACTGTTATAACATTGTCTGCAGCTCCCGGTTGAATATAAACCGGAACAGTTAGCTTACGACCATTAATATTGATCTCTATTTTATCATTCATCTTCGCCCCAAGTTTATCAGCGGTTGACTGAGAAACCGAAGCATAATTGTCCCATGTTACTTTTGAAACCGGGTGAGGAATCTCCTGAAGCCATCCATTATTCGCCATTGAACCATCGCCTAAAGTCATGCTTTCTTTTATGACAATAGTAAAACCTGATGAACTGTCACTTCCGAGTCCTGAGAATGCTGAAAGATTAAAACTGCCAACGCTGGAATTAATCTTTTGAGTGGTAACAACTCCATCATGTAAAACTGCAGGCCAGAATTGTTTGAAACTTAATCTTGAATCGACTGGCGGGTATAAATCTTTTTCCCAATTAGCCAGCAGGTAAGAATGGAATAGTTCTTCAGAATATGATGAAGATTTTCCATCTATCCATGTTAACAGAACCGCTTCTTTCTGTCGTGTTTTATAAATCGGAGAAATTACCGGCTGCTGAAGTGAATAGAAACCTGTCCTGGTTTGCGCATCACCCCATGCTTCAAAGTTATGATTGATAGGCAGTACATACTGAGATACAACCGTCGATTCATTCTCGCTTGTGCTCAGACTAATTACTGTCCCTGCTTTTTGAATTGATTCAGCATAATTCAAATCAGATGGCAGGTGAAAAACAGGATTTGAATCAAAATGAATAACAGCAGCAACACTTCCTGAATTCAAGGAATTGATCAGCATCTGCCAATCGGTATTTGATGATAGCGGCATCAGATCAACTTCCGACGAATCATCTTTGTACAGAGTTTTATTTCCGAGCAGATCATTTAAAAGATTTACTGCAATGTGAGTTTTCTCAGGAAGCATTCTTCCGGCATAAACAATTGATTTACCCCGGTTTGATAAAAGATCACTAACAAGATGATTGACTGCGTCAGCGGGAAGTGTATTTTTTTCTATAAATGTTTTCAGTGAATAGTTTGATAAGAATGAAGGGACACCTGCAACACCCTTTCTTCCGATTTCATTAAGAAGTGAAAGTACAAATTCATATTGAACCGCCGGAGATAACCTTAATCTGTAATCAGCATTAATTCCTGTAAGACTTAAATTTGATTCGACAACATATAGCCTGTTGAACTTATCAAGATTATTTACGTCTCTTCCTTCAGAATATAATCTAGCTGTTTCAACCCTATGTCCGTCCGATCCAAGGAAATCAGAATCAAGTGCCACGATGACTTTGGCTTCATTCCATTTTAACAAAGGAAATTTACTAGTGCCGTAGCATTTCTGCCATGCTGAGTTCCTTATTCCTTCATTGAACACTTCATAAGAATAAATTTTTGTGGTAGGGTATTTTCTTGCAAACTCATCAAGAACTTTTTTTGTTGTCGGCGAGAATATCTTTTTAGCAACAACAGCAATTTCTTTGCTGCCGGCTTGAGCAAGAACAGCGGTAATTTCAGAATCTATTTTCTGCCAATCCGCTTCATTAAAACCCATCATCCCGTTTTTAACAAGCGGCTTCTGAAATCTTTCCGGATCGTACAGACCAAGAATTGATGCCTGACCTTTTGAACAAATCTTTCCGGCACTTACAGGATGATCGGGATTACCATCTACTTTTATTGGTCTCCCTTCCCTTGTCTTGATTAAAATACCGCAAGCTTCTGAACACGCAGTACATGTCGAGGCGTAGTAATTTGCTTTACCGGGAGTAATTTCTTCGGGCTTATTGTTGTAAGGTACGATTTCTCCTTTATCACGATAATCAGCGCAGCCAGCACCTGCAAGTGCGGCTGACGCACCAATCAATGCAAGAAATTTTCTTCGTGATAACCCGGAAAGTTTGGAAGGATTAAATTCGTCAGTGACACCTTCTTTAAATTCATGCTGTTTGGCTTCAAGTGATTTCGGTTCTTTATAAAGTTCCTCTAAACTTCGCCAGTAATTAACATCAGGTGACTGATCTTTTCCCGTAATTTCCGGTTGATTATGATTATCAGTCATTTTTTACCCCTGATTTATTTCGTACAACAGCTGATGGGTTAATATTTATTTTAATATCGTTTTTACTGACAGGAATTTGCGACTTTAAAAAATTCAATGGTAAATTTTTAAGTGCAAAAAAAGAAATAACACCTGCACCTAATGATGTAAAGAATTTTGTTCTCTTCATACCGGTTCTGATTTTAGATTTTGTTGAATGTTCAATTTTCATTTTTGTTTTATCTGTGACATGCAAAGCAATTATCGGGACCGAGATTTACTTTTTCAAGATAAGGCAGTTGATCGTGTGCGTTCCTGTGGCAATTCAGACAACTTGCCATTGTAAAAGAATTCATCTGACCAACTTTTTCCATCTGCATAATTTCACCGTGACAGCTTGTGCAGTCAATCCCTTTATTAATGTGAACGCTATGATTAAAATAGGCGTAGTCCGGAACTTTGTGAATTCTCTTCCACTCAATTGGTTTGCCTTCGTTATAGTATTCTGTAAGCTTAATAATATCAGGTCTGTCTTTACGAGCGATAGTGTGACAATTCATACAAGTCGCAACAGCCGGAACCATTGCGTGGCGGGATTTTTCCACACCCACATGACAATACTGGCAATCAATCTTCATATCGCCCGCATGGAGTTTATGCGAATAGTTTATCGGCTGAGTGGGCATATACCCTACACCGTCGCGTTCGGCTCTTGATAGAAAGTATGTTAAAGCAAAAGATGAAAGGGCTACGAAAATTGTGATCGGCAAACGAATTCTCAGCAGATGATCCAGTACAGAATTTTTCATTTCAACCTTATAATTAAGATCTGTTACCTTCTAATTTATGAATCAAAACGTGGAAAAGCTGACAGCAAAATTCATAATTGATTTTTTACTATCGGTATTGTTTTGATTTTTTTCTGATGCGTAAGTAAGCGAAACTGCTTAACACAATTGAGGACTCTTAAGTGAACACCCTCAAATTTCGAGGTCAAAATTATAAAGAAAAGATTTTAAAACAAACTAAGTCGAAAAAAATTATAGTGTTTATTGACAGGATAAATTGTTGATAAGGAAGAAGTTAGAAGCAACCGATGCAGTTTAGATTTTTTGAGAATCAAATACTTTAATTTAGAATTCTCTTTTTTAGTGATCAGGTACAATGCTTAATGCAAATTTACCATTAACAGTGCTGTTAAGTTTAGTTTTATTCACAAAAGAAATTTCTATGACATTTTCTATTTCAGAGTCCATCTTCGGATTATGAAGTATCATTTCAAGTATAGAAAATATTTTTTTAATCTTTCGAAAATTTTAGGACTCAATAGAATTCAAACATTCCATTCGTAATTCGTACATAATAGAATGGGTTCCAGTCATTTCACGAAGCTTCCGTTTTAGTACGGAAAATTCTTTAATGCCAGTATTATAGAAGTCTAGTTCACCGAAATAATCCGACTGTTCTAACTGAATTCCTTTTCCCTTTTGAGAAGGATCGATAGCCGATAGTGTATATGTTTTTTTTAATACTAGTTATGCAAAATCCCGTTATAAATTTTTTCATTAGTAGCTATCTTTAATGCCGCCTGGAATTGTTTGTCACCTTCTAATGAAGCTGTTATCTTTCCTTCAGTACCAGTGTATCTTGCAGCCAGTTCTATTTTTATTTCCCTGAGTATCTCATCTTCATAAATTTTGTACTCACTGTTATCAAGTGTTTCAAACTGCTTCCTGATTTTTTTCAGATCATCGGAAAGCGAAGTATCCATTTTCTTTTTATGAACATCTTCAATCAGTTTATCGATCTGTTTTTCCGCGTCGCTCTGATACAGGTATTTCTGTTTTTCAAGGAAAGAAATAAATGAAGCAAACAACTTTTCATTTTTAATTTCACTCAGTTTTGATGAAGCATTTCCTTCATAATATGAATTTGCAAATTTGAAGAACATCCCTTTTGCAAGAAGATCTTTTGTTACATCGCCTTCAATTTTAAATTCGACTGTTGAATCGGGAGTTATCCCGCCGCCGCCGTAAACTATTCTTTTGTTCGGAGTGTAATAAGTCCCGTTGTCAATTGAGTCGGTCACTGCCATCACTTTATTCTTCTGAGTGTAATCAATTTTCTGAATACATCTGCCGCTTGGTGTGTAATATTTTGCGGTGGTTATCTTTAATGAAGTATTGTAACTAAGCGGACTAATTGTCTGCACTAAACCTTTACCGAAAGATTTTACACCAAGTATTACTCCGCGGTCCTGATCCTGAATAGCACCAGCAACAATCTCTGATGCTGAGGCTGATCCTTCATTTATTAAGAGAACTATTCTTGAATCACCCGACATTGGTTCCTGAACAGAAAAATATTTTTTCTCAGAGGCAAGGTCTCTTCCTTTTGTTGATACTATCAGCTTATCTTTTTCAAGAAACTTATCGCAAATGTCTACAGCAACATCAAGTAAACCGCCGGGGTTACCGCGCAAATCCAGGATAATTGATTTTATATCCTTCTGACTTTTCAAATCCTTCAACGCTTTTTTAACTTCATCTCCTGCGGAACGGCTGAAGTTGGAAAGTTTTATATACGCGTTATTACTTTCGGGGGGATAGAAACCATAGTAAGTAATGTTCTTAATTAAAACTTCCTCCCTGATAAGATTAAACAACAGTGTATCCTTTGACTCATTCCTTATTATTTTAATCTCTACCTGAGTTCCCGGTTCACCTTTTACATAGGTCGAAATCTCATCCACATTTTCTGAAGAAATTTTTTGACCATCAGCTTCAATCAGAACATCGCCAATACGTACTCCCTGTTTTTGAGCAGAGTATCCGTCAAGAACCTCGACAACAGTCACTTCATCACCGCGTACACCTATTGATATTCCTACTCCTCCATATTTTCCATTGGTGATTAAATCAATTTCATCTTTTTTATTTTCATCTATAAAAATTGTGTAAGGGTCCAGTGAGTTCAACATTCCCCTAATTCCGGCACGCATAAATTCTTCAGGATTAATTTCATCGACGTAGTTCAAGGAAATTTCTTTATATACTTTTCCGAACACATCTATATTTTTCGAAATTTCAAAATAGATATCTCCCTGTCCGGGGAAAAACCCGGAAAAGATTATCAGTATTGCAGAAGTGAATAAAATCTTTTTAAATAGATTATTCATCGTAATTCTCCTTCATTTCAAAAAGTGAAATCTCTTCAATAATTGTTTTGTGTACGGATTCAATTTGCCTGGTTCCGTCTATAATTTTGAATCGCGGATCCTCTGCGGCAAGTGATATATATCCCGCACGGACTTTTTCATAAAATGATGAACCGGCAACTTCAATCCTGTCAAGCTCGGAAGTTTCTTTCAAAGATTTTCTTCTCTGCGCTTCTTTCACAGTTATATCAATAATGAAAGTCAGATCAGGTACCGTACTTCCAATTGCAAGTTTATGTACATGCATAACTGATTCCAGCGAAACACCTCTTCCGAATCCCTGGTAAGCGGTTGCGGAATCATGAAACCGGTCTGAAATTACATAATATCCCTGTTCAAGGTAAGGGCGGATTTTTTCCCGCACCAACTGAGCCCGGGAAGCTGAAAAAAGTAAAAACTCTGTCTCCATAAACATATTACTGTTTTTTTTGTCCAAGAGAATGGTTCTGATTTTCTCAGAAATTTCAGTTCCGCCGGGTTCACGTATGAACTCGACTTTCTTTCCTTTTTTGATCAGATAATCTTTTAATAATTCCGCCTGAGTTGATTTTCCGCAGAAGTCTATGCCTTCAAATGTTATGAACATGTTTTTTCTGATTTATTAAACGAATGAGTTAATTGAATTTTTTTATCACGTAACGAAGTCTTTCAGGACGAATCGCCTGCAATGAAAGATTTTCCGGAAGTTCAATTACCGGAACTATACTGCCCGTTGTGTCCGCTACAATATCCCTGTACATAATTGTTGCTTTAATTTTTTCTTTAGGTAATTTGCCGATAACTTCTATTCCTCCGCGCACACCAACTGTTATCCTGTTAGGTAAAAGCACTACATCACGGTCCCGCGGAACATCTGTAACTGTTACAGGTACTTCATCGAAGTTGTTATCTATAATTTTCTGCACGTCGAGTTTAACTAATGTCCGGTTATTTCTGTATTCAATTCCGAAAATATTTTTCAGCTTTTTCTGTTCACTGAAAATTTTATCTAAGTTTTTTAATTGAATCTGTTCAGTCTCAGCAAATACAATGTTTCTTAGTAAGCTTTCGGGTCCGTACAATGTAACTGAATCAGGAACAAGTTTTGTTTTGGAAGCAATGCCGTATCCGGATTTAAATGTTAGATCATAATCAGGAATTATCATTACTTTTTTTTCTGAAATTTTTTCTACAAAAAACGATAGTGTATCAGGTGAGATGTCTATCACTTCCATTTCAGAAGATAACCACTGATTCTCAACCAGATAATTCAAGACATTTATAAATTTTCTTCCGCTATCACTGCCCGCAGAAACAAGATATTCAGATTCACTGCCAAGATTAACTGATGCAAGCTTCCATCCGTTTCCTTTAAGTTTTACAGAAAGTTTTTCAGGAATTGCTGATCCCGTAGTATATCCGTTTGGAAAGTCAACTATCTTTAATGGAATCTCAAATGTAGCGTAGTAGTCTTTGGATAATGAAATTGATACCCAAAGGATAATCGAAAAGATAAATGATATTAAAATGATCGGTATCTTCTTCTTCATATTGCAAATATATGAATAAAAAACTCCACATTGAGTGGAGTAATTAATTCATTAAAATTTTTGGCGATTACTTTTTTAGCTGCCGAAAATGTTTTATCAGTTCAGGTCTGTTCGCACGTGATATTTCTCTTCCCTGAATCGGAAAACCAGCTACACTCCTCGCAAAATGCCTGAGTTGATGAACATTCATACTTTCAACTTCATCAAGTGATACATTATCTAACGACATCATTTCGGACGAATCAGATTCTGACTTTGATGATTGTTTTTCTCCCAATGCTTCCTTTCGTAATCTTGCAATTGTATCCTTTGCAGACTCATCAGAAGTTTTAGTTTCAACTACTTGCACATCTTCCGGCTGTTTTGATTTTTCAACTACAACTTTTTTTGGTTTTTCTTCAACAGTCTCTACCGGAGTTTTCTTGATTAGTTTTTCATCATCAAGTTCAGGGAACAGGTTGGTCAGCTGTTGATCAGGTTGAGGAATAATATGTGTCGCAACTATTTCACCGACTTTTCTGGCAGCCTCAGCACCAGCTTCAACTGCAGATTTAACTGCGGCAACGTCACCGACAATTTTTATAGTGATCATTGCCGGATCGGTTCTTTCTTTCCCTATCAATTTGATATTGGAAGTTTTGACCATAGCATCAGCAGCTTCAATTGCAGCTACCAATCCCCTTGTTTCAACTAACCCGAAAGCTTTAGGCATATTTTATTTTTTCTTTGGAAGAATTGATTCAACTTCAGAATGCGGGCGTGGAATCACATGTACTGAAACAAGTTCTCCTACACGCTGAGCTGCCGCTGCACCAGCATCAGTCGCAGCTTTAACTGCTCCCACATCACCGCGAACCATAACGGTTACATAACCGCCGCCGATAGTTTCTTTGCCGATAAGTTCAACTTTTGCAGCTTTAACCATTGCGTCGGCTGCTTCAATTGCACCGACCAGCCCCTTTGTTTCGATCATACCAAGTGCGTCAAGCGTCATAGAATTGCTCCCAGTTAAGTGAATTTTGTTACTCGAAAATAGTTTAGAACGTATTCAATGTCAATTTTTGTTTTTATAAGTCACTAGCTATCCAGAAACTCCTGCAGAATTATTGCTGCTGCGTTTGAGTCTATTAATCCTTTATCACGCCTTCTTGATTTTTTATTCACGGATGCGACTACACGATCCTTCGCAATACTTGATGTAAATGTTTCATCCCAGAAAATTATTTCCAAACCCGTTTTATTTTCCAGATCTGTTTTAAAGGATTGAAGTTCTTTTACTATTGATGTGCTTGTCCCTTTGTCGTGTTCAGGAAAGCCAAGTATTATTTTTTCGACAGACTGTTCTTCAATAATTTCTTTCAGTTCTGAAATAAGCCCGGGGTTATTTGGAATCGACTTATATGGTGAAGCGATTAACTGCAGCGGATCACTTAATGCAAGCCCTATCCTTTTAATGCCGTAATCAATTGCCAATACTCTTTTATAATCACCGGAAGAATTGTCAGGCATATTCAAACCGTTCAACGGAATAAACCCCTTTTAATTTTTTTAGCCGTTCAATTATCCTGTTGAGATGTTCAAGGTCATGAACATAAACTGTTACGTTGCCGTCAAATGTTGAATCACTTGTGTTTATGTTAATCGATTTGATGTTAGTATTCTGGTATGAAACGATAGCGTGAGAAATTTCATTCAATATTCCGGGGCTGTCTTCGCCCATTACTGTTAAGCCTGCAACAAATAATGATGTTTCAGTTTTGGGCCAATGAACAGGAACAAGTTTGCTTTCATCTGTCTGAGTTATTTTTATCAGGTTGTTACATGTTTTCCTGTGGATTTTTATTCCTTCTCCAACCGTTATATAACCGATTATAGGATCACCGGGAATGGGGCTGCAGCATTTTGCGTAAGAATACATTATGCCGGAATCTTTTCCGTCAATTACAACGCCGCCGACATCAGCGCGGGAAATATTCGCAAAGTTATCAAACTCGAGTACAGGCGCCCTGTCTTTTCTTTCCTTTTCCCTTGTTGCGGTAAGCACTTCATCAATGTTTAGTTTACCCTGTGCAATCGCTTTGAAGAACTGGCGGGGATTATCATACTTAAGATTTGTAACCAGCTTTGTAATGTCACTCTGGGTAAATACAAGTTTGAGTTTTTTGATTTTCTTTTCCCAGACTTCCTTACCTGAGTTTATTATCTCTTCCTCTTCTTTGTTGATCCATTTCCGGATTGCGGATTTGGCTTTGTGAGTCGTGACAAACTTTAACCAGTTTTTATTCGGATGCTGGTTCTTTGATGAAATGATTTCTACCTGGTCACCGCTATGTAATACAGTATCAAGAGGAACTATTTTTCCGTTTATCTTTGCGCCAATACAGTGATAACCAACCTTACTGTGAATCTCAAACGCAAAATCAACCGGAGTGGAATTAACAGGCAGTCTTCTTAATTCACCCTTTGGTGTGAACACATAAATTTCATCCTGGTAAAGATTGAGTTTAAAACTTTCCAGCAGTTCTTTTCTTGCATCTTCTTTGGAAGCGTTTTCAAAAATATCTCTTATCCAGTTTACCCAGTTCTCCAGATCCTTGTCCGAAGCACTTTTATTTTCTTTATATCGCCAGTGTGCTGCAACACCTTTCTCAGCAACTTCGTGCATTTTGTTTGTTCTGATCTGAACTTCTACAAGTCTGCCTTCGGGACCCACAACTGTTGTGTGTATTGACTGGTAATTATTTGTTTTGGGAATTGAAATGTAATCCTTAAACCTGTCAGGCACCGGAAGATACATCTGGTTAACAATTCCGAGTGTTGTATAACAATCGTATGAGTTTTCCGTATCAAGAATTATTCTAACAGCAAACAGATCATAGATTTCTTCAAACGGTTTGTTACGCCTTACCATCTTCCTGTAAATGCTGTACAGATGTTTGGGTCTGCCGCTTATTTCATAAAGTAGTTTGTTTTCAGTCAGTTTATCTTTTATGGGATCACTGAATTTTTTTATATATGATTCCCGTTCTTTCCTTTTGCCGATCACTTTCTTTACAAGGTCCTCATAAGCTTCCCTGTTTAAGTATTTAAAGGAAAGATCTTCAAGTTCCCATTTTACTTTACCGAGACCGAACCTGTTTGCAAAGGGTGCGTATATCTCAAGTGTTTCCTGTGCAATCCTTCTTTGCTTATCAGGATTAACAAATTCAAGAGTCCGCATATTATGAAGACGGTCAGCAAACTTTACAAGTATAACCCGAACATCTTTCACCATTGAAAGAAGAAGCTTTCTGTAATTTTCTGCTTTCGTAAAATCCTGACCTTTAAAGATGCCGCTTATCTTTGTTACACCGTCAACAATTTCCGCAACTTCTTTCCCGAATTCTTTAGCAAGCATTTCAAGATTAAAATCTGTATCCTCAACCACATCGTGAAGCAAGCTTGAAATTACTGTAACGTCATCAAGGGGAAATTCTTCCGCAACGATCATTGAGACTTCGAACGGATGAGTAAAGTACGGATCACCGGAAGCACGAAGGTCGTTCTTGTGCGCTTCCATTGCATACTCAAACGCTTTGGCTACTTTTACTTCGTCAACTGATGGCAGGTGATTCCTGCAGGCTGCCAGTAATTGATCAAGACTCTTTTTATTTATTATTGCAGGTGTACTCAATCCGCACTTGTTTTATGAATTGGGATAATTTAATCTATTTTAATCAATTGGGAAAGTCAGGCAATATCCCGTTAACGACTTAACTCTTTTCTCAGGATTTCCACCCTTTCCAATCTGTCTTCGAGTTGCTCACGTACATAAGGCGTTAAATCTTTTATTGAAAGAATTTCATCACAGAGCTTTAGTGCTTTTTTCTTCTCACCTAATTTTACAAGCTGCTGTGCAATTTTATGTTTAAGCACTATTTCATTAAAGTGATTTGAAAGTCCCTGCATTGGGAATGACTGCAGGATATCACCATAAACCTCTATTGATTTTTTAATATCAATATTTTCATAAGCTCGTGCTAAACCCCATTTGAAAACCCGGCATTGAGGATAATCTTTCAGTATTGATTCTGCAAGCCTGACTGCTTCAACCGGGCGCTGCTGATCAATATAAATCCAGATCAACGAGTTTATTGCAAGATGCGTATTATAAGTTGAACGTCTTAAGGCATTCTCAAGAAGGGCTACACCTTCATCACGATCATCGCTGACAAATGGAAGCCAATGCAGAAATTCAGTTTTCCTGCTTTTCCAATACCTGTAAGTGCCGATTGCAATGTATGCTTCATGAAATTCCGGATTGAGTTCAATACAGTTTTCAAAGTAATCAACTGAGCTTAACCCTGATGACATAGCAGAAAAATAATTTTCCCTGATTGCATGAAAGTATGCGGAGTAACCTTCAGCTAAAGCGACAAAATAGTTGTACCATAAATTTCGGGAATCTTTATCAAGCAGAGATTTAGCTTGTATATATGCATCATCTAAAAGTCCTTCAATACTCTTCTCATCGATCTGTTCACCGTAATCATAAGACCTGGCAATATGAGTGGCGGCGATATATATTTTCCCTAATGGTAATTGCGGATAGTCTCTATCCATTTTACTAAAAAGCGATAATGCATTATCATAATCCTGCTGAACAATTTTTTTTATTCCGTCTTTTAATAACAAATGAATTGATTCATCAGGATAGTTTTGACCCAACACCGTAAAATTATTAACGAGAAAGAATAAGAGAAAGAAAATGTTGAATGAAATTTTAGAGTGTACCAAATGTTCTGTCTCCTGCATCGCCTAAACCGGGCAGTATATATCCTTTATCATTTAATTCCCTGTCTAATGCTGCGCCAAATATTTTAACGTCAGGATGGTCGTTTGAAATCCGATCAACGCCTTTTGGTGCTGCAACCAGGCATGCAAATACAATATCAATTGCGCCGCGTTTCTTCAAATACTTAATCGCTTCCGACGCGCTGCCGCCGGTAGCAAGCATAGGATCAAGCAAAATTACTTTTGATCTGCTAATGTCCTTCGGTGTTTTATAATAGTATTCAACCGGAGTTAGAGTTTCTTCATCCCTTTGCAAACCTATGTGACCGACTTTTGCTTCGGGAATTAATTCTATAAACCCGCTTACCATTCCAAGTCCGGCACGAAGCACTGGTACAAGAACAACGTCCTGGTTTAATCTATGTCCTGTTGTTGATTCAAGAGGAGTATTTAGATTGAACTCACTTAGTTTTAATCCCTTGCCGATTTCCACAGCAAGAACATTTGCCAACCGCTTTACTGCACCTCGGAATGATTCCTGTTGTGTGTTTACATCACGAAGTATTGATACATCTCTTTTAACTAATGGATGTTCAATCAGAATAAAATTATTTTTTTTCATAAATATTTTTTAAACGTTTAAAGATTTTCTGCCTAATACTGATAATAAATTTTTAAATGATGACAGCGGAGGTGTATAGTTAAAATTGATTTTTGAAAGAACTGATATTTCCTGTCCTGCTGAAATCAATCCTGAAATTAGATCACTGTAGCCTGACACTTCCCTTCCTCCAAAGAAAGATGCGCCGAGAATTTTTTTGTTATCAGTTGAGAATAATATTTTTCCATATACATTTTCAGCGCCGGGCATTACGGTTACGAGATTCGGAACAGAGGCATCGACATATTTAAAACTTATTCGCTGTGATTTTGCTTCTTCAGTTGTTATTCCGCAGGAAGCAAAATATTTATCGAATATTTTTACTGAAATATTTTTAACAACCGGATTTGTCCTGATATTTTCACCGGCGGCATTTGCGCCTGCAATGTGCCCGTAATCTCTTGAGAAAGTTGCAAGCGGGATAACCTCATATCGTCTCGTTACAAAATTCATTACTTCAATACAATCACCTGCGGCATAAATATTTGAATCACTTGTGTTTAGTTTATTATCAACTCTTATTCCGCCTGATCTGCCGATTTCGATTTTAGATTTTTCAAATAATGATGTATCGGGCTTTACTCCCGCTGTAACAAAGTAAACATCATATTCTAAAACTCTTCCGTCAAGTTTAATACTTCTGATTTTGTTCTGCTCAATAAATGGTTTTATATCAGCAGCATTTGAATAAAAGTTCACATCTTTTTTATTCAACAATTCATTTATTAGTAATTGAATTTCTTTCTCAGCGGATGGAAAAGGATGTGAGTTCTTTTCAAACAGAGATGTTTCAATACCTGTTGAACGAAGTGCATCGACCATTTCAAGTCCGAGTAAACCCGCGCCAACAACAGCGGCTGATTTAACCTGGTTGTTTTTTTTGTATTCTAAATATTTTTTAAGGTCAGGGATGGATTTAATATAAAATACATTTTTAAGGAACGGATCAAACTTCGGCAGCTCAATACTTTTTGAACCCGTTGTGATAATTAATTTGTCATAAGAATTATTTTTTGTTTCACCAGTTATCAGATCACGAACAGAAATATTTTTTTTCTGTCTGTCGATTGATTCCACCAAATGGTTAACAAAAACTCGTACACTTTTTTCAGATGAGAATTTTTCAGGATCATAAAAAATAAGTTTTCTATAGTCTTCAATATCGCCAGAAATCACATACGGAATTTCACAAACGCCGGTTGATATGTAAGGAGATTTTTCGAAGAGAATAACATCAGTAACAGGACTAACCCGTTTTGCTTTGGCAGCCGCAGCCGCTCCCGCAGCGCTTCCGCCAATGATTATTATTCTAGCGGGGTGAATCATTTTTCTTTAAAGCTTAGAGTGATCGCAACACCGTTAAAACCGAATTTCTTTCTTATGAGTTTCTCTAAAAATCTTCTGTAATGTTCCTGGATTTCCTTCGGGTAATTTGTGAAGAAAAGAAAAACCGGGTAATGATCCCCCACCTGTGTAATGTATTTTATCTTTACTTCTTTCCCTGTGTGAGTAGATGCTGGTGGATTTCTTTCTATTTCAGGAAGCAATGTTTCATTCAATTCACTCGTCGGGATTTTTTTCTTTCTCTCATCACTGATTGAAATGCAAAGATCGATCAGTTTGTAAATACGCTGTTTGGTTAATGCCGAAATAAATATGATAGGAAAATAATCTATCGACCCTGCTTTATCCCTGATATTTTTCTCGAACTCTTTTGCAGTGTTGGTTTCTTTTTCGATAAGGTCCCACTTGTTTACAGCGAGTATAATTCCCTTGCGCCAGCGTACCGCTTCATCAATTATTTTCTGGTCCTGTTTTTCTATTCCCATCATAGCATCAAGAACAATTACAACGACATCACTTTCACCTATTGCTTTAAGGCTTCTGAGAGTAGAAAAGAATTCGATACTCTCCTCGACACGCTTTTTCTTTCTTAATCCGGCAGTGTCAACAAGAATAATTTCTCTTCCGTAATATTTCAGAATCGAATCAAGACTGTCTCTTGTCGTTCCGGGAATATCGGTTACAATACTTCTGTCGTGACCAAGCAATGCGTTAGTCAAAGATGACTTCCCAACATTCGGTCTGCCGACTATCGCAATCTTTAATCGTGGATCTTCATCACCTTCTTTTTTAACGGCGAACTCGGAAGTAAGTTCATCCAGAAAATCGCCGATCATTCTTCCTACTAATGCTGAGACCTGGTAAACTTTATCAATGCCGAGCGAATAAAATTCAGCGGCGAGGTTATCCTGTTTTTCCGAGTCAACTTTATTTACTAGAAGAAAAAATTTTTTGTTTGAGACACGCAGCATTCTTGCTATCTCAACATCCATAGGATTGAGTCCGGCTTTTGCATCAACGAGAAAAATTATTGCGTCGGATTCAGCGACTGCGATCTCTACCTGCTCACGTATTGCGGTTTCAAAAAGATCGGGTGAGTTTGGAACATACCCGCCTGTATCAATCAGGCGGAATTCTTTTCCAGCCCATTCCACTTCGCCGTAATTGCGGTCGCGGGTTACTCCGCTTACGTCATCTACAATTGCGTCGCGTTTGCCGACAAGCCTGTTGAATAAAGTTGATTTGCCGACGTTCGGTCGTCCTACTATAACTACTAATGGTGTATTCATAAAGTAAAAATAAGGATAATGAGGCAGGAATAAAATTTTAGATTTTTAGCGGATTGTCTTTGTGCCCTTTGCGTTTTCTTTGCGTTCTTTGTGGTATAAAAAAGAGCACTAACCACAAAGCGCAGAAAGCGAAACTCAATCATCTTTGCTTTTCACAAAGTTTGCAAAGAGATAAAGTTCTTCTCTTTTATTATATTCGCAGCAAGGTTCGGGACATCTTTCCAACAACAAAATTTATAATATGAAAATTTATCAGCTTCTCACTTTTGCTTCATTGATACTTATCCTTTTTGTATTTCAAAAGAACTTATTCGCGCAGATGGAATTTTCCGGTTCTGGTTCTACCGGTTATAAATTCTGGAACAGGAATCCGCTTATAAAAAATAACCAGGAAGTTTTTTATGAAGGAAAATTTCAGGCGGATTATAAAGTCAACAAAGATATTGAAGCACAGCTTGAACTGCGCGGAAGTTCAGAAGATAATATGGTAAGGCTCAGAGAGTTTTCAGTTAAGTTTGAATATATGAGAAGAATGAAATTCAAAGTCGGCAACATTAAAACTCCTTTTGGTTACGAGCAGTTAATTAACAGGGAAGAATCTGTGTTCATCGAAAGAAGTTTAATTCACGATAACTTTTCTGAATTCGGTTATACACAACGAAGTGTAAGTTTACAGGTTTACAGTAAATACTCTGACAAAGATCCCGACTTCCCTATCTCATACTATTCATCATTATTCAAGAATAACTCTCTTGCATTCGGCTGGGCAAACAGGTTCAGTTATCATTGCGGAAATTTTATTTATTCAGCCAATTACATGTACCTGCACAAAGGCGGTGAGGAGCCTGTAAGTGTAAACGGATTTGCAGCAGATGCCGCTTATGAATCAACCTCACTCAACGCGAATATTGAATTAAGTTATGTCGGTAATCCTGAAGAGCAGGTAAGATATTTACTGATGAACGACGAAAAGAAAGTCAACGCGACCGCTGTTCGTGTTGCCGGTTCTTACATGTTTCATATAGGTGGTGATGTTATAAAATTTATCGAGCCTGTGCTACTGCTCGGTTATTTTGCGCCTGATATAAATGACTCAGATGTTCATACTCTACAGACTATCATCGGCGTGAATCTCTTCTTTCACAAAGATGTGAGATTAAAGATTAATGGGAACGGATTATTTGCTAAAAATAAATTCCAGTCAAAGTACAGCAGTGATGATTCAAGATTGTTTTTAGAATTACAGGTAAACTTTTAATGAAAAAATATCTGTATATATTTTTTGTTGCGTTTATCTTTTCATCCTGCGAGACTGTGAACGAAGTTAACCCGGTTAAAGAGCAAAGTACTCTGCCCGTTGTTGATGCACAGATAAACACAGAAGATTACCAGATGCTTCTTGAAAACAGGTTCGGCAATACAAATGTTGCGGTGAAACTTTTATATAATGACGAGTTGATAAACGGAAACATTGAAGCTTCAGGAGCTGGTTCAAGATTTTTTCCCAAATGGTCTTACTCCGTTACGACTCTTGACGGAATTATTGAAAACGAAAGTACATTTAATTTAAGCGCGCAGGTTTATGACAGGTCTTTTACGAAAACGACATTAGCATCTTACATATTTCTTCAATTAGGTTTTCCGGTTTTTAATTCTTCAGAAATATTTCTGATTCTTAACAACAAAAACAAAGGCGTTTATAAGCTCATTGAAAGAATCGATGAAAACTTTTTTCTTAAAAGAAATCTTCCTGTTCACGAATTAATTAAAGTACGGTTTGAAGCAAAGTTCAGTATGATCGGTCAGAATAATATTCACACAAATTTTGATAAAGAAATTCCAGACGATGATAACTTAAATAATCTTGCAGAATTCTTTAATGCAATCGATACAACAAGTTCAGAAAATCTTTTAACACAATTAGGAAAATATCTCGATATAAAAAACTACCTGAGGTATCACGCCGCGTCAACAATAATTGCAAGCGTTGACGGCTTTACCAACAATATGTATTTATATAAAAGTTCATCTGCTTCAGCTTATCAGATCATTCCCTGGGATTTTGACCGTTCGTTTGATCCGCAGTTTCAGCCTATCATTTATGGTGATAATGAAATTATGCGTAAGCTGAAAACTAATCCTGAAATTGATTCGATGTACAGAAATGAATTAAGATATATCTGCAATGAAATATTCACCGAAGAAAATCTGTTCCCTATCATCGATACCATTTATAACAAAATAAAAACTGCATATTATCTTGATCCGCATCTTGGACTCGCGGGTTTCAATCTTGACAATGATATTGCAGCCATAAAAGATTTTGTAGTAAACAGAAGACGTATTGTTCTCGATAATCTATAGGATGGATTTTGCCATTGAAAGAAAAGTGAGTGTTATCCTAATTTTATACCGCGTCATCCCGAACTAGTTTCGGGATCTATTAACTGAGCAGATTCTGAAATAAATTCAGAATGACAGTTTAGTAATTTGAAAGTACAAGTGAAATTTGTTCACTATTGAAAAGTGGTTCAGATTCAAATTAAATACAAAAAGAAAATCAATTGATAAAAACATCAATTCATAATACCGGGGAAAAATGATTAACAAATTATTAATCATTCTTGTCATATCAGGCTCAGTTGTATTTCCGCAAACAAAATCACTGACTGAGAGTCTTGATAAAATCCAGAGTTCAGCCATAAAAGGTGTAACTGAAGGTCTTAGCTGGCATGATCTACTGCTTACAGGATATATGCTGTCGAGGAATAACATTCATATTGAAGATGATGATAAACTTTCCGTAAGACCCTCTTCATTTGAATCAAACATTCAGGATAATATCGGAAGAAACGGAAGAGTTTCAGTTGGTAGTCTTGATCCGAACTACTTTCCAAATATTATTTTTTATTCACGATTAGCTTTTACAGTGGGTAAAAATATTTTTGATCCATCATCAACAGATAAAGATGACTACAAACATATTTTCCTTTTCGGAAAATCTATTCTTTACACATTTGCGATTACGGATATTACCAAAGAGACTATCGGAAGGAAACGCCCCGATGGTTCTGACACCAAAAGTTTTTTTAGCGGACATACTTCCACAGCATTTGCGACTTCATCTTTTCTTTACAGGGAAATAGATGACTATCTTGATTCATCTCCGATGACAGCTAATAATGATGTATTAAGAAAAAGCCTTAAAGCAATTTCTTTTCTTTCTCTTTACGGATGGGCTGGATATGTCGGCTATTCACGAATGCAGGACAACAAACATTATCTCAGTGATGTGATTGTTGGTGCGGCAGTAGGCACAATCATTTCAAATGTTATATATGATTTTTACCTTAATGAAGACGCGAAGATTTTAAAGAATGTTAATGTAGGTATCGTTGATAGAACCCCCGTTATTTCTTTCCGAATGGACTTTTAAACTTTGAGCTCTTTGTGCAGATTTCTTTGTGATCTTTGTGGTTAACTGCCTTTAAACACAAAGAACACCAAGAAAATCTAAAAACTATAACTCACGTGCATTGTAGGAATAAAATCAATTTCTCTTACAAGGTTATTCTGTTCCAATCTGAATTTCACACTCAAATCTTTATTGTAATTTGCAGTTGTCCAAACGGCATCAAGTATGCTCAGGAAATGATTGACGTAAATTCCTATCACTGCTTTTGATGCTACATTATAAAAATCATTTGCTTTCCCTCTTTCTCCGGAGTAATAAAGATAGTAAGGAGAAAGTATGTGGTAATCCGTGTCTGCCTGGTTTGCATCACTCCAACCATGACTGAATTGAGGATACTTCCCAATCATCTCGTAATACTGCTGATCACCATAAGGCGCCAGTGAATGTGAGTAACCGGAACCAATGTCGCGTTCAAGGCGATTCAGCTCCACCCAGTTAACTGTGCCGTTTTGATTTAACACATTGTAATCGGAAGCATTTAAACTTCCATTCAGGTTAGAAAGATTATTGAGAGTCCATTCAGCGTACCTTCTCACACTCCAGTTTTCATTAGCAAATTTTTCAAAGCTTGCAGTTTGATCATCGCCCTTATTGTCATATATAATCGCTGTTGTTATGACTGCAGCTTCAATTGCGAGGAAGATGCCTGCTTTCAGGTAACTCTCTGCATAAAATTCACCGGCACCGGGAACTGCGAATGAAAGAAGTCCGGCAAGAAATGGAGATTTTTTATTTGCCTGAACTAATTGGATTGACGAATTATTCATATCATCAGTGCTTAACAGTAATTTAGAATCAGAGAACAGGTTGCCGCTCAGTAAAATTTTTTCGTCTCTATCCTGTGCAAAAGAAAATTGAGTAGTACTCAACAGGATAATTGCTATTGTTAATATTGCTGTTAACTTTTTCATAAAAGATCCTTCTGAGAAAAATACTTTTTGAACAAAAGATTAAAAATCGAACCCGAAAAGAATACCGCCGTAAAATCGCCATTCTTTGCCGTAGGTTATAGTTTCATTTCGTACGGTTCGTTCAACTTTATCAAAACCGTAAGAGGCATTAACAAATAAGTTGGTCGGGAATAAATAATATGAGTTCATAGCAACTCTAAGTTCGGCTCCGGCACCTTTTTTAAATGTATCGAGCTCAGGAATTTTTCCGTTCCAGGCATTACCTATATCACCATAAACCGAAAGAAAAACTTTATCGATATAAATATGTCCGACCCTGCTGTCAATATTTCTGAACAGAGGCATACGGTAGGTAAGGTTTAACCAGCCAAGTTCATTTCCGCTGACTGCATAAAACGGGTATGCTTTCATTCCTATTAAGCCGCCGAGATAAAAATCAAAAAAGTCAGGCATAACAGGACCAAGAATTGATGCGGCTCTTATCTGTGCTGTTAAAGTGTGACTCGCCCACAATGGAAAATGAAGTTTAGAATTCAATTCGAGTTTATGAAAGTTGAAGTTGTTGTACTGCGGCACTAAAGCACCTGCATCGTTAACCTCGTATTCCCCGTTATCATTAAACTTGTTGAATTCATAATTATAAGTCAGATCAACAGAAGCACCGACAGGATTAATATCACTGTCACGGTCAGGAGCTATTGCATCAAAAGTATATTTAACCTGAAGATTTCTCCCCACCAGATATGTATCATCTGTGGTTGGGTACAATCCTACATTCGGTATAAAAAAGCTGCCTAATGCTGCTGAGTAACGTGAAAAAATAAATCTGAATTCAAGATTCATTGCTCTATTGAATATACGATGACGAGCAACAAGATCTACTTCAAAAAGATTGTAAGTTACATTAGTCGGTATTTCAAGATCGTAAGTCGGGGGGTTAGTGGTTGAGTCAGCTCCGAACAATATATCTACATTAGCCTTCCTGCTGATATTATACAACTCAAGTGACAACTCGGGTTTCAGACCAATATCAAAAAACAAGGGCAGTTTATTTTTGTAATCAAAAATAAGGAACAGGTCTCTTTCAAGACGAGAGTTTATTGAGGCGCCTGCAAACAGCGCGTACCTGTTTAACATATCACTTGATGATACATAAAGTCCGGGTTTCAGCTTTTCGAAAAACTTATTTGATGTATTGTAATTGTCATAACGCAGGAATGGATAGAACGTCAGTTTAGAAAAAGCTCCGGAATATTTTGATTCTTCATAATCAGGAGTTTCATAATCATTAAATTCTTTGAGTCTTTCAATATTGAAGGAAGTGATGTCACCATAAGGCTGATCCTCATTTAACGGAGGATTAGATGATCGGACATAACTCATTCCACTTTTTACTTCATCCTGTTTTTCAACCGGCAGATGAAAAATTTTATATCCGCCTGAAGTATAACCGGAATAAACTATATCTCCATTTGCATTAACGCACGGCATAAAAGCGCCGCCTGTTACATTTGTAAATTGTCTTCTTTCACCGGTCATAAGATTGAGTGAGTATATATTATAAATTCCCGTTTCATCTGATGCGTAAACCAGGTTGCCGTTAATATGAAAGACAGGATTGCGTTCATCATTTTCGGTTGCGATTATGTTGCGGTAATTTGATCCATCGATATTTACTGCGACTATATCTCTTGTGTGGTGATATGAGTAATCGAATACTATATATGAATCATCGGGGGAAAATTTTGGGTTGTAAACCTGTTCACCATTATTGAAGAAAGTAAGCTGCTTAAAGTTTTTTCCTTCGGAATCTACTGTGCCGATATTAGTTGTCCCGTCTTTTTGAAACAGGAATACGATATTCTTTCCATCATTCGAAATGGACGGCTGGTTTGCCCTTAAATTATTGGTCAGTCTTATCTCATCATCTTCTTCAATATCATAAATATATAAATCGTGAATATTATACCAGTTCGGGTTATCATCTGTAATTTTAGCAAAAAGAATTTTTTTCTCACCCGGCATAAAACTAATAGTTGATCTTACGCCGCTGACAATTTCTTTTTCTGTTTTACTCTCAATATCATAAAGATAAACTGATGCGGGAGAAAAGTAGTCTGAGTTCTTGTTAGATATATAAATTATTTTTTTGCCGTCTGATGAAAAAACCGGATAAAAATTTCCAAAACCTGTTTCAGCAATTAAATCTCCGGTAACTAAATTATCGCGAACATTTTTTATTCGTTCATTATAATCTTTTGTTAGATATTCTTTCCACTCTTCATAAAGTTCGCTACCTGATTTTCCTATAACATCTTCGAATGCAGCATCAAAAGTAAAATTAAATGTACTGCCCAGAGCATTGCTTACGCGTCTTAATTTATCCTCACCATATTTTTGTGCAATGTACCGGGTAAGTGCAAAACCGGAATTATAAACCGATTCATTACCAAGACTTGTTTTTTCAAACACACCCATCTGGTTCCATGTCAGCATATTGTTATCTAGTACGTATGATCTCAGGATCATATCACGATGAGAATCCCAGTTATCGTAATTAAATTCTTTTCGCATATACTGCGCAGTTCCTTCAGCAAACCAGGCAGGCATATTTATGGTCGCAAGCGGATATGAAACAATAAAATTAGGAAAGCCATAAAGTATATCGGGTCTTCTCTCATCCTCATAATTCAGCATCTGAAGAAATACAGCGGGTAAAGTTCTTGTAGCCTTCATCGAAGCCTGTATCTGCACCAGGTGAGTAAACTCGTGTGATATAACATTCCGCAGCCAGTTATGAGTACCTCTCAGATCGAAGTCTAATGCGCTTGTCCATATTTCAATTTTGTTATCAAAAAAATATGTCGCGCCGTTTGAGTAATCATCAATATCTTTTATAATGTAATGTGTTCTCTCCGGTTCATACTGATAAAGCGATGTAATTGGTTCCCACACTTCATCGGCTATTTTACATACGACTCTTGCAGTTCTTTCAGCTCCCTCGTGATAATGAACATCAACGTATTCGCCTTTTATGGTAAACCAGTTCAGTTCAGGATGAAAATCTGTGAACTGCGGATAGATTTTTGAACAGGAAATAAAAAAGATCGAGAGAATAAATATTCGTTTAAGCATTATGATATTTTCGTTTAAGAATATTTTTATGAGAGTCTAACACTTCCCCTGAAAAATGATTGCGGTTATTTAACAACCGCAATCTTAATAATATTTGATTCAGATTTACCGCTCACCGGACTTGCCTCAATTCTTGCAAGGTACACACCACTCTGAATTCCTGAAACATTCCAGGTTGTTTCATTATCGAATCCTCCTCTGGCATCATCATTTAATTCAGCGACAAAGTCACCGGCAAGATCAAAAATCTTGATATTTATTTTTGAATCCTCAGAGACGTAGTATCTTATCTGAGTTTCATTTTCATAAACCGGGTTGGGATAATTATATGCTTTCTCTTTCGGGAAAAATGTATTAACAAAATTCTGTGATTCAGCCGCATCAACAAAAGCTGAGTTATAACTGTTGCCGTTCTTTTCACTCCAGTATAGAGTTCCTGCCGCAGGGCTGATGTTCCATGCTGTAAAATTATTTCTTGCGTCTAATGCAGCGATGGAAATTTTATCACCATCCCGGTAAAGAACCGGTGTTGAAATTAATTCAGCTCCGGTTGAGAGTGGAAATCCGTTTATAACATTGCCTGTTCCGCCGTCAAATGCAAAAATTCTGCCGTCTTTTGTAAACGCAATTATTTCAGCATTGTTATCGTTATCAAAGTCTGCAGAAAGAGGTGTTCCTTCAAATCCTATATTAAGCGGATCTTCAAAGGGAAAATTATCCGCAAGTGAGCCTGATAAATTTCTTGCTTCAATTTTATTTCCGTTAGCGAAGACAATATAGTTCTCGCCGTTTCTTTTTAAGTCGGTAAGAATGAATGAATTAATATTTTCAACCGCACTCACCCTGAAAGAATGAATGATCGAAGAACCTTTTATAACATAAAAAGTATTTTGGTTTGTTAATACAACAGAAATATAATCTCCCTGTTTATCCTTTGTCATAGCAAGATCAATTGGCTTTTCATTACTAAACTGAATCCTGTTTCCACTATTATCCTGAAATATATAAACAGGACCATCAATAAAAATCACATCGGGATCAGGCAAAGAAATGAAAGAAAATATGGTATCATTAGCAGCTATCTTATGGATATAATAGTTTTCTTCTCCTTCGATTGTATAATATTTCTCTGGGGGGAAACCTAAATCACCAAAGAAATAAACCTGCACTTCCCCATTCTCTGAACCAAATACGATAAAAGGGAAATTGCTAGAACTTGCATCATAATTTGGAATAATCGGGTCACAGGTAATTTTCCCGCTACTCAATATTTTAAACCTGTCAATATCTACACCATTTACTAACATTCTTAGTATAGAGTCAACTGGCTGAAAGGTTATACCAGCATAAGTAATAGAAGCAGGTTTTAATTCTGAAATAAATGAAAATTGTTCAGAGGAAATATTTCCTTGTTCATCTATTATCAATAAGGTTGAGTCTGTCTTAAGTAAAAATCCTTTTGTGCTCCCTGACTGGTAACTACTTAAGTTATTTTTTTTAGATGTAGTCGGAACTTCAATACTGAAAACGGGCTTTATAATTGAATCCCCGTACGCAACTTTAAAACTCATCCTGTTGCCGATGTTTGAGAATCCTGAAATACTAATAAGACTGTTAGCTCCTGAATTTGATTTTGTATTCGGATTAGAACTTTTATCAAACCTGTTCTTAAAGAGAAATGAACTATTGGAAGCATACCAAAGATCTTCCGGCTCGCCTTCGCCAATTACTTCATCACCAAAAATTGTAAAAAATCTTTCGCCGATATCCTGAACCCCGTCTGCTTCTTCAACATCAACACCGCGTTTATTCTTATCTGTATTTACTTTGTTCTCAGCAATTTTTTCTTCAATCACATTTTCATCAATATGCCAGATGATTATACCGTTTCCGGGTACAGCCCAATCAAATTCATCCACATCAACAACCACGCCTTCAAGAGAATCAATATCAAAACTGTAAAAGCCTGTTGTGTCTTTTAAAAATGTTCTTGTTATGGTGTTACCCTGGCTGACATAAGTAACCGTTGAGCCATCACTTCTTGCATCGCGATTCCTGTTCTCAAGCAGATAATATTCCGATGAGTTCAGAGGCACTTTAAGAATTGTGGTATCGTTTAATCCGGCAGCTATTTTTGTAACAAGGATGATATCATAATTACCCGGAGTTAACTCCGCAACAGGAATATTCCAGTTCAGCTTTTCAGATAGAAATATTTTTTCCCATGCTGAAGGTTCAGGCGGGAACAAACCATTGTAAGCAAAGATTGACTGACCATCCATCAAACCAAATCTGCCGATAGCACTGAGACCTGTGTTTGTATCAAACAAATCCGGTAACCCAAGGTGACTCGCTACACTTGCAGCTATGAGTCCGTTAATTGAAATCTCAAATAAAAATTTTCCGGTTATGGTTTCGATTTCCCTGCTTTCAGTTTCGGGGATTATCATCGAATTTGTTATGTGGTAAGCGCCGCCGCTAACAGGGAATCCCACAAAACTTTCACCGTAGATATCTTTCAAAGCGTTGGAACTTAGATAAAGTGATGGCAGATCTCGTTCATTACCTATGCTGCCGGGAAGAGAAATATCTCTTCCAACTCCCGCGTGGAAAATTAAAAATATGTCGTAAGCACTGAAATCAAATCCTGGATTAAGTGAATCCGCCAGGTGCCATACTTCTTTTGAAAATTCTCCTATGGGTGCAAAGTTATCTGAATTTGGATCAGGTGAATAATTCCTCATCGTTTTTGAAACAGAAAAAGTATCACCAAGTACAGTGTAATCTATAACTGTCTGTCCACCGGAAATTTTGGAATAATAATTTTTAACAAACAGTAAGTGATTTAGGAAATAGTTTTTGTCATGCGGAAGCGGATCAATTATGGTACTACCATAATCCTGAGAATAAATACTGCCAAACTTTCCGGTCCCGAATGTTGCTGCATCACGATCATCAAGAAAACTTACCATCACAGCAAGAATTTTTATTGTATCATCTGCAGCTACTGATGATTGTGTTTCCGGGAAAGGATTTAGTTTGCCGATAAAAGTTTGGGCAGATGAACTGCCCAAACATAAAAGCAATGTGAGGAATAGAAAAATATTTTTAAGCATCTGGGATTAAATTCCTCTGGGCAGTCCTCTCGTACTTTCAGGAACAGCGCCCCATCCGATTAAAACTGTAAAACGAAGTGTATCTGACAGCGGATGATTTTCTCCGCCTGCAAATACAGATGTAGTTATATAACTGAAATCAAATCCATAAATATCATAGCGTATACCCGCACCGAAGGTCATAAACTTTCTGTTTCCGTATGAAGGATCTTCATAGAAAAATCCTGTTCTTAATGCGAATAAAAATTCACCGGGACTACCGTACCAGTATTCAAGTCCCATTGAGGTAACTATATCTCTCAACTCTTCGCTGATAGGTTTATCTCCCCACGCAGTGAAAAGTGCTTCATAAAATTCTTTTGATGAACCTTTAACTACAGTAAAACTCGTATCTCCGGGTACAGATGAATAAATAGTATCTGTCGGAGTTTTGCTTACAAGGAGTTTACTGAAATCAAGAGTGTAAATGAGTGAGTTATATTCATCATCAAGAATTTTATATGCAAAACCTAACCTGAAATTTGTTGGAATCGGATCAGCCTGTGCCCTATCTATATAATAGATCTTTGGACCAAGGTTACTGAGATTCATACCTAGACTGAATTTACCGCCAATGTCTTCATCAACTAATGGAAGTACCAATTCCTCCGGTCTCCACATAGCACCAACATCAAAACTTACAGATGTTGCAACGCCTTTTCCCTGCTCGTTCTCAGTCGGTTGATCTGATAAACGGCTATGGATTAATCTAAAGTTAAAACCAATGCCCCAATCGGGATGTAACTTTGTTGCATAACCCAATGTAAGTGCCGCATCAAATGATCTGAAAGTTCCTATTGGTGTAGGACCATCAGCACTTGTACGAACAAATTCACCGAAGTTCATATAGGTAATACTTGCTGTAACACTTCCATCTAATTCCTCAAAATACTGGCGGTATGAGAGGTAATCATAAAACAAATCGAGTTGGAACTGAGGCAACCAGTTACTGTGAGTAATGCTGACCTCGGTACCACTTAGAAAGGCTATACCAGCCGGATTCCAGAATATTGCAGCGGAATTATCAGCCAAACCGGCGCCTGATTCACCGATACCACCGGCACGTGAGTCCGGTGCAAGAAGCAGAAACGGAACAGCAGCTTCGCCTTGCGCATAGTTTGTACTGTACATTCCAAAAAACATCAGGCTGATAAATAAAAGCCTTATGACTATTTTCATTTTTACATACCTCCGATAATTAAATATCTGTCTTGTTATTCTTATTCTTGATTAAAATTATTTCCGAAAACTGGAAGTGGAAAACTAAAGAAAATTTACCGAAATACAACAACATTTGTGCCTACCTTATTACTGCCAGTTTTCCTAATACATCACGCTTATACTGGCCATCTGATGTAGTTATTACGATTTTATATAAATAAGTTCCATTAGCGATCAGGTCGCCATCCATATCCCTTCCGTCCCAGTCTATAGCAACGAACCTGTCGGCAATGTTTTGGCTTTCTATCTGATGAATCAGCCTCCCCGCAATAGAATATATCTTGATCTTTACATCTATCGCTGAATTTAAATTATGCTGAAATGTAAAAGTTGTGTTACCAGCAAATGGGTTGGGATAATTGTAAATATCTCTGACTACAAGATCATCCGAAGTTACTACGCTGAAGTATGCATTCTCAGAAGCAAAATTATTAAACACATCCCAGGCTTTTACGAGTAATTTGTATTCACCGTTCTCAAGTCCGCTGAACCTATAATTAATTTCACCTGATCTGCCTCCGGCATCGAGATCGCCGGTAAAATAATTTGTAAAGTCAATCGGATTACTTTCGTCATCATTCAAAATGCCTTCAAGCTTGTGACCAATGCCGGTTCCTGTGGTGTTTAATCCGGTTTCATCATTCAACTTCACGATCAACGATGAATTAGGTGTTATCAGATTTGCGTTGCTGTTAGATTCGTCATCAAAATGAATCGTGATTTGAGGACCTTCTCCATCATTGTTCACGGTAGAATCAGTTCCACCAATTATTACATTGTCAGTGAATATAATCCCGTCCGTATCTTCATTATAAAAATAGACTACAACTTTTCCGTTCTTATTTTCATATGAAATATCTTTTGGCACAATGAAATCACTATTAAACTTTCCGTTCTGTATTGAAATTCTTCCTCTGAATATTACACCGCCGGGAATGTTTACATCAAAAGAAATTGAAGCCAAACGAATTCTTCTTTCGGAATCGTAGATTGTCATCACGCCCTCACCATTAAAATCAGACCAAAGGCTTGAATCCGGTTTAATAACTTCACCTTCGATAGTACCTCGGCTCAGGGCTTTAATCTGTATATCAGTAGTTGGAGCAATTCCGTTTATAGAATCAATGTTTCCCGAATACTGAGGTACTCTTAATCTGAGTGTCGGGTCTCCAAAAAGATGATACTTGCGGTCATTAGTTGCTACCCTTACCTGTTTTGTTAAAAAGAATGATTTTCCAACCGGAATTATTCTATGCAACGAATCTCTATCAGAATTAAGTAGATCCTGGAATAGCCTGTACATCAATTCATTATTTTCACCGGCAAACACAAGCCTGGAGGACGTGACAGCACCAATACAACCCGCTTTGGGTTTTAACACAAGCATTTCAGTCGCACTTTGAAAGTTTGGAATATCGTAATAACCAAAATCACAGGTTGCGGCAGTGAGAAAAAAGAAATTTTTATTTTGAAGTTGTGGTACTGTTACATTTTTATCAAATACTACTTCGTGAGCCCACAAATCAGGACTGCCATGCCCTATATAATTAAGGATCAATGTTCCCTGATTAATTGTCTCAATAATTTTTTTGTTTACTGCTGGTTTTCTTCTCCCGGAACTAGTTAGTTCATCCGGATAAGATGCCATATAAATTTTATTCAGATCAAAATACTTTGGTATTACAAAACTAGAAAGATATTCCGATGGGGCTGTATGTAATGTCCCTTCATAAGTTGTGGAAGTATAACCATCATCTGAAATTAATGAGATGAGATTGTTCCAATTTGTGCGATCTTCGCTACTCTCATATTCAATTATTTTATCAATAACATTATTTGCATCTGTTAAAGTTTGAGCATTTATCCTGCCTGTTGCCAAATCAACCTGTGGATCATTTCCATTTATCAGAGCGTAAAAGTCATCGCTGGCATATGAATATATATGATGAAGGTTCCTATACCAGTTGGTTTCATAGAAAATTTGGTATGTGGGAACAAAGTTATTATTTGCCCCTTCAATGTTTCTATAATCATAGTCTCCATCTCCGAGGAGCAAAACATATTCTGGACGTATCTGCCAATTCTGAAACGCATATTTTAAGAAATTCCTGATCCCTGCAATATCCAGCATCCCCCCGGAAAATTCATTATAGATATCATCTAATTCAACTACTAATGTTGAAAATTTATTTGGAGAATTATTTTCCCTATAGTCCTTTAAACGATTGGCTGCATTTAAAAATACAGTTGGTGTAATAATGATAAATTGTGCCCCCGCGGAAATCCCATGCAAATTTGAATTTGAAATTTCTGTTCCGCTGGTTGGTGTAAGAAAATAGTCCGAGAGTAGTGCTAAGTATTTTCTTCCTTCACCCGAATTCTCCTGGTTGATGAACTCAAAGTCACCTCCACTCCAAACTAATGGATTGGTAATTAATTTTATTTCAGAATAATTTGTAATATCAAAAACATGAATGTTGCTGTTTGAGAATCCAGATAATTTATAATGCACGCTTCCGGTTGTGTCTTTCGCAAAGAAAATGATTGGTGCTGAATGAGATGCCAGGTCACGTTCAAAGTTTATCTCAAAAAAGTCTAAATATCCACGGGATAGCAGGCTATTAGCATTGAATGTGAATTTAAGAACACTTCTGTTATCTACGAGACTATTATTATAGACAATTTGGTTTTCGTGTGGCACACCAGTCAGGTAAGTATTCCAATCATTTATACTTGATGTGCCTTGAATACTCGAATTGAAAATTGAAGTCCCGCTTTCATCAATCGTAAGTAGCTGGGATGTGGTATGATTATTTATAAACCTGAAACGGTAGTTAATCGGTGTACCGTCGACACGACCAGTGAGAGTATTCATATAAGTGCGGCTCTTCGTGGTCTGATTAAATTCATCACCAAAATAAAACCTGCCGCTCTGCACAAAATTTACTTTATCCTCTTCAAGAAACGCATATGCCTGTGTTGTGGTCTGTATTACATCGGCTGTGCCGGTAAGGCTGGGCTGATTTTGAATTCTCTTTCCTTGATTCCCGCCTGATGTGATCCAGTAATAATTTTCTTTTGAATAAACATTATGTCGTCTTACCGTTTTGTCAAGCAGAGTATCATACTCCCAAAATGAAGTTCCTCTACCGTAAAATAATATGTAATCATTTTGATTAAAGACTCCATCTTCTTCACCAATAACTGTGATTGCATTTTCAACCAGGTCAGTTGAAACATCAAGCATCACACTTTCAGGCAGCATTTTGCCGCCGTTGTTATAAATTTTAATAGTACGCGGATCAACAGATGATGCTTCAATACCATATGACGCCAGCATTGCATATGTTATCCTATACATACCTTCAACCGGTGCTTCGAATCTAAACCATCTCCCGTTTGCCAGAACACTATTGACTGTTATTTTTTCTGTGCGTAATGGTTTTGCACTCCAGTTCCTTGCAACTGAAAAATTTAATACGGCATCTTTGGAAAGTTCATCAACTATAGGTTCGGTAATTTCCTGCGATGCAGAAAAGTTAATCCTGAAAGTAATCTGATCATAGAGACGGATTTTATTTTTTAACGCATCGAAATGGACTGGCTTGATACGCAGACTTTGATTTTTAATGTCCCTGATCAAACCATATTCACCAAACATGACAAGTTCATCATCCGAACTATGGAGAGCATAATCCGGATTGACTTCAAAATAAATCTGATTCTGCCCCCCCTCCCTTTTCATTGAAGGAATAGGAAGCAGCTTACCATTAATTTCATAATAAGAAGAAGACAAAACCTGAATAGTGTTTCCAAACTCACCAGGAACACCAACATTAATCAATCGTTCAGGAGTGGATGGTAAACCTGGTTGTTCAGGATTCGGTACTGATCCAAACAAAACTTCAATTTTCTTAAACAATTCATTATTTATGGTTACGGATGAGGTATCACTGTAAACAGGGTTATATTGAATTACGATCGAGTTGAAATCTGAGGAGAGCACCCGTATATCTTTCTGAGGATATGTGAGGAAAGCACACAGTATTATGAACAGTATGGAGAATCTGCTTTTCATTTTAATTAATACTTTCCAATTTGTTGTGAATGGAAAATAATGCTTCTATAACTCAACCTTGTATTAATAAAAGTAGCAAATTTCGCTTGCAGAATCTCCTAAAAGTTGTTGCCAATTTAGTGATGTTATTTCTAAATAGTCAAGTCATTAAAAAACATTGAATTCCTTAGTAGCACTTTGAGGTAAAGATTAAAACCCAAGTGCTTCCCTGTTATCTTTTAAAGCATTTATACAGAAGTTAATATGTTCATCAAGCGAAACACCCAATTGTGATGCACCATTGATTATATCATCACGGTTAACTGCTCTGGCAAATGCTTTATCTTTCATTTTTTTAAGAACAGATTTTGTTTCTACCTCGTCAATTGATTTCGAAGGTCGGACATAAGTAACTGCCGTTATAAAACCAGCTAATTCGTCGCATGCAAATAAAACTTTTGACAATAAAGTATCCCTCGGTACACCTGAGTAATCTGCATGAGATAAAATTGCGTTCCTGAAGTCTTCGCTAAAACCTTTTTCCTTTAAAATCTCTGAACCTTTAAATGGATGTTCATCCGCAGTTGGAAAAAGTTCATAATCAAAATCATGCAGCAATGCTGCATTACCCCAGTATTCAATATTTTCGTTATATAACTTAGCGTAGGCTCTTACACAGCTCTCTACTGCATACGCATGCTTCAGCAGACTTTCTGACTTTGTGTACTCAGTTAAAATCTTGTGGCATTCATCTCTATTAATTTCCATTGAACTCATAGAAATCCTTTTAGTCATCTATCTTACTTGAAGGACAATAATCGGACACCTTACATTCGGAACATTTTGGTCTTCTTGCAATGCATATTTTTCGTCCATGCGTTGCCAGCCAGTGAGAAGAATTAACCCAGTCATCAACTGGCAAAATCTCCTTCAAACGCGATTCTATTATCTCGGGATTATCACTTTCAACAAACCCTAATAAATTTGACAATCTTTTAACATGGGTATCAACTGCAATCGCAGGGATTCCAAAAGCGTTTCCAGCAACGACGGATGCAGTTTTTCTACCTACTCCGCTAAGTCGGGTTAATGCATCAAAGTCTGCGGGTACTTTTCCATCATAAAGTTCAATTAATTGTGCACAACATGATTTGATACTTTTTGCTTTCTGCTTATAGAATCCGGTTGAAAAAATATCTTTCTCAAGATTTGTTGAAGATGCCTCCACAAAATCCCTGGGGGATCTATACTTCTTAAATAATGTTGAAGTTACAATGTTCACTCTCTCATCTGTACATTGTGCAGATAGTATTGTAGCGATGAGTAATTGAAAAGGACTGTTGTAATCAAGCGCGGGTTTAACTTTCGGGTATTCTTTTTTTAGAATCGAAAATATCTTATCAACTCTTTTTTGTTCAATGTTACTTTTCATCTTTATTGAATTTCGGATCTGAAATTTTCAATCTTTCAACAGGAATATTGTTGACTATGTGACTTTGAATTATTTCTTCAATATCATTTTCAGTTACACCACCATACCATATTTGTTCCGGGTATACCAGTACCGTTATCCCATATTCACAGGCATCAAGACAGCCGGCTGTATTTGCACGAACCCCTGAGTTTAATCCAAGTTCTTTCAACCTGTTTTTAAATTTCTCCTTTACTGCCGAACTTCCTTTATCAAGACAACAGCCCCGGGGATGTCCATCGGGTCTTTTATTCTCGCAAATAAAAATATGTTTATCAAATCTTTTCAAATTTATACTCAACTTTCAATTTTATTAATAGATGCTGACCCTAAAGAGCACTTCAACCAATGCAGTAAAACAAAAAAAGGAAATCCTCATTTCCTTCTTGTAGCGCATACGGGATTCGAACCCGTGATCTCCGCCTTGAGAGGGCGGCGTCCTAAGCCACTAGACGAATGCGCCAATGTATTTGTTGCCTCACTAGGGCTCGAACCTAGACTCTTCAGAGCCAGAATCTGACGTGTTGCCAATTACACCATGAGGCAGTGACCAAAATTAATTAAGGTATTTCACATATCAAAATTTTGATGCATTATTTTTCATAAGTTCAGTTTATATTTAGGAAAGAAACTAAATGATTCATTTCAATAATGTATAAAATGAAAACCTTTTTCCTGTTGTTTAACATAGTATTGCTTCCGGCTACAATTCTGTCACAGCAATTTAAGTTTGCAGGTGAAATCGGAAGTTTTAAAGATGCCTCATCATTCTACATAAATTCTTCCGGACATATCTATGTGACTGATTCTGGAAAAGATGAGATTTATAAACTCGATACAACCGGTACTGTACTGAAATTTGCCGGCGGGTTTGGATGGGATAACGGATCATTCGATGATCCGGTTGATATCTTTGCAACTTCACTGACTGTATATGTATGTGATAGGAACAATCACAGGATACAGAGATTTGATAAAGATCTTAACTTCATCTCGTCATTATCAACTCGTGAAAATGAAAATTCTAATGAACAGTTTGGTTATCCTATCTCTTGTGTAACTTCAGCACAAGGTGACATGTTTATACTTGATTCCGAAAACAACCGCATAATAAAATTTGATATGTTCGGCAACTTCATCCAGAATTTTGGCGGTTTTGATTACGGCGATTTTGCCTTAAGCAAGCCGGTTTCTATGGCTGTATCTCCATCCAATACTCTGTTTTTTGTTGATGGAAATTCTATTGTATTATATGATCAGTTTGGAAATGGGATATCGAGAGTCGGGACAGAACTGCAATTCAAAAATATAAGAATCAATTTTTTCGGGGTTACTATGAATACCGGGGAACAAATTTATTATAGTACATTGAGCAGCAAAGAACTAAAGTTGATGGAAATACAATTATCAGAAACAAAATCAGGATTTAAGATAATATCATCAATCATTTTCAACGACAAACTTTATGTGCTCACACCCACACGGATTTTGATATACGAAAAATGAGTTCAGCAAAATATAATGCCGGACAAAAATTCTCCAAAAATTTATTATTCAACCTAACATTTTCAGTTGCCTGTCTTTTGTGGTTAACCGGAATAGTATCACCTGTTCTGATCACCAACTCACAACTTTCAAATTACATTATCCCGGTTATTAATTATCCTTACAGCCTTGTATGTCACCAGAATGCGGATAAGACTTTGCACATACATAATGCTTCCCTGCTTGTATGCAGCCGCTGTACGGGTATTTACATGGGAGCATTTATTTCTTCAATCTTTTTATTGATGATCAGCAGGTTTACATTCAACAAAAAATATTTTTTATGGATAGCTCCATTACCGGTTCTGTTAGACATTATTTTTATCAACTCCGGATTATACACGTACAACAAACCGGTAGCTTTCGGTACGGGAATGTTTTCCGGTTCAATCCTATTTATCTATATTTCGAATGAAATTAAAAATTTTCTGATTAACCGTTAATGTCATCAAAAAAATATTTACCGGCACTTGTTTGTGGATTTGGAGCTGCTGTTTTAATGGTCGTCCCGGGTATAAAAAACTTCGGATGCTGTCTTGTACTTCCATTAGCTGCCGGATTCTCACTTGTACTTCACAAAAAAGTCAACAGACTTGATGAAGCGACTAAAACTCAAGACGCTTTTTATTTTGGAATTTTTACCGGAATATTTTCCGCAGTGTTCTACACCATTTTTGATTTGTTGATTACTTTCATTTCCAGGAACAATGACCTGGTGGAAGCATTGCCTCAAACAAAACTTATGATGCAAAACCTGAATCTTGGACCTGTTATGACAGACGCTCTGAATATGATTCAGGGAATGGCAGACGATATTAAGACGAATGGATTTTCGGTATTGTATACGGTAATTGCATCAATCAGTAACTTGATTACCAATACAATTTTTGGAATGATCGGCGGATTGCTCGGGATGATGTATTTGAATAAAAACATGAAAACTAAGGTATGATATGATTACCGCTTTCATTTTTTTCGCTCATCTGATTTTTGCCGCTGTGATCTACACAAAAAAATGGCAGGACGAAGGTGTAAAAAGCGGTTTACTCAATGTGGTGTTGATCGGTATATTATTTTCTGTCGGCTGGTCAATAACAGGTATGATCGCAAAACTAATTATGGAACAAAACGGATTCGGGCTTCAGTTTGACAGAGATACTTTTTCACTTACACTTCTTACAATCGCGGAATATTTTTTCTATAAAATTTATTATGCTGAACCTGTTATTGCAGACGATAAGGAAAAACAATAACTGCAGCTTGTTCAACTTGTTTCTGTGTCGGGGATAAAGCTTCAAACCTCCATTGCCTCAGTGAATTGATTGCAACATTTTCCAGCTTGGTATCAGCTTTAATTAATGGTAAAATATTCCCGACTGTTCCATCGGGAAGAATTGTAAATCTAAGCCTGATATCTATCTCTTTATAAACACCTTCTGGATAAGAAGGAAGTGAATAACTATAGATCTTCCTTGTTCCTTTACCGCCCCAGTCAATATCAAATCCAAAACTCCCATCGCCTTCAGCAAGATTGCCCTGACCGCTTGTAGTAACATTGCTGTTAGTATTATCCTTATTCTCCTTCGTATTGTTATTCGATTTTTCTTTACTCTTTTCTGAAGGAGCTACAGTATTATCATCAAAAGTATTTTTCGCTACGGGCAGTTGAACTTCTTTTACCTCTTTATTGGATTCTTTTGTCTGAGTTTTTTCTTCTGGTTTCGCAAGTTCTTCTACCTGTTCAATCTGTTGACCGATTGCTCCTGATGAACCAACTTCACCGGAAACCCCGAAAGATAATTCAACATATTCCCGTGGCGGATAATCAATAGTAAACTTTAACAGCCAGAGTATCAGCAGCAGAATTATATGTATGCTTAAAGAAACCGAGTAAGACATATTTTTTATAGAAGTATACGTCATAGTATCATCTCATTTGAAAATTAATTCTTCCTATCAAAGTTTTTCTTTTTCAGTTTCGATTGTAAATTTTTCAATTCCGGTTGCTTTTGCCGCATCGATAACTTTTATGACGAGTTCAACTGGAACAGTTTTATCGGCACGTATGATCAGGTTATCTTCTGTTGTTGATGAACGCATCTGCGTAAGTAAAGCCGGCAGTCCATCAATTCCGGTCTGATCGCTTCCAGCATAAATAGCCCCTTCGGATGTAAGAGTAACAATCAGTTTACTTGCTACTGTTTGTTCGTTAGTTTTTGAACCCGGCAGTTTCACCTTCACTCCGGTCTGAATAACAAACTGAGAAGTAAGCAGGAAAAAAATTACAAGCAGCATCACAATATCTGTCAGTGATGAGTAGCTAAAAACACTTAATGGTTGATGAGATAATTTAAGTTTCATTGCATTGCCTAAATATCAATTTCAATTTCTTCTTCGGGTGTTGATTGATTCACCGAGGTATCCTGGATTATATCAACAACATCATTCGCAACTGTTTCCATATCACCGACTAATTTTTTAACGGCACTAAGAAAGTAGTTGTAAAAAGCTAAAGCAGGAATTCCGACGATCAGTCCAAATGCTGTTGTCAAAAGAGCCTCCCAGATTCCACCGGCAAGGTCACTTGGATTTGCGGCACCGGCAAGATCTTCAATAGTCATAAACGCACTTATCATACCTGTAACAGTTCCAAGGAAACCAAGCAGTGGAGCAACACCAGCGACGGTTGCAAGAACCGTCAAACCCTTTTCAAGTTTACTTACTTCCTGGCTTCCGGCATTCTCGATGGCTTCTCTGACTCTTTCATGACCAAGCCCGAATTTTTTTAAACCTTTCCTTATGATATTTGCCGCTGGAGATTTTTCCTCCATACAATAACTAACCGCACCTGAAATATCTTTTTTCTTAATTAGTCCGCGTATCTTAACCATAAATGCGGGAACATTTATTCTTGCTTTTCTTAACACGATGTAGCGGTCTATGATAACAGCAAGTCCAATGAATGAACAAAGAAGGATGGGCCACATAATGAAGCCGCCTTTTAAAAATATTGAGAACAGATTCATACTAATTCCTTAATTATTATTTTTATTTCGATTTACTCATAAAAGTTTCGGCCTCACCAAGTGAAGCAAAGTTGCCGATGCGTAAACGGAACCATGTACCTCTTCCGGGAATCTCCACTTCTTCAATATAACTTTGTCTTCCCTGCCGGTTATATTTAAGTGCTTCACCCTCTGCAATAATTTTTGATTTGAATGAAGCGACCTGAACAACAAAATTAATATCATATTTATAAATATTATTTTTAATCCTTACGACAGGTGATTTCGTTAAACTTCTTTCCGGAATTTTTATACTATCTTCTGATGAAACAATCATTGAGTCACTGCGATTGTTCCCCAAAATCATTGAACTTTTAATTATGCTGCTATCCAAACCGTCAAAGAATGCCAGACTATTTCTTCTTGACTCAGGGTACGGATATGTTACGGGTAATTCATAATTTCTTTCGATGACTTCTACCAAGGATATTTTTGCAATGTTCCCGCCGCCGTTAGCACCGTGCAATGTGCGCTCAGGTGATTTGATATATTTCAAATAAATAAAAATTGATGCTGTGATTAGTAACAGAACGATAATGATGATCAGTAATGATAGTGTTGAATTCCGCTTTTCTTTTTTCAGTCCGATATTCCTTCTTTCACTCACAAAGTTTTTTGCTTCCTTTAACGCATCACGATGATATTTGTCAGGATCAATATCTTCTGCTTCTTTTTCATTTTCTTCCTCAGGCTCATCAGGAAATTCTTCATCGTCATTTTCAACAACATTAATAATATTTGAATCATACAAAGATGATTTGGGAACTACTTCCACAAATTCACTTTCAGCTTTTGAAAGTTGATTGTCATCGTTTATTACTTCGGAAACATTTTCATCTGTTTCAATTTCTCTGTTCACACGATCGATTGCCGCCTGGAATGGGTCTACTTCTGAATCAAGATTTTTATCTTCGATTGTTAATTCGCCTCTATAAGATTTTACCTGTTCGAATTCAGATTTTATTTCTGCCTGTATCGAACCTTCCATTATATCATCGGGAAGCTCCTCCTCATTAGTTTCGTCGATTTCTGTAGGAAGTGATTCTTCACCTGGTTCTTCAGATGATTCCGGTATATCATTTTCAATTTCCGGAACTGTTTCAGGTTGTTCAGGTGTTGGCTCAATCTCTAAAATTTCTTTTTCGTGTTCTTTGGCAACATCATCCGCAGTCATTCCATCAAGTGATTCATCATCAAGATCCCAGGAAATTTTTTCAAGTTCTTTTAATAGCTCTTCATCTTTAATATCCGACAACAAGAGGGAATCGAGTTCATCATCCAGAGTTGTATCCAGTGCTTCAACTTTATTTTTTACTTCGATAGTTCCTGACAGAGGAAAAGTCAACGCCGGATCAACAACATTTTTAATGACTTCGTAACCCGTAATAAGTTTCTCAGCTTTTGAATTCAAAAGTGATTCAATTTCCTCACCAGCAGGCACAGAAATATTATTTTCACCGGGTACAGAACCATTTATAACAGGTTTGGAAATACTGAGGCTGAAAAATTTATCGAGTGCATTCTGTTTGGGTTCATCAGTCGATGGCACGGTGAAGAAGACAGAATTCTCCGAACTTGTTAAAATCTCATTAGCTTCATCTGTAAAGACAATTATATCAGTTGTGTCCGGATCATTTTCATTTTGTATGGGCTGGAATTTGTAACGAGCATAATATGCCGTTCCTAATCCAGCTAATTTTATTCCGTCTCCGGGCTGGATAAGATCATAAACTTTCCGGATAAATATTTCGGCAAATCTTCTTGATTCGGATAAAGACACGCCCGAAAGATTTGCAAGTTTATTTATAAAAGTAAATCTATCCATAGCAAACTGATTTTAACTATTTTTTTTTAAAACTGTCAATGACACAATTTACCATCTGAAGTTTACGCCTAAAGTAGCATCAAGAGGTAATTCTTTATAACCATTCCATAGATAATTTTTTCTACTTAATAAATTAGCAAGTTCAAATGTAAGATTAAACCCGGTCGAGATCGGATACGCAAATTTAGCACCGAGATCGAAATACGCATCAAGATCATTTGTATTCAAAATATCAGTAAAGACTTTTGATTGATAAAGGAGTGTTGCAGTTGCATTCAATCCAAAATTAAATGTGTAACCATAATTCAGGGAACTTTTTATCTGCGGATAATAAGGAATGAATTTATCCGCACCATTCTTTGTATCATTACCTTCAATTGATCCGTAAAAAACTCCTGAAGGTCCAAGATGAAATAACAGGTTGATAAATCCGGAATAACTGACTGCATCTGATTTTTGAAGTCTGAATATCCCGGTATTATTTGCATCTGTAAAATAAGGGATGTTATCTGTTGCCATATATTCAAACCCGGCATCAATTTCAAAATACTTGTCGAACTCATACTTCAATGTTGCATTAAGCAGATGCTTTTTCTCAAACAAAATATTGAAGTACGATTCAGGATCATAATAACGATTTTGTCGAAGTAAAGTTGTGTTCGTTACAAACTCTGCGCCCGGAGCGTATTCAGAGTAAATCGAAATATTTTTGTCAATCCTTAGTGCCACAGAAACAAAAGGAAAACTATATGCTTCTTTTGCTGATTTAGTGTAAGTAAATCCGAATTGTGATTTGATTGTATTCGAAAGGTTCAGTCCTACAAACGGTCTTACAAAAACGAAATCAAGTTCGTTATTACCGACTCTCTGAATTGATATACTTTGAAGTTCATAATTGAAAATAAAACCGAGATTGAAATTCGAAATATTAAATCTTGAATATGCTTCTGCATTAAAGATATTTTCTTTGTAAGGTTCATTCCTGAACGAAGTAAAATCTCCCCCGATGTTCAAACCAAACAAAGCATCATCCAAATAATGGTTATTAATTTTCAGTTTTACTTTTCCATCCGATAACTTTTTTTTCTCCGGCACCTGGGCACCATAAAGTTTATAATCGAATGATGAATAATCACCTACCAAACTAAATTGTGTGCCGGGCAATACTTCTGAGTTTGTACTTGTAATAAAAGCTACTCCTGCTCCAGCGTTGATGCCCAGGAACTCACTGTTATCTGTATGCGCAACACGGTTCAGTGCACCAAATTTTCCGAAAACTTTTCCCTGATTGAACGGATGAGTGTAAATGATTTTTCCAACAGGTAATGAATGTATACCAGCACCTGCTTCAGCGTAGCCGTTATAAAAGTCGACTGAATCTATCAGAGTTTTTTCCTGCTTGATAGGATTTGGAAATTCACGAAGCTCCAGTTCATCCGGCGGAATAGATGGTTTGAAAAAATCACTTGATACCGTAGAAACAAACTTCGGCAATGGTTTCTTTACTTTCTTTATTTCAAGCGCGTCTTTGCCGGTTATTACGAAATCCGGCAGTTCAACTGATGGCAGATTTTTCTTTTCATCCTGAGCGAGAAGAATATTTGAAATAAAGAGTAGTATTAATATTAAAACTGATTTGTTCATTGTATCGCTCTCAATTTATTTTGTGCTTCCTGTCCAAACACATCACCTCTGTGTTTTGATAGTACTGTCCGAAACATTTCCCGTGCTTTATCAAGATCTTTCATTTCATAATAACAATCACCAAGAAGCAGGTATGATTTGGTTAACCATTCTTCATAAGAAGAAAAAATTGTTCTAACTCTGACAAGTGATGTAATTGCTTCGGTATAATTTTTTTGTTCGAAATATGTTAGTCCCAATAGGTATTGTGCGTTCGCTCCAAGATCGTCACTCCGGGATTCAGCCAGGCTTCTGAAATATGTTACGGCATTTTCAAAACGTTTTGCGGAGAGTTCAATCATACCAGCTTCAATTTTAGCTTTATCCGAAAAGATGGTACCGGGATAGTACTGAACTACTTCGTCAAATACTTCGTATGCCTCGTTAATATCACCTTTATTTACAAGAGTCAAACCTTTCATAAACAAAAGCTCTGCGTACCTTGGAGAATTTGCAAGCTTATCCAATGCGCGATTATAAGTGCCCAATGCCGCATCATAATTCTTCGTGCTGTTATGAATGTTTCCAATTTCTATCACTGAAGCTGCGGCGGCTTCATTTGACGGATATGATTCGAATACTTTTGTAAAATTTAAAACAGCTTCGTCATTCTGAGCAAGATTCTGTGCGCTTTTTCCAATCCAATAATAGGCATCGGGAATCAGTTTACTATTCGGATAAGCAGAAGTAAATTCTTTGTAACTCAACTTTGCGTTTTCATACTCTCTCTGGCTATAGTAAATCTCACCCTTTTTAAAAAGTATCTGATCCGAAAAACTTAAGCGCGGGTTTTTATTGACAAATTCTGAAATGAGAGTGATTGCTCTCTCGTGTTTGCCTTGCGCGACAAAACTATATTGAAGCCCGTTAACAGCATCAAATACATAATCCGATGAAGGATATAATTCCAGAACTTTTTCATAATTAACATTGGCTGAATCATACTTACCCATATTGAAATATGCATCACCAATAGAATAATAGAGTACAGGTGACAATGATGAGTTTGGATAAACTTCAAATACATTCCTGTAGCCGGCAATTGCGTCTGTAAATCTTCCCTGCTGAAATCTTATCCATCCGATTGTAAACAATGAGCCGATTGCATATTCAGATTCATGAAAATTTCTCTGCAGGTTTCCAAACTGGGTAATTGCTTCTTCAGTATTTCCTGCCTTGTAAAGCGATTGGGCATATTGATACAGTGCGTATGGATCATTAGAAAAATCTTTTCCTGCACTAAAGACTTCTTTATAAATTCTGCTGGCAGCGGAATAATTTTTACTTCCATAGTAACTATCTGCTAATCTTAACTTCGCATCCGTTAGCAAATCACTATGTGAAAACTTTTTAACGAAATCTCCAAAATGAAAAGACGCATTTTCATATTGACGGAGATTGAAGTAGGAGTATGCTTTTCCGTACAATAACTGCTCAGCTAATTCTTCTTGCTGTGGATCAACAAAACTGTACCTTGTTAGTGCATCTGAATATTTATCAAGAGCATAATGGCTTTCAGCGAGATAAAAATTCAGTTTATCTTTTTCGAGTTGAGGATCTGATTGTTCAACCTCAAGAAGCAAATTTATCGCACCGGTAAAATTCTTATTATAAAAGTTTACTACACCTTTCCCGAATTTTGCCCTGTTCTGAATATCCGGTGTTACTCCCTCAATACCAATTGCATAATCAAAATTTTTTGCCGCAGCATCAAATTGTTTTTTATTCAGTTCTATTTCACCAAGAAGTGTGTAGGCTCTTGCGCGGATTATATTATCAGGTGACGAAATAGCTGAACGCAGATATTCTAGGGATACGTCTAATTTTTTTTCTGTAAAGGATAATCCACCCATCTGGTATTCGGCTCCGGAAACAAGTTCGTTGTCAGGATACTTTAAAGTGAATTCTTTAAAAAGGCTTGTTGCTTCTTTATCATATCCCGCATACCGCTTTGATTCTGCTTTCCAGTAAAATGAATTAATTGAAATTTTATCATTGCCCATCGAGAGCGCATCAAAAGTGGTATACGACTCATTATACAACCTTTGTTGAAAGAAGGACCATGCTAATCCATATTCAGCATCACGTCTTAAATCCGACTCAGGGAAAAGAGTGATAAGTTCATTAAACTTTTCT